>CAWFMP010000003.1:0-708815 GCA_963816965.1 uncultured delta proteobacterium
GATGGTGCCGGTGATGGTGCTTCGCCTGCGCCTCGCCGCAGCGGAGCGCGCCCACGCGCAGGCTCTCCGGCACGTCGATGCCGAGGACAGCAAATGCGACCATCAGGATGAAGCCAAGGCCGAGGACCCGCATGTACTGCCTCCTAGCGACGATTTTCCTCCAGTCGCCGCTCGGTGTCCAGGCTCTCCTGGTCGCGGAAGATGGTCGCCATCGCCACCAGCTCGCCGCCGGCGAAGAAGCGCGCCGCGCAGTCCCTGGCCGCCGGATTGCCGTCGAGCTCGACGCGATCCCAGTCGGCGGCGTGGCCGACGTAGTTGATGCCCACGTCGTAGTGCATGCTCCAGAAGAACGGCACGTCGTCGAACGGCTCGCGCGCGCCGAGCATGTTGCGCGCCGCCGTCTGCCCCTGGCGCTGCGCCACCACCCAGTGCTCGACGCGGATCCGGCTCGCCCGCTGCGCGCGTCGGGATAGCGCGCCAGGTCGCCGGCGGCGAAGATGTCGCGCGTCGCTGGTGCGCAGCTGCGCGTCGACGACGATGCCGTTGTCCACCGCGCAGGCCGGCCTTCTCGGCCAGCGACGACCGCGGGCCGCACGCCGATGCCGACCACCACGAAGTCGCACGGCGAGCCGGCTGTCGTCGTCCAGCTGCACCGAGCGCGTCGCCGCCGGCCGCTCGATCGCCCGCCGGCTTGCGCCCGAGGTGGAACCGCACGCCGTGCTCCTCGTGCACCTGCTGCAGGTAGCGCGCCGAGCTCGGCGCCCAGGACCCGCCCGAGCGGCACCTCGTCGGGCGCGACCACGTGCACCTCCACCTGCCGCGCGCGCAGCGAAGCGGCGACCTCGAGCCCGATGAAGCTGGCGCCGATGACCACGGCGCGCGCGCCCGCCTGCGCGCGCGGCGATGATCTGCCGGCTGTCGTCGAGCGTGCGCAGGATAGCGAACGCGCGGCGAGTCGGCGCCGGCGATGTCGAGCTGATCGGCTCGGCGCCGGTGGCGAGAAGGAGCGCGTCGTATTCGTAGCTGCGGCCGCTCTCGAGCGTGACCGTGCGCCGCGGCAGGATCGATCGACGCCACGCGGGCGCCGAGCTGCAGCTCGATGCCGCGCTCGGCGAACCAACTCGGCGCGGGCGCAGCGGCAGCCACTCCTCGGGCGCCGTGCCGGCCAGGTAGTCCTTCGACAGGTTCGGGCGATCGACGGGCCCGGCCGCGTCGGCGCCGATCAGCACCAGCTGCCCGCGATAGCCGTCGCCGGCGCAGCTGCTCGGCGCACGCCTGCTCCGGCGGCTCCGGCGCCCACGATCACGATCCGCCTGCGGCTCGTCCGCCGCCGACGGCGGCAGCGGCGCCGGCGCGCGCTCGTCGCCGACGCGCACGCGCTCGCCCTGCCGCTCCACCTGCGTAGCAGGGGATCGGGTTGAGCGCGGGCGCCTTTTGCGCCTCGCCGGTGCGCAGATCGAAGCAGGCGTGGTGCCACGGGCAGCGCACCGTCTCGCCGACCACCAGCCCTTCGCCGAGCGGACCCGAGTAGTGGGTGCAGGTGGCGCCGGTGGCGAAGATCTCGTCGCCGCGCCGCACCAGCATCACGCTCTTGTCACCTACGTGCCCTACCAGCGGCTTGCCGTCGACGAGGTCGCTCACCGCCACCCCCGCCGCCAGATCGGGGCCGCTCACCTTCGGCGCGTCGCCCATCGCTCTCCCCTTTGTAGCGCTTGATGCTACGATTCGACGGTACGTTACCCCGGCACTCGTGGAAGCGTTCGGAAAATATCAACTGGTGAGGCGCCTCGGCGCGGGCGGGATGGCCGAGGTGTTCCTGGCGCGCGAGCCGCTGGCGCAGGGGCTGGCGAAGATCCTCGTCATCAAGAAGATCCACCCGTCGCTGGCGGAGACCCCGCAGTTCCGTCAGATGTTCGAGGACGAGGCCAAGATCGCCGTCAACCTCAACCACCCGAACATCGTCCAGACCTTCGGCTACGGACAGATCGGCCCCACCTACTATCCTGGCGATGGAGCACGTCGAGGGCGTCGATCTGCTGCGCATCCTCAACGCCGCCGTCGAGGTCGGGGCGCGCATCCCGTTCGGCCTGTGCGCCTACCTCGGCCAGCAGGTGGCCAAGGCGCTCGACTACGCGCACCGCAAGACCGACGAGTACGGCGAGGCGCTCGGCATCGTGCACCGCGACGTGTCGCCGCAGAACATCCTGGTGTCGTGGGACGGGATGGTGAAGCTGGTCGACTTCGGCATCGCGCGGGCGCGCCACGTGCGCGAGGAGGAAGGGCGTCGTCAAGGGCAAGTTCGCCTACATGTCGCCCGAGCAGGCGGCGGGCACGCCGGTCGATCCGCGCGCCGACATCTTCTCCACGGGGATCGTGCTGTGGGAGCTGACCTGCGCGCGCGCGCTGTTCGGCAACCTCAAGGGCAAGCAGGCGCTCAACGCCATCAAGAACGCGCAGGTGCCGCGGCCGCGCGAGCTCGACGCGTCGATCCCCGAGGAGCTGGAGGCGATCATCCTCAAGCGCCTGGCCAAGCGGCCCGAGGATCGCTTTCAGACCGCGCGCGATCTGCACCGCGCGCTCGGGCAGTTCTTCTTCGAGCTGTCGTCGAAGGAGGGCAAGATCTTCGAGTCGGGCGCGATGGCCGCGCTTCGTGGCGCAGGTGATCCCGCGAGACCGAGCGCCACGGCGCGCCACCGGCGCCCGCCGAGCCGGCGCGCCGAAGAGGCGTCGCACGCGTCGACGCCACGGCCGTCGCTCGGCCGCAATCAGGAGCGCGACAAGGATCAGCTCCTGCAGCCGTCCGAGCGCAAGCAGCGTGGTCGTCGTCGAGGGCGAGCTGTCGGGGCTGCCGGGCGCTGCGGCGCAACATGGGCGAAGCGCGCGCGCGCGAGGCGCTGCTCGACTTTCTGCGCGTGACCGAGCACGTCGCCTACAAGCACCAGGCGCACCCCGATCGGCTCGACGATCGCGGCTTCACCTACGTCATCGGCCTGCCCGTCGGCACCGAGGACGACGCCGCCCGCGCCGTCGAGCTGGCGCGCGCGCTCATCGACGCGCTCGACGGCATCTCGCGCGAGCTGTCGCCGCCAGCTGCGCCTGGCCATCGGGCTGTCAGCGCGGCACGGCGCTGGTGTCGCGCACCGCCGGCGCCGCCACCGACGCGCCCAAGTTCGAGTACGAGCTGCTCGGCCAGACCACGCAGATCGCGCGCCGCCTGGCGCACCGAGGCCATGCCGGGCGAGATCCTCGTCGTGGTGGCGGCATCTTCCGCGGCGCGCGCAACGACTGGAGCTTCGAGGAGCTCGACGCCATCGACCTGCCGCCCGACAGCGAGACCTCGCCGGGCAACGCGCGACCCCGCGGCGCGCGCGAAGCCAGCGGCAGCGTCGCGCACGCCAAGGTCTATCGCCTGCTCGGGCCGCGGCCCCGCGCCGATCGCCTCGCCGACCACGCGGGGCTGCGGCGCCTGGTCGGCCGCGATCTCGAGCTGGCGATGCTCCGCGACGCGCACCGCGCCGTCGTCGCCGAGAGCCGCGCGCGCTACGTGCTCGTCCTCGGCGAAGCCGGCGTGGGCAAGGCGCAGCATCGTCGACGCCTTCCGCCACAAGCTCGATCCGACCACGCACCTGGTGCTCCGCTGCGTCGGCCGGCCTTCGCTGCGCGACCACGCCCTATGCGGTGATCGCCGGATCTGACGCGCGATCTGTTCGGCCTCTCCGAGGACGCCGAGCCGCGCGAGGTCAAGCGGCGCGTCGAGTCGGCGGTGCAGCTCCTGTTCAAGCCGGGCGGCGGGGGAGCGAGCGCAGCGACGCCATCAGTCGCGACGCGCGCCAGGTCGCCGACGCCCTCGGCGTGCTGCTCGGGGTCAAGGTGCAGGGCGCCGACGAGCTCGATGCCGGCGAGCGGCGCCACCGCCTGTACGCGGCGATGCGCAAGCTGCAGGCGCGCCTCGCCGAGGGGCGCACGCTCGTCGTCGTCGTCGAGGACATGCACTGGGCCGACTCGCAGTCGTTCGAGATCCTGACGGCGCTGGTGCGCGATCCGCTCGATCGCCCCGTCCTCGGCATCGCCACCGCGCGGCACGACGAGCGCATGGGCGAGCTGGCGCGGTCGGACAAGATCACCGCCGTCCTGGTCGGCGAGCTGAGCCAGCGCGAGCGCGAGGAGCTGGTCGCCGCGCCGCTTCTGCGACGCCGCCGACGCCCGCGCGCTCCTGCGCGAGATCCTCGACCGCGCGGGCGGCAACCCCTTCTACATCAACGAGATCATCGAGTCGCTCGTGGAGCGCGGCATCCTGGCGGTCGCGGAGAGCGATCCCAAGCAGCGCCTGCCTGGGTGCGCCGCGACGAGGCGGTGAGCGTGCCGACGACGGTCGAGGCGGTGGTGGCCTCGCGCCTCGACCGCCTGCCCGACGACGAGCGCGACACCATCCGCCGCGCCGCGCTGCTCGGCCGCATCTTCCGCGTCGAGGATCTGCAAGCGCTCACCGGGGCGTCGACGCCCGAGGCGCTGTCGCGGGCGCTGGTGCGCCTCTCCTCGCGCGGCCTGATCGCGCCGGCGTCGGCGGCGGGCGACGTCTACGGCCGCGGCCCCGGCGCCTACTCCTTCCGCAACAGCGTCACCAAGGAGGTGGCCTACTCGGGCCTGCCGCCCGAGACGCGCGCGCTGCTCCACTCCGTTGCCGCCGATCGACTGGTGCGCGCGCCGTCGTATCGCCGCGGCGCCGACGACGCGCGTCTGGCCGACCACCTGGCCGCCTCGGGCGATCGACCGGCCGCCGGGCGCGCGCTGGTCTCCGCCGGCATCTACGCCCGCGACAACGCCGGCAACGCCGACGCCTTCCAGATCCTCTCCCGCGCGCTCGAGCTTCTACCCGCCGACGCCCACCAGGAGCGCTACACCGTGCACGGCGAGCGCGAGCAGATCCTGCGCGGCTGGGGCAAGCGCCCGGCGCAGCTGCGCGAGGTGCACGCACATGCGCAAGCACGCCGCCGCGATGTCGGCCCGCGAGCCGTCGGGCGCCGGGCGCAAGCTCGAGGCGGAGGCGTTCTGCCGGCTGGGCCTGCTCTACCTCGACGTCGGCAAGCACGCCGCCGCCCGCCGCGAGCTCGACCGCGCGCTCCAGCTGGCGCGAGCGGCGCAGGACGTCCTGGTCGAGTCGGAGGCGCTGCGCCTCTCCGCCACGCTGCTCATGAACATCGGCAAGAACGCCGAGGCGCTCGACCTGGCGCAGCGCGCGCTGGCGGTGATCGGCGAGAGCGCCGACGACCACGGGCACGCTGCCCGGCGCAACGGCGAAGGCGACTCGCCCCGCTCCGCGCGGCTCACCGAGCGCGATCCGCTGCTGGCGCGCGCGCAGGCGCTCAACGCCATCGGCAACGTGCACGTGCACACCGGGCGGCTGCGCGACGCCGTCTCGAGCTACGCCGAGGCGCTCGTCATCTACCGCCGCCTCGGCGTACGCCGCCTGGAGGCGGCGACCCTGAACAACATGGGCTGGGTCTTCGTCGGCCTGGGCGAGTACGAGGAGGCGCTGGTGCACTACAAGCGCTCCCTCCGGCTGGCGCAGGAGCTCGGCGATCGCGCCGGCATCGGCGTCAAGCTGGCGAACATCGGGCAGACCTACGCCGACCTGGGCGACTTCGCGCGCGCCCGCCGCTACCTCGACAAGGCGCTCGAGATCCACACCGCGCTCAGCGATCAGCCCGGCCTCGCCGACGCGCTCATCTCGCTGGCGCAGGTGTCGCTGCGCGAGGGCAAGCCGGCCGAGGCCGACGCGCAGCTCGAGCGCGGGCTCGAGTTGGCGTCGGAGACGCGCAACCGCTACCAGGAGATTCGCGCGCTCGTGTACCTGGCGTTCTGCCGGCTCGATCGCGGCGGCTCGCCCGACGGCGCCTTCGAGCTGGCGCAATCGGCGACGCGGCTGGCGCGCGAAGCCGAGATCGCCAACGGCGAGGTCTACGGCCTGTGCGCCGAGGCGCTGGCGCTGGCGCGCGCCGAGCGCTACCAGGAGGCGCTCGCGCGCTCGACGCAAGCGGTGGCGCTCTTCGAGTCGGGGCGCGACGTCGACTCGCCCGAGGAGGTGCTCTTCATCCACGCGCGCACGGCCCGCGCCGCCGGCGCCGAGTCGGTCGCGCGCGAGGCGCTGCGGCGCGCCCACCTCGAGGTGCAGCGCAAGGCGCGCCGACTGCGCGATCCGGCGTGGCGCGCGCGCTACCTGGCCGCGCCGCCGGCGCGCGAGATCATCCGCGAGGCGCAGAAGGCCGGCGTCGACGACGCCGACCTGAGCGCCTGAAATCGCGCCGGGCGCGGAACCGGCGCCGGCAAAGCCCCGTCCTACCCATTGATTCCGGGCCCATGACGCAACGCAGCGTCAGGTGCTTGATTTAACGGGTGTCAATGCCCACATTCAAGGTATCGGAGTACGACCATGCGCCGGATCTTCTTCGCTTTGATGTGCACTTTGTTCGCGGCCGCGTGCGGGCCGGAGTTCGCCGTGGTTCCCCGCGGCGGCATCGACCGCGTCGTAGCGCAAGGCCAGGGTCCCGCCAACGGCGTGACCATGGTCGCGTTCGCCGACCAGTGGGACGCCTATCCGTTCGACCTCGCCGACTACGTCACGCCGATCGCCGTCGAGCTGTACAACCCCGGTCCGTACGAGGTGCGCGTCAGCTACGTCGATCTGGCGCTGCGCGATTCGAGCGGCTTCCGCTACGCCGCGATCAACCCGTACATCCCCGCCACCGCGGTCTCGGAGGGCGACGCTCCGATCTTGTCGCAGCCGGCAAAGCCGGTGCTGCTCGCGTCCAACGGTCCGCTCGTCGTCGCCGTCAACGGGGGCGGTCATGGCGGCGGCGGCTTCCACGGCGGCGGCGGCTTTCATGGCGGCGGCGGCTTTCACGGCGGAGGCCGCGTCGTCGGCCCGCCGCCCGCCCGCTCGGGCGGCGGCGCACGCAGCGTCGGTCCGATGGGGCGCGGCGGAATCATCGTCGGCCCGCCCGGCGGACATCGTGTCGGCGGCGGCTGGGGCTACGGCGGCGGCGGCTGGAACGGCTACCGCGTGCACAGCGGCCTGCGCCCCTACTACGGTTGGGGTGTCGGCTACTGGGGCGGCCCCTGGTTCTATCCGCCCTACTACAACGACTGGGTCTTCTTCTGGGGCCCGACGTATTATCCCGCGCGCCCGTCGACGGAGGTGCTGGAGGCCGGGCTGCCCGAGGGCGTGTTGCCGCCGGGCGCGCGCGTCAGCGGCTTTCTCTACTTCAAGCGGGCCACCGGTGCTCGGCAGGGCGCGCTCGACCTGAGCTGGGAGGTGCACGATGCGCGCTCCGGCGCTTCGCTCGGCAGCCTGCATGTGCCGCTCGAAGTGGTCCATCGCTGAGTTGCCCGTCGCGGCGAAGACGGATACGCTGGTGCCGGGATGAGCTTCGACCTGGCCGCCAGCCTGGCGGCACTGAAGCAGCGCGCCAACGGCGGACGTGCCGCCATCATGACGCACGACAACCCCGACCCGGACTCTCTGGCGGCGGCGCTCGGCCTGCGCAAGCTGTTCGAGAAGGCCGGCCTGCCGTCGACGATCACGATCGGCGGGATCATCGGCCGCGCCGAGAATCGCGCGATGGTGCGCGAGCTGAAGATCGATCTGGTGCCCATCGAGCGGCTCGATTGGAAGGCGTACTCGGTCGTCGCGATGGTCGATACGCAGCCGGGCACGGGCAACAACTCGCTGCCGCCCGAGCGTACGGTGGACGTGATCATCGATCATCACCCGCCACGCGACAACCTGGGCCCGGTCCCCTGGCTCGACATCCGCACCGAGATGGGCGCGACGGCGACGATCGTCTACGGCTACCTCGAAGAGCAGAAGATCGCGATCGACCCCACGCTGGCGACGGCGTTCCTGTACGCGCTCAAGTCCGAGACGCGTGACCTCGGACGCGAGAGCGGCCCCGACGAGCGCGACGCCTACGTCGAGCTGTCGAAGGTGGCCGACTTCGAGCGGCTCTACAACATCCAGAACCCCAAGCTCGGCCGCGAGCACTTCGTCGCGCTCGATCGCGCGCTGCGCTCGGCGACGGTGTGGGGCGAGCTGCTCGCCATCAACCTGGGCGCGCTCGACTATCCCGACCTGGTGGCCGAGGTGGCCGACCTCATGCTGCCGTACGAGAAGGCGCACTGGGTCCTGTGCGTCGGGCAGCACAGCCGCACCGCGTATCTGTCGATCCGCACCGACATCAACGACGCCACCGCCGGGTCGCTCATCCGCCGCGTCGTGGGCGGCAGCGGCGCCGCCGGCGGCCACGGGATGATCGCGGGCGGACGCATGTTCGCCGAGGTGCGCGACGACGCCGGGCTCAAGGCCGTCTACGACGAGCTGGTGGCGCGGCTGGTGCGCGAGCTCAAGATCTCGGCCGCCCCGACGCCGCTGTTATAGCAGCGCGCCGAGCGCGACTACCGCCCCATCTCGGCCCGGTAGTCGGCGAGCAGGCGCATGACGTCGTCGAGCAGCGCGCGCGACAGGAGCTTGTCGCCCAGCCGCTCGCGCGCCGCGCGCGCCGCCTCGAAGTATTGTGCGCGCAGCGACGGCGACAGGGGCACCGTCTTCAGCCCCTGCCGCGCGAAGAGCCCGCCGAGCAGCTGCGCGTCCTGCTCCCGCCCGACCTCCTCGAACCGGTGCGCGCACTTCGCCGCCGCGGTCATCACCGCCTCGCGCTGTCGCTGCGTCAGCCGATCCCAGGCGCGGTTGGCCAGGAGCAAGCAGCCCTGCACGTAGCCGACGGGAAGCGGCGTGATGTACTTGGCCTGCGTCGACCACTGGAACGCCAGCGCCGCCGACGGCATGGTCGTAAAGCCGTCCACCTTGCCGTCGTCGTACAGCCGCGCCGCTTCTTCGAGCGAGCCCGGCTGCACCGGCATGCCCATCTCGCGCGTGGCCATGACGCCCCATTCGTCCAGGTCCCAGCGCCACAGCCTCGTCGAGCGCAGCTCCGCCATGGTGCGCACCGGCGTGCGCGAGAACACCATCGTGGGCCCGAGCCCCGCCGTGAACAAGAGCGCGTAGCCGTTGCTCTGCGCCTCGGCGGCGAACTGCGCCTGCAGCTTCTGGCTGACATAGTTGGCTTCGTCGCGGCCCTGCACCACGCCGGGCACGTTGAGCGCGCGCATCGACGGCGCCACCTGGGCGCACACGATGCCCGACGCCATGCCGTCGAGCTGCGACTTGGCGATGCGCTCGAGCGCCTCCTTCTCATCGCCGGCGACGCCGCCCATGTACCACTTGATGGCGATCTGCCCCTCGGTGGACGCTTCCACGTTGCGGCCGAACGCGCGCAGCTCCTTGGCCCAGCTCGTCGAGTCGGGGGCCGCGGTCGCCAGGCGCAGGACGATGCGATCGGCGTGCGCCGCCCCCGTAGCCAACAGCGCGGCCGCGATCATGAGCGCGCGCATCATTTCGCCCTCACGTCGGCCAGCGCCTTGAGCACCCGCTCGACGACGGCGCGGGGCACGATCGCCTCACCCAGCGTCGCCCGGGCCCGCTTCGCCGCCGCGAAGAAGTCGGCGCGGAACGCCGGCGAGGGCGACGCCACCGTCAGCCCCTGCCGGGCGAACAGCGAGCCGATGAGCTCCTCGTCCTCACGCTGCGAGATGTCCTCGAACCGCCCCGCCAGCTTCGACACCGCCGCGCGCACGATCTGCTGCTGGTCGATCGGCAAGCGATCGAAGGCGCGGTTGGCGATGAGGATGCAGCCGTTCAGGTGGCCGGCGTAGAGGCTGGTGAGGTAGCGCGTGTGGGCCGACCACTGAAACGCCAGCGCCGCCGTCGGAATGGCCATGAAGCCGTCGAGGCGCCCATCCTCCATCGCCTCGAGCGCGTCGTGTACCGGGGTGGGCACGACCTTGAGGCCCATCGCGCGCGCGGTGGCGATTCCGGCGTTGTCGCCGTCCCAGCGCCACAGCTTGAGCCCGCGCAGGTCGGCCAGCGAACGCACCGGCGTGCGCGTGAAGATCACGTCCCGCCCGAGCGTGGCCACGCCGAGGAGCGCGAAGCCGGCCTGCTGCGCCTCGGCCTCCATCACCGGCCGCAACCGCTGCGACACGGCCGACGCCTCGTCGCGAGTGGCGAAGAGGCCGGGGATGGAGATGGCGCGCAGGGTGGGCGACACCTGATCGCACATGACGCCCGCCGAGGCGGCAGCGTCGAGCTGCCCTTTTTGGATGCGCATCGCCACCTCGGTCTCGTCGCCGGCGACGGCGCCCAGGTACAGCTTGACGTGCACGGCGCCGCCGGTGCCGGCCTCGATCTCCTGCGCGGCGGCGCGCAGCTCGCGCGACCAGAGCGTCCCGTCGGGCGAGACGACCGCCAGCTTGAGCGCATGCGGCTCGGCGGCGATCGCGCTCGCCGCCGACAGCGCCAGCAACAGAGCGAGCGCCCGCGTCACGGCGCCTTGGCCTCGGTGAGCGCCATGGTGATGCGCAACGTCTGGCCGCGCTCCACGTGCACCTTCTTCGGCAGCGAGCGCTCGCCCGACGGGCCCCGCAGCTCGAGCAGGTGCTCGCCCACGGCGACGTGGAAGCCGAGCGTCGGCGTCGTCAGCCCGGTCGGCACGCCGTCGAGCCAGACCTCGGCGACGTCCTGCGCCTCGACGATCAGCGTGCCGCGCGGATGACGCTCGGGCTGCAGCGTCAGCGTCACCGTCGGATTGTGATCCTCCGGTTTGAGGGCGCGCACCAACGTCTCGTAGCCGAGGCGCTCGGCGCGCAGCTCGTGGAAGTCGTCGATGGTGAGCGCCACCGTCGTCGGCGTGTTGCCGGGCACCAGGCGGCCGTCGACGTAGAGGGTGGCGCCGTCGGGGCTCGTCTGCACCTCGACGCGGCGGGTCTTGGGCGGCAACGCGACGTCGATGGCCGCGCGCTCGCCCTTGCCGATGGTGAGCGAGCGTTCGACGACGGCGTAGCCGTCCTTCTCGATCCGCACCTCGTGCATGCCGGCGCCGAGGTCGCGCAGCGCGGCCGGGGTGGTCTCTTGGAGCGCTCGCCCGTCGACCGTGACGCGAGCGCCCGCCGGCTGCGAGGTGACCACCAAGAGGCTTCGCACCGCCGCCGGCGCGTGGCGCCAGCGCATCAGCGCCGCACCGCCGACGACGGCCAGCACCAGCGCCAGCGCCGCACCGCCGAGCCCGAAGGTCCGTCGGCGCGCGCGCCGCTGCTCGTCGAGCAGCCGCTGCGCCGTCAGCACCACGCGCCCCGAGTGATCGCGCACGCCGCTGATGCCCGAGCGTCTGGCCGCCGCCAGCGCGATCTCGCTCAGCGCCGCCGCCATCGCCTGCACCGACGGGAAGCGTCGCTCCGGCTCCTTGTGCAGGGCCTTGTCCATGAGCGCGTCGAGCGCCGATGGCACGTCGGGCAGGAACTTGCCCAGCGGCGGCGCGGCCTCGTGCATCTGGCGATAGAGGATCTGCACGTCGTCGACGCCGTTGGAGAACGGGGCCTTGCCGGTGAGGAGCTCGAACAGCATGCAGCCGAGCGCATAGACATCGGCCCGCCCATCGACGCGCTCGCCCCTGATCTGCTCCGGCGACATGTAGGCCGGGGTGCCGATGATCTGACCGGTGCGCGTGAGCTGCGAGTCACCGGCGGCGGCGGCGAGCTTGGCCAGCCCGAAGTCGATCAGCTTGGGTGTCTCGCCGTGCTCGGCGTCCGGCGCCAGCAGGACGTTGGCCGGCTTGAGATCGCGATGCACGACGCCGGCGGCGTGCGCGGCGTCGAGGCCCCAGCAGAGGCGCTCGGCGATGGCGAGCGCGCGCTCGATCGACAGCGGCCCGCGCTTGAGGAGGTTGGCCAGGGTCTCGCCGCGCACGTACTCCATGACGATGAAGGTCGGGTCACCGACGACGAGATCGAAGAAGCGGGCGACGTTCGGGTGCTCGATGGAGGCCACCGCCTGGGCCTCGTTCTGGAAGCGGGCGCGGAACTCGGGGTTGGCGAGCAGCTCGGGCTTGAGCAGCTTGACGGCGACGCGCATGCCGATGGACATGTTCTCGGCGACGAACACCTGGCCCATGCCGCCGTTGCCGAGCGACTCGATCAGCTTGAAGCGGCCGCCGATCACCTCGCCCACGACGAGCTGCGCGTGCCCGATCAGCTTGTCGAAGCCGTCGGGCAGCGTATCGATACGCGACATCCCCCCTTTAGTCTGATCGCGCACCTGGGCTTTGAAAGCGTATCACAAGTGGGCAACAAGATCATCGCAGCCCGCAGGCCGGCGCGGTCTCGCGAGCTCGCCCAGCAGCGCGTCGTCCTGCTCGCGGCCGAGCTCGTCGTAGCGCCACGCCAGCTTCGCCGAGGCGGTTCGGATCGCGCGCTGCGGCTCGAACGAAAGCGCGTCGAAGCTGTGCTGGGACAGCATCGCACACCCGACCACGAAGCTCATGCGCAGGTCCGTGAAAGCCTTGGCGGCATCGGGTCGAGCTGGCTCGTCAATCGGTTGCGCTTGGCCCCGGCGGCGCGAATCTGGTTCTGCGTCTCGATCGGCAGGTCCCGGTCACTGCTTCGCGCTGGGTCGCCGTGGAAAATTCGGCAAGCGCAAGCTCAGCGCGACCGAGACGGTGTGGGTGACGGCGTGGTAGCGGGCCACGAAGGTGCCGTCGGCGCCGGTGAGGTCGGTCGCGATCGCGGCCAGATAGCCAGCGTCGACGGCGACGACGCCGAAGCGCGCGCCGAAGCCGCCGCCGATGAGGCCGCGATCGCCGTCCGCGATGAGCGGCGAGGTGGCGGCGGCGGCGGTCGGACCCTGCTCCCAGCCGCCCCCCAGGCGCACGACCAGCCGCGGCTGGCCGCCCGCGTCGCGGAGGAAGCGATAGGCGGCACCGACGCGCACGCCGACGGTGTCGGACCAGCTCAGCGTCAGCGTCTCCTGGGGCGTCGTCATGTCGCTGAAGCTGAAGGAGACGGCGCGCAGCTCCTGCCACAGCGTCAGGCGCACGTCGGTGGTCAGCGTCAGGCCGGCGATCGGACGGGAGGCGATCGCGAAGGTGAGCGTGTGCGGCAGGGGCAGCGTGGTCTTGGCCGCGCTCGACGACAGGTCGAGATCGATGGCGCTGCGATAGCTGATGGCGGCGTCGAGCCAGCGAGGCACGATGCGCACCAGGATCGACGCGTTGCCGCCGACGCCGGTGCCGCTGACGTCGAGGGCGAGCTCGCCCTCGGCGCCGCCCCCGAGCGCGGTCGCGCGGCGGTAGGCCAGCGTGGTCGGCACGATGTCGACGCCGAAGCCGATGGCGATCCAGGGCCGGGGGCGGAACGCCACCGACGGGTTGACGGCGAGGGCGCGCAGATCGAAGGCCATGCCGGCGAAGCGGCCCGCCCAGCCCGCCGGGTACGCGCTCGACCAGGCGAACGGATCGAAGACGCCGATGCCGACGGCGTAGCGCTCGGCGATGCGCTGGCCCACGAACACGGTGGGGGTCGCGTACAACGCGGAGTCGGCGACCGCGCCGCCCGACGCCGGCGTCGCGCTGCCACGATAGGCGAGAAGATTGGCGCCGCCCTGCACCGTCAGGCCCGGCTGGAACGCCAGCGCCGCTGGATTGTAGTAGACGGCGGCGGCGGCCTGGGCGTCCGCGGTCTGGGCGCCGGCGGTGGCGACGGCTTCGGGCGACTGCTCGACCAGCTCGAAGCCGCTGCCGCGCGCGCGCGTCGAGCACAGCGCCGTCGCCAGCGCCACCGCGGCTACGAGCACGCGCGAAGGCATCGCGGTTACGTTACCATGCGCCGATGCGCGTAGAGGTGCTGACGCACGAGTCGCGGCTGCTCGCCGACAATCCGCTGGGCGATGCGGCGCGGCGCGATGTGGTGGTCCTGCTGCCGCCGTCGTACGACGCAGGCGCGCCCCGCCGCTTTCCGCTCGTCATCCTGCTCGCCGGCTTCGGCGGCAACGGCTGGCAGCTCGCCTTCAATCGCGCGGCCTGGCAGACGCCGCTGCCGATCCGGCTCGGCGAGGCGATGCGCGCCGGCCGCGTGCGCGAGGCGATCGTGGTCGCCCCCGACTGCTTCACCCGCTACGGCGGCTCGCAATACGTCGACTCGCCGGCGACGGGCCGCTATCAGAGCTATCTGTGCGACGAGCTGGTGCCGTTCGTCGACGGCGCGCTGCGCACCATCCCGCGGCGCGAGGCGCGCGCCGTGGTCGGCAAGTCCTCGGGCGGCTACGGCGCCCTGGTGCTGGCGATGCAGCGGCCGGACGTCGTGGCGGCGGTGGGCGCGCACGCGGGCGACGGCGCGTTCGAGATCTCGTACCTGCGCGAGCTGCCGCACACGGTGCTGGCGCTGGAGAAGCGCGGCGGACTGGGGGCGTTCCTGCGCTGGTTCGAGCAGCAGCCGCACAAGGGGCAGCAGGCGTTCGAGGTCATGTCGCACCTGTGCTGCGCGGCGGCGTGGTCGCCCTCGGCGACGGGCCCGTACGGCTTCGGCGAGGGGTTCGAGCTGCCGGTCGACCTGTCGACCTGCGCGCTCCGGCCCGAGGTCTGGGCGCGCTGGCTCGCGTGCGATCCGGTGCGCATGGTCGACGAGGCGCGCTATCGCTCCGCGCTCGGCAGGATGGCGGCCGTCTACCTGGACGCCGGCATCGGCGACGAGTTCAACCTGCAGCTGGCGACGCGCCAGCTCGCCGCCAAGCTCGCCGGGTACGGCGTGGCGCGCACCCACGAAGAGTTCGAAGGGGGCCACTTCAACACCTCGCACCGCTACGAGCGATCCCTGGCCGTCGTCACCGCCGCGCTGGCGAGCAGCTCTCGTGACTAATCACATCTCCGCATTTGATTGAGCCAACAGCGTCGCATCGCGAGCGCGCCCAAACGCCACGCCATCAGGAGAAGTTTCGCCGATTGGCGCCGACGGGCCGCGGGCGGTCGTCGGAACCCTCAGCCAAGCACGATTGCCGAAGCTCATGCGTCGTCGAGAGCAGCCGCTCCACGCGCTGCGACCGTCCGGTTTTTTGGACGAGCCCAGAGGCTCCGCGCGCACTGCCCCGCTGGGCGAGTTCCGCAGCACCGGCAAGGGGTCTAATCGAGCACAGCGGTCCGGTGGCGAGGACTGTTTGAGCCCAGCGGGGCAGTGCGCGCGGAGCCGGACGTGGCGCTCAGTCGCGCTCTCGATGCGACGCGAGTCTGAAAGCGGAACCTTTCGAGAGCTCGCACCGAGATGTGATGAATCATGAGGGCGAGCAGCTAGCCGAACCGTCCGACTCAGCGCCACCCTTCGGCGCGCCCGCGCACTGCGCGCATCCAGACCAGGCCGAGGGCGACGTTGATGCCGTATTCGAGCGAGGGCTGATAGTGGAACAGCTTGCGCAGGATGATGCTGCCGGCGTCCAGCTTCTGGCGGACACGGTAGACGACCAGGGTCTCCTGGTCGCCGCGCGGCGAGAGATCCCAGCGACAGCGCGCGCCCCGCAGATCGCCATCGAGCGCCGCGCCGTCGACGGCGTGGGGCCCCTGGCGAAACGCCCAGGTCGAGGCCCAGGTCACGATCGGCAGCTCCATCTCGACGAAGACGCCGTCGCCGTGCGGGTAGCTCTTGTCGACGCCGGGCACGAACGACGCGTAGTCGGCCGCGCGCGCGATCAGCGCCGCCACCCGCGCTTCCGACGTGTAGACGCGGTCGAGCACGCTCACCTCGCCCAGGCCGGCGCGCATCACCGCCACCTGCCCGCGCGCCAAAAGCGGCGCGAAGGACGGCGGCTGGTCCGTCGCCGGCGGGGCGATGCGCGGCGCTCCCGCGCGCCGGATCGCCTCGGCGCGCATGGCCGTCACGAACATCAGCTGTGCCGACAGCGCCAGCCCGTGCTCCATCATCGGCTGCCGCTTGACGAACGAGCGCACGAACGCGTTCGAGTGCTTCACGTCGGTGTAGCCGTACTGCACGAGCAGGGTGCCGCCGCCGGCGGGGAGCAGCTCGTAGCGGTAGCTCGCGTCGTCGTCGTCGCCGTGGGAGACGATCGCCTCGCCGCCGTCGGCCGTGCGCTCGATGGAGTACTCGTTGACGCCTTCGAAGCTGGAGACGGGCAGCTCCATCCGCCACGCCGACTTCCAGCGACCGTCTCCGGCGTGCGGCTCCGCCGGCTCGCGCGTCGACCGGGACAGGTTGGGGATGAACTCGTGATACTTGTCCGTCCGCACGATCACGTCGCGCACGACCGATGGCGGCGCCGGCACCCACGCCAGCAGCGTCACCTGCTTCATGGTGCCGTCTGGGTTCGACTCGATGCAGGCGAGATCGGCCATCGCGGCCAGCGGCGCCAGCCGCTCCAGCTCGGCGTGCGGCCAGGTCGTGAGCGCCGCAACGACGGCCAGTGGGATCGCGAGCAACTTACTTCTTGGCCGACTGCGCCTTCGCCTCTTCGACGAGCTTCCGCACCTCGTCGAACGTCTCCGCCGGCACCACCTTGCCGCGAACGACGCTGTATGCCTGCTGCGCCGCCTTGGCGAAGTCCTGCGGGTCGGCCGGCTTGACCACCACCAGCCCCTGCCTGGTCATGTTCTCCAGCGCCTCGGTGTCCATGCGCCGCACCTCGGTCGCGACCCGCTTGCTGTACTCGCGCGAGATCTCGATCAGCTTGGGCTTGAGGTCGGCGGGCACCTTGTCCCACTCATCCTTGCGCACCACCGTGCCACCGGTGAGCACCGCCCACGGCAGATCGAGCATGTACTTCGCCCGTTCGAACATCCGCGACGAGTAGGCGTACAGAGGTGCCAGCGCCACCGTGTCGATCAGCCCCGTCTGCAAGCCGGGCACGATGTCGGTCGACGACATGACCACCGGATGGAAACCGCCCGCGCGCCACGCCTCCGCCGACGCCGGGTCGCCCTCCCAGCAGAACATCTTGGCCCGCTGCATCTCCGCCAGCGACGAGTACCTCCTGGTCGAGAAGAAGCGCACGAAGCCGACCTCGCTCCAGCCGAGCACGACGTAGCCCTTGCCCTCGATGACGCGCTCGAGCTTGGGCGCCATCCGATCCATGACGTAGTCGTAGGTCGGCCACGAATCGATCATCATCGGCACGTCGATGGCCTGCGCCTCGGGCGCGATGTCGTGCAGGCCGATGGTGGTGAGCGCCGCGGCCTGCAGCTGGCCGATGCGCATCTTCTTCACCATGTCGCCCTCGTTGCCGAGCACGCCGCCGGGATAGATGCGCAGCTTGACCTTGCCGCCGGAGGCCTGCTCCCACTTCTGCCCCATCTCTTTGAGCAGCGTGTGCCACGTCGAGCCGTTGGGCGCCAGCGTGCCGAGCTTGATGACGATGTCGGCCTGCGCAGGCACTGCGAACAAAAGAGCGATCAAGGCGAATGCGAGCTTTTTCATAGGCTCCTCTCTACTCCGCGAACAGGTCGGCGATTCGCGACAGCAACCAGCGCGCCCGTCGCTGCGCCAAGATATTGACCAGCCGGTGATCGAGATCCGAATCGACATCGAACGCTATCACTTTGTCGAGCAGCCGCACGAATTCCTTCTTGTCCTGAGTATCGACGCACACCGCCTCTGCATACGTGACGTAGGGGGACAGCTTTTTATTGTGCGAGAGCTCGAGCGCACGCTCGAAATGTTTCTTGGCCGCCGCCTTGCCGTCACCTTGCGACGCGTCGTAGGTGATGAAGAACTCGTGGATCGAGCCCTCGTCGTACGACTCGTCGAGCGCGAGCGCCCGCTTCATCAGCGCCGCGACGACCGGCAGATCTCCCACCAGCCGCATGTCGTCCTTGGCGTTCGCGATCGCCTCTCCCCACGCCGCTGCCAGCCAATACAGCGCCGGCACGTCCTCCTTCTTGGCGCGCGCGATCACCGCCGCCCGCTTATCGCGATCGTCGCCCAGAAGGGCGAGGCGGCTGCCCGGCAGCGCCAGCTCCACGGCGTCGAGGCCGTAGCTGCGCGCGCGCAGGAACATGCGTCTGGCGCGCGCGCGCAGGACGCGGCCCGCCTCCACGTCCTTGTCCTCGACCCGATCGGCGTCGTCGGCGATGAAGGCCACCCCGTAGGAGGTAGTCGTACGTGTGAGCGCGACCGCCAGCGCCTCGTGCCTGGGCAGGGCCTCGTGGATCTGCTCCATCAGCTTGATGATCACGGGGATCGAGTCCCGCACCAGCTGGGGATCATCGTCACGCGCGTAGCCGTTGCCAGAGGCAGACAGCGAGTCGGCGACGCTGCCGAGCGCGATCTGCTTGAGACATCCCGCACCCAGCAACAGAACGGCCAGCGACAGGCGGCGCGTGATAAAGTATGGCGATAGCATAAGGGCCTCGATAGTAAATGATCGACCTCGATCCTGCCACCGGACAAAGCAGCACCGACACGCACTCGTCCGCGAAGCACACGACGATCGTCGAGACGGCCTTCATCGTCGTCATCTCGATCGCGATGGTGCTCATCCCGGTCGCCGAGGTGCTGCTGCGCAAGATCCGCGGACAGGGCCCGGGGCTCGGTCCGATCGTGCAGCACCTGTCGGTGTGGCTCGGCTTCATCGGCGCACTCGGCGCCACCGCCTCCGGCAAGCACCTCGGGCTGGCGACGACAGCCTTTTTGCGGCCGAACCATCCGCTCCGCCGCGTCGCCGGCTATCTCGGCGGCGCCGTCTCGTCGGTGACCGCGATGATGCTCGCCTGGGCCAGCTACATCGCGCTCAAGGACAACAGGGTCTCGGCCGACCTCTTGCCCGGCGGCATCCCCGAGTGGTGGGGCGGCGTCATCGTGCCCGTCGCCTTCGCGCTCATCTGCGCGCGCTTCATCTGGTTCACTCAGGGCGCCGGCGCCACCTGGCGCGAGCGCGCGGTCTCGTTCGCCGCCTGCGTCCTCTGCGCGCTCGCGTTTGCCCTCGGCCAAGGCCACCCGCACCTGTTCCTCTGGCCCGGCCTCATCCTCATCGTCGCCGCGTTTGCGCTCGGCGCGCCCGTGTTCGTCGCCATGAGCGGCATGGCGATGCTGCTCTTCTTCACCGCCGACGACCCCTCGCCGATCGCCTCGGTGCCGCAAGCGACGCTGCAGCTGGTACAGAACCCGACGCTGCCGGCGATCCCGCTGCTCACGCTCGCCGGCTACGTCCTGGCCTCGGGCAGCGCGTCGCAGCGCCTGGTGCGCGCCTACAAATCGCTGTTCGGCTGGATGCCGGGCGGCCTGGCGCTGATGGCCATCAGCGTGATGGCGCTGTTCACCACCTTCACCGGCGGCTCGGGCGTCACCATCCTCGCGCTCGGCGGCCTCGTCTTCCCCGCCCTCATCAACGACAAGTACCCGGAGGGCTTCTCGCTCGGCCTGGTGACCGCGTCGGGCTCGCTCGGGCTGCTCTTCCCGCCGTCGCTGCCGGTGATCCTCTACGGCGCGGTCGCCGGCGTCGCCGCCGAGCGTCTGTTCCTCGGCGGGCTGGTGCCGGGAATCATCTTGATCCTGGTCGTCGCCGCCTACGCGATCCGCATCGGCATCAAGGCGGGCGCGCCGCGCCAGGCGTTCGACGCGCGCGAGGTCGGGCGCGCGCTGTGGCTCGCCAAGTTCGACATCGGCCTGCCCATCGTCGTCATGGGCGTCCTGCTCTCCGGGTTGGCCGGCACCGTCGAGTCGGCGGCGATCGGCGCCCTCTACGCGTTGTGCGTGGAGCTGTTCATCTTCCGCGAGGTGCACCCGTGGAAGGAGATGCCCCGCGTGCTGGTGCAGTCGGCGACACTGGTCGGCGCCGTCGTGATCCTGATGGGCGTGGCGCTCGGCCTCACCAACTACCTCGTCGACCAGCAGATCCCCGACGCGCTGGTGACCTGGGTGCAGGGCCACTTCCACTCCCAGTGGACCTTCCTGCTCGCGCTCAACGGCCTCTTGCTCGTGCTCGGCAGCGTCTTCGAGATCTACGCGGCGATCATCGTGCTGGCGCCGCTGATCGCGCCGCTCGGAGAGCTGTTTCACGTCGACCCGGTGCACCTCGGCGTGGTCTTCCTGGCGAACCTGGAGCTCGGCTTCCTGTTCCCGCCGATGGGGCTCAACCTCTTCCTGTCGGCCTCACGCTTCGGCAAGCCGCTGCCGCATCTCTACAAGCAAGCGCTGCCCTTCCTCATCATCATGGCGCTCGGCGTTCTGTTCATCACCTACGTTCCGGCGGTGACGACGGGCGTCTTGAGCCTGCTCGCCCACTAGGTGACGTGCCGCCGCCGCATTCCGAGGAACGCGCGGTAGAGCGCGAGCAGGATCATCGCGCCGATGATCGACCCGATGATGCCAGGCGTGCTCGCCGGATTGCGGTAGAGCCCGACCGCGCGCCCGAGAAAGCCGGCGACGAACGAGCCGGCGATGCCGATCAACGCGGTCACGATGATGCCGCCCGGATCCTTTCCCGGCATGAACAACTTCGCGAGTGCGCCGACGATCAAGCCGACGATGAACATCGCCAGGATATGCATTGGTTCCTCCTCCGCAAAGGAGAAGCAAGGGGCGGGCCGACGGGGCTTGCACCACGACGGCTGCGACGCATCTTTGCCGACCGGAGGCTGAGATGGCCCTCGACCAATATCATGTGCCGCACGATCACCGAACGGCCGCGGTGGCGACGGGCGCGATCGTGGTGCTGGCGGCGATCATCATCTTTCTCATGATCACGCTGATGCGGAACGTCGGCGCCTACTGAGGAAGATCCCCGGCCGAGCGGGCCGACGTCGAGCCGTAGAGCTTCATCGCCCTGGCGCCGAGCGCGATGCTCGGCACCGCCGCGAGTTCAGGCAATGCAGGGATGTCGTCGCGCGCCGCGGTGTCGATGCGGTCAGGTCGAGACGCTGGGAGGTTCGTGCTTGCTGAAGCGTGGTGCGGGAGGCGCGGGCCGTCAGGTTACGGCGGGGGCCCCTGGACCGGAGCGGGCTGTGCGGGTTGCTGCTGCTGCTGGTCCACCGGCGTCTGCGCCGGCTTGTTGTTGTGGCAGCCGAGCACGAACAGCGCGGCGACCACTGCGAGTCTCGTCATCAGTTTCATCCAAGCACCTCACATGGCAAGGTCGAACGTGTAGTGGCTCGTGCAGGGCGGGGTCATCGGCGGCATGTCGCTCGCGCAGGTGGTCGCGTCGTAGTTCGACTCGGTGTCGGTGAAGTCCACCGACAACATGTTCATCCCGGTGAACGTCGCCATCGTCGTGCGGGTCGTGTCGTAGGTGCACGAGTCGGGCAGGGTCACCGTCGCCGTCGCCGTCAGGGTAGCGTGCGTCGCATCGGTGTACGACCCCGTGCCGGCCGAGTAACCCGGCGGGTTCCACGCCGTCGCGGTCGTCGAATTGAACATGGTACCGAGCGACAGCATGGCGCCGGTGTTGGTGACCTGCAGCGTCGCGAGCGCGGGGATGCTGTTGGCCGTGTCGCCTTCGAACACGAGGCCGCAGCCGTCGGAGATCTTGACGATGTTGCTCACGGTGTAGGTGCCCGACTGCAGATGCGCGCCCGCCAGATCGGCGCCCGTCGTCCCGACTGCCATGTCGCCGGTCGTGACGCTCGTCGTGTCATCGGCGCCGCCGCAACCGACCGCCCCGACGAGCGCGAACAGCGAAAGCGTAATCAAGCTTCGATTCATGTTCTCCTCCTTCTTGGTCGTGCGTCGCTACATGGCGCGATGGGCCTTCTTCGACTGCTCCTGCAGCTTCTCCTTCGGCGTCGGCGCCGGCGGGGTCGCGGCCGCGGGGTGGCCCTTGCCGCCATGGTGCTCTTCCTTCGCCGTCGGCGTCGCCGCGGCTCCGCTCGGCGGCACCGCCGCCGCCTTCATCTGATCGATCTGCTGCTGCGCAGCGGCGAGCTGCTGCTTGGTCGAGTCGAGCTGCGTCTTGAGCGTGTCACGCTCCGCAGTCACCGCCTGCAGCTGGGTCTTCGTCGTGTCGAGCTCCGCCTTCGACTGGTCGCAACCGGCCAGACCGAGGCCGGCGATCACCAGCGCGCCCATCACATTCTTAATGGCCATCACGTTACCTCCTCCTAATTGAGGGTGACATCTAAACACGTTTTGGCCGGTTGCAGCACATTTTGAAACTATCGATAATGATTCCAGTGCGCTCTCTGCTGTTCACATTTCTCGTCGCTGCTGCAATTCCGAGCACCGGCTGCGAGCAACTGTTCTCCAAACCGACGGTCAGCTTCCAGCGCCTCGACGTCACCGCAATCAGCTTCCAAGGCATCAGCGCGAATATCGTTTTCCGCGTCGAGAACCACAACGCCATCGGCATCGATCTCGCCAAGCTCGTCTATCAGCTCACGGTCGACAGCCACCCCTTCGTGCAAGGCGCCGCCGACAGCCCGCTGCACGTTCCTGCCCAGGGCGTCGGGCAGTTGACGTTGCCGGTCTCGTTCAAATTCATCGAGCTGGCCAAGGCGCTGGCGTCGATCTTCAACCGGCGCGAGGTGCCGTACACCATCGCGACCCAGCTCGGCTTCGGCACGCCGCTCGGCGTCTTGACCGTGCCGCTGTCGCACTCGGGCACGCTGCCGGTGCCGCAGCTGCCGTCGCTGTCGATGAGCAACGCCGCCGTCGGGGGCGTCGACGTCTCGGGCGCGTCCCTGTCCCTGACGATCGCCGTGCGCAACAACAACAGCTTTCAGCTGCCGGTGGGGCCGCTGTCCTACGCGCTCAAGATCAACGGCGCGTCGATCCTCTCCGCGTCGACCGCGCCGGGGCAGCTGCCGGCCGGCGCCACGCTGCCGCTCACGATCGCGGCCCACCTCGACTTCCTGCGCGTGGGCCTCGGCGTGCTGCGCGCCATCCAGTCACGCTCGGCCACCATCGCGCTCGACGGCAGCTTCGATCTCGGCGGCTACGCGATGCCGGTTCACCTGTCGCACGTCCTCCGCTGACATGCGCGCCCTGGCAAACATGATCGCGGTCGCCCTTTTCGCCGCCGTCGCGTCGGCCTCCGCCGCCGAGCCGGTCGCCCCCGCCGATCTGGTCCTCCGCGGCGGCGACATCCTCACCCAGGATCCCGCGCACCCGCACGCGCGCGCCCTCGCGGTGCGCGGCGCCACCATCGTCGCCGTCGACGACGTCGACGCGCTCGTCGGCAAGCGCACGCGGGTGGTAGAGCTCCACGGCCGCGCCGTCGTGCCCGCGCTCACCGACGCTCACGCCCACCTGGTCGGCCTCGGCCTCGCCGCCGCCGCGGTCGACCTGCGCGGCTGCACCTCCGCCGCCGACTGTGCCCGCCGCGTCGAGCGCGACTTCGCCGCCGGCCGCGGCGCTCGCGGCGAATGGGTGCTCGGCCGCGGCTGGGATCAAAACCGCTTCCCCGACGGCAAATTTCCTACGCACGCCACGCTCGACCAGCTCCACAACCCGGTGTTCGTCGAGCGCATCGACGGCCACGCCGGCTGGGCCAACGCCACCGCGATGCGCCGGGCGCACATCGATCGCGCGACCCCGGATCCGGCCGGCGGCCGCATCGTCCGCGACGAGCACGGCGATCCGACCGGCGTCTTCGTCGACAACGCCATGGCGCTCGTCGACCGCGCCGTGCCCGAGCCGACCGCCGCCGAGGTCGAAGCCGCGATCCTGCGCGGCCAGGAGCTCGCGCTCGCCGCCGGCCTCACCGAGATCCACGACATGGGCATCGGCCGCGACGTCGCCGCCGTCTACACGCGCCTCGCCGCCGCCGGGCGCCTCCAGCTGCGCGTCTACGCCATGGGCGCGCAGGGCGACGCCGACCGCCTGCTCGCCCATCCGCCCGCACGCGCCGCTGCCAACGCCATGTTCACGCTGCGCGGTCTCAAGCTCTACGCCGACGGCGCGCTCGGCTCGCGCGGCGCCGCGCTGCTAGCGCCCTACAGCGACGACCCGGGCAACCGCGGCCTCACCATCACGCCCGAAGCCACGATCGAAACGATCGCGCGCGCCGCGGTCAAGCGCGGCTGGCAGGTGGCGGTGCACGCCATCGGCGACCGGGCCAACCGCGAGGTCCTCGACGCCTTCGCCGCCGCCGGCGTCGGCCCGGCGCAGCGCTTCCGCGTCGAGCACGCGCAGGTGGTGGCGCTGGCGGACATCCCGCGCTTCGCCCAGCTCGGCGTCATCGCCTCGATGCAGCCGACGCACGCCACCAGCGACTCCCCCTGGGCGGAGAAGCGCCTGGGCCCCGAGCGCATCCGCGGCGCCTACGCCTGGCGCCGCATGCTCGCCGCCGGCGTGCGCCTGGCCTTCGGCAGCGACTTCCCCGTCGAAGAGCCGAGCGTCGTCGCCGGCTTTGCCGCCGCCGTCGAGCGCGGCAATTGGACCCTCGATCAGCGGCTGACGCTCGACGAGACGCTGCGCGCCTTCACCACCGGCGCCGCCTTCGCCGCGTTCGAGGAGTCGTGGCGCGGCCGCGCCGCTCCCGGGATGGCCGCCGATCTGACCATCTTCGATCGCGGCCCCGCCGACCTCGTGCACGCGCAAGTCGACGCCACCATCGTCGCCGGCAACATCGTCTACCAGCGGCATCATTAATCGGCGGCGGCGCGCGAACCTTGCCGGCGCGGGCGGTGTTTCCGCCGCATGACCTCGCGCCGCCCCGCGGATGGGGAACGCCGCGCGACCGCGTGGTCTTGCGCCTATCACTTCCTGCTCTTCGCCGCCTACTACACGGTGCGCCCGCTGCGCGACGCGATGGGCCTGCGCGGCAGCGTGCGCACGCTGCCCTGGCTGTTCGCCGCCACGCTCGCCACCATCGTCGTGGTCACGCCGCTGTTCGCCCTGCTCGTCGAGCGGCTGCCGCGCCGCCGCTTCGTGCCCATCGTCTATCACTTCTTCGCCGCCAACCTGCTCGTCTTCTCCTTCGTCCTGCGCGGCGCGCCGTCGACCACCGCGGCGCGCCTCTTCTTCGTCTGGACCTCGGTCTTCAACCTCTTCGCCGTCAGCATCTTCTGGGCCTTCATGGCCGACCGCTTCGACGGCGCCGCCGCGGCGCGCCGCTTCGGCGTCATCGCGCTCGGCGGCACGCTCGGCGCCATGGCCGGCGCCGCCCTGACCTCGTTCGCCGCCGCGCCGCTCGGCGCCACCAACCTGACGCTGGTGGCCGCGCTCCTGCTCGAGGCCGCGGTCCTGTGCTTCCATCGCGTCGCCGCCGGCGGCGACTTCCGCAGCTCCGACTCGGCGATCCCGCGTAAGCCCGTGTGGCACTTCGCGGTGGCGCTGGCGCGCTCGCCCTACCTGCTCGCGCTCGCCGGTTACATGCTCCTGTACACGCTCACCTCGACCTTCGCCTACTTCGAGCAGGCGCGCCTGGTGCAAGCGGCCGTCCATGGCGACGCGGCGCGCGCCACCCTGTTCGCGCGCATGGATCTGGCCGTCAACCTGGCCAGCCTCGTCCTGCAGGCGTCGCTGACGGCGCTGCTGCTGCGCCGCGCCGGCGTCACCGCGACGCTCCTCTTGCTTCCGATCCTGACGCTGGCCGGCTTCGCCGCCCTCGCGGCCGCACCCGTCGCTGGCCCTGATCATCGTGCTTCCAGGTGGCGCGCCGCACCACCGACTACTTCGCGGCCCGCCCGGCGCGCGAGCTCTGCTTCGTCGTCGTCGACCGCGAGGAGAAGTACGCGGCCAAGAGCTTCATCGACACCTTCGTCTACCGCGGCGGCGACGCCCTCGGCGCCGCCGCCTTCGGCCTGTGCGGCGCCGTAGCGCCGCTGATCGCGCTGCCGCTGTGCGCCGCCTGGATCGTCGTCGCTATTCTTCCTCGGGCGCAGTATGCTGCGCACCCGACAATGGAGCGCCGCTACCAACGCTGGCTCGCCTTTGCCGGCGCGCGCTGGAAACGCGCCACCGCCACCGCCAAGCAGGCGGTGATGACCGACGTCGACGTCACGCGCGACCGGCGCGCCGCCGACCTCGCCGAGGCGGAGGCGTTCGCCAGCTCCGCCGCCGAGCTCGGCGCCGCCGTGGCCAAGGCGGCGCAGGTGCGCGCCTACCTCGACGTCACCGGCATCGCCGCCACCCCCGCCGCACGCGCGCTTCTGGCGCGGTTGTGGGACCGCATGCCGGCCCGCCCACCCGCCGCGATCCGCGCCGTGGTCACCGCCGAGCTGGGCGCGGCGCCCGAGGAGCGCTTCGCCCGCTGGGACGACACGCCCATCGCCGCCGCCTCGCTCGGGCAGGTGCACGCCGCCGAGGACGCCGACGGGCGCCGCTTCGCCGTCAAGGTGCAGTATCCCGGCGTCGCCGAGGCGCTGCGCGACGATCTGTCGTCGGCCTCGCTGCTCCGTCGCGTGGTCGGCGACGAGCTCGGCTCGGGCGCCGCCGCCGGCGCGCTCGAGACCATGCGCGCCCAGCTCCTCGGCGAGCTCGACTACGTCGCCGAAGCCGCCTGGCTCGAGCGCTTCCGCAACGCGTTCGCCGGCGACGCCACCATCGTCGTACCGCGCGTCGACAGCGCGCGCTCGACGGCGCGCGTGCTCACCATGGAGCGGCTCGACGGCCGCGCCATCGCCGATTTGGCCACCGACGACGCCGATGCCCGCCGCCGCGGCGCGCGCGCCATCTTCCGCTTCGCCTTCGGCGCGCCGCTGCAGCACGGCATCTTCAACGCCGACCCGCACCCCGGCAACTACCTCATCCTGCCCGGCGAGAAGGTCGGCTTCGTCGACTTCGGCTCCGCCGCCGCGCTCCCCGACGAGCTGCGCGCCACCGAGCGCCGGCTCTTCCTCGCCATGATCCAGCGCGACGGCGAGACGCTGCGCCACGCCGCCCACGCCGAGGGGCTGGTGGCCGACGCCACCGTCTTCGAAGGCTCGATCTGGCGCGAGTGGGAGGAGGCGCTGGCCGCGCCCTTCCTCACCCGCGGCGAGTTCACGCTCTCGACCCGGCACGTGGCGCGCCTGATCGCGCGCACCGGCGAGCTGCTCCGCCTGCGCCGCATCGCCCTGCCCGCCGGCGCGATCCTGCTCTGGCGGCAGAGGTTGGGCGCGCTCGCGGTCATCGCCGCGCTCTCGCCGCGCCTCGACTTCCGCCGCCTGCTCGCCGAGCTCCTCGACGACGGGCGCAACCCGATCGCGCTGTACGATCGGTGGCGCTAGGAGTGTGATCGGGCGCACACGTTTGACCAGCAACAATGGACCATGGTACGAGCGCCCGTTGCATCGGGGGCGCAAGTGCGTGGTTGGTTCGTTGTTTCCCTGCTCCTGACCGCCTGTTGCGGTTTTTCTCACGTCAACAACGACGGCGGCGGCGGTGGCTCCGGCGGCGGCTCCGACATGGCCGGGCTGCCTGGCGGCGACGGCGACATGGCGGGCGGCGGCGGCTCCGGTGGCGGCGGCGGCGGCTCCTCGATGTGCACCGGCTGCGGCTGCGGCGCGCCCGTATTGCTCGTCGCCGTCGAGAGCGTCAACGGCGCCACCGGCAACGATGGCCGCGTGCTCCAGCTTTCGGTCCCGCCGTCCGGCCCGGCGACCGCCTGCGGCCCGCAGCTCACCGCCGCCGGCGCGCTTTCCAAGTCGCCCACCGCGGTCGGCTGGATGCCGCCCGACGGCGTCCTGTTCGGCTCGAGCGAGAGCGTGCTCTATCTCGACGGCGTCCACGATCAGATCCGCGCCACCTACCGCCCGACGCAATCGGGCGATCTGCCGCGCGCGCTGTTCACGCTCACCCGCGCCGGCATGCCCGACGTCATCGCCGTCGGCTACGACACCACCGGCTACGACGAGATCACCGTTCTGGCCATGGTCGACCCCAAAGACGGCTCGCAGCTCAAGTGGTGGGACGTCACCAACAACACGGCGCCGATCCAGCTCGGCTCGTCGGTGGCGGCGATGGCGCGCGATCCGTTCGATCCCTCGCGCATCGTCTACGTCGACAACGGCATCCAGGCGCATCCCGCGACCCAGGCGGCGATCCCGTGGGACGGCCAGCCGGTGACGCCCACCGTCTGGTACGCCACGCGCCCGCCCGGCAGCTACCCGACCACGCTCAACACGCTCGACGGCGCGGTCAAGCGCGCGGTGTGGGCGCAGACCACCACGTCATCGACCGCGGCCGACGTGATCTACGAGATCGACGACGACGGCACCGGCCCGCAGCTGTTCGGCCCGCTCACCTGCACCGTCGACACGCTGTGCACGCAGCCGTTCAAGACGTCCGATGCGGCGCCCGATCCGACCGCCGCCCACCGCGTGCTCGCCACGTGTAACGCGCCGGCGAGCAACGTGCGCCACGTCGTCCGCATCGACAGCTCCGGCTGCACCCAGCTCGTCGACGGCTCGAAGCTGCCGACGCTGACCTATCCGATCGCCCTCGCCGTCGGCAACGCGCGCTAGCGCTGCGCTCTCGTGATTCATCACATCTCCGCATTTGATTGAGCAAACAGCGTCGCAGCGAGAGCGCGCCCAAACGCCATCCTTGGTGGCAGTGTCGCCGGTTGGCGCCGCGGGGCCGCGGGCGGTCGTCGGAGCCGTCTTGCCGGGACGGGCCCGCTACGCCGGCGGCCTTACCGGCCGGCGGCACGTCCGGGCCCTCGGCTCGTCGCTGGCGTCCGCCCTGCGGGCGGAGCGCTCCTCGACGCCCGGCAAGACGGCTCCGACGACCGCCCGCTCTATAGGCTCATGGGAAAACGGCGTCCAGGAACAGCGGACGAAGCTGCGGCAGCGGGTCGCTCTCGGTTTTGGACGAGCACAGAGGCCCCACGCACACTGCCCCGCTGGGCGAGTTCCGCAGCACCGGCAAGGGGCAGAATCGAGCACAGCGGTCCGGTGGCGAGGACTGTTTGAGCCCAGCGGGGCAGTGTGCGTGGGGCCGGAGGTGGCGTTTTGGCGCGCTCTCGATGCGACGCGGTCGAGGAACCTGTCGAGAGCTCGAACCGCGATGTGATGAATCACGAGAGCGCTGCGCTAGAGGTGCGCTCAGAGGCCCCCTAGCGCCAATGCCGTTCACTTTGGCCGAGTCGCTGCGCCAAGCGCTGCGCCAGGGGGTTTCGACAGCCCCTGGTCACTTTTTCTTGTGCAAAATGCCGCCGAGCCAGTTGGGATCGGCCTTGAGCCGATCGAGCTCGGCCAGCACCTCGCCGTAGCCCGACTGCTCGATCTCGCGGATGGCGTCGTCGAGCGCCGCGCGCATCTTGCCGTCGGCGTCGCGCAGCCCCAAGAGCTTGCGCGCCTCGTTCAGCGCCAGCTGCTCGATGTCGCGCGGGCTGGTCTGCGGCATCGCCTTGGACAGCACGCCCGCCTCGTCGGCGATGACGACGCTCGCCATGTCGACGCCGGTCAGCTTCTTGACGCGCTCCTTCTGTCCCGCAGTCAGCACCACCTCGAGCTTGCCCTTGGGCGGCGGGCCGGCCTTGGCCAGCTCCTGCTTCTCGAACGCGCGCGCCAGCTCCTCGAGCGCCAGCCCGTCCTGTTGCAGCTCGGCGGTGATGGACTGGATCTTCTCCACGTCCTTCTCGGTGGCCAGCGCCTCCGCCTTGGCGGACATGGCGCGCTGCTTCGCCAGGAGCTCGTCCATGGTGATCTCGCGCGCCATCGGCGGAGGCAGTCTACCGCGACTTGCGCGCACGCAGCCAGTGCGTGCTGTAGACCACCGCCGCGCGCGCGCCGCGGCGCAGCGTCCAGGGCACCTCGCCCTCGTCCTCGACGGTGTAGCGCGCCTCGAGCGCGTCGCCCTCGACCAGGCGGCGGCGCAGCGCGGCGGCCGGATCGGCGCCGCCGAAGCGATGCTCGTCGGCGACGATGCCGCTCTGCCACGCATAGGGCGAGGACAGGATCACCTCGCCGCCCGGCGCGCACAGCCCGTCGGCGACGGCGACCAGCTGCGGGGGCGAGGTGACCGCGTCGAGCACGTTGAGCGCGACCACCCGATCGAAGCTGCCGGGCACGAGCGGCGGATCCATGGCGTCGGCGCACACCAGCGCAAACGCGCCCGCGCGGCGGCGGCGGCTCGATGCGCGCCGGCGCGTAGTGATGCCCGACGATGCGGCGCGCGTAGTCGATCGCCTCGCCGTCGAGGAGCCGCTGCGCGCGCCGGAGCGAGGCCAGCTGCGCGTCGACGCCGACGACGCTCGCCGCCCCTTTGGCAAGCTCGTACAGCCCGCGGCCGACGCCGCAGCCGAGCTCGACCGCGCGCTCGACCGGCGCCGCCACCCGCTCGGCGAGCTTCGCCGCCAGCGCGGCCAGGCCGAAGCCGCCGCCCGGCCCGTCGGGCGGCGGCACGGCGCGATCGCCCCAGTGCGCGTCGAGATAGATCGAGAGGTGCTCCCGCAGCGTCTCCGGCTCGCCGTCGACCAGGTCGGCGCCCCAGCGCGCCAGGTGGGCGTCGGGATCGGACGCGACCACCGGCACGCCGTCGACGCCGCCGACGATCGGATAGCGCCTGCCGCAGTCGGCGTTGTCGCAGACGAGCGCGTCCCCGGCGGGCGACAGCGTGTGCAATTCGCGCCCGCGCGCCGTGCGGGCGCGACACGCGAGGCACACCAGCGTCACCGGCCCGCGCACGCTACTTGTCGCGGAACAGGCCGAACGCGGAGGTGTAGCCGTGCAGGAACGTGTGCCCACCGACAGGGCCGATCTCGCCGTTGCAGAAGAAGCCGCCCAGCGGCACCGCGCCCACGCGGCGACGGAACAGATCGGTATCGTGATCGGCCCGGCCGAACAGCTTCTGCCCGCGGCCCAGGCACGAGAACATGAGCGCGCCCGCCGGCCGCGGCCCGCGGTAGCGCTCGAGGTGCGCCGTCAGATCGTGCTCGGCGGTCTTGGCGTCGCGCAACAGGAACTGCAGCACCTGCCACTGCCGCACCTTGGCACCGACGGCGAGCGCGCCCGAGTTGGGATCGACCCCGACGACGTTGCGCACCAAGAAGTCCCCGCGAAACTCGATCTTGCCCTCTTCCATCTCCAGCCCGACGAAGAGCGAGTGGCGGAACAGCTCCTTGTCGCGTGCATCGAGCCCCTCGAACATCGCGCGCATGACCGCGACCGGCTCCTTGCCGCCGAGCTCGCGCACCACGTGGCCGTCGGCGCGCGTGATCGGCATCGGATCGCCGATCGGCCGGCAGCCCTGCGCCACGATGGTGTCGACGATGATGTTGCCGGTCATGGCCACGCCGACGGCGCCGACGCGCGAGAGCTCGCCTCCGGCCCAAAGCGCGTTCTGCCCGGGGCCGCTGCCGCCCGACGCCAGCCCGCCGATCTTGCGCCCGCCCGGGTAGGCGGCGTCGAGGCCGGCGACCAGCGCGTCGGCCTCGATGGTGTAGGGATCGCTGATCAACAGGAACTGCGGATCCGCCTCGACGGCGACGCCGACGCGCGCCCGCCACGCCTCGGCGCTGGCGTCCGGCCCCTCCTCGGGCGCGTCGGCGAACACCAGCGGGCGCAGCGTCACGCCCGGCAGCGCCGCCGCGGTCAACGACAGCGCCGGACGCTCCTCGACCTCGTGGCCGGCGCCGATCACGCCCGCCGCCGAGCAGCCGAACAACAGAGCGCGCGGAAACGCCGCCGCGATGCCCGCGGGCAGCGTCTCGTACGCCTCGGCGTGGTGCGGCGACACGAAGACGACGACCAGATCGGGCTCCGCGCCATCCAGCTGGCGCGCGAGCTCGGCGGTAGTGTCGCCGACCGCGCTGGCGGTGGTTTGCGCTTCGGAGAGTGCCGACGCCCACTTCATAGGCCGCCTCGGGTGCGCATCTGATCATCTTACGCCGAGCGCGTCAATTCGCCAGCGTCGCGCCGAACCGGGCTCGCGCCGGCCGGTCGCCCCTCAGCGCTGCTCGACGGTGACGGCGGTGCCGTAGGCCAGCACCTCGGTCGCGCCCTGCATGAACTCGGTGGCGTCGTAGCGCATGCAGATGATGGCGGTGGCGCCGATCTCGCGCGCGTGGGCGAGCATGTTCTCGTAGGCGTCGTGGCGCGCCGACTCGCACACCTCGATGTACTCCTTGATGTTGCCGCCGGCGAGCTGCTTGAACGCGCCCAGGAACGCCTTGCCGATGCTCGGCGAGCGCACGACGATGCCGCGCACCACGCCGAGATAGCGCGCGATGCGGTGACCTTCGATCTCGTTGCCGGTGGTGACGAGGATCGCCTCGTTCACCTCAGCCCCGACGCGATACGGGTGTCCTGTCGGCTGCGCCATGGTGACCTCCGCCGCCGACCATAGCGGAAACTGTGTCAATATGGATCGCGCGTGACAAAGCGGCGGCTCGCGATCGTGCTGGCGCTCGTCGGCATCCTCGCCGTCTACGCGGCCCTCTTCGCCCGCTCGCGCCGCTTCCCGTTCGTCTGGGCCGACGCCGCCGCCATCCGCGACAGCGCCGTCTTCGATCTTCCGCTCGGGCGCGAGCTGCGCACCACCGAGCACGAGCGCATGGATCCGAGCCTGATGGAGCTGCACGGCATCGCGCTCACGCACGAGGCCTGGCGCCCGCTGCTCATCCTCAGCCACGGCCTCGACATCGCGCTGTTCGGCCGCGTGCCGGCGCCGATGCACGTCCACAACGTGCTCATCGGCGCGCTCGCCATCCTCGCCGCCTTCCTCCTGGGCGCGCGCCTCTTCGGCGCGGCGGAGCCGGCGCTGCTGGTGGCGGCGCTGTTCGCCTGGCATCCACTGCACGTGGAGCCGATCTGCTTCATCAGCGCGCGCGGCGATCCGCTCGCCGGGCTGCTCGCGCTCGTCGCCGCCCTGCTCGTCGTCGAGGTAGCCCCCGTCGGTGGTGCCGCGCGCGGGCGCGGCGCCACGTTCGCGCTCGCCGGCGCCGCCGGGCTCGTCTTTCTGCTGTCGCTGTTCGCCAAGGAGGCGAACGTCCTGCTCCCGCTGGCGCTGGCCGGGTTCGCGCTCGCCACCGGTCGGCTGCGCGCCTGGTCGGCCGGCCTCGTCGCGCTCGCGGCCGCCGTCGCCGCCTACGCCGGGCTGCGCGCGCTCTTGCTGCCGCACGCGCCCGCGGCGACACACGTCGATCGCCTGGCGCCCGCGGCCATCGCACTGCCCGCGATCGCGCTCGAGTACGCGCGCACGTTCGTGCTGCCGTTCGACCTGTCGATCTCGCGCCCGTTGTATCTGCCGGCGGCGCTCGGCTGGGCCGTGCTCGTCGTGGGCGCCGCGCTGACGGTGCTGGCGCTACGGCGATCCGCGCCGACCTGGCGCCCGCCGGTCGCGCTCGCCGCGGCCGGCGTTGCCTGGGCGGGCCTGCTGGTCGCACCGGCCGCCGTCGCCGTCTTCTCCGAGGGCGCGGTCGCCGACCGCTACGCCTACCTCCCGCTGTTCGGGTTCGCGACGGCGCTGGTGGCGCTGGGGGCGCGTGCCGCCCAGCGCTCGTTGCCGCTGCGTCGCGCCGCGTGGGGCGGCGCCGCGCTCCTGCTGGCGCTCCTGGTCTTCGTCAGCGCGCGTGAGATCCCGGCCTGGTCCGGCGACGGCGCGCTCTATGCGCACGCGGTCGCCGTCGAGCCGGGCAGCGCCGCGGCGCACAACCGCCTGGGGCGCTGGCTCGGCGAGCGCGGCGACTGGAGCCACGCCGTCGGCGAATTCGAGCGGGCCGCCGCCCTCCCCGATGCCGGCGATCACGTGCTCGACAACCTCGGCGTCGGCTATCTCAACGTCGGACGCTGGCCCGACGCCGAGGTGGTCCTGCGCCGCGCCGTCGAGCGCTCGCACCAGACCAGCTACCATGCCTGGTACAACCTCGGCACCGCCGAGCGTGCGCTCGGCGACCTGCCCGCCGCCTGCACCGCGTACCGCCGCGCGCTCGCCATCAGCCCCGGCTATGCGCACGCCCGCGCCGACCTGGCGCGCTACTGCCCCTGAACGGCCGTGCCGCGCCGCCCTGCGGGTTTGGGCTCAAACAATGTTGGCCATCGTACGAATACGGGAGGCTGGATACGCTCGCCTGAAATGGGATAAGATGTAGGACCGTGCGTCCTCCGTCACCGCCGCCGCCGCCGACCCCGCTCAAGCCGCCGCCGGCCCCGCGCCGCCAACCGCCGCCGCGCAGCAACGGTCCCATCGTCTCCGACGACGAGAACACGCGCATCGAGCAGCCGGACGAGACCACACACACCCGTGCCCCCGTCGATCCCGACGCCGCGCGCACCCTCGCCCCCGACAGCGACGTGTGGACCGCGGAGCTGACGGCGCTGACGCGCAACGCCAGCCAGCTGAGCGAGCGCGACGCCACGCGCGGCGCCCTGCTCTTCGGCGCGGTGTCGGTGCTGGCGGCGACGATGCAGCGAGTTCGACACCGCGTATGAGGCGCTGCGTCGGCCGCGCGCCTGTCGCGCGAGCGCTGGATCTCGACCATTCGGCGCCGGCGCGCCTGGCAGGCGCGCGACTTCGACAAGGCGCTCGAAGCGGCGCGCGAAGAGCTGGAGCAGGTCGGCGAGCCGCACGAGCGCGTCGCGCTGCTCATCGAGATGGCCGCGCTCGAGGTCGCCACCAACGGCAACCGCGCCGCCGCCCTGCAGGCGCTCGAGGAGGCGCGCGAGCTCGACCCGGCGTCGGCGACGGTGATCGAGGCGCTGGCCGAGCTCCACGTCGTCGGCCGCAACTGGGAGGACCTGGTGGCCGTCGTCGTCGCGCTGGCCGACGCCACGGTCGACGTGCAGTACCGCAGCATGATGCGGCACAACGCCGGCGTCATCCAGGACGTGCGCCTCAAGCGCGCGCCGCCGCCCGCGCCTCGTACAAGCTGGCGCTCACCGACGATCCGAGCAACATCGCCGCGGCGCTCTCGCTGGAGACGCTCTGCCTGCTCGACGAGGACTGGACGGAGCTGGCGCGCACGCTCTGCCACGAGGCGTCGCTCATCGGCGATCCGCAGACGGTGCGGCGGCTGTGCGAGCGCGCCGGCGACCTCTTGTGGGAGAAGCTGCACGACGCCGAGAGCGCGCTCGCCGCCTACCACCAGGCGGCCAAGGCGGCGCCGACCGAGTCGTCGCCGCTGCGCCGGCTGTCGGCGGTGCTGGAGTCGACCGGGCGCTGGCGCGAGCTCATCGACGTCTACGACAAGGAGCTCGGTGGTCACGCACGACCCGGTGGCGCGCGCCGATCTGTACTTCCGCATCGCCGAGACCCAGCGCACCAAGCTCGGGCACCTCGACGCCGCCGAGGTCGCCTACGCGGCGGCGCTCGACGTCGACCCGCTGCACCTGCCGACGCTGCAGTCGTTCGACGCGCTCTTCCGCTCGGGCGCGCGCTGGGCCGAGCTGGCGCAGATGCAGCTGCGCGAGGCGGAGAAGATCACCGATCCGCAGCGGCGCGCCGATCACCTCGTCGAGGTCGCCGAGCTCCTCGAGCGCCGGCTCGGCGATCGCCACGAGGCGGTGCGCCTGCATCGAGCGCGCCTACGAGCTCGCGCCCGGCCATCGGCTCGCCTTCTTCGCGCTCGATCGGCTCTATCGCCGCGCACGAGAAGTGGGCCGAGCTGGTCCGACTCTACGAGCAGCAGGCGCCGCACACCAGCGATCGCGCGCTGCATCGCTTCTTGCGCCAGGAGTCGGCGCGACTGTGGTCGGAGCGCGTGCCCAACTCCGACAAGGCGGCGGCCGCGTTCGCCGACGTCTGGGGCATCGACGAGCGCGACCTCGGCCCGCTGTTCCTGATGGCGCGCGTGCTCGAAGCGGCCGAGAAGTGGGAGCCGCTCGCCGGCGTGCTCGACCAGCAGACCAAGGTGCTGCGCGACGACGTCGATCGCATCGCCGTCAAGCAGCGGCTCGCCGCCGTGCTCGAGGTGCACCTCGAGCGACCCGACGACGCGCTCGCCGTGCACGAGCGCGTGCTCGAGCTCGACTCGGACAACGAGATCGTCGCTGCGCGCGATGGCGCGGCTGCACCACCTCGCCGGCCGCTGGCGCGAGGTCATCGAGATCTGGACGCGCCAGCTCGCGCACTGCGCGACCGAGCGCGAGCGCGCGGCGCTGCACTATCACATCGGCCGCGTGCACGAGCGCAAGCTCGGCGAGCGCGACGCCGCCGTCGCCGCCTACGCGCGCGCGCTCGCCGACGATCCGCTGCACGCCTCGGCGATGCGCGCGCTCGATCGCATCCTGCGCCGCGATCGGCAGTGGAAGGAGCTGTGCGCGGCGCTCGAGCGGCGCGCCAACGCGCTCGAGCGACGCGCGGCAGCAGGCGCTGGTGCTGCACGAGATCGCGCAGATCGAGGAGCTGCACCTGCGCGATCTCGAGGCGCGCGCAGAAGCGCTACCGGACGGTGCACGAGCGCCATCCGCAGTACGAGACTGCGTCGGTGGCGCTGATCCACGTCGCCGAAGCGCGCGGCGACTTCGCCGCCGCCGCCGCCGAGCTTGCGCGGCTGGTCGAGCGCACCACGCACGTCGAGGCCAAGATGGCGCTGTCGGGGGCAGCTCGGGCTCATCTACGAGCATCGGCTCGATCAGCCCGAGCGCGCCGCCGCCTGTTACACGCAGGCGATCGACGGCTCCAAGATCGGACGCGTCTTCGCGCTCGCCGAGCTGCGCGCCACCGCAGCCGCGCAGCGACGAGCCCGACGGCCTGGTCAGCGCCGCTGCGCCGTCTCGGCGCGCGCTGCACCGACATCCGCCTGGCGCACGGCTATCGCGCGCTCGCCGCCTTGCGCGACGAGGTCGTCGACCGGCGCCGCCGGCCCCGAGCTGTTCCTCGACGCCGGGCGGCTCGAGCAGGTCGATCCGCTGGTGGCTCGAGCGGCATCGTGCGCACGCTCGGCTCCGTCGCCCGAGGGCGACATCGAGGCCGACGGCCACTCGCTGCCCGAGCGCGCTCGCCGCCGCCGCCGACGTCTGCTCGAACGCGCCGGTCAAGACGCTGCGCCTGTACGAGGCGGCGCTGCGCCTCGATCGCGCCGCGCGCCCCGAGGCGATGGCGGACGTACGAGCAGGCGGCGCGCTACACGCCCGACTTCTTGCCGCTGCTGCGCGGGCGGCGGCGGCCTGGCCATCGCCGCGGGCGACTGGGACGCTGGCGGCGTCGCTGCTCGCCCGCGAGGCCGAGCTGGCCGCCGATCGCGCCGATCGCATCCGCGCGCTCATGACCGCCGGCGCCATCACGCTGGAGAAGCTCGACGATCGACAGGGCGCGCTGCGACACTATCGGCGCCTGCTCGAGCTCGAGCCGGCGCATGAGGACGCCTTCGTGCGCGCGCGCGCGCTGCTCGAGGAGCAGAAGGACGACGCCGGCCTGCTCGAGCTCGTCGTCGCCCGCGCCGCCGCCACGGCCAACGTGCGCGAGCGGGCGACCATGCTCAAGCTGCAGGCGGAGCTGCACCGCGACCGCATGAAGGACGCGCGCAGCGCCGTCGCCGCGCTCAAGCAGGCGATCGCGCTCGCACCCGACGATCTCGACGCCTACCTCATGCTCGCGCCGCTCGAGGAGGAGCAGCGCTGGTGGCAGGGCGCGGCCGACTGCTACCGCAAGATCGCCGAGCTGACGCCGGGCAGCGACACCAGCCGCACGGCGCGGCTGCGCGAAGCGGCCATCCGCGAAGACGAGCTCGGCGATCGCGAGGCGGCGCGCAACATCCTCGAAGAGCTGATCATCGACGACACCGATCGGCAGGCGGCGCGGCAGCTGGCGCAGCTGTGCCTGCGCACGGCCAAGCACCAGCGGGCGCGCGAGCTGTTCCTGCACGCGCGCCGAGAGCGGCAACATCGGCGAGCGCATCGAAGACCTGCTGGCTGCGGCGCGGGTCCCCGTCGACAGCGTGGCCGACGAGGTGGGCGAGCGGGCCGCTCAGGAGGCTTTCCTGCTCGCCATCACGCAGCGCGACGGTGTCGCCGCGCTGTTGCGGGTGTACGAGAAGCTCGGCGACTGGAACGGGTTCATCCGCAACGCCGAGCAGACCTGCGCGTCGACCCACCGCGGCGAGGGCCTGGTGGCGCTCCGGCTGGCGCTGGCCTCGATCTACTCCGATCGGCTGAGCCGCCCCGATCTGGCGGTGGCGCACCTGACCGCGGCGCGGGCGCTGGCGCCCAACGACTCGGCCCTGACCCAGCGGCTGGCGCAGCTGCAGCTCGCCAGCGGCCAGGGGGATCGCGCGGTCGCCGAGTTCCGGCGGGCGCTGGCCACCGACCCGTTCAACTCGGCGGCGCTGCGCGGCCTGGCCGAGGCGTTGCGCGCGCGGCTGCCGGAGTGCGGCGCCATGTTCACCGTGCTCGCCGAGCTGGTCGACGGTCGCGTCGTCGCGATGCAGCGGCCGGCGCGGCGCTCGCCGCTGTCGAGCGCCGAGCTACAGCTGCTCGGCACCAGCAATCCGGTGCTGGCGCTCGTCGCCGAGCTGGTGCGTCAGTTCGAGCCGCTGGCGCCGACCATGATCGCGGACGTCATGGGGCAGCTGGCGCGCGGGGAGGTGGCGCCGACCAATCACCCGCTGTTCGTGCAGTGCGGCGCGGTGGCCCAGAGCTTCGGCCTGCCGCGCTTCAAGCTGTACGTCGATCCCGACGGCGCCGGCGTCTCCTTCGTCGCCGACCAGGGCGTGGCGCTGTCGGTCGGCGCCCGCATGGCCGGCTCCAATGGCGGTCACGCGCGCGCGGCGTTCGAAGCCGCGCGCCTGTTCGCATTCGTCATCGAGCACCAGACGCTGGCCGCCATCACCGACGGCAACCAGCTCGTCAGCATCTTCTCGGCGCTGATCCCGACCGTGCGCGCGCCCGAGCTGGAGAAGCTCAAGCAGCGGCTCGGCCGCGTGCTGCCGCGCAAGACGCGCAAGGAGCTGGAGCGCCTGCTCACCGACAGCTCGGTGGTGCAGGCGGTGCCCGCCTATCACGCGGACATCCACCGCCGCGCGGACCGCGCAGCGCTCCTGGTGACCGGCGATCCGGTCACCGCGATCATGTCGCTCGCCGGCGCGGCCGACATCAACCTCATCCGCCGCACTGCGCGCTGCCACGAGCTGATGTCCTGGCTCTTGTCGGATGAAGCGTGGACGGTCATCGCCGCCTTCAGCCGCTCGACCCCGTCGCAGGCCCCGCCGCCCCCGCGCCGCTGAGCGCTCGCAACGCGCGCCCTGCGACAACGCCGTTGACGACACCGACGGAGAAGGGTAAGAAACTGCGTCGGTTTACGCTCACTCGCCCGGGTGGCGGAATGGCAGACGCAGGGGACTCAAAATCCCTCGCCCTTAAAAGCGTGCGGGTTCGACTCCCGCCCCGGGCACTCCCGATCTCTTCGTGCGCAGCCAAACTTTCCGGCGCGGAGCCACATAGTTTCTTGAGCGGCTCGTCGTCGACGGCGGCGGCGGCACCGACGGGCCGCGGATACGATAGACTCGCCGGATGCACTGCCGTCTTGCGGCCCTCGCGGCGCGACCGGTCCTGTCGGCCCTCGCCGCCGCGCTCGCGCTCGCCGGCTGCCACTCCCCGACCCAGCTCACCGTCTTCGTCGACGCCGACGCGGTCACCGCGGTCCGTTCGTTCGCCGAATTCGTGCCCAACAACCTCGTCACCGTCGAACAGAGCGGCGATCCGAGCGGCGCGCTGGCACAGCGCAAGGGGCTGCGCGCGGCGCTGGTCTCCGACCTGAGCTGCGGCGACTGCTTCTCGATCGACTCGATCGGCGCCGGCGCCTACATCGTCCATGGCGGCAGCCTGCTCGGCGTTCAATACGGCCTGGCGCAGCTGCTCGAAGAGGGTGGCTTCCGCTTCTATCACCCACGGCAGTCGCTCGTGCCGGCGTCGGTGTCGCTGCCGGCGACCTCGCCGCGCTTCGGCCGCCTCTTCACGCCCGCCAAGACGCTGCGCGGGCTGCATCTGCACACGCTGCATCCGATCGAGGCGCACTTCGACTTCATGCAGCCGTCGCCGCAACACCTCGACGGCGCGCGCCGCGTGATCGATTGGCTGGTCAAGAATCGCGGGAACTATCTACAGTGGAGCGCGCTCAACGACATCACCACCGATCCCACGATCCTCGCCGCGTGGCAGGACCACACGCGCGCCATCATCGATTACGCGCACGCACGTGGCATTACCGTCGGCATCGACATCCAGCTGTTCCACGGCGGCAACGTGCAGAACGCCTACGATCTCGTCACCGACGCCGACCTGCAGGCGGGCGACACCCACGCCGTCATCGCGCAGAAGCTCGGCCCCGTCGTCGGCGACCTGCCGTTCGACAAGCTCGGGCTCAGCTTCGGCGAATTCTTCGGCAGCAGCCCCGACGTGTTCATCCAGCAGGTCGACAACGCGTACGACGCGCTGCAAGCGGTGCGTCCGGGGTTGGAGATGACGGCGCGCATTCACGTGGGCAACGCGCCGAGCCAGCACGTGCAATACCAGGGTCAGGATATTCTCTATTATTTCTTGGTTCAATTCGCGAATCCAAACATCATCCCGTGGATTCACACGGTCATGTACTACGACCTGTTCGAGGATGCCGGCGGCGCCTATCTGCACGATGATTTCTCCCAGCACCGCCAGTTCCTGCTCAATCGGCTGCAAACCCACCGCCGCGTCGCCTACTTCCCCGAGTCCGCGTATTGGATCGCGTTCGACGACTCGGTGCCCACCTATCTGCCGGTCTACATGTATACGCGCTGGCTCGATATGAACGATATCGACCAACAATCACTCGCCGCGGGCGGCGATCCGCTGACCGAGCACGCGCTCTTTTCGACCGGCTGGGAATGGGGATATTGGCAAAACGATTATGTGACGCTGCGAATGAATTACGAAACGCCCGACCATTGGCCGGGGCCGATCGAAGACATGCTGGCGCCGTACGGGCAAAAGGGCGCGGCGCTGGCGGCGCAGATCGCCCAGCTCGCGGCCGTGCAGCATGACGCGCTCATCGGTCAGCGGCTCGCCCCGTACATGGCCGGCCTCGATTTCCTCCTCGAGGCCGGCTGGTCCAGCGGCATCGTGTCGCAGCCCCGCCGCCCTGCCTTCTCCGACGTGGCGGCGATGACCCCCGAAGCGCGCGCCGCCTTCTCGGCGAGCGTGATCGCGCCGCTCGATCAGCTCGCCGCCGACACCGACGCGGTGGCGCAAGCGGTCGACGCCATCGGCCTCGATGACAACGACCCCTGGCTCGCCGAGATCCGCGACGGCATCGCCGTCGACTCGGCGCGCGTCCGCTTCGTCGCTGCGCTGTGGCGCGCCGCCGCCGTGTACGCCGACGGCGGATCGGTCGACGCCCTGCTCGCCGCCGCCGAGACCGCGCTCGCCGACGGCAAGCGGGTGGTCGCCCGGCGCCACGCGCACCTGCACGACCCCGACCCGTCGCGCCTGCTCGACGAGGACAGCAACGCGACCATCTACCAATACGGCTATCTCAACGAGGCCGATTCGCTCTGCTACTGGCAGCGCGAACAGGCCCAGGTGCGCCAGCTCGTCCTCGGCAGCAGCGACCCCATCCCCGGCTGCGCTCTCGGCTTCTAGCCGCAACGCCGGTTGCATTCTCTACCGGGCCGGTCATTATGGAGTCGGCGCTCGACAATGAATCCTCGCGGACGACCGGTCACGCTGTCGGAGCAGGACCTCCTGGATGCCGCCAGGGAGGTCTTCCTCGAGCGCGGCCTCGATGCCACCACCTTCGAGATCGCGCAGCGCGCGCAGATCTCCGAGAGCGTGATCTTCCATCGCTACAAGACGCGGGAGGCGCTGGCCATCGCCGTCTTCGAGCGCCAGATCGTCATGCCGCAGGCGTTCGAAGATCTCGCCGCTCACGTCGGTGAAGGGGAGATCGCCCAGCAGCTGTTCCACGTCGGCAGCGGCATGATCGACCTTCTGAAGACCGTCCTGCCCTTCATGATGATGGCGTTCTCCAGCCCGACGAAGATGACGCAGTTTCACGAGCGCGTGTGCAAGCCGCACCCGATTCGTCTGCGCATGATCCGGCTCCTGTCGGGCTACTTCGAGGGCGAGGTGCGCAAGGGTCGCCTCCGCGCGATTGACCCCGAGATCCTCGCGCGTACCTTTCTCGGCGCCGTGCAGCACTACGTGATGTCCGAGTTCGTGGAGCAGAGCGCGGATCCGCTGCCCCTGGCCGCCACCACCTATCTGCGTGGCGCCATCAGCGTCCTGCTCGAAGGAGCCAACGCAAGACCCACCGTGCGGGCCAGAGGACGTGCTCGCCGTCCGAGGAGATGACGTGTCTCGCTTCGGGTCTTTATCGAGTATGCGGTCGACAATCGCCGGCATCCCACCAAAGAAGGACATGAACCGATGATGATCCGCCTGTTTGTGGTCCTCGCGTTGGCCGCCGGCTGCACGCAACCGCAGGCGCAGGGCTCCGCCTCGCGCTCCAGGTCCAAGCCGGTCCACGTCGACAGCGTCCTGGTCGTCGCGCGCGACATGCCAAGCACGCTGCTGCTCGCCGGCAGCCTGAAGGCGAACCAGGAGTCGGAGCTGGCGGCCAACGCCAGCGGCCGGGTCACGCGCACGATGGTCGAGCGCGGCAGCTACGTCGGACGGGGCTCGGTCATCGTCCAGCTCGACACGCGGGTCGCCAACCTGAGCGCGATGGAGGCGGAAGCCAACGCGCAGACGCTGCGGGCGCAGAAGGCCCACGCCGAGGAGGAGTGCGCGCGCTACGATGGCCTGTTCCGGCGCGGGGCGATCACCCAGCAGGAGTACGACCGGCAGACGTCCGACTGCAAGACGGCGACGACGTCCGCCGCCGCCGCCGAGACGCGCGTCGAGCTGACCAAGCAGACGCTGGCCGACAACACCGTCCGCGCTCCCTTCTCCGGCCTCGTCTCCGAACGGTACGTCTCGGTCGGCGAGTACGTGATGCCGTCGACGCGGGTGGCGCACATCGTCGACATCGATCCGCTGCGCCTGGAGCTGACCATTCCCGAGCAGAACCTGAGCGCGGTCAGAAAGGGCCAGACCGTCGAGTTTCAGGTGGCGGCCTTTCCCAATCAGACCTTCCGCGGGATCGTGAGCTTCATCGGACCGGCGGTGCGCGCCACCACCCGCGACCTGGTCTTCGAGGCGCTCGTCCCCAACAAGGAGAAGCTCTTGCGGCCGGGCCTGTTCGCCACCGCCCACCTCGATGTCGGGATCCAGAAGCTCCCGGTCGTGCCCAGAAGCGCGCTCAAGCAGGACGGCGACACCACCCGCGCGTTCGCGATCGTGGACAAGCACATCGAGGAGCGCATCGTGCAGGTCGGTCCCGCCGACGGCGACGTCGTGGCGATCTTGAAGGGGCTGGTCGCGGGAGAGCGCATCGCCGATCATCCGAGCGAGCAGGTCGGCGACGGCGTCGAGGTGGAGTGACCCATGCAGTGGCTCGCCAAGCTCTGCGTCCGGCGTCCGGTCTTCGCGACGGTGCTGATGCTGACCATCGCGGTCGTCGGCATGGTCGGCTACACCAAGCTCGGGCTCGACCAGTTCCCCAAGATCGACTTCCCGATCATCGTCGTGACCACCCGCTTCGACGGCGCCGCGCCCGAGGAGGTCGAGACCGAGATCACCGACAAGATCGAGGAGGCGGTCAACACCATCAGCGGCATCGACGAGCTGCGCTCGGTCTCCGTCGAGGGCGTGTCGCAGGTGTTCATCACCTTCAAGCTCGACAAGGACGCTCGACGTCGCCGCGCAGGAGGTGCGCGACCACGTCAACCGGCCATGCCCGCTTCTGCCCAAGGGCATCGACGCGCCGGTCGTCGGGAAGCTCGATCCCGACGCCTCGCCGGTGCTCTACGTCGCGGTGAAGTCGAGCCGGCCGGTCCGCGAGATCACCGAGGTCGCCGACAAGCAGGTGCGCCGGCAGATCGAGAGCATCTCCGGCGTCGGCCAGGTCAACCTGCTCGGCGGGCGCAAGCGGCAGATCAACGTCTGGCTCGATCCGGTGCAGCTGCGCGTCGACGGGCCTGACGGCCGCTCGACGTCCAGCGCGCGATCACGGCCCAGAACGTCGACCACGCCCGGCGGCCGGTCGACACCGGGCCCGACGCAGCTCACCTTGCGGGTGCAGCGGCCGCGTCGCCAGCCCGGCGGCGCTCGGGCGAGATCGTCGTGCGCAGAGCCGGCGGCCACCCCATCCGCCTCGCCGACGTGGCCCGCGTCGAGGACGGCGAGGAGGAGCCGAGACCACCGCCTAGCCGTCGACGGCAAGCCGGCCGTGGTGCTGTCGGTCCGCAAGCAGTCGGGCGAGAACACGCGTCGCGGTGGTCGACGCCGTCCGCGAGCGGCTGCACGACGTCGAGACGACCCTGCCCGCCGGCTACAAGCTCGAGGTCGTCCGCGACAACTCGGCGGTCATCCGCACCAGCGTCGACGCGGTCAAGGAGCACCTGGTCCTCGGCGCGCTCCTCGCGGCGCTGGTGGTGCTGCTGTTCCTCGGCAACCTGCGCTCGCACGATCATCGCCGCGCATCGCCATCCCGATCTCGATCGTCGGCACGTTCGCGCCTCATGTGGCTCGATGGGCTTCACGCTCAACATGATCACGCTGCTGGCGCTGGCGCTCGCGGTCGGCATCGTCATCGACGACGCCATCGTGGTGCTGGAGAACATCTTCCGCTTCATCGACGAGAAGCGGCTACAAGCCGTTCCCGGCGGCGATCGACGGCCACCAAGGAGATCGGCCTGGCGGTGCTGGCGACGACGCTGTCGCTGATGGCGGTGTTCCTGCCGGTGGCGTTCATGAGCGGCATCGTCGGCCGCTTCCTGCAGAGCTTCGGCCTGACCATGGCCTTCGCCATCGCGCGTCTCGCTGCTCGTCAGCTTCACGCTGACGCCGATGCTGTCGGCGCGCTGGCTCGAGCGCCCCATGACCGACGCCGACGGAAAGCCGCTGCTGCACAAGAGCCGGCTCGAGCGGCTGGTCGACGCCTTCTACCGGCCGATCGAGCGCGTCTACATGGCGATGCTGCGCTGGGTGATGCGCCACCGCTGGGTGGTCGTGGTGGCCTCGCGTGCGGCGCGCTGGTGTCGATGGGACCGCTCATGAAGGCCGTGCCCAAGGGCTTCTGCCCGCACGACGACGAGGCGCCAGTTCGAGATCAACGTGCGCGCGCCCGAGGGGACCAGCCTGCCGTCGACCGCGCTCGACCGCCGAGCGCATCGCGCGCGAGATCCGCGCGCTGATCCCGGAGGTCGTCCTCACCACGCTGATCACCATCGGCGACGACCGATCAGCGCACGGCCGAACCTGGCGAGCATCTACGTGCGCCTCGCCGATCCCGACGGCGCGCAAGGAGACGCAGGACCGAGCTGCATGGACGCAGGTGCGCCAGCGAGATCGTCGCCAAGCAGTCCCACGGACCTGCGCATCGACGTCTCGGCGGTCGCCGCCTTCAACTCGGCGGCATGTCGACGGCGTCCGTGCAGTACGGCATCTACGGCCCCGACCTCGACAAGCTCGCCGAATACGGCGAGAAGATCGTCGCCGCGCTGAAGAAGGTCCCCGGCGCGGTCGACGTCGACACCAACGCTGGTCATCGGCAAGCCCGAGCTGCAGGTGGCGCATCGACCGGCGAGAAGGCGGCCGACCTGGGCGTGCAGGTGGCCGACGTGGCCGACGACGCTCCAGCTGCTGGTCGGCGGGCTCAAGGTGTCGACGCTACGCCGAAGGCGGCGAGGAGTACGACGTCCGCGTCCGCGCCGACGGCAGCTTCCGCACCGACGCCGACGCGGCCTGGCGCTGCTCACCGTGCCGTCGTCGCGCTCGGCATCGGTGCCGCTCGCCGACGTCGTGACGTTGAAGCCGGCGACCGGCCCCTCGGCGATCAACCGCTGAGCCGCCAGCGCCAGGTGGTGCGTCCAGGCCAACGTCGCGCCCGGCTTCGGCGAGAGCGACGTGCAGCAGGCGCTGGAGAAGATCATCGCCGACCTGCACCTGCCGGCCAGCTACCACGTCGGCGCCGCAGGGCCGCTCGCGCGAGACGGGCCGCGCGGCCAAGAACTTCCTGCTCGCGTTCGCGCTCTCGTTCATCTTCATGTACCTGATCCTGGCGGCGCAGTTCGAGTCGTGGCTGCACCCGATCACCATCCTGCTTGCGCTGCCGCTGACGATGCCGTTCGCGCTGATCTCGCTCATCCTGCTTCGGGCAGTCGCTCAACATCTTCACGGCGCTCGGCCTGCTGGTGCTGTTCGGCGTCGTCAAGAAGAACTCGATCCTGCAGATCGATCACACCAACCAGCTGCGCGCCGAGGGCATGGCGCGCGAGGCCGCCATCCTGCAGCGCCAACCGGGACCGACTGCGCCCGATCCTGATGACGACGATCGCGTTCGTCGCCGGCATGATGCCGCTGGCGATCTCGCGCGGCATCGGCTCCGGCTTCAACCGCGCCACCGGCGGCGTGGTCATCGGCGGGCAGACGCTGTCGCTGCTGCTGACGCTGCTGGCGACGCCGGTCGCCTACTCGCTGTTCGACGATGCCTCGCGCTGGCTCAAGCGCGTGCTCGGTCGCAAGGAGCTGATCGACCGCGGAGAGGCCGCGCTGGAGGAGCGCGCCCAGCCGCTCGAGGCCGTGGAGCCATTCGAACAATCGGCTGCGGAGTGAACGATGAGCGCTGATCGGGCGATCGAGGTCGAGGTGAAAAGGACCGGGCGGGCGCCGATGTCCGCGTATCTGGCGCGCCCGGCGACGGCGGCGACGACGCCCGGCGTCGTCGTCATCCACGAGATCTTCGGCCTCAACGATCACATCCGCGACGTCACGCGCCGCCTCGCCGCCGAAGGGTACGCCGCGCTCGCCGTCGACCTGTTCTCCGGCGGCAACCGCGCGCTCTGCCTGTTGCGCGTCATGGGCGGCATGCTGCTCAAGCCCCTCGACAACTCGGGGCTGCGCGATCTGCAGGCCGCCGTCGATTGGCTCAAGACACAGCCGGGCGTCGATGGCGGGCGCATCGGCGCCATCGGCTTCTGCATGGGCGGCGGCTACGCGCTGGCGCTCGCCTGCGTCGACGACGACGTGCGCGCCGCGTCGGTGTTCTACGGCATGAACCCGCGGCCGCTCGCCGCCGTCGCCCGCGCCTGCCCCATCGTCGGCAGCTACCCGGAGAAGGACTTCACGCGCAAGTCGGCCCTCGCGCTCGAGGAGGCGCTGACGCTGCACCAGCGCCCGCACGACCTCAAGATCTATCCCGGCGCGCGCCACGGCTTCTTCAACGACTCGCGCACCCGCGTCTACGATGCCACCGCCGCCGGCGACGCGTGGCGCCGCTCGCTGGCGTTCTTCCAAGAGCACCTGGCGCAGCGCTGACAGGAGGCCCATGGCCACCGAGACCAAGTGGATCCGCTTCGACGCCGGCGAACGGCTCTCCGGCTACCTGGCGCGCCCGACGCGCGCCGCGACCCCGCTGCCGGGCGTGGTCGTGATCCAAGAGGCCTGGGGCCTCGACGAGCACATCGAGGACGTGACCCGGCGCATCGCGCAGGCCGGCTACGTCGCGCTCGCGCCCGATCTCTACGCGCGCGACGGGGAGCGTCCGGCGCCGCTGTCGCGCCCGCGGCTGGCCGAGCTGCAGGCCTTCGTCAACGAGCTGCCGCCGGGCGGCATGCTCGACGAGGCGGCGCGCGCGGCGGCGCTGTCGCACCGGCCCGCCGATCAACAGCAGCGCCTGCGCGAGTCGCTGCAGACGATGATGGGCGGCCTCGCCGGCGGGCTCGAGCGCCACCTTCCGCCGGTGCTGGCGGCGGCGGACTGGCTGCGCAAAGAGGCGGCGCCGAGCGGTGGCGCCGGCGTGGCGGCGATCGGCTTCTGCATGGGCGGCGGCCTGGCGGCGCTCGCCGCCGCCCACGATCCCGCGCTCCGCGGCGCCGCGATCTTCTACGGCAGCGCCCCGCCGGCGGCGCTCGTTCCCGCCATCGCCTGCCCGGTCATCGGCTTCTATGGCGAGCTCGACCGCCGCATCACCGACGCCCTGCCCGCCTTCGCCGAGCTCATGTCGGCGCAGGGAAAATCGTTCGAGCCCCACGTCTACGCCAAGGCCCAGCACGCCTTCTTCAACGACAACCGGCCGAGCTACGACGTGCGCGCGGCGCGCGACTCGTTCGTCCGCCTGCTCGGCTTTCTCGAGCGCGTGCTGGCGTAGGCGGCGCGGCGGTGTCGGAGCCGGAATGGTCCGTCGACGAGGGACGAACCGCACGCCGCACCGCCCTGGCGGTCACGCCCGGCGTGCTCCTGGCCGGCTTCGCGGGCGGCGTCGCCTTCCCCATCCTGCCGATCGCGGGCGCGCGCGCCGGGCTGCCGCTCGCCTTCATCGGGATCATCCTCGCTGCCAATCGCTTCGCGCGCGTGCTGACCACGCCCCTCATCGGCTGGATCACCGACCGGGTCGGCGCGCGCCGCACCATCATCGTCGGCCTGACGGCGCAGATCGCCGTCATGCTCCTGTACGGGGCCGGGGTCGTCCTCGGGCGCCCGGGGGCGTTCTTCCTCATCGGGCGGCTGCTGCACGGGCCCAGCTCCGCCTGCGTCTTCGTCGGCGCGCAGGCGCTGGCGCTCGCCGCCGGCGGCACGAGCCACCGGGGCCGCACCAGCGGCGCCGTGCGGGCGGCGATCGGCCTCGGCGTGCCGCTCGGCCTGGTCGTGGGCGGCATCCTCTCGGACCGCATCGGCGATGCCGCCACCTTCGTCGTAGCGGCGCTGTCGCTGCTCGCGGCCACGGTGGCCGCGTTCGTGACCATTCCGGAGCTGACCGTCCCGACGCGCGCCGCCGCCTCGCTGGGTCGAGCCCTGCGCACGCTGGCCGACCGACGGCTGGCCGTGATCGGAGGGCTCAACTTCGCCGGCTCGTTCTGCGCGCAGGGCATGGTGCTCACGACCGCGGTGCTGCTGGTGCACGAACGCCACCTATCGCTCTTCGGCCGCGGCGACCAGGGCACGGCCGGCGCCGCGCTCGGCTGGATGGTCGTCATCGACGCCGCGATCATGCTGATCGCCGGACGCGTCGGCGATCGCCGGCGCGCTCACGCCACCATCGCCACCCTGGGCCTGGCGCTGCTGGTGCCGGCGCTGCTGATCGTCGGCTGGGCGCACACCATGGTCTTGTTGCTGGCGGGGCTCACGCTGGTCGGCATCGGCAGCGGCGCGCTGGGCCCGTCGCTCCTGGCGCTGGTGGGCGAGCTGGCGTCGGCCGAGCATCGTGGTCTCGGCGTGAGCGCGCTGCAGGTGTGCGGCGACGTCGGCGGCGTGCTCGGTCCGCTGGTCGGCACCGCGCTCTTCGCCGGCGACGTCGCCACGCCGTACCTCGTGTGCGCGCTGGTGGCCGCGGCGTTTGTCCCGTTCGCGATCTGGCTGGTTCGCGCCGCTCGCGGCAACCAACCCTGACGTCGACACGGCTGACGCGCCGGTGCCTCACGGCGCGTCGTCCAGGTAGTCGGGCAGCCGCGGCGCCCACGTGGTCTCGAAGATGATCGACGTCTCGAGGCGCGCCACCTCGGGACGCGACGACAGCTCGTCGAGCGCCAGGTTGCGCAGGTGGCTGGTGTCGCGGACCGCGACCTGGATGAGGAAGTCGACCTGACCGGCGACGTGGTGCAGCGCGACCACCTCGGGCAGCGAGAGCGCGTGGGCACGAAAGGCGTCCACCTCGGAGCGGGCGTGCCGGTGCAGCTGGACCGCGATCATCGCCATCAGCTGGATGCCGAGCGCGCGCGGATCGAGCTCGGCCCAGGCGCCGCGGATGACGCCGCTCTGCCGCAAGCGGCGCACCCGCTCCAGGCAGCTCGACGGCGACAGCCCGACCTGGGAGGCGAGCTCCTTGTTCGATCGCCGAACGTCGTCCTGCAGGGCGGCCACGATCGCGCGATCGATTCGGTCCAGGCGGTGCGGCGCCCGCTCCTTCCGCATTCTATTCGGTTTCTTTCCCACGAGCCGCATTCTATATGGGTAGTCATGAGGCGCACGAACTTTGATCCGGCACGGGCGCTCGCCACCGCCAAGCACACCTTCGGCGAGCACGGCGGCGTCAACATGAGCATCGAGGCGTCGACCACGTTCACCGTGCTGGCGGCGGACACGATGCCCGAGATCTTCGCCGGCCACCGCACCGTCGATCGCGACGGCTGCTTCCTCTACGCCCGCCACTTCAACCCCACGGTCTACACGCTCGGCCGCGAGCTGGCCGCGCTCGAGGACAGCGAGAGCGGCTACTGCTGCGCCAGCGGCATCGCCGCGATCGCCTGCACCGTGCTCCAGCTGGCCAACGCCGGCGATCACGTGGTGTCGTCGCGCGCGATCTACGGCGGCAGCCGCGCTCTTTTCGCCGAGCTGCTGCCGGCCAAGACCGGCGTCACGACCACCTTCGTCTCGATCACCGACCTGGCGGCGGTGGAAGCGGCGTTCACGCCGCGCACCCGGCTCTTGTTCACCGAGACCCTGTCGAACCCGACGCTGGAGGTCGCCGACCTCGCCGCGCTGGCGGCGATCGCCCATCGCCACGGCGCCGCGCTGGTGGTCGACAACACCTTCTGTCCGGTGCTGATCACGCCCGCCCACTTCGGCGCCGACGTCGTCGTCCACTCGCTCACCAAGTTCGTCAACGGCGCCTCCGACCTGGTCGCCGGCGCGATCCTGGGCCGCGCCGAGTTCGTCAGCCGCCTGATGGACCTCCACACCGGCACCCTCATGTTGCTGGGCCCGACGATGGATCCGCGCGCCGCGTTCGAGGTGTCGATGCGGCTGCCGCACCTGCCGCTGCGCATCGCCGAGCACTCGCGGCGCGCCGCTGTCCTGGCCGGGCGCATGGACGAGCTCGGCGTAGCGGTGACCTACCCCGGTCTGGCACGCCACCCGCAGCACGCCCTCATGCGCGATCAGCTCAATGGCGGCCAGGGCTTCGGCGGCCTGCTCACCATCGACATGGGCGATCGGGATCGCGCCTACCGCTTCATGGAGCTCTTGCAGAACCAGCACCGCTTCGGCTTCATGGCCGTCAGCCTCGGCTACGCCGAGACGCTGATGTCGGCCTCGGCCAGCTCGACCTCCAGCGAGCTCGACGACGACGCGCTGCGCGACGCCGGAATCGGCCCCGGCCTGGTCCGGATGTCGGTGGGTATCACCGGCGCGCTCGAGGATCGCTGGGAGGCGCTTCATTCCGCGCTGGTCGAGGTGGGGGCCGTGACGCCCGACTGAATCGCGTCGCCTTCCGCGTTGGGTTATGATGACCGTGACGTCCACGGGATGAAGCCGCAGATCCCACAGCCCGGGCCGGATGCGGAGGAGGCCGAGGACGGGGCCACGGCTGCCGAGTCGCCGAGCGCGCGCCTGGCAGAGGCGTCCCCCACCTCCCCCCGCGTCCGAGCCCGCACCTCGTCACACGACGAGGCGACCCGCCCCGGCCTCGGCAGCGGGCAGTCGAGCTCCGCGCTGCACAGCGCCACCGCCATCCGCGCCATGCACAGCGAAGAGCTGATGCGCGCCCGCGGCTTCGGCGCCATGATCGCGCTGCTCTCCACCTTCGCCCTGGTCCCCATCGGCCTGGTCGCGCGCGAGTCCAACGTCGCCCCGCTGTGGCTGCACCTGCTGACCGTCGGCGTGCTCGCCGTCAGCGGCATCTCCGGCACCTGGGTGTGGCTGCGCGTGCGCGGCGCGCGCCGCCCCTACCGCATGATCCGCATCTTCGCCGTCAGCTGCGTGACCACGGCGCTGACGGTCCAGTACTACGCCGGCCTGTTCTCGCCCGCCCCGACCTTGATCGCGCTGGGCATCGCCTACTTCGGCTTCATCGACGATCGCCCGCTCTCCTATGTCGTCTGCCTGGGCTCGTCGTTCGCCTACCTGGTGATCGCGCTCCTGGTCCTGGGCGGGCTGCTCCCCGACCTCGGGATGTTCCGCGCGCCAGAGGCGCCGCTGGTGCTGCGATTCACGGCCGTGGGCACGGTGATGGCCGTCTACCTGTTCATGTTCGTGCAGACGCGCCAGAGCCGCAGCGCCACCCACCTGGCGGTCGAGCGCCTCGACGAGGCGCTGCGCCTGGTGCAGCAGCGCGAAGCGCTCCTCGACGAGGCCAACCAGAACCTCGACGTGGCGCTGGCGGCGGGCGGCCGGCGCGGCGCCTACACCGGGCGCGCCGTCGGCGCCTACCGCCTGGGCGAGCTGCTCGGCCGCGGCGGAATGGGCGAGGTCTACGCCGCGGTGCACCAGAAGACCAGCCAGGCGGCGGCGGTCAAGCTCCTGCCGGGGCAGTTCGTCACCAGCCCCGGCGCGGTGGCGCGCTTCGTGCGCGAGGCCGAGGTGGCGATGCGCCTGCGCGCCCCCAACCTCGTCGAGATCTTCGAGGCCGGCGAGACCGACGACGGCTCACCGTTCCTGGCGATGGAGCTGCTCAAGGGACGGGACCTCGGCTGGCACCTGCGGCGCACCCGCCAGCTGCCGCTGCCGGAGCTGGTGGCGCTGATCCAGCAGATCGCCCGCGGCCTGACCGTGGCGCACGCCGCCGGCGTGGTGCACCGCGATCTCAAGCCCGCCAACGTCTTCTCCGTCGACGAGCCGGCGACACCGGAGGCGCGGTGGAAGCTGCTCGACTTCGGCGTCGCCAAGCTGCGCGGCTCGCAAGGCACGCTCACCCAGCGCGCGCTGGTGGGAACGCCCGGCTATATGTCTCCCGAGCAGGCCACGGGGATCGAGGTGGATCTGCGCAGCGATCTGTTCTCGCTGGGGGCGCTCATCTATCGCGCGCTGACCGGGCGGCCGGCGTTCTCCGGGCCCGACACTCCACGCGTGCTGTTCGACGTGGTCTACCGCTCGCCGACCCGGCCATCGGAGCTGGCGCCGATGCTGGAGCCGGACATCGATCTGGTGCTGGCGATTTCGCTGACCAAGGATCGCGACCGGCGCTTTGCCAGCGCCGCCGAGCTGGCGACGGCTTTCGAGGCCGCCACCCACGGCGCGCTCTCGGCGGCGCTGCGAGCGCGCGGGGCGGCGCAGGTCAGGGCGCTGCCCTGGGGGCGCACGGTGAAGCCGCGCGAGGGAAGTTGAGCGACCTGCAGTACGTCTCGTAGATGCGGACCGAGCGTGAGGCCCGGGCCGCGAGCGGCGCGCGGCGCGACGACCGCGAATACCTCGTCAGGGGGTGTCCCTGATTCCGCGCCGTCGCCAGAGCGTCGAGGCCGACGCGACAGTGGCGCCCGAGGAGTGAGCAGCGCAGGAATACTCTCTGTATTTCGAGCCGCGCAGCGACGAGGCCGCCACTCGTGGCAAGAGGATCGACGGTCGCAGCAGGCGCGGAATTAGGGACACCCCCTAGCCGCGCCGGCCGTGCGGCCGCTCCCAGCGACGGGCAGCCTTCTCTTCGTGCCGCTCCTCGTGCCGCAGGGCGCGATTGTCACGACGCTCCTGCCGGCGCTGGTCGCGCACCGCCCCGCCGTGATAGTGGCGATACTGCCCGCGCGGCAGGCGCACCAGCGCCACCGGCACCGCCCGCCGCGGCGCCGCGACCCAGCCGCCGCGATAGCTGCGGGTGCGGTACCAGATTCCGTCGGGCGCCGGGTGCCAGTACCAGCCGCCCTCGAAGAAGACCTCTTCGTCGCAGTCGCGCACGACCTGAACGCCGGGGTGCACCACCACCATCGGCGGCGGCGCGGCGAAGCGCACCACCGGGCGCGACCACCACGCGCGGCGGCGGCGCGACCACCACGCGCGGCGGCGCGGCCACCACCACGCGCGGCGGCGGCGGCCCCACGACCTCGATGTGGACTTGAGCGAACGCGGGCGCCGCGCCGAGCAGCGTCACGCAGATGAAGGATAGGGTGCGCAAGGTGGACCTCCCCGTCGGTTGCGCTCCGATGAAGCAAGCCGCCGGCCAACCTGACGCCGCGCGCGTCAGGGACTTGCGCGCCGTGCAAGCCGCCGGCTCTTCGATTACCGGAGCGCCGGAGCGAAAATGCGCCGCTACTCGTTGCCTTCCCAGTAGTCGAGGCCGTCCCCGACCCGGCCGATAAAGCGCATCCCCTCGGCGAGCACGCCGAACTTGCCCGAGTCGGGGTACTCCGCCACCTCCGGCGACTGCTGCGTCGACACCGCCAGGAAGCGCAGCTCTTCCGTTGCCGAGGTGTTGATGAGCTGGTGCGCGACCTCGGCGCCGCCCGGCGGACAGGCGATCACGTCACCGGCGCGGACCCCGAAGCGCTCGGGACCGAAGCGCAGCTCGCCCGCGCCGGCGAGGATGAAGAACATCTCCTCTCTGGCGCGGTGGTTGTGGAACGGGAAGGCGCGCTTGCCCGGCGCCAGCGCCGTCAGGCTGTAGCCGAGCTTCTACGCGCCGAGCTGGCTGGCGATGGCGCCGATGCGCCCGTCGCAGCGGCCGCCGTCGCCGAACGGCTTGAGCTCGACGTCGGCCAGGTTGACGATCGGTCTGTTCATGGCGCGAACATACGCCAACCCGGCGACTCCGGCGTCAGCGACGGCGACCGTGGGCGAGCTGTTGCGCCAGCCGCGCCGCCCGCGCCCGCGTCCGCGGATTCTTGGCGCCGCGCGCCTGGCGCCGCAGCTCCGGCAGCGCCGCCGTGCCGATGCGCGCCACGATGACCGCGCGCGCCAGCCGGTAGGTCGTCCCGTCGAGCGCGCCGACGGTGTCGCGCACCAGCACCGCGTTCCAGCGCAGCGACGGCAGCAGCTTGATGGCGTTGTCGTACTCGCGCAGCCCGTCGGTGCGCCACAGCTTCTTGAAGTAGGCGTGCCCGAGCAGCAGCGCCGCCTCGGCGCTGCCATGCGCGCGGCGGCGCACGGCATACAGCGTCTGGATCGCGGCGTCCACCTTGCCCGCCGCGAGCTGGGCGCGCGCCTCCTTCGTCGACGGCGTCCTCGGTGGCGCCGGCGACTCCTTCTTCACCGTCGGTGCCGGCGGCGGCTCGGCCTTGGCCTGCTGCTCCTCGAGCTTGGCCCCGGGCGTGTCGCTCGGCAGCGCCGGCTCCTCGACGCTGTCGTCGTCGTCGTCGTCGTCTGCCTGCGCATCGGCAGCGCCGAGATCGGGCGTCTTGGCCGGCGCGATCGCCGGCGTCGGCGGCGCCCTCTTCGCAACGGGCGGCGGCGCCTCCTTCTTCGCCGCGGGCGGCGGCGCCTCCTTCTTCGCCGCGGGCGGCAACGCCTCCTTCCGTGGCGGCTCGTCCCGCTCGACCTCCTTGGCCCCCTCCTTCGCCGTCTCGAACGCACCCTGCGCCATCTTCACGGCGTCGTCGATCCGCCGCTTCACCTTCTGCTGCGAGCGCCGCGACAGGTGCGACCAGGTCATCACCACCGCGACCAGCAGCGCCGCGATCACCACCGCGCGCACCACCACGCCGCCGAAGCCGCGTCCGACCACCTCGCCCACCGCCCGGCGCCGTGAGGTCCACTCTTCGCCGCCCGCCTCCCGCCCCTCGGGCGTGGCCACCAGCGCCTGCGCCATGTCGCTCGCCGTCTGCCAGCGCGCGCCCGGCTCCTTGGCCATCGCGCGCAGGATCACCCGCTCGAGCTCGGGCGAGCAGCAGCGCGACGCCAGCTGCGTCGGCGGCGTCGGCGCATCGTCCATGTGCATGCGCAGCACCGCCAGCGGCGAGTCGGCGATGAACGGCTTTCGCCCCGTCACCATGTGATAGAGGATCACGCCGACGGCGTAGAGATCGCTGCGTTCGTCGGCCTCGGTGCCGCGCGCCTGCTCGGGCGACATGTATCCGGGCGTCCCCAGCGCAAACCCGGTGTTGGTCAGCTGCGACGCTGCCGAGTCCTCGCCGCGCAGCACCTTGGCCAGCCCGAAGTCGAGGATCTTGACGAAGTCGCCCTCGACACCGTCGAGCATGAGGATGTTGTCGGGCTTGAGGTCGCGATGCACCACGTGCGACGTGTGCGCATGCCTGACGCCGGCCAGGATCTGCCGGGCGATGCCGGCCGCGCGTGTCGCCGCCAGCGGTCCGCCGGCGAGCACCTCGGCCAGCGACTTGCCCGACACGAAGTCCATCACCAGGTAGGGCACGCCGTCGGCGAGCCCGGAGTCGAGCACGCTCACCAGGTTGGGGTGCGCCAGCTTCGACATCGCCGTCGCCTCCCGCTGGAAGCGCTTGACGACGTCGGGGATGAGCGTGAGCGCATCGTGCAGGAACTTGATCGCCACCGGCTTGCCGATGGCCACCAGCTCCCCCTTGTAGACGACGCCCATGCCGCCGGCCGCCAGCCGCTCGACGATGCGGTAGCGGCCTTCGAGCGTGGTGCCGATGCGAGCGTCGGGTGCCTCAGCCATGCCGATCTCCCAATGTTAGCTATACTGGCCCGCGATGGCGAGCGAGTCTGCGCCGCGCGACATTTTCGTCGGCGAGGTGGTCGATGAGCGCTGGAAGATCGTCGACCGGCTCGGCGCCGGCGGCATGGGCGTGGTCTATCGCGCCGAGCGCGTCAAATTGGGCAAGCTCGTGGCCATCAAGTTCCTCGACGAGCGCGCGGCAGCGTCGCCCGAGTCGGTGGCGCGCTTCGAGCGCGAGGCGCGCGCCATCAGCCGGCTGCAGCATCGCCACTGCGTCTCGATCCTCGATTTCGGCGTCTGGCGGCGGCGCCCCTACATCGTGATGGAGTACGTCGACGGGCGCCCCCTCGGCCAGGAGATGGGCAAGCCGACCATGACGCCGGCGCGCGCGGTGCGCATCATGAAGCAGATCCTCGAGGCGTGCCGTCACGCGCACGCCTCGGGCGTCGTGCACCGCGATCTCAAGCCCGAGAACGTGATGCTGAGCGAGACCACCGGCACCGACGACTTCGTCAAGCTGCTCGACTTCGGCCTGGCGCGCATCATCAGCGTCGACGAGCCGACCATCTCGGTGCCGCAGATGGTGGCCGGCACGCCGAGCTACATGTCCCCCGAGCAGGCGCGCGGCGAGAAGGCCGATCATCGCACCGACATCTATTCGGCGGGCGTGATCCTGTACGGCATGTGCACGGGGAAGAAGCCGTTCAAGAGCGACGACAGCCTCGCGCTTCTGCGCATGCACCTGAACGCAACGCCCCCGTCGCCGCGCAAGGTGGCACCGGAGAAGAAGATCAGCGCGGCGCTCGAGAAGGTCATCCTGCGGGCGATGGAGAAGGAGCGCGACGCGCGCTTCTATCACTGCGACGAGTTCCTGGCGGCGCTGGAGACGGTGCCGGAGGCGCGTGCGGCGGCGCCGAAGCCGCGGCGGGGCCGCGGGCGCGGGGCCGGCGCGACGATCGCGGTCCTGGTGGCCGTCGGTGGCGGCGGCGCGGCGTGGCTGTGGACCGCGCGCCAGCAGCCGCGCCTGCTGGCGCCGGTGGTCGCGACCGCCAGGCCGGCGGCGCCGGCGCCCCAGCCGCTGGCGGCCGATCTCGCGGTCGCGCCCAGGCAGCAGGCGAACCAAGAGGCAGCCGCGCCGCCGCCCCCCACCGTCGCGCCCGCCGCCGCCCCGCCATCGCCCGTGGCCGCAGCGCCATCGCCCGCCGCCGCAGCGCCATCGCCCGCCGCCGCAGCGCCATCGCCCGTGGCCGCAGCGCCATCGCCCGCCGCCGCCCCGCCATCGCCCGCCGCCGCGCCGCCATCGCCCGCGACCGCAGCGCCATCGCCCGCCGCCGCCCCGCCATCGCCCGCCGCCGCAGCGCCATCGCCCGCCGCCGCAGCGCCATCGCCCGCCGCCGCCCCGCCGCCCGTCGCGCCGGCGGTTGCCGAGTCGATGCGCGATCGCGTCCGCGTGCTGCTCGGCGACGACCGGCTCGCCGACGCCGATCGCCTGCTGCGCGCCCAAGCGATCCTCGAACCTCGCGCCGGCTGGGTCCACCTCGACCTCGGCGAGATCTATTTCCGCCGCCTCTGGCGGCAGGACGCCGAGCGCGAGTGGGACACGGCGCTCACCCTCGAGCCCTCTTTGCGCACCGATGCGCGGCTCGCCGACCACCTGTGCGCGACCCTCGCCCCCAAGTGGGATGGCGCCGGCCAGCGCCTCGCCCTCAAGCACCTGGGCAACGCCGCCGTCGCGCCGCTGACTACCTGCGCCCGCTCGACCGACCGCGCTCGCGCCCAGGCAGCTACACGCCTGCTCGACCGCCTCCGGCGCCGCTAGAGCGCATCGAAGCTCCGGCTCGGGCGCTCCGCAGCCGGCTTCGGCGCGCGGTCGATGCGAAGCTAGTTGGCAGCGCCGGGCGTCGGCGTCGCCGAGGCGAAGTCGACGTTGTCGTGGTGCGTGTTGGCGCCGTTCGGCTTGCGCGAGATCGACTTCCCCGTGCCTTCGGTCGGCGCCGCGCTGCCCTGCTGAAAGCCGTTGCTGGCGGTCCCCCAGCCCATCGAGCTCAAGATCGCGTTGCTGCCGTCGCGCAGCGCCACGCCGCCGCCGCCGTCCTTGAGGCCGCCCGAGGAGAACGGCTGGATGTCGGCCGTTCCCGTGTAGCCGGAGTTGGCGATGAGCAGGTAGCCGCCGCCGGCGATGGTCCGCGCGGTCAAGGTGGCCAGCGTGTTGCTGTCCGACGTCGAGGTGTCGGCGCGGTACACGAGCTTGCCGGTCACGCTGATGCTGTTGCCGCACGGGTTGTAGATCTCGACCCACTCGTCGGACGCGCTGACGCTCGAGCCGGTCTGCACCTCGTTGATGAGCAGGTCGGCCGGCGTGCAGTTGGTGGGCGGGGGCGTCAGGTCGGGCGGCAGCATGGTCATGTCCTTCGGGCCCGACGACATCGCCATGTCGCCGTTGCCGCCCGTGCCGCCGCCACCGCCACCGCCACCGCCGGACGAGGTCGCCATGTCGCCGCCGCCCGTGGCGGCCGAGCGGTTCGTGGTGCAGAGAAACGCCCCCGACAGGTCGCGACAGTAGTAGCCGTCGGGACACGGCTGCGCCTGGTTCGGATCGCAGGCGAAGCCCCCATCGGCGATCTGCGGGTTGAAGCAGCCAGCGACGGAAGCCGTCACAAAAACGCCAAAAACAGCCGTGATGCGCATTACGGGGTGGAAGAAGACCGTTTTCAGACAGAGAAGTCAACTGGCTGGCGCAGTGACCACGGCTCGATGCCGACCGACGATGTCCGCGTCATCGCCCGACCGGCGGCGGCTATGATGCGCGCGTGCCCGCGGGAACCTGGGGAGCGCGCATCCGTTTACCAAGCGTGGGCCGAGCCCTGGGGAACGCGCGCGTGGCCGAGGAACCGAGCGATCTGGACGAGCTCACGCTCGCGCGCGCCCGCCGCGGCGAGCGCCAGGCGTTTCGCGCGCTGGTCGAGCGGTACGAGCGGCCGGTCTTCGCGCTGCTCGGCCGCATGCTGTTTCGCTCCGGCCGCGAGTCCCTGGTCGAAGATCTCGCCCAGGAGACCTTCGTGCGCGTCTTTCGCGGCCTGCCGAAGTTCGGCGCCGACGGGCGCAACAACCTCTCGGGCTGGATCCTGACGATCGCCACGCGCCTGGCGATCGACGAGCTGCGCAAACGAGGGCCGCGCGTCGAGGCGCTCGAGGGGCTCGCGCTCGCGGTCGCCTCCCAGGTGGCCACGGACGAGGGCACCGATCGCAGCCGGGTCGCCGCTGCCATCGAGCAGGCGGTCGGGCAGCTGGCGCCCGCCTATCGGGCCGCCTTCCTTTTGCGCGAGGTGCACGACATGGACTACGAGTCGATCGCCGAGGCGCTGCGCATCGACCTCGGCACCGTCAAGTCACGGCTGTCGCGGGCTCGCGCGGCGCTGCGGCGGGCACTGCAAGGGACCTACGATGAGCGATGAACGCAGACGACGAGACGAGTGGGCCCCCCTCCTGGACGCGTGGCCGGCGCCGCGGCCGACGAACGGATTCGCCGACCGCGTGCTGGCCGCGTGCGAGGCGCCGCCGCCGGCGACCCTGCGCCTCGTGCGCGAGCCGCCGCCGCACCGGTCCGCCCGCGGCGGGCTGCTCCTGTGCGCCGCCATCGCGGCGGCGTCGATCCTGATCCCGTTCGCGCTCCACCGGCGCCAGCCGTCGACGAGCGCGGCCAGCGTGGCGGCCATCGAGCCGTCGGTCGACCTCGGCCCCGCGCACGACTGACCTGGACTGCATCAGATGCACGCCAGGGGGCGTCCGACACCCCCTAGCAGGGTGTTGAAGAACTCCGGACCGAGCCGCGCGACGTGGATTTTAGCGAAGCGCGAGGCGCGACGAGGGAAGCTCCCCTTCGGGAACTGCCCGAGGAGCAACGAAGCGATTCGCGAAAAGACCAAGCGCGGCGACGCGGAGCGAGTCTTTCAACACCCTGCTAAGCCATGAGGTGTCCCGGCACCGCGATGTTGTCGCCGCCCATCACCGGCCCCACCGGCACGAACGGCGGCGCGAACGTCGGGATCGGCCCCTTGCCCAGCACCAGCATCACCTGCTGCGCTGGCAGCCAGGTCAAAAAGGCCAGCGCCAGCACCGTCGCGATGGCGTCGAACAGCGCCTCGTGCTGCTTGTCCTTGTCGTCCCGCTTGAGACCGCCGTCGAGCGCGTTGACCATCTCCTGCTGAAGCTGCATCGGCACGGTGATGCGGGCCATCATCGCCGACGGGCAGGCGATGAGCGGCATCGGGATGTTCGGCATCGGCGGCGCCATGCGGCCCCGGGAACGCCGCGAACGCGGGGTACCACGGGCAGGCCCGGCACCATCACCTGCCCCTGCCAGTCCTTGAAGCACTTGGAGACGCCGGCCGCGACCGCGTCGCGATACTTCGCCTTGTTGCCGGTGAACGCCGCGACCATCGGCGCGTTCTTGATCAGCGACTCGAGCTCCGGCCCGTCGAGGCAGCCGGGGGTGCCGATCGCAGACACCGCCATGATCTGCAGGTTCTGAAACTTCGCCTGCAGCTTCCACATGTTGTGCGCGAACCCGATGGCGTCGAGCATGGCGTCGTGAAAGTCTTTGAACTCCTTGCCGACCTTGTCGCAGGAGTCCTGGAAGTACTTCTGCGGCTCCGCCGGCATGAACCACGGCGGGATGAGCTGCGGCACCGCCACCTTCTCGGTGGGCTTGAGCGCGTCGCCATACTGCTTGCCGCCATCCTTGCCCGACGGCGCCTGCCACTGCACGGGCAGCTTGAGCATGTGCGAGAAGAACTTCAGGTTGCCGAGGATCTTGATGAACTGGAGTCCGGGCATCGCGCTAGTTGATGTTGACCTTGGAGCCCTTGAGCGTCATGGCGTCGGACGACTCGATGTCGCCGGTGCCCGAGGCCTTGATGGTCATGTTCGACGACGCCTTCATCTCGAAGTTCTTGCCGACGGTCATGGTGGTGTTGTCACTCGACTTCATCTCGATCTTCTTGGCGTCGACGGTGAAGGTCTCCTTGCACTTGAGGAGCATGTCGCCCGTCTTCGACTCGATGGTGATCTTCTTGTTCTTGGTGTCGATGAGGATGTAGTTCTCCTCCTTGCCGTCGTAGATCTCGATCTGCGTGGGCTCGTTGTTCTTGTCGTCGAGCACGATGCGGTGCTTCTGCTTGGTGTGCAGCGCCACCCGCGGCTCCGAGGCGTTGTCGTTGAACACCAGCTGGTGCCCGATGCGCGAGCGGAAGACGCGCAGGTCGTTCTTCTTGGCCTCGTTCTTGCCCTTCGAACGAGGCCTCGCTCACCTTGCCGGAGGCGTCCTTGTTGCTGTAGATCGGCTTGTCGCTGCCGTTCCAGAAGGCGCCGAGCAGCACGCCCTGGTTGAAGTCGCCGTTGATGAAGCAGACCAGCACCTCGTCCTCGACCTCGGGCAGCCAGAAGACGCCGCGATCCTTGCCCGCCATGTAGCTGACGATGCGGCACCAGTAGCTCTCTTCGCCGTCCTGGCCGCCGTTGGGCAGCGTCGGGAAGCGCACCTTGACGCGGTAGTCGCCGCTGTCGTGCACGATGTTGGTGACGATGCCGATCATCACGCCGGTGACGTTCTGCGAGCGCAACGTAGTGCCGACGCCGCTTCCGAGCCCTGGGTACATGCGAGCCTGCCTCCGGGCGCAAAGGATATCACGCCCTCTTCTTGGTTATCGGCAGCCCGCCCATAAAGTTGCTACCATGTCGCGCATGGCCTTCGCTGCCCTGCCGCACGAGAACATCCTGTTCCCGGTGCCCTATGCGGAGAACGAGGAGCACCCGCTCATCATCACCAACCAGCGGATCGTGCAGCGCAACCCGGCCGGCGCGGTCGAGCTGCCGACCAAGGAGGTGCACTTCGTCGGCCGGCAGGTGCTGCGGCCGCGGCTGCCCGTTGGGATCATGCTGTTGACGCTGGCGATTCCGCTGCTCGGCCTCGGCGCCTACGAGCTCTACACGGTCTGGGGCATGACCGCCGCTTCGCCCTTGTCGCTGGTCGGCGTCCACGACGACGCGCCCGCGGAGGCGACGCCCGAGGCCGTCGAGCAGGCGCCCGAAGGCTCGGACCCGATCGACTGGCCGCGCACGGTGCTCCTGACCCGCCTGGGCGGCATCGCCTGCCTGGTGGTCGCGCTCGGCTGCGCGCTCGGGGCGCGGCGGCTGATCCGCAAGAAGCGCTACTACGTGGTCTGTCGGGGCGGGCGGCGCCTCTTGAAGATTCAGGCCAAGGACGAGATCCAGCAGACGCAGATCATGGTCACCGTCTCGGCCGTCAAGGGCAAGGCGCCGCCGCCCAAATAGGCGGCACCGTCACAGCGCGCGCGCGAGAAAATCGCGGACCGCTTGCGCGAACGCCAGCGGCTGCTCGAAGGGCAACAGGTGCCCGCAGTCGGGCAGCACCACGAAGTGCGGCCGCTTGAGCATGGCGACCAGCGGCACCGCGTCCTGCCAGCCGGCCCAGTGATCGTCGCGCCCGCACACGATCGTCGACGGCGCGTCGAGCCGCGCCAGCGCGTCGCCGATCGGGCGCGACAGCGCGTAGCGCGCGCGCATCGCCGTCACCACCTGGGCGTCGGCGGCGACGTTGGCGGGATGCACCGCGCGTTGAAAGCGCTCCAGCACCGGCCGCGTCATCTGCACGGCGACCTCGGCGAACGCCTCGCGCTGGCGCGGATCGGCCGAGTACGGCAGCTCGGGATCGTGCACCGCGACGCGGCGCGGCGGCTGCGTGCGCCGGGCGAAGTCCGGCTCGACGACGGGGCAGACGAGCAAGAGGCCGCGCGCGCCGCCGAGCTCGCGCACCAGCGCCTGGGCCAGGTAGCCGCCGTACGAATAGCCGATGACCAGCGGCGCCTCCAACAGCGCGCTGGCGTCGCTGGCCGTCCCGGGGGTCGGGCGGGGGCCGGGATCGCCGGCGTCCGCGGGCGGCAGGATGGCGCGCACCAGCGCCGCCAGCTCGTCGACGAACGCGTCGGCCGACGCGCGCGCCGGGTCACCCTTGGAGGCGCCATGGCCCGGCAGGTCCACGTAGAGCCGCCGCACGCCCGCCGCCGCCAGCGGCTCGTCGAACGCCTCGATCATGACGCGCCGATCGACCGTCAGCCCGTGCACCAGCACGGCCGTCGGACCCTCGCCGCGCAGCTCGTGCTCCATCACTCGTCGCCGACGGCGTTCTCCCAGAACTGCCCGATCTGCCGATAGGTCGTCGGATCCTCTTTCTCGAGCCGGGCCAGCGAGCTCTTCATGAGCGCCGCGTCGTTGGTGTCGAGCGCCAGGCGGGCCAGGATGAGCGCCATGTTCCCCGGCTTCCAATAGGGCGGACCGCCGCGCTTGTCGCAGGCGATGTAGTCGCGCTTGGCCTCGGCGAGCTGATGGTTGTCGTTGTAGATGGGCGCGGTCTTGCACGGGTCGCCGCGCTCGCCCGGAGGCAGCTGCGCGATCGCCGTGGCCGCGCCGCGCTTGCCGTCCTCGACGGCGTGCTTGTGGTTGATGGCGTTGTTCATCTCCGCGCGCACGATGGTCATGAACATCGACGCCGGATACTTGGCGAGGAACTTCTCGCCGTCGCGCAGGACGCCGTCGTCGTCGTGGAGCTGCTCGTAGCCCTTGATGATGTTGAGCTGCGCCGTCTCCGCCGGCGACGGGTTGGCGGCGACCTTGGGCGGGTCGGCGACGAACGCGCGCGAGACCGCGATGAGCGTGCGCCAGCGCCCCTGCGTCATCAGCTGCCCCGAGAGCATGCCGTACTGCGAGTAGCGCTGCAGCGGATCCTTCTCGTCGCGGAGCTTGCGCAGCATCTCGGCGGTGGCGCTGCGCTGGGCGTTGGTCGACACCGCGACGTACTGCTTCATGCGCTTCTCCAGCGCGTCGAGATCGCGGGAGGCGTAGACGAACTGCGGATCCTCGTTGAGCGACAGCTTCAGAAGCTCGAGCTTCTTCTTCTCGTCGGTCTGCGTGACCGCGTCGCCGTACAGCTCGATGGCCTTGAAGCTCTTGACCTTGGGGCGCACGCGCCGGGCGAAGCGCTGCACCTCGGCGTGCCCCATGCCCGCGGACTTGACCAGCTCGGTGGTGATCTTGTCCTGCAGCGTCAGAAAGTCGCTGGTGACGCCGTCGACCTTGGCCGAGCCCTTGATCTCGCCCGTGGCCACGTCGACGAAGCGGGCGGTGAGGCGCACCTTGGACGCCGCGCGCTGGTAGGCGCCGGCGACGATCATGGTGGCACCGAGCAGCGTGCCCACGCGGATCGACTCGGCCATGCCGAGATCGTTCTTCTTCGCCTGCAGGTTCTGCTCGGCGATGACCTTGTCGATGTTGCCGCGCTCGACCACCTTCAGGCCGGCGTCCTTGAGATCGGAGGTCACCGTCTCGCGGATCGCCTCGCCCACCTGCCCCTTGCCGCCCGACAGATCCTTGAACGGCATCACCGCCACCGTCGTGACCAGAAACAGGGTGATCATCGCTTGGTCTTCTCCAGCGCCGCCAGCGCCACCAACTTCTGCTTGAGCCCGCGCGCGACCTCGTCCTGGGCGCCGAACACGTCGCGCGCCGGCCGCGTCACCGTCAACGTGTCGACGATCTCGCCGTTGGCCACGCGCACGAAGCGCGCGGTGATGCGCACCAGCTTGCCGGCGCGCTGAAAGCCGCCCTGGACGGCCAGCTGCACGCCCTCGAGCTTGCCCTTCTCGGCGATGGTCGCCTTGTCGAAGTGATCGTCCTTGGACCGGTCGAGCTCGCCGATGTCGCTCTCGATGTCGCTGCGCTCGATGAGCGTCACGTCGCCGCCCGCGCTCGACATCGCGCTCACCGCGGTCTCGCCGATGCCGAGCTCGAGGCCGGTCAGATCCTTGTCGGCGCCGACGTTCTTGAACTTCAGGACGGCGACGCGCAGCGGCCCGTCGAGCTTCGCCTCCGACGGCAGCTTGGCCCGGTTCTCGACGGTGGTGTCGCCCGGCTTGGGCGCCTCCTTGGGCGTCTCGGTCGGCGTCTTGGGAGCGACGACCGGCGGCGGCTCCACCGTCGCCCCCGGCGGCTTGTGCGATGTCATCGCCACCAGCCCCACGCCGGCGACCAGCACCGCGGCGGCGACGCCGGCGCCAATGGCCAGCGGCGCCTTCGACTTTTTGGCCCCCCTGGTCGGAATCGGCAGGCTCTGCAACCCCGCGGCGACCACGGCGGCGTCGACCGCCTGGGGCCGCGCCGCGTGCACGTTGGTGGCCGGGATCTGCGCCGCGTCGGTGCGCCGCTCGAACGACGCCGTGCCGGTGCGCAGCCGCGCCTCGATGTCCTCGAGCGCCGCCACCACCGCGTCGCAGCTCTGCAGGCGCGCCTCGGGGTCCTTGGCCGCCATCATCTCGATGAGCGACGCCAGCTCCTCGGGCACCTCGGGCGCGTGCTGCCGCAGGTCGGGCAGCGGCTGCTGCATGTTCATGACCACGAGCGCGATCGGATCGTCGGCGGTGAACGCCGGCCCGCCGGCGCACAGCTCGAACAGCGTCATGCCGAGCGCGTAGATGTCGGTGCGCGCGTCGACCTTCTTGCCCGACGCCTGCTCGGGCGCCATGTAGCCGGGCGTGCCCATGAGCGCGGCGGCGTTGGTCAGCTGCGCGCCCGACTCCATGCGGGCGATGCCGAAGTCGACCAGCTTGAGGTGCCCGCGCCCGTCGACGATGAGGTTCGACGGCTTGACGTCGCGGTGCACGATGCCGGCGCGATGCGCCGCCGCCAGCCCCGCCGCCGCCTGCTTGCCCAGGCGCACCACGTCGAGCGGCGGCAGCTTGCCGCGGGTGCGCACGATCTCGTCGAGCGGCGTGCCGTCGATGAGCTCCATGACGAAGTAGGGATTGCCCTCTGCGTCGACGCCGAAGTCGTAGACCTGCACGATGTTGGCGTGCGCCAGGCGCGCGATCGACTGCGCTTCGCGGCGGAAGCGCTGCACGAAGTCGGGCGTGGCGTGCAGCATCACCTTGATGGCGACCGGGCGGTCGAGCTCGGGATCGCGCCCGCGATAGACGGCGCCCATGCCGCCCTGCCCCAACAACTGAAGGTCCACGTACCGCCCGATCGCTGCCATGGCACTTCATTGTACGTGAGATCTTCCGTTTTTTGCTGTTACCGTGGCCACCCATGGGGAAGGGGCGGCTCGAAGCGTTCAGCGACGGCGTCATCGCCATCATCATCACGATCATGGTGCTGGAGCTGAAGACGCCCGATCACCCGACGTGGGCGGCGCTGTGCGCGCGCTGGCCGATCGTCCTCAGCTACGTGCTCAGCTTCTTCTTCGTCGGCGTCTACTGGGGCAACCACCATCACCTGCTGCACAGCGTCCGGCGCGTCACCGGCACCATGTTGTGGCTCAACCTGCACCTGCTGTTCTGGCTGTCGCTCATCCCCTTTGTGACGCGCTGGCTCGGGGAGACCTATCCGGCGCCGATCCCCACCGTGACCTACGGTGCGGTGATGCTGATGGCCGGCATCGCCTACTCGCTCTTGCAGCGGGTGATCGCCGGCCAGCAGACCAAGGACGATCAGCGGCAGGCGCACCGCCACCAGACCCGCAAGGCGCTCCTGGCCATCGTCCTGTACTCCTCCGCCATGCCGCTGGCCTGGTTCGGCCACGTGCACCTGGCCGTAATCCTGTATCTCCTCGTCGCCCTGTCGTGGGCGATCCCCGATCGCGGCCTGGAGCGCGCCGCCGACTGAGCCAGGCCGCCGGAGCGCTCATCGCAGACGGCCGGCGCCAGGGACGAAGCGGCCGCCCGCGCCAAATAGGCGAGGTAGCTGACGCCATGGAGCGCGACCAGGTGGCGCTCCTCGAGCCGCGTCTGCACGGCGAGCGCGCCGGCAACCGCGAGCGCAGCGGCGAGCGACCCCAGCGACGGCGCCACCAGCACCGCGCCAGCGAGCGTCAGATCCATCGCCGCGTAGCTAGTACGACTCGCTCACGTTTCTTGCGGCGGATCTGGCAGTGTGATCTACCGTCTCTATGAATCGACGAGAGATCGAGCGCTTGGATCGCGAGTTGAGTGGGTTTATCGAGTCGATGGTTGCCGACATCGGTCGACCCGAGCGTCGACGGGCGATGAAGTGGTACATCGCTCGGGCTGCTGCGTCGACGGTGAGCGCAAGAGCATCGAGCCGATGGCCGCGCGGCTGGTCGATGCGGCGTCGGAGATTCAGGCGATGCGCCAGCGCGCTGCAGCAGGCGGTGACAGTGGCGTCGTGGGGCGACGACGAGCTATTTCAGCGGATCGCCCAAAAGATCGACGGTGAGCTGCCCGGCATCGAGGCATTGGTCGTCGATGACACCGGCTTTCCGAAGAAGGGGAAGCACTCCGTCGGCGTTGCTCGTCAATATTCGGGGACGCTCGGTCGCATCGACAATTGCCAGATCGCAGTGAGTCTGCACCTGGCGAGCGAAGCCGGAAGCGGCTGTATTGGGATGCGTCTGTTCCTTCCCGAGGCGTGGGCGATCGATGGCGCTCGCAGAGCCACCGTCGGTGTACCGACCGAGATCGTGTTTGAGCACAAGTGGCAGCTCGCGCTTCATCAGATCGACGACGCGCTCCGCTGGGGCGTGCGCAAGCACGTCGTGCTCGCCGATGCCGGGTACGGCGATTCGACCGAGTTTCGTGAGCGGACTCCGACAGAGAGACCTGCACTACGTCGTCGGCGTGCAGAGCGGACATTGCGTGTGGCCGCCCGGCGTCGAGCTATCTCCGCCGAATCAAGACGAAGGCCGCGGGCCGGCCGCGCACCTATTGGACGCGCCTCTGAAGATCACGGTTCGTATCGAGGAACTGGCCTGCTCGATTCCATACGAGCAGTACCGGACGGTCTCGTGGCGCGACGGCTCCAAAGGCACGCAGCGATTGAAGTTCATCGCGCTGCGAGTCTGTCCGGCCGAGAATTACCGTCGAGGGAAAGCCAAGGCGCCACAGCCAACGCACTGGCTTCTTTGCCAGTGGCCTGCCGACAGAGATGCTCCCTCGAAATTTTGGCTCTCGGATCTGCCAGCGAATACATCGCTCGTTGCGCTGGTGCGCCTCGCCAAACTTCGCTGGCGCGTTGAGCGCGACTATCAGGAATTGAAGCAGGAGATCGGACTCGATCATTTCGAGGGTCGAACTTGGCGAGGCTTTCATCATCACGCCACACTTTGCGCCGTCGCCCACGCCTTCCTCGCGCTCCAACGAGCGCTTTTCTCCCCGGAGATCTCTGCGCTGGACGCTGCCGACGGTGCGCAGGCGACTTCAGACAATCGTCCTGCGCTGCGATCGGCACTTGTCCCCTCTGCCGTCAGCCCGTCTCTGATTCACACCTTCCTCGCGGACCCTCGAGGATGTGATCAGGTGCGTACTAGGGGGGTGTCCGACCCCCCTAGTCGCCCTTAGTCGTCCGCGGGCAGGTTCTGCAGCGCCGACTCCAGCTCGCCCAGCGAGTGGCCGTCGCCCTTGTTGCGCGCGGCGACGATGCCCTTCTCGTAGACCGCGCGGGCGTCGGCGAGCTTGTGCATCGATGCCAGCAGGTTGCCGTGCATGAGGTAGGCGGCGACATACTCGGGCCAGCGGCTCTCGAGCTCGCTGAAGGTCTGGTGCGCCTCGTCCGCGTGGCCGGCGTTCTTGTACTCCATCGCCAGGCCGTACTTGGGAAACGGATCATTCGGCTGCGATTCGGCGATCTTCTTGATGACGTCTATACGCGACATGGAAGAACAGTATAAAATGAAGGTCCCGTGCGCTACCGCCTGCTGATCGTCGACGATGACCCCCTCAATCTCGACGCGCTCACCCGCGTCCTGCGCCACGATCACGACCTGGTGCGCGCCGAATCCGCCGACCAGGCGCTGCAGATCCTGCGCGACGAAGGGCGCCACATCGACCTCATCCTCGCCGACAAGTCGATGCCCGGCCGCTCGGGCGTCGAGCTGCTCGAGGAGGCCAAGGGCCTCTCCCCGGCGATGCGCATCGTCCTGACCGCGTATCCCGACGCCAGCGACCTCATGGAGGCGATCAACCGCGGCGAGGTCTACCGCTACGTCACCAAGCCCTGGTCGCCCGAGGAGCTCAAGATCGTCATCGCGCACGCGCTCGAGCACTACCAGCTCGGCCGCGACAACGCCGAGCTCATCGCCGAGCTCAAGCGCAAGAACGCCGAGCTCAAGGCGATGGCTACCCGCGTCGCCGACGCCTTTCTCAAGCGGCTCGACAAGTCGGGCGGCGCGGTGCCGGATGGGCAGCTGGCCATGCGCGACATCCTCGCCGCCGCCGCCTATCCGACCGTGAAGACGGCGGCCAAAGCGATCGTGCAGGCGCTGACGCGCGCGCGCGACCGGCTGCGCGACCGCGAAGCCAACGGCAAGGGCGGCGCGGAGATCGACTACTTCGACGTAGTCACGCGCGACTGCCTGGCCGAGGCGCGCCGCATCTTGAGTGTCGTCGACGAGATCGACGAAATCGCCTCCTGATCCGAACCGCCCGCTCGCTCGTATCCACCGCATGCAGCGGCTGATCGACAACCTGACGCGCCAGCATCGCGAGCTGGTGCGCACGGCCACGGAGATGTTCGGCTGGCTCGACGCCGGCAAGCTGCGAGCGCGCGGCGCGGGCGAGGTCTGGCGGGCGCTGTCGTCGCTGAGCGGCATCCTCAAGGTGCACCTGGCCATGGAGGACCGCTCGCTCTATCCCCACCTCGTCGAGCACCGCGACCTACAGCTGCGCACCTTGGCGCAGCGCTTTCTGAACGATCGCGCCGAGCTGCAGCAGCGCTACGACGAGTATCGCGCGCGCTGGGCTTCGACGGCGGCGATCGAAGGCGGCGCCGAGCAGTTCATCGACGAGACGCGGCTGATCCTGGGCATGCTGTGGACCCGCATGAAGCTGGAGGACGACGTGCTCCACCCCGAGATCGTGCGCGCCTACGCCGCCGCCTAGCGCTCGCCTCTCATGATTCATACATCTCCGCAAGCGTCAGTGTCGCCGGTAAGCGCCGAGGAGCCGCGGGCGGTCGTCGGAGCCGTCTTGCCGGGACGGGCCCGCTACGCCGGCGGCCTTACAGGCCGGCGGCACGTCCGGGCCCTCGGCTCGTCGCTGGCATCCGCCCTGCGGGCGGAGCGCTCCTCGACGCCCGGCAAGACGGCTCCGACGACCGCCCGCTCTATGGGCTCGTGTGAACCTTCCGCCAAGCACGATTGCCGAAGCTCATGCGTCGTCGAGAGTAGCCTCTCCACCCGCTGCGACCGTCCGGTTCTTGGACGAGCACAGAGGCTCCGCGCGCACTGCCCCGCTGGGCGAGTTCCGCAGCACAGGCAAGGGGTGGAATCGAGCACAGCGGTCCGGTGGCGAGGACTGTTTGAGCCCAGCGGGGCAGTGCGCGCGGAGCCGGACGTGGCGTGGCGCCGCCGCTGCCCGCCTGCGGCACGCTGCTATCGGCGTGCGCGCTCGGGACGGCGAAGAGGACCAAAAGGGCGGTGAGCGTGCGCATGCCTCATGGTACGCGTGGCGGGCGCAAGGCTTCTCGACCGCCGAGCTGCGACAGCGCGATGGCGCCCAGCCCGATGAAGGTGACGACGCCGATGGCGTGCGTGACCAGCGCGAACGCGGCGGCGCGGGCGGTCTCGGCGCCGAGCGCGACCAGCGTCCAGGTGACCACCGCGTGAAAGACGCCGACCGACGACGGCGCCGACGGAATGGCGATGGCGAACAGGATCGCCGCCACCAGCACCAGCGTCGTGCCCGCCGGCAGCCCGCCGAGCCCAAAGGCGTAGAGCGCGCAGCCGTAGGTGGCCGCCACCGCGATCGGGATGGCCAGGGTCGACAGTGACGCCTCGATCAGCCGACGGCGCGAGCCGAGCGCCGAGAGGCCGTCGGCGAAGCCACCCACGAGGGTGCCGAGCCACGGCCGCCGGCTGTGCGCCCACGCCGCCACCTGGGCGCGCCGCCGGTAGAAGACGACGAGCAGCGCGATCAGCGTGGCGGCGCCGGCCGAGCCGACGATGGCGAAGACGTGCATGGCGCGCGTGTCGGCGGCGGCCAGCCCGAGCGCGATCGACGGCACGCAGGTCACGGCCAGAAGCGCGACGAGATCGAGGATGCGCCCCAGCACCAGCGCCCCGGTCACCGTCGAGGCGCGCACGTCGTCGGCGCGCACCAGCGCGACCACCCGCGCCGCCTCCGACAGCCGCGCCGGCAGGATGTTCTGCATCATCATGCCGACGGTGACCGCCTGCCAGGCCGCGTACCAGCGCGGCTCGACGCCGTCCCGCCGCCGCACCAGCGACTGGGTCTGGAACGCGCGCAAGACCAGGGTGGAGACGTTGAGCGCGGCGAACGCGAGCAGCCACAGCGGCTGCACGCCGCCGAGCGCCGCCCGCAGCTGGCCGAGGTGCACGCGGGGCTCGATCCGCAGGCCGCCGGCGAGCTGCACGCGCCAGAACGCGAACAGCAAGCCGGCAGCGCTGACGGCCAGGCCGAGCCCGCCCAGGACGACGGTGCGCAGCCTCATACGCGTGCTACCTTGCCCGCATGCCGACCACCGCACGCGACGGCGTGACCCTGCACTACGAGCGCCACGGCGACGCCGGCGATCCGCTGCTGCTCGTCATGGGGCTGGGCGGGCCGCTCGAGTTCTGGGAGTTCCAGACGCCCGTCCTGGCCCGCTCGCATCGCGTCTGCATCTACGACAACCGCGGAGTCGGCCGCTCCGACAAGCCGGCCGGCCCGTACGACGTGCGCACGCTGGCCGACGACGCCGTCGCCGTGATGGACGCGTGCGGCTTTGCCCGCGCACACGTCGTCGGCTTGAGCATGGGCGGGATGATCGCGCAGGAGCTGGCCATCCGCCACTCCGATCGCGTCGGCGCGCTGGTGCTGGCCGCGACCTATGCCAAGCCCGACGACAACGTGCGCGGAACCGCGGCGTCGACCGGCTTCGATCCGAAGTCGATCGACCCCAAGCAGCTCTTCAAGATGATGATGGGCATGGTGCTGTCGCCCGAGTTCATCGCGCGCGAGCGCGATTGGCTGCGCGCGACCCAGGGGCGCATCCTCGCCAACCTCAGCGTCGAGGGGTTCCTGGCCCAGCTGGCGGCGACGATGTCGCACGATGCCACCGCCGAGCTGGGGCGCATCCAGGCGCCGACGCTGATCCTGAAGCCGGCGTCCGATCAGCTGATTCCGCCCCACGCCTCCGACGAGCTGGCGCGCCTGATCCCGGGCGCGACGCTCGTGACGTTCCCACACGGCTCCCACGGCTTCAACGTGGAGCAGGCCGACAAGTTCAACCGCGCGGTGCTCGACTTCCTCGCGCAGCATCCGCTCGACGAGCAGGCGCGCTTCTGAGCCGACGCGCTCGCACCGGCGGAAGCGCGCTTGACGGCGAGCCTCTCGAGACCAACGTTCATACCGCTCGGCGCGATGGCGTGGCGTACCGCTCGTGCCGACGGATCCCGTGCTATAAGTAGACCAACCGATGCGACGCTCGTTGTTCAAGTCGAAGATCCATCGCGCCCGCGTGACGCAGGCGGACATCGACTATGAAGGGTCGGTGACGATCGACGCCAACCTCATGGAGGCGGCCGATATCTTGCCGTACGAGCGCGTGCACGTCTGGGACGTGACGCGCGGTACGCGGCTCGAGACCTACGCGCTGCGCGGCGACGCGGGCTCGGGTGTCATCTGCATCAACGGCGCCGCGGCGCACCTGGTCCATCCGGGCGACCTCGTCATCATCGCCACCTTCGCCGAGGTCGAGGAGCCGGAGACGCGGCACTGGAAGCCGCGCGTCGTGCTCGTCGACGACAACAACCGCGTCAAGCAGGTGGGCGTCGACGAAGTGCCCGGTCCGAAGCGGCGCGCTTGATGCTGCGCCCGCAGTTCAAGACCTTCATCGGCGTCGATCTCGGTGGGGGCAAGGGCAAGAACACCGCGGTCGCCCGCCTCGAGCTCGTCGACGGCGGAGTCGAAGTTCGCGACTACGGCACCGGCAAGGAGGCGCCCTGGTACGACGACCGCCTGCTCGCCTATCTGCGCGAGCACCGCGAGGCGGTCATCGCCGTCGACGCGCCGCTGACGCTCCCGAGCTGCGTACGCTGCGAGCTGCCCGCCTGCCCCGGGACCGACGTGTGCACCGTGCCGGCGATCGGCTGGTTCCGCGAGCGCGAGAACGGCGCCCGCGTCGTCGGCAAGAAGCCCAAGTACACGCCGTACACGCAGCGCGCCTCCGAGGTGCTGCTGCACGAGGAGCACAAGATCCTGCCGCGCGAGACGCTCGGCCAGGGCATGGGCCCGCTGACCGCGCGCGCCGCCTACCTGACCCGAGCGCTTTCGACGACGCACCGGCTCAACGAGAACCTGATCGAGGTCTACCCGAAGGCGACGCTGACGCAGCTGTTCGCCGCGCGCACGGCGGGACGGTACAAGCGGTCGGGCGACTCGCCGCAGACGCGGCTCGAGATCTTGAACGCGCTCGGCGATCTACGGTTCGCCCCCGGGGCGTGGCGGCAGCACGGGCTCGACAACGACCACAAGTTCGACGCCGTCATCTGCGCCTATACCGCCTATCTGTGGAGCCGCGGCGCCTGCCTGGAGCCGACCGACGCGGTGGTGCGCGACGACGGCTGGATCTACTTCCCGGCCAAGCCGCAGCCATAGCTCGCCCTGGGACCTCAGTAGATCGCGGCAGCGACGAGGGCGCCGGCCAGGGTGGCCGTGAAGTTCACCAGGTCGTTGCCGAAGCCGATGATGCCGCGGCAGCGCTCGGCCGCGGCGCCGCAGTGGTGGCGCGGCGACTCGCACTCGCGCGCGCAGCCGCGGCAGAAGAAGGTCTCCTGCACGGTGGCGCCGGCCAGGGAGTCGACCAGCGCGCCGACGGTGCCGGCGACGACGGCCACCAAGACGATGCGTAGCGGCCGGCCGCCCGCCGAGGCAGCGACCAGGCCGACGACGAAGGCGCCGGCGACGGTGGCCATGAGGCCGAGGGCGCTCACCGCGCCGGAGGTGCCGCGCGGCACCCGGCGCAGCGTCGTCAAAGAGCGCGGCTCGCCCGGCGACAGGATGCCGAGCTCGGTCGCCCAGGTGTCGCCGTTAGCCGTCGCCAGCGCGCCGACGAACGCGTAGAGCCAGCGCGCGTCGGGCGCCACCAGCATCAAAAGGGCCGCGACCGCGGCGACGCCGCCGTTGGCCAGCACCTGCGCAGCGTCGCGGGTGTCGCCCTTCGAGAACTCGCGCTTGGTGCGCGCCTTCAAGGCCGCGCCCACGCGGCCGAGCAGCGTCGAGGTCACGAAGAACGCGCCGAGCGCGCCGAACCACCACGGGCCGCCGCCGATGAAGATGACCGCGCCCACCGCCGTCGCCGCCAGCGCCCCCGACGACGACAGCGCGCCGCGGCGAAACGCCAGGGCTGCGATGGCGCTACTGAGGAGGAAGCCGACCAGGATCCGCCCGACCACGGGCGGACGGTAGCATTAGTAACTCGCCACAGTGATCTTGATTAGAGTGCATCTCGTAAGTGCGGACCGAGCGTGAGGGCCGGGCCGCAAGCAGCGCGAGGCGCGACGACCGCGAACACCTCGACGGTATTCAAGGGAGAAGCAACGAAGCGATGCGCCGCGGAGCGGCCCTCACGCGACGGGAGTATTTGCGAGATGCACTCTAGGCCGCGGTGCGCTTGACCGGAATCGTGCGCACCCGCCCGAGCTCGGCCACGCCGCGCTCGCGCAGAAAGTCGAGGAAGGCGATGGCCGCCGGCAGCTCCACCGCCGGCACCAGGTCGATGAGCTCCTTGGCCTGCCGCCGCAGGATCTCGCCCGGCCCCTCGCCGCCCGCTGCCGGACGCTCGAGCTGCACGTTCTCCTCCGGCGGCGGCTTCGGCGCGCCCCACGGCGCCGGCTCCTTCGGCGCCAGCTGCTCCTTCTCGAGCCACTTTTGCATCGCCCAGTGCAACAGCTCGGCGCGGTAGGTGAACCAGCGCTCGCGTTCGGTCGGGTAGTTGAGCAGCACGTCCTTGAAGCGGCGGAACGCGCCCTTGCCGTCGATGGCGATGACCAACCGTTCCCGCAGCGGCTCGTCCGTGACGCCGACGACGAAGCGCTCCATCCATTTGTACTGCTCGCGGCTCGCCGCCGGCTCGATACGCACGTAAGCCTCGCCGCCGGACTGCACCCGGGCGCGCTGCTCGGCGTAGTCGATGGCCCCTTCGGTCACCGAGACGACCTCGCCGGTCCGCGTGTCGAGGAAGCTCTCGGTGTCCGGCGAATTGCGCTCGAACGCCGTCTCGAGGTCGGTCCAGTTGATGGGGATGACGCGCATGGTAAGGCTTCTCCAGTTGACGCGAGAGATCTCAACTTTACGATACGATGCCGAACCGGCCCTTTCAAGGTGAAATACGCTTGACACTTCGCGGCATTCGACTACATTTACGACCCCATGGCTCGCGTCACCGTTGAAGATTGTCTGGAAAAGGTCGGTAACCGCTTCGCGCTCGTCATTCTCGCCGCCGAGCGCGCGCGCCAACTGTCGAAAGGCGCGCGCCCGCTGGTGCGTTGCGACAACAAGCCGGCGGTCACCGCGCTGCGCGAGATCGCCGACGGCCGCGTGAAGTTCACCGAGGACGTCACCGAGATGGTCGACCTGCATCTCAAAGAGACGCGGGCCCGCGGCATCGTCGACGACGCCAACAAGCGTCAGAACCCGCACAAGTAACAACCTACTCCGTTACAATCGTTGGGCGTGTCGCCCGGCAATCTGTTCTGGGAGCTTTCCCATCGTCTGCGCTCCGGCGTGACGCTGGGCGAGGTGCGCGGGCTGCGCGCCTCGCCGGTGCGCGTGGAGCTGTTCCGCGGCTGGGTGCACGCCATCGATTGGTTCCCGGTCAAGTGGACCCTGGGGGCGCCGCCGTCTTCGGGCGAAGAGCAGCTGCGCATCCTCATCAAGCGCGACGATGTCGACTGGCGCTTCGACGACAAGCTGCCGCTGCTCAAGCGCGGCGCGGTGGCGCCGTTCCATCCGGCGGCGGTCATCCGCAACGTCGTCGCCGCCGACGGCAGCGTCTTCGCCGCCCGCGCGGCCGGCGCCCGGCTGCAGCTGGTGTCGACGCCCCACCCGAGCTGCATCGGCCTCGACGAGCGGCCGCTGCTGGCCCTGTTGGCCTCCCCGCGCACGCTCGAGGAGCTGGAGCGGGCGCGGGTGACGCCGCCCGAGCGGGTGGCGCGGCTGTGCGCCTTTCTCGAGGCGGTGGGCGCCCTCAGCGTCGAGGGCGAGCTGTCGCTGGCGTCGGCATACGCGCTGCTCGAGCTGGCCGACGGCGCCGGCGCCGACGAGATCAAGAGCGCCTACCGACGGCTGGCCCGCGCGCTCCATCCCGACGTGCACCCCGACGCCGGCGCCGAAGAGCTGCGCGAGCTCGAGCGCCGCTTCGCCGCCGTCAGCGCCGCCTATCGCCGTCTGGTCTGACGGTGTAAGATCTGCGGCGCCGTGAAGCTACTCTGCTTCCACGTCGCTGGGCAGGACTTCGGCGTGCCGATCGCCGCGGTCAAGGAGACCATCCCGGAACGGCCGCTGACGCGCCTGTTCCTGGTGCCGCCGTTCGTCGCCGGCCTCATCAACCTGCGCGGCGAGGTCGTGGCCGTGCTCGATCTGGCGGCGCTGCTCGGCCTGTCGCGCCCGTCGGAGGGCGGGCGGCGCGCCTCCCGGAACATCGTCATCCTGCGCGCCAGTCTCCTCGGCGGCCAGCGCGAGGCGCGCCACGCCGCCAACCGGCCCGCCGCCGGCTTCTGGGTCGACGGCCTCGACGGCGTGCGCGACGTCGGCGAGGGCGACGTGCGCCCGCCGCCGGCGACGCTGGCCGCCGAGCCCGCCGCCTATCTCGACGGCGTCGCCGCCGCGGGCGAGCCGCCGCGCCCCCTGCTCCTGCTCGCGCCCGAGCGCGTCCTCGGCTCGCCGCACCTTGCGCCCTACCGACGGGAGACTCACTGATGCAATTTCCGAAGATCAGCATCAAATGGAAGATCTTCCATTGGTGCTTCTCGCTCGCGATCGGCATCCTCGCGTTCAACTACTGGTACACGAACAAGCTCGTGCAGCGCTCGGCCGGCCACGTCGGCAGCGACCTGCAGGGCATGTTCTCGCGCTACCAGTCGTACGAGCGCGCCATCGCGCACGGCATGTCCGCCGCCACCTCCGTCTGGGCCAGCTCGCCGCAGCTTCGCGGCGCCTTCTCCGCCGGCAACGACGAAGCGGCCAAGCCGGTGCTGGACCAGGTCGAGCAGTCGCTGGCGCAAACGATCCATCCGGACTTCGTCATCCTCGTCGACCGCCACGGCGACGCCACCGCCGCCGGGGCCATCGACGGCTCGGCGGCGCGCTCGATGCGCGCGATCACCGACCTGCGCCAGGGCATGAGCATCGACGACTCGCTGCTCGAGTACCGGGGCCGCGCCTACCTCATCGCCGGCGAGCCGGTCGTGCGCGACGGCGCCGTGGTGGGCGCGCTGCTCATCGGCATGCACCTCGAGCGCGTCTTCTCCGACTTCAAGCAGCAGACCGACGACGACCCGAAGAAACAGGCCGAGCTGGCGCTGGTGCACAACTCGCGCACCACGGCCGCCTCGGCGCACACCGACGACTGGAGCGACCTGGCGCGGGCCACGCGGCCCGAGGCGCGGCAGACGGCGCAGGAGGGCGACGAGCGCGTCAGCGTCGTCAACCTCCCCGACGGGCAGCACGACTTCTTCTCGGCGCAGCTCAACGGCTATGACGGTGCGGCGCAGGGCTTCATCGGCAGCCTGTTCATCCTCAAGAACCGCGTCGAGCGCACCCAGCGCATCCACGGCATCATCCGCGACAACCTCATCGTCGCCTCGGTGGCGCTGGCGCTGGCCGCCATCATCGCCTTCGGCATCTCGATGATCGTGACGCGACCGATCCGTCAGTTCATCGACGCCACCGCCGACCTCGGCCATGGCTCGGGCGACGTGTCGCGGCGCCTGCGCGTCGACGCGTATGCCGGCCGCGAGATGCACGAGCTGGCCGAGAACCTCAATCAGCTCTTCGCCAAGCTGCAGAACCTGGCGGGGGAGGTGCAGGGGGCGTCGTTCCAGGTGGGCGCTTCGTCGGCCGAGATCTCGGCGGCGTCGAAGCAGATGCTGTCGGGCGCCAAGGATCAGGCGACGCGCATCGAGTCGTCGACGGCCGCGGTGACCGAGCTCTCGTCGTCGATCCAGACGGTCGCCGACAACGCGATGCAGGCGCAGCGGGTGGCCGAGGAGGCCGGCTCCAAGGCCGAGGGCGGCATCGCCGGCATGCACCAGATGCGCTCGTCGTTCGAGGACACGGCGGAGAAGATCCGCCAGCTCGGCGAGTCGTCCAAGCGCATCGGCAACATCGTCGAGGTCATCCGGCAGATCTCGGACCAGACGTCGCTGCTGGCGCTCAACGCGTCGATCGAGGCCGCGCACGCCGGCGAGCAGGGGCGCGGCTTCGCCGTCGTCGCCGACGAGGTGTCCCAGCTGGCCAAGCGGGTCGGGCAGAGCGCCAAGGACATCGAGGCGCTCATCGCCACCATCACCGAGCAGACGCAGCAGGCGGTGCAGTCGATGCAAGCGGGCATGGCGCAGGTGGAGCTCGGCACCGGCGGCGTGACGTCGACGCTGTCGTCGTTGAAGCAGATCGTCGCCGTCATCTCGGACACCGCGCGCTCGGTGCAGGAGCAGGCGGTGGTGTCGGACGAGATCGCGCGCAACATGGACGCCGTGCAGAAGATCGCGGGCGAGGTGCTCGGCTCGTCGGAGGAGGCGGTGGTGCAGGGGGAGCAGCTGCACGCCCTGGCGGTCAAGCTCGAGGAGCTGGTGCGCGGCTTCCGCGTCGAGGCCGACGGCGCCGAAGGCCCGTCCAACGGCGCCGGCCGCGCGCTGGCGACGTCGGCGACGGCGGCGCTGCCCGAGCGATCGAGCGAGCGGCGCAAGACGGCGCGGGGATAGCCGGTGCAGCAGAAGTTGGCGCCGCTGCTCGCGTCTCGTGCCGGCCTCGATCCGCCCGGGTGGGCGCTGGAGGCGCGGGTGCGCGAGCGCGCGCAGGCGCTCGGGGTGAGCGAGGAGGACTATGTCGCGCGCGTAGCGGTGGACGCGAGCGAGCTCGACCGCCTGATCGAGCTCTTGCGCGTGGGCGAGACCCGCTTCTTCCGCCATCGCGCGCAGCTGGACGCGCTGCGCGAGCGCGTGCTGCCCGCGCTGCGCTCGCCGGTGGCGGCGTGGAGCGCCGGCTGCGCCAGCGGCGAGGAGGCGTGGACGCTGGCGATGCTCTTGAGCGAGCGCGGCCTCGCCTTCGAGGTGTGGGCGACCGACCTGTCGGCGACGGCGCTGGCGCGCGCGCGCGCCGGGCGCTATCCGGGGGCGCGCGTGGACGCCGAGCTGCCGCCGGCGCTGCGCGCCCGCTACTTCCGCCACATCGGCGACGACGCCGTGATCAACGACCGGCTGCGCCCGCACGTGCGCTTCGAGGCGCACAACCTCCTTCTGGCCACGGGCGGGCGCGAGTTCGAGCTCATCCTATGCCGCAACGTGCTCATCTATTTCGACGAGGCGCGTCGCGCCGAGGCAGTGGCGCGGCTGGTGCGGGCGCTGGCGCCAGGCGGCTGGCTGCTCGTCGGCTACTCGGAGACGCTGCGCGATCAGGGCGAGCTGACCGCGGAGGCGCACGCCGTCTACCGCAAGCAGCCGGCCGCGGCGCAGCCGCGGCCATCGACGGCGCCGCTGCCGCGCGCCGCTGCCGAGGCCGGGCGCCCGATTGCGCCGGCGCCGACCCTCGCGTACGCGGCGCCGTCGGCGAGCGCCGCCCCGCGCGTGGTGCTCAAGGGCGACTATCTCGACGGCAAGCGGCTGGCGGCGGAGCTGCGCGCCGTCATCGACCGCGGCGACGCGCACGCGCTCGTCGATCTCGACGGCGCGACCTTCCTCGGCGACGAGGCGGCGCGCGTGCTCCGCCGCGCGGTGGAGGCGGCGCCGGGGCTCGAGGTGCGCGCGACCAGGCCGGCGATCCGGCGCTGGCTCGGGCGCCACGGGATCCGCATCCGATGAACGATCCGCTGTGGGAGCGCTTTGTCGACGAGGCGCGCGACCAGGCCGGCGCGCTCGCCGCCGCCGCGAGCGCACGGTCGGAGGCGCCGGCGGCCGCGGAGCGGCAGCGGCTGGCGGGCGCGATGTTCGCGCTCCGTACTTCGGCCGCGCTCCTGGGCGTAGACGCGATCGCGCGCGCCGCGGGCGCGGCCGAAGCGGCGCTGGTCGAGCGCGAGGCCGACGCCTGGCGCGAGCTGCGCGCCCCGCTCGCCGCCTGCGCCGCCGCCATCGCCGCCGCCGTCGGCGCGCTGGCCCGCCCCGACAGCTCGGGCGCCCGACTCGAGGACACCCGTGCGCTCGACGACGCCGTCGACGCGCTCGGCGGCGTCCGGCCCGGCGCACCTCCGGCGCCGCCGGCTCCGGCCGCGCCGCCCTCGCCTCCCGCCGACGATGCCGTCTGGGTGCCACAGGTCGACGCCGACATGATCGAGCCGTTCCTCGAGGAGGCGGCCGAGCGCAGCGAGGCGCTGGCGGGCAAGCTCTTGCGCCTCGAATCGGCGCCGGGCGACGCCGAGCTGGTGCGCGAGATCTTCCGCGACCTGCACACGATCAAGGGGTCGTCGGCGTTCGTCGGCCTCAAGCGCATGAACCTTCTGGCCCACGCGGCCGAGGATCTGGTCGGGCAGCTGCGCGACGGCACGCGCGCCGCCGATCGCGGCGTCATCGACGCGCTTCTCGGCGCGCTCGACGCGCTGCGCGCGATCCTGCACGCCGCCGCCTCGGTCGACCCGACCGCCGGGGCGCGCATCGAGGTGCCCATCGATCGGCAGATCGCGCGCTTGCGATCGCCGGGGGCGAGCGGCGAGCCGCCGCCTCAGGCTGCTCCGCCGACCCCGGCGGCGAGCTCAGGCAGCGTCACCGACGCGCGCCAGACCCTCCGCGTCGACTTCGACAAGCTCGACACCCTGCTCAACCTGGTCGGCGAGCTGGTGCTCGCCCGCGCCCGCCTGCACGGCGGCATCGCCTCGGTCGCGGTCCTGGCGCGCGAGCTCGAGGGTCTGGTGCGCCGGGCGCGCCTCTGCCACGGCGCGCTCGATCTGGAGGATGTCGATCGCTTCGGGCGCATCCTCGCCGAGCTGGGCAACGATCTCGGCGGCGGTGCCGGCGCGCTCGACCACGTCTCGGCCGACCTGCGCCAGCAGGTGATGAAGCTGCGCATGCTGCCGATCGTCGCGCGTCTTCACCAAGTACCACCGGACGGTGCGCGAGCTGGCGAACACGCTGCAGAAGCGCGCCCGCCTCGAGATCGTCGGCGACGACACCGAGCTCGACAAGGTGCTCGTCGAGCAGCTCGACGATCCGCTCCTGCACCTGGTGCGCAACGCCATCGACCACGGTCTCGAGGCACCCGCCGCCCGCCGCGCCGCCGGCAAGCCCGACGAGGGCGTGGTCACGCTCTCGGCGCACCACCGCGGCAATCAAATCCTCGTCGAAGTGCGCGACGACGGCGCCGGCATCGATCCGGCGCGCCTGCGGGCAAAAGCGCGCGAGAAGCGGCTGGCCAGCGACGAGGAGCTGGCCGCAATGGACGACACCGCCGTGCTCGACCTCATCTTCCGCCCCGGCTTCTCGACCGCGGTGCGGGTCACCGACGTCAGCGGCCGCGGCGTCGGCATGGACGTCGTGCGCGACACCATCGGCAAGCTCTCGGGCATCGATCGAGCTGCGCTCCACGCCGGGCACCGGCACCACCTTCACCCTCAAGCTGCCGCTGACGCTCGCCATCGTCCAGGTGCTCCTGGTGCGCGTCGCCGGCGAAGAGTACGCGCTGCCGCTCGACATCGTGCAGCGCACGCTCGCCGTGTCACCCGCCGACGTACACCGCGTCTACGATCGCGAGGTCCTCTTCGTGGGTGAAGAGCAGGTGCCGCTCATCTGGACCGCCGAGGCGCTCGAGATGGACGACGGCGGGCCGCCCATCGATCTCGGCGGCGCCACCGAGTGGCCGGTCGTGCTCGTCGAGGCCGCCGGGCAGACCTACGCGCTCGCCGTCGAGCGGCTGGTCGGCAAGCGCGAGATCGTCCTGAAGTCGCTCGGCGCGCTGCTCGCCGAGGTGCCGTGCGCCGCCGGCGCCACGCTGATCGGCGAGCGCGTCGCGGTGATCCTCGACGTCGTGCGAGCTGGTGCAGCGGGCTCTGAGCCGCCCGGCCGCGCGGGCCGGCGCCGCTCGCCGCGAGCCGCCGGTCGCCGGCGCCGGCGCCGGCGCGGAGCCGAAGCGGAGACCGCGCATCCTGCTCGTCGAGGACTCGGACGTCGTGCGCGAGCAGCTGCGCGCGTGCTGGTGGCGCACGGCTACGACGTGGTCACCGCGCGCGACGGCGCCGAGGCCCTCGAGATCGCCAACCGCGACGCGCTCGGCTTCGACCTGGTGTCGACCGACGTGATGATGCCCAAGCTCGACGGCTACGAGCTGACCCGCGCGCTGCGCCAGCACCCGCGCCATCGCGACGTCCCGATCATCATGGTCACCTCGCGCGGCGAGCACATCGATCGCGTGCGCGGCTTCGACGCCGGCGTCGACGAGTACATGACCAAGCCGCTCGACTCCGGCGAGCTCGTCCGAGCGGTCGAGCGCCACATCGGAAGGAGGCACGCGTGAGGGTCTACGTCGCCGCCGCGGGCAGCGTGCTGGGCGAATTCGTGCGCCGCCCGCTCGCCGCCGCCGGCCACGAGGTGCAGCTCTACGGCGACGCCGACTCGCTGCTGGCCGCCTGCCGCGCCGATCCGCCCGCCGCCGTCGTCCTCGGGGCGCGTCTGGGCGGCGACCGCGGCCACGACCTCGTGCAGCGCCTGCGCCGCGGCGGACCGATGGCCGCCCCGCTCGAGGTCGCCGCCGTGATCCTCTCGCCCGACGAGGCCGATCGCGGCGACGCCCGCCGTGTCAGCGCCGCCTTTCTGCGCGTGCCCTTCTCCGCCAGTGACCTCCTCGACGCCGTGGGCGCCGCCACCCGCGGCCGCAAGCTGGTGCTCGCTCGCCGACGACTCGGCCGCTCATCCACCGTCACACCGTGCCCATCCTCGAGGAGGCCGGCTACGACGTGGTCAGCGCCTTCGACGGCGCCGAGGCGCTCGACCTCGTCGACGAGCGCAAGCCCGATCTGGTCATCACCGACGTCGAGATGCCCAAGTGCGACGGCTACGTCGTGTGCAAGACGATCAAGGAGCGCTGCGCGGCCGGCGCCCTGCCACCCATGCCGGTCATCATCTGCTCGGCGCTCGGCGAGGCGGCCGATCTCGAGCGCGGCTTCGACGCCGGCGCCGACGACTACCTGGTCAAGCCGGTCGCGCCCGAGGAGCTGACCGCGCGCATCCGCTCCCTCTTGTCGACCTTCGGCGTCGATCCCGGCCAGCGCGAGAAGATCCTCGTCGTCGACGACTCGCCGGCGCGAGCGCCACCTCGTCGCCGACGCGCTCGGCGCGCCAGGGCTTCGCCGTCACCGTCGCCGACGACGGCCAGGTCGCGCTCGAGCGGCGCACACGAAGAGCGCTTCGACATGATCGTCACCGACTACGACATGCCGCGCATGACCGGCTTCGAGCTGGTGCACGCGCTCAAGCGCGATCCCGAAGCTGCGCGACATCCCCATCCTGATGCTGACCGCGCGCGACACGCAGCGCGATCAGGCGCAGATGCGCGCCGCCGGCCTGACCTCCTACCTGGTCAAGCCGTTCTCCGTCGACAAGTGCGTCGCCATGGTCGAGCGCACGCTCGCCGAGCGGCGCCTCATCGCCTACAAGGAGGCCTCGCGCCTCTACATCAGCGACGGCGCCGTCCGCGCCGCCGAGGACGCGGCGCGCTCGGGCCAGCTCGATCGCGACGCCGTGCGCGCCGAGGCGCGCGACATGGCCGTCCTGTTCAGCGACATCTGCGGCTTCACGACCATGAGCTGCAGCATGCAGCCGATGGAGGTGGTCGAGCTGCTCAACGACTTCTTCGACGTCATGTGCCCGGTGCTCAAGGCCGAGGCCGGCGACATCGACAAGTTCATCGGCGACGCCATCATGGCCGTCTTCGACGAGCTGCCCGACGGTGACGCGGCGGCGCTGCGCGCGGTCCGCGCCGGGCTGTCGATGCAGGCCGCCCTGCGCGCGTGCAACGACAAGCGCGGCGGCGACCTCAGCATCCGCATCGGCGTCAACGTCGGCCCGGTCGTGCGCGGCGACATCGGCTCGCGCCTCGTGCGCCGCGACTACACCGTCATCGGCGACATGGTCAACCGCGCCCAGCGCTACGAGGCCAACGCGCCCCGGGGCGGCGTCCTCGTCGGCGAGCAGACCTACCTCGCCACGCGCGACTACATCGAGTACGAGGCGCGCCCGGGCATGATGCTCAAGGGCGTCGCGCAGCCGGTCAACGCGTTCGTCGCCCTGCGAATGAAGGAGCGCCCCTAGCATGGCTGCGGTGCAACCGTGAGCAAGACCATCCGCGTGCTCGTCGCCGACGACTCGCTCTTCATGCGCGCCGCCATCCGCAAGCTGCTCGCGGCCGATGCGCGCTTCGAGATCGTCGGCGAGGCCAAGGACGGCCGCGACGCCGTCGACAAGGTGCAGGCGCTCAAGCCCGACGTCTGCACCATGGACTTCAACATGCCGAACCTCGACGGCGCCGACGCGGTGCGCGAGATCATGCGACTGCGCCCGACGCCGGTGGTGATGCTCTCGGCGCATACGCAGAAGGGCGCGCGGGAGACGTTCGAGGCGCTCGCCGCCGGCGCCGTCGACTTCTTGGCCAAGCCGTCGGGCGAGGTCTCGGCCGAGCTGGCCAAGGTCGGCGCCGCGCTGCGCGAGAAGGTGGCCGCCGCGGCGCAGTCGCGGCCGATGCCGATGGCGCACGCGCCCCGCCTCGCCGCGCAGCCGCGCATCACCGCCCCGCGCGCCGTCGGCGTCGTCGGGCCCAAGGTGGTGGTCGTCGGCGTCTCGACCGGCGGGCCCTGCCGCGCTCGGCCGCTTCCTGCCGCGCTTCCCTGCCGACACGTCGCTGGCGCTGCTGGTCGTGCAGCATCTGCCCGCCGGCTTCACCGCCGCGCTCGCCGAGCGGCTCGACTCGATGTGCGCCATCCGCGTGCGCGAGGCCGCGGACGGCGACCGACCCGAGGCCGGCCTGGCCCTGGTCGCGCCGGGCGACCGCCACCTCGAGGTCGCTGCCGGACGGCAGCCTGCGCACCAACGACGACCCCGAGGTCAACGGCGTGCGCCCCTCGGCCGACGTCACCATGCGCTCCGCTGCCGCCGTCTACGGCCGCCGCGCCGTCGGCGTGGTCATGACCGGCATGGGCAGGGACGGCGCCGAGGGCATGCGCGCCATCAGGTCGGTCGGCGGCGCCACGCTGGTGCAGGACGAGGCGTCGAGCGTCATCTGGGGCATGCCGCGCGCCTGCGTCGACGCCGGCGTCGTCGACCGCGTGGTGCCGCTCGATGCCCTCGCCGACGCCGTTCGTACCGCCTGACCCACCCGCCGCCATGGCACGCGACGTGAAGTCCCAAGCGGCATGGCCGGCATCTACGACATCGGAAACTTCAGCGAAAGCGGCCGCGGCGTGCCGATCGCGCTGTCGCGCCCACAAGGCGCGCTGCCCTACAGCCCGATCGTTCGACAGGCCTACGCCCCTCAGCCGATCGCGCGGCTGGGCTGGGGCCAGGGCGTCATCACCGTCGCCGACGTGGCCCTCGAGCCGCCCGGTTGCGCGCTGGCGCCGGGCGACTCCCTGAGCGCCGCGGCCCGCCGGATGCTCGACGAGGAGACGGACTTCGTCCCGGTCTGTGCCGACGGCCGCTTCGTCGGCGTGGTCTTCGTCGAGGCGGTGCTACAGAGCGTCGCCGACGATCGGATCCCCCCGACCCTGGCCGAGGTACTCACCGAGCAGATCCCCACCTGCGCGCCCCGGAGCGCACTGGTGGACGCGGTGCGCCGGATGATCGCCTGCTACCTTCGGAAGATTCCGGTTGTCGGCGACGCGGGAGAGCTCCTCGGCCTTCTGACGCTTTCCGAAGCGGGGGCCGCCGCGGCGCGCGACCCCGCGGTCGGCGAGTTGATCGAGCGCTTCGCCGGCTCACCCTCGCTCTTCGCGCGCCGCATGAGGTGACCATCATGATGTTGGCTGTGACCGACGAGGAAGCACGCGAGCTCGACGAGGTGCTCGACGCGCGGCTGCGCGAGATGCGCATGGAGATCGCACACACCGACGACCGGGCCTACCGCAGCGACCTGCGCGATCGGTACGATCACCTCGAGCGGCTGCGCCTGCGCCTCAAGCAGGCGTCGCTCCAAAGCGAAGCCTACGTGTAGCCGCCTACGCGACGGCGCAGAGAAAGAACTTGAGGTACTGCCCCTCGAGAAAGCCGGCCGGCACCGGGAAGTCCGGCGGCAGCCCGCGCCGCTCCACGATCCGCACCTGCCGCCGCGACCGCGCCGCGGCGTCGCCGATCGCGCGATCGATCTCTTCCGCCGAGATCTTGAGCGTGTTCGACACCGCGGCCAACAGCGACCCCGGCGCCGCGACGGCGAGGCAACCCTCGACCAGCTCGCGATAGTCCTTCTGCACGCTGAACACGCCGCGCTCCTTGGACTGCCCGAACGACGGCGGATCGAGCACGATCAGATCGAACTGCCGCTTGCGCTCCGCCATCCGCGCCAGCACCTTGAAGGCGTCGCCGGCGATGAACTCGTGCTTCGACTCGTCGAGCCCGTTGGCCTGCAGGTTCCGGCGTGCGCGCGCGTGCGCCTTGGGCGCCACGTCGACCGACACCACCTCGCGCGCGCCCGCCCGGCCGCCGTACACCGAGAAGGCGCCGGTATAGGAAAACAGGTTCAACAGCCGCCGCCCCGCCGCGAAGTTGGCGACCGACTTGCGCCCTTCGCGCAGATCGAGGAACAGCCCCGTGCCGAGCGGCGCCGTCACGTCGACGACGAACTTGACGCCGCCCTCGTTCGCCTCGAGCTCGACGGGAGCGACCTCCCCGCGCGCCAGCTGTGCCGGCTCGCGTTGCCCCTCGCCGGTCTGCGGGCGAAAGCGCCGCTGCTCGTAGATCGCCCGCGGCTTCCAGGTCTTTTCCAGCGCGTCGTAGAGCGCGTCGCGCGAAGGCTCGATCGCCGACGAGTACAGGTGCACGACCAGGTGCTCGCCGTAACGATCGACGGTCACGCCGGGGATGCCGTCGCCCTCGGAATGCACCACGCGGTAGGCGTCGCTGCCGTCGGCCGGCAGCAGCTGCTCGCGCAGCCGCTTCGCCGCCTGCACGCGGCGCAGGATGGTGTCGCCGTCGAAGACCCCGTCGGGATTGCGCGAGACGACGCGCACCGCGATGGCGCCGATCGGATCGTAGAGCCCCTTGGCCACGAAGTCGCCCGCCGGATCGACGAGCTCGATGAGGTCGCCCGCGCTCTGCTGCATGGGCCGGCCGCCGAGCGCGTCGCGAAACAGGTACGGATGGCCGCTGCGAATGCGCGTGGCCACATCTGCGGGGACGCGCGCGGTGCCGCGGCGCACGCGCGGCTCGCCGCGCAGGGGCATCGGACCGCGACGGCGCGGCCGGGGAGGCTGAGGCTTGGGGGGCATGAGGGAGCGCAGCGTACTCATTAATGAGCCCGGTCGCCAGTGCGCGGCGTTTATCAAAGTTTCTTGACAGCGTATGTAAAGGTGTGTAGAGGTGGGCGCGTCGCGTAGGACGCAGGGGGTGTCGACGATGGCGGGCCTGAAGCTGGAACCGGTCCGGTTTGGTGATTTTCTCGTCGAAAGGAAGGTCATCGACGAGGGGCAACTGCTGGATGCGCTTGCGGATCATTGGATCGCAGGCTGTCGCATCGGCGAGGCCGTGGTGCGCCGCGGCTATCTCTCCACGGATGAGCTGACCCGTAGGCTCTCGGAGTTCCAAAACCTTACGACCGTCTACGTTTAGTAATCCGCTTCGCTTTTTCCCCTTTATTCACAGCCACAAGTAGGTCTATGCTCCGGCCTGTTCTCGGACGGAGAGGGGAAAAGCGATGTCGAAGCAAGTCCCCAACACGGCGGAAACGCCGCTGCCCCCGGCCATCCCGGCCGCGGGCGATCTCGGACCGCTCGTCGGCAAGACGTTCGGCGGCTACGAGGTGTCGAGCTACCTTGGCGAGGGCCCTACGGGCCAGGTGTATCGCGCCGAGGACCTCATGGGCGCGAAGATGGCCGTCAAGGTCATGCACCGGGAGCTGTCGCAAAGGGACCACGCGCAGCAGCTCTGGGACAGCCTGAAGCGGCTCGCCGCCACCGGCGACGATCACTTCGTTCACGTCTACGACTGCGGCTACGGTGACGAGGGCGAGTTCTACTTCTTGATGGACGAGCTGACCGGCGTCGATCTCGAGGGGGCGCTCGAAGAGTCGGGCGCCTTCGCGCCTCGCCGGGCCGTCGAGATCGTCGACGCTGTCGCCGCCGCGCTGGAGCGAGCGCACGCCGAGGCCGTGGTTCACGGCGGGCTCAAGCCGCGCAACATCTTCTTGTCGCCGACCGGCGGCAAGCTGACCATCAAGGTGCTCGACTTCGGCGCGGCGCAGCTGGCCGGCGGCGTCGACAAGGGCGTCATCGTCGGCAATCCGTTCTACATGGCGCCCGAGCAGTTCGGCGGCATCGCCGACGAGCGCACCGACGTCTACTCGCTCGGCGTCATCATGTACGAGCTGTTCTCGGGAACGTTGCCGTTCAACGGACCGACGCATGGTCAGGTGATGATGCGGCACCTGGCCGAGCCGCCGCAGCCGCCGCCCGGCGTCGAGCCGGGGTTGGCGAAGATCATCCTGAAGGCGCTCGCCAAGGCGCCGGCCGATCGATTCCAGTCCATCGCGGTATTGCGCGATGCGCTCCGCAAGTGGGTGGCGGATGTTCATACCCTGGAGAACGCGGCGGCATCGCAGGTGATCGCGCGGGCCGCCGAGGCCCGAAAAATCAAACAAGCGGCACTCACAACGCCGGACGCCACCGTACCCGTGTCGAAGATCGACGCGGCCGAATTGGCAGAAGCGACGCGACAGCAGCTGGGGCCTTCAGGCGGCAAAAAACGAGGTGGGAACGGATCCATGAATACGACGACGCGCAAGGAAGACAATCCGAACTCGTCCGAATCGGTCGAAGCCTCGCTCGAGGATTTCATCAGCCAGGCCAACGCCACCTTCCCGGCCAGCGACGGCTGGGACCTGCACACCGGCGACGTCGAGCTGGTCGACGACGAGGAGGCGCTCGAGCCTGCCGAGGCGCCGATCGTGGTCAAGCCGGCGCAGCGCAAGGCCGAGGCCGCCGCGCAGCTCATCAAGCGGGCCGATCAGTCGGCGCGCAGCCGCAAGGTGTCCGCGGCGATGCTCGAAGATCCCAACGCGGCCACGACCGTGGCGCCGGCGCCGACGCGCTCGTCGCGGCGCAACCCGTTCGAAGTGGCAATGCCGATCGAGGACGACATGGAGCCCGCGCCCCTCGATCCGCCGCCGACGGGCCCGCGCCGTCGCGCCGAGCGGACCGAGGTGGTGAGCTCGCCGCGGCGCGTGGGTGTGCCGTGGACGGCCAATCCGCTGGTCTGGATCGCAGGTGTGTTCGCCGCCTTCGTCGCGGGCGCGGTGCTGGTGTTCATCATGGTGCGCACGATGATGCCGTCGCAGCCGGTGGTGGTGCAGGCGGCGGCGCCGATGGTGGTGCCGCAAGCGGCGGCGCAGCCGGTGGTGACGCCGCTCGACAAGGCGGCGCAGCCGCAGCAGGCCGCCGCGCAGCCGGTGGTGACGCCGCTGCCGACGGCCCAGCGGCCGCCCACGCCGGACGAGATCCCGCCCCCGCCCGTCGAGCGGCACGCGGCCAAGCACTCGTCGTCGCATCATGCGTCGACCCGCTCGGCGCCGGCGCGAGAGGCCAAGTCGAGCGCGCCGGCGATGAGGAGCGAGCCCGCGCGCAAGGTTGCGGCCGCCAGCGACGACGACGATGACGACTCGGCGCCCGCGCCCGCGGCGAAGAAGTCGTCCTCGAAGAAGTCGGCGCCGGCCAAGAGCGAGAAGGCAAAGGGCGGCGATTGGGTCGATCCGTTCTCGCAGTGAATCAACAGCCACGCGGTGGAGTGAGGTTGTACATGAAGGGCAGCGTTATCCCGGCGCTCGTCGCCGCGTTCTTCTGTGTCACGCCGATCGTCGCGCACGCCGAGTCGAGCGACGAGGCGGAAATCACGGCGATGGCCAAGGAGCACTACAAGCTCGGCCTCGACGCCTACAAGAACGGGAAGTATCCCGAGGCGATCAAGGAGCTGAAGAAGGCGTACCTGCTCAAGCGGCTGCCGGCGCTGTTGCTCAACATTGGCGCCACCTACCGCAAGATGAGCGACATCGACAACGCGGTCTATTACTACAAGAAGTACCTGGCCGAGGCGCCCGACGCCAAGGATCGCGGCGACGTCGAGAAGACGCTCGCAGAGCTCGAAAAGGAGAAGCCGGGGGCCGGCGGCGGCAGCGCCAGCGCCGCGGCCGAGACGCCGCCACCGTCGGAGGCGCCGGCGCCGCCTGCCGCCACGGAGTGGAAGCACACGACGATCGACGCCACGCCGCCGGAACAGCCGCTCGACGTGCGCGTGCAGATGCCGGTCACCAAGGGCGTCCACGTCTACGTCTACTATCGCGGCGCCGGACAGGCGGACTTCACCCAGGTGCTGATGCGCCGCCATGGCGGCGAGAAGGTCGGGCGCATTCCCGCCGACGCGGTGGCGGGCAAGAGCTTGCAGTATTACGTCGAAGCCAAGGACGGCAAGGGCAACGTGGTCAAGTCGTTCGGCACGGCAGCGGACCCGAACATCGTGCGCATCGACGAGAGCGCGGCCCCGCAGGTGGTGGCGTCGAGCGGCGGCGAAGCGGCGAGCGGCGACCAGTCGGCCGCGGCGCGCGAGGACCTCGACGACGAGGCGGCGCCGATCACCGGCGAGATCGCCGAGAAGCCGAGCAAGAAGCATCACCCCGGCGCGTCGTCGTCGCCGGCTGGCGAGCGCACGGCGCGCTTCGGCACCGCCTTCTGGGCGGGCGCGGCGGTGACCGCGCTCGGCGTCGCCGGCGTGGCGATTGGCGGCTACTTCCTGTTCCAGGCCAAGAGCTACTCCGACGTGCTCACGACCGACAGCCAGTATCGCGACCCGGCGACGGGGCTGCCCTACCACTTCACCGATCCGAATGCGTCGCCCTACGACGACAAGACGGTCGAGGCGCGCGGCAAGCGCGACAACTCCATCGGCATCGCCCTCACCACCGTCGGCGGCATCGCGCTGGTCGGCGGCGTGGCGCTGATGGTCGTCGACCAGACGATCTTCAAGCACCGCGGTGAGACGCCCAAGCGTTCGACGGCCTGGCTGTTGCCGGCGGTGGGCCCGAACGTCGCGGGCCTGGCAGGCGGCGCTACCTTCTGATGCCGGGCGCGCTGGCTCGACTGGCGCTCGTCTCCTGCTCGCTCCTGACGCTCGGCGGCTGCTTTCAACCCAAGGTGGTCTCGGGCGGCTTCGCCTGTAATCCGGACGACTCGCCGCCCTGTCCCGACGGCTTCATCTGCGTCGACAACCGCTGCATCGACGGCACGCCACCGGTGCGCATCGACAAGAGCGGCCCCGCGTACACCGGACAGCACACCGATCCGGGGCTCGCCACCACCGCCGACTGTCCCGACGAGAGCCTGGAGCCGAACGACGGCCCGACGCTGCCCGACGGCAAGCCGGTGCTGGTCTCGGTGACGCCGGACACCGTGAGCGCGAAGCTGACGAAGATGGCGATCTGCCCCAAGGGCGTGAACCCCGCCACCCAGCGGCACGACGTCGACTTCTACCGCGTCGACGTCGGCGCCGGCGTCGCCACCATCATGGGCGAGGTCTTCTACGACATCACCTACGGCGACCTCGACGTCGGCATCCTCGACGCCGGCGGCACCCTCATCGGCAGCGACGGCACCGCCACCTCCAACGCCTGCGCGACCGGCACGGTGTCCGGCCCCGGCACCTACTTCGTCGTCGTCACCGGCGCCAACGACGTCGACGTCAACCGCTACGACGTACGCGTGCGCACGTTCACCAAGCTCACCAGCTGCGCGCCCCCCAGCGACATGGGGATGTAGCGCGCCAAGCTAGTCGGCTTTGTAGCGCTCGACGAAGATGGCGCGCAGCTCGGGCTCGGCGCGCAAGAGCGCCAGCGTGGCCTCGGCGTGGCCGGGCGCGTAGCCGTTGCCGACGATCATGGTGACGTCGCGCGAGACGCCCTCGGCGCCGAGCGCGGCCTTGGTGAACGACGTCGACATCGAGAAGTAGTAGATGACGCCCCCGTCGCGCGTGGCGAGGATGGCGGCCATCTCGGCGTCGGGCACGTTGACGCAGCTGACGGCCAGATCGAACTCGCCGCCGCCCGCTCGCATCGCGCGTGTCGCCACGCCGACGGCGTCGCTGGCGTCGCCGAGGACGATCTCGTCGACGGCGCCGAGCCGCCGTGCGCTTTGCGGCCGCCGGCTCGTCGCGCTCGACGCCGATGACGCGGCCGGCGCCGGCGCGCCGCGCCGCGGCGCTGGTCAAGAGGCCCGACTTGCCGCCGCAGCCGAGGATGAGCACGCGCGCGCCGGGCCTGGTCATCCGCGCCACCTGCGGCGCCGCGCCGGCGACGTCGAACGCGGCCAGCGCGACCGACTCGGGAAGATCGCTCGGCATCTTGGCCGCCATGCCCGACGCGAACAGCACGGCCTGCCCGGCGCACACGATCTGATGACGCTTGGGATCGACCGAGACGATGCGGTCGATGCGCAGCGGCGTCAGCGTCAGGGAGACCAGGGTCGCCACGCGATCGCCCTTTTGCAGCTGCCCGAGCGGCGAGCCCAGCTCGCCGAGCGCGCTGCCGACGCGGGCCACGCGGCCGAGCAGCATGCCGCCCGAGCCGGTGACCGGGTTGTGCTGCTTGCCACGCGTGCGCACGGTCTCGAGGATCTGGGCGGCGACGTCGCCCTGCCCCTCCATCTGCACGAAGCTGGCGCTGTCGATGTTGAGGCGCTCGACCTCGAGCAGCAGCTCGTCGTCGTAGACGCTATCGAAGTCGTTATTGAGCCGCCGCGCCGCCTGCGGCAGGGTGCCGGCCGGCTCCATGACCCGGTGTGTTCCGAAGCGATCCCCACGCATTTGCCGGCATCTTACCCGGTTTGGCTAAAAACACGGTAGGTGCGCTCCCTTGACCGATCTAGGCATGGCTGTTATCCTCGGCAACGCTCTGATCTGTGTATCTATCTGCGTCCAGGGAGCGTGAATGAGTCGATTGGGAGAGCTGCTCGTCCGCGAGAATCTGATCTCGCTCTCGCAGCTGCAGAAGGCGCAGGAAGAGCAGCGGAAGACCGGTGCCCGCCTCGGCTACAGCCTGATCAAGCTGGGCATGCTCGACGAGCAGGAGCTCACCAGCTTCCTCTCCAAGCAGTACGGCGTCCCGTCGATCAACCTGGCCGAGTTCGAGATCGACCCGACGTCATGCAAGCTCGTCCCGGCGGAGCTGGCCAAGCGCCACCAGCTCATCCCGGTCAATCGCGCCGGCTCCTCGCTCATCGTCGCGATGGCCGACCCGTCGAACATCTACGCCATCGACGACCTCAAGTTCCTCACCGGCTACAACATCGAGGTCGTGGTCGCCTCGCGAAGTCGCCGATCGACGACGCGATCGAGCGCTACTACGAGAAGCCGGTCACCTACGACGACGTGATCGGCGACTTCGACGCGGACGCGGTCGAGCTCGGCGGCGACGAGGACGACGTCAACGTCGTCGACCTCGAGAAGGCGTCGGGCGACGCGCCGGTCGTCAAGCTCGTGCAACGTGATCCTGCTCAACGCCATCAAGAAGGGCGCGTCCGACATCCACATCGAGCCCTACGAGAAGGCGTTCCGCGTCCGCTACCGCATCGACGGCGTGCTCTACGAGGAGATGACGCCGCCGCTCAAGCTGCAAGAACGCGCATCACCTCGCCGCCTCAAGATCATGGCGCAGCTCGACATCGCCGAGCGCCGCCTGCCGCAGGACGGCCGCATCAAGCTCAAGCTCGGGCAAGGACAAGGAGATGGACTTCCGCGTCTCGGTCCTGCCGACGCTCTTCGGCGAGAAGATCGTCCTGCGCCTCCTCGACAAGGGCGAACCTGCAGCTCGACATGACCAAGCTCGGCTTCGACGACGAGCCGCTCGCCGACTTCAAGTAGGCCATCGACCAGCCCTACGGCATGGTGCTGGTCACCGGGCCGACCGGCTCCGGCAAGACCACGACGCTCTACTCGGCGCTCGCCGAGCTCAACAAGATCGACGCGCAACATCAGCACCGCCGAGGATCCCGTCGAGTACAACCTGCACGGCATCAACCAGGTGCAGATGCACGACGAGATCGGCCTCAACTTCGCCGCGGCGCTGCGCTCGTTCCTGCGCCAGGACCCGGACATCATCATGGTCGGCGAGATCCGCGACTTCGAGACGGCGGAGATCGCGGTCAAGGCCGCGCTCACCGGCCACCTCGTGCTCTCGACGCTGCACACCAACGACGCGCCGTCGACGATCTCGCGCCTGCTCAACATGGGCGTCGAGCCGTTCCTCGTCACGGCCGTCGGTGAACCTGGTCCTCGCCCAGCGCCTCGCGCGCAAGATCTGCAGCGACTGCAAGCAGCCGATCGAGTTCGAACGCAAGGCGCTCGATCGACCTCGGCTTCACGGCCGAGCAGATCGCGCAGCGCCGCAGCTGCATCAAGGGCGCCGGCTGCCGCACCTGCAACGAGCACCGGCTACAAGGGCCGCGTCGCGCTCTACGAGGTCATGCGCTTCACCGAGCCGCTGAAGGAGCTGGTGCTCCAGGGCGCGTCGACGGCCGAGCTCAAGGCGGAGGCGATCCGCGAGCGGCATGATGCACGCTGCGCATGAGCGGCATCGCGCAAGATGCTCGACGGCGTCACCACGGTCGGAGGAGGTCGTGCGCGTCACGGTGGCCGACTAGTGCGCGCACGAGCGAAGCCGACGGCAGTGAGCTGATGGCCGTCACATCCTGCACCAGCTGCTGAAGACGATGATCGAGAAGGGCGCGCGCGACCTGCACATCACGACCGGCTCGCCGCCGCAGCTGCGCATCGACGGCAACGCTCGTGCCGCTGAAGACTGCCGCCGCTCTCGCCGGTCGACACCAAGCAGCTCTGCTACTCGGTCCTCACCGACGCGCAGAAGGCGCAGCTTCGAGGAGGACAACGAGCTCGACCTCTCCTTCGGCGTGCAAGGGGCTCGTCGCGCTTCCGCGCCAACATCTTCATGCAGCGCGGCGCGGTCGCCGGCGCGTTCCGCACCGATCCCGTTCAAGATCCTCACCTTCGACGAGCTCGGCCTGCCGCCGGTCGTCGCCGGAGCTGTCGCAAGAAGCCGCGCGGCCTCGTGCTGGTCACCGGCCCGACCGGCTCGGGCAAGTCGACGACGCTCGCGGCGATCATCGACAAGATCAACACCGAGCGGCACGAGCACATCATCACGATCGAGGATCCGATCGAGTACCTGCACCCGCACAAGATCTGCATCGTGAACCAGCGCGAGGTCGGCGCCGACACCGAGAGCGTTCAAGACGGCGCTCAAGTACGTCCTGCGCCAGGACCCGGACGTCGTGCTCATCGGCGAGATGCGCGACCTCGAGACGATCGAGGCGGCGCTGACCATCGCCGAGACCGGCCACCTCGTGCTTCGCGCACGCTGCACACCAACTGCGGCGTGTCAGACCATCAACCGCATCATCGACGTCTTCCCGCCGCACCAGCAGCCGCAGATCCGCGCGCAGCTCTCGTTCGTGCTCGAGGGCGTGCTGTCGCCAGCCGCTGCTGCCGCGCGCCGACGGCGCCGGGCCGCGTGCTGGCGCTCGAGGTCATGATCCCGAACGCCGCCATCCGGAACCTCATCCGCGAGGACAAGATCCACCAGATCTACTCGCAGATGCAGGTCGGCCAGGCGAAGTTCGGCATGCAGACCATGAACCAGTGCTCTGCACTCGCTCGTCATGAAGCAGCTGATCACGCTGGAGGAGGCGCATCGGCCACAGCTCCGACCCCGAGGAGCTGCAGCAACATGATCGCCAGCGGGCGGCGCGCCGGCCGACGGCCGGCCGCGGGCGAGCGGCAGGCGGTGAGGATGGCGAACGATGCCAGCAGTTCGCATGGGAAGGTCGCACGCGCGCCGGCGAGGTCGCGCAAGGGCGACGATGGAGGCCGAGGCGCGAGCCGGCGGTCGCCAACCGGCTGCGCTCGCAGGGCATCACCGATGTCCAAGGTCAAGAAGAAGGCCAAGGACATCGAGATCAAGCTGCCCTTCGGCTGGGGCCAGGGCGTTCCCGAGAAGGACCTCGTCATCTTCACGCGCCAGTTCGCCACGATGATCGACGCCGGTCTGCCGCTCGTGCAGTGCCTCGACATCCTGTCGACGCAGCCGCCGAACAAGAACCTTCAGAAGGTGCTCGCGCGACGTCAAGGCGCAGGTCGAGCAGGGCTCGACCTTCTCCGACGCGCTGCGCAAGCACCCGAAGGTCTTCGACGACCTCTACGCCAACCTCGTCGCGGCCGGCGAGGTCGGCGGCATCCTCGACACGATCCTGCACCGCCTCGCGGTCTACATCGAGAAGGCGATGAAGCTGCAAGCGCAGGTCAAGGGCGCGATGGTCTACCCGCATCGTCGATCTCGGTCGTCGCGGTGATCGTCGTCGTCGTGCTGCTCTGTGAACGTCATCCCGGTCTTCGAGAAGATGTTCAAGGACTTCGGCGGCGGCGCGCTGCCCGCGCCGACCCAGATCGTCATCGACCTCTCGAACGCCTTCGCCGACCACATCGTCCTCATCATCGTCGGCGATCGTCGGCATCATCGTCGGCTTTCCGGCGCTGCTGCGCACCAAGAAGGGCCGCGCCGGCTTCGACACGTTCATCCTGAAGGCGCCGATCATCGGCAACGTGCTCCGCAAGATCGCGGTCGCGCGCTTCACGCGCACGCTCGGCACGCTGCTCTCGTCGGGCGTGCCCATCCTCGACGCGCTCGAGATCGTCGCCAAGACCGCCGGCAACGTGGTCATCGAGGACGCGCATCATGTACGCGCGCGCTCAAGATCTCCGAGGGCAAGAACATGGCCGAGCCGCTGATGGAGACCAAGGTCTTCCCGCCGATGGTCGTGCAGATGATCGGCGTCGGCGAGCAGACCGGCGCGCTCGACGCGATGCTGCAGAAGATCGCCGACTTCTACGAGGACGAGGTCGACGTCGCCGTCGGCGCGCTGACCACGCTGATCGAGCCGCTGATGATGGTGTTCCTCGGCGGCATCGTCGGCGGCCTGCTCATCGCGATGTACCTGCCGATCTTCGAGATCGCCGGCAAGATCAAGACCGGCGGGTGATCTCGCTCGCCGACGCCGGGCGCAAGCAGCTGACCTACGTCATGCTGTTTCGCGTCGGCCTGGTGACGCTGCTGTTGGCGTCGGCGCTGGTGGCGGAGGTCGGCGCCGCAGTCGGCGAGCAGACCTCGCCGGTAGTGGGCACGCTGTTCGGGCTGATCGTCGCCACCTACGGGCTCACCATCGTCTTCGCGCTGATGCTTGCAGCGCGTCCAGCAGGTCGGGCGGCTGGCGATGGTGCAGGTCGGCTCGGACCTGCTGTTGACCACGATGCTGGTGCACCTGACGGGCGGCGCGGAGTCGGCGTTCGCCTTCATGTACATCCTCGTGGTGGTCGGCGCGGCGTTCGTCCTCGGACGCGGGGCGCTGGTGGCGTCAGGCGCGGCGGTGCTGCTCTACGTCGCCGCCAGCGCGGGCGCGTCGGGCGTACCGCTGCGCACGCTCATCCGCTCGCTGGCGGTGAACACGGTCGCCTTCGCGGCGACGGGCGCCCTGGCCACCCGCCTGGCGAGCGAGCTCCGGCGCGCCGGCGAGCACATCGCGTCGCAGGGGCTGAAGCTGCGCGATCTGGCGACGCTGCACCAGGACGTCATCCGCGGGCTGACCTCGGGCCTGGTGACCGTCGGGCGCGACGGCCGCGTCTTGACGTTCAACAACGCCGCCGCCGAGATCATCGGGCGCAGCGCCGCCGCCACGATCGGGCGCCCGCTCGATCGAGATCATGCCGGGGCTGGCGGCGCTGCAGGCGACGATCGGCGACGCAGCGCTACGGCGCGGCGAGGTCACCGCAGCTGATCGGCGACGGGCGACAGGCGCGCACGCTCGGCGTGTCGCTGTCGCCGCTGGTCGACTCCACCGGGCGTACGGTCGGACGCATCGTCAACTTTCAGGATCTGACCGAGCTGCGGCGCATGGAGGCGGCGATGCAGCGCACCGAGCGGCTCGCCGCCGTCGGGCGGCTGGCGGCGGGCATCGCCCACGAGATTCGCAATCCGCTGGCCGCCATCTCGGGCTCGATCGAGCTCTTGTCGCAGACGATGCGAGCGGCGACGGCCGCGCGAGAACAAGGAGCTCATGAGCATCGTGCATCCGCGAGGTCGAACGCCTCAATGGGCTCATCACCGAGCTGCTCGAGTTCGCGCGGCCGCGCTCGCTCGAGACCCAGCGGCTGGATGTCGCCGCCACGCACGGCGGAGATGCTCAAGGTGTTCGAGAACGACAAGCGTCTGGGCGACGCGCCGGTCGAGCTCGTCAGCGACGGGGCGGTGATGGTCGACGCCGATCCTGCGCAGCTTCGGCAGGTGGTGTGGAACCTCTTGCGCAACGCGGCCGAGGCCGCGCCAAAGCAGCCGATCGTCGTCCAGGTGCGCGCCGACGCACGAATTCGCATCGCTGACGGTGTGCGACCGCGGGCCCGGCATCGCCCCCGAGCATCGCGCGCGCCTGTTCGAGCCCTTCTTCTCGACCAAGGAGAGGCGGCACCGGGCTCGGCCTGGCCACGGTCCATCGCATCGTCGAGGAGCACAAGGGGGCCGTCGAGCTCGAATGCCCGCCCGAGGGCGGCACCGCCGTCACCATCCGCCTCCCCCGCGCCGGCTAGCGCCGGGTCAGCGCAACAGGTCGTACAGGGCGGCGGCGTCGAGGAGCTTGGCGGCGACACTGCCGAAGAGGATGGTGTCGCCGTTGGCCACCGGCATCGGCTGGTGCGGCGCCAGCGCCCGGCCGTTGACCCGGGTGCCGTTCTGCGAGTCGATGTCGACCAGCTCGGTCTTCACGCCGCCGACGCGGAAGTGCGCGTGCAGCTTGGACACCGACGGGTCGCGCATGACGAGGTCGCAGTTACGCGCGCGTCCGACGGAGACGCGGTCGGGATAGGGGTTGCCCGCCGCCTTGACGACCGGCAGCACCTCGAGGTTCTGCGCCAGGCGCGTGGCGGTCCGGCGGAACGTGACCGGATCGACGACCTGCGTGGAGAAGCCGACCTGATCCGGCTCGTAGAGCGCCTGCTCGAGGACGAGAAAAAGATGCGGCTGCTTGGCTACGAACTCGTCCCGGGTCGACGATTGAGCCAGCTCCGCCAGCGAATCGGTATCCACCACGATAGATTATAGATCAGTCTTCGGGCTGGGTCACGTGGGCGACGATGAACTGCCGCACCTCGGCCATGACCGCGTTCAGCTCGCGCGCGCCGACCGCGACCGGCGCCCCGAACGACACCCGTACGCGCGCGCCGCGCTGGATGACCCTGGTGTTCTTGGGTAGGAGGTCGCGGCTGCCGTCGATGGCGACGGGCACGATGTCGGCGCCGGCGTCGCGCGCCAGGATGAAGCCCCCCTTCTTGAACTTCGCGACCTTGCCGTCGAGCGAGCGGGTGCCTTCGGGCGCGATCCACACGTTGACGCCCTGCGTGATCGCCTGGGCGCACTCGCGCATCGCGGCCATCGCCTCGGCGCGGTCGCCCGAGCGCGTCACGCGCACGAAGCCGGCCTCGCGCATCGCCCGACCCCACAGGGGCACCTTGAACAGCTCGGCCTTGGCCACCATGCGCAAGGTGCCAGGGAAGACGCTGTAGAGGATGGGGATGTCGAGGTTGCTCTGGTGATTCGACATGTAGACGCAGGCGCGGTCGCGCGGCACGTGGTGCAGCCCCTCGACCGTGAGGTCGACGTCGGCGTGGCGCACGATGCCGCGCGACCAGTCGGCGAGGCGGCGATCGGCGCGCTCGCGCGTGAGCCGTCCGAGCATCGCGTCGGCGAACGTCGGCACGGTGATCGCCGCCGTCTTGTAGATCGCGTAGAGCGTGGCGCCGACGGAGGCGGGCGACATTGGGCCGAGTCTACGACGAGGCGGCGCGCCCGCGGCGGAAAAACCGCGTCGCGGCGCCGAACGCGACGCCGGCGCCGAGGAGCCCGGCCCCGAAGAGGAGCTCGGCCCGTGAGACGTTGAACAGGAACAGCACCGAGCCGGCGATGGCGACGAGCGGGATCGTCGGACCGAGTGGCAGGCGGAAGCTGGCGCCCCCGGGATCGCGCCGCCGCCACACCAGGATGGCGATGCAGGTCGAGACGTACTGCGCGACGACGGCGACATTGCTGACGTCGGCGAGCTTGTCGAAGTCGAGCGTAGCGCCGAGGACGGCGGTGATGACCGAGACGCTGAAGATGGCGAGGACCGGCGTGCCGAAGCGCGCCGAGCGGCGCTCGAGCGCGCGCGGCAGGAACGCGTCCTGCGCGAAGGTCTCGACGTAGCGCGGCACCACCATCGCCGACGAGGCGCAGAAGCCGAGCGCCGAGAGCGAGGCGACCACGGCGATGGCGTCGGCGCCACCGCGGCCGGCGAACGCGCGCGCGGCGTCGACCAGCGGGCGCGTCGAGGTGCCGAGCGACGGCAGGGTGCCCATGGCGACGATCTGCACCAGCGCGTAGAGCAGCGTGGCGCCGATCACCGAGACCGACATGGCGAGGCCGATGGCGCGCCTGGGATCGACCGTCTCGCCGGCGGGCACCGGCACGTACTCGAAGCCGGTGCAGGCGAACAGGCCGGCGAAGGCGGCGCCGAACAGGCCGGGCGACTCCCCTGGGGCCGGCGCCGGCGCCGCGTGCAGGTTGGCCCCGCGCACGTAGAAGAGCCCGACGCCGACGAAGGCGACGAGGCCTAGCACCTTGACGACGCTGATGACGTCGCCGGTGCGCGCCGAGGGCTTGATGCCGATGACGTTGACCAGCCCGAGGAGCATCACCAGCACCACCACGCAGGTGACGAGCGCCGTCAGGCTCTCGCCGCCGCCGACGAGGAACGCGGCGTGCTCGGCGAAGCCGCGCGCCACCGCCGCGTAGCCGAGCAGCGACGAGACCATCGTGATCCACCCCACCGCAAAGCCGATGAGCGGTCCGAACGCCTCCACGGCGTAGCGATAGGGCCCGCCCGAGCGATCGGTGCGCGACGCCGCCTCGGCGAAGCACAGGGCGATGAGCGTGCACAGGGTGCCCACCGCCAGCCAGGCCAGCGGCGACTGCCCGCCCGCCCGTCGCTGCAGCGCGGCCGGCAACAGGAAGATCCCCGAGCCGATGATGCCGTTGATACCGAGGCCGAAACAATCGACGAGCGTGAGCTGACGCTGGGCGCGGGCCACGGCAGCACAGTACCCGCCGACGGCGGGTGGCGCTACTGCCTCGGCACGACCGCATTCCGTCTTTTGCTTTTGCGTGGTATGGTCCGCTCGTGGTTGCTGTTTGCCGAGTCTGCGTCCTCGGCGCCCTTCTCGCCGCGGGATGTGCCAAGCCCTCTGCCGTCGCCGACGATGCCGGCGGCGTCGGTGGCAACGCCGGCGACGATCTCGCCGGCGCCGGCGTCGAGCCGCAGCCCGACCTGGCCGTCGCGCTCTTCTGCGGCGACGGCGTCTGCAGCGCCGACATCGGCGAGGCGTGCGACACCTGCCCCGCCGACTGCGGCGCGTGCCCCGGCTGTCCCATGGGGTTCGCCGACTGCAACCACGATCCCGCCGACGGTTGCGAGACGCCGCTCAACACGCCGAGCAACTGCGGCGGCTGCGGCCAGGTCTGCCAGCAGGTCGGCGGCACCAACGCCTGCGTCCTGCAAGGGACCAACTATGTCTGCCAGCCGACGTGCGACGCCACCCACGCCGACTGCAACCTGGTGCCCCAGGACGGCTGCGAGGTCGACCTGAGCGGCCCCGGCAACTGCGGCGCCTGCGGCCACGCCTGCTCGAACCCGCACGGCACCACCACCTGCACGACCCAGGGCTCGGGCTGGTTCTGCAGCCCCACCTGCACCGCGCCGTACGGCGCCTGCGCCACCGACAAGACCGGCGGCTGCACCACGAACCTCAACGGCGACCCCGCCAACTGCGGCGCCTGCGGCCGCGGCTGCTCGACGGCGGGCACCACCGCGACGGCCTGCGCCAACGGGCTGTGCAAGCCGACCTGCGCCGCGCCGTACAGCGACTGCTCGGACCCGGCGGCGCCCGGGGCCGACAATGGCTGCGAGACCAACGGCACCGCCGACCCGGGCGAGAACGACAACGCCTGCAGCGGCCAGAGCAGCACCACCAACGAGGGCAGCACCACGACACTCGGGTCGAACCGCATCTTGCCGTCGGGCGACACCGACACCTTCCACATCCACCTGAGCGAGGGGTCGCACACCTGCTTCCCCGGCACGTCGCAGTCGTATACGGCGCTCATCCAGCTCACGCCGCCGCCCGGCGTCAACCTGAACCTCAACTACAACGTCAGCGGCTGCGACAACACCTGGAAGAACGACCTCGGCACCGGCATCTGCGTCACCTGGTGCGGCACCTGCGGCGGCACCGACGACCGCGACTTCTACTTCCAGGTCTACGGCGTCAACGGGGCCAACGCCTGCGTGGACTACACCCTCGCCGTCACCTACTCCTCGGAAGGCAACGCGCCGGCGGGCTGCACCAAGCCGAGCTGCTGACCGGCTACAGGAAGTGGACGCCGAGCCCGGCCTGCACGTCGATGTTGAACCCCGACTGGCGATTGCTGGTGCCGACCGCGCCGAGCAGGTTGACGTCGAGGATGAAGGCGAAGTGCGACGCGAAGTCGTACCAGATGCCGCCCCCGCCGCCGAGCAGGAAGTAGCCGAGCGAGATGGTGTCCGAGCAGCTCTTGTGGTTGGAGCAGACCTCCTGCTGATACATCGGCAGCTGCGTGTTGTCGGGGTTGGCGTTGTAGGTGTCGGCGGTGAACTTGTCGACGAGCGGATGCTGGTCCGACTCCGCTGAAGAGATGTCGAGCACGTGGCGGATCTCGCCGCCGCCGATGTCGAGGTGGATGTACGGGTGGAAGCGCCCCTCGAGGAAGCGGTAGCGCAGGCGCGCCAGCACCGCGACGGCGCCGAACGCCTTGGTGGTGGCGCCCTGCTCGCTGCCGGTGCGCACCGTCTCCGCGTTGGCACCGGTGACCAGCTGGAAGCGCCCGAACAGCGACAGCGACACCTTGGGCGTGATGAGGTAGCCGATCTCGACGGCGAGGTGGAACGGCGCCACGGCGATGCCGGTGGCGCCCACCGGCTGCGGGATGAACTTCATGGCGTTGGCGCCCTGCGTCTGGAACTGCCACGCCACTTCGGTGTGGTTGCCTGCCGGCTCGACGCCGAAGCCGAATCCCGGCATCACGAAGATGAACAGGTGGTCGCGCGTCGAGCGGTGCGCCTCCTCCTCCTTGCGCTTCTGGGCCAGCCGCTCCTTCATGAGCGGATCCTCGACGTCGACCTCGGGCACGTTGGTCGGCGGCGGCGCGGTCTCGGAGACGACGATGACGTAGGGGCTCGGCCCCGAGCCGGCGTTCGCCACCGCGCGGCCGCGGGCGTCGCGCGCCTCGAGGTAGTACTGCAGCGACTTGCCGGTGACCGCGTCGGGCGGGATGACGCCGACCCATTCGGAGCCGCTGGTGTTCTTCATCGGCACCGACAGGAAGTCCTCCTGCCCCGAGCCGCGGAAGAAGATGAACAGGCGCGTCGCGCCCACGTCCTGGCCGAGCTTGGCGCGCACCGGAATGGGCGCGTTCGGCCGCACCTCGTCGACGGGCGTGTGCTCGAGGCCGTGCACCTCCTCGCCCGGCGTCGGCGGCGGAGTCTCGACGGGCGGGGTCGCCGGTGGAGTCTCGACGGGCGGGGTCGCCGGCGGCTTCTCCGGCGGCTTGGCCGGCTTCGGCTTGCCGCCTCCCATCCTGGCCACCTGCTTCTGCGCCGCCGAAAACGCTTCGGCGAGCTCGGGCGTGTCGACGGCCGGATCGAGCTGGTACTGCGGGTTGATCTTGAGCGCGTTGACGAACTGCTGCTGCCCACGATTGCGATCCTTGAAGCCGTTGATGTAGACGATGCCGAGGTTGGCGTAGGTCTTGGCCGCCAGCGGCGTCTCGTCGAGCCCGTTGGCGCGCAGCATCTGCACCGCGTCCTGCAGCGTGCGGCGCGACGACTCGAACTCGAGCGAGTCGTAGTCATCCATCGCGCGCTTGTTCATCTTCTGTACTTGCTTGTCGACGTCCTCGGCGTGCGCCGGCGACGCGACCAACACCGCAACGGCGAACCCCAGCGCGCCTATGACTGACGGAAAACGCATCCCGATGCTGTCTCCTGCTCGCTCAACGCGCACATTAGCCTATTGCGAGGTGATGATGAACTCGACGCGCCGATTGTTCTCGCGCCCCTTGGAGGTGCGGTTGTCGTCGATCGGCTGCGTGGGCCCGAAGCCGCGCGCATCCATGCGCTCGGGCTCGACGCCGTGCGCGACCAGGAACGCCTTGACCGACTCCGCGCGATCCTGGGACAGCTTCATGTTGTGCTTGAGCGAGCCACGCGAATCGGTGTGGCCTTCGATGCGCACCTTGATCTCGGGCCGGGACTTTAGCACCTCGGCCACCTCGGTGAGCATGGGGAACGAATCGGGGTAGATCGTGCTCTTGTTGGTCTCGAAGTGGACCTTCTGCTTGAGCTCGATCTTCTCCTTGGTGACGACGATGAACTTCGGCTTCGGGCAGCCGTCGTTGTCGGCCGGTCCCGGCTGATCGGGGCACTTGTCGAGGCGGTCGACGACGCCGTCGCCATCACGATCTTTGTCGGGGCAGCCGCCGTTTTCCTTGGGTCCGGCTCGTTCGGGCACTTGTCGTCGGCGTCGGGGATGCCGTCCTTGTCGTTGTCGGGATCGGGGCAGCCGTCCTCGTCCTCGAAGCCGTCCTTGTCCTCGGGCTCGTTGGGGCACTTGTCGGCCTTGTCGAGGATGCCGTCCTTGTCGTTGTCGGGATCGGGGCAGCCGTCGTCGTCCTCGAAGCCGTCCTTGTCCTCGGGCTCGGTGGGGCACTTGTCGAGCTTGTCGGGGATGCCGTCGCCGTCGGTGTCGAGCGGCTTGGGCGGCGGCGGCGGCGGATTGCAGCGCGCCCTGGGCGAGAGCTCGAGCGCGCGGTGGGCGTTCTCCTCGCTGACGGCGACCTCGCGCTTGGCCGGGAAGTACTTGCCGTCGTCGAGCTCGGTGTTGGCGAACTCGAGGTGCGACTCGGCCATGGCCAGCTCGCGCGGGGCGCACTTGTAGGCGCCGTTGTCGCGCGCCTGGCGAATGACGTCGCGGATGCCGTTGGTGCGACCGCGCAGATCGTTGCCCGGGCAGCCGGCGGCTAAAAAGAGCAGGCCGCACAGCGGCGCGGCGCGCTTCATTCCGCCTTCTCGCCGCGCTCGCGGGCCAGCTTGACCGCCTCGTGGCCGAAGTCGCGCGCCTTCTTGCCGAACTCGATCGCCTCGTGGTAGCGCGCATAGCCGCCGACCTCGCGCGCCTTGTGCAAGTACTCGACGGCAGAGGTGTATTCGTAGGGCGCCAGCTCGGGCGCACGCGAAGCCTTGGCCTCCTGGACCGCCTTCGAGGCCTCGAACGTGACCGTCGAGATGTACTCGATCGGCCCGCACCCGGCGACGAGCATCAGGAGCGCAAGACTGCGCATCGTCGACACGCTATCACGACCTCGCTACGAGCGCGAACGTTTGCCCTGCTCCCACAAGGTGAATCCGACCAGCACGATGGCGATGGCCACGCCCGTGGCCGTCGCCGCCAGCGCCCAGCCGAGCTTGCCCTCGCCGAGGTTGAGCGCGTGGCCGGCGTGGAACTCGTCGTAGGTGCCGGCGTGCGAGATGCGCCCCCGGCCGACGATGAGGAAGACGATGAGCCCGACGCCGATGACCGCCAGGGCCACGAACAGCGCCTTCTCCTTGCGCACGCGCACCAGCGCCCAGCCGGCGAGGTAGCCGCCGAGCAGCGTCGCCACGTAGGCGAGCAGCACCAGCACGCTCACGCCCCACGGCAGGCGCGCCGGATCGATCAGGTACATCCAGCTCCACGCCGGGTGCACGAGATAGAAATAGAGCGCCACCGGCCAGACGATGATGGCCTCGAACGAGAGCACGGCCACGAGCTCACGCCCCCACGGCGAGCCGCCGTTGGCGAATTGCACGCGCGCGCAGGCCGCGAAGACCAGTCCGACGAAGACGCTGAAGATGAGGTCGAACGGGACGGTCGGAATCACCCCCTTCCGGGATGCATCTTAGCCTGAAGGTTTCTTCGGACGCAAAGGTCGCTGCTTGGTTTTCTCGTCGCCGAAGGCGTCGTCGTCGAAACCAAGGGGGGTGGCGACGGCGACGAACCTGCCGGTGTCGTGATCGTCGTCGCGGAAGGCCTCCTCCAGCGCGTCGCGCAAGAGGTCCTCGCCGGGAATCGGCGCCTCGATCTCGATCACGATCTCGCCGGCGACGACGGGCCGCTCCGGCTGCGCGCCGGTGATGTGGATCTCGCCCGACTTCTCCCCGGCGGCGCGCCCGTCGAGCAGCACGGTGGGGGGCAGCGGCCGGCGCGAGGTCGTGGTGTCCGGGCGCGACGGCAGGGCGTCGATCGGCGACACCGCCGGCGCCGGCGGCGCCCACTGCGAGGGCGGCAGGAGGCGCGCGTAGGCCTCGAGCAGGCGGCGGCGCGCCGCGGAGGCGGGATGGCGCGCGCGCACCCGATCGTAGCCGGCCTCGGCAAGGCGCTCGCGCAAGGGGGCGTCGTCGAGCAGCCGGCCGAGGTTGCGCGCCAGATCCATCTCGTCGCCGGGCGCGAAGAGCAGGCCGTCCTGTCCGTCGGTGATGACCTCCTGCACCGCCGGGCGGCGCGGCGCCACCACCGCGCGGCGGCAGGCCATGTACTCGAGCAGCTTGGTGGGGAAGCTGGCCAGCGGCCGCTCGGAGTCCGGCGCCGCCGGTGCCACGCACACGGTCGACTGGGCGATCACGCGGGGGATGTCGTCGTGCTCGATGGCGCCCAGGCGCTCGACGTCGTCGACGAGCTCGGCGTCGGCGATCGCCGCGTCGAGCAGCGGCGCGAAGCCGTCGTCGACGGCCCCGGCGAGCACCAGCTTGACCGGCCGCCGCCGGCGCACGATCTGCAGGGCGCGCAAGAGCGTGCGCAGGCCGCGACCGCCGCCGATGCGCCCGGCGTAGAGCACGCGCGAGTGGCGATCGAGCGTGGCCGTCGGCTCCCAGTCGAACTGATCGATGTCGACGCCGGGCGGCACCACCTCGACGCGCGCGCCGAGGCCGCGGGTGGTCAGCACGTCGCGCGCCGTCTCGGTCGGCGCCAGGATCAGATCGGCGCGCTCGAGGCACAGCTGCTCCTCGGCGGCGAGGGCCAGGGAGAGCGCGGCGTCGGCAGCCCGCGGCTCGCCTTCGGGCGAGCGGGCGATCTCGTACACCAGCCGCCCGGAGGTGCCTTCCAGGGCCGCGCGCCCGCCCCAGGCGGACCGCAGGTGCACCACGTCGTACTCCTCGCCCTCGAGCTGACGGCGGATGGCGCGCCGGAAGGCCTCGACCTTCTCCGGCAGGGCGCCGACGACGGGGACGCGCAACATCCGCGTCTTCATGAAGCGCTCCTGGAAGGGCATCGTGCCGGCGCGAATGGTCAAAACGTCGACGGTGTAGCGCGGCGCCAGCGCCTTCAGGACGTTCAAGAGCTGCACGCCGTGCCGGTCCGGTGCCGGACACACGCTGAAGCTCACGATCAAAAGTTTCGACGACAAGCTTGCCGTGCCTCGGAAAATATTATATTAGCAACGGTTCGAAACCCACAGCGCATCACGAGGGAGGACTCGTCCCGTGAAACAGCTCATCCAGTACCTCCTCGAAAACTTGATTCTGGACTTCCAGGGCGATCTGACGCTCGACATGGTTCGCGATTTCCTGCGCGACGACGACAGCCGCGAAGGTCGCGCGCTGCTCGCCAAGCTCGTCGAGGACCGCGGCGTGTCGGACATGATGATCACGCTGGCCGACTGCCTGCAGGACTACCTCAAGACGGGCATCAACGACGAGACCTTGCGCGAGCAGATCCGCACCTACGCCGAGTCGTAGGATGCCGCGCTGCAGCCCAGCCGCCATCGCTGCCGGGCTGCTCCTCGCCTCCGCCTGCACCTCCGCCTCCAACGTCGAGCCCTATGCGCAAACGACGACGGGCCCGCTTGCGGTCGCGGTCGTCACCGATCCGCCGGCGCGTGACGACGGCACCGTGCCGCGCAATGCCCGCTTCGTCGTGCAGCTCGACGGCTATCCGGACCCCGACTCGGTCGGCTTCGGCCCGGTGACCCTGCGCTCGGGCCGCGCCAACTACGACATCGACATCCGCGTCGACCTCGTGGGGCGCGCGGTGGTGGTGACGCCGCGCTCGCTGATGGCGCCCGGCGTGCAGTACGACCTGGTGGTCACGGGCCTGGTGACACTCGACGACCGCGTTCAGGGCGCCGACGTGGTCGCCTCGGTGCGCGTCGGCAGCGACGACGGGGCGCCCTTCCCCGCGCCGCCGCAGCCGACCTGGAACGGCGACCCGGTCACCGGCGGCGGCGTGCGCGCCGTGCTCGGGACCTGCGCGCCGTTCTGCCACTCGCCGGTGGGGGCCTCGGGCCTTGCCCGCACGCCGACGCGCCTGCTCGACCTGACGGGCGATCCGCGCGATCCGGTGTTCGGCGTCATCGGCGTGCAGTCGGTCGGGCTGCGCGGGACGCAGGTGCCGCTGTTGCGCGTCGCGCCAGGCGATCCGGCGCGCAGCGTGCTCTTGCGCAAGCTCATCGGCGGCAGCCCGCAGGCCGACTCGATCGATCCCCCCTACCCGAGCATGCGCGTCGACGGGCGGCGCATGCCCATCCCGCTCGACGAGGCCCAGCCGGCCCTGCCGCCGCTGTCGGACGACGAGCTGCGGCTGGTGCAGGACTGGATCGCCGCCGGCGCGCCGGTCGACTGAGATGCGGATCAGGCGGGCTTGAGGAACAGGGCGCCCAGCGGCGGCAGCGTCAGGTTCAACGAGGCGCTGCGGCCGTGCCAGGGCACCGGAGTCACCGGCACGCGCCCGCCGTTGCCGTGGCCGCTGCCGCCGAACACCGTCGCGTCGCTGTTGTAGATCTCGCGCCAGGCGCCGCCGGCCGGCCCGTCGACGCCGACGCGATAGTTGTAGCGCGGCATGGGCGTGAAGTTGCAGACGATGAGCACGCGATCGGCGTCGTCCGCGGCCTTGCGCAGGAACACCAGGGCCGAATATTCGGCGTCGTTGGCCTCGACCCATTCGAAGCCGCGCCCGTCGCTGTCGAGCTCGTGCAGCGCGCGCTCGCGCTGGTAGAGGTGGTTGAGCTCGCCGACGCACATCGCCATGCGCGCGTGCTGGGAGCCGTCGGCGAACAGGTGCCAGTCGAGGCTGGTGTCGTGGTTCCACTCGCGCCACTGGCCGAACTCGCCGCCCATGAACAGGAGCTTCTTGCCCGGCTGCGCGAACATGTACGCGTAGAGCAGACGCAGGTTGGCGAAGCTCTGCCAGCGATCGCCCGGCCATCTTGCCGAGCAGCGAGCCCTTGCCGTGCACGACCTCGTCGTGCGACAGCGGCAGCACGAAGTTCTCGTGGAACGCGTAGAGCCCGCGGAAGGTGAGCTGGTTGTGGTGGAAGCGGCGGTGCACCGGATCGCGCGCGAAATAGCGCGAGCGTGTCGTGCATCCAGCCCATGTCCCACTTCATGCCGAAGCCGAGCCCGCCCATGTACGTCGGGCGCGACACCATCGGCCACGCCGTCGACTCCTCGGCGATGGTCTGCGTGTCGCCGGGTACTCGCGATAGACGGTCTCGTTGAACTGGCGCAGGAACGACATGGCGTCGCAGGTTCTCGTGGCCGCCATATTCGTTGGGGATCCACTCGCCCTCCTTGCGGCCGTAGTCGAGATAGAGCATCGAGGCCACGCCGTCGACGCGCAGCCCGTCGATGTGGAACTTGTCGAGCCAGTAGACGGCGCTCGAGAGGAGGAAGCTGCGCACCTCGTGGCGTCCGTAGTTGAAGATGTCCGACTTCCAGTCGGGGTGGAAGCCCTGGCGCCGGTCGGCGTGCTCGTACAGGTGCGTGCCGTCGAAGTAGGCCAGGCCGTGCTCGTCCGACGGGAAGTGCGCCGGCACCCAGTCGAGCATCACGCCGATGCCCCGCCTGGTGCAGGGTATCGACCAGGTACATGAAGTCCTGCGGCGTGCCGTAGCGCGACGTGGGCGCGAAGTATCCGGTGACCTGATAGCCCCACGAGCCGAAGAACGGATGCTCCATGATCGGCATGAGCTCGACGTGGGTGAAGCCGAGCTGTCTTGACGTGGTCGCACAGGCGTGGCGCCAGCTCGCGATAGCGACAGCGAGCGGTTGTGGTCCTCGGGCACGCGCATCCAGGAGCCGAGGTGCAGCTCGTAGATCGACATCGGCGCGCCGAGCGCGTTGTGGCGGTGGCGCTCCTTCATCCACTGCGCCGTCGGACCAGGCGTAGCCGTCGAGGCTCCACACCTTGGAGCCGGTCTTGGGCGGCGTCTCCTGGTGCACGGCGTAGGGATCGGCCTTGTCGACGCGGTAGCCGTTGAAGCGGGACCAGATGCGATACTTGTAGATGTCGCCTTCGCCGACCCCGGGGATGAAGCCCTCCCAGATCCCCGATTGGCCGTGCGCGCGCAACGGAGCACGCGAGTCGTCCCAGCCGTTGAAGTCGCCGATGACCGCCACGCGCTCGGCGTTCGGCGCCCAGACGGCGAAGTAGGCGCCCGACTGGCCGTTGAACTCGATGATGCGCGAGCCCAGCTTCTCGTAGAGGCGCGCGTGCGTGCCTTCGTTGAACAGGTGCAGATCGGTAGGGCCGAGCAGCGACGGTGCCGCTGGTCCCTTCATCACCGGAGGTGTCACGGCGCCTCCTCCGCCATCGCCTGGCGCAGGCCCATGAGGGGGATTTCGACCCAATCGGGCCGATTATTCAGCTCGTATCGGGTCTCGTAGATACATTTCTCGAGCTGATAGAAGGCGAGCATCCGCTCCTTCTCGCGATCGTCGGCGGGCACGAAGCGCGCGTTGCCGATGACCTTCAGGTACTCGCCGACGAAGGCGGCGCGCACCCACGCGGTCCACGCCAGCGCCCAGGGCAGGAGCGCCTGCGCGTCCTCGGTGCGCAGGCGTCCGGAGCGCAGCGCCGACTCGGAGGCGTAGTGGAACGAGCGCATCATGCCGGCCACGTCGACGCAGCGGGCAGCGCTTGTAGCGGCGCTCGTAGAGCTTGCGTCCGGGCTCGCCCTCGAAGTCGATGATGACGAAGTCGTTGCCGGTGTCGAGCACCTGCCCGAGGTGCAGGTCGCCGTGCACGCGGATGCGATCGAGCTCGAGCTTGCGCGCGGTGATGTCGCGCAGACGCGCATCGATGCGCGTCTCGTCGTCGACGATGGCGCGGACCGTGCTCTGCAGCGGCTCGGCGAACGACGACAGCTTCTTGCGCAGGATCTCGACGGTGCGCACCCACATCTTGTGCGCCCCCTGGTACAGCGACTGCTGATAGAAGCTGCTGAACGGCTGGGGCGAGAACGCCGGATCGGCGGGCTCCGACGCCAGCAAGAGGTGCATGTCGGCGGTGCGCTTGGCCAACAGGCGCGCGCGGCCGATGAAGCCGCCGAGCAGCTCGGGCAGCGGCGCCGGCGGCTCCTGCGCCGCCTGCTGCAAGAGCGTCCCCACCGGCAAGGGCGGCAGCGCCGGCAGCGTCGTGCGCTCTTGCAGGACCCGCTCGAAGAAGCGATCGATCGACGACATCGCCGACGACCAGGCCACGCCCTCGTTGCGCACCAGCTCCTGCACCGTGGCCAGCGTCGCCGACTCGGTGTCGTTGGGGCGGCGATACTCGATGGCGGCGAGCATGCGCGGCAGGTTCGTGGCGCCGCGGTCGGTGAAGAAGCGGCCCAGCTCGAGCTCGGGATTGGGCCCCGACTCGATCTGGCGGTAGATCTTGAGGAGCATCTTGTCGCCCAGGAGCACCGAGGAGTTGGTCTGCTCGAACTGGCTCGGGCGCGGCACCAGCGGATCCTTGCCGGCGACCTCCTTGAACGCGCGCAGCGTCATGGCCGCCAGCTGGCCCTTCTCGCCCATGAGCGTGGTGCGCTTCTGGATGGACTCGATCAGGCGCGACGGCGTGTCGTGCGCGATACCGTCGACGAGCAGGCCGTCCAGGACGCCCCCCTCGGCGCGCACGCGCAGCCGGGCGACGACCGCGCCCGGCGCCTCGTGCTCGACCCGCTCCGCTTCGTCGCCGCTGATGAACGACAGCGGCACCACGTAGAGCTCGGAGTCGCCCTCGACGTAGTCGACCTCGAGGAGCACGAGCTGGCTGAGCCCCTTGGGACCGGCCGAGCGGCACCACGTCGGCGATGCGGCCGCCCTTGCGCGGTCGCGCCTTGCCGCGAAACCAGCGGCGCCCGACCGCATAGTCGAGCAGGCCGTTGGCCATGAGCGTGCGGCCGCGCTCGGTGAAGATGCGCGTCCAGGGCCCGTCGGTCTCCAGACCCGGCGGCTCGCGGCGCACGTCGAGACGGCGCTCGGCCTGCATCTCCAGCGTGAACCAGTAGAAGCTGTGGGGTCCGAGCGAGAGGAAATAGGGCTTGTCGACGATCGCGGGAAAGGGCGTGCGCCCGAACATCTCGACCGGGGACTGGCCCGCGTATCGCGACAGATCGATCTCAGCGCACTGCGCGAAGCGCGACAGGTTGATGACCACCAGCACGCGCCGCCGGCCGTCGCTGCGCGTGAAGGCCAGGATCTTGTTGTTGTCGGGATAGAGGAACTCGATATTGCCGGTTCCGAAGACCTCGTATTCCTTGCGCAGGGCGATGAGCCGCTTCATCCACCACAAGAGCGACGAGGCGTTCGCCTCCTGCGCCTCGCACGTTGTTCGACTCGTAGTGATATTCGGGATCGGTGATGACCGGCAGGTACAGCTTCTGCGGATTGGCCCGGGAGAAGCCGGCGTTGCGATCGGCCGACCATTGCATCGGCGTGCGCACGCCGTCGCGGTCGCCGAGGTAGATGTTGTCGCCCATGCCGATCTCGTCGCCGTAGTAGAGCACCGGCGTGCCCGGGCAGCGACATCAGCATGCGCGTTCATGAGCTCGATCTTGCGCCGCCCCTTGGCCAGCGGCGCCAGCCGGCGGCGGATGCCGAGGTTGATGCGCGCGTTCGGATCCTCGGCGTAGACGCGGTACATGTAGTCGCGTTCCTCGTCGGTGACCATCTCCAGCGTCAGCTCGTCGTGGTTGCGCAAGAAGGTCGCCCACTGGCAGTTCTGCGGGATGCGTCGGCGTCTGGCGCAGGATGTCGACGATGGGGAAGCGATCCTCCAGGTGAACCGCCATGAACATGCGCGGCATGAGCGGAAAGTGGAAGTTCATGTGGCATTCGTCGCCGTCGCCGAAGTAGGCGGCCGCGTCCTCGGGCCACTGGTTCGCCTCGGCCAGCAGCATGCGATCGCGGAAGCGCGCGTCGACGTGGCGCGCGCAGCTGCTTGCAGGAAGGCGTGCGTCTCCGGCAGGTTCTCGCAGTTGGTGCCGTCGCGCTCGTACAGGTAGGGCACTGCGTCGAGCCGCATGCCGTCGACGCCCAGCTCGAGCCAGAAGTCGATCACCTTCAAGCAGCGCCTTATGCACCTCGGGGTTGTCGAAGTTCAGATCGGGCTGGTGCGAATAGAATCGGTGCCAGTAATAGGACTTGGCCACCGGATCCCAGGTCCAGTTCGAGGTCTCGAAGTCCTTGAAGATGATTCGCGCGTCCGAATAACGCTCGGGTGAATCGCTCCAAACGTAATAGTCGCGCCAGTTGCCGCCCGGCGGGGCGCGGCGCGAGCGCTGAAACCACTCGTGCTCGGACGAGGTGTGGTTGAGCACCAGCTCGGTGATGACGCGGATTCCCCGGCGGTGCGCCTCCTTGAGCAGGCGCGAGAAGTCCTTGAGCGTGCCGTACGCCGGATTGATGGTCATGTAGTCGGCGATGTCGTAGCCGTCGTCGCGCAGCGGCGAGGGATAGAACGGCAGCAGCCACAGCGCGGTGACGCCCAGATCCTGCAGATAGTCGAGCTTGTCGACCAGGCCGTTGAAGTCGCCGATTCCGTCGTCGTTCGAATCGGCGAAGGCGCGCACGTGGATCTCGTAGATGACCGCTTCCTTGTACCAGAGCGGATTCGGCGCCAGAGCGTCGGGGCCCTCCTCCTTGCGCCGCCTCATCGTGCCGCCTTCTCGTTTGTCCACATTACGTTGTTACACGAAATACTCGAAGTCGTGCTCGTTTCGTGCGTGGCGCCGCACGCGGAAGAGGTGCGCCGGCATGGCGTGCGGATCGAGCCGCACGAAGTTCCGCCCCGGCCGCCAGCGATAGCGCGCCTCGCCGATGAGATCGTGAACCTGGAAGGTCTCGTCGCCGTGGACCCCGAGCGGCGCCGCCTCCACCTCGATCCACGCCGAGTGCGCGTGCGCCGCGTCGAGGTTGACCACCACCAGCACCGCCCCGTCCTGCGCGCGCTTGGAAAAGCAGAGAATCTGATCGTTGTCGGTGGCGTGGAAGTGCAGGTGCTGCATGTCCTGCAGCGCCGGATTCTCGCGGCGGACGCGGTTGACGAGCCGGATCAGCGGCGCCAGCGAGTCGGCGCGCTGAAGGTCCCACTGCCGCAGTTGATACTTCTCGTTGTCGACGTATTCCTCGGTGCCGGCGCGCGCCCGATGCTCCATGAGCTCGAAGGCGGGCCCGTAGATGCCGTAGTTCGACGACAGCGTGGCCGCCAATATCAAGCGCTGCAGGAACGAGGGCCGCCCGCCCCACTGCAAATGCTCGGGCAGGATATCGGGGGTATTGGGCCAGAAATTGGGGCGGAAATACTCGCGCATCTGGGTCCCGGTCAGCTCTCGCAGATACTCGATGATCTCCCACTTCGCCGTGCGCCACGTGAAATAGGTGTACGACTGCGTGAAGCCGACCTTGGCCAGCTGCTGCATCACCTTGGGCCGCGTGAACGCCTCGGCGAGGAAGATGGCCTCCGGATGCTGCGCCTTGACCTCGGCCAGGCACCATTGCCAGAACGGCAGCGGCTTGGTGTGCGGATTATCGACGCGAAATATCGTGACTCCCTGCTCGATCCAAAACAGGAATATCGATTTCAATTCGTCCCATAACGCACGCCAATCGGGGCCGTCGAAATGAAACGGATAGACGTCCTCGTACTTCTTGGGCGGGTTCTCGGCGGACTGAATCGTGCCGTCGGCGCGGTGCACGAACCACTCCGGGTGCTCGCGCACGTACGGATGATCGGGTGACGCCTGCAGGGCGATGTCGAGCGCCACCTCGACGCCGAGCGAGCGCGCGCGGCCGACGAAGCGGCGGAAGTCGTCGAGCGTGCCCAGCGCCGGATGCACCGCCTTGTGGCCGCCCGCCGCGCCGCCGATGGCCCAGGGGCTGCCGACGTCCTCGGCGCCGGCGACGAGCGCGTTGTTCGGGCCCTTGCGGTGCGCCAGGCCGATGGGGTGGATCGGCGGCAGATAGACCACGTCGAAGCCGAGCTCGGCGACGTACGTCAGGCGCTCGGCGGCGTCGGCGAAGGTGCCGTGCGCGCCGGGCGCGCCGCCCGACAGCACGGTCGACCGCGGGAACATCTCGTACCAGCTGGAGAAGCGGGCGCGCACGGGATCGACGACGACCTCGAGCACGCGGCCGTGGCGGGTGGCGAAACGGCGATCGGGATGGCGCGCCATCGCCGCCGACAGCGCCGGGTCGAGCAGCGTCACCGCGCGCTGGCGCGCCTCCGCGGCAGCGTCGCCGAGGCGGGCGGCGGCGTCGCCGAGGAGCCGGAGGTCGGCGTCGCCGGCGGCGCCGTCGCCAGCGGCGCCGTCGCCAGCGCGCTCGGCCGCCGCCTGCACCAGCGCCGCGGCGCCCAGGAGCTCGACGGCGACCTCCTGCCCGGCGTCGAGCTTGCGGCGGGTCCCCCACAGAAGGCTCGCCCAGGCGTCGATCCACGACTCGACCGTGTACTGCCAACGCCCCAGCGCCGGCAGGGGCACACCGGCATGCCAGCGATCGCCGCCCAATGGGGCGAGCGGCTGCTCTCTCCACCCGCCGCCACCGTCGGCCGCGGGATCGAGGTGCCGGTAGAGGACGCGCGCGGCCAACAGGTCGTGTCCATCGACGACCAGATCGGCTTCGACCTCGAGCACGTCCCCGACGACGCGCTTGACGGGAAATCGTCCGCCATCGATCTCGGGACGCACCGCCGCCACCACCACGCGGCGCCGGCCATCGACCACCGGGGAGCGCGACTGCCGCTCCATCTCATGATCGGCCGGCGAAAACATACTGTAGAGTTAACGACCGGGCCCACCAATGACAAGCCCCGCCCATGGTTGGGAACGCGCTGCACACCAGGCGGCCGTCGCCGAGGCGTTGCAGGCGCTCGGCATCTCGCGTCTGGTGCTGGCGATTCACGACGCCAGCTTCCCCGCCGGCGCCGACGACGTGGGGCGCGGCACGCCCTACTCGGACGCCGGGCGCGCTCTGTTCAGCTTTGCGCACGCGCTCGGCTTCTCCGGCGTCCAGCTCGGGCCGCAGGGGCTGACGGAGCGCGACAACCCGTCGCCCTACGACGCGATGCTGTTTTCGCGCGAGCCGATGTCGATCCACGTGGCGCCGCTCATCGGACGCGACGCGTGGCGCGAGCTCGTCGGGGACGTACCCTGGACCACCGCCCGCCACGCCGATCACGCGCGCGCGTTCGACCGCCAATACGCGGCGCTCGGCGCGCTGTGGCGGGCGCGGCGCGACTCGTGGAACCGCGACGTCGAGGCCTTCGTGCGGCAGCAGGGCACGTGGCTCGACCGCGACGCCGGCGTCGATCCGATGCCGCCCGAGCAATATCGCTTCGTACAGTGGCTCGCGCTCCGCCAGCACGACGAGCTGCGCCACGACCTTCAGCGCCTGGGATTGTCGTTGTGGGGCGACATGCAGATCGGCATCTCCTGGCGCGACCGCCGGACACTGGCGCCGCTGTTCCTCGAAGGCTACGCGATGGGCGCGCCGCCGAGCCGCACCAACCCCGAAGGGCAGCCGTGGGGCTATCCCGTGCTCGACCCTGCGCAGTATGGCGGCGACGCCGGCGGGCTGGTGCTGGCGCGCATGGGAAAGCTGCTCGCCGAGTACGACGGGCTGCGCATCGACCATCCGCACGGGCTCGTCGATCCGTGGGTGTACCGCAGCGGTGCCGGCGATGCGCATCAGGCGGTGCGCGCCGGCGCGCGGCTGTTCTCGTCCCCCGACCTGCCCGATCATCCGCGGCTGCGCGCCTTCGCCATCGCGCAGCCGGCGCAGCTCGACCTCGCCGAGCTGCGGTGGGCCGACGGGTGGGTGCGCGCGCTCGACGACGGCGAGGTCGACCGCTACGCCGCGCTGTTCGATCGGGTCCTCGATCGCGCGCGCCGCGCCGGGCATCGCTCCGACGACCTCTTGTGCGAGGTGCTGTCGACCTGGCCCTACCCGCTCCGCCGCGTCATGGAGCGCGAGGGGTTGGGGCGCCTGTGCGTGACGCAGAAGGCGAACCTCGACGATCCGAACGACGTCTACCGCAGCGAGAACACGCGCGCCCGCGACTGGATCATGGTCGGCAACCACGACACGGCGCCTCTGTGGGCGCTGGCCGATCGCTGGCACGGCACCCCGACGGCGGCGCGGCGCGCGCAGCAGCTCGCCGAACGGCTGGAGCCGGACGCGGCGGCGCGCGCCTCTTTCGCCGGCTCGCTGCGCTCGTCACCGGGGCGGCTGGCGACGGCGATGTTCGCCGAGCTGTTCGCGTCGCCGGCGCGCTCGGTCTCGATCTTCTTCGCGGACCTGTTCGGCTATCGCGAGACCTACAACACGCCGGGGACGATCAGCGCCGACAACTGGCGGCTGCGCGTGGCGCCCGACTTCGCCGCCGAGTACGCGCGCGACGTCGCCAGCGACGACAATCCACGCGCGCTCAGCCTGCCGCGAGCGCTGGCGATGGCGCTGCGCGCCGACCGGCAGCGCGCCCGCGTCCACGAGGGGCTGCTGCTGCGTCTGGACGCCTTCGCCGACGAGCACTGACCGAGCTGGGCATTGGCGCTTAATGCGTCTCGACGCCCTCGGACACGAACACCATCTGGTGCCGCGTCAGATCCGCCTCCTTCTCGACGACCACCACGCCCTCCGGCGACACCGTCAGCCCGCGCCGCCGATCCTCGTCGTGGTCGTATCCAATCTCCATCCCCGGCGGCAGGTGCACGCCCTTGTCGACGACCGCGCGGCGGATGCGCGCATGCCTCCCCACGTCGACGCCGTCCATGAGGATCGTCTCCTCGACGTGCGCGAAGCTGTTGATGCGCACCCCCGGTGACAAGACGCTCCGGTCGATGCGCCCGCCCGAGATGATGCAGCCCTCGGAGACGAGCGAGTCGGTGGCCATGCCGATGCGCTGCTGCTCGGCGAAGACGAACTTGGCCGGCGGCAGCGGCGGCGTGTAGGTGCGGATCGGCCAGCGCATGTTGTAGAGGTCGAAGATCGGGTTGACCGACACCAGATCCATGTTCGCGCTCCAGTAGGCGTCGATGGTGCCGATGTCGCGCCAGTAGCCACGCTCGCGCTCGAGCATCCCCGGGATCTCGTTCTTGCTGAAGTCGTAGGCATAGACCCGCCGCTTGCCCACCATGGCCGGCAGCACGTTGTGGCCGAAGTCGTGGCTGGAGTCGTCCTCCTGATCGGCGCGCAGCTCGTCGATGAGCGGGTCGACCGAGAAGATGTAGTTGCCCATCGACGCCAGCGCCCAGCCCGGCCGCCCCGGCATCTCGCGCGGCTGGCTCGGCTTCTCGTCGAACGCCAGGATCTCGCCGTCGACAGAAACGTCGAGCACGCCGAAGCTGCGCGCCACGGCGACCGGCACCGGGATCGCCGCCACGGTGACGTCGGCGTCGCGGTCGAGGTGGAAGTCGAGCATCTGGTTGACGTCCATCTTGTACAGATGGTCGCCCCCGAAGACGGCGATCAGATCGGGTTCCTCGTCGGTGATGATGTTGAGCGACTGGAACATGGCGTCGGCCGAGCCGCGGAACCACTCCTTGCCCAGCCGCTGCTGCGCCGGCACCACCTCGATGTAGAAGCCGAGCATCGCCGAGAGGCGCCAGCCGCGCGCGATGTGCATGTTGAGCGAGTCCGATTTGTACTGCGTCAGCACCTTGATTTTGAAGAGCCCGGAGTTGACCAGGTTCGACAGCACGAAGTCGATGAGACGATAGCGCCCACCGATCGGCACCGCCGGCTTGGCGCGCTCGGCGGTGAGCGGCAGCAGGCGCCGCCCTTCCCCGCCCGCGAGCACCACGGCGAGCACGTGCGGTGTCGGGCCGCGCGACGAGAACCGACGGAGAGAGCGCATGAGCTAATTGGTAGGCCGGTGCGGTTCGTCGACAAGCGAGCGCCGTGATTCGCTACAATGACGCCCATGCGATTCGGGAGAACCCTGTACGTAGTCGCGCTCGCGGGCGTGATCGGCGGCGGCTGCGACGGTTGCCGGAGGCGCTCGACGGGCGAGCCATCGGGCGGCGGCAGCGGCGCAGCGACGGCGACGACCCCCGCGACGCAGCCGATCGGCATGGTCGATCCCTTCGCGCCGCCCAAGAACGACGCCGCCAAGCTGATGGAGACGGGCTACATCGCGCTCCGGCAGAAGAAGGCGCCGGTGGCGATCGCCGCCTTGCAGAACGTGGTCGACGACACGCCCGATTGGACGCCGGCGCGCTGGGCGCTGTTTCGCGCCCTGGTGATGGCCGAGCGCTGGGACGACGCGCTCCATCGTTGGGAAGAGCTGTTGGCGCGCGACTACGTCGGCGTCGCCGGCAAGCTCGACAAGTCCAAAGAGTTCGAAAGGCTGCGCGCGTCACCGCAGTGGCCGAAGTTCGGCGAGCTGCAGGAGCGCTACCGGCCGCTGTACGCGCGGGGGCTCGACAAGGGCTTCTTCTTCGTCGCGCGCACCCACAGCGCCGTCGAGCCCGCGTTTCCCGACGGCGTCCTGGAGACGGCGCTGTCGCTGCGACAAGAGGTCTTCCACTACGATCCCGACGGCAAGCGCTTCCGCCGCCTGAGCGACACCGGCGGGCGCGCCTTTGCGATCGATCGCGCCCCGGACGGCAAGTCGCTCCTGTTCCTGGTTGCGCCCAAGCTGCACCGCGAGAACGGCATCGACAGCTTCGTCGATCCGCGCGTCGGCGTCGTCGACCTGACGACGCTCGCCATCGTGGGGCCGTTCACCAACAAGGGGCGCTACGATCAGGTGGGCCTGGGGACCAACCGCGCCGGGCAGCCGCTGTTCACCTTCGTGGTGACCTCCGGCGCGACCGCCGCCTACACCTTCGACACCGCCCAGACCGCGCTCGGCAAGCTCGAAGGCGACAGCGTCATCCCCGAGGGCGGCGAGACGCGCGCGTGGCCGAACCAGGTGGCACACTTCGACGACCGGGCGGTGCCGGGCGTCAAGATGGAGGACGGCGCCACCCAGTTCCTCATCGACGGGGTGAGCCAGCCGGTGATCGCCGCCCGGCCGCTGGCGCAGAGCTCGCTGACCTGGTCGCCGCAAAAGACGCGGCTGACCTACGCTGGCAAGCTCGACGCCTGCAAGATCTTGAAGGGCGAGTCCAAGGACAAGAACGAGCTGTACGTCTACGACAAGACCAGGCACACGGCGCAGCGGATCGCGGCCGCCGTCTCGTCGTTCGCGACGCTCTGGCTCGACGACGATCGGCTGGTCTACGAGGGTGGCGTCGGCAAGGACGGCAAGATCCACCTGTACACCTTCTCCACGCACTCCGACGAGGCGCTGCCGACGCGCCACGGCGCGGGGCTCTACGGCGTGCCGACGCTCGCCTGCGAGCAGGCCGAGACCGGGATCGACGAGGACATCGGCGAAGAGGAATCGATCGGCGACTGAAGGCGAACGGATCGAACCGTCCTGGCCACCGGAATGCACTCGCTGTGGCCGCCGCGGCCGGATTGGCACGGGTGATTTCTGGGGCCCCTGGTCTCTAGTACCGGAGCTCGCCGCCGTACATCGAGGGGCTGAGGGCGCGGCCGCAGCCGATGGCGAAGAAGGCGACGCCGACGCCGAAGATCGACCAGGCCAGCCAGGGGGTGGCGCCGGCCACGACGCCGACGAAGAAGAGCAGCACCAGCGCCGCCGCCATGGCGAAGGCGACGACGATCGACCAGCGCCCTTGCGTCGACCACAGCATCGCGTCCAGTGCGAGGCCGACGGCGCCGGCGGCGAAGTCGAGCACGATCAACCAGGGCGCGGCGCCGAGCGTCACGCCGATGACGCCGAACACCATCAGCGCCAGCGAAAGACACAAGGCCAACACGCGCACCATGCGACACCTCCGGCAACGACCGGCCAAGGTGCATCACGCGCGCCGAGTGCGGCTAGCCCGCCTCTTCGCCGAACAGGCGCGCCTCCGCCCAGCGAGCGTCGAGGATCGCGCGCGTGATCGCGTGCTCGGGCGCGGCCAGCTGCGGGTCGCGCTCGAGCAGCGTGAACGCCTCGGCGCGGGCGACGCGCAAGAGCTCGGCGTCGCGCACCAGATCGGCGAAGCGCAGGCGCGGCATGCCCGCCTGGCGCGTGCCGAGGAGCTCGCCGGGGCCGCGGAGCGCAGGTCCTCCTCGGCGACGCGGAAGCCGTCGGTGGTCTCGGCCATGCACGTCGAGCCGCGATCGCCGGCGTCGCCGGCGCGCGATCCGCGCGACCAGCAGGCAGCTCGAGCGCGCCGCCGCCGCGGCCGACGCGCCCGCGCAGCTGATGGAGCTGCGCGAGCCCGAAGCGCTCGGCGTCGTCGATCGACCATCACGGTCGCCGCCGGCACGTCGACGCCGACCTCGATCACCGTGGTCGCGACGAGCACGTCGAGCTCGCCGGCGCGAAACGCGCGCATGACCGCGGTCGCGCTCCGCGCGTCGCAGCCGGCCGTGCACGAGCCCGACCGCGCACGCCTGCGAGCGTCGCCGGCGCAGCCAGTCGGCGGCCTCGGTGACGTCGGCCAGCTTGATGTCGGCCGACTCCAGCTTCGTCCGACTCCTCGACGAGCGGGCACACGACGTAGGCGCGCTCGCCCGCGGCGACGCGCTCGCGCAGCTCGCTTGAGCGCGCGGCGCGCGGCCCGTCTGCGCCGTGCAGGACGCGCGTGTCGCGGCGGCTCGCGGCCGGGCGGCAGCTCGTCGAGCACCGTGACATCGAGATCGCCGTACGCGGTGAGCGCGAGCGTGCGCGGGATCGGCGTCGCGGTCATGACGAGCAGGTGCGGGCGCGCGCGCGCCGCGTGGCGCCCTTGTCGCGCAGCTTCGCGCGCTGCGCGACGCCGAAGCGGTGCTGCTCGTCGATCACGACGAGGCCGAGCCGCGCGAACGCCGACGCCCTCGGCGAGCAGCGCGTGCGTGCCGACGACGACGTCGAGCTCGCCGGCGGCGAGCAGCGCGAGCCGCGACTCGCGCGACGCGCGCGCGGCGTCGACGCGGTGAGCAGCGTCGAGCGCAGCGCCCGGTCGCGCTCGGCCCACGCCGCGCGAGCGTGCGCGCGTGCTGCTCGGCGAGGAGCTCGGTCGGCGCCATGATCGCCGCCTGCGCCCGGCGCGCACGGCCAGCAGCGCCGCGGCGAACGCGACCACCGTCTTGCCCGAGCCGACGTCGCCCTGGAGCAGGCGGTTCATCGGGTGCGGCTGCGCCAGATCGGCGCGCGATCTCGGCGATCGCGCGCCGCTGCGCGCCCGTCGGCGCGAACGGCAGCGCGCGCGACGAACGCGCGTCGAGCGCGCGCTGCGGGCGTCTGGCCGCGTCGAGCGCCAGGCCCGGCTCGCGGCGCGCCGAGCCGCGACGGCGCGCCAGCGCCGAGCGCAGAAGAACAACTCGTCGAACACGAGGCGCCGCTGCGACGGCGCCTCGCCGTCGTTCAGCGCGCGCGAGCTCGTCGGCCGGCAGATCGGCCGGCGGCGCGTGCAGCGCGCGCAGCGCCTCGCGCGAGCGACGACAGCGCCGGCCGCTCGCGCGACCGTCGCGGGCACGCCGTCGTGGATCTCGCCGGCCGATGCGCTCGACCACGGCGCGGCACAGCTGCGCGACGGCGCGCCCGGGCACGCCCTCGACCTCGGGATAGCGCACGCGCACGCCGGCGCGGCGCCGACTTCGTCCGCCGCCTCGGCGATGGACTTCGGACGATCGTCTGCGCGCGGCATGGGGCTCGCTCGCTCGCGCTCCGGCCTCGAGCGGGGCCCAGGCGATCGCGCACCACGCCCGAGACGAGGAAGCGCGCGCCGACGACGAAGCGCTGCAGCATGCCGCCGCAGAAGTGGAACCAGCGCGCGCCGAGCTCGGCGCCGTCGTCGCCGGCGAAGGTGACGTCGAGGATGCGGCGACCACGGCCGAAGGCCACGCGCGCGCGCGCGACGGTGCCGCGGCGTGACCGCGAGCTGGCCGCGGCAGCGAGCGCGCCGCGACGGGCACGAGCTGCGCGCAGATCGTCCTAGCGCCGCGGCAGAAAGTGCAGGATGTCGTCGACGGTGGCGAGCTCGCGCTCGGCGAGCTTCTGCGGCCGTCGCCGGCCCGACGCCGGCAGCGCCGAGCGAGCGGCGTGCCGAGCGGATCGAGCCTTCGCGCGTCGTCGCCGGGGTCAGCCGGCGCGCGCGCGCCGGCGGCGGCGCCGGCCGCGCGACCGGCTTCTCGTTGGCCAGCACAGCGCAGTAGCGCAGCCCGGCGGCGACCAGCCGCTCGCGCTCGGTCGTGGGCAGCACGCCCCAGCGCTTGATGTCGCGCGCCCAGGTGCGCAGCCGCTCCTTGCGCTCGAGGCGCGATGAAGCCGGCCACGCCGGCGGCAGCCAGCACGCAGCGCGCTCGCCGAAGTCGCCGGCGCCGGGATCGGCGAAGGCGTCGCGCAGCTGGCGGCGCCACGCATCGAGCGCCTCGTCGTACGTGGTCACGATGCCGCGCGTATCGACTCTGGTGAAGCGGAGCTCGCCCGTTCACGAGTAGGTCAAGCGGAGCCACCCCGCTCACGAGCAGGTGAAGCGGAGCTCCCCCGCTCGTCGCCGATAGGTGAACCGGAGCTCGTAGTCGCAGAGGTGGAAGACGTCGCCCTCGTCGATGCGCTTGTTGTCGATGCGCATGCCCTTGTAGTCGATGCCGTTCGTCGACCCGAGGTCCTTGATGTAGAACGTGCCGTTGCGGCGGATCACCGCGGCGTGCTTGCGCGAGATGTTGCCGTCCTTGATCGGCAGATCGCGACGTCTTCGCTGCCGCGGCCGATGATGAACTGATCCTTGTCGATCGGATAGCGCTGGTTGTTGAAGACCAGGAACAGCGCCGGCGACGGCGCCGTTCGACGGCTCGGGCGTGATCGCGCGGATTGGGCGGCGCCGGCGTCGGCGCCGCGCCGGTCGCGGCGGCGGCACCGGCGGCCCGCGCCAGGCGCGCCCGGCGCGCGTCGAGCGCCGGCGACGCAGCCGCGTCGGCGCCGCCGGCGCCGGCGGCGGCATCGGCGGACGCGCCGGCGGGCGCGCGGCGCGCGTTGCCGGCGTTGTTGCCGCCGGCCGCATGCGGCCCGTTCGCATTGCCCGCGCTGCTGGCGCGCACCGCCGGCGACGACGGCGGCGCGGCGCCCGGCGTTGTAGTTCTTCGAGCGCGCGTAGTACCGCATCGCCTCGTTGATGAGGTAGTCGATGGAGCAATCGAAGTCGTTCGCCATCTGCTCGAACGTCTCCCAAAGGACGTCCCGGCAGTAGAAGTGGCGCATCGTCTTCTTGCTCTGATCCATCGCTCCTTGCCCCTGGCTCGAGCCACGCGCCGGCTCGGCACCCTCGGGTCCCAGCCGCTTATCCTGGCCTAAAACGGGGATTTTCGCCACTATTTAAACCCTCCCCGCTCGTTCAGCGGCGCTTTTGCAACTGCGCTACCGCCTTCTGGGCGACATTGCGCGCGACGGCATTCTTCGAGGCCAGCTCGGTCTGCAGCGGCGCCAGCGCCGACGGCCCTACCAGCACAAGATCGTGCACGACGTAGCTGTCGAGATCCTCGGCCTTGTATTTCCCCGCCGGATTGAGCGCCTCGAGCACCGGCACCACCGCCCGCTCCTTGCCCGCCGCCAGCGCCGCTTCGACCGCGCGCCAGCGCACCGTCTCGTCGGAGTCGTGCATGAGCGCGACCAGGCCGGTCACCGCCGTCGGCATCTTCTCCAGGAGCTGGAAGGCCGACTCGCGCACCTTTCCCGGCGCCTTCTTGTCGGCGGCGATGCGCAGCGCCGCCGCCTGCAGCGCGCTGTCCCCCGTCGACAGGTTGCCTTGCGCCAGCGCGAGCAGCGCCTTTTCCCGCATCGCGCCCTCTTGCGCGTTGGAGCCGTGCTCCGCCTGGTCGACGAGGAACGCGGTGGCGCGCGGCCCGCCGATGAGCCCGAGCGCCTGCAGCGCCTGGTCATCGAGGCTGCGCGGCCCCGCCTTCTGGATGCGCTGGATCAGCGCGTCGGCGGCGCGCGCGCGCGCATCCGCATCCGCGATCTTGCCGAAGATCGCCGCCGCCGCCACCAGCTGCGACGAGCCCGGCTGCATCAGCTCCGCCAACCGCGGCGCCGCCTTCGGTCCCACGGCGAGCAGGATCTGCTCCGACGAGTGTCCGCCCGCCGACATGCGACCGTTGAGATCGGCCGTCGTCCACTCGATCAGCGCCGCGTCGGCGGCGGCGCGATCCTCCGCCGCCGCATCGCTGCGCAAAAGGTAGAGCGCGTCCTTGGCCTCGCGCTGCGCCCGCGTCGTCGCCGCGCCGGCGATGCCCGAGCCGCGCGCCAGCTCCGTCAGCCGCGGCACCGCGTCGTGGATGATGGCGCGCCGCTCTCGATCGTCGACCTTGCCCAGATCGCCGATCGCGTCTTGCGCCATGCCGACCTCGACCAGCGCCGCCAGCGCCTGCGCGCGCAGCGACGGATCGAGCCCACCCTGTTGCAGCGCCGCACGCAGCTTGCCCGGCCCGCGCTCGGTCTCCTTCCAGTGCGCGATCTTCTCCGGCGTCGGGTCACACCCCGCCGAAGCGACCGCCGTCAGCGCCAGCGACGCGACGAGCAGCAGTGTCCATACGCGCGGCACAGTGACGCGAAAATAGCCGGCAAGCCTTTGCCACGTCAAGGCATTCCAAGGTAGGCTCGACGACCGTGCGCGCTCTTCTGCCGTCGTTGGTGCTCTTGACCGCGACGCGGGCGCTCGCCTATCCGCTGATGGCGCCGCGTCCGGTGCCCGACGCCATCGCCGGCCCCACCGATCCGCAGGTCGCCGCGCTCTTCTACAACCCGGCGGCGATGGGCTACCTGCGCGGTGTGCACTTCTTCGCCGACGGCGGCATGCGGCTGGGCCTGGGGAGCATCCAGCGCGACGGCGCCAGCGGCTCCTCGACGATAAATGCGGCGGCGCTCGACTCGTTCGTCGGCGTCACCTGGGATCTGGCCACCGAGACGCTCAACATCGGCCTCGGCGTCTACACCCCCTTCAGCGACTTCTCGTCGTACCCGACCGCGGGCCCGCTGCGCTTCCAAGAGCAGTCGCAGTCGTTCGCCACGCTCGAGGAGGTGCTCGCCGGCGCCTGGCAGATCGAGCGCCACATCGCCATCGGTGCCGGCTTTCTGGTCAACGAGACCTGGATGGACTACGCCTACGCGAACGACCTCGCGCCCGCGGGCGGCTCGGCGACGGTGTCGCAGCCCAACGCCCTGTGCGGCGGCGCCCCGTGCGGATACGAGAATCCGCTCGCCGAGCAGCAGGTCCACTTGCGCGGCTTCGACCACGGCTTCGGCTTCGTCGTCGGGCTCATCGTGCGGCCGGTCGATCGCGTGTGGCTGGGCGCGTCGTACACCAATCACAAAGCGGGCGGCGACGTCGCGCTCGCCGACGATACGCGCGCGGAGGTGACGCCGGCGCCGGGCCAGGGCGCGATCTGCGGCGGCGGCCCCTGCTTCGGCCGCGATCGGGTGCTCATGCTCCTGCCCGAGATGGTGCAGGCGGGCCTGCGCGTGCAGGTGTTTCCGTCGCTGGAAATCGAGGCGTCGTGGCGCTTCGTCCACTGGGGCGCGCGCACGGCGCTCGACGTGTCGCTGCAGTCGGGCAGCCTGGGGCGGGCGGGCGTGCCCCCGGAGTTCCTGCTCGATCGCGGGCTGCAGAACAGCAACCTCATCGAGGTCTCGACCCGCCACGTGCTGTCGCCGACGTTACGGCTGTCTCCGTCGCTGGCGTTCGAGACCTCGGCCATAGCCGCCGACGCCGTCAACGCGGCCGCTCTCGACGCGCCCAAGCTCTCGGCCGCGCTCACCGTCGAGTGGAAGGCGTGGCACAAGGCGTCGACGACGCTGGTCATCGGCGCCCACGTCGGCGGCACCGCCTATTTTCTCTCGCGCGTCGACTCGCGCTTCGACGCGCACGCCGAGACCGCCTGCGTCGACGCCGCCTACAGCCTCGCCTCCTGTGGCAAGCTCGACTTCGGCGACGGCTTGCCCTCGGCCTCGGGTAGCTACACCCTGTTCGTGGTCAACGCCGGCGTCGCCCTCGGCATCCAATATCAACCGTGAGCACCTAGGAACAAACAAGGAGCATCGATGCAGCTCGTGTCACAGCACCCGTTCGGCGCCGGCGGCCTCTTTGCGCGCATGTTTCGTCTCGACGAACGGACTGAAGGTGATTCTGGTGCGCGATCCTTCGGCGCCGGTGTTCGCCTATCAGACCTGGTTCGCCGTCGGGTCGCGGCACGAGCGCGAGGGCATCACCGGCATCGCGCATCTGTTCGAGCACCTCATGTTCAACCAGACCGAGCACCATCCGCCGGGCGAGTTCGATCGACTGATCGAGACCGCGGGCGGCGACACCAACGCCGCCACCTGGGTCGACTGGACCTACTACCGCGACAACCTGCCCAAGGCGGAGCTGCGGCTGGCCGTCGAGCTCGAGGCCGATCGCATGGCCCACCTGACGCTGGGCGAGACGCAGGTCGAGTCGGAGCGCGAGGTCGTGGCCAACGAGCGGCGCTTCCGCGTCGAGGACGACGTCGACGGCTTTCTCAACGAGGAGCTGTACAAGGCGGCGTTCACGACCCACCCGTATCACTGGCCGACGATCGGCTGGATGCGCGACATCGAAGCCATCAGCATCGACGACTGCCGCACCTTCTACCAGACCTTCTACGCGCCCAACAACGCGACCGTGGTGCTCGTCGGCGACTTCGACGAGGATGCGGCCCTGGCGCTGATCGACGAGCAGTACGGCAAGATCCCCTCGGCGGCGATTCCCGCCGACCGCGCGGCCGCCGAGCCCGAGCAGACGGGCGAGCGGCGCCTGTCATGGCCCAAGCCGGTGACCGCGGACAAGCTGCGCATCGGCTACAAGGCGCCCGCGATCGGCCACGCCGACTACGCGACGCTCGAGGTGGCCTCGGAGATCCTGTTCGGCGGCAACTCGTCGCGGCTGCACCGCCGCCTGGTCGTCGAGACCGAGATCGCGTCGTCGACCCACGCCGCCGACGGCGCCGTTTGCGCGACCCCGGGCTCTACGAGATCTCGGTCGGCGTGCAGCGCGGGCACACCGCCGCCGAGGCGGAGGCGATCGTCTACGCGGAGCTGGAGAAGCTCGGCAAGGAGCCGCTCGAGCCGCACGAGCTCGACACCGCCAAGACGCGGCTGCTCACGCACTTCTGGCGCGAGCTGCGCCCGTCGGCGGGCAAGGCCGAGGCGCTCGGCCACTACGAGACCACCGTCGGCGACTATCGCAAGCTGTTCGCCGTCGCCGACGGCTACAAGAACGTCACCGCCGCCGACATCGAGAGCGTGGTCAGAAAGTACCTCCGGCCCGAGCGACGCACCGTCGCGGTCGCCACGCCGGCGCCGGCAAAGGCACGCTCGTGAGCGCCACGCGGGTGGATGGACCGGCCGGCTCGCTCGTCCTGGTCGAGGAGAACCACGATCTGCCGCTGGTGCGCGTGCAGGTCGCGGTGCGCGTCGGCGCCGGCGACGATCCCGCCGAGCTCGACGGGCTCACCAACTTCGCCAGCGAGCTCATGAGCCGCGGCGCCGGCGGGCGAACGCGCGCCGAGATCGACGCCGCCTTCGACGCGCTCGGCACCAGCCTCGACGCCGGCAGCGACTACGACGGCGTCACGTTCGATCTCGTGGTGCTCAAGGAGAAGCTCGAGCCGGCGCTGACGCTGCTCGCCGACGTCATGCTGCGCCCCGACTTTCCGGGCGACGAAGCCGACAAGCTCAAGCGCGAGCTCGCCGCCCACCTCGACGAGCTGCGCGACGACGACGGCTCCCTGGCGCGCCGCTACTTCACGCGCGCGCTCTACGGCACGCACCCGTACGGGCGCACCGTCATCGGCACCGAGGCGTCGATCGCCGCCCTGTCGCGGCAGGGCGCGCAGGCGTGGCACCGGCGGGCGCTGGTCGGCTCGCAGGTGGTCTTCGGCGTCGCTGGTGACGTCGACGCCGGCGACGCCGCCCGCGCCATCGCCCGCCACTTCGCGACGCTGCCGGCGGGCGGCGGCGAGCCCGGCGCGCGGCCGACGGTGCCGCGGCGCCCCGGCATGCGCCTGGTCGTCGTCGACAAGCCGGAGCGCACGCAGTCGCAGATCCTGCTCGGGCAGCCGGCGCCGCGCTGGCACGATCCCGACTTTCTCGCCCTGCAGGTCGCCACCACCGCGTTCGGCGGCACCTTCACGGCGCGGCTGATGGACGAGGTGCGCTCCAAGCGCGGCCTGTCGTACGGCGCCTCGGCGCGCGTCGGCCAGGGGCGCGGCGCCAAGGCGCTGGTGGCGCACGTGTTCCCGTCGCTGGAGCAGACGCCGGAGACGCTGGCGCTGGTGCTGCGGCTGTGGCGCGAGTGGATCGAGGGCGGCGTGACCGAGCGCGAGGTCGAGTTCGCTCGCGGCTACCTGGCCAAGAGCTTCGCCTTCAGCGTCGCCACGCCCGAAGATCGGCTGGAGCTGCGCACCGCGCTCGAGCTGGCGGGGATGCCGCGCGATTTCGCCGACACCTTCGCGGCGCGCGTCTCCAAGGTCGAGCGCGCGGACACCGTGCGCGCGCTCGGCAAGCTCTCGGCGAGCGACCTGGAGATCGCCATCGTGTCGACGGCGGACGAGCTGTTGCCCAAGCTGGAGGAGGCCAAGCTCCTCGACGGGGTGGCGGTCGAGGTCGTCCCTACGATCGGTACTAGAGGTCTGGCTTCGTGGCAGAGCGCTACGTCCGGACCCGCGCGATCTGCCCGCGGGGCTCAAACAGTCCTCGCCAGCGACCGCTGTGCTCGATTCCGCCCCTTGCCGGTGCTGCGGAACTCGCCCCGCGGGGCAGATCGCGCGGGTCCTCTGCGCTGGGAAACCGACACGGTGGGTGGTGGCCAGGGCAGCGGGCGAGGCGGTCTAGCGCTGCCACCAGGTGGTGGTGGAGTCGAAGTCGATGCGGTCGAGGGTGGCGCCGGTTGGCAGCGTCAGGGTCAGCTCGTTGACCCCGGCGCGCACGGCGGTGCCGGGCACGGTCAGACGGATGCCTCTGGGCTCGTTGCTGATGGTGACGGGGACGCCGTTCCAGGCGGCGGCGCGCGCGCCGGGAGGCACGCGGCCGGCCAGGTGCACGACGATCGGCTCGGCGGCGAACATCGGCAGCAGCAGGCGAATCGGCCCCACGACCTGCGCCGGGGTGCGCGGCGGACCGAGCGCCAGGCCGGCGGCGACGTAGCCGCGCGCGCCGTCGTCGAGCGCGGTGCCGCGCGACTGCACCTGCAGCCACTGGCCGTCGCGATCGAGGAACCAGTTGCCGACGACGCTCTCGAACGTCGACGCCGGCACCCGGTGCGCCAGCGCGAAGAGCCAGCCTGCCGGCTGCACGAACGGATAGCCGATGACGCCGAAGAGGCGGCCCAGGCGGTGCAGGCCGCAGTCGTCGAGGAAGCGCTCGGCCGAGCGCGCGTAGGCGCCCGACGACGCGATCTTCTTGGCGCGCAGGAGCTCCATGGCGACGACGTTGAGCAGCACACACAGAGGCGACGAACGCCGCCACCAGGCGGCGCGGCCACGCCGAGCGCGCCGCCGCCGCGCGCGCCCACAGGAGGCCGAGGCCGAGCGCCATCAGCACCGCGCCGTCCGACAGGCGGCGCGCGCCGTAGCCGTAGCCGCCGGTCACCACCCACGCCGAGGACACGACGTAGATCTCGAGCGCGTACACGGCGACAAGCGCCAGCGTCACGCGCCGCGCGCGGGCCGAGAAGAAGAGCCCGACCAACGACGCATACGCCACCGGCGACCAGGGAAAGAGCCCCCCGCGCGTCGAGAACAGGGAGACGACGATGAACGGCGTCGTCGGGCGCAGCGGCTCCACCTGCGCCGGGTGCAGCGGTGAGCCGGTGTAGTACCACCACACCAGCATCTGCGGCGCGAACGCGACCAGGGTGGCCGCGCTGAGCACCACGCCGCCAGCGAGCCAGCGCCGGCGCTCCGGCCCCACGACCACGTGCCACAGCGCCTCGCCGCCGGGCAAGAGCAGCCACAGCGCCTCCTGCCCGCGCATCATCATGCCGATGCCGCCGACGACGCCGAGCAGCAGCATGCGCCGCCCCGACCCGTCGCCGATCGTGCGATCCCAGTATTCGATCAGCATGGCGACGAAGCAGAAGGCGAGCCCGTGCTGGTACAGCGGCTGCGTGACCGCGTACCAGGCGATCGGCGTCGCCCAGACCGCGGCGATCGACCCGATGCGCGCGGCGGCGCGGCCCGCGTGGCGCTCGACGAGAAGATAGGTGTGCCGCCAGCCGACCAGCACGGCGGCGAGCGTCGCCAGCCCGGTCACCCAGGCCTCGAACGGCGACTGCCCGTTGCCCGCCGCCCACGGCTTGTGGACGAGGCCGCAAACGCCGTGGATCGCACAGGCGATGAGGTACAGCGGCATCTGCACGAACACCGGGCCGAACGGGCAGCGGTTGGGCATGTGGTGCCCGGGCCCGCTGAGCCCGAAGAACGGCAGGTACTCGGGCAGCGGCGCCTTCATGTCGAGCGTGTGGAACCAGACCAGTCCGCGCAGGTACTGAAAGCCGAACCAGCCGTCGCCCGACGCCTTGCCCTGGAACACGCCGCGGGTGGCGACGTAGTAGACGACCAGCGCGAGCATGGCGACGCCCACCCAGCGGTCGCCGCAGGTCAGCCACGCGACGAGGCGCCGCGTGCGCGCCGACTCAGATCTCGACGCGGTCGCGTCCGGCGTTCTTGGCACGGTAGAGGGCCGCGTCGGCCAGCTCGATGAGCCGGGGGCCCACCCGCTCCGACGGCACTTCGGCAGGGTTCTCGAGCGGGAAGGTGCTGATGCCGATGGAAACAGTGACGGCCAGCTTCTCGCCGCCCTCCTTGGCCAGGCCCATTTCGGCGAGCTCCTTGCGCAGGCGATCGCCGAGCAGGCGCGCACCGTCCTTGTTGACGCCGCGCACCAGCACCGCGAACTCCTCGCCGCCGTAGCGAGCCAGCACGTCTTCGGCGCGCAGCGTGTCGTTGAGCACGCCGACGACCGCGCGCAGGACGTCGTCGCCGATGAGGTGGCCGTGCGTGTCGTTGAGCTTCTTGAAGTGGTCGATGTCGAGCATCAGCAGCGCCAGCGGTTGCGCGTGGCGCTCGGCGAAGCGGATCTCGGCGCCCAGCCGCTCGAGGAAGTAGCGCCGGTTGAAGGCGCGCGTCAGCCCGTCGCGCAGCGCCGACTCGAGGAGCTGCCGCTGCGCCGCCTCCTCGACGGCGTCGTAGCGGGCGAACTTGAGCACGGTGGTCTGGCCGATGCGGACCTTCATGCCCTCTTTGAGCACGCGCTCCTGCACCCGCTCGCCGTCGACGTAGGTGCCGTTCTGCGAGCCGAGATCGGCGAGCAGCGCGCCGTCGGCGACCGGGGTGACGCGCGCGTGCCGGCGCGAGACGCCTTCATCCTCGGCCAGCCGCAGGTTCGACTCGGCGTCGCGGCCGATGATCATCTCGCTCTCGACCGGGAAGATTTCACCCAGGTGGGCGCCGGCGATGACCACCAGGCACGGACGCTTGGGCCCCTGCACGTCGCCGGTGAGGCGCACCAACGGCGTCTCGCTCGTCTCCTCGGTGAATCCGCGGGGTGGCCGCTCTGACATCGCTACGAATGTATCACGGCGCGCGCGGATTTTGGCCGGTTCGTAATCACGCCATCGACGCCGAGCGCGGCGAGGAGGCGCAGCTCGGCCGGATCGTCGACGGTCCAGACGTGGACGTAAAAGCCGCGCGCGTGCCAGCGCAGGACGGCGCGCGCGTCGACCAGCAGCGACTCGGGGTGCAGCGCCGCCGGGCGGAGCAGCGCCGCCGCCCAGGCCTGCCGAAACGGGCGCGCCTGATCGTGCCCGAACAGGAGGCCGGTGGGGACCGCGGGCGCGCGCCCGCGGAAGCGCGCCAGCAGCAGCGGATCGAACGACGACACCAGCGCGCGATCGCCGAGCGCGTGGCGGCGCAGGATCCCGGCGACGGCGGCGGCCAGCCCATCGTCGGCGGCGCGCGCCGCCCACGACGCCGCCGACTTGAGCTCGACGTTGACCAGCATGGGGCCCAGCTCCTCCAGCACCTCGTCGAGCAGCGGGATCCGCTCGCCGCCGCCGAGGTCGAGCTCGCGCAGCTCGGCCAGGCCGAGATCGCGCACCCGCCCCGCGCGCTTGCCCAGGCGCACGAGGTCGTCGTCGTGGAAGACGACCACCTCACCGCCGGCGCAGCGCATGACGTCGAGCTCGACGCCGTCGGCCCCCTGGGCGCGCGCCAGGCGGAATGCCGCCAGCGTGTTCTCGACGGCGTCGGCCGAGGCGCCGCGGTGCGCGACCACCAGCGGCCGCTCGTGCTGGCGGCCCCAGCGGACCGCGCCCGCCGGCGCGCTCAGGCGGTTAGCTCCCACGGCGCCTGCAAGCGGCGGGCGTCGACGCGCACGTCGAGCCGCGCGAACGCCGCCTCCCAGCGCGCGCGCTCGGCGGTGAGCTGGCGCGCCGCCGACTCGTATCCATAGCGCAGGATACGCCGGCGCGACGAGAAGGCCATCGGGTTCGACAGGAAGATGTCGGCCTCCTCGGCGAGCGGCTCGACCAGCAGCACCTCGGCGCGCGGATGCGACGCCTGATAGCGGCGGATGCCCGAGAGCAGCTTGGTGCGCGTCGACATCTTGCCCGCCTGCGCCCAGACCGCGAGCATCCCCTTGTCGCGCAGGTGGTGCGCACCCACCAACGGCGTCGGTAGCGCCTCGCGATCGGGCTCGTTGTGCACCGGCACCTGCGGGTTCACGATGACGATGAGGTCGGCGTGCCGCGCCAGGGCGATGTCGGCGTGGGCCACCTTGCCCACGGCGCCGTCGATGTAGTCGCGCCCGCCCCAGCGCACCGGCTCGAAGAAGAGCGGGATCGCCGACGAGGCGCAGATCGCCTTGGCGATGGGAATGTCGACCAGCGCACCCTGGCCGAAGATGGCGCGATGGCCGGAGTCGAGGTCGTTGGCGGTGATGTAGAGCTCGCGTGGCACCTCGGCAAAGCGCGTCGGCAGGGCGTGGTGGCGCAAGAAGCGCTCGAGGAAGCGCTCGTAGTGGCGGAGCGAGAAGATGCCGGCCGGCAGGGCGTCGCCGAAGTCGGTGATGAGCTCGCTCAGATCGAGGTTGCGGCGGACGGCGCGGGCGGCGGCGGAGAGCAGGACGCCGCCGACGTCGCGCAGGATGCCCAGGCCCTGGCGCAGGTCGAAGCGATAGATGTCGGAGCGGCGCGCGGGGAAGAAGTGCGGATCGTCGTCGAGCGCGGCGCGGAACAGGCGCCGGGCGCGGATGCCCGAGGAGAGCACGGTGGCGAGGAAGGCGCCGGCCGAGGTGCCGACGTAGATGTCGAAGTCGTTGACGGAGAAGACGCGGCTCCCGTCCGTGTGCGGGGCGGAGAAGAAGTCGTCGAGCGCGGCGAGCGCGCCGATTTCGTACATGCCGCCCACGATCCCGCCGCCGCAAAGACACAACGCAGTACGCACGCCTTCATCGTATCATGTTGCCTTGATCGACGATAAACCCAGTCGGACGGCGCAGTTCGTGGCGGCGACGCGCGCGCTCGGGGCCCTTCTGCCCGACGACGCGCAGCTCATGGACGACCCGTTCGGCGCCCGCGTGGCCGGCGGCGCCGTGTCGGCTCTGGTGGCGCTGTCGCGGCGCCGGCCCGGCCTGCGCCCGCTTCTGCGCGTCGCCGCGGCGCCGATGCTGCCGATGATCGCCTACATGCAGGTGCGCACGCGGCTCATCGACGACGTGGTGCGCGGCTTCGCCCGCTCCGGTGGTGGCCAGCTGGTGCTCCTCGGCGCCGGCTTCGACGCGCGCGCGGCGCGCCTGGGCGACGTGCTCGCCGGCGCCCCCGTCTTCGAGGTCGATCACCCGGCGACGCAGGCGCTCAAGCGGGCGCGCTTCGGCGATCTGCCCGTCACCTTCGTGCCCTGGGACTTCGAGCGCGACGCCATGGCCGCGCTCGGCGCCCGCCTGGCCGCGCTCGGCCACGATCCCGACCGCCCGACGCTGACGATCTGGGAGGGGGTGACGATGTACCTGACCGAATCGGCCATCGCCGACACCGTGGCCGCCGTGCGCGCCTGGTCGGCGGCCGGCTCGCAGCTCTGCTTCAGCTACGTCGAGCGGCGGCAGATCGAGCGGCCCCGGCTGACCACGCGGATCGTCAAGGCGGCGGTGCGTGTGTGGGGCGAGCCGTGGCGCTTCGGCTGGGATCCGCCCGCGCTCGCCGGCTGGCTGCAGGCGCACGGCTATCGGCTGATCAGCGACGCCGACGTCGACTCCGCCGGGCAGCGGCTGTTGCCGGCGCGCTTCGCCGCGCTCCTGCGCAGGACCGGCGACCGCCACATCGCCGTCGGCGAGCCCGCCCGCTAGAGTGCATCAGCTGCACACTAGCCTTAACCCCAGGGTTCGCCTCGATTGACCCGCTGCGGACGATCCGCGCGGTCGCCTCGCGGACTACGTCCTCGCTCTCTCGGTCGAAATACCGACGGGTATTCCTCGGTCGGTCACTCCGGTCGCATCCACGATCCGCCTCACGCGGCTCGCCCTCGCTGGCTCAACCGAAGCGAACCCTGGGGTTAGGCGACGAGCGCGGCGTGTAGCGCCCGCGTGACCTCGTCGACGCGCTCGCAGGCGACGTAGATCGAGAGGCGCAACGGCGCAGCAGCGAAGCCGAGCACCTCGCCGGCGGCGGCGAGCGCGCGTGACAGCGTCGCCGCGTCGGCGCCGACGCCCGGGCCGACGACCGTGACCTCGCCCTCCTCGTCGATGCGCGCGCCGGCATCGGTGAAGCGGCGCTCGACGCGCGGCCAATCGGGCACGTCGTCGCGCGACAAGCGCAAGAGGTCGGGCGCGGCGGCGCGCAGCACGATCCCCTCCTCGGCCACGATCCGCACCGTCTCGCGCCCGCCGCGCACCACGGTGACGCGCCCGGTTCCGGTGACCGCGACCGTGCCGCGCCGCCCGTCCACCACCCGGGCAGCGACCTCACCACCGACGCGCGTCTGGTTGCCGTCGCCGCCGGGAGCGCTGGCGGTGGCGCGGGCGTAGATCACGATCTTCTCCCGCTTCGCCCACTCGACCGCTTGCGCGTTGAGCACCTTGGCGCCGTGCTCGGCCAGCTCCTGCATCTCGTCGTACGAGATCTCGTCGAGCCGCCGGGCGTCCGGCACGACGCGCGGATCGGCCGAGTAGACGCCGTCGACGTCGCTGCAGATCTCGCAGTACTCCGCCGCCAGCGCGGCGGCGAGCGCGACCGCGGTCGTGTCGGAGCCGCCGCGGCCGAGCGTCGTGATCTCACGCTTGTACGACATGCCCTGAAAGCCGGCGACGATGACCACCTTGCCGCGCGCCAGCTCGTCCTCGATGCGCACCGGCCGCACCTCGATGATGCGCGCGCCCGAGTGGCGATCGTTGGTCAGGATGCCCGACTGCGAGCCGGTGAACGAGATCGCCGACAGGCCCCGCTGCTCGAGCGCCATCGACAGCAGCGCCATCGAGATGCGCTCGCCGCACGACAGCAGCATGTCGAGCTCGCGGCGCGGCGGCGTCGGCGTGACGGTGCGCGCCAACGCCAGCAGCTCGTCGGTCGTCTTGCCCATCGCCGAGACGACGACCACGACCCGCTTACCGAGCGCGACGGTGGCGGCCACCCGATCGGCCACCCGCCCCAGGCGCGCCGGATCGGCGACGCTCGAGCCGCCGTACTTCTGCACCACGATCGGCCTTGGCACGTCCACCGCTGCGCTCCTGGCTGGAGGCGGCCCCGGCCGGCCGCACACACTCGTCTTACGTCGCTCGACTCAGTATCATACCCGCGCTATTCTCGCCGAATGTCGCTCCGCCGTCTCGTCGCGCCGCTGGTGCTCGTCGCCGCGTGCGCGCACGCTCCGCGCTCCGCATCGTCTTCGCCGCCGCCGACCGCGGCCGCGATCACTCCGGCCGGCCCGGTCAAGGCCATCACCAGCGAGGATGACTACGCCACCGCGCGCGCCGAGTACGACGCGCTCGCCCTGCACGCCCCCGAGCGCGCCGCCCGCCGCGCGGCGCTCGAGACCTGGCTCGCCCGGCAGCTGCGCGAAGATCTCGATCGCGGCCACGTCGAGGACGCCTACGAGCAGCTCAAGCAGGCGGCGACCCTGTGGGACGCCGACGAGCTCGACGGCAAGATCAGCGACGAGGGGCTGCGCGGTAGCGCGGTGCGCATCGAACAGGCGTTCAAGAAGCGCGGCGCGCACGAGGAGGTGCTGGCTGCGCTCATCATCGAGATGAAGCTTTCGCCCGGCGAAAGCGGGGCGCGCGCGCGTTTCGACCAAGTGGTCAGCTGGCTGCGCGCCGGCGGCGCCACCGAGAGCGAGGCAGGCGCGGCGCTCGACGGGCGCGGCCGGGTCATCGAAGATCTGGAGACGGTGGCGCGGATGTGGCCGTCGCCCTTCGTGGTCGACGAGCTGACGCGGCTGTACCTCGAGCGTCACAACGACGGCCTCTCCAACGATCTGCTCGGCCTCGGCCGACGGCGGCCGGGTCGCACCAGCAACGATCTGCGGGCCATCCTGCAGAGCGGCGCGCGCGCCTCGACCGGATACGACCTGGCGCGGCTCTACCTGCGCGTCTCCAAGCCCGACCTGGCGGTGGCCAAGCTCAAGGAGATCAAGGCCCCGCAGCCGGGTGACGTGCAGATCGCGCGGCTCATCGAGCGCTGGGCGTCGAAGCAGGCGACGCCGCCCGACGCCATCAACGTGGCCGGACTGTTGGCGCAGGGTCACGACGACGCCGACGTCGCCGAGCGGGTGTGCATCGACGCCACGCGGCGCTTCCCGCAAGCGATCGAGCCCCACCTGTGCGCCGGGCAGATCGCGATGGCGCGCGACCAGCTCGTCGTCGCCATGCGCGAGTTCGAAGCGGCCCGGCAGCAGCAGCCGAGCAACCGCGAGATCTGGCAGCAGCTGGCGCAGCTGTGGGAACGGCGGCTGTTCGCCCTGGTCAGCGACGAGAACCTCGATGTGGCGCAGCTCGAGCCGCAGCTCAAGAAGGTCGAAGCGTTCCACGCCGCCGCCCAGAAGCAGTTTCCCGGCGAGCCGCTGCACCCGTCGCTGGCGGGGGCGCTGTTCGAGGTCGGGCGCGGCTACTTCAACGCAGGGCGCCTGAAGCAGGCGATGGACTACTTCGAGCAGTCGGTGGCCATCGAGCCGCAGGCGACCGCGCTGCAGCAGATGGGTCAGATTCGCCTGAAGAAGGGCGAGGCCAAGGAGGCCATCGCGCTGTTCGAGCGCGCCATCGCCGTGCCCAAGGGCGAGAAGCCCGACGAGATCTTCTGGCGCGCCAAGCTGCGGCGCGATCTCGGCGACGCCTACGAGCTCGCCGGCGACAAGAGCGCCGCCCAGACGGCGCGCCAGGCGGCGCTCGCCGATTGGGACACGCTGACCACGATGGGCGTGCTGCTCAACGACGGGAAGGCCGAGGCCGGCGTCGAGCGCGCCAAGCTGTGGTACCAGCTCGGCGATCGCGATCAGGCGCTCGCCAACTTCGAGGCGGCCATCGACGCGGCGCCCGACCGCGGCGGCACCTACGCCGACGTCATCGCCTTCCTGGTGCCGCGCGGCGAGCTCGACGAGGCGCTCGACGCCTACCACCGGGCGCTCGGGCGCAACGAGGTCAGCGAGTACTTGAAGGTCTATTGCTCGCTGTGGATCGTCGACCTCGCGCGCCGCGCCAAGCAGCCGGTCGATCCGCTGGCCTCGTCGTTCTTGCAGTCGACCAACGGCGGCAAGTGGTACGACGACCTGGTCCGCTGGGCGACGGGCCGGGAGACCGAGCAGCAGCTGCTGGCCCGGGTCGACACGCCGGCCAAGCGGGCCGAGTCGGCCTTTTACCGCGGCATGCGCGCCGTCGAGATGGGCGACAACGACGGCGCCAAGAAGCTGTGGAAGGAGGTCGTCGACACCGACATGATGGCCTTCTACGAGTACGACATGGCGCAGATGTTCTTGCGGCTCGGCTTCGCCCCGGCGCACCCGCTGTTGAAGTCCAAGGGCACCTTCAAGCCGGCGCCGAAGGTGGTCAAGCCGCCCGAAGGTTCGATCTAACCCCAGGGATCGCCTCGACCGACTCACGCAGCTCGCCCTCGCTAGATCGACCGGGGCGAACCCTGGGGTTAGCGCCCCAAGAAGGCGAGCGCCTCGGCCTCGTCCATAAAGACGTTGGTCGGCGTGCGCCCTTCGTCGCGCGCGAGGCGCTGGCTCTGCAGCTTGCCGGCGACGGTGCGCACCAGCACCGCGGCGCGCTCACACCCGGCGGCGAGCTGCTTGCGCCACGCGGCGCTGGCGTGCTCGAACGCTTCGTCGTTGCGCCCCGGCGGCCCCTTGCGCAGATCGAGCAGGATCAGGCGCAGCCCCGCGCCGCGCACCGCGACGGCGAGCTCGCGGTTGGCCGCCTCCATGACCTCGAGCGTGGGATAGGGCGTGGCCGTGCGCTCGAGACGCAGGATGCCGTGGTCGACGCGCACCGCGTAGAAGTCGTCTCGATAGAGCTCGGTCATGGCCCTCCTCAGCGCAGGACGACGTGCCCACGATCGATCATGACACACAATCGCTCGCGCGCGGCGGACGTCAAGGCGAGCGCGCCCAGCGGCTCGCCGCGCAGCCGCTCGAGCAGCGCCAGCTCCTCGTCGTCGACGGCGACGCCGCCGAAGCTGACACCGAGCCGGCGGCGGCCGCCGTCGAAGCGCTCGCAGGTGCGCAGCTCGAGCCACGGCGCCGGCAGCGGCGTGGCGTCGTCGGCCAGCGCGCGCGGCGCGGCCAGCGCCTCGAAGATGGCGCGGCCAAGGTGCGGGCAGGCGGCCGAGAGCGGCACGTAGGCGCGACGGCGTAACGGCGGGCCCGCCACGCGCAGCTCGGTCAGCGCGTGCGGCGTGCCGTCGGGCGCATGGGCGAAGACGACGCTCACGACGCCGGCGCGCTGGGCCGCCTGGTCGAGCGCGGCCTCGATCGCGGGGGTCAGCTGCGCGTGCAGCAGCACCCGGTCGCGCGCGCGCACGCCGGCGAGGAAGTCGAGCGCCAGCCGCTCGCCGGCGGCCGACGCCGAGTAGCGCGGCGCCTCGCCGGCGGCCACGGCGAGCGGCGCGCGCACGAGCGGCGCGTTGAAGACCACCACGTCGCAGACGCGCTCGCCGCCGTCGAGCAGGTCGGCGACGGCAAATTCGGCGTCGACGCCGTTGAGCGCGGCGTTGAGCCGGGCCCAGGCGACCAGCTCGCCATCGACGTCGCTGCCAAAGACGCGCGCGCCGGCCCGCGCCGCCACGAGCGAGAGCAGGCCGGCGCCGCAGCCGACGTCCCACAGCGAGGCTGCCGGCGCCCGCCCCTCGCCCGGCGCCCGGGACGCCAGCGCCGCAAGATCGAGCGACGCGGCGACGTTCAGCGCCGAGACGTCGAACGCCTCCGCCGGCGGGCTCGCCACCACCAGGCCCCGCCACGGCAGCACGGTGGCGCGCGGCCGCAGCATCGTACCGTCGTCGTCGGCGAGCCCGAGCGCCGCGAGCGCCGCCCGCTCGTCCGCGCTCGGCGACGGAAGCAGCGCCGCGACGGCCACCGGCTCGCCCGCGACCCACAGCGCGATCCAGCCGCCGAGGCCGCGCCGGGCCGACTGCGCCGGCGGCCGGCCCCAGCGGATGTCGGTCTCCAGCGCCACGCCGCCCCAGCGAGCGGCGTTGTCCTCATCGAATCCAGCGGTTATGAGGCGGGCGAAGAGCGACCGCGCACTTTCCAGGTTTCGTTGACGCACCGACGGAGGGCTGATACTTTTTAGCCTAACATGGTTTCCCGCTCGCTCGTCGGCTGCGCGCTTTTCGTGTGCGCGCTCTGTGCCCCCGCCGCCGCGCGACCGACGCTCGACTCCGGCCGGCTCGACGAGCTGTCGCACTACGAGGTCCTCACCTTCACCGATCCCTTCAAGAACGGCATCGAGCGCGGCAAAGCGATCGGCGTCATCGACGCCACGCCCGAAGAGGTCTTCCGCGTCGCCACCGACTACGCCAAGTACTGCGACTTCATGCCGCGCGTGACCCGCTCCACCGTCAAGGAGTCGGCGCGAGACCACGCGCTCGTCGAGCTGCAGGCGGAGCTGCGCTGGCCCGCCGGCTCGTCGAGGGTGACGGCGCGCTACACGCACGAGAAGCTGCCCGGCGACATCTACCGCGTCCGCTTCGGCATGGTCGACGGCTCGCTCAAGCAGTACCTGGGCTCGCTGTACATCGAGCCGTTCGCCGCCGGAAAGACGGCGGTGACCTACGAGCTCGTCGCCGAGCCGGACACCCTGGCGCCCAAGAGCGCGATCAACCGCGGCATCAAGCGCTCGACGGGGAACTTCGTCAATGCGCTGCGCCAGCGGATCAATGACCTGCACCGCCTCGGCTACTTGCACCCCGAGCCGATCGCGCCCCGCAAGTCCGACGCGCGCTCCCCGCTCGTCGGTGCCCTGCCGGCTGCCAATCCGAGCAGCTTCAAAGCGCGCCGGTAGCGAGGCGCGTGCAGTGCAGTACGACTGCCTGGCCTGCGGCGCCTGCTGCTACGGGCCCGAGGAGTACGTCGCCGTCGCCGCGCCCGACCTGCGCGCCATGAGCGCGCGCACCCAGGGGCGCTTCGTCGTCAAGCGGCGCGACCGGATGTTCCTCAAGATGGTCCACGGGCGCTGCGCGGCGCTGCACGCCCGCCAGGGCCACTTCTCGTGCCGCATGTACGCCGAGCGGCCGGCGCCTTGCCGCGTCGTCGAGCCGGGCGGCCGCGAATGTCTCGACGCGCGCCGCCGCTACGGCATCGAGGAGCGCGAGCGCGAATGAAAAAGGCGCGCCGGGCGCGCCTTCTCGTTCTGCAGTCGCTGCCGGAGGTGCCGCCCGGATTTGAACCGGGGAATGACGGATTTGCAGTCCGTTGCCTTACCAGCTTGGCGACGGCACCAGGATTTCTTGTTGTCAGTGTGTTGCGGCTTTTTCGGCTTTCGCCGCGTCCGCCTTTGCTACCAACTACCGTCGGAAACGTCAACATCTTGCCCTCGCCGCGGACTTTCGGCAAGCGAGGCCGTCCTCTTCGCGACGAACGTCACGTCGCACGCCGACTGGCACGAGGCTGGCAGCCATTGATGAAGAGCGATCCACGACCATGAAGGCCGACACGCCAGCTCCTGAACGTGTTTCGACCCTCGAGCTGTTCTTCGACCTGGTCTTCGTGTTCACGATGACGCAGGTCTCGACGGTAGTCGTGCACTCCCCCGACGGCGCAGGTGTCGCTCGCGCAGCGATTCAACTCGGCGTGATTTACTGGATGTACGACGGGTACGCTTGGATGACCAACGCGGCGGGGCCGGACACGTGGCAACGCACGTTGCTCCTGCTCATCGGCATGGCGGGGTTCTTCGTGTGTGCGCTCGCCGTGCCGCGCGCCTTCGGCGAGGATGGCATCGTCTTCGGCTTCGGCTATCTCGTCGTCACCCTCGTGCACCTGTGCGGATTCCTGCTCCGACCGGGCGTAACTCCGGTGGCGAGCATCTACGGGATCGCGCCGGGGAACCTCATCAGCGCGGGACTCCTGCTCGCCGCGGGCTGGGCTCACGGGAGCGCCGACTGGGCGCTGTGGGGCGGCGCGCTGACGGTCCAGGTGGCGACGCCAGTGCTGACCCGGCGGATCCAGAGCTTCGAGTTCAACGCCGCACATTTCGCCGAGCGGCACGGTTGCATGATCTTGATCGTGCTCGGCGAGTCGCTGGTCAGCGTCGGGCTTTCCGCAAAGACCAGTCGGGTCGATCTGGGGCTCATGCTCGGCGCGCTTGCCGGCTTGGCCGCCACCGCCGCCATGTGGTGGGCCTACTTCGTTGGCGAAGACCAGCGCGCCGCGACAGCTTTCGCAGCCTCGCCGCCGCAGAGGCGAGTGATCCAAGCGATCACCGGCTATGAGCTCGCAACCGCCGTGATGATTTATGGAGTGATCGCCGTCGCGACTGGAACGAGGCTGAGGGTCAACCAGTTGATGTCGCCGACGCCTGCGTTTGAAGCTTGGCTCATCGCGCTGGGCGCGATGCTCTTTCTGCTGGGCTCCGCTGGCTTCCGGCTCGCCTTGGGATTCGGGTCACCGTTGCCGCGCTCGCTGGGTGCGATCCTATGTCTTGCCGCCGTTCCCGCGGGCACGTATGTATCGGCGGCCGCTGGGCTTACCGCGGTCGCGGTCGCGCTCGTTGTGACGCTCGCCATCGAGCACGCCGTCGAGAGGGCCACGGGGCCGGTCAGGGGACCTGGGCTCGCCTCCCGAAGTGCGGAAGCCTCTCCTTGAATCTGTCGAGCACTGATGTCGTGCCGACGCCGGCGAAGAATGCAACGGCTACAGTGGTCAGGCAGGTCAGCGTCGCCAGGTGCGGACCGCCCACCCCGAGCACCATCGCCGCCGCGGTGAACGGCAGCCGATAGCCGCCCGCGATGCCGGCCGCCGCGCCCGACGAACCGGCGAGATCATTCCCCACTCCAAGCCCCGGGGCGAACACGCGGCCGGCGAGATCGCCGACGGCGAGGAATGGGACGAAGATGCCACCGCATCCCCCCGCAGCGACCGCAGCGGTGGTGGCCGCCGCGCGCAGGAGCGCCACCGCAAGCAGCGTCGATGGCAGGGCGTTGCTGTTCTCGGCCCACAGAATTGCTCCGCCGCCCGGGCCGACGGCGGCGGTCGGGGTGGCGATGATCATGAGGGCCACCGCCGTGACTCCCGCCGCCAGTCCGCCGAGCGCGAGCCGGACGCCCGCAGAGGCCTGCCACTTCTTTGCGCGATAGATCGCCCACGCGGCGATAGAGGTGATCGCTCCGGAGAGCGCGCCGATGAACAGCACGGTGATCACGGCTTGCGGAAAGTTGCTCGGCGGCTCCTTGGGCACGACCAGGCGGATGAGGCTGAGATGGAAGACGGTGTCGATCCCCCAGCCGATGAATCCACCGATGAGCGCCGCGATCACGCGTTCAACGGTGAGTGGAGCGTGGTGCCGTCGGCCGAGCTCGAGCATGTATGCAGTGCCCACGAGGGGAATCCCCATGAGCGCGGCCACGCCCGCCGAGCCGCCAGCCAGCGCCGCGGGACGAAGGAGCCGGCGCCACCAACGACCGCGATCGCCGACGCACGCTCCGGCAGCGACGCCGAAATAGGCGGCCGGCGCCTCGGTTCCCATTGCCTGACCAAGACCGACGGTGGTGAAAGTCGCGATGATACGAACTGGCGTCAGGCGCCAGGGAAAGCGCTCCTCCTGGCCGGCGGTGGCCACGACGTCGCCGGTGATGTCGGCTTGGATGGCGCCGCGCGGAAACGTTCTCCATGCGAGCGTTCGTCGCGAGCCAACGCGCGGCGGCTTCGGTTGCGCTGCGAGCATCTCCTCGCGCTTGCAGAACACCTGCAGCACGAGCACGGTGAGCGCGAGGCCGACGAGGGGCACCACGATGAGAATCCAGGTGACCTGGCTGGAGACGAAGTCCATCGTCGACTTGAGCATCAAGGTCACGCCGACGACGAAGAATCCCCCGGCCAAGCCGCCCACCAGCCCACCGAGGGCCCAGGTGGCCACTCTCGCCCAGCGCGAGGATGCGTTTTGCGAGGCGATTTCCCCCACCCAAACCTCCTGACTCTTCCACGCGACCGGTCAGCAACTAACGTCTGAGCGCGTTCCTCGCCGGCCTCCCCGCTTGCAGCGCCGGTCGGCGAGGCCGGTTTGAACCGATACGTCGGCAGTCCCGGAACCTCGGCGGAAACACGAAACAGATCCCCGGCGCAAGGACCCGCTTGAATCTCGCTCTGGCTCAGTCCCACCGAGGCGGAGGTGACGTAGATATCGGTCCAATCCGCCCCTCCGAACGTGAGGATGGCACCGGTCTCGCCGTCGAATCGATAGGCATCAAACTTCCCGCCCGCTCGCCGGGTCGAACTGATGAATGCGGTGATCGTAGAGGTCCACCCGGTTGAGCTTCTGACGGCCGGGATCCCAAACCGGACACTCGGCCAGCCGCGCGCGAAACTCGAGCGCGTTCTCCACAGACGTCATCAACTGCCTCGGAGATTAGGGATAGGTCCGCGCCGATCGTCAACAAGCCTGGTCGACGCCACGGTGACCGCAGCGGCTACAGAGGACTTCTGCATCACCGGCACGTTTCGCGAGCGCGGAATCAAAGAGGCCGACGGCCACATGACCGAGCTCGTGGTCGAAGACGAACGCCATCTCGTCAAGGTGCCGAGCTCCCTTGGGGACGTCGGGGTCCTCATCGAGCCGCTGACCATCGCGGCCGAGGCCTCGGTCGAGCTGGAGGCAATCTTGAGAAGATACCCATGGGAGCCCAACCGGGCTGCGCGCGCTGGTCCTCGGCGCGGGCCCGATTGGCCTCTTGGGCGCGATGATGTTGGTGGCGCGCAACATCGAGACGTTCGTCTATTCGCTCGAGCCCAAACAGAGCGACCGCGCGCGGCTGGCGCGATCGTTCGGCGTAACAGCGCCGCCACCGCCAAGCCGCCGCCACACCCGGCCAGCAACAGCGACGCCGCCAACTCGGCTGCGAGCCGTGGGGCGATAAGGAGCGTGACCTCCTGCGATCCCTCTGCGCACCTCGGATGCCAAAGCATACGCGATAGATCGCGCGCAGTTGCGGCGCACACGATGCGCCGACACCGCCCCGATCGCGACCGAGCGATCCCAGTGCGGAGATGGGTCGAGGGCCCGTCGTGATACACTTGGGGGCGGGGTGAGTGGCGTCGTTCGCGTCGGTTGCGTGGCACTGATTGCGCTCGCGGTGGGCTGCGGTCCCGACGCGGTGAAGCGCGTCTGCATGGGCACCGACGGTCAGGGCCCACTGGTCAGCAACGCGGCAATGCTGCGGCTCGACCTCTACGGCCCGGCCACACACTGCGACGGCAACCAGGCGCCGACCGGCGTGGGCCCGCCGATCGAGTCGCACGCCTACCTCGGCGGTCAACCGATCCGGCTCGTGGTGCCTCCCGGCCCCTATACGCTGGTGCTCACCACCTACGCCGACCAGGCGGGCACGACGGTCCTCGGGACCGGGTGCACCGAGACCACCCTCGCGGCCGGGTCGCAGATCTGCTTCGACCTCACCGTCGCCCCCGTGCCCGACGGCGGGATCGACGACGCCGCCGTACCGCTCGACGGCGCCCCCGATCTCTCGGCGCCCGTGCTCATCGGCCAGGACGACTTCCACCGGGCGAACCAGACCTACTGGGGGGTCGCCTCCGACGGACAGTCGTGGACCGGCCAGGCGGCTACCGCCAGCGTCTTCTCGATCGCGGCCAACCGGGGCGCGATCACCAACACCGGCACGACCAGCTACCGGGGCATGCTGGGCGCCAAGGTGCGCAACGAAGAGGTCGAGGCCACCGCGCTGACCAGCCAGTTCGACGGCACCAACATCAACTTCGGCGTCACCGTGCGCGTGGTCGACAGCAACAACTTCTACAAGGCGTACCTCGACGGCAGCACCTTCTGGATGCAGAAGACGCTCAGCGGCACGAACTTCCAGGTCGCGTCGGTGCCCTTCTCCGCGAGCGTCGGCATCCCGTACACGTTTCGCATGCAGGCGGTCGGGAGCTCGATCTCGGCCAAGGTGTGGGACGCGAGCCAGAGTGAGCCGCCGGACTGGACGCTGGCGATCTCCGACTCCTCGCTCGTGACCAACGGCCAGTGCGGCGTGCGCGCGCTGGTGCCATCGCCGGCCGTCGTCCTGTACACGAGCTTCGTGGCCTACAGCTACTGAGCGGCCAACGCGCCCAGCGCGGCTACTTGCGCGGGCGCGGAATGCCGTAGACGTCGAGCCGTGCCACCAGCTTGCCGCGCGAGATTCCGAGCATCCGGGCGGCCCGCGTCTGGTTGCCGGCGCAGCGGTCGAGCGTCTCGAGGATCCGCTGTCGCTCCAGAGCGTCGATCTGATCCGACAGCACGCCCGGCGGGAGTGGCTCCCGGGGAAACGGGTGGGTCGCCTCGTTGCCGTCGAAGGCCGTCGGCGGCGGCGGCGGCACCGCCGGCGCCACCCGACTCGGCCCCGGCGACGCCGGCGGCAGCGTCGCCCCCATCTTCTCCGTCGCCAGATGCTCGACGCCGATCACGCCGCGCTCGCACAGCAGCACCGAGCGCTCGATGGTGTTGCGCAGCTCGCGGATGTTTCCCGGCCAACCGTAGGCGTGCAGCCGCTGCAACGCCTCGGGCGACAGCCGCGGCCGCTCGCGCCTGTGGCTTCGCCGGCAGGCCTGCTCGATGAAGCCGAGCGCGAGCGACTCGATCTCCTCGGGTCGCTCGCGCAGCGGCGGAATCATGAGGGACACGCCGTTGAGCCGGTAATACAGATCGAGGCGGAACCGCCCCAACTCCACCTCCGCCTCGAGGTCGCGGTTGGTGGCGGCGATGAAGCGCACGTCGATGGTCCGCGGCGTCAGCGCGCCGATGCGCAAGACCTTGCGCTCCTCGAGCACGCGCAGGAGCTTGACCTGCGTGGACAGGGGCAGCTCGCCGACCTCGTCGAGCAGCACGGTGCCGCCTTGCGCGGTCTCCAGCAGGCCCGGCTTGACCGTCATCGCGCCGGTGAAGGCGCCCTTCTCGTGGCCGAACAGCTCGCTCTCCAGGAGCGCGTCGGAGAAGGCGGCGCAGTGCAGCTTGACGAACGGCCCCTTGTGGCGCGGCGACAGCCGGTGCACGGACTCGGCCAGCACCTCCTTGCCGACGCCGGTCTCACCGAGGATGAGGACGCTCAGGTCGCTCGCCGCCACCTGCTCGGTGAAGCGGCGCAACGACCGCATCGCGGCGCTCGTGCCCGGCGCCGGCGCCTCCGCGGCCGGCTCGGCCGCCTCGATGCCGCGGACCAGGTCGCACGCGCGCGCGATGATCGCCTCGGGCGTGGAGCCGTCGCGTGGATAGACGGCCAGACCAACGCGAAGCCGCCCCCCGCGCTGCTCCACGTGTGACACCAGCCGGCACGAGATGCGCTCCGCTTCGTCGGCGCCGGTGTCCGCCAGAAGGATCTCGTACTCGCCCGGCGCATACAGCGCCAGCACGTCGAGCGAGCGCAGCGTCGAGGTGAACGCCTCTTCGACGGCGCCCGCGGTCGGCGGCGCATCCACGCCCAGACGCAGCACCGCAAAGCTCTCGCTCGACCGCTGCGCGCGCGCGCACTGCTCCTCGACGCGCCCTTCGAAGTAGCCGTGCGGCCACACCCGCCGGGGCCGCTTCGCCGTCGCGGCGCGCCGCACCACCAGCATCACCTCGCCGAGCTCGATGGCCTCGTTGATGCGCACCGGCGACCGTCCCCCGGCCGGCAGCGGCCGATCATGGATGCGCACGCCGTTGGCGCTGTCGAGATCCTCGATCTCGATGTCGGCGCCGATTCGCAGCAGCCCGTGGCGCCGCGACACCGACGGATGCTCGATGCGGATCGTGTTGCCCGAGCCGCGCCCCAACGAGACCTCGCCGCGCTCGGGCAGCGAATGCGTGGTGAACCCGCCGTCGACACTCACCATCAGGCACAGCCCGCGTCCGCCTTCGACGCCACCGGGGCGCTCGACCGTATCCAGATCGTCGATGCTCTTGGTCACCGTCTCTCCAGCGTAACCGCGCCGCCGGTCAATAGACAAGTCGTTCAACCATTGAACGAACCGTCCGACCGGTGAACAGCGCCTCAGCTGGTAACCTAGCGAACCCACGCGGGTTGTCGGCTGGATCGGCGCCTGCACGGACAGCCTTGCATGATGCGTACAACCGGCCCGGGCGAGCAGATCGAGCGCTACGTCATCGAGCGCAAGCTGAGCGAAGGCGGCATGGCCGAGGTCTATTTGGCGCGCTGCGGCGGAGGCGGCCCCGAGCGCCGGGTGGTGGTCAAGAGCGTGCTCCCCTCCTTCATCGACAACCTCGAGTTCGTCGCCATGATGCGCAACGAGGCGCGCCTCGCCGCCGGCCTCAGCCACCCGAACATCGTGCGCGTCGAGGATCTGCTCGAGTCGGGCGGCCGCCCGTTCATCGTGATGGAGTACCTCGAAGGGCAGAACCTGCGCGAGATCGTGTATCGCGCCTTGAAGCTCCAGCGCACGCTGTCTCTGGCGTTCGTCTGCGGCACCATCTCCAAGGTGCTCGCCGGCCTCGACCACGCGCACGACGGCGCCGACGCCGAGGGACGCGCGCTCGGGCTGGTGCACCGCGACGTGTCGCTCTCCAACGTCATCGTGACCTGGCGGGGCGAGGTGAAGCTCATCGACTTCGGCATCGCCAAGGCGACCTCGCTCAACAGCGACGAGCTGACGCGCGTGGGTCAGCTCAAGGGCAAGAGCGCCTACATGTCGCCCGAGCAGGTGCGCCGCGAGCCGCTCGATCGGCGCTCGGACCTGTTCTCCGTCGGCATCGTGCTCTGGGAGATGTTGACCCAGCGCCGGCTGTTCGCGCGGCGCTCGGAGATGGACAGCATGATGGCCATCTGTTGTCAGGACGCGGCGCCGCCCAGCTCGGTGGCGCCGGAGCTGCCCGAGGCGCTCGATCACATCTGCACCAAGGCGCTGGCCCGCGACCGCGAGCAGCGCTACCAGACCGCGGCCGCGATGCGCGACGACCTGGAGGCGCTCCTGACGGCGGAGGGGTGGACGGCGGGCCCGGCCGAGCTCGAGGCGGAGCTGGTGTCGCTGTTCGCCGACGAGAGCACCGCCGTCACGGCGGCGCCGCTCCCGGCGCTCTACGCCGAGGAGCCGACGCCGGTGCGTTCGAGCGGGCCGGCAGCGATTGCGATCGAGCCGCCGCGCGTCACGGGCGCGACGCTGCGCTCGACCGGAGTCTCGCTGCTCAACCAGCGCCTGCCCGGACCATCGGTGTACGAGGACTACGACTGGCGCGGCCCGCGCGGTTCGGCCGAGCGCCGGCGCCGCCGCGAGGCGATGTGGATGGCCGTGCTCTCCGGCTGCCTGCTCGCCGCGCTGGCGACGCTGGCGCAGTACCTCGGCGCGCTGGGAGCGGTGCGATGAGCCGGAGCGACGGCATCCTGTGGTGGCGGCTGCTCGGCGGCGACGGCGTGGTCCACGTCGGTGGTGAGGGTGCGAGCGAAGCCGAGCGCTGGGGCCTGCAGCCAGACGCCACTCCGCGCGAGGGTCAGGAACAGGACGCCGATCCGTTCGACGCCGATCTGCTCGACGCCGATCTGCTCGACGCCGATCTGCTCGACGCGCCAACGCCCGTCCGACGCTAGGCACACTGGAGGACCTCGATGCTGAGCTCCGTTACGCTCGTCCAGCTGGCGCACGCCCACAGCCGGGCCCAATTCGCCGCCAGGCTCCCGCACTGCTTCCTCATCCTCGACGAGGGGCTGTGCGCGCCCCCCGACCTGGCCTTCGCCACGCTGGTGCGCCCCTCGCCGGCGCGCGCCTCGTCGCCGTCCGCGCAGCTGCAGCTGCTCGAGATCGCCAAGACGCCCGGCAACCCCTACCCCGATCGCGTCTCTGTCGGGCGGGCGCGCAACTGCGACCTCGTGATCCGTGACGCGTCGGTGTCGAAGCTGCACGCCTACTTCGGCATCGCCGGCACCGAGCTGGAGCTGATCGACCTCGACTCGCACAACGGGACGCAGGTCAATGGCCGGCGGCTGATCTCGCGGCAACGGATGCTCGTCGGCAGCGGCGATGTCATCGCCTTCGGCAGCGTCTCGGCCCGCCTGCTGGACGCAGTCAGCCTCTACGACCTGTTGCGCTGAGGGCGGCGCACCTACGGCGCCGCGGCAGAGACGCTCGGCTTGCCGCCGCTCCTGGCGAGCGCGCGATCGAGCGCCACCCGGATCTCCCGACGCTGCTCGGGATCGACGCCGGCGCGGGTCGCCATGGCGAGCGCCGAGTCGAGCGCCGGCTTCGCCTCGGCGAAGCGGCCGAGCGCCGCCAGCGCCCGGCCGCGGGTACTGCGCGCCAACGCCAGCATCGGCGCTTGATCGCCGACGGCGCGCACGATGGCGGGATCGCTCTGGTCGACCAGGGCGATCGCCTGCGCCGCCCGGCCTTGCGCCAAGAGCACGTGGGCCACCCCGACGCGCGCCTGCACGACGCTGAAGCTGCCGTCGCTGGCGTTCTTCCGCACCAGCGCGAGGTTCCGCTCGGCCGCGTCGCGGGCCTCGGCGAGCCGTCCGGCATCTACGGCGATGTCGGCCAGCGCGCTCGAGATCGATGCCAGATCCAGGTTGTCCTTGCCGTGCGTCCGCTCGCTGTCCTGCGCCAGACGGCGTAACGCCTGCGTCGCCTGCGCCGCGTGGCCGAGCCGCGCCTGGGCGCGCGCCAACCCGATGCGCAGATCGAGCGCCCGCTCGCTGTCGAGGATCTTCCGGCGATCGAGCATTGCCAGCGCCTCGCTCGTCATCGCCGCCACGTCGCGAAAGCGCCCTTCGGCCACCGCCAGCCGAACCTGATAGGTGCGCAGGGCGATCCAGTACAGCGTCTCGGTCTGGCCGGCGTCACGGTAGATCTGCTCGGCGCGGGCGAAGTGCGCGTGCGCGTCGGCCAGGTGGCCGATCTGCACTTCGTCGTCACCGAGGTCCATCAGCGAGCGGGCCACCATCGGATGCTGCGAGCCGAGCAGCTTCTCAAGGCGCGCAACAGCTTGAGCGCGACCGACCGCTCGAGCTGCGGGTCATAGGCTCTGTAGATGATGCCCATGCCGCCGACACCGATGTCGGCCAAAAGGACGTAGCGGCCGACACGGGTGCCCGGAGGCAGGATGCGCACGCCGGGCCGCGCCGCGCTGCCGTCGGCGGTCGACTCGGTCAGGTCCGCCGACCCCGACCCGCTCGCGCCACCCGCCGAGGAGGACATGTGCCGGCAGGATCATACCACGCGCCTGGCGGGCCCGGTCGCCCGCGTCGCGGTCAGGGATCGGACGGAGGGGGCGAAGGGAGCCGCGGCAGCTTGACCTCCTTCGGCTTTTTGGCCGGCTTCTTGTGCCGCCGGTGCGGGCGCTTGTGCGGCGTCGCGCTCACCGGCTGAGCCCCGGGAGCGGCGGGCGACGGGGATTCCCCGCCCTGTGGCGGCGACGCCGGCGTCGGCGTCGGGGAGGCCCCGGGCGCCGCCGAGGGTGCCGCGGACGACGGCGCGGGGGTTGTCCGGGACGCCGCAGCCGCCGCCCGGGCTGTCGCGGCCGGCGCCCGGGCTGTCGCGGCCGGCGTCCGGGCGGTCGCGCCCGGCGTCCGGGAGGCCGGCGCGGGCGCGGTCGCCGGCTTGGCCGGCGCCGCGACGGCCGGTGTCGCCGTCGCGGCCGCTCCCCGCGGCGCGCGGCTCCCCGAAAGCCACCAGAAGGCCACCGCGACCGCGGCGACCAGCGCGACCACGACCCACGCCGTCGAGCCGCCGGTTCTATCGTCGGAAGGATCGCGCTCGCTGGCGAAGTCGGACAGGGCGCCCTTGAGCGCGTTGGCCGGCAACGTCGGCTCGACGGCGAGCCTTTCGCGCCGCTCCCGCTCTTCGTCCTCTGCCGACTTCAAAGGCACTGCACGACGAGGCAGACACCGCTGCAGCAGTCGCTCAAGTTGACGCAGGGATCACCGGTAGCGCCGCACTGACCGCCGCCACCGCCACCACCGCCACCGCCGCCGAAGCCACCGCCGCCACCCCCGCCGCTGCCGCCCCCGCCACCCCCGCCGCTGCCGCCCCCGCCGGCGACACATCCGCCCGACGTGCGGACGTACCCGGGGTCGCAGGCGATATCGCACTGCCCGTTGGTGCACGCGGGCTGGCCGTGCGGGGGCGTCGCGCACGCCGTGTCACACGAGCCGCAGTGGAACGGATCGCTGCCGGTGTCGACGCACTGGCCCGCGCACAGCGTCGCCCCGCCGCACGACGAGTCGCACTGGTGATTGCCGCTGCCGTCGACGGCGCAGAGCGGGTTCGTGCCGCTGCACGCCGTCGCGCAGCCGCCGCAATGGTCGGGGGTGCCGAGGTTCGTCTCGCATCCGGGCGCGCTCGTGCAGTCGCCGAATCCGGCGACGCAGGCGCCGCCGAGGTTGCACGCGCCCGCCTGGCAGCTCACGCGCGCACCATCGACGTTGGGCAGGCGGGTGCAGTCGTTGTCACAGCCGCCACAGTGGTGCGGGTCGCTGTCGAGACGGCTGGGATCGCACGGCGTCGACGAGGCCCCCAGATCGAGGAGCGCCCCGTCGCCGCCCACGCCAGCCGCGTCGGGGTTGATCCGCGTGCACGCGACCATCGCCAGCGCCGCGACGAAGACTCCGATCCACCGCATTGGTCGGACCGCTTATCACGAATCGACCGCCGCAATCAACTGGGGAGCGGCGCGCCGCCGCCACCGGCTAGAGCCCGAGGCCACCCAACGGATCGTTGGTGTCCTTGATCGCCGGCTTCTTCGACTCCGAGTGCGAGCGCGACTCCGAGCGCGACTCCGACCGCGACGCCACCGGGCGCGACTTCGAGGCCGCCGTCGCCGCCATCTTCGCGCGAATCTGCGCGCGCTCGGCGTCGTTGGTCGCCTTGTCGAGCTGGCCCTTGAGCTCTTCCAGCTCGTGGTTCAGCTTGGCCTGCTCCAGCTGCTGCTGGGCGACGAGCGCCTTGCGCTCCTGGTCGGCCTTCTGCGCCATCTCCGTCTGCTGGCGGGCGAGCTCTTCGGAGTGGTTGTGCACGAGGTAGCCCATGGTCGCGCCCGCGAGCACGACCAGGCCAATGACGCCCACCACCACTTGAGTCGTGGGGAACTTCTTGCCCTCGATGCGGGCGCGCGCTTCGGCCTCGATGCGCGCCTGCTCCAGCTTGGCCGCCGCTTCGATCTGCGCCCGCCGCTCCGACTCCTTCAGGCGCAGCTCGTTCTCGCGAACGACGCGCTCCTTCTCCTCGATGTCGCGGCGGACGCGATCTTCCTCGGCGCGGCGCTTGGCCTCTTCGGCCTCCTTGGCGCGGCGGATCTCGTCCTCGCGAGCGCGACGCTCGGCCTCGATGCGGGCGCGTTCCGCCTCTTCTTCGCCGCGCACACGATCGGTCTCGATGTTGCGCAGCTCGTTGAGCGAGAAGAGGACGGAGTTCTCACGACGCTCGGCCATTTCCGGGGCTCCTAACCTGATCGTGCAAGGTCTAGCATAGGCAAGGAAGATCTTCAAGCACGCGACCTTACAAACCACCTAATACGTTGATAAATCAGTCGCCCGAAAGATGGGTTAGAATCGACGCCGCCGCCCATGGGCTTCGTCGACCTGCACTCCCACGTCCTTCCCGCGCTCGATGACGGCGTCAAGTCCGTCGCGGAGTCGCTGGAGGTGGTCTCGATCCTGGGCCGGCTCGGCTTCGAGATCATCTGCTGTACGCCGCATCAGAAGGTGGGCTCGTGGGTGCCTGCGAGCGAGGCCATCGTCGCCGCGCGCGCCGCCGTGGTCGCGGCGCTGGCGGCGAGCGCCGTCGCGGTCGAGCTGCGCCTCGGCGCCGAGAACTTCTGGGACGAGCTGTTCGTGCAGCGCTGCGTCGAGGGCGGGCTGCCCGGCTACACCGGCGAGCGCGCGTTCCTGGTCGAGATTTCGCCGGTGAGCCCGCCGGTCAAGCTCGAGGAGCAGCTGTTTCGCCTGCGCACGCGCGGCCCGTTGCCGGTGCTGGCGCATCCCGAGCGCTATCACGCGCTGTGCCGGCAGCGCGATCGGGTGGCGGCGATCGGCCGCACCGCCGCGCTGCTCGTCGACGTCGGCAGCGCTCGCCGGCGCGCACGGCCCGCGCGCGGGCGAGGCGGCCCGCTGGCTCGTCGAGGACGGGCTGGCGCACGCCTGCGCGTCGGACGTCCACAGCGCCGACGACGCGCGCGCCGCCGGCGACGGCATCGCCTGGCTGCGAAAGCGCCTCGGCGAACGCGGCCGTGCGCCGTCTGCTCGACGAAAATCCGCGCCGGATCTTGCAAGGCGAGCTGCCCGACTAGAAAACCATTCCGTAGAGGAGAAACGCTCAATGGCCACCCTGCTCGAGAAGATCAAGACGCACGAAGCGAAGGTCGCCGTCATCGGCATCGGCTACGTCGGGCTGCCGCTGTGCGTCGAGATGGCGAAGGCCGGCTTCCGCACGACCGGCTACGACAAGCACGAACCGAAGGTGAAGTCGGTCAACGCCGGCAAGAGCTACATCGGCGACATCTCGGACGCGGTGCTGGCGCCGCTGGTCGCAGTCGGGCAAGCTCGACGCGTCGACCGATCCCAAGGTGCTCGGCGATGCCGACGTGGTGGTCATCTGCGTGCCCACGCCGCTCAACAAGACCAAGGAGCCGGACAACTGCTTCATCATGATGGCGGCCGAGGATCTGAAGCCGCAGCTGCACAAGGACATGCTGATCGTCCTCGAGTCGCACGACCTTCCCCGGCTTCACGCGCGAGATCCTGCTGCCCAAGCTCGCCGAGTCGGGGCTCAAGGTCGGCGAGGACTTCTTCCTCTGCTTCTCGCCCGAGCGCGTCGATCCGGGCAACGAGAAGTATCAGACCAAGAACACGCCCAAGGTGGTCGGCGGCACCACGCCGCGCTGCCTCGAGGCGATCCAGGCCATGTACGGCCACGTCATCGAGCACGCTGGTGCCGGTGTCGTCGACCGACGCGGCCGAGATGGTGCAAGCTGCTCGAGAACACCTTCCGCGCGGTCAACATCGGCCTGGTCAACGAGGTGGCGATCATGTGCCACAAGCTCGGCATGAACACCTGGGAGGTCATCGACGCGGCGGCGACCAAGCCGTTCGGCTTCATGAAGTTCTACCCGGGGCCGGGGCTCGGCGGACACTGCATCCCCGTCGATCCGCTGTACCTGTCGTGGAAGCTGCGCACGCTCAAGTACGAGGCGCGCTTCATCGACGCTCGCCGACGAGATCAACTCGCACATGCCGCACCTGGTCGTCGAGAAGACGCAGGACGCGCTCAACGAGCAGAAGAAGGCGATCAACGGCTCGCAAGGTGCTGGTGCTCGGCGATCGCCTACAAGAAGGACATCGACGACGTGCGCGAGTCGCCGGCGCTCGACGTCATCGAGCTGCTCGCAGCAAAAGGGCGCCAACGTCAGCTACCACGATCCGTACTGCCCGACGGTGCAGATCGGCGAGCACGCGATGAAGTCGGTGCCGTTCGACAAGATCGAGCAGCTACGACTGCGTCGTCGTGGTCACCGATCACTCGGCCGTCGACTACAAGCAGGTGGCCGCCCGGGCCAAGGTGGTCGTCGACACGCGCAACGCCATGAAGCACGTGCGGGCGGACGCGCGCGCCAAGATCGTCTCGCTGTAGCCCACCTCTCGTTTTTTTGCGCCGCGCGCCGCACTCCGTAGCATGGAGGCATGATGCGGTATGCGGTCGCGTTGGCTCTCCTCGTCGGTCTCGTGCTCTGCTGGAACGTGCCGGCGCAGGCGCGCGCCAAGAGCGATCTGCCGTACAGCCTGGCAGAGGCGTTCTCGACGGCGCTGCGCTTCGTGCGCATCGATCGCGGGTGCAAGGTCGTCGACAAGGACGCGGACGCGGCGTTCGTCACGTTCGAGTGCAGCGACGACGGCAAGATCAAGCGCGGCTCGCTCGAGCTGTTCAAGGTGGCGGCCGGCGTGCGCATGGAGGTGACACTCGGCGACGACACGCACGGAATGGAGCTGCGCTGGCTCGAGCTATACGAGCGCAAGCTGCGCGACGAGCGGGGCACGCCGACGCCCCCGCCACCGCCCGCCGCGGCGCCGGCGCCCAAGCCCGCCAAGGACGGCGGCATCCAACCCTGAGCAAGACCGTCAGCGGTGGAGGCCGCAGGTGCCGTTGTTACAGGCGGCCTGCAGCGCCATGCACGTGACGCACTGACACGCCGCTTGCCCCTTGGCGACGAGATCGGCCGCGGCCGCCGCGCCGGCCTGGTTGACGAACGTATAGCAAAGCGGCGGATCGAAGCAGCCGTCGGCGATCCAGGTGCAGTCGGAGTCGACGCTGCAGGCACGATTGGCAGCCACGACGGCATCGAACTGCGACCGCAGACCCGCGCACTCGGCCGCCAGATCCGACGAGGGCGCCAGGTCCGACGGCGAGGCCGCCAGAATCGGATGATGACGGCGTGCCGCCGCCGCAGCCGACGAGCAGCGCCAGGACCGCGAGCGAGATCCGCATGACCCTCCTCGAGCAATTGTCGTTCCACCCACAAGCTCGTGCAATCTGCCGGCGCCGGCGGCGCGATCGCGCCACCCATGTCGCGCCCATGGCCGCGTGCTACATTCCGCGCATGATCGTCGACCTCCGCTCCGACACCGTCACCCGCCCGTCGCCCGCGATGCGCGAGGCGATGGCCAGCGCCGAGGTCGGCGACGACGTCTACGGCGAGGACCCCACGGTGAACGCGCTGCAGGAGCACGTCGCGGCGCTGCTCGGCAAGGAGGCGGCGCTCTTCGTCCCGTCGGGGACCATGGCCAACCAGATCGCGCTCAGCGTCCACACCCGCCCCGGCGACGAGGTGCTCGTGTCGCAGGGCGCGCACTGCTGGTCTACGAGTCGGGCGCCGCCGGCGCGCTGTGCGGCGTGCAGTTCGACGTGCTCGGCGATCGCGGCGGGCGCGGCGACTTCACCGCCGCGCGAGGTGCGCGGCGCGCATCAGCCCCGACAACCACCACTTCGCGCCGCACCACGCTGGTGGTCGTCGAGAACACGCACAACCGCGGCGGCGGCAGCGTCTTCCCGCAGCGCGAGATCCGTCGCGATCGCCAAGGTCGCGCGCGAACACGGGCTCGCCGCTCCACCTCGACGGCGCGCGCCTGTTGAACGCGCGCGTCGCCAGCGGCCTGCCCGCCAAGCGAGCTGGCGGCGCCGTTCGACACGGTCAGCGTCTGCCTGTCCAAGGGCCTCGGGCGCGCCGGTCGGCTCGCTGCTGGCGGGCACAAAGGCGCTCATCCATCAGCGCGCACCGGCGGCGCAAGATGCTCGGCGGCGGCATGCGCCAGGCCGGCATCCTCGCCGCCGCGGGGCTCTACGCGCTCGAGCACAACGTCGCGCGCCTGGCCGAGGACCACGCCAACGCGCGCCGCTTCGCCGAGCCGCTCGCGCGCACCTCCGGCATCATGCTCGACGCCGCCACCGTCGAGACCAACATCGTCATCTGGGAGCTCGGGCCCGACGTCCCGATCGACGCCGCCGCCTTCGTCGCGCGCGCGCGTGACAAGGGGCTGCTCCTCAACGCCGTCGCCGCCCGCCGGCTGCGCGCGGTCACCCACCTCGACGTCGACGCGAAGGCCAGCGCCGCCGCCGCCGAGATCGCGTGCGCCGTGCTGCGCGCGGCGTGAGAGCCGCGCTCGCGCTCGTGCTCGTGGCCGGCTGCTCGGGCGCGCCGCTGCCGGCGGACTTCGCGCACGCGCAGGCTCTGGAGTCGACCGATCCGGCGCGGGCGCGCGGCATCTACGAGGCGCTCGACGCGCGCTGCAAGAGCGAGCGGCTGGCGCATGACGACTGCGCGCTCGTCGCCGTGCGCCTGGCCGAGCTCGACGAGTCGGCCGGCCGCTGGCAAGAGGCGAAAGCCACCTGGCTGCACGCCGCCGCCGTGACCACCGGGGCGCGCACCGCCGCGCGCGCCCTCGAGCGCGCCGCCGACCTCGCGCACGGCGAGCTCCACGACGACGCCACCGCGGCGGCGCTCGCCTGGCGCACCGTCGAGTCGTATCCCGACGAGATCGCCGCCGACGACGCGCTCGAGCTCGCCATCCGCATCGACGAGCCGCGCGACTGGGCGGCGCTCGACGCGCGGCTCGCCGCGCTCTACCCGCGCGTCGTCCGGTTCGACGTCGGGGACAACGTGCTCTTCGAGCGCGGCATGCTGCTGGCGCGGCACGATCGCGCCCTCGAGGCGGTGGCCATCTTCGATCAGCTCGCCGATGGCTATCCGCACTCCAGCCTCCGCGACGACGGGCTGTGGCGCGCCGCCCGGCTCTTGCGCGGCAGCGGCGATTTCGAGGGGGCGCTGCGCCGCCTGCGCCGTCTGCTCGCCACGCGCAAGGACGCGCTCATCACCGGCAGCTACAACTACCTGCAACTCGACGACGCGCAGCTCCTCATGGGCCGCATCTACCTCGACGACCTGCACGATCCCAAGCGTGCCGCGGAGGCGTTCGAGCTCCTGGCCGACGACTTCCCAGATTCGGTCCTGCGCGACGACGCGCTCTACGACCTGGCGCGCGCCCGCCGCGCGCAGAACGATCTGCCCGCCGCCTGCCGCGCGCTCGCCCGGCTCTTCAAGCAGTTTCCCGACGGCAACCGGGTCCGCGCCGCGCACGCGCTGGCAGCGCAGCTGGCCTGCACATGATCGCGCTCGCCGGCGTGCACAAGTCGTTCGGAGCGCGCTGCGTGCTCGACGGCGATCGATCTGGCGCTCGGGCGCGGGCGAGACCTTCGGGCTCATCGGCCCCGCCGGCGCCGGCAAGAGCGTGCTGGCGAAGATCCTGTGCCACCTGGTGGCGCCCGACGCCGGCGAGGTGCGCGTGGACGCCTCGCCCATCGGCATGCTGTTCCAGAACAACGCGCTCTTCGACTTCATGACGGTCGGTGACAACGTCGCCTTCCCGCTCGTCCGCCAGGGCGCGCTCGCCGGTGACGAGATCCGCGCGCGTGTCGCCGAGCGGCTGCGCGCCGTCGGTCTCGCCGGCAGCGAGGACAAGTATCCGAACGAGCTGTCGGGCGGCATGAAGAAGCGCGCTGCGCTCGCGCGCGCGGTGATCGCGCGCCCGCCGGTCTGCATCTACGACGAGCCGACCGCCGGGCTCGATCCGGTGACGACCTCGAAGATCTACGACCTGCTCCGCGCCGAGCGCGACGCCTCGGGGGCCACCGTCGTGGTCATCTCCTCCGACGTCGAGGCGCTGCGCTCGTTCGCGCCGCGCCTCGGCCTCATCCACGGTGGCCGGATGCGCTACGACGGCGACGCGGGCGCGATCGCCGACAGCGACGATGCGGTGGTGCGCCAGTTCGTGCGCGGCGCGCTCGAGGGTCCGCTGTGAGGCCGGAGCGAGCGCAGCAGGAGGGCACGTCCGGCCCCGCGCGATCTGCCCCGCTGGGCTCAAACAGTCCTCGCCACCGGACCGTTGTGCTCGATTCGACCCCTTGCCGCTGCTGCGGAGCTCGCCCAGCGGGGCAGATCGCGCGGGGCCTCTGTGCTCGGCCGGATGGAGAGCGCAGGCAACGGGTGGGTTCCGCGGCGGGCTCCGTGGCATCGGCACGCCGGCGCGGCTCGGTCGCGGAGGCAACCCGTGTTGATCGAGGGGCTGGGCGCGGCGGCGCTGGCGCTCTTCGACGAGGCGGGCGGCATGGCGCTGCTCTCGTGGCGGGTGCTCGTCGGCCTGCTCACGCTCAAGCTCGACTGGCGCGAGCTGGTGCGCAACCTCTACAAGATGGGCGAGCAGTCGGTGCCCATCGTCGCGCTGACCGCGTTCTTCACCGGCGGCCTCATGATGATCCAGTCGGGCATCTTCGTCCGCCGCTTCGGCGCCTACGGCCTGCTCGGCTGGGGCGCCGGCTACGCGGTGCTGCGCGAGGTCGGGCCGATCCTGATCGCGCTGATGTTCTCCGGGCGCGTCGGCGCCAACAACACCGCCGAGCTCGGCACGATGACCGTCACCGAGCAGCTCGACGGCCTGCGCGCGCTCGCGATCGACCCGATCCGCTTCCTCATCGTGCCGCGCGTGGTCGCGATGATGATCACGCTCTTCGCCTGATCGTGATCGGCGACCTCGTCGCGATCGGCGGCGGCGCGCTGTTCGGCAAGCTGCTGCTCGAACGTCGAGCTGTCGACGATGTTCCACTCGCTTCGCCGACAACCTGAAGCCCTGGGACTTCCTCGCTCGGCCTCTTCAAGTCGATCGTCTTCGGCCTCGCGATCGCGGTCTCGAGCTGCTACTTCGGCGTCACCGTCAAGGGCGGCGCCGTCGGCGTCGGCCGCGCGGTCAACGCCGCGGTCGTCGCCGCCGCGGTCTCGATCATGCTCTCGACTTCCTCCTCACGCATGGTGCTCCGCTGATCGCGCCTCGCTGTCGAGGTCGTCGGCGCAACGACCTTCGCGCGGCTCGCTGCGCTGGCTGTCGGCGCGCGCCGCGCGCGGCGACGCTCGATCACGCGCGGCGAGGTCTCGCGCCAGATGTACCCGATCGGCAACCGCTCGCTGGTGTTCGTCGGCGTCACGCTCGGCTTCATCGGCATGGTGATGATGTACCAGACCTGCCTGCAGGTCAACCGCATCACCGGCGACTCTCGCAGGTCGGCGCCGAGTTCATCAAGATCCTGGTGCACGACTTCGGCCCGACGCTGACCGCGATGATGCTCGCGACGCGCGTCGGCGCCGGCATCGCCGCCGAGATCGGCTCGATGAAGGTCACCGAGCAGGTCGACGCGCTGCGCATGAGCGGCGTCGATCCCGATCGACTACCTGATCGTGCCGCGCTTCATCGCGTCGCTGGTGATGACCGTCGTGCTCACCGTCATCGGCGTCGCCGCCGCCATCGTCATGGGCGCGCTCACCGCGCAGTACACGTTCCACGTCAACCCGGACGTCTTCTTCGATCCCTCGCACGTGCGACCTGGGCGACCTCGCTACCGGCGTCATGAAGTGCGTCGCCTACGGCGCCGCGATCCCGATCGTCGCCGGCTTCTGCGGCCTGCGCGCGCGCGGCAGCTCGCGAGGGCGTCGGCTGGGCGACGACCGCGCGCGGTGATCGGCGCCAGTCGTTCGCGGTGATCGTGCTCGACTTCGTGCTCTCGGGCTTCGCGCTGTTCACGTTCCAGCGAGGCGGGCTGTGATCTCGTTCCGCGGCGTCACGAAGGCTTCGGCGGCAAGCCGGTGCTGCGCGGCATCGATCTCGCGGTCGAGCGCGGCGAGGTGCTTGTTCATCATCGGCACCTCGGGCGTCGGCAAGTCGGTGACGATCAAGCACCTGGTCGGCCTGCTGCGCCTCGACGGCGGCGAGATCTGGTTCGACGGCCAGCGCGTCGACCAGCTCGCCGAGCGCGCGCTCTACGCCGTCCGCAAGCGGTGCGCCATGGTGTTCCAGAACGCGACGCTGTTCGACTCGATGACGCTCGCCGAGAACGTCGCCCTGCCGCTGCGCAAGCACCGCGGCCTGTCGGAGCGCGACGCCGAGGCCGAGGCGCTGCCGCTGCCTCGACAGGTCCACATGCGCGAGTTCGCCGACCGCTACCCCGCCGAGCTCGGCGACGGCATGCGCAAGCGCGCCGCGATCGCGCGCACGCTCACCGCTCGACCCGGAGGTCGTGCTCTTCGACGAGCCGACCACCGGCCTCGACCCGGTGAGCGCGCGCCGCATCGACCGGCTGATCCGCGAGCTCGCCGACGAGCTGCGGCGTGACCGCGATCGTCGTCTCGCACGACCTGCCGTCGATCTTCGGCATCGCCGACCGCGTCGCGTTCCTCTACCAGGGCGTGGTCCACGCCGTCGGCACGCCCGCCGAGCTGCGCGCGTCGAGCGATCCGGTCGTGCAGCAGTTCATCCGCGGCAAGTCGACGGCCCGATGGAGACGCCGGGGTTCTAGGAGAACGCGAAATGAAATCTCTCGAATACAAGGTCGGCGCGCTGATCGTGATCTCGCTGGTGCTGCTGGGCGGCTTCTTGGCGCTGCTCGGCAACTTCTCGTTGCGCGGCGGCACACGCATCCGCATCGACTACGACTTCTCCGGCAACCTGCAGTCGGGCGCGCCGGTGAAGATCAGCGGCATCAAGGTCGGCAAGGTCGAGGAGGTGCGCTATCTCGGCGGCGCCATCGATCCGGACACCGGCAAGCGCGTGCAGGTGCGCGTCGTCGCCTTGGTCGAGGACCGGGTCAAGGAGTCGATCCGCAAGAACGCCGAGTTCTTCATCAACACCGCAGGGCGTGCTCGGCGAGCAGTACCTCGAGATCGCAGCCCGGCAGCTGGGATCAGCCGCCGCTCGATCCCGCGCACAGCGTCGAGGGCGTCAGATCCGCCGCGCACCGACCTCATCGTCGCGCGCCTGTACGAGTTCCTCGACTCGATCACCGGCCTGCTGCGCGACGACAAGGACGTCATCAAGGACTTCCTGCAGTCGGGCGCGTCGGTGGTGCGCACGCTCGACGACCTGCTCAAGACCAACAAGGCCGAGATCGGGCGCCTGCTCGGCAACGTCGACGCGCTGTCCAAGCAGGCGGCGGACCTGTTGGGCACGATCCGGGCCGGCGTCGGCGACGCGTCGACCCTCAAGGCGACGCTGGGCAACATCGAGGCGCTGACCGCGTCCATCCGCCGCGACATCGACCCGCTGATCGCCAAGGCCAAGAAAGCGCTCGACGGCGTCGACCGGGTCACCAGCGTCGTCGGCCCCGGCGAGCGCGACAAGCTGCAGAAGGCGCTCGACGAGCTGGTCACCGTCGGCGACAAGGCGGAGAAGCTGACCTCCGACGCCCAGGCCATCGTCGCCGACGTGCAAGCAGGGCAAGGGCACCGCCGGCGCGCTCCTGGTCGATCCGCAGATCTACGACGACCTGAAGGAGCTGGTGCGCGACCTGAAGCGCAATCCGTGGAAGTTCTTCTGGAAGGAATGAGCGCGTGTCGCTAGGCCCGCCGTTCGACGACTCGGGGCGACCAGCCCGGCACCTCGCCGGCGCCGCGCTGGTCGTGGCGCTGATCGCGGCCGTGGTCTGGGTGCTCGTGCTCTCCGACCGCGCGCTCGGCCCGGGCATCACCGTGCACGTGACGATGGCCACCACCGGCGCGCTGCGCGTCGGCGACAAGGTGCGCATCGCCGGCCGCGACGCCGGCGAGGTGCGCGGCGCCGTGCCGGAGAAGGATCACGTAGAGCTGACGGTGTTCGTCGCGCGCGCGTGGGCGCACGAGCTGCGCCGGAACTCCGAGCTCTTCGTCGCCACGCCGTCGGTGCTCGGCGAGGCGTACCTGGAGATCGGCCCCCCGCCGCACCACGCCGCGCCCGGCCCGCCCGTCGTCGACGGCGAGCGGCTCGTGGGCGTCGATCCTCCGGAGATCGACAAGTTCCTGGCGCGCTCCGAAGAGAGCATCCGCCGGGCGCTCGCGCTGTTGCGCGAGAACCGCCCCGCGCTCGACGAGCTGCTCACTGCCGGTGACGAGCTGTTGGGCACGCTGAGCGGCCTGCCCGCCGATCGCGGCCAGCTCGGGCGCATCGCCGATCAGGCGAGCGCCGCGTTCGTCGCCGGCGACGCGCTCCTGACCTCGCTGCGCGAGACCAACGCGATCCCGCGCGCCCGCGCCGCCGCCCACCAGCTGTCGGCGATCGCCGATCGCGTCCAGCCCGAGCTGGCGGCGCTCGCCGATCGCCTCGATCGCGCGTTCGGGCGCATCGACGCGCTGGCCGCGATCTTCGACGCCGACCGGCGCGCGCGCATCTCGGGCGCCATCGCCGCCGCGCGCCGCGCCGTCGCCACCGGCGCGCACATCGCCGCCGACGTGCGCGCGCTCGTCGCCGCCGTCGATCGCGGCGAGGGCACCATCGGCGGCATCCTCACCGATCGAGAGCTGTTCGACGATCTCCACGAGACCCACCGCATCCTCAAGTCGCAGCCGTGGACCTTCATCTTGAAGCCCACCGGCAAGGACAAGCGGCGTCCCGCGGGAAAGGCGCCTACCCCTCGTCGATGATCGCGAGGACCTTGCCCTCGTCGACCGCCTCGCCTTCCTTGATCTTCACGTCGCGCACGGTGCCGGCGCAGGGCGCCTCGACCGGCATCTCCATCTTCATCGACTCGAGGATCACGATCGTGTCGCCCTCGTTCACGCTGCTGCCCGGCTTCGCCTCGATCTTCCAGACGGTGCCGGTGATGTGCGCTTTGACCTCGGTAGCCACGCTCGCTCCTGCGTTCAGTGGGCGACCACTGTACCCAACTTCGCGGGCACCGCGGTGAACTTCAGCGCCGCCGACAGCCCGTCGACGAAGCGATAGTTGCCCTTGGCGTCCTTGGCCAGCGGGCAGTCCGTGCCGGTGATGATGGTGCCGTCGCCGTCGCGGCAGGTGTCGACGTGCGCCGAGCCGCCGTCGGCGATCGGGTTCGCCTGCCAGAAGGACTCCAGCCCGTCGCCGTCGACGTCGATGTCCGGCAGGTAGTGCTGATCCTTGTCCTGGTCGAGCCCGAGCACGGTGCCGACCGCGCCGGCGAACACCGCGTCGAGCAGCGACTGGTCGGGCTTGATGACGCCGCCGGCGTCGATGCCGTTGATCTGCGCCAGCGTCACCGCCGAGAGCACGCCGCCCAGGCGTCCGCCCGCCTTGCCGTCGGGACGATGGCCGGCACGTTGGTCAGCCCGCCCGCGTCCATCAGATCCATCTGCACGCGCGCGCCGGTGAGGTTGAGGTTGAGCGTGATGTTCTTCTGGAACGGCACGTTCAGCTGGAACTTGTCGGGGCCGGCGTCGAGCACGCCCAGCTTGACGCTGCCGTCCTTGAAGCTGATGAGCGGGTTCATCGAGGCGTCGAACGAGACATCCTGCACGTCGATGGTGACGTCGTTGTCCTTGAACGGATCGCACGACGGATCGTTGTCCGCGATGCCGTCGCAGTCTCGATCGATGCCGTCGCCGCAGATCGTCCATCGCGCCCGGATGGCGCAGCTTGGCCATGGCCAGGTGCGCGCTGTCGGCGCGGTCGTCGCAGTCACCCTGCGCCGGGGAGTAGCCGTCACCGTCGAGATCCTGGGTGTCGGTGGGCTTGGAGCCCTGGGTCGCGTTGTCGGCGTAACCGTCGCAGTCGTCGTCGACTCGGTTGGTCAGATCCTCGGTCGCGCCGGGGTGGATGCGTGGCGTCGGTGTCGTCGCAGTCGCCGCTGCCCGGGGTCCAGTTGGTGTCCTTGCCGTCCATGTCGCGGTCCTGGTTGAACTGGCCCACGTAGTAGACGAACTTGGTGCAGGCGTTGTCGCTGCCCTCGTAGCCGAACATCTCGATCGGCAGCACGATGTCGTGCTTCTGCGTGAACGACGTCTTGATCTGATCGTTGGCCAGCGCGCCGAGCGGTGACAGCTTGTTGTCCACCTTGCCGTCGAGATCGAGATCGAAGCCCTCGTCGGCGTCGGCGATGGCGAGCGACGAGACCACCATCACGCGCGAGCCCATGAACGGGACGACCGATCGGACCCATGCACTCGGGCAGGGGCTTGAACGGATCGGTCTTGCTGTCGCAGCCCAGCGCGCCGATCGAGCCGGCCACGAGTGCCGAGATGATGAGGAGGCGACGCATGTTACCCTCCGTGCGATTGCGGCGCAGCATCGCAAACCGACTCCATGCAGTCAACAGAACTGCGACGGTTGTGTGCACTCTGTTGGTCGGCAATCGCCACCGCGGACGCACATCCCGAGTACGCGCCCTCGACGGTGAATCACTACATCAAGCTCGACCTGGTCGGACCGGATGAGCTGCGATTGGCGTACACGACGATGGTCGGACCGGCACCGGCCGCTTCGTGGCGGCGCGCCGCCGACGCCGACGCCAACGGCGCCATCGACGCCGCCGAGCAGCGCGCCATCGGTGAGCGCGCCAAGAAGGCGGTGCTCGCCGGACTGTCGCTCACCGTCGACGGCAAGCCGGTGACGCCCGCGTTCGACGCGCCCGACGTCGGCCTGGCGGGCGCCGAGGTCGCGCCCAGCCCGTTGTCGGTCGATCTGATCGCGCGCATCCCGCTGGCCGCCGCCGCCACGCACACGATTCGCATCGACGACGCCACGCCCGATCCGCAGCTCGGCGAGACCGAGGTGCGCGTCGCGGAGTCGCCGACGACGCGCCTGATCGCGTCGCACCGGGGCCCGACCGGGGACGAGAAGCAGACGCGCTTCCTCTTCCGCGGGCCGAAGTTCAGCGCGCTCGAGGATCGATCGATCACCGTCGTCTTTGCCGCCACGCCGGCGTCAGCCGCGGCGCGGACGGCGCCGCGCGCGCAGACGACGATGACGCGCGCCGCCTGGCTGGCCGGCGCCGCGCTCGTCGCGGCGGCGATCGCGATGGTGCTTCTGAAAAAGCGGCGGCGACGCCGCTAGCGCAAGACGTACGGGTAGACGATCGACTGCGGCGAGCCGCGGAAGTGCGGGAACGAGGCGCCGCGGACCGCCTTGGCCACGCAGCTGCCCGTCGGCGTGCCGGCGAACTGCCCGGTGACGTTGGCGCTCGACACGCGGCCCGAGCCGGCGATGGTGAGCGCCACCGAAGCCATGCCCGGCACCTTGTACTGCTCGAAGCAGCTCTGCACGCGCCCCTTGACCTTCTGCATGCCGGAGACGATCTGGCCCTTGTCGAGCTGCTCGGGCAGGCTGGAGTCATTGCTCGCCTCTTCGCGCGCTTCGGCGTGCTTGGGCTTGGCCGGCGCATCGGGGCTGCCGTCGTTGAGCAGGTCGTCGAGCGCGTCGTGCTTGCCCTTCTTCGCCGGGGGCGCAGCCGGCGCTTCCGCCTTGGCCTCGGGCTTGGGCGCGCTCTCCGCCTTGGCGACCTTGGTGCCGTGCTCGCTCTTGGGCGCCGACGACTTCGACGAATGGTGCCGGTTCTCCTCCGCCTTCGGCTCGTTCTGCGCCACCGCGGCGCTCGGCGTGCCCGCGGCCGGCGTTCCCGCCGCCGCAGCCGCCGCGGCCGGCGTTCCCGCGGCCGGCGCCGCGACCTTGCCCACGGCCGGAGCTGTCGTCGCTGTGCCCGGCGGCAGTGCCGCCAGCTGCGGCTCGGCCGGCTTGCGCGTGAGCAGCAGGATGCCGACGATGACGATGCCGAGCACCGCCATCACGCCGACGCCGAGGATGGCCCACATCCACTTGGGCGGCCCCGACGGCGCCGCCGGCATCAAGATCGGCGCCGCCATCGGCGAGAAGACCGGCGCCGAGCCCAGGCCCGGCAGATCGTCCTTGCTGCCCGAGGAGCCGCTCGAGGTCGACGGCGACGCCGCCAGCGTCGAGGCCGCCATGGCCCGAATGTCGATGAGACCCGAGCCTTCGGTCTGCGAGTTGGCGAACCCGGGCCGCGGCTCGGGTGCGCTCGACTTGCCCGCACTGCCGCCGCCCGTCGCCAGCGCCTGCAGGTTGTTGAGCGAGAAGAGCACCGAGTTCTCGTTGCGCTGCCCGGTCATCGGCCGCACGTCGACGCCGCCGGCCGGCTCGGCCGGCGCCGCCTGCGCGGTCGCCGCGAATCCTGGCGACGAGGCGCGCGACGCACGGGGCGCCGGTGCCGCCGACGGCGCCCCGAAGAGCCCACCACCGCCACCGCCGCCGAACACGTCCGCTTCCGCCGCCGGCGCAGGCGCCGACGAGTACGCGGGCGCCGCCGCGGCCCCGAACAGATCGCTCGACGGCTGATCCGCCGGCGCTTCATCGTTGCCGCCAGCGCCGGCGAACAGATCCGCCGCGTCGGTGCGCCGCGTGGCCCCTTCATCGCGCGCGGGCGCGCCGGAGCCGAGGTCGCGGAAGTCTTCGATCGAGCCCAGCCGCAGCCAATCGCCGAAGCCTTCGCGCCAGGCGTAGGTCTCGACGTCGATCTCGCCGCCGGAGAACTTCTGCCGCACTTCGGCCGGCGACAGCGGACCGACCTGCTCGCGATCGATCACCAGATGCCAGACGGCATCGCCGCTGGCGCCCGCTGCGGCAACGCCCGCCGCCGGCGTGCCTCCGCCGCGTGCCGCGAGCGTCTGTCCTTCGTCGCCGGGAAAGCCGGACGACTCGGCCGGGGCTGCGTCGCGCGACGCCTCCACGTTGCCATCGGCGCCGCCACGAACGACGATGATGTGGCTGCACTTCTTGCAACGGATCTTGAAGACTTTCCCGCGAACCTTCTCGTCCGCGATCGAGTACTTCGTCGCGCAGTTATCGCAAACGATCTTCATGGGGCCCCTTCATGGAATGAACACGACATTTTAGGCGCGTCCTTCATGATTCGCAAGCACTTGCCTGACCTTACTTCGTTTGACACGCGACCCGCAACGTCCTTGGCCTATCGGAACGGATTTCGGATGACGATCGTCTCCGCGCGGCCCGGTCCGACGGAGATGAGCGCGCAGTCGACCCCCACCAGCGCCTCGATGCGCCGCACGTACTTCTGCGCCGCCGGCGGCAGCTCGGCGAAGTCACGCACCTCGCGCGTGTCGGCGTCCCAGCCCTCGAGCTCCTCGTAGACCGGCTGCGCGCGATCGATCTCCCCGGGTCGGTGGGCAGCTCGTCGAACGCCTCGCCGTCGACGGTGTAGCCGACGCAGATCTTGACCCGCCCCATGCCGCGCAGCACGTCGAGCTTGGTCAGCGCCAGGCCGCCCAGGCCGTTCCAGCGCACCGCCAGGCGCAGCGCCGGCACGTCGAGCCAGCCGCAGCGACGCGGCCGACCGGTGGTGGCGCCGTACTCGCCGCCCGCTTCGCGCAGGCGATCGCCGAGCGCGTCGGTCAGCTCGGTCGGAAACGGCCCGTCGCCGACGCGCGTCGCGTAGGCCTTGGCGATGCCGATGACGCTGGTGATCGCCGTCGGACCGATGCCCGCCGACGTGCACGCGCCCGCCGCCATCGTCGACGACGAGGTGACGAACGGGTAGGTGCCGTGATCGACGTCGAGCAGCGCGCCCTGCGCGCCCTCGAACAGCACGTGCCGCCCGCGCTTGATCTCGTCGTACACGAGGCGCGAGGCGTCGCCGACGTAGCGGCGCAGCTGGTCGCCGTAGCCCATGTACTCGGCGGTCACTTCGTCGACACCGCCGACGGTGACGCCGCGCCGCGAGAGCCAGTCGCCGACCTCCTCGACGTTGCGCTCGAAGAGCATGCGGAAGCGCTCTCGTCGAGCAGATCGCCCATGCGCACGCCGCGCCGCGCCATCTTGGCCTCGTAGGCCGGGCCGATGCCGCGCTTGGTGGTGCCGATGGCCGCCTTGCCCTGCTCGCGCACCGAGTCGATCTCGCGGTGCAGCGGCAGGATGACGTGCGCGCGCTTGCCGATGACGAGGTCGCGATCGTCGCCGAGCAGGCCGCGCTGCTTGCAGCTCGCCGATCTCCTCGAGCAGCACCTTGGGATCGATGACCATGCCGTCGCCGAGCACGCAGCGCTTGCCACGCCCGCGCAACACGCCCGACGGAATCAGGTGCGTGACGAGCTTCTGGCCGTCGACGACCAGGGTGTGGCCGGCGTTGGCGCCGCCGCCGTAGCGGACCACGACGTCGGCAAACTCGGTGTAGAGGTCGACGACCTTGCCCTTGCCTTCGTCGCCCCACTGGGCGCCGACGATGACGACGTTGCTCATCGGCCTGGCCGATTCGCCCCGCGGCCCCACAGCCGCGCTCTTCCCGGTCGACATCGCTCGCTTCGCTCGCTCATTTATCGGGCTACACCCTAGCCTAAGAGTTTCCGTTCAGCCATCGGATTCCGGCCGGCCCGGCGACGGCGACTCGCCCGAGGTCCCGGGCGGCGGCCCGGCGCTGCAGATCGGCGTCGGCGGCCGGCGGCTCGTCGAGGTCGAGGACCACCCGCTCGCCCTTCTGGCGCAGCTCGGCGGCGGCCCGCGCGGCCGCGACCGGCTCCCCGGCCACCAGCACCCCGCCCGGCAGCCGCGGGGCCGGAACCCCGCGCAGGCGCAGGAGCTCGGCCGCGCGATCGACGTCGAGCGCGAAGCCGGCGGCCCGCGCCGGCCGGCCGTAGCGGGCCACCAGGCCGTCGTAGCGCCCACCCGACGCCAGCGCCCCGCCCACGCCCTCGGCGTAGATGGCGAAGCGGGTGCCGGTGTAGTAGTCGAAGCCGCGCACCTCGCCGAGATCGATCGACAGCCGCTCCTTGTCGCCCAGCTCGCCCAGACGCGCGCACAAGAGCTCCAGCTCGTCGACGGCGGCGCGGGCGGTCGGGTCCTCGACCAACCGGCGCGCGCGGGCGAGCACCTCGGGGCCCCCGTACAGCGACGGCAGCGCCCGCAAGAGCTCGCGGCGCGCCGGCGACACCGGCGCCGCCAGGGCCAGCTCGGCGACCGCGGCGCCGTCCTTGCGCATGAGCGCCGTATGCAGCGCCGCCATCGCCGCGTCGTCGAGGCCGAGGCCGTCGAGCGCGGCGTGCACGATGGCGGCGTGTCCGAGATCGACCGTGCGATCGGCGATGCCGAGAGCGCCCAGCGCCGCCTCGGCCAGCGCCACCACCTCGAGGTCGCCGCCCGGCTGCGGCGCGTCGATGAGCTCGACGCCGATCTGGAAGATCTCGCGCCGCCCACCGTCGAGGCGGACCACCGATCCTTGATAGTAGAGGCGCACCGGCCCCGGCTCGTCGTGCATCCGCGTGGCGACCAGGCGCGCCACCTGCGGCGTCAGGTCGGGCCGCAGCGCCACCACCTCGCCCGAGGCCGGCTCGACGAAGCGCATCGCCTGCACCGTCGAGCCCATGCCGCGGTCGAGCACCTCGGCGTACTCGTACAGCGGCGTGATGATGCCGCGATAGCCCCAGCGCTCGATCTCCGTCGCCGCGGTCGCCGCCAGGCCGCGCCGGCGCGCCGCCGCGACCGGCAGATAATCGCGCACGCCCGGTGGAAGCCGCGGGTTCATCGCGCGCGGACTGTAATCAGCGCCGCCGCTACTGGCAAACGTTATTGATGCAGCGCTGGGGACCGGGGCAGAGGCCGCAGCGGAGCACGTCGCTGCAGCCATCGGAGATGAGCCCGCACTGGCCTGGATTGCAAGCGGCCTGCGGCGTGCATGTGCCCTTCTTGGTGCACACGTTGGCGACACAGACCTTGTTGCCGCCGCACTGCGCGTTGCCGCACGCCATGACCTGGTTGCACCCGTCGGGCATCTTGCCGCAGTCCTTGCCGAGCGCGGTGCAGGTCGTCGGCGTGCAGCCGCAGGCGTCGGCGTCGCCGCCACCGCCGCACGACTGGGGCCAGATGCAGGCGCCGCAGTCGAGCATGTGGCCGCAGCCGTCGGAGGCCGGGCCGCAGGTCTGGCCGCGCGCCGCGCAGGTCGTGGGCGTGCAGCCGCAGACGTTGGCCACGCCGCCACCGCCGCAGCTCTGGGGCATCGTGCAGTCGCCGCAGTGGAGCGTCATGGAGCAGCCGTCGGAGATGTCGCCGCAGTTCTTCTGCTGCGCCATGCACGTCGTCGCGGTGCAGGTGCCGACGCCGCAGACATTGGGCGTGCCGGCGCCCCCGCAGCTCTGGCCCGCCGGGCAGCCGCCCGGCATGTCGCAGTCGATGGTCGCGCCGCAGCCGTCGGTGGCGTTGCCGCAGTTCTTGCCGAGCTGCGCGCAGCTCTGGGGCGTGCAGCCGCAGACGTTGGCCGGGCCGCCGCCGCCGCAGCTGTTGGGCGCCGCGCAGCTGCCGCAGCTCACCATGGCGCCGCAGCCGTTGGAGACGGCGCCGCAGTCCTTGCTCTGCTGGGAGCACGACTGGACGCGGCAGCCGCAAACACCGGCGCTGCCCGTGCCGCCGCAGGTGGCGGGCGCGGTGCACGCGCCGCAGTCGAGCATGTGGCCGCAGCCGTCGTCGAGCGGGCCGCAGTCGCGGTCGACGTCGCCGCACGAGATCGGCGTACACGGCACCGCTGCGTCGTTGCCGTTGCCGCCTGAGCCGCCGCCACCGACGTGGCAGCGGCCATCGGCGCCACAGCTCTGGCCGGGCGGACAGGCGCCATTGTCGCCGCAGGCGATGTCGCCGTCGCCGAGCTGCGGCGCAAAGATGCAGCCCGCGCACAAGAGCAGCGCCGCGGTCGCTAGAACGCGCACGACCACACCGCCTCCGCACCACCCGCCGCCGGCGCGACGGCGAAGCGGGCGCGATCCTGTTTCCAGCCCACGGCATAGAGCACGACGCCGGTGGCGACCGCCACTCCGCCGACGACGTAGAGCGCCGTCGCCGCCGCGGCTTCGCGCTGGCCGCTCTGATACAGGCTCTGCTGCGCCGGGGTCCAGCTGCCCATCATCGTCGCCAGCGACGACAGCTTGTTCTGAGCGTCGAGCGACGCCACCCCAAGCCCGACGCCCCCGGCGATCAGCCCCACCCCGGCGACGCCGACGACGATGCCGGCGATGCGCGCGGGCTTGCCGCTCGGCGGCGGCAGCCGGCGCACCGCCTTCGCCTTGACCGCGAGCCGGGCGGGCGCCGGCGCGGCTGCCTGCGCGTGGGCCGCGGCCGCCAGCCGGTCCAGCTCCGCCTTGTGCCGCGCTTCGACGATCGGCTCCACCTCGGCGATGCGCTTCTCGACGTCGTCGCGGTTGGCGGCGTCGGGCCGCACGCGCAGGTAGGCGCGATAGAAGTGCAGCGCCTGCTCGTACTCCTTGTTGAGCCGGCTCGCCTGCGCGAGGTTGAACAGCAGGCCCGGCGCCTGCGAGCCCGCGTAGGCGAGCTTGAACTCCGCCACGGCGGCGGCGAACTCGCCGAGCTCGTAGTGCGACATGCCGCGGTCGTAATGATCCTTGGCCTGTTGCAGCGCGTCGCCGCCACCGTCTGCGAACGCCGTCGGCGCGACGACCACGAGGGCCGTGATGACGACCAGCGCCTTCACTTCGGACCCGAGAACGGATCGACGAGATAGTCGGGATCCGAACGCCTTTCGTGCGGCTTCTTCGGCGGGGCGGGCTTGGACGGCGTGGCGGCGGCGAGCGGCTCGGAATCGCGACGCAGGTGCACCGCCAGCTCGACCTTGGCGCCGGTGGTGACGTTGACGTGCGCCACGTAACGGCGGCGGCCGGGCGCCGTCACCGCCAGCGCGTGCTCGCCCGGGTCGACGCGCAGCCGCGCGCCCGATGCCGACTCCGCGATGAGCTCGCCGTCGAGCTCGATGCGCGCGTCGGCCACATCGACGCGCACCACGACCGTGCCCTCGTTGTCGACAGCGGGTGTCGCCGGCACGGGCAGCTCCGCCCTGGCAAGCGACGGTCCTGTCGCCGGCGGCGACAGTGGCTGTTGCACTTTTGGACGGTGCGCCGGTGCCAGCGCGCCCACGGCGAGCAGGGCCGCGCCGCAGCCGACGACGCCAAGGCCCACAGCCAGCCAGAGCGCGCCGCGCCGCCGGGTCGACGGCAGGGGATCCACGTCCAGCGTCGAGGGTGCCGCCCCGGGAGCGCCCGGCTGCGAGGCCGAGCCCGCTGCCGGCTCGACCAGCCGCCCGGGCGACGGCGCCATCGAGTCCCAGTCGAAGGGCGGCGGCGTACCGCGCAGCTCGCGGATGATGGAGCGCGCCTCCGCCGGCGACGGCCGCTTGGCCGCGTTCTTGTGCAGCATCCGCAGCAGGAGCTCTTCGAGCGCCGAGGGGATCTCCGGCCACAGGCTGCGCGGCGACGGCGGCGCGTCCGCCAGGTGCATGCGCACGACATCGGCGCTGTTGTCGGCCTCGAACGGCCGCCGCCCGAGGACCATTTCGTAGGCGATGACACCGAGGGCGTAGACGTCGGTCTTGCCGTCGACCGGCTTGGCGCGCGCCTGCTCGGGCGAGATGTAGTCGGGCGTGCCGACCACCTGCCCGGTCATGGTTTGCGGCGGGCGTATCAGCGGATCGGCGTCGCCGAGGTCGCCCGGCATGGCGATCAGCTTGGCCACGCCGAAGTCGAGCAGCTTGACCAGGTCGCGCCGACCGCGCACCGGGCACAAAAAGACGTTCGCCGGCTTCAGGTCGCGGTGGACGATGCCCTTTTCGTGGGCGGCCTCGAGCGCGTCACACACCTGGTCGAGGATGTCGAGCGTCTCGTCGAGGGTCGGGCGCCGCTCCCACATGCGGTCGTAGAGGGTCTCGCCCTGCAGCCACTCCATCACGAAGTAGCTGCGCCCGTCGCCCAGCCGGCCGAAGCTGAAGACGTCGACGATGTTGGGGTGGCCGATGGCGTTGACCGCCCGCGCCTCCAGGACGAAGCGCTCGACCAGGCCAGCGTCGAGCGACAGCGCCGGATCCATGACCTTGATCGCCGCCTTCTTGCCGATCAGTGGATGGGTGGCGCCGTAGACCGTCGCCATGCCGCCGTCGCCGAGCTTGCGATCGATCGTGTACTCACCGACGACGGTCCCCGCGGATAGATCGGTAGCGAGCGGGAGAGGAACGAACGCTTCGTCCGTCTCACCCGCGGCGGCAGAATCGGCCTGGCCAGCGGGATTCCGTGCCATGTGTACGCGTACTTAAGCATGAACTAAGGGAGGGCGATCAGGAATCGCGCTTACACTCTAGGGCATAAGTGGTGCCCGGCCAGATTGCCGTCGCTGGGCCCCTTGGCCGTCCGGCCACGCCCCAGCCCGCGCCGGCTCTCAGGACGGCCTCCGCCGCGGCCACGCCCTAGCCCGCGCCGGCTCTCAGGACGGCCTCCGCCGCGGCCACGCCAGCCCCCGGTGAAACCTTGATGCCGAGATCCGCTAGCGCCATTTCGAGAGCGGAGACGCTGGTCAAGATGTCGAAGGTGTCGAACCAGCCGAGGTGCGCGACGCGGAAGATCTTGCCCTTGACCGCGTCCTGGCCGCCCATGATCGACACGCCGTACTTGTCGCGGAGCTGCTTGACGAGCTTGCCGGTGTCGAGGCCGTCCGGGCCGCGCACCGCGGTCACCGTCGGCGACGGCGCCGTCGGCGCGAACAGCGCACAGCCGAGCGCGACGCACGCCTGGCGCGTGGCATCGGCGAGCCGGGCGTGGCGGGCGAAGCATGCCGCCAGGCCCTCCTCCTTGATCATGCGCAGCGACTCGGCGAGCCCGACGGTGAGGGTGATCGCGGGCGTCCACGCGGTCTCGCCGCCCGCCTGCGCCTTCTTCTCGCGCTTGAGGTCACAGTAGAAGCGCGGCAGATCGGCCGACTCGGTGCGCGCCCACGCCTTGTCCGACAGCGCGATGTAGGCCTGCCCCGGCGGCAGCATGAGCGCCTTCTGCGAGCCGGTGATGACCACGTCGAAGCCGGCGGCGTCCATCGGCAGATCGAAGGCGCCCAGCGCCGAGACGGCGTCGACGACGTTGATGACCCGCTCGCGCGACGCGGTGATCTGCGCGATCGCCTCTACCGGATGGCGCACGCCCGTCGACGATTCGTTGGCCTGGCTGAAGACCGCGGTGATCTTGTCGTCGGCATCGAGCGCGCGCTCCACGGCCGCCGGATCGACGGCCCGCCCCCACTCCACGTCGAGCGAGACGAAGTCGAGGCCGTGCGCCTTGCAGATGTTCCGCCAGCGCTCGCCGAACTTGCCCCCGACGACGCAGAGCGCCTTGTCGCCGCGCTTCATCGTGTTGACGACAGCCGCCTCCATCCCGAGCGTGCCCGAGCCGGCGAGCATGAGCACCGGCTGCCGGGTCTGGAAGATCCACGACAGCCCCGCGGCGGCCTCGCGGAAGATGCGCTCGAAGTCGGCGGTGCGGTGGTGGACGATGGGCCGGGCCATCGCCAGCATCACGCGCTCCGGCACCGGCGTCGGACCGGGCGTCAGAAGATAGGTTTTGATCGGCATGGGCGACACTATAATGCGGCGTGCAGCTCCGTGCATTCAAGGTCGCCGGATATCGGTCGCTGCGCTTCTAACCCCAGGGTTCGCCTCGATTGACCCGCTGCGGACGATCCGCGCGGTCGCCTCGCGGACTACGTCCTCGCTCTCTCGGTCGAAATACCGACGGGTATTCCTCGGTCGGTCACTCCGGTCGCATCCACGATCCGCCTCACGCGGCTCGCCCTCGCTGGCTCAACCGAAGCGAACCCTGGGGTTAGCCCCCTTCTAGGGTCAGTCGCGGAGTGAGTCGAGCGAGGCGACCGGCAGCGCCCCCTCGGCGACGAGCTTGCGCGCCTGGCGCAGCTCGAGCGCCACGTACATCCGCCAGCCGTCGGAGGTGTCGAGGGCGACGATGCGCCGCTGCCGCCCGCGGGCGCGCAGCTCCTCGTTGAAGCAGGCGACCACCTCGTCGAGCGAGCGGGCCTCGATCGACTTGCGCACGCCGTCGTCGCGCTCGAGCTCCAGCGCCTGCACCGTCTCGCGGAAGCGGCGCGCCGTCGACACGCGCTCCTCGGCGCTGATCTGGCGGAACAGCGGGCGGTCGTCATGGAGCATGGCCGCCACCTCGGCGACCACGTCCCCGGTCTCCATCCAGAAGCGCTCGTCGTGCCAGAGAAAGCCGTCGCGCAGCCCCCGGTCGAGCGTCTCGTAGAACGAGGTGAGGATGCCGAGGACGCCCGCCTCCTCCATCTGCTCTTCGTCGCCGTCCCAGCACTCGGCGCGCAGGGCGTCGAGCCGGGCCGCGTCGAGGCCGCGGACGACGCCAGCTTCGACCAGGCGCAAGACGGCCGCGCGCGGGGGCATGTAGACCTGTGTGATCGGCGTCTCGCCGTTGCCCATCTGCCGTTTCCACTATACGTTGACAGCAAGTGACGCGCGACGATTTCGAGCATCGGCTTTTGTCCCTGTGGATGACCACGCGCATGCCGCTGACGCGGGCGAACCTGCAGTTCGTGACCGGCGTGCCGCGTGCGAAGCTGGAGAAGTGGCTCGATCAGCTCGTCGCCGACGGTGTCGTCGACGTCGACGCCGACGACGACGGCGAGATGGTGTGGGGCGTGCGCGGCGCCGCCCGCCCGGCGACGGGGCCGCAGAAGCCCGAGGAGGTCAAGAAGCTGGCCGACCTCAAGCGGGAGGTGGGCGGCGCGACGACCACTGCGGGCGCGGCGGCGCTGGTGAAGCTCGGCGCCGGCGCGGCGCATTCGCTGGTGACGTCCGGGGGCGACAGCCGCAAGTCGCTGGTGGCATCGGGCGTCCTGTCGTTCTTCTTCGGGCCGCTCGGCTGGCTGTATGCGGCGCCGCTCAAGGAGGCGGGCACGGTCGCGATCCTCTATCTGGTCTTGTGCGCGCTCATGCCGCACTTCCTGCTCGCGCCGCTGCTCGCCATCGCGCACCCGCTGTCGGCGGCCATCGGCGTCGCCTACGCCTGGCGGCACAACCAGAAGGGCGAGCGCACCTCGCTCCTGCCCCCCGACTCCAAGCGCGCGCTGCCGCCACGCCGTCCATAGGGACTTTGTGCTAGAAGGTCGCGCGTGCTGGTTCAGCTCTCCGACGCGCACTTCGGCTATCCCGGAACCGAGATCTTCACCGGCCTGACCTGGCAGGTGAACCCGGGCGATCGCATCGGGCTGGTCGGACCGAACGGCTCCGGCAAGTCGACGCTGTTGCGCCTGCTCGACGGCCGCCTCACGCCCGACAGCGGCACCGTGGCGCGCGCGCGCGGCGGCACGATGGCGTACCTCAAGCAGTCGCAGGAGTTCGTGGGCAGCGGCAAGATCTTCGACGCCCTGCTCAAGCCCTTCGCGAAGCTGCTGGCGATGCACGACGAGCTCGCTCGCGCTCGAGACGAACCTCACCGGCGACAAGGCGCTCGAGCGCTACGGCGAGCTGCAGGAGCGCTACACGCGCGAGGGCGGCTACTCGCTCGAGAGCGCGGGTCAAGGCGCTGGCGCAGGATCTCGGCTTCACCGACGCCGATCTCGAGCGCTCGGTCGACACGCTGTCGGGCGGCGAGCGCGGCCGGCTCGAGCTGGCCAAGGTGCTGCTCGAGGAGCCCGATCTGCTGCTCCTCGACGAGCCGACCAACCACCTCGACGTCGAGGCCACCGAGCACCTGGAGGAGCGGCTGCGCGAGTGGCCCAAGGCGTTCGTGCTGGTCTCGCACGATCGCTACTTTCTGCGCGCCGTCTGCCGCGACATCGTCGAGCTCGAGGCCGGCAAGGTCGTCGTCTACCCGGGCGGCTACGACAAGTACGTCGTCGAGCGCGAGGAGCGGCACGAGCGGCTCAACGCCGCCTACGAGCGCCAGGCGGCCGAGATCGCGCGCACCGAGGACTTCATCCGCCGCAACATCGCCGGGCAGAAGACCAAGCAGGCCAAGTCGCGGCGCAAGATGCTGGACAAGGTGGAGCGGCTGTCGCGCCCCCAGGACGAGTTCGCCGTGGCCGGCAAGATCGGGCTCGCGCTTCTCCGTCGGCGATCACCCCGGCGGCAAGGAGGCGCTCAAGGCCGACCACCTCGACGTCGGCTACCCGGGCGCGCCGCCGCTCATCGCGCGACGTCAACCTCATCGTCTATCGCGGCGATCGCATCGGCATCGTCGGACCCAACGGCTGCGGCAAGTCGACGCTGCTCAAGACGCTGCTCGGCAAGCGGACGCCGCTCGCCGGCGCGGCGATGCGCGGGCACGAGGTGCGCATCGGCTACTTCGATCAGAAGCTGTCGGACCTCGACGAGGAGCACTCGCTCATCGACGAGATCCGCACCGTGCGCGGCGACTTCAACGAGGACGTGGCGCGCAACTTCCTGGGCCGCTTCCGCTTCACCGGCGACGACGGGTTCCGGAAGGTCAAGGGGCTCTCGGGCGGCGAGCGCAACCGGCTGACGCTGGCCAAGATGATGCTGCGGCCGCGCAACCTGCTCGCGCTCGACGAGCCGACCAACCACCTCGACATCCCGGCGCGCGAGGTGCTCGAGGACGCGCTCGACGGCCTACGAGGGCACCGTCATCGTCGTGTCGCACGACCGCTACTTCCTCGATCGCGTGGTCACCAAGATCGTGCACATCCACGACGGGCGCGCCGAGGAGCACATCGGCAACTACAGCGACTTCAAGTCGCGGCAGAAGAGGCCGCCGGCGCCGGCCAAGCCGGTGGAAGCGGCGCCCCGGCGCGACGAGAAGCAGCAGCGCGTCGAGGAGCGCGAGAAGCAGAAGGCGCAGCAGCGCGAGCTGGAAAAGAAGGGCAAGCGGCTCAAGGAGCTCGAGGAGAAGATCGCCGCTGCCGAGAGCGAGATCGCGGCCTTGAACGAGAAGTTGGCCGCCGACCACGGCGGCGACTGGACCAAGCTGCACGCGCTGGTCGCCGACAAGGAGAAGATCGAGCAGCGCCTGCGCTCGTGGATGGCCGAGTGGGAGCGCCTGGGAGAAGAGCTGCAATCCTGATATGATGTCGGGCGATGCCCCCGCGTCGTCGGCGCACGCTCGCGCCCGAGACCGTCAAGCTCAACGTCGACGAGGTTCGCGAGTCGATCGCGCGGGCGCAGCGCAAGCAGGCGGCGCTGGTGGTGCTGCAAGGCTCCGAATCGGAGATCGGCACCCACGTGATGCTCGACCGGCCGGTCACCATCGGGCGCGATCCCAAGATCGAGCTGACGCTGCAGGACGAAGGCATCTCGCGCCGCCACTGCCGCATCGCCTTCGACAAGGACAAGGGCGCCTTCTTCATCGAGGAGCTCGGCTCGACCAACGGCACGCTGCTCAACGGCAAGCGGCTGCAGGCGACCAAGAAGCTCGAGGCGGGCGATCGCATCTACCTCGGCGCCTGCGTCGTCAAGTTCACCTACTCCGACGCGCTCGAGGTCGGCTATCACGCGCAGATGGACGTCCTGGTCGGCACCGACGACCTGACCGGGCTCATCGCCAAGCGCCGCTTCGACGCCGCCTACGTGCGCGCCGTCGAAGAGGCGCGGCGCATGCGCGGGCCGCTGGCGGTGATGATGCTCGATCTCGACGGGCTCAAGCGGATCAACGACACCCACGGCCATCCCGTCGGAGCGCACACCATCGCCGAGGTGGGCAAGATCATCGGCCAGGTGGTGTCGCCGCACGGCGCCGCCTGCCGCTTCGGCGGTGACGAGTTCGCCGCCTTTCTGCCCAACCTCGGCAAGCGTGACGGCGCCCGGGTCGGCGAGACCATCCGCGCGCTCGTCGCCGGTCATCGCTTCGAGAAGGACGGCGTCGTCGTGCGCCCGACCATCAGCATCGGCGTGAGCGCCTTCCCCGAGGATGGCGCCACCGCCGAGCTGCTGCTGCGCCACGCCGACGAGGCACTCTACCGCGCCAAGAAGACGGGGCGCGATCGCGTGCGCACCTGAGTGTCGCCATCGACGATACCCGGTGGCCGCGCGTCTACGTGGTCTGGCCGGCGCAGCAGCTCAGCGACCGTGACTTCGAGACGATGGTGCTGGCGATGAGCGCGCTCTCCCGGCGCGGCCAGCCCTACGTCATCCTCCACGACGCGCGCCGCGCCGCGCGTCCGACGCCGCGGCAGCGCGCGTTCGCCGCCGCGCAGCAGAAGCTGGACGCCGAGCGCACCCGGCGCCTGTTGCGCGGTACGGCGCTGGTGGTGGCGTCGCCGCTCATCGCCAGCGTGGTCACGGCGATCAACTGGATCACGCCGCCGCCCTACCCGCAGAAGATCTTCGCGTCGATGGCCGATGCCGAGACCTGGGCGACGGCGCAGCTGGCCGGGAACGACGACGGCTGATCGCCGGGAACGACGACGGCTGATCGCCGGGCGAGCTTCTGCTATCGTGCGCGGCCATGAAGCGATTGCTGCTGGTGGCGCTCTCGTTCCCGATCCTGGTGCTGGCGATCGCCGTCGGCTGTCACAACGCGCCGCAGGGCAACGGCGTCATGTGCTCCAAGCTGGGTGACGGCGGTGTCGAGCGGCAGCAACGGCGACGGCGGCAGCAACGGCGACGGCGGCGTCTGCTTCTATCCGGCCACGCTGGCCGCGGTGCGTACGCAGTGCGGCGACGTCACCGAGTATTGCGACAAGAGCGGCGTCACCGCGCCCAACCTCGACTGCCTGGGCAAGAGCGGGCCCGCGCCGGGGGCGGCGCCAGCGACGGTGACGCTGACCGGCTTCGTGCACGTCTTCTCGAGCGGGCCCGACTCCAACAACGTCAAGGTGCAGGTGTTCGACGCCGCGACGGTGACCGCGACCGACCCCGCCTCCCAGGTGGCGCTGGGGACCACCACGGCGACGCTCAGTTCGTCGACGCAGCGCGCCTGTGACGCCGACGGGGCCAAGGGCTGCTCGCTGCCGCTCCTGAACGGCTGCGCGCTGCCGATCTGCAACGACGGCCTCGACGGCCGCAAGGACGACCACAAGTACTGCCGCGACAACGGCTCCGGCGGCGAGTGCAGCGACCGCCTGCGCTGGGAGTCGCGCTACGCGATCCCCAACCTCCCCACCAATACGCCCCTGGTCATTCGCGTCAGCGGCCCGGCGGGCACCAGCGACTCGACCTGGGCGACGACGGTGAGCTTCAACGTCTTTCTGTCGACCAACGATCCCGCCTGCACCAGCCTGTCGGACACCGACTGCCTCGACCTGAGCGACGGCGCCAACCCGAAATACCAGCTCAACGCCAGCGCGCTGTCGGCCGCCGACTACGTCAACATCCCGACCATCTCCGGCCTCTCGGGCGGCATCAGCTCGGGAAAGGGCGCCGTCGCCGGCGAAGTGCACGATTGCGACAACGTGCGCGTGGCCAACATCGAGGTGGCGACGTCGCCGTCAGCCGACCGCTTCACCTACTTCAACGGCAATCCGATCATGACGCTGCCGGACGCGTCGCGCGCGGCGGTGGGGACCGACCCGCTCGGGCTGTTCGCGGCGCTCAACATCAAGCCCGGCCCGGTGCGCGTCGCGACCGCGGGCACCGCGTCGCTGGCGGCGCCGCTGACCAGCTTCGGCACCTTCGACGGGTTCGTCTATCCCAACACGGTCAGCATCATCAACATCAACGGCGGCAAGGGCACGCGGTAGCCGTCAGTCGCCGAGGATGCGCGCCGCCTCGGCGGTGTAGCCGGCGGCGTCGCGCAGGACGAGCGGCGGCTCGATGACGAGCCCCCCGCGCGCGCCCTTGTGCGCCTCGACGAGCACGCGGTTGGCCGGCTCATCGGCGCGCGGATGCACGAAGCGCGCGCGCAGCGGGCGCAGGCCGGCGCCGTCGAGCGCAGCCAACAGCGCCGCCACGCGCGCGGCCGGATGGACGATCGCGGCCCGCCCGCCCGGCACCAGCGCGCGCCGCATCGCCGCGGCGACGTCGGCGATGGTCACGCGCAGCTCGTGCTGGGCGATCGCCACCTCTTCGTCGGGCGACGCCGGCCCTTCGTCGAGGATGCGATAGGGCGGGTTGGCGACGGCGACGTCGAAGGCGGCGCCGCCGCCGGCGAGCGCGGTGCGCAGGTCGGCGTGCTCGATCGACACGCGCGCGCCCATGGCGTTGTCGTCGGCGTTGCGCCGCGCCAGCGCCGCCAGCCGCTCCTGGAGCTCGACGAGCGTCGCCTGCGCCGCCGGATCGCGCGACAGGAGCCCCAGCCCGACGACGCCGCAGCCGGCGCAGAAGTCGACGACCCGCCCGTACGGCGGCGGCACGAAGTCGACGAGCAGCAGCGGATCGACCGAGAAGCGATAGCCGGCGCGCGGCTGCCAAAGGGTGAGCCGCCCGCGCAGAATCGGATCGCGCGTCAGCTCGTCGTCGGTCACGGCGTCTCCCCCGAAGTCAGACTTCCTCCGACGGTACGATCGGATTGATCACGATCCCCGACGCCAGCTTCGGGTAGAAGAAGGTCGACTTCTGCGGCATGACCTCGCCGGCGTCGGCCACCGCCTTGACGTGCGCCACCGGCGTCGGGTTCATCAGGAACACCGCCTGCACCGCCGGATCACGCGCCAGCGCCAGCGCCGCGCCGGTGTCCTTGACGTAGCGCAGGTTGGTCTGCTTTTCCTGCGCCGCGCGGTCGATGCCGAGGATCCCTTCGACGACCAGCGCGTGCAGCAGCGTCACGTCGAGCGTACGCAAGACCTCGGGACCCTTCAGCGATGGGACATCGTCGAGGCTGACGTCGCGGCGGAGCGACAGGTAGTAGATGTTGCCGTCGCCGGCCGCGAGCGCGAAGGTGGGCCGCGCCTTGCCGCGCTGCTCCAGCTCTCCGCGCACCGCCGCCGCGTCGCCCACCTGCATCGGCGTCACCTCGAAGAACTTCTTGGCGCGCTCGACCACCGCCGCCAGATCGAAGGTGGGCAGGCCGTGCACCACGCGATGGGTGGGAAACACGAGCAGGCCCGGATCGTCCATGTTCGCCAGGAAGATCGTCCCGTACTCGACCGACGAGCGGGGATTGTTCGCCGACTCGGCGCGCAGCTCGTCGCGCAGGGCGAGCATGGTCTCGTAGCGGTGGTGCCCGTCGGCGATGTAGATCTTCTCGTCGGCGAGGAGCTTGACGACCGCGGCCTGCGCCTCCTTGTCGACGAGCCGCCACAGCTTCTGCTCCACACCGTCGGAGGTCCGCCCGGCCAGCGCCGGCGCCGTCTTCTCGATGGCCACGAACGGCTGGTCGCTGGCGTGCTCGGGATCGGAGTAGAGCCCGAACACCTGCGACAGGTGCGCCCGCGTGGCCCGCTTGAGCTTGAGGCGATCGGCCTTCGGCCCCGCCAGCGTGCGCTCGTGCGGCAGCACCACGCGCTCCTCGAAGCGCTGCAGGCGAATGCGGCAGATGAACCCGCGCCGCGTCGCCGTCTTGCCCTCGGCGCTGAAGGTCTGGTGGTAGCGATAGAGCGCCGGATCGCTGTCGCGCGCGAGGATCCCCTCGCGCAGCCACTGGTTGAGATCGCGCGCCGCGTTGGCGTACTTCTCGTCGCCGGCGCCGTCGGGCAGGATGAGGCGGACGCAGTTGTGCGGGTCGAGCGCCGCGAGCTTGGCGCGCTCCTCGTCGTTGATGACGTCGTACGGAGGCGCCAGCAGCTTGTCGGGCGCGCCCGCCTTCTCGGTGTAGCGGATGCCGCGAAACGGGGCGATCTCGGCCATCAGGCTCTCTCTCCGCGTGCCTTGGCGTCGGCCGCCAGCACCTTGTCGCGCATCTGCGTGCGCCGATCTCTGAGCTTCTGCGCCAGGGCGGGGTCCGACAGCGCCAGGATCGCCGCCGCCAGGAGCGCCGCGTTCTGCGCCCCGCCGATGGCCACCGTCGCCACCGGCAGGCCGGCCGGCATCTGCACCGTCGCCAACAGCGCGTCGAGCCCGCCCAGCGTGCCGGCCGCCAGCGGCACGCCGATCACCGGCAGGATCGTCTGCGCCACCAGCGCGCCCGCCAGGTGCGCGGCCAGGCCGGCGCCGGCGATGAGCACCTTGATCCCCTTGTGCTCGGCCTCGCGCGCGTAGCCGCCCGCCTCCTCCGGCGTGCGGTGCGCCGACAGCACGCGCAGCTCCGAGCCGACGCCGAGCGCGGCCAGCGTCTCGTGCGCGGCGCGCATCGTCGGAAGATCGCTCTCCGAGCCCATCAGGATGCCGACCGTGATCACGCGTGCCTCCTTGTGCCGATGTCGTGGCGGAAGTGGGCGCCTTCGAAGCGGATGTGCTCGATGGCGCGATAGGCGCGGCGGCGCGCCTCGTCGACGTCGTCGCCGCTGGCGGTGACGCCGAGGACGCGGCCGCCGGCGGTAACGATGCGATCGTCCTGCCGGCGGGTGCCGGCGTGAAAGACGGTGACGCCCTCGACGCGGCGAGCCTCCTCGAGCCCGTCGATGGGCAGCCCGCTCGAGTAGGCGCCGGGGTAGCCGCCCGACGCCATGACGACACAGACGGCGGCGCGCGCCGAGAAGCGCACGCGTTCGATCGCCCGCCCCGTGGCGTTGGCGTGCAGAAGGGCGCCCAGATCGTCGTCGAGCCGGGCCATCAGCACCTGCGTCTCCGGATCGCCGAATCGGCAGTTGAACTCGAGCGCGCGCGGCCCCTTGGCCGTCAGCATCAGGCCGGCGTACAGCAGGCCGCGAAACGACCGCCCCTCGGCGGCCAGGCCGCGCGCCGTCGGCTCCAGCACCTCGCGCACCGCGCGCGCCACGTCGAGATCGCTCATCACCGCCGTCGGCGAGACCACGCCCATGCCGCCGGTCATCGGTCCCTGGTCGCCGTCGCCGACCTGCTTGTGATCCTCGGCTGGGACCAGCGGCGTCACCCGCTCGCCGTCGACGAGCGCCATCAGCGACGCCTCGCGCCCGACCAGGAACTCCTCGACGACCACGCGCCGTCCGGCGGCGCCGACGGTGTCGCCGGCGAGCATGCGGCGCAGCTCGCGCTTGGCCTCGTCGGCGCCGTGGGCGATCACCACGCCCTTGCCGGCGGCGAGCCCGTCGGCCTTGATGACCACGCGCTCGCCCTCTTGCAACAGCTGATCGATGAACAGCTCCGCCTCGGGCGCCTGCGAAAACGCGCCGAACGCCGCCGTCGGCACGTGGTGGCGCGCCATCAGCTCCTTGGCGAACGCCTTGGAGCCCTCGATCTCCGCCGCCGCGCGCGAGCAGCCGAACACCGCGCGCCCGCGATCGCGCAGCAGATCGGCGAGCCCGGCGACGAGCGGCGCCTCCGGCCCCACCACCACCAGGTCGACCTGCTCGGCGTCGGCGAGCTCCGCGAGCTTCACCGCTTCGTCGGCCTGCACCGGCACGCAGCGGGCGACGTCGGCGATCCCGGCGTTGCCCGGCGCGCACACGACCTCGCGCACCGACGGCGAGCGCGACAGCGCCCAGCCGAGCGCGTGCTCGCGCCCACCACCGCCGACGACCAGCACCTTCATCTTGGACACGGGCGCTGCCATCAGTGACGGAAGTGGCGCATCTTGGTCACCACCATCGCCAGGTTGTGCTCGTCGGCGGCCTTGATGACTTCGTCGTCGCGCACCGAGCCGCCCGGCTGGATGATCGCGGTGGCGCCCGCCTCGGCGATGGCGTCGACGCCGTCGCGGAAAGGGAAGAACGCGTCGGAAGCGCAGACCGAGCCCATGAGCGGCAGCAGCGCCTTGGAGCGCGCGATCTTGACCGAGTCGACGCGCGACATCTGGCCGGCGCCGACGCCGACGGTGCGCACGCCCCCCTCCTTGGCCAACGCCGCGAACACGATGGCGTTCGACTTGACGTGCTTGCACACGCGCCAAGCGAAATCGAGCGCGCGCAGCTCGTCCGCCGACGGGGCGCGCTTGGACGCCACCTCGGCCTGGGCCGCCGACACGATGCGGTCGTCGCGCGTCTGCACCAGCAGGCCCCCGTTGACCGCGCGCAGCTGCCAGCCGGTCCGCCCGTGCGTCGGCGTCTGATAGGCCAGAAGACGCAGCGCCTTCTTCTTGGCCAGCGCCGCGCGCGCGCCGTCGGTGAAGCCGGGCGCGATGACGCACTCGAGGAAGGTCTCGGACAGCTCGCGCCCGAGGTCGTCGTCGACGACGCGGTTGCAGGCGACGATGCCGCCGAACGCCGAGACCGGATCGCACTCGCGCGCCATCAGGTACGCGGCCGCCACGCCGTCGTCGCTCTCGGCGGCGCCGCACGGGTTGGTGTGCTTGATGATGGCCACCGCCGGTCGCCCGAACTCCGAGACCAGCTGCACCGCGGCGTCGAGGTCGACGATGTTGTTGAAGCTGAGCTCCTTGCCCTGCAGCACCTCGGCGCGCGCCACCGACGGCCCCTCGGGCATCGCCTCGTCGAGGTAGAAGGCCGCCTTCTGGTGCGGGTTCTCGCCGTAGCGCAGCTCGCGCCCTTCGCGCCACTGCAGCGTCAGCACTTCGGGGAAGGGCGCCAGTGCCAGCGGCGCCTCGGCGCCGGCGGGCGCCCCCTCGGCGGGCGGCGCCTCCGGCGGCTCGCGCAGGGCGAACAGCCAGTTGGCGATGGCGCCGTCGTAGGCGGCGGTGTAGGCGAACGCCTTGCGCGCCAGTGAAAAGCGCAGCGCCGCCGTCGTCTGCCCCTGGTTGGCGTCGAGCTCCTCGAGGAGCGCGCCGTAGTCGTCGGGATCGACGATGACCGTGACCCGCTCGTGGTTCTTCGACGCCGAGCGGATCATCGACGGCCCGCCGATGTCGATGTTCTCGATCGCCTCGGCCAGGGTCACGTCGGCGCGCGCCACCGTCTCGCGGAACGGATAGAGGTTCACGACGACCAGATCGATCTTCTCGATCCCGTGCTTGGCCATCTCCGCTTCGTGCTCGGGGGTGGCGCGGCCGAGCAGGCCCGCCGTGGATCTTGGGGTGCAGCGTCTTGACGCGCCCGTCGAGGATCTCGGGCGCCCCGGTGTAGGCGGCGACCTCGGTGACCCGGGCGCCGGCTTCGCGCAGGGTGCGGGCGGTGCCGCCGGTCGACAGCACCTCGATACCGTGGCGCGACAGCCCGCGCGCCAATTCTTCGACGCCGCGCTTGTCGGAGACGGAGACCAGGGCCCTGCCGATCCGAATCATGTGCCCACTCCGGAGTTGGGCACATGGTGGTAACGCTTCGGCGCCTGTTAGTCAATGCGCGGACCGGCGGTCCGGCGCGCGCGGCGGGCGTGATACGGTGGAGCGAGGAGGAATGCGATGCGCCAGACCCTGAGTGTCGTTGCCGGCGCCGTCTTCGGCGTGTCCTGGTCGCCACCGCCGGCCAGATGAGCTGCTCCAAGACCGGAGTCGGCGACGCCGGCGCCCAGAGCGGACCGACGCGCATGCTGACCGCCGACACCGACGTGAACCAACTCGCCAATGGAGTCGTGAAGCAAGCCGCGAGCGCGTCCTACCAAAAAGTGCTCGACGGCCCGTTCGTGCTCACGGATGCCCACTCATTCAGCAGCGTGACCTACCTATACAGCCTGCCGATAGGCCAGGACTGCACCGAACCAGACCTCCCCAGCGTAGTCAACTTGGACGGCACCAACGGTCATGTCATCGCAAGCAACTCCACGGGCGCCGAGATTCTTGTTCAGAGCGCGCGCATCTTCGTCAACGCTGGCGAAGAGCTCTGCGTGACATTTCAGGCCCTGAATGCAGTTGGCGTACTCAGCTGGAGCGGTTTCCGCCCCTACTAGCCACCGGCAACGAGGTGCTGCGCCGACGACGAACCCCGCCCCGATAGATCGACTACCGGCGCGCTACGTGTCTTCGTCGACGTAGTAGCCGGGATCGCCGGGCAGCGGCTCTTCGCCGGGGCCGACCATCTTCAGCTTCAGAAGGCCGCGCACCTCGACCTGCCGGATGCGCTCGCGCGTCAGGTTCAGGATCTCGCCTACCTCCTCGAGCGTGATGCCGCCCTTGTCGGCGACGTCGAGCGAGCAGGTCTCGGCCATCTCCCACACCTCTAGATCCGGGAAGTTGAGCTTGATGCTGCCCGTCTCCGGATTGACGTCGAGGTACAGGTGGTGCTTGCACGAGACGTACGGGCAGGGCCGCACGTCCTCCTTGCAGGCGCCGCGGCTCGTCGGCCGATCGGGATCCTCGAACAGCGGCAACAGCTCGCGAAAGCGCAGCTCCTCCTTGGTCAGCCGCTTGGGCGCGATGGTCTTGGAGCGGGCGCGCGTGCGCCGCTTCTGACGGATCTTGCGGCTGACGGGCAGCTCGTCGGTGACGGCCGGCTCGCCGCCCGCGCCGTCATGCGCGAGCATCCCGTCGGTGGTCTCGTCGCGCGTATCGTCGTCCATGACGCCTCCTTCATTGCCGCAGCTTCCCCGCTACAGCAGATCTCCGGCGCCCCCTGAAGCGCCGGAAGAAAATGCGCGCGCCCTCGCAGCGCGCTCCAGCGGCGATACGATCTGCCGCTCGATACCCTCGATTCGGCCGACGAGGTCGTCGGCCACCCGCCGCGCGTCGGCCAGCTCCTTGCCCAGCTGCTTTCTGCGCCCCGGATCGAACTCGGGGGCGCGCAGCTCGCGCTCGAAACCGACGAACAGCTCCTTCAGCCCCCGCTCGACCGCTTCGATCTCGTCCTTGAAGCGCAGAAACGAGCGCTGGATCTCTTCGATGGTGTAGCTCTCGCCCATCATCCGCTTGATGGCGTTGACCCGCCGCACCACGGTCGACGGGTAGAGCCCCATCGATCCCTGGTGCTTGCCCTTGCGGCCGACGCGCCGGCTGCGCGGCAACAGGCCGAGCTGCACGTACTTGCGGAAGGTCGCCTCCGACAGCTTGACCCCGCGGGCGCGAAAGACCTCGACCACCTGCGCCGAGCTCATGCCGTCGGGGTGCGCGCGCTCGATGGCGTCCAGCTCGCGGCCGGGCAAGAGGCCCCCGCCTGCTTCGCCTTCGGCTTGTTGCGATCCCCCGCGCACCATGCTTCGAATGTAATCTATTCTGAAGAATCTACTCAAGCGAAAACTTGCGCGCGCCGATAACTTTGATACTGAACGCGCGCGCAGACGAGCGCGGCGATTCGCGCCCGCCGTCGCGCGCCGCCGTCCGCCGCGCTATCCTCGCCCCCTGATGCGCCTACGCCTGCTCCTGCTCGCGTCGCTGCCGCTGGTTGTCGCCGCCGGCGGCGGACGTCCGTTCCACAACGACGCCATGAAGGTGCGCGGCTTCGAAGCGCCCGTCGGCTGGGAGGCGCAGCCGGCCGGCTCGTACGCGCGCCTGCTCGCCGCCTGGGAGACCAAGGAGGGCGGCCGCATGACGCTGGTCGCGCAGGCGGTCAAAGCAGGCACGCGGGCGCGCGCGCTCGTCGACGAGAGTCGCCCGGCGCTCGAGCGCCAGGGCTTCCGCGACATCACGCTGACGCCGACTCCGCCGCCCGGCGACGAGAGCGACCGCCTGGTCCTCGACGCCGTCGTCGAGGCCGGCCATCGCTTCGTGCGCCAGCTCTACGCGGTCTCCGGCGAGATCGGCTACGTGGTGACCATGGTCGGCCCGATCGCGCTCGCGCCCTCGATGAGGCGCGACTTCGACGAAGCGGCGACCTCGCTCAGCGTCGGCGACTCCGGCGCCGCCACGAATCCGCGGCGCTAGCGTGCATCAGCGCATCTCGCAAACACGCCCGTCGCGTGAGGGCCGAATCTACGCGATGCACTCTAGCCCGATTCGCACCCGGCGCCGCGCCCTCGCGCTCATCCCGGCGGCCGCCACGTGCTAGGCTTCGCTTGATGCCCGCCTTCGCCAGCGTCGACGACGTCATCACGAGCCTGCGCGCGCACTCCTACGTGTGCGATCGCCGCATCGCCACCGCCGTCTTTCTCGCCGACCGCATGGAGAAGCCGATCCTCGTCGAGGGCCCGGCCGGCGTCGGCAAGACCGAGCTGGCCAAGACGCTCGCCAGCGCGCTCGGCGCCGAGCTCATCCGCCTGCAGTGCTACGAGGGGCTCGACGAGGCCAAGGCGCTCTACGAGTGGGAGTACCCCAAGCAGCTCCTCTACACCCAGATCCTGCGCGACAAGATCGGCGAGGTCACCGCCGGCGCCACCTCGCTCGCCGACGCCGTCGACAAGCTGGCGGCGCAGGAGGACGCCTTCTTCTCCGAGCGCTTCCTCCTGGCGCGGCCGCTGTTGCGCGCCATCCGCTCGCCGCAGCGCAGCGTCCTGCTCATCGACGAGGTCGATCGCGCCGACGCCGAGTTCGAGGCCTTCCTGCTCGAGGTGCTCTCCGACTTCCAGGTCTCGGTACCCGAGCTCGGCACGCTGCGCGCCGCGGTGCGCCCGTTCGTGCTGCTGACATCCAACAACGCCCGCGAGATGACCGACGCGCTCAAGCGGCGCTGCCTGCACCTGTTCATCGGCTATCCCGACGCCGCGCGCGAGCTCGAGATCGTGCGCACGCGCATCCCCGAGGCGGAGGCGACGCTGGCCGAGGCGATCGTGCGGGTCGTGCAGCGGGTGCGCGATCTCGATCTGAAGAAGCGACCGTCGGTGTCGGAGACGCTCGACTGGGCGCGCGCGCTGACCATCCTGAACGCGCAGACGCTCGATCAGAAGCTGGTGGAAGAGACGTTGAGCCTGATCTTGAAGTACGAGGGTGACATCGAGCGCGCGCGGGAGAAGCTGCCCGAGCTGACCGCGACCAAAGCCTAACGCCAGGGTTCGCTTCGGTTGATCTAGCGAGGGCGAGCCGCGTGAGGCGGATCGTGGATGTGACCAGAGCGACCGACCGAGGAATACCCGTCGGTCTCATGATTCATCACATCTCCGCGTTTGATTGAGCGAACAGCGTCGCAGCGAGAGCGTGCGCAAACGCCATCCTTGGTGGCAGTGTCGCCGGTTGGCGCCGCGGGGCCGCGGGGCCGCGGGCGGTCGTCGGAGCTGTCTTGCCGGGACGGGCCCGCTACGCCGGCGGCCTTACAGGCCGGCGGCACGTCCGGGCCCTCGGCTCGTCGCTGGCGTCCGCCCTGTGGGCGGAGCGCTCCTCGACGCCCGGCAAGACAGCTCCAACGACCGCCCGCTCTATGGGCTCGTGGGAACCCTTAGCCACGCACGATTGCCGAAGCTCACGTGTCGGCGAGAGCACCCGCTGCGACCGTCCGGTTCTTGGACGAGCACAGAGGCTCCGCGCGCACTGCCCCGCTGGGCGAGTTCCGCAGCACAGGCAAGGGGGGCTAATCGAGCACGGCGGTGCGGTGGCGACGACTGTTTGAGCCCAGCAGGGCAGCGCGCGCGGAGCCGGACGTGGCGCTCCGGCGCGCCCTCGATGCGACGCGGGTTTGAAAGCGGAACCCTTCGCGGGCTCGCACCGAGATGTGATGAATCATGAGGCCCGTCGGTATTTCGACCGAGGGAGCGAGGACGTAGTCCTCGCGGCGACCGCGCGGATCGTCCGCAGCAGGTCAATCGAGGCGAACCCTGGGGTTAGGTAGGTCTACTCCGCTCCCGCCGCGGCGTCGCCCTTGGGGCTGTCGAGCGTGACCATGTCGCCGGTGACGAAGCCAGCGCCCTTCTGCGCCACGCACACCGAGAGCTTCTCGTTGAGGTGATCGGCGACCTGCAGCTTGCCCAGAATGCGGCCGAGCTCGTGGCCGATGACGGCGCCCGTCGCCGGATCGGTGATCTCCTCGCCCAGCCGCCGCACCGACAGCGTGGCGCCCACCGGCAGGCCGATGTCGCTGCCCGCGGTGATGTAGATCTTGCCGCCCTTGCCCACCTTGGCCACCGCGCCCGACCAGGGCTTGGCATCGGCCTTGGCGATCACCTTGTTGATCATGTTGTGCACGGCCATGTAGAGGGCGCGCTTGCCCAGCGTCTGGTCCTCGGACATCTCGCCGCCGCCCATCACCATCGTCGACGACTGGTTGGAGGCCCCTTCGCCCGACTCGGCCACCCAGATCTCGCCGGTGGTCGCGTCGACCATGCGCAGAGAGACGCGCGCGTGGAACGTCTTGGTGCGCTTCTGGTAGTAGCCGCCGAAGCCCGAGGTCTTGTTGTCGGCGTCGAAGTCGGTAATCTTGCCGGTCACCAGCGCCTGCAGGCCGAGCAGCTTGCCCGCCTTGGCCGCCGTCTGCGGCGAGATGGCGCCGGTCATGCCGAGCCCCTGCTCGCGCAGCACCTGCGCCAGCTGCTCGCGCTCGACGACCACGAACGCGCCCGACTTCACGAGCGCCTCGGTCGCCGCGTCGCGCGCCGCCTCGGCGAGCGCGTCGCGCGAGCTGCCCCAGTAGCCGCTCGGGTGGGACGCGTTGTCGAAGTCGACGATGCCGATGCGCTTCTTCGGCCCGTGCAGCTTGGGCGGCGGCGCCTCCGCCTCCGCCGACTCCGCGCAGCAGGCGGCGCCGCCGTTGGCCTGCGGCTGGCCGTCCGCCTTGGTGTTCTTGGCCGCGCCGCCGCAGCCGAGCGCGATCAGCGCCGGGGCCCAGAGCAACATCCGCTTCTTCATCGTCCGTCTCCTTTTCGGAATTTCGATTCCGTAATTCAGTCCACGAGCTTGCGCGTGAGCGTCTCGGCGGCCAGGCGCGCCGCCGAGTTGATGGCGTTGAGACGGGCCGTGTCGGCGTCGATGTGCACCTCCGCCGCGTGCTGCGTGGTCGAGCCGACCACCTTGCCGTCGCGCACCCGCACCAGGCGCGCCACCACGTTGCCCTGGCCCGACTGCATGCCGGCGCCGGCGAGATCGGCGTGGTAGGCGAGCTGCGCCGTCCCCTTGGCGATGACGACGTAGTCCGCGTCCGACTTCTGGGCGATCTGGCGCGCCTCGCCCGCCGACAGATCGAGCACCTCGAAGGCAGGCTTGGGCGCGAGCTTGCCGCGCAGGACCTCGGGATCGACGACGTGGAAGCCGGCGCCGCCGAACACCTCGGCGACCGTGGCCTCGATGCCGCCCATCTCGTTGACCTCGCGCACCACGGTCGTCTTGGTGCGAATCACGCCCGGGGTCCACACCACGTCGGTCCAGCCGAAGACACGATGCGGCCCGAGCTGCTCGGTCGCCAGGATGAGGATGCGCTTGCCGTCGAGCTTTTCGGAATTCTCATTCCGTAATTCGCCGGCGCGGGCCGCTCCCGCGCGGCCGCGGCCGCGGCCGCCGAGCGCGACCTTGAGCGCCTCGACGTCGACGTCGGCCGAGATCTGGACCTGGAAGATGTTGCCGTCGACGTCTTCGGACACCACGCTCGAGCGCGGCACGAACGCCGCCGCGCGATCGTAGACGGCGTGATCGACCGCGGGATCGTCACCCTCGCCGGCGGCGCCGAGCGTGCCCGCGACCTGTCCCACGGCCGCGCGCAGCGCCGACGCGATCGCCTGCGAGCGCGCGATCGCCCGATTGCCGCCGACGATGACGGCGCGCCCCTCGGCGGCCACGGTCGCGCGGCGCGCTTCGGCGCGCACGGCGAGGATCGTCAGGGTGCACAGGGCGGCGAGCGCAGCCATGAGGGTGCGATTGCTTCTCATGCGCCATGACTACGGCGCTGCCGAGGTGATCTTCCACGCTTTGGCGGGCGCGGCTGGTCGGACCGCGGGGGGGGGGCACGTCCGGCTCCGCGCGCGCTGCCCCGCTGGGCTCAAACAGTCGTCGCCACCGGGACGCTGTGCTCGATTAGCCCCCTTGCCTGTGCTGCGGAGCGCGCCCAGCGGGGCAGCGCGCGCGGAGCCTCTGTGCTGTGGCGGAATGGTAGTGGTGCGAGTCCGTCTCGCCGCGAGGTCCGCGGCGTTGGAACCTGGGACGGGGAGCGGCGGGCAGAGGCTGGCTAGTACCTCGCCACAGTGGTTTTGATTGGTATCCGCCGAGGATTCGGCGCGCAGGGCGAGGCGCGACGACGAAGGAATACTCTCTGTATTTCGAGGAGGAGCAACGAAGCCATGGGCGTCGAGGACCGGCGCAGACCGGTCGAAATCACTGTCGCGAGGTACTAACCTTAGTAGGCGACGGCGAAGAGGACTTCGGTGTCGGTCGGCTCGCCGGTGTAGATGCAGCGGCCGGAGAGCCCCGACTGCTCGAGCGGAATGCAGCGCACCGTCGCCTTGGTCTCTTCCTTGATCTTGGCTTCGTTCGCCCGATCGGGCTTGAAGAAGCAGCGCACGAACCCGCCCTCGTGGGTCACGATGCGCTTGAGCTCGTCGTAGCTGTCGGCGCGCCGGGTGTTGTCGTCACGGAACGCGCGCGCGCGCCCGAGCATGTCGCGCTGCATCTGATCGAGCCGATCGACCAGCCAGGTGCGCGAGGCGTCGCCGACCTGCACGGTCTCCTTGCTCCGATCGAGCCGCTTCTTCAGCACGAACGCCCCGCCAGCGACGTCACGCGGGCCGACCTCGATGCGGAACGGCACGCCGCGCTGCTCCCAGTGGTACTGCTTGTCGCCGGGGCGATTGTCACGCCAGTCGACGACGATCTGCTGGTGCGACTCGCGATCCCACGTGAAGCTCTCGATGCCATCGCCCGAGACGCGCGGCGCGCGCACCTGCCCGCCGCACAGCTGCTCGACGAGCTTTTGCGTGAAGGCGTGGATGGTCTGGCGCTCCTCGTCGCCGCGGAAGATCGGCACGATGGCCACCACCTGCGGCGCCACCTTGGGCGGCAGCACCAGCCCCTCGTCGTCGGAGTGCTGCCATGATGAGCGCGCCGATGAGCCGCGTCGAGACGCCCCACGAGGTCGTCCACACGTGCTGCTGCTTCTGATCGCGCCCGAGGAACTTGATGTCGAACGCCTTGGCGAAAAGTTCTGCCCCAGGTTGTGCGACGTGCCCGCCTGCAGCGCCTTGCCGTCCTGCATCAGCGCCTCGATGCAGTAGGTCGTGACGGCGCCGGGGAACTTCTCGGCGTCGGTCTTGCGCCCCTTGATGACCGGAATGGCCAGGAAGTCCTCGGCGAACGCCGCGTAGACGTCGAGCATTCGCAGCGTCTCCTCCTGCGCCTCCGCGGCGGTCTCGTGCGCGGTGTGCCCCTCCTGCCACAGGAACTCGGCGGTGCGCAGGAACAGGCGCGTGCGCATCTCCCAGCGCATCACGTTGCACCACTGGTTGATCAGCACCGGCAGGTCGCGGTAGCTCTGGATCCACTGCGCGTACATGTGCCCGATGATCGTCTCGCGACGTGGGCCGGATGATGAGCGGCTCCTCGAGCTCGCTGGCGGGCACCAGCCCCGTCCCCGACGGGCTCTTCTGCAGCCGCGAGTGCGTGACCACCGCGCACTCCATCGCGAAGCCCTCCACGTGCTCCGCCTCCTTGGCGAGGAACGACTGCGGAATGAGCAGCGGGAAGTAGGCGTTGACGTGCCCCGTGTCCTTGAAGCGTCCGTCGAGATCGCGCTGGATCGCCTCCCAGATCGCGTAGCCTTCGGGGCGGATGACCATGCAGCCCTTGACCGGGGCGTAGTCGGCCAGCTGCGCCGCCTTGATCACGTCGAGGTACCACTGAGCATAGTCTTCGGAGCGGGCCTTGATGTTCTTGGCCATGAGGCCGTGGAGTCTAGATCAATGGTGCACGCTGCGGTAGTCGGCCAGGAACGATTGCACCTCGAGCAGCAGCTCGCTCGGCACGGTCTGTGCGCCGATGCGGTCGCGCGCCGTGTGCGCCGCGTCGAGGAACTGCGCCCGCAGTAGCGGCGAGACTGGCACCGTGTGCACCCCCTGCTTCTCGAACAGGCCACCGAGCAGCTCCTCGTCCTGCAGGCGCGTCGTCTCGGCGAAGCGCATGCCGAGCTTGACCGCGGCCGTCTCGACGACCTCGCGCAGCTCCGGGGGCAGGCGGTCGTACGCCGTCGCGGTCATGAGAGCGCAGCCGTGAACCGGCGCGAACGGGAGCTCCGACAGGTAGAGGCGCCGCGCGAACCACTGAAAGCCGAAGATGGCGCTGGGGATGGCGATGAAGCCGTCGGTCTTGCCGTCCTCGTAGGCGCGCCCGGCGGCGAGGATCGGCAGCGGCACGATGTTGAGCCCCATGGCGCGCGAGTAGGCGACCATCGTCGGCTCGAGATCCCACTGCCAGAGCTTGATGCTGCGCAGCGTCTCCATCGAAGTGATGGGGACGCGCGAGACGACGACGTCGCGGCCGAGCGACGCCACCGTCAAGAGCACGACCCCGTGCGCGCGCGCCTGCTCGCGCAAGCGCGGCAACAGCCGCGTCATCACGTAGCTCGCCTCTTCACGATCCTGCAAGAGCCCGGGAATGCGCAGCACCGCGAACGCCGGCGCCACCTCCTGGCAGACGGTGCCGGCAGAGAGGACGCCGTCGAGTTGATCGCGGCGCATGCGCCGGCCCATCTCCAGGTCGTCGCCGGCGATGCCACCGAGATAGACCCGCATGACCAGACGCCCTTCGGACGACGTCTCGATGTCGCGCGCGAACGCCTTGACCTCGCGCGCCCAGCCCGTCCCCTCGGGCGCGATGCCGGCAAAGCGCAAGCGCGCCACTGGCTCCGCCCGCGCCGGCGAGGCTACCAGAGCGACCAGCAGGAGCGAGGCGAGGATTCGCACCCCGATATTGTATCTCAGTGCAGGCGCGCGCGGTGCTGCTTTGCGATGTCGATCCAGCCGGTCGCGCTCTTGTTCTGGCCGTCGAGCTGCACGTACTTGTCCCACGCCGCCGCCGCGTCCTTCGCCTTGCCCGCCTGCTCGAACGTCATGCCGAGGTTGAACCAGGCGTCGACGTAGCCGCCGTCGAGCGCGGTCGCCTTCTGCAGCGCCTCGAGCGCGCGCGGCGTGTCGCCCATCTCCGCGGCGACGGCGCCTAGGTTGTTCCACGCCTCCTTCGACTGCGGCCCCATGCGCACCGCCTTCTCCAGCGCCACCCGCGCGCCCTTGCGATCCTTGAGATCGTCGAGCGCGGCGCCGAGGTTGACCTGAGCGAAGACGTAGTTGGGATCGATCGCCAGCGCCGCCCGGTACTCGCCCATCGCCTCCTTGATCATGCGCTCGTCGATCTTGGGCGCCTGCTTGAGCCCGCCGGCCGTGACCTCGCCGGCGCGCAGCTCGATCTTGCGCGCGCGCGAATTGGGATCCACGTCCGTCGAGCGGCGAAACCGCGTCGACGGCGTGAGCGCCGACAGCGCCCGGCGGTGCAGCGCGACGCCCAGGTTCGAGCGCGCCGACAGGGAATCGGGGAACACGCCCAGGAAGACCTCGAGCTTGGCCTGCGCCGCGTCGTAGTCGCCCCCGCTCAGCTCCTTGACCGCGAGATCGAACCCGTGGACCTTGGCGCGCAGATCGAGCAGGTAGTCGCGCACCCGCGCGATGCGCTCGGCGTGCGTCGGGTGCGTCATGCCGCGCGGGATCTCGCCCATCGCCTGCAGCATCTTCTCGTGCAGCGTCACCGACTCGGCCGGATTGAAGCCGGCGCGATACGCGTAGAGCGCGCCGAACTGGTCCGCCTCGAACTCGTGCGCGCGCGAGATGGTCATGAGCAGCGAATAGAGCTGGCTCTCGCCGCCCACGAACGCCTTGCCTTCGCCCATGGACGACGCCACCTGGATCATCCCCATGCCGTGTCGCAGCGCCGCGTGCGCGCACTCGTGGCCCAGCACCGACGCGTAGGCATCGTCGGTGCCGCCCATCTTGCTGTTGATCATGTCGACCAGCCCACGGAACACCAGCACCGTGCCGCCCGGCAACGTCAGCGCGTTGATCATCGGCACGTCGACGAGCACGACCTTGTAGCGCAGCTCGCGCTCCGGCCGATCGGCGACGGCGGCGAGCCGCTTCAGGATCCTGTTGAGGCGATCTTCCAGCGCCGGGTCGTTCATCAGACCCCAGCGCTCGGTCACCTGCTTGGTGATCTCCTGGCCGATGCTGATCTCCGACGAGGAGTCGATCACCTGCCCCTCGGCGAGCGCGTTGACGTTGCCGGTCAGCACCTGCAGCTTGGTCGACGCCCACTTGCCGAGGTCGCTCTTCGGGTCGATGCGCGCCGCCTTCGACCACGCCTCCCGGGCCGCCGCGGTCTCGCCCTGCTCCTTGTAGACGAGCCCGAGCTGGTAGTAGGCCGCCTGATACGAGGCATCGAGCGCGGCGGCGCCCTTGAGCCGCTTGACCGCCTCGTCGAGGTCGCCGCCCTCGTAGGCGTCGACGCCGAGCGCCAGCGCCGCCTCCTTGACGTGCGCCGCCCTCTTCCACGCCTTGCGCGCGTCGTCCTTCTTGCCCACCTCCGGATTGGCGTAGGCGAGCCCGAGCAGGTACTGCGCCTCCTCGAGGTCGGCGTGCTTGCCGACGGCGCGCTCGAGCGCCACCACGGCGCCCTTGGGATCGCCCATCGAGAGCATGCGCTTGCCATCGGTGAGATCCTTGGCCGCGTCGCCGTACTGGAACATCGCCACCAGCTCCTCGGCGTGGCGCTGCTGTCCGCTGTCGGCCCTCGGCTCGATCTTGAGCTTCTGCGCCAGCTCCAGGCCGCGCGCGCGCGCTTTTTCGTCGCCGGCGTCGCTCAGCCCCTTGAGCGCGTCGAGCAGCGCCATGCGCGCGTCGATGTTCGTGGGCGCCTTGGCCAGCAGCCTGTCGTAGGCGTCGACGGCGCCCGCGAAGTCGCCCGACTGCAGCGCCAGATCGCCCAGCTCCTGCAGGGCGAGCAGGCCGGTGGTGCCCGATTCGCCGGCGAGCGTGGTCAGGATCTGCTTGGCCTCCGCGGGGGCGCCGGCCGCCTTGCTCTGGGCCAGGCAGTGCGCCATGCGCACCTGCACCACCGGGTTCTTCGGCTGCATCGTCAGCGACTGGCGATAGGCCTTGATCGCCTCGTCGCAGCGGCTGGCCACCGCCCATGCGTCGCCGCGCGCCGCCAGCTCGGCCGCCTGCTTCCGGCCGTCCGCCTTCGTCGCGCGCCCGAGCGCCCCCGTCGCCAACGCCGGCACCAGCAGAATCCCCAGCCACAGCCGCATACAGCCTCCTCGGCCCACCATCATACGCGGGTTCCCCCCCGATCTTCTGATCGGCGCATCGGCAGGTGCGCGATGCCGTCCTCGTCGTAGTCGTCGCCGTCGCGCACAAAGCCGAACGACGCGTAGAAGCGCTCCAGATACTTCTGTGCCCCCAGCCAGATCCCCACGCGCCCGTGCCGCGCTTCGATGCTGGCGATGGCGCGCCGCATGAGCTCGCGCCCGACGCCGCTGCGCCGCACTGCCGGCGCCGTCACCACGCGCCCGATGACCGCTTCGGGCCGCCGCCGGCCCGGCGCGAACAGCCGCGCGCACGCCACCACCGCGTCACCGTCGACTGCAAACAGGTGTGTCGCCAGCGCATCGAGCCCGTCGGCGTCCGCGTACGCGCACCGCTGCTCGACGATGAACACCTCCTGCCGGAGCCGCACGATCCCGTACAGCTCCGGAACCGTCAGCCGCTCGAACTCCCGCGCTCGCCACTCCACGATCGCATCCTACGTCACGGGCCGGCCGCGGATCACTTCACGATGCCGATGAGCTGGGTGAGCGCGCCGGCCAGCTCGTCGAGCCCGATGCGCGGCACCGTCGGTACCATGTACTTGTAGCGCTTCTTCCACCAGCGCACCGGCCCCGTGTCGCGGCAGCCGAACGCGCGATCGTCTTCGGCGCAGAAGATGCGCACGTGCAGGTGGTCGTCGTGCGGCGCCGAGTCGCCCGGCTGATGCAAGATCGCCTCGGCGCGCTCGAGCAGCGACGGATCCTCGCCCTGGTCCGCCGCGTACGCGAGCAGCCGCTCGCGCAGCCGCGACTGGATGAACAGGTACTGGATCTCGATCCCCGGCTCCTCGAGCAGCGCCCGCACCAGCGCCCAGTTGCGCGGCACGTCGAAGAAGCGCGTCGAAAAGGGCCCGAACACCACGCCGTGCTCCTGCGGCCCGGGATCGCGCGCGCGCAGATCGAAGAACGGGTAGCGCGGCATCGAGTTGGCGGGCGCCACCGGGCGGCCGCGCTCGTCGATGGCGTAGTAGATCAGATCGAGGTCGCGCCCGTTCTCGTGCGAGCGGTGCAGGATGCTGTCCCCGCCGCCGTGCAGCGACATGTCGCCGATGCCGAGGAGGGCGCCCGGATACTCGCGCCGCACGCGCCGCGCCACGTGCTCGACCGCAGCGACCAGCTCGTCGGTGGCCCAATTGGCGCCGCGCTCCTGCCACAGCGCCGGAATGACGTAGCCCTCGCCCCGCGCCGGCAAGCGCGCGCCCCGGCGTAGAACGCCGTGATTGAACGAGCCGACCGAGACGCTCGAGCCGTCGGTGAAGTAGCCCGGTCCGGCGCATCCTCCCGCCGCCGCGATCGCAGCGACGCACGCCGCAAGACTTCGCACGAGCCTAGTGTATCATCGCCCTCCATGGGCGCCATCTCGTTCGCTCCCGCCGAAGCGCAGGAGATCGCGCGCGCGCTCGCCGCGATCGCCGCCGCCGACGGCGCCATCCAGCAGCGCGAAGCATCGCTGCTCGACGAGTTCGCCATGGCCCACTCGGTAGGCGGCATGACCTTCATCCCCGAGCCGCTCGACGTCCGCAAGCTGGCGCGCGCCATCCCCGGCGCCGAGGAGCGGCGCGAGGTCTTGCGCCTGTGCATCAAGATGGCGCTCGCGGACGGCGAGTACGCCCACTCCGAGGCGCTCGCCATCGCCGGCATCGCCGCCGCCTTCGACGTGAGCCCCGCAGAGCTGCAGGCGCTCCTGGCCGCCGTGGCGGCCCCGCGCCAAGCCGGCCCATGAGCCGGCTCCCCGCGCGCTCCCCTCCTCGCAAAAAAAGACGCCCGGCAACCGCGAGGCGACCGGGCGTCTTCGTTTCTCGTCGCTGACTGTTATTGCTTGGGCTGCTCTTCGAACTCGGCGTCGATGACGTCCTTCTGCTCCTGGGTCGTCTGCTCGGCGCCGCCCGCCCCGCCGCCACCACCACCAGCGCCACCCGCGTCACCGCCACCCGACGGAGCCGCGCCCTTGTACATCTGCTCGGCCATCTTGTACGACGCCTGCTGCAGCTCGTTGAAGGCGGTCTTGAACGGCGTCGCGTCCTTGCCCGCGTCCTTGTTCGCCTCGAGCACCTTCTTGGCGTTCTCCAGGCCGCGCTCGACCTCGGCCCGCGCCGCCTCGTCGATCTTGTCGCGGTTCTCGTTGACCATCTTCTCCATCTGGAACACCAGCGAGTCGAGCTGGTTGCGCGCCTCGATCGCCTCCTTGCGCTGCCTTGTCCTCGGCCTCGTGCGCCTCGGCGTCCTTCACCATCTTCTGGATGTCGGCCTCGGTCAGGCCCGACGACGCCGTGATGGTGATCTTCTGCTCCTTGCCGGTGCCCTTGTCCTTGGCGTGCACGTTGACGATGCCGTTGGCGTCGATGTCGAAGGTGACCTCGATCTGCGGCACGCCGCGCGGCGCCGGCGGGATGCCCGTCGAGGTGGAAGCGCCCGAGCAGTCGGTTGTCCCGCGCCATCGGGCGCTCGCCCTGCGTGACCACGCACCTCGACCGAGGTCTGACCGTCCGACGCGGTCGAGAAGGTCTCGGTCTTCTTGGTCGGGATGGTCGTGTTGCGCGGGATCATCGGCGTCATCACGCCGCCCAGCGTCTCGATGCCGAGCGTCAGCGGGGTGACGTCGAGCAGCAGGATGTCCTTGACGTCGCCCGAGAGCACGCCGCGCCTGGACCGCGGCGCCGAGCGCCACGACCTCGTCCGGGTTGACGCCCTTGTGCGGCTCCTTGCCGAAGAAGTCCTTCACCTGCTTCTGGACGAGCGGGATGCGCGTCGAGCCGCCGACGAGCACGACCTCGTCGATGTCCGACGGCTTCTTGCCCGCGTCGGCGAGCGCCTTCTTGCACCGGCTCCATGGCGCGGTCGACGAGCGGCCCGATCATCTGCTCGAGCTTCGCGCGCGACAGCTTCATCTGCAGGTGCTTGGGCCCGGTCGCGTCGGCGGTGAGGAACGGCAGGTTGATCTCGGTCTCCTGCACCGATCGACAGCTCGATCTTGGCCTTCTCCGCCGCCTCCTTGAGGCGCTGGAGGACCATCTTGTCCTTGCGAGACGTCGATGCCCTGGTCCTTCTTGAACTCGGCGATCAGCCAGTCCATGACGCGCGTCGTCGATGTCGTCGCCGCCGAGGTGGGTGTCGCCGTTGGTCGAGACGACCTCGACGACCTTCTCGCCGACCTCGAGCACCGAGATGTCGAAGGTGCCGCCGCCGAAGTCGTAGACGGCGATGAGCTGGTCCTTGCCTCTTGTCGAGGCCGTAGGCGAGCGCGGCCGCGGTCGGCTCGTTGACGATGCGCTTGACGTCGAGGCCGGCGATGCGGCCGGCGTCCTTGGTCGCCTGGCGCTGGGCGTCGTTGAAGTAGGCCGGCACGGTGATGACCGCCTCGGTGACCTTCTCGCCCAGGTACTCCTCGGCGGCGCGCTTGAGCTTGCACCAGGATCGCGCGCCGAGATCTCCGGCGGCGAGTAGCGCTTGCCGCGGATCTCGATCGCGGCGTCGCCGTTGGGCGCGCGCACGACCTTGTACGGGACGCGCTTGATCTCCTCCTGGACCTCGTCGAACTTGCGGCCCATGAAGCGCTTGATCGAGTAGATGGTGTTCTCGGGATTGGTGATCGCCTGACGGCGGGCGATCTGGCCGACCAGCACCTCGCCCTTGTCGTCGAAGGCGACGACCGACGGGGTCAGGCGCCCGCCCTCCTCGTTCGCGATGACCTTGGGCTCCTTGCCCTCCATGATCGCGACGACCGAGTTGGTCGTGCCGAGGTCGATGCCGATGATCTTGCCCATTGTTCGTAGCCTCCGTTGTCGCCGGGCAACCTAATCATCCGTTTCGCAGGCGTCAAGGTAAGTCGCCCGCAGGGATTTTCCGAGCGTGCCGGCGACTGGTGGGCGGCGACGAGGGCGTAAAAAACGGCCGCCGGAGGGAGACCCGGCGGCCGCTGGTGCGTAGAACGTGGGGCTGGCTGCTTAGGCCGAGCCCGTGGGCGGCAGGTTCGTCGACGAGGACGTCGGCGGCGTCACGACCACCGGCGGCACGGTCGACGTGGCGCCGAACTTCTCCGGCATCTCGGTCAGCACCAGCGGCAGGAGCTCGTCCATCCGCTTGACGAAGAGGATCTCCATCTCGTTCTTCGCCTGCTCGGGGATGTCGATCACGTCCTTGCGGTTGCGCTCGGGCATGATGACCCGCTTGATGCCGGCGCGGTGCGCCGCGAGGAACTTCTCCTTGATGCCGCCGACCGGCAGCACGTTGCCCGCGCAGCGTGATCTCGCCGGTCATCGCCACGTCGCTGCGGCACCGGCTTGCCGGTCAGCAGCGACGCCAGCGCGGTGAACATCGTGACGCCCGCCGACGGGCCGTCCTTGGGGATCGGCGCCCGCCGGGATGTGGACGTGGATGTCGGTCTTCTCGAGGAAGTTCTCCTCGAGCCCGAGCCACTTGGCGCTTGCGCGCGCACGAACGACAGCGCCGCCTGCGCCGACTCCTTCATCACGTCGCCGAGCTGGCCGGTGAGCACCAGCTTGCCCTTGCCGGGCATCTTGCGTCGCCTCGATGAACAGGATGTCGCCGCCGACCGGCGTCCACGCGAGGCCCGTCGCCACGCCCGGCTCCGCCGTGCGCTCCGCGACCTCGGACATGAACTTCTGCGGCCCGAGGAACTCGGCGATCGCGCTCGGCGGTGATCGATCTCGTGCTCCTTGGCCTTGCCCTCGGCGACCTGCACCGCGACCGCGCGGACGACGTTGGCCGATCTCGCGCTCGAGGTTGCGCACGCCGGCCTCGCGCGTGTAGCTGTCGATGACCTCGGACGACCGCGTCGTCGGTGATCTCGCAGCTGCTCGGTCGTGAGGCCGTGCTCCTCGAGCTGCTTCGGCACGAGGAACTGCTGCGCGATGTTGCAGCTTCTCCTCGCGCGTGTAGCCGGGCAGCTCGAGGACCTCGAGCCGGTCGCGCAGCGCCGGCGGGATCGGGTCGATGATGTTCGCGGTCGCGATGAACATGCACCTTCGACAGGTCGAACGGCACCTCGAGGTAGTGATCGCGAGAAGGTGTTGTTCTGCTCGGGGTCGAGCACCTCGAGCAGCGCCGCCGCCGGGTCGCCGCGGAAGTCGTGCCCGAGCTTGTCGATCTCGTCGAGCATGAAGACCGGGTTGTTCGTCCCGGCCTTCTTCATGCCCTGGATGATGCGGCCCGGCAGCGCGCCGACGTAGGTGCGCCGGTGGCCGCGGATCTCCGCCTCGTCGCGCACGCCGCCGAGCGAGATGCGCACGAACTTGCGGCCCATCGCGCGCGCGATCGAGCGGCCGAGCGAGGTCTTGCCGACGCCGGGCGGGCCCGACGAGGCACAGGATCGGCCCCTTCTTGTCGCTCTTGAGCTTGCGCACCGCCAGGTACTCGAGGATGCGCTTCTTGACCTTCTCGAGGTCGTAGTGGTCCGCGTCGAGGATGTCGCGCGCCTCCTGGATGTCGAGCTTGTCCTCGGTCGACGATCGACCACGGCAGCTCGACCAGCCACTCGAGGTAGGTGCGCGTGACGGTGTACTCCGCCGACGACGGCTGCATGCACCTTGAGCCGCTCGAGCTGCTTGAGCGCGACCTTCTCGGCCTCGGCGCGGCATCTTGGCCTCGGCGATCTTCTCGCGGAACTCGTCGAGGTCGCCGCCGCCGTCGTCGATCTCGCCGAGCTCTTCCTTGATCGCCTTGAGCTGCTGGCGCAGCACGTACTCGCGCTGGTTGCGGCCCATCTCCTCCTGGACCTGGCGTGTTGATCTTCTCGCGGACCTTCAGCACCTCGAGCTGGCGCGACAGGAACTGCAGCACCTTGCGCAGTGCGCGTCTTGAGGTCGAAGGTCTCGAGGACGTCCTGCTTCTCGTCGACCTGCGACGTCGAGGTTCGAGGTGATGAGGTCGGCGAGCTGGCCCGGCTCGGTCGACGCTGTCGACGAGCGCGCCCGCCTCCTTGGGCAGCTCGGGCATCAGCTTGATGACGCGCTTGGCGATGTCCTTGAGGTTCATCACCAGCGCGTCGAGCTCGACGTCGGTCGCCGTCGGATCGGGCAACGCCTGCGACCTGCGCCGACGATGAACGGCTCCTGCCGCCGAACTCGAGCGACTCGAATGCGCGAGACGCCCTGCAGGATGACCGAGAAGTTGTCCTTGGCGAGCTTGATGACCTTGAGGATGCGCGCCGCGCAGCCGACCATGTAGAGGTCGCCGGCGCCCGGATCCTCGGTGCGCGCGTCGCGCTGCGTGAGGATGCCGATGACCGGCCGCTCCTTCGAGATCGCCTCCTCGACGAGCCGCACCGACTTCTTGCGGCGGCCGACGTCGATCGGGATGATCGACCCCGGGAACAGCACGGAGTTCCGCAGCGGGAGGATCGAGAGCTGACTCGGGAACCTCGACGGGACCGCCACTGTCGGCGGGGCCGCCCTTCATCTTCGTCATCGGGTCCGTCTCCTTGGCCGCGACTTCAACCGGCGGCGAGTCTTCCGAACGTATGGTGTCGGCTTGGTGGTGTCAACGCTTTGCGATCAGTATGACGCACCGATTTTTCGACGGCAATCGGTTGCGAATCGCGGGCGTGACGAACGGAGGCGGAGCGGAAGCGCTGGGCGACGGGAATTTGCGCGCGCGCGCGGCGGCGATTTATTCGTCGTCTTCGCGATTGTTCTTGGCGCCGGGCTCGAAGTCGAGCTCGTCCGCGAACATCTCGTCCAGCATCTCGTCGATGCTGACATGGAGGCCATCGAGCTTGCGCAGCTCGTCGCGCTCGAACTCCTCGAACGACCTGTAAACCTTCGGAGCGGCGAATCCCCTCATTGCGGCCTCCCTGTTCGTCGTGTATGTCGATGTCCTACATTCGACTACTAACGCCTACCTGATCCGTGCGCAAATTTTTTCTCCGAAAAAGAGCGAGTCCACAGGGTCATGTGATAGGAATGCGGCCCATGAGCACGCGCGCGCAGTCCCGGGATTTTCGCGCCCGGGAGGCGAGTGCAGCGAGTCGGCATGGCGCGGCGGGGCGGAGCGCGCGTGCGGTGCCACGATGAAGCGGATTCTGGCCATCGCCAACCAGAAGGGCGGCGTGGGGAAGACGACGACGACGGTGAACCTCGCCGCCTCGATCGCCCAGGCCGGTCACCGGGTGCTGGTGGTGGACATGGACCCGCAAGCCAACGCCACGTCCGGACTTGGTTTTCCCAAGGGCACGCTGGCCGAGGGGATCTACGAGGGGCTGGCGCCGATGGACCATCACCAGGCGCCCCGCCCCCTGCGCGAGCTGACCCAGCTCACCGAGGTCCCGAACCTGTGGCTGCTGCCGTCGACGCGCGACCTGGCCGGCGCCGAGGTCGAGCTGGTGAACGTCAAGCGGCGCGAGTATCGGCTGCGTGACGCGCTGTCGCCGATCGCCGACCAGTACGATTATATCGTCATCGACTGCCCACCGTCGCTCGGCCTGTTGACGCTCAACGCGCTGGTGGCCGCGACGGCGGTGGTCATCCCCATGCAGTGCGAGTACTACGCCCTCGAGGGGCTGTCGCACCTGGCGGAGACGATCGAGCAGGTCCGCTCGGCGCTCAACCCCGAGCTCCAGATCGAAGGCATCTTGTTGACGATGGTCGACCCGCGCATGAACCTGACGCAACAGGTGGCGGACGAGGTGCGCACCCATTTCGTGGGCAAGGTCTACCAGACGACCATCCCGCGCAACGTGCGGCTGTCCGAAGCGCCATCGCACGGCAAGCCGATTCTCTTGTATGACAATCGCTCCAGTGGGTGTCAGAGTTATCTCGCGCTCGCGCAGGAGTTCCTGCACCGCGAGCGCCAGGCGGCGGCGTAAGCACCGGTGGTGAAGTCATCATGAACAACACGAAACGGCCGGCGCTCGGCCGCGGGCTCGGCGCGCTCATTCCCGGCGCGCAGCACCAGAATTCGCCACCGACGCCGATTCGGCGCGACTACTTCGACTGCGCGATCGAGGACATCCACCCGACGGCCGACAACCCACGCCAGCGGTTCGACGAGCAGAAGCTGAACGAGCTGGCGGACTCGATCAAGAACCAGGGGCTGGTGCAGCCGCTGGTGGTGCGGCAGCGGGCGGCGCAGGAGGGCGGCGGCTTCTGGCTCATCGCCGGCGAGCGACGCTGGCGGGCGGCGCAGCGGGCGGGGCTGAAGTCGGTCCCGGTCGTCGTCAAAGAGGTACAGGAGCGCGAGGCCTACGAGCTGACGCTCGTGGAGAACCTGCAGCGCGAGGACCTGAACCCGATCGAGGAGGCCGAGGCGTATCAGCGGCTGTCCGCGGAGTTCGGCTATACGCAGGAGCAGCTGGCGCAGCGGGTGGGCAAGGATCGCGCGACGGTGGCCAACGCGCTGCGCCTGTTGAAGCTGCCGCAGAAGGTGCGCAACCTCGTGGCCGGCGACGAGCTGCAGATGGGCCACGCGCGCGCGCTGCTGGGCCTGTTCGGCCCGCGCCCGCAGGAGGGCGCCGTCGGTGACGCGGGCTTCAACGCCGAGGCGGCGATCGAGCGGGCCGCGGCGAGGGTCGTGCAAAAACAGCTCTCGGTGCGCCAGACGGAGGAGTTGGTGCGGCGCGAGCGCGGCGAGGTCAAGGCCAAGCGGCCGGGCAGTCAGCCGGTGTCGACGGCGTCGACGCGCGACCTCGAGCAGAAGCTCGAGCGCACCTTCGGCACCAAGGTACGCCTGGCACAGAAGACGGCGCAGGCGGGAAAGATCGAGATCGACTATCACTCGCTCGACCAGCTCGACTCGATTCTCGATAAACTATTGCGATAATGGCCGACCGCCGCCAACCGCGTCTGCCGATCTCGCTCGAGGTCGCCTACCGCACTGCCGGCGCGTTCCTCGTCTCCTACTCCATCAACCTGTCCAAGGGCGGCATCTTCCTCGAGACGTCGCAGCCGCTGTCGATCGGCGAGCAGCTGACCTTGCGCTTCGACGTACCTGGCGTCGGGCCGCTCGAGGTCCAGGGCGCGGTGGCGTGGGTGCGCAGCGGCACCCTGGACGGGCTGCCCGACGGCATGGGCATCCAGTTCGATCAGCTCGACCAGAAGTACGGCGAGATCATCGACGAGATGGTGCGCAGCTTCGTCGGGCTGACGGTGCTGGTGGTGGCCGCGTCGCCCGATCGGCTGGCGCTGATCGGGCGCTACGTGCGCAGCATCATCGCCTGCGAGATCGTCGAGGCGACCAGCGCGGCGGTGGCCGAAGTCGCGCTCGAGCAGGGGCCGGACCTCGTCCTCGTCGACCTCGACCTGATGCCCGAGATGGGGCTGCGCTGTATCCGTGCCGCCAAGGAGCGCGCGGCCGCGCAGGCGCACCCGACGCCGGTGATCCTTTTGGCCGGTGACTCCCGCGTGCGCGCCGCGGGCAAGAGCTCCGGCGCCGATGAGGCGCTGGCGACGCCGCCGTCTTATCATGAGCTCCAAGCGGCAGTGATCCGCATGCTGTCGCGCCCCGCTTCCGTGAGATAGGAAACATGCCGATTTACGAATACGAGTGTCAGAAGTGTCAGAAGCATTTCGAGTACACGCAGAGCATCAAGGAGCCGAAGAAGGACGTCTGCGAGGAGTGCGGCGGCGCCCTGGAGCGGCTGATCTCTCCGTCGGGATTCGTGCTCAAGGGTGGCGGCTGGTACAAAGATCTGTACTCGTCGTCCAAGAAGCCCGAGTCGAAGAGCGAAACGAAGACCGAAGTAAAAACGGATACGAAGAAAAAAGAATGAGCCAGCGATGAGCGCCGAAATCATCGACGGCAAGGCGATCGCCGCGCGGGTGCGCGCCGAGGTCAAGGGCGAAGCCGACGCGCTGGCGAAAAAGGGCGTGCAGCCGGGCCTGGCGGTGGTGCTGGTCGGGGAAGACCCGGCGTCGCAGGTCTACGTGCGCAACAAGAGCAAGGCGGCGGCCGAGGCCGGCATCGCGACCTTCGATCACAAGCTGGCCGCCGACACGACCGAAGCGCAGCTCCTCGGGCTGGTGCGCGAGCTCAACGCCGACGCGCGGGTCGACGGCATCCTGGTGCAGTTTCCCGTGCCCAAGCAGATCGCGCAGAAGCGGGTCATCGAGACCATCAGCGTCGACAAGGACGTGGACGGGCTGCACCCGACGAACCTCGGGCACCTGTGGGCGGGCGACCCGCGCTTCGTCGCCTGCACGCCCAACGGCTGCATGCGCCTTCTGGCCGAGTCGCAGGCGACCATCGCCGGCGCCGACGCGGTGGTGATCGGGCGCTCGCAGCTGGTCGGGCGGCCGATGGCGGCGCTCCTGGTCAACGCGCACGCGACCGTCACCATCTGCCACTCGCAGACCAAGAACCTGGCCGACGTGGTGCGGCGCGCCGACCTGGTCATCGCCGCCATCGGCAAGGCCGAGCTCGTGCGCGGCGATTGGATCAAGCCGGGCGCCACCGTCATCGACGTCGGCATGAACCGCGGCAGCGACGGTAAGCTCGTGGGCGACGTGGAGTTCGCGGCGGCGGCGCGGCGCTGCCGCGCCATCACGCCGGTGCCGGGCGGCGTCGGGCCGATGACCATCGCCATGCTGCTCGCCAACACCGTGCGCTCGGCGGCGCGCCGGGCGCGCTGACCATGGACCGGGCGCGCTGACCATGGACCGGGCGCGCTGACCATGGGCCGCGCGCGCGTCGACTACGGCATCGACGCGCCCGGCGTCATCCTCGGCCTCGCCCTCGGCGGCGCCGCCGTCTGCGTCGTCGCGCACCTGTTCATCCGCGGCCTCTACTTCTGGGGCGCGGCCTGGCTGGCGACGGCGGCCCTCATGATCGCGTACGCCAAGATCGGCAAGTTTCGCCACCGCGACCGCATGCTCGACCTCGCGGCCCTGGGCGGCGGCGAGACGGTGCTCGACGTCGGCACCGGGCGGGGCCTGCTCGCCGTCGGTGCCGCGCACCGCCTGCCGGCCGGGCGCGCCATCGGCATCGACATCTTCCAGACCCGGGATCTGTCGGGCAACGCGCTCGAGCGCACCGTGGCCAACGTCGCCGCCGAAGGCGTCGCCGCCCGCTGCGAGATCCGCCACGAGGACGCGCGCCGGCTCACGCTCGCCGACGGCAGCATCGACGTCGTGCTGTCGAACCTGTGCATCCACAACATCGCCCCCCGCGCCGAGCGCGAGCGAGCGCTCGGCGAGATCGTGCGCGTCCTTCGGCCCGGCGGCCGGGCGCTCATCTCGGACTTCGTCAAGACCGGGGAATATGCCGACTTCTTCCGCCGCGCCGGGCTGGCGGTCGAGCGGCGCGGCCCGTTCCTCGTCGACACGTTCTTCCCGCTCCGGATCGTGATTGCCGAAAAGCCGCCCGGTGCATAGATTGCCATCCCAATGGGCCAGCTCACCCTCCTCCTCGCCATCCACAACCACCAGCCCGACGGCAACTTCGGACACGTGTTCGAGCAGGCCTACGCCGACTGCTACCGCCCGCTGATCGAGACGCTCGGCGAATTTCCGGCAGTGAAGATGGCGCTGCACCACACCGGTCCGCTCTTCGAGTGGATCGAGCGCGAGCGGCCCGACTACTTCGACAAGCTGCGCGCGCTCGTCGGGCGGGGCCAGGTGGAGCTGCTCGGCGGCGGCTTCTACGAGCCGATGCTCGCGGTCCTGCCCGAGCGCGACGCCCGCGGGCAGATCACGATGATGTCGGACTATCTGCAAGCGCACTTCGGCGTCAGGCCCCAGGGCATGTGGCTGGCCGAGCGGGTGTGGGAGCCGGCGCTGGCCAAGCTGATCGCCGACGCGGGCATGAAGTTCACCCTCGTCGACGACGGCCACTTCCGCGCCGCCGGCCTCGAGGGGACGCTGCGCGGCTACTACGTCACCGAGAAGGCGGGCACGCCGCTGGCGCTGTTCCCCATCGACAAGAAGCTGCGCGAGGCGATCCCGTTTCTGAAGGCGTGGGAGTCGATCGAGGTCATCGACAAGCTGCGCGGCGAAACGGACGGCGATGCCGCCATCACCTACGGCGACGACGGCGAGAAGTTCGGCGTCTGGCCGCACACCAAGGAGTGGGTGTGGGACCAGGGCTGGCTGCGCGACTTTCTGCGCACGCTCGTCGAGCGGCAGGAGCAGGGCTCGTTCAAGACGGCCCACTTCGGCGAGTACCTGGCGGCGCACCGGCCGACCGGGCGCGTCTACCTGCCGACGGCGTCGTACGAGGAGATGGGCGAGTGGACGCCTGCCCGCCGACGCGCAGCGGCACTACAACGAGGTGCGCCAGTCGCTCAAGGATCGGGGCGAGCTCGACCGCGCGCGCGCGTTCTTTCGCGGCGGCATCTGGCAGGGCTTCCTCGCCAAGTATCCCGAGGCGAACTACCTGCACAAGAAGATGATCTGGGTGTCCGACAAGCTGCGGCGCGCCGAGGAGAAGCTGGGCGCCCCGGCCTCGGATGAGCGGGCACGCGCTCGATCACGCCAAGCGCGAGCTCTATCGCGCGCAGTGCAACTGCGCCTACTGGCACGGCCTGTTCGGCGGGCTCTACCTCAACTACCTGCGCGACGCGATCTATCGCCACCTCATCGAGGCCGAGACCCAGGCCGAGCGCGTGCTCGGAATCGGCGACAAGCCGCTGGTCGTCGACCGCCGACCTCGACGCCGATCTGCAGCCCGAGCTGATCCTGCAGAACAGCGAGGCGGCGGTCTACATCAAGCCCGACCTGGGCGGCGGCGTCTTCGAGCTCGATTATCGGCCGAAGCGCTTCAACCTGCTCAACGTGCTCGCGCGCCGCCCCGAGGGCTACCACGAGCGGCTGCGCGAGGCCGCGCGCAAGAGCGCCCAGGGCGCCGCGCGGCGGGCCGGTGTCGATCCACGATCTCAACGCCGTCAAGTCGGCCGGGCTCGAGGAGCTCTTCGCCTACGATCGCCATCCGCGGCTCGGCTTCGTCGACCACTTCTTCGCCGCCGGCACCACGCTCGACGCCCTTTTGCATCGCAGCCACGGCGAGGACGGCGACTTCTGCGGCACGCCCTACGACGTCGTCGACCAGAGCGCCAGCGCCAGCGCGGCGCGCGTGCACCTGCGCCGCAAGGGGCGGGTCGCCGGGCGCGCCGTCACCGTCGACAAGACGCTCACGCTCGAGGGCGCGCGGCTGACCGCCGCCTATCGCATCAGCGCCGCGGGCGCGCCGGCGCCGCTGACCTTCGCCCCGGAGTCGTCGCTGACGCTGCTCGCCGGCGACGCGCCCGATCGTTACTACCGCGTCGCCGGGCGCGACCTGTCCGCCGACGAGCGCAAGCTGGCCTCGACGGGCGAGCTGCCCGCGGGCACGGCGCTGGAGCTGGTCGACGAGTGGGACAAGTTCTTCGTGCGCGTCTCGGCGACGCCGGCGGCGACGATGTGGCGCCACCCGCTCGAGACCGCGTCGCAGTCCGAGGCCGGCTTCGAGCGCACCTACCAGGCCTCGGTGATCGTGCCGGTGTGGCGCGACGTCGCCGTCGGTGACGGCCAGCCGTTCGAGTGCCGGGTCACGATCGAGATGGTGTCGATCGAGGACGCCCTGGTAGATTCCGCGCGCATGCCCGAGCTACGCAAGGATCCGATCGTCGGCCGCTGGGTCATCATCGCCACCGAGCGCACCAAGCGGCCGCAGGACTTCGGCGCCCGCACCGAGCCGCGCCGCGGGCTGTGCCCGTTCTGCCCCGGGCAGGAGACGATGACGCCGCCCGAGCTGCTACGCGCTCCGCCCCGGCGACGGGCCGGGCGCGCGCCCGAACGCGCCGGGCTGGCGGCTGCGCGTCTTCCCCAACAAGTTCCCCGCGCTGCGCGTCGAGGGCGAGCTCGACCGCGCCGGCGACGGCATCTACGACCGCATGAACGGCGTCGGCGCGCACGAGGTCATCGTCGAGACGCCGGAGCACACGCGGCGCTTCTCCGACCTGTCGGAGGCGGACATCGCGGGCGTGCTCGGCGCCTATCGCGACCGCATGACTCGATCTGTCGCGCGACAGCGCCTCAAGTACGTCATGATCTTCAAGAACCACGGCGCCGCGGCGGGCGCGACGCTCGAGCACCCGCACTCGCAGCTGATCGCGCTGCCCGTCGTGCCGCGCGTGGTCTCCGAGGAGATGAAGGGAGCGCGCAAGCACTGCGGCTCAAGGAGCGCTGCGTCTTCTGCGACATCGTGCGCCAGGAGCTCAAGGAGCGCACGCGGCTGGTCTACGAGAACGCCGGGCTTCTTGGTGTGCGAGCCGTACGCGCCCAAGTTTCCCTTCGAGACCTGGATCCTGCCGCGCACGCACCGTGCACGCTTCGAGTACTCCTCGAATGAGGATTTCGCCGCTATTGGCGAATGCGCTCAAGGTCGCGTCTGCAAAGCTGAATATCGCGCTCGACGACCCGCCGTACAACTTCATCCTGCACACGACGCCGTTCGGCGATGGCGAGCCTGAATACTACCACTGGCACATCGAGATCATGCCGAGCCTGACGCAGGTCGCCGGGTTCGAATGGGGCTCCGGCTTCTACATCAACCCCACGCCGCCCGAGGACGCCGCGAAGTTCCTGCGCGAGATCGACGGCTGATGCGCATCCTGCACGTCGCCTCCGAGGTCGCGCCCTACTCGAAGACCGGCGGCCTGGCCGACGTGCTCGGCGCGCTGCCGCGGGCGCTGGCGGCGCTCGGCCACGAGGTCACGGTGGTGACCCCGCGTTACCGCTCGATCGATCCCGAGCGCTTCGGCCTGGCGCGAAGGCTGCGCGGGCTGGCCACGCCGCTCGGCGCCGACACCGTCGCCGTCGGAGTGTTCGAGGGACAGGCGCCCTCGACGCCACGGGTGCGCCTCTTCCTCGTCGATCACAAGCCGTCGTTCGACCGCGACGGCCTCTACGGCGACGCCCAGGGCGACTACGGCGACAACGCGCGCCGCTTCGCGCTGCTCGGCTCGGCGGCGCTGGCGCTGGCGGCGGAGTTCGGCGCCTGGCCCGACGTCGTCCACGGCCACGACTGGCAGGCCGGACCGGCGATCCTGTTCGCCAAGCGACGCTGGGGCGATCTGCCGCCACCGAAGACGGTCTTCACGCTGCACAATCTCGCGTTTCAGGGGCTATTTCCCGAAAAGGCGGTCGACGAACTGGGGCTGCCCCGCCAATACTACAATTCGGAAGGCTTCGAATATTACGGTCAGGTCAGCTTCCTCAAGGCGGGGCTGGCGCTGGCCGACCGCTTGTCGACGGTGAGCCCGCGCTACGCCCGGGAGATCCAGACGCCCGAATTCGGCCTCGGTTTCGACGGCCTGTTGCGGGCCCGGAGTAAGGTGTTACACGGTATCCTGAACGGCGCCGATTACGAGCTCTGGAATCCCGAAAGGGATATCCAACTGCCCGCCACCTACTCCGCCGAATCGCTGTCGGGCAAGCGCGCGTGCAAGGCGGCGCTGCAGCGCGAGCTGGGGCTGCCGGTGCGCGCGGACGTGCCGCTGTGCGGATCGATCTCGCGGCTGACGGATCAAAAGGGCTTCGACCTCATCCTGGGCGCGCTGCCTTCGCTCTGTCCCCACGCCCCGAGGCCGAGCTGGCAGGCGGCGACGGCGAGATGCAGTACGTGGTGCTCGGCTCGGGCGATCCCGCGCTCGAGCAGGCGCTGCGCGTGCTGCAGACGCGCTTCCCGAAGAAGCTGGCGGTGCGCATCGGCTACGACGAGCCGCTGGCCCACCGCATCGAGGCCGGCTGCGACCTGTACGTGATGCCGTCGCAGGTTCGAGCCGTGCGGGCTCAACCAGCTCTACTCGTTGCGCTACGGCACGCCGCCGATCGTGCGCGCCACCGGCGGGCTCGACGACAGCATCGTCGACTTCGACGCGCGCTCGCGCTCGGGCACCGGCTTCAAGTTCGAGCCATACGACGTGGCCGCGCTCGGCGACTGCTGGCGACGCGCGCTGGCGGCGTACCGCAACCAGGGCGATTTCGCGGCGCTGGTCAAGCGCGCCATGGCGCAGGACTTCGGCTGGGCGCGCGCCGCCGACGCCTACGCCCAGCTCTACCGCTCGCTCCGGTAGCGGAGCTTCGCGACATCCGGATCCGGATCCTGGCGCACGCAGCGACGGCAAGTCCGCACCGCACGGGCGGTCCGTCGCTTGCAGATGCCGGCGCACATGAAGCGAGACGCACTGTCGACCTTCCTGCGCACCCTGGTGATCTCGGCGCTTCCCGTCGCGGCGGCGGCCTGCTGCTCGGACCGTCGCGAGCTGGTGTTTCAGCGCGTCGACGCGTTCAGCATCAGCGACGGCGGAGTCGGCGATGGCGGCGCACTACCGTCGTCCCTGTGCGGCGAGGTGTGCACGAGCAGCGACAAGACCGTCTACGGCTGCAGCATCGCCGAACAGACGGACGCCGGCATCACCGCCGTCGACTGCGACGAGCAGGTCACCAAATGCACGCCGATCTTCGCGGCGGGCGGGCGGCCCCCGCTCGGGCTGCGCGCACGGCGCCCGATCGACGCCGCTGATCCGGCGGGCGCGTTCTTCGCCGCCATGGCGCACGTCGAAGCCGCCGCCGTCGACGGCTTCGACGAGCTCGCGGCCGCTCTCGCCGCACACGGCGCCCCCTCCGTCCTGGTCGCCGATGCCCGCGGTGCCGCGGCCGACGAAGCGCGCCACGCCCGCGTCGCCGCCGCGTTCGCGCGCCGCTTCGGCGCCGCCGCCCCGCCGCCCGTGGAGATCGACGCAGTCGCCGCACCGTCGCTGGAGACGCTGGCGCTGGCCAACGCGCGCGAAGGCTGCGTGCTCGAGACCTGGGGCGCCGTCGTCACCGCCTGGCAGGCGCACAGCGCGGCCGACCGCCCGGTACGGCGCGCGTTCGGCAACATCGCGCGTGACGAGCTGCGCCACGCCGAGCTCGCCTTCGCCGTGGCGCGCTGGCTGCAATCGCGCCTCTCGCTGCCGGCGCGGCGGCGTGTGCGCGAGGCGCGGCGCGCCGCTGCCGCCGAGCTGGCGCTGCAAGTCGAGCGCCCGGCGCCGCCCCGGCTCGCCGCCACCCTGGGGCTCCCCGGCCGCGACGCGGCGCGCGGGCTCGTCGCCCGCATGCGCCCGCGCCTGTGGGCATGAGCGCTACTCGTTGAGCTGCGTGATGCGCACGCCGATCTCGCCCTCGACGTCGACCAGCTCGCCGCGGGCGACCACCCGACCGCCGACCGTGAGATCGACCGGCCCCGACAGCGGCCGGCCCGCGGGGATGACCGCCCCCGGACGCAGCTCGATGAGCTCGCGCCCGCTCATGGTCACGCGGCCGAGCTCGCACACGACCTCGACAGGCAGCTCGCGCAGCAGCTGATCGGCGGACGCGGCATCTTTCTGCGACGGATCGAACTCCATGGTCGAGACTCCCCGGTTGAGGCGAAAGTGCTCTTCGATGGCGAGCGTGTCGCCGTCGAGGCGCGCGCCGAAACCGCCGCGCCCGAGGCGCAGCGTGACCGGCCCGCCGCGCGCGTCGCGCACGCCGAACCGTTCGAACAGGATGACGTCGCCGGCGCCGAGCCCCGACAGATCGGAGCGGGCGACGGCGGTGCGGCCGACCTCGAGGCGGAGCGCGACGTGCGCATCCGCCAGGCGGCCGGCGCGCGCTTCGATGGCTGCAAGTGCGCGTAACGGCGGCGCCCCCAGCCGCGCGACGTCGGGAACGATCAAGCGCGCCCAGCCTTCACCGACGGGTGAGGCGACGTGCGCCTGCGCGACGGCCAGCCAGCCTTCGCCCCCGGCGAGCGTGGCCACCGCCGCCTCGCCGACGACGCCGGTCACCTGTGCCACGTCGGTGCCGCTCAGGGCGGCGACGAGAAACTCGAGCGCGCCCTCCTCCGCCAACGTCAGCGGCCGCGGCGCGCCCAGCTCCGGCTCGTCGAGCCCGAGCGCCGCCCGCGCCAGCTTGCCCGCCAGCGCCGCCTCGACGACGACCAGCGCCCAGCGCCCGCCCGGCAGCGCCAGCCGCACTACCGCGCCGCGCGCCGGCAGCGGCAGCTCGCGCGCGGGCAGCGCGTAGATCTCTGCCAGCGACAGCGCGATCTCGCCGCCGACGGAGCGACAGGCCGCAGCCCACTCGGCGCCGGCGGCGAGCGGCATTCGCAGCATGAGCAGTCGCGCCGCCTCGAGCTGCGCCCGCGCCACGCGCGGGAGCTCGGCGAGCGGAAACGGCCGTACGCGCTTCTTGGCGGCGACGGTCACGCGTGCACCAGCGCCATCAGCTTGCCGGTCACGAGCGCGATCGCGCCCGAATAGTGCAACCCCACCATCACGAAGGCGCCGATGACGCCGGCGATGAGGTCGTCGGCCATGACACCGATGCCGCCCGACAGCCGCTCGTCGGCCCGGCCGATCGGCCCCGGCTTCCACACGTCGAGCAGGCGAAACAGGAAGAAGCCGACAATCAAGTTGGGCCACGTGCGCGGCACGAACATCAGCGTGCCGAGATAGCCGGCCACCTCGTCGATGACGATGCGCTGATCGTCGGGCACGCCAGTCGCCTGCCCCCAGACCTCGGAGGCCAGCGTGCCGACGGCGAGCACGACGAACAGCACGAGCCCGTAGGCCCACCCGCCGACGTGCCCCAACCCCCACGCCAGCGCGACCGCGGTCAGCGTGCCCGAGTGTCCGGGTGCGAACGGCACGAAGCCGGCGCCCATCGACGTCGCTACCAGCGTCGCCCACAGCGGAGGGCGCCGGCGCGCAGGCGGCAACGAGGAATCGGACGGAGGCGCGGACACGCTCGCCATCGTGCCATTTTTTTGCGTTCTTCGCGACGGACGCCTACAATATCCTACATGTCATCCTTCGTTCCGCCTTCCCTGCTGCCGAAGCTTCCGCGCCGTACCGCCTGGACCTCGACGACGCCGCCGCGCTGGAGCGAGCGGCGCGACCTGGAGCGCGTGCCGCTCCAGATCTTCCTCGACGAGTACGTCGACGATCGCCCACACCGCGCGCTGACCACGAACCTGTCGGCGACCGGCCTCTACATGCACCGCGTCGCCACGCGCGCCTCGCGCTGGTTCCGCCGCCAGAGCCGCCACGTGCAGCTCGAGTTCGCGCTGCCGGGCACGCGCGACACGATCTGGGCGCGCGGCGAGATCCGCTACGACGAGCTCGGCATGGACCTGGTCCACGGCACGGGCGTCGCGCTGGTCGACATGGCGCGCGCGCACCAGCAGCTCATCCGCGACTACCTGTACGAGCAGCGCAAGCAGCGGCTACAGCAGATCCTCGACCTCGTCCGCAAGAATCGCTACCACTAAAAAGCGCGCTACACTTGACGGCGATGCGCCGCATCGTCGTCGCGCTGCTACTCCTTGGTGTCGGCTCGCCGTCGGCGCGCGCGGACTGGGAGGTCAAGCGCTCGCCGTTCGATGCGCGCGTGGTGGCGCGCTACAAGCAGCTGCTGCACGCCAATCCCGACGACGCCGAGGCGCTGGCGAAGCTGACGGCGCTGTACAAGCAGCGCAAGAGCGTCGACACGCTCGTGCGCGAGCTCGAGGCGGCGGCGAACAAGTCGAACGACGCCGGCGACTTCATCGCCGTCGGCAACCTGGCGCGCAATCGCGGCGACTTCGCCGCCGCCGCCCAGGCCTACGGCGCCGCCCTCGAACGCGCGCCCGACGACGTGCGGGCCCTCGCTGCGCTCGCCGACACCGACGTGCGGCTGGGCAAGAGCGGCGCCGCCCGGCCGCTCTACGAGCGGGCGCTCGCCCGGACCAGGGATCCGAAGCGACAGCTGCCGCTGGTCAAGAAGCTCGCCGATCTGGCGCTGGCGCCCGATCGCGGGCTCGGCGCCAAGGAGGCGATCGCCGAGGCGCGCAAGTACTACGATCGAGCTACTGCGGCTCGATTCGCACAACGAGGACATCAAGCGGCAGTGGGCGGAGGCGCTCGCCTCGCACGGTCGGCCCGGCGAAGCCGCGGCCGAGTGGCGCGGCATCGCCGCGCACCTGGGTCGCGATCCGGCGCGCCAGGGCCCGGCCTGGCTGCGCGCCGGTGAGCTCTCCGAGGCCAGCGGCGACGACGGGGCGGCGCGCGCCGCCTACGACAAGACCTTCGCGCTGGCGCCGCGCGGCAACTACTTGCGGCGCGAGGCAGCCGACAGGATCGTCGGCCTGGCGCGCAAGCATGACACCTTGCGCACGCTGGCGGGCGAGTGGGAGCGCGCCTGGGCCGAGGGTGGGCGCGGCTTCGCCGAGTGGGAGCTCTTGGGCCGGCTCTACGACGAGCTCGGCGACGCCGACAAGGCGCAGGCCGACTTCAAGCGCGCGCTGGCCCTCGATCCGCATGCGCTCGACGCGCGCCGCCGCCTGATCGCGCTCTACGAGCGCACCGGACGCGACGCCGAGGTGGTCACCGAGTATCGGCGGCTCATCGCCTCGGCGCCGGGCGAGCCGCGCTTCCGGATCGAGCTGGCCGAGCGGCTGATGAAGGCGGGCGAGCGCGACGAGGCGGTGAAGATCGCGCAGGCGCTCGGCCGCGAGTCGACCGATCCATCGCTGCACGCGCAGCTGGCCGAGCTCTATGCCCGCTGGAACCTGGCCGACCTGGCGATGCGCGAGCAGGAGCTCCTGGTCCGCCTGGAGCCCGACGACGACGCGCACCTCATCGCGCTGGGCGAGCTGTGGTGGCAAAAGGGCAACAAGAAGCGCGCCCTCGACGAGTGGCACAAGCTGGTCGATTCGCGGTCGGGACGCGGGCCCAAGGTGGCGGCGATGGCCCGGCTGGCCCAGGTCTACGTCGAGCACGACATGGCGCCCGAGGCGCTCGATGTCTACCAGAAGGCGGCCAAGCTCGCGCCCGACAATGCGGCCGTGCAGCGCGGGATGGCCACGACGCTGGAGCGGCTGCATCGCGACAACGAAGCGCAGGATATCTGGTCATCGCTGTTCGAGGCAGCGGCGCAGAAGCACGATCGCGCGGCGCAGCTGGAGGCGCGGCAGCGGCTGATCGTCCTCGCCGAGCGCGCAGGCAGGCTCGGCATCCTCGCCGAGGAATATCGCGACCAGGCGCGGCGCACGCGCCATGATGACGAGGCAGCGGCCGCCGCCTACACGCTCCTCGCCGCCGACGCGCTGGTGAAGATGGGGCGCACGGAGATGGCCGAAGAGTTCCTGCATGGGCTCGCGGACGGCGCCAAGGATCCGTCGCTGCGCGCCGATGCGTGGATGGGGCTGGCCCAGGTCGCGCGCGCGCGCCATCGGCTCGGCGACGCGCTGGCGGCGCTCAAGCGGGCGGCCGAGCTGGCCCCCGAGCGCGGGCACGAGCTCTATCCGCAGATCGCCGAGCTGTCGCTGCAGCTCTACCAGGACGCCGACGCGCTCCGCTACGCCAAGCGCGCGGTGCAGCTCGGGCCCGCCGACGCCGCCGCCACCGTGCGCCTCGGCGAGGTGCTGGAGAAGCGCGAGGATCTCGACGGCGCGGCGGCGGCCTATCAGCGCGCGCTCGAGATCGACGATCGCCAGTGGAAGGTCTACTTCACGCTGGCCCGGCTGCACCTGCAGCGCGGCGAGGAGGCGCGCGCGGCCGAGCTCTATCGCACGGTCATGCGGCGCGCGCCCGACGAGGAGCTGGTCGTCGACGCCGCGCGGCGGGCCATCGATCTCGAAGAGTATCTGGGGACCCTGGGCGAGCTCGAGCGCGAGCTGTCGCCGCTGGCGTACGCGCACGCGGACAAGCCGGTCTACCGCAACCTCCTGATCGAGCTCTACGATCGGTACGGCACGCCGCTGGCGGAGCGCGCCCAGGCGCCGGACGACAGTGACCCGCACATCCGGACGGAGCTGCAGCGGCTCGGCGAGCACGGCCTGCGCCCCCTGCTCGACGTGCTCGTCGACGGTGAGCAGCAACAGCAGCGCGTCGCGGTGGCGCTGCTCGGGGCCATCGGCAATCCGTCGGCGGCGCCGGCGCTGTTCAAGCTGGCGCTGTCGCGACGCGTGCGCGAGCACGAGGATCGCACCGCCGCCATCGAGCTGCGCGAGCAGGCGGCGCTGGCGGCCGCCGAGGTGGCGACGGCGCGCGAGCTGCCGCTGCTCGACAAGCTATACGGGGAGCCGGAGAAGCAGCTGCGCGTGGCGGCGGCGTACGGCCTGGGGCGCCTCGCCGACCACCGGGCGCAGACCACCCTGCTCGCGGCGCTCGACGACAGCGCCGTCGACGTGCAGGCGATGGCCTGCATGGCGCTCGGCGCCCACGCCCGCGGGCGCGCGCTCGAGGCGATGATCGCGCACCTCAAGCCGGCGGCGGGCGGCGACGCGCGCAAGCCGGAGACCCGCATTGGCTGCGCCTTCGGGCTGGGCGCCGCGGCGCTGCGCAGCGAGGGGCCGCTGTCGGCGACGGAGCGCTCCTCGGTGCGCGCGGCGCTGCTGGCGACGCTCGCCGAAGGCGCCGACGAAGTGCAGCGGGCCGCCGCCTGGGCGCTCGGCGCCGTCGGAGGCGACGAGGCACGGCCGGCGCTGGTGCGCGCGGTCTTCGTCAAGCGCGACGAGGTGCGCCAGACCGCCGCGCTGGCGCTCGCCGGCCGATCGAAGCTGGCGCTGCTGGCGCCACGGGCGACCCCGGCTGCCGGCTCGCTGCCACCGCCGGCGCGCGATGAGGACGGCCTGGCCGTCGGCGCGACGCTGGCCGGCCTCGGCCGCCTGGCGGCGACACCGGCGACGCTGGCGCCGGCGGCTCCACCGATCGACAGCATCGCCGACGCCGGCGCCGTCGCGGCCGCGCTCCGCGACGCGCTGGCGCGCCACCGGGACCTGATCGTCCGCGCCCTCGACGACCTCATCTCCGCGCACGACGAGGCGGAGCGGGCGCTGTGGCCGCGCGTCGCCGATGCGGTGCGGGCGCTCGCCACCCACACCGATCCGGCGGTGCGCGCGCGCGTCGCCCGGCTGGCTGCGCGCAACGACGACGTCGAGCTGCTCGCCGGCACGCTCGCCGACGGAACGCGGGCGGTGCGGCTGGCCGCCCTGGATGCGGTCGCCGCGACACCGTCGATCGCGCGTCCATCGCGCGCCCAGCTCGCCGCGCTCGTCGAGCGCGCGCTGCGCTCCGGCGATTGGCTCGAGCGCCGCGCCGCCGTGCTCGCCGCCGTGCCGCACCCCGAGCTGTGGGCCGACAAGGGCGCCCGCGCGCTGGGGCCGCTGCGCCACGACCCCTCGGGCTTCGTTCGGCAAGCGGTTCGTTGACGTACGTCGGCGATCGGATACGATTCGCCAGAGGATGGTCCAACGATGACGCTGGGGCTCGTGTGCGACGCGTGCGATGCGCTGTCGCCCATCAACGCGACTGTGTGTCAGCTCTGCGGCGCGTCACTCGGCGTGGCCAAGAGAGCGCCGGCCGAGGCCGCGCCCAAGCCGGGCGCCGCCGAGCCCTTCGGGGCAGCGGCGGCTGCGCCCAAGGTGTGCGCCTTTTGCGGTGACGCCATCGCCCCCGGCCACCGCTTCTGCGGCAACTGCGGCAAGCCGGTCGGCACCGGCGCACCCGCGGCCGCCCCGCCGCCGGCCGCGCAGGGACGCCCGGGCGCCGCCAAGCCCGGCGCCAAGACGATGTTCTTCGGCGCCATGCAGGCGCCCTCGCCCAAGCTCATCCTCATCAAGGGCGAAGGCATGGACGGCGTCACCTACGTGCTGTCGTCGTCGGAGCACATCGCCGGGCGCCTCGAGGGCGCCATCCTCTTCCCCGAGGACCCGCTGCTCTCCCCACGCCACGCCAACTTCATCTATCGCGACGGCAAGCTGGTGGTCCGCGACGAAGGCTCGGCCAACGGCGTGTTCGTGCGCATCATCAAGCCGCAGATCGTGCCCTCGGGCGCCACCTTCCTCGTCGGTGAGCAGCTCTTGCGCGTCGACGCCTGCCCGCCCGAGACCGTGCCCGTCCCCGACGACGAGGGCACCTATTTCTACGGCTCGCCCAAGCGCCCCTCCCGCCTGGCGCTGACCCAGCTCCTCGCCGGTGGCCACGAAGGCATGGTCTTCTGCGCCCGCAACGACTCGCTGGCCATCGGCCGCGAGGGCAACGACATCAACTTCCCCGACGACCCTTTCATCTCCGGCCGCCACGCCACCGTCACCGCCCTCGACGGCGAAGAGAACAAGTTCCAGATCGCCGACCTCGCCTCGAAGAACGGCACCTTCCTCCGTGTCTCGGGCGAAACCTCGCTGTTCCACGGCGACTACGTCTTCCTCGGTCAGCAGCTCTTGCGGGTGGAGATCATCTGATGGCGACGTGCAAGGCCTGCGGGCGGGACAACCAAGACCTCTACAAGTTCTGTCTTGGTTGCGGCGGCGAGCTCGGCGCCGTCGAGAGCGACGGCGGCGGCGGGGTGCGGGTCGATGAGACGCCACCGCCCAAGCGTGTCGAGGAGCGGGCCACCAGCAATGGCCACAAGACGCTCGACGACGACTGGGAGATGCGCGGCCGCCACGACTCCCTGGCGCACCTGCAGCCGATCCCCGCGCTCGACCTGTCACCGTCGGCGAGCGAGCTGGCCGCCAACGGCCGCGTGTCGGCGGCACGCCTCTGCCCGACCTGCGGCAATGCAGTGCCCGCCGAGTTCACCTTCTGCGGCCAGTGCGGCGCGCGCCTCGACGAGAAGTCCGGCCCCACCGACGCCGCCGCGCCGTCGCCCGCGCGCCCCGCCTCGCACACTGCCGGCGCCGCCGCCCACGGCCGCCTCATCCTCATCCGCCCCGACGGCACCGAGGGCGGCGTGCACCCGCTCGTCGAGGGCGAGAACGTGATCGGCCGCGGCATGGGCTCGCTCTTCGACGCCGACGGCTACCTCTCACCGCGCCACGCCGAGATCGTCCTCAACGCCGCCGGCGTGGTGGTGCGCGACACCAACTCGCTCAACGGCGTCTACGTCAAGCTCACCGACGAGGAGGAGCTGGTCGACGGCGACGTCTTCCGCATCGGCCAGGAGCTCCTGCGCTTCGACGAGATCGCCGCCACCGGTGCCGCTCGACGACGGCACCGACGTGATGGGCTCGCCCAACCCCGGCTACTGGGGGCGCCTGGCGCTCATCGTCGGACGCGACCAGGACGGCTCGGCCTTCCCGCTGTTCGGCGACTCGGTCACGCTCGGCCGCGAGCGCGGCGACATCCTCTTCCCCGAGGACGGCTACGTCTCGGGGCAGCACGCACGCGTCGAGCTGCGCGACGGCCGCGTCTTTCTACGCGACCTCGACAGCTCCAACGGCACGTTCGTGCGCGTGCGCGGGGAGCGCGCGGTCAAGCCCGGGGCGGCGATCCTGATGGGCCAGCAGCTCTTCCGCATCAGCTACTAGCGAGCGCAGCTACTAGCGAGCGCAGCGCGACGGCTACTTCTTCGGCGGGTCCTTGCCGAGGTTGTTGAACGCCTTGTCGAGCGTGCCGCGCTGGTCGGCCGGCGCCATGAAGTGGAAGCCGTTGGCCAGCTTGAACGCCTTGCCGTCGTCGAAGATGACGGTGACGTCGACCGTGGTGTTCGGATCCCCGCCCGGTGTCATGACGGTGATCTTGTCGGCCGAGGCCACCTCCACCGACGTGGCGGGGCGCTTGCCGAACGTCACGGTGACGCCGCCGCGCCCCGGCTGGAAGCCGTTGCCGTGGATCACCACGTCCTCGCCGCCGCCGAAGGTGCCTTGCGCCGGCTCCACCGACGTCACTTTCAGGTCGTTCGAGCACGCAGCCATGCCGAACATCAACGCAGCCGCGCACAGCATCTTGACCGGTCGCATCACAACCTCCCGTGTCCCTACGGCAAATTACCGCGCGCCGCGCGCTTCTGCAACCTCCCTCGGAATAAACCGCCGCCGCCGACCGTATAAAGGGCATGGCAACCGCGGTGCTCCTACTGACAGCCTTCTTCGGAGTTGCGGTGGTGCGCATCCTCGGCGTCAGCTCCATCGACCTGCTCGACGACCGCAAGCGCTCCCCGCTTGACGAGGATGTCCTGTAGCTGGATGCTCGCTCGGTGAGCGACGCCGAGCCCCGCTTCGCACCCTACGTCGGCCGCACGTCGGCGCCTCTGGTCGTCGACATCGAGCGCGGCCACATCCGCCACTTCGCCGAGGCGGTCGGCGACACCAACCCCATCTACGTCGACGAGGCGGCCGCGCGCGCCGCCGGCCACCCGCGCATCCCGGCGCCGCCCACCTTCGCCATCGCGCTGCGCGCCAACGATCCGCGCGGCGGCATCGACGTCGATTGGCGCAAGCTGCTCCACGGCGAGCAGGAGCTGCGCTTCGCCCGCCCGCTCTACGCCGGCGATCGGCTGACCATCGTCGGGCGCATCGCCGACGCCGCCGTCAAGCAGACCAAGAGCGGCATCATGGACGTCATGGTGCTGGAGACCGTCGCCACCGACGGCGACGGCGCCCCCGTCTTCACGGCGCGCTCGACCGTGCTGGTGCGCCGGTGAGCGCGCCCAGCGGGACGCTGCAGGCCGTTGCCGTCGGCGACGTGCTGCCGCCGGTCGAAAGGCCGCCCATCACCACCACGCAGCTCGTGCAGTACGCCGGCGCCTCCGGCGACTTCAACCGCATCCACTACGACGAGCCGTTCGCCAAGGAGGGCGGCTTCCCGTCGGTGATCGCGCACGGGATGCTGTCGATGGCCTTCTTGGGCCAGCTGGTCACCGACTGGGCGGGCGGGCCGCAGCACCTGGTGCGCCTGTCCACGCGCTTCAAGGCGGTCACCTTCCCCGGCGATCGCATCACCGTCGGCGGCGAGGTCACCGCGCGCGACGACGCCGCCGGCACCGTCGAGGTCACGCTGTTCGCGCGTAAGCCCGACGGCACCGTCACGCTCGAAGGCACCGCCACCCTTCGCCTCTGAGGACACGCCGATGAGACTGCGCCTGGTTCCACTCCTCGCGTCGCTGCTGCTGCTGGCGCCATCGCTGGCGCACGCGCAGATGCCGCGGAACGGCCTCGCCGTCGACGCGCGCCTGGGCGCCAGCCTCACCCTCGGCGGCACCAGCGCGGTCGTCGCGGTGCCGTCGCTCACCATCGGCGGCCGCCTCGCCAACCGCATCCAGCTCGGCCTCGGCGTCGGGTTCTACCGCGTCTCCAGCCCCGGCGGCGGCCCCAACGGCACCAACCAGACCACCTTCACCTTCGCCCCCACCATCGAGGTCGACCTGTTGAAGGCGCACGACAACAAGGCGGCCTGGTACGCCAAGGGCGGCCTGCCCATGGGCGCCGAGGTGACCACCCCGCGCAACTTCTTCGTCCTCGGCTACGACATCGCGCTCGGCGCGCGCTACTGCCCGCACCCCAACTTCGCCGCGGGGGTCGAGGGCGGAGTCACCGGCATCTTCGTCGACCCGCACGGCAACAGCGGCTTCGGCATCACGAGCGTCTACGGCGCGCTGGTGGGCACGTTCTATTGGGGGCGCTAGCCGCCCCCAGACCGGGCTACATCAGATCCTTGCGCTGCAGCGCGCGGCGCATCTTGGCCAGCGCCTGCTCCTGGAGCTGCCGGATGCGCTCGCGCGAGAGGTTGTACTTCTCGCCGATCTCCTTGAGCGTCAGCTCCTGGTCGTTGTCGAGCCCGAAGCGCTGGCGCAGGATGTCGGCCTCGATCGGCTTGAGCGTACTCGAGCAGCGCGCGCACCTCGTCGGTCATCGCGTCGTCGACCATGTCGTCCGCGGTCGGCGCGGTTCTCCGCGTTCGGGTCCTCGAGGACGTCGATGAACTTGCGCCCATCCTCGTCGCGAGACCGGGCGATCGAGCGAGAACGACTGGTCGAGCAGGAAGGTGCGCATCTTCTCGATCTTCGGCGCCGCGATGCCCGGTCGCCTCCGCGATCTCCTCGCTGGTCGGCTGCCGCCCGAGCTTCGCCGGCAGCTCGCGCTGCGACTTGGCGACGCGGTGGTAGGCGTCGATCATGTGCACCGGCAGCCGCACCGCGCGCCCCTTGTCGGCGAGCGCGCGGCTGATCGCGTGGCGGATCCACCAGCTCGCGTAGGTCGAGAAGCGGAAGCCGCGGCGGTAGTCGTAGCGCTCGACCGCCTTCATGAGGCCGATGTTGCCCTCCTGGATCAGGTCGGCCAGCGGCATGCGGCCGTGGTTGAAGCGGCGCGCGATCGAGACGACCAGGCGCAGGTTCGCCTTGACGAACTCGTTCTTCGTCGCGTGCGCGCGCGCGTACGCGGCGCGCACCTCGCTCAGGTACTTCTTGAAGTCGCGCGAGCGGGTGTTGAAGTGCGCGACGTCGTCGATCACGCGCCCCGGCGTGCCGCGTGACGACCTTGCGGATGTCGTCGAGCACGATGTCGAGGATGCGCTTGTCGGTGTCGAGCGCGCGCAGCTTCTCCGACGTCTTGACCACGCAGCGCTCGAAGCGCTCCTGCTCCGCCTTGGAGTGGCGCTTGGCCAGCGTCACCAGGTGCTTGCGGATGACCTTGAACTCGGCGATCGAGTTCTCCAGCGTGCGCTCGCAGACCTTGAGCGCGTGCTCGGTCACCGGCGCGTACGACAAGCACGCGCGCCCACAGCGCGATCTCGAGCGCCTCGAGCTTGCGCGCCGACTCGAACTCCTCCTGCGGGCGCAGCACCGCCAGCCGCGCCATGTCCTTGAAGTACATGGCGAGGAAGTTCGACGGCTCTTCCGCTTCCGCGCTTCTCGACCGGCTCGTCATCGTCGGTGGCGCCGATGACCGCTTCGAGCTCGGCGACCGCGTCGCCGGCGGCACCGTCGCCGTCGGGCGCCTCGGGTCCACCCGGCCCCTCCCCGGGCGCTGCGGCCCCCTCTTCGCCCATTGGCGCAGCCACCGCCTCCGCGCCCTTTCTTGGGCCGGGCAGCAAAGCGAGCGCGCCCCTGACGCTTGACGCGGGGAGCAGGTGCAGTAGCGGTCTTCATTTTCACCTTTTTCTGCATAGGAGCCGACATTCCTAGTACCAACGGTACGACCGGGTTCATTCCCTGGTTTCCCGTCGATCTCTCAAAGTAAGACGCCCCTCCCCCGGCGCAAGGCCGTGGGCATGCGTCAACTGCGCATATGTGTCGATAACGCACATGCCGCCTCGTGCTGTTGGACACGGGACGGGCGGTTCGAGTTGGTTATTCGATGCTCGAACTAGTTAAGGCGTGACCTTCTTCTCTGCCACGACGATGAGCTGCCGGGAGTTGGCGCCGAAGAACTTGCCGCGGAGCGACAAACCGCCGGAGACCTCGGTCACGCGGAAGCCCGAATGGTGCAGGACCTTGCCGATCTCGTGCAGCGAGTAGGCACGGATCGAGATCTCCTGCTCGAGCTGCCGCCCGTCCTCGAAGATGATCGAGCGCTGCACCTGGACGCGCGAGCTGAAGTAGTTGAAGTCGACCTCCTCGAGCACGACGCAGCCGTCGCCCTGCCACCAGACGCGCGTCGGCAGATCGTGCACGATGTAGTCGCGGTTGACGACGTCGACCAGCAGCTTGCCGCCGGGCTTGATCGCGCGCGCCAGGTTGGCGGCCACCTTGCGGTTGGTGTCGTCGTCGAAGTAGCCGAACGACGTGAACATGCAGTAGGCGCCGTCGAACTCGTTCTCGAAGGTCATCTCGCGCATGTCGCCGTGGATGAAGTTGACGTTGACACCGACGCGACGCGCGGCGTCGGCGGCGCGGATGAGCAGCGGCAGCGACAGGTCGAGGCCGGTGACCTTGTAGCTCTTGGCGGCGAGCTCCATCGCGTGGCGGCCATAACCGCAGGCGAGGTCGAGCAGCGCGCCGCCTGCCGGGATGGCCAGCGACTCGGCGATGAACTGCGCCTCGCGCTCGGTCTGACGCGGCGTGAGAAACGGCAGGGTGCGCAGGTAGTCGTCGTCGAAGATCTCCTCGAACCACTGCTTGGCGCGGCGCTTACGGCGTGGGCGCAGCGGCGCGTCCACGGTCTGCGCCGCGGCAGCGGCCGCGGCCGCAGCCGCAGCGGCGGCAGCCGCCCTATCGACGGCGGGCGCAGCCGGGGGGGCCGGCGGCGCCGGGGCCGACGCGGGCGCGCTCGTCGCTGTGGGCGCGGCCGGCGGCGGCGCGGCGGCGGGGGGCGGCGGCGGCGCCGGGGACACGGGCGGCGGCACCGTTGACGCGGGCGGCGGCAGCGGCGGCGCCGGAATCGGTGGCACGGAGATCGGCGCCGACGGCGCCGGAGCCAGCGCGACGTGCTGTCCCGACGCCAGCGCCGCGGCCGGGGATGGCGGCGGCGCAGCGGGCTGGCCTGCGGGCGCCGCGGCCGTGGCGACCGGCGGCGCCACCGACTCGTCCCCGTGGCCGGCGGCTTGTCCATGGCCGTTGCCATGCCCGTTGCCGCCGAGCTTGGGCGCGTTCTCCGGCATCGGCGGCGGCGGTATCGCCGGAGTCAACGTGCGTTGACGCTCGGGCGGCGGCGCCGGCTCGACATCCTCGAGCTCGCCGTCGTCGAGCTCCATCTCGGCGTCCGCGTCCTGCTCGTCATCGATCGACTCCGGCTCGATCGAGCTCCCGACCGCCGGCTCCTGCTCCGAATCGACCGACGAAGCGCCCGACGTCTGAGACGGCGCCAGCCACTCCGAGGGCTCGGCGGCCGGCGTGATGACCGCCCGCGCCAGCGCCGCCAGCGCCGGATTGACCGCGCGCGGCGCGTCCGCCCGCAGCGCGCGGGTCGGCCCCTCGTCGATCGGCTGCGGCATCGCGCCCAGCTCTTCGGCGCGCGCCAGCGCCAGCGCCCGCGGATCGGTATCCGGATCGAGCTCTGCCTCGAGCTCCTCCTCCTCGCCGTCGGGCTCCATCTCCATCTCGATCACGCGCTCGCGCTCGGCGATGAGCTTGGCGGTGAACGCCTCCAGCTCGTCCCGGGCCGGCGTCGCCGCCAGCCGCACCTCCGCCGGGACGACGCCCTCGGCGACGCCGCCGTTGCGGAACGCGTGCTCGACCACCTCGTCGACGGCATCCGATGGCGCCTCGCCCATCGCCGGCAGCGATGGCTCGGTGGTCGACGCCGTCGCCAGGGCATCGCCGCCCCCCTTGGGCCGCGGCACCTCGTCGACCGGTACGCGCAGCATCGACCGCGACCGGCGCGGCGGCGGCGCGGCCTCGGCGCGGCCGGCCAGCTCGACGCCCATCTCCGACAGCTCGCCGTCGGAGAAGTCGATCTCGCCGCCCGCTGGGTCCTTGTCGGCCATGATCAGGCGGCGAACTCGCGCTGTTTGTTGGCCAGGCCGCCGATGCGCTCGCCGACGCGCAACATTTGCCCGCCGATGGTGTCGAGGCGCACGCGGCCGGGCTCGAAGAGCAGGATCACCGTCGAGCCGAGGTGGAACATACCGAGCTCGGCGCCGCGCCCGAGCCGGCGCGGCGAGGCGTAGCGCTGCGCCCACCCGTGCCGCCCGGCGCTGCCGCCGCGGTGGGTGCGCACGTCGCGGTCGTAGGCGACCGTGATCCAGCCGACGCCCGTGGCGGCGACGGCCACCACTGCCACCCGGCCCACGTCGCTGTCGAGGTAGGTGACCAGACGCTCGTTGATCGAGAACAGACCCGCCACGTTGCGCACCGACGTCGGGTTGACCGGGAAAAAGGCGCCGGGGATGTGACGGTAGCCGGTCACGCTGCCGTCGACCGGGCTGTGGATGCGGTGATAGTCGCGCGGCGACAGATAGATGGTGGCGTAGGCACCGCCTTCGAAGGCGCGCGCCTCGGCGGCGTCGGCGAGCAGGCCGGCGACGGTGTAGTCGCGCCCCTTGCACTGGATGAGGCGGCCGCCCTCGGAGAGGCCGGCCTGCGAGACCACGCCGTCGCACGGCGAGACGACGACGCCGGCGCCCTCGGCGATGGGGCGCGCACCGTCGCGCAGCGGGCGCGTGAAGAAGTCGTCGAAGCGCTCGAAGGCGTCGAGCGGTCGCTCGAGAACCGAAAGATCCGCGCCGACGTAGCGCGCAAAGCCGCCATAGAGCGCGCGCCGCAGCGGGCGCGGGACGCGACGGCGCGCCGCCCACCCGATGCCGCGCGAGAGCGTGCCTTTGGGGGTCCAGCGCAACAGGTCGACCGCCACCCGCTCGCGCACTCGGGACCAGTTAGGCATTCGGGCGATCATACGAAATTATCGGAAGTACGTCAATTTCCAGGGCTTACAAGTGGCTAGGCTGCTTCCTCGTCGGAATACTTGTAGGCGTAGCCACGCCCGTAGCCGTAGCGGTAGTAGTACTTGCTCTTGAGCTCGGCGGCGCTGAGAATCGTTGAGCAGCCAACCCAGGAGGTTGACGCGCGCACCCACGAGCTGGTCGGTCAGCCGGCGGGTCAGCGCCCGCGAGGTCTTCTTGGCGCGCACGACCGCGACGGCGCCGTCGACGTGGTCGGCGAGCAGGAGCGCGTCCGAGACCAACGGCACCGGCGGCGTGTCGATGACGACGAGATCGTAGCGATCCTTGAGCGCTTCGAGCACGCGGCCCAGCTCCTCGTGCTCGAACACGCGCAGCGGCGACAGCTTGAGCGGCACCTCGCCCGTGGTCACGACGTCGACGTTGGGGATCCAGGTGCTGCGGCACGCCTCGTCGAGGGTGATCTTCTGCGTGACCAGCTCGTACAGGCCGCCGCCCCGGCCGAGCTGGAACATGCGGTGCAAGCGGCCGCGCCGGAGGTCGGCGTCGATGATGAGCACGCGCTTGCCGCGCGCCGCCACCGTCGAGGCCAGGTGCAGCGTCACCAGCGTCTTGCCATCCTCGACCGCGGCCGACACCACCATCAGCGCGCGCGGCGGCTTGTCCATGAACAGCGAGAAGATCTGGGTGGTGAACGACTGGCACTGCTCGGCGACCAGCGAGCGCGGGTTCTTGACGATGTGCTCGGTGCGCGTCACCTCGCGATCGGTCACGCTCCCGTCGCCGCGCGAAGCGTGCGGGATCTGCATCATGATGCCGAGCAGCGGATGCTTGAGCTCGCTCTCGGCCTCCGCCGGGGTCTTGATGCTGTCGTCGAGCAGATCGAGCAGGAACGCCAGGACGAGGCCGAGCATCAGGCCCGCCAGGGTGGCGGTGCCGACGGCACGGGTCACGTGGCAATCGACCCTCGCCGCCGGGGTCGGCCCCTCGAGCCGCCGGACCTGGCTGTCGCGCACCAGCGCCTGCAAGCCGGTCTCGCGGCTGCGCTTGGCCACCAGCATGTAGTCGTCGCGATCCTCCTCCTCGACGCGCTTGAGCCGGTTGTAGTCGAGCTCCTTCTGGCGTAGCGACATCGCCTTGCGGGTCTCGTCGGCGATGACGGCGGCGAGCTGCTGCTGCTCGTAGGAGTTCTGCTTGACGCGCACCTCGACGGCCGAGACGGCGGCCGCCACCTGCTTGTCGAGCATGTCGCCGACGGTGGCGAGCGCCTCGCGCGTCTCGACCACCTTGGGGTGCTGCGGCCCGTACTTGGTCTCGAGCTGGTGCAGCTGCTCGACCAGGCTCGAGTAGCGCGACTGCGGCACGTTCCACTGGTCGCCCGCCGACGGCAGCGTCAGCATGCGCAAGAGCAGCGGATCGTTCTTGGCGCGCGCGTCGTGGATGCTGTCGAGCTCGGCGCGCAGCTTGATGCCGGCCGTGCGCGCCGACGCCGCCTGCGCGTGATATTGCGCCAGGTTGGACGACGCGATCTTGTGGCTCTCGTCGAAGCTCGAGGCGAGCAGCTCGTTCGACTTGTTGTAGTCGTAGAGCGCCTTCTCGTCGCCTTCGAGACGCTTGCGCAAACCGTCCGCTTCGCCGTCGAGGAACTTGGTGGCGTTGTTGGCGACGCCGGCGCGCTGATCGATCGTCTCTTCGATGTATCCGTCGGCGAACGCCTTTACGTAGCGCTCGGCCTTTTGCGGATCGAGATCGTCGACCTCGAGCGAGATCACGTGCGACCGCGGATCGAGCGTCGCCTGCAGGCGGCCGGCGAGCTCGCCCTCGGGCAGGCCGAGCTGTCGCTCGACGGCGCCCGACATCATCTCGCTTCCCAGCAGGCGCATCTGGCCGGCGGCATAGCGCTCGGTGTCGGCCAGGACCTCCTCGGCGACCACCTCGGTGACCTTGTCGACGACGCGGGGCGGGCGCGCGTTGAGCAGCAGCGCCATCGTCGACTGGTAGTAGATGGGCTGCTGGAGGGCGTGCCAGCCGAAGTAGGCGGGCAGCGCCACCGCGAAGACCACCACCAGCCACCAACGGCGGCGGATGCGGTTGAGCGCTTCCAGTGCCATCTCGAGGGCGCTGCGCTGGGACTGCAGGGCTGCCAAGGGATCGGGAGGCAAAGACGACATCGTCACAAGATCATATCACGAAGTGGGCGCCGGTACGTGCTTTTCTCCTGTGATCTCGCGTATGGTGGCGTTTGTGCTGAGCGAGCTCTGCCGGCGAACCCTGACCGCCGCACGGCTGGACGCGCTGCCGCCGGCGTTGCGGCGACGGCCGGAGCTGGTCGCGCTGCGATACGCGGTGGGGCTCGCGGGCGGTGACCAGAGCGGACCGGGCCGCGCGCGCTACCTGGCAACCCTGGCTTCCAATGTCGTGCGCCAACAGCGGCTGGAGACGCTGCTGGCGGCGGCGCGCGCGGCCGGGCTCCGCCTCATGCCGATCAAGGGCGCGCTCCTCTTGCACACGCACTACGGCGATCCGGGCGCGCGGCCGATGGTCGACGTCGATCTGGTGTGCGCGCCGACCGAGCTCGAGCGCGCCGTCGAGCTGTGCCGCGACCTCGGCATGACGCGCTCCGATCCGGAGCCGTTTCGCCGCGCCCGCGACGCCGTCCATGACGTCAAGGTCAAGGCCGGCCAGGTCATCATCGAGCTGCACCATCGGCTGTGGCACGAGCTGCGGGTGGCGCGCGACGTCGAGCCGCTGCTGGCGCGCGCGATCGAGGTGCCGTATGGCGCCACGACCGCGTGGGCGCCCGCGGACGCCGACCACCTCTACGTCGTGTGCGTGCACGCGGCGACGCACGGCTTCACGGGCAACGCGCTGTGGATGACCGACGCTGCGCTGCTGGTCGCCGGGGCGGCGGCGCCGCTGATGGGGCGCGTGCAGGAGCTCGCCGATTCGGGGCGCGGTCGTGTGGCGCTGGCGGCGGCGCGCGATCAGCTGCGCGCGGCGATGCCCTGGCTCGACGTCGACGGCGGCGTCGAGGCGGCGCCGCTGCGGCGTGCGCTCTTGCGGCAGCTGGCGCCGTGGCTGCAACGCGGCGAGGGCGAGCTCGGCCTGTGGCCATCGCGGGTGGTACGCCCGCTGCTGTTCGATCGGTCGCGCGATCTGGGGAGCTGGGTCATCGAGAAGCTGGCGATGTGGCGACGCCAGCAGTAGCCGCCCGGCGGGAAAGGATGGCGGCGGCGGCCGGGTTGACGGCCGCCGCCCCGGAATTGTCGGCGCGCCAGGCGCCCGTCGTCAGCAGTCGAAGTAGAGGGCGAACTCGTGCGGGATCGGGCGCAGGCGGATCGGGTCGACCTCGTTCGCCATCTTGTACTCGATCCAGGTCTCGATCACGTCCTCCGTGAAGACGTCGCCCTTGAGCAGGAACTCGTGGTCGCGCCTCGAGCGCCTCGAGCGCCTCGTCGAGCGAGCCCGGCACCGTCGGCACGTCCTTCAGCTCCTCGGGCGACAGCGCGTAGATGTCCTTGTCGAGCGGCTCGCCCGGGTCGATGCTTGTTCTCGATGCCGTCGAGGCCGGCCATCAGCATCGCCGCGAACGCGAGGTACGGGTTGCACGTCGGGTCCGGGCAAGCGGAACTCGATGCGCTTCGCCTTCGGCGACGGCGAGTACATCGGGATGCGGACCGCCGCCGAGCGGTTGCGCGCCGAGTACGCCAGGTTCACCGGCGCCTCGAAGCCCGGCACCAGCCGCGGTAGCTGTTGGTCGTCGGGTTGGTGAAGGCGCAGAGCGCCGGCGCGTGCTTGAGGATGCCGCCGATGTAGTACAGCGCCATCTCGGACATGCCCGGCGTAGCCGTCGCCGGCGAAGAGCGGCTTCTCGCCCTTCCAGAGCGACTGGTGGCAGTGCATGCCCGAGCCGTTGTCGCCGAAGAGCGGCTTCGGCATGAACGTCGCCGTCTTGCCGTGCCGCCGCGCGACGTTCTTGACGATGTACTTGTACCACATGAGCTCGTCGGCCATCTTCACGCAGCGTGTCGAAGCGCATGTCGATCTCGCCCTGGCCGGCGGTCGCCACCTCGTGGTGCTGCGTCTCGACCGCGATGCCGACCTCCTCCATCGTCAGCACCATCTCGGCGCGGATGTCCTGCTGCGTGTCGGTCGGCGGCACCGGGAAGTAGCCTTCCTTGTAGCGCGGCTTGTAGCCGAGGTTCGGGCCCTCTTCGCGGCCGCGTGTTCCAGCGCCCCTCGGCCGAGTCGACGAAGTAGAACGCCGCGGTTCGGCTCTCGGTCGTAGCGGACGTCGTCGAAGATGAAGAACTCGGCCTCGGGGCCGAAGTACGCGGTGTCGCCGATGCCGGTCGACTTCAGGTACGCCTCGGCCTTGCGCGCGATGTTGCGCGGGTCGCGCGTGTACGGCTCCCTTGGTGATCGGGTCGACGATGTTGCAGATCAGCGACAGCGTCGGGTACTGCGCAGAACGGGTCCATGACCGCCGTCGCCGGGTCGGGCATCACGCAGCATGTCGGAGGCGTTGATCGGCTGCCAGCCGCGGATCGACGAGCCGTCGAAGCCGAAGCCCTCCTCGAACGACGTCCTCGTTCGAGCTCGCTGCGATCGGCATCGTGAAGTGCTGCCAGATGCCGAGGAAGTCGACGAACTTGAAGTCGACCATCTTCGCGCCGTTCTTCTCTGCGAACTTCGAGGACCTCGCTGGCGTCATGTGCGATCTCCCTCCTGCGTGTTGAGTCGTGGTGCTGATCGGGCCGACGTCGGCTGTGCGTCTAGATGCGCGTCCTCGCCGCGCTCGCCGGTGCGGATGCGGATCGACCTCGTCGACGGGCGTGACGAAGATCTTGCCGTCGCCGATGCGGCCGGTCTTGGCCGCCTTTCGATGATCGCCTCGACGACCTCGCGGACGATGTCGTCCTTGACGATGATCTCGAGCTTCACCTTGGGCAGGAAGTCGACGACGTACGCGGCGCCGCGGTAGACCTCCGTCTTGCCCCCTGTGCGGCCGAAGCCCTTGACCTCGGTGACGGTCATGCCCTGGACGCCGATCTCGCGCAGGCGCTTCCTTCACCTCGTCGAGCTTGAACGGCTTGATGATCGCTTCGACCTTTTTCATGGTGACCTCCTACGCTAGCCGCGGCGCTGTTTCGCGCCCGTTTCGCGGCAGTTAAATCGTCGTAACCCAAGGTCAAGCTGAATCGCGGCTGCGAATTCGTCGACGCGTCAGACCGCTGCAGCGCCCCGACCAGCTCGCGCACGTCGCTGATCGCCGTCGGCCGCGCAGAACGCGCTGCGAGCTCGCGCACGATGCGGCCGCGACGCGTCGGGATCGACGAAGCTCTGCGTGCCGACCTGCACCGTGCTGGCGCCGGCGAGGAAGAACTCGATCGCGTCCGTCGCCGTCCTGGATGCCGCCGATGCCGCAGATGGGCAGCCGGGCACGCCGGCGCGGTGCACCTGGTAGACCATGCGCAGCGCGATCGGCTTGATGGCCGGGCCCGACAGGCCGCCGAAGATGGTGGCGATGCTTCGGGCGCCGCGTGCGCGCGTCGATCGCCATGCCGGTGATGGTGTTGATGATCGAGAGGCCGTCGGCGCCGCCGTCGGCGCAGGCCGCGCGCCAGCGCGACGATGTCCGATGTGTTGGGCGTCAGCTTGATCCAGAGCGGCTTCTTCGATGACCGCGCGGCAGGCGCGCACCAGATCGCGCAGCACCGCGCGGGTCGGTGCCGAACTCGATGCCGCCCGCCTTGATGTTCGGGCAGGAGACGTTCATCTCGAGGCCGTCGCACGCCGTCCAGGCGTCGAGGCGCGGCGCCGCAGTCGACGTACTCGTCGAAGGTCGTCGCCGAAGAAGTTGACCAGCACGCGCGTGCCCGCAGGCGCGCAGGAAGGGCAGCTTCTCGTCGCGCGAAGCCCTCGACGCCGACGTTCTCGAGGCCGATCGAGTTGAGCATGCCCGACGCGGTCTCGCAGATGCGCGGCGGCGGGTTGCCGAAGCGCGGCTTGGGCGAGATGCCCTTGGTGACGAGGCCGCCCAGGTCCGCCAGCGACAGGTAGGGCTCGAACTCCTTGCCGTAGCCGAAGGTGCCCGACGCCACCCAGATCGGCGAGGCGCAATCGAGGCCTGCGAAGGCGATGCGCAGGCCCGGCGTCGCCGTCACGGGATCACCACCTTGGCGGCGTCGAACACCGGGCCGTCCACGCAGGCGTAGGCGAACGGACGTGTGCCGTCGGTGAGCGGCAGCGCGCAGCCGAGGCAGACGCCGATGCCGCACGCCATCTCGCCCTCGACGGAGACGAGACAGGGCACGTCGTGCTGGCGGGCCACGTCGACCACCGCGCGCATCATCGCGTTGGGGCCGCAGGTGGCGATGGTCGGGCGCGGCCGCGGCGCCGGCGTCGCCAGGAACTCCTGGAGCGCGCGCGTGACCCGGCCGCCGAGGCCGCGCGAGCCGTCCTCGGTCGTCAGGTGCACGATGGCGCCGGTGCGCTCGCAGTCGTCGAGCAGCACCAGATCTGCGGCGCTGCGCGCGCCATAGAACAGGTGCATCGGCGCCTGTCGCGCCGTCTTCGCCGCCACCTCGGCGTGCCACAAAAGCGGCGCCAGCCCGACGCCGCCGGCGACGAGCAGGTCGGTGCGCCCCGGCTCGGGCGCGGGGAACGGCCGGCCGAGCGGGCCGAGCAGCGTCATCGGCGCGCCCTGCAGGGCCAGCTGCAAAAGGCGCGTGCCGCGACCGATCGCCTTGACCAGGATCTCGCAGCCACCGTCGCACAGGCGCAGGATCGAAAACGCGCGCGGCAGCAGCGGATCGCGCCCCCACTCGCCGCGCAGCATCACGAACTGCCCCGGAAGCGCCCCGGCCAACGCCGCCCCCTCGTCGGGGAGCGACAATCGCAACACGAAATTCCCGCGCGCCAGCACTCGATTCTCGACGACGCGCGCCGTCATATACATGGCTCGCCAGCCTAGCACGCTTTTGTGTCAGTATCGGCGCTCCGGGCCGGTCGAGATTGGGGGGAAGGTCGCAGGGGCGCGCCCGTACCACCTCGCCGACTCACAAACAAGGAGAGGGGCATGAGCGATTCGAAGGCAGGTTCGATGGCGGCTTCGATGATGTGGGCTTTTGCGATTGGTGCGGGTGTCGTCGGGACCCTCGTCGGCTTCTACGTGCCTGGGATCATCGGATTCCTTCTCGGCGCGGCCATCCTCACCGGCGGTGGCTGGGCGGCGGTGCACATGACGCAGGCGACGACGGGCAAGGGCATCCTCGCCGTTCTCGTCGGTGGGCTGGTCGCCGGCATCGTCGGCTTCGTGCTCATCAAGGTCGCCGCGTCGTCGGCGATGAGCGCCGCGGGCGGTCAGGCGTTCAACGACGCCATGAAGAACGCGCAGACGCAGGGCGGCTCGCAGCTCACCGCGGCGCAGCAGGCGCAGCTCTCGCAAGTGGGCAACGCGATGGCCGGCGGCCTCGGGGTCATCGCCGGGGTCATGGGCTTCGTGTGGGCGCTGCTCAAGACGTTCCTGTGGGGCATGATCGGCTGCTTCATCGGCGGCGCGACCAAGAAGTCGGCCATCGGCGCGCAGCCCGCGATTTCGAAGGCGGCCTAGCTCGGCGACGAAGACGCGCGGCGCGGCTCCTCAGCCGCCCGCGCGCACCTTGGCCATCTCGCGGCGAAGCGACTCCAGCATCGCATCCACCTTGTCGAACTTGTCCGCCCTGCCGAAAGTGATCTCGGCAGCAATCGCGTTCCACTTGTCCTCGAGCACCGGACCGTACTGCGACTTGAACGCCGCGTACTCGCCCTTGATGGCGCGGTACTTCGCCTGCACCTCGGCCGGCGTGCGCGAGCGCAGCGCGTGCGAAGACGACCGCTGCGCCACCACTACTTTGTTCACCTTCTCGTGATGGCGGGCGGCGTGGCGCGCCGGCAGCACGTCGCGCGTCGGCGTCGGTAGCACCACCGGCGTCGGCGTCTCCAGCGGCGTCACCACCGGCATCACCGGGCTCTTCGGGGTGGCGGCCGCGGTCGTCGGCGTCGCCGCCGGCTGCGACGGCCGCGCCAGGATCATCGCCAGCGCCCCGCCGGCGACCAGCGCCGCCAGCGTGCCGGCGATGAACAGCCCGCGCCGCTGCGGATGGGCCAGGAGCTGCTCTTCGGTGGGAACGCGGATCGATCCCGACGGCTGCGGCGTGCGCGAGATGATGCGGTTGATGCCGGTGGCGCGGGCGAACGTCACGGTGTGCTTGTGGGTCGCCTGATCGAGCTCGTCCTGGAACGGCGCCACGTCGACCGCCTTCATGCTGGCGACGAGCGCGTGCTCCTCGGTGATCTCGTCGCGGAACAGACCGCGCATGAAATGCGCGAGCGCGTCGGCGTTGATGGTCGGGTTCATCTGCGACAGCTTGACCTGGATGGCGTCGCGGAACTCCTCGGCGGTCTGGTAGCGCTCCTCCTTGTTCGAGGCCAGCGCCTTCATGACGATCGGATCGATGCCGGGGTCGAGCCGCGGGTCGCGCTGCGACGGCAGCTTGAACTTGCCCTGCGTCACCATGCGCGCGATCTGCCGGTAGTCGGCGCCCTCGGGGAAGGTGAAGAGCCGCTCGCCCGTCAGAAGCTCGTACAGGACCACGCCGGCGGCGTAGATGTCGGTGCGCTTGTCGACGATGCCGCCCCGCACCAGCTGCTCCGGCGCCATGTAGCCGAACTTGCCGAAGCCCATGTTGGGGTTGGTCTCGGCGATGCGGATGGCGCTCTTGGCGATGCCGAAGTCGATGATCTTCACCTCGCCTTCGAACGAGACCATCACGTTCGGCGGCGAGATGTCGCAGTGCACCAGGGCCAGCGGGCGGCCGGCCTCGTCGGTGCGGCGGTGCGCGTAGGCCAGGCCGTTGGCCATCTCGCGCACGACGAACATCGCCAGGTCGGACGGCAGGCGCGTGCGCTCCTCGCGCTGGCGCGTGATCATGCGACGCAGATCACGCCCTTCGATGTACTCGATCGCAAGGAAGTACTCGCCGTCGACCTTGCCGACCTCGAACACCGGCGCGACGTTGGCGTGCTGCAGCTTGATGGCGACCTGCGCCTCGTCGATGAAGCGCTTGATGAACTCCTGGTCGGCGACGAGGTGCGGCAGAATCTTCTTGATGATGACGAGCTTTTCGAAGCCCTGAATCTCGCCCAGCTTGGCGAGAAATATCTCGCCCATGCCGCCGCGGGAGAGCCGCTTGAGCAGAAGATATCGTCCGAAGACCTTCGGCTGTTCTGGCTCCGCCGGTCCCGGAAGCTGCGCCACCACCGACATGACTTCGGTCTTCCATCATGCCAATGAAGACGGCGTAATTCAACTGACTTCCGTCTGTGATAAAGTGTTGGAGCATGCGCCGGTTGCCCTTCCTCGTCGCGCTCTTGCTGGTCGCCGCATGCGGTGACCGCGGGTCGGTGACGTTCAACATCACGGCGCCGCAGAGCCCGCTGTTCAACCCGGTGGCCCAGCCCGAGCTGGTCACCGAGTACGACATCCGGACTGCGTCGGGGACTGTGATCGGGATCGCTTCGGCGGTCCAGAGCTCGGGCCAGGGCACGGGATCGAGCGGCAACGGCCTCTTGCCGCTGGGCGCCCTGATGCCGGCGGGGGCGCCCGAAGACGTCTACGTCACCGCGCTGTCGGGCGGCAACCTGCTCGGCATGGCGCGCATCCGCGACGTCACCATCCAGGCGGGCAAGAAGGCGGTCTACGACGCCGAGCTGCGCAAACCGCTCATCTTCGTCGGCTCGTCGCTGCCTGCGGAGACGGGATCGGGGAATCACACGAGCGCGGTGCAGATCCTCGACCCGCTGTCGTCGATGGACCTGGCGCGGGCGCCTGGCACGCCGGCGAACCTGACCGGCCTGACCGCGGGCGCGACCACGTGGGACGGCCGCTTCCTGGTCGTCGCCCAGGGCAGCGCGCTGACGGCGTTCGACACCGGCAGCGGCGCCAACGTCGCCGGCACACTGACGCTCGGGTTCCAGCCCTCGCGGCTGGTCGTGGCGCCGCGCGATCAGGCGATCGTGGCCCTCGACCCCGGCAGCGGCAGCGACGGCTCGCTCGCCATCATCAGCGACGTCGCCGGCTTCGTCGGCTCGCCGGGCGGCGCCAGCCCGAAGATCGTGCGCATGACGGGCGCGATCGCGCGCACCGCGGCTTTCGCGCCCGACGGCAGCAAGCTGTACGTGCTCACCGGCGGGCCGACGATCGATCCGTGCGCCCCGGGCGCCACGCTGACGGCCAACGCCATCCAGATCTACGGGCTCGACGGCACCATGACCGGGTCGTTCGCCCTCGAAGGCTTCGCCGCCGACGTCACCGTCGACCCGCAGAGCGGCACGCTGGTGGTGGCCGACGTCGCCGGCAAGCAGCTGCTCACGCTCGACCCGACCACGGGCACGCCCACGCGCCTCCTCGGCAACCTCACCTGTCCGAGCGCGGTGCGGGTGGTCAACGGCACCGTCTTCGCCGTCACCAGCGATCGCGATGCGACGTCGAGCGCGTTCGTGCTGCAGCGCGTGCCGCTCAAGGGCGGATCGGCCACGCCGACGCCCTTCGGCGGCGCCAGCTACGACATCCCCATCGACTCGACGCCGTCGTCGAACGGCGACGTCGGCGTCGCGACGCTGCCGGTGCGGCCGACCACGATCGACGCCTACGAGCTCGCCGTCACGCCCGACGGCAGCCGCGCCGAGTTCGCCACGCGCGCGGTCTACGACGAGCAGGGCACCAAGTTCACCTTCTCGCAGGAGGACTGCACCGCCACCTTCAACATCGTCGAGTACGGCCTGTTCGCCGTCGACCTGCGCACCGGCAATGCGTCCTATCAGCTGCGCTCGCAGCTGGTGCAGATGCCGGCGATGGGCTCGATGTGCGTCGACTGCAAGTTCACCATCCTCGGCTCGACGGAGCACCAGTACGCGGACTGCCCGTCGACGGCAGGCGATCGACCCGCGGGTTTGGCGGCTTCGTTCGGGCAATGAGGGCCTTCGTCGCTGCGGTGGTGCTGTTGTGCGTCGGCGCGGCACACGCCGACGACAAGCGCACCGTGGCCGTGCTCGAGTATCGCGCCGGCGCGCGCGGCGCCCGCGACATCGGGCTGCGGCTGGGGCGCCTGCTGCGTGACACCGCCGCGCTCAACGTCATCGACCTGCAGGAGGCGCGGCGCAAGCTGCCCAAGGTCGATGCCGAGGTGGCTCGCTGCGGGGGCGAGGCGATGTGCGTAGGCGCCATCGGCGAGCAACTCGGGGCCAACGAGGTCCTGCTCGTGGGCGTGTCGCAGCTCGGCGACATCATCATCGCCCTGCAGCGCATCGACGCCAAGCGCGGCGAGGCCGGCGCGCGGCTGGCGGAGTCGCTGCCGCCCGACGCCGCGATCACCGACGACCAGGCGCTCGGCTGGCTGCGCCAGCTCTTCCCGCCGGAGACCTTCCGCCGCTTCGGCTCCATCGCGGTCGACGCCGACCAGACCGGCGCCGCGGTGTCGCTCAACGGCGAGCCGGCGGGCAAGACGCCGCTGGCGGAGCCGGTCAAGGTGCGCGCACCGGCGACCTACAAGCTCAAGGTCGAGAAGAGCGGTTTCGTGGCCTTCCAGGCGCGCGTCGACGTGCTGCCCGACGCCAACGTCGAGGTGCACGCGACGCTCGTGCGCGAATCCAAAGAGGTCCCCTGGTACAAGCGCTGGTACGTCTGGGCCGCGGTCGGCGGCGCCCTGGCCGCCGGCGGCGCCGCCACCGCCATCTACTTCGGCACCCGCACCGAATCCACCCCCCTCGGCTACGTCCAACGCCCGATGCCCTGAGCGCCGCCCGGGCGCGATGCGGGCAGTCAGCGCCGAAGGTCCGCGCCCGCTGTGGCATTGCGCCCAGCTAGGCGCAATGCGGTTCACTTTGGCCGGGTAGTAGCGGGCCGGCGTGGGCCGCGGAGGTAGCAAGGGGCGCTGCCGGCGTCGGAAGCCGGCGCAGTCGCCGCTTCGCGGCGTGCGCCTCCATCGGGCGCGTTCATGTCGCGCTCCGCGCGACCGCGCCCTCTACGCCGCCGGCATCGCCCCTTGCTACCTCCGCTCGACGCCTGGTGCGATGGACAGGCGCGACTTCGACATAGAACCAGGCGCCCATGAGCGGAGGTCGTGAGGCGCCATCCCGGCGGCGTAGAGGGCCGCGTCGCGCGCAGCGCGACCTCGAGCGGCCCGATGGAGGCGCACGCCGCGAAGCGGCGACTGCGCCGGCTTCCGACGCCGGGATGGCGCCTCACGACCTCCGCGGCCCAAGCCGGCCCGCTACGACTAGGCCAAAGTGAACGGCATGGTCGCTAGGCGGGCGCTGCCAGCTCGAGCAGCATGACGATGGCGTCCTCGTTGTCCTCGACGTAGTAGTTCGGGCGCACGCCGACCGGCCGGAAGCCGTACTTGCGATAGAGCCGGATGGCGCCGGCGTTGGAGCGGCGCACCTCGAGCGTCACGTAGCGGCACTTGTTGCGGTTGGCGAACGCGATCACGTGCTCGAGGAGGCGCGAGGCGTGCCCCTGGCGCCGCGCCTCCGGGTGGGACGCGACGTTGAGCACGTGGACCTCGTCGCGGACCAGCCAGTAGTTGACGAACGCCAGTACGCCGCCGTCGGTGCGCCGCTCGCGCAGCACGTCGACGTGGGCCCAGTCGCGGTCCAACTCCTCGACGAACACCTGGCGCGACCAGGGGGCGCGGAACGACACGCGCTCGATGTCCATGATGTCGTCGAGATCGGCGGCCTTCATGGGCACGATCTCGAACTTCCGCTGTCGCTCGCGCGTCGCCATCGATCGACCGTCAGGCGCCCTTTTCAGTCGGCGGCTGGGGGAGCAGCTGCCGCGCCGGCTCCTCGTTGAACCCAGGCTCGATGTAGATGCGACGCAGCCGCGGCAGCGCCCGGCGCAGCGCCGCCTCGATCTCGTTGATGCGCAGCTCGAGCGTACGGGTATCGAGGTTGCCGAGAAAGCGCACCTTGATGGCGGCGATCACCTCCTCGGGCGCCATGTGCATCGTGCGCAGGTGCACCAACTCGACGACGTCACGGTTGGCGCAGACGATGTCGCGGATCTGCGCCTCGTCGGCCTCGTTGACGCTCTGGCCGATGAGCAGGCTCTTGGTGTCGCGCGCCAGCACGAAGGCGACCGCGCCGAGCGCCAGCCCGACGACGATCGAAGCGGCGCCGTCCCAGGCGACGCTGCCGGTCAGCCGCGACAAGAGGATCCCGCCGAAGGCCACCACCAGCCCGAACAGCGCCGCCAGATCCTCGAACAGCACCGTCAGCACCGTGGGGTCGCGCGTCTCCTGCAAGGTACGGCGCACGCCGCGCCCGGCGCGGATGTGGCGGAACTCGCGCATGGCGACGGTGAACGAGTAGCTCTCGAGCACGAACGACACGCCGAGGACGATGTAGGCCCAAAATGCGTCGGCCAGGTGCTGCGACGGATCGTGGCGGTGCAGGATCTTCTGCAACGCCCTCGTGGACGCTGAAGGCGCCGCCGACCGAGAAGATGCACAGCGCCACCATGAAGGCCCAGAAGTAGGTCTCGGGGCCGTAGCCGAACGGATGGTCGCGATCGGGCGGGCGCGCGCTCTTGCGCATGCCCACGAGCAGGAAGATCTGATTGGCGGTGTCGGCCGTCGAATGGCACGCCTCGGCGAGCATGGCGCTCGATCGCGACAGGGCGGCGGCGATGAACTTGAAGACGGCGATGGCGATGTTGACCGCGAGCGCAGCGACGACCACGCGCAATCCGCCCCCGGCGCCGCCCGCTGTAGCGCTGCCGTTCGCCTCCCCGCTCACCGCTTCATCCTATCGCAACGGCAATACGACGCCACAGCTCGTCGATGCCGTCGCCGTCGGTGGCGGAGACGGCGACGGTCGGCAGGGAGAGCGCCCGCTCGAGCTTGGCCAGCGCCGGTTTGCGCTCGTGCTTGGCCAGCTTGTCGGCCTTGGTCATCACCGCGACCACGAAGACACCGCGCGCGGCGACGTACTTTACGATCTCGGTCTCGTCGAACAGCGGTGGCGAGCGTCTCGCCTCCCGCCCGCCGGCGTCGCGCCGCGGGTCGACGAGCAGCACCAGCACCTTGAGCGACGCCCGTTCCGACAGATATTGATCGACGAATGGCAGCCACTTCTCGCGCTCGCTCTTGGACACCTTGGCGTAGCCGTACCCCGGCAGGTCGACGAAGCGCAGCTCGCGGCGATCTTGCGGCCCGCGCCCGCCCTCGGGCGCGATGACGACGCGGAAGAAATTGATGAGTCGGGTGCGACCGGGTGTGCTGGAAATGCGCACCAGCCCGCGCCGCTGCATCAGCGCCTGCAGGAGCGTGGATTTGCCGACGTTCGATCGCCCGGCGAACGCGATCTCGGGCGGTCCCTCGACGGGCCAACCGGCGCCCGCCGTCTTCTCCGTCGCCGACGTGAGGAAGTCTGCTTCGAGCACCTTCATGCGCTATTTGTTAGTATCACGATGAGCATGCGGGTGATCGGGCTGACGGGTGGCATCGCCAGCGGCAAGTCGACCGCCGCGCGCACCCTGGCCGAGCTGGGCGCGCGCATCGTCGACGCCGACGAGGTCGCGCGCGAGATCGTCGCGCCCGGCCAGCCCGCGCTGGCCGAGATCGTGCGCACCTTCGGCAAGCGAGATGCTGCTGCCCGACGGCACCCTCGATCGCAAGCGCCTCGGCGCGGTCATCTTCGCCGACGCCGACAAGCGGCGCGCGCTCAACGCCATCACCCACCCGCGCATCGCCGCCCAGACGCAGGCGCGCCTGGGCAGGCTGGCGGCCGAAGGCGTGCCCGTCGCCATCTACGAAGCGGCGCTCCTGGTCGAGAACGGCGTGCACAAGGCGCTCGACGGGCTCATCGTCGTCGCCTGCGACGAGGCGACGCAGCTTTTGCGGCTCATCAGCCGCGACGCCTACTCCGCCGACGAGGCGCGGGCGCGCATCGCCGCGCAGGCGCCGATGGCGGACAAAGCTGGCCGCCGCCACCTGGGTGGTTGACACGAGCGGCCCGTTGGCGGACACGAGGAAGCAGCTGGCGCGGGTGTGGGAGGAGGTTCTTTCGGGACGATGAGCGGCGGCAACGGACATCCGACATACGACGTCTCGCTGGTGACCGGGTTCCCCGCGTTCACGGCGCGGCGGCTGGTCGAGCGGCTGTTGGCGCGTACCGCCGACGATCGCGTCTTCCTGCTCACCCGCGAGAAGTTCCGCAACGACGCCGTCGCCTTCCAGGCGCTGTTACCGCCGTCGTCGCGCGCGCGGCTGCGCATCGTCGAAGGCGACGTCGGTGACATGGATCTCGGGCTGCCCGGCCCCGACTACAAGGCGCTCGCCGCCGAGGTCACCGCGATCCATCACACCGCCGCCGTCTACTACCTCGGCGCCAAGCGCGAGGTGGTCGAGCGCATCAACGTCGACGGCACCCGCACCATGCTCGAGCTCGCCGGCGACTGCACGCGCCTGCGCCGCTTCGTGCACTGGTCGACCGCGCAGGTGTCCGGAGCGCGCTCGGGCGTGATCCTCGAGGAGGAGCTCGACTGCGGGCAGCGCTTCCGCAACGTCTACGAGGAGACCAAGTTCCGCGCCGAGCGCATGGTGCGCGACGCTTCGCGCCGCCTGCCGGTGACGATTCTGCGTCCCGGCATCATCGTCGGCGATTCGCACAGCGGCGAGATCGACAAGTTCGACGGCCCCTACTACCTCTTGGTGCTCATCGTCTCCTCGCCCATCGACGTGCACCTGCCGCTGCCCGGCCGCGGCTCGGCGCCGCTCAACCTCGTCCCCATCGACTACGTCGTCGAGGCGGCGACGGCGCTGTCGCGCGATCCGCGCGCCGTCGGCGGCACGTTCCATTTGACCGATCCGGCGCCATTCTCCGCGCGTACCGTCTACGAGCTGGTGGCGCAACGAGCCGACAAGAAGGCCCCGCGCGGCATGATCCCGACCGGTCTGGCGCGCGCGCTGCTGAAGGCGCCCGGCCTGGAGCGGCTGGCGCGCGCCCCGCTCGCCTTTCTCGAGGCCTTCAATCACCTCGCGCTCTACAACTGCCGCCACACGCTGACCCTTTTGTCGGGCGATCCGTGGCACGTGCGCTGCCCGCCCTTCGACAGCTACGTCGATCCGCTGGTGCGCTACGTGCGCGAGGTGCAGGCCAGGAAGAAGCAGGCGCGCGACGACGAGGCGGCGGACCCGCTCGACATGGCATGAGGCCGACGAGGATCGCGCTCGCCATCGTCGCCCTGGCCTGCGCGCCTGCCGCGGCGCAAGCTCCGCCGCCCGACGGAGGCGTGGCGCCGCCGCCGCCCTCGTCGAGCGACGTCGACATCGCCAAGGCGCACTTCAATACCGGCGAGGCCTACTACGCGCACGAACGCTTCGCCGACGCCGCGCACGAGTTCGAGGAGGCCTATCGACTCTCGGGCAAGGCGCCGCTGCTCTACAACGTCGGCAAGTCGTACGACGGCGGCAACGACGTCGCGCGGGCGCTCGACGCCTATCGGCGCTTCCTCGCCGCCGCGCCGGCGGACAGCCACGATCGCCCGTTCGTGGAGAAGCGCGTAGAGCTCTTGCAGACGCTCGTCGGAAGGATCGACCTCGCCGGCGCGGTCGCCGGCTCCACCGTCACGCTCGACGGCAATCCAGCGGGCACCGCGCCGCTGCCCGCGCCGCTTCTGGCCAACCCCGGCCGCCATCAGCTGGCGCTCGCCCACGAGGGCTATGCCACGTTCAAGGCGCCGGTCGACGTTCCCGTCGGCGGCACGGCCAGGGTGACGGCGCAACAGGCCGAGGTCGTCAAGGTGGTCATGCTCGCCGCACCGGCGCCCGCACGCGACAGGGAGACGCCCATCTACAAGAAGTGGTGGCTGTGGACCGCCGTCGGCGGCGCCGTCGCCGTCGCCGGCGTCATCACCGCCGTCGTCCTCACCGGCGACTCGTCCAACCAGGGGCTGCCGACGGTGCAGCTGCCGCAGGTGAAGTGATGCCGCGCCGCACCCCCGCCGCCATCGCCCTGGCGCTCCTGGTCTGGCTCGCCGCCGGCTGCGGCAGCAACGACCTGACCCTTCACTACAAGCTCGACGGCATCGCGCCCGGCGACGTCGTGCGGGTCGAAACCCGGGTGGACATCGACCCCGCCGACGCGCGCAACTTCTACGTCGACCAGCCGTTCCGCGAGGTCGCCACCGGCATCGGCTACGAGGTCCGCGACGTCGACGGCACCGGCCGCCGCACCCTGCTCGTCACCCACGACGCCACGCTCGGCTACGTCTTTACGCCGACGTTCGACTTCCGCCTCCTGCCGCCGGTCAGCGGCGCCGCACCGCCGCTGTCGATCACCGCGCGCGCCGTCGGCCTCAGCGACATGATCGGCCAGACCCTGCCGCTCGCCGCCAGGTTCGGCAACGGCGCCAAGATCACCGTCGATCTGGCGGACCAGCGCTGCGGCGGGCAGTCGTGCGACCCCAACCAGGCCTGCTGCGGCGTCGCCTGCACCAGCGTGCAGGGCGACGCCTCCAACTGCGGCGGCTGCGGCATCGCCTGCGCGCCCGGCGGGGACAGCTGCTCGGGCGCCACCTGCCGCTGCGCCGGCGGCTCGGCCTGCACCGGCGGCAACAGCTGCTGCCCCGGCACCGGCTGCATCGATCTGCAGACCGATCCGTTCCACTGCGGCGCCTGCGACCACGCGTGCAACCCGGGCAACGCCTGCGTCGCCGGCCAGTGCGTGTGCGGCCAAACCGGCGCCGACTGCAGCGGAGCCACCGCCGTCTGCTGCTCCGACGGCAGCTGCTCGCTGCCAGGCACCTGCGCCTGCGGCGGCTCGACCATCTGCAACTTCCCCGACGTCTGCTGCGGCTCAAGCTGCATCGACCCCCGGAGCGACAACGCCAACTGCGGCGGCTGCGGCCACGCCTGCACGGCGCCGCTCAGCTGCGCCAACGGCGCCTGCGCCTGCAACGGCGCCATCTGCGCCCCCGGCGACAGCTGCTGCTCGACCGGCTGCGCCAACACGGCGAACGATCCCAACAACTGCGGCATGTGCGGCAGGCGCTGCCGCGCCGGCGAGGTCTGCGCGGGCGGCCAGTGCCTGTGTGGCACCGTCCAGTGCACCGACGGGCAGCTGTGCTGCGGCGGCGCCTGCGTCACCGAGGGCAGCACCAACTGCGGCGCGTGCAACCACGTCTGCAAGATGGGCGAGCTGTGCCAGTCGGGCGCCTGCACCTGCAACGGCGGCGGCAGCTGCACCGGCAACCAGATCTGCTGCCCGCTCGGCGCCACCAGCGGCGGCGGCTGCTTCGATCCGTCGAACGATCCCAAGCACTGCGGCGACTGCACCACGCAGTGCCCTTCGGGCGACGCGTGCATGCTCGGCAAGTGCGTGCCGTCGCAGTGCAATCCGCCCTGCTCCAACGGCAACAGCTGCGTCGGCGGCCAGTGCGGCTGCAACGGCGGCGCCGCGTGCACCGACCAGGAGACCTGCTGCGCCGACGGTTGCAAGGATCTGTCGTCCGATCCGGCCAACTGCAACATGTGCGGGCACAAGTGCGACGCCGGCAGCTACTGCTGCAACGGGGTGTGCACGGCGCCCAACAACAACGACTGCACCGGCTGCGGCAAGGCCTGCTCGAGCGGCCAGCTCTGCTGCGCCTGCGCCAACCAGACGCCGCACTGCGGAACGATCGCCTGCGTCTGCCTCTGACCTACGGCTGCATCAACAGGCGGCGCAGGTAGCTGATGTGCAGCGCCTGGTCGAGCTTGACCGCCAGGCGATCGAGGTCGGCCTTGTGGCGCAGCGAGTTCAGCGACCCGTCGAGCCCGACCAGCGCCCCGACGGCGCGCTTGCCGATGCGTACCGGCAGGATGACACCGAGCCCCTCGCGCGCGGCGCCGAGCGGCTGCGCCAGCGCGCCCAGCTCGGCGGCGAACAGCCGCCCCACCCACGCCTCGCCGCCGGCCAGCGTGCGCGCGATCGCCGGCGCTTCGTCGAGCCCGACGTTGATCTGCCGCAACAGCGCGCTATCGATGCCCTGCCCGCGCCAGCCGCCGAGGATCCCGTTGCGCAACAGGAAGACCGCCAGCCGCCCGACGTCCTGCTCGACATAGCGCATCGCCACGTCGAAGATGGCGTCGTCCGAGGTCGCCGCCACCAGCATCGCCGACACCTTGTCCATCGGGATGCGCCCCGTCGCCGGCGCCGCATCGGCCCGCTCGTCGTCGAGATAGCCGGCCAGCGCGTCGACGTCGACCTTGATCGGCCCCGAGCCAACTCCGGTGTAGAGCGGCGCCTCCGAGCGCGCGTCCGCCGGCAGCGGCGGCGGCAGCGTCGGCGCCGCCATCGTCGCCGGTGTCCGCGGCCCGTCGATGCTGAGCAGATCGGAGCCGCCCGTGCGCACTTGCACGATGCGCGGCTTGCGCTTGATCTTGTAGTACCGCTCGAGCGCGTACTGCACGAGCAGCTCGGGCGCCACCATGGGGCGGATCTGCTTGCCCACCGCCTTCGACAGCTCGCCGAGCGCCTGCTTGTCGGTGGGATCGGCCATGACCACCCACAGCTTGTCGCCGTCCAGGCGGATCGGCACCGCCCGCAGCCGCTCCGCCATCGCCGCCTTGACCAGCTTGACCGCCGACGCCTCGCACTTCTCGAGCTGCGCCGCCGTCGCCGAGGGGATGCTGAGCTGCTTGGCGAGCAGCGCCGCCAGCGTCTTCTCGTCGACGACGCCGAGCTCGACGAGGCAGGTGCCGAGCCGCCCGCCGTACTGCCGCTGGTGCGTCAGCGCATCCGACAGCTGCGGCCGGGTGATCGCACCCGCGTCGACGAGCAGCTCGCCCAGCTTCTGCAGCGGCGCCATGCTCAGGCGAGCGCGCGCAGGCCTTCGCGATCGGCCAGGATCACCTTGCGCCCTTCGGTCTGGATGAGCCCGCGGCGCTTGAACTGCGACAAGGTCAGCGACACCGTCTCACGCGTCGAGCCGATGAGGTTCGCCATCTCCTGATGCGTGATCTTGAGCGACACCAGGGTGCCGCGGCTGTCGTCGACGCCGTATTCGGCGGCCAGCCGCAGGAGCAGCTCGGCGAGCTTGGCGTTGACGTCCTTGAAGATGAGCTGCTCGATCTTGTTCTCGACGTCGCGGCGGCGCTGCGAAACGATCTTGGTCAGCCGGAAGCCGATGATGCCTTCCTTCTGGACGATCTTTTCGAACTCGGCGCGATCGATCTCGGTGATGAGCGCGTTTTCCATGGCCTCGGCCATCTCTTCGCGCGGGCCGCCGTCGATCATGACCAGCTCGCCGAAGATCTCGCCCGGACCGCGATAGGCGAGGGTCAGCTCCTTGCCGTCCCGGGTGACCTTGGAGATCTTCACGCGACCGCCGTTGACGAAGTAGACCGCCTGCCCGGGGTCGCCCGGAAGATAGACCACCTGGCGGCGTCGAACCTCTTTGAGCTCGACGCATTGAACCAGCTTGTGGATCGTGTCGTGCGAGACATCCTGGAACAGCGGGATTTTCTTGATGTACCAGAGCGCCCGCTTCTCGTCCTGCGCCATAATGTAGTTAGCCTAACAAATGGGCGCAGGCGGTGCAATCGGTATTGTCGCCAACGGAACAGGCCCGAATGTTAAGGGCGACAACTCGTGGCGTGCTGCTGGTTGTACAGGTCGATGGCGCGCTCGCGCTCCCGGTCGGCGCGGTGATAGAGGATGGCGCCGCCGACGATGCCTGCGGCGCCGGTGACGCCGAGGATGGCGCCGCCGGCGATCGAGCCGTCCTGCGACTTGGCCACGCCGTAGCCGAAAAGCCCGACGCCGGGCAGGAACAGCACGGGGCCGAGCACGAGCGAGCCCAGGCCCAGCCACTCGTCGAGCTGCGCCTTGGACGCGAACATCCGCGCGTCGTTGACGTCGGCGGTGGCAGCGAGAAGATCGTCGCCGGGCACGCGCTGGTGCCCCTTGTAGAGCTGGTACTCGCTGCCGACGGCGTGCGGGCGGCCGATCTCGTACAGGCAGCGGTCATCCTGACGCAGGTCGGGATCGAGCGCCGGCGCGCATCCAGCGAGCGCGACAGCGAGCAGACAGGAGGCGATCGCTCGCGAGCGGGTCACACCGAAATCGTAGCACCGACGGCCGCCGCGCGCGCGTTCAACGGCGGCGGGCGAGCAGCGCCGCCCCGCCGAGCGTCGTGGCCAGCGCGACGGCCAGCGGCGCCGCCGTCGCCGGCGGCGTCTCGTAACCGAGGTGCAGGGCGATGATGACGCCGGCGTTGTTGGCGAAGTGGAACGCCAGCGCCGGCCACAGCGAGCCCGACGCCGCGCGGACGACGCCGAGCAAGAGCCCACCGAAGGCCGCCGGCGCGAAGCGATAGACCGAGCCGTGGTAGAGGCCGAAGGCGACGGCCGTGACGATGACCGCGCCCGTGGCGCCGAGACGCGGGCGTACCGCGCCCCACAGGACGCCGCGGAACAGCAGCTCCTCGGCGACCGCGGGCACCAGCGCCAGCGCCAGCAGATCGACGGCGAGCGGGCGCGCGCCCTCGGCTGGGATGATCATGCGCTCGAGCGCCTCGCGCACCGCGGGGGGCGTGGGCCACACGCGCTCGATCCAGGCGTGCAGCCCGACGGCGACCAGGTAGAAGGCGCCGGCGCCGGCCAGGGCGCCGCCGAGCGTGGCGGCGGGCGGCAGCCGCCCCAGGCCGAGCGTGACCGCGGGCAGGCGGCGCACGCCGATGAACACCAGTGTGGGCGCGATCACGCAGGCGAGCTCGCCGAGCACGGTGCCGCCGAGGCCGTGGCCGGCCAGCTGCACGCCGGCGGTCAACAGGGCTGCGAAGCTCAGCGCCACCAGCGCGGAGGCCTCCCAGGCCGAAATGCGTGAACGATCCGATTCCGCCACGGGAGATCTGTGACAGGGAGATCAGCAGATCAGGAGTCGAGAATTCCGAGCTCCTGAGCTTCTGATCTCCTTGTGGATTCTAGAGAACCTTCTTCAGATACGCGCTGTGGATTCTAAAGAACCTTCTTCAGATACGCGCCGGTGTGCGAGCGGCCGCGCGGCCGACGTCGTCGGGCGTCCCCTGCGCGACGATGCTGCCGCCGCCGGCGCCGCCCTCGGGGCCGAGGTCGATGACCCAGTCGGCGGTCTTGATGACGTCGAGGTTGTGCTCGATGACGATGACCGTGTTGCCCGCGTCGACCAGGCGGTTCGAGCACCGTCGAGCAGCTGCGCGATGTCGGCGAAGTGCAGGCCGGTGGTCGGCTCGTCGAGGATGTAGACGGTGCGCCCGGTCGCCTTCTTGGCCAGCTCCTTCGACAGCTTGATGCGCTGCGCCTCGCCGCCCGACAGCGTCGTCGCCGACTGGCCGAGCTTGATGTAGCCGAGGCCGACCTCGCGCAGCGTCTCGAGCTTCTGCCGCACCTTGGGGATGTTCTCCAGGAACTCGCAGGCCTGCGTCGACCGTCATGTCGAGCACGTCGGCGATGCTGCGCCTGTCGGTAGCTGCACCTCCAGCGTCTCGCGGTTGTAGCGGCGGCCGCCGCAGGCCTCGCACTCGACGTAGACGTCGGGCAGGAAGTGCATCTCGATGCGCAGGATGCCGTCGCCCTGGCAGGCCTCGCAGCGCCCGCCCTTGACGTTGAACGAGAAGCGCCCCGGCTTGTAGCCGCGCGCCTTCGACTCGGGCAGCGTCGGCGAACAGATCGCGGATGTGGGTGAAGACGCCCGTGTAGGTCGCCGGGTTCGAGCGCGGCGTGCGGCCGATCGGCGACTGGTCGATGTCGATGACCTTGTCGACGTGCTGCAGCCCCTCGATGCCGTCGTGCTCGCCCGGGCGGCGTCTTGGCGCGGTGCAGCTGCTGCTTGCAGCGCGCGGCAGCAGCGTGTCGATGACCAGCGTCGACTTGCCCGAGCCCGACACGCCGGTCACGCAGGTGAGCACGCCGACGGGGAAGCGCACCGTCAGGTTGCGCAGGTTGTGCGCCGCGCGCGCCGCTTGACGGTGATGCTGCGTGTTGCCCGACTGGCGGCGCTGGCGCGGCACCTCGATCCGCTTGCGCCCCGACAGGTAGGCGCCGGTCAGCGACTGCGTGTTGACGACTGATGTCCTCGGGCGTGCCGGCGGCGACGATGCGCCCGCCGTGCACGCCGGCGCGCGGGCCCATGTCGATGACGTGGTCGGCGGCGCGGATGGTCTCCTCGTCGTGCTCGACGACGAGCACGGTGTTGCCGAGGTCGCGCAGCCGCTGCAGCGTCTCGAGCAGGCGCGCGTTGTCGCGCTGGTGCAGGCCGATCGACGGCTCGTCGAGGATGTAGAGCACGCCCACCAGCGAGCTGCCGATCTGCGTCGCCAGCCGGATGCGCTGCGCCTCGCCGCCCGACAGCGTCGCCGCGGTGCGGTCGAGCGTCAGGTAGTCGAGGCCGACGTTGACGAGGAAGCGACAGCCGCTCGGCCGATCTCGCGCAGGATGCGCTCGGCGATCTGCCTTCTGCGCGCGGCGACAGCGTCAGGCCTTGCGAAGAAGTCGTGCGCGTCGCGGATCGGTCAGCGCCGGTCACCTCGACGATGCGTCTTGCCGCCGACCTTGACGAAGCGCGCCTCCTTGCGCAGGCGCGTGCCGCCGCACTCCTCGCACGGCGATCTGCGTTCATGTAGCGGTGGAACTCGTCGTAGATCGCCTCGAAGTCCTCCTCGCTGGTGCGCCCCTGCTCGCGCCGCCGGCGCTCGTACTCGTCGAAGCCGGCGCTGCGAGGTTGGCGAGCACGCCCTCGAACTCCTTCTTGAAGCGTGTGCTTGCGCGCCGTTCTTCTCGAAGTAGAACTCGACCTCCTCGCCGCCCGAGCCGTCGAGGATGCAGCTTGCGCGTGCTCGTGCGGGCAGCTTGTCCCAGGGCGCGTACAGGTCGATCTCGAAGTGCGCGGCGACCGCGTCGAGGATCTGCTGGAAGAAGGGCGCTGTTGCGCCTCTCCCACGGCTCGATCGCGCCCTCGCGCAGCGACAGCTCGTCGTCGGGCACGATGAGGTCGGGGTCGAAGAACATCTTGGCGCCGATGCCGTCGCAGGCCGGGCAGGCGCCGTGCGGGTTGTTGAACGAGAACATGCGCGGCGCGATCTCGGGGTAGCGAGATGCCGCAGCTGGATGCAGGCGAACTTCTCGGAGAACAGCAGGTCGTCGCCCTCGAGCGGCGAGATCTTGACGACGCCCCTCGGCCAGCTTGAGCGCCAGCTCGATCGAGTCGGTCAGCCGCTGGCGGATGCCGTCCTTGACGCACCAGGCGGTCGACGAAGACCTCGATGGTGTGCTTCTTGTTCTTGTCGAGCTTGGTCGGCTCGGCCAGCTCGCGCAGCTCGCCGTCGATGTTGGCGCGCACGAAGCCCGTCCTGGCGCAGCTCGCTCGAGCTCGTTCTGCGTACTCGCCCTTGCGGTCGCGCACGACCGGCGCCAGCACGGAGAAGCGCGTGCCCTCGGGCAGCTCGAGCACGCGGTCGACCATCTGCTGCACCGTCTGCGAGGCGATGCGCTGGCCGCAGTTGCAGCAGTGCACCGTGCCGATGCGCGCGTAGAGCAGGCGCAGGTAGTCGTAGATCTCGGTGACCGTGCCGACGGTCGAGCGCGGGTTCTTGCGAGGTCGACTTCTGCTCGATGGAGATGGCCGGCGACAGGCCCTCGATGGAGTCGACGTCGGGCTTGCCCATCTGCTCGAGGAACTGGCGCGCGTAGGCCGACAGCGACTCGACGTAGCGGCGCTGGCCCTCGGCGTAGATGGTGTCGAACGCGAGCGACGACTTGCCCGAGCCGGACAGCCCGGTGATGACGACGAGCTTGTCGCGCGGGATCTCGACGTCGATGTTCTTGAGGTTGTGCTCGCGCGCGCCTTTGACGACGATCTTATCCATTCACAGGCCCCTACGTGCAGTCCGTGCGCAAAGGGGCGGATCAGCATACCATGGAAGAAACGCCACGTTCGAGAGCCAAATCGTGGCCGGACCAACATTTGTGATTCCGCGGAGCGAGGTTGAGCTCCGGGCACATCGGCGCACATGTCGTGCGCGAGCGCCGCGGCGGCGACGCAGCCGTCAGTGGCCCCAGCTGCCGACGTCGACGCCGGCGAGCGTGCCATCCTCGAAGTGGAGCGTGCGCACGAACTCCGAGGGGCCGCGATCGTAGATCCAGGTGTCCTGGGTGACTCGCAGGGTGCCGCCGCGCAGGCGCCAGACGCAGCGGTGCGTGGCGCTGCTGGTCGGCGGACCGCACTTGGCGGCGACGTCGGCCTCACTCTCGCCGGCGTTGACCAGCCGTTCGCCGCAACGCAGCCCGTCGTCGGCGCGCGCCACGGACGCGCAACCGAGCACCACCAGGCCCAGGAGGAGCGCGCGCATGGCCGTTCGACGGTGCCGGCTACGATCTATTCAGCGAGGGGAGCGGCGCCGCGCCGTCAGCGCGCGGGCCAGGCCGAGCGCGGCCGCGAACGAGGTCGAGCGCGCGCGCCGCTTGCCGGCGATGTCGTAGGCGACGCCGTGATCGGGCGAGGTGCGCACGATCGGCAGCCCGAGCGTCACGTTCACCGCCTCCTCGAAGTCGACCAGCTTGACCGGGATGAGCCCCTGGTCGTGATACATGGCCACCACCGCGTCGAACCGCCCGTCGAGGTGATCGCGGAACACGGCGTCGGGCACGCGGGGGCCGAAGAGCTCGGCGTCGAGGCCCGCGGCCGCCAGCCGCCGGCGCGCGACCTCGATCGCGGGCGCGATGACGCGCGTCTCGTCGTCACCGAAGTGCCCCGCTTCGCCGGCGTGCGGGTTGAGCCCGGCGACGGCGATCCGCGGCGCGGCGACGCCGAAGTCGCGCACCAGCGCCTCGGCCGTCTGCACGGTGGCGGTGGCGATCGCCTCCGCCGAGAGCACCCGCGGCACCTGGGCGAGCGCGTGGTGGATCGTCGCCAAGGATACGCGCAGGCGCGGGCCGGCGAACATCATGGTCACCGCGCCGGCGCCGAAGCGCGCCTGCAGGAACTCGGTGTGCCCGGGAAACGCGAAGCCGGCGGCGCGGCACGAGGCCTTGTTGATCGGCGCCGTCACCAGCGCGTCGAGCTTGCCGGCCAGCGCGTCGGCGACGGCGGCCTCGAGGTAGGCGACCTGGGCGCGGCCGGTGGCCTCGGTGGGGGCCCCGGGGACGAGGCCGTCGAGCGAGGTGACGGGGACGAGCTCGGCGCCCACGCCGGCGCACAAGATGGCGTCGCCGTAGACGACCAGATCGTCGCCGCCGTCGCACACCGCGCGCACGAGCTCGGGGCCGATCCCGGCGGGATCGCCGAGGGTCACGCCGATGCGCATCGATTGTTGCTCCCGCGCGCTCACCTGGCAAGGAGCATACTTGAATACGCCGCGCGTTCGCGCAGTCTTAAGGTCATGCGCTCGCTCCTCGCCTCCAGCGTCGCTCTTGTAGCCCTCGCGGCGGCGCCGGCGTCGGCCATGCACCCGGGCGCGCGTCCGGGCGAAGCGTTCACCTTCCGCTTCTCGCTCGGTCCCATCGAGGGTGGGCGGGCGCGCATGTCGATCGGACGCCCGGTGGCGCAGCGCGGGCGCCACGTCATCGCCGTGCACGGCCAGGCGGAGACGACCGCGTTCGTCAAGCTGCTCGCGCGCATGAACGACGACTACAAGCTGGTCATCGACACCGGCAACCTGCTGCCGGTCAGCGTCGCCGAGACCGAGAGCGGCCTGCGCCAGCGGCGGATCACCGTCGCCAACATCGAGCCGCGCATCGCCGATGTCGACTTCTGGTCGCCGGAGAAGGAGCGCAAGGCGCGCCATCTGTTGCCGCGCATCGCGCGCGATCCGCTGAGCGGCTTCTTCGCGCTGCGGGCGCTGCCGCTCGAAGACGGCAAGAAGATCTACCTCGACATCCTCGACGGCAACGCGCTGTGGCGCGTGGCGCTCACGGTGCGCCACGGCGACAAGGTCCACCTCATGGGCGAGCCGAGCGCGCGCAGCGCCATCCGCATCGACGGCGTCGCCCGCCGCATCGAGGACAACGGGCGGCTGCGCGCCGGCATGGGGCCGCGCAACCTCACCCTGTGGCTCTCGGACGACGCCGACCGCGTGCTGTTGCGCATGGAGGCCGACACCGACTTCGGCCGCTGCGCGCTCGAGCTGACCTCCTACGTGCCGGCGACGCGGGTGGCCGAAGAGCACACTCCGGAGTTGCCGGGCATCGAGACGCGCTAAACTCCACTCGCATGCTCAAACGCGCGCTCCTCGCCGCCGCCGTGCTGCTCGCCGCCTGCGGCGGACCCGGCCACGTGCAGTACGACAACGACCGCTGCCTGATCGACGGCCACCAGGCGACCCTGAGCGAGGTCGAGACCCATCAGGCCGCCGTCGCCGCGCGCATCCAGGCGCGGCAGCCCTGGTTCGCCGTGGTCACCATCGTCGTCGTGCTCGTGGCCGGCGCGTCCAACGCCGGCAAGCTGACGGTGCTCTTGCGGGCGCGCAAGAACGACGCCGGCCGCCCGCTCTCGGACCGCATCCGCGACGCGCTCGAGCGCCATCGCGAGAGCCCGCTGCGCTTCGGGGCCATCGTCGGCGGATCGCTCGGCGTGCTGCTGGTGGCCGCCGGGCTCTACATCTACCTCGACGTCGACAAGCGCGCCTCGGAGCGGGCGCTCGGCATGCTGCAGTTCTGCCACCTGGCGCTGCGCACCTCCGAGGAGCAGGGCGTGCTCACCGAGCAGCGCAAGAACCTGACCGCGATTCAGTCCACCGCCGGCGACATCCGGGCGCTGGTCGACAAGCTGCCGCCCGAGGAGAAGCAGAAGGCGCGCGAGATCGTCGCGCAGATGAACACGGCGCTGGAGAAGCAGGGCAAGATTGTCGGCGATTTCTTGTCCCGTTCGGACGAGCAGCAGAAGGCGCTCACCGAGCACAACGCAGCCGTCGAGAAGGGCCTCTTGTCGCTGTCGAGCGACGTCGGCGCGCTCAAGTCGCTGCCGGCGACGCTCAAGGACCTCGGCGACAGCCTCAAGCGCGTCGACGGCCGGATCGGCGCCGAGGACGGGAGCTTCAAGGCGCTACAGGGGCAGCTCGCCGGGGTCGACGAAAAGCTGCAGCAGCTGCTGGCGCGCCCGGCGTGCGAGCCGCCCAAGCCGCCGCCGGCCGCGGCCGAGAAGAGGCCGTCGCCGACCGCGACCGAGAAGAAGTCTTCGTCGACCGCAGCAGAGAAGCGGTCGACGTCGACCGGGGAGAAGAAGGCGTCATCCGCGGACAAGAAGCCCGCCACCCTGGCGGCGGGCAGGCCCCCCGTCGACCTGGGCACGACCGCGCCCTAGCAGGGCGTTGAAGAACTCGCTCCGCGTCGCCGCGCTTGGTCTTTTCGCCAATCGCTTCGTTGCTCCTCGGTCAGTTCCCGACGGGGAGCTTCCCTCGTCGCGCCTCGCGCTTCGCTAAAATCCACGTCGCGCGGCTCGGTCCGGAGTTCTTCAACACCCTGCTAGAAGTGAGCGCCAGCCTTTGGCCGGCTAGCGCTGGCCGGTGCAGTCGCGGGCGGTCAGCGGCAGCGGCGGCAAGGGCGGCTGCGACCAGTCGAAGGCGGAGGTCAGGTCGTCGGTGTCGGGGCCGTCCTGCGCCGCCGGATCCTGCGCCGCCAGGGACGGCAGGTGGAACACGGTCTCGATGAACTTCGGGATCGACGCGTGCTGCGACACGCGCGAGTAGACGCCCGGCTTGGCGTAGGGCGAGATGACGATGAGCGGCAGGCGGAAGCCGAGCCCGTAGGGGGTGCTGTCGTCGCAGCCGTACTGCCGCGGCGGCGGGACGTGATCGTACCAGCCGCCGAAGTCGTCCCACGTGAAGAGGATCGCGGTCGACTGCCAGTAGCGGGCTCTGCATCACGTGGTTGAGGTGGCCGACCGTCCAGTTCTCGCCCGAGCAGATGTCGAAGGGCGGGTGCTCGTCGTTGAGGTCCTGGTCGACGAGAAACACGATCGACGGCAGCGTGCCGGCGTCGACGTCGCCGTCGAACGACGCGGCGTTGACGACGTTGTTCTTCCAGGCGTCGGACCATGCGGATGTGGCTGACGCCGTCGAACATCGACCAGATCTCGCCGATGACCGGCGGAAGCGTGGAGCCGTAGAACTTCCAGGTCACCGCCGGCGGCAGCACGTCGACGACCGTGGGGATGTCGAAGCACGGCGGCACGCTCTTGACGGTGCAGCTCCCCTGGTCGAGCACGTCCTGGGTCGAGCCCTGCGGATCGTCGCAGCCCCAGGTGATGAGCGGCGTGATCGCGTTCGAGCTGGGGTTGCCGATCGCCCAGCCGGCCTGCGCGGCGAGCACGAACATGTGGCCCGGGAAGCGTCGGACCGAGCATCGTCGCGAAGAAGTGATCGGCGAGCGCGAAGTGGCGCGCGTACTGCCAGTAGTTGGGGATGTCGTCCTCGTGGTACTGCGCGAAGGCCAGCTGATCGGTCTGGTTCTTGGTGTCGCCGAGATCCCAGTCGTCCATCGCGCCGTCGTTCCAGTCGTCGAGCGCGCACTGGTGCTCGTGGCAGAGATCGCGCGTCATCTGCACCGGCGGACGGCCGACGGCGACGATGCCCGTCGATGTCTGCGCCATCTGCGTGCCCTCGGCGCCGGGGAAGCTGCCGAAGTAGTTGTCGAAGGTGTGGTTCTCCTTGACGACTACGATGATGTGCTCGATGGGGAACTTGCCGTCGGGCGGCGGATTGGTCGCGCCCATGCCGCCGCCGCCATCACCGCTACCGCCGCCGCCGTCACCGCCGCCGCTGCCCGCACCGCCGCCACCGCTGCCGCCACCATCGGCGAGCCCCGTAGCATGCGACGAGCAGGCGGCGACACCGACGGTGAGAACGAGGCAGGCGAAAAACTTCATGTCGTCTCCGTGCTATCGTGAATCGTCGTGCGGGCGATCGCCGTTCTTGCCGCGTCCCTGTTGCTGGCAGCCGGCTGCGGCGAGGACGCTACCACACCACCCGACCTTAGTGTCGGACCACCCGACCTGGGGGCCATGACACTCACCCTCTCCGTCGGTGGCAACGCACGCGCGATGGCCGCGTACTACAGCATCTACGTCTCGCCGCTGCCCGACGAAGGGGCCGGCGGCGCCTTCCTCCTGGTCACCGCGGTCGACCCCGCGTTCGACTGCGCCCACCCCTCGGGGCAGCTCGACGCGCTCAGCTTCCTCTTTCGCGAGCGCGGCGTGGGCGCGATCACCACCAGCATCGCCTCGCGCCGCGGGCCCGACTTCGGCTCCACGGTCGGCGGCAACGCCTCGGGGCGGCTTTCGCGCGACGACGATCGCTACGGCGGCTACGACCTCGACGGCGGCGTCATCTCCGTCGGCGCCGGCGGCTACGTGGGCGGCGAGCTGCACTTCGACGACGGCCCCGTCGTCCTCGACGGGCCGTTCGGCGCGCAGCACTGCGCCGCGCTCGACGTCATCGTTCCCGGGTGACCAGGTCGACCAGCTTGTAGCCGACGTTGCGCACGGTCTCGATCATCGCGTCGGCCGGCGATCCCAGCTTGGCGCGCAGGCGGCGCACGTGGATGTCGACGGTGCGGGTGCCGCCGAAATAGCGATAGCCCCAGACCTTGGAGAGCAGCTGCTCGCGCGTCCACACCTTGCCGCGGTTCTGCGCCAGGAACTTGAGCAGCTCGAACTCCTGGTGCGTGAGATCGAGCTTGCGATCGCGCACGAACGCTTCGTAGCCGCTGGTGTCGATCTCGAGCTCGCCCACCTTGACCCGATCGGCGGCGCTGAACGCGGCGAAGCGCCAGTCGAGCTGGCGCAGCCGCGCGTAGAGCTCGGCCGGCACGATGGGCACGAGCACGAAGTCGTCGGCGGCGCGAAAGTCGAGCGACGACAACCGCTGCGTGGTGACGGCGACGAGCACCGGCGTGCCTTGCAGCGGCGGCAGATCGCGCAGCGTCTTGAGCGTCGAGTACGCCATCTCCAGGCGCTCGCGTGCATCGAGCACGAGCACCTGCGGCGGATCCTTGTTCAAGTCGTCTTCGTCGAAGCCGAGATCGAACCCGAAGGCGCGAACGTCGCAACCGAGGTCACGCAGCGCAGCTGCTGGCGAATCGGGCTCCGACGCAGCGCGTTCGGGTTCCAGGGTAATGAGCAGGACCTTCACGAGCGCACTATACTTTCAGTCGGAGGCTTACCGTGACGAAAGTTGCGCTGGCACCCACCCCCTTGTTGTGGAAGAATGGTCGTGATGGAAGACTTCCACTGCTCCTTCTGCGGCAAGCGCGGCGCGAGGTCCGCAAGCTGATCTCCGGCCCGCGCGTCTTCATCTGCGACGAGTGCGTGACGCTGTGCAACGACATCCTCGCCAAGGAGGAGGCGCCGGAGCGTCCCAAGTATCCGCCGCCGAACGCGATCGTCGAGGAGCTCGACCGCTACGTGCGTCGGCCAGACGCGACGCCAAGAAGGCGCTCGTCCGTCGCGGTCTACAACCACTACAAGCGCATCGGCCGCAGCGCGGCAAGGCCGGCGAGGTCGAGGTGCAGAAGGGCAACATCCTGCTGCTCGGCCCGACGGGCTCCGGCAAGACGCTGCTCGCCCAGACGCTCGCCAAGAAGCTCGACGTGCCGTTCGCGATCGCCGACGCGACGACGCTCACCGAGGCCGGCTACGTCGGCGAGGACGTCGAGAGCGTGGTCAAGGCGCTGTTCCGCGACGCCGGCGGCGACGTCGAGAAGACCGCGCGCGGCATCATCTGCATCGACGAGATCGACAAGATCGCGCGCAAGGGCGGCGGGCCGTCGCTGACGCGCGACGTCGTCGGGCGAGGGCGTGCAGCAGGCGCTGCTCAAGATCCTCGAGGGCAAGACCGCGACGATCACGCCCGACGGCGCGCGCAATCGCCCGCAGCAGGAGCTGATCCAGATCGACACGACCGACATCCTGTTCATCTGCTGCGGCGCCTTCAACGGGCTCGAGGACATCGTCCGCCGCCGCGTCGGCCAGCGCGGCCTCGGCTTCGGCGCCCGCTGTCGTCGACGGCCGAGGACGACAAGGACGCGCTGCGCGCGCTCGCGCGCACCGAGGACCTGATCAAGTTCGGCATGATCCCCGAGTTCATGGGACGCCTGCCGGTCATCGTCTCGTGCGACGCGCTCGACGTCGACGCGCTGACCGAGGTGCTGTGGAAGCCGAAGAACGCGCTCGCCAAGCAGTATCAGCGCCTGTTCGAGCTCGAGGGCGTGAAGCTCACACTTCACCGAGGACGCGCTGCGCGCGATCGCCGAGGAGGCGCACCGCCGCAACTCGGGCGCGCGCGGCCTGCGCGCGATCCTCGAGGAAGTGATGCTCGACGTGATGTACGAGATCCCGTCGCTGACCGGCGTGAAGGAGTGCGTCGTCACGCGCGAGGTCGTCGAGCAGCGCGAGCGGCCGCAGCTCATCAAAGACACCAAGAAGGCCTCGTAGCTCCCGCCTACTCCGCGCCGTCTTCGTAGTCGATGGCGACGACGGTCAGCTCCTCGTCGCCTGCGGGCGTGCGCAGCGTGGTGACGTCGCCGAGGCGCCGGCCGGTGAGCGCCCGGGCGACGGGCGAGCGCCAGCTGACGAGGCCGCGCCTGGGATCGGCCTCGTCGACGCCGACGAGGCGATACCGGCGCGTGTGGCCGCTTTCGTCCTCGACGGTCACGCTGGCGCCGAAGCGCACTACGTCGCGCGGCTGCAGCGCGGGATCGATCACCTCGGCAGCCTCGAGGCGCGCGAGCAGCGCTTGCAGGCGCTGCTCCAGTTCGGCCTTGCGGCGGGCGTCGCCGCGCGGGGCCGCGCGCACCGCCTCGAGCTCGCGCTTGAGCGCCGCGTGGCCCGCCGGCGTCAGGTAGTTCGTGACCCCTGCCGGCCACGCATCGACTGGCGGAAGGTCGTCGAGCCCCCCGCCCTCCTCCTCCTTGGTGAACGCCTTGCTCACGTCGACGTCGATTGTAGGTGCGCGAGCGCTCGGCTGCACGTGATAGAATCGATCGCCGGGGGTAATCCGATGCGTTTTGCTGCAGTAGTGGTAGTGATGGCGCTGGCGCTGCTGACCAGCGGCGTCGCGCGGGCCGAAGACCCAGACGCCGCGGCGGCGCGCCAGCACTACAAGGCGGCGACCGGCCACTTCGCGGTTGGCGAGTTCGACGCCGCCGCCACGGAGTACGAGTCGGCGTACAAGCTTCACCAGGATCCGGCGCTCTTGTTCAACGCCGCTCAGTCGCGCCGACTGGCAGGCCAGAACCAGAAGGCGCTGGTTCTCTACAAGAACTTCTTGCACCTGTATCCGACGTCACCGAACGTGCCGGCGGTGCGCGAGCAGATCGACAAGCTGCAGGAGGCGATCGCGGCCGAGAGCAAAGCGCAGACCTCGCCCCCGACGACGACGGTGGAGCCGAAGGGCGAGTCGACGCCGGGGCCCGCGACCGCGACCCCGCCGCCGGCGACCACGACCCCGCCGCCGGCGACCACGACCCAGGCCCAGACCGTGACGCCGGCGACGACGCCGGGGAACGACAAGCCGCCCGTCTACAAGAAGTGGTGGTTCTGGACCGCCGTCGGTGTCGTCGTCGTGGCGGCGGTGGTGATTCCGGTGGCCGTCATCGAGTCGCAGCCGGCGTGGAACAACCTGCCGGCGCAAGGACCGGGCGCGACGGCCAGCCGCGTGGTCATGGAGGTGCGGTGGTGAAGCGCACGATCATCCTCTTGGGGCTGCTGGCGGCGGCGTGCAACAACAAGCCGACCGGCTTCGGCGTCGACGTCGAGGCGCGCACCAGCATGCTGCCGTCGGCGACGAAGAGCGCGATCGTGTCGGCGCGCCTGCTCGTCGGGGGCGCCGAGACGTTCGGCAAGGACATCGCCGGCGTCGCCAAGGCCGCGCAGTCGGGGGCGTTCAAGTTTCGCTACGTGCCCGGCGTGCACGCGGGCACGATCACCATCCGCGTCGACGGTCTCGACGGCGGCGGCGCCACCATCGCGGCCGGGATCTCGAAGCCGATCACGCTGGTCGACGGCAAGGCGGTCGACACGCTGATCACGCTCGCCACCAATGGCAACGGCGTGCCGTGCATGGCGGCGACCGACTGCATCAGCGGCAACTGCGTCGACGGCGTCTGTTGCGACAGCGCCTGTGACGGCGTGTGCGAGTCGTGCAACCAACCCGATCAGCCGGGCGTGTGCAACCCGACGCCGCAGGGCATGGATCCCGACAACGACTGCGTCGCCAAGCTCCCGTCCCAAACCAGCGACGGCGGCGTCGCCGACGACGGCGGCACGTCGAGCGGGCCGCCCTCGGGCGACAACCTGCAGGCGTGCGCGGGCAGCTGTGACGGCAACCGGGCCTGCGCCTACGCGCCGACCACGACCAGCTGCGGCAGCAACATCTGCTCGCTGCCCGACACCGTCGGCAGCTTCCTCTGCGACGGCAACGGCGGCTGCACCGAGCAGGACAAGCAGTGTACCGACTTCAACTGCAACGGCGGCGCCTGCCGCACGACGTGCGGGCAGGACAGCGACTGCCAGCCGACCGACTTCTGCAACCTCAACATCAACCAGTGCGTGCCCAAGCATGGCGACGGCACGACCTGCACGATGGGCGACGAGTGCAAGTCGACGTTCTGCTACTCCGGCGTCTGCTGCAACACGACCTGCGGCGACACCACCCAGTCGTGCAACAACGCCGGCAGCGTCGGCCAGTGCCAGTGCACCGGCCATAGCTGCCCGGCGGGCGTCGCCTGCCAGCTCTTCTACCGAGACTCCGACGTCGACGGCTACGGCGACAAGACCGGCACGCTCACCAACGGCAAGGCCGTGGCGGGCTGCGTGGGCGACACGGCGCCGTCGGGCTACGTCGCCGACAACACCGACTGCGACGACGGCGACGGCAACGTGCTACCGGGACAGACCGCCTACTTCGGGAGCCCGTCCATGGGGGTCGGCACGTTCGACTACAACTGCGACGGCACGCTCGAGAAGGGGGTGGCCGAATATGCAGGGTCCTTCTGCCAATTCTGCTCGCTCAGCGGCAGTACGTGCGTGCAGAGCTCGACCTGCGTCGCGAGCGGCCAGACCGCAGCGGTCACCTGCAACACCTTCAACCTCGCCGGGCACCCCATCTGCAAAATCAGCGGCCTGTCGGCGTTCTTCAACACCGTGGCCTGCGGCCAGACGACCACCTACTTCACGTGTGGAACCTGCTCGGCCGTCGGCGGTGGGCCCAACGAGACGACGAGCCAGGTGCAGCAGACCTGTCACTAGGAGTCAATCGATCGTCACGCGATTTCACGCGTTGACGATCGTCCAGCGCGGTCTATATCCTGTGCGTCATGCTCAACGAATCGCAGAAGGGCCAGTTGCGCACGGCGCTCGAGACCGAGCGCGTGCGGTTGATCGGGAACGCAAAGGATGGGCTCCAGTTCAGCATGAACCGCGAGCGCAACATCGGGCGCGACTCGATCGACGAGTCGATGGAGGAGGAGATCTTCTCGACCGAGCTGCGGCTGCGCGACCGCGAGAAGTATCCTGATGGGCAAGATCGACGAGGCGCTGCGGCGGCTCGACGAAAACATCATCGACGAGTGCGAGGACTGCGGGGAGTCGATCGGCTTCAAGCGCCTGTTGGCCCGACCAGTCACCACCTATTGCATCGACTGCAAGGAAGAGCGCGAAAAGGAAGAGCAGTCGCAGGCCCAGCAGGCGGGCCGCTCCGGGGCCGTCAGCCGGGAGGATCTGGGCGGTGGCAACGAGGAAATCACCGGCGGCACTGAGGAATAAGGCGCTCGCTCCCCTTTTGCTCCCCCGCCCGCCCATGTTATGATTGATCCGCTCGGCAGCGCGCGGATGGCCGAAAACCAGCGATACAAGATCACGGAACGGATCGACGCCGGTGGTATGGCCGAGGTCTACCGTGGCATAGCGCAAAGCGCCGTCGGCGGCCTGAAGAAGGCCGTCGCGATCAAGCGCATTCTGCCGAACCTCACCAAGAACAAGAAGTTCGTGTCGATGTTCCTCGACGAAGCGCGCGTGTCGATGCACCTGCAGCACGCGAACGTCGTCGGCGTCTTCGACATCGGAATGGCCGACACCGCGTACTTCATCGTCATGGAGTTCGTGGACGGCGCGAACCTCAAGACGATCATCGAGTCGCTGCGTCGCCAGGGCCAGCGCATGAGCGTAGCCCACACGCTCTACATCCTCATGGAGGTCTGCAAGGGCCTCCAGTACGCGCACGACGTCACCGACCCGGAGAACGGGCGCGAGCTCGGCATCGTGCATCGCGACATCTCGCCGCCCAACATCCTCGTCTCGCAAGCGCGGCGAGGTGAAGCTGGTGGACTTCGGCCTCGCCAAGGCGACGTCGCAGCTCGAGTCGACCGACCCGGGCGTGGTCAAGGGCAAGTTCTCGTACCTGTCGCCCGAGGCGGCGAGCGGCAAGGAGGTCGATCGCCGCGCCGACATCTTCGCCGTCGGCATCCTGCTCTACGAGCTGCTGACCGGCAAGCGGCTGTTCTACGGCGAGACCGACTACCAGACGGTCGAGCTGGTGCGCCAGGCCAAGGTGCCGCCGATCTCGTCGCAGAACCCCGAGGTCACGCCCGAGCTGGAGCAGGTGGTGCGCAAGGCGCTGGCGCGCGACCTCAACCAGCGCTTCCAGTCGGCGGGCGACCTGCAGGACGCGCTGGCGCAGTACCTGTTTTCGCAGCGGCTCAAGGTCACCTCGCGCGACATCGAGCGGCTGGTGCAGGGCTGCCTGCGCGAAAAGCAGCGCAGCCAGCCCAAGGCCGCGCCGGTCGGCAACCTCATCGACACGCTCATCAACGAAGAGATCGTGAAGTTCACCTCGCTCGACGATCTCGGCGAGCCGAGCGTACCGGGGCAGCCGTCGCCATCGCCCGTCGACAACGCGGGCAACGCACCGCTCGATCCCGGCCTCTTCGTCGACACGCGCGGCTGGGCCGAAGAGCCGTCGGACGTGCGACGGGGCCGCAACGGAACCGATACGTCGTCCGGCGGCGCGATCCCGCTGCGTAACAAGAAGAAGGACGACACCGGCAACCTCGGCCTCGAGGAGCTGCTCGAGGGCGGCGACGAGTCGACCGGCCACAAGCGCAATCCCACCGGCGCGCGGCCCATCGCCAACCCGTCGATGCCCTCGATGAAGGCGCGCCAGACGTCGGGGCGCCTGGCGGCGATGGTCGAAGATCCGGCGGCCCCCGAGAAGCCCAAGAAAAAGGGGGCCGGCGCGCAGGTCGCCGTCGTGGTCGTGGTGCTGATGCTGGTCCTCGCTTCGGCGGGGATGGCAATCTACTACTTCAAGCATTAGAGTCCTCCCGACCGTGCCTACTCCCTTTGCTTCTCATCGAGGCCCCGCTGCTCACGTGCTGTCGCTGGTGCTGGCCGGCGGCGAAGGGCGACGGCTGTGGCCGCTGACCGCCGATCGCGCCAAGCCGGCGGTGCCGATGTGCGGGCGCTACCGGCTCATCGACTTCGTGCTGTCGAACCTGGTCAACTCGGGCCTGCTGCAGATCAAGGTGCTGACGCAGTACAAGTCCGACTCGCTCAACACGCACATCGCGCGCGGCTGGCGCCTGCCGGCGTTCCTCGATCTCTACGTCGAGGTGGTGCCGGCGCAGCAGCGCACCGGCTCGTCCTGGTTCAAGGGCTCGGCCGACGCCATCTACCAGTCGCTCAACGTCATCACCGACGAGGAGCCGGACTACGTGGTCGTCTTCGGCGGCGACCACATGTACAAGATGGACGTGCGCCAGATGATCGACGCGCACATCGCTACCGAGGCGGACGCCACGGTCGCCGTCATCCCGGTCCCGGTCGAAGAGGCGCGCGCGTTCGGCATCCTCGAGATCGACGACCGCGGCAAGGTCGTGGCCTTCGACGAGAAGCCGATGCACCCCAAGGAGATGCCGGGCCGCCCCGGCTGGGCGCTGGCGTCGATGGGCAACTACGTCTTTTCGCACCGAAGCTGCTGCTCGAGGAGCTGCAGCGCGACGCCTCCGGCGATCGGCGCACGACTTCGGGCGCAACATCCTGCCCGAGATGGTGGCCCGCGGCCGCGACGTCTACGCCTACGACTTCTCGCAGAACGAGGTGCCGGGCTCGCACGCCCAACGAGCGCGGCTACTGGCGCGACGTCGGCACCATCAGCGCCTACTGGAAGGCGAACATGGACCTGGTCAAGGTCGTGCCCGACTTCGACCTGTACAACCCGCGCTGGCCGCTGCGCACCTGGACCCGCCCGCTGCCGCCGGCCAAGTTCGTGTTCGCCGACCCCGGCGATGGCTCGGGCCACGCGCGCATGGGCATCGCCACCGACTCGCTGGTGTCCGAGGGCTGCATCGTCTCCGGCGGGCGCATCGACCGCACCGTCCTGTCGCCGCAGGTGCGCGTCAACAGCTTCGCCTACGTCGAGGAGTCGATCATCCTCGACGGCGTCGACATCGGCCGCCACTGCCGCATTCGCCGCGCCATCATCGACAAAGGCGTGCACGTGCCGCCCAACACCGAGATCGGCTACGACCCGGAGGCGGACGCGCGCCGCTTCACCGTCTCCGACGGCATCGTCGTCGTGCCGAAGGGATATCAGTTCGTGTGAGCGCACGACGCGCGAACGTCGTCTTCCTGCTCCACATGCACCAGCCGCAGTACGTCGACCCCAGAAGCGGTCGCGCGCTGCTGCCCTGGGTGCGCCTGCATGGCGCGCGCGGCTACCTCGACGTCGCGCAGCTGCTCTGGGAGCACGGCGACGTCAGGCTGACGGTGAACTTCGTGCCGTCGCTGGTGCAGCAGCTCCAGCAGGTGGTCGACGGCGCCGTCGACGAGTGGCTGCGACATCGCCGAGCTCGACGGCTGGAACCCGGACGAGCGTGCGTTTGCCGTCGAGCGCTTCTTCTCGCTCAACTGGGATCGCTCGGTGCGGCCGCGACCGCGCTACGCCGAGCTGCTCGCCCAGCGCGAGCGCAAAGAGCCCTTCTCCGACCCGGATGTGCGCGATCTGACGGTGCTGTTCAACCTCGGCTGGCTCGGCTTCGCCGCCCGCCGGGATGACGCGGAGATCGCCGAGCTGGAGCACAAGGCGCGTAGCTTCTCGCGCGCCGATCTGGCGCTGGTGATCGATCGCCAGCGCCGCGCCTGCGCGCGCGTGCTGCCGCTCTATCGCGAGCTGGCCGCGCGCGGACAGGTCGAGCTGTCGGCGTCGCCGTTCTATCACCCGATCGTGCCGCTGGTCATCGACACGGAGACGGCGCGACGGGCGTTGCCGACGGCGACGCTGCCGCCGCCCTTCGCCTATCCCGCCGACGCCGACGCGCAGATCGCGCGCGCCGCCACCGCCCACGCGCGCGCCTTCGGCGGCGCCGCCGCGCGGCATGTGGCCCCCCGAGGGCAGCGTCTCGCCCGAGGCGGTCGCCGCCTACGCCCGCGCCGGCGTCGGCTGGCTCGCCACCGACGAGGGCAACCTGTGGCGCTCGCTGTCGCTCATGGGCGAAGAGCACGGCCGCGGCGACCTCTACCGCGTCTGGCGCCACGAGGGGGTCGACCTCGTGTTCCGCGATCGCGAGCTCTCCGACAAGATCGGCTTCTCCTACGCGCACGGCGACGCCCAGGCCGGCGTCGCCGACCTGGTGGCGCGCGCGCGCCAGGCCGGCGCGCAGTCGACGGCGCCACCGGGCGAGCCGCCCATCGTCCCCATCTTCCTCGACGGCGAGAACCCGTGGGAGTCCTATCCCGGCTTCGGCGAGCCGTTCCTGCGCACGCTCTTCTCCGCGCTCTCGTCGGACCCCGAGCTGTCGACCGCGTCGATCGGCCACCACCTCGACGCCGCGCCGGCGCGCCGCTCGCTCACCCGCCTGCACTCCGGCTCGTGGATCGACTCCGCGTTCCACATCTGGATCGCCGACCCGGTCAAGAACCGCGCCTGGGAGCTGCTCGGCCGGGCGCGCGCCCGCTTCGATCGCGCGGTCGCCGAAGGCGCCACCCGGGAGCAGCAGGAGGCCGCCTTCGAGCGCCTGCTCGCCGCCGAAGGCAGCGACTGGTTCTGGTGGTTCGGCGAGCCGTTCCACTCCATGGAGGACGCGCTGTTCGACGCGCTGTTCCGCGCGCACCTCGCCGGCGCCTACGCCGCGCTCGGCCTGCCGGTGCCGCGCGAGCTCGGCGAGCCGGTCGCGGCCGCCCGGCCGCTGGCCCCCACCGCCGCGGTCACTGCGCCGTGGGGCTTCATCCGCCCGCAGATCGGCGGCAACCGCTTCTACGACTGGCAGGGCGCCGGCCGCTACCTGGTGCCGCGGGGTGCCGCCATGGCCGACACGCCGCTGGTCGCCGCCGTGCTCTTCGGCTTCGACAACAAGGCGCTCTACCTGCGCCTCGAGCCGGCCGACGGCCGTGCCCCCGAGCTGGCGGCCGCGCGCGTCGAGGTCGACGTCGCCATCGGGCAGCGCCACCTGCTCTTGTCGTCGACCACCAACGGCCTGACCATCGACGGTGTCGCCGGCGGTGCGAGCGCGCACGGCCGGACCGTCGAGCTGACCGCGCCCTGGTCGTCGCTGGGCGTGCGGCCGGGTGAGCGGCTCCTGATGATCGTGCGCCTGTTCTCCGGCGACGTGCCGCTGGCGCGCTATCCCGCCGACGGCGCGCTCGAGCTCACCGTCCCCGGCGACGGATTCGAGGCCGAGAACTGGTCGGCGTAGACACCTTCGGAGCCGGCCCCTCGCGCACCGCATCGCGCGCCTCGGCCGCGTACGGCCCCTTGGGCGCCACCTCGAGATACTTCGCGTAGGCCTCTCTGGCCGTCGCATCGCCGAGCGCCGCGCGGGTGCGGCCCAGGTAGTACCAGGCGTCGGCGAAGCCCGGGTCGGCCTTGACCGCCGACTCCATGGCCGCCCGCGCTTCGGTGGTGTGCTTGGACTCGAACTGGACGAGCCCGAGGTAGTGCCAGGCGCGCGCCATGCGCGGGTCGAGCGTGGTCGCCATCTTGAGCGCGCGCACCGCCGGCCGGAGCAGGCCCTGCTCGTACTGCGAACGCCCCAGGATGGCGTACGCCTCGGCCTTCAGTGGCCGCTGGGCGCGCGGCCCGCGCATGCGCGCGATCGCCTCCGAGGCGAAACCCTCGGCGATCGAGTCGCGCCCGCGCTCCACCGCCAGCCGCGAACGCGCCACCAACAGCTCGATCCCGATGCGCGCCCGCGGCGGCGCCATCCGCACCACCTCGGTCGCGCGCTCGGACTGGTCGAGATCGAGGTAGGCCTCCATCAACAGCGCCGGCGTCTCGCCGCGCAGCGCGTTCGGCAACGCCTTGCGCAACAGCGCCACCGCCTCGGACGCCTTGTGCTCGACGATGAGCGCGTGCGCCTGCAAGTCGAGCAGCTCCTCGGCCGCCGACTGCGCCGTCGGCAGCTTCTGCGCCCGCAGCACGCGCTCCTCCGCGCCCTGCCCGTCGCCGAGCATGAGATGCGCGCGCGCCGCGTTCATCAGCGTCTCCAGATCGACGTTTTCGTCGCTGGCCAAAAGCGCGTCGAGCTCGTCGCGCGCCGCCACCGGATCGCCGGCGTCGAGCGCCACCAGCGCCAGCTCGCGCCGCGCCGGCGCGTAGGCCGCGTTGGTCGCCAGCAGCGCCTTGAGGTCCTGGCGGGCGTCGTCGAAGTTCCCGGTCTCGTGGTCGAGCCGCGCCAGCGCCAGGCGCGCCTCGACATCGAGCGGGTCGCGCTTGAGCGCCTCGATGAACCACCAGCGCGCACGGCCGGAGTCGCGCTCGGCCAGGAACACCGCGCCCAGCGCCGCCGCCACGTCGGCGCGCTTCTGCGGCGTGCGCTCGATCGCCGTCAGCGTGCGCTGCGCCTTTTCCGGATGTCCGTCGGCGATATCGACCTGCGCCAGCGCCACCTTGGCCGCCACCATGTCCGGCTGCATGCGCAGCGCCGCCTCGGCGTCGAGCCGGGCCGACTCCTTGCGCCCCAGCATCAGCATCGCCTGCGCCCGCATCACCAGCGCCTCGGGCCGCGACGTGCCCGCCTCCTCGATCACCGCCAGCGCCTTCTGCGGCTGCGCGCGCCGTAGCGCCACCTCGGCCAGCACCAGCCGCGGCGTCAGCCGGCCCGCGGCGCTGATCGCGCGCTTGGCCTCGCGCTCGGCCTCGTCGAGCATGTAGGCGTCGGAGAACGCCTGCGCCAGCTCCTCGGACAAGAGGGCGTCGCCGTCGCGCCGCTTGGCCGCGGCCTGGGCCAGATCGCGGCGCGCCGCCGTCACGTCGCCCTTCTGCAGCTCGAGCTCGGCCAGGCCGAGGAACGCGCGCGCCAGCTGCCCCGGCGAGGAGTCGCCGACGAGCTTGCCGACGACGCCCTCGAGCGCGCCGCGGGCCGCCTCGCGGTCGCTGCCGCGATCGACCTCCAACAGCGCACGGTCGATGATGGTGGCGATGTGGTTGGCGTTGTCGGCCAGCGCGCGGCGATAGGCTTCGAGCGCGCGATCGTCGCGGCGCGCCGCCGCCTCGGCCAGGCCGAGCCCGTGCAGCACCAGCGGGTTGTGCGGATCGCCGTCGGCGGCGGTGCGCAGGGCATCGGTCGCGGTGTCGGGCCGCTCGAGCAGCAGCTCGGCGCGCCCGACCAGGTACGAGGCCGCGGCATCGGGGAACTTGCGCCGCAGCGCCTGCGCCAGCCGGGAGGCGCGATCGAGCTCGCCGCCCGCCATCGCCAGGTAGACGCGCGCCTCGGCCACGTCCTTGCAGCCCGGCTTCTTGTCGGCGCACGGCACCGCCGCCTCCTCGCCGAGCGACGCCAGCGCCCGCTGCGCCGCCTCCGGCGAGTCGCCGAACTCGAACGCCATCTGCGCCAGCACGCGCGCCCGCTCGGCGCGCGCCTCGGGATCGTCGCGCTCGGCCAGGATCTGCCGATAGAGCAGCTCGGCCGCCTGAAAGCCGGGGTAGTTGCCCGAGGCGAGCTTCTGGTCGGCGAGCTCGTGCCGCTTGGCGATGCGCGTGCGCATGCGCCACTCGCGCACCAGAAGGCCGGTGGCCACGCCCACGGCGACGACGGCGACGAGCGCCGTGAGCAAAAGGGCGATGCCACGCCGCGAGCGATCGCCGAGCCACGGCAGCGGCTCGCCGTGCACGAACATGGTCGTGCGCGGCTTCTTGCGCGTCACCGGGACGCGCACCAGGCCAGGCGGATCCTCGCCGTTGGCGCCGTACGGGCTCTCCTGTCCGTCGCCATCGCCGTAGATGCTCTCGCGAGCGCCGTTCTCCCCGCGCATCTCGGTCGGCGCCTCCGACGAGTTCCGCGGGAACGTCACCTGCGGCCCGCGCGGCAGGGGATCGAACGGCCGCACCGGCCGCTGCCGCTGCAACACCGGATCGGGCGCCTCGGGCGCCGTGCCCGCGTTCTCGTCGACCTGCCGCTGCCGTCGCTGGCGCGTCTGCTCGTCCTCGCCGTCCTCGCTGTCGAAGGTGGGCGCGAAGCCGCGCGGGAAGCCCTCTTGGGACGGCTCCATCATGAGGTCGCGCGTATCGAGCACGATCGACGGCTCGGAGGGCTCCATCCCGTCCGGCAGGTCGTCGACCGCGCGGCGGGGCGCGGCCGGCCGCTTGGCGCGCAGGACCTCCGCCGGCGTCATCGTCGAATCCGCGGACGGCTCGTCGACGTCGAAGTCGCCCGCCGACTGCCGCGCCACCACCGGCCCGGAGTGCGACGCGACGCGCGGCCGCGCGCGCTCGGCGTAGTCGGTGGTCGCCGGCCCTTCGTAGCTCGAGTCCTCCCGGCGCCGCCCGCCCGGCTCGGTGCCGACCTGCGAGTCCTCGACGGTGTCCTCGCGCTCGCCGAAGTCGACCAGCACCGAGGCCGGCTTGTCTCCCGCCTTCTTCCCGCGCAGGTGCACCTGGTCCGACGGATCGGGATCGACCTCGGTGGCGTCGTCCTCGTATTCGACGGACATGTCGTCCGAGTCGGGCACCTGCACCAGCTGCCCGCGATCCATCGGCATCGGCTGGACGACGTTGCCGAGGTCGGGATCGGTGTTGCCGGTGACGCGCGCCGGATAGACCTTGGTGTCGGTCGGCTCCGCCGGCAGCCCTTCGAATCCGGCCGCGCGCGCGGTCGCGATCTCGGCCAGCAGCTGGTCCGCTTTGCTGTTCGACGGATCGAGCTCCTTGGCCCGCTTGAGCGTCTGCTCCGCCTGCAAGTAGTCGCCCTTGCCGACGAGCGCCTCGCCCTTGAGCAGCCACGCGAGCGCGGCGTTCGGATCGGTCTCCAGCGCGACGCGCATCTCGGCCAGGACCTCGTCCCAGCGGCCGAGCGCGGTCAGCGCCATGCCGAGCACGAGCCTCCCCTCGAGCAGCGACGGCTGCCCCAGAAGGCCGAGGCGACAGATCTTCACGGCCTCCGCGTACTGCCGGCGGACGATGGAGACCTTGCCTCGCTGGACGAAGTCGAGCGAGTCTTTGGCCAAATTTAAACCAGCGTAATTATACGCGGATGACACCAGCCCGTCGAGCGTCTAACGCGCGCGCGTGGTGCCTACTTGTCGGGTCTACTTCTCGGCCCGGGCTGGCTCGTCGAAGAATACCAGCGGCGCGCCCTTGACCCGCTCTTCGGAGGCGAGCACCCACTCGGTGTCGCGGCGCTCCCACTTCTGCTTGGTCGTCGTCTTCTCGACGATGCCCCGCCGCTTGAGCGACCAAGTGTAGTCGATACGCGCGGTCGCCGTCTGCTTCTTCTTGTCGACCTCGATGCCGCTCATCTCGAAGTCGGCGATCTCCAGCTCGTCCTCGAGGTTGGAGTGCTTGTCGATGAAGCGCTGGCGCACCTCGGTCGGCACATGCTTGGCGGCCTTGTCGAAGCGGCCCCAGCGCACGTCTTCGTTGTACTCGCGCGCGGCGGTGCTCACCTGATCGAGCGTGGAGTAGCCGAGGGCGGCGATGCAACCGGTCAGGCCGACGAGAAGGAGCACCGCTGCATACACGCGCATGGGTCCAGCCTAACGGAGCGGCGCCCGGCAGCAACTTTTACAAAACTTTACGAACGCGACACGCGCCGACAAACCGGCGAACGTACGTTTGGGGGCAAGGAGGAAGTCGTCATGGGTCATCCGGTCCTCGTGGGTCTCCTGGCCGCGTTCGTGATTTCGCGGATCGTGTTGCGGGCGCACCGGCGCCACCACTTTCGGCATGGGTTCGGGTGCGGGCGCTTCGGCGGGGGGCCGATCGATCTCGGCGCGCCCGACGGCGAGCGCCACTTCGGCCGCTTCGCCCGCCGCTGGCATCGTCGGCACCAGCGCTGGCACCAGGAGGTCCGCGCCGCGGTCAAGGCGCCCCTGGTCGACGTCGCCGGCTCGCTCGAGCTCAACCAGCGGCAGCGCGAGCTGTTCGACGAGGTGTTGGCCACGGCGAAGGACAAGCTGGGCACGCCCGAGCTGGCCGAGGCGCTCGCCATCATCGGTCGCGAGCCATTCGATCGCCCGGCGCTCGAGTTTCTCGTGGGCAAGGGCGAGCTGGCCGACGATCTCGAGCACCTGCACTTCAGCCTGACCGCCGAGCAGCGCGCCCGGCTGCGTACCGTCGCCGGCGTCTGACCTGATATGCTCGCGGCATGTCCGCGGGCGCGCTCGATCCCATCTTCGGCGATCTCCGGCACGACGCCGAGATGCGCGACAACCAAATCAAGGGCAACCTGCTCGGGCCGCCGCGCCTGGTACGTGCGCGACCGCTGGGGCGACGCCGCGCTCGCCACGCTCACCGCCGCCGTGCCCGAGGCGGCACGCAAGTTCCTCGTCGACGCGCCGCTGGCCTTCGCCTGGTATCCGTTCGGCGTGATGATGGACATCGATCGCGCCATCATCGAAGGGCCGATGCACGGCGAGATCGGGCGCATGACCGAGTTCGGCGCCGCCATCGCCAAGCACGACCTGCCGCTCATCTACAAGGTGCTGTTCAAGGTCGGCTCGCCCAGCTTCATCGTCAAGCGCCTCAACATCGTCGCCCGCCAGTACATCCGCGAGAGCAGCGTGAGCGTGGTGGTGAACGGCGACCGCGAGGCGCTGGTGACGCAGGACGGCCGGCGCTTCCCCATGTACTTCTGCACCTACGGCGTCAGCGGCTGGTTCCACGCCGCGCTAGAGCTGTCGGGCGCCCGGCAGCCGACGGTCGAGCACACCGCCTGTTTGCACCGTGGCGACGCGGCCTGCAGCTGGCGGATGCGCTGGCGCTGACTACTTCTTCTTGCGCAGCCGGCCGAGCTCCGACGGGCGCAGCTCGCCGGTGACGACGCAGACGACGAGAAAGACGACGCCGATCGCCGACGACGAGACGAGCGTGCCCACCTTGCCGGGCAGGATCCCCGCCCGGTTCCACGCCCAGCCGGCGCCGAGCGCCGCCGCGTAGGCCGCCGCCACGCGCACCACCGTCAGCGGCGGCAGCGCCGCCCCGAAGGTGCGCCACAGGTACGCCCCCGACAGAAGGACGCCCAGCCCCATCGTGGCCGCCGTGGCCACCGCGGCCACGAAGAGCGGATCGTGGCCGGTCTGGAGGGCGACGCGAATGCCGATCCACTCCGCCGCCACCGTCGCCGCCAGCGTCACCACGCCGATGACCGTCGTCGGCCAGGTGCGCCCGGAGCCGTTGATGATGGTGCCGGCGATGTTGAACAACGAGAAGAAGACATATCCCAGCACCAGCGCGCCGAGCGCGTGCGAGCCGACCGAATACTCGGGCTTGTAGAACAGCCGCATCGTGGCCTCGGGGCGGGCCGCGATCACCGCCGCGAACAGCGCCGCGGCGACGAGCGAGTAGCGCATGGTGTTGCGCACGTAGCCACGCGTCTTATCGACGTCGTTGTCGAAGGTCGACTTCGAGATGAGCGGGAAGATGACGTAGGTGACGGCGAGGATGAGCTGGAACGGAATGCGCGCCACGTTCTGCACGGCGCCGTAGAAGCCCGCCTGCGTGTTGGCGTAGGCCGCCGGATCGGCCAGGTGGCGCCCCTGCGCCCACTCGGTGACCACGCGCTTGAGCAGAAGCCCGTCGGTGAACATGAGCAGGTTCACGATCAGGAGGTAGAAGGCGACTCCGGAGAAGAAGCGCCCCAGCACCTTGACGTCGAACGGCTGCGTCGACGGCTTGCCCAGACCGACCACGAAGAAGGAGACCAACAGGACCACGAACGCGGCCCCGACGAAGCCACCGACCGCCGCCAACACCGAGTGCGTCAGCGCCGCGGCGCCGACGACCAACAGGCAGCGCAGCGTCGAGTAGGTCATGTCGAGGCCGGCCTGCTTGTGGAACTCCTTGCGCCCGTTGGCCGCGCCGACGAACACCGCGTAGAAGGCGTAGGCGAGCGCCACCCCCGTCGCCAGCTGCAGGTAGGGCGTGAGCGTCGTGTCGTGCTCGAACCAGGAGATGAGCGGCGCCATGAGGAAGAACGCCAGCGCCACGCCGCCGCCGAGCACGGATTGCAGCTTGAGCGCCGCGCGCATGACGGCGCCCTGCCGCTCCTCGATCTCCGACGTGAACTTGGAGACGCCCTGGATGGTCGCCTGCACCATGACGTTGTTCACCGGCGACAGGACCGAGAGCACGACGACCCACACGCCGTAGCGGGCCGGCGAGCCGAGCGCGCGCGGCAGCGCGAACTGCACGACGTAACCGGCGACCATGAACCACAGCTTGGCGGCGGTGATGAAGACGAGCCCGCGACCCGCCGAGACCGATTTGGCGTTCGACACGACGCTCGACGGTGCCATCGCCCGACGTGATGCGTCAAGAAATCCGTGATGTTCCCGGCGACTGATGCTTCCGGTTTGCAGTGCGGAGGGATATGTTCGCGCGCATGAAACGGGCCGCCCATCTCGTCTGGATCGCGATCGCGCTGTTCGTCATGCCGCTGGCGCATGCCGCGTGGCCGCCGCCGGCAGACGACAGCGCGGTCGACTACAGCGACCCGACCAACTGGCCCAACGATCCCGACTACGCCGGCGCGTGGAACTACTGGTCGTTCGTGCCCTCGACGCTGCGCAACCAGGTCGACGACGTCACGCGCCGGCTCGGCACCGGCATGCACCTCGACCGCGCGTGGGCCAAGACGCAGGGCGATCCGCGCGTGCTGGTCGCCGTCACCGACTCGGGCATCGACTGGAACGAAGGCGAGCTGACCAACCAGCTGTTTCTGAACCAGGGCGAGCTGCCGCCGCCGATGGGCTGCCCCGGCTCCGACGGCACCAAGTACGACGTCAACGGCGACGGCAAGTTCAACGTCGAGGACTACACGACCACCACCGGCCACATGCTGCCGGCGACGGCCACGGCGTGCGACCCGCGCGTCAGCGACAAGAACGGCAACGGCGTCATCGATCCCGAGGATCTGATCCTCTCGTTCTCCGACGGCAAGGACGACGACGGCAACGGCTACGTCGACGACATCAGCGGCTGGGACTTCTTCCACGACGACAACGACCCGCTCGACGACACGCGCTTCGGCCACGGCACCGGCTCGACCAAGGACGGCATGTCCGAGCCCGAGGACATGCGCGGCGGCATCGGCACCTGCCCCAACTGCACGGCGATGATGCTGCGCGTGGGCGACGCCTTCGTGCCCGAGCTCAACACCTGGGCCATGGCGGTCACCTACGCCACCGACATCGGCGCCAGCGTCATCAACATCTCCGGCGGCGGCGGCCTCGACAACCCGCAGCTCTCCCGCGACGCGATGGACTACGCCTACGACAACGGCGTCACCATCATCGCCTCCAACTCCGACCTCGACTCGTTCCACCACAACTACCCGAACACCTCGCAGCACGCGATCTCGGTGCACGCCATCCGCTACGACTCGGGGACGCTCGGCTCGGCGACGACCTTCTTCAACTACAACACCTGCACCAACTACGGCGCGCAGCTGATGCTGTCGATCCCGGCCATCGGCTGCTCGTCGGAGGCGGCGGGGCGCGCCGGCGGCCTGGCCGGGCTGCTCTACGCGGCGGCGCTGCAGGCGGGCCTGCCCGCCGTCGACCAGGCGGGCGTGCGCCACCTGACGGCGGAGGAGGTGCGGCAGCTGCTCATCGGCACCGCCGACAACTTCTACGATCCGGCCGACGCCACCGACCCGACCAAGTTTCCGACGGCGCCGCCGCAGCCGAACGGCCTGGCCTTCGCGCGCCGCTTCGGCTACGGGCGGCCCAACGCGCGCAGCGCCGTCGACGCGATCTTCGCCGGGCGGCTGCCGCCCGAGGTCGACATCCGCTCGCCCGGCTGGTTCGACGTCGTCTACCAGGACAAGACGCCGTCGGTGAACGTGACGGTTCACTTCGGGTGGCACGGCGGCGCGCTGCCGGTGGGCACGACCATGGACTGGGTGATCGAGTGGGCGCCCGGCGTCGATCCCACCGACGACAAATACAGCACCATCGGCCACGCCGAGATGTCGACGATGGTGGGCGACATCGAGCAGCCGTGGGACGTCTCGTCGCTGGTGGTGAACAACCCGGTCCCGGCGCCGACCGATCCGAGCTTCGAGCCCGACGATCCGGCGAACAAGTACATCGTCACCTTGCGCGCGCGCGCGGTCCTGCACTCGTCGAACCCGATGCTCGACGGCGTCAAGGGAGAGTCACGCCACGCGGTGTCGATCTACAAGGATCCCGATCTGGTCGCCGGCTTCCCGCTGTTCCTCGGCAACTCGGGCGAAGGCTCGCCCAAGATCGCCGACCTCCTCGGCGACGGCAAGCGCGAGATCGTGTTCGCCGACACCGGCGGCAGCGTCCACGCCATCAAGGGCGACGGCAACGAGCTCGGCGGCTGGCCGGTGAAGACCGAGACGCTGACCTTCCTCGACCCCGCGCTGGGCAACCACGAAAAGGCGCCCGCGTTCTCGGGCCCCCTCGATCCCGAGCGCCATACGCCGGTCGGCGCCACCGCCGCCGTCGGGGACATCGATGGCGACGGCAAGCCGGAGGTGGTGGTGGCCACCTGGTTCGGCAGCGTCTGGGCCTGGCACGCCGACGGCAGCGTCGCCAGCGGATTCCCGGTGCAGCTCGATCGCGACACCATCCCCATCGCCATCGACGAGAACCACGAGCTGCAGGACGGCTTCTTCGCGTCGCCGGCGCTGGTCGATCTCGACGGCGACAAGAAGCTGGAGATCGTCGCTGCCGGCATGGACGGCAAGCTCTACGTCTGGCACGGCGACGGCTCGCGCGCGGCCCACTTCCCGGTGGTGATCGCCGATCCGACGGGCGTCCCGCAGCAGCGGCAGCGCCTCATGGGCTCGCCCGCCGTCGGCGACCTCAACAAGGACGGCACGCCCGACATCGTCGTGGGCTCGAACGAGGACTACTCGAACAACGGACGGCTCTATGCGGTCGACGGCAAGACCGGCGCATTCTTGCCCGGCTGGCCGGTGACCCTGGTGTCGAACCACATCCTGCCCGTCGTGGGAAAGGGCGTGCCCTGTGCGCCGGCGATGGCCGACATCGACGGTGACGGCGTGCCCGAGGTGCTGGTGTCGGGCATCGGCTCGGTGCTGCACGTCTTCGACGCCAAGGGGATGAAGTTCGGCCCCCCGCTCGTCAACCAGAAGGCGAAGTACGGCGCCAACTCGGACGCGCGGAACGACAGCGAGGTCACGGTGGTCGCCTCGCCGTCGGTCGGCGACCTCGACAACGACGGCACGCCCGATCTCGTCGAGGGCGGCGCCGGCCAGGACTTCGTCCTGGCCTTCGCCACCGGCAGCTCGCGCCACGACTTCGAGCATCACGTGGCCGCCTGGGACGCCAAGAGCGGAAAGTACAAGAACGGCTTCCCGCGGGTGATCGAGGACTGGGAGTTCTTCTCGCACCCCGCGATCGCCGACGTCGACGGCGACGGCAAGCCCGAGGTGCTCGCGCCCTCGGCCGGCTACTTCTTGCACGCCTGGAACGTGGACGGCGTGGAGCCCAAGGGCTTTCCCAAGTACACGGGCGGCTGGGCGCTTTCGACGCCCGCGGTGGGCGACCTCGATGGCGACGGCAAGCTCGAGCTGGCGCAGGTGACGCGCAACGGCTGGCTCTACGCCTGGCACACCAATGGCAAGGCGTCGGGCCGCATCGACTGGGCCTCCTACCATCACGATCTGCAGAACAGCGGCAACTTCGGCACGCCGCTGGACGAGGGCACCCGGGCCACGCCCGGTTGCGGCTGCCACCTGGGCGGGGCTTCGGTGTCTACGCCGTGGGCTGTGATCTTGCTCGTGGCGCTTATGTTGCTGCTGGTCCAAACTCGCAAGCGTCGCTGGAGGTAGCTCATGCGTTCGACGCTGCTCTGCGTTCTTCTCGTCGCAGCTCCCGCTGCCGCGCTCGCGCAGCAGCCGCAGAACCCGTACGCCCCGACGCCGGCACCGACGGCGCCGGCGCAGCAGCAATACCCGTACTATCCGCCGCCGCAGCAGCAGTATCCGTACTATCCGCCGCCGCGGCCGGCCGCGCCCCTGCCGCCGCCGGCGCCGGCGCGCCTGACGCTGGCCACGCGATCGGTCGAGGTGGCGCAGCTGGTCACCGCGTGCGCCAACGCGCTCGACAACTATCACCTCGACGTCGCGCGCAAGAAGTGCGGCGAGGCGCTGGCCAAGGAGGACACCCTCGCGTTCACGCACTATCTGCTGGCGCAGGCGGACGCGCCCGACGTCGCCAACAAGGAGCTCGGGCGCGCCGCCGAGCTGGCCAAGAGCGCCTCCCGCGGCGAGCAGCTCTTCATCGAGGGCTATCGGGCGATGGTGCAGGCGCGCACCGCCGACGCCAAGAAGACCTACGACGAGCTGGTGCGGACGCTGCCCGGCGACGCGCGCGCGCTGGTGGCGCGGGGGCAGTTCCGGCAGAGCGCGCTCGGCGATCTCGACGGCGCCGTCGCCGATTACAGCAAGGCGGTCGAGCTCGATCCGAAGTATCCGGCGGCCTACAACTTCCTGGCGTGGGCGGAGATCGATCGCGGCCGCGCCGAGGAGGCGCAGGCGGCGCTCAAGAAGTACGTCGACCTGGCACCGACCGAGGCCAACGCCTACGACTCGCTGGCGCACATGGCGCTCCGGCGCGGCGCTACCGACGAGGCCGTGGCGCAGGCGAAGAAGGCGCTGCAGGTCGATCCCAGCTTCGTCGTCGCGCACGCGGTGCTGGGCGACGCGCTGCTCTTCAGCGGCAAGGGCAAGGAGGCGCGCCGCTCGTACGCCGCGCTCATCGCCACCGACGATCCGCAGATCCATCACGACGGCGCGATGCGTGAGGCGCGCTCGTGGCTGTTCGACGGGCGCTTCGGAGACGGCGAGCGGGCGCTGGCGGCGGAGGCGGATCTTTCGGCGAAGACCCGGCGGCCGGGCGATCAGGCAGACGCGCTGGTCGAGCTGGCGCGCGTGGAGCTCGATCGCGACGCGCTCTCCGAGGCGGGGCAGTCGCTCCGCCAGGCGCGCCAGGCGCTCGACGCGCCCGACAACACGGCGGTGCTGACCGAGGCGGAGCGGCGCAAGCTGTCGAGCGAGGCGATCCGGGTGCGCGCGATGGTGCTGGCGGCCATCGGCGAGCGGCAGCTAGCGGTCGCCCGGGCCGACGAGATGGGCGTGGTGCTCAAGCTCGCCGGCGATCCGCGGGCGGGCGCCAAGGCGACCGCGCTCAAGGGCTGGATCGCGGCCCGCAACGGCGACGACAAGGCGGCGCTGGGGATGCTGGCGCAGGCGGCGCGGCCGACGCTGCGGCTGGCGTACGCGCTGGCGCTCACCCGCGCCGGTGACACGACCAAAGCGCGCGCGATCTTCGACGAGCTCGGGCGGCGCATGGTCAACGATCTGCAGGGGGCGCTGACCCGGCCGCGGGCGGCGGCGTGGCTCAAGCAGAGCCAGCCGGCCGGCGCGGGCCATCAGCCGTCAGCGTCGAACTGACGCGGCGACGACACGCTCGATGCCGGCGAGGTCCCGGGTGATCGTCGCGGCGTCGTAACGACCGTCGGCGGCGATGAGCGCCGCCACCGCGGAAGCCTGGCCGGCGCCGACCTCGAGCACGAGCGCGCCGCCGGGCACGAGCAGCGGCGGCGCCGCGGCGACCAGGCGGCGGATGACCTCGAGGCCATCGGCGCCGCCGTCGAGCGCGGCGATCGGCTCCTTGCGCACCTCGGGCGCCAGCGTCGCCACCTGGGCCGACGGGATGTAGGGCGGGTTGGAGACGATGAGCCCGAACGGCGCCCGCGCCGCGACGGGCGCGAGCAGGTCGCCCTCGACGACCTCGATGGCCAGGCCGAGCCGCTCGGCGTTGGCGCGCGCCACCGCGGCGGCGTCGGGCGAGCGCTCGACCGCCAGCACCTCGAGCGCCGGCCGCTCCTTCTTCAGCGCCAGCGCGATCGCGCCCGACCCGGTACCGACGTCGACGACGCGCCCGCCTTCGCCGGCGGGCAAGAGCGCCAGCGCGGCGTCGACGGTGGTCTCGGTGTCGGGCCGGGGCACCAGCACCCGCGCATCGACCGCGAGCTCGAGCGAGCGAAACTCCTTCTTGCCGACGAGATACGCCACCGGCTCGCCACCGAGGCGGCGCTGGATGAGCGCACGAAACCGGGCCAGCTCGTCAGGCCCGAGCGGCTGATCGAAGTGCGTGTAGAGGAAGACGCGATCGCGCGCCAGCACGTCGGCGAGCAGCAGCTGCGCGTCGAGGCGCGGCGTGGCGAGGCCGCGCTCGGCGAAGCGCTTCTCGGTCCACGTCAAGACGCCCAGGATGGTCCACACGGCGCGCGAACACTACCTCAGCCACAGGTCAGAATGTAGAGATCGGTCAGGTTGGTGCCGGAGTCGAAGCGGGGGATGGTGGCGGCGACGGCGGCGAGCGCGCGGTGCGAGTCGCGGCGCCGGAGCGCGGCGGCGGCGTCGATGCCGCGCGCAGCCAGGCGCGACAGCGTGCCCCCATCGACGAACGCCCCGGCAGCCTCGGTGGGGCCGTCGCGACCGTCGCTGCCGAGAGCGACGAAGGCGCAGCTCGTCGATGACAGCGGCGCGGCCAGCGCGAGCGCGAGGTGTTGCGCGCGGCCGCCGAGACCGCCGCGCCCAGCGGCGGCGCGGCCGCCGAGACCGCCGCGCCCAGCGGCGGCGCGGCGCCCGTGACCGCCGGCCACCCGCACCGTCGGCTCGCCGACGGCGACGAGCGCCTCGCCGCCGCCGAGCGCGCGCGCCGCGGCGCCGAGATCGACCGCGAAGTCCTCGACGTCGCCGTCGACCAGCGCCGGCCACGGACGCACCCGGCGGCCGGCGGCGACGAGCACGCGGGTGGCGGCCTCACGCAGCGTCTCGGGCGACGCCAACACGCGATAGCTGCCGCGCACGAGCCGCGGATCGTCGGCGTGCGGATTGTCGCCCCCCGCCTCGAGCGCGCGCACCACCGCGTCGGGCAGGGCGTAGCGGCGCGCGATCGCCAGCGCCGCGGCGCGCGTCGCCGGCTCGGGCGACGCCGGACCGGAGCCGATGGTCGCCGGATCGTCGCCCGCGACGTCGGAGAGCGCGAGCACGTCGATCGCGCCCGGGCAGGCCGCCGCGAGCTTGCCGCCGCCGAGCCGGGTCAGGTGGCGGCGCACGACGTTGATCTCGTGGATCGACACCCCACCGTCCAGCAGCGCCTGCGTGGCCGCCTGCAGCTCGTCCAGCGTCAGGCCGTCGACGGGAGCGCCGACGAGCGCGGAGGCGCCGCCGGACAGCAGCAGCAGGGCGCGCTCGCCGGCCGGCAGCGCGCGCGCCGCCGACAGGAGCCGCTCGGCGCACGCGACCGACCGTTCGTCGGGCAGAGGGTGGCCAGCACAGGTCGGGTCGACGACCAACGCGCCGTCGATGCCGCGCGACATCGCACGCGCCGCCTTGCCGACCGCCCACACCACCGACCACGTCGCCCTCCAGTCCGTCCCTCCGAGCGCCTCCGCCACCAGCGCCCCACCGTCGCACGCGGCCACGGCCGACCGCGCCACCGCCACCAGCTCGCTGACGCGTTGCGCCATAAGCCTATCGTATCACACGCATTTTCGTTGCCGTCCGGGCCTGCGGTCGATATAACCACGCCGCCTTTGAAGGAGGTTCTAGTGGACATCTTCGACACGCTTTCCAAGCTGGGCTACGGCGAGCTGCACTTCGGTCATGACGCCGCCTCGGGGCTGCGGGCGCTGGTAGGCATCCATTCGACGCGCCTCGGGCCGGCCATCGGCGGCTCGCGCATCCGCTTCTACGACAGCGAAGCGGACGCCATCGACGACGTGACGCGCCTGGCGCAGGGAATGGCGTACAAGGCGGCGATCGCGCGCCTGCCGCACGGCGGCGGCAAGGCGGTCATCATGGCGCCGGCCGATCTCGGCAAGTGGCCCGCGGACAAGCGCGCCGCGCTCTTCCGCGCGTTCGGCAGCTTCGTCGACAACCTCGGCGGGCGCTACATCACCACCGAGGACTCGGGCACCTCGACGTCGGACATGGACGTCGTGCGCCAGACGACCAAGCACGTGCTCGGCACCTCGATCGACAAGGGCGGCTCGGGCGATCCGTCGCCGTTCACCGCGCTCGGCTGCCGTCGCGGCATCGAGGCCGTGGCCCAGCACGTCCTCGGCAAGGCGGACTTGAAGGGGCTGCACGTCGCGGTGCAGGGCGTCGGCCACGTCGGCGCCCACCTGGCGCGCGAGCTGGCGCAGGCCGGCGCCCGCCTGACCATCTGCGACGTCGATGCCGCCCGCCGCACGGCGGTGGCCGCGGAGCTCGGCGCCGCGGTCGTCGACGTCGAGCAGATCCTGGAGGTCGACTGCGACATCGTCGCGCCGTGCGCGCTCGGCGGCGCGCTCACCGAGTCCGTAGTGCCGCGGCTCAAGTGCCAGGCGGTGGCCGGCGCCGCCAACAACCAGCTGCGCACGTCCGCGGTCGGCAAGGCGCTGTTCGCGCGCGGCATCTTCTACGCGCCCGACTACGCGATCAACGGCGGCGGGCTCATCAACGTCGCCGAGGAGTACGCCGGCTACAACGCGGCCAACGCGCGCAAGAAGACGATGGCCATCTACGACACCATCGCCGAGATCATCGAGCGGTCCAAGCGCGAGAAAGTACAGCCGGAAGTGATCACCGACCGCATCGCCGAGGAGCGCATCGCCGCCGGGCCGCCCAAGGCGTAGAACGTTTCGCCGCCCCGCGCGTATCAAGCTGCGTGGGCAAGGTCGTCACCGCGTTCATCATGTTCCTGGGCGCTTCGGCGCTCGCCATCCACGAAGCGAGACCGCCGGCACCCGAAGAGACGAGGCCGGCGGCTTCGGCCGATGACTCGCAAGCGGACCACACGCCGCCGTCGCGGGCCATCCGCGACGACGTGCCGCCGTGGGTCAAGTACGCCGCGCCGCCGGCGCCGCCAGCGCCGCCGCCGCCACCGGTAATCACCGGAATTCCGCCGCGCACCGTCGTCATCGAGACCGAGGAAGACGAGGATGGCCGCGACATCCCCGACGTCATCGACCGCTGTCCGGATCAGCCGACGACAGCGACGACGACGACGGCTGCCCCGATCCGGAGCCCACCACCGGAGCGCTCGCCCAAGCGACCGAGGCGATCACTGATCGACTGAGCGCGGCGATGAGCCCCGCCTGGTCGAGCCGCTGCTCCTGCCCGCCTTGGGTGCGCAACGCGAAGAGCCCGCTCGCCGCCTCGTCGGCGCCGACGAGCACCAGCTGCGGCAGCCCCGCCGCCGTCGAGTACTTGAAGACCTTGTCGCGCTTGAGCGCCGGCAACAGGCGCGTGGCCACGCCGGCGCGGCGCAGCGCCAGCGCCAGCCGCTCGGCCGCCTCGAACTGCGCGTCGTCGAGCGGCGCCACCAGCACCGGCGGCGTCAGCGCGTCCTTGGCACCACCGCGCTCTTCGATGAGCCCGATGAGCCGCTCGACGCCGAACGACAGCCCGACCGCGCCCTGCGCCTGCCCGCCGTAGAGCCCGACCAGATCGTCGTAGCGTCCGCCGCCGGCGAAGGTTGCCGATCGCCCCCTCGATCGGCGGCGTGGGCCTCGAAGATCGGGCCCGGTGTAGTAGTCGAGCCCGCGCACCAGCGACCAGTCGAACTTCAGGCGATCGGCGAAGCCGAGGCGCTCGGCCTTGGCGAAGATCTCGCGCAGCTCCTCGACGCCCTGCCGCCCCTTGTCGTCGGACTGCACGCGCGCCGCCGCCTCGTCGAGCGTCTCGACGACGATGGTGCGCGTAGAACTTCTCGAACTGCTCGGCGGTGAGGCCGTAGCGGCCGAACTCTTCGCGCACGCCGTCCTTGCCGACCTTGACCAGCTTGTCGAGCGCGCGCAGCGCGTCGGCCTTCTTCTCCGGCGGAATGCCGGCGACGCGCACCTGCGCTTCGAGGATCTTGCGGTTGTTGACGACCAGCTCGTAGTGCGGCAGGTCGAAGCCCTGGAGCACCTCGGTCGCCATCAGCAGGAGATCGACCTCGCAGTCGGTCGAGTAGGAGCCGATGATGTCGGCGTCGGCCTGGTAGAACTCGCGGTAGCGTCCCGCCTGCGGGCGGTCGTAGCGCCACACCTTGCCGATCTGATAGCGGTAGAAGGGCCGCGGGATCTCGGCGTGCGAGGCGGCCACGCGCCCCGTCGACGAGGTGAGGTCGAAGCGTAGCCCGAGCTTGCGCTCGCCCTTGTCGACGAACGAGTAGATCTCGTTCTCGGCGGCGGGGCCCGACTTGAGCGTCAGCACCTCCAGATACTCGAAGGCGGGCGTGTCGAGCTCCTCGAATCCGTAGAGCTCGAAGAAGCGGCGCAGCCGGTCGAAGACGGCGCGGCGCGTGCGCATATCCGTCGGCAGGTAGTCGCGCGTTCCCTTCGGAGTCTCGAATTTCTTGCTCATAGGCTTTGCGCGAAGCCTAGCACCAATGCCGTTCACTTTCGGCGGGTCAACCGGCCGGCTTGGGCCGCTACTACTCGGCCAAAGTGAACGGCATTGAGCCTAGCACTACTAATGCGGCTGGATCGAGATGGTCGCCGGCGTCGAGGAGCTGATGGTCGAGCGCGTCGAGAGCACCACCGCGGTGGCGACGCCGGCGCCGACGACGGCGACGCCGCCGAGGACGCCCCAGAACCAACCCTTGGCGTACACGGGAGGCTTGCGTCCCTGCACGTAGACCGCGAGCGGCTGGCCGAGCGTGCCGGCCAGCGCCACGGAGGCCCCGCTGTCGTCGAGCACGACGAGGTAGTACTCGAGCGCCGGTGCCGCGACCTGCATGCCGGGCACGACCAGGCTGAAGTGACCGCCGGCGCCGACGGGCGCCTTGAGCTTGGCGAAGACGTTCTTGCCGCGCGTACGATAGAAGAGCTCGACGCTCGACGCCATCCCGCCCGGATAGGCGTCGGCGATGGTGACGGCCTGGCCCGCCTTGATCTTCAGCGGCGTCACCGTCGGGTGCAGCTCGGCCAGCCCGTTGGCCGCGCTACCGACGCCCTCGGTGGCGACGCGCCCGCGCGCCTCTTCGAAGACCGCGCGCACTCGCGGCGAGATGGTGCGGTCGAGCTCGAAGCTGCCGTCGATGCGCAGCAGCTCCTCGAAGTCGCCGACGGCGTCGTCGTTCTTGCCCAGCGCGACGTGGGCGAAGGCGAGCGTCTGAAAGGTCACGATCTTCTCGTCGCGCGTCAGCGTCTCCTGCAGCGCCTTGTGCAGCAGGTCGACCGCGCGCAAGTACTCGAGGTCGTTGTAGGCGGCGATGCCTTGCTTGACGAGATCGCTGTCGATGCCAGCGCGCGCCGTCCGGGGCGCCACCGCGACCAGGAGGACGGCCAGCCAGGGGATGAGAACGGCGCGAAGACGGGCCATTGCTTGAACCCACAATATCATGGTACGTTCATCTCGTCATAGTCGTGTTCGCACGTAACTTCATGGTAGCGGCCATCTTGGCTGCGGCAGCGAGTAGCTGCGGTCCCGGCGTCACCAAGCGGGCCTGCATGGGTGGCAACGCTCAGAGCCCGCTCGTCGCCGACGCGGCCATGGTGCGCCTCGACGTCTACGGCCCGAGCGGCCACTGCGTCGACGGCATGCTCGCCGCGGGCGCGGGCGCGCCGATCCTGTCGCGCAGCTACGCCCAGGGGCAGGCCATCTCCCTCGACGTGCCGCCCGGCCCACACGCGCTCGTGCTCAGCACCTTCGCCGACGCCGACGGCGTGCAGACCCTCGGCGTCGGCTGCACCGAGAGCACCCTGACCGCAGGCGAGCAGATCTGCTTCGACCTCACGATCAGTCCCGCGCCCGACGGCGGCGGCGCTCCTGCTGGCGATGCCGACATGGCCACGAACGGCGGCTGCGACCCCAGCATCTCCAACGTCAACAACTGCGGCGGCTGCGGCAACGCCTGCGACCAGACCAACAGTGTCGGCGCCACCTGTACCAACGGCACCTGCGTGTACACATCGTGCAGAAGCGGCTGGGCCGACTGCAACACCGCCAATTCGGACGTCGACGGCTGCGAAACCAACATCACCGACGATCCGGCAAACTGCGGCGCCTGCGGCCGCGCCTGCAGCGCCACCAACGTGGCCGCCGCGCACTGCACGGCCGGCCTGTGCGACTCGACCTGCAACAGCGGCTACGGCAACTGTAGCCAGCCTGCCGCGGGCAACACGGCGCCGTACACTGCCGACGACGGCTGCGAGTCGAACCTCACCTCCTGCGTCGCGACGGCGTGCTGCTCGATGACCATGCCCACACCGCCCAACATGTGCGCCCCACCGAGCACCGGATCCTCGGCGCACTCCAACGGCATCGGCTCGCAAGCGGCCGGCTGGGGCCTGGGCCAGACCTACGCCGACTGCCACGCGCTGGGCGTACCTGACAACGCAGCGACCTACACGTCGCAGATGGCCAACGAGGCGATGGCCGCCGCGCCCGGCACTCCGCAGACCTCCGCCCAGTGCGGCAACGCCAACTGCGTGTGGAAGGTCGTGGCGAGCCGTTGCGTGGTCTGGTGCTACAGCAACGACACGACCAAGGGCGGCAGCAACGTCGCCGGCCACGTCTACCAGAACGACGCCGCGCATTCGCCCAGCGGCACCTGCAGCAGCACCGGCAACAACGCCTCTCTGTGCCCGCTCGAGAGCGATCCCACCTGGAACTGACTCGCGGGATCGCTTGACCCGCCATTTTCTGGCGCGTACGCTGAAGCTGCTGTGGCAGGTCCGCCGCGCCCACCCGCGCTGAAGGAACCGCTCGCGCCCCCTGACGTGGGCGTCGGCAGTCATCTTGGTAAGTACGAGATCATCAAGCGCCTGGCGACGGGCGGCATGGCCGAGATCTTCCTCGCGCGCGTGTCGGGGCTGCCCGGCTTCCAGAAGATGGTGGTGATCAAGCGGATCCTGCCGCAGCTCGCCACCAAGACCGACTTCGTCGAGATGTTCCTCGACGAGGCGCGCATCGCCGCCACGCTGCAGCACCCCAACGTCGTGCAGATGTACGACGTCGGCGTCGTCGACGGGAACTACTTCATCGCCATGGAGTACCTGCACGGCGAGGACGTGCGCTCGCTGTCGCGGACGCTGCACCGGCAGGACAAGAAGCTGCCGCTCGAGCACGCGCTCAACATCGTCATCGGCGTGGCGTCGGGGCTGCACTACGCGCACGAGAAGGTCGGCTTCGACGGCAAGCCGCTCGAGATCGTGCACCGCGACGTCTCGCCGCAGAACATCATCGTCACCTACGACGGCGCGGTGAAGCTGCTCGACTTCGGCATCGCCAAGGCGTCGAACCGCTTCGGCGAGACGCGCTTCGGCACGCTCAAGGGCAAGGTGCCGTACATGTCGCCCGAGCAGTGTCGCGGCGAGCCGCTCGATCGGCGCAGCGACATCTTCTCGCTCGGCATCATGCTGTACGAGCTCACGCTCGGAAAGCGCCTCTATCAGGGCAAGAGCGACTTCGAGGTGCTCAAGCAGATCGTCGAGGGCACGGTCACACGGCCGCGCGAGCTCGATGCGGAGTATCCGCCGGCGCTGGAAGAGATCGTGATGCGGGCGCTCGAGAAGGAGAAGGAGAAGCGCTATCAGACGGCGCGCGACATCCAGGCCGATCTAGAGGCGATGGTGCGCGCCGATCGGCTGCACGTCTCCCCCATCGCGCTGACCGGCTTCATGGAGGAGACGTTCGGGCAGAAGATCGAAGCGTGGCGCGAGGCCCAGGCCAAGGGCGTCACGCTCGGCGAGCACCTGGAGAAGCTGCCGCTGCCGCCGGAGAACGCGCTCGCCGATGACGACCTGGAGGAGATCGGCGAGACGCAGGCGCGTGAGGCGGAGCGCATCGCGCAGGAGCGCGCGGCGTTCCGGCAGCGAATCGAGCGTGCCGCGTCGGGCGTGCACGACCTGCCGGAGGCGTCGCTCGACGCGGTGACGCGCGCGCTGCGCGCGCCCGAAGAGGATTCGCTGGTGGTGCCGCCGCTGCGCCGCCGGACGCCATGGGCGGTGATCGGCGGGGCGCTGATGGTGGCGACGGTGGGCGTGGTGCTGGTGGTGCGCTCGACGCACAAGCCGGCGGCGCCGGTGGTGGCCGCGACGCCGCCGCCGGCGACGAGCCCGGTGGCGGCGCCGATCGTGCCGCAGGCGTCGCCCCTGGAGCCGCCGACGCCGCCGGAGGTGAAGGCCGAAGAGCCCGCGCCGACGCCGAAAGCGGCGCACCGGCTGCACCGGACCCGGCACGCCGCCACGGGGACGGGCACGCCCTCCGGCACCGCGACGACGCCGCGGCCGGCGCCGCTGGCGGCGATTCAGTCGCCCGACGCCAAGCGGGAGCCGGCGGCGCCGGTCAAGCTCGAGGGCGAAGGCACACTGCTGTTGGCGTCGAGCCCGTGGTGCAACGTCAAGGTAGACGGCGCCGACAAGGGGCCCACGCCGATCAACATGAAGCTGCCGGCGGGCAAGCACACCGTGGTGCTGTCGAACCCCGAGTTCAAGATCAACCGCACCCTGCCGATCATGATCCTGCCCAACCAGACGACGCGCAAGCGCCTCGACTTCGCGCAGTAGCCGTCAGTCGCCGTAGACGAGGCCGAGACCGCGGCGACGGCCCGCCGAGGCGCGCACCGGCAGGTCGAAGCGGCCTGCGATGCGCGCGCCACAGGCGCGGCACGATCCGGCGCCGCCGGCGTCGATGGCGAGGCCCACGGGATCGATCGCGTACCAGTCGCGCTCGATCACCGCCGCCGCGCACGCCGGGCACCAGGTGGTCCCGCCGCTGCGATCGTGCACGTTGCCGGTGTACACGTACTTGAGGCCCACCTGTTGCGCTAGCTGCCGCGCCCGCGTCAGCGTCGAGGGCGGCGTGGGCGGGATGTCGCGCATCTTGAAGTCGGGGTGGAACGCGGTGAAGTGCAGCGGCACCTCGGCGCCGAGCTCGGCGCCGATCCATTCGGCGAGCTTTTGCGTCTCGCTCTCGGCGTCGTTGAGCCCGGGGATCATGAGGTTGGTGATCTCGAGCCACACGTTGGTTTCGCGCTTGATCCAGCGCAGCGTATCGAGCACCGGATCGAGGTGGCTGAAGGTGACCTTGTGGTAGAAGTCCTCGGTGAAGGCCTTCAGGTCGACGTTGACGGCGTCGATGTTCTGGTAGAGCTCGGGGCGCGCCTCGGCGGTGACGTAGCCGGCGGTCACCAGCACCGAGCGGACGCCGCGCGCGCGCGCCTCCTTGGCGATGTCGACGGCGAACTCGGCCCAGATGACCGGATCGTTGTAGGTCATCGCCACCGACGGGCAGCCCTGGGCGACGGCGAGATCGATCACTTGCGCCGGCGACACCGGCGCCGACGCGAGGTCGTCCAGGCGCGCCTTGGACATGTCCCAGTTCTGGCAGAACTTGCAGCCGAGGTTGCAGCCGGCGGTGCCGAAGCTCAGGATCGAGGTGCCGGGCAGGAAGTGGTTGAGCGGCTTCTTCTCGATGGGGTCGGCGGCGAATCCGGTGGTGCGGCCGTACCCGAGGGAGACCAGCTTTCCACCCTCGTTCTTGCGGATGAAGCAGAAGCCGGCCTGGCCGTCGCCGAGCCGGCAATAGCGCGGACAGAGCGTGCACAGGAGCTTGCCGCTTTGCTCGAGGTGCCACCAACGTGCGGGGTACATCGCAGACAACCTGATCACTGCGCGCACACCGCGCAAGCGGCGGGAGCCCGCTCGCCGACGCGGCGAGGAGGCTTGCGACGCCTGGCGCGCGCGCGGGATAAAATGCGGCGGAAGGGGGATTCTGCATGCGCTTTGTCGTCATCGCGCTGATGCTCGCCGGGTGTGGAGGCTCGAGCGGGCCTGGCGGGGGCGGCGATCTGGGCGGGGGCGGCGGATCCGGGGGCCGGGGGCGGCGGGAGCGGCGGCGGTGGTGGCGGCGGCGGCAGCGACGTCAGCGCCTGGCTCGGCAACTGGTCCTTCACCGGCAGCGGCACGCTGACCGTCACGCAGCCGACGGGCCATCCAGCGGCCCCCTACTCGAAGAGCGGCACCGCCACGATCGCGAGCGGCACCGCGCACGCCCTCGTCCTGACGATCACCTCGAGCAACGGCCAGGGGACCACCTGCCCACCGATCACCCTCGATCTGCAAAGCCCGACCAGCGCCGTCACCTCGCCCGCGATGCAGAGCTGCATCGGCCCGGGCCTGACGACCGACCCCAACGAGGCTACCAGCACCAGCGCCACCCTCACGCTGGCGGGCACGACGATCACCTCGCACGAAACCGGCACCGTCACCGCGACCGTCAACAGCGTGCCCTACGGCGGCACGTTCGCCGAGGACGACACCTTCACCAAGCAGTGAGCGCTCGGGGGGCGGGGCTACTCGACGAGGCGCCCTTCGATGGCGGTGATGCGGCCGGCGTGGGCGGTGTCGACGTAGAAGCGCGCTACCCCGGCGAGCTTGCGGGCCACCTTGCTGAAGCACCACTTGTGGCCGACGACGTCGATCTGGAACGCGACCGACACCGGGACTCCGCGCTCGTCGGGCTCTCCGCGCGTGCGAACGTCGAGCGTGGTCACCCTGACCTCCACGCGCGCGTGGTGGGCGGCTGCCTCCGACTTGAGCGTGTCGACCATCTGCGACGTCCGCGTCTGCGCGGCGCCATCGGTGAGCGCGAGGGCGGCGACGAAGTCCTGGCGGTCGAGCGCCCGGAAGTAGCCGCGTACGGCGGCGACCGGGCCCGCCTCGGCCTGCGCCGACAGCGGAGCAGCGACGGCGGCGACGAATAGCAGGGGGGCGATGGAACGCATCGTCAGAGTTTGACGGGGTGGCCGCTCGCTGCCAGCGGAAACTTCAAGTCGGCGAGAGCACGCTCGCCAGGCGAGCGAGCCCAACCCGCAGGCGCTCAGGCCGCACGGCGGTAAAACAGATGCGCGCGTGACGGGCGAAGTCGCGGCCGAACTGCTCGCCGGGGGCGATCGACACACCGGCATCGAGCAGGCGCTCGACGAGCGGCCAGAGCGAGCCTGCCGCCGCGTGCTGCGACAGATCGGCGAACAGGTAGGTCGCGCCGTCGGGGACGAAGTGCGGGGCGGACAATAGAGCGCTCGCTTCGTCGCGCGCCTGGCGGTAGAGCGCCCTGGTCTGGTCGAGCCACGTGCGCGACGCCGGCGAGGTCACGAGCGCCAGCGCCGCGTGTTGCAGCAGCGACGGCACGTTGTAAACGGTGTGGTTCGCGATCTTGCGCAGCGCGTGCATCGGCGCCTCCGCGCCGACGACGTAGCCGAGCCGATGGCCCGCGATCGCGTAGCTCTTGGACAGCGAGAAGACGGTCAGCGTGCGCTCGGCCATGCCCGGCAGCGAGGCGATCGACAGGTGCGGCTCGGCCCACGCGAGGTCCTCGTAGACCTCGTCGGCGAGGACCCATAGATCGTGGCGGCGCGCCAGCTCCGCCAGCTGCTCGAGGTGGCGGCGCCCGAGCTGCTTGCCGTCGGGGTTGTTGGGCGTGGTGACGTAGAGCGCCGCGGTGCGCGCCGTGACGTGCGGCGCCAGGATGGCGGCGGCGTCGGCGCGCGCATCGGCGTAGAGCGCCTGGGACAGCGGCGCCTCGACGACGAGGCCGCCGGCGTTGGTGACGATGCCACGGATGAGCGGCCAGTGCGGCGTCGGGCAGATGACCTCGTCTCCGGGATCGACGAGGGCGCGCATGGCGGCCGCCAGCGCTCCCGTGGCCCCGACGGTGACCTGCAGGTGCGCGGCCGTCGCCCACTCGAGGCCGTTCTGCGCGCGCAGCTTTTGGGTCAGCGCGGCGAGCAGCGGTGCCTCGCCGGCGGGCGCCCCGTAGCGCCAGTCGGCGGGCGACGCCGCCAGCGGCGCGCGCACCACTGGCGGCGGCTCGACGTAGGTGTCGCCGAGATGGAGCGGCACGCCGTCGCTGCCGTGCTTGGCGAGGCGCCCCTGCAGGCGCGAGAAGATGCTCTCGCGCAGCGCCTGCGCGCTCGACGACAGCGAGGGAGCGCGCGGCGACATGTGCTAGGGCCCCGTTTCCAGCTTCTGCATGGTCACGAACTCGATGCGGCGGTTCTTGGCGCGTCCGATGAAGTCGCGGTTGTCGGCGATCGGACGGTCGGCGCCGAAGCCCTCGGCCGTGAGGCGCTTGCCGTCGACGTGGCCGTTGTCGATGAGCCAGCGCCGCACCGCCGCCGCGCGCGCGCGCGACAGCTCGAGCCCCTCGTAGGGCGGCATCTTGTTGTCCATGTGCCCCTCGACGCGCATCTTCAAGATCTCGCTGTGCAGGTTCAGGATGTGGGCGACGATGCCGAGCAGCTTGAACGAGCGCTTGTCGACGACGCTGCCGTCGCGCTCGAACAGCACCGGCTCGAAGATGACGATATGACCGCCGACGAGCGCGGCGAGCGCCGCCGGCTGATCGGGGCAGCCGTCGTCGTCGTTGACGCCGTTCCAGGTCTCGGGCTCGAACGGGCACTTGTCGAGGCGATCGACGTAGCCGTCGCCGTCGGAGTCGAAGTCGGGGCAGCCCTGGTTCTCCGGCACGCCCGCCCGGTCGGGGCAGCGATCGTCGGCGTCGGGGATGCCGTCGCGATCGCGATCGGGTGGCGGGCAGCCGTGGTACGCCCTGGTGCCGCGCTCGGCCGGGCATTGATCGACGTCGTCGGGCACGCCGTCTTCGTCGGCGTCGGGCGGCGGCGGCGGCGGCGCGACCGGTGGGCTCACCGGCGGCGGCACGACGACCGGCGGCGGCGGCGGCGCGGCGTGGTGCCGCATCGGCGTCGTGTACTTGAGGCCGAAGATGGCGCGCGCGCGATCGGGCGTGCCGTAGCCGCGCGACAGGCCGACACCGACGGCGGCGTCGACCTCCAGGCCGAAACGCGCGCGCCAGCGCAGGCCGGCGGCGAGCTCGGCCGGCGCCTCCGCCGAGGTGAGCGAAAGGCCCTTGGGGAACTCGACGCCCAAAAGCCCGCGCACCTCGCCGACGATGGCGAAGCCGCGCGGCAGCGGCGTCGCCAGGGCGGCGCCGTATTGGAACTGCGAGCCCACGTGCAGATCGGCGAAGTCGCGCCCGCCGCGCACGATGAAGCCGGCGTTGAGCGCCGCCTGCACGTGGCGCGACTGCCACTCACCGACCAGGCGGAAGCGTCCGACGACCCCACCCTCGCCCATGAAGCTGTCGGAGTCTCCCGTGGGGAACGACGCGCCGATCACGCCCGAGAGGCCGAACCGCTGCCGACCCCAATGCGGCGCCCAGATAAGGCCCTTGACCTCCGCGGCGAGATCGCCGACGCCGGCCGCGGCGAGATTCGGGAGCGCCACGGCGCTGGTGTCGTTGAGCTGATAGGGGACGAACGGCAGGTCGACGCCGATCTCGAGGCGATCGAGCAGGGCGAAGCTGCCGACGAGGTCCATGCCGAGCTGCCGCACGATCACTTCGCCGGCGAGCGCGCTGCCGCGGCGAAGCACCAGCGGATCGTGGCCGTAGCTGAGCCACAACCCGGCGGAGAAGCCGAGGTGCGGCGCCACGAAGGCGCCGTCGACGCCGTAGTAGCCCTGCGAGGTGAGCGCGGGGTGGAAGCCCTGGGCGTCGAACGCGGTCGAGCGCGACTGCGCGCGCGCGCCGGCGGCGTGCGCGACGACGATCGCCGCGAGAACGAAGGCGTGGCGCCTCATGCGGCGCGGCGGCGCAGCGCGATGGCGACCAGCAGGAGCGCGACCAGCAAGAGCGCGCGGGGCGGGGCGTGCGTGCCGACGAAGGCGCAGCCGCCGCCGCCCGAGAGCGACAGCGAGGCCGACAGATCGGGGGCGGCCGCCGAATCTGCCGTCGCGGCCATGTCGGTGGGGCCGGGCGTGCCGCCGTCGTCGCTGCAAGCGGGAGCGGTGGCGCACTGGTTGGCGACGCAGACGGCGCGCAAGCAGGGGTCGCCCGGGGTCTCGCAGTCGTTGGCGACGTTGCAGCAGCCGGCGGCGCCGGTGGAGCCGAAGACGCACTCGTTGTTGGTGCACGCGGTCGCGGTCTGGCACGCATTGGCCGGCGCGCAGTCGCCCGGGAGGTTGCAGCAGGGCGACGCGCCGGCAGCGACGAAGCCACAGGCGCCGGAGCTGCACGCCGGCGCCTGGCAGGCGTTGGTGCCCGCCGGGCAGCTGGTGCACATCGCGCCGCAGCTGGCGACGCTGGTGTCGTCCTGGCAGACGCCGCTGCAGTCGTGGAAGCCGGAGTTGCAGGTGTAGACGCAGGCGTTGCTGGTGCACGTCGCGGTCGCGTTGGCGCGCGCGGCGCAGTCGCTGTCGCCGCAGCAGCCCGCAGTGGGGATGCAGCTGCCGTTGCCGGGCGAGGGGCCGGGGCAGAACTTCTCGCCCACGCCGCAGCTGCAGGTGTTGTTGGTGCAGGTGGCGGTGCCGCCGCAGTCGGCGGTGGCGTCGTTGCAGCAGCCGGGGTTGCCGTTGGACTGATAGCCGCACGCGCCCGCGCCCGAGCAGGTACGCGCCTGGCAGCTATTGCCGGCCGTGCAGTCGGTCGGCAAGCAGCAGCCGGCCGTCGGCACACAGCGGCCGCCGCCGGTCGAGGCGCCGGCGCAGAACTTGTGGCCGCCGCTGCAGCCGCAGATGTTGCTCGTGCAGGTCGCGGTGCCGCCGCAGTCGGCGGTGACGTTGCAGCAGGGCGCGGCGATGGGCGGCTTGGCCGTGTAGGTGCACGTTCCGCCCTGGCAGCTCGGGTTTTGCTGGCAGGAGTTCGGCGTGCAATCGCCGGCCACCTTGCACTGACAGCCGGCGGAGGTCGTGTAGTCGTCGAAGTCGCACCACGGGCTCGGGTGCGTGGCGTCGGCGGGATTGCAGGGGACGAAGTTGCAATCGCCGAACACCTGGCAGTCGGTCGCGGCCACGGTGCAACCCATCGCGCACAGGGCGGGATCGGTGATGTACTCGCACGCGTGGTTGTTGCACTGCACGCCGACGCAAACGCCGCTGCCCCCGGGGATGCTGCAGTCGTTGGAATCATTGCAGCTGGCGAGGGCGCTCTGTTGTACGTCCACCGACGGGGATTCCGCGTTGCCGCAGCCCGCCGCCAAGAGCATCAGGCAGGCGGTGATTCTCAAGCCAAACATAGAGCCTCCGAGGCGTGTCTAGCGTAACACAGCGCTCCGCTCGTCTGCTACCCTGGCGCCGTGGGCCTCCTCGACGACGTCGTCGCGCGCCTGCGCCGTCGCGGCGCCACCTTCGCCGACGCGCGCCACGTGCGCGACGAGCGCGAGACGCTGGCGGTGCGCGACGGGCGCGTCGAGCGCCACTTCCGCGCCGCCTCGTCGGGGTTCGGCGTGCGCGTGCTGCTGGACGGCGCCTGGGGCTTCGGCGCGCGCGCCGGCGAGCGCGACAACGCCGCCGCGCTCGACGCCGCCGCCGAGGCGGCGCTCGCCACCGCCCGCGCCGCGGCGTCGCTCGGTGGCCCGCGCGTCACGCTGGCCGACGAGGAGCCGCAGCGCGGCCGCTTCGCCACCACGGTCGAGCGCGACTTCTTCGCCGTGCCGCTCGCCGACAAGCTGGCGCTGCTGTTCAGCGTCACCGACGGGCTGCGCACCGCCGCCGGCGCGCACGCGCGCTCCGCCAGCGCTCACGTGGGCGCGCGTCGCCAGGACAAGCTGCTCGCCACCAGCGACGGCACCAGCGTCGAGCAGCTGCTGGTGCACGCGGGCAGCGGCTGCAAGATCGTCGTCGGCGACGGCGACGAGGTCGCGCACCGCAGCTACCCGATGGAGCTCGACGGCGGCGTGGCAGCCGGCGGCTGGGAGGTGATCGAGCGCTTCGACCTGGCCGGCCAGGCGGCGCGCATCGCCGACGAGGCGCGTGGCGCTGTTGACCGCGCCGCCCTGCCCCACCGGCGACACCACCGTCATCCTCGACACGCCGCAGCTCGCGCTGCAGATCCACGAATCGTGCGGCCACCCGACGGAGAGCGATCGCGCGTTCGGTGACGAGGTCTCGCTCGCCGGCGCATCCTTCCTGACGCCCGATCGGCTGGGCCGCTTCCGCTACGGGTCGCAGCACGTGAACCTGACCGCCGATGCCACCACGCCCGGCGCGCTCGGCAGCTTCGGCTGGGACGACGAGGGCGTGCCGGCGCGCAAGACGCCGCTGGTGGCGCGCGGCCAGTTCGTCGGCTACCTGACGTCGCGGGAGACGGCGGCGCGGCTCGGCGTCGGGCGCTCGGGCGGCTGCCTGCGCGCCGAGGCGTGGAACCGCTTCCCCATCATCCGCATGATCAACGTCTCGCTCGAGCCCGATCCGCGCGGCCCGTCGCTGGAGGAGCTCATCGCCGACACCGGGGACGGGGTGCTCATGGGCAACAACAAGAGCTGGTCGATCGACGACCTCCGGCTGAACTTCCAGTTCGGCTGCGAGATCGCGTGGGAGATCAAGCGCGGCAAGCGCGCCCGCATCCTGAAGAACCCGCTCTACGGCGGCATGACGCCGCGCTTCTGGAGCGCGTGCGATGCCGTCGGCGGGCCGGCGGCGTTCGCCATGTGGGGCCTGTTGTCGTGCGGCAAGGGGGATCCGATGCAGCTCATGGCCGTCGGCCACGGCTGCCCGCCGGCGCGCTTTCGCGGCATCAAGGTGGGCAGCGAATGAGCACCGGCCTGGAGGCTGACGACGAATTAATCAATCGATTGATTCTGGCCCTCGAGCGCGCAGGGGGTGACGCCGAGTTGTCGCTGCACGCCTCCCACCTCGGCACCACCCGCTTCGCCGGATCGCGCGTCACGCAGACCGGCGACGTCGTCGATCAGGTGGTGCAAGCGCGCGTCGCCGTCGGCCGGCGCATCGGCGCCGCGCGGGTCAACGCCGTCGACGACGCCGAGCTCGACCGCGCCCTGGCGCTCGCGCGCGAGCTGGCTGCGGCGATGCCCGAAAGCGACTTCGGCGGCTTCGACGACGGCAAGACGCCGTTGCCGCCGCACGCCGGCGGCTACGACGCCGAGACCGCCGCGGTCGACGCCCCAGCGCGCGCGCAGCTGATCGCGCCCGCGTTCGCCGCCTGCGCGCGCGCGCAGCTGACGGCGGCCGGCCTGTGCGCCGCCGGTGGCACCACCCTCGCTGTCGTCACCTCGGCGGGGGCGCGCCGGCTGCACCGCTACACCCGCGCGCGCTTCGATCTCATCGCCGCCGACGGCGCCGCCTCCGGGCGCCGCTCGTGCGACGGGCGCGCCTGGTCGCTCGTCGCCGCCGATCACGACGCGCTCGTAGCCGACGTCGTGGGTCGGGCGGCGCGCAGCCGCGATCCGGCGCCGCTGGCCCCCGGCGAGTACGACGTGGTCCTCGAGCCGCACGCCGTCGCCGAGCTGCTCGAGTGGCTGGCGCTGACCGCCTTCGGCGCGCGCGCCGTCGAGGACGGCTCCTCGGCCCTGGCCGGCCGGATCGGGGAGGCGCTCACTGGACCGGCGCTCACCATCTACGACGACGCGCTGGCCGGCGAAGACGGCACGCCGACGGCGCCCTTCGATGCCGAGGGCACGCCGCGCCGCCGCGTCACGCTGCTCGAGGGCGGCGTCGCCAAAGCGGTGGTCCACGATTGTACCAGCGCCGCGCTCGCCCACACCCAATCGACCGGCCACGCGCCGCCCATCGGCGACGAGCTGTTCGACGGCGGCCCGGTGCCGCAGCACCTCATGCTCGCCGGCGGCGACGCCACCGTCGACGAGCTGGTGGCGCGCGTCGATCGCGGCCTTTACGTCTCGCGCTTCCACTACGTCAACGGCCTCATCGACACCCGCCGCGCGCTGATGACCGGCATGACCCGCGACGGGCTGTGGCGCATCGAGGGCGGCAAGCTCGCCGGACCGGTCGCCAACCAGCGCTGGACCGAGTCGTTCTTCGAAGCCGGCCGGCGCATCGAGGGTCGCGGCTCGATTTCCCGCGCCCGCGCGCTCATCGCCGGGGGCCTGAGCGAGTGCTGGTTCGTCTGCCCGACGATTCTCGTGCGCGGGTGGAAGTTCTCGGGCTGAGCGGCCATATTAATGTCGTGCGCCTTTATCGCCCCCTGGTCCGCGTGCGGCGGCGCCTGCGCTTGCAGGCGGCGCTCGAGGGTGGCGCGCTGGCGGCGGTGGTCGCCGCGGCGCTGCTGCTGGTCGCCGTGTACCTGTGGCGGCTGCACCTCTACGGCGGCCGCGGCCTTCTCGCCGTCGGGCTGACCGCGGGCGGCCTGGTGCTCGCGGGCGTAATCGCCCGGGCGGTGGCGCGCATTCCGCTCGATCGCGCCGCGCTACAGATCGATCAATCGCACGGGCTGCACGATCGCCTGCGCTCGGCGCTCACGTTCGCCACCGAGCCGGCGCCGACGCCGTTCATGGAGGCGGCGGTGGCCGACGCCGAAGCGGCCGCCGGCAAGGTAGACGCCCGGCGCGCGGCTCCGTTCGCGCGGCCGGAAGCGCTGGCGCCGGCGGCGATCCTCCTCGGCATGAGCGGGCTGGTGGCGCTGCTGCAGTTTCCGTCGTGCGCGCACGTGCCGCCGGCGGCGCCGGCGCGGCCGCCGCACCTGGTCGTCGACCGCAGCCTGCTCGATCCCGAGCTGCAGGCGGCGCGCGCGCTCGCCGCCGACGCCAAGCAGTCCGGCGACGCCGATGCCCAGGCCCTGGCCGACGAGCTCAATCGCCTGTTGTCGCAGATCGACGCCGAGGAGCTGACGCGCAAGCAGGCGTTCGACAAGCTGGCGGAGCTGGAGAACAAGTACCTCCGCGCCGACGACGGCGAGCTCGAGTACCTGAAGGACAAGCTGCGCAAGGCCGGCACCGAGATGAGCAAGTCGAAGCTGCTCAAGCAGGCCGGCACCGCGCTCAAGGACGAGGATCTCGCCGCCGCCCGCAAGGAGCTGGAGAAGCTGGCCGCCCAGGCGGAGAAGATCGACAAGAAGTGGGACCAAAAGCAGCGCGAGGAGGCAGCGCGCGCGCTGGCGCAGGCGGCGCTCAAGACCGCCGAGGACCAACAGGAGCAGGCCCGCGCCGCCGAGGAGAAGCGGCTGCGCGACGAGGAGCGGCAGCTGAGAAAGCAGCTGGCGCAGAACCCGAACGATCAGGAGCTGCAGCGCCGGCTGCAGCGCAATCAGCGCGAGCTGCAGCGCCTCGAGCGCGAGCGGCAGCAGCGCGCAGAGCAGCAGCGGCAGCTGCAGCGCCTGTCGCGCGAGCTGCAGAAGGCGGCCGAGCAGCTGCGGCAGAAGCTGTCGCCCGAGGAGCTGCAACAGCTCGCGCAGTCGATGCGGTCGATGGAGCAGGAGATCTCGAAGCTGTCGAGCCAGTCGCGCGCGTCGATGCAGATCGCGGAGATCAAGGAGGTCCTCAGGCGCGGCGGCCGGTCGTCATCGAAAGAGGGCAAGCAGGGGCTGGCGCAGCGCGACGGCAAGGGGCAAAAGGGCGGCCGCGGCAAGGGCGGCGGCAAGGGCGAGCAGCTGCGCGAGTTCGACCAGCGCGCCGGCGGCAAGGAGCCGAGCACGTTCCTCCTCGGCGGCGACGGCAAGGACAGCGACACGCGCCTGCTCCTGCCGCTACCGATGGGGCCCAACGGCGATCAGAAGGGGCCCAACGGCAACGGCCAGGAGCTGCCCGGCAGCAACGGCGACGGCATCGGCAACCAGCACGATCCGAACCTCATGGGCGACGCCACGCGCATGAGCGCCGAGCATCACGAGACGCGCGTGCAAGGCACCCAGGGGGCCGGCCCGTCGCGCAGCCAGACCATCCTCGGCTCGGCCGAAAAGGGCTTCGCCTCCACCAGCTACAAGCGCGTCTACGGCGACTACACGGCGGTGGTGGAGGAGGTGATGTCGAAGGAGAAGGTGCCGCCCGGCTACCGCTTCTACATCAAGCGCTACTTCCAGCTGATCAAGCCGCGCGAATAATCGTATCCTCCGCGCCATGTCCAACGTCGCGGTGGTGGTGTACGGCGCAACCGGGTTCACCGGACGCCTGGTGTGCGCGGAGCTGTCACGGCGCAAGGTGCCGTTTGCCGTCGCCGGGCGCGATCGCGCCAAGCTGACGGCGCTGTCGGCGTCGCTGGGCGCGGCGCAGCCCGAGGTTCTGGTGGCGGCGCTCGACGATCCCGCGGCGCTGAAGCAAGCGATCGAGCGCGGGCGCGTGGTGCTGGCGTGCGCGGGACCGTTCGCGCGCATGGGCGAGCCGGTGCGCGAAGCGGCGCTGGCAGCCGGACGCCACTACCTCGACATCACCGGCGAGAGCGACTACATGCTGGCGACGGCGGCGCGCGACGCCGAGGCGCGCGCGCGCGGCGTGGCCCTGGTGAACGCGGTCGGCTTCGACGTGGTGCCGACGGACGCCGCGGCGGTGCTGGCGTGCGACGCCGCCGGCGGCAAGCCCGAGCTCTTGCGCATCGCCATACGCTTCGGCGGGCGGGCGACGCAGGGGACGACCCGCTCGGCGCTCGAGCACGCCGACAAGGGCGGGCTGGCGTACATCGGCGGCAAGTACGTGTCCGAGGCGGTGGCGGCCGACCGCTGGCAGGCGGCCTTTCCGCCGCCCATCGGCGACCGCGTGTGCGTGTCGATCCCGTGGGGCGATCTGGCGACTGCGCCGCGCTCGACGGGCGCGCGCACCATCCGCACCTACATGGCGGTGACGCCGACCGTGGCGCGGGTGATGCCGCTGGTCGGCCTGGCGTCCAAGGCGCTGTCGTGGGGGCCGGCCAAGCGGCTCGCCGAGCATTGGGTCTCGTCGCTGCCCGAGGGTCCGAGCGACGACGAACGGGCGCGCGCGCGCTGCGCCATCGTCGCCGAGGCGCAGTCGGGCGCGCGCACCGCCCGCGCCTGGGTCACCGCCGGCGACGGCTACGACTTCACGGCCGCGTCCGCGGTCGAGTGCGCGGTGCGCGCCGCCGCCGACGGCTTCGACAAGAAGGGCGCGCTCACCCCCACGCAAGCCTTCGGCGCCCGTCCGCTCCTCGAAGCCCTCGCCCTCCACGACGTCCGCTTCGGCGTCGACGCCCCGGTCTAAACCGCCCTCCCCTCGAGCCGACCCTCCGTCCCGAGCCGACCCTCCGTCCCGAGCCGACCCTCCGTCCCGAGCCGACCCTCCGTCCCAGCCGACCCTCCGTCCCGAGCCGACCCTCCGTCCCGAGCCGACCCTCCGTCCCGAGCTCGCCGCGGGACGCGCTCGCTGCCACGCGCCCCGTCTGGCGCCCCAAGCGTAGAGGCCCCGTGCGCGCTGCCCCGCTGGGCGAGGTCCGCAGGACAGGCAAGGGGTCGAATCGAGCACGACGCCACGGTGGCGAGGACTGTTCTGCGCCCAGCGGGCAGCGCGCGCGGGGCCGGACGCGGCGCTTCGCCCCGCCCCCCGCCGAAGCCGTCTAGCACAAATAGACGATCGGCCGGCGGCCCCGGCAGCCACAGCCAGATCGGCGTGCGCCCTGCCGCGTTCTTGCTACTCTGGAGATCATGTCCGACCCCGTCGACGTTCAGGAGCAGGTCCGCGGCTTTTCCCGAGACGTCGGGCGGCTGCGCGACGAGGTCGGCCAAGGTCATCGTCGGCCACGAGCCGATCGTCGAGGGCGTGGTCATGGCGCTGCTCGCCGGCGGCCACGTGCTGCTCGAGGGCGTGCCCGGCCTGGGCAAGACGCATGCTGGTGCGCACGCTCGCCGACGCGCTGCGACCTGACGTTCTCGCGCATCCAGTTCACGCCCGACCTGATGCCCGCCGACATCATCGGCACCAACATCATCGTCGAGGACGCGGCGGCGGCAAGCGCTTCGAGTTCCAGCGCGGCCCGATCTTCGCCAACCTCGTGCTCGCCGACGAGATCAACCGCGCCACGCCCAAGACGCAGTCGGCGCTGCTCGAGGCGATGCAGGAGCAGTCGGTCACCGTCGGCCAAGACCACCTACAAGCTCGACGACGCCGTTCTTCGTGCTGGCCACGCAGAACCCGCTCGAGATGGAGGGCACCTATCCGCTGCCCGAGGCGCAGCTCGATCGCTTCTTCTTCAAGCTGCAGCGTCGAGTATCCCGTCGCGCGAGGCGCTGCACACGATCCTCGACCGCACCACCGGCGCAGCGACGAGGTGCGCGCCGAGAAGGTGCTGTCGGCGGCGCGGCTGCTCGAGCTGCGCGAGCTGGTGCGCCAGGTGCCGGTGGCGCGCCCGGTGCAGGACTTCGCCGTGCGCCTCGTCGAGGCGCACGCACCCGGGCGGAGCAGCGCCGCCGGAGTGCCGCCGCTGACGCGCAAGTACGTGCGCTACGGCGCCTCGCCGCGCGGCGCGCAGGCGCTCCTGCTCGGCGCCAAGATCCAGGCGCTGCTCGACGGGCGCTTCGCCGTCTCCATCGACGACATCCGCGCCGTGGCCCGCGCCGGCCCTGCGCCATCGGCTGATCCTCAACTTCGAGGGCGAGGCCGAGGGCATCGACCCCGACACGATCATCGATTCGATCTTGTCGGAAACCGCAGCCCGTGCATGCGAGTTCGACGAGCAGTTCCTCGCGAAGCTCGAGTACCTCTACGTCGTCGCGAAGAAGGTCTTCGTCGGGCGGATTCGCGCCGAGCGGCGCTCGCGCAAGACCGGCTCCGGCGTCGAGTTCGCCGACCATCGCAACTACGCCGCCGGCGACGATCTGCGCTACCTCGACTGGTCGGTCTACGGCCGCCTCGACAAGCTCCTCCTGCGCCTGTTCGAGGAGGAGGAGGATCTGCACATCTATCTACTGATCGACGCCTCGGCGTCGATGCGCGCCAACGACAAGCTCGACTACGCGCGAGCGCATCTGCGCCGCGCTCGCCTACATCGGCCTGGCCAAGCTCGACCGCGTCAGCATCGTGCCGTTCGGCGGCGGCGCCGCCGCCGCGCCGCCTGCCGCCGTCGCGCGGCAAGGGGCAGATCTTCAAGGTCTTCCAGTTCCTGTCGGCGCTCGAGCCGACCGGGCCCGACCGAGCTGTCGCGCGCGCTCGAGTCGTTCGTGCACCAGACCAAGCGGCGCGGCCTGGCCATCGTCGTCAGCGACTTCTACGATCCGGCCGGCTACGAGGAGGGGCTCAACCTGCTCCGCTACCACCGCTTCGAGCCGACGGTGCTGCAGGTGTGGTCGGCGGCCGAGGCGCGTCCTTCGCTGCGCGGCGATCTCGAGCTCGTCGACGTCGAGAGCGGCGAGACCCGCGCGAGGTCACGGTCACCGAGCGGCAGCTGGCCGCCTTCGCCCGCGCGCACGCCGAGCTACTGCGCCCGGCTCGAGAGCTTCTGCGCCGGCCGCGGCGCTGCCCTACTACCGCGCCGACGTCGCGGTGCCGTTCGAGGATCTGGTGCTGCGCATGTTTCGCGAGGGCGGCTTCCTGTCGTGACCTTCGCCGGCGCGCCGCTCTCGCTCGTCGGGCCGGCGATCGCCGTCGGCGCCGCGGCGCTGGTCGCGCTCTACCTGCTCAAGCTGCGCCGCCGGCGCGCTGGAGGTGCCGTTCGCCGAGCTGTGGCGGCGGGTGCTGTCGGAGACGCAGTCGACGGCGCTGTGGAAGAAGCTGCGCCGCATCGTCTCGTTGGTGCTGCAGCTCATCCTGCTCCTTCTGATCCTGACGGCGATCCTCGACCCGCGGCTGTCGGCCACGCAGCACGGCCGCTCGATCGCCATCGTCGTCGACACCTCGGCGTCGATGCAGGCGACCGACGGCGGCGGCGGTGCCACGCGCCTGGCCGCGGCCAAGGCGGAGGCGCGCCGCCTGGTGGCGCGGCCTCGCCGGCGACGACGAAGCGATGATCGTATCGCATGGACGCGCGGCCGGCGCCGCGCGGCGGCTTCACGCGCGACGATCGCGGCGCTCCTCGGCGACATCGACGCGCTCATGGCCACCGACACGCCGGCCGATCTGTTGCGCGCGCTGCGCCTGGCCGGCGACGCGCTGCGCGGGCGCCAGCGGCCGACGCTGGTGCTGGTCGGCGACGGCGCCTGGCCCAGGGCCGACCTGGCCGACGGTGCGCACGCCCTCGGCGCGGCGGTCGATCTGCGCTACCTGCCCATCGGCAAGTCGAGCGACAACGTCGGCGTCACCGCGTTCGCGGTGCGGCGCTATCAGGCCAACCAGACCGCCTACGAGGTGCTCGTCGAGGTGCAGAGCTTCCGCGCCCGGCGGTCGACGGTGACGCTGCAGCTGGTGCAGGACGGCGAGGTGGTCGAGGCGCAGAAGCTGACGCTCGGCGCCGGCGAGCGCGTGCAGCGGCTCTATCCCGATCTCGCCGGCGCCGGCACGCGGCTCGAGGCGCGCCTGGTCGACGCTCACGACGCGCTCGGGCGCGACGACGTCGCCTACGCCGTGCTGCCCAAGCGGCGCAAGCAGAAGGTGCTGCTGGTGACCGCGGGCGACCTGTTCCTCGAAGGCGCGCTGCTGCTCGACGAGAACCTCGACGTCGACAAGCTGCCGCCGGCGCGCTGGGACGCGGCGTCGTCGGCCAGGTACGACGCGGTCGTGCTCGACGGCTTCACGCCGGCGACGCCGCCGCGCACCAACGCGCTCTATCTCGACCCGCACGGCGCCGCCAGCCCGTTCGCGGTGCGCGGCGGGGTCGACGCGCCCGTCGTGACCGAGACCGCGGCCACGCATCCGCTGATGCGCTGGGTGGCGCTCAAGGACCTGAACATCGCCGCGCGCCTCCACCTTCGCCCTGCAAGCGGGCGACGTCGCCGTGGCCTCCTCGTTCCGGCAACCGATCCTGGTGGCCCGCGATCGCGACGGGCGCAAGACGGTGGCGCTCGGCTTCGAGCTCAAGCGCTCGGATCTGCCGCTGCGCGTCGCCTTCCCGGTGCTGTTGATCAACGCGCTCGACTGGTTCGCCGGCGCCGACAGCGGGCTGGTCGCCTCCTACGCGACAGGGCGGCCGTGGCGCGTGCCGGTGCCGTCCGGCGCCACCGAGCTGTGGGTGCGCGCGCCCGACGGGACGCGCACGCGGGCGCCGGTCCACGACGCGCGCGCCAGCTACACCGCGACCGCACACCGGCTTCTACGAGCTCGAGTCCGCCGGCGCGCCCAATCGCCTGGTGGCGGTCAACCTGGCGAACGCCGAGGAGTCGAACATCGCGCCCCGGCAGACGCTCACCGTCGACGGCCGGCCGCTGACCGCGCCCGAGCTGGGCAGGCTCGGCGTGCGCCGCGAGCTGTGGGGCTATCTGATCGTCTTCGCGCTCATCCTGGCGCTCTTCGAGTGGTGGACCTACAACCGCCGGGTGACGGTGTGAGCGTGGAGCTGCTCCGGCCCCAGGCGCTGTGGATCCTGGCGGCGCTGCCGCTGGTGGCGCTGGCGCTGTGGGCCTCCCTGGTCGATCTGCCGACGTGGCAGCAGCGGGCCAGCGCCCTATTGCGCATGCTCCTGATCGCGACGCTGGTCCTGGCGCTGGCCCGGCCGTCGACGGTGGGCGAGCGGCACACGGTGGCGACGGTGCTCCTGGTCGACGTCTCGGCGTCGGTGGGCGATCGCCAGCTCGACGCCGCGCGCAAGCTGGTCGAGGAGGCGCGCGCCGCCCGCCACGGCGACGACGTCCTCCGGCTCGTGACCTTCGGCGCGCACCCGCAGCGCGTCGAGCTCCCGCCCGACGGCGCGCCGCTGCCCGCCGCCGCTCTGTGGCGCCACGACGTCGAGGGCAGCGATCTCGGCGGCCGCGCTCACGCTCGCCTACGGCCTCTATCCACCCGGCACCCTGCCCCGCGCCGTCCTCGTCTCCGACGGCAACGAGACCGAAGGCGATCTGGCCGCCGAGGCCGCCGAGGCGGCGCGCCGCGGCGTGCGCGTCTCGGTGGTCAGCTTCCCCCGCGCCGCCAACGACGAGGTCTTGGTGCGCGCGCTGACGCTGCCGAGCGACGTCAAGGTCGGCGCGCCCTTCGAGGTCAGCGCCGAGGTCTACAGCTCGCGCGCGCAGCCGGCGACCCTGACCCTCTATCGCGACGAGTTCATCAACCCCCTCGATGGCCGCAAGACGGTCGAGCTCGCCGCCGGCGCCAACACCGTCAAGTGGAAGGCGGAGGTGGCGCAGGCGGGCTTCTCGACCTTCAAGGCGGTGGTGTCGGCGGCGCCGAAGTCGGCGCTGCACGACACGCTGCCCGGCAACAACGCCGCCGTGGCCTCGCTGTCGGTCAAGGGCAAGCCGCGCGTCCTGTACGTCGAGGGCGAGCCGGCGCGTCGGCCTCCTACCTGGCCAACGCGCTCCAGCGCGAGAACATCGACGTCGAGGTGCGCTCGAGCTACGGCCTGCCGTCGTCGCCGCGGGAGCTGGCCGCCTACGATCTGGTCATCCTCACCGACGTGCGCGCAGACCTTCGTCGGTCCCGCGCAGATGGCGGCGCTCGAAGGCTACGTCCGCGATCTCGGCGGCGGCTTCATCATGGCCGGCGGCGAGAACAGCTTCGGCGCCGGCGGCTACACCGGCTCGCGCCTGGAGAAGCTCCTGCCGGTGCGCTTCGACACGGAGAAGAAGCGCGATCAGCCGGGGCTGGCGCTGGCGCTGGTCATCGACCGCTCGGGCTCGATGACCGGCGAGAAGCTCGAGCTGGCCAAGGAAGCCGCCAAGGCGACGGCCGAGCTGCTCGGCCCCGACGATCTGCTCGGCGTCATCGCCTTCGACTCGCAGCCGACGACGCATCGTGCACCTGCAGCGCGCGGCCAACCGCGTGCGCATCGGCAGCGACATCGCGCGGCTGCACCGCCGGCGGCGGCACCAACATCCTGCCGGCGCTCAAGGAGGCCTACGACCAGCTCGATCCGGCCCGCGCCAAGCTCAAGCACGTCATCCTGCTCACCGACGGGCAGGCGAGCTACGACGGCATCCGCGAGCTGGTGCGACGAGATGGCCGAGCACAAGATCACCATCTCCGCCGTCGGCGTCGGCGCCGAGGCCGACAAGACCCTGCTCACGATGATCGCCGAGCGCGGCGGCGGGCGCTTCTACTACACGCAGTCGGCGCAGAACATCCCCAAGATCTTCACCAAGGAGACCACCGAGGTCGCGCGCAACGCGCTCGTCGAGGAGCAGGTGGGCGTGCACGTGGTCAAGCGCGCCGAGTTGCTCGACGGCGTCGGCATCGAGTCGGCGCCGCCGCTGCGCGGCTACGTGTCGACCAAGCCCAAGCCGCTGTCCGACGTCATCCTGGTGAGCGACCTGGGCGAGCCGATCCTGGCCCGCTGGCGCGTCGGCCTCGGGCAGGCGGCGGCCTTCACCAGCGACGTCAAGAACCGCTGGGCCGTCAACTGGCTGCGCTGGCCCGGCTACGGCAAGTTCTGGGCGCACCTGGTGCGCTCGACCATGCGCCACGCGACCGGCGGGTCAGGGCGCAGCTACGAGCTCGGCACCGACGTCGATCCGCCGCGCGCCCGCGTCACCGTCGACGCCGTCGGCGCCGACGACAAGTTCGTCTCCGGCCTGGAGACGACGCTGCAGGTAATTGACCCCGAGCATCCCGGCGACAAGCGCGAGTTCGCGATGCCCGAGACGGCGCCCGGCCACTACGCGGGCGAGTTCACGCTCGGCCGCTACGGCACCTTCCTCCTGCGCGCGCTGCACCGGTCGAACGGACAGCTGGTCGCCGAGTCGACCGGGGCGCTGTCGCTGCCCTACCCGCGCGAGTACCTGGCGCTCCCGCCGGACCAGGGTCTTCTGGCCCGCGTCGCCAGCACCACCGGGGGCCGTGTCTCGCCGACGCCGGAGCAGCTGTTCGACCCGGCCGGCGAGCGCGTCACCTATCACCGCGAGCTCTGGCCCTTTTGCCTCTGGCTGGCCGCGCTCCTCCTGCTCCTCGACGTCGCCGCCCGCCGGGTCCGCTTCACCCGGCACTGAACGGAAAGTCGATCCTTCGGCCAGATCTCCTGAGCTCTTGGTCTCCTTGATGTGCGATCATGGGACCGATGCCGCTGCGTCCACGGATGGCCTGCGCACCCAACGGTCGCGGCAAGGTCGCGCTGGTGCTCGCCGGCGGCGCCGCGCGCGGCGCCTACGAGGTCGGCGTCGTCCAGCACATCCTCGAGGAGGTCGCGCGCGACCTCGGCCGCGACCCACCGCTCGACATCCTGTGCGGCACCTCGGTGGGCGCGCTCAACACCTGCGGCCTCGCCGCCTTCGCCGACTATCCGCGCGCCCGCGCCCGCCGGCTCGTCGACGTCTGGTCCCACCTCACCATCGATCGCGTGCTCTCGATCGATCGCGGCGAGCTGTTCGCGCTCATGCGCGCGCTCATCGGCCGCCCGCCGCCCATCTCGCCCACCGCCGAGCACGGCGTCGGCCTCGTCGATCCCGTCGGCCATCGAGCGCCTCATCACCGAGGCGGTGCCGTTCGCCCGCATCCAGCAGCACCTCGACGCCGGCATCCTCTCCGCGGTCACCGTCACCGCCACCCACGTCGGCTCGGGCCGCACCGTCGTCTTCGTCGCGCAGAAGGAGCTGCTCGGCGCCAACTGGTCCACCGATCCGACCATGCTCGGCGAGAAGGTGCTGCTGCAGCCCGTGCACGCGCTCGCCTCCGCCGCCATCCCCCTGCTGTTTCCCGCCGTGCGCGTCGGCGGCGAGTTCTATTGCGACGGCGGCCTGCGCCAGAACGTCCCGCTCTCGCCGGCGCGCCGCCTGGGCGCCGACGGCATCGTGGTGGTCTCCCCACGCTACCTGCCGCAGCATCAGCCCGCCGTCCCGGAGCTGCGCGCCAACGAGCAGGCCTTCCCCGGCCCGCTGTTCCTCCTGGGCAAGACGCTCAACGCGCTGCTCCTCGACCGCACTCGACAGCGACATCGATCGCCTGCGCCGCATCAACAAGATCCTCGAAGCCGGCTGCCACCGCTATGGCGAGCACTTCCTGGACGAGATCAACGAAGCGATGGGCCTTTCGCCCGGCAAGCAGGGCATGCGCCCGCTGTCGACCGTGCTGGTCCGCGCCTCCGAGGACATCGGCAAGCTGTCGGCCGAGTTCGTGCGCGCGCCGTCATTCCTGCAGCGCAACCGGGGCGTGATCGGCCGCCTCATGCGCCGCATGGCCGATGCCGAAGGCACGTCGCAGGCCGACCTGCTCTCGTACCTCCTCTTCGACGGCGAATACGCACGCGAGCTGATCGCGCTCGGCCGCCGCGACGCCCGCCGCCAGCACGAAGAGCTCTGCGCCTTCTTCGACCAGGTCGCCCCCTCGACGTGATCGGCGTATTATCTCGTGACGGGAGTGTGTCTCATGCCGGGCGGCGGTGTGCTGGTCGTGGAGGACGATGAGGACATTCGCGCCGATCTCACGGCGATCCTGCGCGTCAAGGGCTTCACGGTCGACGAGGCCGCCAACGGCCGCGACGCGCTGGCGCAGCTGCGCGGCGGCGCGCGCCCCTGCCTCATCGTGCTCGACCTCATGATGCCGGTGATGAACGGCTGGGAGCTGCGCGCCGCCATGCGCGCGGAGCCCGAGCTCGCCGCGCTGCCCGTCGTCGTCGTCAGCGGCAAGGGGCGCATCACCGCCGAGGAGACCAAGACCCTGGCGCCGGCGGCGGTGCTGGTCAAGCCCTTCGAGCTCTCCGAGCTGCTCGAGCTGGTACAGCGCTACTGCCCAGCCAGGCAGGCGGCGCCGGCGGAGCCGTGAAGCAGCCGGCGACGATCGACCTCCTCGGCCGCCTCGACGCGGTCGTCTTCGAAGCTGACGCCAACACCCTCAAGGTGACCTTCGCTGCCGGCGGAGCGCTCACCCGCCTCGGCTTCACCGCCGACCAGCTCACCGGCGACGCGCAGTTCCTGGTCAAGCGGCTGCACCCCGACGATCGTGAGGCAGTGCTCGCGCTGTTGCGCGCCGTCGCCGCCGACGGCAAGGAGCGGCAGATCGAGCACCGCATGGTCTCCGCCGATGGCGAGGAGCGCTGGTTCCGCACCGAGGCACACGCCGTGCCCGAGGGCCAGCTGATCGGCCTCATGATCGACGCCACCGACGCGCGCCGCACCGCCGAGGCGCTGCGCGACGCCGAGGCGCGCCTGCGCCAGGTGCTCAACAACGCGCCCATCGTTATCATGGCGCTCGATGCCAGGGGCACCTTCACCCTCGCAGAAGGACGCGGTCTGGCCGCGCTGCACATGGAAGCGGAGCAGGTCGTCGGCGTCAACATCTTCGACGCCTGGAAGCAGGAGCCGGGCATCCTCGCCCACGTCCAGCGGGCCCTGGCGGGGGAGGCCTTCACCGCCTACGACCAGGTGCGCGCGCTCGGATCGTGGTGGGAGACGCGCTGGTCGCCGCTGTACGACGCCGCGGGCCGCGCCGCCGGCACCACCGCCGTGGCGCTCGACGTCACCGTGCGCAAGCGCGCCGAAGACGCCTCGGCGCAGTCGCTGTCGCTGTTGCGCGCCACGCTGGAGGCGACCACCGACGGCATCCTCGTCGTCGACGGCCGCGGCCACATCGTCGACTACAACCGCCGCTTCACCGAGCTATGGCGCATCCCCGCCGACGTGCTCGACACCCGCGACGACGCGCGCGCCATGGCCGTCGCCATGGAGCAGCTGCGCGATCCCGACGGCTTCGTCACCAAGGTGCGCGCGCTCTACGCCGAGCCCGACGCCGTCAGCCACGACGTCCTCGAGTTCCACGACGGGCGCATCTTCGAGCGCGACTCGCGACCGCAGCTGGTCGAGGGCAGGAGCGTCGGGCGCGTCTGGAGCTTCCGCGACGTCACCGCCGAGCGCCGCGCCACGCGCCGCGCCACCTTCCTGGCGGCGGCGTCGAAGGTTCTGGCCAGCCCGCTCGAGGACGTCACGCCGCTCGACGTCATCGCCCGCATGACGGTCCCGTGGCTGTGCGACTGGTGCAACATCCTGCTGCTCGAGGATGACGGCCAGGTGCGCAGCGCCGCCGCCTATCACCACGACGAGTCCAAGATCGAGCTGCTGCGCCGTCTGCACCCCGACATGCGGCGCAAGGATCGCTCGGTGGCGCGCGTCATCGCCACCGGCGAGCCGATCCTCGACAACCACATTCGCGACGAGCAGCTCCTCGGCCCCTGGGAGGACGTCATCGTCAGCGTCGGCACGCGCGAGCAGGCAAAGATCTTGAGCACGCTCGAGATGCGAGCGCGGTTGGCGGTGCCGTTGCGCGCGCGCGGACAGATCATCGGCGCCATGGCCTTCGCCACCTCCGACCCGCAACGCAGCTATGACCACGACGACCTGACGATGGCCATGGACCTGGCGCAGCGCGCGGCGCTGGCCATCGACAACCAGCGCCTGTACCAGAGCTCGAAGCAGGCGGTGGCGCTGCGCGACGAGTTCCTCTCCGTCGCCTCCCACGAGCTGCGCACGCCGGTCACCTCGCTGCAGCTGGCGGTGCAGAGCGCCCTCACCGTCGGCTGCGACGGGCCTCCCGAGCTCCTCCGCCAGCCGCTCCAATCCGCCGAGCGGCAGACGCGCCGCCTCGGCCGCCTCGTCGACGCGCTGCTCGACGTCTCGCGCATCCAAGCCGGGCCGCCTGGAGCTGCAGCGCGAGCCGACCGACCTGAGCGCGATGGTGCGCGAGGTGGTGCTCATACTCGCCGAGGACGCGCGCCGCGCCGGCTGCGACGTGAGTGTCGAAGCCGAAGCGGAGGTCGTCGGCAGCTGGGATCGCGGGCGTCTCGACCAGGTGGTGACCAACCTGCTGGCGAACGCGATCAAGTACGGCGCCGGCGCGCCCATCCACATCACCGTGCGTCAAGAGGGCGGGCGGGCCCGCCTGATCGTGCGCGATCAGGGCATCGGCGTCGCCGCCGCCGAGCGTGGGCGCATCTTCGACCGCTTCGAGCGCGCGGTCTCGTCGCGGCACTACGGCGGCCTCGGCCTCGGCCTCTACATCGTCCGCCGCATCGTCGACGCGCACGCCGGCGCCATCGCCGTCGAGGGCGCGCCCGGCGCCGGCGCCCAGTTCATCGTCGAGCTACCGCTCGATCAGTAGCGCGCTTCGATGCGCAGAAGCAGCACGTGCGTCAGGATCGTCGGCTGCGGCAGGGGGACCGGCGGCGTCGCAGCCATCGGATTGGGCGCGACGATGAAGCCCCCCGACGTGTCGGCGACGAGGCGGTAGTCGACGAACAGGAACCAGTGGCTCGACGGCGCGGCCGACACCGTCAGCCCCGTCTCGTACTCGGCTCCAGAGCGCGTGCCGTAGCAGCCCGCGTTGACCGTGGCGACGTCCGTAATGGTGCAACCGGACGCCGGGAAGTTCGGGCTGTTGGCCAGCGTGTCGCTGGTGTTGGCGTACAAGAAGCTGAGGTCGAAGGTCAGCCGCTCATCGAGGAAGCTGCGGCCGAGGTTGATTCCGAACAGCTCGCTGCGCGACCGGTAGTCGTTGAGGAACATGCCCCAAAGCCCCATGCGCACGCCGCCCAGCGACCCGCGATCCCGCACGCCGGCGGTGACGTCGTAGGCGACCCCCGGAGCGATCATCTGCCCGTTGACCCCCTGAAACTGCGGATCGTCGCTCAAGGTCGCGAGCGCGCGCCGGCGGAAGCGCCCTTCGGCGTAGACCGACGCCAGACCGAAGCTCAGGTCGGCGTCGCCGCGCACCTCGTCACGCGAGGTGCGCTCGACGATGAGGTTGTTCTCGATGGTGTTGGGGATGTAGTTGACGCGATCGGCGAGCAGACGCGTCAGCCACATCTCGATGGCGAACGCCGACAGATGATCGTAGCCGACATGGATGGTCAGGTGCTTCCCGGCGCGGATGCTGGCGAGCGCGTCGAGCCGCGTGAGCTGTGCGCCGCCCGAGCCGGTGGCATCGACGACGAGATCGGTAAAGACGTCGAACCAGGAGAAGAGGCGCACGAAGTCGGTCCAGGTGAGCCAGGTGCGCGGCGTCTCGGTGGTGAAGACACCGGGTCCGAACAGCGGCCCGCCGTCGTTGTTGCCGCCGAGATACGAGCTGTTGACGCTGAGCGAGCCCCAGATCTTGTCGTAGGTGTAGGTCGTGTCGACGCCACCGGCGAAGGCGAAGCCGCCTTGATAGTCGCTGGTCAACGATCGCGAGTAGGGATCGGGATAGGCGCCGGCGTAGAGGCTCGCGTCCCAGTGCTTGGCCATGCGCCACCACAGCCGCACGCCGTCGATCCGGAGCGCGTCGGCCTCGCCGACGATCATCCGCCCGACGCCGAAGTCGACGTTCTCGCCGCGGCGGCGCACCCACGCCTGATTCACCTGGTACTCGCGCCCGCCGAGGTAACCGCGGGCAACGATTTGATCGGCGCCCTGGGTCGCGGCGTCGGTCGAGAAGTTACCCGAGATGCGCACGCGACCGTCGAGGTGCAGGTCGAAGTTGCCCGGCAGGCGCCGCCCGTCGATGACCGCGCGCAGGTCCCCGTAGCCGAGGTCGAACGGCGACGACACCTGCGCCTCCCGCCCATAGCCGGGCGTCGCAGCTTGCTGCTCGGCGGCGTACATCCCCTGCGCGATGAGGCGGATGTTGAAGCGATCTTTCAGATCCTGCGCCCGCGCCACCGACGGCAGCAGCACGATCACGCACGCGAGCACGAGCCACTTCATCGGCACACCGACTCACGCGTGCCCGGCGTCGGCTTCATGACCGGCCCGAAGAAGATCGTGTTGTGGCAATTCGCGCACGTCTGGAACTTCGAATGAGTGCCCGCCGACGCCGGGTTGCCATTACCACCCATGGGCGACACCACGTACTGCGGATCGCCGCGGATCGCGTCCTTGCGGTGGCACGCGCTCGCAGTTCGACGCCAGGGCCGTGAAGTTGCCGCCGATGTGGCAGTCCACGCACGGCAGCAGCCGGTGCACACCGATGAGCTCGCAGCCGACGCGGTTGTGGTCGAAGTGCGCCCCCGCCCACGTCCGCTGCGTATGGCACTCGCCGCAGTTGCGGCCCGAGCGCGTTGTGGTGGATGTCGTCGTTGCGGTGGCACGTGATGCACAGGTTGCCGGTGCCGCCCGAGGAGCCGCCCGCCCGGATGGCACGCCACGCACGGCACGCGATCGTGCGCGCCGGCGAACTTCGGCGTCGGCACGTCGTGCCCGGTGTGGATCATCTTCCAGTCCTGGGCGACGTGGCACGAGCTGCACAGCGTGCCCAGCTGCCCGCGGTGCACGTCGGGCTCGCCGTGGCACCCGCCGCACTCGCGCGGCGTCGGCTTGAAGTGGATCGACTTATGGCAGTCCTTGCACTCGACCTTGCCGTGCTTGCCCTCGAGCGGCCAGTCGCTGAACTTCGGATCGTTGTGGTCGAAGCGAACCACTCCCGTCGGCGCGTGGCAGGTCTCGCAGTGCGTGCCGAGCTCGCCGGCGTGCGCGTCGTCCTTCTTGTGGCAGTTGTAGCAGGTCGCTTCCTTGCCCCGGTTGTTGGCGAAGTCGCGCCGCGGGTGGCACGCCTCGCACAACACGTCCTTGTGGTTGCCGACGAGCGGCCACTTGGTCTTGGTGTCGTGATCGAACAGCCGCGCCTCCCACCTACCGCCGGTGTGGCAGTTGAGGCAGTCCTTGCCCAGCGTGCCCTTGTGCAGCTCGTCGGGGTGGCACTGCGGCCCGCACTGCAGCGGCGTGTTCTCCTTGAACACGTTGCCCGGATGGCACTTGTCGCAGGCGACGCCCTTGTGCCCCTCGGTGAGGGGGAAGCGCGAGTTCGGTCCGTGGAACTGGTTGATGGCGCGCGGCTTGGTGTCGACGACGCCGGCCATCTTGTGGCACTCCAGGCAGCGATCGTTCGAGTACTGCTTCTGGTGCACGTTCTCGTGCTGGTGGCAGCCCATGCACGCCACCTTCTGCGTCCGCCCCTTGCCCGAGATCAGCGACGAGACGTTCTCCCAGTCGGCGTCGCCCTTGCCGCGGTGGCAGGCACGGCAGTCGGCGTTGGCGTGCGCCCCGGTCAGCGGGAACTTGGTGTGCCCGCCGTGGTCGAAGCGCAGGTCGGTGGGCCAATTGTCCGCCGAGTGGCAGACGGCGCAGTCGTTGCCGTTCGAGACCTTGGCGAAGCGCCCCTGGTGCACGTCCTTGTGGCACGCATCGCAGCGCCGCTCCGGCTTGCTCTTCTGCTCCTTGGGATGGCACGACGCGCACGGCGCCTTCTTCGGATCGGCGTGCACTCCGTCGAGCGGGAAGCGCGTGCGCCGGTTGTGGTCGAAGTTGATCTTGGTGAACTCGACCTTGCGCCGAGTGGCACAGCTTGCACGCCTTCTGCCCGAACAGCGACGAGCCGTGCACGTTGTCGTGACACGGCGTGCAGTCGAAGCCCCACGTCGGCCAGCGGAAGGTCAGCTTCTGATAGCCGGCGGCGTTGGTCGGCGGCACCGGCGTCTTCGGAGTTCGGCGGCTGCCCCGAGCGGGTCGTGAAGTGGCAGGCCGCGCACTTGACCGTCTCGTGCTTCTTCTCGAGCGGATAGCGCGTGTCGCGGTCGTGATCGAACTGCGGCGTTCTCGACCATGTGCCAGCTCTTGGCGTCGTGGCAGCGCTCGCAGCGGCGCATGTTCTCGCGCAGGTCGCCGTGCGGGTTGTTGTGGCAGCGCGGCGCACGCCGTCGGCGCCTTCAAGTAGGTCAGCGTCCCGGTCTGCGGTCTTCTCTTTGTGGCAGTCCTTGCACTTGCGTCGTCTGGTGCTTCCCCTCGAGCGGGAAGGCGGTGAGCACGTTGTGATCGAAGCGCTCGATCCCGCCGAACGACTGGAAGCCGAGGATGTCCTTGTTGCGCCCCTTGTGGTCGGTGTGGCAGAGCTCGCACTGCTTGCCGAGCGCCTTGGGCGACGCGTGCACGCCCTTGCGCTCGCGCTGCCGCTCGGCGATCGGCTGGTGACACTTGAGGCACTTGTCGATGGCGACGTCGCGGGAGCCGACGTGGCAGTCCTGGCAGTGGTCCTTGCCGTCGATGTTGGCGTGAGACTGCGTCAGCGGCCCCGGCGACGTCGAGAAGAAGTCGGCGCGCGCGATGGTGCTCGGGAGGATCAGCAGCGCCAGGGCTGCCAGGAGACGCGGAGGGCGGAGCACGCCGTATCGTCGCTCAACTATCACGCGCACTCAAGAAGATCGCGCGTCGCTTCCCCTTTAGCGGCGCAGCTCGATCGTGATGTGGATGGCGGCGATGATGGTCAGGATGACCGACATCGGCACGTGCGCCGCCTTCCACTGGTTGAACAGCGGTTCGAGCCGTGGCAGGAGCTGGCGACGCCGCTCGAGCAGCGCCAGGCGCAGCGACAGCTTCATGGCGTGCTTGCGCACCTTGCGAGCGCCCTTGCCGTGCACCGTCTTCTTCAGCTGCTTGGCGAGCTGGCGGATGCGGCGCCCGCGCATCACATCGTCGCGCACGCACCACCAGAAGGTCCACAGCGCCCCGAAGAAGGTCGGCGTCTGCTGCTTGCCGCCGAGCCAGTTGTCGAAGTTGGTGACGCGACGGCGATAGGCCTCGTACCACACGTCGGCGGCGCGCACGCCCGGCTGCGTGCCGCGCAGCTTGGCCAGCTGCCGATCGATGTCGAGCACCTCCATCCCCGCCGTCGACGCGCGCTCCTCGATCTGCGTGGTCAGGTAGCGCCCGAGCAGGCCCGAGATGACGGTGATGATCATCGACCAGAAGCCGAGCGACACCCAGTTGTCGAGCTTGGCCACCGAGTGCAGCAGGATGAACGCCGGTCCGAGCACGCCGGTCAGCACGTGCCACTCGAACCAGGAGCGCAGCGAGCCCGACGTTGCGCATGAAGCCGAAGCGCCGGCGCCACACGTAGAGCATGCCGGTGATCATGAGCGCCGTGCCGATGTAGCCGAAGTTCGACCGCCAGCTCGCAGCCTGGGCGATAGCCGACGCGGGTCGAGCGCCAGATCGGGATCGATGCCCTCGACCAGCGTCGCGCAGAAGGTAGGCCATCGAGTACTTCGGCAGCCACAGGCGCATCGCGATCTCGGTGCACGAGAGCGAGGAACGCGCCGATGCCGAGCGTCCACCACATCGGCAGTGAGACCTTCTTGCGCGGCGCGCGCGCGCGGCCGAGCTCGGGGATGTCGAGGCCGCCTTTGACGAACGCCTTCGACTCGTTGAGGTTGTTGACGTCGATGGCGACGGTGCGATCGTAGCCGGCCTTGGCCGAGGCGCGCGCCGCTTCGGGCAGCTGCGTGACCGCGTCCGACGGCAGGATCTCGACCAGCGCGCCGGTCGGGCAGGCGGTGATGCACGCCTGGTCCTCGTAGAAGGCGCAGTGGTCGCACTTGGAGGCCATGCGGCGCAGCTTGGCCTTGCGCGGCGTCGCCGTCGCCGAAGCCGAGCTTGCCCTCCTTGTTGAGGCGCAGCTTGAGCATCGGCGCCTCGTCGAGCTCGTGCATCTCGATGGCGTTGTACGGGCAGGCGGTCGCGCACAGCGTGCAGCCGGTGCAGGCGTCCTCCTTGATGAGGACCTCCTTGCGCTGCACGTCGAACGAGATCGCGTCGAAGTTGCACGGATCGATGCAGCGCTGATCGGTGCAGGTGTGGCAGGCGTCGACGAAGTCGAGGTTGCCCAGGATGCGCCCGTTGATCGCCAGCCGCTTGACGCCGTAGCGCTCCTCGCACGCCTTCTCGCATGCCTTGCACTCGATGCAGGCGTCGATCTTGCGCACGCGCAGCGTCATCGACACCGACAGGCCGTGGCGGATGAAGAAGTCGGCGACCGCGGACTTGGCGCCGTCGGTGGCCTCGACCTTGGCGCGCGCCGCCTGCGACGGCGCGGCGGAAGCGATCGGCCATGAACGGATAGATGCGCTTCCACAGGTCGACGCGGCCGCGCTGGATGGTGATGACCACCGCCGGCGTCGCCGTGTAGCACGCCAGCGTCGTGTGGTGGGCGCGCGCCGGCCGCGGTCTCGACGACGTCGCCGTCCTCGAAGGTGGCCAGGTTCTGCTCGGCCAGCGCGGATGAGCGGCCCCACCTCGTTGCGCCGCTTGCGCTCCTTCTTGTCCAGCTTGCCGCCTGCGCCGTTGCGCGCACCGCGTGCGCCGCCTTGCGCTCGGCCGCCAGCGCCTCCTCGGCGAAGCGGGCGATCGCGACCTGCCCCGAGCGCACCAGCGCGACCGAGCCGTCCATCGGTACCAGCGAGTCGCGCGACAGGCGCAGCACGTGCGCGTCGCCCGACATGAGCGCGTCGCGCAGCGCCTCGTTGGGCAGGCCGTCGAAGATGGGCGACGTGCGCATCTCGCGCCAGGCGCGGGTGTCGACGCCCGACTGCTGCGGCCGCTCCTGCGCCTCGGCCGGCTGCGGCCGCCTCGCGGCGCTTGTGGCTGGGGATGATGTGCTGCCCGGTCTTGTCGACCGCCTTGCGAATCGCCGACGGCAGCGCCGCCACCACCGACTTGACGATGCGCGAGACGACCGACTTCTCCGACGGGAACTCGTCGAGCGGCAGCTTCTGCGCCTTGATGAGCCGCGGCGCCGGCTCGTGCCGCTCGTCGATCTCGAGCACCTCCACGTCGGGGTCGCTGGGCGGATCGATGCGGGTCTGCTCGTCATCGAAGTCGAGCGCGCCGCGGCGCGGGCGCTGTCCCCGGGCCTGCGGCTGCGGCCTCGGGCACGACGGTGCGCATGAAGTCGGGGTTGGGTACGCTCTCGTCCGTCAGGTCGCTGACGTCGATGTCCGACGTCGCCAGCTCGATGGGGTCGACCTTGACCATGTCGCCGGTGTGGAGCTCGATGTCCTCGTCCACCTCGATGTCGCCGGCGTAGGCGTAGTCACGAAGATGGCCGGGGCGGGTCTCCTCGGGAACACGATCCTCGACCGGCACCACGGTGGCCTGGTCGTCGAACTGGCTCTTATGCTTCCGCTGCTTGGCGAGTCGGTCTGCGCGAGCCATCTCCTCCCGAAGCCGGCGGTTGGGGACCATGGTGCCGGGTACGAAATGCAACCAACGCGCCCATGACGGGCCCCAAAACTATTATGAAAAACCCACCGCACCTGGGACTAAAGACCCCATCTGAGGGGGTCTGGACCACATATATGGGTGGGATAGTGTGTAACGACCTCCCAGGGGTGGTCTGATGTCAACCCCGCTTGTCAGGGAACATGAAGGATCATGTTCGAGTCATGGCAGCCCACGCGCGAGCAGTTGCCGCCGCCGGCCGCCGCATTGTTGGCGTTGTCCGCGAGCTGATCGGCCATCGGACGGTCGGCCGGACACTGGGAGGCGCGCACCTGGAGCGGGAAGACCAGCGGCTGATCGGTCCAGAAGTTCCCCGCCGCGCCCTGGCTTGCCGTCACCACGGCGAGCTTGGTGCCGGCGGCATCGGTGATCTCGATGGTGACCCCGGCCAGGCCCTGGGCGCCCGCGGCCAGCGACAGCTTGTCGTAGACGGTCCCGGCCGCGGTGAACTTGTTGGCGCCGGCGGTATTGCCATCGTGGCAGCCGAGGCAGGCCTGCCCCGGGTTGTGATGCCCGTCGATGACCGGGGCCGCCTTGGCGATACAGTTGGGGTCGTTCGCAGGCGCCGCCGGCAGCGCGGCGTCGGCGGCGACCCCGGCGTCGCTGCTCCCGTTGCCGCCCGTACCCGTGGTCGCGCTGTCGTCGCTCGCCAGCGTGCCGCCATCGGCGCCGGTGGCCGCGGGATGGTCGGGGATGATGCTGGAGAGACAGCCGCCGGCGCTCAGGACGAGCGCGGCGACTACGACCAGGGACCCGGCGCGTCGCATGACGCGGCACCTTGTGCATGCTCCGGGCCGCGCGATCACGCGATCCAAACCGATGAAACTGCATGAGCCCGATGAGGGGCCGAGGCCCCGACTCCATGAAAAATTCCCCAATTACCGTTGACAAGCCCACTAGGTCGGGCTAGGTACTGAGGGCTTCAACGGGGCGTAGCGCAGCCTGGTAGCGCGTTCGGTTCGGGACCGAAAAGTCGGAGGTTCAAATCCTCTCGCCCCGACTAGGGAATTTTCAAAGCGTGCACTCTTGACGCCTGGCGGCGTGGCCCGGGGGGCTGTTGTCTTCGCAACTCAATCTGCTGGTCGTCGATGACGACAAAGACGTCTGCGAGTACCTCGAGGACTTCCTCACGCACGACGGCTACCACGTCACGACCATCAATGACCCGACGCAAGTCGTCGATACGCTGAGGGCGGGCGAGTACCACGTCTGCATCGTCGACCTCATGATGCCCAAGCTGTCGGGCATCGACCTTCTCGGCCTCATCCGCAAGCAGGACGACGACGTCGCCGTCATCATCCTCACCGGCTACCCCTCGCTTGGAGACCGCGACCGCCTCGATCGAGCACGACGTCTCGGCCTACATCAAAAAGCCCTTCTCGGTCGATGAGTTCCGGGCCGTCATCGAGCGCATCGCCAAGAAGAAGGGGCTCGTCCTGCGCAAGGAGGACGAGCTGCACCAGACCATCGGGCGCAACATCCGCGAGCTGCGCAAGGCGCGCAACCTGACGCTCAAGCAGATGTCGCGGCGTACCAAGCTGTCGGTATCGCTACTGTCGCAGATCGAGCGGGCCGAGTCGTCGGCGTCGGTGTCGTCGCTGTTCAAGGTCGCCAGCGCCCTCGACGTCCGCATCACCCAGCTCTTCGGCGACTTCTAACCCCAGGGTTCGGTTCGGTTGAGCTAGCGAGGGCGAGCCGCGTGAGGCGGATCGTGGATGCGACCAGAGCGACCGACCGAGGAATACCCGTCGGTCTCGCGATTCGTCACATCGCCGCATTTGACTGAGCGAACAGCGTCGCATCGAGAGCGCGCCCAAACGCCACGCCATCAGGAGCAGTGTCGCCGGTTGGCGCCGAGGGGCCGCGGGAACCCTTAGCCACGCACGATTGCCGAAGCTCACGCGTCGTCGAGAGCAGCCTCTCCAGCCGCTGCGACCGTCCGGTTTCTGGACGAGCACAGAGGCTCCGCGCGCACTGCCCCGCTGGGCGAGTTCCGCAGCACAGGCAAGGGGTCTAATCGAGCACGGCGGTGCGGTGGCGAGGACTGTTTGAGCCCAGCGGGGCAGTGCGCGCGGAGCCGGACGTGGCCCTCTGTCGCGCTCTCGATGCGACGCGGGTTTGAAAGCGGAACCTTTCGCGGGCTCGCACCGAGATGTGATGAATCATGAGACCCGTCGGAACTTCGACAGAGGGAGCGAGGACGTAGTCCTCGAGGCGACCGCGCGGATCGTCCGCGGCAGGTCCTGGGGTTTAGCGCGTGGGAGGGAACGGCCGGCGGTGGGCCGCGTTACCCCCGCAGCCCCACAGTCGGCCGTCCTACCGTTGCGCTGCCGTCGCGTTCTTCCTGAGGGCCGCGATCGTCGCTGCGTAGTCTTTCGACTCGAAGACCGCGCTGCCGGCGACGATGACGTTGGCGCCGGCCTCGACCGCGTCGGCGACGTTGTCGACCTTGATGCCGCCGTCGATCTCGATGTCGACGTCGAGGCCGCGGCGATCGACCTCTTCCCGCAGCTCGCGGATCTTGGGCAGCACGCTCGGGATGAAGGCCTGGCCGCCGAAGCCGGGGTTGACCGACATGACGAGGACCTGGTCGACGTCCCCGAGCACGTGGCGGACGTGCTGCCACGGGGTGTGCGGGTTGAGCGTCACCGAGGCGCGCTTGCCGGCGTGCTTGATCTGCTGCAACACGCGATGCAGGTGCGGGCACGCCTCTTCGTGCACGCCGATGAGATCGGCGCCGGCCTGGGCGAAGGCCTCGATGTAGTCGCCCGGGCGCTCGATCATGAGATGCACGTCGAGCGGCAACGTCGTGGCCTTGCGGATGGCGGCGACGACCATGGGGCCGATCGTGAGGTTGGGGACGAAGTGGCCGTCCATGACGTCGACGTGGACATAGTCGGCGCCGGCGGCGGCGACGGCGCGCACCTCGTCGGCGAGGCGGCCGAAGTCGGCGCTCAAGATCGACGGCGCGATCTTGATCGGGCGCATGCGGCGCTACTTTACCTCGCGCCCGAGGCGAACGGCGAAGAAGCCATCGGCGTCGTCGCGATGCGGCCAGGTGCGCAGCGGCTCGCCGTCGGCGTGAAAGTCGGCGTGCGCGGCGAGGAAGCGCGCCAGCTGACGTGGCCCCTCCTCGTCGGTGTAGGTGCAGACCGAGTAGACCAGGACGCCCCCCGGGCGCACCCGCGGCGCCAGCGCGTCGAGGAGGCGCGCTTGCAGGGCGGCGAGCGCGACGGCGTCGTCGGGCGAGCGGCGCCACTTGGCTTCCGGATGCCGGCGCAGCACGCCCAGGCCGCTGCACGGCGCGTCGAGGAGCACGCGATCGTAGGCCGCGTCGAGCGGTGCGCCGGGGTCGGTGAGATCGCAGCGGATCGGCGTCGTCGAGGTGACGCCGAGTCGGTGCGCCAGATCGGCGCCGAGCTCGAGCTTGCGCTCCGAGATGTCGGCCGAGTCGATGCGCGCCTGATCGCCCGCCAGCGCGGCCAGGTGCGCCGACTTGCCGCCGACGCCGGCGCAGGCGTCGAGGATGCGCTCGCCGGCGCGCGGCTCGACCAGGCGCGCGACCCGTTGCGCGGCCACGTCCTGCGCCGTGACCAGGCCGGAGGCGAACGCGGCCAGCTGCGCCACATCGCCGGCGCCGTCGACGCGGAAGGCCTCGGGCACGACCGCCGACTCCACGAGGGTGGCGTCGGGCCGCTCGGCCGCCACGGCGCGCATGGCCTCGGGCCGGGTAGCGCGCAGCGTGTTGGTGCGCAGCCACAACGGCGCCGGCGCGTTGAGCGCGGCGAGAAAGCGCGCCGCCTCGTCGCTGTCGAAGCGCGCCAGCGCGTCGCGTACCAGCCAATCGGGCGCCGACTCGCGCACGCCGAGCAGCTGCACCGGATCTGTGGGCGGCGGCGGCTCGCCGTTGCGCGCCAGCGAACGCAGCAGCGCGTTGGCGAAGTTGCCCAGCTTCTGCGAGCGCGACTGCTTGACGGCGTCGACCGCGTCGTCGACGGCGGCGTGGGCCGGCACGCGCAGAAAGAGGATCTGATAGGCGCCGATGCGCAAGGCATCGAGCACGCGCGCGTCCAGGCTGCCGAGGCCGCGCGGCGCGTTGGCCGCGAGCGCGTAGTCGAGGCGGCGGCGGCGCTTGAGGACGCCATAGGTCAGCTCGGTGGCGAGCGCGCGATCTGCCGCCGACGAGCCGCGCGCGCGCCCGAGCTCGCCGGCCAGCGCCAGCGTCGCGTAGGCCCCCTCGTCGACGCGCCGGAGCACGCGCCGCGCCACGTCGCGCGCGTTCACGGTACGAACCGGGCGGGCATCATTCGCCGAGCTTCGTGCCCACGGGCATGGGCCGTCCGGCCAGGAGCGCCGTCGCCGGCATGCGCTTTCTGCCCGCCAGCTGCAGCTCGGCGAAGGCCACCGCGTCGTCGCCGCAGCCGACCAGCAGCCCGTCGCGATCGGCGCCGATGACCACGCCGGGCATGCCGCGGCCGCTGATCACCTTGGCGCGGAACAGCTTGAGCGGCTCGCCGCCGAGGTGGGTGTAGGCGGTGGGCCAGGGATCGCAGCCGCGCGTCAGATCGCGCACCACGCGCGCGCCGGCGGCGAAATCGACCCGCCCCGTCTCCTTGGTCAGCATCGGCGCCATCGTCGCCTGCGCGTCGTCCTGCTTTTCGGGCACCAGGGCGCCCGCCTTGAGGCGGGCCAACCCGTCGACGAGCAGCTCGGCGCCGAGCGGCGCCAGGCGGGTGTGCAGCTGGCCGGCGGTCACCCACTCGTCGATGGCGAGCGTGCGCTTGCCCAGCATGTCGCCGGTGTCCATGCCGGCGTCGAGCTGCATCAGCGTCACGCCCGTCTCGCGCTCGCCGCGGATGATGGCCCACTGGATCGGCGCCGCGCCGCGGTACTTCGGCAACAGCGAGGCGTGCACGTTGAGGCAGCCGTGCCGGGGCGCCGCGAGCACGTCGGCCGGCAGGATCTTGCCGTAGGCGACGACGACGCAGACGTCGGGGGCCAGCGCGCGCAGCTCGTCGGCAAACGGCGGCTTGCGCACCGAGGCCGGCTGCAAGACCGGCACCCCGGCGGCCAGGGCGCGCACCTTGACCGGCGGCGGTTGCAGGCCCAGGCCGCGCCCCGCCGGCTTGTCCGGCTGTGTGACGACGGCGATGACCTCCTCGGTGGCGAGGAGCGCCTCGAGGCAGGGCACCGCGAAGTCGGGCGACCCCATGAAGACGACGCGCAGCTTGCTCTGTTCGCTCATCGGCGCCGAGAATCTACCCGAGATCGGCGAGGTGTGCCCGATAGGACGCGCGAACGGCGTCGTCGGCGAGCACGCGGTGCGCCTCGTCGAGGACCTCGCCGATCTCGGCCAGCGCGTCCGACAGCTCCTGGCGCAGCGGATCGACGAACCGCTCCGGAGCGAACTCGCGCTTGAGGCGCTCGAACGCGCGCGACACCTCGTGCGCGGAGGCGTCGCGGCCGAGGCCGAGGATGGCGAAGTAGTCGCCGTCCTGCACCTGGGCCCGCTTGGCGATGACCCGCTCCTTGTCGATGGCCCGATCGGCGTCGCGATCGCGCGTGCGCTCGTGGGGACGCGGCCGTGTGCGCCGCTCGGCGGCGTCGCCATACGGCGAAGTCACCAGCGTCGGCACCGCGCGCACCCCGACGCCGGGCTGCGTGCCAACGCTGTCGCCCAGGCGCGCGGCGCCGATGGCGACGAGCGCCCAGGCCAGCGCGTACAGGCTCGCCTCGCCGAGCGGGGCCCCGCCGGCGCCGAAGGACAGCTCGGCCAGCGAGCGTTCGCCGTCGATGAGCTCGGCGCGCGACCGCTCGGCGGCGGAGAAGGCGCCGTCGTCGAGGGCGCGGGCGATCAGCGTCGTCGGCGTCAGCACCGTCTCGGGCGGACCGACCAGCTCGACCAGCCGCTCGAAGCTGTACTTGCGGCGCACGCCCTCGGCGAACAGCGCCCACGGATGCGCGCCCAGGCGCACCCGCTCCTCCGCCGGGGGCTCGATGTGCGCCAGGCGATAGCGGCCGCGCTCCCAGCCGAAGCACGAAAACAGGATCTCTTCGGCGTGGCGGCGCAGCGTGGCGAACAGCTCGCTCGACTTGAGGAAGCCGAGCTCGACCAGGCGCTGCGCGACGCCGCGACCGCCGGGGGCCAGGTCACGCGCGCGGGCGTGCTGGTCCCGGTTGATGACGCCCTCGCGCAACAGCAGGTCGGGCAGGCGATCGTGCGCGAACGTCGAGCGCGCGGCCACCGGCATGCCGGCGTCGAGATAGAGGGTCTTGTCGCCGTCGCCGCGAAGGAGCGTGACGGCGCCGGTAAAGCCGGCGGCGTGCAGCGTCGCGAACAGCGTCGCCACGTCGGTCGTGGACAGATCGCCCTCGTCGTCGGGCAGCGTCGCCTGGTCGGAGGCGGCGCCGCTGCCGTTCGCCGGCCGCGGGTCCGGGTCCGCAGCGAGCCGCGCCGCGGCCGGGTCACCGTGGCCGTTGCGCGGTGGGGGGGTGAGCTCGAACCGGGCGTCGAGCGGATCGGCCCAATCATTCGAGATTCCCGGAATGGTGTCGATGCCGACGGCGTCGAGATCGATGTCGCCGAGCGCGTCCTCGTATTCGTCGCGGCGCGCGTTCACCGTCGAGGGCGAATCGGGGAAGAGCCGCCGCTCCGCGGCCGACAGCTCGTTCTCCAGCCGGCGCGCGAACGTGGAGCGCTCGTCGAACGCGGGCCGGGCGCGCTCCGCCGGCTCGCCGCGCTTGAGCGCCTCGGGGATGCGCGCCGGCGGCGGCGCTTCGTCGGCGGCGTGCTTGACGACGAAGTCCGGCGCCACCACGAGCTGCTGCAGGCCGGCGTCGGTCAGCGCATCATCGGCGCGCATGAGCGGCTCGATGGCGACGGTCAGCGGCGGCGCTTCGATCGGCGGCGCGAGCTCGATCCTGCTCGGCACCCGCTGCGGCGCCGGCGTCGGATCGTCGGCGTCCATCTCCAGGTTCGCCTCGACCTTGTTCAGGGCCACCTCATGGTGCGGCGCCGACGCGGGCACTTCGATGACGCCCTTCATCACCTCGGTCGGCACGCGCTTGAGCGCGATCCGCGCCAGCGCCTGCGCCGGCGGCTCCTCCTCGTCGTCGCCGTAGTCGGCTTCCATCTCGACGATCGATTCCTCGACGAGCGGCGCGGCGTCGATGGTCGGCGGCCGCACGTCGAACTCACGCATCGCCTCGGCCACGTCCTGGCCCACCTCGACCTCGACCGCGCGCTTCTCGATGGCGTCGGCGAGCGCGTCGGCGTCGATCGGCCGCAGGAACAGCCGCGAGGCGCCTACGCGCGCCGCCGCGTCTTCGTCGGGCAGCGCGCCCTCGCGATCGCCGAGCAGGAAGATGGGCAGCTTCGGCTGCTCGGCGCGCACCGCGCGCAACAGCTCGAGCGGCTCGGCGCCGAAGATGCCGAGCGCGATGACCATGACGATCGGCTTCTCCTGGCGCACCACTTCGAGTGCGCCCTCGCCGCCCTCGGCCACCACCACGCGCAGCCCGGTCTCGACGAGGGCACGGCGGCAAAGCTCGGCCTCGTAGGGATTGGCGGCGATGACGATCGACGGCGGCTGCACGACCGATGATTTTACTGCATATCGTCCGTCAGAGCATGGAGATCGGATCGACGTCGATACTCAGGCGCACCCCCCGCGGCGCCCCCACCTCCGTCGCCGCGCGGGCGAGCGCACGCAGGGCGCGCGGCTGTGACGACTGTACGAACAGCTGCCAGCGCGTACGCCCCTTGAGGCGGGACAGCGGCGCCTCGGACGGGCCGAGCACCGAGGCAGCGACGTCGGCCGGCGCCTTGTCGGCCAGGCGCCGCGCCGCCTCGGACGCGCGCATGGCAGTGTCGCGCACCAGCAGCGGATCGGCGCCGTCGACGCGCACGCAGGCCATGCGCGTGTGCGGGGGATAGCGCGGCTCGACGCGGGAGCGCAGCTCGGCGTCGGCGAAGCGCGCGTAGTCGTGGTCGCGGGCGCAGGTGATGGCGTCGGCGCGCGGCTGAAACGTCTGCAGGAGCACGCGCCCCGGCTGGTCGCCGCGACCGGCGCGCCCGGCGACCTGCTCGAGCAGCTGGAACGTGCGCTCGGAGGCGCGGAAGTCGGGCAGGTTGAGCCCCTGATCGGCGAGCACCACGCCGACGAAGGTGACGCCGGGGAAGTCGTGCCCCTTGGTGACCATCTGCGTGCCGACCAGCACGTCGATCCGGCGCGCGCGAAAGGCGTCGAGCAGGCGCACCAGGCCGTCGCCGGCGGCGGTGTCGCGATCGAGCCGCGCGATGCGCGCGCCGGGCAGCGACAGGCCGAGGAGCTGCTCGAGCTGCTCGGTGCCGTAGCCCATCTTCTCGATCGCGGGCTTGCCGCACGCCGTGCACAGCTTCGATGGCGCCGACGAAAAGCCGCAGTAGTGACAAAGCAGCCGCTCGTCGCCGCGGTGGTAGGTGAGCGCCACCGAGCAGTGCGCGGCAGCGCACCGATTCGCCGCACGCCTTGCACAGCGAGAAGGTCGAGAAGCCGCGGCGGTTCAGAAACAGGATCGCCTGCTCGCCGGCGGCCAGGGTGTCGCGCAGCGCCTGCAACAGCGCGTCGGTGAGGATGCCCTTGTGCTGCTTCAGATCGATGATGTCGACGCGCGGCAGCGGACGCGGCGGTGGCGCGATCGGGCAGCGTCAAAAGGCCCAGCCGGCCCTCGCGCGCCGCGACGAAGGTCTCGAGCGAGGGCGTCGCCGAGCCGAGCAGCACCACCGCGCCGGCGGCGCGCGCCCGTACCAGCGCCACGTCGCGCCCGTGGTAGCGCACGCCCTCCTCCTGCTTGAACGAGCCGTCGTGCTCCTCGTCGACGACGACGATGCCGAGGTCGGCCAGCGGCGCGAACACCGCCGAGCGCGCGCCGAGCGCGATGTCGACCTGACCGCGCTGGATGCGGCGCCAGGCGTCGGCGCGCGCCGCGTCCGACAGGCCGCTGTGCAGGACGGCGACGCGATCGCCGAAGCGGCCGCGAAAGCGCGCCGCCAGCTGCGGCGTCAGCGAGATCTCGGGCACCAGCACCAGCGCGCGGCGGCCGAGCGCGAGCGCGGCGGCGATGGCGCGCAGGTAGACCTCGGTCTTGCCCGAGCCGGTGACGCCGTGCAGGAGGTAGGGCGCGTAGGCGCGCGCAGCCAGCTTGGGCACGATGGTCGCCAGCGCCGCGGCCTGGGCCGGCGTGAGCGTCGGCGGCACGGCGTGCTCCGTGGGCGCATCGGCGAACGGATCGCTGGCCAGCTCGCGCGTCTCGGCGGCGACCAGCCCCGCTTCGGCCAGCGCGCGCGCGTGCTCGCCGGCGCGCGGGTCGTCCTGCCGCAGCAACGAGAGCGCGATCGAGCCGGCGGCGGCGATGCGATCGTAGACTTCGCCGCGGCGTTTGGCGCGCCCGAACCGCGCCGCGCGCTGCTCCGCGTCGAGCGGCGTCACGACGCGGAGCAGCGTCTCGGTGCGCCCGGCGCGGGTCGACACCGCCTCCTCGACGGTGACGAGCCCGCGCTCGACCAAAAGGCGCAGCGCCCGCGACGGCGGCTCGCCCTTGGCCTCGCCGCTCGCGACGGCGCCGAGCAGCGCGCGCGCCTCGCCGTCGAGCCCCTGCAGCGCGACCGGCTCCAGCGCCGCCGCCAGCCCGGCGGCTGCCCGGCGGCCCTCGTCCGTGAGTGCGAGCTTGCGCCTCGCGCGCGCGGCGCCGCCGGCGGGGAGCATGAGGCGCATGACCTCGCCGAGCGGCGCGCAATAGTATTCGGCGACCCACGCCGCGAGCGCGACCAGGTCGCCCCCGACGGGGGGAGCGTCGACGACCCGTTGCAGCGGCCGGGCGTCGGCGACGGCGTCCGGAGGGTCGATCGCGACCACTACGCCCTCGAGCGTGCGCCCGCCGAACGGCGCCCATACGCGCGCGCCTACGGCCACGGTCAGCGCTCCCGGGACCCGATAGTCGAACGTGCGCTCGAGGGCGCGAAGACCGCGACGCGCGCGATCACTACCGATGCTCGTCGACCAGCCGGCGCATCAACGCCAACAGGCCCGGCCGAGGTCGTCGCGCTTGAGCGCCCATGCGAGGTTGGCGCCGAGGTACCCGAGCTTGTCGCCGGCGTCGTGCCGCGTGCCGTCGACGGTGAGGCCGTAGCAGCCGGCGCCGCGCTGCGCCAGCTGCTTGAGCCCGTCGGTGAGCTGAATCTCGCCGCCCTTGCCCGGCTTCGTCTGCTCCAGGATCTCCCAGATCGCCGCCGGCAGCACGTAGCGTCCGACGATGGCCAGCCGCGACGGCGCCGTCCCCGGCGCCGGCTTCTCCACCATGTCGTCGATGTGCAGCGTGCGCGGCGCGTCGGCGAGCGGCTTGCCAGCGACGATGCCGTAGAGCTGCTCCTGCCCGGCCGGCACCTCCATCAGCGACACCACTCCCTTGCCGCCGCCCAGCCGCTCGTACTCGTCGATGAGCTGCCCGATCGCCGGCCGCCGCCCTTCGCAGTCGAAGAGATCGTCGCCGAGCAGCACCGCCACCGGCTCGTCGCCGACGGCCTGCCGCGCCACCAGCACGGCGTGCCCGAGGCCGAGCGGCTCCTTCTGCCGCACGCTGACCAGCCGCACCAGGCGCGAGACGCGCTCCACGAGCGCGTGCAGCTCCTTCTTGCCGCGCTCGCGCAGGGTGTGCTCGAGCTCGTAGCTGTGGTCGAAGTGATCCTCGATGCTCGACTTGCCGCGCCCGGTGACCAGCACGATCTCCTCGATGCCGGCCTCGACCGCCTCCTCGACGATCAGCTGCAGCGTCGGCACGTCGACGATCGGCAGCATCTCCTTCGGGATCGCCTTGGTCGCGGGAAGGAAGCGCGTACCGAGGCCCGCGGCGGGGATGACCGCCTTGCGCACGCGCGTCATGAGCTGCTCCCACGGGAGATACGGCCCGACGGTCGGCCTTGCAAGGCCGACCGAAATCGCTGGCTTCGCTCGCTCATTCGACAGTCGTAGTCGAGCGGCGCCGCGCGCGCAAGGCCGCCTGCGCGCGGGCCTGCAGCTCCGACGGTGCCGGCGCGCCGACGGGCAGGTGGACCAGCGCCGCAGCCAGCTCGTCGTCGGCGCGCACCGCGATGCCGAGGCGACGCGCCACGTCGGCCAGGCGCTGCGCGCGCAAGCGATCGTCGCCAGAGGCGGCGGCGATACGCGCGCTGCCGTCGACGAGGCGGAGCGCCACCGCCACCCCTTCCGCGGTGACCACCAGCTGCGCGCGCGCCACTTCGTCGACGAGCGGATCGCGCGCCAGCGCCCGCTGCCGCCGGCGCTGCTCGGCGCGCAGCCGCGGGTCGCCCTGGTCCTCGCGGCGCTCGCGCTCGGCCTCGGCGCGCGACATCGACAGCGAATCGAGGAGCTGCGCCCGCCGCCAGGCGAATTCGCCCAGCCCGGCGAGCGCGACGATCCCGAGCGCGCGCGCGGTCAAGGGCCCGAGCGCCGCCGCCGTCACCTCGACGGCCGCCGTCCAGCCGTCGGCCCGCGCCAGCGACGCCACCAGCGCGCGCCCGCCGCCGAGCAGCAGCAGCAGCAGCGCCGCCGCGGCCGCAAACGACGTCAGCACCCACGGCTCCGGCTCGTCGCGTCGCCGCCCGACCGCCCCCCAGGCGAAGTTGAACCGCGTCTGCGACAGCCCCGCCACGAGCGCCGCGCCGAACGCCGCCAGGGCGATCGGCAGCACCATCTCCGCGAGCGCAGGCACGATCTCACCCGCCGCGGCGCCACCCGCCGCGGCGCCACCCGCCGCGGCGCCGCCGGTCGCCGCGCCGTCCCACGCGCCGCGGGCCAGGACCACGAGGCGCGCCGCCGCCGGCCGCGCCATCAGCGCCAGCGCCAGCGCGCCGCCCGCCAGCGCCGCAGCCGCCGTCAACGTCGGCGCCTGCGCCACCTCGCCGCGGGCCCGCGCCTCTCGCAGCCGCCGCGGCGACGCCGGCACCCGTCCGCTCACCGGCTATCCTCGCTCGCTCATAGACCGAGCCCGACCTTGAACGTGAACGAGTCGGTCGCGAAGTCCTTGCGCACGACGACGTTGTTGGCATTGAGCTGCGCCACGTCGACGCCGCCGTACACCGGGTGCGCCCAGCCGATCGCCGCCGACAGGTAGAAACGTCGCGCATAGTAGATCTCGATCCCGCTGTCGATGCCCCCTTCGTAGATCCAGCTCACCGCCGTCTGCCCCATGTACGAGCCGCCGAAGATCCCCGCGGCGAAGCGCCCCTCGAGAAACGGCGTCACGCGCATCGGCCACTGCAGGCCCAACGACGCGCCGGTGACGAAGTACCACAAGCCGTAGTTGCCGCCGCCATAGCCGAATTCGCCCGCCAGGCCGAAGCGCACGAACTTCGAGACCGGATAGAAGTCGAGCGCGGCGGCGTCGAACGGCAGGTCGCCGCCGTCCGGCGATGCGGCCCACTGCCGGCGGTAGGAGAGCTTGAAGCGCGGTACGTCGTGGTCGGTCTGCCACCACGCCGCATGCACCTCGCCGCGGGCGAGCTTGGGGTCGTCTTCGTCGGGGAAGACCCAGGGGGCGTCGTCGGCGCGCGCGGCCGGGCCCGCGAGCAGCAGCACGACCGCAAGGCAGGCTCCGCGCATCTTCCAACATCGTGAAGGGTCACGGCGTCGCCTGCAAGTGAGCAGCCGCCGTCATCGCCGGACCGAGGGCGCGCGCGCCAGTGTAGACCGCGGCCGCAGCGACGAGCAGGACGGCGAGCGCGCGCAGCGGCGCGGCATCGACGGCGCGCCCCAGCGCCGGCTGCACTCGCCCCACGAGCGCCAGCGCCAGCTCGGCCACCACCATCGCTGCCAGCGCCGGCGCCGCCAGACCAACCGCCGTAGCGACGAGCTGCGCCCCGACGCCGACGATGGCCGCCATTGACGGCGCCTGCCCGATCGGCCAGGCGAGGTAGCTCCGGCCCGCGGCCACGGCCACCAGCCGCGGCCCGTCGGCGGCGGCGAACAGCGCCAACGCGAACAGCAGGTAGGCCTCCGCCAGCGGCCCTCGATTCGTCCCCGCATCGGCGCGCCGCGCCCGCCACGGATGGACGCCCGCGTCGATGAGTGCCCCCGCCGCCTCCGCGGCGGCGAACGGCAGCGCCGCCACCACCCCGAGCAGCAGCCCGAGCACGATCTCCGACGGCAGCGCCGTCGCCGTCGCCGTCGCCGGTTGCGCCATCACCAGCGGCAGGACCACCGCGACCAGCAGCGCGCCCACGATCGCCCGCGCCGCCCAGGCGCGACCAAACGGCGCCGCCACCAGCGCCAGTGGCCCCATCCGCGCCGCCGCCAGCAGCGTCGCCGCGCCCAGCGTCATCACGACCGACCGAGCGCCGGCACCGCCTCCAGCACCGCGCGCAGGAACGCCTCCAGCCGCATCGCGATCCACGGCCCCGCCAGCGCCAGCGCCACCAGCGCCGCGACGATGCGCGGCACCGTCGACAGCGACCGCTCGCGCACCTGCGTCACCGCCTGCAACAGCCCCGACGCCACTCCGACGGCGAAGACGGCGACCAGCGGCGGCGCCGCCAGCACCAGCACCAACAGGAGCGCTTCGCGCAACGCGTACGCCGTCGCGGTCATGTGTACCCGAGCACCAGCCCGCGAAACAGAAGGTGCCAGCCGTCGGCGAGCACGAACAGCAGCAGCTTGAACGGCAGCGACACCAGCTCCGGCGCCAGCGAGGTCATCCCCAGCGACGTCAACACCGTCGACACCAGGAGCTCGATCACCAGAAACGGCAGGAAGAGCAGAAAGCCGATCTCGAACGCGCTCTTCAGCTCCGCCGTGGCGAACGCCGGCGCCAGCACCACCAGGTCGTTCTCGCCGACCGCGGCCCTCTCCGCCGCCGGGCGGAGCTGCCGCTGCAGCTCGAGATAGCTCTGCCGCTCGCGCGCCGGCGCGTGCTTCGCCAGAAAGTCGCGCACCGGCTCCGCCGCTCTGGTCGCCGCCGCCGCCAGGGACAGCGCGTCGCCCTTCTGCAGCGAAGGCGCCGCCGCCGCCCACACCCGCTCCGCCACCGGCGCCGTCACGAACAGCGCGAACAGGAGCGCCAGCGCCGCCGCCACCGACGCCGGCGGCACCGCCGAGCCGCCGAACGCGCGCCGCAAGATCGCCAGCACCACCGCGAACTTCAGGAACGCCGTCGCCACCACGATGGCGAACGGCACCGCGATCAGGAGGGCCGCCCACGCCCCGAAGTCGATCGCCCTCACGACGCGCGCTCCACGGTCGCCGGCATCACCGCGCCGCCCGCCATGACCTGCAGCGGCGGCCGCTCGACCTCTCCGAGCAGGGTCATCGGCCCGTCGCCGACACCGACCATGAAGCAGCGCCCGCCGATCTCGACCAGATAGATCGATCGCCGCGGCTCCAGCGCCAGCCGCCCGACGACGCGCATCCCCGCCGTCTCGGCGCGCGCCCGCGCCTGCCGCCGCAGCAGGACCAACGCCGCCGCGCACGCCACCGTCAGCCCGATGAGGACACCCACGCCCCGATTGGACTCGCACTTGCCGCACTGTGCAAAAAAACAGCGGCGCAAAAAAAGAGCCCCGCCGCGCGCAGCGACGGGGCTCTCGGATTCGACCCGGAGGGACTACTCGTCCTTCTTGCTCTTCTTCTTTGGCTTGGCCTCTTCGCCCTTGGCCTCGGTCTTCTTCTTCGCCGGCGCCTTCTTCCTCGCCGGCGCGGCCTCCTGCTTCTCGGCCTTCGCCTTCTTCGCCGGCTTCTCCGCCTCCGGCTCCTTCTCGCCTCCCCGGCGCCGACGCGGTCGACGAACTCCACGATGCGACACCGGCGCCGCGTCACCGTGACGGTACCCGAGCTTCATGATGCGCAGAAAGCCACCGGGCCGCCCGACCAGGCGCGGGCCGATCTCCTCGAACAGCTTCTGCAGCGTCGGCCTGTGCTTGACGATCCGCTGCGCCTGCCGCATCGCATGGACGATGCGCGCCTTGTCCGCGGCGTCGTTCTTCTCGTTGCCGATGAGGCTACCCACCGACGTCGCCCAGCTGATGGTCCGCTCGGCGACCTTGCGCAGCTCCTTGGCCTTGGGGTCCGTGGTCTTGATCCGCTCGTGCTCGATGAGCGAGGTGACCAGGTTCGACAGCAGCGCGTGGCGCGGCCCCGACTGACGCGAAAACTTCCGACCCGATTTCTGATGGCGCATGTTCCGTTCTCCGCAGCGTTCGGCTTACGCCTTGCCGCGCATCGTCGGCGGCACCCAGCCGTCGAGCTTCATGCCGAGGCTGAGGCCCATCTCGGCGAGGATTTCCTTGATCTCCTTGAGCGACTTGCGGCCAAAGTTCTTCGTCTTGAGCATCTCCGCCTCGGTCTTCTGCACCAGCTCGCCGATGTAGCGGATGTTGGCGTTCTGCAGGCAGTTGGCCGAGCGCACCGAGAGCTCGAGCTCGTCGACGCGACTTGTCGAGGTTCTCGTTCATCTTGGCCGCCTCTTCCGAGACCGTCTCCTCGACCGGCTCTTCGGTCTCTTCGAAGTTGATGAAGATCGAGAGCTGGTCCTTCAGGATCTTCGCCGCGAACGCCACCGCGTCCTCCGGCGTGACCGAGCCGTCGGTCCACACTTCGATCGTCAGCTTGTCGTAGTCGGTCTGCTGCCCGACGCGCGCGTGCGTGACGGTGTAGTTGACCTTCTTGACCGGCGCGAACAGCGCGTCGATCGGGATCGTCCCGACCGACATCGTCGCCGTCTTGTTGCGATCGGCCGGCACGTAGCCGCGGCCCATCTGCACCAGGAGCTCCATGTGGAGCTTGCCGCCGCGCGCCAGGGTCGCGATCGGATGCTCGGGGTTGAGGACGTCGCACGCCGTCGACGACGGTGATGTCGCCGGCGGTGACCTTGCCCTCGCCTTCCTTGTCGATGCGGATGACCTTGGGCTTGGTGTCCTCCATCTTGAGGAGGACTTCCTTCAGGTTCAGCACGATGTCGGTCACGTCCTCGACGACGTCCGGCAGCGTCTGGAACTCGTGCAGCGCGCCGTCGATCTTGACGGCCGTGATCGCCGCGCCCTGCAGCGACGACAGGAGCACGCGGCGCAGGCTGTTGCCGAGCGTCGTGCCGAAACCGCGCTCGAGCGGCTCGCAGCTGAACTTGCCGTAGGTCCGCGTCGAGAGTCTCCTTCTCGATCTCGAGCGTCTTCGGCTTGATGAGGTCTCGCCAGTTCTTCGCGAACACGGCCGGGTTCGAGCGATCGCCATGCGTTGTACTCCTGTTCTCGGGTGATGAACGTGTCGCCCGGCACAGCCGGACCGTCTGGTACCGACGTTAAGTTGTTACTTCGAGTAGAGCTCGACGATCAGCTGCTCGCGGATCGGCATCGTGAAGTCCTCACGCGCCGGCATCGCCTTGACGCGACCTTCGAACTTGTCCTTGTCGAGCTCGAGCCACTGCGGCACGCCGCGGCGGTCGACCGCGCCGAGCGACTCCTCGATGCGCTTGACCTTGCGCGACTTCTCGCGCACCGCGACGACGTCGCCGGCGCGCACCAGGTACGACGGGATGTTCACCTTCTTGCCGTTGACCGTGAAGTGGCCGTGGCGCACCAGCTGGCGCGCCTTCGGCGTGATCGCGACGCGAAGCCGAGCCGGTAGACGATGTTGTCCAGGCGCCGCTCGAGCAGCACGAGCAGGTTCTCGCCGGTGACGCCCTTGAGGCGCGAGCGCCTTGTAGTAGTAGCCGCGGAACTGGCGCTCGGCGATGCCGTAGATGCGCTTGACCTTCTGCTTCTCGCGCAGCTGCTCGCCGTAGTTCGACAGCTTGCGGCGGCGCGCCTGGCCGTGCTGGCCGGGGGCATAGGCGCGGCGCTCGAAGCCGCACTTGTCGGTGTAGCAACGATCGCCCTTGAGGAAGAGCTTCATGTCCTCGCGGCGGCAGAGACGGCAGACGGGTCCGGTATAACGAGCCATATTCTTCGTTTTCCCTAGATCAAACGCGGCGGCGCTTGGGCGGCCGGCAACCATTGTGCGGAATCGGGGTGACGTCACGGATCAGCGAGATCTTGAACCCCGCCGCCTGCAGCGCGCGCAGCGCCGACTCGCGGCCCGAGCCGGGGCCCTTCACGTAGACCGAGATCGAGCGCATGCCGTGGTCCATCGCCTTCTTGGCGGCGTCCTCGGCGGCGAGCTGCGCCGCGAACGGCGTCGACTTGCGCGAGCCCTTGAAGCCGCGCACGCCCGCCGACGACCACGACGACGACGTTGCCCGAGACGTCGGTGATCGTGACGATCGTGTTGTTGAACGTCGACTGGATGTGGCAGATGCCACTCTGGACGTTCTTCTTGATCTTCTTCTTCGCAACCTTGGCCATGTCTCAGATCCTCGACTACGCCGAACCGGCGGGCTTGGCGCCGGCGGCGGCCGTCGGGCCGACGCGACGCAGCTGGCCCTTGCGCGGGCCCTTGCGCGTGCGCGAGTTGGTGTGCGTGCGCTGGCCGCGGACCGGCAGGCCCTTGCGGTGGCGCAGGCCGCGGTAGCAGCCGAGGTCCATCAGGCGCTTGATGTTCATCGAGACCTCGCGGCGCAGGTCGCCTTCGACCTTGATGCCGAGCGTCTCGATGACGTCGCGGATGGCGCGCATGTCGTTCTCGTCGAGATCGTCGCTGCGCTTGTCGGGCGAGACCTTGGCCTTCTCCAGAATCGCGAGACGCCGTGGCCTTGCCGATCCCGTAGATGTACGTGAGCGCGATCTCGATGCGCTTGTTGCGCGGAAGGTCGACGCCGGCGATACGAGCCATCTTAACCCTGCCTCTGCTTATGCTTGCGTGTTCTCGCAGATGACGCGCACGACGCCCTTGCGGCGCACCACCTTGCACTTCGCACAGATCTTCTTGACGGACGCCCGGACTTTCATTGAAAAATCCCTCTGCAAAACGGACCGTGCCTTATACCTTCCGATTTCCGATTTCGCAAGCGAAATCGTCACAGTCGGCTCAGAACGACCGGCCCCTCCTCGGTGATCGCCACCGAATGCTCGAAGTGAGCGGAAAGCTTGCGATCCTTGGTGACAGCCGTCCACCCGTCGGCGAGCACCTCGACCTCGTGGGTGCCCGCGTTGACCATCGGCTCGATGGCCAGCACCAGCCCCGGCTTGAGCCGTAGCCCCTTGCCCGGGCTGCCATAGTTCGGTACCGGCGGGTCCTCGTGCATGGCGCGACCGATGCCGTGCCCGACGAACGTCCGCACCACCGAGTAGCCGAGCGGCTCGACGTGCGACTGCACGGCCCAGCCGATGTCCTGCAGCCGGTTGCCCGGCTTGCACTGCTCGATGGCGCGGTCGAGCGACTCCTTGGTCGCCGCCATCAGCTTCTTGGCCTCGTCGCTCACCTTGCCGATGGCCAGGGTGCGCGCCGAGTCGCCGCAGAAGCCGTCCTTGAAGCAGCCGAAGTCGATGCCGATGATGTCGCCGTCCTTGAGCACGACGTCCTTGCGCGGGATGCCGTGCACCACGACCTCGTTCACCGAGGTGCACAGCACCGCCGGGTAGCCGTGGTAGCCGAGGAACGCCGAGGTCGCGCCCATCGCCTTGAGCTTGGCGTCGGCGATCTCGTTGAGGTCCCACGTCGTCACGCCGGGCTTGCAGGCCGCCTCGACGGCATCGAGCACCGCGGCCACGATGCGATTGACCGCCCGCAGCTTTTCGATCTTCGTCCTTGCTCTTGAGGTAGATCTTGATCGACATCGGCGCTTTCAGTCGCCGAGCGCGCGCACGATCCGGTCGAGGACGAGATCCAGCTCGCCGACGCCGTCGATGCTCTTGAGCACGCCGCTCTTGCGGTAGTAGTCCGCCAGCGGCGCGGTCTTGTCGTGGTACTCGCGCAGCCGCTGCGCGATCGCCTCCGGCTTGTCGTCGGGGCGCGTGACCAGCGCCGCGCCGCAGCTGTCGCAGATGCCGGGCTTCTTCGGCGGCGTGAACGTGACGTGGTACGACGCGCCGTCCTTGGGGCACGACAGCCGCCCGCCGAGGCGCTCGATCAGCGTCGCCTCGGGGACTTGCACGTCGATCACCTTGAGCTTGGCGCGGCCGAGCTTGCCGAGCACGCCGTCGAGCGCCTCGCGCCTGCGGCATGGTGCGCGGAAAGCCGTCGAGGATGAAGCCGGGCTTGGCGTCGGGCTTGTCCAGCCGCTCCTCGACGAGGCCGATGACCACCTCGTCGGGCACCAGCGCGCCCTCGTTCATGTACTCCTCGGCCTTCTTGCCGAGCGGCGTCCCTTCGCGGCGCGCGGCGCGCAGCATGTCGCCCGTCGAGATCTGCGGGAATTCCGAAGCGCACCGCCAGCCGCTGCGCCTGCGTGCCCTTGCCGGCTCCCGGCGCCCCGAGCAGGATCAGGTTACGCTCGCCGACGGTCACGGCTGCACCGTTCGCCCGTTCATTACGCGCGCTGCCTGACCGCGCGACCGCGGATGCGCGGCCCCTTGGGCCCCGTGAAGCCTTCGTAGTTGCGGGTGATGAGGTGCGACTCGATCTGCTGCACGGTATCGAGCGCCACGCCGACGACGATGAGCAGGCCCGTGCCGCCGAACGAGAACGGCACGTGGAACTTCTGCTGCATGAACGACGGCAGCACGCAGACCGCCGAGATGTAGAGCGGCGCCGCCGAAGGTATGCGCGTCAGCACGCGATCGATGTACTCCGCCGTCGTCTCGCCCCGGTCGGATGCCGGGAATGAAGCCGCCATACTTCTTCATGTTGTCGGCGACGTCGACCGGGTTGAAGGTGACCGCCGTGTAGAAGTAGCAGAAGAAGATGATGAGCCCGACGTAGAGCACGTTGTAGCGCCAGTCACCGGGCTGCAGCACGTCGGTGAACTTCTGCATCCACGGCGTCTGCACGTAGCTGGCGATCTGCGCCGGGAACATCAGGATCGACGAGGCGAAGATCGGCGGGATGACGCCGGCGACGTTGATCTTGAGCGGCAGGTGCGTCGACTGGCCGCCGTACATCTTTCGCCCGACGACACGTTTGGCGTACTGGACCGGGATCTTTCGCTGCCCCTGCTCGAAGAAGATGATGACGGCGATGACCGCCGAGCACGATGCCGAGGATCATGAACAGCTCGAACGCGTTCAGATCGCCCGTCGACGTCGACTTCTGCACCAGGCGCACGACCGCGTCGGGGAAGCCCGCCACGATGCCGGCGAAGATGATGAGCGAGATGCCGTTGCCGATGCCGCGCTCGGTGATCTGCTCGCCGAGCCACATGATGAAGCAGGTGCCCGTGGTCAGCGAGATCACGGTCATCAGCTCGAACGTGATCCCCGGGTTGGCGACCACCGTGCCGTACTGGCCGTAGGTGCGGTTCAGCCCCTCGAAGTAGCGGGCGATGAAGAACGACTGCACCAGCGACAGCACGATCGTGCCGTAGCGCGTGTACTGGTTGATCTTCTTCTGCCCCTGCTCGCCCTTCCTTCTGCAGCCGCTCGAGCGCCGGCACGACGACGGTGAGCAGCTGCAGGATGATCGACGCCGAGATGTACGGCATGATGCCGAGGGCGAAGATCGACAGCTGCTCGAGCGCGCCGCCGGAGAACATGTTGAACAGGCCGAGGAACGTGCCCGAGGAGGCACGCATGACCTGCTTCATCACGGCGCGATTCGACGCCCGGCGTGGAGATGAAGATGCCGACGCGATAAACGGCGAGCAGCGCGAGCGTGAAAGCGATGCGCTTGCGCAGCTCTGGGATCTTGAAGATGTTTGCGAAAGACGAGGCCACCGCGGCTCCTTACTGTGCGGCGGGTGCGGCTTCCTTCGAGGGGAGCTGCTCGATGACGCGCGCGCTACCGCCGGCTTTTTCGAGCTTGTCTTTAGCACTCTTCGAGAAGTAGTGCGCGACAATTGTGAGCTTCTTGGAAAACTGGCCGTCTCCCAAGATCTTGACCAGCGTCGCCGAACGCGGGATGAGCCCTTTGTCCTTGAGCGCGTCGACGGTGACCTCGCCCGAGTCGAAGCGGACGCCGACGTCGCCCAGGTTCACCGAAGAGATTTCCTTGCTGAACCGCGCGTTTGTGAACCCGCGCTTGGGCAGCCGGCGCGACATCGCCGTCTGACCGCCCTCGAACCCCGGCTTGGGAATGCCGTGGTGACCGGTGCGGGCCTTCTGGCCCTTTTGCCCCTTACCCGCAGTCTTGTGCAGACCCGAGCCGTGGCCGCGGCCGAGGCGCTTCTTGTTGCGCGTTGCGCCTTCGTTCGGCGACAGCGTATGTAGTGTCGTACCCATGGTTTACTCCGCGGCCTCCACCTTCACCAGGTGGGAGACCTTGCGAATCATGCCGCGGATGGCCGCCGTGTCGTTGAGCACGACCGACTTGTGCATCCGCGTGAGCCCGAGGCCCTTGATCGTCAGCTTCTGCAGCGCGGGGCGATTGATCCCCGAGCGAACCAGCGTCACTTTGAGCTTGAGCGCCATCTTCGTTTCCTCTACTGCGTCAGAAACTCGAGAGTCTTGCCGCGCGCGCGCAGCGCCTCTTCGGCGCTGCGCAGCTGCTGCAGCGCGTTCACCGTCGCGTGGATGACGTTGTGCGGGTTCGAGGTGCCGATGCACTTCGACAGGATGTTCCGCACGCCCGCCACCTCGAGCACGTTGCGCACCGCGCCGCCGGCGATGACGCCGGTACCTTCGAGCGCCGGCTTGAGCAGCACGCAGCCGGCGCCGAACTCGCCGAGCACTTCGTGGGGAATCGTCCCCTTGTCGAGCGGGATCTTGAACAGGTTCTTCTTGGCCTGCTCGGTCCCCTTGCGGATCGCCTCCGGCACTTCGTTCGCCTTGCCGAGCCCGGCTCCGACGAAGCCGTTCTGATCGCCGACGACGACGAGCGCCGAGAACGAGAAGCGGCGGCCGCCCTTGACGACCTTCGCGACGCGATTGATGTAGACGACGCGGTCGACGAGCTCGCCGACTTCATTCATGTTGATGGCCATTCCGTCGGCTCCTTAGAACTTCAAGCCCGCTTCGCGCGCGGCATCGGCGAGCGCCATCACGCGCCCGTGGTAGATGTATCCGTTGCGGTCGAAGACGACCTTGTCGATCCCCTTCGCCTTGAGCCGCTCGGCGATCGCGGCACCGATCTTCTTCGCCTTCTCGCTCTTCTTGAGGCCGGCGAGCTGCGGCGATGATCTGCTCGTCGAGCGTCGAGGCGGTGGCGATCGTCTGGTGCGCGTCGTCGTTCACGACCTGCGCGTAGATGTGCTTGGACGAGCGGAACACCGTCAGGCGCGGCCGCTCGGCCGTGCCCGACACCTTCTTGCGGATGCTGCGCTTGCGCCGCTCGCGCTTTTCTTGCTGAGTCTTCGGCATGACTAATCCTTAGGCCGCACCGGTCTTGCCGACCTTGCGCTTGATGACTTCCTCGACGTACTTGATGCCCTTGCCCTTGTACGGCTCGGGCGGGCGGATGGCGCGGATCTTCGCCGCCGTCTCGCCCGAGCAGCTCCTTGTCGATGCCGGTCAGGATGACGACGTTCTTGTCGACCTTGGCGCCGACGCCCTTGGGCAGCTCGAACACCACGGGGTGCGAGAAGCCGAGCGCCATGTTGAGCTTCTGCCCGGCCACGTCGGCGCGGTAGCCGACGCCGTTGATCTCGAGCTTACGCTCGAACCCGTCGGTGACGCCCTTGACCATGTTGGCCAACAGCGCGCGCATCATGCCGTGCTTGGCCCGGTTCGGCTGCGAGTCGTCGGCGCGCGTGACGGTCACTTCGCCGCCATTGAGCGCGACGCTGACGCCCGCCGGCACTTCCCGCTTGAGCTCGCCCTTGGGGCCCTTGACCGCCACCGCGTCCTTGCCGACGGTGACGTTGACGCCCTTCGGGAACGGGGATGATCTTGCGACCGACGCGGGACATGCTACCAGACCTCGCAGAGGAGCTCGCCGCCGAGGCCCTGCTTGCGCGCCTCGCGCTCGGTCATGACGCCCTTGGAGGTGGTCAGGATGGCGATGCCCAGGCCCCGAGCGCACGCTTGGGCAGCCCGGTCGTGGCGCGCGTAGGTGCGCTGACCCGGCTTCGAAACCCGGCGGATGCCCTGGATGGCGTTGCGGTTGTTGTTGTCGTAGCGCAGCTCGATGGAGAGCAGCCCCTGCTTGCCGTCCTCCTCGAACGACACGACACCGACGAAGCCCTCGTCCTTGAGGACCTCGGCGATGCGCTGCTTCAGCTTCGACGCCGGCATGATCACTTTCGCCTTCCGCGCCGTGATGGCGTTGCGGATGCGGGTCAGCATATCTGCGATTGGATCAGTCATGCGTCATGGCTTCACCTCCTACCAGCTCGACTTGACGACGCCGGGGATGTCTCCCCGCAGCGCGAGTTGACGGAAGCAAAGACGGCACAGCCGGAACTTGCGCAGGAAGGCGCGCGGACGCCCGCACTGCGGGCAGCGGTTGCGCTCGCGCACCTTGAACTTCCGCTTGCGGTCGAATCATCTGAGACAGGCGCGCCATCGTTAGCTCCTGAACGGCATCCCGAGGACCTTGCAGCAGCGCCCGACCCTGATCGTCGGTGCGCGCGGTGGTCACGATCGAGATGTTCATGCCCTTGATCTTGTCGACTCGGTCGTAGTTGATCTCGGGGAAGATGATCTGCTCGCGGATGCCGAGCGAGTAGTTGCCACGGCCGTCGAACGCCTTGGGCGAGCACGCCCTTGAAGTCACGCACGCGCGGCAGCGCCAGCGTGACCAGGCGATCGAGGAACTCGTACATGCGGTCGCGGCGCAGCGTCACCATCGCGCCGATCTTCTGCCCCTCGCGGAGCTTGAAGGTCGCGATCGACTTCTTCGCCTTGGTCACCACCGGCTGCTGGCCGGTGATGGCGCGCAGCTCCTCGACGGCGCGTGTCCATGATCTTCGGGTTCGAGATCGCCTCGCCGAGGCCCATGTTGATGGTGATCTTCTTGAGGCGCGGCACCTGCATCGCGTTCTTGAGGCCGAGCTCCTTCATGAGCGTCGCCGCCAGCTCCTTCTCGAAGAGCACGCGCAGGCGCGCGGGCCCCGGCTTCTCGCCGGTCGCCTGGCTCTCCTCGGCCACCTGCGCGGCGCCGCCGCCCTTGCCCGCCTTCTTGGCGGCGCGCTCGGCGCGCTTCTTGGCGATCTCCGCTTCGTCGAGCTGCGGCTTGGCCTTGGGCGCTTGCTGCCCGCCCTCGTCGCCGCCGCCCTTCTTCTTCTTGTCGTCCGCCATTGCTCTTTCTCTCCGTCCGTTTCCGCCGTCGACAACCGGCGACTAGGTATCGGTCACCGGCTTGCACTGATCTACTTCGCCGCCTCGATCACAGTGCCCGACTTCGCGACGCGCTGGGCGCGACCGTCCTCGTCGCGCTTGACCTTGACGCGCGTCGCCTTGTCCGAGCCCGGATCGACCGGCATCACGTTCGAGATGTGGATCGATGCCTTCCTTCTCGATGATGCCGCCCTGCGGCGTTCTGCTGCGACGGCTTGGTGTGGCGCTTGACCATCATCACGCGCTCGACCACCACGCGGTTCGTCTTGTGCAGCGATGCGCAGCACCTTGCCGCGCTTGCCCTTCTCCTTGCCGGCGATGACCACGACCATGTCGCCCTTGCGAACGCGATCCATTACAGCACCTCCGGCGCGAGCGAGATGATCTTCATGAACTTCTTCGCGCGCAGCTCGCGAGCGACCGGCCCGAAGATGCGGGTGCCGATCGGCTCGTTGTCCTTGTTGATGAGCACCGCCGAGTTGCCGTCGAAGCGGATGTAGCTGCCGTCGGCGCGGCGGATCTCCTTGCTTGGTGCGGACGATGACCGCCTTGGCCACGTCGCCCTTCTTCACCTTGGCGTTGCGGGATCGCCTCCTGGATCGAGACGACGATGACGTCGCCGATCGAGGCGTACTTGCGCTTCGAGCCGCCGAGCACCTTGATGCACATGACCTTCTTGGCGCCCGAGTTGTCGGCGACGTCCAAGACCGTCTGCATCTGAATCATGGTCTCGTCTCCGTCGCTTTACTGCGCTTCGCGCGCGCGCTCGACCAGCTTCGGCGACGCGCCAGCGCTTGTCCTTCGACAGCGGGCGCGTCTCGACGATGCGCACGCGGTCGCCGATCGTTGATACTCGTTCGTGTCTCGTCGTGCGCCTTGTACTTCACGCGCTTGGTCACGTACTTGCCGTACTGCGCCGTGCGGACGCGGCGCGTGACGCGCGACGACCACCGTCTTCTGCATCTTGTCGGACGTGACGATGCCGATCGAGCTCGCGGCGCGCGGAGCGGCGCTTCGATTCGCCCGTCGGGTTCTGCGTCTCGCGCCATGACTACTTCTCCTCGGCTTGCTGCGTCTTGGCCTGCGGCCTGCTCGCATCCCCAGGGCGCGCGCGGACAGCACGGTGCGGCAGCGCGCGATCTCGCGACGCGCGCTGCGGATCAGGTTCGTGTTCTCGAGCTGGTTCGTGAAGCGCTTGAGCCGGTGCTGAAACAGCTCCTCCTCGAGGCGCTTGATGCGATCCTTGAGCTCGCTCGTCGCTCGACTCGCGAATCAGTGCCGATCATGGGCATTCGACCTTCGCCATCTACAGCACCCCTTCGCGCGACACGACGCGGGTCGGGATCGGCAGCTTGTGGTGCGCCAGGCGGAAGGCCTCGCGCGCCAGCTTCTCGTCGACGCCTTCCATCTCGTAGAGCATGCGGCCCGGGCTTGACGACGGCGACGTAGTCCTTCGTTGCCGCCCTTGCCGTTACCCATGCGGGTCTCGGCCGGCTTCTTGGTGATCGGCTTGTCCGGGAAGATGCGGATGCAGACCTTGCCGCCGCGCTTGATGTGGCGGGTCATCGCGATACGGGCGGCCTCGATCTGGCGCGCGGTGATCCAGCCGCACTCGAGCGGCCTGCAGGCCGAAGTCGCCGAAGGCGAGCTCGTCGCCGCGCTTGGCCGCGCCGCGCATGCGGCCCTTCTGCATCTTGCGGTACTTGGTTCTGCTTCGGCTGACAGCATGGTCGTGTCTCGTGCCTCGTACGTGCGAGCTCGGCGCTGCCGGCAGCGAGCCGCGGCGCGGCGCCTTGCCGCGGTCGGCAGCACCTCGCCCTTGAAGATCCAGCACCTTGCACGCCGATCATGCCGTAGGTGGTCTTGGCCTCGGCGAAGCCGTAGTCGATGTCGGCGCGCAGCGTGTGCAGCGGCACGCGACCCTCGCGGTACCACTCGTAGCGCGCCATCTCGGCGCCGCCCAGGCGGCCCGACGCAGGCGACGCGGATGCCCTTGGCGCCGAACTTCATCGCCGTCTGCACCGCCTTCTTCATGGCGCGGCGGAAGGCGATGCGGCGCTCGAGCTGGGTCGCGATGTTCTCGGCCACGAGCTGGGCGTCGGTCTCGGCCTTCCGGACCTCGTGGATGTTCAGGAAGACCTCGTTCTCGGTGAGCGCCTGGAGGTCCTTCTTGAGCTGCTCGACGCCGGCGCCGCGCTTGCCGATGACGATGCCCGGCCGCGCGGTGTGGATGTTGATCTTCACCTTGTTCGCCGCGCGCTCGATCTCGACGCCGGCGATGCCGGCGTGCTCGAGCTTCTTCTTGACGAACTTCTCGAGGCTTGATGTCCTCGTGCAGCCACTTGGCGTAGTTCTTCTCCTCGTACCACTTCGACGTCCAGGTCTTGATGACGCCGAGGCGGAAGCCGATCGGATGTATTTTCTGACCCATGTACTTCTGTCTCTTCCTGCGCTAGTCGCGACGCGACGACGGTGACGTGGCTGGTGCGGTTCTTGGACTGCGGTGGCGCGGCCCATCGCGCGCGGCATCCAGCGCTTGAGGATCGGCCCGTTGTCGACGTTGCAGTCACGGATCGAGCTGGTCGACGTCGACTGCTGCCCTGCGTGCTCGGCGTTGGCCACCGCCGAGCTGAGGAGCTTGCGGATGACCGCCGCGCCCTTCTTCGGCATGAGCTTCAGCATCGCCATCGCCTCGTCGACCCGCTTGCCGCGGACGAGGTCGGCCACGACCCGCATCTTGCGGGGCGACATGCGCACGTGGCGTACGACAGCTCTCGCTTCCATCGAAAAGTCCTTTTCAGTCAACCGCTTGCCGCATCGTTCGGACTGCGGACAAGGGCGTTGCGATACCACGAAGCCCCTGTGGATCAAGCGGATTCGGTCCGATGCCCTATGGCCCCTTACTTGCCCGCCGGCCTGGCCGCCGGCGCCGGCGCTCCCGGCCGCCCGGCTTGGCCGCCTTCGGTCGCCGGAGTGGCCGTGGAAGGTGCGGGTCGGGCGCGAACTCGCCGAGCTTGTGGCCGACCATGTTCTCGGTGACGAACACCGGGACGAACTTCTTGCCGTTGTGCACCGCGAAGGTCAGCCCGACGAACTCCGGCAGGATCGTCGAGCGGCGCGACCAGGTCTTGATGACCTTCTTCGACTTGGTCCGCTGCGCCTCGAGCACCTTCTTCGAGGAGGTGCTTGTCGACGAACGGACCCTTCTTGATGGAACGAGCCATGGACCCTTAACCCTTCTTCGCCGCGGCGACGGACGATGAACTTGTCGGTCGCGCTTGTTGGTGCGGGTCTTGTAGCCCTTGGTCGGCTTGCCCCAGGGCGAGCACGGGTGGCGGCCGCCCGAGGACTGCGCCCTCGCCGCCGCCCATCGGGTGGTCGACCGGGTTCATGGCGACGCCGCGGTTGTGCGGGCGCAGGCCCATCCAGCGCATGCGGCCGGCCTTGCCCCACTGCGATGTTGCTCGTGGTCGATGTTGCCGACCTGGCCGATGGTGGCGCGGCAGCTCGAGGTGCACCATGCGCACCTCGCCCGAGGGCAGGCGGATCTGCGCGTAGTCGCCCTCCTTGGCCATCAGCTGCGCCGAGGTGCCGGCCGAGCGCGCCAGCTGGCCGCCGCGCGCCGATCTTGCAGCTCGACGTTGTGGATCGACGGTGCCGAGCGGGATGCTGGCGCAGCGGCAGCGCGTTGCCCGGCCTGATGTCGGCCGAGCTGGCGCCGAGATCACCGTCGTCGCCGACCTCGAGCCCGTCGGGCGCCAGGATGTAGCGCTTCTCGCCGTCGGCGTAGTGCAGCAGCGCGATGCGGCAGGTGCGGTTCGGATCGTACTCGATCGCCGCGACCTTGGCCGGCACGCCCGTCTTGTCGCGCTTGAAGTCGATGACGCGGTAGCGCTGCTTGTGGCCGCCGCCGCGTGAAGCGCGAGGTGATGCGGCCGTGGTTGTTGCGGCCGCCCGTCGAGTGCGCCGGCTCGAGTGAGCGTCTTCTCCGGCGCCTTGTCCGTGGTGATCTCGGCGAAGTCGGACCCGGTCATGCCGCGCCGGCCCGGCGACGTCGGCTTGTAGGTCTTGATGCCCATTGGCTCAGACTCCCTCGAAGAACTCGATCTTGTCGCCCTCGGCCAGCGTCACGATCGCCTTCTTCCAGTTGGGACGGCGGCCCATGAACGGCCGACGCGCTTCTTCTTGCCGCGCACGATCTGCGTGCGGACGTCGACGACCTTGACCGATGAAGAGCTTCTCGACGGCGTGTCTTGATCTCGATCTTGTTGGCCTCGAGCGCGACCTCGAAGAGGACCTGCGGCTTGAGCTCCTCTTCGGCGAAGGTGCCGACGGGCGCGCCGCCGTGCTCCTTGAGCCGCGTGCCCTTCTCGGTGAGGAGCGGGCGCTTGATGATGTGATGCGCGGCGCGGGTCATGCTGCACCTTCCTGAGTGCGCGGAACGCCTTTGAGGCGCGCGGTGACGAGCGTCCGAGCGTCGCCGCGCGTCATGACCAGCGTCTCGTGATCGAGCACGTCGTAGACGTTGAGCCCCTCGGGCGGCCAGGTACTTGGCGTGCTGCAGGTTGCGCGTCGACTTGCGCGAGCGTCTCGTTCGCCGCCGTCGACGACCAGCGCCGTGCCGCCGCCCAGCGCCGCGAGCGCCTCGGCGACCAGCTTGGTCTTCGGCGCCTCGAGCGTGAAGCTCGTCGACGATGATGAGCTTCTGCTCCTTGGCGCGCAGCGACAGCGCCGAGCGCAGCGCGCCCGCCATCGCCTTCTTCGGCAGGTGGTACTCGTAGTCGCGCGGCTTGGGCCCCAAGACCTTGCCGCCGCCGACGCAGTGGGGCGCGCGGGTCGAGCCCTGGCGCGCGTGGCCGGTGCCCTTCTGCTTGTACGGCTTCTTGCCGCCGCCGCGCACTTCGTCGCGCCGCTTGGTCGCGTGCGTGCCGGCGCGCCGCTTCGCGCGCTGCGCCTTGACCACCTCCCAGAGGAGGTGCTCGTTCACCTCGACGCCGAAGACGCGTCGTCGAGATCGACTTTCGCCGACCGTCTTGCCGTCGAGGTTCTTGACGTCGATCGTCGCCATCACCGTCCTCAGGTCTTGATCTCGACGTCGACGCCGGCCGACAGGTCCAGCTTCATCAGCGCGTCGAGCGTCTGCTGCGTCGGCTCGAGGATGTCGAGCAGCCGCTTGTGCGTGCGGATCTCGAACTGCTCACGCGACTTCTTGTCGACGTGCGGCGAGCGCAGCACGCAGTACTTGTTGATCTTCGTCGGCAGCGGGATCGGACCCGCCACCTTGGCGCCGGTGCGCTTGGCCGTCTCCACGATCTCCCCGGCCGACTGGTCGAGGAGCTTGTGGTCGTAGGCCTTGAGCCGGATGCGGATCTTCGGCGTCGCCATCATGATCTACCCGTCTACTCGAGTGATCTTGGTGACGACGCCGGCGCCGACGGTGCGGCCGCCTTCGCGGATGGCGAAGCGGAGGCCTTCCTCGCAGGCGATCGGCGTGATGCAGCTCGACGTCGATGTTGATGTTGTCGCCCGGCATCACCATCTCGACGCCCTCCGGCAGCTTGACCGAGCCGGTCACGTCGGTGGTGCGGAAGTAGAACTGCGGGCGGTAGTCGTTGAAGAACGGCGTGTGACGGCCGCCCTCCTCCTTCTTCAGCACGTAGACCTCGGCCTTGAACTTCTTGTGCGGCGTGATCGAGCCCGGCTTGGCCAGCACCTGGCCGCGCTCGACGTCTTCGCGCTTCGTGCCGCGCAGCAGCGCGCCGATGTTGTCGCCCGCCTGACCCTGGTCGAGCAGCTTGCGGAACATCTCCACGCCGGTGACGACCGTCTTCTGCGTGTCGCGGAAGCCGACGATCTCCACTTCCTCGCCCACCTTGATGATGCCGCGCTCGACGCGGCCCGTGACCACCGTGCCGCGGCCCGAGATCGTGAACACGTCCTCCACCGGCATCAGGAACGGCTTGTCCATCGCGCGCACCGGCTCCGGGATGAACGTGTCGCACGCGTCCATCAGCTTCTGGATCGACGGCACTCCCAGCTCTCCCTTGTCCCCCTCGAGCGCCTTGAGCGCCGAGCCACGGATGATCGGCGTGTCGTCGCCGGGGAACTTGTACTTCGGTCAGCAGCTCGCGGAGCTCCATCTCGACCAGGTCGAGCAGCTCCTGGTCCGCCGCTCCGATCATGTCCACCTTGTTCAGGTAGACCACGATCGCAGGCACGCCGACCTGGCGCGCCAGCAGGATGTGCTCGCGCGTCTGCGGCATCGGGCCGTCCGGCGCCGAGCACCACCAGGATCGCGCCGTCCATCTGCGCGGCGCCGGTGATCATGTTCTTGATGTAGTCGGCGTGGCCCGGGCAGTCGACGTGCGCGTAGTGCCGCTTGTCCGACTCGTACTCCACGTGCGCCGTCGCGATCGTGATGCCGCGCTCCCGCTCTTCGGGCGCCTTGTCGATCTGGTCGTAGGCCATGAACTGCGCCTTGCCCTTGGCGGCCTGCGTCTTCGTGATCGCCGCCGTCAGCGTCGTCTTGCCGTGGTCGACGTGACCGATCGTTCCGATGTTGACGTGCGGCTTGTTGCGAACGAATTTTTCCTTGGACATTCTCGCGGCTCCTGTTTCGACCTTGACCTTTTTAAGCGCCCATTCGCACCACGATGCTCTCGGCTACTGTCGAGGGCACCGGGGCGTAGTGTCCGAACTCCATCGTGTACGTCGCGCGACCCTGTGATGCCGAGCGAACCTCGGTCGCGTAACCGAACATCTGCGACAGCGGAACCTCAGCGGCCACCGTCTGTACACCACCTTGCGACGCCATTCCAACGATTTTTCCGCGGCGTGCGTTCAGATCGCCGATGACGGCACCCACGTAGTCGTCGGGGGTGACGACCTCGACTTTCATGATCGGCTCGAGCAGAATGGGCGTGCGCTCGCCGGGCGCCGTCGCGCAGCGCCAGCGACCCGGCCATCTCGAAGGCCATCGCCGAGCGAGTCGACGTCGTGGTAGCTGCCGTCGACGAGCGCGACCTTGACGTCGACGAGCGGGAAGCCGGCGAGCACGCCGCGCTCGCACGACTCCCTGACGCCCTTCTCGACGGCGGGGATGAACTCCTTGGGGATCACGCCGCCGACGATCTCGTTGTCGAAGACGACGCCCTTGCCGCGCTCGTTCGGCTCCAGGCGCAGCTTGACGTGGCCGTACTGGCCGTGGCCGCCGGTCTGGCGGATGTGCTTGTAGTCCTCGACGACCGACTGCGTGATCGTCTCGCGGTAGGCCACCTGCGGCTTGCCGACGTTGGCCTCGACCTTGAACTCGCGCTTCATGCGGTCGACGATGATCTCGAGGTGCAGCTCGCCCATGCCCGAGATGATGGTCTGCCCGGTCTCGTCGTCGGTGTGCACGCGGAAGGTCGGGTCCTCGACGGCGAGCCGCGCCAGCGCCACGCCCATCTTGTCCTGATCGGCCTTGGTGCGCGGCTCGATCGCCTGCGAGATGACCGGCTCGGCGAACTGCATGCGCTCGAGCAGGATCGGGTGCTTCTCGTCGCACAGCGTGTCGCCGGTGGTGGTCACGCGCAGGCCGACCGCGGCGGCGATGTTGCCCGCCTCGATGGTCCTTGATCTCCTCGCGCTTGTTGGCGTGCATGCGCAGCAGGCGCCCGATGCGCTCGCGCTTGCCCTTGGTCGGCGTTGTAGACCGTCGAGCCGGCCTCGAGCGTGCCCGAGTAGACGCGAAAGAAGGTGAGCTGCCCGACGAACGGGTCGTTCATGATCTTGAACGCCAGCGCGGCGAACGGCTCGTCGTCGGCGGCCTGGCGCGTGACCGACTTTTCGCTCTCGGGATCGATCCCCTGCACCGCGCGCGATGTCGACCGGCGACGGCAGGAAGTCGACGACCGCGTCGAGCAGCGGCTGCACGCCCTTGTTCTTGAAGGCCGAGCCGCAGATGCACGGGCACGGCCTTCATCGCGATGGTCGCCCGGCGCAAGCGCGGCGCGCAGCTCGGCGGCGCTCGGCTCGATGCCGTCGAGGAACTTGCCGACGATCGGATCACGCGCGTCGTCGACCTCGGCGAGCTGCTCGATCATGCGCTCGCGCGCCGCCTTGGCGTGCGCCAGGAGCTTGCCGTCGATGGGATCGACGTCGTAGCTGGGCGCCGAGCTCTTCGTCGTGCCAGAGGATGGTCTTCATCTCGACCAGGTCGACGACGCCGCGAAAGGCGTCCTCGACGCCGACCGGCAGCTGGATGGCGATCGGGTTGGCGCCCAGCCGCTCGCGGATCTGCACGACGCAGTTGTCGAAGTCGGCGCCGACGCGGTCCATCTTGTTGACGAAGGCGATGCGCGGCACGCGGTAGCGGTCGGCCTGGCGCCACACCGTCTCCGACTGCGGCTGCACCGCCGGCGACGGCATCGAACACGGCGACGGCGCCGTCGAGCACGCGCAGCGAGCGCTCGACCTCGATGGTGAAGTCGACGTGGCCGGGCGTGTCGATGATGTTGATGCGGTGCTCGCGCCAGAAGCAGGTGGTGGCGGCGGAGGTGATGGTGATGCCGCGCTCCTGCTCCTGCTCCATCCAGTCCATCGTCGCCGCGCCCTCGTGGACCTCGCCCATCTTGTAGTTGACGCCCGTGTAGAACAGGATCCGCTCGGTCGTCGTGGTCTTACCCGCGTCGATGTGCGCCATGATCCCGATGTTCCGGGTGCGCTCGATATGGGGAGCTCACGAGCCATTGCCGTGTCGCCGAGGTCGGCACTTCCTTGGGTTCTGTCAGGACCGAGGCGGTAGGAGCGATGCTGCTTGGAGGGTGCGGCCGAGCCAGAACTCGGTCGCATCATCTAACCAGCGGGACCCCTACGACTTCTCTGCGTCAGTCCCTATGTTGCGAAACAAACCGGCGCCCACCATCGGGCGCCGGTCCTAAGCCAAACTTACCAGCGGTAGTGCGCGAACGCCTTGTTCGCTTCCGCCATCTTGTGCGTGTCTTCGCGCTTCTTCACCGCGTTGCCGCGGTTGTTCGACGCGTCGAGGATCTCGCCGGCGAGCTTCTCGACCATCGTCTTCTCGCCACGATCGCGCGCGTAGATGACCAGCCAGCGCATGCCGAGGGCCTGGCGAGCGCTCGGGCCGGACATCGACCGGCACCTGGTAGGTCGAGCCACCGACGCGGCGGGACTTGACCTCGAGCTTCGGCTTGACGTTGTTGAGCGCCTCGTCGAAGACCTTGAGCGGCTCCTCCTTGGCGCGGTTCTCGACGAGATCGAACGCGCCGTAGACGATGCCCTCGGCGGTCGACTTCTTGCCGCGGGTCATGACGGTGTTCATGAACTTCGTCACGCGCTTGCGCACGTCGAGCGGCGCATCGGTGTACTTCGGATCGGGAAGCGAATCGCGCTTCGGAACTTCACCCTTACGAGGCATCGTTGACCCTTGCCTTGCTTTACTTGGGCCGCTTGGCGCCGTACTTGGAGCGGCTCTGGCGACGGTTGGCGACGCCCGCGGTGTCGAGCGTGCCGCGAACGATGTGATAGCGAACGCCCGGCAGATCCTTGACGCGGCCGCCGCGGATCAGCACCACCGAGTGCTCCTGCAGGTTGTGCCCTTCGCCCGGGATGTAGCTGGTGACTTCCATCCCGTTGGTGAGACGGACGCGGGCGACCTTGCGCAGCGCCGAGTTCGGCTTCTTCGGCGTCGAGGTGTAGACGCGGATGCACACGCCCGCGCTTCTGCGGACAGGCCTTGAGCGCAGGCGCAGCGGTCTTGCGCTTCTGCTTGTCGCGGCCGGACTTCACGAGCTGGTTGATCGTCGGCATCTCGTTCTTTTCTCTCGCAGAAAAGCCACCTTCCGCCTGAGACACACGTCCCCGCGGAAGAGGCTGGGAGTCTACTTAATAACCGTGTGGTGTCAAGGACAAATCAAGAGCAAACCGCGTTGCAGTTGCCCGAGGTGAAGTTGCCCTGCGTGATGGTCGCGCACGAGGCGGCCTTGAGATCCGCCTCGCACGCGTCGGCCTTGTCCGGGTGGTACTTGGTCGAGCTGTCGGTGCACGGGTGATCGTTGGTCACGGTGGCGCAGTTGTTGGACTTGAGCTTGCTCTCGCACTCCGACTGCGATGCACCGTAGCTGGCCTCGAACGCCGCGGTCGCCCTGGTCGCCGCGTCGTAGCACTCGTAGACGCGCGCGCAGACCTCGACCTCGAAGTTGTTACAGAAGGTGACCGGCGAGGTTCCGCCGCAGCCGGCGGCCAATCCTGCCGCGGCACACACCACGAGTATCAGCTTTTGCATGGATCCCCCCGAGCTACCCTATTCGTCCTGGATCGCGATCGGCTCCGGCGCCGGCGGCACCGGCGGCTGCACCAGCGGGGGCAGCTCGGCCTCCGTCGGCGTGTCGACGTGCACCGTCATCTTCTTGTACGCGCCGAGGCCCGTACCGGCCGGGATGAGGCGGCCCATGATGACGTTCTCCTTGAGGCCGCGCAGGTAGTCGATCTTGCCGCTGGATGGCGGCCTCGGTGAGCACCTTGGTGGTCTCCTGGAACGACGACGCCGAGATGAACGACTCGGTCGAGAGCGACGCCTTGGTGATGCCGAGCAGCAGCGGCTCGCCCTTGGCCGGCGTGCCGCCCTTCTGCAGCATGCGCTCGTTCTCCTCCTCGAAGATGTGACTCTCGACCTGCTCGTCGACGAGGAAGTTGGTGTCGCCCACGTCGGTGACGCGGACGCGGCGCAGCATCTGCCGCACGATCGTCTCGATGTGCTTGTCGTTGATCTTGACGCCCTGGAGTCGGTAGACCTCCTGGACTTCGTCGACCAGGTACTTGGCCAGCGCCTTCTCGCCGAGCACCTTGAGGATGTCGTGCGGGTTGGCGGCGCCGTCCATCAGCGGCTCGCCGGCGCGGACGCGGTCGCCTTCGCGGACCGCAGAGGTGCTTGCCCTTGGAGATGAGGTACTCCTTGGGCTCGCCGACTTCCGGCGTGATGATGACCTTGCGCTTGCCCTTGGTGTCCTTGCCGAACGACACGATGCCGTCGATCTCGCGAGATGACCGCGTGCTCCTTCGGCTTGCGCGCCTCGAAGAGCTCGGCGACGCGGGGCAGACCGCCGGTGATGTCCTTGGTCTTCGTGGTCTCGCGCGGGATCTTGGCGATGACGTCGCCGGCCTCGACGGCGTCGCCGTCGGTGACGTAGATGTTGGCGCCGACCGGGCAGGAAGTAACGCGCCTCCTGCGTCGAGCCCGGGATCTTCTTGGTCTTGCCGTGCTCGTCCTTGATCGAGATGCGCGGGCGCGTGTCGGCGTCCTTCGACTCGATGATGACCTTGCGCGACAGGCCGGTGACCTCGTCGAGCTGCTCCTGCATCGTGACGCCTGTCGATGATGTCGCCGAACTTCACGCACGCCGCCGACCTCGGTGAGGATCGGCATCGAGAACGGATCCCACTCGGCCAGCAGCTGTCTTGGCGGTCGACCTTCTGGCCCTCCTTGACGAGGAGCTTGGCGCCGTAGATGAGCCGATAGCGCTCGCGCTCGCGGCCCGGCGTCGTCGACGATGACGAGCTCGCCGTTGCGGTTCATGACCACCAGGTAGCCCTCGCTTGTTCGACCGTCTGCGAGGTTCTCGAACTTGACCGTGCCCTCGTTGCGGCGTCTCGAGCGTCGACTGCTCCGCGCGCACCTGGCCGACGCCACCGATGTGGAACGTACGCATCGTCAGCTGCGTGCCCGGCTCGCCGATCGACTGCGCGGCGATGACGCCGACCGCCTCGCCGATGTTGACGACGCGGCCGCGCGCCAGGTCGCGGCCGTAGCACAGGACGCAGATGCCGCGCCGGGTCTGGCAGGTGAGCACCGAGCGGATCTGGACCCTGTCGATGCCGGCCGTCCTCGATCTTGCGCACCTTGTCCTCGTCGATCTCCTCGTTCTGCCGCGACGAGCACCTCGCCGGTGTACGGATCGACGACGTCCTCGAGCGCCACGCGGCCGAGGATGCGCTCGCCGAGCTGCTCGATGATCTCGCCGCCCTCGACGAGCGGCGTCATCTCGATGCCCTCCATCGTGCCGCAGTCGAACTCGGTGACGATGGCGTCCTGCGCCACGTCGACGAGACGGCGGGTCAGGTAACCCGAGTTGGCCGTCTTGAGCGCGGTGTCGGCCAGGCCCTTACGAGCGCCGTGCGTCGAGATGAAGTACTGGAGGACCGAGAGACCTTCGCGGAAGTTCGTGGTGATCGGCGTCTCGATGATCTCGCCCGACGGCTTGGCCATCAGGCCGCGCATGCCGGCCAGCTGACGGATCTGCTGCGTCGAGCCGCGGGCGCCCGAGTCGGCCATGATGAAGATCGGGTTGAACGAGGGCGTCTTCTTCTCTTCGCCGGTGTCCTCGTTCTTGACGATCTCCGAGCCGATCTCGTCCATCATCTCCTTGGCGATCTGCTCGGCGACCTGCGCCCAGATGTCGATGACCTTGTTGTAGCGCTCGCCGTCGGTGATGAGACCCTCGGTGTACTGGTTCTCGATCTCCGCGACTTCCTTGGTCGCCTCGTCGAGCAGCTCGCGCTTCTTGGCGTCGGGATCAGCATGTCGTCGATGCAGATCGAGATGCCGGCCATGGTCGCGTGCGTGTACCCGAGCGTACGCAGCTGGTCGGCCAGCAGGACGGTCTTCTTCTGGCCGCCCAGGCGGTAGCAGGCGTCGATCAGGTCGGCGAGCTGCTTCTTGCCCATGACCCTGTTGACGTCCTTGAACGGGATGCCCTCGGGCACGATCTCCCAGAGCAGGACGCGGCCGACGGTGGTGTCGACGAGCTGCGCTTGCCGTCGATCGGCGATGCGGCACTTGATCTTCGCCTGCAGGTCGACCTCGCCGTGGTCGTAGGCCATGCGCACTTCGTCCGGCGACGCGAACACGCCCGCGGCGCTCGCCCTTCTTGCGCGCTCGATGCTCGCGGTACTCGCCCTTGGCGAACGCGCGCTCGCGGGTCATGTAGTACAGGCCGAGCACGATGTCCTGCGACGGGACGATGATCGGCTTGCCGTGCGCCGGGCGACAGGATGTTGTTGGTCGACATCATCAGCACGCGCGCTTCCATCTGCGCTTCGATGGAGAGCGGCACGTGCACGGCCATCTGATCGCCGTCGAAGTCGGCGTTGAACGCCGCGCAGACGAGCGGGTGCAGCTGGATGGCCTTGCCCTCGATGAGGACCGGCTCGAAGGCCTGGATGCCGAGGCGGTGCAGCGTCGGCGCGCGGTTCAGCAGCACCGGGTGCTCCCTGATGACGTCTTCGAGGATGTCCCAGACCTCGGGACGCTCCTTCTCGACCATCTTCTTGGCGCTCTTGATGGTGGTGACGAAGCCGCGCTCTTCGAGCTTGTTGTAGATGAACGGCTTGAAGAGCTCGAGCGCCATCTTCTTCGGCAGGCCGCACTGGTGCAGCTTGAGCTCGGGGCCGACGACGATGACCGAACGGCCCGAGTAGTCGACGCGCTTGCCGAGCAGGTTCTGGCGGAAGCGGCCCTGCTTGCCCTTGAGCATGTCGGACAGCGACTTGAGCGGGCGCTTGTTCGGACCGGTGATGGTCTTGCCGCGGCGGCCGTTGTCGAACAGCGCGTCGACGGCCTCCTGCAGCATGCGCTTCTCGTTGCGGATGATGATCTCCGGCGCGTTGAGCTCCTGCAGGCGCTTGAGGCGGTTGTTGCGGTTGATGACGCGGCGGTAGAGGTCGTTCAGGTCCGAGGTCGCGAAGCGGCCGCCGTCGAGCGGAACGAGCGGGCGCAGATCCGGCGGAATGACCGGGATCACTTCGAGCATCATCCACTCGGGCTTGTTGCCGACTCGTTGAAGGCCTCGACGACCTTGAGGCGCTTGGCGATCTTCTTGCGCTTGGCCTCGCGAGGTCGCCTCGCGCATCTCCTCGCGCAGCTGCTCGGCCAGAGCTGCGGGATGTCGATGGCGCGCAGCAGCTCGCGGATCGACCTCGCCGCCCATGCCGGCGGCGAAGGCCTCGTCGCCCATCTCCTCGATGAGCTTCTGGTAGCGCTCCTCGGTCAGGAGCTCGCCCTTCTGCAGGCCCGAGTCTCTTCGGGTCGACGACGACGTAGCGCCTCGCAGTAGAGGACCTTCTCGAGCTCCTTGAGCGTGATGTCGAGCAGGTTGCCGATGCGCGACGGCAGCGACTTCAGGAACCAGATGTGCGCCACCGGCGTGGCCAGCGTGATGTGGCCCAGCCGCTCGCGGCGCACCTTGGACTGGATGACCTCGACGCCGCACTTCTCGCAGACCACGCCGCGGTGCTTCATGCGCTTGTACTTGCCGCAGTTGCACTCGTAGTCCTTGACCGGTCCGAAGATCTTGGCGCAGAACAGACCGTCCCGCTCCGGCTTGAAGGTGCGGTAGTTGATCGTCTCCGGCTTCTTCACCTCGCCGTGCGACCACTCGCGGATCTTGTCCGGCGACGCCAGCGAGATGCGGATCGCGCTGAAACGAAAGCGGGTCCTTCGGCTTCTCGAAGAAGTTGAAGATGTCTTTCACGGTGCTCCGCTCCAATCGTTGAGCGGCGGCTTCGCGCGCCAGTCTGCGTGCACGGCTGCTGATCGGCTCTGTCGCTGCTGCCGAGCGCTAGCCGCTTGGCCTCGATCTTCGATGCAGCTCGACGTCGAGCGCAGAGCGACTGCAGCTCCTTGAGGAGCACGTTGAACGACTCGGGCAGGCCCGACTCGAGCGTGTGCTCGCCCTTGACGATCGCCTCGTACATGCGGGTGCGGCCGACCACGTCGTCGGACTTGACGGTCAGGAACTCCTGCAGCCCGTAGGCGGCGCCGTAGGCCTCCATCGCCCACACTTCCATCTCGCCGAGACGCTGACCGCCGAACTGGGCCTTGCCGCCGAGCGGCTGCTGGGTGACGAGCGAGTACGGCCCGATCGAGCGCGCGTGGATCTTGTCGTCGACCAGGTGGTGCAGCTTGAGCATGTACATGACGCCGACGGTGACGTCGTGGTCGAACGGCTCGCCGCTCCTGCCGTCGAAGAGCGTGCGCTGCCCGTTGGTGGCGAGGCCGGCCATGGTCGAGCGCCTGCTTGATCTCGTCCTCCCTGGCGCCGTCGAACACCGGGGTCGCCATGTGCACGCCGCGCCGCAGCTTGTCGGCGAAGCGGACCACGTCCTCGTCGTCGAGCGCGTCGATGAACTGGTGCGCCTGCTCGGTCGTGTAGATCTTCTTGAGCTTGTCCTTGCGCACCTTCGGCGTCGTAGTTCGTGTCGCAGGTAGCGCGTCGATCTGCTCGCCGAGCTGCCTGCGCCGCCCAGCCCAGGTGGGTCTCGAGGATCTGCCCGACGTTCATGCGCGACGGCACGCCGAGCGGGTTGAGCACGATGTCGACCGGCGTGCCGTCCTCGAGGTACGGCATGTCCTCCTCGGGCAGGATGCGCGAGACGACGCCCTTGTTGCCGTGGCGACCGGCCATCTTGTCGCCGACCGACAGCTTGCGCTTGATGGCGACGTAGACCTTGACCATCTTGATGACGCCCGGCGGCAGCTCGTCGCCCTTGGTCAGCTTGGCGATCTTGTCGCGGTAGAGCGACTCGATGGCGTGCACGTCGTCCTCGAGGCGCTGCGCCAGCTGCTCGAGCTTCTCCTCGGTCTTGCCGCCGCCCTCGACCACCTGGATCTCGTGGCAGTAGCGGATCGGGACCTCGTCGAGCGCCTCGTTGTCGAGCTTGACGCCCTTGGCTGCGCAGCACCTTGCCCTTGTCGTCGACCAGGCGCGCCGCCGTGGTCTTGCCGACGCAGCAGCCGGCGCATCTTGCTGTAGTAGCGAGTCGGAGATGATCTTGATCTCGTCGCGCTGGTCGGTGAGGAGCTTCTCCTTCTCGGCGTCCTCGATGTCCTTGGCGCGCTCGTCCTTCTCGGTGCCCTTGCGGCAGAAGACCTTGGCGCTGATGACGATGCCCTGCACGCCCGGCGGCACGCGCAGCGAGCGTGTCGCGCACGTCGCCGGCCTTCTCGCCGAAGATGGCGCGCGAGCAGCTTCTCTTCCGGCGACAGCTGGGTCTCGCCCTTCGGCGTGATCTTGCCGACCAGGATGTCGCCCGGCTTCACCTCGGCGCCGATGCGGATGATGCCCGACTCGTCGAGGTCCTTGAGGGCCTCCTCGCCGACGTTCGGGATGTCGCGCGTGATCTCTTCCTTGCCGAGCTTGGTGTCGCGGGCGACGCACTCGAACTCCTCGATGTGGATCGAGGTGAAGATGTCTTCCTTGACCAGGCGCTCGGAGATGAGGATCGAGTCTTCGAAGTTGTAGCCGCCCCACGGCATGAACGCGACCACCACGTTCTGGCCGAGCGCCAGCTCGCCCTGCTCGGTCGCCGGACCGTCGGCGATGACGTCGCCCGGGCGCACCTTGTCGCCGCGCTGCACGATCGGCTTCTGGTTGATGCAGGTGTTCTGGTTCGAGCGCTGGAACTTGATGAGGTTGTAGATGTCCGGCTTGGCCGACAGCGGATCCGCCTGCGTCGTTCTCGATCGGACGGACGACGATGCGGGCCGCGTCGACCGACTCGACGACGCCGTCGCGCTTGGCCACGAGCGTGACGCCCGAGTCGCGGGCGACGATGCCCTCGATGCCGGTGCCGACGAGCGGCGCCGCCGTCCGGATGAGCGGCACGGCCTGGCGCTGCATGTTCGAGCCCATGAGCGCGCGGTTGGCGTCGTCGTTCTCGAGGAACGGGATGAGCGACGCGGCCACCGAGACCAGCTGGTTCGGCGAGACGTCCATCAGGTTGACGTCTTCGGGCTTGGCCATGACGAAGTCGCCGTTGTGGCGCGCACGACACCGTCGGCGTCGGTGAACTTGCCCTTCTTGTCGATGGGCGCGTTCGCCTGCGCGATGTTGTGGCCCTCCTCCTGCGAGCGCCGAGTAGAACTCGACCTCGTCGGTGACGTGGCCGTTCTCGACCTTGCGGTACGGCGTCTCGATGAAGCCGAACTCGTTGACGCGCGCGTAGGTCGACAGCGACGCGATGAGGCCGATGTTCGGACCTTCCGGCGTCTCGATCGGGCAGATGCGGCCGTAGTGCGTGGGTGCACGTCGCGCACTTCGAAGCCGGCGCGCTCGCGGGTCAGACCGCCGGGCCCGAGGGCCGAGAGGCGACGCTTGTGCGTGACTTCGGACAGCGGGTTGGTCTGGTCCATGAACTGCGAGAGCTGCGACGAGCCGAAGTACTCCTTGACCACCGCCGAGACCGGCTTGGCGTTGATGAGGTCGTGCGGCATGAGCGTCTCGATCTCCTGAGACATGCTCATGCGCTCTTTGATGGCGCGCTCCATGCGGACCAGACCGATGCGGTACTGGTTCTCCATGCAGCTCGCCGACCGCGCGCACGCGGCGGTTGCCGAGGTGATCGATGTCGTCGATCGCGCCCTTGCCGTTCTTGAGATCGATGAGGTAGCGGACGGTCTCGAGGATGTCGCGCTTGGTGAGCACGCAGTTGTCGAGCGGCTCGTCGATCTTGAACTTGTAGTTCAGCTTGAGGCGGCCGACCTTCGACAGGTCGTAGCGCTCGGGGTTGAAGAACAGGTTGTTGAACAGCGTTCGTGCGCCGTCTCCGGCGTCGGCGGATCGCCCGGGCGCAGGCGCCGGTAGATCTCCATGATCGCCTCTTCGGGCGTGGCGAGCTTGTCGGCGATCAGCGTGTCGCGCAGGTACGAGCCGACGTTGAGGCCGTCGATGAAGAGCACCTTGAACTCGTTGATGCCGTGCTCGCGCAGCTCGTCGAGCTTGTCCTCGGTGACCTCCTCGTTGCACTGCGAGGAGCACTTCGCCGGTGTTCTCGTCGATGACGTCGTGCGCCGAGACCTTGCCGACCACCTCGGTCGCTTCGGCCGGCAGGCGCTTGATCTTGGCGTCCTGCAGCTTCTTGATGGCCTGCTTGGTGAACTTGCGGTTCTTCTTGACGAGGATCTCGCGCGTCTCCGGATGGCGGATGTCGCGCGTCGCGCGCTGCCCGGGAAGCAGGTCGAACTCGACCGACTTCTCGTACTTCTTGCCCGCCTCGAGGTAGATCGTCTCGGTCGCGTAGAAGTAGTTGAGCAGCTCCTCGGTCGAGTAGCCGAGCGCGCGCAGGAGCACCGTCGCGTGGCAGCTTGCGGCGACGGTCGATGCGCACGTGGAGGATGTCCTTGGGGTCGAACTCGAAGTCGATCCACGAGCCGCGGTACGGAATGACGCGGGCGTTGTAGAGCAGCTTGCCCGACGAGTGGGTCTTGCCCTTGTCGTGATCGAAGAAGACGCCGGGCGAGCGGTGCAGCTGGCTGACGACGACGCGCTCGGTGCCGTTGATGATGAAGGTACCGTTCTCGGTCATGAGCGGGATCTCGCCGAAGTAGACCTCCTGCTCCTTGACGTCGCGGATCGACTGCGAGCCGGTCTCTTCGTTCGTGTCCCAGACGACCAGGCGGATGACCACCTTGATCGGCGCGGCGAAGGTCATGCCGCGCTGGCGGCACTCGTCGACGTCGTACTTCGGCTTCTCGAGGTTGTACGACACGAACTCGAGCGACGAGGTCTCGCTGAAGTCCTTGATCGGGAAGACGCGACTTGAAGACGCCCTGCAGGCCGACGTCCTCGCGCTGCTCGGCGGGATGTCCTTCTGCAGGAACTTCTCGTACGACTGCTTCTGGATGTCGATCAGGTTCGGAATGTCGATGATCTTGGTGATCTTCGCGTAGTTCTTCCGAACCCGGAAGTTGTTCTGGATCACAGAAGCCATTTAGACCCTTTCGCGTTTCTTCATCAGGTTCGCCAAAGGCGAGCCCATGAAAGTGCTGCCTGGGTGGAAACTGCGCAAGGCCCAAAGGGAAGAGGTGTCCCTTTGGGCCCGACGCACGGCCTTACGAAGCCTACTGCTATGCCACGAGAGCGATTGATCGTCGACCTAATCCGCTCGAAAACGTCTACTTGATCTCGACCGTTCCGCCGGCCTCGACGATCTTCTTCTTGATGCCCTCGGCGTCGTCCTTCGACACGCCCGCCTTGATCTCCTTGGGCGCGCCGTCGACCAGGTCCTTGGCCTCCTTGAGGCCGAGGTTGGTGATCTCGCGGATCGCCTTGATGACCTGGATCTTGTTGCCGCCCGCGTTCGGCCAGGATGACGGTGAACTCGGTCTGCTCCGCCGCCGGAGCCGCCGCGCGCCGCCGCTGCCGCCGCCGCCGGCGCCGGCAACCGCGACCGGGGCCGCCTTGACGCCCCACTTCTCCTCGAGCTTCTTGGTCAGGTCAGCGATCTGCATGACCGTGAGGTTCGAGAGCTGATCGATAATCGTTTCCATGTTCACGTCGGCCATTGTCCTTGCTCCGTTCCCTTTTGTCCGCTCGCTCTCGGCCCGGCGAACAAGTCGGCTCGCTGCACTCGCCTCCAGGTTGCGAATCCGGGCCTCCGTTCGCTCGCTTGCCTACTTAGTCGCCTCGCCGGCCCGTTCTTTGGCCGACAGGAGGTACATGAAGTTTTGCGCGCCAGCGTTGATCGTGCGCACGAGGTCAGTCGCGGGTGCCATGAAGGTCGCGAGCAGCATCGCCCGCAGCTCGTCCTTGCCGGGCATCATGGCCAGGCTCTCGACGCCCTTGACGTCGAGCACCTGCCCTCGAAGTAGCCACCCTTGAGGACGAACTTCTCCTGGTCCTTGGCGAACTTGGTCGCCACCTTGGCCGGCGCCGATGGGCTCTCGTAGCGAGAGGATCATCGCCGTCGGGCCCTCGAGGTACTTCGACATCCCCTCGAGCTTGGTGCCCTTGATCGGCGAGCTTGACGAGCGTGTTCTTGAAGACCTTGTACTCGCACTGCACCTTGCGGAACTCGTCGCGCAGACCGGTGACGGTCGGGACGTCGAGCCCGCGGTAGTCCGCAAGCACGATCGAAGCGACGCGGCCGAGCTTGTCCTTCAGCTCGGTGACCTGTGCTTCTTTGGTAACGCGGTCCATCTTCCTTCACTCCTGTCTCGGCAGGGCGGTCGGTTTAAGCGTGCATGAGCACGCCCCTGCTGTCTTCGACGCGACTGTGAATCAGGCTACTCGGTGACGAACTTGGCCTGAATCTCGTTGACGTCGATCTTGATGCTCGGGCCCATCGTCGTCGACACGGCGATCGACTTCATGTAGTTGCCCTTCGACGTCGACGGCTTGAGCTTCTGGATGAGCTCGAGCAGCGCCCACGCGTTGTCGCGCAGCTTCTCGCCGCCGAACGACATCTTGCCGATGCGGCGCGTGCACGATGCCGGCCTTCTCGACGCGGAACTCGACGCGGCCGCCCTTGAGCTCGCGGACCGCCTTGCCGACGTCGAAGGTGACCGTGCCGACCTTCGGGTTCGGCATCAGGCCGCGGGGACCGAGCACGCGGCCGAGCCGGCCGACGAGGCCCATCATGTCCGGCGTGGCGACGACCGAGTCGAACTCGAGCCAGTTCTCCTTCTGGATCTTGTCGACGAGGTCCTCGGCGCCGACGACGTCGGCGCCGGCCTCCTGCGCCTCCTTGGCCTTGTCGCCCTTGGCGAACACGACCACGCGCGATCGTCTTGCCGGTGCCGTGCGGCAGGTTGACCGCGCCGCGGACCATCTGGTCGGCGTGCTTGGGATCGACGCCGAGGCGGATGGCGAGGTCGACGGTCTCGTCGAACTTCTCGCGAGATCTTCGAGCTCCGGCAGGAGCGTCGAAGGCCTCGTCGACCGAGTACTTCTTCTCGCGGTCGACCTGCTCGGCTGCCGTCTCGTACTTCTTGCCGCTGCCATGTTCCTGCTTCCGTGCGCCGTCGACTAGCCGACGACCTCGAGGCCCATCGAGCGGGCGGCACCTTCGATGGTGCGAATCGCCGCCTCGAGGCTGGTCGGTGTTGAGGTCCGGCAGCTTGAGCTGCGCGATGTCGCGCGACCTGCTTCTTGCGTGACCTTGCCGACCTTGTTCTTGTTGGGCTCGCCCGAGCCCTTCTCGATCCCCGCGGCCTTCTTGAGCAGGATCGCCGCCGGCGGCGTCTTGGTGATGAAGGTGAACGAGCGATCGTTGTAGACCGTGATGACGACCGGGATGATCAGGTCGTCCTTCGTCTGCGCCTGGGTCCGGGCGTTGAAGCTCTTGCAGAACTCCATGATGTTGACGCCGTGCTGACCGAGCGCGGGCCCGACCGGCGGCGACGGGTTCGCCTTGCCCGCCGGAACCTGCAACTTGATGAGACCCGTAACCTTCTTCATGACGCACCCTTCGGGAGCAGCGTTATTGGACCAATTCCGTTACAAATGCAAGCGAAAAACGCAGCCGTTAGCCCTTCGCCGCTGGCACCACGCCCCTATGGGGCTGAGACCGGCGGCAAATCGCTAATGACCGTTACGCTACGCCTTCTCGACCTGCGCGAAGTCGAGCTCGACCGGGCGTCGCGCGGCCGAAGATGCTGACGAGCACGCGCACCTTCTGCTTCTCGGCCTTCACCTCTTCGACGATGCCGGAGAAGTTGGCGAACGGCCCGTCGATGACGCGCACGTTCTCGCCCTCGTCGAAGCGAGATGCGCGGCTTCGGCTTGATCGCGCCCTCGGACATCTGCGAGTTGATCGCGGCGATGTCCTTCTCGGGCACCGGCGTCGGGATTGGTGCCGCCGAGGAAGCCGGTGATCTTGGGCGTGTTCTTGACCAGGTGGAAGGTCTCCTCGTTCAGCTCCATCTGGACGAACATGTAGCCCGGGATAGAACTTGCGCGTCGTCGTGCGGCGCTGGCCCTTGACCATCTCCAGCACCGACTCGGTCGGGATGAGGATCTGGCCGAACTGCGCCTCCTTCCCCATCTGCTTGACCCGCTCCTGCAGCGACAGGCGCGCCTTGTTCTCGTGGCCCGAGTAGGTGTGGACCACGTACCACTTCATCGCCATGGACTTGCCTTCCCGCTCGCCAGTAGAGACCGCATCCATTGTTTCACTACCCGTAGATCATGCGCGTGACCCAGGCCCAGACGCCGTCGAAAAAGCCCAGGAGCAACGACGAGACGATGGTCGTGACGATCACGACGATGGTGGAGCTCACCGTCTCCCGGCGGGTGGGCCAGGTGACCTTGCGCAGCTCGCTCGCCACCTCGCTGGCGAGCGTGAAGAGCTCCTCGTTCTTCCAGGCGACGACCGTCGCGACGCTCGCCAGGGCGACGGCGCCGAGGCCCACGATACAGCTCGTTCGGCTTGCCGAAATAGCTCCACACCCAGTCGCCGCACTTGGCAAGCAACCAGGCCAGGAGGATCCCGGCGACCGCGAACATCACGTGAACCCACTTGCGATCCATCTGCTCACTCCGTTGGTCAGACGAAACGCAACGACTGCTGTCTACGGTCGCCCCGCTTCGCTGCGCTCCTACGATCTACTGCAGGCCAGGAGGGATTCGAACCCCCATCCCGCGGATTTGGAGTCCGCTGCTCTACCAGTTAGAGCTACTGGCCTAAAAGCTCGGCCGACGATCCGTCCCGCTGGCTTCGTAGCCTTTGTCGCTCGGCTCAGTCACGTACCAGAGTACGCTCCTTCGCCTCGCTCCTCGTCGCCTCGCCAGCGTGCCGGCTTGTCGGCCTCTTTCCCGTTACTTCGTCTCCTTGTGGTTCGTGTGCTTCCGGCAGCGCGGAGCAGTACTTGGAGAACTCCAGCTTGTCCGGCGTCGTCCGCTTGTTCTTGTTCGTGTTGTAGTTGCGCTCCTGCAGACCGTGCACTCGAGCGTCACCAGAGCCCTGTTCCCACGTGCCATGACCTGACCTCTTTACCTCAAATTTGCCGAAATACCAGTTACTCGACGATCTTGGTGACGACGCCGGCGCCGACGGTGCGGCCGCCTTCGCGGATGGCGAAGCGCAGACCCTTCTTCGGCGGCGATCGGCGTGATGCAGCTCGACGTCGATGTTGATGTTGTCGCCCGGCATCACCATCTCGACGCCCTCCGGCAGCTTGACCGATGCCGGTCACGTCGGTGGTGCGGAAGTAGAACTGCGGGCGGTAGTTGTTGAAGAACGGCGTGTGGCGCCCGCCCTCCTCCTTCTTCAGGACGTACACCTCCGCCTTGAACTTCTTGTGCGGCGTGATCGAGCCCGGCTTGGCCAGCACCTGGCCGCGCTCGACGTCTTCCTGCTTCGTGCCGCGCAGCAGCGCGCCGATGTTGTCGCCCGCCTGCCCCTGGTCGAGCAGCTTGCGGAACATCTCGACGCCGGTGACGACCGTCTTCTGCGTGTCGCGGAAGCCGACGATCTCCACTTCCTCGCCCACCTTGATGATGCCGCGCTCGACTCGCCCCGTGACCACCGTGCCGCGGCCCGAGATCGTGAACACGTCCTCCACCGGCATCAGGAACGGCTTGTCCAGCGCGCGCACCGGCTCCGGGATGAACGAGTCGCACGCGTCGAGCAGCTTCTGGATCGACGGCGCTCCCAGCTCGCCCGTGTCCCCCTCGAGCGCCTTGAGCGCCGAGCCACGGATGATCGGCGTGTCGTCGCCCGGGAACTTGTACTTCGAGAGCAGCTCGCGCAGCTCCATCTCGACCAGGTCGAGCAGCTCCTGGTCCGCCGCTCCGATCATGTCCACCTTGTTCAGGTAGACCACGATCGCAGGCACGCCGACCTGGCGCGCCAGCAGGATGTGCTCGCGCGTCTGCGGCATCGGGCCGTCCGGCGCCGAGCACCACCAGGATCGCGCCGTCCATCTGCGCGGCTCCCGTGATCATGTTCTTGATGTAGTCGGCGTGTCCCGGGCAGTCGACGTGCGCGTAGTGCCGCTTGTCCGACTCGTACTCCACGTGCGCCGTCGAGATCGTGATGCCGCGCTCCCGCTCTTCGGGCGCCTTGTCGATCTGGTCGTAGGCCATGAACTGCGCCTTGCCCTTCGACGCCTGGGTCTTCGTGATCGCGGCCGTCAGCGTCGTCTTGCCGTGGTCGACGTGACCGATGGTGCCGATGTTCACGTGCGGCTTGTTGCGAACGAATTTTTCCTTGGCCATGACCAGTCCTCTCGGTTCTCGTTCTCGATTCTTTTCGGAGCGGGCGACGGGGTTCGAACCCGCGACGTCTAGCTTGGAAGGCTAGAGCTCTACCAGCTGAGCTACACCCGCAAGCTCTAAACCTCGTATTGAGCCCACGTGCGGGATTGAACCGCAGACCTCGTCCTTACCAAGGACGTGCTCTACCAACTGAGCTACGTGGGCGTCTACCAGCCGCGCTTTCGGACGCATCCTGTCGTGTACCTCCTCGCTCCCTCGGTCACGGGCCCCAGCCCGCTCCCTCGGTCGCTCCGGGGGTGCGCGCCAACCTGCACCCGATATCGCGGCCTCGTTTCGACTTCGTGGAGGGGGAAGGATTCGAACCTTCGTAGGCAATGCCGGCAGATTTACAGTCTGCTCCCTTTGGCCGCTCGGGAACCCCTCCCGGTGACATCGTTGGACTCCTTCATCTTTCAAAGAGCTGGCGATGGGAATCGAACCCATTACCTGCTGCTTACAAGGCAGCTGCTCTACCAAGTGAGCTACGCCAGCGAAACTCAAAAAACTTTCGTTCGCAGTGTGCCTCTTGGCCTATTTAAAAGGAGGATTTGATAGATCGAAGCGCCGCGTCAGTCAAGGGATTTCATAGGATGACCGGCGGTTTCACCTCGTCGCGGGGGCGCGAAAGGCGCGGCGTTTGCGGCTCGGCGGGCGGCTTGGCGGAGTCGGGAGGCTGCGGCGCGACCGGGCCGGGGGCCAGCAGCTTCTTGAGCTGCTCGAGCTGCTCGTTGGAGCGCCGTACCCATTCGTTCCTCTCGCCCGTGCGCTCGGCCATGAGGAGGTTGCTCTCGTGGATGTTGATCGCTTTTTGCAAGAGGGTCCGCACCTGCTTGCGCACCTCCTCCAGGTAGACGTCGCGCGCCTCGCCGGTGAGCGCCGGAGGGACCGGTGCGCCCACGAGATCGTCGTAGAACTCGCGGTAGAGCGAGCCGATCTGGAAGCCCGCCGCGGTCGCCCACTCGGCGTTGTTGACCCGCACGGCGTCGAGGAAGCGTGCCTGCGCGACCAGCAGCATGCGCGCCTTGGCATCGAGGTCACGCGCCAGCTGCTTCTCGGGCAGGCGGACGGGCAGGAGGCGGTACTGTTCGTGCGCGCACTCGCCCAGGTAGTAGGCGCCCATGGCGATGAAGAAGTCGGAGTCGAGGCGCTCCTCGGACTCGTGCGCGTGGTAGAAGGCGAGCTCGTCGCGGAAGCTGTGCTCGGCGGCGAGGATGTCGCCGGCGTTGAGCTGCGCGACGCCGCGGCGGGCGAGCGCCTCGATGCGATCGACGAGCAGCAGGTCCTTGCGTTGCAGGATCTGGCCGTAGGTGTCGACCGCCTCGGGCCAGCTCTTGGCCTGCGACTGCACGAAGCCGAGGCGATACCAGGCGTCGATGGCGTCCTTGGCGTCGGCGTGCTCGACGGTGATGCGCTTGTAGCGCGCGGCGGCGGCGGCGAGGTCGCCGCTGGCCTCGAGCGCCAGGCCCGCGTTGTACAGCGCGGGGACGACGTAGCGCGACTCGGGCCAGTCGGCGACGACGCGATCGAAGAGCGCGAGGGCGGCGGCGAAGTCCTTGTTGCCGAAGGCGGTGCCGCCGCGCTCGAACAGCGAGGCGGCGTCCACGGTCTCGACGACGCCGCTCGGCTGCTCGGCGAAGACCATCGGCTCCATGGTGATGTGCCGCTCCTCGGGCGCGGGCCGGGTGTGGGCGCAGCCGGCGGCGAGCACCAGAAAAAGGGCGACGTGCCTCACGTTGGGGTGACCCGCGCGAGCACCTGGCGGCGACGCGGGCCGTCGAGCTCGACGAAGTAGATCGCCTGCCAGCGGCCGAGGACCAGCCTGCCCTGATCGACCAGGACCGGCTGGGTGGTGCCGATGAGCGAGGCCTTGATGTGGGCGTCGGCGTTGCCCTCGTCGTGACGGAAGCCGGGCTGCGGCACCAGCTTGGCCAGGTGCTCGAGGTAGTCCTGGCGCAGCGCCGGGTCGGCGTTCTCCTGGATCGTCAGGGCCGCCGTGGTGTGCGGGCAGTGCAGCCAGACCACCCCTTCGGCGACCCCCTGCACGAGGCGCTGCACCTCGGCGGTGATGTCGATGAGCTGCTCGCGCTGGTGCGACTCCACGGAGAGGGTGGTCATTCGCTGGCTCACCGGCAAAAGTTACCATGCTAAGGATGGAGACGCATGGAGCGGCTGGTGGATCTGATCCCGCACCGGCCGCCGTGGCTGCTGGTCGACCGCGTGATCGCGCGCAGCGACGACAGCGTCGAGGCGGAGAAGCGCATTTCGGCCGCCGATCCGCTGCTGTTTGCCGGCACGCTGCCGGAGCTCTTGCTGCTCGAGGCGCTGGCGCAGACGGCGGCCTGCCTGAACGCAGGCGCGCTCGGGCGGCACCAGGGCCTCCTGGTCGCGGCCTCGCGGGTCGAGTTCGACGGGCGCGCGCAGGCCGGCGACGTGGTGACGCTGCGCGCGCGCAAGACGGCCCAGATGGGGAACGAAGCGGGCGCGCTGGTGCGCTTTTCGACCGAGGCGCGGGTCGGCGAGCGGGTGATCGCGCGCGGCGAGATGACCTTCGCCGTAACGGCCACGCCCTAGGAGCCTGTTGGCGTAACCCGCCGTCGCGAGGTCGTCGGCGCGGCGACGAATCGTGGCGCACGCCCACAGCGACGAGGGAGTCGTACTTGTCGTACGGTGAGCGAAGGCGCGCGGACGTACGCTGCGAGGCGACGCTGCGCCGCCGGCCGCAGCAGGCGGGTTACGCCAACGGGCTCCTAGCCGACCCCCTGGCCCGACGCATCTTCTGGCGTCGGGAGGTCGCCGTGAGGAAGTGGACGCTGGGTCTGTTACTGGTAGCCGCGGCGGGCTGCGGGTATCCCGAGACGAGGATGGTCGCCTGCCCGGGGGCCGGCTGCAGCGTGAGCTACGCCGAACAGTCGCCGGAGGGGCTGCCGGCCACCAGGCACGTCGCCAACCCGACGGCGATCGAGAAGGTGACGGTCAAGCCGCTGCCCGACCCTTCGGAGCCTGCGCCGGTCCCGTGAAATCTGCTATCAGGGGACCGCTGCCCGACCCTTCGGAGCCTGCGCCGGTCCCGTGAAATCTGCTATCAGGGGAGCGTGACGATCGTAGTCATCCCCTGTTATGAGGGCGCGGCCAGCGTGGGCGACGTGGTGCGCGGAGCGCGCAAGAGCGGCCTGCCGGTGGTCGTGGTCGACGACGGATCGACGGACGGATCGAGCGCCGCGGCGGAGGCCGCCGGCGCGACGGTGTTGCGCCATCCGGCCAACCGCGGCAAGGGCGCGGCGCTGGCCTCGGGCTTTGCGTACGCGAAGAAGATTGGCGCCGGCGCCGTGCTGACCATGGACGCCGACGGGCAGCACGATCCGGGCGAGATCGCCGCGCTGCTGGCGGCGCACGAGCGCGATCCGGGCGCGCTCGTGGTCGGGGTGCGCAGCTTTTCGCCCGAGGACATGCCGCGCCGCAGCCGCGTCGGCAATCGCATCTCGACCTGGTGGATCTCGCGCTACGCCGGAGTGCGCTACGGCGACACGCAGTCGGGGTTTCGCGTCTATCCGAGCGCGCTGTTCGACCTGCCGCTCAAGTCGACCGGGTTCGACACCGAGACGGAGCTGCTGCTGCGCGCGGCGAAGATGAAGGTTCCGCTGGTCGAGGTGCCGATCAAGACCATCTATGCGGCCAACCACGCCAGCCACTTTCACGGGTTTCGCGACACGCTGCGGGTGATCAAGCTGGTGTTCTTCTCGCCGCTGTGGATGCTCGCCTTCTTGGTGGCGGCGTCGTGCGCGCACGCGCCGGCGCCGCTGCCGGCGCTCTTGCCGGCGTCGCCGGCGTGGCAGACGATGCGGGCCGAGCATCGGGTCACCATCGAGGCGGGGGGGCAGCGGCGCACGCTGCGCGGGCTCATCGCGGTGCAGCGGCCCGATCGGTTCCGGCTGCGCGCGCTCGGACCGGCGGGGCTGACGCTGTTCGACGTGGTGTCGGTGGCCGGGCAGGTGCGCATCATCGAGGCGATCAAGGATCCCAACGCGTCGGCGCTGGGTCGGATCCTGCCGTCGATGGCCGGCGATCTGCAGGCGGCGTACGACCTCTTGCCGCGGCCGCCCGATCGGACGATCACGCGCGCGGGGGGCCAGACCGTCATCCGCGAAAGCGGACGGACGGTGCGCGAGACCCCGGCGCACCTCGACATCGATGACACGGCGGGCGGCTATCGGGTGCACGTCGACGTCGTCAGCGTCGACAAGGACGTGGCGCTGGATCCGGCGTTGTGGGCGAAGTAGAGTCCGCCGCAATCATGACGCCGACGCCGGACGCGAAATTGCCTGCCGACGTGCAGTTCCAGAGCCTGCCCTATCGCCCGTGCGAGATCGTCCATCGCTACGGCGAGCGGGTGCACATCCTCGCCGATCCGCTGAGCCTGGCGATGCTGGCGCGGCTGTGCGCCAAGGGCACGGTGCAGCCGGAGATCAATCGGCTCGTCGGTGAGCTGACGCGGATGCTGGTGCACGAGGTGGTGGCGGCGGAGTTTCCGCGCGAGCCGATGGTGGTGCCGACGCGCATGATCGACGTGACGCCGCGCGGGGTCTGGCGCGGCGACGCCATCGCGACGGCGACGCCGGCGGTGGTGGTGGCGGTGGCGCGCGCGGGGCTGTTGCCGTCGCAGGTGGCCTACGACTTTCTGAACCAGGTGCTGCTGCCCGAGGGGGTGCGCCAGGATCACCTGGCGCTGGCGCGCACCGTGGACGACAAGGGCGGCGTCACCGGGGCCGGCGTCTACGGGAGCAAGATCGGCGGGCCGGTCGATGGCGCGATGCTGCTCATCCCCGACCCGATGGGGGCCACCGGCTCGACGATCGAAAAGGTGATCGAGCAGTACGGCGCCGACACCTACGGGCGGCCGGGCAAGATCATCGCGGTGCATCTCATCATCACGCCCGAGTACCTGCGGCACGTGACGACCAAGCACCCCGAGGTGATCGTGTACGCGCTGCGGCTCGACCGCGGGCTGTCGCCGGCGGACGTGCTGCAGACCATGCCGGGCGAGCGCTGGCAAGAGGAGCGCGGGCTCACCGACAAGCACTACATCGTGCCGGGCGGCGGCGGCCTCGGCGAAGTCATGAACAACAGTTTCGTCTAGGGGCGCGCGACATGGACAAACGCATCCAGGTACAGATTTCGGCGGAGCAGATCGCGGCGCGCGTGGCCGAGCTCGGCAAGCAGATTGCCGCCGACTACGTGGGCAAGGAGCTCGTGCTCGTCGGGGTGCTCAAGGGCAGCTTCATTTTCATGGCCGATCTGGCGCGCGCCATCGGGCTGCCCGACGTGCGCGTCGAGTTCCTCGGCGTGCAGAGCTACGGCGACGAGACCACCTCGTCGGGCGTCGTGCAGATCACGTCCGATCTCACCAAGCCCATCGAGGGCAAGCACGTGCTCATCGTCGAGGACATCGTCGACACCGGGCTGACGATGGACTACCTGCTCGATCAGATGCGCACGCGCCATCCGGCCAGCGTCAAGCTGTGCGCGCTGTTGCACAAGCCTTCGCGCGTGAAGAAGCCCTGCACCATCGACTACCTCGGCTTCACCATCCCCGACCTGTTCGTCATCGGCTACGGCCTCGACTACGCGCAGAAGTTCCGCAACCTGCCGTACATCGGGGTTCTCGGCGAGTGAGCGCGCGCTGGCTGTTCCGCGTCTTCGACGCGTTCAACGTGCGCGGGCGCGGCTGGGTGCTGGTGCCCGGCGTGCCGCGCGACAATCCCGGCGTCGCCGTCGGTGACCGGGTCGAGCTGCGCGGCGGCAAGGGGCCGCCGCGGCCGGGGACGGTGCGCGCCATCGGCTTCTTCGACAAGGCGGGCGGCGACGCGACGCTGATGCCGCTTCTGGTCGAGCTCGACCCGACCGACAAGCCGCTCATCCTCGGCGCCGAGGTCTGGCGCGTCGAGTAGCGGCGCTTAGCGGCGCTACTTGGCGGCGCGCTGCAGGCGCTGCTTCAAGTCCGCGTAGCGCTTGAGCAGCTCGTAGTTCTCCTGGCGGAAGGCGGCCAGGTAGCGGCGCTCGCGCGACTTTCTGCGGAAGGCCTCGCGCAGCTCGTCGATGCGCTCGATCATCTGCTGGCCGTCGGAGAATTCGGGGACGAGCGGGATGGTCCGGCTGCTCTCGATGAGCTCGGCCTTGCCCGGCTGCGCCCCGGGGCGCGAATACAGGATCGTCAGCGTGTCGGGCGACTGCGCCTTGAGCGTCGAGACCACCATGGAGCCGGTCAGATCGGGCAGCGCGTCCCGCACCAGCGCGATCTGGAAGGCGCGGCCGCTGGCGCGGTCGAGCGCCTCACCGCCCGTCGCGGTGGTCACCAGCGTGTAGCCGCCGCGCGCCGCCAGCGCGCGCGACAGCTGCTGCGACAGCCAGCCGTCCTCTTCGACGACCAGGAGCGCGCACTCCTCGTCCGCCGCCGACGGGTGGGAGCCGCCGCCCAGCTGCTCCTCGAGCTCGGCGGTGCGGCGCGACGCTTCCATCAGGCGGCGCAGGAAGTCCTCGTGCACGCCGAGCACCTCCTGGATCAGCTTGTCGTCGGAGAGCGACTTCTGCACGCCGAGCGCGGCATCGACGGTGCGCGACTTCAGGTACTGGACCTGCTCGGGCGACTTGACGATGACGTCGGCGGCGCCGGCGCGGAACGCCTCCACCGAGGACTCGAAGACCTTGCGCGAGCACATGACGATGGTCGTCGTCGAGGCGGCGTTCTGCTTGAACCAGCGCGTCAGCTCGAGGCCGGCGTTGGTCTGCGGCGTATCGAGATCGATGAGCGCGACGGCGAAGTACTTCTCGCGCGCCAGCTCGCGCGCGCGCACGGCGTCGGAGACGACGGTGGGCACCAGCCCGTTCTCCGACAGGAGCTGCGCCAGGCCGCGCTGCACCTTGTCGTCCCCGTCGACGACGAGGACCTCCTGTCCATCCGCCTCCATCACGGAGGAGCTTATCAGCTACCGGGCGTGAACACGAAGGGGTAGATGAGCTCGTAGTCACCGCCGACGGGGCGCGGGAACTGCCACTCGCGCACGCGCTGCTCGAGGCAGTGCGCCAGCCCTTCGGAGTCGGTGGTGTTGGTCTCGGTGCGCACGTTCCTGGCCCGGCCGGCGGGGTCGATGGCGAAGCCGATCTCGACGGCGCCGCCGGGCGAGGAGTCCTTGAAGGCGCGGCCGTAGCAGGCGCGCACCTGCGGCAGATGTTGGCGCACCACCAGGCGCACGCTGTCGGCATCCACGCCGGCCTGGGCCTCCTGCTTGTCGTCGGCTTCGCCGGGCGGCGGGGCCGCTTCGGTGGCGGTCTCGCGTTGTGCGGTCGGCAGCGTCAGGGGCTTGGAGTCGGTAGCCACCTGTTTGTGCGGCAGGCCGCCGGACGAGGTCTTGCGCGCCTTGACGGCCACCGGCGCCGAGGCGATCACGTGCGCGCGCTTGCCGGCCCTGTTCTTGCGCACCAGGGTCTTGTTGGCCGGGGCGCTCGCAGCCGGGGGTCGCGGCGTCGGACCCGGCGGCGTGGAGGCCGCGGGCGCGTGGGCGGCGGCCGGCGTGGGGATGGTCGGCACGGGGGCGGCCGGCGCGGACGCAGCCGGCGTCGGGAGCCCCGGTGGCGCGACGGCAGTGCCCGGCGCGGTCGGCCGCCTGTTCACGACGCCCGCGCGCACCACGAAGAAGCCGCCCACCCCGCCCGCGACGGCGACCGCGAGCATGGCCAGGGCCAGCGGCAGGCGCGAGCGCGGGGCCGGGCGGCCGGCGCCCCGCTTGACCGAGACGGCCGCCGCCCGCAACAGGGACGGCGTCGGCGCCATCTGTCGGGTCGCCTCGTCGCTGCCCGGCAGCGCCGCCTCGTCCGTGCCGGACCGGCCGGTCTGCACCGACCAACCCTCGATGCGGCGGCCGCAGCGGGCGCAGAACGCCGCCCTTTCCGGCAGCTCCGCACGGCAGTGTGGGCAAGCAATCGGGGCAGACATCCCTTGTCCTGGCGGGATCGTAGCATGCTGCGGTACGATATGAGCATGAACCAGATCCTCGACCACGTCCTTGGGGCCGCCCGCCAGCTCGGCGCCTCGGACGTGCACCTCAAGGCCGGGCTGCCGCCCGTCTTCCGCATCAAGGGCGACCTGCGCACCCTGCGCGACACCCCGCCCTTGACGGCCGAGGTCATCGCCACGTTCGCCGTGAATCTGATGAGCGATCGGCAGCGCGATATCTTCGAGAAGAACCACGACGCCGACCTCTCGTACGGCACCCCCGACGGCGTGCGCTACCGCGTCAACGTCTTCAAGCAGCGCGGCCAGACCGGCATGGTGCTGCGCATCATCCCGCCCGACGTGCCGGGGTTCGACAAGCTCAACCTGCCGCCGGTCGTCGGCGAGCTGTGCAAGGAGGAGCGCGGGCTCATCCTGGTCACCGGCGTCACCGGCTCCGGCAAGTCGACGACGCTGGCGGCGATGGTCGATCAGATCAACCGGACCAACGCGTCGCACATCGTCACGGTCGAGGATCCGATCGAGTTCATGCACAAGGATCGGCGCTCGGTGGTCAACCAGCGCGAGATCGGCTTCGACGCTCAGTCGTTCGCCTCGGCCCTGCGCGCCGCCCTGCGCCAGGATCCCGACGTCATCCTGGTGGGCGAGATGCGCGACGAGGAGACCATCGAGACGGCGCTGCACGCCGCCGAGACCGGCCACCTCGTCATGTCGACGCTGCACACGCTCGACGCGGTCGAGACGGTCAACCGCATCATCGGCATGTTTCCGCCGCACCAGCAGACCCAGATCCGCCTGGCGCTGTCGGCGGTGCTCAAGGGGATCATCTCGCAGCGCCTGGTGCCCCGCGCCGACGGCAAGGGCATGGTTCCCGCAGTGGAGATCCTGGTACACACCGCGCGCACCCGCGAGCTCATGGAGGACCCCAAGCGGACCCGCGAGATCCGCGACGCCATCGCCAACGGACGCAACCCCTACGGCATGATGACCTTCGACCAATGTCTGGCCGACCTGGTGCACCGGCGGCTCATCACCTACGAGATCGCGCTCGCTTCGTCGACGACGCCGGACGACTTCGCGCTCCAGTTCCGCGGCGTGGCCAAGGCGGGCGAGGCGGTACAGCAGCAGGGCGATGGGCAAAAGGCGCCGCCGTCTCCCCCGGGCGCGCCACGCGATGCGGCGGACATGCCGCTCGAGCTCGATCGAAGACGGTAAGATAGCCGCGTTGACGCGCCTTCGGACAATCGCGGTCGTCGTCGCTGCCGTGCTCGCGCCGTGCGCGCGCGCGCAGGCGTCGGCCGACAAGCCGACCCTGGCAGTCGTGGAGTTCCACGGGCCGACGGCACGGAAGGCCGAGGCGACGGTGGTGCGCACGCTGCGCAAAAAGGCGACGATCGTGCCGCAGACCTCGTGGACCAAGTCGGCGCGCAAGCTGTTCGCGCCCAGCCACTCGGCCGAGGACATCGCCGCGGTGGCGGACGACGTCGGGGCCAGGGTCGTGATCACCGGCATCGTCAAGCCCGAGGGCCGGCACTGGGAGCTGTCGGTGAGCGTGCGCGACGGCAAGACGGGCAAGGTGCGGGATCGGCTGAAGTACCCGCTCAAGTTCGCGCGCGTGACCACGAGCGTGCTCGAGCTCCTGACGACGGAGGTGAACGACGCCTTCGACTCGCTGGTGAAGGCCGAGGCGCTGCCGCCGGCCAAGACCGACGAGGCACGAGCGCAAGCGCACGCGCCGGCGGCCACGCCCCCGACGACGCCCACGCCCCCGGAAACGGCCCCGAAGGCGCCGGCGCCAGCGCCCGTGCGGGCGGCGCACGAAGAGGAGCCCGCCGCCCCCCCGGCAGCGCCTCCGGCCACTCCGCCCGCCGCCGAAGAGCCCCCCGCCGCTCCGGTCGTCCACAGCGAGGTCGCCAAGCCGGCGCCCAGCGCCCGCCCGCGCTGGGCGCCCTTCTTCGATCTCTCGGTCGGCCCCACCGTCAGCGGTCGCTCCTTCGACTTCGATCCCGCGTCGCAGCCCAAGTTCTCCTCGGGCGTCGTCGCCGGCGTGCGTGCCGATGTGACGCTGACGCCGCTGGCGTTCACCTGGCGCAAGGCGGGCGGTGTCTTCAGCGGGCTCGGCGTCGGCGCCACCATCGACAAACCGTTCTGGCCCGACTCGACGTCGAAGCAGGATCCGACGCAGAAGTTCTCCACCAGCGAGCTGCGTGTCGAGGGCGGGCTGCGCTGGCGCATCGTGCTGCACAAGTCGGTGCCCCGGCCGCAGCTCCTGTTGCAAGCGGGCGCCGGGCTGCACTCCTTCGCCATCGGCAAGGACGCGACCGGCGGCGACGTCGGCCCCGCCGACGTCAACTACGAGTACGCGACCTTCGGCGGCGGCCTGCGCATCCACTTCGCCGAGTGGGCGTGGATCTGGGGCATGTTCGACTATCACCTGGTCTTCGCCTCGGGGCCGATCACCGACACGGCGGCCGAGTACGGGCCGGCCAAGACCTTCGGCATCCGGGTGCGCGGCGGGCTCGACTTCCTCGTCTACAAGGGGCTCAAGGTCGGCGTCGAGGGCCAGTACGAGCGCTTCAGCTTGACCTTCGATCCGACGGCGGCCGCGGCGCCGACCAAGGTGGCCAACAGCGGCACCGACCAGTACTTCGGAGGCGTCATCGTCGTCGGCTACGTGCTATAGAAACCCGCATGGCGCAGTCGGCGCGGGAGATCCGCAGGAGCTTTCTCGAGTACTTCCAGAAGAACGGCCACGAGATCGTGCGCTCGTCGCCGCTGGTGCCGGCCAACGATCCGACGCTGCTGTTCACCAACGCCGGCATGGTGCAGTTCAAGGACGTCTTCACCGGGCGCGAGAAGCGCGCCGTACAAGCGCGCGACCTCGTCGCAGAAGTGCGTGCGCGCCGGCGGCAAGCACAACGACCTCGAGAACGTCGGGCGCACCGCGCGCCACCACACCTTCTTCGAGATGCTCGGCAACTTCTCGTTCGGCGACTACTTCAAGGCGGACGCGATCGAGCTGGGCGTGGGAGTTGCTGACGCGGCGCTCGACATCGATCCCAAGCGGCTGGTGGTCACCGTCTTCGGCGGCGACGCCAGCTTGAAGCTCGGCCCCGGACGACGAAGCGCGCGCGCTGTGGAAGAAGGTCACCGGCTTCGGCGACGACCGCATCATCGGGCTCGGCACGAAGGACAACTTCTGGATGATGGGCGACACCGGCCCGCATGGGGCCGTGCTCGGAGATCCACTACTACTTCGACGGCGACCGGCCGACGTGGCCGACCGACCGAGCCGGCGTCGACGGCGAGGGCTGGCTCGAGATCTGGAACCTGGTGTTCATGCAGTTCGAGCGAAGCGCCAAGGACGCGCCGCTGGCGCCCGCTGCCCAAGCCGTCGATCGACACCGGCGCGGGCCTCGAGCGCGTGACCGCCGTGGTGCAGGGCGTGCGCTCGAACTACGACACCGATCTGTTTCGCAGCCTGCTCGAGCAGATCGCCGAGCGCGCGCCAAGAAGGACTATCGGCCGCTCCGACGCCGACGACGACGTCTCGATGCGCGTCATCGCCGATCACGCGCGCGCGACCGCGTTCCTCATCGCCGACGGCGTGTTGCCGTCGAACGAGGGGCGCGGCTACGTGCTGCGCCGGATCATGCGCCGCGCGATCCGCCACGGCGTGCGGCTCGGCCTCGCCGAGCGACATCTTCCCGATCGCCTGCTCGCGCGTGATCGACGACGATGGGCGACGCCTATCCCGAGCTGCGCGAGCGCGCGCGGCCTCATCGAGAAGGTCGTCGCACGCCGAGGACGAGGCGTTCCGCGCGCACGCTCGATCGCGGCCTGCGCGCTGCTCGACGAGCGAGTTCGGCAAGCTCGCGCAGGCGGCGCGACGCTGCCCGGCGAGACGGTGTTCAAGCTCTACGACACCTACGGCTTTCCCGCCGACCTGACGCGGGTCATCGCCGAGGAGCGCGGCTTCGGCGTCGACGAGGCCGGCTTCGACGCCGAGATGGACAAGCAGCGCGCGCGCGGCGAGTTCGCCGGCTCGGGCGAGGCCGGCGTCGCCGACGTGCTACAAGGAGCTCGCGGGCAAGCTCGGCGCGACGAAGTTCCTCGGCTACGAGACGCGACCGCGGCGAGCGGCACGATCGTCGTCGTGCTGCGGCGAGCTGCGTCGAGCACGGCGCGGGCGCGAGGTCGCGATCGTCGCCGACCAGACGCCGTTCTACGGCGAGTCGGGCGGCCAGATCGGCGACACCGGCACGATCGCGAGCGACGAGCTCGAGGTCGACGTGATCGACACGCACAAGACGCCGGGCGGGCTGCGTGCGTGCACCTCGGCGCGGTCGTGCCGCGGCCAGCTCGCGCGTCGGCGACACGTGCCACGCTTCACCGTCGACGACGCGCGCCGCGACGCGCATCCGCGCCAACCACTCGGCGACGCACCTGCTGCACCTGGCGCTCGAAGAGGTGCTCGGCGCGCACGTGGCGCAGAAGGGCTCGCTGGTCGCGCCCGATCGGCTGCGCTTCGACTTCGCGCACTTCGCGCCGATGACCGACGACGAGCAAGCGGCGCGTCGAGGATCTGGTCAACGACGAGATCCGCAGGAACGCCGACTCGGTCATCGCGGTCATGCCGTTCGACGAGGCCAAGCAAGTCGGGCGCGGTGGCGCTGTTCGGCGAGAAGTACGGCGACAGCGTGCGCGTGATGCGCATCGGCACGCGCTCGGTCGAGCTCTGCGGCGGCACCCACGTGCGGCGCGCCGGCGACATCGGCCTCTTCAAGATCACGAGCGAGGCGGGCATCGCGCAGGGCGTGCGGCGCATCGAGGCGGTCACCGGCGCCGGCGCGCTCGACTACGTGCGCAAGGCTCGAGGGCGAGCTCGGGCACGCGGCGGAGCGGCTGCGCGTCGGCGCCGTTCGAGGTCGGCGCTGCGGGTCGACAAGCTGCTCGAGGAGCTCAAGGGGCAGCGAGCGCGAGATCGAGGAGCTCAAGCGCAAGCTGGCGCTGGGCGGCGGCGGGCGCGACCTGTTGTCGAACGTGCGCGAAGTGGCGGGCATCAAGGTGCTGGCCACGCCGCGCCGACGTCGGCGATCCCAAGGCGCTGCGCGAGGTCGGCCGACCAGCTGCGCGACAAGCTGGGCTCGGGCGTGGTCGTGCTCGGCGGCGTCGCCGACGGCAAGGTGGCGCTGGTGGCCGCGGTCACCGGCGATCTGACCGGCCGCGTGCACGCCGGCAAGATCATCGGCGAGATCGCCAAGCTCGTCGGCGGCAAGGGCGGCGGGCGGCCCGATCTGGCGCAGGCCGGCGGCAGCGACGCCGGCCGCCTCGACGAGGCGTTGGAATCGGTCTACCGTCTCGTCGGCGCCTGATCTCGTGATATCCTCACGGCGTGGCTCGGCAGGACAGCCGCATCGGCGATCGCCAGTCGGCGTCGATGCGCATCAAGCTCAAGTACCCTGACGTCGAGACGTTCATCCAGAAGTACGCGGTGAACATCTCGCGCGGCGGTATCTTCATCGCCACCAAGTCGCCCAAGGCCGTCGGCACCTTCGTCCGCTTCGAGTTCCTCCTGTCGGACGCGACGACGACGTCGATCATCCGCGGCGAGGGCCAGGTCCAGTGGACCAAGGAGTTCGATCCGGCGCACCCGACCAAGGCGCACGGGATGGGCGTCAAGTTCTCCCGGCTCGACGCCGGCTCGCAGGCGGTGATCGATCGCGCGCTACGCTGGCGCGCCGATCACGGGACCAATCCGGGCGCGCCGGTGCCGATCCCGACCTCGTCGGCGCACACGATCTCGGCCGGGCGCAGCGAGTCGCAAGAGGAGAAGCTCCCCGCCCCGGAAGCGGAGCCGCAAGCGGCGAGCCCGCCGGCGGAGACGTTCGCGCCGCTGCACTCGAGCGACGGGCGGATGCTCGAGGAGACGACCGCGCCCTCCGTCGAGCCGCCGGTGCTCTCGGCAGACGACGAGCCGCTGCCGCCGATGCCGGGGCGCGGCGAGACGCGGCCGATCTCGATCGAGCACGCCGAAGATGATCTGCGCGGGCGGCCGGCCAACGTCGAGACCCGGCCCATCCCGCTCGGCACCTCGCCGCGCGGGCGGCCGTCGGACGAGATCGACGCCCTGGTCAGCGAGTGGGGAGTATCCGAGGAGAAGGTGGCGCGCATCCTCAAGCGCTCGCGCGGGCGGGTCGGCGTCGAGGCGACGGCGGAGCTGGAGCGCCTGCTGCTCAAGCCGCCCAAGCTGCCGGCGCCGACCAAGGCCGAGGCGCTGCAGCAGCTCGCGGCGCTGCTGTCGAAGAAGAACGGCCGCAACGGCACGTCCAACCACTGATCAGCGCAGGCGCAGGAGCTCGATCATGCGGTCGACGTCGCCGCCGGTGCGCTGGTGCTCGGCGGCGATCTCGTCGGCCAGGGTGCGGCCCGTCGCCACGATGCGCTCGAGCGGCGCCAGCAGCGGCAGCTCGTCGACGGCGCCGAGGCTCACGAGGCCGGCGCGCGCCACAGCGACCAGGTCGCGGCAGAGCTCGCGCATCGGCCGGCCGTGCGCGGTGCCGTGCAGGCCCTCCTTCGGGGTCGCGCGGTAGACGCGCAGCCGCTCGTCGAACGGCCAGTCGGCGACCAGCTGCCAGGCCGCCCGCCGGGCGTCGGCGTCGTAGAGGATGCCGTGCCAGAGAACCGGCAGCGCCCGCACCATCGGTCGCGACGAAGCGTCCGCCTGGCGCACCTCGAGGAAGGTCTTGAGGCGCACTTCGGGGAACAGCGTCGACAGGTGCAGGCTCCAGTCGCCGAGGGTGGCGCGCTCGCCCTGCCAGCCCTCCCGGAGAAAGCGGCGGAAGGTCATGCCGCTGGCGGGCTTGTACTCGCCGTCGCGCAGGACGAAGAACATCGGCACGTCGAGCGCCCATTCGGCGTAGTCGGCGAAGCGGGCGCCGTCCTTGAACGCGAACGGCAACAGGCCGCAGCGATCGGGATCGGTGTCGAGCCAGGCGCGGGCGCGGTAGCTCTGCCAGCCGGCCAGCTTGCCGTCGACCAGCGGCGAGGCGGCGAACAGCGACGTCACCAGCGACGACAGCCCCATGGCGACGCGCAGCTTGTCCATCGCGTCGTCCTCGGACTCGTAGTCGAGGTTGGCCTGCACCGTGGTGGTGCGCTTCATCATCTCGTGGGCCATCGTGCCGCGGGTGGGCAGGTAGGCGCGCATGACCCGATAGCGGCCCTTGGGCATCCACGGCACCTCGTCGAGCGTGCCGAAGGGGCGGAAGCCGCAGCCGAGGAAGGTGATGCCGAGATCGGCGGCCAGCGGCAGGATCTCGTCGGTGTGCTTGTCGTTGTCGTGCACCGCTTGCAGCGCCGTCGGCCAGGGCGCACCCGAGTGCTCGACCTGGCCGCCCGGCTCGAGCGTGATGCTGCCGCAGGTCGAGCGCCCGAGCGCGATCAAGCGGCCGTTCTCCTCCACGCGGTCCCAGCCGCGCTCCGCCATCGCCTCCAGCAGGCGGCGGATGAGCTCGTAGTCGGGCGCGGCGCCGCCGGCGACGACGCCGAGCTTCTCGTGCTCGACGCCGATCTTGAGCGCGGCGCGCGGCTTACAGCCCTGCGCGAATTGGGCCAGCAGCTCGTCGACGCTGGACAAGGGCCGCTCGTGTGCTGTTCCCGCCATGAGGGTTCGATGACTCTAGAGTCAGGTTGGTGGCAGGTCAACGTTCGCTGTGATAGCGTCGACCACCGATGAAGACGGTGATTGGGCCCGAGACGCGGATCGCCGGGCCGCTCAGTGGCAAGGACGATCTGGAAATTCACGGGACCGTCGACGGCCCGGTGCGCGGCGAAGCGTCGGTCACCATCGCCGCCGGGGCGCGCATCGGCGGCGAGGTGCGCGGGCGTGACGTCATCGTCGGTGGCGAGCTCGCCCACGCGGTGTTCGCCAGCGGCACGGTGCACCTTCTGGCCACGGCGGTCCTCACCGGCGACATCGAGGCGCCGCGCATCGCCATCGACGAGGGCGCGGTGTTCGACGGGCAGGTGCGCATGCGCAGGAAGTCGCCGCCCGTGGCGGCGGCGGCGGTGGTGGCGCCGGTGGCCACCGTGGCCACGCCGGCGCACGCGGTGCCGGCGGTTCGCGCCATCCCCGAGCTGGCGACGCCGGGCCGCAAGCCGTTGATTCGGAAGACGTCGTGAACACCCGCAATCGGCTGCTCGAGCTCCTCAAGACGCTCGCCTACGAAGAGCGCGAGGTCATCCTCGCCTCGGGCAAGCCGTCGACCTTCTACATCGACTGCAAGCAGGCGGTGCTCACCGCCGAGGGGCACTTCCTCGTCGGCACGCTCATCAACGAGCTGCTCGAGAACATCGCCCCCGAGGTGCGCGCCGTCGGTGGCTTGACGATGGGCGCCGATCCGATCGCCAGCGCCGTGGCCACGGTGTCGTTTTCGCGCGGACGCCCCATCGACGCCTTCTACGTGCGCAAGGAGCCCAAGGGCCACGGCACGCAGAAGTGGATCGAGGGCGACAAGACGGTCAAGCCCGGCACGCCGGTCGCCATCGTCGAGGACGTGTGCACCACCGGCGGCTCGACGCTCAAGGCGATCGAGCGGGCGCGGCTGCACGGGCTCGACGTACGGCGCGTCTTCACGCTCGTCGACCGCGAAGAGGGCGGGCGCGAGGCCGTGGAGAAGGAGGTGCCGCTGACCGCGCTGTTCCGGCAGAGCGACTTTCGATGAAGCAGCCGGCGCTGCTGCTGGCGGTGCTGCTGGCGCCCCTGGCCGCCGGCTGCGCGTCGACTCCGATCAAGGTGTCGCTCGGCGAGCCGTCGCCGCAGCCGTCGGCCAAGGACTACGTCGACGAGCTCAAGCGCTGGACGCGCCATGCGCACCTGCGCTCGGACTTCGACCAGGCGCTCGACGTCGACGCCACCTTCCGCTCGCCCGAGTTCCGCGCGGCGTACGCCGCCAAGTACATCGACCTGTATCGCATCGGCGCGGAGAACCAGCCGCACACGCGCGGCGCCATCCTCTCCGAGGGCGCCGACAGCTACGAGTTCCACGTCGAGACCGCCACGCACGACTACAATCTCAACGACCTGACCAGCGCCAAGTCGGTCTGGCGCGTCACGCTCCTCGACGATCAGGGGCACGAGGTGACTCCGGCGCACGTGGCCGCGATCAAGGAGCGGCTCACGTTCGACGAGGAGTTCTACCCCTACGCCAATGTCTTCTCGCGTGGCTGGACGCTGCGCTTCCCGCGCACGCGGCTCGACGGCACGCCGCTCGTCGGCAGCGACACCAAGGCGCTGACGCTGCGCTTCGCCGGGCCGCAGGGCTCGGTCGATCTCGTCTGGGTCCTGCAGTAGGCTACTTCTTCTTCAGGCCGAACCAATCGCGGCGCGACGGCGGCGGGCGCTTGCCGCGCGGGTCGCGCGGCTCGAGATCCTCGAAGCTGTCGGCGATGGGGGAATGCCACAGATCGGCCTCGCGCGCGAAGAACTCTTCGTCGACCTCGTCGAACATCGACTCTTTGGGGTGCGCCTGCGCCGCCGCTTGCGCCGACAGCTTCGCCGACGCCTCCTTTTTCCCTTCTCGCTTCGCCGGCTCCTTCTTCGGCGCCTCCTTCTTCTTCTTGGCCGTCTTGGCCGCTGGCGCCGCCCGGACCGCCGGCGCGGCCGCCCTGGGCGCCGGCGCGGCCGCCCTGGGCGCCGGCGTGGCCGCCCTGGCCGCCGGCGTCCCCTTGGCCGCGGGCGCCTTGGGCTCGAGCTTGGCCGCGGCCGCACGCACGGCGGCGCTGTCGTCGAGGATGTCGTCGGCGGGCGACTTGACCGCCGCGCGGCGCGCCTCCTCGGCGGCATAGGCCTCGGCCGCGCGCCGCCCCGCTTCGGTGACGCCGCTCGGCGTGCCGTTGACCGGACGCGAGCGCGGCTCTTCGCTCTCGCCCAAAAGCCAATCCCGCACGGCCAGCCGCTCGGTCAGCGGCGTCGACTCGCGCGTCTGCTTGCGCACGATGGCGCCCAGCTGCGAGAGGCGATAGGTGATCTTGATGGTGTCGAAGGGCTTGAACGGCGAGTCCTCGACGATGTCGATGAGCGGCTTGCGCCCGTCGTACTGCTTGACGAGCACCATGACCTCGGCGGGAATCTGCGCCCTCGCCTCGGCGGCGCGGCGCGGCTCGTGCGCGTAGACCGCCTGCGGCCCGCCGACACGCGCCGACAGCGCCTCGAACTCGGCGGCGAAGCGGGCACCGGCGTCGAGCAGCTCGTCGACGTTGGCGCCGATGCGGCGCTCGGCGGCCGGCGACTCGAAGCGCAGCGACAGCGACGCCTCGCCCCACAACAGCAGGTGATGGAAGGCGGCGATGCCGGACATGCGGCCGACCCGCGCCGCCACGACGGCGCCCTTGGCCACCTGGACCTCGCCGATGCGGCGGCCGCGCTCGAGCTCCATCACGCACGAGCGCCCGGCGACCGCCAGGGCGCGCACCAGGAAGTACAGGCCGTAATCTTCGAGCAGGCCGACGACGCCGCCGTCGTCGCCATCCTGGCGCACGGCGACGGCGAGGCGCGACAGGGTCAAGACGTCGCGGATGAACGCCGGGCGGGCGATGAACTCGTCGACCCCGGCGCGCAGCGCCTCCTCGCGGCGACCGCGATCGCCGACCGCGACCACCGGCAGCTCGCGCGTGGCCGCCTCCTCGCGCAGGCGGCCGACCGACGACAGCGCCTCGGAGCCGTCGACGGCGACGACGATGAGCTGCGGCACACGCGTCTGCGCCATGGCCAGCGCATCCTCGCCGTCGCGCGTGGCGTAGACCTTGTAGCCGGCGCGCTCGAAGCCAAAGGCCAGCGCGGCCCCGCTTCTGCCAGCTGCGTCGAGAACCACCAACGACTCGAGGTGCGCCACGCGCGGCAGAGTATATACTAGTTCCCTCTGATGATTACGCTGGAAGTCCTGGCCGGGGAGAAGGCCGGTGCCACGTTCGAGCTCGACCTGCCGCTGCTGACGCTCGGCCGCGCGCCGTCGAATCAGGTGGTGCTGTCCGACTATCACCTGTCAGGCGAGCACGGGCAGATCTTTCGCGAGGATGACCGCTACATCTATCGCGATCTGAGGTCGACCAACGGCTCGCGCGTGCGCCGCGGCGAGCAGCAGATTGCGCTCGACGACGGCACCCACGAGACCCTGCTCAGCGACGGCGACGAGCTGCTGCTCGGGGATCCGGCGCAGCCGGTGATCGTGCGCTGCCGCGTGCGCATCGAGGACGACGGCCGGGGCAAGCAGGAGATCATCGCCCGGCGCGAGCTCTCGGAGCTGCCCGAGGTGCAGGGCAAGATCGAGCGCGACCCGGTGCGCGCGGCCGCGCTGTACAACGTCGCCAAGAAGCTGGGGCGGCGCGGGCTCGACCTCGCCGCCGTGTTCGAAGGGGTCAGCGAGGCCATCTTCGAGCTCTTGACGCCGAAGGCCGGCCACGTCGGCATCGATCTCGCCGATGACGGGCGCATGAACACGGTGTTCACCAAGAGCCTGTCGGGCGGGCGCGCGCACGTGAGCCGCTCGGTGGTGCGCACGGTGCAACGCGAAAAGGGCGCGCTCATCGTGCGCGACGTCGAGGCCGAGCTGCCGACGTCGTCGCAGGACACCAAGGCGCTGGCCGGGATCATCGGCGTGCCCTTGTGGGACGGCGAGACCATCCGCGGCGTCATCCAGGTGGGCGATCGCGCGCGCGGCGTGTTCCTCGACGGCGATCTCGATCTCGTGACCGCGGTGGCCAACATGGCGACGCTCGCGATCGAGAACGCGCGGCTCGTGCAGCGGCTGCGCCTCGCCGAGGAGAAGCTGCGCGGCGAGGAAGTACCTGAAGGGACGCGAAGAGAAGCGCCGCTTCGCCAACATCATCGGCGAGTCGTCGGCGATGGGCGAGATCTTCAAGCAGCTCGAGAAGGTCATCGACACGCGCGCCACCGTCTGCATCGAGGGCGAGACCGGCACCGGCAAGGAGCTGATCGCCTCCGCGATCCACTACCAGGGCAAGCGGCGCGACAAGCTGTTCGTCGCGCAGAACTGCGCGGCGATGCCGGAGAACCTGCTCGAGTCGGAGCTGTTCGGCCACAAGAAGGGCGCGTTCACCGGCGCCGACCACGACAAGAAGGGCCTGTTCGAGATCGCCGACGGCGGCACGCTGTTCCTCGACGAGATCGGCGAGATGCCGCTTGAACCTGCAGGCCAAGCTGCTGCGCGTGCTGCAGGAGGGCGAGATCCGGCCGGTCGGCGCGACGGCGCGAAGTCGGTCGACGTGCGCATCATCTGCGCGACCAACCGCTCGCTGGAGAACGAGGTCGAGAAGGGGGCGTTCCGCCAGGACCTCTACTACCGCCTGATGGTGTTCCCGCTGCGCCTGCCGCCGCTGCGCGAGCGGCGCGAGGACATCCCGCTGCTGGTCGAGCACTTCCTGCGCAAGTACACCGTGGAGATGAACAAGCCGGTGGCCGGCGTGACGCCCGAGGCGCTCGATCAGCTGTGCGCCTACAACTGGCCGGGCAACATCCGCGAGCTCGAGAACGAGGTGCAGCGGCTCGTCATCCAGTGCGACACGAGGGCGTTCATCACGCCGGAGCTGCTGGCGCCGGCGTGCGCAAGGTCGAGGGGCTGCTCGGGCGGGTCGCGCCGCAGCCAAGAAGGGCACGCTCAAGGACATGATGGAAGAGGTCGAGCGCTGGCTGCTCGCCGAGGCGTTGCGCGAGCACGGCGGCAACAAGACCAAGACCGCCGAGACGCTCGGCATCACGCGCGAGGGCCTGCACAAGAAGCTCGCGAAGTTCGGCATGTAGCCGCGTTCCGACCCTCCGGCGGCGGGCGGCCAGCGCCAGCCGCATCTTGCGGATGCGGCGTTGCGCTCAGATCAGGCGACAGGCGATCGCGTAGACGGCGATCGCTCCGACCGCCGCGAGCTCGACGATCGCCAGCGCGCGCGTGCGGCGCCGCCGCCACAGCCACGCCACCGCCACGCCGAAGGTGGCGCACAAGGGCGCCGCGGCGAACTGCAGGTAGGCGCCCTTGATCATGCCCTCGGAGTCGATCGGGTAGTACACGGAGAAGTGCAGCTGCCCCAGCACCGCCAGCGCCGGCAGCGCCAGCATGACCAGGAGCGCATGCTCGCGCCGCCGCCAGCAGAAGACGACGCAGCCGAGCCAGCCAGCCAACGTGGCCACCGCGACCAGCGCCCCGCCGGCGATGCTCAGGCGGGACAGCGCCAGCACGTCGCGGCGCAGCGGCTTGTAGTTGCCGCGCACCTCGCTGTCGAGGTCGGCGGGATAGGGCGCGTAGCCGAAGTTGTAGTAGTCGATGAAGGTGCTGGCGAACAGCGGCGTGGCGAACTCGGCGCGGGGCTGGATCCCCGTCGGGGAATAGGGCGCGACGAAGACGCGGGGCGAGAAGCCGAGGTAGAAGTGCGGCGGGCGACGGCGCCAGTAGGGCTTGTCGAGGCGGCCGGCGGTGCGATAGGCGTCGACCCCGTCGAAGCCGCTGAGGATCCACTTGCCATGCGCGACCCGGCAGTGAGCGAACCACGCGCCGGAGACCAGCGCGGCGGCGACGACGACGGCGACGAACGGCCGCGCGCGCGCCGCGTCGTGCAGCCGCAGCGCTTCGACGGCGACCATGAGCGCCACCGCGCCCAGGATCACCAGCGCCGAGACCTTGACGAGCAGCGCGAGGCCGATGACCGCGCCGAGCTCGGCGCCGCGCCGCCAGCGATGCGCGACATCGCCGGCGAAGTAGCGCGCGGCGAGGAGCGTCGCGGCGGTGCAGACGAGGCCGTTGAGCGCCTCGTTGGTGAGCATGCCGTCGGTGTGCACCGACACCGGGAGCACCGCGGCGATGGCCAGCGCAGCCAGGTGCGCCGGGCGGTTGCCGGGCAGCCAGCGCTGCACGCCGTAGAGGATGAGCGCCAGCCGCGCGCTGCCACTGGCGATCGAGATCCAGCCCAGCTGCTGCAGGCCGGCGCCGGCGCGCACCGCCAGGGCCGCAATCGCGTAGTACAGCGGCGGGTGGTACGCGGCCCGTGACAGCTCGAGCGGCATCCACGAAAAGTGGTGGGCGAGCCACGCGATGTAGGCGCGATGATCGCCATAGTCGTAGCTCCAGCGCACGTCGTAGCTGGCGTTCATGGAGACGCGCAGCGCGATGCCGAGCGTGATGAGCGCGAGCTCGGGCCAGAGCTGGCGGAGCGTGCGCGGCGCAGCGGCGTCCACGCCCTCATCGTAGCATGCGCTCGTCGCTGGAGTCGTCGCGGCGACCGCGCGGATCGTCCGCAGCCGGTCAATCGCGGCGATCTTGGGGTTAGCGCTTGCGGTGCGCGGCGACGTCGACGCGCGAAGGATTGACGATGACGCTGCCGGCGTCGCCGTCGACCAGCACGCGATCGCCGTCGGAGACCCAGCGGAACAGCTCGGTGACGCCGGCCACCACGGGCAGGCAGAGCGCCACGGCGACGCCCAGCCCCGGCGACGCGGCCACCGGCGCGCTCAAGACCGCGCCGGCCGCGTGGCCCGCGCGCAGCTCGATCGCGTCACACACGGTGAGGCGTCCGGCGGCCATCACCGAGCCGGGCGGCAGCTTCGACGCCGGCGCGCCCAGCCGGTTGAGCACGCGCAGGCAGAGCGCCTCGACCTCGAGCGCGCGATCGACGAGCAGCCGCTCGCCGGACGACGACAGGACGCGCGTGTACTCGCGCATCACCCGCTCGACGGCCGCTTCGGCGCTGACGCCGTCGTCGACGTGATCGCGCATGCGCCCGCGCAGCCGCGCGTCGTCGAGCACGAAGCGCGCCGGCGACAACAGCGACGTCATGGTGGCGCGATCGAGCGGCCCCCAGCTCATCGCCCACGTCACCAGCTTGGTCATCTCGTCGGCGGCTTCGGCCAGCGCCAGACCGAGGCGGGCGCGCTCGTCTTCGAGCGAGCCCGTGGGCTGCGCGCGCACCGGCTGATGGTGCCGGCGCACCGCGATGGTGCCGAGCGCCTCGCCCGGCGCCGCCGGCTGGCCGCGCAGCGTCACCTCGTGCACGCGGGCATGCGGCGTCGCCGGTGCCGACGCCGACAGCTCCGCCAACCGCTCGCGCTCGCGCAGCCGCGCCCGCTCCAGCGCGAACAGCACCGGCGGCGCCATCGAGGCGATGAGCACGATCTCGCGCTGCCCGAAGGCGCGCGGCTGCCGGCGCTGCACGACCAGCGCGCCGACCGCGCGCCCGCCATCGACCAGCGGCACCGCGCACAGCGACGGGAAGCGCTCTTCGTCCATGCCGGCGAAGCTCTTGTTGCGCGCGTCGGTCGAGGCGCGGGCGACCGACACCGGCCGCAGGCACTCGACGGAGAAGCCGGTCAAGCCTTCGCCGACGCGCATCCGCACGCGCCCGACCGCCTCGCGGGCGTAGCCGGCGTTGCCGCGCAGCACCAGATCGCCGGCGACGCGCCGATTGCCGGGCGAATCGACGAGCTCACGAAGATAGATCGAGCAGACCTCGACGTTCAGCACGCGCGCGATGCGCGCGCACAGCGACTGCAACACGTCGCCGAGCGGGGCCGGCCGCGAAGCCTCCTCCGCCAGCTCCAGCATCGCATCGAGGCGCGCCTCGCCTCGGGTATGCACCTTGGGGACGGTGGATGCCGTACGCTGTCCGCGGCGCCGTGCCAAATCCATCAGTCCCTCCTTCTCTACCGTTATACGGATTCGCTGTTTCACGCATGTTTCTGCGACAAGAAAAGTTCGATCTTTCGCGCTTTCGTTGGGGCTTGACAGGCATCCGTTATAACGGATGATAGGCAGATGTCGCGCCCCGCGCTCCTCAGCGCCCTCGTCGCCGCCACGCTCGCCATAGGCGGCGTCGGCTGCAAGGGCAGACGGACCAGCGGCGCGACCGGTGCGGTGCTCTCGTCGGTGCACCTGGGCTTCTTCCCGAACCTGACGCACGGGCCGGCGCTGGTGGGCCTGCTGCGCGGCGACTTCGCCCGGGCGCTGGCGCCGCTGACCGTCGAGGCCCAGCCGTTCAACGCCGGGCCGCAGGCGATGGAGGCGCTGTTCGCGGGCGCCATCGATGCCTGCTACGTGGGTCCGGCGCCGGCCATCAACGGCTATCTGCGCTCGCACGGCGAGGCGCTGGTCATCGTCTCCGGCGCGGCGCTCAACGGCGCGGGGCTGGTCGTGCGCCGCGACGCGGGCATCCGCGGCCCGGCCGATCTGCGCGGCAAGAAGATCGCGTCGCCGCAGCTCGGCAACACGCAGGACATCGCGCTGCGCACCTACCTGGCGGACAACCACCTCCGGCCCAAGGATCGCGGCGGCGACGTGCAGATCCTGCCGCTGGCCAACGCCGACATCCTGACCCTCATGAAGCAGGGGCAGCTCGACGGCGCGTGGGTGCCCGAGCCGTGGACGACGCGCCTCATCGACGAGGGGGGCGGCACCCTGCTGGTCGACGAGCGGGAGCGCTGGCCCGGCAGCAAGTTCCCGACCACGGTGCTGGTGGTGACCAAGAAGCTGGCGAGCGAGCATCCCGATGTCGTCGGCAAGCTGGTGGCGGCAAACGTGGCGACCATCGCGTGGATGAAGGCCAATCCCGCCGCGGCGCGCGCGCTGGTCGACGCCGGCCTGCAGAAGTGGGCGAAAAAGGCGCTCCCGCCCGAGCTGTTGGCCAGGGCGTACGCCCACGTCGAGCCATCGGCCGAGCTGCTCGACGCCGCGCTCGAAAAGCAGCTCGCCGATGGGCGCGCGCTCGGCTTTCTGCCCCAGGGCGACGTCAGCGGCATGATCGATCGGCACTTTGTCGACGCGGCGACCCACCGCGGCGCCACGCCTGCGACCACGGCGCCGGCGAAATGATCAGGCTCGAGTCGGTGGGCAAGCACTTCACGTCGCGGCGCGGCACCCACCACGCGCTGTCCGATGTCTCGCTCACCATCGACGAAGGGCAGTTCGTCTGCCTGCTCGGCCCGTCGGGCTGCGGCAAGTCGACGTTGCTCAACCTCATCGCCGGGCTCGAGCGCGCCGACACGGGACGGGTCACGCTCGACGGCAAGATCATCGACGCGCCCGGGCCCGAGCGCAGCGTCATGTTCCAGGACTCGGCGCTCTTTCCGTGGCTGACGGCGCGCAAGAACGTCGACTTCGGCCTCGAGCTCGCCGGCGTCCGCGACAAGCACGAGCGCGCCGCGCGCACCGAGACCTTCCTCAAGAAGGTGCACCTGTGGCGCTTCGCCGACGCCTACGTGCACGAGCTGTCGGGCGGGATGCGCCAGCGCGTGGCGCTCGCTCGGGCGCTGGCGCCCGATCCGCGCGTGCTGCTCATGGACGAGCCGTTCGCCGCGCTCGACGCGCAGACGCGCGACGTCCTGCACGTCGAGCTGACCGAGATCTGGCGCGCGACCAGAAAGACCGTCGTCTTCGTGACGCACAACGTGCGCGAGGCGGTCCGCCTGGGCGACCGGGTCGTGTTGATGGCGACGCGGCCGGGACGCGTGAAGCTCGACGAGACCATCGCGCTGGCGCGGCCGCGGATGATCGAGAGCGATGTCGCCTACTACGTCGGACGCATCATGAAGGAGCTGCGGACCGAGGTGGAGAAAGTGATGCGTGAGGAGATCGACGATGCGTGGCAGCCTGCGCCGGGTCCTGTTCCTGGTGGCTCTACTCCTGGGATGGGAGGCGGCATCTAGGCTCGGCCTGTGGCGGTCGTGGGTCTTCCCGTCGCCGGCGGCGATCGCGGCCAGCTTCTGGTCCGGCCTCCGGGACGGCACCATCCCGCGCGGGATCCTGGTGTCGATGCGCCGGCTCGTCGTCGGCTACCTCTTGTCGCTCGCGGGCGGCGTCACGCTCGGCCTCCTTTTGGCGCGCTCGCGCACGCTGCGCGAGTCGGTCGGCACCATCGTCACCGGGCTGCAGGCGCTGCCCTCGATCTGCTGGCTGCCGCTGGCGCTTCTGTGGTTCGGCCTGAGCGAGGCGGCGATCCTGTTCGTCGTCATCGCCGGCTCGCTGCTCGCCATCGCCGTCGCCACCGAAGCGGGCGTGCGCAACGTGCCGCCGCTGTACGTGCGCGCGGCCCGGACCATGGGCGCGCGCGGGGCCACGCTCTACCTGCGCGTCATCCTGCCGGCCGCCCTGCCGGCGGTCCTGTCGGGCATGCGGCTCGGCTGGACCTTCGCCTGGCGCTCGCTCATGGCGGGCGAGCTGCTCTTCGTCTCCGGCGGGCTCGGGCAGCTGCTGGCGACCGGGCGCGAGCTCGGCGACATGGCGCGCGTGATGGCGGTGATGGTCGCCATCGTCACGCTCGGCCTGGTGACGGAGGTGCTCTTCTTCGCCCGGCTCGACGCGCGCGTGCGCGAGGTCTGGGGTACCGACCGTAGCTGACGGCACACGCCTTGCTCCATATGGGTGCGTGATCGAGGTCTGCCGCGTCGGAAAGCGCTTCCAATCGAGCACGCGCGGCGTGACCGCTGCGCTGCGCGAGATGTCGCTCGCCGTCAAAGACGGCGAGTTCGTCTGTCTGGTGGGCCCGTCGGGATGCGGCAAGACGACGCTGCTCAACCTCATCGCCGGCCTCGAGCGCCCGGACGAGGGCGAGGTGCGCGTGGGCGGAACGCCGGTGCGCGGGCCGGGGCCCGATCGCGGCGTCATGTTCCAGGACGCGGCGCTCTTTCCCTGGCTGAGCGTCGCCGAGAACGTGGCCTTCGGCATGAAGGAGCTGCGCCTGCCGCGGCGCGAGCGCGAGGCGCGGGCCCAGAAGTATCTCGGGCTCGTCAAGATGTCGGACTTCGCGCGCGCCTGGGTACACGAGCTGTCCGGCGGCATGAAGCAGCGGGTGGCGCTGGCGCGCGCGCTCGCGCTCGAGCCCAACATCCTGCTCATGGACGAGCCGTTCGGTGCGCTCGATCCCAAGTCGCGCGGCGCGCTGCAAGCGGAGCTCGTCGACATCTGGCAGAAGACGCGCAAGACGATCGTGTTCGTCACGCACGACATGGCCGAGGCGGTGCGGCTCGGCTCGCGCGTGCTCGTGCTGCGCGCGCGTCCGGCGCGGGTGGCGGTCGACGTCGACCTGGCGTCCCGACTGCCGCAGCCGCGCCACGTCGATCAGCCCGAAGTGGTGGAGCTGGCGGCAAAACTCAAGAGCGGGCTCGACGAGATGGGCGAGCACGAGGCCATCGATGGCGACGGAAACGGACAGGACGAACGGGCCGCGGCGGCGCTTGCCGGCGGCGATCGCGCTCGGCCTGTTGCTGATCGGCTGGGCCAGCATCTCTAGGTTCGGGCCCTGGCCGACCTACATGCTGCCCGGCCCGGGCGGCGTCTTGCGCATGCTCGGGCACACGCTGCGCGACGGTGAGCTCCTGCGCGCCATCGCGACGTCGCTGTATCGGCTGTTCGTCGGCTACTCGCTGTCGGCGGGCGCGGGCATCACCCTCGGCGTGATGTTGGCGCGGATGTCGTGGCTGCGCGCGGCGGTGGGGCCGCTCGTGGTCGGGCTGCAGGCGCTGCCGTCGATCTGCTGGCTGCCGCTGGCGCTTCTGTGGTTCGGGCTATCGGAGAAGGCGATCCTGTTCGTGGTCGTGCTGGGCTCGCTGTTCTCGATCACCATCGCCACCGAGGGGGCGGTGCGCGCGGTGCCGACGCTGTACATCCGCGCGGCGCGGACGATGGGATCGCGGCGGCTGCGCCTGTACACGCGCGTGATCCTGCCGGCGGCGCTGCCGGGGATCGTGACCGGTCTCAAGCTCGGCTGGACCTTCGCGTGGCGCTCGCTGATGGCGGGCGAGCTGCTCTATGTCGCCGGCGGCCTGGGGCAGCTGTTGACGCTCGGCCGCGAGCTCGGCGACATGGCGCGCGTCATGAGCGTCATGGTGGTCATCGTGGTCCTCGGGCTGGGCTTCGAGCGGCTGCTCTTCGGCAGCATCGAAAAGCGCGTGCGGGAGCGCTGGGGATATGCGCAGGCGGAGGCGTCCTAGTACCTTGCCACAGTGGTTCTGATCGGTCTGCGCCGGTCCTCGACGCCCATGGCTTCGTTGCTCCTCCTCGAAATACAGCCAGTATTCCTTCGTCGTCGCGCCTCGCCCTGCGCGCCGAATCCTCCGCGGATACCAATCAAAACCACTTCGGCGAGGTACCAGGCGCGCCGGGGGCGACGCCGATTACCGGCCGGCGTCGCTCGGGCTGGCCCAGGCGGGGGCTAGAACGCGTAGCGGGTGTAGAAGCGGTGCGGGGTGAAAGACGGAATCGCAAGGGGCTCGATGCGGGGATGTCCGGTCGATCGGCACTCGGCCCAGGTGGGCAGCTTCCCCGTCGCGTAATAGGTCGAAAGATACTTCCAGTCGCTTCCGCGCCAGTCGCTGATCCACTGATCGCGGTCGGCGATGCCGGCCTCGTGCAACAGCTGCAGCCCGTAGCGCGAGGCGTTCTCTTCGTACACCCTCGCCTCTTCGATGATCTCGGGCGCCGCACCGGGCCTGACCCGCGTATCGATCGTGCGGTACGAGGGCACCGTGTTCCACTGCACCGTGTGTCCGAACAGGTGCACCATCACGAACAGCGACATCTCGAGATCGTTCGCATAATCGATCCCGATCTCGCTGCCGTCGAAGATGCCGGTGTTCGGATCCTTGACGTCGCCGATGTAGACGCGGACACCGTAGCCCTCCACCTGATCGCGCGCGCGACGGAAGGCGTCCTTGAGCGAAAGGTCGATCTTGGACATGCTAGCGCCATCATGCCACGCGCCCGGTCGCTCGTGTCGTCGCCGCTGCTGCTGCTGCTGCTGCTGGAGCTGGGCGGCTGCGCGGGCACGCCGCGGGTCGCGCTCGATCGCGCGCAGGCCGAGGCGCAGGCGGGCCGCGCCGCCGTCGCGCTGCGCCGCTTCGACGCCGTCGCCGCGCGCCGGGACGCCGGCGACGCGGAGCGCATCGAGGCGCTCCTCGGTGGCGCCCGCGCCTGCGACGCCCTGCACGACGACGCCTGCGCCCGCGCGCACCTCGAGCGCGCCGTCGCGCACGACGTGCCCGGCCTGGTCGAGCCGGCGCTGTTCGAGCTCGCCGAGCGCGTGCGCAACGAGGATCGCGGCCGCGCGCTCAGCCTCTACTACCGCGCCGCCGGCGGCGCCGAGAAGTATCGCCACGGCGCCTGGCCGTACAAGGCGGCCATGGATCGCATCCTCCAGATCTCGATGTCGCGCTAGATCAGTTCAACGAGGCGCTCGGCGGCACCAGCCGCAAGATCGGCTGCTCGCGCGCGCCCTCCGGCCCGGGCCCGATCGTCCAGTCGACGTCGCGCCGCGCCGCCAACAGCGCGAATGCATCACGCAGCGCCGACAAGAGCGCGCGCCACCGCTGCCCGCCCAGGAACCCGAAGGCACCCAGCTCCTCGTAGGCCGCCTGCGCGCGCGCCAGCGGCTCGCCCGCGCCATGCGCCGCGGCGAGCGCGCGCAGCGCCGGCAACACCGTCGCCGCCAGCGGCTCGGTCGCATGCGCCGCCAGGCCCGGCACCCGCGCCTCCACCGCCAACACGTCGCACCACTCGTACGCCGCCACCCAGGCGCGCCGCGACGCGGTCAGCCCACGCCGCCGCACCAGCGGCAGGCGCGCCCGCGCGGGAAAGCGCTCGAGCCTCCACGCCTCGTCGACGAGCGCCGCCGCGGCGACGCCCGGCACGCGCCGCAGCCCGAACGCCCCCAGGCACCAACGGCCCAGCTCGGCGAGTGCGCGCAGGGCCACCGGCGCCTCGTCGCGCACCGGCCGCTCGCCCGGCGTCAACCACGGCGGGTTCAGCTGCGCCGCCCACGCCGAGGCCGCCACCATGTGTGCGCCGCCGGCGACGAGCGCGCGCACCTGCTGCTCCGCCTCCTCCAGCGACTCGCACGCCGCCATCGGCAGCGCCATCAGCCGCTCGCCTACCCGGCGCGGCTGGTCCCCGCCGCCTACCACGAAGTCGATTCCCGCCTGCTCCAGCGCCGCCGGGTCGGCGAACGCACCGCAAAAGCCGCGCCGCTCCAGCGCGACCCCGAGGACGAGCTGCAGCGTCTCCTCGTCGAGCCGCAGCTCATCCATCAGCTCCTCGGCGGTCAGAAGCGAAGCGGCAGCGCCGTGCGCGCACGTCAACATCGCCCCCAGCGCGCCGTCGGCGAACGCGGCACGCAAGCGGTGGAGCAGCGGCGGATGGCTCCGGGCCACACCCACGATCGTCTCCGCGTCGATCGCCATCGTCAGCGTCGCGCCCGTGCGCGCGACGAGCGCCAGCGCACCGTCGAGCCGCGCGGCCGAGTCCATGCCGCCGAGCAGCAGCGCCGTGCACCCCTGCGTTCGCACCGCCATGACTAGAAGAACTTCTCCTCGCGTGCGCGGTGCTTCATCTCCCACCAGCCCGCCGGACAGTGCGGCCGCGGAAACACGCGACCGGAGACGCCGAAGAACTCGTGACGTCCGCACGAGCAGCGATAGACGCCGTAGTGCTTGATGATCTGCCCCGGCAGGAAATTCTGCATCGTCGCCATCTCTGTTGCCTCCATGCCGACCGCACTGTGCGAAACGCGCGCCAACTCGATCGGGCGCGATTCCGCGCGGCTTGGGAGCAGCAAGAAGAAAAAAGGTTCTAGTTGTGGGGAACGGCGGGCTGCGGACCGGCGTGGCCGCCCAACAGCTCGTCGAGGCGCGCGGCATCGACGCCGAGCGCGGCGCAAGCGGCGACGCGATCCCCGGCGTACGCCTCGAGCGTGCGCAGCGCCAGCTGGCGCTCGGCATCCTCCACCTTGGTGCCGACGGCGATCGGCACCACCGGCGCCGGCAGCGGCCGCCCGGAGGACGGCGTCTGATCCTCGCGCTCGATGAAGCGCCCGATGGCCGACGGCGCCGGCGAGGGGCGAGACGGCCGCTCGACGAGCAAGCGGCTGAGCAGCTCGGGCTCGAGGCGCTCCGTGCGCTCGAGCAGCACCGCCTGCTCGACGATGTTGCGCAGCTCGCGCACGTTGCCCGGCCACGCATACGACATCAGGATCTCGACCGAGGGCTCGGGCAGAAGCCGCACCGGCCGCTTGTAGCGCTCGGCCGCCGCGCGCATGAAGCGATCGGCGAGCAGCCCGATGTCCTCGAGCCGTTGGCGCAGCGGCGGCAGCATGATGGGGAAGATGTTGATGCGGTAGTACAGGTCCTCGCGGAACTTGCCCTCGTGCGCCATCGCCAGCAGATCGCGGTTGGTGGCGCAGACCACGCGCACGTCGGCCGCGTGCTCGACCTTGCCGCCGACGCGCGTGTAGCGGAACGTCTCGAGCACGCGCAAGAGGTCGACCTGCGCGCGATCCGACATCGTCGACACCTCGTCGAGGAAGATGGTGCCGCCCTTGGCGGCGCCGAACTTGCCCTCGGCGGCCGAGACCGCGCCGGTGAACGATGCCCTTCTCGTGCCCGAACAGCTCCGACTCGATCAGGTCCTTCGGGATCGCGCCGGTGTGCACCGGCACGAACGGCCCCGCCTTGCGCGACGAGCGCTCGTGGACGGCGCGCGCGACCAGCTCCTTGCCGGTGCCGGTCTCGCCGACGATGAGCACGGTCGCCTCGGTCTGCGCGACGGCCGTGATGCTCTCGAACACGGCGTGCATCACCGCCGAGCGCGCCAGCATGCCCTCGAACACCTCCTCGTCCGAGCTGCTCGGCGTTGAGCAGCGCGTTGGGCAGATACGCGGGCCGCTCGGCGACGAGCTGCGCGATCAGCTTCTTGAGCTGCGACACGTGCACCGGCTTCTTCAGGTAGTCGACGGCGCCGAGCTTGAGCGCGGTGACCGCCGTCGACACCGAGGCGTGGCCGGTCATGACCACGACGGCGGTGGCCGGCGCTTGATTGCGCAGCTGGCGCACCAGATCGAGCCCGCTCTCGCCGGGCAGCTGAACGTCGGCGACGACGATGGCGTAGGTTCCTTCGCGGAACTTCGCCAGCGCGGCCTCCGTCGAGGCCGCCGCCTCGACTTCGTAACCGGCGTCGGCGAGGAGCGAGCACAGAGCTTCAGCGTCGACCCGATCGTCGTCGACGACGAGGATCCGCGCCGGCACGCTTTTTTGTGCCTGCGGCTTGTCCATGTAGACGTTGTGGGGTCGAGCGGCTCCGACTGCAACGGGCCGACGGGCGCCCGCTCTCTCGGCGACTCAGCGACTCAGCGACGGCCGCCGCCGTGGAACCCACCGCCGCCGCCGCGGAATCCACCGCCCGAGAAGCCGCCCGACGAATGGAACGATTGGGACGGCGCGCTGTGGAACGACTGCGCCGGCGCGCTGTGGAACGACTGGGACGGCGCGCTGCGAAACGACTGCGCCGGCGCGCTGTACTGATACTGCGGTGCCGGACGATACGTCTGCATCGGCGCGCTGTAGTGATACTGCGGCGCCGGGCGATAGGTCTGCACCGGCGCGTTGTAGCGATACTGCGGCGCCGGGCGATAGGTCTGCACCGGCGCGTTGTAGCGATACTGCGGCGCCGGACGATAGGTCTGCACGGGCGCGTTGTAGCGATACTGCGGCGCGGGGCGATATGCCTGCGCCGGCGCGTTGTAACGATACTGCGGCTGCGCCGACGGCGCGCGGTAGGCCGTCGCCGGCGCCGCGCACCCGGAGCGGTACGCCTGCGAGGCCGGCGCGCGATACTGCATCGGCTGCTGGCGCCCTGGATCGTCGTCGTGCCCGGGCGCGACACGATCGGCGTCGAGCCGAGCGTGTGCGAGCCCGGCACCGTGCGCGCGAACGCGCCGCCGAGCGGGCGCGGATGCATCCACGGCCGCTGCTGCACCGGCGTGCCCGACCCGCGGCGTGATCGCCTGGTTCGGCAGCGCGCGCGGCGCGGCCTGAGCGCAGCGACACCGGCGCGAGCGTGCGCCCGGTCGTCGCCGCGACCATCCGCGACGAAGGGCCGGCGTTGAAGCGCACCTGCGTGCCGCGCAGGTTGATGCTCGACACGTTGTGGATCGACGTCGTCGAGTGCCACACCGACGCCACCGCGCGCGACGGCAGGTAGTGCGGCTGCACCGCGCCGAGCTGTCCGGCGACGGTGAAGCGCCACGGCGAGCGCACACCGCGCGGCGGGCCGATGACGACGCCGCGCGGGCCCATCGGCGCCCAGCCGACGTAGCCGCCGCCCCAGCGCCAGTTGACCCACGCCGGACCCCACGTCGTGCCCGGGATCCAGCACCAGCCATAGCCGCCCATGACCATCCAGCGGCCATAGTGGAACGGCGCCCAGCCCCAATCCCAGTCGCTGTCCCAGGTCCAGCCGTACTCGCTGTCGAGCCAAGTGGCCGCCCGATGCGTACGGCGTAAAGTCGTAGCCGACCACGGAGGGCGACGGCACCCAGACGCGACCGTAGGACGGCACGTCCTCCCACGTCGCCGTACGGCGAGAGCTGCGACTCGAACTGCTGGTAGGCGTTCGGGTCGTAGCCGTCGTCGTACTGCTGGTCCTCGCGATCGGGCGACGTCGAGATGTCGTAGGTGACGTCGAGCCCGTCGTCCTCGTCGTCGGCGTCGCCGTACTGGGCGTACGGATCCATCGGCTCTTGCGCTTGCGGCTGGGGCGCGTTCGGATCATATTGCGACGGCGTCGGCGGTGCGTATGACTGATCGCTGCCCGGCGGATAGCGGGCGTCGGCTGCAGCGGCTGCTGCGCGAACGCAGGCGTCGCGATGAGACCGAAGCTGAGAACGATACCACCAGCGACCGATTCATGGTGCACTCCATTGACGCGGTGCGTCTTTTCCCCGCCGCCCAACACGCTCCATGATACGCCCGACGCTCGAGACTTATTCAATAGTCATGGCGGTAGTTCGCGCTTGCCCTTGCTGGCGCGAGCCCTTAGTGTTGGAACATTGGTCACGACATCGTGACCGGATAGGCGAAAGGAGCGCGATCGGACTGTGGGTACCAAGTTGTTCGTGGGCAATTTGTCGTACGCGATTACCGAGCAGGAGCTTCGCGAAGCATTCAGTCAAGAAGGACGGACCGTTCAGAGCGTGCGCATCGCGCTCGATCGCGAAACGCAGCGTCCGCGCGGCTTCGCCTTCATCGAAGTCGCCACCGACGCCGACGCCGAGTCGGCGATCAAGCAGTGGAACGGAACGATGCTCAACGGGCGCAACGTCTTCGTCGAGAAGGCACAGGAGCGCAAGCCGGGCGATCCGCGTCCGGCGCCGCGCCCGCGTCCGGGCGGCTTCGGCGGCCCCGGCGGCGGTCCGGGCGGCCCGCGCGGTCCCGGCGGCCCGCGACCGGGCGGCTTCGGCGGTGGCCCTGGTGGCTTCCGCGGCCCGCGCTATCCGGTGGCGTCGGCGCAGGTCGACAAGGAAGAGGGACGCCGCCGCGCGGCGCGCCCCGAGAAGCGCAGCGACGCGAAGAAGAGGCCCGGCGAAGGTCGTCCCAGAAGGAAGACCGCGAGCGCGGCAAGTGGCGCTGGGACGGCAACGACGACACTAGGTAGCGCAAGTTCTCCGCAGGTCTCGACAACGCCGACTCGAGCGCCGACTCGCGCTGCCGTGGGCTGGCTTTGCATTCTCTTCCGGTGTGACACCGCCGACCGATACCATCTCCGCGTTCGACGGCTTCTCTCTCGCCGCGCCGCTGTGGCTGATCGAGACGCGCCAGGGCGGCGCGCTCACCGAGGTCACCTACCTGCAGGCCGAAGCGTGGGGAACTCAGTTTCTCCTCGCGTTCACGAGTGAGGACAAAGCGGCGCGCGCCATCGACACGCTCGGCGTCGCCGAGCGCGCGCGGCCGACGCGCGTGACGGGCGACGCGCGCATGGAGGTCGTGACCGTGGTCTGTCAGGTCGGCGCGCACGGCATCATCGTCGATCTCGATCCCGATCGACGCGCGACAGTGCGCCTGGTCGCGCCGCCTTGCTCGCCGCCGCGCTAGCGCGCTGACGCCTGTGCGAAACATGTCGACGAGCAGGCCGAGCGCGATGAAGATCGCGCCGGCGCCGCGGCGGATGTACTGCGGCGGCGACGTAGCGCGAGATGATCTCGCCGGCGAGCACGGCGAGGAGCGACGTACACACGAGCGCGCTCGCCGAGCCGAGGAACACCGAGAGCCGATTCACCTTGCCCGACGACAGCGACAGCGTCGCCAGCTGCGTCTTGTCGCCGAGCTCGGCCACGAAGACGGCACCGAACGTCGTCGCCAGCAGCTTCCAATCCATGCGCGCAAGCTAAGCACGAAAAAAGACCGGGCGCCGCACGATCCCGACGGATGCGACGCCCGATCACCCCTCTACGCTCGATGACGCGATTACTTGGCCGGCGCCTCGGCCGGCTTCTCCGTCGAGCCTTCGGTCTTGTCGGTCTTGGCGGCCTTCTTCGACTTCTTGGCCTTCTTGGCCGGCTTGGTCCGTCGTCGAGCCTTCCGCGGTCGGCTCGGCCTTCTCTGCCGCGGCCTTGTCGCCGACGGAGGCGACCGGCTTGGTGCGTGCTGGGTCTTGGCGAAGGCCGGCGCAGCGACGAGCAGAGCCCGAGAGCGCCAGCGCGGTGATGATGCGATTCATGTTCGTTCCTCCAGTTGACGAGCGCGTTGTTGTTTGGTGGTGCGCCTTCGCCGAGTCTGCAATTGCAGCGCCGGTGCCAGCGCGCAATATCCGCGATTCGCGCCGGTTTTCGATTTTATTCAATCGAGTTTTCGCGTTATCTCGCCAGGCCGTGAGGCGCTTCTTGCTGTGCGGTTGAGGCGGCCCGCCACGCCTGCTACGCTCTAGACCCATGAAGATGAATCAGCTTCGCTTTGTGCGCGCTCCTCGCCCTGCCGTTCGCCGCTTGCGCAGAAGAAGGCGCGGCGACCGCGACGACGGCGACGCACCGCGACCGCCTCACCGGCGGCTCGGCGACGATGCGGCGGTGCCGAAGCTCGCGATCGGCACCGCCGCCAAGTGCCCGGTGACCGGCGAAGACTTCACCGTCGAAGGACTCGACGGTGCAGGTGACGTATCACGGCAAGCGCTACGCGTTCTGCTGCCCCGACTGCCAGCCGACGTTCGCCAAGAACCCGGCCAAGTACGCCAAGAACTGAGCCGCTCACGGAATGTCGACGTGGACGCGCTCGACGTCCGCCGGATGCTCCTCGATGTGCATGCCGGCGGTGGATGAGCGCGTGCAGCGCGTAGATGACCGGCGTCAGGCCGACGGCGAGCAGCACCTTGACGATGTAGCTCGTCGTCGCCGCCTGGTGCAGCCGCGCCGTCGGGATCTGTCCGCAGAAGCGCGACGTAGGTGACGATGAGCGTGTCGATGAGCTGCGAGACCAGCGTCGAGCCCGTCGAGCGCAGCCAGATGTGGCGCGACTGCGTGAGCCGCTTGGCCGACTGGAAGATGGCGATGTCGACGAGCTGGCCGACGAGGTAGGCGACCAGCGACGCGACGAAGATGCGGTTGGCGTTGCCGAGCACGTTGTCGAAGGCGTCCTGCGTGACCGGCGAGAAGTCGGCGGCGGGGATGAGGCGCGCCACGAAGATGACGACGAAGGCGAAGACGGCCATGAAGAAGCCGACGAAGGTGACGAAGCGCGCGCCGGCGCGTGCCGTAGAACTCGTTGATCACGTCGGTGAGCAAGAAGGTGATGGGGAACCAGATGCGCGCCGACCGAGAGCGTGGCGTGCAGCGTGGTGAAGCCGAACGGGATGTCGACGGTGAAGAGCTTGGAGCCGATGGTGTCGCCGATGAGCAGCGCGGTGAGAAAGACCGCGCACAGGTAGACGTAGAGCCGCTGCCGGCCGCTCAGATCGAGCATGCGCGCAGCGTATCAGGTTGCGGGCCAGTGAATGCGCGATCGTCGCCGTCGTGGCGTGGCGCACGCGGTTGGGCGCGCCCGGGCGAGGCCCATCGCGCGGCTCGGCCTGCTGCTCGAGATCGCGCAGCCGGCGGTAGGCCTCGGCCTCGACGTCGCGGGCGACGCGCGCGACCATGCGCCAGGATCTCGCCGGCACCGAGTCGCCGCCGAAGCGCGAGCCGCGCGAGGTCGCGCCGCCCGCTTCCGGCGCGCCCGACGGGTTCGCGGCGTCCTTGCCGAAGTCGATCGTCTCCATGACGGAGAAGGTAACGCTCGGCTGCTGCCGATCAAGGCGGCCCCGCCGGGCCGCTGGCGACGCCGGCGCCCGAGCGTCAGTACACGGTCCAGGGCCGGGGCAGCCGCTTCTCCTGGTACAGGCGCATCGCGTAGCGGTCGGTCATGCCGCAGATGAAGTCGGCGATGGCGCGGTCGAGCGACTCGTCCTGGCGCGTCGCCCTTGGGCCAGTGCTGGCGCGGAACTCGTCGGCGTGCTCGTGGAAGTAGCTCCACAGCTCCTCGAGGATCCGCTGCGCCTTGCTCGAACTCGTCGCGCACGTCCTTCGACTCGTAGACCGTCTCGTAGAGGAAGTCGCGCAGCGCGATAGAGCGCCTGCAGCATCTCGTCGCGTCATGCGGATCATGCGCTTCTCCTCGAAGCGCGAGCTCTCGACCAGGTCGCGCACCAGCGCGTCGATGCGCTCGCAGTGCGTGCGCCCGAGCTCGCGCGTCACGATCTCGGGCAGCTCGCCGTCGGCGAGCAGCCCGGCGCGCACGGCGTCGTCGAGGTCGTGGTTGACGTAGGCGACGATGTCGGCGATGCGGACGATCTGCCCCTCGAGCGTCATCGCCGTCAGGTTCGGGTTGTCGCTGAAGATGTGCGCCCTTGCCCTTCGAGTGCTTGAGGATGCCGTCGCGCACCTCGCTGCGTCAGGTTGAGCCCTGCGCCGTCGCGCTCCAGCTCCTCGACCACGCGCAGCGACTGCTTGACGTGGTGGAAGCCGTCGGGCATCAGGTGCGCGAGCACCTTCTCGCCGGCGTGGCCGAAGGGCGTGTGGCCGAGGTCGTGGCCCATCACGATCGCCTCGGTGAGCATCTCGTTGAGGCCCGAGGACCCGGGTCACCGTGCGGGCGATCTGCGCCACCTCGAGCGTGTGGGTGATGCGCGTGCGGTAGTGGTCGCCCTCGGGCGCGAGGAAGACCTGGGTCTTGCCGGCGAGGCGGCGGAACGCCTTGCGAGTGGATGATGCGGTCGCGGTCGTGCTGGAAGACGGGACGCATCGCGTCAGGCGGCTCGGGGCGCGCGCGCCCCTTGGTTGCCGACGAGAGCTGGGCGAACGGGGAGAGGATCTTCCGCTCGTCGTCCTCGAGGCGTTCTCGGATCAACTGATTCTGCATGTTCATGAACATATTATCAGTAGGTGCAAGAAAAAGTTGCTTCGCCGCCGTGCCGGGGGCGGGAACCGGCTATTTCCGCGGAGATGCGGAGCCCCCGGCGGCGTCGCCGAACGGCTCGTCGCGCTCGCGCACGGCCTGCTTGAAGCCGGCCGCGGCGGCGCGCTGCTGGAAGGCGTAGCCCTCGGCGGTGTGGCGGGCGATGCCGTCGAAGACGGTGCCGAGGATCTGCGTCGGTCGGAGGCCGGCGCTGAGCACCGTCTGGTTGACCAGCAGCTTCATCATGACGAGCTGGTTCACCGGCATGCGCGCGATGCGCTCGAGCAGCGCTCTCGAAGCGCGCGTCGAGCTCGGCGGCGGCGGCGCACTCGATCGCGAGGCCCCACTCCACCGCCTCGCGTGCCGGACAGGCAGTCGCCGGTGAAGAGCAGCCGCTTGGCCTTCTCGATGCCGATGCGGAACGCCCACACCGCGGTCGTCGGCGAGCCCCAGACGCGCGCCGGCGGGTAGCCGATCTTCGCGTCGTCGGCGATCACCAGCAGGTCGCTGCACAGCGCCATGTCGGTGCCGCCGGCGACGCAGAAGCCGTGCACCTTGCACACCACCGGCTTGTTGGCGTGGAACAGGCTCATGAAGCCGCGCACGTTGCGCGACATCATCTGGTAGTCGACCATCGGATCCCAGACCGCGCGCGGGTCGTGGTTGCGCGCGGTGACCGCGCGGGTCGAGCGGCGAGCCGGGCGGCGCGAACGGTCGCCCAGGCCGGGTCGCGCTCGTCGCGCATGCGCTCGGCGCTCGCGACCAGGTCGTAGCCGCCGCAGAAGCCCTTGCCGTTGCCGGCCAGCGCGATGACGTGCACGGCGGGATCGAGGTTGGCGCGCTCGACGCACGCCGCCAGCTCGACGCGGCATGTCGAGCGTGATGCCGTTGCCGCGCTCCGGCCGATTGAGCGTGATGCGGGCGATGCGGCCGGTCACCTCGTACGTCATCGTGCCGAGCGCGGTCGTCATCGGCGCGACCGACGCTTGGGCCCTCCGCCCCCGCCGCGCTTGGGGCCGCCGGCGCGTCCGTTCTTGCCGCCGCCCCGCTGGTTGCGGCCGCCACCGCTGCGCTCGTGCTTGCGCGACGGCGCCGGACGGAGCGGCTTTCTGCGCTCGTCGGCGCGCCGCCTGCCGCCGCGCGCGTGCTCGGGCAGGGGCGGCGCCGTCGGCGTGTGCTCGACCAGCTGCAGGTCGATCTTGCGTCCCGGCACCGAGACGTTCTCGATGCGCACCTTGACCGCGATCGCCGAGCGCGAACTGCCGCCCGCGTGCCGCGGCCGACCAGGCGCATGCGTCTCCTCGTCGAACTCGTAGTGATCGTCGCCGAGCGCGTCCAGCTTGACCAGCCCCTCGACGAAGGGCGCCTCGATCTGCACGAACAGGCCGAACCCGACGACGGCGGCGATGGTGCCGTCGAACTCCTCGCCGATGCGGTCGCGCATGAGGAACGCGCGGTACAGATCGACGACGTCGCGCTCGGCCTCCATCGCGCGCCGCTCCGCCTTCGACGAGCGCGGCCGCCATCTCCTGCAGCGTCTCGCGCGACGGCGCGCGTGCCCGGAGTGCCGCCGGCCGGCAGCCCGTCGGCGTGCAGCGAGTGCTTGAGCAGGCGGTGCACGATCAGGTCGGGGTAGCGGCGGATCGGCGACGTGAAGTGCAGGTAGTCGGGCGCGGCGAGGCCGAAGTGGCCCGACGTTGACGATGTCGTAGACCGCCTGCTTGAGCGTGCGCAGGAGCAGGAAGTAGAGCGCGCGCTCCATCGGCTGGCCGTGCAACGAGGCGAGGAAGTCGCTTGAGCTTGCGCGGCGAGCGGCCCGCCTCGACGTCGAACGTGCATGCCGAAGGCGTGCGCCAGCTCGGCGAACTGCTCGCAGCCGCTCGTCCGACGGGCACGTCGTGCACGCGCCACACCGTGTCGCGCTCGCGCTCGCGGAAGTGGCGCGCCACCGCCTCGTTGGCCGCGAGCATGAAGTCCTCGACGAGCTGATAGGCGCCCTTGACCGCGGCGTCGCCGCGCGACTGCACGACGTCGCGCACGCGGCGCGGATCGTCCTCGTCGAGGATCGACCTTGGCCTCGGGGAGATCGAAGTCGAGCGCGCCGCGCTCGAGGCGGCGCGCGCGCAGCTGCTGCGCCAGCGCGTGCCATGCGCTCGAGCTCGGGCAGGAACTGCTCGATAGCTCGCGCGCGCGCCGCGGAAGTCGCCGGCGAGCGCCGCGGCGACGCCGGGGTAGTCGAGGCGCGCCTTGCGAGCGGATCACCGCGGCGCAGAAGTACGCGTCGTGGACGGCGCCGTTGGCGATCGAAGTCGATGCGCACCACCATCGCGCAGCGATCGACCTCGGGGTTGAGCGAGCAGATCCCCGACGACAGCTGCTTGGGCAGCATCGGGATCGCGCGGTCGGGCAGGTAGACCGAGCAGCCGCGCACGCGCGCCTCGCGATCGAGCGCCGCCGCCCGGCCGCACGTAGTGCGAGACGTCGGCGACCGCGACCCACAGGCGCGCCCGCGTCGGCCCCTTGGGCGACGGCTCGACGCACACCGCGTCGTCGAAGTCGCGCGCGGTCTCGGGATCGATCGTCAGAAAGGCGCGATCGCGCAGGTCGACGCGATCGGCGAGATCCTCGGTGCGCACCTCGGTGGGCGCGCGCTCGGCCGCCTGCGCGACGTCGTCGGGGAACTCGGTCGGGGATGTCGCGATGATCGAGGATCTTCTCGATCTCGGTGCGCGGATCGTCGGGATCGCCGAGCACCTGGATGACCTCGGCCGACAGCGGCTCGTCGGCGCGCGTCGGGTAGCGGGTGATCTCGGCGACCACCGCCTGCCCGTCCTTGGCGCCGCCCGAGCTGCCGCCGGGGCCGGTGTCGAGCAGCACGTGGCCGCCGGTGGCGGCGATGCGCGGATCGTCGGGCTCGAGGTAGCTGGCGCGGCCCGCCTTGCGCAGCGTGCCGGTGAGCTTGGCGCGGCCGCGCTCGAGGACCTCCTCGACGCGCCCCTCGGTGCCCTTGTAGCCGAGCCAGGTGGCGATCGCGACGCGATCGCCGTCCATCGCCGAGGCGCGGTTGCGGGCGGCGACGAAGACGTCGTCCTCGCCATCGTCGCGGGCGACGAAGCCGTAGCCGGCGGGGTGCACGCGCAGGGAGCCCGCGACCCAGCCGGCGGGGAGCGCCTGGCCGGGCGGCGGCGCCGGCGGCGTGGCGCCGACGATGCGGAAGCGATTGCCGGGCACCTTCTCGACCACCTTGTCGTCGACGAGGGTGTCGAGCAGCGTGCGCAGCCGGTGGCGCCCCTTGACGTCGGCGTCCATGGCCGTGGCCAGCTCGTGCGAGCGCAGGCCTTCGAAGGGTCCGTTGCGCAGAGCCTTGAGCAGATTCTCTTTATCGATGTTCATTCGCTTCGCTCATGAAGAACACGGCCCCGCGGGCCGCGTGAAGATGCCGATCTACCACGCTCGCTTCGCTCGTGAAGAACACGGCCCCGCGGGCCGCGTGAAGATGTAGGTGTAGTGCGCTCGCTTTGCTCGCTCATTTTCGAGGGGACTCTATCAGTGAAGTGCGTGCAGCGCGCGGTCGTCGTCACCGACGTAGATGGTGCCGTCGGGGCCGAGCGCGGGCGTGGCGTCGACGTCGCCGTCGAGGAGCAGGCTCCACAGGAGCTTACCGTCGGGCGAAAGCGCGTACAAGCGATCGTCCTCGGAGCCGACCAGCACGTTGCCCGCGGCGTCGACGAGCGGCGAGGAGACGATGCGGTCGGCCGTGCGGAAGCTCCAGGCGACCACGCCGCCCGGGCGCACGGCGTAGAGCGCGCCGTCGAAGCTGCCCACGTAGACGGTGCCGTCGGCGCCGATGGCGGGCGAGCTGTGGACCGGGCCGCCGGTGGTGACCGCCCAGCGCAGCACGCCGCCCGGGCCGAGCGCGTAGAGCTTGTGGTCGTCGCTGCCGACGTAGACGGTGCCGTCGGCGCCGACCGCCGGCGAGCTGTCGACGTCGTCGCCGGCGCGGAAGTCCCAGCGCTTGGTGCCGTCGGGGCCGACGGCGTAGACGGCGTCGTCCTGGCAGCCGACGTAGACGGTGCCGTCGGGCCCGACGGCGGGAGTGGCCGCGCAGTGGGTGACCGCGGGCGCGAACTTCCACTTCAGCTTGCCGTCCGGCGAGAGGGCGTAGAGGCCGTCGGCGCTGGCGTAGACGGTGCCGTCGGGGGCGACGGTGACGCCGTCGACGTCGCAGCGCGCGCCCTCGGGGCCGACGCCGGAGGCGACGCGGCAGGGGCCGGCGGTGAACTGCCAGCGCACGTTGCCGTCGTCGAGGTCGAAGGCGTAGAGGTGGTCGTCGTCGCTGCCGGCGTAGACCACGCCGCCGGGGCCGAGCGCGGGGGTGCCCCAGACGAGGTCGCCGGTCGGGTGGCGCCAGCGGATCTTGCCCGCGGCGTCGACGGCGTAGATCGACTTGTCGTGCGACCCGAAGACGAGGGTGCCGTCGTCGGTGATGGCGGGCGAGCCGTAGACGACACCGCCGGTGGCCACGTGCATCGTCTCGTGCGGCGTGACGATCGGCCCCTTGAACCGGCTGCGCCCCGAGTGCGTGGCGTCGACGTGAAACATCTGCGCGGCCCCGATCGGCGCCGGCAGGGCGGCCGCGCCCGCGTCGCTCCCAACGGCGCCGTCGGGGGCTCCGCCGTCGGCGGCTCCGCCGTCGGCGATGCCGCCATCCCCGGCGGGCGGCGCCGGGTGCGCGGCCGGCTTCGGCGGCGGGTCGACGCAGGCGTGCGCCACGCAGATGCGCGCCCCCTTGCAGTCGACGTCCTTGCCGCAGCCGGCCGGCAGCGTCGCCGCGGGCGGACAGCCGAGCGCGGCCCCGAACAGCAGCAAAAGGGGCGCACGTCTCATGGGCGCAAGCGGAGGATGAGCGTGGAGGGGCGGTCGGCGAAGCCGTCGAGGGGGCGCGGCACGGCGGCATCATAGCACCGCCGCGCCGTCGGGGCCGCGGTTACGGCTTGCAGGAGGCGGGGTCGCCCTCGGTCTCGGCGGGGTTCCAGCTGTCGGTGAAGTAGGTGCGCGCGAACGAGCTCGACCAGCACTCCTCGAGCGTCGCGTCGGCGGCGAGGCTGCCGCCGCTGGCGCCGGCGTTGCTCTTGCCCTGCCCGGTGCCCAGCCACTCGCTCTTGATGCCCACCGTCTCCTGCACGTGCAGCGGATCGTGGTCGACGTCGGCCTTGGTCACGAACGAGAAGTTGCCCGAGTGGTCGGCGTTCTCGGCGTACTGGTAGACCGCGTCGTCGGGCGTGTAGGAGCCGTTGCCGTCGTCGAAGCCGGAAAAGGCGACGTCGACCACGCGCGGGCTGCCGGTGTTGTCGTAGTGCACGGTGATGCTGCCCTGCGACTTGTTGCCGTCCGGGTCGAGCGTGTGCAGCGCCGAGAAGTCGAACTTGAAGTCGCCCGAGCCGACGGTGCGCGAGATGACGTGCGCCTTGCCGGCGATGACCGCCGCGTAGGCCGAGTCGTCCGCCGCCTTGGGCTTGCCCGACAGCACGTAGCTGTAGTCGAGGGTGCCGACCTTCGCCACGTCGAACTTCCAGGTCGTCGGCGACAGGGCGCCGGTGTAGGGACCCCAGGTCGCATGGTCGATGGTGAGCGTCGTCGGCTGCTGAGCGGTGATCGCCTCCAACAGCAGCAGGGTCACGCCCACGCCGCCGTTGACGACCGCGGTCACGCCGCGGGTGATCTCGTAGAACGTGGCGCGCTGGCCGATGACCTCGGGCGTGGCGCCGTCGCCGAGCGACGCGGTGCTGGCAGCGGCGCCAGCCGGCACGTTGAGGCTCACCGTCTGTGCCGCGGGCGCCGCACCGCGGAACTCGTCGACCGGGCTCATGCAACCACCGAGCAGCAAGGCAACCAATGCTAGCCGTTTCATCGTCGTTCTCCTGTTAGAAGTCGGTGAGCGTGAAGCCGGCGAGACACATCTCGTCCGTCGAGCCCTCGCCAAAGCGCACGTCCTTGGGCTGCTGCACCTGGCCGTTGACGATGGGCTGGTGCGCGGCCGAGTTGTCGTAGACGCAGGTCGTCTGCAGCCGGTCGCCGGCGGCGACCTTGATCGGCTGCATGAACTGATAGGCGCCCTGCCAGTGGAAGTCCCACTTGGGGATGTCGATGAGGCACGACTTGGAGCCGTCGGCGCGGATCAAGTCGACGCGAATGGCGCTGCCGATCTGGTGCATGTGGGGGAACGCCGACCACAAAAGGCCCGGCCGGGTCTGGTTGGCGGCGGCGGGCGTCATGGTGAACTCGCCCATCGCGGTGGCCGTCACGCCCGACGGCGCCGGCGGGGATGTCGAAGGTGTAGTTGGCGGTGCCGAGGCCGTGCGGCACCTGCGTCAGCGTCGGCGCCGACCACGCCTGAACGGCGATGCGGTTGGAGCCGCGGCCGTTGTCGAAGTTGTAGTGGACCTGCACCACGTAGCGGGTGCCGGCGGGCAGCGGCGCGCCCGAGCCGTTGGGGAACGGCTTGGGCAGGGAGCCCACGGCGGCGGCGCCGATCTCGATCGCGCCCGTCCAGCCGGGGCCGCCGAAGCACTGGTACCCGGGCAGCGGGTCGGCGGCGTCGAGCGCGTCGACGGCGGCCTGGTACTGCGGCAGCTGCGCGTAGACGATGGTGTGGTGCACGATCGCCGGATTGGTCGAGTGCACGCCCACGGCGATCAGGTTGAAGGTGGCGCCAAGCTGGGGATCGATCACGAAGCAGCGGTACTCGTCCTGCCCCTGGAACGCCGACTCGTAGTCGACGCCGCTGTCGTAGGTGGCCGTGGGCGCGCCGAGCGCGTCGGGCGCCGGGGGGGTCGGCGCCGCCGTGGCCTCGTCGCCCGCCAGGGCGCCGCCGTCGACCCAGGCGACCAGCGTGTCGCGCTCGGAGTCCGGCATGACGCGCACGTCGTCGATCTGCGGGCAGCCGCTGCCATCGCCGGTGTCGGGCGGCATCGGCGGCATCAGGTGGTTCTGGATGGCCGGCTTGATCAGCGACGCGTAGGTCATGGCGTCGCTGTAGGTGACGAGCGAGAATGGCGCGATGTTGCCCGGCGAGTGACAGCTCGCGCAGCGCGCCGCGAAGATCGGCGCCGCGTCCTGGTAGTAGGTCAGCGCCGTCGCCGGCGCCACCGAAGGATCGGTGGCCGCCCCGTTCTGAGCGGTGCAGCCGACCAGGATGAAGCCAGTCACGGCGAGGAGCAGCGCGATTCGACGCATGCCGGGCAGCATTGCAGCCGCGGTGCCGTCGCCAAGCGCGCGAGATTCCCCGGTTCGGCGACGGCCATGAGACGTTCCGGCTCAGCGTTTCTGAGTCGGGGCGGCTCACCCACTATATGGAGCGGGGAGCCGCTACTCGGGGCGCTGGTGGCGCGCCAGGAGACGCTTGAAGTGCATGCGGTCGAGGCCGGCCGCGCGCGCGGCGCGCGAGATGTTGCCGCCGTGGCGCGCCAGCTGCGCCTCGAGGTAGCCCTTCTCGAAGTGCGCCAGCAGCTCTTCGCGCGCCTCGATGAACGGGCGCCCGAGATCGATCGCCGCGCCCGCCAGCGTCGCCGGCCCGACGGTCGAGGGAGCGCCCTGCGGCCGCGCGCTCGCCGGCGCGCTGTCGACGTCGACTCCGCCGGTGATGGCCATGGTGCGCTCGATGAAGTTGCGCAGCTCGCGCACGTTGCCCGGCCACGGGTGCGACATCAGGCGCTTCCAGTTCTCCTCGGTGATGCTGGCGATGGCCTCCCGGGTGGCCGCCTCGTCGCCGTCGAGCGCCTCGCGCACGAAGTGCTCGACGAGCAGCGGCACGTCGCCCTCGCGCTCGCGCAGCGGCGGCACGCGCACGCGCACCACCGCCAGCCGGTAGTAGAGGTCCTCGCGAAACGTGTTGCGGTTGACCTCGCGCACCAGATCGCGATTGGTGGCGGCGACGATGCGCACGTCGACGGGGATGACCTGCGAGCCGCCGACGCGGCGGATCTCGCGCTTCTCGAGCACGCGCAGGAGCTTGGGCTGCAGCTCGAGCGGCAGCTCGCCGATCTCGTCGATGAACAGGGTGCCGCCGTGCGCCTCCTCGAAGCGGCCGATGCGCCGCCCCTCGGCGCCGGTGAAGGCGCCGCGCTCGTGGCCGAGCAGCTCCGACTCCATCAGCGACGCGGGCACGGCGGCGCAGTCGAACACGACGAAGCGCTTGTGCGCGCGCGGCGAGGTGAGGTGGATCGCCTCGGCCAGGCGCTCCTTGCCGGTGCCGCTCTCGCCTTCGAGCAGGATCGTCAGGTCCTTCTGCGCGACGCGCTCGAGCATACCGAACAGCTCGCGCATCGCCGGCGAGCGCCCCAACACGTCGCCGAAGCGATCCTCGCGCGACAGCGCGATCGGCACCTCCTCGCCGAGCGCCTCGAACGTCAGCGTGACCTCGCCGGCCTTGATGGTCGCGCGTTTGGGCAGATAGAGCTCGCGCACGCGGTAGCCGTCGACGAAAGTGCCGTTGGTCGAGCCGAGATCGCGCAGGAGGAAGCCGAGCGGCGTGGGCTCGATCTCGAAGTGGTAGCGCGAGACGGTTTCGTTGCCGAGGCGCAGCGAGTTCCCGTCCTTGCTGCCGACGCGCAGGATGGTGCCCGCGCCTTCGATCGTCTGACCGGCGCCGGCGAGGCGAAAGCGCTCGGCGTGGCGGACCAGCGGGCGCTCGCCCTCGGACATGGCGCGGGTCTGCTTGGGATCGTCGCTGTTGCGAGTGGTCACTTGAGCTCCAGCCGGATCTCTTTGAGCTCGCCGGGCTTGAGCTCGACCGTACGATCGCGCGGGATGAGGCGCAAGCCGGGCGCGGCCGACTCGAGGTGGATGACGTGGCGGCCCGCGGGGAGCGCGTAGTCGACGATGGGGGTGGCGCGGATGTACTGCCCGTCGATGTAGGCATCGGCCTGGACGTCGGCGGTGAGCGTCAGGTGCGCGGGAGCCGGCGGCGCGGGCGCGGGCGCGGGCGCGGGCGCGGGCGCGGGCGCGGCTGCAGGCATGGTCGCGGGCGTCGGGGGCGCGGCAACGACGACTGCGCCCCGCGAACCGCGCTGGTGGTGCTTGTCCGGCCTTTGCGCGTGCGACGCCGGGGGATGTGGCGGCTCCGACGAGGGCGATCCGCTGGCCGGGGCCAGCGCCGGGATCCGCATCGCCATCGCTGGTTGCGTCGGCGTCGGCGTCGCCGCCCGCGTCGGCGTCGCGGTCGGTGTCTGCCCCGCCGCGCGCGTCGGCGTCGCGGTCGGTGTCTGCCCCGCCGCGCCCGCCGGCGTCGCGGTCGGTGTCTGCCCCGCCGCGCCCGTCGGCGTCGCGGCCGGCGCTTGCCCCCTGCCGTACCAGATCGCGCCGCCGGCGCCAACCACCGCCAGCAGCGCTCCCGCGATCGCCAGGGGCGCGAGGGCCCGCGTGCGCGGGATCAGATCCGTCATGTCGGTCGGCGGCCGCGCGGGCTCGACCGGCGGCGCGATCGCCCGGTGCGCTTGCACGGGCTTGGCCACCACCGTCGGCCGCGGCGCCGCGATGGTCGGCGCCCGCTCGGTCGCTGCCAGCGCGCTCGCATCGTCCGCGCCGTCGCCGTCGTCGCTGCCGCCGAGCGACGCCAGCGCGCCGCCGAGGGCATCGTTGAACGCGCGGGGCGCCGCCACCGCGCGCGACGCCGACAGCCGCTTTGGCGGTGTCGCCGACCGGGCGCGCTCGGGCTCCGGCCCCGGCGCGTCCAGCAGATCGCGCACGAACTGCCCGAAGTCGACGGCCGACAGCGTGTAGCGACTCGCGCCGCGCGAACGCCTCCAGATCCTCGCGCATCTTGTCGCACGACTGGTAGCGGTCGTCACGCGCCGGCGCCATCGCCCGCATCACGATCGCCTCCAGCCCCTGCGGCAGCGACGGCAGCGAGCGTGCGCACCGGCGGGAAGCGACCGTGCGCGCACGCGCTCGAGCGCCTCGTTCTCGCTGCGGCGCATCGTAGCTGAACGGGTTCTGCGCCGTCAGCATCTCGAAGAGCACGGCGCCGAGCGAAAAGACGTCGGCGCGCGCGTCGAGCGACTCGGCGCGCGCCTGCTCGGGCGCCATGTAGCCGATCTTGCCCTTGAGGCCGCCCGGCATCGAGGTCACCTCGCGCAGCCGCGAGCGCGCGATGCCGAAGTCCGACACCTTGACCTCGCCCTCGAACGAGACCAGCAGGTTCGAGGGCGAGACGTCGCGGTGCACGAGGTGCAGCGCCTGTCCGGCGGCGTCGCGCGCGCGGTGCGCGTAGTCGAGCCCGCGCGCCGCCTCGACGGCGACCAGGCAGGCGAAGCGCAGCGGCAAGCGGCTGCCCGGCCGCGGTGCGCAGGCGCCCGAGGATGGTGCCGAGGTCGGCGCCGTCGACCCACTCCATGGCGATGAAGAAGCGCCCGTCGATCTCGCCGACGTCGCGCACCCCGACGACGTTCTGATGACACAACAGATACGAGAGCTTGGCCTCGTCGACGAACTGCCGCTTCAGCGCCCGGATCGAGCGCGAAGCGCCGGTGCGATCAGCTTGACGGCGACCGGGCGCTCGATCCCCCCGAAGCCGACGTCGACCCCGCGGTAGACCTCGCCCATGCCGCCCTGCGCGATGCGCGATGACAGCTTGTAGCGACCGAGCGGAGGGCCCACGCAGGGGGCATTATACGCGGTTTGCCCCGATCTCGACGGTATGTTAACTCTTTAGCGTTCATGCCGATCCCGCAGGATCAGATCGATCCCGACGCCGCAAAAGTCGTTCGACGCCTCGCCCGCAGCGGTTTCGCCGCGTACCTGGTCGGCGGCTGCGTGCGCGACCTGCTGCTCGGCCGCAAGCCCAAGGACTTCGACGTCGCCACCTCCGCGACGCCGCCCGAGATCAAGCCGCTGTTCCGCAACTGCCGCATCATCGGCCGCCGCTTCCGGCTGGCGCACATCTTCTTCGGCCCGAAGATCATCGAGACCGTCCACCTTCCGCGCCAACCCGCGCGAGGTCGAGGCCGACGAGGACGACGACGACTCGACGCCGACGGCCGAGGGCCACGGCGACAACGAGCTGCTCATCCGCCGCGACAACGTCTTCGGCACCGCCGAGGAGGACGCGCGCCGCCGCGACTTCACCATCAACGGCCTGTTCTACGACCTCGAGGGCGACAAGGTCATCGACTACGTCGAGGGGCTGCCCGATCTCGAGCGCGCGCACCGTGCGCACCATCGGCGATCCCGACATCCGCTTCCGCGAGGATCCGATCCGCATCCTGCGCGCGGTCAAGTTCGCCGCGCGGCTGCGACTTCGACATCGAGCCGGCGACCTACGCGGCGATGCTGGCGCACAAGGGCGAGATCGCCAAGTGCGCCCCGCCGCGCGTGCTCGAGGAGATCTACCGCCTCCTGCGCGGCGGCGCCGCCCGGCGCTCGCTCGAGCTGTTGCAGGCGACCGGCGTCTCTGACCGTGCTCGTTCCCGAGCTGCACCGGCTTCTGGCGCAGCGAGGGCGACCACGTCGGCGCCGAGCGGCTGATCCAGACGCTCGACGCCATCGACGCCCTGGTCCGCGGCGGCTACAACCCGTCGAACGCGCTGTCTGGTGTGTGCGCTGGTCGCACCCTTCGTCTTCGATCAGCTCTTCGACTCCGACGGCGACGCGCTGCAGAGCCGCGATGCGGTCGCGATCATCGAGCAGCTCGCCGAGCCGATCGTGCTGTCGATGCGCGTCTCGCGCCGCGACGCCGAGCGGGCGCGTCAGATCCTCGTCGCCGAGCGGCGGCTGGGCCCGTCGAAGAAGCGGCGCGGGCGACCGATGGCGCTGGTGCGCCGCGACTGGTTCGGCGACGCGCTGCAGCTGTTCGAGCTGATGCACCCGCACGCCGAGGGCGAGGTGGCCGACGAGATCGCGCGCTGGCATCGCCTCATGCGCGACGGCAGCGACCATCCGCCGCCGGGCGGTCGCAGTGCCGAGCCCGCGGCGGCGGCGGCGAGGATGCCGCGGCCGGTGGCGAGCCGCGCAAGCGCCGCCGCCGTCGTCGCGGCGGGCGCCGCCGTCGTCGCGGTGAGGGCTCGTTGAGCCCGGCGTCCGACCAAGCGGACGGCTGACCCGAGCGCCGATGTCGCGCGCGCGCCTGGCCGGCATCGTCGCCACCCTCGGGCTCGCCGCCGGCGTCGTGGTCGCGGCGGCGCAGAAGATCGCCGACTTCGATCTCGGCTGGCACCTCGCGCTCGGCCGCCTGGTCGCCACCACGCACGCGCTGCCGATGCACGACGACCTGTCGTTCACCTTCCGCGGGCAGCGCGCGCCCGACGAATTCCTCGCCGACACGCTGCTCTACCTGGCCGCCCGCGCCGGCGGCGGGCTCGGGCTGCAGCTCCTGGGCGGCGTCGCCATCGCCCTCCTCGTCGGGCTGATGATCGCGCGGGCGCGACCGGTTGCACCGTGGCCGGTGGCGGTCGCCTTCGCCGCGCTCGGGCTCATGGCCGCCGGCCCGTGGCTGGTGGTACGTCCGGCCCTGCTCTCGTTCGTCTGCTTCGCCGCCAGCGCCCTGGTCATCGACGAGCACCGGCACAGCGGGCGCGGCCTGTGGCGCCTGGTGCCGCTGCAGCTCCTGTGGTCGAACCTGCACGGCTTCGCCGTCTTCGGCCCGCTGTTCGCCCTCGCCTACGCCGGTGACGCGCTCTTGTTTCGCCGCGCCGGCGCCGGCCGCACCGCCGCGATCGCGGCCGCCGTGGCGGCGATCGCCTGCTGCTCGCCCCTCGGGTGGCGGCTGTACATCGACCCCTTCATCGTCGTCTACCACCAGCCGCTCATCACCGAGTGGACGCGCACCTCGCTCGGCTTCGTCCTGCGCTACGACCTGCCGCTCGCCGTCCTCGGCCTGGCGCTGGTGGCGGCGCTCGTCCGCGAGCGGCCGGCGGCCTACGACGTCCTGGTCGGGCTGGTCGCCGTGGCGCTGTCGCTGATGGCGGTGCGGATGATCGCGCTCGGCGCCATCCTGGCCGCGCCACTGTGCGCGCGGCGCCTCGGTCCCGCCCTGGCGCGCGCGCGCGGCGCCTCGGTGCTGGTGGCGCTCCTGGGCCTGCTGGCGGCGCCGGTGATCGCGTCGACGCCCGACACGCGCTTCGGCCGCGGCTACGATCGCGTGAACCTGCCCGAAGGCGCCGTGCGCTTCCTGGTTGGGCACCACCCGGCGGGCGCCGCATGGAACTTCCTGCCCTTCGGCGGCTGGCTGGCCTGGCGCCTGTACCCCGATGTGCGCGTGCTCATCGACGGCCGCACCGGTCGGCTGTACTCGGTCGACTTCCTGGAGCGCTACTTCGCGGCCGAGCACGACGCGCGCGCCTTCGCCGCGTTCGTGGCGCAGTACGACCTGCAGTGGGCGATCGTACGCGCCCGCCCGGGCGAGTCCTTCAGCGAGCCGATCGCGCGCGATCCGCGCTGGACCATGGTCTACCTCGACGACTGCGCGGCCGTGTACGTGCGCAAAGACGGGCCGAACCGCGCCCTCGCCGCCGACGGCTACCTCATGCTGCGCCACCTGACCCGGCCGCCCCGGGGCGCGGTCGCACCCGCCCTTTTGCCCGCGCTGCGCCATGACGCGGCGCTGGCGGTCGCGCAGGATCCGTCGTCGCGCCGCGCGCGCTCTCTCGCCGCCGCCGCCGGGCTATGAGGCGTAGGCCGTCGGATCGGTCAGGCCGGCCTCGGCGAAGCCCTTCTTGCGCAACAGGCACGAGTCGCAGCGCCCGCACGCCGCCTCCCCGATGCGGGTCGTAGCAGGAGTGGGTCAGCGCGTAGTCGACGCCGAGCGCGACGCCGGCGCGGATGATCTCGGCCTTGGTCATGGCGATGAGCGGCGCGTGCACGTGCCAGCTCGCGCCCTCGGCGCCGGCCTTGGTGCCGAGCCGCGCCATGGTCTCGAACGCGCGCCAGGAACTCGGGCCGGCAGTCGGGATAGCCGCTGTAGTCGAGCGCGTTCATGCCGGCGAAGAGGTCGCGCGCGCCCAGCACCTCGGCCCAGGCCAGCGCGTGACACAGGAAGAGCGCGTTGCGCGCCGGCACGTAGGTGATCGGGATGTCGCCGCCCCGCTCGTCGCCCATGCGCTCGAGCGGCCGGTCCTTGGGCACGGCGAGGTCGGCTGGTCAGCGCCGAGCCGCCGATCCAGCCCAGGTCGACCGTGGCCACCCGGTGCTCCACGGCGCCGAGCGCCCGCGCCACGCGCTCGGCCGCCCGCAGCTCGACCACGTGGCGCTGCCCGTAGCGAAACGACAGCGCGTAGCAGTCGAAAGCCTTCGGCGCGCGCCATCGCCAGCACGGTCGCCGAATCGAGACCGCCGGAAAGCAGCACCACCGCGCGTTTCATCATTACTCCGCTCGCTCACTCCGGCTCGGCGCCCCCGGTACTACGGCCGAGGCGTCGCTGCGCTCCGCGTGTGGGGGGCGAAAACTCCTCGCCTGCGTTCGCTCGCTCATGCGAAGGATTATTGCATGTCCTTCCACGAGCGGCTCGCCGCCGCGCTCGCCGCCGGCTCGAGCGAGCACTACGAAGACGCGGCGCTCTACGATCACGAGTACAAGCGCCGCCGCGACGACGTGCGCTGGTATCGCAAGCTGGCCGCGCGCGAGCTCGGCAAGCCCGGCCGCAGCAAGACGATCCTCGAGCTCGGCTGCGGCTCCGGCCGCACGCTCCTGCCGCTGGTGCGCGACGGCTTCGCGGTCGTCGGGGTCGACGCCTCGGCGACGATGCTGGCGCGCTGCGAGGCGCGCCTGGCCCGCGTCGGCGGCGCCAGCGCGCAACTGGTGCGCGCCGACTTTCGTGCCCTGGCGCTCGGCCGCCGCTTCCCGCTCGTCATCTGCCCCTTCAACGCCTTCATGCACCTGTACACGCGCGACGACGTCGAGCGCTTCCTGGCGGTCGTGCGCGCGCACCTGGCGCCGGGGGGGCTGTTCGCCTTCGACGTGCTCAACCCCGACCTCGCGCTGGCTGTCGCGCGATCCGACCCGGCGCTGGGCGCGCACCCGCTTCCGCCATCCGCGCACGGGCAAGATCACCTACTACTCGACGAGCCTGAGCTACGACGCGGCGCTGCAGATCGCCTTCATGCGCATCTATTACGAGCCCGGCGCGGGCGGGCGGACCCGCATGGTTCGCCTGACGCACCGCCAGTTTTTCCCGCTCGAGCTGGACGCGCTGCTCCACTACAACGGCTTCGCCGTCGAGGCTCACGAGGGCGGCTTCGACGGGGGCGCGCTGGTGCCGGAGTCCGAAGAACAGGTTTTGCGCTGCCGTTCCCGTCGAGGAATTTCCGTTTCTCGACGGAAAAACATTTGACAATCGTTTTCGCGTCACATTACTGTCGTCGACAAAGCAACTCCCTCAAGGAGGATCGGGATGGCTGAGAAAGTTGCAAAGGTCGGTGTGAAGCGTGAGCCGGGCTTCCTCTACTTCCTGCGCGGGTCCGATGTCTGGAAGACCCCGATGAAGCGTGCGGGTGGCCCGTCGGCCGCCGGCAAGGCGGAGAAGGTCGCTGCTGGCAATTTCTCGCGGGCTGAGGGGTACCTGTACTTCCTCGACTCGGCGGGCGACGTCTCCCGCGCGAAGCGCGCGGTCGGCGGCCAGAAGCGCAAGGCGAAGGGCGGCGCCAAGAAGGCCGGCGGCAAGAAGAAGGCCGCGAAGAAGGCCGTGAAGAAGGCGGCCCCCAAGAAGAAGGGCGCGGCCAAGAAGAAGGGCAAGAAGTAATCGATCGCGCCTCCTCGCCGACGCACCACCCGACACGTTTTGGGGGGCGTCGGGCTCGAAACCCGATCCTTATGATTTGATGGCTGTGAAACGGCGAGGAGGCGCTTTCGCGCTCGCATTGGCGCTCGTGATGGGCGCCGGTGTCGGCGCGTGCTCGTCGCATACGAGCACGGGGACGCCAGCCCCGCCGCCCAATCTCGACGCCGCGGTGTACCAGGAGTGCACCAGCGTCTGCATTCGGCCGGGCGACTGCGCCCAGGCGTTCAACGACGACGGCATCTGCCCCCCCGGCTTTCTGTGCGCCCTCCGCTTTACCTGCAGCTCCGACTGACTGGAGGAGGGGCACTGCGGTGGAGTAGCGCTCAGCCCCGCCGGGCTCAAACCTCATGATTCATCACGTCTCCGCATTTGATCGAGCAAACGGCGTCGCAGCCAGAGCGTGCCCAAACGCCATTCTGAGCGGCAGGGTCGCCGGTTGGCGCCGCGGGGCCGCGGGCTCATGGAAAAAAAGGCGTCCAGGAACAGCGGACGAAGCTGTGACGGCGGGTCGCTCTCGGTTTTGGGACGAGCACGGAGGCCCCACGTGCGCTGCCCCGCTGGCGAGCTCCGCAGCACCGGCAAGGGGCAGAATCGAGCACAGCGGTCCGGTGGCGAGGACTGGCCGAACCCAGCGTGGCAGTGTGCGTGGGGCCGGAGGTGGCGTTCTGGCGCGCTCTCGATGCGACGCGGTCTAACCCCAGGGTTCGCTTCGATTGACCTGCTGCGGACGATCCGCGCGGTCGCCTCGAGGACTACGTCCTCGCTCCCTCGGTCGAAATACCGACGGGTATTCCTCGGTCGGTTGCTCCGGTCGCATCCACGATCCGCCTCACGCGGCTGGCCCTCGCCAGCTCAACCGAAGCGAACCCTGGGGTTAGGAACTTGTCGAGAGCTCGACCGAGAGGCGTTCGGGGGCGCTTCAACCGCGGCGGGCGGATTCGGGCAGATCGTTTCGAGGGGCGGCGCGTTTGCTGTGGACGGAGGGTCGTTCATGGACAAGCGCAGGTTCGTTACCTACGGGCTTCTTTCCGGTGTCCTGGTTCTCGCGGCCTGGGCCGCCTCGGCGATGCCGCGCGCGCGCGGCAGCAGGCTTCCCAACGGCGACGTCGTCGATCACACCGACAGTCACCCACCGACCAAGCTGACGATGCCGCAGGTGCCGCCACGCGTCGAGCTGGTGTTCGCGCTCGACACCACCGGCTCGATGTCCGGGCTCATCGACGGCGCCAAGCGCAAGATCTGGTCGATCGCCCAGTTCATCGCCCAAGGCCAGCCCAAGCCGGACGTGCGCATCGGCCTGGTCGCCTACCGCGATATTGGTGACGCCTATGTGACGCGGTTCTACGACCTCTCGGACGATCTCGACACCGTCTTCGAGCACCTGTCGTCGTTCGAGGCGGCCGGCGGCGGCGACACGCCGGAGCACGTCTCCAAGGCGCTCTTCGACGCCGTCTACAAGACATCGTGGACCAAGGACCAGGCCGCGCTCAAGCAGGTCTACCTGGTCGGCGACGCGCCGCCGCACACCGACTACGCCGACGGCTACGACTACAAGAAGATCGCCAAGCACGCCCATGACCTCGGGATCCACATCAACACCATCCGCTGCGGCGGCGATCCCGAGACCGCGATGGTGTGGAACCAGATCGCCAACAGCGCCGCCGGAGAGTACGCGTCGATCGATCAGTCGGGCGGTGTGCGCGTCGCCGCCACGCCCTACGACGGCGACATGCAGAAGCTCAACGCCGCGCTCGTCGGCACCGCCATCGGCTACGGCTCGGGGCGCATGGAAGTGGCGCGCAAGGTCGCGGCGGCGACGACGATGTCGGCGCCCGCGGCCGCCGATCGCGCCGGCTTCTTCGGCGCCAAGGGCGGCGCCGTCGGCGGCGGCGGCGACCTGGTCGACGACCTGGAGAACGGCAGGGCCAAAACGTCGGACATCAAGCGCGAGGATCTGCCGGCCGTGATGCAGACGATGGACGAGTCCAAGCGCGACGCCTACGTGAAGGAGAAGGTCGCCGAGCGCAACAAGATCCAGGTGCAGATCAACTCGCTCGCCAAGCAGCGCAACGAGTGGCTGAACAAGAACGCGAAGGACAAGCCCGACTCGTTCGACGCCCGGGTCGAAGGCGCGCTCAAGACGCAGGCGAAGTCGATCGGTCTGAAGTTGTAGCCGCCCCCGGCTCGGCCTCCGCCGCCCCCGGCTCGGCGTTCGCCGCCCCGCCCCGCTCCCCGCCCTCCTGCTCGGGCCGCATCGCCCCGTCCTCGCCCACCGGCACCAGCGGCGACGTCTTTCCCGTCGACACCAACCAGAGCTGATGCGTCGCGCGCGTGGCGCCGATGTGCAGAAGGTGGCGCGCCTCCACGCTTTCGGGGTAGCTCGAAGCGTTGACGTCGAGCAGGATGACGTAGTCGAACTCCAGCCCCTTGACCTGGCCCACGTCGGTGACGTCGATCCCGGGCGCGAACGCGAAGTCCTGGCGCCGCACGCGCCTGAGCTGCGGCACCTCGGCGCGGGCGAGCGCGCCCCACCACGCGTCGGCCTGCCCGGCGTGGCGCGTCAACAGCGCCACCGAGGCCGCCGGCTCGCGCCCGAGGAGCGAGCGCAGCGCATCGGCGACGAAGGCGACCGCCTCGCCCATGCCCTCGAACGGGTGCAGCGTCACCTCGGCACCGGGGCGCGCCTCCACGTCGGTGGCCTCCGTCGACGCCAGCGGACCGAGCACGCGGCGGGCAAAGCGCATCACCGGCGCCGTCGAGCGATAGGCCAGGCGGAGCGGGCGCACCTTGACCGCCGGCACGCCGACGTCGGCCAGCAGCGCCTCCCAGCCGCGGAAGGCGTTGTCGAAGATCACGCGCTGCGCGACGTCGCCGGCGATGGTCACCGAGCGGCGCTCGTTGGTCGCCCGATACAGCACCTTGACCTCGGCCGCCGACAGATCCTGCGCCTCGTCGAGCGCGATGTGGTCGTAGACCAGCGGCTCGCCGTCGACCCGCGTCAGCTCGCCGTGCACGATCTGGTACAGCCGCAAGAGGAGCGCGTCGTCCTCTTCGTCGAGCCGCGCGCGCGCCCCGCCTTCGCCCGAACCGTCCTCGAGCGGCAGGCCGTCGATCGGCTGCGAGCCGGTCCTCGTCGATGCCGTCGAGCTCGGGCGGCGTCGCCTCCTCGAGCTGCACCGTACACCAGCGCACCAGCTCGTCGAGCTCCTGGCCGCCCGCCGGCTCGAGGACCCCCTCGGCGCGCAGCGGCTCCAGGCGGCCCCGGTCGGTGTACAGCTCGAACAGGATGCGGCGCACGTCGCGCAGGCGCGACTCGGCCTTGCGCAGCGCCTGCTCGGCCGCGTGCGCCGTCGCGGCCGGCAGATCCATGCCGCCGCGCTCGACCCGCCGCCGTGTCGCGCGCGCCCGCGCCACCGCCGGCTTGTTCGCGTTGGAGTCCCACGCCTCGAGCACCCAGGCCGCGCCGGCGGCGTCGGCGAGCCGCTCTGCGAGCTGGCGCCGCGCCGCCAGCAGCTCCTCGTCGACCGCGCGCTCGGCCAGCGCCAGCAGCGCCGGGTGCTTCTTGAGGCGCGCGACCGACGCCGGCGTGTCCTCGGCGTAGCGATCGGGCGCCGACGGCACCAGGCGCTTGCGCAGGTTGCGCGCCCAGCTGCGGAAGGTGGTGACCGGCACGCCCTGCACGCCGAGCGCGGGCAGGACGCCGGCGACGTAGCGCGCCAGCGCCTCGGACGGCACCACGAACAGGCAGCGCGACGGCTTGAAGTGCTGCACGTCGTTGAACACCAGGTAGGCGATGCGGTGCAGCGCCACCGTCGTCTTGCCCGAGCCGGCGCCGCCCTGGATGACGACCAGCCCGGTCGCCCGGCTCGGTGATGAGGTCGAACTGTGCGCGATCGATGAGCGCGGCGATCTCGGGCAGCGCCTTGTTGGCGTCGGTGGCGGCGCGCGCCGGCTCCATGCGCCGGCGGCCGCGCTGCGGCGGCCCCGGCCGCGGCGGGCGCGCCGCGGTGCCCTGGCCGCCGGCGAGCAGCGCCACCTCGTCGCCGTAGAGCTCGAACCAGTCGCCCTCGCCCGAGGCGACGAAGGTCCCTTGCGGGCAGCCGATGCGGCGCAGCTTGCCGCCGGCGATGGTGACGTTGCGCCGCGCCTCGACGACGCCGCGCAGCGTGCCGCCCGCGACCTCCTCGTCGTAGTCGTCGCCTTCGTCGTAGCGATAGTAGACCTGCGACACCGGCGCGTCGCGCCAGTCGACGATCTGCACGCCGGCGGCCCGGTCGATGAGCCCGCGGCGCCCGATGAGCACGTCCTGCTCGCGCGGCGGCTCGCCCGCCCGACCCTGGGCACGCAGGCGCAGGTGCGCGAAGTAGGGCGACGCCACGTCGATCGGCAGCGCCACCTTGCCACCGCGCCTGCCCGCGGCGAGCGCCTGCACGCGGGTCATCTGCTCGACCAGCGACGGCAGGTCCTCCGGCTTCTCGTCGGCGAGCTGATCGCGCAAGGCGATGAGATCGCGTTCGAAATCGCTCGCGGTCGGACCGCCCGGCGCCGGCTCGCCGTCGCGGGCGACGAGCGCGTGCACGCGCCGCAACAGTCCCACCTCGTCTTCGACGAGGGCGCGCGCAGGCGAATCCGGTGGTACCGCTTTTCGCATGAACGGGTGAGTATAATGCATCGCCACACGGGAGCGAGGGGCGGACCATGACCAAACCGGCACCGATCGAAGGACTGGATGCGACGTCGACGCTCGAGGAGGCGGCGCGCCGCTCCATCGAGCTGCGGCTGGGCGACGTACGCAAGTACGAGGAGAAGCTGGGCGCAGCCGCAGAGCCCGACGACGTCCACGACATGCGCGTCGCCTCGCGACGGCTGCGCGCGGCGCTGACGCTGTTCGATCGCCGGCGCCAGCTGGTCGCGGCCCACGACGCCGTCGAGGCGCTGGGCGACGCGCTCGGCCAGGTGCGCGAGCTGCACGTGCAGCTCGCCTGGCTGCGGGAGGAGCTGGCGGCGGCCTCCGAGCGCGACAAGGTCGGCCTGCAGGCGCTCTACGCCGAGCGCGAGGCCAAGCTGCCGAGGCGCATCGAGCGGCTGCAAGCGGCGCTCACCGCGTGGCACCAACAAGGGGTGCCGGCCGTCGCAGCAGCGCTGGCGGCGCTCGACCTGCCCGGGCGCCTGGGCGGCCACCGCGTGCGGCGACGGCTGTCGCGGCGGCTCAAGGACGTGAAGCGGCGCGTGGCGGCGGCGTGCAAGTCGATGGACGCGCGCGACTGCGCATCGGCTGCGCATCGGCGCCAAGAAGCTGCGCTACCTGGCGGAGCTGACGCAGCCGGCGTTCCCCGACGAGATCGGCCCCCTCATCGACCGCCTGCAGCCGTTGCAGGAGACGCTCGGCGCCCTGCACGACGCCGACGTGCACATCCCGATCGTCGAGAAGTTCCTGGTGCGCGCCGACGCCCTGGCGCAGCCGGGGGCGCTCGTTCTTTTGCGCAGCGAGATGGCGCACCGCGAGCAGCAGGCGGCGGCGCTCGGCGACGCCCTGGCCAAGCTGCGCGAGGATCGCATCCTGGAATCGCTGCGCGACGCCCTTTGTTGAGCTACCGTTAGGCCGATGCCGACGCTGATTCGCGCTTTGGTGCTCGTCGCCGCCGGGGCCGCGCTCGGGCTCGCGGGCAACGCCGCGCGCCCGCGCGGCCTGCGCATCGCGGCGTTCGCGCCGCCCACCGAGTGCTCGGGCGGCGAGAGCGCCGCCCCGGCGCCGACGGTGATGAGCCCGGCCGAGGCATCGTCGCTGTGCGGGCAGCCGAACGTGGTCATCGCCGACGCCCGCCCGGAGAGCGCGTTCGCCGAGGGGCACGTGGCCGGCGCGGTGCACCTGCCGTGCGACGCGGGCGGCAGGACCGTGCTCGACGCGCTCGCCCACTTTTCGCACGCCCAGACCATCGTGGTCTACGGCGCTTCCACCGACGACGCCCGGCCCGTCGCCGACGCCCTGCAGCGGCGTCACCCCGACGTGAGGGTGGCGCTGCTCGACGGCGGCTTCGCCGCGTGGTCGCAAGCGGGGCTGGCCTGCGCCTCTGGGCCGTGTGCCGAGTGCAAGACCAAGGCGTCGAACCCATGAGCGGACAGGCGGCTCTCGACGGCGCGGCGCTGCGGTGGCTGACGCTGCTGTTGCGCCTGGTCGTGGGCGCGCTCTTCGTCGCCGCCGGGGCGCTCAAGCTCGGCGATCCGACGGCGTTCGCCACCGAGATCGCGAACTACCACTTCCTGCCCGCGTTGGCGCCGTGGCTGGCGGTGACGCTGCCGCCGGTCGAGCTCGTGGTCGGCGCCGCGCTCGTCATCCCCTGGGCGCCGGGACCCTGGCGGCGCGCGGCGGCGCTGGCGGCGATGGCGCTGCTCGTCATGTTCACCGTCGCCATCGTGCACGTCGTGCGCGCCGGCATCAACGTCGACTGCGGCTGCTTCGGCGGCAACTCGGGACCGATCACGGCCTGGACCGCGGCGCGCGATCTGGCGCTGCTGGCTGCCGCGGCGGTGGTGTTTCGTGGTACCAAGGAGTATGCGAAGTAGCTTCTTGTGCCTCGCGCTCCTGGCCGGATGCAGCTCTTCGGCCCCGTCGCTGGCCCTGACCACCGGGGTCGTGGTTCCCATCGACGGCTGCCCGTTCTCCATCACCACGCCCAACGAGACCACCGCACCGGTCAAAGACGACGGCGCCGTCGGCGCGGCGCCCGATCCGCGCGACCTGCACCTGGCCTACGTGGGCGATCCGAAGTCGACCATCAGCGTCACCTGGGCGACCGACGTCGGCACCCGCGGCACGACGCTCGAGTGGGGCGCCGACACCAGCTACGGGCACAAGACGCCCGGCTTCTGGTTCGCCTATCCCACCGATCTCTCCGGCAACGACCCGCCGTCGGTGGGCATCCACCAGGTGCACCTATGCGGGCTGGCCGCCGGCACTACGTATCACTATCGCGTCGGCACCGGCGCGCACATGAGCGGCGATGCCACCTTCACCACCGCCCCCGCCGACGGCCGGCCGGTGCGCATCCTCGTGGCCGGCGACTCGCGCGGCAACGCGGCGACCTGGGGCCAGGTGCTGCAGGCCGGCGCCGCCGAGGCTCCCGACCTCGCGATCTTCACTGGCGACGCCAACGACCTGGGATCGATCCAGGACGACTGGGAGGCGTGGTTCGCCGCCGGCCAGGGCGTGCTCGAGCACCTGCCGCTCATGATGGTCCACGGCAACCACGAGATCAATTCACGCCACTACTACTCGCAGTTCCCCATGCCCGGCAATCAGCAGTGGTACTCGTTCGACTTCGGCCCGGCGCACTTCACCGTGCTCAACGACACGCCGCCGCCGGGCGATCCGACCAGCATCACCAGCGAGCAGGCGCCGTTTCTCGACGCCGACCTGGGCCAGACGCAGCAGCCGTGGAAGCTGGTCACACACCATCGCCCCGAGTACACGTCGTCGACCGGCCATCCGCCGGCGACCGACCTGCAGCAGGCGTGGGAGTCGATCCTCGACGCGCACCAGGTCGACCTGGTGCTCAACGGCCACGCCCACGCCTACGAGCGCTCGCACTCGCTCATCGCCGGACAGGTCGTCGCCGACGGCGCCGGGCCGGTCTACGTCGTCGAAGGCGGCGGCGGGGCCGACCAGTACGACGTGGCGCCGCAGGCCTTCACCGCCTTCGCGCTCAAGAGCTACGGCTACGTCATCCTCGACCTGACGGCGCAGACGCTGACGATGACGGCCAAGAGCGTCGACGGCACCGTCCTCGACAGCTACTCGATCACCAAGTAGCGGCGCGGCGCCCGGGCGTCAGCGGCCCTTGAACGCGGGCGGGCGCTTGTCGACGTAGGCGGCGATGCCCTCCTTGGCGTCGTCGCTGATGAAGAGCTGCTGCTGCAGCTCGCGCTCGAGCGCCAGGCCCGAGTGGAAGTCCATCTCGAGCCCGCTGGTCACCGCGCGCTTGATCGCGCCCACGGCCTTGGACGCCTTGCCGGGCGGCACGAACTGGCGCGCGTACTCGCCGACGGCGGCCTCGAAGCCGACCTCTTCGACGATCGCGTTGACCAGGCCGAGCGCGTGCGCCTCCTCGACGCTCAGGTTGGCGCCGAGGGCCATCAGCTCGATCGCCTTGGCCCGCCCGACCAGGCGCGCCAGGCGCTGCGTGCCGCCGGTGCCGGGCAGCACGCCGAGCGAGACCTCGGGCAGCCCGATCTTGCCCTCGCCGCGGCGCGCGATGCGCAGGTCGCAGGCCATCGCGACCTCGAGCCCGCCGCCGACGCAGTGGCCGTTGAGCGCGGCGATCACCAGCTTCGGCGTCTGCTCGAGCCGATTGAGCGTCTCGTTGGCGTGCAGGCAGAAGTTGTACTTGAACGAGGGCTTCGCCGTGGCGAGCATCGTGATGTCGGCGCCGGCGCAGAAGAACTTGTCGCCCTCGCCGCGCAGGACGAGCACGTGGACCTCGTCGTCGATGCGCGCGCGCAGGATCGCGGCGTCGAGCTCCTGCATCATCTCGTAGCTGTAGGTGTTGGCCGGCGGATCGGAGAGCGTCAGCGTGGCGACGCCACCCTCGACGGTCATGCGGACTTTGTCGCCCATGGCGGGCGACTATAGAGCGTCAGCCGGTCTTGGCCAAGCGGATGCGCACGGTCGCCTCGTCGCTGCGGGCGAGCGGCTGCGCGGCGCGGCCGACGACGAGACCGCCGTCCCAGGTCACGATCATGTCGCGGTTGCACAGATCGCACGGGATGCGGAAGCGCCACGAGGCCGCTTCGGAGCCGCGGACCTTGGTGTCACACCCGCACCACGGGCAAGGGAATTCGAAGCTCATGTGAGCATGCTCAGGGCGATCGCGACAGCGAGCAAATTTTTTCACCAACAGATCAGGAGTTCAGGAGACAGGAATTTTCCAGATGTTCTCGGCTCGCGGTGAAGATCCCGGTCAGGGTGTGGCGCTGCCGCTCTCCTGCTTGAGCTTGGCGCGCTCTTCCGGGTGCTCGTCGAGCCAGGCCTGGCGGCTCTCGCGCGTGATCTCGACGGTCACGTCCTCGTCGCGCGATCTTCGACTGACAGCCGAGGCGCGAGGTCGGCCGCACGTCGAACGCCTTGTCGAGGATGTCCTCCTCGTCCTCCTGCTGCTCGCGACAGCGAGTCGCGCCCCTCGCGTCACGTAGACGTGGCAGGTCGAGCAGGCGCAGACGCCGCCGCAGGCGTAGCCCACCTGGCGCGTGCGCCTTCTTCGCCGCCTCGAGGATGCGTCGTGCCCACCGGCGACCTCGATCTCGTATGCCCGTCGGGCAGGAACGTCACCTTCGGCATCAGCGTCCTCCTCGTCGCGCGTGGCCTTCGTGCTCGCGTCGATGCCCTTGGCGTGCTCGACCTTCTGCTCGACCTCGCCGACCTGCTGTGCCCGCCGATGGCCGCGCGCGATGCGCGCGGTTCATCCGGCGCTCCGCGAACGCCTTCGTCGCGACGTCGAGCGCCTCGATGCGCGGCGCGGATCGCCGCGTGGTCGTCGCCGCGCGAGCGCCGCCTCGAGCGCGCGCGACGCCGGCGTCGATCGCGCGCGCGCTCGTCGGCGGCGAGCAGCTCGGCCGTCGGCCGCGAGCGCCTGCGCGCGTCGCGGCCAGGATGCGCTCGGCCTCGACGCGCTCCTCGGCGAGCAGCCGGCGCTTCGAGGTCCTCCTCGGCGTGCTCGAGCGAGTCGAGCAGCATGCTGCTCGACCTCCTCGTCGGTCGAGGCCGTAGCTCGGCTTGACCTCGATCGTCGCCTCGTTGCCCGGTCGTCAGCTCCTTGCGCGCGTGACACGCGCAGGATGCCGTCGGCGTCGACGAGGAAGGTGACCTCGAGCCGCGCCATGCCCGCCGGCCATCGGCGGGATGCCCTTGCAGCGTGAAGCGCGCGAGCGAGCGGCAGTCGGCGACCAGTCTCGCGCTCGCCCTGCACGACGTGGAGGTCGAAGCCGGTCTGGTTGTCGGCGTAGGTCGTGAAGGTCTGCGTCGCGCCGCACGGGATCGTCGTGTTGCGCGGGATGAGCTTCTCGACCACGCCGCCCATCGATCTCGAGCCCGAGCGACAGCGGGATGACGTCGAGCAGCAGCACGTCGTCGCTGCGGCCCCGCGCCGGCGAGCAGGTCGGCCTGCACCGCCGCGCCGAGCGCGACGACCTGGTCGGGATCGATGTCGCCGAGCGGCTCCTTGCCGAAGAGCTCGCGCGACGTACGCGCGCACCGACCGGCACGCGCGTCGCGCCGCCGACGAGGATGACGCCGTCGAGCTCGCTCGGCCTCGAGCCCGGCGTCCTTGCAGCGCGCGCCGGCACGGCGACGCCGGTGCGCTCGAGCAGCGGCGCGATCGAGCGCGTCGAGCTCGGCGCGCGTGACCGCGACCTGCGGCTGCCGCCGGCGACGCGGCGCTCGACGTCGATCGCGCTCGCGTCGGTGAGCGCGTGCTTGGCGCGCGCGCGCCGCGTCGAGCACGCGCCGCACGAGCTGCGGCGTCGGCGCGGCGCGTCGACGCCCAGCGTCGCGCGAGCAGCTCGCTGCGGCGAGCGCGCGATCGAAGTCGTCGCCGCCGAGCGCGGAGTCGCCGCCGGTCGACTTGCACCTCGAAGACGCCGTCGTCGAGCTTGAGGATCGAGACGTCGAAGGTGCCGCCGCCGAGATCGTAGACGGCGAACGTGCCCTTCTGCCTGCTTGTCGAGGCCGTAGGCGAGCGCCGCCGCGGTCGGCTCGTTGAGCAGGCGCAGCACCTCGAGGCCGGCGAGGCGCCCGGCGTCCTGCGTCGCCTGGCGCTGCGCGTCGTCGAAGTAGGCCGGCACGGTGATGACCGCGCCGTCGACCGGCGCCGCCGAGCTCGCGCCTCGGCGCGCGCCTTGAGCGCGCGCAGGATCTCGGCCGAGACCTCGACGGGCGTGACGTCGCGCGCGCCCGCGACCTCGAAGCGCACGACGTTCGGTCGCCGCTCGGCGCGACGCGAACTCGTACGGGCGTAGAGCGCCGCGTCGTCTCGGCGTCGTCGGCGCCGCGCCCCATGAAGCGCTTCACCGCCGACGATGGTGTCGCGCGGGATACTGCGGCGCGCGTCGCGCTGCGCCTCGCGCCCGACGATCGACGCCGCCGTCCGCCGCGGTAGTGCACGACCGACGGCAGGAGCATGCGCTCGTCGCTCGTCGGGCAGGCACGACCGGCGCGCCGTCGCGCACGACGCGCGACCAGCGAGTTCGTCGTGCCGAGATCGATGCCGATCGCGCGCCGCCTGTGCACGCCTCCTTGATCTGCGACTCGCCCGGCTCGGCGATCTCGCAGCAGCGGCGTCGGCCATCGGCTCCTCCTCGACCGCGCTCCACCTCGTCGAGGAAGCGCTCGTAGTAGCGCAGCGCCACCAGCGCGCGCGCGATCGCGTCGAGCGTCGACTTGTCGCCACGGTCGTACGCTTCGAAGCCCTCGTCGACGATCTTCATCGCGTCGTCGCGCCGCGCTTCGACGTCCTCGGCCAGCGCCGCGACCCGCTCGGCGTCGTCCGTCGCCGCGCGCCTCGGCGAGCTCCTCGCGCAGCTCCATGATCTCCATCAGCAGCTCGGGCATCGACCACCAGCTGCTCGGTGGCGCCGGTCGTCGACTGCGGCTTCGTCCTCGCCGATGTCGACGCCCTGCGAGCTCGAGCAGGTACTCGGCGCGCTCGACGTCGTGCTTGCAGCACCTGGCAGGCGTCGTTGAGCTCGGCGCTTGCGCACCAGCGCCGCCACGCGCTCGCGCGGCCGTCGCCTTGGCGAAGCGGTCGGGGTGCAGCTCCTTGCTGCAGCTCGCAGATAGCGCGCCTCGAGCGTCCGCGGCATCGAGGTGATACGCGCGGACGCAGACCCGAGCACTTCGAAAGTGATCACGAGCCATCGTTCGTCTCGGAGAACAGAGCGAAGTCGCGACGGCTAGAACTGCACGCTCTCGCCGCAGCCGCACGCGCCCTTGACGTTCGGGTTCTCGAACTTGAACCCGTGGCCCATCAGCCCGCTGACGAAGTCGAGCGTCGTGCCGCCGAGGTAGACCAGGCTCTTCGGGTCGACGAACACGCGCACCGTGCCGCCGTCGCCGTCGGGGAACGTCGAGCACGTGGTCGCGCTTGCGCGGCCGGCTTGTCGCGCCCACTCGAAGACGTAGGAGAAGCCCGTGCAGCCGCCGCCGCGCATGCCGACGCGCATGCGCCTCGGTCGGCGTGCTCTCCGCCTGCGCTTCTGCGTCTGCCGCTCGATCTGCGCCACGGCCGCGTCGCGTGACCTCGAAGTCACCTTCGCCGCTCTCGGTGCGCGCCGAGCCGGCGCTGCCGCTGGTCGATCCCGACGTGTGTCCATCACGCGCCTTTGCGCTTCCTGCTTCTTCTTGTAGTCGGCGATGGCGCGTCTTGATCGCGTCCTCGGCCAGCACCGAGCAGTGGATCTTCACCGGCGGCAGGTTCAGCTCCTCGACGATCTGCGTGTTCTTGATCGTCCATCGCCTCGTCGACGCGTCTTGCCCTTGACCCACTCGGTGGCGAGCGACGACGACGCGATCGCCGAGCCGCAGCCGAAGGTCTTGAACTTGGCGTCCTCGATGACGCCCGTCGTCGCTGACCTTGATCTGCAGCCGCATCACGTCGCCGCACGCGGGCGCGCCGACGAGGCCGGTGCCGACGTTCGGCGTCGTCCTTGTCGAGCGTGCCGACGTTGCGCGGGTTCTCGTAGTGCTCGATGACTTTTTCGCTGTACGCCATGGTGTTCTCTCTTCCTGATCGCTCAGTGCGCCGCCCACTGGATGCTCTTGAGGTCGATGCCCTCCTTGTGCCATCTCGTAGAGCGGCGACATCTCGCGCAGCTCGCTCGACCTTGTCGACGACCAGGTCGGCCACGTAGTCGACCTCTTCCTCGGTGTTGAAGCGGCCGAGGCCGAAGCGGATCGACGTGTGCGCCAGCTCGTCGCCGACGCCGAGCGCGCGCAGCACGTAGCGACGGCTCGAGCGACGCCGACGTGCACGCCGAGCCCGACGACACCGCGACGTCCTTGAGCGCCATCATCAGCGCCTCGCCCTCGACGAAGGCGAAGGAGATGTTGAGGTTGCCCGGCAGCCGGTGCTCCAGCGAGCCGTTGACGTAGCGTCTCGTCGAGCTGCGCCTGCAGGCCGCTCGCGCAGCCGCTCGCGCAGCGCGCGCGAGCGCGCTCGGCCTCGTCGGCCATCTCGTGCCTGCGCGAGCTCGGCCGCCTTGCCGAAGCCGACGATGCCCGGCACGTTGAGCGTGCCCGAGCGCATGCCGCGCTCGTGGCCGCCGCCGTCGATCTGCGCGGTCGAGGCGCACGCGCGGCTTGCGGCGCACGTAGAGCGCGCCGACGCCCTTCGGCCCGTACATCTTGTGCGCCGACGAGCGACGCCAGGTCGACGTTCAGCCTCGTCGACGTCGAACGGCGACCTTGCCGACGCCCTGCACGGCGTCGGTGTGGAAGAGCACGCCCCTCTCGCTTGACGATCGCGCCGATCTCCTCGATCGGGCTGCACCGTGCCGATCTCGTTGTTGGCGAGCATGATCGACGACGAGGATCGTCTTGTCGGTCGATCGCCGTCGGCGACCGTCTCGGGCGTCGACGCAGGCCGTCCTTGTCGACCGGCGAGGTAGGTGACCTCGAAGCCCTCGCTTCTCGAGGCGCTTGCAGGTGTCGAGCACGGCCTTGTGCTCGGTCTGCGCCGGTGATGATGTGGTTGCCCTTGCTCCTTGTAGAACTCGGCGACGCCCTTGAGCGCGAGGTTGTCGGACTCGGTCGCGCCCGAGGTGAAGACGATCTCCTTGCCGCTCGCGCCGATGAGCGCGCGCGACCTGCTCGCGCGCGTAGCTCGACCGCCTCCTCGGCCGTCCAGCCGAAGACGTGGCTGCGGCTGGCGCGCGTTGCCGAAGTCCTCGCGTGAAGTACGGCAGCATCGCCTCGAGCACGCGCGGATCGACCGGCGTGGTCGCGTGGTTGTCCATGAAGATCGGAAGCTTGACCGACATTCTCGTTACCCTCGGTGAATTCCGGCGACCAGGAGCGGCTGCGCGCCCTCCTCGTGGCCATTGTGGTTGCAGGACGGGCACTCCTGGAGCTGATGCTCCTGGGGCGCGCAGGAGCGGCAGCCCTCGAGGTACGACAGGCTGGCCTCGAGATCGCGCTCGAGCTGGGTCAAGCGGCTGATCTGATCGCGCGTCTCGCGCAGCCGGTCGGCGAAGATCTGGCGCACCCGCTCCATCGCCAGGGCGGCGACGCCCGACTGCTCGCTCACGCCGCTGCAGCAGATCCTGGAGATCGTGCAGCGAGAAGCCCGCGTCCTGGAGCTTGCCGATCCACTCGACGCGCTTGACCGCCGAGGGCGCAATAGAGCCGGAAGCCCCCCTTGGAGCGATGCACCGGCTTGAGCAGGCCCAGCTCCTCGTAGAGATGCAGCGCTCGCACGGTCTTACCCGTACGCTTCGCCAGCTCACCGACGCGGAGCGGCGGCTCCAGCTTGACGACCGTATGTGATTCGCGCGTGCCCAACTCTCACCCTTACGTACGAGTATTAGTTAGTGCAGGCGCGCCGGCGTGTCAACGTCTAAGGAGCGAGCACGATTTTTCCAAATATTGCGCGATCTTGCAGCAGGCGATGCGCCGCCTGGGCCTCGGCCAGGGGCAAGGTTCGGTCGACCACGGCCGGAGACGACCGGCGCCAGCGAGGTCGAGCAGCGGGAAAAGGTCGCCTTTGGGGCCCATGGTCGAGCCCAGGATCTCGAGCTGGCGGAAGAAGACGTGACGAAGGTCGGTGCGCGCGTCCCAGCCGCTGGTAGCGCCGCAGGTGACGATGCGCCCACCGCGCGCGGCGGCCAGGATGAGCTTGGGCCACACCTCGGCGCCCACGTGCTCGAAGACGATGTCGACGCCGCGCTTGCCGGTCAGCCGCTTGACCTCGGCGACCAGATCCTGCGACGCGTGGTTGATGGTCTCGTCGGCGCCGAGCGCGCGGGCGCGCGCCAGCTTGTCGTCGCTCGAGGCGGTGGCGATGACGCGCGCGCCGTGGAGCTTGGCGATCTGCACGGCGGCCACGCCGACGCCGGAGCCGGCCGCCATGACCAGCACGTCGTCGCCGGGCTTGACCGGCGCCTTGCTCGGTCAGCATCTGCCACGCGGTCAGAAACGTCGTCGGCAGCGCCGCGCGCGTCGACGAACGGCAGCGACTTCGGCTTGGGCACGACATTCTGCGCCGGCACGACCAGCTGCTCGCAGTAGCCGCCCGAGATGTCCTCGCCCATGAGGCGATAGTGGCGGCACAGGTTGTCGCGGCCCGACAGGCACTCGCGGCAGCGGCCGCACGACTGCCCGGGGTTGACCACGATCTCGTCGCCGGCGGCGACGCCGCGCACGCCCGGCCCCACCTCGTCGACGGTGCCGGCGACGTCGGCGCCGAGGCGGAACGGATACTCGAGCTTCAAGTGCGGCAGCCCCTTGCGCACCCACAGGTCGAGGTGGTTGACCGCGACCGCGGCGACGCGCACGCGCACCTCGCCCGGGCCGGCGTGCGGCTCGGGCAGCTCCTCGAGCGTCAGCACTTCGGGACCACCGTGGCTTCTCAGGACGACAGCTCGCATTTATTCGGCTCCGCAGATTCCGTAGATGGGACCGGAGAAGCTGAAACGATCGCACAAGCCTTCGCCGGTCGGACAGGTGCCGGCCCCCGCGGCGGTGCCGCCGTCGGGCAAATCGAAGTAACAATAGCGGCGGCAGAACAGGAAGCCATCGCAGCGGAAGCCGGGGGCGCACTCCGCTTGCGCCAGGCACGAGGCCCCGCTCATGCCGGCGGCCAGGTTCACGAGGCAGAGGCCGACACGGCCGACGTCATCGGGAGGCGAGAGCCAGCAGTGGCTGCCGCCCGTGCACACGGTCTGCGCCACCGGATCGCAGCCGTCGTCGACGGCGCAGGCGCTCAACAGCTCGATGCCGCCCTCGCCCATGCGCTGCGTCGACGTCGCGGTCGGTAGGACGCACGCCTGGCCGGCGGCGCACTGGCCGCGGACGTAGCATGGGCGACGGCAGTGCCGCCCGTCGCCCGGGTAGTCGACGCAGATGAGCCCGGGCGCGCAGTTGTCGCCGGCCCGCCCGCTGCCATCGCTGACGGCGACGCAGGCGACGCCTTCGCCGACGGGATTGGCGGCGACGGCGAAGCAGAGATCGCGCGGTGTGCCGTTTTGCGTGCCGACGGTGCACTTGTCGCCTGCCGGGCAGCCGCTGTCGGTGAAGACGTCGCACTCGGGCGCGAGCATGACCAGGTCGGCTGGCGGCGCCAGGTCGAGCGGGACCGCCAGGTCCCCCGCGGGCGCCGCGCCGTCACCGCAGCCGGCGACCAGGAGCGACCCGAGCGCCGCTCGCACCAGGTACCGAAGCATCTACCCCGCGACTTCGACGGCGCGCAGCTCGCGGATCACGGTGACCTTGATCTGGCCGGGGAAGGTCATCTCCTCGCGAGATGCTGTGCGCGATCTCGCTCGACAGCGCCACCGCGCGCTCGTCGTCGACGCGCTCCTCCTGCACGTAGATGCGCACCTCGCGCCCGCCCTGCACGGCGAAGGCGCGCTCGACGCCGGCGAAGCTGCCGCCGATGCGCTCCAGGTCCTCGAGCTTCTGCGACGTAGTTGTCGGTCTGCTCGCGGCGCGCGCCCGGCCGCGCGCCGCTCATGGCGTCGGCGGCGGCGACGAGGTACGCGTAGACCGAGTTGCACGGCTCGTCGGCGTGGTGGGCGCCGATGGCGTTGGCGACCAGCTCGGCCTCGCCGAGGCGGCGCGCGTAGTCGGCGCCGATGACGGCGTGCGAGCCGTCGATGCTCGTGGGTGAGCGCCTTGCCGATGTCGTGCATCAGCGCGGCGCGGCGGGCGAGCTTGACGTCGAGCCCGAGCTCGGCGGCCATCATGCCGCAGAGGAAGGCCGCCTCGACGGCGTGCTTCCACTGGTTCTGCGTGTAGCTGGTGCGGTAGTTGAGCCGCCCGACCAGCTTGACGATGTCGGGGTGCGCGCGCGGAATCTCGAGCTCCTTGAAGGCGCGGCGGCCGAGCTCGACCACCTCGCGCTCCAGGTCCTCCTTGATCTTCTCGACGGCGGACTTGGCGTCGCCCTTGCCCTTGACGGTCCCGTGCTTCTCGAGCTTGCGGATGTAGCGGCGCGCGATCTCGCGGCCGAATGAATCCTGCCCTTCGAGGCGCACGCTCGACTGATCGTCGGCGAGCGTCAGCTTGATGTTGGCCACCTCCTCGATCGCGGGCAGATCGGGCGTGAGGCGCGCGCCGAGGCCGGGCACGAGCGGCAGGTTCGATAGCAGGCGCTCGGTCAGGTAGTGCCCCTGGTAGCGCTGGATGGCGATGCCCATCACGCGCTTGGCCTCGCGACCATGCTCGGCGTCGGCGAGCCCCTGGTCGATGCGGCGCAGCTCGTCGGCCGCGCGCGCCTTGGCGTCGGTGACCCATTCGCCGATCAGGCGCTCGCGCAGGTCGCCGCGCGCCTCGCCCGCGATCTGCTCGAGACGGCGCACCACGTCGCCCTCGACGCGCTTGCGCTCGTCGTCGTGCTGGCGGCGCGTCGCCTCGAACGCCTTGAGCCCCTGCTCGCGCTCGGCGACGGCGGCGGCGCGTGCGATCACGCGCGTCTCCGCGGCGCTGAAGGTGATCTCGCGGCGCGCCAGCTCGTCCTCGCGGCGCTGCAGCTCGCGCTCGAGCTTGTGCGCTTCGTCTTGTGACGCCCGTCGCGCGTCGAGCAGCTTCTCCCTGGCTTCGGCCGAGGCGGAGCTGACGGTGGCGGCAGCCTCGGCGCGCGCGATCGCCGAGATCGCCGCCACCTCGGCCGACAGCGCCTCCTCGCGCAGCCGCGCGTCGCTGAGCTTGCGCCGCCGCACCAGCATGAAGGCGCCGCCGCCGAGCACCAGCGCCGCGCCTATATAAAGAAGGAGGAGCACGTCTCCAGAGTGCAGCCCGTAACTGTTTTTGGCAAGGTCGCCCCGTCGACGGAGGGAAGATGAAGCGCTGGACGATGGTGCTCGTCTGCACGAGCGCATTCGCAGCGACGGCGCGAGCGGAGATATCGAGCCTGCTGCGCAGCCAGCTCGCGCAGCGGGCGGCGAAAAAGGCGCCGGGCAGCGAGCCCGTGGGCACGCCAATCGGCGGCTACCTCAGCAGCCGTCAGTCGATCACCGGGTATGTGACGATGGAGCCCGGCCGCTGCTACATCATCCTCGGCGTCGGTGGCCAGGGCGTCCGCGATCTCGACCTCGCGCTCCACGACCCGAACGGCAAGCGCGTCGCTACCGACCTCGGCTTCGATCCCACGCCGTTGGTGCAGCACTGCGCCAAGCGGCCAGGCGCCTTCAAGCTCGACGCGACGGTCAAGCGCGGCAGCGGCGAGGTCGCGGTGCAGGCCTACGCCAAGGCGGGCGCGGCCGGCGGCGCCGACCCGCCGTCGGGCAGCGACGCGCTCGACAGGCACATCGAGGCCGCGGCACAGTCGCTGGTGCCGGGCGCGCGCCGCGTCGGCGACTTTTTGGCCGGCGGGAGCGACAAGGGCCGGAGGAACGACTGGCTGGTGCCGCTCGAGGCGGGCCGCTGCTACACGTTCATCGCCACCGGCGGGGCCGGCGTGCAGCTCCTCTCGCAGTTTTTGTGGGATCCGGCGGGCCGGCGGGTCACCGGCAACGAGGCGAAGAGCGCCGAGTCGGTGATGGGCTGGTGCGCCGCCGTTCCCGGCGCGTATCACCTGCACGCGAAAGTGCAGAGAGGCGGCGGCGCGCTGCGCGTCGGTGTGTACGCGAAGAAGCCATAGCGAGAATTTTCCGCACACGCGCGAAACGAACCCCACGGCGACATCATCCAACGGGCGGAAGGAGGCCACGACCATGGGCCGCCCGCTCGAGGAGGACGCCGGGTTTTCCACCTATCTCGCCAGCATCCAGCAGTTCGAGCCGCTCGAACGGCAAGAAGAGCTGCGGCTGGCCCGTCGCTGGCGCCGCCGTAATGATCGTGAGGCAGCCGACACGCTGGTGCGCGCCAATCTCCGCTTCGTGGTCAAGATCGCGATGCAGTACCGCGGCTACGGGCTGCGCGTCAGCGATCTCGTCGAAGAGGGCAACATCGGGCTGTGCGAAGCGGTGCGGCGGTTCGATCCGGCGCGCAACCTGCGCTTCATGACCTACGCCGCGTATTGGATCCGTGCCTTCATCCTCGCGCACGTCCTCAAGCAGTGGTCGATGGTCGGCGTCGGCACGGGGCCGCTGCAGTCCAAGCTGTTCTTCCGCATGGCGCGGGAACGCGCGCGCATCACCACCGCGCTCGGCGCCGACGGGACGCCCAGCGCCGTCGAGGAGCGGCTGGCGGCGAAGTTCGGCACCTCGGTGGAGCGCATCCGCGACATGACCGGGCGCCTGGAGTCGAAGGACTCGTCGCTCGACGCGGCGGCGTGGAAGGAGGGGGCCGAGACGCAGCTCGATCGGCTCGCCGACGAGCGCGGCGAGGGGCAGGAGGATCGCTTCGAGCGTATGCAGCGCGACTCGATCGTGCGCGATCGCTTGAGCGGCATCTCGCGCACGCTGTCGTCGCGCGAGCGCTACATCCTGGCGCGGCGCCTGTTGTGCGACGAGCAGGAGACGCTGGCGGAGATCGGGCGCCACCTGAACCTGTCGCGGGAGAGGGTGCGGCAGATCGAGGATCGGCTGAAGCTGAAGCTGCGGCGGGCGCTGCCCGAGTTCGAGCCGCAGCGGCTGCGCGCCTGAAGACACGCCGCGTGCGGAGCGGCGCTCGGGTGCGATAGGCGGCGGGTCCTGCCCGCACATTCGTCTTTCCGGCTGTGCTCGGCTGCGCTCGGTCCGGGGATGCGAAGGTGCGGCGCTCCGCCTGCGCGCAGGCGGAAAGACGAATGTGCGGTCACCCGCCGCTACACAGCCCTCGCTAGGTCGGTAGGGGTACGGAGGACTCTTGGCGCTCATCCCGGGTCGGTCGGCGAAGGTCTGGGTGTAGGCTCTGGCGGCGTGATGGCGGTGGAGTTTTTTCGCAGGCGGTTCGCGGCCGCAGGGAGCGCCGAGCGGGCCCGGTACGAGCGCGCGTATATGAAGAGCGCGCTGAAGTTTCACGGGGTCGACGCGAAGACGGTGCGGGGGGCGTGTGCCGAGCTCTGCCGGGTGCAGCCGCTCGACCATGACGCGCTCGTTGCCGTCGTCGACGGGCTCTACGCCACGGACTGGTTCGATCTGCGCTCGGCGGCCATCGGGGTGCTCGAGCGCAAGCGCAAGCTCGTCGGGGTCGAGGATGGTGCCTGGCTGATCGGGCTGGTGCGCCGGTCGGCGTGCTGGGCGCACGTCGACTGGATTGGGACGAAGATCGTGCCGCACGTGCTGTCGGGGAGGCCGGGCGGGCTGTTGCGCGCATGGGCGCGCGACGACGACTTCTGGGTGCGACGCACGGCGCTCCTGGCGCAGCTCGACACCCTGCGCGCCGGTGAGGGCGACTTCGCGCTCTTCGCGGCGCTGGCGGTGCCGATGCTCGGAGAGAAGGAATTCTTCATTCGCAAGGCGATCGGCTGGGTGCTGCGCGAGACCTCGAAGCGGCGCCCGGAGCTGGTGCACGACTTCGTCGTCGCCCACCGCGCCGAGATGAGCGGGCTGACCTATCGCGAAGCGACCCGGCGCCTGCCGGCGAAAATGCTCGCTTCGCTCTGATCGGCAGGGAGCGGCCGCGCGAGGTCGCAGCTCCGGGAGGCAGATCGCGGCGCACGCCCGCCGCGACCGAGGGAGCGGGCTCCGGCCCGTGACCGAGAGAGCGAGGACGTACGCCGCGAGATGCCCCGGAGCTGCGACCGTAGCTAGTACCACCTGGTCACTTCCCTCCCGTCGCGCCGACGGCTGCGGGCCGGTCTGCGCGTCGCTCCTCGCTCAGTTATCTCCGGATAGCTTCGCTCTTCGCTCCTCGCATCCCGGGCTCCTCGCTCGTCGACGCTCGGTCCGGGAAATGACCAGGTGGTACTAGACGCGCGGGAGCTTGGCGTCGGCGAGGACCTTATCGAGCCACAGGTTGGTCAGCTTCTCCTGCACGGTGTTCTGCGCAGGCGCGCGGCCAGGTTGGCGAAGTCGACGCGGTCCAGCTCCTGGTCCTGGTTGAAGCAGGAGAAGACGATCGTCTCCTTGCCGGTCGCCGGGTCGACGTGCTTCTGCAGGCACTGCGCGCAGACTTCCTTCATCATGCACTGCATCGGCGAGTTGATGCTGCCGATGCCGACGTGGTCGGGCTTGCAGGTACGGCGCGAGCACGCCGTGCCGCGCCGCCTTGCACCGCCGCCATCATGCGGTCCGAGCCGATGGCGATGATGCGGTCGACCGTCGTGCAGCGGCACGAGCGCGGCGCCGAGCTCGCCGTCGGCGTACGCGACCATCGCCTGCACGATGTTGCCGCGGAAGTGCGCGGTCCTGCGGCCGCCGCGGCGCGATCGCGCGCGCCCGCGTCCGTCGCTCCAGATCACCTGGTCGGTGGCCGCCTCGATCTCCTCGCGCTTGAAGAGGTCCTCGGCCTTGCTTGTAGCCGGCGAAGTAGATGACGCGGTTGCCGCCGCCTCGCGCAGCGCCTGCGCGATCGAGAAGAGCACGGCGTTGCCGAGGCCGCCGCCGGCGAGCAGCACCGTCTCGCCTGTCGGGAATCTCGGTCGGCGTGCCGGTCGGCCCCATCACGACGACCGGCTCGCCCGGCTCGAGCGCGGCGCACAGCCGCGATCGAGCCGCCCATCTCGAGCACGATGAGCGAGAGCAGGCCCGCGCTCCGGGTCGACCCAGGCGCCGGTGAGCGCGATCCCCTCCATCGTCAGCCGCGTGCCGTCGACGCGCTCGGCGCTGTCCGCCTCGTAGTTCTGCAGGCGATAGAACTGCCCGGGCTGGAAGTGCCGCGCCGCCACCGGCGCGCTGCACGATCGACTTCGACGATGTCGGCGTCAGGCGGATCGACGTCGACGACCGCGGCGCGCAGCTCGTCGTCGAGGCGCCGCGACCAGCGCGCCCACGCGCGCGTCGCGCTCGGCCTGCTCCGCCGGCGTCGAGCGCCGCCAGCTCGCGCGCGAACAGCCGCGACGACGTGCGGATAGCCGTCCTTCGCCGACGCCATCGCCTTGACGACGTTGCCGGCGTAGCGCGGATGGTTGTCGCCGTAGTAGCTGACGAACCGGCCGTCGCTGCTCGTACGAGGTGAAGAAGCCCGTCGCGGGTCCGGGCTCGAGGTGGAACGCGCCGTCGCCGTCGCGCTCGACGCGCGATGCGGCTGCGAAGAACGTCCTTCGCGCGTCGAGCTCGAACGTGCCCGGGCGCTCCTTCTCGTAGGTGACGTTGGGCGTCGTGCCGGCGGCCACGCAGCACGGTGCGCGCCGGCAGCTCGACGACCTCGCCGGTGTCCGCCACTTGCCGTCGCCTCGTCATGCCGCTCGAAGCGTCATCGCCTCGCACGCGCGCCGCGCTCGTCGGGCACGGCCTCGATCGGGCTCATGCTCTCGACGAAGCGCGATGCCCTCCTCGAGCGCCTTGATCGACCTCCTCGTGGTTCAGGCGGTAGGCCGGCGAGTCGCTGCAGCCGCTTGCGGTAGGCGATGCGTCACGCCGCCCCACGCGCCGACCAGCGCGCACGAAGTCGGGCGCCTCGCCGCGCCTGCGCGCGCGCGCCGCGCTCGGCCGCGCACCGCGCGGCCGTGCGCGCAGGAACTCGTCGAGCGATGCTCGGCTCCTCGGCGTCGAACGTCGCCGCAGCACGCTGCGCTCGCCGAGCTCCGCGCACGAGCGTCTCGTAGCGCTCGAGCGTCTTCTCGACCTGCACGGGTAGTACGCCAGCAGCTCGGTCGCGGTGTCGATCGCCGGTCAGGCCGCCGCCGATGACGACCGCCGGCAGCCGCACCTGCAGGTTCGCCAGCGACGTCGCGCTTGAACGCGCCGGTGAGCTGCAGCGCCATCAGGAAGTCGCTCGCCTTGCGGACGCCGCGGATCAGGTTGTTCTTCATGTCGATGATCGTCGGCCTGCCCGCGCCCGCGGCGATGGCGACGTGATCGAAGCCGCAGCGCCCACGCGTCGTCGATGCGTCGAGCGTGCCGCCGAAGCGCACGCCGCCGTAGAGCGCGGAACTTCGTCGCGCCGCGCCAGCGTCAGGTGCAGCAGCGTCGAGGAAGTTCTTGTCCCAGCGCACGGTGATGCCGTACTCGGAGACGCCGCCGAAGCCCGTCGAGCACGCGCTCGTCGAGCGGGCCGACAGATCTCGCCCAGTCGCGGATCGGGCGCGGCGGCACGCGCCGCTCGGCGCCGACGCAGCTCGCGCCGGCAGCGGCTCGATCTTCAGGCCGTCGATGCCGACGACGCCGAAGCCTTCGTTGAGCAGGTAGTGCGCCAGCGTGTAGCCCGCCGGCCCCAGGCCGACGACCAGCACGTTCTTGCCGTTGTAGGGCAGCGCGTACGGCCGCCGCACGTTGAGCGGATTCCAGCGCGTCAGCAGGCCGTAGATCTCGACGCCCCACGGCAGCTCGAGCACGTCGGTGAGCACGCCGGTCTCGATCTGCGGGATGTTGACCGGCTCCTGCTTCTGGTAGATGCACGCCTTCATGCAGTCGTTGCAGATGCGGTGGCCGGTGCCCGGGCACATCGGGTTGTCGATGCATGACCAGCGCCAGCGCGCCGATCGCGTCGCCGTCGCGCTTGCGCAGCGTGCATCTCGGAGATCTTCTCGTCGAGCGGGCAGCCGTCGAGCGGGATGCCGAGCGGGTTCGGCTTGACCGCGCCCGTCCTTGTCGCGCAGGCCCTTGCGAGCAGGAGTCCTTGTCGCGCTCGTGGCAGTAGACGCAGTAGTCGACCTCGCTCAGCACCTCGCGCGGCGTCATGCGCGCGGTCGGTGAGCTCGAAGCCGTCGCGCCGCGCCGATGCTCCTCGGGGCCGACGATCATCTCGCGGCATCACCTGCGACGGGCGGCGCAGCTCGACCAGGTTGAGCGCGTCGGGCGTCGGCGTGCGCGAACTTGTACGACAGCCACTTCTTGCCCAGCTCGCCCTTGCGGCACACGATCCACTGCTCGAGCGCGCCCAGGTCGTTCTTGAGCGCCAGCAGCTCCGGATGGTCGGCCGGGCCCTTCTTCAGCTCCGCCTCTTTGTCGAGCAGGCTGACGATGGCCAGCGCCACCTTGCGCTCGTCGTCGGCGCGACTCGCCGAGCAGGCCGAGCCCCTCGAGCACCTTGTCGCCGCCGGCGCGCGTGCACTCGTCGGGCTTGCGCTTGAGCGCGCGCCGCTTGACGAACTCGTCCTTGAAGCGGAACACGTGCAGCTCGTCCTCGGTGCGGCGGCGCAGCTCGTCCCACTCGTCCTCGACGCGGAACAGCCGCGCCACGAAGCGCGACACCGACGGGGCCAGCTCCACCAGCAGCTCCGAGAGCGCCTGCGGGCCGAGATCCGCGCCCTCGTTGGCGCGATAGGCGTCGTAGCGCGCGCCGAGCGCCGCGTCCGCGGCGTGCAGCTCCGCGTGCCACGCCTCGAAGAGCGCGCGCAGCTTGGCGGGGTCGTACAGGTCGGCGTACGAGTAGCCGGGGAGTCCCAATTCGAGCTTCTGCTTTTGCATGCTTGCGGCCGTCAACACGGCGGGGAATTTGCCACAAAATTAGAAGGATGGCGTGAGAATCAGCGTGTCCTCCTTCTTCGGGCGCGCGTGATGTTTCCGCGGCACCTGCACCTTGAGCGGCGCGGCGGCCGGCGGCTCGACCTTCGGCGGCTTCTCGGCAACCTGCACGGGCTTGGGCAGCGGCGGGGGCAGCGGCGGCGCCTCTTGCGCCTCCTCGACGGGCTTTGGCGACAATCGCAGCGCCATCGCCTGATCCTTTCGACCGCCGAACACGCGCAGCGCCGTCAGGTAGCCGTCCTTCTTGACGGCGATGGTGTGCGGCTCGCCCGCCCGCGAGACCTTGAGGACGATCGGCGTGGCGCCGACCAGCCGCTCGCCGTCGTAGACCGCGGCGCCCGCCGGATCGCTGGTCACCGTCAGCGCCACGCTGCCGCGCGCCACGGCGATGAAGTACCAGCCGCCCGCGCCGGCGATCGCCGCCAGCGCGATGACCGCGCCCCACAGCGGGGCCCGACCCTTCTTGCGCGGTCGCACCGCCTCGGCGACGGTGTTCTTGGCCGGCCGCGGCTGCACCACGCGCTCCGGATCGGGTCGGCGCGCCGTCGGCGCGGTGGTCGCCTCGTGGCGCGCCTTGTGCGCTTCGGCCTGCGCGCGCGCGATCGCCGCCGGGTCGGGCGCAGGCTGCGCCAGCATCGTCGGCGCTTCGTTCGACACCCGCGGCCCCGACGGTACGGCACGCACCGCGGGTGGCGGCGGCGCGGCCGGCGGCGGTCCCATGCCGGCCAGGCCGACCGCCTCCATGCCTCCGTCGGGCGTCAGCTTGATCCCGCCCTGCCCGTCGAGCGTTTGCGAGAAGCGCTCCGGATCGCGCAGCGCGCTGCGGAACTCGTCCATGGAGGCGAAGCGAAACTCCGGCTTCTTGGCGAGCGCGTGCAGCACGATCTTCTCGAGCGCCGGCGGCACCGCCGGGTTGAGCCGCGACGGCAGCGGCGGCGGCTCGCGCACGTGGCGCACCAGCACCTCGCCGAAGCCCTCGCCGGGGAACGGCACGCGCCCGGTCAGCATCTGGAACAAGATGCAGCCGAGCGAGTAGACATCGGCCCGGTTGTCGACCTTCTTCACGTTCTCCGCCTGCTCGGGCGCCATGTAGTGGGGCGTGCCGAGCAGCGAGCCGGTCTTGGTCTGATGCGACATCGCCTGCGACGGACCCGACAGCTTGGCCAGGCCGAAGTCGAGGATCTTGACGAAGTCGGGATCGCCGCCGCGCGGGATGAGGAAGATGTTGTCGGGCTTGAGATCGCGATGAATGATGCCGCGCGCGTGCGCCGCCGCCAGCCCGTCGGCGAGCTGGAGCGCGATGTGGGTGGCGCGCGGGATCGAGAGCGCGCCCTCGTGCTTGAGCTTGTCGCCGAGCGAGAAGCCCTCGAGCAGCTCCATGACGATGAAGCTGTCGCCGTCGGGCGTCTGCCCGAAGTCCTGCACGTCGACGATGTTCTCGTGCCCGATCTGGGTGACGGCGCGCGCCTCGTTGAAGAAGCGCGCGATCATCTCCTCGTTCGACGCCAGCTCCGGATGGATCACCTTGAGCGCGACCCGTTTGCCGATGACCGGATGGTGGGCGAGGAACACGTTGCCCATCGCGCCGGAGCCGATCTTCTGCAGGACCTGGTAGTTCCCGACGGTGGCGCCGACTCCAATCACGCCAGGATCATAGCACTATTTCGTCAGGTCTCCGAGCTTCACCGAGGGATCGTCGAAGGCCACGCCGCCGAAGACGACCGCCGCCGCGATGCAGGCCTCGTCTTCGAAGATGGTGAAGCCGTGGGCGCTCCCCTCCTCCATGACGTGCAGATCGCCCGGGTGGACCTCGACACCGTCGTGCTGGCGGAAGCCGCCCTCGAGCACCAGCATGTACTCGCGCCCGAGGTGGCGATGGGCCGGCCAGCGCACGCTCGGCCCCATCTTGACCAGGCCGCAGAAGGCGCCGGCCACCTTGGGCCCGCAGCTCTCGAACATCATGAGCCACGAGTGCGGCACCGGACCGTCGAGCCACGCCGCCGGATCGTCGATCCGATGCAGCAGCGCCCGGGCCCGCTCGCGCGTGACGTCGAACAGCGCGGCGACCTTGTCGAGCATCGCGCTCAGGCGCGGTGGCCTGGCCTCGTCGAGGAGGCGGGCGCGCAGGGCGGGCGGCGGCGGATCGGCCGGCAGCGCCAGCGCCAGGGCGGCGAAGGCCTCGGCGGCCTGCATCAGCTCGCGATTGCAGCGCGCGCAGGCGGACAGGTGCGATTCGAGCGCCTCGCGCTCGCCGTCGCTGACGTCGCCGAGCAGGAGCTCCGCGATGCGATCGTCGATGTGCGGCGAGGTCATGGTTGCACCTGCCGGCTCATCGAGCCACCTCGACGGCGGCGCGCAGCTTGATCAGCGCCGCGGCGACGCGCGACTTGACGGTGCCGATCGGCGCCGATACGCGCTCGGCGATCTCCGAAGACGACAGCCCCTCGAAGTAGCCCAGCTCGAGCACCTGGCGCTGCTCGGCGGGAAGCTGCGCCAGCGCGCGCCGGACCGCCTGGCGATCGGGCCCCAGCGCCGGGTCTTCGCCGCCATGTGCGTCGCCGAGCGCTGCGGCGATGGAATCGGGCGCCGGCAGATCGGCGCGCCTGGAGAATACCGCCGCCTTGCGTCGATCGAGCGCCCGGCTGCGCATGCGCATGAGCAGCCACGCCCGGACGCTGCCGCGCCCTTCGTCGTAGTCGCCCGCCTGGCGCCAGACCTCGATGAACACGTCGTGCAACAGATCCTCCGCCTCGCGCCGGTCGCCGAGGATGCGACGGCCGATGGCCAGGAGCGTCGCCGCGTAGCGGTCGTACAACGCCGCCAGACAATCCCGATCACCGGCCGCGGCCCCGGTAACCAGCCTCACATCACCCTTGTCAAACAAGCTGACCCACCGTCCTCCCGCGACACCAGACGGTAGCAGCATACTGGTTTCTCGAACAAGTACGAGGCTGGGGCGCGATCGGATCTACAAGAGGAGCGCCGCCAGGCGGCGCGCGCCGCGGTCGATGATGCGCTCGGGCAGGGGCGGGCTCTCACCGTCGGCAGCGGCGGCGCCGACCAGCGCCGAGAGGGTGTCGAGGTCCGCGTTGTACAAGGCGCCGGCGCCGAGCCAGAACAGGTGGTGGGTGCCGCCGAGCTCGAGCACGTAAAACCGATCGTCGTCGCCGCTGGCCCCGCCGCCGGTCGACTCGGAGCGCACCCGGCGAATGCGATGCTGCCCCTCGAGCCCGTCGTCGTCGCCGCTGACGAGCCCGAAGGCGCGCAGCTCGGCGGCCAGCGCCGGCGCCAGGCCGCGGACGACCAGGTGGGGCGCCGCCGGCGCGAAGAGCGCGTCGAACCCCTCGGCGTCGTCGCGAGCCAGGGCGCGCAGCGCCGCGCGCAGCCGCGCGATCTCCGGCGCCGGCGCGCCGACCAGCAGCATTACCGGGCGAGGCTGCAGAACGCTTCGTAGTCGATGAGCTCGATCTTCTTGCCGGGCTCCGAGCAGACCACGCACTTGGGATCGCGCGGCAGCTTGAACTCGCGGAACTTCATGTTGAGCGCGTCGTACTGCAGGAGGCGCCCGATGAGCGGCTTGCCGATGCCGAGGATCAGCTTGACCGCCTCGGTCGCCTGCACGAGGCCGATGACGCCCGGCAAGCACGCCGAGCACGCCCGCCTCGTTGCACGACGGCGCCATCCCCGGCGGCGGCGGCTCCGGATACAGGCAGCGGTAGCACGGCCCCTCGAACGGCTTGAACACCGTGACCTGCCCCTCGAACTGGAAGATCGACGCGTTCACCACCGGCTTCTTCAGGATCAGCGACGCGTCGTTGAGCAGGTAGCGGGTCTGGAAGTTGTCGGTGCCGTCGACGATGAGATCGTAGTCCTTGATGACGTCGAGCACGTTCTCCGACGTCAGCCGCAGCTGATGCGTGCGCACCTTGACGTCGGGGTTGAGCTCGTTGATCGTCTGCTTGGCCGACTCGACCTTGGGCATGCCGACGCGCTTGGTCGAGTGGATCACCTGCCGCTGCAGGTTCGACTCGTCGACCACGTCGTCGTCGACGATGCCGATGCGTGCCCACGCCCGCCGCCGCCAGGTAGAGCCCGACCGGCGCGCCCAGCCCGCCGGCGCCGAGCAGCAGCACCTTGGCGTTGAGCAGCTTGGCCTGCCCCGCTTCGCCGACCTCCGGCAGCATCAGGTGGCGCGCGTAGCGCGACTTCTGCTCCTGCGTGAAGATGAACGGCTTCTGGTCGTCGGCAGGCCGGCCCGCTTCCAGGCGCTGTAGCCGCCCGCCATCGACGAGACGCGCGTGTAGCCGAGCTCGCGCAGCGACTTGGCGCGCCAGCGCCGAGCGATTGCCGCCCGCGCAGTAGAGCACCACGTCGGCGTCGCGGTTGGGCACCGCGTCCTCGATGCGCAGCTCCAGCTTGCCGCGCGGAATCCAGGTCGCGCCCGGGATGTAGCCGTCGTTGTATTCCTCGCCCTCGCGCACGTCGATCAGCACGGGCGGCGCCTCGGCGCTCACTTCGTCGACGGAGACCTCGCGGATCTCCGACTTCACCTGCTTCAAGTACTGCTGGAAGTTCATCGTAGCTCCGTTCGCTCGCTCAGGGTCTGGGGCCTTTCGCCATCAGGTTGCGAAAGCCGTCCTCGTCGAAGCCGTACACCACCCGCTGCCCGCGCACGAGCAGCGGCCGCTTGATGAGATTCGGCTCGATAGGCCATCAGCTTCACCGCTTCTGCGCGGGTCGGCGGATGGTCCTTCATCTTGCGCACCCGATAGAGCTCGTTCCGCGAGTTGAGGAACAACTTGTAATCGTGCTGCCCGATTAGCAAGTCCAGCTCCTCGGTGGTCATGGGCCGGCTGTTGAGCTCCCGCTCCTCGAACGCCTCCTGCCCGGCCACCTGGGTCAAAAACGAGCGCGCCTTGCGACAGGTCGAACAGCTCTTTTTCCAAATAAATAGCGGTTTCCCCACGCAAAATCCTTGTACCACACTCCTTGACAGTTGGGCTCGCGAAACGAATACTGGGAGCTGGTACTCTCAGGCATTTAGCAGGATTTGATGGCGACAGGCGATACAGGCGGCGTACTTCTGACCCGAGTCGAGGATCTCCTCAACTGGGGACGGAAGAACTCGACCTGGTATCTGCTCTTCGGTACCGCCTGCTGCGCCATCGAGCTGATGCAGACGGGCGGGCCGCGCGGCGATCTCGAGCGCTTCGGCTCGGCGCCGCGCGCGACGCCGCGTCAGGCCGACCTGATGATCGTCGCCGGCACCGTCACCTACAAGATGGCCTCGCGCATCAAGACGCTGTACGACCAGATGGCCGAGCCGAAGTACGTGCTGTCGATGGGCAGCTGCTCGAATTGCGGCGGACTGTTTCAGCTCTCGTATTCGGTGCTAAAAGGCATCGACCAGGTGGTTCCCGTCGACGTCTACGTCCCCGGCTGTCCACCGCGGCCCGAGGCGCTCATCGAGGGCCTGCTCGCGATCCAGAAGAAGATGGAAGAGGAGCGCGGCTGGCTCAAGCGCCTGTGGACGAAGGGTCGACAAGCGGTAAACGCGGCAAACGAGTCAGTAAAAGGAGAGATTTGATGGACACTCAGGTTCAGCAGCCGACGACCCAGGGCACCGACGAAGAGCCGATGCTCGGGCTGACGGAGAAGGCGGCGGAGAAGGTCAAGGAGATCCAGGCGGCGGAGAACATCGAGGCCGGCTACGGGCTGCGCCTGCGCGTGGTCGGCGGCGGCTGCTCGGGCTTCTCGTACGACCTGTACTTCGACCAGGTCACCGAGATGCGATCGCACGTTCGACTCGCACGGCGTCAAGCTCGTCGTCGACCAGATGAGCCTGCATGTACCTGGTCGGCACCGAGGTCGACTACGTCGAGGGCCTGCAGGGCGCCGGCTTCAAGTTCAACAACCCGAACGTGAAGTCGACCTGCGGCTGCGGCTCGTCGCTTCAGCGTCTGACGTGATCGGCTAGACGTCTACGAGCTGCTGTCGCGCGAGCTCGGCTCCGCACGAGATCGTCCGGGACGAGGAGCGCCTCGAGCGCTTCGCTCGCGACGAATCGCGGCCTCGGCCGCTACCCGCCCGAGTGCGCGGTGCTCGCCGAGTCGCGCGACGAGGTCGCAGCGGTGCTGCGCCTGGCCGCGCGAGCACCGCGTGCCGGTCACGCCGCGCGGCGCCGGCACGCGGCATGACCGGCGGCGCGCTGCCGGTCGCGCGGCGGCATCGTGCTGTCGACCGAGCGGATGACCAAGATCCGCGAGATCGACGCCGACGATCTGCGTCGCCGTCGTCGAGCCCGGCGTGATCACCGGCGATCTGCAGAGCGCCGTCGAGGCGCAGGGCCTGTTCTACCCGCCCGATCCGGCGTCGCTCGCGCTCGTGCTCGATCGGCGGCAACGTCGCCGAGAACGCCGGCGGACCGCGCGCGTTCAAGTACGGCGTCACGCGCGAGTACGTGCTCGGCCTCGAGGTGCGTGCTGATGGGCGGCGAGGTGCTGCGCTGCGGCCGGCGCACGCGAAGGGCGTCACCGGCTACGACCTGACGCGCGGCGTTCGTCGGCAGCGAGGGCACGTTCGGCGTCATCACCGAGCTGACGCTCAAGCTCCTGCCGAAGCCGCCGGCGGTGCGACGCTGCTCGCCGTGTTCCCCGATCCGATCGCCGCCGGCGTGGCGGTGACCCGCGCTCATCCACCGGGCTCCCGGCCGCGCGCGCTCGAGCTGCTCGATCGCGCCGACGATCGAGCACCTGCGCGGCCGCACGCCGCTACCGCTCCCCGACGACGCCGGCGCGATGCTGCTGTGCGAGGTCGACGGCGATCCCGAAGGGCTCGAGCCGGCGCTGTTGCGCTGCGCGCAGGCGTGCGAGGCGGCCGGCGCGCGTCGACGTGCTCGTGGCGCAGAACGAGCGCGAGCGCCGCGATCTGTGGGAGACGCGGCGGCGCGCCAACCCGACGCTCAAGGAGCTGCACCGCCACAAGGTCACCGAGGACGTCGTGCGTGCCGCGCGGCGCGATCGCCGAGATGCTGCGGCGCATCGACGCCATCGCCGCGCGACGCGCGGCGTGCCCATCGCCACCTACGGCCACGCCGGCGACGGCAACCTGCACGTCAACCTGCTCGTCGACGACGAGGAGATCCCGGCGCGCGCGCACGCAGGCGGTCGACGCCATCATGCGCGCCACGCTCGACCTCGGCGGCACGCTCGCCGGCGAGCACGGCGTCGGCCTGTTGAAGATGAAGTACGTGCCGTGGGAGCAGGCGCCGCCGCTCTTGCGGATCCAGCGGCGAGCTCAAGCGGGTCTTCGATCCGGATGATCTTTTGAATCCCGGGAAGATCTTTCCGGAGTCATGATTCCTGGCGTGCCATTCGACCCGGACCTCCTCCGCGCGCGCCTGAGCGCGCGGCCGCGCGCGCGCGTCGCCATCGACGGCTTCGCGCCGGCGGCGGTGCTGGTGCCGATCGTGACCGAGCCGGGGCAGCCCGATCGGCTGCTGTTCACCGAGCGGCGCCACGATCTGTCGACGCACGCCGGCCAGATCGCCTTCCCCGGCGGCAAGCAGGACGCCGAGGACGCCGACAACGCCGCCACCGCCGTGCGCGAGACCGCCGAGGAGCTCGGGCATCGAGCCGGCGGCGGTCGAGGTGCTCGGCCTGCTCGACGACGTGCCGACGCCGACCCGCTTCGTCATCACGCCGGTGGTGGCGCGCCTGCGCGGGCCGCTGTCGATGACGCCCAATCCGGCCGAGGTCGCCAGCGTCTTCGCCGCCGAGCTGGCGTCGCTCGCCGATCCGGCGCGCTACGTCGCCAACGGCACGCGCAGCTTCCTCGGCGTCAGCTACGAGATGCACGAGTATCGCTGGCAGCAGCACCGCATCTGGGGCGCGACCGCGCGAATGGTGTATCAGTTGATGCGTGATGCTGCCATGAGCCGCAAGAAGCGCAAGAAGCGCGTGCGCGTCACCGCGCGCGCGCCCCGAGCGTCACTTCCTCGGCAGCGACGAGGCGCGCTTCCGGCTCGCGGCGCGCTTGTCGTCGGGCCTGGGCGTGGCGCTGCTGCTGTTCGCGCTCGTGCTCAGCTACGGGCTGCCGCGGTGGAACCACGTGCTCGGCGCCCACGGGAACATCGCCCTGCGCCTCGCCGGCGTCGCCCTCATCATCGTCAGCATCATGTTCGGGCGCCTCGGCAACTAGCGCCCTCCGGAAAACGAAAACCCCCGGACGTCGCCGCCCGGGGGCTTCTCAAAAACGACTCGGAAGAAGACGAGTTACTTCTTGGCGGCGTCGTCGCCGGCCGGCGTCGCCTTCGTCGGCCTTCTCGGCCTTCTTGCTCTTCTTGCTCTTCTTGCTCTTCTTCGCGGGCGCATCGGCCGGCTTGTCGCCGCCAGCGGCGTCGCCCTCGGCGTGAGCCGGCGTCGTGAACGCGCAGAGAGCGAGAGCGGCGTCGAGACCAAGCAGGATCTTCTTCATTTGTTTTCTCCTTGAGTGTGGTGCTGTTGCACCAAGCGGCCGAGCGCTCTTGCAGACAGCGTGCCTTGCCGCCGGGCGACCCAAGTCCGCGAATCGCCGTTACCGCGCGAAACGCCGTGAGGCGTGATGGTCGCGCGGGCGCGGGCAGCCGCGCAAAGACGCCACACTCGCCGCACTTGCGCTTCTGCGACGGCTGCGCAACGATGGGCGAGCGTGGCAGTTTTCTCGTCGATTCTCGACGCAATCGGGCATACGCCGCTGGTGCGCCTGTCGCGCATCGGCCGCGAGCCTGCCGGTCGAGCTGTACGGAAAGGTGGAGGCGTGCAATCCGGGCGGGTCGGCCAAGGATCGGCTGGCGCTCCACCTGTGCGACATGGCGGAGCGGCGCGGCCTGCTCCGCCCGGGCGGCACCATCGTCGAGGCGTCGGCGGGCAACACCGGCGTCGGGCTGTCGATGGTGGCGGCGGTGCGCGGCTATCACTCGATCGTGGTGGTGCCGAACGGCACCTCGCCCGACAAGCTGGCGGTGGTGCGCGCGCTCGGCGCCGAGATCCGCGAGTGCGCGCCCGACGAGGACTACGTCGAGGTCGCCGAGGCGATGGCGCGCGAGCGACGCGCGTTCCGCCCCGATCAGTTCCACAACCCGGACAATCCCGAGTCGCACAGCCTGACGACGGCGCGGGAGATCTTGGACGGATCTCGACGGCCGCGTCGACGTGCTGGTGGCCGCCTGCGGCACCGGCGGCACGCTCGCCGGCGTCGGACGCGCGCTGCGCGAGGCCAATCCGGAGCTGCACCTGGTGCGCGTGATTCCCGTCGGGGACGACGGCGGCGAGTCGAAGCTCGAGGGCATCGCGCCCGAAGGTCCGCCGGCGTCGTTCATGTGTCCCGAGCTCGCCGCCGAGGTCCAGGTCAAGGACGGCGCCGCGCGCGCGGCGATGCAGCGGCTGGCGCGCGAAGAGGGAATCCTCGTCGGGGGCTCGGCGGGGGCGGCGCTCGCCGGCGCCTTGCAGCAAGCGCCCCAGCTGCCGCAGGGCGCGCGCGTCGTGGTGATCCTGCCCGACACCGCGCGTAACTATGTCGGCTCGCTGGCTCGCTAGCGTCCTCGTCGTCGCCGCGACGGCGTGCGGCGGCGGCAGCGGCGGCAGCGCGTGCAGCGACGGTCCGCCGTGCGCGCTCGACTGCGGGCCCGGCGTCGACGCACCGCCCAGGGAGCCGGCGACGCACGTCCCCGAGCCGACGCCGGTCCAGTACAGCGCCAACCCGCCGGCGTCGGGGCCGCACTGGCCGATGTGGCAAGAGCCGTGGCAGCCCTACCCCGGCGGGCTGCCGCGCGAGCGCTGGGTGCACAACCTCGAGCACGGCGGCATCGTGCTCGCCTACAACTGCCCCGACGGCTGCGACGACGTGATCGCGGGGCTGACGGCGCTGTGGCAGTCGACCCCGCCCGACCAGTTCAACGAGCAGCGGCTGCTCGTCGTGCCCGACAGCGCGATGCCGCACCGGGTGGCGGCGATCGCGTGGGGCTGGCGCTGGCAGGGCGAGGCGGTCGACATGAACGCGATCCGCTGCTTCATCGCGGCGCGCTACGATCGGGCGCCGGAGTCGATTCCGTAGTCGACCGCGGTCAGCTTGCGCAGCGACGGGACGACCAGCGCGGTGGCGATCGCGGCCAGCACGCAGGCCAGCCCGCCCGAGGTCACCGAGAAGCGCGGGCCGGCGGCACGCGCGACGACGCCCGCTTCGAACTCGCCCAGCTGCGGGCCGCCGACGAAGAAGATCATGTTGACCGAGGTCATGCGGCCGCGCAGCTCGTCGGGCGTAAGCAGCTGGCGCAGCGTCTGGCGCACCACCATGCTGACGGTGTCGGCGGCGCCGGAGACGGCGAGCAGCGCCAGCGACAGCGGCAGCCAGGGCGAGACGCCGAACGCCGCCACGGCCGCGCCGTAGATCGCGATCGACCACAGGACGGCGGCGCCCTGGCGATGGATCGTCGGGCGCGCTGCCAGCGTGGCGGCGGCGAGCGCGGCACCGACGGGCTGCGCCGCGTAGAGCAGGCCGAGGCCGCGCGGCCCGACGGCGAGGATGCGATCGGCATACACCGGCAGCAAGAGGAGCGAGCCGGCGAAGAAGGTGGCGACGGCGTCGAGGACCATGGTCGAGAGGATGAGCGGCGTGCGCAGGATGAAGCGCAGCCCGTCGAGCGCGGCGCGGACGCTGATGTTGGCCGACACGCGCGGCGGCGCGCGGTGGCGCATGGCCAACAGCGCGCCGATGACCGCGGCGAAGGACGCGGCGTCGATGACGTAGACGGGGAAGACGCCGCGCCAGGCGATGAGCAGGCCCGCCAGCGACGGGCCGGCGATGGCGGCGATCTCCCAGGCCATGGCGTGGAGGCTGAGCGCGTTGGCCAGGTCCGCGCGCGGCACCAGCAGCGGGATCAGCGACTGGCGCGCCGGCGAGTCGAGCGACAGCGCCGCGCCGCCGACGGCGATGACGGCATAGAGCACGGCGGGCGTGCAGTGGCCGGCGTGCGTGGTCCACGCCAGCGTCAGCGAGCACGCCGCCATCAGCGACTGCGAGATGAACATCAGGCGCCGGCGATCGAGCGCGTCGGCGATGACGCCGCCGCCGAGCGCGAACAGGACGATGGGGATGACCCGGAACAGGCCGATCAGGCCGAGCGCCAGCGACGAGCCGGTCAGCTTGTAGATCTGATACGGCACCGCCACCGTCTGCATCTGCGAGCCGGTGAGCGAGACGAGCTGGCCGAAGAAGAGCAGACGGAAGTCGCGCGAGCGCAGCGCGGCGAGGCGGCCTCCGGTCACCGCTACATCATATGACGTAACCGCCGCGCGCCCAGACCGAAGAGGATGGCGACGAAGAACGCGCCCGAGGTGCCGCCGCGCGGGCGCGCCGGCTCCGCGCAGCCGCAGCCGCCGGCGCCGGTGGCGCCGTTGCCGCCGACGCCGCCGTCCGCCCCGCCGCTGCCGCCGCCGCCGGTGCCGTCGCCGCCGCCGGTGCCGTTGGGCGTCGACGAGGGCACGCACTGCCCCATCACGCACTGGTGCTTGGGCGGGCAGACCGCGCCGTCGCAGGCGTCCTTGCACGAGCCGGCGTCGCAATACTGCCCGGCGCGGGCAGCCGTTCGGGCAGGACGGATCGACGCACGCGCCGGTCCCCGCGTCGCACGAAAGCGGCGCCGAGCAGGTGACGCCGCCGCAGGCGTTGCAGCCGGGCAGGCAGAGGCCGCCCACGCAGACCTGGCCCGCCGGCGCACGCTCTTGCCCGCGCACGGATCGACACAGGCGCCGTCGCGGCAGGTGATGCCGTGCGGGCAGACGATGCCGTCGCAGGCGCCGCCGCACACGCCGGCGCGGCAGATCTGGTCGGGCGGGCAGGTGATGCCCTTGCACTTCGGATCGATGCACACGCCGGCCTGCTGATCGCACTGCGTGTCCTCGGTGCAGCCGAACTCCTGCCCCAGCGTGCAGCGCGGCACGCACTCGCCGTTGACGCAGATCTCCTGCGGGTTGTCGCAGGTGGCGCCGTCGTCGACGACGCCGTTGCAGTCGTTGTCGAGGCCGTCGCAGCGCTCGGGCTCGCCGGCGCCGAGCGGCGCGCAGCGCAGCGTGCCGCTGTCGCAGCTGGTGACGCCGGTGGCGCAGATGCCCATGCCGCCGGTGGCGCAGGCCTGGCCGGCGCCGCCGCACTCGACGCCGCTGACGCTCATCACCGGGTTCGTGAAGTCAGCGCTGGTGGTCTGGTAGGTGTCCTCCCAGGCGAAGTAGAACTTCCGCTGCGCGATGCTGGCTCAGGTAGGTCAGAAGGTGGATGTACGGGGCTGGCACCGCCGCCGTCGGGGTTGAAGGCGCGCTGCGAGTAGTAGGCGTAGCCGACACCGGCCGCGAAGCGGGGCACGGTCGCGCAGCAGTCGCCGCCGGCGCAGCTGCCCTGGGTGGCGTGGTCCTCGGGAGTGACGAGGAAGAAGCCGATGTCGCCGCCCTTGTAGGCGGGGTCGTTGCGCACGTCGAGCAGGACCGAAGCGCCCGGTTGCGTGTTGCAGTCGAGCATGACGTGCAGATCGCCGGCCGCCGGCGCGCTGCCGGTGACGTTGTACCAGCCGAAGACGCTGTTGAAGCGCGCGCCGCCGCGGCTGACGACGGTGAAGGTGAGCGCGCAGGTTGGGTGGAAGGTCTCGGGCGTCGTCTGCGCGTCGGCCGACGGGATCGAGGCCCGAGAGCATCGACGGAATGCAGCCGTTGTCGTTGACGGCGTGCCACATCGTCGTCTCGCAGGTGCCGTGCTTGCCGTCGTCGCAGGTGGTGGAGCCGCCGGGACAGGGCGCGCCGATGTTGCAGACGCCGGCCGTCGTGCACTGGCAGGCGAAGACCGCGCCGAGACCGGTCGGCTGTCCCGATGCGCAGCCGGGCGCGGAGGGAATCGACGTGCCGTTCGGCTGCGTGAGCGCCCGGCTCAGCGACGGGAACGCGAGGGTAGCGAGCAAGCAGGACAGCGTTGAAACGTGACGCGACATGGCGCCCTCCTCGACGGTGGCGCCACCGTAACTCACGCTTGAGTCACTTCAAAGCCTTTTCTTCGTGACGCACTGTGACGTGCGAGCGCGAGGCCGCGGTCGGAAGCCGACGCCGGGATCAGCAGCCTCAGGGCGGTTTGCGGTGTGCTTTGGCGCGGATGGGCAGCCGGCCCAAAGGAGCGGCCGACGCGGAGAAGCTGCACGGGCGAGGGATCCCGCCGCAACCGCGGCGGGGAGTTGACTCAGCGCTTGGCGGCGGCGCTGACCGGCGGCGCGGCCGGCTTCTTCTTCGACGAGCTGGCGGCCATCGGCGGCTCGGGCGGCGGGAGCTGCTCGGAGGTGGTCTCCTCGAGCACTTCGTCGTCGGAGATCGCGTTCGGCTCCCACGAATCGGAGTCGCTCATCGGACGGGAGACGATCGGGCTTCCGCGCACCACCATCGCCTCCAGCTTGGCCGCGGACATCGACGCCGCCGCCTTCTCCAGCGTCTCCGACGCCTGCGCGGCCGCGTCGCCGAGGCCGAACGAGCGCTGCGCGGCGTCGGCGATGCACTTCCACACCAGCGGCGGCGACAGGTGCTCCGCCATCACCTCGGGCGTGAGGTGCTCGAGAGCGAGCTTGGGATCGAGCACGCCCTTGGACAGGCCGTGGGCCAGCATCTCGGCGAGCACGGCCGGCGGTGCGTCCTTGACCCACTCGCTCGGCGGCACGTGCTTGACCACGTCGTCCGCCGTCGCCAGCCCATCGGCGATGGCGCGACCGAGGATGTCGCCCATCCAGCGCTTGCCCGCCGCCGACGCGGTGCCGCCGACGGTGGTGAGGTTGGCCGCCTCGGCGGCGTCGCGCAGGCAGCTCCAGACGACGCTCGACTCCAGATGCTCGGCGAGCACCGTCGGCGGCGCCACCTCGAGCACGCTCTCGGGCGTCAGGCGCCCGGTCTTGAGCGCGCCCGAGATGAGCTGCGTCGTCAGATCGCGCGGCAGCTGCGCGACGAGCACCTCGGGCGTCGCGTGTGCGAGCATTTCGCGCGCATCGGTCAGACCGTGCTTGATGCCCTCTTGCAGCGCGTAGCCGAGCCAACCCGTGCCGCGTTCCCCCGAGTCACCGTTGCCGTTCATGGTGCCCCCATATGCCTGGTGGAAGGTCGTAGAGCGCTCTCTACTGTAACACAGGCGCCGTTTTGTCGGCTAGACTCCCGCGCATGAAAACGATCCGAAGCTACCTCGGGGGGGCGTGGGCCGAGGGTGGTGGCAAAGCGCAAACGCTGGTGAATCCAGCGACCGAAGAGCCAGTGGCGGAGATCGCCGGCGGGCCGGTCGACTGGAGCCGCGCCGTCACACACGCACGCACCCGTGGCGGCGAGGCGCTGCGCGCGCTGACCTTCGCCGAGCGCGGGCAGCTGCTCAAGGCGCTCTCGAAGCTGATCCACGCGCACCGCGACGAGCTGATCGCGCTCGCGATCGCCAACGGCGGCAACACCCGCGGCGACGCCAAGTTCGACATCGACGGCGCCTCGGGCACGCTCGCCGCCTACGCCGAGCTCGGCATCGCGCTCGGCGAGGCGAAGTTCCTCGTCGACGGCGAGGCGGCGCAGCTGACGCGCTCGGCGCGCTTCGTCGGCCAGCACGTCGCGGTGCCGCGCCAGGGCGTCGCGGTGCACATCAACGCGTTCAACTTCCCGGCCTGGGGCATGGTGGAGAAGGCGGCGTGGCGCTGCTCGCCGGCATGCCGGTCATCACCAAGCCGGCGACAGCGACGGCGCTGGTCGCGCGCGCGGATGATGGAGCTGGTCGTCGAGGCGAAGCTGCTGCCCGACGGCGCGCTGTCGTTCGTCGCCGGTCGCGCGGGCGATCTTCTCGCCCACCTCGACGGGCAGGACGTGCTCGCGTTCACCGGCTCGTCGGACACCGGCGCAGCTGCTGCGCGGGCAGAAGCGACGTGGTCGCGCACTCGGTGCGCGTCAACGTCGAGGCCGACAGCTTGAACGCGGCGGTGCTCGGGCCCGACCTGGCGCGCGACTCGGAGGGCTACGCGCTGTTCGTCGCCGACGTGCTGCGCGACATGACGCAGAAGACCGGCCAGAAGTGCACCGCCATCCGCCGCGTGCTCGTGCCCGCCGACATGGTCGACGCCGTGCGCGACGATCTCGGCGAGCGGCTGGCCGCGATCAAGGTGGGCGATCCGGCGCGCGAGGACGTCGGCATGGGGCCGCTGGCGACGCGGCAGCAGCTCGACGACGTGCGCGCCGGGATCGCGCGGCTCGCGCAAGAGGCCGACGGCGTCTTCGGCGGCGACGGCAGCGTCGAGCCGGTCGGCGTGCCCAGGGGCAAGGGCTTCTTCGTGTCGCCGGTGCTGCTGCAGGTGCGCGACGCGCAGCAGGCGCCGCCGGTGCACGAGCACGAGGTGTTCGGTCCGGTGGCGACGCTCATCCCGTACTCGGGCGACGCGAAAGCTGCGATCGCGCTCGTGGCGCGCGGCGGCGGCGGCCTGGTCACGTCGGTGTACTCCGACGATCGGGCGTTCGCTCGGCGAGCTGGCGCTCGGGCTCGCGCCGTACCACGGGCGCCTCTTCCTCGGCTCGTCGAAGATGGCGGGACACGCGGTCGGGCCCGGCACGGTGCTGCCGCAGCTGGTGCACGGCGGGCCGGGACGCGCGGGCGGCGGCGAGGAGCTCGGCAGCTTGCGCGGGCTCGCGTTCTATCTGCAGCGCACCGCCATCGCCGGCGACAAGCCGATCCTCGAGGCGCTGTTCAACAAGAAGCCGGAAGACGCCGCGTAGTCGTCACATCCCTAACCGGATCGTCAAACCAAACGGTCAATTGCCGACGCGGCGCGGTGTGGACCGGCGCCACTAACGACGCTAGAACCGTCGCCATGGGATCGATTGCGCTCGGCTCGGGCATGGCGCTCGGCGAGCATGAAGTGACGAACGAAGCACTCTCACGCGTCTGCGACACCTCCGATGATTGGATCCGCGAGCGCACCGGCATCGCGACGCGCTACTACGTCGCGGACGGCACCAGCACGTCGGATCTGGGCGTGCGTGCCGCCCGGGCGGCGCTGGCCGACGCCAAGCTCGGGCCGGACGACATCGACTACGTCGTGTTCGCGACCATGACGCCCGACTACTACTTTCCGGGCGCCGGCGTGCTGCTGCAGGACAAGCTCGGGCTCGGCAAGGTGCCGACGCTCGACATCCGACAGCAGTGCACCGGCTTCATCTACGGCCTGCAGGTCGCCGATGCGCTCTTGCGCACCAAGGTGGCCAGGCGCCTCTTGCTCGTCGGCGCCGAGGTGCACTCGGGCTTCATGCCCTGGCGCGACCACGGCGTCGTCTTCGGCACCTCGAGCGCGCGGCCGAGCGCCGAGGAGTTCGCCTTCAACACGCGCTATCGCGATCGCACCGTGCTCTTCGGCGACGGCGCCGGCGCGCTGGTGCTGGAGTGGAGCGACGAGGCGCGCGGGCTCGTCGACGTCGCGCTGCACTCGGACGGGCAGTACGCGGAGAAGCTGTACGTGCCCTCGGGGTTCGCCTTTCGCCCGTACATCACCGAAGAGATGATCCGCCAGGGCAAGCACATCCCGGAGATGGACGGGCAGCGGGTGTTCCGCATGGCGGTGGCGAAGCTGCCCGAGGTGGTGCACGAGGTGCTGGACAAGAGCGGCCACTCGCTCGACGACGTCTCGCTGCTGCTCGCGCACCAGGCGAACCTGCGGCTCAACGAGGCGGTGCAGAAGGTGCTCGGGTTGAGCGACGAGCGCGTCTACAACAACATCCAGCGCTACGGCAACACCACGGCGGCGACGATCCCGATCCTGTACGACGAGTGCCGCCGCGCCGGACGAATCAAGCGCGGCGACCTGGTCTGCTTCGTTGCGCTCGGCGCCGGCTTCCACTGGGGCGCGGCGCTGTGGCGCGAATGAGGCGTCGCTAGACCAACCCCAGGGTTCGCTTCGGTTGAGCTTGGCGAGGGCGAGCCGCGCGAGGCGGATCGTGGATGCGACCGGAGCGACCGACCGAGGAATACCGGTCGGTCTCATCATTCATCACATCTCCGCGTTTGATTGAGCGAGCAGCGTCAGTGTCGCCGGTAGGCGCCGAGGGGCCGCCGGCGGCCGTCGGAGCCGTCTTGCCGGGACGGGCAAGACGGCTCCGACGACCGCCCGCTCTATGGGCTCGTGTGAACCTTCCGCCAAGCACGATTGCCGAAGCTCATGCGTCGTCGAGAGCAGCCGCTGCACCCGCTGCGACCGTACCGGTTTTTTGGACGAGCACAGAGGCTCCGCGCGCACTGCCCCGCTGGGCGAGTTCCGCAGCACAGGCAAGGGGTGGAATCGAGCACAGCGGTCCGGTGGCGAGAACTGTTTGAGCCGAGCGGGGCAGTGCGCGCGGAGCCGGACGTGGCGCTTTGGCGCCCTCTCGATGCGACGCGGGTCTGAAAGCGGAACGTTTCGAGAGCTCGCGCCGAGATGTGATGAATCATGAGACCCGTCGGTATTTCGACCGGGGGAGCGAGGACGTAGTCCTCGAGGCGACCGCGCGGATCGTCCGCAGCAGGTCAGTCGAGGCGAACCCTGGGGTTAGGCGCTGGTCGCCTTGGCGCCCTTGGCGCCACCGCCGCCGCTGGCGCGGACCTGCACCTTCTTCGCCTGCTGCTCGGGCGCCTTCGGGATGCGCAGCGCGAGCACGCCGTTGCGCAGCTCGGCCTCGACGTGCGACTCGTCGATGTCCGACGGCAGCGTGAAGCTGCGCGTGAAGCTGCCGTAGCTGCGCTCGACCGCGTAGTAGCGATCGTGCTCGTCGCGCTTCTCCATCTCGCGCTGCCCGCGCACGGTCAGGCGGTTCTGCGTGATGGTGATGTCGAGGTCCTCCTCCGACACGCCCGGCAGGTCGGCCTTGAAGAGGTACGCGTCGTTGGTCTCGCGGATCTCGAACTGCGGCATGAAGGTCTGCATCGGCAGCTGCTGCAACCCGCCGAGCCCGCCGCCGAGGATGTGGCGCAGCGGATCGAGGCTGAGCATCTCGCGCATGACGTCGAACGGATCGACGACGCTGGCGCCCGGTACGATGCTGCCCTCGGACCTACGAACGATATTTGCCATGGGGTGATCCTCCTTGAGGGCGGCAATATCGGGATACGCGGGGCCGGCGCTAGAACGCGATTTCGCCGGCCGCCCCCTGTCCGGATTTGGGACTGAAAGTCCCGCAAGCGGTCACGCGCGCGACCCGCTGTCGTCTCATTTCAGGCGCTTGGGCATGGCACGGCGCTCGCTGTAGGACTCCGGCGTGACTGGTGTGCGCATCGCTCTGTTCGTGCTTGCCGCGGCCGCGGCGACCGTGCGTGTCGACGCCGCCGAGCTCGGCACGCCGGCCGGCGGCGACTCGCCGCGCGCGGTGCGCCTGCAGGAGGTCGTGGCGCTGGCGCTGGCGCACAACCCGACCCTCGGTGCCGCCGTGGCCGACGTCGACTACGCCAAGGGGCAGGTGGTCGCCGCGCGCGGGCTCGACGACCTCTCGCTCGACGCCTTCGGGCAGTGGACCGACAGCCGCCGTCCGCTGGTCGCCGGCACGCCGGTGCAGACGACCGCGAGCGACGATCTGCTCGGCTCGGTGCAGCTCACGCAGCCGCTGCCAACCGGCGGCAAGATCGGCTTGCGCCTGTCGACCGAGTGGACCCGCTCGGAGTTCGAGACGCAGCGCGCCGACGGCACCGGGTTCGATCCCTCGGCGTCGACGGTGTGGGCGCCTTCGCTGCAGCTGGTGATCTCGCACTCGCTTCTGCGTGGGGCGGGCGTGCACACGGCGCGCGCGCTCAAGTACAAGGCGGCGGCGCTGCGCGACCAGGCGACCCTATTGCGCGCGGCGACGGCGGCGGTGCTGGTGCGGGACGTGGTCAGCGCCTATCGGGAGCTGGCCTACGCGCAGGAGGATCTGGAGATTCGCCGGGCGCTGGCGGCGTCGGCGCGCGAGCAGCTCGAGATCGTCAAGGCCAACATCGCGGTGGGCAAGCAGCCGCCGTCGGCGTCGGCGGAGGTGCTGGTGTCGATCGCGCTGCGCGACGAGGATACGCTCGTCGCCGAGCAGGCGGCGCGCGAGCGCTCGCTCGACCTGGAGCGGCTGGTCGGCCTGTCGCTCGACGCGCGCGCGCCGCGGCTGGCCGCCACCGAGACGGAGGCGCCCACCGAGCCGCTGCCACCGGTCGGCGACGTGCTCGAAGACGCGCGCAAGCACAACCCGCAGCTCGCCGCCGCCTGGGCGACCACGCGCGCCGCCGCCGTCGACGTGGAGGTGACCGACAACGGCATGCTGCCGCAGCTCGACCTGTCGTTCGCCGGCGGGCCGCAGGGCAACGCCACCGAGATGTCGACGGCGTTCACGCAGCTCGGCAAGTTTCAGGCGTACGGCGTGATCGGCTCGCTCGTCCTGTCCGAGCCGATCCCGCGGCACGCGGCGCGCGGCGCTCGCCAGTCGGCGGAGGCGCTGCTGCACAAGGCCAAGCTGTCGGCCGACGACATCGCCGTGCAGATCCAGACGACCGTGCTACGCCTGGTGTCGGAGATCGACGTTGCCGAGCGGCGCATGCAGGTGCTCGGGCCCACCACCGACAGCGCGTCGCTCGATCTCGAGGCCGAGCGGGCGCGCTTCCAGGTGGGCCGCGCCACCAACTTCGACGTGTTGCGGCGCCAGGAGGAGCTGGCGACGGCCCGGCTGCGCCAGGCGCGCGCGCGGACCGACTACTTGAAGGCCGTGGCCGCCCTGGGCGCGGTCACGGACGACATCCTCGATCGCTACCAGGTGGTCCTGAAATGACCGATTTCGTGAAACCAGATCTGCCCCGCGCGACACCACTGGGCGGGTCCATGGACATTCGTCGGACGCCGCCGCGCCGCGGTCGCCGTCGCCTCATTCTCGTGCTGATCGCCTCCGCGGGTTTGATTGGCTTGACCCTGGGGCTTCGGCGGCTGCGCGCGGCGGCGCCCACGGTCGACCGTGCGGTGGTGTGGATCGATCAGGTGAAACGGGGGCCGATGCTGCGCGAGGTGCAGGGGCAGGGGACGCTGGTCCCCGTCGAGATCCGCTGGATCACGGCGGTGGCCCCGGCGCGCGTCGATCGCGTGCGCGTGCTGCCCGGGACCAAGGTGCAGCCCGACACCATCCTGGTCGACCTCATCAACCCCGACGTCGAGCTGCAGGCGCTCGAGGCCGACCGGCAGCTGGCGCAGGCGCAGGCGGAGCTGACCAACCTCGAGGCGTCGCTGACCAATCAGCGCCTGGCGCAGGAGTCGGTCGTCGCCTCGCTCGCGTCCGAAGGCCAGGAGGCGCAGCGGCGGGCGGCGGCCGACCAGGCGCTGGCGAAGAAGGGCTTTTTGTCCGACCTCGAGATGGCCACCTCGCGCGACAAGGCGGCGACGCTGTCGGGGCGCAAGGCGTTCGAGGAGAAGCGGCTGGGCGCGCTCGCCCGGGGCATCGCGGCGCAGGTGCAGGCGCAGCGGCAGCAGGTCGAGCGGCTGCGCTCGATCGCGGAGTTTCGCCACAAGGAGGTCGAGGCGCTGCACGTGCGCGCCGGCGTCGCCGGGGTGCTGCAGGAGCTGCCGCTGCAGCCGGGGCAGTCGGTCGCCGTCGGCGCAGTGGTGGCGAAGGTGGCGCAGCCCGATCACCTGAAGGCGGAGCTGCGGGTGCCCGAGACGCAGGCCAAGGACGTGCAGCTGGGGCAGAAGGCGACGGTCGACACGCGCAACGGCATCGTCGTGGGCAGGGTGGCGCGCATCGATCCGGCGGCGGTGTCGGGGACGGTCAAGGTCGACGTGCAGTTCGACGGCCCGCTGCCCGCGGGCGCCAGGCCCGATCTGTCGGTCGAGGGCACCATCGAGCTCGAGCGGCTCGACCACGTGCTCTACGTCGGGCGGCCGGCGTTCGGCCAGCCCGGCGCCACCGTCGGCCTGTTCAAGCTCGTCGATGGCGGCGACGAAGCGGTACGCACCGACGTGGCGCTCGGCAAGGCCTCGGTGCGCACCATCGAAGTACGCAGCGGCCTCGTCGAAGGCGACCGCGTGATCCTGAGCGACATGACGCAATGGGACGGCGCCGAGCGCGTTCGCTTGCGCTGATGGGAGAGAGCATGGCCGAGGACGACAAGAAGGACATCGAAGCGCTGATTCGGCTGCGCGACGTGAGCAAGGTCTTCTTCACCGACGAGGTGGAGACGCACGCGCTGGCCGACGTGCACCTCGACGTGCTCAAAGGCGAGTACGTAGCGATGGAGGGGCCGTCGGGATCGGGCAAGACGACGCTGCTGTCGATCCTGGGCCTGCTCGACTCACCGACGAGCGGGAGCTATCAGCTCGGACCCGACTCCGTCGCCAGCTTGACCGCGGGCGAGCGGGCGATGCTGCGCAACCGGCACATCGGCTTCATCTTCCAGAGCTTCAACCTGATCGGCGATCTGACCGTCTACGAGAACGTCGAGCTGCCGCTCACCTATCGCGGCATGGCGTCCGAGGAGCGCAAGCGCCGCGTCGAGGCGGCGCTCGAGCGCGTCGGCATGGCCCACCGGCGGCGCCACATGCCGAGCCAGCTGTCCGGCGGCCAGCAGCAGCGCGTCGCCGTGGCGCGCGCCGTCGCCGGCGATCCGCTCATCCTGCTCGCCGACGAGCCGACGGGCAACCTCGACTCGCGCAACGGCGACGCGGTGATGGCGCTGCTCGCCGAGCTGCACCAGCAGGGCGCGACCATCTGCATGGTCACGCACAACCCCGAGTACGCCAAGCACGCCACGCGCACCATCAACCTTTTCGACGGCCGCGTCGTCGACGAGACGCGCTCGGCGGCGTAGCGAGGACGCTGCTTGCCCGTGTCGATCCGATGCTCGCCCTGCGAGCCGATTGAGGAGGCGCCGATGATTCGCTTGCGCAAGGTGACGCGGACCTTCCCCGGCTCGGGCCGCGTGCTCGACGCCGTCGACCTCGAGGTGCGGGCGGGCGACTTCGTCACCATCATGGGACCGTCGGGCGCCGGCAAGTCGACACTGCTCGCGGTCCTGGCCATGCTCGACCACGACTGGCAGGGCGAGCTCCACCTCTTCGACGAGCCGGTGCACCGCATGAACGCCAAGGAGCGCATCGCGCTCGGGCGCAAGCACGTCGGCATCGTCTTTCAGCGCTTCCACCTGCTCGAAGATCTCACCGTCGCCGAGAACCTCGAGGTGCCGCTGTCGTACCGCGATCTGCCGTCGGCCGAGCGGCGCGCCAGGGTGGCCGACGCGCTCGATCGCTTCGGCATCGTGGGCAAGAAGGACCTGTACCCGGCGCAGCTCTCGGGCGGGCAGCAGCAGCTCGTCGCCGTCGCCCGCGCGATCATCGCCTCCCCGTCGCTGCTGCTGGCGGACGAGCCGACGGGGAACCTGCACACCGAGCAGGGCGCCGAGGTGATGAAGCTGTTCGCCCAGCTCAACCGCGCCGGCACCACCATCGTGCAGGTCACCCACTCCGAGCAGATCGCGTCGCACGGGCGCCGCATCGTGCGCATGCGCGATGGGCGCGTGCTCGCCGAAGGCCTGACGGAGCGGCTGTGATGGGTGCGCTCTTCGCCGACCTGCGGTTCGCGCTGCGCACGATGCGGCGCAGCAGCGGGCTGACGGCCGCGGCGGTGCTGGCGCTGGCGCTCGGGATCGGCGCCAACACCGCCATCTTCAGCGTCGTCGACGGGGTGCTGTTGCGGCCGCTGCCCTACCCGCACTCCCGCGCGCTGTACGCGATCCACGCCGGCTCGAAGTCGAGCCCCCTGTTCGACGGGCCGTTCTCCTATCCCGACTTCAAAGACCTGGCGGCGCAGACGCGCACGCTGGTCGGCGTCGGCGCCTGGGCCGACGGGGACGCCAACCTGCAGAACGGCGCCGCCCCCGAGCGCGTGCTGGTCCGCGTGGCCTCGCCGTCTCTGCTGCCGACGCTCGGCGTGCAGCCGATCCTGGGGCGCAATTTTCTGGCCGGCGAGACGCGCAAGGGCACCGACCACGTGGTCCTCCTCGACTACGGCTTGTGGCAGCGGCAGTTCGGCGGCACCGCCGACGCCGTGGGGCGCAGCGTGCGGCTCGACACCGTCGACTACAAGATTGTCGGCATCCTGCCGCGCGGCTTCTCGCTCGATCGGCACACCGACGTTTGGGTGCCCCTGTCGACCACCCTCGACATGACCGATGTGCGCAGCGCCCACTTCCTGAACGTGCTCGGGCGTCGCCGCGCCGATGCGTCGCCGGCAGACGTCGCCGCCGACGTCGAGGCGTTCGGTCGCCGGCTGTCCCAGACCTGGCCCGCCATCTATCCCTCGACGTCGGGCTGGGGCACGCGCGCCCGCCCCTACCGTGACGAGGTGGTCGGCAACGTGCGCCTCGCGCTCTATGTGCTGTTCGGCGCGGTGATGTTCGTTCTTCTGATCGCGTGCGCCAACGTCGCCAACCTGCTGCTGGCGCGCGCCGCCACACGCACGCGCGAGATGGCCGTCCGCACCGCCCTCGGCGCCGGCCGCGGGCGGCTGGTGCGCCAGCTCCTGACCGAGAGCCTGCTCCTGTCGGGGATCGGCGGCGCGCTCGGCATCCTGTTCGCGGCCTGGGGCATCGACCTGCTCGTCGGCTGGCGCCCGAGACGCTGCCGCGCGCGGGCGAGATCGCGCTCGACGCGCGCGTGCTCGCCTTCACGACCGCAGTCGCGGTGCTGACCGGCGTCGCCTTCGGCCTGGTGCCGGCGCTGTCGGCGTCGCGCCCCGACCTTCACGATTCGCTCAAGGAGGGCGCGCGCGGCACCACCAGGGGGCGCGGCCGCATGCGCAAGGCGCTGGTGGTGGCCGAGCTGGCGCTGTCGCTGGTGCTGCTCGTCGGGGCCGGCCTGATGGTACGCAGCTTCATCCGCTTACGCCAGGTGGACGCCGGGTTCGTGCCGGAGGGCGCGCTGACGCTGCGCGTGTCGCTGCCGGTCGCGGACAGCATCGTCACCGAAGCCGACCAGGATCGCTTCGTCAGCTTCTTCACGCGCGCCACGGCGCGGCTGCGCCAGCTGCCGGGCGTCAGCGCCGCCGGCGCCGCGTCGATCCTCCCACTCGACGACAACGACACCGATCAGCTGTTTCAGATCGAAGGCTACGTGCCCGTCGATACGGCCGATCGCCCCGACGCCCAGAATCGCGAGGTCACGGCCGGCTGGTTCGAGGCCATGGGAATGCACCTCGATCGCGGACGCTTCTTCGTCGACGGCGACGATGGCAAGGCGCCGCACGTGGCCATCGTCAACGAGTCGCTCGTGCGCAAGTACTTCCGCAACAGCGACGGGCTCGGCAAGCACCTGAGAGTCCGCAACTCGCGCGATTCAGATCCGCCGTGGGCGACGATCGTCGGCGTCATCGCCGACGTGCGCGGCTACGGTCTGGACAAGCCGCCGCAGCCCGAGATGTACTGGCCGCTGCCGCAGTCGCGCCGGAGCTCCTCGATGGCGCTGGTCCTGCGCACGCGCGAGCCGCCCGCGACCCTGGCGGCCGCGGCGCGGGCGGCGATGGCCGAGATCGATCCGGCCCAGCCGCTCTTCGACGTCAAGCCGCTCGACCAATTCGTCGCCGGCTCGCTGGCGCAGCGACGCTTCACGCTCACGCTGATGCTGCTCTTCGGCGTCGTGGCGCTGCTGCTCGCCGCCGTCGGCATCTACGGCGTCATGGCCTACGGCGTCGCGCAGCGCACGCAGGAGCTCGGCATCCGCATGGCGCTCGGCGCTCGCCCTGGCGAGGTGCTGGCCATGGTGCTGCGCGAGGGCATGGGTCTGGTGGCGCTCGGCCTCGTCCTGGGCGCCGTCGCGGCGCTGGCGCTGGGCCGGGTGGCCGCGTCGCTCCTGTGGGGTGTGTCGTCGAGCGATGCCGTCACCTACGTCGCCGTCGCCGTGACGCTCGCCGCCGTGGCGCTCGTCGCTGTCGTCATCCCGGCGCGCCGCGCCACGCGCATCGATCCCATGCAGGCGCTCAGAAGCGAGTGAGGCGAACCGTCCGCACCACTCCTCAGTGCAGCTCGCGCTCGAGCGCGGCAGCCTGGCGCACCACCAGCCCATACCCGTGCGCCGCCGCCTCCCGCCGCAGCGTCGCCACTGCGCGACTCGCCTCGGCCCGCGGGCCGTGCCGCACCAGCACCTCGGCGAGCACCTGGCGCTGATCGAGCGCGGAGTCGACCTCGCCCGCGCGATCGTTCTCCGCGATGGCCGCCCGCAGCTCGGCCACCGCCGCCGCCGCGTGGCCCTGCGCCGCCTCGACCAATGCCTGCGTCCCGACGATCATGGTGGCGTGGCCGCCGGTCTGACGCATCAGCTCGCTCTGGCGCGCCGCGGTCGCGGTCGCATCGGCCAAGCGTCCCCTTTCGACCAGCACGCGCGTGAGGACGTCGAGCGCATACATCTCGCCGATGGGCTCCCTGGCGCCGTGGAACTCCTCCACCGCCTTGCGCCCGAGCGTCTCCGCCCGCGCCAGGTTGCCTTGCTCCATCGCCAGCTCGGCGAGGTTCTGCCGGCTCGGGCCGCCGATCCACCCCAGCTTCTCGCGCGTGGCCAGCGCCTCTTCGTCCGCCTTCTGCGCATCGGCGAGGCGCCCCTGACGCACCGCGATCTGCTCGACGCTGTCGAGGCCGAAGGTGACGTCGTTCTCCTGGCCGAGCTTGCGCCACAACGCCACCGCCGCGTCGGCGAAGCGGCGCGCCTCCTCCAGCTCGCCGCGGCGCGTGAGCGTCATCGAGAGGTTCGACATCGCGTTCGCCTCCGTGCTCGACATCTCCTGCTCGTGCGCGCCCTGGATCACCTCGCGGTAGTAGGGGATGGCCTCGTCGAAGCGGCCCTGGTCGGTCAACGCGCTGGCGAGATCGCCCATCGCCTTGATCATCAACTGCGGTTCGTCCGCGCCGCGGTAGACGTCGACGGCCTCGCGCCACAGCTTCGCGGCCGCGGAAATATCGCCGGCGCGCTTGAAGGCGATGGCCATCAGCGTGTGCGCGCGAACCTCACCCATGCGACTGCCGATCTCGCGATAAATCGCCAGCGCATCGCGCTCGAACGCGAGCGCCTTGTCGCTGCGCCGGGCCGTGGTGTAGAGCTGCGCCAACGCCATCGTCGCCTGCGCTACGCCGGCGCGGTTGCCCTCGGCGGTGAACAGCTTGATCGCCTGATGGCAGGCGGCATCCGCGGCCTCGACGTGCATGCCGGCGCTCTGCACGTTGCACTCGACGATGCGGGCGTTTGCCAGCACGCCAACCGCACCGCGGCGCGACGCACCCTCGATCGCGCGCTTCACCGCGGCCAGGGCGCCGCTCGTGTCCTTGTGCGCGCGGGTGGTCGCCTCGGCGAGGTCGATCCGCGGATCGTCACCGTCGGGCGGCGGCAGGCGCCGGAGGCGCGCCAGCGTCGCCAGCGCGTCCTCGCCGCGTCCGGCGCGCCGCTGCGCCTCGGCGAGGTCGAGCCCGTACTCGAGGTTGTCGGGAAAGAAGGTCGCCAGCGTCAGTCGAATCCGGGCCGCGCCCGCCCAGTCCTTGAGCGCCTCCCGGTAGACCGCTTCGATCGAGAGTCGCTGCTCGCGCGGCAGATTCGCCGACAGCTCGAAGGCGCGGCGCGCCGCCTCGCGCTCGCGCTGCTCGGACTCCAGCTGGTGCCAGGCCGTGGCCAGCGCCAGGTACACCATCGGCTGATCGGGCTCCACCGCCAGCGCCGCGTCGAACGCGCGCTGCGCCGGCGCCGGCTGAAAGCGGCGGAGCGCCGTCAGCCCCTCGGCGTACAGCCGGGCTGCCCCGGGATTCGTGGGCAGCACGCTGCGCGTGAGGCGCGCCTGCGACGGCGATAGCTCGGGCACGCCGAGCGCGGTGCGCAGGCGGGCGGCGGTGCGCGCCGCCACGTCGAACAGCGACGATTGCGGCCCCGCCTCCTCGACCTCGGCCAACGTCCGTCCACTGCGCGTGTCGACGACGCGCACGTGGAAGGTGAGCGTATCGCCGGTCTGGCGATCAGGATCCCGCGACCGCCAGCTGCGCGCCGTTCTGCCGCAGCCGCGTCAACGACTCCGGCCCGGTGGCCCCGCCGATGCCGCGCTCGGCGAGGAGCTCGCGCGGCATGGTGCGCAGAAGCTCGCTGCCGGTCAGCTGCTCCGACAGCGACTCGGCGAACGCGGTACCGCGCCACGCTTCGTCGGGGCTGCCGCCCGGGTTCTCGAGATCGAGCACCGCGATCATCCGCCGCTCGTCGCCCGGGCTGGCCGGCGCCGCGTGCCGGGCCCAGCGCCAGCCGGCGACGCCGACGGCGCCGAGCGCCAGCGCCAACAGGCCGGCGGTAATCGCCAGCCCGCGCCGCCGCCGCCGTGGCGTCCCCGCCACGCGCTCGCCCTTGAGCGCGCGGAGCACATCTCCGACCGTGCCGAACCGCTCCGCGGCGTCGCGCCGCAGGCAGCGCAAGATGGCCGCATCCCACACCTCCGGCAGCTGCGGCTCCAGCGAACGGGGCGACGGTGGATCTTCGTTGAGCCGCATCATGGCCGTCGCCATCGGGGTGGAGCCGGCAAACGGTAGCTGCCCGGTCACCATCTCGAACATGACGACGCCGAGCGCATAGATGTCGCTGGCGAAGCTCACGTGGCGTCCGCCCACCTGCTCGGGTGCGACGTAAGACGGGCTGCCGATGAACCCCTCGGCCGAGCGCTCGTGCATCTCGGAGGTGGCGTCGTGGGCGAGGCCGAAGTCGGTGATGACGAGGCGCTCGCCCGCCAACACCACATTGGAGCACTTGAAGTCGCGGTGGACGACGCCGGCCTCGTGCGCGGCGGCCAGCCCCGCCACCATCTGCTCGACCACGGCCAGCGCCTCGGCGGGCGCCATCTTGCCGGTGCGCTTGAGGCGCGCCGCCAGGGTCTCGCCGTCGAGCAGCTCCATGGTCAGGAACATCTCGCTGGCTTCGTAGCCCACGTCGAACACGCGGCAGACGTTGCGGTGGGTGACCCGCCGCGCCAACAGCGCCTCTTGTCTGAAGCGCTCCACGGCGCGCTCGTCGGCGGCGCGCTCGGAGCGGATGGTCTTGACCGCGACCCGCTGCTGCAACGACAGATCCTCGGCCTCGAACACGGCGCCCATGCCGCCGCGCGCGATCAGGCGGACGATCTTGTAGCGATGCGCCACCACGTTGCCGGGCTCGATCGCGGGCCCACCGTTGCTCCCGTCGCCCTTCCGCCAGGTCGCACCAGAGCCCGTGATCGTGGAGTCGATCTCGACACCGCCACCTTTGGGCCGTTCCTTCATGCGCTGCCACATTCGCGCGCTTCGCCCCCCGAAATCAAGGCGCGCGCCGCGGACGGGCTCGTCGCCGGGAGTCGAACCGCGACCCTGCGCCTATTCGTAGCGCAGCTTGATCGTGCGTGTCGGGCAATACTGCGCCGCCTCGTGCGCCTTGGCGTAGAGCCCCAGCGGCAGCTCGCCGTCGAGCGCGAGCTCGACCTTGCCGTCCTCGCCGATGCGGAACAGGTCGGGCGCCTCGCCGACGCACACGGCGTGGCCCTGACAGAGGTCGCGATCGAGGGTGATCTTGAGCTTCTTCGCCGGCGCCTTGGCCGTGGCGTGCCCGTTGGTGCCGTTGCCGTTGGTGCCGTTGCCGTTGGCATGCGCCGAGGCGCCGCCGTGCAGCTCGACCGCCGCCGCCATCGCCTCGGGCGAGGCCAGCTTCGACAGCTCCGCCGCCGCGTTCATCGTCACCGACGGCTGCGCGCGCTTGCGATAGCGCACCCGGCACGGCTCCTTCGGCCCGACGACCAGCCCCTGGAAGTCGGAGTCGATCTTGTCGCCCGCCAGCTCGAACTCGTACTGCCCGAGCAGCAGCGCCAGGATCGCCTTGATCTGCAGGATGGCGAACGCGTTGCCCAGGCACTTGTGCCGCCCGCCGCCGAACGAGATGTAGGCGAAGTCGCGCTTGTCCTCCTCGCGCGGCGGCGCGAAGCGGTCGGGGTCGAACGCGCGCGCGTTCTTGAACACCGACTCCAGCGGTGCGACACCGTCGGGGAGATCACGATCCAGCTCCCCTTGGGCACGAACCACTTCTTGAAGGTGAAGTCCTGCTGCGCCACGCGCACCAGCATGAACAGCGGCGGGTGCAGGCGCAGCGCCTCCTTGACCGCGTTCTCCGTCACCGTCAGCTCGCGCAGCGCCGCGTGGCTCACCGGCGTGCCGTCGCCGAACACCCCATCGATCTCCTCGACCACGCGCCCGAGATAGCCGCGATTGCGCAACAGCTCGATCAGCGTCCACGCCGTCGTCACCGAGCGAGGTGTGGTGCCCGGCGAACATGCCGGCCAGCAGCATGCCGGTGATCTCGTTCTCGGTCAGCGCGCGCCCGTCGGAGTAGCGCGACTCCATCAGCGTCTGCAGGAAGTCCTCGCCCTGCCGCCGGTCGCGCCGTCGCGCGCGGATGACGCCGCTGATCATCTCGACCATGCGCACCCGCGCCTTGTCGCGCTTGCTGAACGACGGGATCGGCAGGTGCGCGTTGATGTACGCCAGCGGCGTCACGCCCTGTTCCAGGTCGTGATAGACCGCCGCGAACTCCTCGGTCATGCCCTCGCGGAACTCCTGCCCGAGCAGGCAGCGGCGACGAGGTGAAGTTGGTGAGCACGCGGCAGAAATCGACGAAGTCGATCACGCCCGGCCTCGCCCCAGTCGCGGATGTTGGCCTCGGTCTCGAGGACGACGGCCTCGCCGTAGGTGCGCATGCGCCGGTCCTTGAGCGCGGGCAGGAGCATCTTGAGCTGCTCGCGCCATCTTCTCGGGCGGCGCGTCGTAGACGATGTCCTTGCCGAACACCGGCGTCATGATCTTGTACGCCTCGGAGGGCGACAGCACCGCGTCGGGCGCGCGGAACACCGCCTCGTGCGCCTCGGGGCCGAAGACCGCGACCATCTTGCGGTTGAACACCGTGAAGGCCGCGATCTCGCCCCCCTCGCGCTGCGCCCGCGCCAGCAGCTCGATCGTGGAGCGCACGAACTCGACCGAGTGTCCGATGAGGGGCAAGCCGCCCGAGAGCTGCGGCACCGGCGAGAGGCCCGCCGGCACCACCTTCTTGCGACGACGCAGCACGTCGCCGAGGTTCTGCGCCTGCATGGACGGCGTGTATGCCACGATTCGCGGAAATTAGCTACGAGAGCGGCTGGTCGCGTGGCCTCGGAGCCGTTGGCCAGGCTACAAACTGCACCATGATTCGAGCGCTCTCGCACCTCCTGGTCGCCGCGGTCGTGGCCGTGGCAATGGTCGGCTGTGGCAACTCGTCTCCTGGCGGCGGCGGCGGCGGTACCGGCGGCACCGGTGGCGGCGGCAGCGGCGGCGGCGGCGGCGGGAGCGTCGCCGACCTGGCGCTGCCACCCGTCGACCTGGCCAACGCCTTCTCCTGTGGGAGCAGCATCTGCATGGGCGGACAGAAGTGCTGCGTCAGCGGCATGACGCCTACCTGCGCCACCTCGTGCAGCGACGGCGGCTTCGAAGCGCAGTGCAACGGCCCGGCGAACTGCGGCGGCAACCCGTGCTGCATCACCATCGGCAGCGGCTTCACCGTCCAGGGGGTCACCTGCACGACCTCGGCGAGCGCCTGCCAGCCGATGGTCGACACGGGGACACAGTCGGGGATGGACCGCGCCTGCCACACCAACGCCGACTGCACCGCCGGCCTGCCCTCGACGCCCGCGCCGCAGCTCCCCGACTGCTGCACCAACACCACGACCATGCAGCACGTCTGCTTCAACCAGGCCTACCTCGCCATCGGCGGCTGGACCTGCCCCTGAGGCCAAAGCGCTCGCTTTTGCCTCGCCGCTCGTGGTATTGCGGGGGCGGCCAAAGGGGGCAGCATGCGGGCACTGGCCTTGGGAATCGTCTCTTCGTGGTGCGCGATCGCCGCTGCCGAGCCGCTGCCGGCCAAGCACGTCGAGGCGGTCCGCGTCAGCGTCGCCAACAAGTCGCAGCATGCGCTGGCGCTGCGCGCGCTGCCGGCGGGCGCCGGCTGGCGGCTCGAGCTCGCCGGCGACGGTAGCACCGCCGACGCCATCGACGTCACGCCGGGCACACCCGCGCGCACGCTCGCCGTCGCCGTCATCGGGCGCGCCCTCAAGTTCGACCCCCTGCGCTTCTCGGGGGGCCACGTCTATCGCGTGCAGCTGCACGGCGACAAGCACGGGGCCTGGAGCTTCGTCTACCTGTACCCCGATCCGGCGATGGCGAAGATGGCGCCGAAAAAGCGCGGCACCCAGCGCGTCCGCTTCGACGGCGACCAGGCCGCCGAGAGCGACGACGGCGCGCCCGCGCGCGTGGACAAGGGATCGCTCTAGCGCTTCCCCCGCGCCGCCGCGATCGCGACCGTCCACACGATCGCAATTACTGTCGCGCACACCAGCGGCGGCCACCACGGCGAGCCGGCGCGCGCCGCGCCAAAGGTAGCGACGAGCGCGACCAGCCAGGTCGCCGCCAGCGCCACCACCGCCACGCGCCGCCGCGCCCGCGACGGCCGCCGCGCGTAGGCCGCCGCCCAGGTCAGCGACGGCAGCCCGACCAGCAACACCAGCAGCAGCGACGGGTTGCGCTGCACCATCTCGGCGATCGCTCGCATGCGTCCTTTTACACCGGCGGCAGCAACAGATCGATCATGCGCACCGGCTGCGCGACGCCCGCCTGAGCCATCCAGGCCTGCGCCTCGCCGGTCATGCGCTCACCTTCGTCGCCGCCGAGCGCGCGGCCGAGCTGGAACCTCGCCGCCGTCGCCAGCTGCGGCGTGTCGGCGACGTCGAACTGGTGGATCGCCTCTACCAGGCGGCGCTGGCCCTCGTCGCTGCGGCCGGCGCGCAGCGCGAAGATGCCCTCGTAGGCGGCGAGGTACCCACGCACGATGGCGGCGTCGATCTTGCCGAGCGGTGTGAGCCAGCGGCGGGCGAGCGGGAGCTTGCCGAGCATGGTCGCGGCGCCGACGTAGTAGCGGCGGAACTCGGCCATCACCCACGGCATCGTCGACAGGACGCTGCTGCGAAAGCGGGCCAGCCCGGCGTCGAGGCGCTCCAGGGCCGCCTGGGGGTCGCCGCGATAGAGGTCGACGACGGCGCCCGAGGTCATCTCGAGGAAGTGCGATCATGAGGAACGGCTCGTCGGGCCACCCTTCGCGGCCGCTTCTGACGCGGTGGGCGGCGCCGTCGACGTCGTCGCGGATGAGGCAGCTCCAGACGCCCGGCGAGGTGCCGAACAGGCCGCGCGCGTAGAGATCGTTGCGCCGCTCGGCATCGACCAGCGTCGCCTCGGCGTCGCGCACGGCGGCGGCGAAGTCGCCCATGGCGATGCGCGAGTAGCAGCGGAAGAAGCGCGCGGTGGTGCGCTCCCACTCGACCCCCACCAGCGGCGCCAGCAGCTTCTCCGCCTCCTCGAACGCGAGCGCGGTGCGGCGGTAGTCGCCGGAGAAGAACAGCGCGCCGCCGACGGCGAGCTTGCTGATGGCGATGATCGCCGCGTCGCCGGTGCGGCGCGCCTTGAGCTCGACGTCGCGGGCCAACGTCTGCGCCTTCTCCAGGTTGCGCTTGCCGCCGGCGGCGGCGCGGTAGACGACGTCGATGGCCAGCGCGCGCACCACCCGCTTCTCCTCGCCCACGGCGAGCGCGGTGCGCAGGTGGCGCGTCTGCACGTCGGCGCCGCGCAGGTTGTCGATCATGCCCAGCGCCGAGGCGGCGGCGTAGAGCGTGTCGAGGCGGGCCAGCTCCTGGGCCGGCACCTCGATCGGCTTCTTCACCGTGTAGCCGAGCCCGCGCAGACCGAGGCGCGCCCGCTGCCACACCAAAGAGGCCAGGATGCCGCGGCGGCTCTCGGCAGCGCGCCAGCCGATCGAGCGCATCACCTCGCGCATCGCCTCCATGCCCTCGACGAGGTGGCCGCTGCGCAGCAGCTCGTCGGCGGCGCGGCGCACCAGGTCGACCGCGACGTCGGGCTCGGCGCCTTCGGCGGCGCGGCGGTACTCGCCGGCGGCCTCGAAGCCGCGCCCGGCCAACGCCAGCGCCTCGCCGCGCGCGCGCAATAGATCGCGGCGCGCCTGGGCAGGGACGGCGCCCGACTCGAGCGCCACGCGGTAGAGCTCGGCGGCGCGATCGAACGCCAGCTTGTCGGCGGCGCCGCGCGCGGCCTTGACCAGGTACTGCACGGCCTGGCCAGCATCGCCGGCGGCGAGCCAGTGGCGCGCCAGCGCGTCGACGGACGCCTCCACCCAGCGCTCGAGCACCTCGGCGAGCTGGCGATGCAGGCGCCGCTGCCGCCCCTCGGGCAGGCGCGCCTGCAGCGTCTCGGCCACCCGGTCGTGATACGGCGCCAGCCACGGCTCGCCCGCGTAGCGGGCCACGCGCACCAGGTTGACCACGCGCAAGATGCCGAGCGCGCGCTCGCGATCGTCGGGCGCCAGGCCGCAGGCGTCGCCGAGCAGCCACAGCGGCGTCGGCTCGCCCGCCGCCGCGACCATCTCGATGAGCGCGAACGCGGACGGCGGCAGCTCGGCGATGCGCCCGTAGATCACGTCCTCGAGGCTGGGCCGCTCGCCCGCGGGCAGGGCGCCATGCTCGCGGGCGAAGCGCGCCATCTCCGACAGGAACAGCGGGCTGCCCGAAGACTGGGCCCAGAAGTCGTCGCCGAGCGCCTGGGCCGGCGCCGACCCGCTCTGCAGAAGGCGCGCGACCAACGCCCGCTGCTCGGCGGGGGAGAGCGGCCCCAGGTCGATCTCGCGCGAGCGATGGCGCGCGGCCAGGGCGGCGATGGCCGCGCGCAGGCGGCCCTCTTCGTCGCCGGCGAGGTTCTCCGCGCGCATGGCGCCGAGGAACAGCATCGCTGGCGGCGCGGGACTGCGAAACAGCTCGACCAACAGCTGCAGGCTGTCGCGATCGGCCCACTGCAGGTCATCGATGTACATGACGAGCGGCTTGCGCCGCGCCAGCTTGGCCAGCAGCGCGCCCAGCGCGGCGAACGCGCGCTCGCGCATCTCGTGCGGATCGGAGATGTTGAGCGCCTGTGCGCGCTGAATCCCCGGCACGCGCCGCAGCACCGGAAACAGGCGCGGCAGGAGATCGGCGTCGTCGGGCAAAAGGCCGTGCACCTCGTCGCCGGGGAGGCTCATCAGCAAGTGGCTCAAGCGATCGATGACGTCGTCGAACGCCTTGTACGGCAGGCTCTCGCGCTCGTGGCAGCGCCCCTTGAGCACGATCGGCCGGCGCGGATCGGCGTCGAGCTCGGCGAGAAAGCGGCGCATCAGCGCGCTCTTGCCCATGCCGCTGACGCCGCGCACGAACACGCTCACCGTGGCGCCGACCGCAGCCTCCGCGTAGGCCGCGTGCAGCGCCCCGAGCTCGTCCTGCCGCCCGACGAACGCCGCCCGCGAGCTGCCGGCACCGGTGAGCGTCGCGTCCTCGGCGACCAGGCCGAGCTGCGCCAGCACCTCGGTCCCCGACGGGCGATCGGCGGGCCGCCGCATCAGGAGCGCCACACACAGCGCGTCGAGCTCCTCCGGCACGCCCTCGGTCAGCCGTGACGGCGCCACGGCGTCCTCGTTCTGCTTGGCCACCAGCACCAGCTCCGGCGTGCCGGCGAACGGCAGCTGCCCGGTGAGCGCGAGATAGAGCAGGACCCCGAAGCTGTACCAATCGGCCGCCGCCGTCGGCAGCTCGCCCGCCGCCTGCTCCGGCGCCATGAACGCCGGCGTGCCCGCGATCGCGCCCTCCGCCTGGTCGCCGAGCACCGACGCCTCGGCGGCGATGCCGAAGTCGACGAGCACGACCCGCCCCCGGGGCGTCACGCGCACGTTCGACGGCTTGAGATCGCGGTGCACCATGCCCGCGCCGTGCAGCGCGAAGATCGCTTGCGCCAGCTGCCCGAGGCTGCTGCGCAGCCGCGTCTCGTCGACGAGGGTCGACAGCGGCACGCGCGGGTGGTCGTGCGGCGCGCGGGCGATCGCGGCTCCGGGCTCGTGCCCGTGGTCGCCGGTGCCGCCGATCACGAGGCTGCGCGTGATCGCCCGGGTCGATCGCTCCGACGCCGACGCCGCCGGCGCGCGCCACCCCGGCGGCCGCACGTGGGTGATGAGGTCGACCCCCTCGACCAGCTCCATCGTGAAGAACCAGTCGTCGCGCTCCGATACCAGATCGTAGAGCCCGACGATGTTCGGATGGCTCACGTCGGTGAGGGTGCGAAATTCTTTCTTGAAACGATAGAGGCTGGTGGCGTCGAGCTCGCGCAGCGTCTTGAGCGCCACGCGCATGTCGCGCTCGTTGTCGTGCGCCTCGTAGACGAGGCCCTCCCCGCCTTCGCCCAGTTTGCGAATCAGCTCGAAGCGCTTGGTGCCACGAAACGCCATCCCGCTCGCGTCATTGTATCAGCGGCAGTCGCTCCAGCGCAGGGTGGTGCGAAACTGCTTGTGCAAGAACAGCATGTGCCCGGCGCCCTCGATGTGCAGCAGCGACGGCAACGGCGCGTCGTTGGGCCCGGGCAGGAACTGCTCCTGCACTTTGATCCAGTCGGCGTGGGGCGGCATCGCCGCCGGCGACAGCTCGCCCTTGAGCTCGACGAAGCGCTCGGCGTCGATCCACACGGTGCCGTTGACCTGCTCCGGCGACGCGTTCTGCGCCCGCACCTTGAGCACGAACGCCGGCCGCCCCCACAGCGTCTCCTTGCGCAGCAGCTCGAACGACTCGTGCGTCGCGTTCTTCCCCACCAGCGGCGACACGAATTCGAGGTCGCCGCTCTTGTTCTTCGCCTTCTGCTTCTGCACCTTGGCGTGCTCCTCGGCGATCTCGTCGGCCGTCATGGCCCTGCCATCGCGCGTGACGCTCACGCTCTGGATGTCCTGATCGTCGCCGTTCAAGGTCGCCTTGCCCTCGCGATGCTCGTCGTGCTCGGGCTTGCCGGTCTTGTCGAGCAGCTGCGTGTCGGCCACGAACTTGCACACCACCTGCGGCAGCTTCTTCTCCATGACCGCGCGCGCGTGCGCGACCACGTCGGCTACCGGCGGCAGCGCCTCCTGCGCACGCGCCCCCGTGGCCATCGCCAGCATCATCAAGGCAACACCGAGCTTCATCTTCCCACTCTCGTCAGCACCCGCTCGAACTCGTCGAGCGTGGAGTCTTGTTGCGCGCCCCGCACGAGAAACGCCGGAATGGCGCCGCCCGGCTCGCTGTAGCACAGATAGGCGATGTTGGCCCCGCCGTTGGCCCCCGGCTCGATGCGCCAGCTCCCGCGCACCAGCGGCAGCCGCACATAGCCCGCCGCCGGCGGCGGGCCGATCTCCGCCGTCGACTGAAACTGGATCTCGAAGCCGCCATGCCCGTCGCTGGTCTTGCGGATGCGAATGATGACGTCGCGATCGCTCACCACCGGAGCGTGGATCTGATCGTAGACCACCAGCTCGTCCTCGGCGCGGCGCAGCACCGTGCGGTGCTTCACCGTCGGTGAGCGCTCGGCGCCGATGCCGTTCCAGATGCGCTCGAGCGCCGCCGGCGGGCTCACCGTCGTGTGCGCCCGCGCCCGGTACTCGTAGTACCGCGAGCCCTCGACCGACCGCCGCTCCAGCGTCACGCCGTCGCGATCGTGCACGACGCGCCAGCCGTCCTCCGCGGCCGCCGCGCCGGCGGCGGCGGCTGCGAATGCGGCGAAAAGCGCCGCGGCTGCCAGAGTGCGTGCCACGGGCGGACCGTACGACATCTGGGATTCGACGCGCAACGCCTGCCTCGCGCTGCCTGCAATCGTGCGCCCGGGCTATAGTTTGCGGACGCGCCCCGCTGTCGCACATCGCCTGCTCGCCGCCGCCGTGCTGATCTGGGCCGCCCACCGCGCCCTCTTCCCCCTCGACGAGACCGACCTCTTCTTCCACCTGAAGCTCGGCGATCTCATCGTCTCCACCCGTCACATCCCCTTCCGCAACCTCTTCTCGTTCACCCATCCCGAGCACCCGGATCCGGACCTGGCGTGGGCCTTCCAGGTGCTCGTCTCGCTCCTCTACCGGGTGGGCGGCTTTGCCGCCATCGTCGTGGCCAAGACGCTCCTGGTGGTCGCCGCCGTTGCGCTGGTGGCGCTCGCCTGCCGCCGCCGCGGCCTGGGCGCGCTGCCCACCGCCCTGGCGCTGGTCATGGCCATCGAGGCCGCCCGCCCGCGGCTCGTCGAGCGGCCGCACCTCATCACCTTCGTCGGCCTCGGCGCGCTGCTTTGGCTCCTGGGCGGCATCGAGGAGCGCCCGCGCCGCTGGTGGTGGATCCCCGCGCTCGCCTTCGGGTGGGCGCAGTTTCACGCCGGCGTCTTCTTCTGCGGGCTGGTCCTGGGCGGCTTCGCCGCCGGTGCCGCGCTGGATCGCACGCGCGCTGCCGTGGCGCCGCGTCGCCGCCACCGCGGCGCTGACCCTGGCGGCGATGCTCGCCACGCCCGCCGGCGCGCGCCTCCCCTCCTATCTCTTGTGGCACACCGGCGTCGGCGCCACCCGCATCATCGACGAGTTCCGCCACGCCGACGCGTGGAACGATCCCTGGTTCTTCGTGCTGCTGGCGCTCTGCCTCGCCAGCGCCGTCGCCCGCCGTCCCCGCCGCTGGCGCGAGCTTTTGCCCGTCATCGCCACCGCCTGGCTGGCCGCGCGCTCGGTGCGCTTCGTCGCCGAGTTCGCGCTGCTCGCCACGCCGCTGGTCGCCGACGGCCTCGATCGCCTCCTTGGCGCGCACGCGCCCCGCGTCGCCACCGCCCGTACCACCGCCGTCGCGGTCGCGCTGTCGCTTCTGGGCGTGGTCGCCGCCGAGCGGGCGGTCGATCCGCAGCCGCCGCGCCTGGCCGCCGACGTCGTCCCCTTCGACGCCATCGACTTCGTCACCGCCACCGGCCTGCGCCGCCGCATGTTCCACGACCTCGACGTCGGCTGCTACCTGGCGTGGCAGGGCTGGCCCCGCTGGCAGGTGTTCGAGGACGCCCGCCTGCCCGCCTATCCCGACGATTTCCACCGCGCCCTCGACGGCACGCCCAACGATCCGCCCGCCTTCGACGCCCTGCTGCGCCGCTTCGGCGTCGACGCCGCGCTCATCGTCGAGCCCGGCACCAACCGCCGCTCCGGCTCGTTCGATCCCGACGAGTGGGCGCTGGTGTGGCGCCGCCCGTCGGCGCTGGTGTTCGCGCGGCGCACGCCTGCGCACGCCGCCGTCATCGCCGCGCACGAGATTCCGCTGCGCGTGACCTTCCGCTGGGACGACGGCATGCACACCGCGCCGCTCGTCGAGCCGCCGGCGCGCACGCCGCTGTCGCGCTGCGACTGGGATCGCCGCCTCGCCGCCGTCCTCGACGGCGACGGCGATCCCGAACGCGCGCTCGACGCCCGCGCCGACGCGCTCGCGCACGGCTGCCTCGGACCCGGCGACGAGGCCGAGACGCGCTTCTACCTCGGCGCCCGGCTGCAGCGCGACGGTGAGCTCGCCCGCGCCGTCGCCGAATACGATCGGGTGCTCGCGCTCCGCCCCGACCACGTCGCCGCCCGGACCAACCGGGCGTGGGCCCTGTTGCCGTCCCAGATCGCGCAAACCCTGAGCGATCTGGTGCCTCGCGCAAACCCGCTGGTGCTTCGGGGGGCCATCCGGTGACCATGGCCCCGCGATCAGCCACCTCGAGTGGTCCGACCGGCGCTCTCTAATTCTCCACTTCGCGAATCATCGACGACGGACACAGTATGAGGCGCCACCGAGTTCCGTCGTGGCATGCGTCCTGATTGCCGCTGTGGGGAAAGGTGGTCGCAAGACCCCGGTAGTAGGAGCGGAAGTGGAACAAGAATCAGAACGGCCCACGAGCTTCGCCGTCTTCGTGGGCCGGGCAGCCGAGCTGGCGCGGCTGACCGAAATGGTCGCCCAGGTGCCGGTGACGATCGTGGTGGGCATGCCCGGCGTCGGCAAATCGGCCCTCGCACACGCCTTCGCCGCCAAGTGGCCGGGCACCGTCGTGCGCCAGCGGGTGTCGGATGCGCCCGCCCCGGCGCTGCTCGACGATGTCCGCCGCCAGCTCGCGCGCGACGCCGTCGAGGAGCTGGGGCAGGACGAGGAGCGCGCCGGCGACATCGCGCGCCGCCTCGCCGCCGGCCAGGGTCTGTGGCTGCTCGACGACTTCCACCGCCTCGCCGCCGACGACCAGGCGCGCCTCATCGACGCCTTCACCGCCGCCGCCGGACCGGCGCGTCTGGTCGCCACCTCGCGCGAGGCGCCGCTGCCGCGTGCCGGCCTCGCCGATCATGCGCAGCTGCGCCTCGACCCGCTCGACGAGCCGGCGGGGCGGGCGCTGTGGTCCGCGCTCGACGAGCTCTACGGCGCATCCGACGGCTTCGACGCGGCCTGGCGCCGATCGCACGGCCTGCCGATCCTGCTCCGGCAGGCGCACGCTGGTGGCTTCGATCAGGAGGACCCGATCGACGGCGCCGTGCGCGCGCTCGACGACGACGAGCGTTGGCTCGCCGGCGCCCTCGCGCTCGCCGAGGTCGCGCTGCCCGCCGAGTCGCTGCTGGCGATGCGCCCCGGGGCGCGGCCGGCGCTGCGCCGGCTCATCAGCCGCTTCATCGTCGACATCGACGGGGCGGGCCTGTGCACGCTGCACGACCTGTTCGCCGCCGGCGTGCGCGCCGCGCTCGACATCGAGGAGCGCCGCACGCTCCACGTCGTGGTCGCGCAAGCGCTGCTGCGGTTGCCGATCGATCCGGCGATCCGCGTGCGCAACGTCTGCGCGCATCTGGTCGCCGCCGGCCGCGCGAGCGAAGCGGCCGATTGGCTGGTGCAGCAGGCGAGCGACCTGGTGCGCCGCGGCGCCGCCGCCGAGCTGTTGCGCGCCATCGACGCCGTGGCGCCCGATCGCCGCCCGCTGCCCTTGCGCGTCGAGCGGGCCCGCGCGCTTTTGCGCGTGCTCGACTTCGGCCGCGCGCTCGCCGAGTTCCGCGCGCTCGCCGCCTCCGGTCAGGGGGCGCCCGACGACCTGCGGATCTCGCTCGCCCAGGTGGCGCTGCTCGCCGGCGAGGCGCGGCTCGCGCGCGACACGCTCGACGAGATCGTGCGCCGCCCCGACGCCGGGCTGCATCGCCGCGCCCGCGCCGCGGTCACCCTCGCCGTCGCCTGCACCTACCTCGGCGAAGGCGACCAGGGGCGCCGCGCCCTGAGCGCGCTCGAGCCCGAGCTCGCCGATCCCGATCGCGCCTCGGTGCTCGCCTCCTATCGTGCCTTCTCGCTCTGGATCGAAGAGCGCGACGCCGAGGCGAGCGAGGCCGTCCGCCTGGTCACCCTGACGCCCGCCGCCGCCGAGCCGACCTCGTATCGCGCCGCCGTCATCCCCGCGATCCTCGGCGCCATCGCCGCGCGCCAGGGCCGGCTCGACGAGGCCGAGCGCTCGCTCGGGCGCAGCCAGAAGGTGCTGTCGCGCCGCGCCGACCCGCTGTTCCAGCTCGAGCTGGCGTTCGGGCGCGCCCTGTACCATCACGAAGCGGGCGATCGCGTCGACGCGCTCAAGCGGCTGACCGCGATCCACGACAGCTACGCGCGCTCCGGCTACTTCCTCGGCACGCTCTTCGGCGGCAGCTGGCTGGCGCGCGCGCTGTTCGTCATCGGCCGGCGCGCCGAGGCGCTCGATCGACTCGCCCGCATCGAGGAGGCGGCGCGCGCCCGCGGTCTATACGGGATCCTCTACTGCGCGGCACGCACGCGCCGGCACGATCCGCTGCGCCAGCTCGTCGAGCCGCTGCCGATGGCGGCACCGGCACGGCGCGGGCTCTACCTGCGCGCGCGCACGCTCGCCGCGGTGCAGGCCGCCGCCGCGGGCGACGCCGCCCGGGCCCGCGAGCTCCTCGGCACCCCGGAGGCGTTGGCCGCGCCCGGCTACGCGCTCGATCGCGCGCTCGGCCGGGTCGTCACCGCCGTCGCCGCGCGCCTCGACGGCGACCCGACCTCCGTCGCTGCGGCGCTGGCGCGCGCCGACGCCGAAGCGATTCCGGGCGCGCCCGACGCCTTCGACGCCGACCTGCCGCGCCTCATCCTCGACGCCGTCGGCCGCGTGCGGGTGATCGGCCCCGGGGGGCGCCACCTCGCCGTCGCCGACGACGCCGAGCGCGCGCAAGCGTCGGTGATCATCGACGCGCGCGTGCACGAGCTGCGCACGCGCTCCGCCACGCTGCCGCTGCGCGGCCGTCCGATCGTGCGGCGACTGCTGTACGCGCTCGCCGCGCGCGCCGGCCAGCCACTGTCGAAAGAGGCGCTGGCGGCGGCGGCGTGGGAGCGCGAGTACAGCCCGCTCGTGCATGACAATCCGCTCAAGTCCAACGTCGGCCACTTGCGCCGGCTCGTCGCCGGCGCGGGCCTCACGGTCGCAGTCGACGAGCTCGGCTACCGCCTCGAGCTCCCGTCCGGGGCCATCTTCATCGACGCTGTCTAGCAGCTGGTCGAACCTTTGACCGGGTTTTACTTCGTTTTACCGACCGTGGCTTGTAAGGTCGGAACGCGCCTGCGAGTGTGCTTGGACGCGTGACTCTGCCCGACCGACTGGGACTGGTCTCACTACCGCTGCTCGAGCGCTATTGGGTGCAGGAGGTGATCGCCCACGGCGGCATGAGCGTCGTGTATCGCGGCCTCGACCAGCGCCTGTTGCGTCCGGTGTGCATCAAGGTGTTCGACGGCCTCGAAGCCGCGTCGCAACCGGCGTACGCGACGGGGCACGACCACTTCGTGCAGGAGGCGTTCGCGCTGTCGCGGCTGTCGCACCCGAACACGGTGCGCGTCTACGACTTCGGCTTCCTCGAGCGCGAGCCGGCGCTGCCGTTCCACGTCGCCGAGTGGGTCGGCGGCGGCACCCTGCACCAGCACATCCGCAAGCAGGGCGCGCTGCCGTTGGCGTCCGCGCTCGAGGTGCTGGAGCCGATCGCCGGCGCGCTCTCCGAGGCGCACGGCTTCGGGATCGTGCACCGCGACGTCAAGCCGTCGAACATCCTCTTGCACGACGGCCCGTCGCTGATCCCGAAGCTCGCCGACTTCGGCATCGCCAAGGCGGCGGCGCGAGCACTGCCGCACGGCGCCGACACCGCGGCCATCGCTGTGACGCCGGGTGGCGAGCGGATCTTGCTCTACTCGCCCGGCTGGAGCGCGCCCGAGCAGCTGCGCGGCGAGGAGGTGACGCCGGCGACCGACGTCTTCGCCTTCGGCCTGCTCGTCGGCTACCTGCTCAATGGCCGCCCGCTCATGCCGACGGGAACGCTGATGCGCCTCGTCGCAGAGCAGGGCGATCTCGACGGAACCCTGGCACGCGCGCTGGTCGATGCGCCGATTGCGCCCGAGGTCGCCGCCATCATCGCCCGCGCCTGCCGCGTCGACGCCGGCACGCGCTACCAGGCGGTCGACGACCTGTGGAGCGCGCTGGCGTCGGTGACCTCGCCCGAGCCCAGCGCTCCCGAAGAGGCGTGCGATATCGAAACCTCCGACGGCTTCGACGTCACGCGCGACACTGTCGCCTCCACCGCCACGGTCGAGCACCCGACCGACACCTTCGTCGCCGGCGGCCGCGTCGTCCGCGTGGTCGAGACCGAGGAGCAGGTGGAGCTACGCCACGGCGGCGCCAAGGTGCGCGTGTCACTCCTGTCAGCGCGCGACGGTGAGCTGCACCTGCACGTCAAAGGCGTCAACTGCTTCGTCGCGCGCAACGGCGGCACCCCGACCGGCGCGGTCTCGCTCGAGCGCGACGACACGCTGCAGCTCTACTCGCCGGAGCGGCGCCTGCTCGCCGTGGTGCGCTGCGGCTTCGGCAGCCCGGGCCGACCGGGCCGCCTGTTCCGCTTCGGCGCGTCATCGGTGCGCGTACCGCAGCCGGCGGTCCTCATCGACTTCGAGGAGCGCCAGGAGCTCCTCCTCATCCAGCAAGCGCGAGGTGCCTGAGATGCGAACGCAGAGCCCCATCGGCCTGGCCCCGCCGGCGCCGCTGCCCAACGAGACGACGCGGGTGACGCGCGCGCCGCAGCTCGCCCCCTGCGTCAGCCGGTCGCGCGTGTACCGCTTCGCCCTCGACGCGTCGGGGCGGCCGATCGAGCTCGGCTCGGGCCGCTTCGCGAAGGCCTATCTCGGCGAGGAGCGCTGGCTCGAATCGAAGACCGTCTTTCGCCGCGACGTCGCCATCAAGCTCCTGCAGAAGGGCGTCAGCGTCGAGGACCAGCTGCGCTTCCAGATGGAGAAGGAGCTCCTCGAGCGCGTGCAGGGTCACCCGAACATCGTCGAGCTGTTCGCCTCGGGCGAGGCGGACAACCCCGAGTTCATCCCCGCGGCGATCCGCGATCGCGTCGAGAACGACTTCATGATCCTCGAGCGCTCGACATGTCGCTCGAGGAGCGCCTCAAGGGCTCGCGCAAGCGCGGGCTGCGCGACGATCTTCTCGCCTATCCGATGCGCGAGCGGATCTTCCGCGTGCTCGAGTACATGATCCCGCTCGCCACCGCCGTCGAGTACGCGCACCTCGTGCGCGACACCTGCCATCGCGACATCAAGCCGGCGAACGTGCTGTTCCGGCTGCCCGATCCGAACCTGCGCGGCTCCACACTCGAGGTGCGCCTCGCCGACTTCAACGTCGGCAAGCTGCGCGACGACTCGGAGAGCGTCGCCATCACGCGCCTGCAGACGGTGCCCGGCACGCTCTTCTTCCAGAGCCCCGAGCAGGAGACCAACGTCATCGAGCTGCTCGTCAACGTCGAGCAGGGCTCGCCCGAGGTGGAGTTCTTCGAGGACTTCTACATCGACATCACGAGAACGACACGTTCTCGCTCTTCAACCGCCACGAGCGCTACCCGGTCACCGGCGCCGATCGCGCGCGCAAGAAGATCCTGCTGGCCGCGCCGTTCGCCGAGCCGAGCGAGATCAACGTGCGGGCCAAGATCGTCAAGAGCGTCGGTCGCCCGGCCGACATCTACTCGCTCGGCGCGCTGTTCTACTATTTGATCACCGGCGCATACGCGAATCCGAAGACGCTGTACGACGCGTTCCACAAGTTCATCGAGTACGAGCGCCGCGACGAGAAGAACACGATCGACTCGTATCTGACGCACGAGTATCGCGTCATCCAGAGCCTGCGCGCGCCCAAGAAAGAGGGCGAGCACGAGGAGATCGCGCCGGCCGATCGCTTCTTCAGCTACAAGCACTACCTCGACGGCAACGGCGAGCTCATCGACCCGGCGGTGATGCTGATCGTCGCCAAGGCGATGATCCGCAACAAGCCCGACAGCTACTGCCAGGCCTGGGAGATCGACACGCACGGCGTCAGCGACTTCATCGGCGACCTTCTGACGCTGTGCACCGAGTACGGGGTCGACGAGCGGGCGCGCTCGTCGCTGCAGGGGCGCTACGCCGGGCCGCGCGCGCCGCGCCGCCGATTCTGGTCGCGCCTCTTCAGCTGAACGAGCCCGAGGATCGCGAAGACGACCAGCAGCGGCAGCGGCGCCTCGCCCGGCGCGCCGGACATCGAGCAGCCGCGCGCCATCGCCGTGCCTGGCGCATCGCCCTTGCCGCCGCCGTTGTCGCCGTTGCCACCGGTGCCGCCACCGAGATCGTCGCTGCCGCCGGGGGTGCCGCCGTCGACCGCGCCGCCGCCGTCGGCGCCGGGGCCGAGGTCGGGCGTGCTGCCGCCGTCAGCGGCGGGCGGCGCGCCATTGGAGGCGATCTGCCCGAGCGCCGCCAGGTCGCCGTCGAAGACGTCGAGGTCGACGCCACCGGAGATGCCCGACACCGTGCCCGAGTCCGAGTACTGGTGGAACGACCAGCTGCTCCAGCCCGTCGGCATCGTCGGGCAGGTGGTGCCCCAGTGCGCGACCCACAGGACGTAGGTCGAAAGATCGGGATTGCCGAGCGACGGCCAGAATCCGGGCGACGTGTAGATCATCGGGTTGCGCCCGGTCTTGGCCTTGACGTGCTCCAGCCACTGCTTGACCTTGGTGACGATGACGCTCGCCGACTGCCCGTCGGTGACCTCGAGGTCGAGCGTGGGCGGCAAGTCGCCGTCGGCCGGCGTGCCGATCTTGGCCAGCAGGATGTCGGCCTGCTGGATCGGATCGTCACTGGCGCGGAAGAACTGGTAGGCGCCGCGCATCATGCCGGCGGCCTTGATGCCGGCCCAGTTGGTGTCGAAGGTGTTGTCGCCGCCGAGGCCGTCGCCGACGCGGGTGATGGCGAAGGCGCGGCCCGACGCCTTGACCTTGCCCCAGTCGATGGTGCCCTGATAGGTCGACACGTCGACCCCTTCGAGCGTGCTGCTCCCGGGACAGACCGACAGCCCCTGCGCCTCGACGGCGACGTCGGGCGGCAGCGGTTGGCAGGCAACCACGAGCAGTGAGACGGCGACGAAGGCGGAGGCGCGTAGCATGCGCGCGCGTAGTGCAAGCGGTGTGCGCGACGCAATCGTGCGAAAGGACGGACGGGTGTGGCGCCGAATGCTCACTGCCGTGAGCATCTTCGACGACAGTCGTGATCAGGGACGCTGTGCGTGCGAGTGGGAGAGCGGCGCTACTTCATCTTCGCAGCGAGGCGCCTCACCTGCGCCTTGTCGCAGACCTTGGTCGACGCGTTGACGGCGACGAAGTATCCCTTGGCCGGCAGCCACAGCCCGGTGGCGTTCGCGATCATGGGCGCCGACTTCGGCGAGAGCGCTTTGGCGGTGTAGAAGACCTTGCCGATCTTGCCCCACTTGAAGAACGGATCGGTCGGCTCGCTCGGCACCTCTTTGGTGGCCGGCGCGTAGACCTGCACGAACGTCTCCTCTTCCTTCTGCCCGGCGACCTTGAAGAAGTACTTGCAGGTGTCCTTCTCGCCCTGCTCGCCGAGGAAGGTGGCGTCCGACTCGCCGCACGCGGCGTAGATCGCCTCCTTGGTCAGATGCGCCGACGCCGCGGGGTCGCAGCAGCGGCCGGGCCCGAAGACCTTGCAGTTGGTCGGCGGCGGCGCGGGCTTCGCCGCCGGCGGCGGGCTCTGCGCCACGGCGCTGCCGACGAAGATTCCGAGCCCGAGGAGCACACCGAGGGACGCGAGATAGCGGATGGTCATCCGCGCATCATACCCAATTTTACTTCGTCGTCGACGAATCGAGCAGCGTGCGGCAGCCCTCGGGCAGCTCGGGTACGGCGCCCACCTTGGCCGAGTAGGTCTGGCGGCCCTTGTCGCGATCCGCCTGCTCCTTGGCGTCGAACCACCACGCCAGCTGATCGCAGCCGTCGCCCGGCGGCAGCGGCGCCTGCGGCGTGCACTGCGGGCTGTCGGCGGGACAGGCGAGCCGCACGTGGAAGTGATCGTCGTGCCCCCACCAGGGACGCAGCTTGTGCAGCCACGAGCGATCGGCGGCGCCGGCGGTGCGCTCGCACATCGCGCGCTTGAGGATCGGGTTCACGAAGATGCGCTCCACGCGCACGTCGCTGGCCGCGAGCATCAGCATGCGCATGACCTTGGCCGTGAAGCGCGGCGACGGCTGCATACGCGCGCGATCGACCATCGACAGCGCCTGCCCCGCTACCGGCGGCAGGAACCACAGGTCGACGTCGAGCCCGGTCTGATGGCTGGCGTGCCCAGTCGGCGCCGGCCCGCCACGCGGTTGGCCGAGGTCGCCCACCGACAGGGGCGGCAGGTGCAGCGCGAGCAGGTGCTTGCCGAGATCGCGGATCATGTCGACGAGCAGCGGATGGCCGAAGATGCGGTGGCGTTCGGGCTTGGCGACACGGAAGCCGACGCCGCGCAGCGGCAACGCGACCGCGCCGTCGATGCAGCCGGCCGAGTAGCCGCCGATGGCGCGCGGCGGATGCAGCGTCGGCGTGCGGAACAGCGCCCACGGCGTCGGCATACGCGCAGGGTGGGCGGCGCTCGGCGCGACCGGGGCGCTCGGCGCGGCCGGGGCGCTCGGCGCCGCCGGCGCGCTCGGCGCCGCCGGCGCGCTCGGCGCCGCCGGCGCGCTCGGCGCCGCCGGCGCGCTCGGCGCCGCCGGCGCGCCCGGCGCCGCCGGCGCGCCTGTTACGGCAGGGCTGCTCGGCTCGGCGTTGGCGAGGGCGCCAAGCGGCCAGGCGGTGGCGAGCAGGAGGCAAAGCGTCCGCACGCCGACGATCGTAGCAGACGCACGGCGGGCAGCGTAGGATCAAGCCATGCGCGCCTTGTCGCTCGTCGCTGCCGCGGGCCTGTCGTCGCTGCCGACGGTTGCCGCCGCCGACGTCGCTGCGCCGGCGCGGGTCGTCGTTCACGCCGATCGGCTCGAGCTGAGCGAGCCCGTCGCCTTCGAGGCCGGCAAGGCGACCCTCGCGCCGCAGTCGCGCGCGCTGCTCGACGAGGTGAAGCAGGCGCTCACCGGCAACGCCTGGATCGAGCTCGTCGAGATCGGCGTGCACTCCGACGAGCGCGGCGCCGACGCCTACAACCTGCGCATCACCGATGCGCGCGCCGCGGCGATCAAGGCCTACCTCGTCGCCGCCGGCGTCGCCGCGACGCGCCTTCAGTCACGCGGTTACGGCGAGACCAAGCCGCTGTGCCGCGAGCACAACGAAGCCTGCTGGTCGCGCAACCGCCGGGTCGAGCTCGTGGTCGTCAAGGCAGCGCCGCGCAAGTAGCGCGCGAGTCACGGCCGGATCGGCGCGACGTACGGCGGGACGTCGCTGCTGCCGTGCGGGCTCGTGTCCGGCGGCATCACATCGGGCACCGTCTCCGGCGGCGGCATGACCTCCGCCGGCGGCGCCACCGGCCCCGCGGGCGGCGGCGTCTCCGTCGACGTCGGCGCCGCCGTGTCGGTCGGCACCGGCTGCAGCGGCGGCGCCTCTCGCTGCTCGAAGTACGAGCGATCGCGCGCCGGCTGGACCATCGGATTGACGACTCGCGGGTTCGTCGCCGACGCGTAGCCCGTCGGCGTATTCCAGTCGTTCTTCGCGCTGCCGGTCGTAACCTCGTGTCCGCACGCGCCCACGAACAAACCGGCGAGCGCCAGCCCCACCATCCTCCTCATCGTGGCCTCCCGGGTCGAAGAGGTAGGTAGGCGCCCGGTGCGGTCAAGGGTCGAACCTTCGCCGCCTTTCGGTGTTTCTGCCCCATGCCCGTTCGCCGCCGGGACTTCCTCGCCGCGCTCGCCGCCGCTGCCGCCGGATGCGCCGTGTCCCGCCCGCGCACGTCGTCTCGCCTGCGCGCCGTGCCGGCGGTGCGGCCGAAACGCATCCTCGTGCTCGGCGGCACCGGCTTCGTCGGCCCCGCCATCGTCAACGCGGCGCGCGCGCGCGGACACACGCTGACGCTGTTCAACCGCGGCAAGACCAATCCGAAGCTGTTTCCCGACGTCGAGACCATCCTCGGCGATCGCCGCTACGACATCGATCGGCTGCGCGGGCGGCAGTGGGACGCGGTGATCGACACCTGGGTGAAGATGCCCAAGTCGGTGCAGGCGACGGCCGAGCTGCTCAAGGATCACGTCGGCCAGTACCTGTTCATCTCGACCATCTCGGTCTACAAGCTGGGCCGGGAGCCGATCGACGAGTCGTCCCCCGTGCTCACGCCGAAGACGGTGAACGCCGAAAAGATCGAGTGCGTCGAAGACTACGGCGGCAACAAGTTCCTCGCCGAGCGCGCCGCCGAGCAGCTCCTGCCCGGGCGCGCGACCAACCTCCGCCCCGGCGTCATCGTGGGGCCGGGCGATCCGACCGATCGCTTCCTCTACTGGCCGCTGCGCCTGCGGCGTGGGGGCGAGGTGCTGGCGCCGGGCGCGCCCGACGATCGCATGCAGTTCATCGACGTGCGCGATCTCGGCAGCTTCGTGATCCGCTGCATCGACGAGCGCATCGTCGGCACCTACAACGCCGTCGGGCCCGACGACCCGGCGCTCGGCCACGTCTTGGACGCGTGCAAGCAGGCCACCAACCGCGACGCGCGCCTGACCTGGGTCGACGACGCGTTCCTCGGCGAGCAGAAGGCCGGCGGCTGGGGGGACTTTCCGCTCGCGGTGGGCAACCATGACGAGAACGCCGGCTTCGGCCACGTCTCGGCCCAAAAAGCGATCGCGCGTGGTCTGAAGTTTCGCCCACCGGCCGAGTCGGCGCGGGGCGCCCTCGACTGGTACGACGCGCAGCCCAAGGAGCGCCGCGACAAGCCGCGCCCCGGCATCACGCCCGAACGCGAGGCCGAGCTGCTGCAAAAGTGGCACGCGCGCGGATGATTTCCCGTGCCTAGGGTGTTCCCCCGATTGCCACCGGCCGCCCGGTGTCGAGAACGACTCGACGCTTACCGGAGGTGCCCCGATGAAGGTGGTAGCGGACTACCTGTTGGGAACCGTGATCGTCTGCATGTGCTTCATCATGGCAGCGCTGTCCGAAAGGGTGGACCGTCTCGTCGAGCCGTGACCCCAAAGACCGGGCCCGTTTGCGCCCGCGAGCCGAGGCGCGCTAGATTTCCAGGCGCGCGAGGATGGCGGAACTGGCAGACGCGCCGGATTTAGGTTCCGGTGGGTAAAACCGTGCGGGTTCGACCCCCGCTCCTCGCACCGAACCGACACGCTTCGAGTCTTCTCCGCTGCGCGCGGTGCTCTTCGCTCCTTCGTGCTGCGCTCCGTACCGAAAACGCTCCGTCGGCGGTGCCACCTTCTCCCTATTCAGAGTTTGCAGTAAATTTCGACCATGAGGCTCTCGGGGATTGCTCTGGCAATAGCCATTTGTGCGACCACAAGCGCGCGCGCGTCCGACGCAGGTGACGCGCGCCAGCACTTCGATCGCGCACAGACGCACTTTGCCGTCGGAGAATTCGCCGCCGCCGGCGACGACTATCTCGCCGCCTACAAGCTGAAGCCGGATCCTGCGCTGTTGTACGACGCAGCGCAGTCGTATCGCCTGGCGGGCAACGCCGACAAGGCGCTCGTCCTCTACAAGAACTACGTCCAGTTCTATCCGTCGCAGCCCAACGTCGAAGAGGTGCAGCGCCAGATCACCAAGCTCAAGGAGGCGATCGCCGCCACCGAGAAGGCCAAGACGGCGCCGCCCACCGATACCGCAGCGCCCAAGCCGCTGCCGCAGGGCGAGCACGAGACTGCTGCGCCTGCGCCACCGGCGGTGGCGGCCGCCGTCGTCGCGGCGCCGCCCCCCAAGCCGCTCGTGAAGAAGAGCTGGTTCTGGGGGGTGATCGCCGGCTCGGCGGTGGTGGTCGGGGGTGCTATCGCCCTCGGCGTCGTCTTCGGACGACCGCTGCATGATCCCAACCCCACGCTGGGCGCGCTGCAGGTGAGCAACTGATGTCGCGCATCGGCGTGGTGCTCCTCGTCCTCCTCGCGATCTCGGGCTGCGATCGGGTCCGCAGCTGCAAGAAGGGCACGCTCTTGCTCGAGCTGTCGTACCCGGCCATGGTCGATCAGATCACGATCGACGCGACCGTTGGCGCGGCATCATCGCGGGGCGTGCTCGCCAACCCCGATGGCCACACCAGCGGCACCGCCGAGGTCGACTTCTCGTCCTACCCGGCCGGCTCGACGGTGACGGTCAGCGTGCGCGCCCTGCGCCAGGGCACGGTGCTGGCGGGGAAGACCGCCAGCGTCACCCTGGATCCGAGCTGCACCAGGCTGTCGATCGCGCTCGACGACAGCGCGCTCGACGGCAGCGTCGACGGCCCGATCAGCGTGGACGACCTCGCCATGGGCTGCGACCCCGGCGAGCACTACTGCGGCGGCGCGATCGCGGCCTGCGTCGCCAACGACAGCCTCGACCACTGCGGGACGTCGTGCGATCCCTGTCCGACGAGCAGCCACGGGACCGCCACCTGCGACGCGACGGCGGGCTGCGGCTTCACCTGCGACGCCGGCTTCGCGGCGACGGCCACCGGCTGCGACGCCCTGCCGCCGCGTCCCGTCTATCCCTCCTCCAACATGTACACGAGCAGCCAGGCGCCCACCTTCTCGTGGGTGCTCGCGCCCGGCACGGACGGCGCGCACCTCGAGATCTGCACCGATCACGCCTGCACCAGCCAGGTCATCGCCGTCGATGTCAGCGGCAGCACCTACACTACCGGGAACCTGCCGACCAACGGCACGCTGTTCTGGCGCCTCGCCGGGAGCGTCGGGACCGCCGTCGGGACCACCTACGGTCCGACCTGGACGTTCCGGCCGCTCAAGCAGAGCTCGACCATCAAGACCGCCTTCGGGCGCCTGAGCGACTTCAACAACGACGGCTACGACGACGTCGTCATCTCCGACGACGCCGCCCTCGATGGGACCAAGATGGGCACGATCTACGTCCACCCCGGCTCCGCCACCGGCCCCGCGGCCGCCGCGACCAGCATGCACAGCGACGGCGCGGCGGGTGATCGCTTCGGCTTCTCCCTGGCGATCCTCGGCGACACCGATGGCGACGGCTATGCCGATCTCCTCGTCGGCAGCTACCAGGCCGGCAAGGCCTACTACATCCGCGGCTCGTCCACGGGCCTCGACTTCGCCTCGGTCCGCACCCTGACCTCCGCGGCGAGCGGCGCCAACATGCAGTTCGGCTACCGGGTGGCGGCCGCCGGCGATCTCAACGGCGACGGCTACGCGGACGCTGCGGTCGGCGGCAGCAGCTCGTCGAACGGCGTGTGGATCTTCTACGGCGGACCGAGCGGGCTGCCGGCGCTCCCCTCGGCGACGCTCGACGTCCCGGCCGGCTCGACCTGGTTCGGGACCGCGATCGCCGGCGCCGGGGACGTGAACCGCGACGGCTACGGCGACCTGATCGTCGGCGACTTGGGCGCCTCGGTCGTGCACGTCTACCTGGGCAGCGCGAGCGGCGTCCCGCTGGCGCCGTCGCAGACGATCCCTGCGCCGGGCGCGGTGGCGGGCTTTGGTCTGGCGGTGGCAGGCGTCGGTGACCTCAACGACGACGGCTATGCGGACATCATGGCCTCCTCGCAGAGCGTCAAACAGGCCTGGTACTTCAAGGGCGTCGCCTCGGGTGTGAACCCGACCAACGCCGGGATCGTGCCCTCCGGCGGCGCGGGGCCGAGCTCCTACGGGCAGTCGATTGACGGCCTCGGCGACATCAACGGCGACGGTTACCCCGACGCCATCGTGACCACGCTCAACAGCACCACGCAGGACGCGTACCTCACCAACGCCGGCACCGGCCTCAACCCGAACCCGACGGCGCTCACGCTGCCCGCGAACTCCGGCAGCCAGGGCGCGGGCGCCGGCGACCTCAACGGCGACGGCTATTGCGACTTCCTCATCGGCACTCCGAGCGGCTCCGCCGGCTCCGCGGCGCTCTATTACGGCGGCACCGGCACGTTGGGTACCCCGAGCGCCACGCTGACCGACAGCGGCGTCACGGGTCGCTACGCGGTGCAGGTGCAGTGAGTCATGATGGACGGAGCCCAACGCCGAGCACCTCCGACAGGATGGGCTGGGCGTCGTCAAGCGGCTCCTCGATGAGCCCGACAGGACCGGCGGCTCTCTCGAGGCGATCTTCGCGGCGATCGCGCAGGAGGTCAGAGGTCCATCTCAGCGACGGGAAATCTGGTCCAGGCTCCAAGCCACGCCGTCGCGCGCGGCGTCGAGGTCACCGCCGGCAAGCGCGACGAGCGCGCGCTCTAATGCCTCGAAGATGGCGCGGGGTACGGTACCCCGCGCCGCGGTATCTGCTGATTCTTGCTGACGCGTCCTGGCGCTCTCAACGTCGGAAAACCCTGTGATTTCAGCGTCGGTACCTCGTTTAGGTTCCGGTGGGTAAAACCGTGCGGGTTCGACCCCCGCTCCTCGCACCGACGCAGTTTTAGCCGCGCCCACACGCAACTTTTCCCGCTCCTGCCCGATAACCATACATGTCCGCGCTTCGAGCTCCCCTGCCGCTGATCCTCGGCCTCCTCGCGCTCGCCGGCAGCGCCCGCGCCCAAGCCACCGCCGACGAGGTCGTCTCGCCCCAGCGCCACGCGCTCGCCGTGGCCGCCAACAGCCAGGGGCTCCGCTTCTACCGGCAGAAGCAGATCCCGCGCGCGGCCTTGCGCTTCCGCGACGCGACGCTGCTGGACCCCGGCTACGCGCTCGCCCACTACAACCTCGCCTGCATGGCCTCGCGCCTGCGCGACGTCGACACCGTCCTGCGCGAGCTCGGGTGGCTGCGCGCCTCCTCGGATCCCATCGCCGCCGCTAAGCTCGACAAGGCGCGCAGCGACGCCGACCTCGACTTCGCCTCGTCGCTGCCGGCGGTGCGTCCGCTGCTCGGCCTGGCGCCGTTCGACGCGCGCGCCCCGCTGGCCTGGCTCGCCGAGCGGCACGGCACCTGGTCGGTCGAGCTGCCCACCGACGGGTGCACGCAGCGCTCCTACACCTTCGCCTTCCTGCCTTCGGGCGCGCTGTCGCTGACCGTGCGCGAGGCGTGCAACGGCGCCCCCTTGCGCACCCACACGTTCGATGGCAGCGCGACCGTCGAGGGCGAGGAGGTACACGTCAGCGTGCAGAACTGGCCGCTGTGGCCCGACGGCGTGCGCCTCGGCTTCGCCTCCTGCCTCGGCCTCACCGACGCGCCCGGCATCTGCTTCACCCTCGCCGCCGACGGCAACGAGGTGGGCCCGTTTCACCGCGGCGCCGCCGGCACCAGCCCGATGCGGCGCCCGCGCGCAGTCACTTCAGCGGATACTTCACGCGGAAGTTGAGCTTCGATCTCGGCACCGCCTCCGCCAGCTCGTCGAGCTGCAGCCCGGCCGGCTGACCCACCGCCCCGCGCACCGCCGCCGACGCCAGGATCTCGTCCGCCTTGGCGGTGCGTGCTGCATCTCGATGGCGCAGGCGAGCGCGCGCTCAGTCCGCTTCGCCCATCGCGACAGCATACGTCGCGACGGTGAGCGGGCGTGCGCTCGTCAGAGTCGAACCACCAGCTCCAGCCGCGCCCCGGTGAACGGCGGAAAGACGCGGCACACGCCCGAGATGCACTTGAGCCCGCCGCGCGTCCCGCCGACGAACAGGCGGATCGACGACGCCGTCGTGACGTTCCACTGCACTGCGCCGTTGAAGTAGTTGTGCGTCGCCGCCGTCGACCGCAGCGTCGTCCACTCGTAGCCGAGCGTGGCCACGAAATAGGGCGTCCATTTGAGCGCCACGTAGGCGTCGCCTTCGGTCCACGGCGGCACCATCAAGAGCGGCTCGTTGCGGATGAGCACGAACCCCTGCGTCTCCACGGACAGCCCGTGCGGCAGCACCTGCGTGCCGTCCCACTCGATGTGCCCGATGTGCTGATGCTCGCCGTGCGCCATCTCGTCCCACTCGAGCCGGTACCCGCCCGAGGGAAAGAAGTGCGACTGCCCGCCATTCCAGCGCAGCTCCGCCCCGCCGTACGGATCATGAAACTGCAGCGGCGACGTGGGCACCGATCGATCCTCGAAGTAGGCGTAGCTGGCGTACACGAGCAGCCAGTCGTTGACGCGCCAATCGGCGCGCAGCCGCGGCCCGCGCACGTCGAAGATGGGCGCCTGCAGCTCGGTGAGCACCCGCTCCGCCGTCGGAGGCGACAGATACTGCACCGGCGCGAACTCGACATAGCCCCCCGGCACCGACGCCTTCCACGGCAGATACTGCGCGTAGTCCTTGACCTCGAGCTGCAGCGTCACCGGCCCGAAGTAGCCGTTGAGCGCGCCGTAGAGCGCGTAGCCGGAGTGGCGCACGTCTGCCAGTGTCTGCAGCTGTCCCGCGCCTTCGAAGTAGACGCCGAGCCAGCGCAACAGGCGCGGCGCGTCGACGGTGCCGCCGTACAGGAAGAACGAGTCGTGCCGCGCCGCGCCGGCGATGGCGTCGAACGCCTGCACGCCGCCCACCTCGTGCAGCCCGACGTTCACGCGATCGAAGAAGCGATACTCCGCGCGCGCGCCGCCGATGAAGTCGCGCGGCGCCGGCACCGGCCGCAGGAACGTCGCCTCGGGGCCGTAGTCGCGCACGCTCCGCCCCGTCGCCTCGTCGACGTTCTGCATGTTGGTCACGCCCAGCACCAGCGTCGCGGCGACGCGACCCTCGTGATAGACGAGCTTGCCGCCGCGCAGGGTGGTATCGATGCCGAGCTCGTCGATCTTGCGGATCGACAGCACCATGCCGCGCCCGAACGACACGTAGAAGTCGCCCAGCACCGCCTCGATGGTGCGTCCGTTGTACTCGATGCCCCACTTCTCCACGTAGAACGGGTTCTGACAGAAGCGGCTGCGCAGGTTGATCGGCGTGGTCGCGTCCGGCCCGCAGGCGCCGGCCGGGCGGTCGGGATAGGCCGACGTGTCGAAGCGCGTGAACGCACGAAAGCGCCGCCAGCCCAGGTCGACGTTGAGGCGGCTCTGGATGTCGACGAACCGCGGGCTGCTGGTCGGCACGCCGTTGGCGTCGGTCTCGCTCACGAGGCCGGGCCCCAGATCGCCGTGATAGGCAGCGTACAGGCTCTCGACGACGCCGACGCGCAGCGGCTGGTTCCACAGTCGGAGCTCGACCGCGCGCGCGTCGCCGCACGCCAGCACCAACACCACGAGCGCGAGCCGCCGCCTCACTTCAGCAGATTGGCGACGTCATCGGCGATCAGCTTCTCGTCGCCGGCGTTGTAGCCGTTGCGCACGCGCGCGATGATGCCGCGCCGATCGATCAGCACCGTCATCGGCGCCACGCGCTTCGGGTTGTAGACGCCGACGACGCGCGTATCCTCGTCGAGCAGCGTGGGAAACGTGAGATCGTAGCGGCGCGCGAACGGCACCACTTGCGCCACCGACTCCGGTCCATCCATGGCGATGCCGAGCACCACCAGCCCGTCGCCCTTGCGCGCTTGGTAGAGCCGCTCGAGCTGCGGCAGCTCGGCGGCGCACGGCACGCACCAGGTGGCCCAGAAGTCGAGCAGCACCACCTTGCCGCCGAAGTCGGACAGGTGCACCTGCCGGCCATCGAGATCGCGGAGCGTGAAGTCGCTCGCCTGCGCCCCCGACACGGCGGACTCGTGCGCCACGGCGCCCGCCGTCGAAGCGCAGCCAGCGAGCGCAACGGCGACGACGACCAGCGCGGCGCGCGTCACTGCGCCAGCAGCTGGTCGAGCACCGGCTCGATCGGCGAGGCCGCCAGCGTCTCGACCTGCAGATACTCGACGCGCATGGTCGACGCCCGTACGACCATGTAGACGGGGAACGCGGTCAGGTCGGCGTACTTGGCCAGCTCGTACGACGGATCGATGGCGATGATCCCGGCTAGCTGATACTGCAGCGCCCAGCGATTGATGTCGTCGTCGGTCGCCGCCACGCCGTAGCCGCCCTCGACGAGGACCTCCATCGTCACCACGCCCTTGTCCGCGTAGGTGGACTCGATGTTGCGCATGGTCGGCTGATCGCGGTTGCACGGCGTGCACCAGCGCGCCGCGCCGTCGATGAGGATGAGCTTGGCGTTCGGCTCCTGGCGCAGCTCGGCCATCGTGATGGGCTGCATCGGCAAGAGCGAGTAGTCCGTCGACGTGTCGGAGCGTTTGCCGATGAAGTTGAGGTTGGCCATGGTCGTGCCCTGGCCGTAGCCGTAGGGGCCGGCAGGATAGTCGCTCCCCGTCGGTGGCGCGCGGTTCGGCGTCGGATCCGTAGGCGCGCCGCACCCGGCCGCGACCAAGAGCATGAAGATCGAGAACCGCACGAGGCGCAAACAGGCCCTCCTACAATCGATTACGCGACCGCCCGCGGCCGTTGTCAAGACGGGCCAATTGCGATACCAAGGATCATGCGCATCGTCGCGTTCACGATCGCGCTCTGCTCCGTGGCTTGCACCCGCGCGACCCTCATCGGCACCCCCTGCCTGGCGGACAAGGATTGCAACGTCAAGGGGCAGCGCTGCGTCGCCGGCCTCAACGGCGGCGCCAGGATCTGCACCCACGCCTGCACCGGCCAGAGCGGCTTGCAAGGCTGTCCGATCGGCTACGACTGCACCGCCAGCGACCCGGCGAGCCCCACCGTTCTGACGTGCAACAAGGAGACGTACGCGTTCGACGCCGCCACCGGCGCGCCGCTGCTCTTCGACAAGGACTGCTCGCTGCAGGGCGGCACCACGCAGGCCGAGTGGGACGTCGCCTGCGCCGGCACCGGCGATCCCGCGCCGTCGCCCACCTGTCGTCACGCCGCCGATCCCGACTCGCGCGCCAATCCGCCCGCGCCCATCCGCAACGACGCGCACGCCTACTGCACCGGCGGCTGCAACAGCGACGCCGACTGCCCGGTCGACATGCGCTGCGCCGCCGACTTCGACGGCATCACCAAGTGCCTGCGCCGCGGCTTCTGCGACGACTGCGTGATCGACGACAACTGCACCGACGGCAACGACGCCTGCGTGCCGACCAGCGACGGCAGCGCGCGCTATTGCACCAAGTCGTGCGGCTCGCCCTACGACTGCGGCGGCGTGCAGGGCCACTTCCTCTCCTGCGCCACGACGACCAACTCGCTCGGCGCAAGCGGCATGTTCTGCTTGCACAAGTTCGGCGCCTGCGTCGGCACGGGCGCGATCTGCGATCCCTGCCGCACCAACGACGACTGCGGCAACGGCACCGCCTGCATCGAGAACCTGGCCACCGGCGAGCGCATGTGCACCAAGGCCTGCACCATGGACTCGCAGTGCGCATCGGACAAACCGACCGGCTGCGACTACGGCCCCGATCCGGTCAACCCGGGCGACCCCATCTATACGGATCTCTGCACCGGCGACCCCAACCACTACAACCCCGGTGTCCTGACCTGCTTTTTCTGACGCACCGCGTCTGCAAGTTCTTCCGCGACCGCATTGCCCACAAGCGTTGACAGTGTGACCAATATCCCGATAGCCTGACCCCGTTCGCCTACAAGAGAGGTATCGATGAGGTTCAAGTCGTTCGCCGAGCGGGCTACGGTGACGGGTGGGATTCTTTTATTGTTCGGCGTCGGCTGTGGCTCGTCGGGCGGCGGTTGCGGCGCGCTGCTGCCACTGCCGTCGGCGAACGGTCAACCGAGCCCGACACCGCTCGGGCTGCCCACCGATCAAGTGATCGAGGGCGGTCTGCAGGCGCGCGTCACCAAGCCGGGCATGGACAAGCTGCTCGGTGCGATCACGAACCTCGTCGGTGGCAGCCTGAACAACGGCATCTGCGTGCCGCCGCAGAACACGAACTTCGGCATCACCTGCTTCAACGTCGACGTCGGCGCCTGCAACAATTCGATGTGCAACGGCGCCAAGGGCTGCACGGCCAAGGTCGTGCTGACGTCGGGCGACGGCAAGGACACGATCACGGTCGGCATCTCCGAGGGTGACAACCCGGTGGTCCACGTCGACGCCAAGTTCGACGTGCACATTCCGCTCGAGCTCGACTACGGCGGCTCTCTGTTCTGCGCCAGCGCCAACGGCTCGTGCACCCTCGACGTCGCCTCCAGCCACTTCAACGACGCCTCGCAGAACCCGCTCGAGATCGTCGCCGACATCCAGACCGGCATCGACGCGGCGACCGGCGAGCTGACCCTCGGCCTCGCCAACCTGACGCTGCAGAACCTCAACCTGCAGGTCAGCGGCTGCAGCGTCCTGGGCGACATCCTCAACAGCGTCATCAGCTTCTTCAACAACGCCGTCGGCACCGCGATCACCAACTTCGTCATCGGCCTGCTCAAGCCGCAGCTCAACACGCTGTTGCAGTCGTTCCTGCCCAAGCCTCCCGGCGTCGCCGGCGTGCTCGACACCGGCGCGCTGCTCGGCAGCTTCAACCCGCCCAAGGACGCGAACCTGGAGCTGTTCGTCGTCGCCGGCGGTTACGTCAAGGGCAAGGGCGGCGGCCTCAACCTCGGCGTCATGTCGGGCGTCAACAGCGACCGCGACGAGACCACGCGCACCCCGGGCATGACCTCGGAGCCGTCGCTGTGCGTGCCGGTGCGGCCGACGCCGCAGCTGGCGGCAGACCCCGTGGATGCTGCCGGCCAACATCGCGCGCAAGGACTTCCTGCTCTCGCCCGCGAACGAGTTCGCCGGCATGCCCGATCCGATCGACCCGATGGGCAACGTGCAGGACGTGGCCATCGGCCTGTCGCGCACCTTCCTCGACCTCATCGGCTTCCACGTCTACAACTCGGGCACGCTCTGCCTCGACATCGGCGGCAGCGCGATCCCGCAGCTCAACGCCGGCACGCTCTCGGTCATCGTCGGCTCGCTCGGCAACGTCATCGAGGATCGCAAGGCGCCGCTGGAGCTCGTCCTGCGGCCGCAGACGCCGCTCACCTTCACCGTCGGCGCCGGCGACATGACCGACCCGCTCATCCACGTCGGCATCAGCGACATGCGCATCGACTTCTACGGCTGGATCGAGGAGCGCTGGGTACGCTTCTTGACGATGGGCGTCGACCTCAACGTCGGCGTCAACCTGACCGTGACCAAGGACGCCAACGGCAAGCCGGCCATCCAGCCCATGCTCATCGGCGTCGACGCCAGCAACGTCACCATCCGCGTCAGCAACACCGACCTCTTGCAGGAGACGCCGGACGCGCTCCAGCAGGTGTTCCCGTCGCTCATCAACATCGCGACCGGCGCGCTCGGCGGCGTCATCAAGCCGATCGCGCTGCCCTCGGTCGCCGGCTTCAGCCTCGACAACCTGAAGATCCAGCGCGTGCAGACCTCGCAGGACGACTTCGTCGCCATCTACGGCACCATCATCACCGGCGCGCCGGCGCCGCTCATCGACTGGTCCAACCCCAACGCGCCGCGGACCATCTCGGCGGTGCAGGTGAACGCGACGGTGGCCGAGGTGCACACGCCGACGGCGGCCGAGCTGCAGGCGAACTTCGGCGAGCGCATCGTCGGAGTCACGCCCGCCCGCCCGACGGTGAAGCTGGCGCTCGGCACCATCGACAGCGTGGGGCGCGACGTCGAGTACGCCTGGCGCATCGACGGCGGCATGTGGCGCCCGTGGACCCGTGACGCCGATCCGACGATCCAGGACGACGCCTTTTTGCTCCAGGGGCACCACACCATCGACGTGCGCTCGCGCGTCGTCGGCGATTGGTCGACGGAGTCGGAACCGCAAGCGGCTCGACGTGCTCATCGACTCGGTCGCGCCGGAGCTGCACCCGGCGCGCGACGAGAACGACCACGCGCAGTTCAAGTTCGGCGGCTTCGACATCGTCAGCGACTCGTCGAAGCTTCAGTACGCGTGGGGTCCGGCCGGCGGGCAGCGCACCGAGTTCAGCGCCGTCGACTCGATGACCTATAACCAGGCCACCGCCATCACCCTGGGCGGCGCCCGCCAGCTGGTCCTGTACGCCAAGGACGAGGCGGGCAACATCGGCGCGGCGGCGTTCGACCTGGGCTCGCTCGACTTCCACGGCCGCTCGACCGCGCCGTCGACCGCGGGCTGCTGCGTGTGATCTCGCCGGCCGCGGCAGCGACAGCGGAACGCGCGGCGGAATGCTGGCGCTGTTCCTGGTGGCCCTGGTGTTACTTCGACGTCGCCTCAAGGCGCTCGCGCCGTTCGTAATCGTCGGGGCGCTCGTGTTCGTCGCCGCCGGCTGCGGCTGCGACAACAAGAACCAGTGCAGCATCGACGACGACTGCGCCAAGATGATGTGCGATCCGGGCCAGGTGCCGGCCTGCATGGGCAACATGTGCGGCTGCATCCCTGACATCGCGCCCGGTGACGTGGGCCGCTTCTCGTCGATGACGCTGATCGGCACCGACGCCTACGTCGCCGCCTACAACAACGACTACGGCGATCTGATGATCGGCCACCTCACGCCGCCGGGCGTGGTCTCGGGTTGGGACTTCGTCGACGGTGTCCCCGACGAGCCGCCGGACGTCGCCAACTCGCACAACCGGGGCGGCATCAGCGACAAGGGCGACGACGTCGGCCGCTACACCTCGATCGCCACCTCGTCGACCAACGAGCCGATCATCGCCTACTACGACCTGACGCACGGCGCGCTCAAGTTCGCCTCGTTCGGCGCCATCCGCTGGCACGCGCACACCGTCGACGTCGGCGTCGGCGCCCCGGCGACGGGCGGCGACGACGTCGGCCGCTGGACCTCGATGACGGTCGGCCCCGACGGCAGGCCGGCCATCGCCTACTCGGCGTGGGTGCAAAATGGCGTGAGCGGCATGCCGGAGTCGCAGCTGCGCTGGGCACAGGCGAACACGACGACGCCGACGTCGGCGAGCGACTGGACCATCACCGTCGTCGATTCGCGCCTGGCCTCGTCGAACGGGGCGCCGGCGGTCGACATGGGCGCGTCGGGGCCCGACATGGCGATGGCGCCGCCCGACATGACCGGCTCCACGCCGCCCGACGTGCTGCTGCCCGAGGGCATCGCGCTCATGGCCAGCGCCGCGCGCAAGGCCGACGGCTCGCCCGGCATCGTCTACTACGATCGCACGCGCGGCAACCTGCGCTTCGTCGAGTGGAACCCGAGCAGCAACGACTGGAACAAGCCGCAGATCCTCGACGGCGAGGACGCCACGGGCAACGACCTCGGCGACGTCGGGCTCTACCCGTCGGTGACCTACGACGCCTCCGACGTGGCGCACATCTCGTACGAGAACGCGAGCAAGGACTCGCTCTTCTACATCAACACGATGACGAAGATGCCCGAGATCGTCGACGACGGCTATCACCCGAAGGACGAGCAGACGCAGGACGGCATCGACTCGCCGGTGTGGCACCTGGTCGGCGACTCGTCGTCGATCCAGGAGCAGGCGGGGATGATCGTCATCGGCTACCAGGACTCGACGGTGCTGATGCTGCGGCTGGCGATCAAGGGCGCCGACGGCAAGTGGACCAAGCAGTACGTGGCGGGGCACGCCATGCCGTTCATGGGGTCGTACGGGTTCTACGCCGACCTCAAGGTGTCCAACGGACAGGGCGTGCTGTCGACCTACGCGATCAATCAGCAGCTGAGCGTCCCGTCGTTCTACGTCGAAGTCTTCGCCGTCAATCTCGGCGTCATCCAGTAACCGCTCCAGATTCGCCGTCTCCCGCGGGTTCGGAGTAGGATGCCGCGCATGGACCTCGGTTTGGATGGGAAGCGCGCCTTCGTCGCCGGATCCTCGTCGGGAATCGGGCGTGCCGTCGCCGCCGGGCTGTTGGCGGAGGGTGCGCACGTGGTCATCAATGGGCGCCGAGCGGAGAAGCTGGAGAAGACGCGCCGCGAGCTCGAGGCGGCCCATGGGCCGCGCGTGCACGCGGTGCTGGCCGACGTCTCGCACAGCGACGCGGCGGCGGCCGCGGTGCGCGAGGCGGTGACCCGCCTCGGCGGGCTCGACGTCCTGTTCACCAACTCGGGCGGACCGCCGGCGGGGCTGTTCGAGACGCTGGAGGAGGCGGCGTGGCGCAAGGCGGTCGACCTCTTGCTGTTGTCGACGGTGCGTATGGTCAAGGAGGCGCTGCCTTCACTGTCGAAGTCGCCGCAGCCGCGCATCGTGCACCTGACGTCGCTGACGGTGAAGCAGCCGGTGCACGGGCTGGTGCTGTCGAACGCGGTGCGCGCGGCGGTGGTGGGCCTGGCCAAGTCGCTGTCGCAAGAGCTGGCCGAGCGCAAGATCCTGGTGAACGTGGTGGCGCCGGGCATCATCGACACCGAGCGCGTCCGCGAGCTCGACGAGGCGAACGCGGCCGCGCAGAAGCGGCCCGTCGAGGAGGTGGCGGCCGAGCGCGTCAAGACCATCCCGCTCGGACGCATGGGCCAGCCGGAGGAGGTCGCCAGCCTGGTCGTGTTCCTGGCGTCGGCCAAGGCGAGCTACATCACCGGCAGCACCATCGCGGTCGACGGCGGGCTCGTCCGCGGCGTCTAGGACCGCGTCCGCTCCCCGTTGGCGCCCGGTCTCGCCCGGCAAAAGGCGCATCTTGCGAACAGAGGACACCAGGCACGCCTGCCGCTGCCGGCCCACCCATCGCGGGCGCGCCGTCGACGTGGCGGCGCTCAACGACGGCTGGCGCGGCGTGGACGAGGGCGCGCGCTGGCCGTTTCTCATCGTGCCCGGCTACACGCCGCGGCTCGGCTGGGCTAGCGGCCTGCACCCCGAGGCGGCGGCGCGCCTGGAGCAAGCGGCGATCGACGTCGAGGTGGGGCTGGCCTCGACCATCATCGTCTCCGGCGGCGCCGTGCACTCGGCCGACAACGAAGCGATCCTGATGCGCCAGTGGCTCATCACCCGCGGCGTCGATCCGGCGCGCATCCTCGTCGAGCCGTGCGCGCGCCACACCACGACCAACCTGCGCAACGCCGGCCGCATGGTGCTGGCCGCGGGCGCGCACGAGGCGCTCGTCGTCACCAACGGCTCGCAGACCTGGTACCTGGCGTTTCCCTGGCGGTCGACCTTCCACCTGCGCTGTCTTGCCGAGCTCGGCTATCGCGTCGGGGCGCTCGCCTGGCTGGGGCCGCTGCACGTCGCGTTTCGCCCGGCGGCGGCCGTGTTTCGCGCCTCGTGGAAGGAGACGCGCGCCGGCGATCCCTAGACGAGCGAGCGGGTCACGACTGATCCCGCAAGATGCGCTTGTCGAAGTCGACCCAGATGCGCTTGTCCTGGCGACAGTCGTAGGTGCGGCAGATCGCGGGCCGCTTGTCGTAGATGCCGCAGCGCCGCGTCTCCGGCTCGGAGTGCGCGCAGTAGCCGTCCTCGCGCTTGCGGATGCGATAGGGCTTGGAGTAGTCCCACTGCACGACGCGCTCGTCGAGGTCCTGCGCCGAGCAGTAGACCGTGAGCGTGCAGCAGCGCGCCTTGCAGATGGGAAGGATCGAGGCGCAATCGATGTCCGGCAGATCGCGCAGCGCGTACTTGTCGACGGCTTCGCCGAAGCGCACCTCCGGCTGCTCCTCGATGAGCGCGGCCTGCGCATCGAGGGCACGCTGGCGGCGCCGCTCGTACTCGACCGGCGGCAGCAGGCCATGCGCCACCAGCGTTTCGATGAGCGCGGTCAGCGTTGCAACGAGGTCGGCGTGGGCGAGCCGGCCGGCACGTGCGTTGTGGTTGAGGAAGCGTAGCGCCTCCTCCAGTTCGCCCCGTAGCGAATCTGACATGGTGCAAGTATGCACCGGCATGTGGCTTTCTGCATCGGTGCGCGACGGGGCTTGAAATGGGCAACGAGTACGCCTAGCTTCTGCGTGTGCGCGCTAACATCCTCATCGTCGAGGATGATCCTGATATCCTCAGCTCGCTCGCGGAGGCGATCCGCGAGGAGGGCTTCGACGTCGAGACCGCGGCCAACGGCTATCAAGCGTTGACCCGCCTCGAAGCGCACCAGCCCGATCTCATCTTCCTCGATCTGATGATGCCGCTGATGGACGGATGGAAGTTCCTCGAGATCGCCCGCCAGCGCTTCCCCGCCATGGTCGCGCCGGTGGTCCTGCTGTCGGCGGTGCACAATCTGACCGAAGAGGCGCGCCGTCTGGGCGTGCGCGCGTTCTTGTCCAAGCCATTCGATCTCGAAGACGTTCAGCGCATGGCGCACTCGTTGGCGCGGCGCGCCGAAGGACCGCGCCAGGGCGCTTGACAGGCGCGGGGGTTACGACTAGTTTTCAGCCGTCTTCGCGAAAGTGGCGGAATTGGCAGACGCGCAGGATTCAGGTTCCTGTGGGTAAAACCGTGCGGGTTCGACCCCCGCCTTTCGCACTCCGGCAGCATCCTTCGACTCTTCGTTCTCCTCCCCTCCCCCAAGCGTTCCTCTGATTCCGCCCCGTTCCCCGCGTTTCGTAACCCGCCAAGGCCCTTCAAAACATTCTCAGCGGCTCGCTTTGAGCCGTGCAGGTAGATGCCGAAGGCGGGCCCATGTCGGCGCCGACGTCGAGCACGAGGGTGTCAGGACTCATCGATCTCGTTGACGCGGTAAGTGCGCCCGACGCAGGACTCCGAGATGCGCCGCGACTGCTCGGAGCCACTGTTCCGTCGACAACCGCGTGATAGGCTCTTGCCGGATCGGATCGCATGGCCACGCGCATCGCCGTCGTCGGATCGTGTAGCGGAGTCGGCAAGACCACGCTGGCGCGCGCGCTGGCGCACAAGATCGGCGGCACCTTCGTCGAGTTCGATTCGCTTCAGCACGGGCCCAACTGGACCTCCACGCCCGATGACGAGATTCGCGCCTCGCTGGCGCCCATTGTGGCGACGGAACGCTGGACCATCGACGCCATCGCCGAGAAGAAGGTGGGCCGGCTCGTGCTCGATCGCGTGGAGCTGATCGTGTGGCTCGACCTGCCGCCGTGGGTGTGGATGCCACGGCTGGCCCGGCGGTCGGCGCGCCGCTGGCTGTTTCGCGAGGAGCTGTGGAACGGCAATCGCGAGACGCTGCACGGCATCCTCGTCGACCGTGATGGCGTCTTTCCGCATGCGATCCGCAAGTACTTCTTCCGGCGCAGCGACACGGCGGCGGAGCTGCATCGCCATGTCCTCGATGGCAAGAGGCTGGTACGGCTCACGCGGCCGGCCGAGGTGGAGACGTTCTACACCGATTTTCCTGCGCCCGCCTTCTCCCTCTCCCGAGGCGCCCCGACTCGATGCTAGGGTCTTCGGCATGGCCGATGACAGGGGCACGCCGCTCGACCGCGAGCGCTACATCAACCTCGAGACGTTCAAGAAGGACGGCAACGGCGTCAAGACGCCGGTATGGGCCGCGCCGCTTGATGGCAGGCTTGTCATTTTCACCGCAGCCGACTCGTTCAAGGTCAAGCGACTGCGGCGCAACCCGAAGGCGCGCGCCGCCGCTTGCGACATGCGCGGACGCTTGCGTGGACCCTGGCACGAGGGCACCTGCCGCATCGTCGAGGACGCAGAGACGCAGGCGCGCATCCACGCCGCCCTGCGCAAGAAGTACGGCTGGCAGATGGCGCTCGGCGATTTCTTAGCCACCGTAAGCGGCCGCAAGAACAAGCGCGCCTACCTCGAACTCAGGCTGGTGACAGCTTAGACGAGTTTACCGAGGCGACGAACCGTTGGCTGGTTCGTCGTGCCTCATCGCTCGCGCGCGAGCAGGGTACGTTGCGCTTCGAGCGCCGGGCGCGCGCCGCCGCTCGCCGGGCTCGCGCAGTTGCCGCGTCCTCGCTTGCGAGGGGCGACGGCCTACGGGCCGGGATAGGGCTCGTGGGCCGGCAGGCTGAAGTCGCCGAGGTAGGTGCCCTCGCCGTTGAAGGTCTCCAGCCCCTCCCACATCTGAGTCACGCTGCCGGCGGCGTCCGTCTTGGCGAGGGTCACGTTGATGGCGAAGCCGTAGAGCTTGCCGTTCTTGCCCTGCGCCAGCACCTCGGTCCCTTGCAGCACCGAGCCCGGCCAGCTCTGCACGAGCTGCTCGACGACGCCGTCGAGCGCGGCCGGTGCCGGCGCCGGCAGCGGGTCCCACGACTGCCCGATCAGCAGGCTCTCCTGCGCCAGCGGCGAGAGGTTGTGCGCGAAGGCGGTCGGCGAGCCGATGTACGCGTCGAGCGCGCCTTGCAGCCGGTTGCGCTGCGCCGTCGAGAGACTGGCAGCGGCCTGGAGGATCTCGCTGACAAAGGCGCCATCCGAGCCGGCGACCGCGCCGGTCACGCCGTCTTCGCGCGCATCGCTCGCCAGCAGTCGCGCCAGCCCGTCGACGTGCGCGTTGGGCCAGCTCGCCGCGGGGTCGGCACCCTCGCCGAAGTGCAGGTTGAAGTAGGCGAGCACCTCGGGGTTGGCGAACGGAGCCACTTGAAGATGCTTGGCCGGCATCGGATCGTCGGGCCCGAGCTGCGGGAAGCAAGGGCCATCCGGGCAGCCGACGGTCAGCGCGGTCTGGCCCGGGTCGGGCTTGAAGTAGCTGGTGGCGATCACCAGATACTCGCCGGCGGCCGCCGCGGTCACGCGCAGGGCCGAACCGAAGTCGTCGAGGTTGCGATCGTCGTTGACCGCGACGCGCTTGCGGTGGCCATTGGCATCCTTCGGTCCGTACACGTAGAGCACGGTATCGAGGATCGACCCGTCGGTCGCGACGCCGCCGAGGCGGATGCTGACCTGCTGCCCGGCATCGAGCGACAGCGTGTAGCTCAGCTGGCGCGTGCTCGACGAGAGCAGGCCGTAGGCCTGGCCACCGATCCACAGCTGACTGGTGGAGGGCGTCGCGCCCACCGAGTCGGCGGCGATCCCATCGACCACCGGCTCGTCTGCTGGGAGCGGCTTGCCGCCAGGCGTGATGACGCCGTTACATCCGACAACGAAGAGGAACAGGAATGGGAGTGGCTTTGACATGCGTCGCACGCGACGCAGGAAGTGTGCCTTTCGTAACCACTTGAACACATGTAGGCCCTGGTGTCCGAAATGGCTACAGGCTTCCGGATTTCGGACGTTATTTAAGTAGCAAGTAAGGGTAGTTACCCCACTAACGAGGGCCTCGGAGAGTCGGCTGCGCGACGGACGCGTTCGATTTGCCCCGTCGCTGCACACACATGTCGGCAACATCTGGAACCTTCTCCCTCACGATCAAAGGTTCCAACCGACGGAGATCGATGGCGCTGGCCTGCTGGCACGGTCCTCGCTGTGCCCGACCGTCGATGAGGCACGTGTGGGCGCTCGCCCTCGGGCTGGTCGCGTGCAGCGCGCCCAACGGAACCAATGGTGGCGACGAGAGCGTCGGCGTAAGCAGGACGCTGCCGGCGGCCGGCGGCGTCCCCGCGCTGACGCCGGAATCGTTCGATGTCATCGCCGTCGCCGACCGCTATCAGTGGGACGCGATCCGCGCGCTGGCCGACGCCGACCTGGGACCAATCATCACCTCCCAGAACCGGCCCGCAGACCTGCCCGCGTCGCGATGGGCGCGACCGAATCGCCCGCGCGCGTGATGATCGACGAGCTGCGCCCCCAGTTCCTCGACGAGATCGTGGATGCCGCCAACACTCCCGTCGCGTGAGGTCCGCTCCGCGGCGCATTGCTTCCGAGAGACTGCCGCGGCTGTTCGGGCTCGGGGAGCGCGATCGCGGTCGCGAGGTGGGCTAGGATGGCGGCATGAGCCTGCTCGGTGCCATCCTCGACCGCACCCCGGTCCACGACATCGACGAAGTCATCGCCCGGATGCACGAGATCGACGAGGTGCTGCCCGCCCCGGACGGCGTCGCCTGCTTCAACCGCTTGTACCTGGCGGTGACCGAAAACGTGAAGGCGGCCGCGCAGGACGGGACCTTCGGCCGCATCGACTTCGTGCTCGGGCTCGACGTCGACTTCGCAAACCTCTACTTCGCGGCGATGCGCCAGTGCGAGATGGGGGCGACGCCGCCCCGCGCCTGGATGCCGCTGTTCGCGGCACGCGCGCGCCGCGACGTGGCGCCGCTGCAGTTCGCGCTGGCCGGGATGAACGCGCACATCAACCGCGATCTGCCGCTCAGCATCGTCGAGACGTTCTCGCTGATGAAGCTCGAGCTGGCGCGCCCCAGCCCCGAAGCGACCGACTACGACGAGGTCAACGAGATCCTGGCCCAGACCGAGGCTGAGGTCGCCCAGGCCTACATGACGCCGCTCATGAAGGAGCTCGATCGCGAGTTCGACGGCGTCGAGGACGTGGTGGCCAACTGGTGCGTGCGCACGGCGCGGTCGGCGGCCTGGACCAACGGCGCGGCGCTGTGGCACCTGCGCGAGCACGAGACGCTCTTGGACGATTATCTGGCGACGCTCGACCGCATGGTCGGCTTCGCCGGACGCGGGCTGCTCGTGCCCACCGCCGTCTGAGCGGCGGCGGTCGCGAGGTGATCGGCCGGCATCGCCCGAAGTGCTAGACTCCGCGCGTGCTCGAGGGGGTGCAGCGCTGGCTTCTTGCGACCGCGTCGACGGGATTGGCGACCGCCATGCTGCTCGACGGGCTGTGGCGGCGCGTGGTCGAGGCGGGCGTGCCGCTCGAGCGCACGCTGGTCGCGCTGCGGACGATCCATCCGCAGCTGGTGGGGCTCGGGTACGTCTGGCGCCACCAGGGCGGCGTGCAGTGCGACGAGCACCCGCACGGCGAGCTGTCGCAGCCACGCTTCCTGCATAGCCCGCTGCGCTCGCTGTTCGAGGGCGGAGAGCCGATGCACGTGCGGCTCGAGGGCGAGGCGCCGCTGCCCTTTCCCGTGCTGGAGGAGCTGCGGGCGTCGGGGATGACCGACTATCTCGGGCTGCCGCTGCCGTTCAGCGACGGGCGCGCGCAAGCGGTCACGATGGCGACCGATCGGCGGGGCGGCTTCTCGACGGCGGAGGTGGGCGCGCTCAGCGAGCTGGCCGCCGCGCTGGCGGTGGTGATCGAGCTGCGCGAGACGCGGCGCGTGGCGGTGACACTGCTCGACACCTATGTGGGGCCGCGCGCGGGCGCGAAGATCATGGACGGTTGGGTGCGGCGCGGAGACCTGGCGCTCATCGACGCCGTGGTCATGTGCGGCGACCTGCGCGGGTTCACGCCGCTGGCGATGGAGCTACCGCCGCGCGAGCTGGTCGGGCTGCTCAACGACTACTTCGAGACGGTGTGCGGGCCGGTCCACGACGCGGGCGGAGAGATCTTGAAGTTCATCGGCGACGGCGTGCTGGCGACCTTCGCCATCGACGGCAACGTGCGCGCCGCCTGCGCCACGGCGCTCGAGGCGGCGGAGCGGGCGCTGGCGGCGCTGGCGGCGCTGCCGCCGCGCAGCGTCGGCGGGCGGAGCGTACAGTTGCGCATGGGGATCGCGCTGCACGTGGGGCAAGTGGCGTTCGGCAACGTCGGCTCGACGTCGCGGCTCGATTTCACGGTCATCGGCCACGCGGTCAACGTCGCCAGTCGGCTGGCGGGGCTGTGCTCGCGCCTCGAACGCCAGCTGCTCGTCTCGTCCACGTTCGCGCACGAGCTCCCCGAAGGCGCGGAGCACGTCGGCACGCATTGCGTCCGCGGCCTCCCCGCGCCCGAAGACGTCTACGCCTACACCCTGCCGCGCGCGCCGCGCGCGTAGCCCGGCCCCTGAAGGAGGCGACGAGCCTCCCGATCGTGCGCGACCGCTCGGCTAGCGCAGTCACCTGCGGACCGGCCAGAGCACCAGGCCGACGCTGCCGAGCAGCAGCGGCGGCCACGGCGGCGGCGCGTCGCCCGCGAGGTTGCAGCTGCAGCCGCCGGCGCCCGCGCCGTGACCGCCGGCGAAGCTGTCGTCGGAGGAATGGGTCCAGCGCCCGGGCGCATCACCCGACGCCGGTCAGCTCCTTGACCACCATCTGCTGGATCTCCTGCTCGATGACGTTGCGCGGGATGAGCACGGCCTCCTTGTCGCCGCGCCGCTTGACCTCGAGCTTGCCCTCGGCGAGGCCGTTCTTGCCGACGGCGACGCGAAGCGGGATGCCGATGAGATCGGCGTCCTTGAACTTCACGCCCGGCGCGCTCGTCGCGGTCGTCGTAGAGCACCTCGATGCCGCGCGCCGTCAGCTCGTCGCTCGAGCGCCTCGGCGGCCGCGGCCAGCTCCGGCTCCTTGCCCGCGGTGACGATCAGCGACCTCGAACGGCGCCAGCGCCATCGGCCAGAGGATGCCGTCCTCGTCGTGGTTCTGCTCGATGGCGGCGGCGGCGATGCGCGTGACGCCGATGCCGTAGCAGCCCATGACCATCGGCTTCTCCTTGCCGTCGGCGTCGAGGAAGTTGCACTTCATCGGCTCCGAGTACTTGGTGCCGAGGAAGAAGACGTGGCCGACCTCGATGCCGCGGTAGCCGTCGAAGTGCCCCTGCTCGCAGCGCGCGCACGCGATCGCCGGCGCGCGGCGGCGCGGAAGTCGCCGCACTCGGCGTCGGCGTGAAGTCGCGCTCGAGGTTGACGCCCTTGTACGTGGTGCGTCGTCCGCGTTGGCGCCGACGACGACGCACGGCCATGCGCGCAGCACCTCGAGGTCGGCGTAGACCGGGACCTTGCAGCCCGACCGGCCCGGCGAAGCCGACCGGCGCGCCGGTCACCTCGCTGCACCGCCGCTGTCGGCGCGCCAGCACCAGCTCGTCGCGCCCGAGCGCCGCGCTTGAGCTTGATCTCGTTGACGTCGCGATCGCCGCGCACCAGCACCGCCACCGGCTTGCCGTCGGCGAGGTAGATGAGCGTCTTGACCAAGTCGCTCGGCCGGCACGTTGCAGGAACGCCGACACCTCCTCGATCGTGCGCTTGCCCGGCGTGCGCGACCTTCTTCGAGCGCCGCCGTGCGGCGCCGCCGGCGCTCGCGGCTCGCGCCGCAGCTCCGCCTTCTCGACGTTGGCGGCGTAGTCGCAGCTGTCGCAGGCGACGAGCGCGTCCTCGCCGGTCTCGGCCAGCACCTGGAACTCGTGCGACAGCGAGCCGCCGATGGCGCCGGTGTCGGCCTCGACGGCGCGGAAGTCGAGCCCGCAGCGGCGTGAAGATGCGCGCGTAGGCGTCGTACATGTTCTGGTACTCGCGCTGCGCGTCCTCGTCGCCGACGTGGAACGAGTAGGCGTCCTTCATGATGAACTCGCGCCCGCGCATCAGGCCGGCGCGCGGCCGCAGCTCGTCGCGGAACTTGGTCTGGATCTGGTAGAGGTTCAGCGGCAGCTGGCGGTAGCTGCGCACGTCGCCGCGCACCAGGTCGCACGATCGACCTCCTCGTGCGTCGGGCCGATGACGAAGTCGGCGCCCTTGCGGTCCTTGAAGCGCAGGAGCTGGGCGCCGTACTGCTCCCAGCGGCCCGACTCCTGCCACAGCTCGGCCGGGATGGACCGCCGGCAGGAACACCTCCTGCGCGCCGGCGCGGTTCATCTCCTCGCGGATGATGCGCTCGATCTTCTGCGACGACGCGCCAGCCGAGCGGCAGGAACGAGTAGATGCCGGCCGCCACCTTGCGCATGTAGCCGCCGCGCACCAGCAGGATGTGCGAGACCACCTCCGCCTCGGCGGGCGCTTCCTTCAGCGTCGGAATGAGCAGGCGGGAATAACGCATGACCTCGCTTCTATATATGAAGCGCACCGGGTGGGCGAGCCCGATCGGACGGTAGCCTGGTCCCCGGCGCGCCGCTACTCGCCGAAGTCGAGGCTCTTGCGCACGGTCTGGTTGGCGTGAATCGCCACGGTGATGCGGCGCGAGATCTTGAACTCGGCGTTGGTGAGCTCGACGACATGCTCACCGGCCGGCAGGTCGAGGCGGAGCGGCGTCGGGCCGCGGTCGACACCGTCGATGGCGACGCGACACCACGGGCTCGACGCCAGCACCAGCTTGCCCTTGCCCTTGTCGGGCGGCGGGGCCGGTCGCGGCGTCGGCGGGGCAGCCGGTCGCGGCGTCGGCCCGGCGGGCACCGCCGCCCGCCGCACCACCTTGGGCTCCGAGGGCCGTAGCGGTAGCGAGCTGCGCTTCGGCGTCGCCACCTTCGCCGGCGGCGTGACCGGCGGCGCGGTGACCGGCGGCGCGGTGACCGGCGGCGCGGTGACCGGCGGCGCGGTGACCGGCGGCGCGGTGACCGGCGGCGCGATCGGCCCTTGCGGGGAGGCGACCGGGAGGGGCGACGGGCGCACCAGGAGGAACGTCGCCACGCCGGCCAGCGCCCCCACCAGCGCGGCGCCGGCCAGCCACGCCCCGCGCCACGAACGCACCGGCGGCGCCAGCGCCGGACGTCCGGCCGGCGTCGCCACCCGCGTCGGCTCCTCCTCGTCCGGCGGCGCCAGCGGCGCCGTCGCCGACGGCGGCAGCTCGTCGAGCTCCTCCGAGCCGAGCCCATTGTCCACCACCAGCGACAAGAGCTCGACGTTGCCCTGCGCCTGCGCCTCGCGCAGCACCTGGATCTTCGATCCGAAGCAGCGCTCCATCAGCTGCTGCAGCGCCAGCGACGACACCGACAGCCCCGCGGCCCGCGCCACCACCTCCAGCTCCCCGTGCAGCTCGCGCGCGGTCTGCGGCCGCCGCGCCCGATCCTTGTCCAGCGCGCGCATGACGATCGCCTCCAGCGCGGCGTCGTAGCCGGGATCGATCTGCCGCGGCGGCGTCACCGGGCTCTCGACGATCTGCTTGAGCACGTCATAGTCGCCCTTGCCGCGGAACAGGCGCCGCCCCAGCGTCAGCTCGTAGAGCATGATCCCGACGGAGAACAGGTCCGAGCGTCGATCGAGCGGCTCGCCCTGACACTGCTCCGGGCTCATGTACGGCACCTTGCCCTTGATGGTGCCGTAGCGGGTGCGCCCGATGCGCTGCGCGCTGCGGGCGATGCCGAAGTCGACCAGCTTGACGCCGCCGTCGTAGGTCACGATGACGTTCTGCGGCGTGACGTCGCGGTGCACGATGTTGAGCGCGCGCCCGTCGAAGCCCACCTTCTCGTGCGCGTAGTGCAGCCCGGCCAGGACGCCGATGACGATGGTCAGCGCGTGCTCGAGCGGCAGCCGCTCGCCCTGGCGAATCAGCGCCGGCATCAGCGCGCTCACCGGCTCGCCGTGCAGGTACTCCATGGCGAGGAACGGCTTGCCGTCGACCACACCGGCGTCGAAGGTCTGCACCACGTTGGGGTGATCGAGCATGGTGGCGATGCGCGCCTCGTCGACGAACATCTGCACGATGTCGTCGCGCGATGCCAGCTCGGGCAGGATGCGCTTGAGCACCACCAGCTTCTCCAGGCCGGGCAGCGTCCCCACCCGCGCCAGGTAGATCTCCGCCATCCCACCGGTGGCGAGGTGCTTGATGACCTCGTACTTGCCGATGCTCTGCCCGGGAACGATGGCACTCGACGCCGACACGCCTTATCCGAGTGTGCCTCAGTTCGACGAGTACGCGTAGTTGCGCTGCGAGCCGGGCGCGAACAGCGTGGTCCCGTCCCACCCGGTGGCGGTGATGAAGAAGTAGATGCGCGTGCCCGCCGGCATCTTGGGCAGCGTGCCCGCCCACTCCTCGCTCCCGCCCCCGACGACGCCGGTGCGGGTCATCGCCACCGCGGTCTGCACGCCGAAGTTCCCGTTGAGCATGTAGGTCAGCACCAGCGTCTTGGCCGCGCCCGGCGGACCGCTGTCGGCGAATACGGTGACGTCGCGGGTGGCGGGCGCGTTGCCGCCGCCCGCCTCGGTGCCGAGCACGACCGCGATGTCGACCGGCGTCTGCGTCCCCGCCTGCAGCGCGTGCACGCCGTTGAGCGCCGCCAGCGGTCCCGAGCAGGCCCCCTGGTAGCAGCCCGAAGCGCAGGAGACGATCGTCGGTGGCGGATAGATGCAGGCGCCGTTGACGCACGGGCTCCCCCCGGGCGGATAGGACACGATGACGTTGCCCTGACACTCGGCGGCGCGCACGCAGTCGAGCGCCGTGCTGCAGGCGACGCAGACGTGGCGGGTGGGATCGCACAGGGGCAGCGACACGGTCTGTCCGGCGTCGTCGCTGCTCGCGGCCATGCAGTCATCGTTGCCGCGGCAGCCCAGCTGACACAGATGATCGGGCGCGCAGTAGCGGTCGGAGGCGCAGTCGGCGTCGACGGTGCAGGAGCAGGGGCCGCTCGAGCACACCGACAGATCGGGCGGCGGCTCCAGCTGCACGCTGAGGCAGACGCGCGAAGCGGCGCCAAAGTGGCGCTGGTAGCAGGCCGAGCCCAGCACGTCGTCGGTGGCGGAGAAGGCGGTCAAGACGATGGTGTGCTCGCCGGACGCCACGTCGAAGGTCAGCCGCTGGCCCTCGGCGAACGTACGCACCAGCGGCGGCGCCGGGGCGCCGGCGGCGGCTTGCGTGCCGTCGCAGGCCACGCCCGCGCCGTACACATCGATCTGATAGCGCTGGGCGGCCTGCACCAGCGGACCCGGCCCCACCGTGTCGACGCAGGAGTCGGAGCAGCCCGACGGGCCGATCGCGAACAGCGCCAGGGCCAACAGCGAGCAGCGCATCGACGCGATCGTATGTCTTCGCCCGAAGGAAACGCAACTCTGCCTTGAGTCAACATTTGGGCGCATGCTACTCTCGCGCCGGATGTTGCGGGTGGTCGTGGCCGCGTCGCTGTTGCTGCTCACGCCCGCTCGCGCGCGAGCCGACGTGGAGAGCGAGCGCGTGCGCGCCGGGGTGGCCGCCTTTCAGCACCTGGAGTACGAGCGCGCGGCGAAGCTGTTGGAGCCGGCGCTGGCCGAGTCGCTCACGCGGGAGGAGAAGATCGTCGCCTACCGCACGCTCGGCTTCTGCTACGTGGTGCTCGATCGCCCCGTCGCGGCGCGCAAGAGCTTCGCCCGCCTTTTGACCATCGACCCGGCGAGCGATCTCGATTCGCGCGTGTCGCCGCGCGTGCGGGCGGTGTTCGAGGAGGCGCGCGCCGACGTGGCGCAGCAGGGTCGCAGCGATCCGTCGCTGCATCGGCTGCCCGAGCTCAAGCCGACGGTCGATCCGGCGGCGCCGCGCACCGGCGACGCGCTGACCCTGACGCTGGTGCACCCGGGAGGCCTGGCGCGCCGCGCCGAGCTGTTCTACCGCACGCGCGGCATGGCCGCCTTCTCGCGCGTCGTTGCCCCCGTCGACGACGCCGGCCGCGCGACTCCGGTCGTGCCCGGACCGGCCGTCGCGGCGCCCGCGCTGCAATACTACGCCGTGGTCCTCGACGACGCGGGCACCGCCATCGCCCGCGCCGGCAACCTGACCGCGCCGCTCGAGCTGGCGGTGCGGGTGCGCCCGGTCGCGCTGTACAAGCGGCGCTGGTTCTGGGGCGTCATCGGCGGCGTGGCCGGCGTGCTGGTCGTGGGCGCGGTCACCACCGCCGCGGTGCTGAGCACGCCGGCTACCGTCACGCTCAACCCGCGCTGAGCGCGCGCTCAGGAGAGCCGAAAATTCGGCGGCAGCTCGACCTCGCCGCGCGTGGCGCGTCCGGCCAGGAAGTCGTCGAGCGAATCGGCCAGCGGATAGAGCCTCCAGCCGTCGTAGTCCCAGATGGCCACCGGGCAGGACGGATGGCTGGCGTCGATGACGAGGAAGCTCTTGACCACCACGCTCGCGTCGGCCCCCGGCTCGTCGAGCTCGGGATCGATCAGCGTCGACAGCGGCACCCAGTGCGGGAAGTGCGCCCACCAGTCGAGCGTGCCGTCCATCAGCTGCTCGATCCCCTGCACCTCGCCCAGGCGGCGGGGATCGCGCAGCACCTCGGTGGTGAAGTCGAGCCGGAAGGTGCCCACCAGATAGCCCTGGTCGAGCTGCAGCCGCGCGAAGCGGGCGTGCTCGCCGCGGGCGAGGAAGCGCCGGTAGCGATCGGGCAGCCGCAGCCCGGCGGCACCGCGCCTCACGAGCGGGCTCCGGCGCCGGAGAAGACCGTGACCAGGAACGCCACCAGAAAAGCGACCGCCAGCAGAATCCCGTTACGCATGCAGGCGTGACGAGAGCAACCGCCGTGCCCGCGGCGACTCCGCACCAATCGCGTGGTTGGCCGTCGCCAGTGTCGGCACGGAACGACGCGTCATGCCTTTAGTGTCGCCGGCAGGCGACACTTCACTCGAGGCCGAGCTTCTTGATGAGCCGGTAGAGGTAGCCCCGGTCGATCCCGCCTTCACGCGAGGCGCGCGCCATGTTGCCGCCGGTCCGCTTGAGCAGCTGGGTCACGAACTGCCGCTCCCAGGCGAGGATCAGCCGCTCCTTGGCTTCGCGATAGCCCTCCGAGCCCGCGGGCCCGAACGAGGCCCGCGCCTGCGCCTCCACCGGGCCGCTGCCGCTGCCCAGCCCGAGCAGCCCCGACTCGATCACGCGCGCGGCGCCCGGTTGCGGCTGGGCAAACGAGCTGGCGCGCTCGAGCACGTTCTTGAGCTCGCGGATGTTGCCCGGCCAGTCGTACTCGGCGAGCAGCGCCAGCGTCTCCGGCGGCACGGTGGCCTCTGGGGTGACGCCGGCGAGCAGCGCCTCGACGAGCAGGGGCAGATCCTCCTTGCGCTCGCGCAAGGCCGGCAGCGTCAGCCGCACCACCGCCAGCCGGTGAAACAGATCCTCGCGAAAACGGCCGGCGCGCACCTCCTCGCCCAGATCGCGGTTGGTCGCCGCCACCACGCGCACGTCGACGTCACGATAGCTCGACGCGCCGACGGGGCGCACGCGCCGCTGCTCGATGGCGCGCAGAAGACGCGGCTGCATGTCGAGCTCGAGCTCGCCGATCTCGTCGAGGAACAGCGTGCCGCCGTGCGCCTCGGCGAACAGCCCCTTGCGGTCGCGCTCGGCGCCGGTGAAGGCGCCGCGCACGTGGCCGAACAGCTCGCTCTCGAGCAGGGAGCGCGAGACGCCGCCGAGATCGCAGATGACGAACGGGCCGGCGGCGCGGCCGCTGGCGGCGTGCAGCGCCTCCGCGCACACCTCCTTGCCGGTGCCGGTCTCGCCCTCGATGAGCACGGGCGCGTCGGAGGCGGCCATGCGCTCGAGCACCGCGTAGAGCTCGCGCATGCGCAGCGAGCGCCCCACCATGCGCCCGAAGCGCTCCGCGTTCGAGGGCGAGAGGGTGGGACCCACGTCTTCCGGCCCGCACAGCCGCATCGACGTCGCCCCCACCTGCACCACCGCGCCCACGCCGATGGTGACCTCGCGGAAGCGGGTGCCACCGAGGAACGAGCCGTTGGTCGAGCCGAGATCGCGGACCACCACGCCGGCCGCGGTCACCTCGAGCTCGAGGTGCTGGCGCGACACCGCCGGATCCGAGAGCACCAGCGCGCAGCCTTCCGCCTTGCCGACGCGGTGCACGCCCGGCCCGAGCGCGATCTGGCGGCCTTGATCCGGGCCGGCGATCACCACCAGCCGCACCGTGCTCGGCAGCGAAACTTTGTAGGTGGGCGCCGTCGCGTCGGTGCGAACGATCTCGGACGAATCCCAACTTGGAGCCATACGCAGGTCGAAGCATAGCACGACGATTGCGAACGGCCGGCCGTGCGCTTCACAAAGCGCGACCTGAAGGGTAAAATCGAAGCGGTGATTCGTATCGCCGTCGTCTTGCTCCTTGTCTCCGTCCCCGCGAGCATCTTTGCCGCGCCACGGGTGATCCGCATCGCCACCGTTGCCCCCGAAGGGACCGCGTGGGCGCGCGAGATCCACGCCTTCGCCCGCGACGTCGAGAACGAGACCAACGGCGCGGTGCACATCAAGACCTACTTCAGCGGCATCGCGGGCGGCGAGACCGAGATGGAGGAGCAGATCCGCCGCGGGCACCTCGACGGCATCGTCTCGGGCGGCATGTTCTGCTCGCGCAAGGCTCCGTCGTTGCGCGTGCTGCGCGTGATCGGGTTGGCGCACGATCGGCGCGAGGCGATCCACCTCATCAATCGCCTGCGGCCGGCGATCTCGCGCGAATTCGAGAGCAACGGCTTCGTCGATCTCGGCATCGCGCTCGTGGGCATGGACCTGGTGTTCTCCCGCCATCCGGTGCGCACGCTCGCAGACCTGCGGCGCGGCGCGTACTGGATCTGGGATCTCGACGACATGGTGCAAGCGCAGCTCAAGGAGATGGGCGTGCACCTGGTGCCGGCGCCGCTGGACGTGGCCGCCGGGCTGTACGAGTCGGGCCGCGTCGATGGCTTCCTCACCGTGCCGGGCGCGGCGCTGGCGTTCCAGTGGTCGGCGCAGGCGAAGTATGCCGCGCCGCTCGGCTACACGGCGCTGCCCGGCTGCGCGATCGTGACCGAGCGCGTGTTCGACGAGCTGCCGTTCGAAGCGCGGCAGGCGATCCGCAGCGCCGGGGCCAAGCTGGAGGCGCGCTTCAACGACGTCACCGACGCCCAGGACGCGGCGCTCCTGAGCCAGCTGTTCGCACGGCAGGGTCTGGTCTTCACCAAGGTCGGGGACCGCTTGCCCGCCGAGTTCTTCAGCGCCGCGGCCGAGGCGGCGCGCCGGCTCGGCCCGAAGTTGGTGCCGGCGGCGCTGCTACAGCAAGCGAATCAGATCCTCGGCCAATGGCGCGCGCAACCCACCCACTAACCCCAGGGTTCGCTTCGGTTGAGCCAGCGAGGGCGAGCCGCGTGAGGCGGATCGTGGATGCGACCGGAGTGACCGACCGAGGAATACCCGTCGGTATTTCGACCGAGAGAGCGAGGACGTAGTCCGCGAGGCGACCTGCGCGGATCACGCCCTTCCCTCACGTCGCGTCGAGGCGCCCGGTCGGGTCGTCGCTTCTTACTAGTTCTCTCCGGAAGCTTCGTGCTGCGACCGCCGATCCTCTTGTTACGAGTGGCGGCCTCGTCGCTGCGCGGCTCGAAATACAGAAGGTATTCCTGCGCTGCTCACTCCTCGGGCGCCATTGTCGCGTCGGCCTCGACGCTCTCGCGACGGCGCGGAATGGGCCCCCCGTGCCCCGGCGCGTCGCCGCTGCCAGGTTCACCGTCCCAGCAGGGAAGACGCGCGCGTCGCCCGGCGCGACCGCGCCCCTCTCCTGGCCTGATACCCGGCACGGTGGGGCGATCCCATGTCGCCTGGCGGCGACAGATCGTCGGCCCCAGGCGACAGCTCGAGCCAGCGCGTCCGCGCGATCTTGCGCGGCATGTCGATTGCTGAGGTCCCGCTCGATGCGTGCAGCGATCGCGATCGTCCTGGGGCTGCTGTCAGCCGGATGCGCCCCCCACCACCACACCGCGGTCGACCTCGGTGCCGGCGACGCGGCGATGCCCGTGCCCGCCGACGCCGCCGTCGCATCCCCCGATCTGGCACCACCACCGCCGACCATGGGCGGACAGCTGACGCCGACCGGCGCGACCTTCCGCGTCTGGGCGCCGCACGCCGACGCGGTCACCGTGAGCGGCGACTTCGACGGCTGGGGCACCACGCACGCGCTCACCCGCACCGCGGGCGACATCTGGGTCGGCGACGTCGACGGCGCCAAGGCGGGGCAGCGCTACCGCTACCTGGTGTCGCAGGGCGGCCAGACCCTGACGCGCTCGGATCCGCGCGCCCGCGGCCTCGACGACGCCGGCGGCAAGAGCGTCCTGGTCGATGTGAACGCCTACGCCTGGCAGAGCGCGCCGTTCGCCTCGCCGGACTTCGATCATCAGGTGATCTACGAGCTGCACATCGGCACCTTCAACGTGCCCGCCGGCCAGCAGCACGGCACCTACCGGAGCGCGGTCGATCGGCTCGACGCGCTGGCGACGCTCGGCGTGAACATGATCGAGGTGATGCCGATCGCCGAGTTCCCGGGCGATCGCAGCTGGGGCTACAACCCTGCCGGCCCGTTCGCGGTCGAGAGCTCCTACGGCACGCCCGACGACTTCCGCGCCCTGGTCGACGCCGCCCACGCGCGCGGCATCGGCGTCATCCTCGACGTGGTGCACAACCACTACGACGACACGCTCCTGCACTGCTGGGACGGCGACTGTCTGGGCAAGGACGGCATCTACTTCTACACCAACGGGTTCGCCAACACGGCCTGGGGGCCGCGCCCCGACTTCGGCCGCCCCGAGGTGCGCGCCTTCATCCTGGAGAACACGCTCATGTGGCTCTCCGAGTACCGCTGCGACGGCATGCGCTGGGACTCGACCATCAACATCCACGGCGGCATCGGCGACGGCTGGACCCTGTTGCAGGCGATGAACGACAGCGCGCACGCGCAGTTCCCGCGCACCATCCAGATCGCCGAGGACTGGCAGGGCGACGCGAACATCTCCCGGCCCACCCAAGCCGGCGGCGGCGGCTTCGACTCGCAGTGGGACGGGTTCGTGCACGACATCAACGGCACCATCCTCGCCGGCAGCGACGGCGCGCGCTCGATGGCCACGGTCCAGGGCGCGATCGCGCGCGAGTACAACGCCCACGCCTCCGAGCGCGTCATCTTCACCGAGAGCCACGACGAGGTGGCCAACGGCAACCAGCGCATCCCCGAAATGATCTCGCCCGGCAACGCGGGCAGCCTGATCGCGCGCCAGCTCTCGACCCTGGGCGCGGTGATCGTCTTCACCTCGCCCGGGATTCCGATGCTGTTCATGGGCCAGGAGATGCTGATGAACGGCTACTTCGCCGACGACCACCCGCTCGACTGGTCGCGCGCCACCACCTACGCCGGGATCGTGAAGCTCTACACCGATCTGGTGCACCTGCGGCGCAACGCCGGCGGCGCCACGCTCGGGCTCACCGGCGACGGCGTGTCGGTGTTCCACGTCAACGACAACGCCAAAGTGATCGCCTGGCGCCGCTGGAAGGCGGGCGGTGACGACGTGGTGGTCGTGGCCAACTTCTCGGGCACCGCGTTCGCCAACTACCAGATCGGGCTGCCGGCGGGTGGCACCTGGAAGGTGCGCTTTCACAGCGACGCCACCAGCTACTCCCCCGACTTTGCCGGCACGCCCGCCCCCGACGTCGTCGCCGCCAACGTCGCCCGCGACGGGCTGCCGTACAACGGCAGCCTCGCGCTCGGGCGCTACGCCGCGGTCGTTCTCTCTCGCTGACGGAGGAACCATGACGCGCGCCCTCATCGTCGCCTGTGCCCTCTTGCCCGCCTGCGCCGCGCCCTCCCCGCGCGGCGGCGGCGCCGGCGTCCTCACCATCAGCCCGGCGAGCGTGACCGTCGATCTGGCCGCGGGCCCCGACGGCCGCTACGCGGCCGGCTCCAGCTTCGTCGCCACCCTCGCGCTCGCCGACGGCAGCACGCGCGACGTCACCGCCGAGGTGACCTGGTCGATCCCGGCCCCGGCGGCGATCGCCAAGGGCCAGGCGGTCACCGGCGCCGCCGGCGTCTACGCGGTCTCGGCGACGCGCGGCGGCGCCACCGCCGGCGCCAGCTTCACCGCGCGCCTGCAAGGCGCCCTCTACGCGCCCGGATTCACGACCGTGCAGGGCGACGAGCTCGACGGCACGCCGACCGCGCCTGCGCCCACGATCGCCTATCCGCTCGACGGCACGCTGTTTCCGGCCAACCTGGCGCCCATCGTGGTCCACGTCGCCAAGTCGAGCGCCGCGCAGTCGATCGCCCGGCTGCACTTCGCGGCCGGCCCGACGGTCGACGCGCTCTACTACGCCCCCTGCGAGCCGGGTCCGAACAGCAGCGCCGGCTGCTACGTGACGCTGCCCGCCGCGCTGACGGCAGTGTTCACCTTCGTCGGCGAGTCGAACGACCTGGCGCTCGGGGCGCGCACCGCCGCCCCGGACGGCAGCGCGCTGGGAGAGTCGGCGCCGATCGCGCTGGCGTGGTCGTCCGTGCCGCTCACCGGCGGGCTCTACTACTGGACCACGCTGCCGCCGTCGCAAGATCAGGGCACCACCGGAATCGCGCGCTACGACTTTGCGGGCGACGCCTCCAAGCCCGAGATCGTCTACACCGACAAGGGCTCGCCCACCGATCACTCGGGCGGAGACAGCTGCGTCGGCTGCCACGCCATCACGCACGACGGCGCGCGTATGGCGCTCACCATCGGCGGCAGCTATCCGTCGGACTGGATGCTGCTCGACGTCGCCAGCCTGACGCGACTGGCGCTGCGCAACCAGGGGCCGGACGGCTTCGCCACCGAGACCACCTTCTCGCCCGACGGCTCCCGCATGGTGAACATGTACCGGGGCGATCTCACGCTGCGGGGCACCGATGCGTCCCTCGCGGATCAAGGTCCCATCCTGACCGGCTCGGTGCCCGAGAAGAAGACCGACGCCTTCTGGAGCAACGACGGCAAGCTGTTCGCGCTCGTCGGCTGGCAGCCGGGACAGTTCGGTGCGCCGCCGGCCAGCGACTCGCTCGGCCTCGACGGCGACGTCAAGAGCGGCGGGCAGATCTGGATCGCGCCGTCGGACGGCCAGACGATCGCGGACCAGGCGGTGCCGCTGGTGCCGCGCGCCGACGGAGTCACCAGCTACTACCCCTGCATCAGCGACGACGACGCGCTGGTCGTGTTCAACCAGTCCTCGTGCAGCGGCCCCGCGACGAACCGCGGCTACGGCGACGGTCCGTGTGACGGCTACTCCGATCCGTCGGCGCGCCTGTTCCTGATCGCGCCCGGCGGCGGCACGCCGACTGCGCTCGACCGCGCCAACGGCCCGCCCAACAGCACCAGCTCGTGGCCGCGCTTCAGCCCCGACCACGGGACCTTCCGCGGGCGGCGCCTCTATTGGATCGCCTTCTCGTCCAAGCGCCCCTACGGCCTGCAGGTCAACCTCGGCGGCACCCTCACGCCACAGCTCTGGTTCGCCGCGGTCACCGTCGCCGAGGGCGAATCCTTCGGCAACGGCGATCCGAGCTTCCCGCCCGCGTGGCTGCCGGGACAGAACCCGGATCCGTCGGCGCCCAACGGCAACCACGTGCCGCAGTGGGTCTCCACGGCGGTGCCGCTGCAATAGCGGTCGCTCTTTTCGGCGCGGACGCCAGTCGGCAAAGCCGGCAAATCCTGCGGGCGCTCGGGCACGGCCCCGAAATTTTCGCGCGGGCCGGACAGCAGCGGGCCGTAATGACGCACCGCATCGAAGTGGCACCGTGCTTGCTGTGCGAGCAGGGCGGAGGAAGCCGATGAAACCGACCCAGCTCGGATGGATCCTGCTCGCCGCCGCCGCATGTGGCGGCACCGACCCCCAATCGCTCGCGCTCGACCAGCCTCTGTGGCTCTCGGTCGACGGCGCCGCCGGCGGCGTCGCCCGCGTCCATCTCGACGGAGCCACCGCCATCGCCACGCCGCCGGGGCCAGTCATCTTCCGCGCCAGCGACGCCAGCGCCGGCGCCACCAACGACCTGTCGTTCACGCCGACCACGCTGGCGCTCGAGCTGCGGCGCGGCAGCGGGCGCGCGTCCGTCGCCGCGCTCGATTTCCCGCTCGGCGATCTGCGCGTCTTCGCGCCGTCGCTCCCGGCGGCGGGGCTGCAGCTCCGCCAGCTCGTGCTCCGGCTGCCGGAGACGGCCTACCTCGAGGTCGTGCGCGCCGACGCGACGACGCTGACGCTGGCCGGCACGACGCCGCTGTCGCTCGACTGGAAGCTGCAGCTGGACGACGGCTCGCTCTATCCGCTCGGCGCGCTGCCGATCGGGCCCGTGGAGCTGCACCTCGCCGTCTCCGAGGACGACCAGGGCGCGCTGTCGCTGCAGCTGCTGGCGATGTGCTCCGCCTCCTGCGGCGGCGTCGACCAGCTCTTCACGCTCGACGACGGCATGATCTGGATCAGCGGGGCCGCCACCGCTCACTGACCGCCGCATCCGGTTGGGCCCGATCGTGTATCGTAGCCGCAATGCGCAGGCACGCGATCGGGTTCGGCTTCGCGCTCGCCCTCGCGCTCGCCCTCGCCGGCTGCGGCGCGCCGTCGCCGTGCGCGGTGGCCCTTTCGCCCGACGGCGCGCACGATCTCCGACTGGTCGGCTCGGGCAGCTGCGCACAGACGGTCACGCTCGCGCTGCGCGTCGCCGTCGGTGCGCCCGACGCGCCCGCCTGGTCGGATGCGGCATCGGCGCCGGTGGTCGTCGGCGGCGCGTGGTCGCTCGCGCCAGGCGGGGTCGCGCGCACGATCACGGTGAGCAACCCGGGCACATCACCGCTCTCGCTCGTCGGCCTCGAATGGTCGACCGACGGCGGCGCGCCCGCCGCCGACCGCATGCTGCACAACGGCTATCAGAGCTGGTCGTACGCCGGCTTCGAATCGATCCCCGCCGCCCTCGCCGACGCGAGCGACCCGCCGCCGCACGGCGGTGACAACGAGGACCTGCTCGGCGAGCTGCCCGGCGTCTCCTGGTGGTGGACCGCGCTCGCCGATGCGCAGGGCCGCGGCCTGGTCGCCGGAGCGGGCGGCGGCACCGTCTTCAAGTCCTACTTCGCCGTCGACGGCAGGCCACGCCCGCGGCTGCGCATCGTCGAGGGCGCCACCGGCGACGCGCTGGTGCTCGCGCCCGGCGAGACGCGCACGCTCGACGATCTCTTCGTCGCGCTCGGCGACGTCTCGAGCGGCCTCGACGCCTACGCGACCTACGTGGCCGCCCGCCATCCCGCGCCGGCGCCGCGCTCGCCCGCCCGCGGCGGCTGGGGATCGTGGAACCTCTACTACGCGACGCCGACCGCCGACGCCGTGCGGATGGAGGCGGCGTGGGCCGCGCAGACGCTGCTGCCGCTCGGCCTCGACGACTTCCTCCTCGACGACGGCTACGAGCCGCACTGGGGCGTCTGGCAGGCGTCGCCGAGCTTCGGCGCGCCCTTGGCGACGCTCGACCAGGAGCAGGCGCAAGCGGGCCTGGGCCCCGCGGTGTGGATGGCGCCGTTCTACGTCGACACGACCGACCCGCTCGTGGCCGCGCACCCCGACTGGTTCGTGCACGGCACCGACGGCGCGCTGCGCACCTACGACAACTTCGGGCCCACCTACGCCGCGCTCGACGTATCGAGCCCGGGCGCGCGGGCGTATGTCGTGGCCGCGGTGGCGCAATATCGCGCCTGGGGCTACCGCACGCTCAAGATCGACTTCTTGTTCGGCGGCGCCATCGAGGGCGTGCGCCAGCAGCCGCTGACCGGGCTCGAGTCGTACGCGCAGTGGATGCAGGCGCTGCGCGAGGCGGCGCCCGATCTGCACCTCATCGGCTGCGGCGCGCCGCTCCTCCCGTCGGTGGGCTGGGTCGACAGCATGCGCACCGGGCCGGACATCGCGTACGTGACCTCGCCCGAGCCGCGCTACGGCTTCATCGCCGCCCAGGCGCGGCAGACGGCGATGCGCGGCTTCACCGATCACTTCTGGTCGCTCGATCCGGATGTCGTTCTCCTGCGGGGCGACGTCATCGACGACGACGAGGCGTGGACCGCGGTGGTCGCCGCCGCGCTCGCGGGCGGCAACTACCTCGTCGGCGACGCGCGGCAGGCGAGCGCGGCCCGGCAGGCGATGGCGCTGGCGCCCGAGCTGCTCGAGCTGACCCGCGACGGCGTGGCGGCACGGCCGCTCGATCTGGTGGCGCAGACCGACGATCAGATCGTCGCCAGCCCGCTTTTCGATCCGAGCGGCGTCACCGCGCCCCCGCACCTGTGGCAGAAGACCTCGCCCGACGGCAAACGGCGCTGGCTCGCGCTGTTCGCGTGGAACGATCCGCAGTACCGCGCGTCGGTGTCACTGCCCTCCGACACCGAGGAGCTGCTGCCGCCGTCGGCGTCGAGCCCGATCGTGACCGTGGCCGCGATCGGCGCCCAATCGTCGATCGCGGTGCCGCCGCACGCCGTGCGCCTGTTCCGCTTCGCGCCGGCGCCGTGAACGTCGGCGCGCCTGCTCAGATGGCGTACCTGACCATGAGGTAGACGCTCGTGTTGGCCCGGTAGAAGTGCCCGAAGGAGAACGGATCGCCGTCGAGGATGACGGCGCCGGCGCGGATCTGCAGCGCCTTGCGCTTGTAGCCCGCTTCGCCGCGCACCATCCAGCTGAACGGCTGCACGCCGACGACGCCGCGCGCTTCGAGCTGCAGCTGCTCGCGGAAGAAGTGCCAGCGCACGAGCGCCGCCGCCCCGGCGGTCTCGCGCTGCACGAACCACAGCGGCTGGCTGTCGTCGAGCTCGAACGCGTGCAGGTACCAGGCTTCGACGAGCACCAGCTTGCCGAGCTCGCCGGGCGCCCACTCCACGCCGGTGGTGGCCTGCAGCGCCGGCGCCACCACCCCCTGCATCAGGTCGCGCCCGATGAACACCCGGCTCGAATCGAACGCCGCCTCGGCCCGGATCAGAAGCGGCCCCACGGTGGTCGCTACATCGGCGCCGACGTGGTGCCGGCGCACGTAGGTCGCGCGCACCGGCCGCGCGCCGCTCACAAACGGCTGCACGAACGGCGCGGGATCGATCGGCTGCGCGTAGTCGATCTGCTCGAGCAGCGCCGCGTACTGCGGATCGATCTCCAGCTTCGGCGTGCGGTCCCAGCCGTACTGGTAGTAGAGGTTGAAGTCGAAGCGGTGCAGGTCGACGCCGAAGCGCAGCGCCGCCGCGGTGGCGCTAAAGTCGTTCGGCGGCAGATCGGTCTGGCCGAGCAGCGGCTGCAGGGCGTCGTGCAGCGTCGGGCTGACCGCGTCCTGTGTCAGCCCGAGCAGCGTGATGAGGGCCAACGGCGAGTCGGGCTGCACCAGCGCCCAATTGCCGCCGTAGACATCGAAGCGGTTCGGCGCAAAGAACGGCTGCACCACCGCCTCGAGGGAGCCGAAGCCGAGATCGAGGCCGAGGCGGGCCGCGAAGCTGGGCAGGTGCAGGGCATCGCTCTCCGCCAGGAGCTGGTCGCGCAGATCGTAGCCGTCGAGGATGTCGTTGGGCGTGAACGCGTCGCCCCGCCCCCAGGCGATCCGCTGCTGTCCGATACGGAAATCGAAGTTGCGCCAGAAGGCGCCGACATACGCCTCGCGCAGCGAGGCCTCGAAGGCGGTGCGCGCGCCGGTGCCGTTGACGAGGTTGAAGTCCTGGGCGAGCGGCGCGTCCTGCTCATAGGCGCCGAAGGAGAGCAGGCCCGAGGCGACGGCCTCGAAGCTGCGGCCATAGGCGTAGCGCAGGCGGAGGAACATCTGCTGCGTGGTGACGGCCCGATCGTGCGGCACATAGCCGATCTGCGGCGTCTTCAGTGGGCCGGTGCGGTAGAGCCCGACGATCGCGGTGGCGCGCGCCCAGCCGCGGACGTTGAACGAGTGCGGCGACGGCGCCGTCGGAGCCGGCGCGGGGCGCGGCACGGTGGCGGCCGACGCCGCCGGGTCGAGCGCGATCGTCTCGACCACGTCGCCGGAGTCGCCGGCCGTGCTCGCGGGCCCCGCCGCCGCCCCGGGAGCCGCCGCCGGGAGCGACGTCACCCCCGGCGGCGCCGCCGGGGGCAACGTCACCGCGGCCGACGTCGCCGCGGCCGACGTCGCCGCGGCCGACGTCGCCCCGGCCGACGTCGCCCCGGCCGACGTCACCCCGGCCGACGTCACCCCGGCCGACCTCGGCGCGCGAGCCCCGGACGGAGCGTTCCCCCAGGCCACGGACGGGCCGCCGGCCACGATCAGAAACAGGAGAGCTCGGCCCCGACAGGTCACGCCGGGGGCGCCTTTGCACGATCGTAACCAGCGAAATCCGAACCGGGTTGACTGATGACGCAACTAGTCATGATGCGCACCTAGCCGCGATCGGCGACGGCCGGCGTGCACCGAATTCACTGGCCACTCCGGTTGTCGCGGCGGCTCCAGGCGCCAGTCTCCGACCCATGATGGAGGTCTACAGCCCCCAACCAATCAGCGGTCTGCTGTAAAAATCCTGCGCCAATGGTTTGGACGATCTAGTTCTGGATTCGTGACGCACCGCACCATCATTGCGTTCACTCCGCCATCATCCTGAAGTTGCTGGGTAGCAAGCCGGACACACGGCCTGAGACTTGCCTTGACTCGTCGCGTCATGTTGGCTCCCTCATTGGCTTCGCGCGACGAGCCGCGCAATCTCGCCGCCGAGATTCTCGAGCACGCGAATGCCGCCGGCCGACGGTGCGCCATCGTCAGCCCGCTGGAGCGCCGGCCCTCCCTGAGCTTCGGCGAGCTCGGCGAGCGCGTCGCGCGTTTGCGCGACGGCCTCGCACGCCAGGGCATCGGCGCGGGCGATCGCGTGCTGGTCCTCGCGCCCCTCGGCTTCGACATGATCGCGGTCGCGGTGGCGCTGCTCGCCTCCGGCGCCACGCTCGTGACGCTCGACGGCGCGCTCGACGCCCGGCGGGTGGTGCGCGCGCTCGCGGTCGCGCAGCCGCGCGCGGTGATCTCGACGCGGCGGCTGCTGCGCTTCTGGCCGCTCGTGCCGGCGTTGGCGCGGGCGCGCCGCTTCGCCGTCGACGCGGCAGGCTGGACCACGCAGGGCTTCGGCGCGCTCGTCGGTGACGCCAACGCGTCGCCGCTGGCGCGCCCCGATGCGCCGGCGATGATCAGCTTCAGCTCGGGCACGGGCGGGCGCCCCAAAGGCGCCGAGCGCACACACGAGATTCTGTTCGCCCAGCATCACGCGCTGCGCCGCGCCTTTCCCGTCACCGACGACGACGTCGACATGCCGGCGTTCCCCGCGCTGACCCTGCACAACCTCGCCTGCGGCATCACCACCGTCTTGCCGCCGGTCGACCTGCGGCAGCCGGCGCGCATCGATCCGGGGCGCGTGCTCGACGCCGCACGCCGCTACGGCGTCACGTCGCTGAGCGGCGCGCCCGCCTATCTGGCCCGCATCGCCCGCTACACCAGCAGCGCCGGCGTGCTGCTGCCGAGCCTGCGCCGCATCGCCGTCGGTGGCGCGCCGGTGTCGCGCGCGCTCTGCCGCGCGCTCCGCGACGCCTTCCCCGTCACCGAAGCGGTGGTCGTCTACGGATCTACGGAGGCGGAGCCGATGGCGCACGTCGGCATCGACGAGGTCACGCGCGCCGCCGGGCGCGGATTCCTCGTCGGCACGCCCGACCCTGCCGCCGAGATCGCGCTGGTGAGCCTGCCGGCCGAGCCGCCCGCCACCGTCGGAGACGATCTGCGCCGCTATCGGGTCGCCGACGGCGCGGTCGGGGAGATCGTCGTGCGCGGCGAGCACGTCGTCCAACGCTACGTCGGCGATCCCGAGGCCGAGCGGCGCACCAAGCTCCCGTCGCGGGACGGCGGCGTCTGGCATCGCACCGGCGACCTGGCGCGTCGGGATGGGCGCGGGCGGCTGTGGCTCGCGGGGCGACTGCCGGACGTGCTGTCGCACGAGGTGCGTGCGCTCCATCCCTACGACGTCGAGGCGACCGTGCTCGATTGCCCCGGAGTGCGCGCCGCCGCGCTGGTGACGCACCCGCGCCAGCCGACCGGCATGCTGATGCTCGAGCTCGAGCCGCGCGCGCGCGCCACCACGCTCGCGCGCGTGCGGTCGGCGCTCGATGCCGAGGGGCTGCCGTCGGTGCCGGTGCGGACGATCGCGGCGATGCCCATGGATGCGCGCCACCAGAGCAAGGTCGATCGGGTGGCGCTGCGCGAGCTGCTCGCGAGCGGGCGGGAGGGCTGACCGTGGCGACCGACTTCGCACGTGCCGCCGCAAAGAGCGAGCTCGTCCGCTACGCGCAGGTCTGGGAAGACTGCCGCCTGCTCCGTCGCGCCCTGGCGGTCACGCCGGACGACGACGTGCTCGCCATCGGCAGCGCCGGCTGCAACGTGCTCGCCCTTTTGCTCGACGAGCCGCGCAGCGTCACGGCCATCGACTTCAACCCGGCCCAGGCAGCGCTCATCGAGCTCAAGCTGGCCGGCATCCGGCATCTGGCGCACGACGAGTTCGTCTGCCTCGTCGGCGCGCGCGACGGCTACAGTCGCCTCGCGCTGTACGATCGCCTGCGCTCGCGCCTGCCGGCCATGGCGCGCCAGTTCTGGGATCGGCGCCCGGCCAATCTCGCCGCCGGCGTCATGCACACCGGCCGGCTCGAGCGCTACTTCCAGGTCTTCCAGCGCGAGCACCTGCCGGCGCTCGTTCCCGCCCAGGTGGTAGCGGAGCTGCTCTCGCTCGATGACCGCGCCGCCCAGCGCGCGCTCTTCGATCGCTACTTCGACACGACCGCCTTCCGGGCCCGGTTCGACTCCTACTTCGGCCGCGAGACGCTGGCGCGCCACGGCCGCGATCCTTCGCAGTTCCGCCACGTGGGCGACGTCGACGTCGCGAGCCTGCTGTGGGAGCGGTTCCGCTACGCCTGCACCGGCATCGCGACGCGCGGCAACTTCTACCTCGAGTACTTCTTTACCTCGCGTTATCGCGACCTCGAGCTGGGGCCGCCGCAGCTGCGCCGCGCCGCCTTCGACAGGCTGCGCCACCTGGTCGACCGCGTGGAGGTGGTCACCGCCGACCTCGGGGGCCACCTGGACGCGGTCGCCCCCGGCCACTACAGCAAGGCCAACCTGTCCGACCTCTTCGAGTACCTCTCGGAGGCCGAGACCGAGGCGCTGTTCGGCAAGCTGGTGCGGGCGCTGCGCCCTTCCGGTCGACTGTGCTTCTGGAACCTGTTCGTCCCGCGCGCGCCCGCCGCGCCGTCGCGCGAACGGCTGCGAGCGCACTCCGCCGCCGCCGAGGCGCTGTGGCGTAGTGACCGCGCCTTCTTCTATCGCGCATTTCATCTCGAGGAGGTGCTCCCGTGAGGTCCGCCAATCGCCGCTGTCGTCCCCGCATCACCATCAGCCCGAACGAGAGGCTGACCTTCTCCATGGACGTCGAAGGCCACGTCCACATCGGCTCGGTCCTCGACATCTCCGAGGGCTGCGTGCGCGTCGCCTTCGTCGCCAATGGCCACAATCCGCGCGCCAACCAGACGGCGCGACACGTGCGCATCGGCAGCAGCGACGGTCTCCAGCTCGAGGTGCCCGAGCTGGCGCTCAAGGAGGCCGAGCGCCAGGACGGGCAGATCATCACCAAGCTCTTCGCCACCGACGACGGCACGCAGGCCGACCTGTGGCAGGCGGTGCAGGCGCTCAAGTTCCGCCAGGCGCCCGAAGCGCGGCTCTCCGTCGACAAGCTGCCGACGATCCCCGAGCGCGGCCACTACACCGAGGTGGCGCGGCTGCGCCGCCTCGAGTTCCTGCGCCAACAGACCAGCGCGCCGCTCGAGACGCTGCAGGAGACGCGGCTCAACGCCGCGCGGCTGACCGGCAACATCGAGAACCTGATCGGCGCCGTCGAGGTGCCGGTGGGCGTCGCCGGCCCGCTCGTCTTCCGCGGCCAGCACGTCAAGGGCCCCATCTTCGCCCCGCTGGCGACGAGCGAGGGCGCGCTGGTGGCGTCGGCGACACGCGGCGCGACCGCCATCTCGCGCTCGGGCGGCGTGACCACCCGCGTGACCGGGCAGCGCATGATGCGCGTGCCGGTGTTCGCGATGTCGAACCTCGACGGCGCCTTCACCTTCGCCAACTGGGTCCGCGATCACTTCGCCGAGCTGCGCGAGCAGACGCGCCGGGTGTCGTCGCACGCGCACCTGGTGTCGGCCGAGCCGGTCATCCTCGGCCGCATGGTGCACGTCTACTTCCTGTACGAGACCGGCGACGCCGCCGGACAGAACATGACGACCACCTGCACCTGGCAGGCGGCGCAGTGGCTGATGGCGCAGGTCAAGCACCTGCACGGCATCGAGGTGGAAGAGTTCCTCATCGAAGCCAACATGAGCGGCGACAAGAAGGTCACCTTCCAGTCGTTCATCAACGGGCGCGGCATCCGGGTCATCGCCGAGTGCCTCATCGACCGCCAGACCTGCGAGCGCACGCTCAAGGTCACGCCGGAGCAGCTCGAGTTGGTCAACTCCCGCTCCGCCGCCGGCGCCATCCACATCGGCATGATCGGCTACAACATCAACGTCGCCAACGTCATCGCGGCGATGTACGCGGCCACCGGGCAGGACCTGGCGTGTGTGCACGAGTCGAGCCTCGGTCAGCTCTACCTGAACGCGCAGCCCGACGGCGTGTTCGCCAGCCTGGTGCTGCCGAGCCTGATCGTGGGCACCGTCGGCGGCGGCACGCACCTGCCGGCGCAGAACGCGCTGCTCGAGATGATGGGCTGCGCCGGACCGGGCAAGGTCTTCCGCCTGGCCGAGATCATCGCCGGCTACTGCTTGTCGCTCGACCTGTCGACGCTGTCGGCGGTGGCCAGCGGCGAGTTCGCGGCGGCGCACGAGAAGCTGGGGCGCAATCGCCCGCTGCGCCGCCTCGAGCGCGAGGAGCTCGACGCCGCGTTCTTCGAGCCGATGCTGCGCCGCTCGCTCGACGACGCCGCGCTGACGGTGAGCGCGGTGGAGCCGGTCGCGATCGAGCTCGGATCGAGCATCATCACCGAGCTGACGGCGCGCAAGGTGGACAAGCTCCTGGGACTTTTGCCGTTGCGCCTGCGCTACCGAGCGGGCGGCGACGGACCGCCCGCCGCGCTCGAGGTGCTGGCCAAGATCAAGCCGCTGGACGACGAAGTGGCCCTGATGGTCGGCTCGATGGCCACGATGTGCGGCGGCCAGCTCGCCGCCAGCTACAACCGCTTCCGTCGCCGCACCGGATTCGCCGGCTGCCACACGCGCGAGCTCGGCATCTACGAGCAGACGGACTCACGCTTCGTACGCCACGTGCCGCGCGTCTACGGCACGTTCGCCGACGAGGCGCGCGAGGCCTACGTGATCGTGATGGAGCGTCTCACCGACGTGGTGCTCAAGGACACGGCCGACGACGTCTCGGCGTGGACGAATGAGGCCGTCGAGGCAGCGCTGCGCGGCATCGCCCAGGTGCACGCGGTGTGGCTGGGCCGGGAGCGCGAGCTCGCCGAGCAGCCCTGGCTCGGACCGGTGCTCGGCAGCGCCGACCTGACGGAGATGGTGCCGCTGTGGGAGGCGCTGGCCGCGCACGCCGCCAACGAGTTTCCCGAGATCGTCGACGCCGCGACGCTCGAGCGCTGGCTCGGGCTGGTCCGCTCGGTGGCCAACTGGGCCCCCGAGCTGGAGCGCATGCCGCGCACGCTCATCCACAACGACTTCAACCCGCGCAACCTCTGCCTGCGTCGGACCGCCGACGGCCTACGGCTGTGCGCGTACGACTGGGAGCTGGCGACGCTGCAGGTGCCGCAGCACGACCTGGCCGAGCTGCTCTGCTTCGTGCTCGCGCCCGACGTCGCCAAGCCCGAGGTCGACCGCCACGTCGAGCTGCACCGGCGCGCGCTCGAAGAGGCGAGTGGCATCGCGCTCGATGCGGCGCAGTGGCGCCGCGGCTACGCGCTGTCGCTGCGCGATCTGGCCGTGAACCGCTTCGCGCAGTACCTCATGGGCCACACCTTCCGCCACTACGGCTTCGTCGACCGCACGGTGCGCACGCTGTGGCGTCTGCTGTCGCTGGAGGCGGCGGCATGAGCGCGACCATGGGCAGCACCGCTCCCCGACCGGCGCTCGCCGACGAGCTGACCGCCGGCAGCTCGTTTGCGCGCCGCTTCTACGCCTGGATCGAGGAGCGCTTTCCGCTCGCCAACGGCCTGCTCTTCTTCGTCGTCTTCGCGGCGGCGCTGCTGCTCGGCCGGCGGGCCGCCGGCGGGCCCGTCGCGCTGCACCTGGGTGACCTGGCCGGCCTCGCCGCCACCTGGTCCTTCTTCTTCATGCTGCGCGTCTTCGACGAGCACAAGGACTACGCGCTCGACTGCCGCCTGTATCCCGAGCGCGTGCTCTCGCGCGGCCTCATCACGCTCGACCAGCTCAAGGTCGCCGGCGGGCTGGCCATCGCGCTGCAGCTCGCCGTCTCGCTCGCGCAGGACGGCGGCGTCGGGGCGGTGACCCTGCGCTGGCTCGTCGTCATGGGCTGGAGCCTGCTCATGCTGCGCGAGTTCTTCGTGCCGAAGTGGCTCGGCCGCCACCTGGTCGTGTACGCGGTGTCGCACATGATCGTGACGCCGCTCTCGATCCTGTGGCTGGCGCAGATGGGCGCCGGCGGCGCGCCGCTCGACCGCGGCGTCTACGCCTATGCCGGCATGGCGCTCCTGTTCGGCTTCTGCTTCGAGATCGCGCGCAAGATGAAGGCGCCGTCCGAGGAGCGCGAGGGCGTCGCCAGCTACACGCACTCGTACGGCGTGTGGCCGGTGGCCTTCGCCGTCGCCCTTCTGTGGGCGCTGGCGACGGCGGCGCTGGCGCTCGTCATGATCTTCGTCGGGGTCGACGCCGCCTCGCCGGCGCTGTGGGCGAGCGTGGTCGGGCTGGCGCTGCCGTCGCTGGTGGCGCTGGAGCGCTTCGCGCACCGCCCGGCACCGGCGGCGGCCAGGATCGCGCAGGGCGTCGTCGGGCTGTCGCTCCTGGTCGCCAACGGCGGCCTGGTGGGGGCGCTGCTGTGGCGCGGAGGACGCTGGTGATCGCCGGGCACCCGGCGCTCCGCCCCCGCCTCGTCCTCGGCGAGGAGACGCTCGCCGCCGGCGAAGCGCGCGTCGGCGGCAAGGCGCTCGGGCTGGCGCGGCTGGTCGCCACCGGGGCGCGCGTGCCCGCCTGGCTCGTGGTGCCGGTGGAGGCGTTCGCCGCCGCGCTCGACGCCGCCGGGCTCGCCGGCAGCTTCGAACGGACGCTGACCGAGCTGTCCGCGCTCGACCCGGCGGACGCTACGCGCCGCCGTCGCATCGAAGAGGCGGCGACGCAGCTGCGCGCCGCCACCCTGCAGCTGGGCGTCGGCTCCGCGATCGCGCGCGAGCTCGGCGACGCGCTGCCGCTCCTCGGCCCCGGCGCCTACGCCGTGCGCAGCTCGATGGTCGGCGAGGACTCGACGACCCGCTCGTTCGCCGGCCAGCTCGACAGCTTCCTCTACCAGGGCGTCGACGACGTGGCCGACGCGATCGTGCGCTGCTGGGCGTCGGCGTTCAGCGTACGCGCGCTGTCCTACCAGCTCCAGGCCGGAGCCCTGACCCGGCTGCCGCGCGTCGCGGTCGTGGTGCAGCGGATGGTCGCAGGGCGCGTCTCCGGCGTGCTCTTCACCAGCAACCCGGTCAACGGGCGCGCCGACCAGTCGCTGGTCAGCGCCTGCTTCGGGCTCGGCGAAGGCGTGGTGAGCGGCGCCTGCAACGCCGACGAGTTCGTCTGGTCGCAGGGTGCGGGCGAGCTCGCCGCCACCGTCGCGCACAAAGACACGGCCATCGTGCGCGCACCGTCCGGCGTCGGCACTGGCGAGGCCTCGCTACCGGCCGCGGAGGCCGGGGCGCGCTGCCTCGGGCGCGACGAGGTCGCGGCGCTCTGCCGCGAGGGGCTGCGCATCGCCGCCGCCCTGGGCGCGCCGCAAGACATCGAGTGGACCCTGGCCGCCGACGGGCTCTACCTCCTGCAGGCGCGCCCGATCACCGCGCGCGCGCCCGGCGGCCCGCGCCCCGACGGGCCGCGCATCGTCTGGGACAACAGCAACATCCAGGAGAGCTACTGCGGCGTCACCACCCCGCTGACCTTCTCCTTCGCGTCCGAGTGCTACGCCAGCGTCTACCAGCAGACGCTGGTGGCGCTGGGCGTGCCGGCGGCGACCATCGCCGCCTACGAGCCGGTGCTGCGCAACCTCATCGGCCTGGTCAAGGGGCGCGTCTACTACAACATCAACAACTGGTATCGCGCACTGCTCGTCCTGCCCTCGTTCGGCCGCAACAAGCACGACATGGAGCAGATGATGGGCCTCGACAGCCCCGTCGACTTCATCGAGGACGAGGTGCTCTCGACGGGCGAGCGGCTGCGGCGACTGCCGCGCATGAGCGTCACCCTGGCGCGGCTGCTCGCCGAGTTCGCGCAGCTCGACGCGCCGGGTCGAGACCTTCTTGCGCGACTTCGACGCGGCCCTCGGCCGCTTCGACCGCGCCAGCATCGCCGGCGCCAGCTACTCGCGGCTCCTCGGGCTGCGCGAGCAGGCACGGGCGGAGCTGATCGGCCGCTGGCACACCCCCATCCTCAACGACCTGTACGTGATGATGGCCTGTGGGCGCCTGCGGCGCATCGTCGAGCGCGCGGCCGGCGCCGAGGCGCCGCGGCTGCTCTCGTCACTGCTGGTGGCGGGAGACGGCGTCGAGTCGGTGGAGCCGACGCGCATGCTGATGCGCATCGCGCGCGCCGTGCGCCAGACCCCCGACGCCGTTGGCACGCTGCGGCGCGGGACGCCCACCGAGGCGCTGGCGGGCCTGCGCGCGCGGCACGCCGAGCTGGCCGCGTCGATCGACGACTACCTCTACCGCTATGGCGACCGCTGCATGGGCGAGCTCAAGCTCGAGACCATCTCGCTGCGCGAGGACCCGAGCTTCGTCCTCCAGATCCTGCGCAACTACGTCGAACGCCCCGACCTCGATCCCGAGCTCCTGGCGCGCCACGAAAAGACGCGGCAGGCGGCGGCCCACGCCGAGGTGTCGGCGCGGCTCGGTGCCTGGGGCCGGGCGCGTTTTCGCCGGGCGCTGGCGCAGGCGCGCCGGGGAATCCGCGCCCGCGAGGCGATGCGGCTGGCGCGCACGCGCGCGTTCGGGCTGCATCGCGACCTCTATCTGGCCATCGGCCACCGCCTGCACGAGGCCGGTCGGCTCGACGCGCCGCGCGACGTCTTCTACCTGACGGTGCAGGAGATCGGCGCCTACCACGACGGCACCGCCGCCTGTGCCGACCTCGGCGCCCTGGCGCGGGTGCGCGGCGCCGAGTTCGCCCGCTATCAGACGGAGGCCATGCCCGACCGCTTCGAGACCATCGGGCCGGTCCACCACGGCAACGCGCTCGCGGCGCCCGACGCCAGCGGTGCCGAGCGCGCGGCAACGCTCTTGCGCGGCCTCGGCTGCTCCCCCGGCGTGGTCGAGTCTCCGCTGCAGGTCATCGCCAGCCCCGACGACGACCTGGCGCTCGACGGTAAGATCCTGACCGCGCTGCGCACCGACCCGGCCTGGGCGCCGCTGTTCCCGAGCGCGCGGGCGATCCTGGTCGAGCGCGGCAGCACGCTGTCGCACTCCGCGGTGCTGGCGCGCGAGCTCGGCATCCCCGCCGTCGTCGGCGTGCCCAACCTCTTGCGCATCGTCCACGGCGGCGAGCGCGTCCGACTCGACGGCGCCGCCGGCACCGTCGAGCGCTTGGACCGGCCATGATCGTCGATTGCCCCGGCACCGCCGGCCCGGCCGAGGGCTTCGCCGAGCTGCCGCACCAGCTCTACGCCGCCGATCCCCGCTGGATCCCCGAGGAGCGCGCCGACGTGATGCGCGCCTTCTCGCCGGCGAACCCGTGGCACCAGACGGGCTCGGCCCACACCTTCTGCGCGCCCGGCCGCGCCCGCGCCGCCGCCTTCTTCGATCCCCGCTGCACCGTCGACGGCGCGGCGGCCGCGTTCTTCGGCTACTGGGAGAGCGCCGGCGAGCCGGAGGCCGACCGCGCCCTGTTCGCGCGCGTGATCGACTGGGCGCGCCAGCGCGGCGCGGCCCGGCTCTACGGCCCGATCAACTTCACCACCGCGCTCGGCTACCGCGTCCTGCTCTCGGCCGAAGCGGACGCCCTGCCCTTCCCCGGCGAGCCCTACAATCCGGCCTGGTACGGCGAGCGGCTGCGCGCCCTCGGCTTCCAGATCGACCGCCGCTACCTGACGCAGCTCGTCGATCGGCAGCGGGCGCGCGCCTCGCTCGATCGCTATCGGCCGCTGCGCGCGCGCCTGGAGGCGCGAGGCTACCGCTTCTCCTGCATCAGCGACCGGAAGTGGCTGGGCCGGCTCGAGGAGCTGCACGCGCTCGCCGATCGAATGTTCGCCGGCAACTTCGCCTACACCCCGTTCCCCTTCGCGCAGTTCGCCGCCGCCTACGGCCCGAGCATGCTCCGCCGATTGTGGCGCGAGCTGAGCGTCATCGCGCACGCGCCCAACGGCGACATCGCCGGCTTCTTCCTCGTCTACCCGCACTATGGACCGGTGGTGGTGCAGGCGGCCGGCGCCGCGCGCGTCTGTGTGGGCGAGCTCGACTACGACCAGCACGCGCCGCGGCTCGGGTCGCGCGTGGCGCTGCTCAAGACCGTCGCCGTGCACCCGAGGTATCGCGGGCGCGGCGTCGCCGAGGCGCTCTCGGCGTGGCTGCTCGAGCGCAGCGAGCCGCTGTGCGACCAGCTCTACGGCGCGCTCATTCGCGAGGACAACGCCAGCCGCCGGCTGAGCGTCGGCGAGACGCCCGCGCTCCGCTGGTACGGCCTGTACTCGATGGCCCTCTGAAGGTGCAAGGAAGGACGATGCGCAAAACGATCCTGCTGCTGCTGCTCCTCCTGGCGACGGCCACGGCCGTCGCGGCCGAGCCGTCGCCGCGCCAGATCCTCGACCGGGTGCTGGAGGCCGATCCGTGGGGCCTGGCCGGAGCGGCCATCACCGCCCGCGCGATCGTGCGCGATCGCAACGGCGCCACGCGCGAGCTCGGCTTCTCCGGCCGCTCGCGTCGCTACGACGGCCTCCTGTCCAAGGGCCTGGTGCGCTTCTCCGCCCCGGTCGACGTCGCCGGCGTCGGCTTTTTGCAGATCCAGACCCGGGACGGCGACGATGACCGCTTCCTCTACCTGCCCGAGCTCAAGCGCTCGCGCCGCATCAGCGGCAGCAACCGCGGCCAGTCGTTCATGGGCACCGACTTCAGCTACGCCGATCTCGACCGCCGCGATCTGCGGCAGGCCGTGGCCGAAGCCAAGGGCGAGGAGTCGATCGCTCACTTCCCCTGCTGGCACCTCGCCGTCCGCCCGACCAACGCCGACGCTTCGTACGCGCGCGCCGAGCTCTGGGTGCGCAAGGACAACTTCGTGCCGCTGAAGATGGAGATGTTCAGCCGCTCCGGCGCGCTCTTGAAGACGCTGACGACGCAGCAGCTGCGGCGCATCAACGGCCGCTGGTTCATCTCCCGCTCGACCATGGTGAGCCACGAAGAGGGCCAGTCGACCGAGCTCATCATCGATCGCATCGACCCGCGCGACGACATCCCCGACGGTGAGTTCACCGTCCGCAACCTGGAGAAGATGTAGGACCCATGAGCCACGCGCCCAAGCCAACCGAGGCCGCGAGCGACCCCGAGCACGCCCACGCGCCGATCTTCCAAGCCATGCTCGGCCGGCGCGGGCTGGCGACGCTGGCGGTGCTGCTGTTGACGGCCATCCTGGGCGCCTTCGCCGCCAGGGTGCAGCCCGACTACTCGATCGAGATGATCTTCCCCCGCTTCGATCACAGCCGCGTCGACTACGACCGCTTCAAGAAGGACTTCCCCTTCGAGGATGCGCACGCCATCGTCGTGGTCGCGGCGCCCGACCTGTTCACCCCCGCGGGCCTGCGCCGCGTGGCCGCGCTGGAGAGCGATCTGGCCCAGATCCCGGGCGTCGTCGACACCCAGGGGCTGACCACGGTCAAGGACGTGGTCAGCGACGGCGACGACCTCCGCACCGAGAAGCTCTTCCCGCGCGCCGATCTGTCCCCCGCCGAGCTGGCCCGGCGCCGCACCATCGCCACCACCGATCCACTGTTCGCCTGGAACCTGGCCAAGCCCGACGGCAGCGCCACCTCGATCCGCGTGACGCTGACCCGTGCCACGGCGTCGAAGGAGGCTACCCGCACCGAGTTCCTGCAACGCGCGCGGGTGGTGCTGGCGCGCCACGCGGCGCTAGCGCGCGCGGCGGGCGTGTCGCAGAAGCTGACGCTGAGCGGCCTGCCGGCGATCCGCTCGCAGTTCACCGAGATGGTGAATCAGGATCTGGGGCTGCTCTTCCCCGTGGCTTTCTTGGTGATCGTGCTGCTGCTCTACCTCACCTTCCGCAGCGTCTCCGACGTGGTCGCCTCGGTGGTGACCATCCTCTTCTCGGTCGTCTGGACGCAGGGCGTGATGGGCGTCTGCCACGTGCCGCTGCAGATCCTGACCGAGATCACGCCGATGATCGTCATGATCATCTCGATCTCCGACACCGCGCACATCGTGACCCACTTCCGCGAGACGCTCGCCGGCGGCGCGTCGGTGCGCGAGGCCGTCGTGGTGGCCACCGCCGACAGCGCGCTGCCCTGCCTGCTCACCGAAGTGACCATCGCGGGCGGCTTCATCGGCCTGGCGGTCAACGACATGGCGCTGATCCAGCAGTTCGGCCTGGTGACCGCCGCCGGCGTGCTCTTCACCTGGCTCGCCAACATGACCGTGCTGCCGCTCATGCTCAGCTACCTGCCGCGCCGCCAACGCGCGGCGCGGGCGCGCCGGCCCTCGATGCTGGCGCGCCTGTTCGCCGGCTTCGTCGACGTCATCGAGTCGGTGGTGACCAACCGCCCGCGCCAGGTGATCGTCGCGGTGCTGGTGATCGCCGCCGGCGCCACGCTCATCAGCACGCGCATCGGCAAGGAGTACTTCAGCTACGACGATCTGCGCCCGCACTCCCAGCTGGCCCGGGATCTGCGCTACGTCGAATCGGTCCACGGCGGCACCGTGCCGCTGGCCATCTACATCGAGCCCAAGGGCGGTCACCGGCCCGAGGCGATGCTCGAGCCCCAGGCGCTGGCGCTCATCGATCGCATCACCCGGCGGCTCGAGCACGACTTTCCGCAGGTGAAGAACGCCGCCTCGCTGAGCAAGTACCTGCGCAAGGCGCACCGGCTGTTCGCCGGCCCCGACGCCGGGGCGCTGCCGGCCACCCGCGCGCTGGCGGCGCAGGAGCTACTCACCATCGAGGATCGCAGCATGATGCGCGACATCCTCTCGTTCGATCACTCGACGGCGGCCATCTACGTCATGATGCCCGACGAGGGCTCGAGCAAGGCCACGCGCGTCATCGGGCGGCTGCGCAGCTACTTCGCCGAGGAGGAGGCGCACCTGCCCTACCGCATCACCACCACCGGCATCTACGGCATCGCCGACGGCATCTACCGCTCGCTCGTCGGTGGGCTGGCGGGCTCGCTGGCCATCGCCGTGCTGGTCTCGTTCGGCATCTTCTGCCTGGTGCTGCGCTCCTGGCGGCTGGCGGCCATCGCGCTCGTGCCCAACGTGCTGCCGCTGCTCCTGACGCTGGCGATGATGAGCCTGCTGCGCATCGACATCAAGCCGTCGACGGTGATCGTCTTCTCGATCACCCTGGTCATCGCCGACGACGACACCATCCAGTACCTCTCTCGCTTCCGCATGCGCTACCGGCAGTTGTGCGAGGCGGGCGACCCGAGCCCGCACGCCGCGGCCGCGATCGGCACCTTGCGCGAGATCGGGCTGCCGATGTTCATCACCGCCTGCGCGGTCTCGGTCGGCTTTCTCAGCCTCTGCTTCTCGCAGTTCCTGGCGCTCGCCAACCTGGGCCTGCTCATCGGCATCTCGCTCATGGCCGCGGTGTTCGCCGATCTGTTCATCAGCCCGGTGCTCATCATGAAGCTCAAGCCGGCGATCTGAGGTGCCGTGATGGTCGCGCTCGTCTGTCTGCTGGCGCTGTTTCCGCTGGGCTGTCTCAGCTACGTCGTCGTCACCTACGGGCTGATCCTGGCCCGGCGCCCGCGCGCGGCGCCACTGTCGGCCATCGCCCGCGCGGCGCTCACCGAGCTGTTCGTGACGCTGACGCTGATGCCCTTGTGGCCCCTGTGGATGCTGCTCGGCGGCGCCTACCAGAACGATGACGACGGCGCCGCCGCCGGCTCGGCGCCGCCGCCCGCGCGGCGCCCGATCGTGCTCTTGCACGGCTTCGGGCTCACCCAGACGAGCTGGCTCGTGCTCGGCCGCCGGCTGGCCCGCCGCGGCCTCGGCCCGCTCTACGGCACGACCTACTTCTCCCTGCAGTCGGTGCGCACCAGCGCCCAAGAGCTCGCCGCCTTCGTCGCCGCGGTCTGTGTGCGCACCGGCGCCGAGCGCGTGGACATCGTCGCCCACTCGATGGGTGGCGTCGTCGCCCGCTACTGGGTCGAGCGGCTGGGAGGCGCGGCGCACCTCGGTCGGCTGGTCACCATCGGCTCGCCGCACCGGGGCACGCGGATGGGCCGCTACGGCCTGGCCGCCGGCGCCCGCGAGCTCGCCGACGACTCGCCGCTCCTCGCCGAGCTGGCCGCGCCGGCGCCGGGCCTGCCCTACACGTCGATCTGGTCCCGCTCCGACTCGATCGTCATCCCGCAATCCTCTTCGTCGATCGCGCCCGCGGGCGAGGATCGGGTCTTCGATGATCTAGGTCACTTGTCGCTGCTCGCCTCGCGCCGCGTCGTCGATGTGATCGCGGAACGTCTGCACGCAGATCGCACCGGAATGGCGGTTGCACCCGGATCGGGGCGCATGTCATAACCTGACATCACGCCACGCATCGGAGGAGCGGCGACGATGCACGCGACGCACGAACGGCCGGATCGATGTTCCTGATCCTGATGGTCATCGGCCTGGTCGGGCTGCTGGTCATGGCGTTGCCTGCGTTCGCCCGCCATGGCGGGGCCGGCCGGCTGGGCCACGGTGGACACGGCGCGCTGCACGCCGGGCACGCCCTGCACGCCGGGCACGCCGCCAAGCTGGGCGCCTTTCGCACCGCCGGCGCCGCCGCCAAGGTCGGCGGCGCTGCGGCCGCCTCGACGGTGCCCGGCCACGCGCTCGTCCAGCAGAACAGCGCCCTGGCAGCGACGCACCCGACAGCGGGCCTGACGCGCTTCATCCCGTCGCCGCGCCTGATCTTCAGCTTGCTCGCGCTGTACGGCGCCTTCGGCAACGCGCTGGTCCACGCCGCCCACCTGTCGCCGCTCTGGGCCGCGCTCGTGGCCGTGCTGCCCGCGGCCGTCGTCGAGAGGTTCGCCGTCACGCCGCTGTGGAACCTGCTCTTCCGCTTCGAGGGACGCCCGAGCTCGCCGCTCGAGGAGCTGCTGCTCTGCGAGGCGACCGCGGTGACTGCGTTTCGCAACGGACGCGGGATCGTGTCGCTGGTTCGCGACGGCCGATTGGTCCAGTTCTCCGCCCGGCTCGTCGACGAGCAGGCGGCCAGGGAGGTGCGCGTGGGGGATCGGCTGCTGCGTGGAGGACCTGGACGCGCAGCGGGAACGGCTCACCGTTTCGGTGCCGGAAGACTAGAGTACGGGCGGCGCCCGACGCGCCCGAAAGGAGCTCATCGTGGAACTGTCGTTGATCATCGCGGGCGCGGCCGTCGTCGCGGTCCTGCTGCTGACGTCCTTCATCGTCACCACGTTTCTGCGCAGCGTGGACGCGGGCGAGATCCTGCTCGCCAGCCGCGGTCGCAACCTGCGCATCTATCGCGGACCGTGCAAGGCGCTGATCGTGCCGGTCATCACGCAGGTGCGGCGAATCCCGGCGCAGGCGATCAACGTCGACATCGAGATCACCGATCAGACCGCGGACATCGACGCCGGAGGCCGCCCGGCCCCGGTCAAGGTGACGGTGCGCGCCTCGGCCATCGTCAGCGTCGGGGAGGACGAGGCGATGGTGAACACCGCCGCCAACAAGTTCTTCTCCAAGTCGCCCGGACGAGCAGCTCTCGACGCTGACCGACGTGCTCTCGTCCGCCGGGCGCCGCGCCATCAACCTGCTGTGGCACGACCAGCTCTTCAACGCCCGCAGCGCCGCGCCGCTGGCGCTCGCTGCACCCGCGACGAGTACCGCGCTGACCACGACCGGTACGCCGGCGGGGAGCAGCGCGCTCACCGTGGCGGCGTCGCCGCCGACGCGCTCGTCAAGCGCGGCGAGGACGACGAGCTGGCGGTGATCATCAAGGACGCCTGCTCGCGCGAGCTGTTGGATCTCGGGCTGTCGTTCAACAGCCTCAACATCAAGGCGGTGCTCAGCGAGGTCGCCGACGCGCGGCGGCGCGAGTCGGCGGCGCGGGCCAAGGCCAGCGCCGACGTGGTGCAGGCGCAGGAGGAGCAGCGGGCGCGGATCGCCCAGCTCGAGGCGGCGCAGAAGATCAACGACCAGGAGCGCGCGCTGAACATGCAGATCGCCTCCAACGGCGCCGCGATCGCCAACGCCGAGGCCGAGAAGCAGGCGATGGTGCGCAGGCAGCGCGAGGCCGAGCTGCCGCCAACCAGATCACGCAGGCGCGCGCCGACGCCGAGCAGAACGTGATCGCAGCAGGAGGCCGAGGGCGCGCCCAGGCGGCGCGCATCCGCGCGATCGCCGAGGCCGAGGCCGAGGCCATCCGCCTCAAGGCGCAGGCGCTGGTCGAGTCGGGCGAGGCCTACATGGATCTGCGCCGGCTGGAGCTGGCGCCGGCGCTCACGCGCGAGGTCGCGGCGGCGCTCGCCAACGGACAGTTCGTCAACTTCGGCACCAGCGGCGGGGACGGCCACAGCGCCGCCGCCTCCGGCTCGGACGACGTGATGCGGGTCGTGCAGACGCTCCTGGCCGCGCAGGTGATCACGCGCAACGACGACGCGGGCGACCGGGCCGCCAGCCGGCGCGCCGCCGCCCCACGGCCCGCGACTGCTGCCTCCGACGCGCGCTCCAATGGTCCCGCGGTGCCGCCCGGCCTTCCCAAGCGCTGAGCGGGCGGCCGCGCCCGCTGGCCGCCGAGCGGCTTTCTTGCAGAGTCCGCCGGGCGGAGGCGAGCGGCTGGTTCCGCAAGCTGTTCGAGCGCAAGCCGAAGGGCGAGCCGTCGCAAGGCGGCGAGCCGGGCGAGCCGTCGCAGGGCGGCGAGCCGGGCACGGTTCCCTGATCAGCGGCTGCGCTGGGCGGGCGGAGCCGTCGGCTCAAGGATGAGCCTGGTGTGCTCGACGTCGAGCAGCGGGCCGAGCTCGTAGACGTTGCGGTAGCCGTAGCTGTAGAGCGAGATGTAGGTCGAGACGTTGAGCGAGGCGCTCGCCGCCTTGGCCGGGAACGCCTCCGGCTGGTTGCGGAAGTTGTTGTTGCAGTAGATGAGGATGCGGACGCTCTTGTCGGGGAGGAGCTGCGCCAGGCTGTCGATCGCGATGTCGGGGAAGCTCAGGTTGATCGCGCCCCGCACGTGAAGCAGGTCGTACTTGGCGCGGCTGCGCGCGTCGAGGACCACGGTGCCCGGCTCCCGGCTCATGCGGATGAAGTCCGCTTCACTCACGCGATGGGTTTGCCGATACGCGGCCGCTTGCCGGGCGACCGCGAGGTACTCGTCCATGTCGATGCGCGGGTTCGGGATCGGATCCGCGGAGGCGACCGCAGCCGCCGAGCCAAACCCGAGGATCGCCAGCAGCACGGTTGACCATCGCATGCCAGTTGGTACGCGCGCGCTGGTCCCGCTCTTCCGACGGCCGCTCCGACAGGGCTGTCAACCTGCGGACGCGCCGCGATGCACAGGCGATGGCGCCGCTACTGCAGGGTCGCCGAGTGTAGGTGCACGAAGCCGTTGCTGCCCGCCTGCACCCAGTCGATGGCAAGGGTCTGGCCGGCCGACGCCGCGTGGTAGGTCAGGGTGACGGTCCGTTCGTACTGGTTGCCCGAGTCGCCCGCACCGAACGCCGCCGACACGCTGTAGTCCGCCGCCGAGGCGTCGGACAGGTGCGCCGTCACCGTCGCCGTCGACATCTGGCCGCCGGCGTAGAGGCGCAGCGTCCGCGTCGTCAGATCGGCCGGTACGGTGATGCGAAAGCCGGTGCCGTCGCCGTTGGTGTAGACGCCGGTCGTCGAGTTGGTTGCGGCCGCGGTCGGCGTGCCGTCGGCCCAGGTGAAGCCCACCGCGTAGCCGCTCAGCGGCGTCATGTTCGAGCTCTTGATGTTGGTGAAGTTGCTGATGGCGCTGGTGACCAGGCTCTTGTGATCGAAGCTGGCCGCGTTGACCGTTCCCCAGTGCGCCCAATCGCCCGTGCCCTCGGCCGTGAGGTCCACCGTCAGGTTGGCTGAGGTGATCGCGATCGCCCCCGTGAGCAGGCCTCTCGTCGGCGCCAGATCGATCGGCTGCGCCAGATCGCCGGTGCCGGCATTGGACCCGACGGCGAGATCGCTAAGCGCCCCGAGATCGCTGGCGCCCGCAGGCTCGCCCGGGCCCAGCCCGTTGATCGAGAAGTTGCACCCTGCCACAGTCAGCGCCGCCAGCACGGCGCCCAAAAACGACGCACGCATGACTGGTACGATTGTAACACGAATGGCGGGCGATGGCGCCCAGTCACTCGCGGCGTGCGTCCACGATGTAGTCGTCGAGATCGGGCTCGTAACGCGCCGAAAGCACGTTGGGACGGCAGCAGACCGGGCAGTCCTCGACGTACTCCAGCGCCTCGCCGCCGCCCCGGTCGGGCTCGGTATCGACCGATTCACCGCAGTGGGGGCAGGTGTACCAGCTCATGGCCACACGCTACACGATGTGCGACGATGTGGCTGAGATGGCGCCCGCTCGTTGCCCACGCTGCGGAGGTGCGCTCGCCGACACCGCGTCGGCGTGCGCCGGCTGCGCGCGCCCGGTCACGCTCGACCTGACGGCGCGCGTGCCGAAGAAGACGGAGCGCGCCAGTCGGCGCCCGCTGTGGCGCGACGGCGTCCTGCTCGTCGGCGGCGCTGGCGGCATCGCCGCGGCCAGCGTCTCGGACCACTGGTGGCTCGCCGGCGGCGTGGTCGCGGCGGCGGCCGTGATCGCCGCCGTCATCCACTACGGCACCAAGTAGCGCAGCGACGGGGCGGAATGCGCGCGCCCGCCGATGCGTTACCATCGAGACAGGAGGAGCCATGGATCCCACGAGCGAGACGCCCAAGCCCGAGCCCCGAGGACCGCTGGAGGAGCTCAAGGTCACGGGCGAGAACCTGCTCAAGACCGTGCGCGAGCTGATCCACGAAGGCAACGTGCGGCGCATCAGCATCCGCAACGAGCAGGGGCACACGCTGCTCGAGATCCCGCTCGCCTTCGGCCTCGTCGGCGCACTGTTCGCGCCGGTGTGGGCGGCCGTCGGTGCCATGGCGGCGATGGCCACGGGCTTCTCCATCATCGTCGAGCGCAAGCCGCCCGGCGACGGCAGCGTCCCGCCCGCCGCCTAGGAGCGCGTTGGCGTAACGGACGCGCGGGTCCTGTCATTGCGGGGCCCGTCCCGTCCTCCAGTGCTCGGCGCACGGCTTACTCGCTCGGACGTCGCGTGCCTTCTCCACCTTCCCGGTCGCTGTGCCATCCCGAGCGCCTGCGCGCTTCGGCCGGGCCCCACCCGCAATGCCACCCGCGCTGTTACACCAAGGCTGCTCTGGGAGCGGCAAGAGCCGGACGGGCGCGAAAGAGCTTGAGCAGGTTGTGCGTCAGCGTGATCAGCGACCACTCGCCGGCGACCTTGGCCAGCCCGCGCAGCAGAAACTGGCGGAAGCCACGCGCCTGCTTGATCTGCCCAAATGGCGGCTCGACGATCACTTTGCGCCTCGCGTAGACTGCTGCGCCTCGCCGCGTCGCGCAGCTTGCGTGCCATCGATTGCTTCAGCGTCAAATCTGCCGGCGGTCGTCCGCGCACCGTCGGTGGCGGCTCGCCGTGCTCGCGGCGTCCGGTGGCGATGTGTGGGTCGACGCCACGCTCGAAGGCACCGACGACATTCGACTCCGAGAGATAGCCGTTGTCTGCGCTCAGGTTCCGTGGCGCGGCGCCGCAGTTGAAGACGATGCGATCAGATCATCGGGATCAAATGCTGCGACGTCGGGCGGCTGGTTCGTCACGCGCCTGCGCCACGATGATCTGGTGAGCCTCGTCGACGGCCGCCTGGCAGTTGTAGCCTTGGATGAAGCCGTCGCCGCTCTTCATGGATCCGGCTGTCACCGTCGGTGAAGTTGCGCTGCGCCTTCGGCTTGGGCGTGCCGTCTTTGTCGGCGGGGATCTTGTGGCTCGGCAGCGGCGCCGGTCCGCTCGGCGGCTGCGCGTCGCTGTCGTCGTCGTCGTCCTCGTCCGATGCCGTCGCTGCTTCGTGCTGCTGCGCCGCGGCCTCCGCTTCCAGCTCCGCCATCAGTTGTTGGATTCGCTCGCGGCGACTCTCGGCGCGCTGCAGATCGTCGGGCAGCTCGTCGCCGCGACGAGACTTGCCGTACTGCGCGTCCTCCTCGGCGTCCGCCTGCTCCGCGGCGCGCAAGAGCTCCGTCACCTTGTGGCGCAGCTTCTCGTCGTCCTTCTTCATCCGCTCGTAGCTCATCGCTTTGTGCTTCGACGCGTTCGCCTTCATCTTCGTGCCGTCGAGCGCCACGTGCCCGAGCTTGACCAGCCCCGCCTTGTCGCACAGCCGCAGCACTTGGATGAACAGCTCCGCCAGCGCGCTCAAGTGGATCCGCCGAAACTCGCTGATGCAGGTGTGGTCCGGATGCGTGTTGCCGGCGATGACACGAAATGCCACGTCCTCGTACGTGCGCCGTTCGATCTTGCGCGACGACGGCACCCCGACGCAGTAGCCGTACAAGAGCAGCGCCACCATCATCCGTGGATGATGCGGCGGATACCCTCGCTGCTCGCGTTCGTAGTAGGCGTTGATCGCCTTCAGGTTCAGGCGCTCTACGACGTCGAGGATGAACCGCGCCAGATGGCCGTCCGGCAGCCAGTCCAGTGGCGACGGTGGCAACAGGAAGCTCTGCTTCGGCTCGTACGGGCGGTACGTCTTCTTCACGCCCAACGTTAGATCACGCCGCTCAGGCTTTGTCGATCTCCTGGCGGTTAGTCCAACGGACTCCTAGCGCCATGCCGTTCACGTTCGGCGGGTTGGTATTTACGAGATGCACTCTAGCGCCGCCGTCGCGGCGCCGCCCGACCGGCCTTGGACCTACGGCGTGAAGAAGGTGCGGTAGGTGCGCTCGAGCTGGTCGAGCCCGCGCGTGAGCTCGTCGCCGATGGGCGGCACGTCGCGGTCGTCGAGATCGGTGGTGCGGGTCATGACGAAGCGCTTGGCGCCGGTGCGCTCCTTGACGAGCCAATACTTGTGCGTGCGCGAGAGCAGACAGACCTGCCGGTTGGTGAACGGAAAGCCCATGCCGCTGATGAGCAGGAAGCGCTCGGGGTCGGGGGCGCCCAGCAGCGACGTGCCGTCGCTGTACGCAGCTGCCGGCAGCGGCGGCGACAGGCGCGCGTAGTCGAGCAGCGTCGGCATGATGTCGACGTGGCTCGAGCGCTCGATGGTGCGCGCCTCGTGCTCCGGCGTGCACAGCAGCAGCGGCACCTGCGTGCGCGCGTTGACGAAGCTGACGGCGGTGTGGCCGAGCAGGCCGTTGTCCCAGAACTCCTCGCCGTGGTCGCCGGTGACGACGAGGACCAGGTCGTCCTTGGCCGCGCTGGCGAAGCCGCCCAGCAGCTGGGCGATGAGATGGTCGGCGTAGCCGACGCTGTTCTTGTAGCGGTTGATGAACGCGCGCCGCACGTCGGGGTCCTGCACCTTGCCGGTGACGATGCTGTGGTCGAGGGGCAAGGCGGGGCGAAAGCGCTCGAACGCCGGCGGGTAGAAGTACTTGTGGTGCGTGGCGTCGAAGAACAGCAGCATGAAGTATGGGCGCTCGGCGCCGTGCGCGCGGCGCCAGGCCGCTGCCCAATCGGCCATCTGGCGATCGCGCTCGGCCGGGTCGCTGCCGGGGAACTCGGCGAACGAATCGAACTGCCGCGTCAGGTCGCCGAGGTCGCCCCACGCCTTGAGCCGCGACGACGCCGCCCCGACCACGGCGTAGCCGTTGTCGCGCAAGAGCTGGAGCGGGTAGGACGGCACGTGCTGCTGCGCGAAGGGCAGGTAGTGGTAGGCGTGCAGCCCGTAGACGAGGGAGAAGAACGAAAAGTCGGTGACGTGGCTGGCCGAGTAGTGGTGCGCGGAGTGGTCGCACCCCTGATCGTGCGCGAAGCGTGACAGCTCGGGCATCATGTCCGGCGTGAACATGTCGGAGCGCAGCGACTCGACCAGCACGACGACGATGTTGGGGCGACGCTGCATCTTGGGGCGCGCGCCGGCAGTCTTGGGGTAGTGGATCGCCAGCGGCTCGACGCGGATGGCGCCGCCGAACAGCGGCTCGTACAGCGGCAGCACCGCCGCCAGGCGGCCGTCGGGCGCCAGCGCCGGGCGCGCGACCAGCCAGGCAGCGCCGGCGGTGAGCAGCGCCGCGGCGGCGACGCCGCCGACCAACGCCCACGGCCGCGACGGCGCCGAGCGCGACAGGCGGCGCGACCAGACGTTGGTGACCAGGAACATGCCGGCGACGGCGGCCAGGATGATCACGGCGATGAGCGCGAGCTCGCCGGCCGTGAGGTGGATGACGTCGTTGACGCCCTCGGCACCGAGGAGGCTGGTGACGGCCCGACCCCAAAGGTGCAGCCCGTACAGCTCGTTCAGGCGATCGTCGATGAAGACGCAGGCGACGGCGACGCCCGCCACCACCGGGCCGAGGAGCCGCGCCGCGCGCCCGCTCACCGCCGCCACCAGCACCAGCGCCAGCCCCGCCCCGAGCGCCAGCACCAGGAGCAGCCCCAGGCAGTAGGCCGCGAACATCCGCTCGTCGGTGAAGCGGGCCGCCGGCTCGACGCGCCGCACGATCGCGCCGGCGCGCGCGACGTAGAACAGCCACGCTGCCAGCGCCGCCGTCAGCATCGAGAAGAGCAGCGGGGCGACGTCGCGCGGGCGCGGGTAGATCTTTACCACCGTGGCATTCAAACATCGTCGCCCGCACCTGTAAAGGCGCCGGCTCGCCCAGGCGCGGAGCCTCTGCTAGAGTTGGAAGATGTCCTCGACGGGCGAGCGCCGCCTCGGCGCCGGCGCCATTGCCAAGAAGCTCGCGCCTTATTTCATCGCTGCCATCGCGCTCGGCTGGGTTCTGCGCTCGACCGATCCGCACAAGCTCATGGACGCCCTGCACCATGCGCCCATCCTGGCGTTCGTCGCCATGTCGGCGGTGCTGCTGGTGTTCAACTGCGGCGCCGACACCTTCGCCATGTCGGCGGTGTTCGGCCGCTTCGGCTGCCGCGTGCCGTACAAGGATCTCTACCTGGTGCGGGCCTCGACCTACCTCCTGGCGGTGGTCAACTACCACGTCGGGCAGGCGGCCATCGTCGGCTACCTCTACCGGGTGCGGCGCGTGCCGCTGTTGCGCGCGTCGGGCTGGATCCTGTTCATCATCGGCATCAACGTCGGCACGCTGTTCCTGCTCGCCTCGGCCGGCGCGACGCGGGTGACCGGGCAGCTCCGCCTCCTGCGCCTGATTCCGCTCGCCTGCGGCATCGGCGTCGTCATCTACGCCGCCCTATTGACGTGGAAGCCGCGCATCCTGGCCGAGCGCGCGCTGCTCAAGCCGCTGTTCGAGATGGGCATCCCGGGCCATATCTTCGGCGTGCTGGTCAGGCTGCCGCATATCGGTGTCCTGCTGGTGTGGCACTTCGTGTCGCTGCGGATGTTCGGCGTGCACGTGACGCCGGGCGCGGCGCTGCTCTACCTGCCGGCCTACTTCGCCGTCTCGTCGCTGCCGATCAACGTCAACGGCCTCGGGGTGGCGCAGCTGGTCGCGGTCTACTTCTTCGCGCCCTACGCCGTCGTCGCCCCCGGCACCGTCGATCCCGTGGCCGCGCAGAAGGCGGCGGTCATGGCCTACAGCCTGGCGACGTCGGGCATCTCCATCGTGCTGCAGCTGGTGCTCGGCCTCGTCTGCCTGCGCTGGGCGACGGCGCGCGGGCTCAAGCCGCAGCCCATGGAGCCGGTCGCAGAGGCGGCGGCAGGCTGATGGCCAGCTACGGACAGCCGCGGCGGCTCAACGCCGTCACCTTCGTCATGATCCTCATGGCGCTCGCCGCCGGCTATTGGCTGTGGCGCTTCTTCCCCGCCTACTTCGACGGCTGGACGGTGGACCATCTGCTCAAGGAGGCGGCTTCGGAGACCTACCGCCTCAACCGGCTCAACGAGCCCGAACGCACCAAGCAGCTCACCGCGCTCGTCGACAAGACGCGCGCCGACATCATCAAGCAGGCGGACGTCACCGATCCCGAGCTGTCGGTGAACCTCGACATCGAGGAGAACAACGTCGCCGTCACGGCCGACTACCACGTCATCATCACGCATCCGCTCGATCACCCGCACCACGACGCTGCACTTCCACCGGTCGGAGAGCGCCGACATCAAGCGGGTGAAGTGGGAGTGAGCTGGCGAGCCGCCGTGCTGGCGCTGGTCGGCATGACGGCCGCGGCGCGGGCCGAGCCGGTGCAGGTGGTCGTCGTCAAGCGGGCGGGCGTGATGGCGTACGAAGAGGTGGTCGAGGAGTTCGCCGAGCAGTGCCGCGTGCGCGCGCGCGTCATCTCCCTCGGCGAGGACGGCGTGCGAGCGCCGCACTTCTCTGCCGACGATCTCGTCGTCACCGTCGGACAGGAGGCGCTCGACGCCGTGCGCGGCACCAAGGCGCACGTGATTCCGACCCTGGCGTTCGAGGTGCCCGACGGGCTGGTGGGGCCGCCGACGTCGCCCCATCCCGAGCTGATCTTGAAGGTGCTGGCGATGGCGCGGGGCGGCCGCATCCACACGGTCGGCGTCGTGTTCGGCGCCGCGCACGGCGACAGTGGTGGCGCAGGCCGAGCGCGCGGCCGAGCGGCTCGGCCTGACCATGATCGCCTCCCGCGTGACGAGCGGGCCGGCGGCGGTGCGCGCGCTGCACGCGATGTCCGAGAAGGTCGACGCCTTGTGGCTGCCCGGTGACACCGACGTGATCACGACGCAGGTGTTCCAGTACGCGCTGCGCCTGCAGCTCGAGCAAAAGCTGCCGGTGGCGGCGGCGACGCGCCAGCAGGTGCACTCGGGCGCCTTCGTCGCCGCCGACTTCAGCGCCGGCGCCTCCGGGCGCATCGCGGCCGAGCTGGCCAACCGCTACCTCGAGGGGCGCACCGACGCGATCGATCCGTCCGGGCTCGACATCTACTCGGGCGCGCGCGTGACGGTCAATACGCAGGTCGCGCGCCGGCTCGGCGTCGACACCGACGCGCTCTTGCGCCTGGGGGCGCGCTTCGAATGAGCATCTTCGCAGCAAATGCGATCCACGGCTGCGCTGCCGCTGCGGGCGCCGAAGGCGGCAGATGAGCCTGCGGCTCGACGGTACGCCGCGGCCGCGGCGGCGCTTCCGCACCCGCGTCTTCGTATCGCTTTTGGCGCTGTCGCTGGTCACCGCGGCCGTCGCCGGCGCCATCTTCTATCGCCTGCAGCTCGAGTTCATCGAGCAGGACCGCGCGCGGCGCGCCGGCACGCTTTTGACCTCGCTGGCGACGCAAGCCGAGCTCGGCGCCTACGCCGGCGACCCCGCGCTGTGCGACCTGCCGGCGCGCCGCACCTTCCGCGAAGACGACGTCGTGCTCGCCGGCGTCTACGATCCGACGCGGGCGCGAGATCCTGCACTTCTCACTTCCGGCGCTGGGCACGCCGCCGCCGCCGCCGCTGGCGCGCTTGAAGTCGCTGCTCACCGATCCCGACGCGCCGCCGGTGCGGCTGCCCGCCGAGGGCTACGACGACCTGTGGGCGCCCATCGTGACCTCGGTGCGCCCGGCCGCCATCGCCATGTCGTCGGAGCCGGGCGGCGCGGCGCCGCGACGCGAGGTGGTCGGCCTGGCGCGCGTCGGCCTGTCGCTGGTGCCGGCGCACGAGCAGCTGGCCGAGGTCTTGCGCACCGGCCTGTACCTGGCCGCGTTCCTCGGCATGCTGGGCGCGCTCGCCGCGCTGTTCATCGCCCGGCGCATCTCCGATCCGATCCTGGCGCTCGCCGCCGGCGCCGACGCCATCCGCGCCGGCAACCTCGACGTCAAGATCGCCGTCGGCTCGGAGGACGAGATCGGCCTTTTGGCGGCGTCGTTCAACGCCATGGCCGCCGAGCTGCGCGAGACGCTCACCAAGCTCGAGTCGCTCAATCGCAACCTCGAGGCCGAGGTGCTGCGCCGCACCGACGAGATCCGCCGCTCGGCCGAGTTCACCGCCGTGCTCAACGCCGCCCACGAAGGCGAGGAGCTGCACCGCCTGCTCGAGGACGCCCTGGCGACGCTTTTGGCCGCCACCGACGTGCGCGCCGCGGCCATCCTGCTCACCAACGAGGAGGCGCTGGAGTTCGAGCTGCACTTCGCGGCCGAAAAGGGCGGCGAGGCCCCCACGTTCGGCGCCCTGCCCTCGCACACCGCGCTGGCCACGGGCGAGCCCATCGTCGAGTCGGCGCGCGCCGTCGTCCCCGTGCTCTTCCGCGGCCAGCCCGAAGGCGCCATCATCCTCGTCGAGCCCACGCGGGAGGCGATCGACTTCGCCGCGCGCGCCGCCGGGCAGCTCGCCATCGCCGTGTCGAACGCGCGCGCCTACACCGCGCTGCAGCACCTGGCGCGCGAGCTCACCGAGCGCAACGCGGCGCTGGTCAAGCAGCGCGACCAGCTGCAGGAGATGAACCGGCTCAAGTCCGAGTTCCTGGCCAACGTCTCCCACGAGCTGCGCACGCCGCTCAACGCCATCCTCGGCTACACCGAGCTCATCGCCGAGGGCATCTACGGCCCCACCACGGGCGAGCAGCGCGAGGCGCTCGACGGCGTCGACGAGTCTTCGCGCAACCTGCTCACGCTCATCAACCAGATCCTCGACCTGTCGAAGGTCGAGTCGGGCAAGGTCGAGATCTACGTGACCGAGGTGGCGGTGCACGACATCGCGCAGCACGTGGCCGCCGAGGCGCAGGTGCTCTTGCGCGACAAGGAGCTGACCATCTCGGTGGTCGCCAACACGCGCATCGTCATCAAGACCGACTCGGCCAAGGTGCAGCAGATCGTCACCAACCTGGTGTCGAACGCGATCAAGTTCACCGACCGTGGCTCGGTGACGATCGAGGTGACGCCGACCAGGGAGGGCGGCTGCGCCATCGCCGTCAAGGACACCGGCATCGGCATCCGCAGGGAGGATCAGCAGCTCATCTTCGAGGAGTTCCGCCAGGTCGACGGCTCCTCGACGCGACGCTACGCGGGCACCGGGCTGGGGCTGGCCATCGCGCGCCGCTTCGCGCACCTGCTCGGCGGCACCATCACCGTCGAGAGCGACGTCGGCGCCGGCTCGACCTTCACGCTGACCCTGCCACCCGAGCCGCGCCCGCGCCCGCCGGTTCCCCCGACGGCGCGAATCACTGGCACAATGCGGGCTGTGCCGCCGCCATCCGCGAGCGGAGGGGTCCCCAAGAAATGACAAAAACGGTGTTGCTCGTCGAGGACAACCCGCACAACCGCAAGATCTTCAGCGGCATGCTGGTCCACTCCGGCTTCGAGGTCGTCGAGGCGGAGGACGGCCATCAAGCGCTCGCCGCCGTGGAAAAGGCGCTGCCCGACGTGATCCTCATGGATCTGTCGATCCCCGGCGTCGACGGCTGGGAGGTGACGCGGCGCCTCAAGGCCGACGCGCGCACCCAGGCGGTGCCGATCATCGCGCTCACCGCGCACGCCATGCGCGGCGACGAGGAGCGCGCGCGCGCCGCCGGCTGCGATCACTACCTGGCCAAGCCCATCTCGCCGAAGAAGGTCGTCGAAGAGGTCCGCAAAATCCTCAAGATGGAGTGACGGGCGCGCCACCAGCGGGTGATTTTCGTGTCTTTACCCACGCCAAACTCTCCGGTAAAATCTCCTGAGCATGGCGAAGCTGATCCTCACGTCAGGCGAGCAGCGGCAGGAGTTCGAGCTCGCCGCCATCAACACCATCGGTCGCCATCCCGACAACACGATCCAGATCCTCGACCGCATCATCTCCAAGGAGCACGCGCAGATCCTGCGCGGCGGCGACGGGCGCTTCCTGCTGCGCGATCTCGGCTCGCTTGAACGGCACCTTCGTCTCGCGGCGCGCGGGTCTCCGAGCATCGTGCTCAAGCACGGCGACGAGATCATGCTCGGCTCGACGCACCTCATGTTCGTCGAGCACACCGAGACCGAGGAGTCGCTCAACCGCGTGACCATCGCGCCGCGTCGCTCGGAGCGATCATCCGCCAGAAGGTCGACGCGGCCCAGGCGAACCGCGACTTTCTGCCCGAGAAGCAGATCTTCGACGTCGAGCACCTGCGCCGCGACTACGAGAAGCTGCGCCTCGCCCACGAGCTCGGCCGCGCCATCGTCGGCGTGCTCGACCTCGAGGAGCTGCTGCCGACGATCCTCAACAAGGCGTTCGAGCTGTTCCCCGCCGACCGCGGCGTCATCCTGCTCTACGATCAGGACGGCAAGCTCACGCCGCGCTACGTCAAGCACAAGACCGGGCGCGACGACGAGCAGATCGTGCCTCTCGAAGTCGATCATCGCCGAGGTCGAGCAGCAGAAGAAGGCGCGTGCTGTCGTCGGACGCGACGATGGACTCGCGCTTCTCCGGCGCGCACTCGATCATCATGCAGGGCATCCGCTCGACCATGAGCGTGCCGCTGCTCCACGGCGACGAGCTGCTCGGCATCATGCACCTCGACTCGCTGATCGCGACCAACGCCTTCACCGAGAAGGATCTGCAGCTCTTCACCGGCATCGCCGCCAGGCGGCGGTCGCCATCCAGAACGCGCGGCTGGCCAGGAAGATCGAGCACGAGACCAAGACGCGCGCGCAGTTCCAGCGCCTGCTGTCGCCGAACCTCGTCGAGCAGGTCGTCGCGGGCAAGCTGCAGCTCGAGAAGGGCGGCGCGCTGCGCGAGGTCACGATCCTCTTCTCGGACATCCGCGGCTTCACGTCGATGTCCGAGAAGACGCGAGCCGGCCGGAGATCGTCCAGCATGCTCAACGAGTACTTCGAGCTGATGGTCGACATCCTGTTCAAGCACGCAGGGCACGCTCGACAAGTTCGTCGGCGACGAGATCATGGCGCTGTTCGGCGCGCCGGTGCGACATGCCCGACGCGCCGCTCAAGGCGGTGCGCTGCGCGCTCGACATGCTGAAGGCGCTGCGCGAGTTCAACCGCACGCGCGTCGCCGAGGGGCAGGAGCCGATCAAGATCGGCATCGGCATCAACACCGGCAGCGTCGTCACCGGCGCGATCGGCTCGCTCGCGCACGCTGCAGTACACGGCCATCGGCGACGCGGTGAACACGGCGTCGCGCCTGTGCTCGATCGCCAAGCCGGGCGAGATCATCCTGTCGGAGTCGACGATGCGGCGGGTGGCCGATCACGTCGACGCGGTGACGATGGCGCCGGTGCGGGTCAAGGGCAAGGAGAACGAGCAGCAGGTCTACAACGTCGTCGGCATGAAGGGCGACGAATGGCGCCAGGAGCGCACCCGACCGATGTAGAAGACCGCAGGCGCCCGATGTAGACTCCGGCCGTGCGCCGCCGCTCTCCCCTGCTGCCGCTCCTCTGCCTCGGCATCGTCTGGTGCGCCGCCGCGCGCGCGCAGCCGGGGCCGGTGGAGCCGACCCTGGCGCCACCGGCCGAAACGGTGGTCGAAGCGCACGCGGTGGCGTGGCCGCTGATGCTCGACATCCACGCGCTCCTCGGCATCGAGCCGCAGGGCAACCGCGGCTCGCCCATCGCCTTCGGCGCCGGCGCCGAGCTCTTGTGGCGGGCGCGCATCGGCGGCTTCGCCGAGCTGCATCTCGTCCGAGGGCACGGCGCTGATCGCGCCGACGATCAACGGCGTCATGCAGCCCGGCTTCGCCGATCGCATCAGCATCCCGTTCGGGTTGTCGGCGCGCCCGCTGGCCTACTGGACGGTCGATCGCCCCGGCTTCTGGTCGCGCCTGGGGGCGGGCGTCGGCGTGCAGCTCGGCGTCACCGTCGAGCACCTGCGCACCAGCGACGACGAGGCGACGACCGCAGGGTTGCACTCGGCGCTCGGCATCGACGTGCCGCTGTACGGCGGCCCCAAGCAGGGCGGCGTGGCGCTGCGCCTCTATGGGCGCCTGCTGTTCACGCCCGGGGTCAGCCTCGACAACCACACGGTCTTCGAGCCCGCCTCGTCGGGCCAGCTCTTCGCCGGCCTCGCCTACTACCCATGAGCGAGGCGGCCCAGCTCGAGATCTGGAACCATCGCCTGGCCCAGGTCGCCGAGGAGATGGGGGTGGCGCTGGCGCGCGCGGCGCTGTCACCGAACATCAAGGAGCGGCGCGACTACTCGTGCGCGCTGTTCGACGCCGCCGGGCGGCTGGTCGCGCAGGCGGCGCACATCCCGGTGCACCTGGGCTCGACGGCGCTGTCGGTGCGGGCGGTGCTCGAGCGACTGACGCTCGCCGACGGCGAGGTGGCCATCGTCAACGATCCGTACGCCGGCGGCACGCACCTGCCCGACATCACGCTGGTGCGGCCGGTGTTCGCCGGTGGCGCCCTCATCGGCTACGTCGCCAACCGCGCCCACCACGCCGACGTCGGCGGCAGCGCGCCCGGCTCGATGCCCGTCGGCGTGCACGCGCGCGGCGACGCGCTGCCCGAGGCCGAGGAGCTGCCGGCGGCGATGTCGCCGCGCTACGCCACCGCCCCGAGCGCCTCGGTGGTCACGCGCCCCGTCACCATCGACGACGAGGGCCTGCGCATCGCGCCCACGCGCCTCGACGAGGGCGTCGTCGCCCGGCTGTGCGCCGTGGCCCGCGCGCCCGACGAGCGGCGCGGGGATCTGGCCGCCCAGAGGGCCGCGCTCGAGATCGGCGTGCCGCCGCCTGCAGGCGCTCGCCGAGACGCACGGCGCCGCCACGCTGGCGGCGCGCACCGACGCGCTCATCGGCTACACCGAGACGCTCCTGGGAGCGGCGATCCGCCGAGATCCCCGACGGGGTCTACGCCTTCGCCGACTCGCTCGACGACGACGGCGCCGGCCGCCACGACGTCGCCATCCGCGTGCTCGCTCACCATCGCCGGCGATCGCGCGGTCGTCGACTTCAGCGACAGCGACGAGGAGGTGGCGGGGCCGCTCAACGCCGTCTACGCGGTCACGCTGTCGGCGGTGGTCTACGCGTTTCGCCTGCTGCTCGCCGAGGACGCACCGACCAACCACGGGCTCTACCTGCCGCTCGAGGTCATCGCGCCCGACGGCTGCGTCCTCAACGCCTCGCCCCCGCGCGCCGTCGCTGCCGGCAACGTCGAGACGTCGCAGCGCGTCGTCGACGTGGTGCTCGGCGCGCTGGCGCAGGCGCTGCCGGCGCGCATCCCGTCGGCGAGCGCGGGCACCATGAGCAACCTGCTCTTCGGCGACGACCAGAGCGCGTACTACGAGACCATCGGCGGCGGCGCCGGCGCCGGCCCGGCCACGGCGGGCGCCAGCGCGCTGCAGACGCACATGACCAACACGCGCAACACGCCGATCGAGGTGCTCGAGCAGACGCTGCCGGTGCGCTGCACCCGCTACGCACGGCGGCGCGGCTCCGGCGGCGGCGGGCTGCACGCGGGCGGCGACGGCATCGTGCGCGAGCTCGAGCTCCTGGCACCGACGACGGTGACGATCATCGGCGAGCGGCGCCGGCGGCCGCCCTACGGCCTGTCGGGCGGCGGCCCCGGCGCCACCGGCGAGGACACGCTCCGTCGCGGCGAGCGGGTGGTGCGCCTGCCCGGCAAGGTCACGTTCGCCGCGCACGCCGGCGACGTCTTGACCATCGCCACGCCCGGCGGCGGCGGCCACGGCGACCCCATGCGCGCCAAGTTCTGGGCGAGCGTGCTCACCGGCGAGCCCCTCGAGCTCGACTAGTAGGGCTCGGAAGCCGACCATGCCTGCTAGCGTGCATCTCGCATGATTCATCACATCTCGGTTCGAGCTCTCGAAGGGTTCCGCATTCAAACCGCGTCGCATCGAGAGCGCGCCAAGACGCCACCTCCGGCCGCACGCACACGGCCCCGCTGTGCTCAAACAGTCCTCGCCCCCGGACCGCTGTGCTCGATTCTGCCCCTTGCCTTGGCTGCGGAGCTCGCCCAGCGGGGCAGTGTACGTGGGGCCTCGGTGCTCGCGTGAAAGCCCAGACCCGCTGCTGCAGCTTCGTCCGTGTCCCTGGACGCGGTTTTCCCAAAAGCCCATAGAGCGGGCGGTCGTCGGAGCCGTCTCGGCGGGCGTCGAGGAGCGCTCGTCGCGAAGCGACGATGCCAGCGACGAGCCGAGGGCCCGGACGTGCCGCCGGCCTGTAAGGCCGCCGGCGTAGCGGGCCCGTCCCGCCAGGACGGCTCCGACGACCGCCCGCGGCCCCTCGGCACCAACTGGCGACACTGCTCCTGATGGCGCGGCGCTTGGGCGCGCTCGCGATGCGACGCTGTTGGCTCAAACAAATGCGGAGATGTGATGAATCGCGAGAGCGTGCGTCTAGATGCACGCTAGTCCCCAGCGGACTTCGCTCAGGCCTCTTTGGGTGCGTCGCGCGGCGGCGGTGGCTCGGCGGGTGGATCGAGCGGCAGCCAGACGAGGAACTCGGCGCCGCGGCCCGGCTCCGGCGGCGCCAGCTCGATGCGCCCTCCGTGCGAGCGCACGATGCGCTGCGAGATCGCCAGTCCGAGCCCGGTGCCCTCACCGACGTCCTTGGTGGTGAAGAACGGATCGAAGATCTTCGTGGACAGATCGGGCGGCACGCCCGGCCCCGAGTCGCGCACGCTCACGCGCACGCCGCTGCCCTCGGACACCGCGGTGAGAAAGATCTCGCCGCCCGGCCCCGCCGCCTGCGCCGCGTTGGTCAGGAGGTTCATGAACACCTGCTGCACCTGCCCGCCGCGGCAGCGCACCCGCGGAATCGGCGCGTATTGGCGATGCACCGTCACGCGGTCGCGCAACAGCGGCTGCAGAAGGTGCAGCGTCGTCTCCAGCCCGGCGACGAGATCGGTCTCCTCGACCTTGCCCACCTGCGGCCGCGAGAACGCCTTGAGCCCGGCGACGATCTGCGCCGTCCGCTCCGCCCCGGCGCGCACGCTCTTCAACAGGCGCTCCCAGTCCTCCATGAGGAACTCGAAGTCGATGCTGTCCTTGAGCTCGCCCGCTCGCCGCCGCGTCTCCTCCGACAGCTCCGCCCCCTCGTAGATGGCGATCAGGTTGATGAGGTGGCGAAAGTACTGCGCCAGAAAGTCGACGTTTCCGTAGACGAAGTTGATCGGGTTGTTGAGCTCGTGCGCGATGCCGGCGACGAGCCGCCCGAGCGAGGACATCTTCTCGTTGAGCACCAGCTGATCCTGCGCGCGCCGCAGCGCCTCGGTGCGCTCGAGCACCTTGCGCTCGAGATCCTCCTTGGCGCCGCGCTCGCGCGCCAACAGCGCGTGATACTTTCGCTGCACGCGCGACTCCGCGGTCACGTCGCGATAGGTCTCGAGCACCAGCCCCGAGCCGAGCGGCGTCGACGTCACGATCAGCGTCAGATCCTCGCCGTCGCCGCGCTTGGCGTGGATCTCGTGCATGCGCAACGGCTTTGCCGCGGCCACCGCGCGCCGCATGATGCAGTTCTCGGCGCAGATCTCGAGGTTGAAGAGCTGGTAGCAGGGCGTGCCCGCGGCCGCGGCGGCGCCGACTTCGCGCGGCCGCTTGCCCGTGTAGGCGTCGTACGCCGAGTTGCGATAGAGCACGCGATGGTCCTGATCGAGGATCACGGCCGCATCGACGGCGCCTTCGAGGACCCGCTTGAGGTCGCCGAGCGCGTCATCCATCGGCAAGCTCGGCCTCGCTCAGGAACGACAGGTAGCGCTCGGGCAGCTCGTCGAACACCATCACGCCGCCGCAGCGACGGCAGCGGAACGCCGGCACGTGCGCGCGCCGATCGGGAAAGTGCTCGGCTACGTCGAGCAGCTTGTACTCGTCGCCGTGGCACGCCTCGCACACGTAGGGCGCCATGAACGAGCGCACCCGCGCCCGCCCGCGAAAGTTGTAGATGGTGTTGAGCTGCAACACCACCGGCGGCGAGCAGCGGGCGAACCACAGCGCGCGCACGGCGTCGAGCCCACGCACGAAGTTGACCCACTCGCGCACGCCGCACGAGTTGATGCGCGTGATCCCTTCCAGGCTCAGCTCGACGTTGCCGCGCAAGGTCGCCCGCAGCTCCGAGAAGTCGGCGTTCTCGTCGATCTCGCCGCGCAGCGCCACCCGCAGCCAATCGCCTTCGCGGGCTTGCACGCTCCAGCTGAACGGCTCGCCTGCCTCAGCGACCGCCATGGTTCACTGCGCGCTCGGCTGCCAGTAGAGCGACTTCAGCTCCGGCAGTCCCGGCTCCAGCGACGGCGGCACCAGCACGTCTTGATCCTCGATATGCACCACGTCGGGCTCGACCATCACGGGCCGGCGCACCCGCGCGCTCATGCGGCCAGCGAGCGCGCGATACGGCTCCGCGCTCGACGCCTTCCAGCCGTCGAGGCCGGAGCCGGCGGCGCCGTGCGCGAGCACCGCCGCCTTCACCTTGCTGACGAGGTCGGACGACAGCCCGCTCGCGACCTCGCAGAACGCCGGATTGGGCACGCGATCGCGGACGTCGAACACCTTCTGGAGCCCCCTGCCCTCCGACTCGGGCGCGAATACCGCGTCCGCCTTGTGCAGCGACACCGCCGCCACCGCCGAGGCGATGTCGGGCGCCTTGGCCTGCGCCGCGAAGATACTTTGCGACCTGCAGCTCGCCGTCGAACAGCGCGTTCGAGGTGAACTCGGAGTCGCGCGGCCCCGTCGCCGCGACGCTCAGCTTCTTGCCCTGCAGCTGGTCGACCCGGGTCGCCGAGCCGCTGAACAGCGCCCAGCGCGGCGCGACGTCGCCGCCCGACGTGGCCGTCGCCAACACGGCGTAGGGCACGCCGCGCTCGGCGAGGTAGACGCCGTCGATGACGGCGAAGTCGACCTCGTGCTTGCGGATGGCCGCCTCGAGATCGCTCGAGCGCGCGAACGCCTTGCCCACCGCCGGCACGCCCGCCACCGACGTCACCTGCTGCGCCAACCGGTTGATGAAGCTGAAGCGATCGGAGCCCGACTGGAAGGGCGCGTTCGGCGCGTAGATGGCGATGGTGATCGGCTTGTCCGCCGCGCCCGCGTCCGACGCCAGCGTCAAGAGCATCATCGCTGCGAGCAGGCGCTTCACTGGCCACCTCCGAACAGGCGCTCTTTGACGTCGATCCACTCCGACAGCTTGGGCGAGCGCGCACCGCACGCCTTGGCCTGCTTGTACAGGTCGAGCGCCTTCTTCGATTCGCCCTGGCGATCGCGGAGAATGCCGAGGTTGAGCCGCGCCTCGCACGGGCGCGTGCCGAGCGCGTCGAACACCCGCTCGGCCTGCGGCGCCTTGCCCAGGAACAGATCGATGACCGCCAGGTTGTGCTCGAGCTCGCGCTTGTCGCCCTTGTACGGCACCTTCGACGCCGACACCAGGAACTGGTTGGCCCGCTTCTCGTCGCTGCGCTGGTAGAAGTCGTAGGCGAGCAGCTCGTAGCCGGAGCGCAACAGCGCGCGCAGCCAATCGGCGGTGCCGCCGGTGGCGCGGTTCGTCAGCTGCGTGAACAGCTTGACCGCGCCCTCACGCTTCTGCGGGCTGCCGCCGTCGCGATATTGCGTATAGGCGACGAAGAACTTGGTGCCGAGGCGGTCGTAGGGCGGCTTGAACTGGCAGCCGTTGTCGCCGGCGATCTTGATCGCCTGGTCCCACGAGTCCTCGGCCTGCGAGACCTTGTTGGACTTGAGCGCCGCGATCGCCTCGCCGCACAACACCGCCGCGCTCTCCTTGGTGGTCAGCGTGCCGCGCGGCGCCGTGGCCGCCGCCACCATGTCGTCCAGCGCCGCGTCCGACTGCTTGGGATCGCGCATCCTGGCCAGCCCGCGCCGGAAGTGCGCGATCGACAGATTGCGCTGCGCCACCGGCAACATCGTGGTCGCCCCCGCCTCCTTGACCGCCGTCTCCAGCACGCTCACCGCCTGGTCGAGCTTGCCGCTCTCGACGTACATCGGCCCGAGCTCGGTGTAGATCGCGGCCAGCTCGAGCCCGCGCGTGCGCAGCGCCATCGTCGCGGCCTTCTCGTAGGTCGCCTGCGCCGCCGACGTCTTGCGCTGCCCGAGCAGCGCGCGCGCCAGCATGCGGTTGAGCACCATGTCGTTGGGCACCTTGCGCAGCGAGCGCGCCAGCACCTGCTCGGCGTCGTAGTACTTCCGCGACAGCAAGAGCACCAGGCCGAGGTTGCGATTGCTCATGAGATCGTCGGGCGACAGCTTCACCGCCTCCGACAAGAGGTTGTAGGCGCTGCCCACCTCGCCCTTCTCGACGGCGACGCCGGCGCGGCGATTGAGCACGCGGAGCAGACTGGCGCGCGCTCCGGCGTTGCTCGGCTCGATGGCCAAGCGACGCGTTGAGCGCCGACATCGCGCGCTCGTCGTTGCCGGCGAGGAAGTAGACCTTCCCCGCCGTCGCCAGCGCCTTGGGGTCGCGGCCGAGCGAGGCCAGGTCGTCGCCGATCGAGTTGAGCTTGTCCTTGGGCGCGTGCACCGCCGCGTAGGCGTCGGCCAGCGCGCCGAGGATCTCGGGATCCTTGCCGGTGCCGGCCGCCTTACCGCCGGCGACGGCCTGCTCGAGGTAGGTGACCGCCGACTGAAAGTTGCGCATGCCGAGGTAGATGCGGCCGATCCGGCCCTTGATGGTGCCGTTGACCTGATCCTCCCGCTCCGCCTGCTGGCACTCGGTGAGCGCGCGCGGATAGTTGCGCAGATCGAAGAGCGCGTCGCAGGTGAGCACGTGGCCCTTGGCGTCGGTCGGCTTGGCGCGGTTGTACAGCTCGGCCTCGCGCAAGGCGTCGGCCGCGCGCTTCTCGCGCAGATAGCAGGTGCCGAGGTTGTAGTACATGCTCGGCTGCCGCTGCGCCTCGCGAGAGGATGCGCTCGTAGAGCGAGATGGCCTGGCTGCACGAGCCCTTGCCGACCAGGACCGAGCCGAGCATCAGCTTGGCCGTCATGTCGTTCGGCTTGGTCCTGAGCAGACCTTCGAACTCCTTCTGCGCCGCGTCCCAATCGCGCGCGTAGACGTACGCCGTGCCGAGCACCATGTGGATCTGCGGATCGAGGCTCGCCGCCGACGGCGGGCGATAGCGCAAGTACACCTCGATCGCCGCCGCCGCGCGCGTGGGCTCGGTGCGCACCAGGTGCTGCCCGAGCTGGAGCTGCGCCGCGTACGAATCGGGGCGCTTGCTGACCACGTCCTCGAGCAGCCGGATCGATTCGGCGGGCGGCGGGTTCGCCGTCTTGTAGAGGGCGAGGCCGAGCTGCTCGCGAATGTCGAGGTCCTGCTGGTCGGGCGCCGACCGCAGCAGCTGCACCGACTTGGCGTACTCCTTCTTGCCGTAGAGGATCGCGGCGAGCCGCCAATAGGCGTCGTTCAGCTTGGGGTCGAGGCTGATCGCCTCGCGGAACTTCTGCTCGGCGTTGGCGAAGTCGTCGCTCTCCAGCGCCTTGCGCCCGTCGTCGAGCGCCTGCTGTCCCCGCGAGTCGGAGCCGCTGCGTCCGCCGATGCCCTGCGCCGACGCCGCTCTCTGAACCGCCACCGTCACCATCACCATCGCCGCTGCTACCGCGGCGAACCGCAGGAGCCGATTCGTCATGATGCGATCCGCGCGAACACCATGGTTATGTCGTCCTTGCGCGGACGATCGCCAAAGAACTGCCCGGCCGCCGAGACGACGCTCTCGCGCATCGCCACCGGGTCGAGCTCGGCCGCGCGACGAATCGCCGCGCGGAACCGCTTCTCGCCGTACTCCTCGCCGCGATCGTTCTCGCACTCGACGATGCCGTCGGTGTACCAGACCAGCACGTCGTTGCCGACGAGCGGCGCGGTCTTCTCCTCGTACGTCGACTCCTCGAGGTCGCCGAGCCGGTTGCCGCGGATCATCAGCGAGCCGAACTCGCCCTTGCCGTCGCGGCACCGGGGCGGAACAGATACGGGAAGTTGTGCCCGGCGTTCGCGTACGTGATCGTGCGCCGCTTGCGTGGTCGACGATCGACGCGAAGCAGGTCATCACGAACTTGCGCTTGGCGCTCTCGAAGATCGCGTGGTTCATGATCTCGAGCAGCCGCGTCACCGTGAGCGTCGTCGCCGTCGGTGGCGCGCACGACGTCGCACGCCGCCTTGGCCGCGGCGGTGATCATCGCCGACGGCACGCCGTGGCCGGTGACGTCGCCGATCACGACCAGGATCCTTGCCCGTCGGGCATGTCGTGCCACGTCCACCAGTCGCCGCCGCACTGCGACGCCGGCAGGAAGTAGCCCGCGAGCCGCACGTAGCTCGCGCTCGACCGGATCGGGCGGCGGCACCAGCGTCTCCTGGATCGGTGCGCGCGACCTCGAGCTCCTTCTCGAGCGTCGCCTTCTCGGCGGTCTCGCGCAGCAGGATCGAGCATCTGGTCGGCCATGAAGTTGAAGTTCTCGCCGAGCATGCCGATCTCGTCGCCCGACGAGATCTCGACGCGCGTCTCGAGGTCGCCGCGCGCGATCTGATCGGCGCGCCACGCCAGCATCTTGATCGGCCGCGAGATGCGACAGCCCCTGGAAGATCGCGAGCACCGTACCGACGAGCACGAAGAAGAGCCCGACGAGCGCGGTGCGCACCCACGCCGCCTGGAACGCGGCCTCCTTGTCGGAGTCGAGCTTCTTGAGCGCCGTCTCGAGCATCTTGAGCGAGTAGGCGAGGACGACGGTGCCCTGCCGCATCCCCTCCTGCATGACCGGGCGCGAGAAGACGTATTCCTTGCCCTCCGGAGTCGACACCTCCTTGGTGACCGCGTCCTTGGCGGTCAGGAGGTCCTTCGACTGCGGATCGGTCATCGGCTTGCCGCGCAGGCTCTCTGTGGAGTGCGCGAGCACGACGCCGTCCTTGTCGGCGACGTAGACGTACGCCACTTCGGGATCGTCCTTCGCGATCTCGGGCACGAAGTTTCCCAGGTTCGCGTAGTCGTTCTGCACGATCGCGTTGCTGGCCGCCTGCGCCAGGTCCTTGGTCTGGACCGAGCCGCGCTTCTTCAATGCGGTCACGAAGGCTTCGCGCTGATGCTGGCCCTGCTCCTCGAACACCCGACTGGTGTTGACGACGTTCAGGATGCCGAACAGCGCCACGATCATGAGGATCAAGAGCGTCGATGTCGCGATCATCTTGACGCTGATGGATGCTCCGCGGCGTTTCTCCATGAGGCTCTTCCGCTCCCTGTAATGACCGTAGTGGACGCTACTCGGACCTTTCCAAGTTCGATTAGTTTACAGGGACTTGTCCAGTCCGTCAATTGCGGATAAACTAGGGGTCCGTGAGCGCCCTAGACAACTTCCTCGCGCAGTTCAAGCAGATCAGCGACGTGATCATCGACAGCTACTTCGTCTGCGACCACGAGCGCAACATCGTCGACTTCAACCGCGCCTTCTTCTCGCTGCTGCCGCGCAAGATCGCACGCGGGCTCAAGGGCAAGAAGTGCTACGAGGTGCTGGCGCTCAACATCTGCCAGGACCGCTGCATCGCGCAGCAGTGCTGGACCGACAAGAAGCAGGTGCGCCTCGACGAGATCGACGGGCGCCCTGCCGGCTCGGAGAAGCCGATGCGCTTCATCCTGTCGGCGATCCCGATCCTCGACGAGGCCGGCGCTCCCGTCGGCGCGCTCGAGATCCAGCGCGACGTCACCGACGAGGCGGTGGTGCAGGTGAAGTACCAGGAGATGCTCGACAACGAGGCGCGCGAGCGCGAGCGGCTGGCGTCGCAGATTCGCTCGCGCACCAAGGAGCTCCTGGAGACCAACCAGACGCTGTTGCGCGTGCAGAAGGAGCTGCTGGCCTACAAGAAGGGCCTCAGCGTCTAGCTGACCACCCGCGTCACCAGCTCCGCGAACCACACCTTCGTCCCGCCCCACTCGACCATGACCGCGTCGCACACGGCGCAGCGCAGCGACGGCGCCGGCCCATTGGCATTGCTGCTGCTCATGACATAGACGCTGCCGCAGCCGGCGCAGCTCTTGTAGTGGTGCTTGCCGCAGATCGAGCGCGAGTGCCAGCCGGGCGGCGCCTCCGGCCGGTTCCACGGGACCATGACGCTGGCGAGGCATTCGTCGCACTCGCGTGTCTCGGTGATCGTCACGGTGTAGCCGGCGGCGCTCAAGCTGGCGCGCAGGGTCCCCATCGCCGCCTCGCCAGGCGGCTCGGGCACGGCGGCCCGCGCCTCGATGGCGGTGGTCTTGGTCTTGATCGCCAGCTCGCCGAAGGCACACTCGACGCCCGGTATCGCCTGCAGCGGCGCCAGCGCCTCGTGGGCGAGCGCGAGCACGCGCGTCTTGTCGCCCGCGGCGTCGAGCTCGAGAGTGAAACGCACGAGGTATTGCCGCTGCGCGGTCGTCTTCGGCCCGCGCGGCTCGACCGTCACGATCGCCCGTCGCGCCATCAGCGCCCCGCCGTCCGGCAGGTCGAGCCGCGCGTCTGGTCGCTCCGTCTGGTCATGAGCCGCTCCATCCTCAGTTGAGGTAGTCCTTGATCTTGCGGCCGAGGCTCCTCGAGCGTCCGGCGCCGTTGCGCGGCCGCGCGATCTCGACGACGGTGGCGCCAGCGGTCTCCGGCGCCGCGCCCTCCTCGTCGCCGGGCGGGTCGGTGGCGGTCTTGGTGCCCTCGGGGCCGTCGCCATCGGGCGGCCGCTTGTCGTTGCCCATGGGCGCAACTCCTCATTGATGCGGGTGCGCCTCTTCAACGAAGAGGCGTCGAATTCCAGGCTGGGTGAAGCGAGGAAGGAAGAACGATGCGTGGTGCTCGCCCATAGCTTGACCATCATTGGCAGTCGACGCAAGGGCACCGGGTGCGATTTCGCGCGCCCCCGTCGGCGCCGCGGAATGCGGGCCGGAAGAGGTTGCGCGGGAGCCGCGGACGGTCGTCGTCGGGCCCGGTCCGCGGGACGAGGCGACGATGCCAGCAGCCGAGGGCCCAAGACGTGCCGCCGGCCGGGAAGGCCGCCGGGGTCGCGTCCCGTCCCGGCAAGACGGCTCCGACGACCAGTCGCGGCCCCTCGGCGCTACCTGACCGGCATCGCGGTTAGACGGCGAAGGGCCCGAGCTGCCTGCGCCGCAGCTCCTCGGTCATGCGCGCGCGAAACGTGCGGTTGCGCAGCTGCGCCATCGCCACCATCGCGTAGTAGCCGCCGGGCAGCTTCGGGCTCTCGTCGAGGGCGCGCAGCCGCTCGAACGGGCGCGCCGCGTGCGCGTGGTGGTCGGCGTGGCGCGACAGGCCGATGAGGGTGTACAGCGTCAGCCACGAGTTGGTGTCCCAGGCGTCGCGCGATCCGGGGCGGGCACCGCGCCGCTCGAGCCCCCAATGCTCGAAGTAGTTGACCGCCTCGAGCACGGTGATGGCGCCGTACGCCTGCCACAGGACCACCGCGAGCCCGGGCCAGCCGGCCAGGACGGCGACCGTGACCAGCAGCGCCAGCTCGACGGCGAGCCCGACCAGGACGTCGCGCCGACCCAGGCGCCAGGCGCTGCGGAGCTGCGCCGGCACCGTGCGCCGGAAGAACGCCTGATAGGACTCGCCGAAGCGCGCCGTCGCCGGATCGTCGGCCGTGGCGACGCGGACGTGGTGGCCACGCACGTGCTCGACGTAGAAGTGATCGTAGAGCACGGTCCACAACAGCGCGCGACCGAGCCAGCGCAGCGGCCGCTGCCGGCGGTGGATCAGCTCGTGTGCGACCACCAGCGTACCCCAGCCCGAGTTGTTGCCGACGAACCAGCCGACGATGACGAGGTCCCACGACCAACCCTGCCGCGCCACCATGCGCACCAGGAGCGCGAAGGTGGCGAGCTGTACGAGCGCGAGCGTGACGGCCAGCGCGGTGAACGGCCACGACGGCCCGTCGGCGGACGGCTCGTCGATGGCGGCGGAACGCGCGCGCCGATCGAGCAGCACTACGGCCACCACGATGGCGACGCCGGGCAGCGCGGCTGCCGGCCGGTGGGGCCCGGTGGCGACGAAGCCGAGCGTCAACAGCGGAAATACGAGGCTCGAAAGGTGCCGCAGCCATCGCCCGACGGATCCTCGCATGGTCCTCTCCTCACCGCAGGAGCTCACATACGCGTTCGTATGTGAACTTGCTATCTCACATACGAACCGGTATGTCAACGCGATGAGCCGCCCTGGAAATTCCCGGCGTCGCAAGACGGCGGAAACGCGCAGCGAATCGAAGGAGCAGACGCGCGAGGCGCTGATCTCCGCCGCCTCGTCGCTGTTCGGCAAGGAGGGCCTCGACGGCCCCAGCCTCGACACCATCTGCGCGCGCGCCGGCTATACGCGCGGCGCCTTCTACGTCCACTTCGCCAGCCGCGAGGAGCTGATCGTGGCGGTCATGGAGCGCATGCGCGCGCGCGTGCTGGGGGCGCTCATCGCCACCGGCGGGGGCCCCGACGATCTCGAGCGCACGGTGCAGCTCTTCACCTACGCGGTGGCGACCGGCGCCTATCCGCCCAAGAGCGGGGCGGTCAAGCTGCACCACTTCCTCGATGCCTGCGCACGCTCGCCGCTCATTCGCAAGGGCAACATCGCGCACCTGCACGACACCGAAGCGCGCCTGGCGGCGGCGGCGCGCGCCGGGCAGGAGGCGGCGACCATCCGGGACGACGTGCCACCGGCCGCGGTCGCCCTGCTGCTGATGGCGCTGGTGATGGGCGTCGAGACGATGCTCGAGGTCGGCTTCGACTTCGACGTGCGCGCCGGCGCCCAGGCCCTCCTCCGCCTGCTGCGCACGGAGCGAGGCCACAGCTCCGGAGGCAGATCGCGGCGCACGCCCGGAGCGACCGAGGGAGCCGGCTCCGGCCAGTGACCGACGGAGCCGTACGCCGCGAGATGCCCGGCGACGCGCCCGCAGCGGCGAGCTGGTGCTGAGCTCTCATGATTCATCACATCTCGGTTCGAGCTCTCGACAGGTTCCTTCCCAACCGCGTCGCATCGAGAGCGCGCCAAGACGCCACTTCCGGCCCCACCCACACTGCCCCGCTGGGTTCGGCCAGTCCTCGCCACCGGACCGCTGTGCTCGATTCTGCCCCTTGCCTGTGCGGCGGAGCTCGCCCAGCGGGGCAGTGCGCGGGGGGCCTCCGTGCTCGAAGCCCATAGAGCGGGCGGTCGTCGGAGGCGTCTTGCCGGGCGTCGAGGAGCGCTCCGCCCGCAGGGCGGACGCCAGCGACGAGCCGAGGGCTCGGACGTGCCGCCGGCCGGTAAGGCCGCCGGCGTAGCGGGCCCGTCCCCGGCAAGACGGCTCCGACGAGCGCCCGCGGCCTGCCCCGCGGCGCCAACCGGCGACACTGCCCCTCAGGATGGCGTTTGGGCACGCCCTCGCTGCGGCGCCGTTTGCTCAATCAGACGCGGAGATGAGAGCGCTGAGCTAGTGCCTGCCGCCGAACATGACGAAGCCGAGCAGGCCCACGGCGACGATGATGAGCACGACCACGACGATCCATGCCGCGTTCGACTTGCCCGGCGCCAGCGGCGTCGGCGAGGTCTGCGAGCGGCGCGCCTCCAGCTCGGCCAGCGCCGCCGCCGTCGAGCGCACGCCCGAGACGCCGGAGCCGAAGCCGTTGACGCCCGAGATCGATCCGGTGCCCGATCCCGTGGTCGTCGCGGTGCGGATGCTCGGCAGCGACGGGATCGACGGGAGCGAGCTGGAGTGCACACCGCTGCCCGATTTCGAGCCGCTGCCACCCGGATTGGTGCCGCCGGTGCGCGAACGGATCTTGCGATCGCCGTCGGTGGGAGTGAACTCGTTGATGACGCTGTCGACGCGCGAGTCGGTCACGATCTTCTTCGCGTTCGACAAAAAGGCGAAGTACGAGTCTTCCATGTCGTCGAAGTCCATCGGACCGTCGCACTCGTCGCAGCGGCACGACGGCGCCTTGAACGGCGTCGTGGCGGCGAGATCGCGGGTCTCGACGAGGAGCACCTTCTCCAGGTCGCAGTTGGGGCAGAAATAGGGAGCGTAGAAGCTCTTGACGACCCCCTGGCCGGTGAAGTTGTTGACCAGGTTGATCTGCGCGACGATCGCGGGCGAGCACTCGACGAGGATGACCTTGGCGCCGTTCTTTTCGACCTTACCCAGCCAGTTGACCCAGTCACGTACACCGCAGGAGTTGATGCGCTCGATCTCGGAGACGTCGATGACTGCCGTGCCGCTGCCGATCTTGTCGCCGAGGCTGGCGAGCTCGTTGTCCTCGTCGATGACTCCGGAGAGCTTTACGTAGGTCACGTCCTCCCGGTTATGTACTGATGCCTGGAACTTGGGGTTCATTGTCGCCGCCATGTTAGAACGTGGTTGAGTTTCTGTCCAGCCGTCCGCTTACAGTCTGCCCGTCGGATCACCCAAGGTAGATCGTAATTCGTGATACCCATCCGAAAGGAAGAAGCGCACCAGCTCGGCGCCCCCCGCCACCTGGCCCAGCGCGACCGCGCCGTCCGGGGAGACTGCCAGCTCCTCACCGCCGAGTCGCGCCAACATGCGCGCCGCGGCACCGACATCATCACACGCGAGCAGCCCCGCGCGATCGGCCGCCTGCCCGAGCGCGGCGAACCAACCTTCAATCGACGCGCCGGGCGCCAGGCCGGCGAGACGCTCCACCGCCTTGGCCGCCTTGCGCGGCAGCGCCTTGACGAACTCCTGCACCTGGCCCTCGCGCTCCGCCTCGGGCTTGATCAGCTGATCGAGCAGGTGACCGACCTCGGCGCGCTGCGCCGCCCGTAGCCGCGTGACCAGCGCGTAGCCGCCCCGCAGCGGCTCGAACGCGCGGCCGAGCAGGAAGCGCCGCTCCCCGTCGGGCCGCTCGACGAACGCCGCCTCGATCACCACCGTCGGCTTGGGCGAATCGAACATGATGACGCCGCCCGGCACCTGTTGCGCCACATAGACGTCGGCGCTGACGCCGAACAGCCGCTGCGCATCCACCACGCAGACCTTGAACCCGGGATCATGGACGGCCGATGCCGGCATGGCGTCGTGCACGGCGGGGACGCCGTAGACCTCGTCGAGCGTCTCGCGCACAGCGGCCAGCGCCTCGGTGTAGGCGCCGAGCACCGGCGGCGGCAACAGGCGGGTCCGCCGCAGCTCGTCCGAGAGCGAGCCGCGCTTGACGTTGGCGCGGAAGGTCGGCGGCCGATCGGTCGCCTCGGCGTAGCCGAGCAGCGACAGCATCGTACCGACGCGGGCGGCGCGATCGAGATCGCCCGAGCGCTGATAGACCGACACCAGCAGGCGGTACGCGGGCGCATGGCGCAGATCGCTGCCGAGCACGAGCAGCAGCTCCTCGCGCGCGAGGTTGAGCGTGCCGTCGCCCTGCGCCAACAGCTCGGCCGCGGCCACCCGGTCGTCATGGCTCTCGGGCGCGCGCGCCAGGACCTGACGGTAAGCATCGATGGCGCGCTGCTGATCGTCGATGGCGACGAAAAAGCGCGCCATGCCGCGCCGCAGCTGCAGCTCGACCTCCGAGCCGCGCGTCTCGGCGACCTTGAGCGCCTCGTCCAGGATGTTCAGCGCCTGCCCGCGGTCGCCCTGCCCCGGCGCCGCCGCCGCGCGCCGCGCCAGCGACAGCGCCGCCGGCGGATACGACGGATCGAGATCGATGGCCCGCCGATAGGCGCGGCCGGCGCCCGCGGCGTCGCCCGACGCCTCGGCGATGCGTCCGAGGTAGTCGTAGTAGCGCGCCAGCTCCTCGGGCGGCGCCGTCGCCCCCGGCGTGGCCGCCAGCTGGATCAGCCGCTCGGTGGTGCGGTGCGCCTCGGCATAGCGCCCGAGCAGGTACAGCTCCTGCGCCAGGCGGAAGTGCGCCTCGCGATGCTCGCCGTCCTCCTCGACCAGCTCCTCGAGCGTGATCGCCGCTCGCGCCGGATCCATGGCGCCGTCGCCGAAGATCTCGGCCAGCCGATAGCGCGCCGACGACTTCGACTTGAGGTCCTTGGCGCGCCCGATGAATGCCTCCAGCACCGCCGCCGCGGCGTCGAAGCGCCGGAGCCGCTCGTGCAGGGAGACCAGCGCGTCGACCACCGTGTACTCGTCGGCGGAGAGGCGCAGGGCTTCCAGGTAGATCTGCTCGGCCGATTCGATCTCGTACTCGCGCTCGCGCAACGATCCCTGGGCCACGAGCACGCGCGCCAACGAGCCGCCGGCGTCGCGCTTGCGATAGAGCTTCTCCAGCTCGCGGAAGGTGGCGATGAAGTCGTAGGCCTCGGGCGCCTGCTGGCACAGGCCGACGAGCAGCTCGAGCGCCTCCCAGTTTTCGGGCCGGATCTCGAGCGCCACCACCAGGCTCTCCGCCGCCGCGCGCAGATCGCCGGTCTTCTCCGCCACGACGGCGCGCTTGCGGTAGAACTCCGAGCGCTCGACCGGATCGCCCTCGCGCGTGACCTTCTGCGTGAGGATGACCGCGATGGGCAGCGCCCGCTGATACTCGCCGCGCGCGAAGTAGAGCTCGAACAGCGCCCGGTTGGCCGGCAAGCACTCGCGATCGACGGTGAGCGCCGACTCGTAGTACTGGATGGCGCGATCCTGATCGCCGAGCTTGTCGCCGTAGATCTGTCCGATGTGCGCGAAGACGCCGGCGCGCTCCTTGTCCTCGGTCCACAGCTTGGCTTCGAGCTCGAGCGTCTGGATGACGCGCGGCCAGTCCTCCTTGCGCAGATACAGATCGCGCAGGCCGTGGACCGCCGGCAGGCACGACGGCGAGGTCTTGATGGCCGCGTCGTAGTAGCGGATCGCGTCGTCTTCCTTGCCGAACTTCGACTCCATGACGGAGCCGCACTTGAAGTACAGGATCGCCTTTTGCGCGCGGTCGTTGACGATGCGGATCTGCCGCCGCGTCACCTCGACCAGCTCGGCCCAGCGCTCGGTGCCCTCGTACAGGCGGCCGAGCGCCTCGATCGCCTCTTTGTGCGACGGCGCGATGTCGAGGATCTTGCGGTACGACTCGATGGCGCGATCGGCGTCGCGCAGCCCCTCCTCGCACATCTGTGCGATGCGCAGGTACAGGGCGATGGCCTCGTCGCCGCCGGCGGTGAGCGACAGCCGCGTCGTCAGGATGCCGACCAGCTTCTCCCAGTCGCGCGTGCGCTCGTAGTGCCGCTCGAGCGCGTCGAGCCCTTCGGAGTCGGTGGGATCGACCGAGTGCAGCCGCTGATACAGCCGCGCCGCCTCGACCGCGTCCTTCAGCTTCGCCGCGGCCACGCGCGCCGCGCGCCGCAGGATCTCGACGCGCTTGGCGTCGTCACGCACCAGCTCGGCGCGCCGCTCGTAGGCGCCGATGAGCCCCGGCCAGTCGGACTGCGCCGAGAAGATGCGCTCCAGCGCCGTCTGCGCCGTGTCGGCCTCGGGGTCGAGCTCGAGCACGCGCAGGTACGACGCCGCCGCCTCGCCCGGCTGTCCGAGATACTGCAGCTGCAGCTGCCCGCGCCGCGCATACAGGTCGGCGAGCCGATAGGCGCGCGACCGCTGCACCTCGACGAGCCGGATGGCCGTCTCGTACAGCTCCATCGCCTGCCGCCACTTCTCCTTGCGGTAGCAGACCCGCTCGAACGCGGTGAAGCAGGCGCGCGACGCCGGATCGAGCTTGAACGACTCAGTGTACGAAGCCAGCGCGCCGTCGAGATCGCCGTTGCGCTCGAGCAGCTCGCCCTTTTGCGACAGCACGCTGGCGCGCATCTGCGGATCGGTCGTCGCCTGCGCGCGCATGTCGAGCACGCGGTTGAGCTCATCGCCCTTCTTGAGCGCGGAGTAGATCTCGGCCAGCGACGCCAGCGCGTCGCCGTGCTGCGGATCGACCTTGAGCGCGTTCTCGAACGCCTCGGCCGCCGACTCGGGGCGCGACAGCCGCGACTTGCGGATCTCGCCCAGCTTGAGCCACAGCTCGAGTCGACGCGCCGGCTCGAGCGACGCCTCCAGCTGCAGCTCGCGCTCGATCGCCGCCGCCAGATCGGCGAAGCGCCCGCGCGACTCGTAGATGCGCTCGAGCGCGCGCGACGCCTGCGGGTCGCGCGGATCGGCCTCGTCGACGCGATGCCAGGCGCGCGCCGCCGCGTCGGGATCGTCGAGCCGCCGCTCGTACAGGTCGGCGAGCGCGCGCGCCGCCCGCGCGATCTCCTTGGGCTCGTCGAGCAGCGCCAGCTCCGCCTCGCGCGCTTCGGCGAGCTCTTCCCAGCGCTCGAGGTGCTCCAGCGCTTCGCACAGCGCGCGCACCGTGCGCACGCTGCGCGGCGCGCGCCGGAGCGCCTCGGCCAGGACGTCCCAGTTGCCTTCGCGGCGGCACAGCCGCTCCAGGCCCGACAGCGCGGCCGCGTTCGCGGGATCGATCTTGAGCGCGTCGCGATAGGCGCCCGAACGCCGCCTTCAGATCGCCGCCGTCGGCCTGGTCGGCCGCGCGCGCCATCTCGAGGTGCAGCTCGAGCTGCCGCTCGCGATCGGGCGCCAGCTTGAGCTCGCGCCGCAGCACGTCGAGCAGCTCGCCGAGCCGCTTGTGCCGGCGGTGCAGCGTGGCCAGCGCCGCCAGCGCCGCCATGCACTTCTCGTCGCGCTCGAGCGCCCGCTCGTACGAGCGGCGCGCCGAGTCGTCGTCGCTCAGGCGCTTCTCGTAGATGTCGCCGATCTCGCACAACAGCGCCGCCGCCCGCGCCCCGGCCGCGCTCTTGGCGGCGTGCTCGCGCAGCTCGACCGCGCGCGCCCACTTGCCCGCGTCGCCGAGCAGGCGGGCGAACGCGTGCAGCGTCGTGACGTCGTCGGGCTGGAGCTCGAGCGCCTTCTCGTAGTGCTCGTGCGCCGTCTTCTGATCGCCGAGCTGCTCGCCGGCGACGCGCGCCAGCTGGCGGTGCAGCCGCGCCTGCGCCTGCTTCGAGCGCACCAGGCCGATGATCGCCTTGAGCGCCGCCGCCAGCTCGGCGAACTTGCCGTGCTTGCGGTAGAGCATGACGCGCCCGGCGTGCACCAGCAGATCATCCGGATCGCGGTCGGCCGCCGCGTTGAACGCCGCCTCGGCAGCGCTGCGGGTCGTCGGCCTCGAGCGCCAGCGCTCCGGCGACCGCGAAGTAGGTGGCGCCGCGCCGCGCGTCGACGTTGGGCGCCGTGCCCAGCCGCTCGTAGGTCACCTGCAGCGCCGCCGGATCGCGGGCCCGCCGATACGCCCGCGCCAGCGCCTCGAGCGCGCCCGCGTTGCCCCGACGCCTCGGCCGCCTCGCGCCAGCGCGCGATCGTCGTCTCCGCCGACTCGCCGTCGATCTCCGAAGCGCGCGCCGCCAGCGCCACCTGCGCCGCGCCCGCCGGGCCCCGCGCGCGCCCGGTGGTCTCGAGCACGTGCGCCGCTTCCGACGCCGCGCCGCGCAGGATGCGCAGTCGCGCCAGCACCATCGCCACCGCCGCGTCGCGCCGGCGCCGCCATGTGCAGCCGCGCGTACAGCACCTCGGCGCGCGCCGCATCACCGACGCGCGCGTCCCACAATCTCGGCGGCGCGCCGCAGATAGGCGTTCGACCACGACGGCGATCCGGCCATGCGCGCCAGCTGCTCCCACGCCTCGGCCGCGCGCGCCCACTCGCCGCGCTTGGCCTCGAGGCGCGTGCGCGCGCGCCAGGCCAGCATCGCGCCGAAGTCTTCACGCCGGCCGTTCGCCGCCGCCTCGGTCAGATCGTTGACCAGCTCGGCCGCTTCGCCCTCGCCGCCGGCGCGCTCGAGCGCGCCCGCGAGCAGGAACTGGGTCGCCGCGCGCTCGGCGCCGACGCCGCCGTCGTCGAGCGCCTGCAGCTTGGCGCGATAGACGTCGGCCGCGTGCGCGTCGTCCAGCTCGAGCAGCCGCTCGATCAGGTACGGCAGCGTCTCGCCGCCCTCCTGGCGCGCGGCGGCAAACCCGCGGGCCAGCATCGCGCGCGCTGCGTTGGCGTCGCCGAGCCGATCCTGCGCGGTCTGCGGCGGCCTCGGCGAGCGCATCGAGATCCGTCTCCGCCGTCTCCGCCGGCCCGACGGACTTGACCAGCGGCGCCCAGCTCCCGGCCAGCGCCAGCGACAGCCGCCGCGCCACACGCCCCTCGTCGCCGGCGAGCGCGAGCACCTCGGCGGCCTGCGCCGCGTCGCGCACGCGCCACAACAGGAGCGCGCCCACCTCGGCGAGATCCGCCTTGTCGCCGCGCTTCTTGGTCTCGGCGATGCATGCCTGCAGGAGCGCATCGTCCTTGAGCTCGATCGCCGCCGCCAGCCTGATCGCCGGCACCAGCGGGTGCTCGACCTTCTCGACGAAGTCGAGCGCTTTTTGCACGTCGCCGCGCCCATCCCACGCCAGCAGTGCCGCACGCACCTTCAGATCGGCGGTGCGCTTCTTCGCCTTGAGGTCGGCCTCGGAGACGGCGCCGCCCTTCTTCTTCGTCTCCTTGTCCGGCGAGCCATCGGGCGACTCGGCCTCGGCGGCGATGAGCGCGAGCAGCTCGTCGACGGGAGATTCCGCCGATGGCGAGAGCAGCGAAGGCTGCGAATCGACTGCGCCACGCGGCAGCGGCGGCGGCCCGCCGCCACGCCGGGCGCCCGACGCCGACGCGGGCGGCTGTGAGAGCCCGTCAGCCATGGATCACACGCATGCGGGGGATGATTGTAACAGACGTAGCCCCCTTGCAAAGGCAGTTCGTAAGGTTTTCCTTTTGAGAACTTCTACTTAGTGGGAGCGGCGCTCACTTGGTGAACTTGTCGCGCAGGCGCGACCACAAGCCGCCACCTTGCGCCCGCTGCACCTTTTGCGAGCCGGTCGGGTCGGTCGAGGTGATGGTCTGCGGCGCCAGCGTCGCCGGCAGCGAGGGCGTCGGCATCGGTGACGGCGTCGGCAGCGGCTCCGTCGAGTCGAGCTGGATCGCGCCCGACTCGATCGAGATCTCCTCCGGCTCGGTGTCGATGGTCGCGCGCCGGCAGGCTTCGATCTCGCCCGCCTCCTTGCCGTAGTCGGCGCGGAACAGGCCGCGCACGAACTCCTGCATCTCGCGCCGGCTGAAACTTGTACTGCGCGATGAACGAGCCGAGCTCGTCCGCGAGCTCCTTGGCCGACTGGTAGCGATCGGGCAGATCGCGCGCCAGCGCCTTGAGCACGATCGCGTCGAGCGCCTCGGGCACGCGCCGGTTGAACTTCGACGGCGGCGGCACCTCGGCCTTGCGCACCTTCTCCATCAGCGCGAACTCGGTGTCGCCGCGGAACAGCTTCTCGGTGGTCAGCATCTCGTGGAGGATGATGCCCGGCGAGAACACGTCGGTGCGCGCGTCGAGCGGCATGCCGCGGATCTGCTCGGGCGACATGTAGCTGAACTTGCCCTTGAGGATGCCGATCTCGCTGGTGAACTTCATCAGCGCCTGCGCGATGCCGAAGTCGAGCAGCTTGACGTCGCCGTCGTAGCTGACAGCCGCACGTTCGACGGCGACACGTCGCGGTTGACGATGTTGAGCGGCCGCCCGTCGGCGTCCGGTGCAGCGTGTGCGCGAAGTGCAGGCCCTCGGCGATGCGCGCCGCGATGTAGCACGGCGTGCGGCACCGGGATGCGCTGGTTGCGTCTCCTGGCAGCGACGCAGCACCTGCGTCAGGTCGCTGCCGCCGATGTACTCCATCGCGATGAAGTAGCGGCCTTCGATGCGGCCGATCTCGAAGGTCTCGACGATGCAGTCGGTTGTCGCAGCAGCATCGCGAGCTTGCCCTCGCGGATGAACATGTCGACGAAGCGCGCCTCGCGCGCGAGCTGCGGCCGCATGCACCTTGATCGCGAGCAGGCGCTCGCCGGCCCGTCGTGCCGTTGCGCGCCGCGGCGCGATAGACCTCGGCCATGCCGCCGCGCGCGATCAGCCCGAGCAGGTAGATACTTGCCGAACGGCGTCGGATCTTGAGGCGACCCGGGCTGCAGCTTCGTCGACGAGGGGATGTGATCCGCGGGAGCCATGGAGAAGAACCTGTGCGGGAAGCTTACCAGCTAAGCTTGGCCCGCGCGCCTCCTTTGATCGTCAGCTCCACGGTTTTCTCCTTGCTGCCGTCGTGGCTCTTGTACGAGATCGATGTGCGTACCTTCCGGGATGCCGGCCTCGTCCCACAGACCGATGTCCTTGCCGTCGACGCGCACGCGCGCCCAGGGATCGAGCTTGGTGGTGAGGATGCCGAACCCGAACGTCTGCTCGGTCTCCTTTCCCGTGGTGATGTCGACGCGGAGGTTGCGCACGATGTGATACTGCTCGTTCTCCAGACCGACGACGTACTTGCCGGGCGGCAACGAGTACTTCTTGAGCGGCGTCGTCCTTCCCGGTCTCGCGGCCGTTGATGTAGACCCGGCAGGGGAACGACGCGTCGACCGACAGCGTACCGAGCACGTGCTCCTTGGCCAGCCGCGCGCGCACGGTGTCGGCGATCCGGCCGTCCGGGCGCACGCGCAGGTAGTCGGCGAGGAACAGCCGCTCCTGCGCGCGGTCGCCGGTCTTGCCGTAGACCGCGCCCAGAAGACGATAGGGCCCCGGCAGATCGGGATCGAGCAGCAGCGCCGCCTGCAGCTCGTTGACCGCCGCCTGCCAGCGCTTGGCCTGCGCGTCCTTCTTGCCCTCTTCGAAGAGCCGCTTCGACTCCGGAGTGGCCGACGGCCTGCTTGAACAGCGTCTCGGCGAACGGCGCCGGCGCATCTTCGAGGCGCGCCGCCTCCGCCTCCGCGCGCGCCTTGCGCGCCGGGTCCGCCTCGGGCCGGGCCGCGAACCGCCGATACTCGCCGATCGCCTCCTCGTATTGGCCGGCGAGCGTGTAGATCTCCGCCAGCCGATAGACGGGCGAGGGATCCTTGGGCCGCAGCGCCGCCAGCCCGCGGAACAGGGCGACCGCACGCGGAAACTCACCTTTGACTACCGACGGCCTCGGCCAGCCTTCTCCAGCCAGGCACCATCATCGGCAGCCCATGCGGCAGAGAAGCCGAACGAAGGCGGGACGAGCAGCGACGCCAAGAATGACAAAAGACCGACGACGAACGGGGGCGTTCTCATGATCTGGGCGCGACCACCTTACCATGGGCAATGATTGCTTTCGCCACAAAATTCCGATACGATAGTACGCCAAGCCCATTCTGGCCATGGTGCGCATGACGGTCCCGCAGGCAATCGTTCTGGAACGCAACAAGTTGGTGATTCGAAGGATCGCGCGCGTATTGGGTTGTGCCGGCTTCGAGACGCGGACGTTCGAGGAACCGGACAAGGTGGAGGCGTCCGCACTGGAGTCGGCCCATCTGGTCATGGCGGACGCGTTCGACGCCGACCTCGTCATGAAGTGGCTGCGGGCGAACCCGAAGCTCAGGGCGGTCCTGTATTCCGGCGAGCCGGTCGATCGCCTGCTCGGCAAGGCGCTCGAAGAGCCGCGTCTGGTCGGGCTCATGGGGCGCCCTTCGTTCGACGTGCCGCCGCGCGAAGACGACCTGCTGCACATCGCGCGCCGCACGCTCTCCCAGGAGACGGCCCCGTTCGACGCGCACCTGGCCTGGGGCGCCAGCGGCTTCGCCTTCTCGCTCACCGACGCCAAGGGACGCGATCACGCCGTCAACGAGACCATGTCGTTCGCGTCCAAGCTGGGGGCGCCCAAGCGCGTGGGCGAGATGCTCGGCGAGCTGGCGCACGAGCTCATCATGAACGCGCTCTACGACGCGCCCGTCGACGAGCTGGGCGACGCCGCGCTTCGCGCACGATCGCAAGGCGGAGATCGCGCTCGGCCCCGAGGACGCGGCGGTCTATCGCTGCGGCTCGGACGGCGTGCGCATCGCCGTCGAGATCGTCGATCACTTCGGGCGGCTCGAGCGCAAGCACGTGTTCGGCGGCCTGGTGCGCGGGCTCAAGGCCGGGCAGATGGACACCGGCGGCGGCGGCGCCGGCCTCGGAATGCTGGTCAGCTATCGCTCGACCACGGCGCTGTTCTACGACGTCGAGCCGCGGCCTGCGCACCCGCGTCACCGGTCTGTTCGATCTCGATCTCAATCTGCGGGAGTTCCGTCTGCTCCCGAAGACGATCCACTTCCCCGAGGGAACATGATGCCCAGCGGCACGACCGATCCTGGCCAGAAACCGAAGCTCCGACTCGACAAGACGTCGGACGGCGCCATCACCCTGCTCAAGCTCGCCGGCACCATCGACGAGCAGTTCGAGGGCAAGAAGATCGCCTCGGGCATCAAGGGCGGCACGCTGATCCTCGAGCTCGCGGACATCGAGCGCATCAGCTCGTTCGGCATCCGCGAGTGGGTCGACTTCATCACCGCCGTGTCGGCCAAGGTGCAGTCGCTGTGGTTCGTCGAGTGCGCGCCCAAGGTCGTCGATCAGTTCAACATGGTCGCCAACTTCGGCGGCAGCGGCAGCCTGCTCAGCTTCTACGCGCCCTACCGCTGCGACTACTGCGACGACGACCGCCGCCGCCTGGTGCAGGTGGCGCAGGACTGGGAGGAGCTCAAGACCGGCAAGCTGCCCGAACGCGTCTGCGAGTCGTGCGGCAACGCCGAATACTTCGACGAGGATCCGCTCACCTTCTTCTCGTTCCTGCAGTCGCACCCGCCGGTGCCGATGCCGCCCGACGTGGCGGCCTTCCTGGCCACGCGGCTCAACTACACGGCCGACGCCGGCGCGCGCAAGCTCAAGATCGAGAAGGCGATCGACGGCCGCGCCACCTACCTCAAGCTGTCCGGCGATCTCGACGGCAGCTTCCCGCGCGAGAAGATCGCCGACGGCGCCGAGGGCGACGTCATCTTCGATCTCTCGGGCATCGGCAAGATCGATCCGGCCGGCGCCGCCGAGTGGCGGCAGATGATGCTGCAGATCGCCGCGCCGTCGGAGCGCATCCTCATCGCCGGGGCGCCGGCGGCGTTCGTCGAGCGGCTCACCAAGACCGAGGACCTGGGGCAGAAGGGCTTGATCCTCACCTTCTCGATGCCCTACTCGTGCCCGACCTGCCGGTCGACCTCGGCGCGCGAGATCGACGTCGCGCAGCACTGGGACGTGCTCAAGTTCGCCACGCCGCCGGAGCTCAAGTGCCCCGACTGCGGCTCGCCGACCACCTGCGCCGCCTCGGAGGCGCTGCTCGCGCACCTGCCGTCCCTGCCGCGGCCCGACATCCCCGACGAGCTGAAGAAACAGCTCAAGCACTTCCAGGAGGAGTCGCTCAAGAAGGCGCTGGCGGCCAAGGCGACCAACGGCGCCGGCGGGCCGCTGGCGATGATGATGTCGCCGTCGGGCGCGCACGTGATGTCGGGGGCGCAGAAGCGGCTTCTCGTGGATGACGGCGCTGGTGGCCGCGGGCATGGTCGTGGTCCTCGGCGGCGCGGTCATCCTCGTCAAGGCCATCGCGCAGAACCGTGCCGGCGCCGGCGGCGAGGCGGGCGAAAAGCTGGAGGCGTCGCAGCCGACGCGGCCGGCGTGGGTCGATCAGACCTTCTTCCGCGAGAACGATCGCCTGCTCTTCGTCGGACACTCGACGCTGGTCGCCGACAAGGCCGACGGCTTCACCGAGGCCGAGGCGGGCGGCATGGAAGAGATCGTCAACCAGATCGGCCTGTCGATCCGCGATCCCATCTGGATCGATCAGGTGCGCTCGCAGTACGAGGCGTTCCGCAGCAAGGCGATCGGCGATCTGGAGAAGGCGATGGTGTCGGGCGACGCCGCCGAGCTGCGAGCGCGCACGCCACGTCACGCGCGACGCGCGCAAGCGGGTGGCCGACTCGCTCCGCAAGACCGCGGGCGGGCTGGCGCCGATCGGAGCGCAACGACCTGTACTGGGAGAAGCTGCAGATGCGCGACGGCATCCGCTACAAGGTGTCGATCCGCTACGCCGTCCCGAAGGCGAACTTCGAGAAGCTGGTCGAGGCCTACTCCACCCCCGAGACGGCGATGGGCGCCAAGGCGGTGTCGTACTTCCCGCTTCTGGCCTGGCGCTGCGACATCACCGAAGGCGCCGTGATCACGCACGTGGCCAACGACTCGAACCTGCGCTTCGCCGGCATCCAGGAGGGCGATCTCGTGCTCGCCGGCATGGACCGCGTGGTGCACGACGCGCACTCGTGGAAGCGCGTGCTCGACGAGGAGTCGGCGGCGCTGGCGCGCAAGGGCGGCACGCTGGTGCTCAAGGTCAAGCGCGGCGACGCGCCGGCGATCGACACGCGCCTGCGCATCGCGCGCGGCGGCCTCGCCTCGGAGGACTCGTCGAACCGGCTGCACCAGACCCACGAGCGCCACTCGTCGTCCTCGAGCCAGAAGGGCAAGAACCAGACCGGCAACATCTGGGACGACAACCCGGAGGAATAGCGCCTTGCTCAGAAACGTAGGTCTGGCCGCGGCACTGACGACGCTCCTCGTCGCCAGTTACGGAAACGCCGCCGGGAACGAGGACGAAGACAAGAGCGAAGCGGCGACCGCGACCAACGCGGAAGCGAAGAAGCGCTTCGTCGAGGGCAACGAGCGCTATGCGCGCGGCGACTACGACGGCGCCGTCGAGTCGTTCAAGGCGGCGATCGCGGCCGATCCCAAGCTGCCGGGGCCATATCGCAACCTCGGCCTCGCCTATCGCGCGCTCAACCGCTGCAGCGACGCGCTGCCGATGTACGAGAAGTACCTCGAGCTCAAGCCCGAGTCGCGCTTCACCGATCGCGTGCGGCGCGAGGTCGACCTGTGCCGCGCCAAGCTCGGTCAGGCGCCGCTGCCGCCCAGGCAGGAGACGCACACCATCACGGGCACGCCGCACGCGCCCGAGGCGCAGGGCATCCTGCACGTGGCGGCCAACCTCATCGGCGGCGAGGCCACCGACGAGGCGACGGTCAAGATCGACGGCCTGGTGCGCGGCGCCACGCCGCTGACCATCCCGGTCACCCCCGGCGTTCACAAGATCCATCTGTCCCGCGGCGGCTTCGAGACCGCCAACGCCACCGTGAGCGTCGGCGCCGGCCAGCGCCAGGACGTCGAGCTGACGATGAACAAGCTACCCGAGGAGCAGCGACCGATCGTGATGCCCGTCGACAGTGGCAGGGATACCGGACCCAAAGCGAGCTACGCCAAGTACGGCTGGATCCTGCTCGGCGTCGCCGCGGCGGCGGGCGCGGTCGGCGCCGGCTTCGGCATCGCCGAGAGCGAGGTGCACGCCGAGGCCGTCGCCGCCGATCCGACCGAGACCACGCGCAGCGCCGTCAACAGCAAGCGCGACACCGGCGCCAGCTACGCGGCGATCGCCTACACCGGCATCGGCCTCGGCAGCGCGGCGCTGTTGGCCGCGGCCATCGTGTTCATCGTCGATCCGTCCAAGGGCGAGACCCACAAGAAGCAGGAGTACCTCACGCTCTCCCCGTCGGCAGGACCGACCGGCGCCGGCCTGGTCGCGACGGTGCGGTTTTGAGCGTGCGCGGACAGATGATGCGCCGCCCGATCCTCGCCATGTTGCTCCTGTGCGCGCTCGTGACCGCGACCGCGGCGACGCTGAGCGGCTGCCCGGCGGCGCATGACGACTATCCCGGCGCGGCCTGCATGACCGACAACGATTGCTACCAGGGCGAGCACTGCATGAACGCGACGGTTTGCGTGGCCGATACCGACCTGTCGATCCAGCTCCCCGATCTGGCGCACAATTTCGGCGACGGCGGTGGCGGCGGCCTCGACCTCTCGATCGCCGACATGGCGACGGGCGGCGACCTGTGAAGCGTGCCCTGGCGTTCTGGGCCGCAGCCCTCCTCTCTTCCGGCACGCTGATCGGCGACGCGGGCGCCGCCGGTCTCGGGCGGCCCAACATCGTGGGCGCGCGCGCCATCGGCATGGGCGGCGCGTTCACCGCCATCGCCGACGATCCGACCGCGGTCTGGCACAACCCCGCCGGCACCGCGATCTATGGTGAGAACGTCGGCTACCTCGGCGGCGAGCTGCTCATTGCCGACCGCGCCTACACGCCCGACGCGCAGAGCCCGCTCGGCCAGGCCGGCATCACCGGCAAGATCACCGAGAAGATCGCGCCCCTCGTCATCCCCGTCATCGGCGCCTCGACCCGCTTCGGCCTCGGCAGGTCGAAACCGACGCGCTTCGCCTTCAGCATCCTCGCCTACGACGCCTACGGCGGCTCGATCAGCTTCAACGCCGCCGACATCTCGTCGAAGACGACGATTGATCCGACCACGATGATGCCCAAGGTGCTCGGCATCAGCGCGACGCAGATCAGCGACCTCGAGGTGACACCCACGCTCGCCTATCAGGTGAGCGACGTCTTCTCCGTCGGCGCCGGGCTGCGCATCGGCATCAACAGCTTCTCGGTCACCGATACCGAATCGGCGTACACCACCAGCCTGTCGGGCTCGGGCGTCGGCGTCGGCGGCATCATGGGCATCATGCTGCGCCCGCACCGCCTGGTGCAGATCGGCGCCGTCTATCGCACGCCGCTGTCGGTCTCGATCAGCGGCAGCGGCCCGTTCGCCGTCGGCACCGCGATGCCGACCAGCAAGGACTTCGGGCTCAACATCACCTGGCCTCAGTCGGCCGGGCTCGGCGTCACCGTCTATCCGCTCCGGCGCCTGCTCGCCTCCGTGCAGGCCGACTGGACCGGTTGGTCCTCGGTCCAACAGCTGGCCATCGACATCGGCGGCCTCATCGTGCCGAAAGAGATGCGCTACATGGACACCTACACGGTGCACCTGGGCGTTCAGGGCGTGATCACGCGATTCCTCGTCGCCCGCCTCGGCTGGGCGTACGACTCCAACGCCATCCCCGACCGGACCTCCCGCCGCGAGAACCAGGACGGTCCGAAGAACACGGTCGCCGCCGGCCTCGGGGTTCACTTCTGGAAGATCTTTCTCGACGGGGCGTTCGAGGTCCTCCTGCCGTCCGCCGGCCGCGTCATCTCCACCCCGCTGCCCAACGCGGGCGGCCCGGAGAACGAGACCGGCACGTACCTGGCGATCGTCTACACCGCAGAATTGTCGGCCCAGATACGTTTCTGAATTTCGCTTTTCTCGACGGCGCCGAAGCTTATTTAAGGGCCGAAATCCGTTTTGCCTCGCTTGACAAGAAATCCAAAAAAAAGTTAATATACGCCCACGCGGCGTAATTCTATGTGCCGCGCTGTGCGAGGCTTAGCGATGAAGCGCGGGTGGGCCCGAACTCTGGCATTGGCGTCGCTCTTGCCGCTCACTGCGTCCATCGGTTGCGACGCCCTCACGGTTCGCTCGTTCGCCGGCACCGTCATGCAGCTCACGATTTCGGGCGTCACGGCGCAGTCGATTCCGGCCAATCAGCACCTCGAGCTGTGGGCGCGCACGCAGTACGACGACATCGTGCGCGTCAGCGGCTACTACGACTTCGCCGACGGCAAGACCACCACCGGCCTGATGATCCGGCAGGCGATCAGCCTCGACGATCCGTGCATGATCGACGGCTACTACTTCGCCAACGCCCCCAAGACGGCGGGCAACCTGCTCACCACGGAGGCGGCGTACCCCACCTCGATCTCGGCGGGCGGCGTGACGCAGACGCCGATCGAGCAGGCGCAGCAGGTCATCGATCGCATCAACCAGCTCGCTCCCGCCACCGGCCCGCTCTTCGCCGTGCTGCCCTACGATCCGAACGTCCCGCCGGCGGTGCCGGCGACGGCGACGCCCGAGGAGCGCCGGGCCGCGTGCGACGCCTACCACGATGCCAGCGACCTCACCTACATCCCCAACCCCTATCAGATCACGACGCCGCTGCACGGCTTCGTCTACGGCTTCGTCAGCTTCACGACGCTGACGCCGCCGGCGAACTACGACGGCTACCGCATCGACTCGCCGCTGAACCTCAAGGGCGTGCAGGAAGTCTTCATGACCGTCGAGAACGACACGGTCGACCCGAAGAATCGCGGACCGCTGTTCATGACGTCGCAGCTCGACGCAGGGCGGCACCGACGTCGTCCATTTCCAGTTGATCCACGCGGACCCGGCGGGAACGGCGACGGGCACCGCGACCTTGTATGTCGATCTCGACCAGGACCCGGTCCAGTTCTGAGCGCGCGCTCGGAGCCGGTCTCAGGAGGAGCTCTATGAACCGCAGGTCGTCGATTCTGATCGCTCTTGTCGCTGTCGGCGCGCTCGCCGCGGTGCAGTCGGGCTGCAACGAGCCGAGCTGCGGCCCCGGCACGGTGCAGCAGCAGCAAAAGGACGGCACGCTCAAGTGCGTCCAGACGGACGACTTGAACTCGATGACGCCGTGTGAAGTCGACGGCGGCAACGTGATGATCGTCGGCGGCAAGTGCGTGTCGGCGGTGCAGTGCGATCCCGCGTCGACCATCGAAATCAACGGCGTCTGCGTCGGCATCGGGAACAGCGGGGCGACTTGCCGCACGCCGGCTCCGGGCAAGGCCTGCGTCTCCGGCTCGATCATCGACTTCAAGACCAACGTGAAGGCCTCGACGCCGATCCACGTCGAGCTCTACGACCCCATCGCGGTGCTGACGCCAGGCGCGACGCCCATCGCCATGTATGACTCGGCCGACGGCGGCAGCTACGTCTTCCAGGACTTCCAGGTGCCCAGCCTCGGCATCATCGTCGTCACCACCGGCAAGGGGACGGCGGGCTTCATCGTCGCCGGCTCCGCCGCGCAGGGCATCGCCAGCGGCAATCAGTACAAGCTCGACACCTACTCGATCCCCAAGGCCGACTCCGACGCCGTGGGGCTTCGACATCACGACGGGCGGCGCGCAGATCGCCAAGTTCTACAAAGACCCCAAGCCGCTGCCGACCAACATCATCGCCAACGAGACGATGCCGGTCGCCGGCGTGACCCTGCTCAAAGACAGCATGACCGCTGCGGGTGCCGGCTATTTCAACGACACATTGACCGCGGTCGACGGTGCGCTGACCGCCACCGGCGCCTCGGGCACCGCCATCGTCTCGTCGCCGCTCACCGGCGGCGGCTCGTTCCCGACGTTCAGCGGATCGGGCCCGACAGCGATGCCGATCACCTGGGAGGCGTTGCCCGGCGGCTCGGCGCCGGGCCTGGTCCTGATCACGCGTTTCCACCCGAGCATGTGACGCGACGACCGATGGCGAACGCGACAGGGGGCCTCCTAGATAATGCGTAAACCGAGCGCGCCATTTCTCGCCGCCGTCGGCCTGGCCGCCGTCGTCGCCACCGCCGGCCAGGCCCGCGCCCAGCGCGGCGTCGACTCCGAGATCTTCCGCCCGGCCCTCGACAGCTACGGCATCTTCACCGTCGACCGCGCCCAGACCTCGCACCAGTGGGACTGGGGCTTCAAGCTCTTCGTCGACTACGCGCAGAATCCGCTGCGCCTGAACATCTGCCCGGCCATGGGCGCCTGCGACACCGCCACCCCGAAGAAGCCCGGCCTCATCCCGGTCATGGGCTGGCAGGCGGTCATGCACTTCGGCTTCCACCTCGGCCTCACCGACTGGCTCGAATTCGTCGGCGACCTGCCGATCTCCGCCGAGGGCTACACCGCCGCCTACGGCCAGTACGGCTCGGCCGGCGTCGTCCCGCCCAACGGCTCCGGTCCGCTGCGCACCGGCTTCTACGCCAACTCCCCCTACACCAACGTGGGGCCGCCCGACGCCGCGCCGCTCGACTGGCGCATCGGCTTCAAGGCGCGCATCTTCCGCGCGGGCATCTTCGCCCTGGCCGCCTCCGCCGTCGTCAGCCTGCCGTTCGGCGACGACTCGGCCTTCCTCGGCGACAGCGGCTTCACCTTTCGCCCCACCGTGATCGCCGACGTCACCAAGGGCCCGGTGACCGCCGCCATCAACATCGGCGCCATCATCCGCCCGGAGACGATCGTGCTGGCGCCCAACGACCAGCCGCCGACCGGTGTGATGACGGCGGCGCCGCGCACGCTCATCGACGTGAGCCACGAGCTGACCTGGTCGGCCGGCTTCGCCTACCGCTTCGTCCGCTGGGTCGGCGTCGCCGCCGAGCTCTACGGCCTGGTGCCGCTAGTGACCTCGTCGACCACCAACAACCCCTTCGACGCCGGCAAGGACTTCACCGCCGACGTCGCCGGCGGCTTCCAGCTCTTCCCGGTCAAGGACATCTCCATCGGCATCGGCGCCGGCGCCGGCATCATCAGCTCGGCGATGCGCCACGAAGACTTCCGCGTCTTCGGCGGCGTCACCTGGGCGCCCGCCGAGGGCAAGGGCGCCGTCGCCACCGGCGGCATCGACACCGACGGCGACGGCATCCCCGACGCGCAGGACCTGTGCCCCAACGAGCCCGAGGACAAGGACGGCTTCGACGACGAGGACGGCTGCCCCGATCCGGACAACGATCAGGACGGCATCCCCGACAAGCTCGACAAGTGCCCCAACGAGCCGGAGGACAAGGACGGCTTCCAGGATGAGGACGGCTGCCCCGAGATCGACAACGACGGCGACGGCATCCCCGACGCGCAGGACAAGTGCCCGAACGATCCGGAGGACAAGGACGGCTTCCAGGACGACGACGGCTGCCCGGATCTCGACAACGACGGCGACGGCATCCCCGACGCCATGGACAAGTGCCCCAACGAGCCGGAGACGTTCAACGGCGTCGACGACACCGACGGCTGCCCCGATTCGGGCGGTCAGGTCACCATCGCCGGCGGCAAGATCGAGCTGCCGGAGAACATCAACTTCGACACCGGGTCGGACAAGATCTCCGGGCGCTCGGAGGCGCTGATGGAGCGCATCGCCGAGAAGATCAAGTCGAACCCGCAGGTCAAGCGCATCCGCATCGAGGGTCACACCGACGACGTCGGCGGCGCCAAGAAGAACCAGGAGCTGTCGCAGGCCCGCGCCGAGTCGGTGCGCAACTACCTCATCAAGAAGGGGGTCGAGCCCGAGCGGCTGCAGGCGGTCGGCTACGGCGACACGCGCCCGCTCGACAAACGCAAGACGGCTGATGCTCGCGCGAAGAATCGCCGCGTCGAGTTCATCATCGTGGAGCAGTGACGATGAAACGGCGAATTGTGCATGGCTTCGTCGTCGCCGCCGCGCTCTTGTCGGGGGCCACCGCGCTGGCGCAGGACGTGGCGCTGCCCGAGCCGGTCACCCAGCCGGCGCAGAAGAGCAGCAGCGAAGAGGGCGAGCCCGAGATCGCGCTCGACGTCGACCGCGAGATCGATCTGGCCAACATCGTCACCTCGGCCGCCAAGGGCGTCACCACCGTCCAGGAGGCGCCGGCGATCATCACCATCATCACCGCCGACGAGATCAAGGCGCGCGGCCACCACTACCTGCTCGACGCGCTGTCGACGGTCCCCGGCTGGTACCACCAGAACGCCATCGGCGATCAGGTCGAGGTCGCCGAGGTGCGCGGCGTCACCCAGGGCTTCCTGCTCATGCGCGACGGCATCTCGCTGTTCGACCCCTGGGGCAACATCGCCTGGAGCGGTCGCACGCAGCCGCTCGAGACGGTCAAGCGTATCGAGGCGGTGACCGGCCCCGGCGGCGTGCTCTGGGGCGCCAACTCGTTCCTCGGCATCGCCAACCTCATCACCAAGGACGCCGAGGACGTCAACGGCCTCGAGCTCTCGGCCGGCTACGGCGACGGTCCCGGCAACAAGCAGGACTTCAAGGCCTATGCGCTGTTCGGCAAGACCTTCTTCGACGGCAAGCTGAAGATCTTCCAGCACCTCTCGTACGAGAACTTCATCGGCATGGTGAGCGACATCCCGCAGTTCCTGCTCTCCGAGCCGGCGCCGCAGCCGGGCGGAATCGCCTACTACGCGGCCAACGCGCCGCGCGATCCCGGCCGCAGCTGGATGGTCATCGTCGACGGCAAGTACTCGTACGGTCCGCTCTCCCTCTACTACATGCTGCCGTTCGGCGACATGCACCCGAACCTCGGCTTCGGCAGCGTCCTCATCTCGCAGGGCGAGAACTGGCAACACTACGATCGCTACGGCGTCCTCGAGTACAAGGACCGCTTCGCCAAGGACCGGATCGGGCTCACGGTCAAGGGCTACGGCACCCAGTTCGTGCGCGACTTCAGCATCCAGCTCTTCCCCTCGAGCGCGTTCTTGCCGCGCAATCCGGCGAACCCGAACGACGTCGGCGGCCTCAACCTCAACTTCACCGGCCAGAAGATCTTCCGCTTCGGCGGCACCGCCGACCTCGACTTCAACCTGCCGTTCCACATCCGCCTGCTCGCCGGCGGCGAGTTCTTCTACGAAGGACTCCGCGACTCCAGCGCCCACTTCGTCGACCCGAGCGACGTCAACGACCTGCCGATCCTCTGCCCGGTGCAGCCCGACGGGACGCCCGGCGGCTACACGCGCATCCCGCTGTGCCCGCGCGTCTACGGCAACGACACCGGCCGCTACGTCGCCGCCGGCTACGTCGACGCGCAGTGGCGCCCGTTCCAGAAGCTGACCCTCGACGGCGGCGTCCGTATCCAGAAGGGCTTCGGCGATCTGCCCTACGACCTCGTGCCGCTCGGCTCGGCCGCCATCGTCTACAACTTCCTGCCCGACTACCACGTCAAGCTGAACTACGCGACCGGCTTCCGCTCGCCGGTGTTCCAGAACACGTCGATCCCCGCCGGCGGCGTCAGCTACGGCTCGAACCCGAACCTCAAGACCGAGGGGTCGCAGTCGTTCCAGGGCGAGCTCAACGCCCGCCTCTTGCGCAACATCCGCAAGGTGCGCGAGCTCGAGCTGCGCGCCGACTACTCGTACACGGTGCTCTCGAACCTGATCCAGATCCTCGGCGGCCAGTACGGCAACACCGGCAAGCGCGCCATCCACTCGGTCGAGGGCTACGCCAAGCTCTACTTGAACGGCGATCACTTCCTGCAGGCGTCGTACACGTACCTCAACTCGACGACGACCGACGCCGGCGTCGTGCGTACGACCCCGAATCACTGGGTCGTCCTCGGCGCGTCGTTCAACATCGTCAAGAACCTGCTCGACCTGAACATGAACCTCGCCGTCTTCGGCGCCTACGAAGATCCGAACCGCGTCCCCACCGGCTCCGCCGCCTCCGCCGGCGGCAACGATTTCACCGGCGCGACGACGGCGGCGACCAGCGATCTGGGCTGGGATCGGCTGACGCCGGTGGCGAACCTCCAGCTCGGCTTCCGCCTGCGCTTCTTGAAGGACCGGCTGCAGTTCTCGGGTCAGTTCTACAACGTGCTCAATCAGCACTGGTACTACACCGACCCCTTCGGCGATCTGACGCCGAGTATCGAGACGCAGCCGAACCCGGCCCCCGGCTTCAACTTCTTCGCGAACCTCTCGTACCACTTCTGATAGCGTTCCAGCCATGAGGTCGTACCGGGAGCTGGCGCCGCTGGCGCCGCGCCTGCGCGGCATCTTCTGCGACGTCGACGACACGCTCACGCACGGCGGCGTGCTGGTGCCCGCCGCCTACGACGCCATCGCGCGCGCGACGGCCGCCGGCCTGCGCGTCGTCGCCGTCACCGGCCGCCCCGCCGGCTGGGCCGAGGTGCTCGCCTGCACCTGGCCGCTCGCCGGCGCCATCGCCGAGAACGGCGCCTTCGCCGTGCGCCGCGCCGGCGACGGAAGATCGGTCGAGCGCATGACCTGGGACGACCCCGACCGCGTCCTTGCCCAGAACGAGAAGCTGCGCGCGCTCGCCGCCGAGATCGTGCGCGACATCCCCGGCGCCCGCCTCGCCGACGACCAGTGGCTCCGTCGCTGCGACCTCGCGTTCGACATTGGCGAGACCCAACAGCTCCCCCGCGCCACCGTCGACGCCATCGCCGCCCGCATCCGCGCCGCCGGCGCCCGCTGCACCAGCTCCTCGGTGCACACGCACGCCTTTTACGGCGACCACGACAAGGCGGCGATGTGCGCTCGCGTCGCCCACTCCTGGTGGGGCGTCGACCTCGACATCACCCGTGACGACTGGCTCTTCGTCGGCGACTCGCCCAACGACCAGCCCTGCTTCGCCTACTTCCCCGTCGCGGCCGGAGTGGCCAACGTGCGCCGCTACCTCGACCGGCTGGCGCCGCCGCCGGGGTACATCGCCGACGCCGAAGGCGGCTATGGATTCGCCGAGATCGTCAATCTCCTGCTCGCCAACCGCGGCGCTCCGTAGGGCGCGAAGGTCGCGGGAGGTCGTCGGGGCCACGTTCGCGGGACGGGCGTGCTACGCCGGCGGCCTTACAGGCCGGCGGCACGTCCACGCCCTCGGGCTCGTCACTGGCATCCGCCCCTGCAGGGCGGAGCGTTCCTCGACGCCCGCGAACCTGGCGCCGACGACCTCCCGCTCTTGGGTCGCTCTTGGGCGCGCCGTCGGGCACCGACCTGAAAGCGGCTCCAGTCTCGTCACCGGCCTCCGCCGGGCGGGGCTGACGACCCGCCGCTGGGGCTTCGTCAGATGTGCTTGACTGAAGGTTCTCCAGCGCCCGCGGTCCCCAGCGTTGCGCCTGCAGGCCCCTACTCCATCAGGGAGTGGCGCGCTTCTGGATCGCCTGCGCGATCGACGCCTTGAGCGCGGCCGAATCGATCGGCTTGGACACCCAGGCGTCGACGAGCCGCCACTGCGCCACCTTCTCGTCGACGAGCGAGTCGGCGTAGCCGGTCAGCAGAACGCGCACGGCGCGCGGCTGCCGCTGCGACGCGATCTCGAGCAGCTCCAGCCCGCTCCGCCGCGGCATCCGCCGGTCGGTGACGATGACGTCCAGCGGCCCCAGCTCGATGAGCCGCACCGCCTCGTCCACCGACGGCGCCCGGATGACCTCGTACTCGCGACGAAAGACCCGGTCCAGGAAATCGAGCATGTCGGGCTCGTCATCCACGATGAGTAACCGCGGCAGTCCCATGATCGCCCACCCAGCTTACGCGTGGTCGGACCGTCTGCGCAATGATTGCGCGGAACTATTGACTTTCTGTGACAATCCGCTACGATGGCGGTGCCCAATTATCGGTGGGCAGGAGCAATTCCACTGACCCAAGCGGCTCCCACCCAACGCATCCTCGCCATCGCGGAAGATCCCGCCATCCTCGAACGAATCGCCGCGGCGGTCCAGGCGGGCGGCGCCACGCCGGTGCTGGTGCGCAACCTGAAGATGCTCGAGTCGGCGCCCGACCAGCTGCCCTTCCGCTTCGCCGTCTACGCGTGGGACGGCTCGGAGGCGGGGCTGAAGCTGGTGACGTCCAAGATGCGCGACGGCGCCCAGCTCGTCGGCGTCACGCCGCCGTCGAACCTGGCGTCGCTGACGCGGCTGCTCAACGATCCGCGCTGCAACCACGTGCTGACCGCCGACGACTCCGGCTTCGCCACCGTCGCCGTCACCATCCAGAAGTTCGTCACCGGCGACCTCTTCGGCATCGAGAAGTACCTGCCGAAGGACACCGCGGTGCACCTGACCCGGCTGCGCGACTACAAGGGCCGCACCGCGGCCATCGACGAGGTGCTCGCCTACGCCGAGAAGGTCGACGTGCGCCGGCAGGTGCGCTCGGCCATCGGCCAGGTCGGCGAAGAGCTGCTGATGAACGCGCTGTACGACGCGCCCGTCGACGAGAACGGCAACCCGATGTTCGCCGAGGTCGACCCGAAGGAGCGCCTGGACAAGCTGTCGCCGCGGCCGGTGTCGATCCGCTACGCCGCGACGGAGAACGGCTTCGCGCTGAGCGTGCGCGACCGCTTCGGCCGCCTCGACAAGACCACGGTCCTCCGCTACATCGACAAGTGCCTGCACTCGCCGCAGCAGATCGATCGCAAGATCTACGGCGCCGGGCTCGGCATCTACCTCGTCGCCAACGCCGCCACCCAGTTCGTCCTCAACGTCGCGCCCGGCATGGCGACCGAGGTGGTGTGCACGTTCGATCGCAAGACGGCACGCGCCTCGTTGCGCGCGCTCTCCGTGTTCGTCTACCCCGGCGCCGCCCAGCAGCAACTCCAGCAGTCGCGGGCGGGCTGACCGATGGCGTCGTCGCTCGACGGCGCGCGCGATGCTGGGCAGCTACCAGCTCCTGTCGCAGCTCGCCGTCGGCGGCATGGCCGAGATCTACGTCGCGCAGACGCACGGCATCGGCGGCTTCGAGAAGCTGGTCGCGCTCAAGGTCATCCACCCGAACTTCTCGGCCGATCCCGACTTCGTGCAGATGCTCGTCGACGAGGCGAAGCTCTCGGTGCAGCTCCAGCACGCCAACATCGTGCAGACCTTCGACCTCGGGCGCGTCGACGAGCAGTACTACATCGCGATGGAGCTCATCGACGGCGTCGATCTCTACAAGCTCCTCCGGCGCGCCTCCGAGCACGACATCGACTTTCCGTTCGAGGTGGCGGCGTTCATCGCCGACGAGGTGGCGCACGGGCTCGATTACGCGCACCGCAAGCGCGACGCCCGCGGGCGGCCGCTCAAGATCGTGCACCGCGACGTGTCGCCGCAGAACGTGCTCGTCAGCCTCGACGGCGAGGTCAAGATCGTCGACTTCGGCATCGCCAAGGCGGCGATGCGCGGGCAGCAGACCGCGGCCGGCGTCATCAAGGGCAAGTACTACTACATGTCGCCCGAGCAGGCGTGGGGCGATCCGATCGACTCGCGCACCGACATCTTCTCCGCCGGCATCGTGCTGTACGAGATGATCGTCGGGCAGATGCTCTACCTCGAGGAGGATCTGGAGAAGCTGCTCGACGTCGTGCGCAAGGCGAGCATCCCGCCGCCGTCGTCGCACCGCACCGCCGTGCCCGAGGAGCTCGAGGCGGTGGTGATGCGCTGCCTGAAGAAGCGCGCCGACGATCGCTGGCCGACGGCGGGCGAGCTGGCGCACGGGCTACAGCAGTTCCTGCACGGCTTCGCGCCCGATTTTTCGCGCGCCCGCCTGGCGACGTTCGTGCGCGAGGTCATGGGCGAGGATCCCACGGCGGCGCGGCGCGATCCGCGCTCGTCGACGGCGCACGTATCGCAGGAGCCGAACCCGGCGGGGATCGTCTCGGCGATCGAGGTGCGGGACGAGAACTCGCTCATCTTCTCGCTGTCGGATCTGAAGCCCGAGCTCGACGACGCGCCGGCGCCCGTGCCGCCGCCCCAGCCGCCGTCGCCGCGGCGCGCCGATGTGGCGACCAACGTTCGCGGTGGCGGCGACTTCGAGGAGAACGAAGCGACCATCGTCGACGCCGGCGACACCCTTTTGGCGCGCATGGACAGCGGCGCCAGCGCCGGCGACAACGATCGCACGCGGCCGGCCGGTCCGTCGATGCGGCGCGGCTCGCCCCAGGTTCCGTCGGGCAAGTTCGATCTCGGCCCCGAGGATCCGGCCGCCGACGACGATCTCGACGCGCCCACGCTCTCGCCCGGGCAGCACGAAGACGAGGATGACGCGCCGACGGGCACGCGGGCGCTGCCGCTGCAGCTGCCGCGGACGCACGCCACCCGGCGCGTCGAGGCCCCGCTCGACGACGAGCCCACTCCGCACGAGGTGATCGACGCGCCGGCGTCGCTGCCGAAGCCGGCGGCGGTGCCCGTCCCGCGCCAGGTGCGGCCGACGCCGCTGGGCGTCCGCCGCCATCCGAACGCCCCCCGGCCGGTGAGCACCCAAGCGCCGACGGTGCCCATGCCCCCCGCCGCGCAGCCGAACGCGCCCGCCGCCCCTCTCGACGAGGTCGACACGCGCCAGCGCACCCGCCGCGCGCCCAATCGCGCGCCGGCGCCGGTGTCGAGCTTCAGCGACGATGCGCCCGAGCCGACGGTGGCGGCGCGCCCGCAACAAGCGCCGCAGCCGGCCCGGCCGCCCTCGCAGAAGGTGCAGCCGATCCCCCCGCCGGCGCCGACCGCTTCGAGCGCCGCCGAGACCCTGAACCTGCCGCCGGCGCACAATCCGCTGGGCCCGACGAGCCGGCCGGCGGTGCGCCAATCGTTCGAGGAGCCGACGCGCATCCCGCCGGCGCAGCCGCCGCCGCTCGACTCGGGCCGCTTCATCCCCGGCCTCGAGGACGACGAGCCGCTGCCGTTCGGCTCGCCGCTCGGCGAGGCCGAGTCGCCCTTGCGCCCGCGCACCAACCGCGGGGTCTACGTGGTCCTGGCCGTGCTCGGGCTCATCGTCGTCGGCGCCGTCGCCGCGGTGACCATGGCCGGCGGCGGCGAGACGCGCGGCACGCTCAGCATCGTCTCGCTGCCTCCCGGCGCCGAGGTGCGCATCGACGGCGTCGCCGGCATGCAGCAGACGCCGCTCAAGCTGCGCGACGTCGATCCGCGCGCCTCGCACCACGTGCGGGTCTCGCGCAGCGGCTACGACGTCTGGGAATCGGACGTGAAGTTCCCGCCCGGGGAGCGCGAAATGGGCGTGCAGGTGGTGCTCGTGCCCACCGTCGGCACCGTCGAGATCGCCTCCACCCCGCCCGGCGCCGAGGCCATCGTCAACGGCCGCATCCGCGGCATGACCCCGGCCACCGTCGGCGATCTGCCGCCCAACGACGACGTGGTCATCGAGCTGCGCCTGCGCGGCTACCGGGTCGCCCACAAGACCGTCTCGTGGGCGGGAAAGCGGCTCATCCAGGTGTCGATCCCGCTTGAAAAGGCCAAGTAGCCGGCGTTACGATCGCTGGCCATGGCGCTTCCTGCACAGAGTGAACGGCCGCAGGGTGAGATCACCACGCTGCTCGGCCGCGGGTCGGAGTTCGAAGGCAAACTGACGTTCGAAGGCACCGTCCGCATCGACGGCAAGCTCTCGGGCGAGATCTTCTCCGAGGACGTGCTCGTCGTCGGCGAGGGGGCGATGGTCAACGCCGAGATCGACGTCGGCGTCATCATCGTCGAGGGCAGCGTCACGGGGAACATCCGCGCCAAGCGCGCGGTCGAGCTCCACGCGCCCGCGCGCGTGAAGGGCAACATCGAGACCCCGTCGCTCTACATCGACAAGGGCGTCACCTTCGAGGGTTTCTCGAAGATGGAGAACATCGGGCCGGTGTCGCAGAACATCCCGCGCACGCTGCAGGGGCTCGCCGAAGCGGCGGCCAAGCCGGCCCAATCGGGCACGCCGGCGGCAAATCCTTCGCAGCCGCCGCCCGCCAAGAAGTAGCCTACCGCTCCCCCCGGCTCACGTTATATAGGCATCGTGTTGACACCTTGCGTCCAGGGTGTTAAGAGAGCCGCGCCCTTGCCCGCAGCGTCCATGGAGAAACCATGTTTGTCGCGACTTTGCTGATCGCCGCGCGAGCGGAAGCGCCGCCGCCGCTCATCGACGTGGACGGCACGCTGTTCGTCCAGTTCGCCTTCTTCGTCATCATGTTGGCGGTCCTGTCCCGCGTGCTGTTCCGGCCCTACCTGCGCATGCGGGCCGCTCGTCACCAGGGCATCGAGGGCGCCCGCCAAGAGGCGTCGGCGATGCAGGACCGGGCGCAAAAGACCAACGCGGACTATGACGCCCGGCTGACCAAGGCGCGGCTGCGCGGCGCCGAGGAGCGCGCGCGGCTGCGCGGCGAAGGCGCCATCTACGAGCGCCAGGTGCTGGGCGCGGCGCGCGACGAGTCGCAGAAGACGCTCGAAGCGGCGCGGACCAAGATCAGCGCCGAGGCGGGCGCGGCGCGCGAGCAGCTCGCCGCCGAGTCGACGGCGCTGGCCAAGCAGATCGTGAAGAAGATCCTCGGTCGGGAGGCGGCATGAAGGCGATGGTGCGCCGGGGACTGAGCGCCTGCGCCGTCGTCGCGGCCCTTTTGTGCTCGACGGCGTTTGCCCAGCAGGGCGTGGCGCAGGAGCAGAAGGAGGGCGCGCAGTCGCCCGAAGGCGGCGCCTACGGCGCCGGTGCCGACGTCCACGAGTCCGAGTCGCGCGGCATCATCAACTGGTGGAGCTGGGACTACGGCCTCAAGGCCAAGAATCCGGCGCACCAGGGCTGGCCGCCGCCGTTCGGCTTCGCGCTGGTCAACTTCGGCATCTTCCTCGCGATCATGTCGCGCCTGGCGTGGCGCCCGCTCAAGCAGTACATGGTCGAGCGCCATGACGACATCGCCAAGAACCTCGACGAGGCGGCCAAGCTGCGCGCCGAGGCCGAGGCCACGCTCAAGCAGTACGAGGCCAAGATCGGCGGCCTCGACCGCGAGATCGAGACGCTGCTGAAGCAGATCCGCCAGGAGGCGGAGACGGAGAAGGCGCGCATCATGGCCGCCGCCGAGGCCGACGCCAAGCGGCTCAAAGAAGAGGCCGAGCGGCAGATCGCCGCCGAGATCGATCGCGCGCGGCGCGAGCTGCGCCGCGGCGTCATCGAAGCGGCGGTCGCCGCCGCGCGAGGCGTCGCTGAAGAAGAACCTCGCCGCCGACGACCAGCGCAAGATGGCCGAGCGCTACGTGGCCGACGTCGAGGCGCGCGCCAAGGCCGGGAGGCCCTCGTGATCACCGGCTCGCATCGCGCGTCGCTACGCCAAGGCGCTGCTCGAGATCGGCATCCAGCACCAGAGCTACGACGCGCTCGGCAAGGAGCTCGAGCGCGCCGCCGAGACGCTGCGCAGCTCGCCCGAGCTGCGCACCGCGCTCGAGAACCCGATCTTCTCGCTGCGAGAAGCGCAAGCTGGTGATGGACGAGCTGGTCGCGCCGCCTGGCGCTGTCGCAGACGGTGCGCAACTTCATCATGCTGCTGCTCGACAAGGGGCGCATCGCCTCGCTGCCCGACATCGCGCGGGCGCACCGCACGCTCGTCGACGAGCAGGCCGGCCGCGTGCGCGCCACGGTGACCTCGGCGCGGCCGCTCGATCCGCTGCTCGAGACGCGCCTCAAGACGGCGCTCGAGAAGCTGTCGGGCAAGAAGGTCATCTTCGAGAAGCGCGAAGACCCCGCGCTCCTCGGCGGCGTCGTCGCGCAGGTCGGCGACATCGTGTACGACGGCAGCGTGCGCACTCAGCTTCGCAGCAGCTGCGCGACGAGCTGCTGAGCGAAGTAAAGGGAACGAACATGGACATCCACGCCGAAGAGATCTCGCAGATCATCCGCAAGCAGATCGAGGACTACGACAAGAAGGTCTCGGTCACCGAGACCGGCACCGTGCTCACCGTCGGCGACGGCATCGCGCGCGTCTACGGCCTCGCCGGCGCCATGGCCGGCGAGCTGCTCGAGTTCCCGCACGACGTCACGGGCATGGTGCTCAACCTCGAAGAGGACAACGTCGGCGTCGCGCTCCTCGGCGAGTTCGAGACGATCCGCGAGGGCGACACCGTCAAGCGCACCGGCCAGATCGTCGCGGTGCCGGTCGGCGAGGCGCTGCTCGGCCGCGTCGTCAACGCGCTCGGCCAGCCCGATCGACGGCAAGGGCCCGATCGACGCCAAGCAGACGCGCAAGGTCGAGATCAAGGCGCCCGGCATCGTCGCCGCGCAAGTCCGTGCACGAGCCGCTGCAGACCGGCATCAAGGCGATCGACGCGATGATCCCGATCGGCCGCGGCCAGCGCGAGCTGATCATCGGCGACCGCCAGACCGGCAAGACCGCGATCGCGATCGACACGATCATCAACCAGAAGGGCCAGGACGTGCATCTGCATCTACGTCGCCATCGGCCAGAAGCAGTCGACGGTCGCCGCGGTCGTCGACACGCTGCGCGCAGTCCGGCGCGATGGAGTACACGATCGTCGTCGCCGCCGACGGCGTCCGAGCCGGCGCCGCTGCAGTTCCTCGCGCCCTACACCGGCGTCACCATGGGCGAGTACTTCCGCGACAACGGCGGCCACGCGCTGATCGTCTACGACGACCTCTCGAAGCAGGCCGTCGCCTACCGCCAGCTGTCGCTGCTGCTGCGCCGCCCGCCGGGCCGCGAGGCGTACCCGGGCGACGTCTTCTACCTCCACTCGCCGCCTGCTCGAGCGCGCCGCCAAGCTGTCCGACGAGCTCGGCGGCGGCTCGCTGACCGCGCTGCCGATCATCGAGACCCAGGCCGGCGACGTGTCGGCCTACATCCCGACCAACGTCATCTCGATCACCGACGGCCAGATCTTCCTCGAGACCGACCTGTTCTACTCCGGCGTCCGCCCGGCCATGAACGTCGGCATCTCGGTGTCGCGCGTCGGCGGCGCCGCGCAGATCAAGGCGATGAAGAAGGTCGCCGGCACGCTGCGCCTCGACGCTCGCGCAGTACCGCGAGCTGGCGGCGTTCGCGCAGTTCGGCTCGCGACCTCGACAAGGCGACGCAGGAGCAGCTCGCCCGCGGCGAGCGCCTGGTCGAGCTGCTCAAGCAGGGGCAGTACCAGCCGCTGCCGGTCGAGCAGCAGGTCCTCGTGCTCTTCGCCGGCACCAACGGCTTCCTCGACGAGCTGCCCGGTCGGCGAGCATCGGCCGCTACGAGCGCGAGCTGCTACGCCGTTCATGGAGTCGCGCCGGCCCGACGTGCTCTCGACGATCCGCAGCAAGTCAACGACAGCAAGGCGTTCAACGACCTCGAGCGAGCTCGATGAAGTCGGCGCTCGACGAGTTCACCAAGGAGTTCGCGGCCAGCACGTCGACGGCGAGCGACGGGCGGCTCGCAAGGCGGCAGCGGCGCCGCAGGCCTAACCATGCCGTCGCTCAAGGCGATCCGCACGCGCATCGCGTCGGTCAAGAACACGCAGAAGATCACGCAGGCGATGAAGCTGGTCGCGGCGGCGAAGCTGCGCCGCGCGCAGGACGCGATCGTCGCCGCGCGCCCGTACGCGCAGCGGCTCACGCGAGGTGCTCGGCGACGTCGCCGCGCGCTGCGCTCGAGCACGGACGAGACGTCGCATCCGCTGCTCGCGCCGCGCGCCAGGTCAAGACGCGCGCGGCTCGTCGTCATCACCGCCGACCGCGGCCTCGCCGGCGCCTTCAACTCGAACGTGTCAAGCGCCGCGTCGAGCGCTTCGTCGTCGACGAGCCGCGAGCGCGTACCCGAGGTCGACGCTGCGCGATCGTCGGCCGCAAGGCGCGCGAGTACTTCAGCGGCGCCGCAACGCGACTCGCGATCGCCACGGCGATCGTCGCCGAGTCGCGCGGCCTCGGCGACCGCGCTCGAGCGCGCGCGCGAGCTCGCGCAAGCAGGTCGACCGACGACTTCCTCGCCGGCAAGGTCGACGCGCGTGCTACCTCGTCGTACAACGAGTTCAAGAGCGCCATCACGCAGGTCGTGCAGATCGAGCAGCTCCTGCCGGTCGCGCCCGGCCAAGCTGCCCGACGAGGCGCCACGGCCGCGTCGACTTCGAGTACGAGCCCGTCCAAGGGCGAGCTGCTCGCCGACGCTCGTGCCGCTGTACGTCGAGATCGCAGCTCTTCCGCGCGCTGCTCGAGTCGATCGCCTCCGAGCTCGGCGCGCGCATGACGGCGATGGACACCGCGACCAAGAACGCCGGGGAGATGATCGGCAGCCTCACGCTGCAGTACAACCGCGCGCGCCAGGCGGCGATCACCAAGGAGCTGATGGAGATCGTCGGCGGCGCCGAAGCTCTCAAAGGGTAAGCAAGGAAGAGACATGGCGACACCGACGGGTCACGGCAACGGCAACGGCGCGAGCCACAAGGGCAAGATCACCCAGGTCATCGGCCCCGTCGTCGACGTCGAGTTCGCCGCCGGCAAGCTGCCCGAGATCTACACCGCGCTCACGCGTCACCAACCCCGGCATCGACGACCGACGCAGGACAACCTCGACGCTCGAGGTCGCGCAGCACCTCGGCGAGAACACGGTCCGCGCGCATCGCCATGGACACGACCGACGGCCTGGTGCGCGGCATGGCGGTGCACGAACACCGGCGCGCCGATCACGATGCCGGTCGGCCCCGAGGTGCCTCGGCCGCATCCTCAACGTCATCGGCGAGCCGGTCGACGAGCGCGGCCCGGTCAACGCCAAGCAGACGCTGCCGATCCACCGCGCGCCGCCGACGTTCGTCGACCAGTCGACCAAGGTCGAGATCGTTCGAGACCGGCATCAAGGTCATCGACCTGCTCGCCCCCTACCGCAAGGGCGGCAAGATCGGCCTCTTCGGCGGCGCCGGCGTCGGCAAGACCGTGCTCATCATGGAGCTCATCAACAACGTCGCCAAGGAGCACGGCGGCGTTCTCGTGCTTCGCCGGCGTCGGCGAGCGCACCCGCGAGGGCAACGACCTCTGCCACGAGATGACGGAGTCGAAGCTCGTCGACGGCGAGCCCGTCCTCTCGAAGACCGCGCTCGTCTACGGCCAGATGAACGAGCCGCCCGGCGCCCGCGCGCGCGTCGCGCTCTCGGCGCTCACCGTCGCCGAGTACTTCCGCGACGAGGAGGGCCAGGACGTGCTCCTCTTCGTCGACAACATCTTCCGCTTCACGCAGGCGGGCTCCGAGGTGTCGGCGCTCCTCGGCCGCATCCCGAGCGCCGTCGGTTACCAGCCGACGCTGTCGACCGAGATGGGCGCGCTGCAGGAGCGCATCACGTCGACCAACAAGGGCTCGATCACCTCGGTGCAGGCCATCTACGTGCCCGCCGACGACCTCACCGACCCGGCGCCGGCGACGACGTTCGCCCACCTCGACGCGACGACGGTGCTCTCCCGCGCGCATCACCGAGCTCGGCATCTACCCGGCCGTCGATCCGCTCGACTCGACCTCGACGCATCCTCGACCCGCACGTCGTCGGCGAGGAGCACTACGACGTGCGCGCGCGACGTGCAGCGCATCGCTGCAGCGCTACAAGGACCTGCAGGACATCATCGCCATCCTCGGCATGGACGAGCTCTCGCGAGGACGACAAGCTCGTCGTCGCGCGCGCGCGCAAGATCCAGCGCTTCCTGTCGCAGCCGTTCTTCGTCGCCGCAGCCGTTCACCGGCACCGCCGGGCAAGTACGTCGACGCTCAAGGACACCATCCGCGGCTTCAAGGAGATCCTCGACGGCAAGCACGACGACCTGCCCGAGCAGGCCTTCTACATGGTCGGCACCATCGACGAGGCCGTCGGAGAAGGGCGCGCGCCTGATCCGCGAGGCGGCGTAGATGCAGCTCGAGGTCGTCACGCCGCAGCGCACCGCCGCTCACCGTCGAGGTCGACGAGGTCACGGCGCCCGGCGTGGCCGGCGAGTTCGGCGTGCTGCCGGGCCACACGCCGTTTCTCTCGGCGCTCAAGACCGGGCTGCTCTCGTGGCGCGGCAAGGGCGGCGCCGGCGCGCTGCAGATCGGCAACGGCTACTGCGAGCTCGACGGCAAGGACCGGATCGTCGTGCTCACGCAGTCCGCCGACCAGCCGCCCTCACCCTAGAAAGCGCGCCCGCTCCTCGCCGCTCGGCAACCGGCAGCTGTCGCGCTTGCCGAAGAGCCGATAGCGATTCCTCGCCACCCGATCGTAGAACCAATCGACCACCACCGTCGGTAAAATGCCGAAGACCGCGACCAGTGACCACGGCAGCCCGAGCTGCCGCAAGGCGTAGAAGATGGCGCGCGCCTTCTGCAAGAGGCGCCCGTCGCTGGTGAGGACATAGACGGTGTCGAGATCGTCGGCGCTCTTGCCGAAGCCGTCGAGCGTCCGCCGGGCCAGGTCGCTCTGCAGCGCCGCGAAGCGGAAGCGCGCCCGCCGGTCGCGGCGCAGCACGAACTGCACGAGCCGGTCGCACAGGCCGCACACGCCGTCATAGAAAAGAATGGGGCCGCCCCTGTCCACGCTCACAACATAATCTTGCGATTCCCAGGCCGCTACGCAATGATTCCGTCGGTGAGGGGCGTTTTCGCCATAGTGATGGCGCTGGCCTTGAGCAGCTGCTCCGGGTTCGACCGGCCCAAGCCGCGCGCCCTGCCGTCCGGGCTGAGCTTCCAGGGCACCTGGGATTCGACGTGGGGCAAGCTCGAGCTGCGCCAGGAGGGCAATCGCGTCTCCGGCAGCTTCACCGGCTATCGCGACGGCGGCCTCACCGGCGAGCTCGACGGCGATGTCTGGCGCTTCATCTGGGACCAGCGCAACCCGCACTCGCACGGCCACGGCTTCATGCAGATGTCGCCCGACGGCCAGCACCTCGAGGGGCGCTGGGGCTACATGAAGGACGACATCGAGGGCGGCCGCTGGGCCGCCGACCGCCAAAGCGGCTGAGCCGCGCCGATCGCTACGAGAACAGCTCGGAGACGCTGCGGCCGTCGTGGATGTGGGTGATCGCCGTGGCGATGAGCGGCGCCATCGACAGCACCTCGATCTTGGGCGACCGCTGCTCGGCCGGCAGCGGGATGGTGTTGGTCACGATGAGGCGCTTGAGGCGCGAGGCATTGAGCCGCTCGATGGCGCGCCCCGACAAGACCGGGTGCACCACCGCCGCCTGCACGCTCGAAGCGCCCTGGTCGAGCAGGAACTCGGTGGCGCTGAACAGGGTCCCGCCCGTCGCGATCTCGTCGTCGACGAGCAGACAGTCCTTGCCCTCGATGTCGCCGATGATGTGCGCGGGCCGCGCCTTCTCGTCGTCGCCCGAGCGCCGCTTGTCGATGAAGGCGATCGGCAGATCGAGCCGCTTGGCGAACCTGCCCGCGTCCTTGGCCTCGCCCACGTCGGCGGCGACGACGACGGTGTTGGACAGATCGTCGCGCTGCAGCCGCTCGCACAACACCGGCACGCCGGAGAGCTGATCGGCCGGCATCGAGAAGAAGCCCTGGATCTGCGGCGAGTGCAGATCGACGGTGAGCACGCGATCCGCGCCGGCCGTCGCCACCATGTCGGCCATCAGGCGGGCGGTGATCGAGATGCGCGGCTCATCCTTCTTGTCGCTGCGCGCATACGGGAAATAGGGGAGCACCGCGGTCACGCGCCGCGCCGACGAATGCTTGAGCGCGTCGAGCAGGATGAGCAGCTCGACGATGTTCTCCGACAGCGGCGGACAGGCCGTCTGCACCACGAAGACGTCGACCTCGCGCACGTTCTCGTCGATCTTGACCTTCAGGTTTTCGTTCGAAAAGCGCGTCGTGTGCGCGCGCCCGAGCGTCAGGCCGAGCTCGCCGCAGATCTCGCGCGCCAGCTCCGGGTGTGACGCGCCCGAGAACACTTTGAGTCCGTCCGCCATCGCCGTCATTATCGCTCCCAAAGGCGCGCCGGTGCGCGGGTCACCGGCGTGCTACCATGATCGCGTGAATGACGTCTACGCCCTCGTCCGCTCGCTCCGCGCCGCGACGTGGCCGCGCAATCGCCACTTCGACGCGCACGCGACCCCGACGGGAGCCGAGGCGCGCCGGCTGCACCGCTTCCTGCGCGGAGTCGAGCGCGATGTTCGTCTGGCCGATACGGTGCGCGTTCGCCGCAGCGACGGGGGCGCCGTGACCGTGGAGATGGCGTTCGGCGCCGTGCGCCTCTCGCGGGTCGTGACGCTGACGCCCGAGGAGCACGCGCTCCTCGTCGAGGACGCGGACATGGCCGCCCGCCTGGCGCCGGAAAACGGCTGACCGGGGGACCTTCTCTGCTGGTGTAGGTCGGGGGAGAGGTCGATCGGCTACCGCGCGGCCGCCTGCGCTTCGGCGTGCGCATAAAACAGTGTAATCGTTAAACAATGAAACTCGCGGTCCGAGGACTGCGTGACAATCTTGTCCGTCACCTGCACGCCGGGATTCGCGCGGATCCAGCGGGTGACGTTCTCACCGAGCTCCTCCCGCTCTCTCGCCTTCGTCGCTGAAAACACCTTGACGCCCGTGAACGCCATCGTCGTCTCCTTCACCCACGCAGAATGGAACCCCCCGTGTTTCAAACGTGAGCCTACCGAGGATATTTTCTATTTGCAATATAATTTTTCACTTCTGTCGGAAAAATGTATAGATCTCCTGCGGTCGCCAAGACGCAGGGGATGACGTGACGGTTTCGGCCCGGAAACGCCAATCCCAGGTAGTGCACCAGTCGGGAATCCTTGACTGACGGTGTGAGCTGTGTAACGGTCGCCGAGCCTAGGTCCCGGAGGGAAACGGAATGAGAGCCCTGTTGCTGTGCGCGCTGGTGGCTGGGGTAGTGGGAGCCGGCTTGTTTGCCTGTAACCCGAACTCCATCGGTCGCCCGTGCGTCAACCCTGGCGGCCAGGCCGTCCTGGGTACCCAGGTCAGCTCGCCGGCACTCGAGTGCCCGTCGCGCTTGTGCCTGTTGCAGCCGCCCAATGCCTCGACCGGCCAGACCGGCCAGAGCCAGGGCGGCGACGGCGGAACCTTCCGCGCCACCTGCACCGCCGAGTGCCAGAGCAACAGCGACTGCGACGCCGAGACCAAGGCCTATTGCAAGGAGGGCTTCGCCTGCGCCGTGGCGACGCAGGCCGGCCCCTTCTGCTGCAAGAAGCTCTGCATCTGCAAGGGCGACCTGGTCGAGGGCGTGAACGTCGATCCCGACGGCGGGACGATCATCCCGTTCTCGTGCGATCCGAAGCAGAACCCGACGCCGACCTGCCCGAACGTCACGAAGTAGCGAACGCGTCCTCGACGTGCTCGATGGTCTCGCCGGCGCCGGAGCCGGCGATGGCCACGACGTCGAAGCGACAGGCGCGCGTCGACTGTTTCTTCACGTGCAGGTAGATCTCTGCCGCCCGCACCAGGCGGCGTCGCTTGCCGTCGACCACGGTCTCGAGCGGCGTGCCGTGGCGGGCATCGGCGCGCGCGCGCACCTCGACGAAGACGAGCGTGCCGCGGTCGTCGCAGACGAGATCGAGCTCGCCGCCCCTGCAGGTCCAGTTGCGGTCGACGACGCGATAGCCTTTGCGCTGGAGGAATTCGGCAGCGCGCGCCTCGGCGAGGGCGCCGAGCGCGCGTGACACGAGCTACTGCTGCGGCGGGAGCTGGTCGGGGCTGACCGGCGGGGCGATGAGCGCCGCCGAGATACCCGCCTTCTCCTTGATGCGGGCCGCCTTGCCGGCCAGATCGCGCAGGTAGAAGAGGCGCGCGCGACGCACGCGGCCGCGCGCGATCACGTCGATCTTCTCGATGCGCGGGGTGTGCAGCGGAAACACGCGCTCCACGCCGACGCCGTAGCTGACCTTGCGGACGGTGAACGACGCGCGGTTGCCGGCGCCGGTCTTCTTGATGCACACGCCCTCGAACGCCTGCGCGCGCTCCTTCTCGCCTTCCTTGATGAGGACCGACACCTTGACGGTGTCGCCCACCTTGAAGTCGGGGAGCTGCTGCTTGCGAAGCTGGCGCTTCTCGAGTGCTTCCAGGATCGGTACGACGTCGCTCATTTTTCGATTCCTTCGGTTCCGGGTGCGAAAGGTGCGTTAGTCTTCACGATCCCCATACAGTCGGTCAAGGATAATCGCACAGGCCGAACGCACGCTCAGGTGGTTGTAGTCGCTAACCCCGCGAATTGGCGGGAGGCGGAGGTCACACGAGGCCAGGAGGTCGTCGGTGAGGCCCCAGCCGGTGCCGAGCACCAGGAGCGCCGGCCGTGCGCGGGTGGTCGCCGCGAAGTCGCGGAAGGAGACGACCGCCTTGCCGGCGGCGGCGTCGCGGGCGGCGGTGGCGCAGACCAGCGGCGCCCGCCCATGGCGGGCGGTGAGCGCGGCGACGGCGGCGGCGAGATCGGGGACCACCTCCAACAGATCGATCGCCTGGCGGCGGAAGTCGTTCTTCTCGGCGCCCTCCTCGCCCTGCCAGTGGGCGGCGATTCGGCCGGCGAGCTCGCGCTGCGCCGCGACCGGATGGACGATGAAGAAGCGCTCGATGCCGTACGTGCGGCTCGAGCGCGCGATGTCGTGCAGGTCGAGGTTGGTGAGCGCGGTCGCCACGACCTTCTTGTGCTTGTCGTAGACCGGGTGGTGGACGAGCGCGACCGCGAGCGTCATGGTTGCACCGCGGACGCGCTGCGCTCCGGCGCGTCAAGTCGGCTCGCGGCGCTCGCCTCCCGGGCGCGACGACTCCTCCGCTCCGCGCGTCCGCTCATGGTTGCACCGCGGACGCGCTCAAGGCTCTTCGCCGTCGAGGAGCGCGCGATCCTCGTCGCCGAGGGGCAGCTGCGCGAACAGATCGGGGCGGCGCTCGCGCGTGCGCAGGAGCGACTGCAGGCGGCGCCAGCGGCGGATGCGCTCGTGGTTGCCCGAGAGGAGCACCTCGGGGACGGGGGCGCCGCGGAAGAGGGCGGGACGGGTGTACTGCGGATGCTCGAGCAGCCCCTCTTCGAACGATTCGTCGAGCGGCGAGTCGGCGTTGCCGAGGACGCCGGGCAGGCGGCGGGCGACGGCGTCGACGACCACCATGGCGGCCAGCTCGCCGCCGGTGAGCACGTAGTCGCCTACGGACAGCTCCTCGTCGCAGAACGCGCGCACGCGCTCGTCGAAGCCTTCGTAGCGGCCGCAGATGAGCATCACGCGCCCGAGCGTCGCCAGCCGCATCACCACCGGCTGCGTCAGCGGCGCGCCCGTCGGCGCCAGGAGCACCTTGTGCGCGGGGCCGCGTGCCTGCTCGACGGCTTCGATGGCGGCGACGAGCGGATCGGGGCGCATCACCATGCCGGCGCCGCCGCCGTAGGGGGTGTCGTCGACCGAGTGGTGCTTGTCGGTGGTGAAGGCGCGCGGATCGGTCAGGTGCACCGTGAGCGCGCCCTTCTCCACCGCCTTGCCCAGCAGGCTCGCCGACAGCACCGAGCCGAACATCTCGGGGAAGAGCGTGACGACCTCGAAGATCATCACTCCGCCTCGTCGAGGTTCACCAGGCCCGGCGGTGGATCGCAGACAATTCGCTTGCCGTCGGTGTCGACGCTGACGATGAAGGCGTCGACGAGCGGCAGCATGAACTCGCCGCCGTCGGCGCGGCGGATCTCGAGCACCTCGTGCGCGCCCGAGTCGAAGCTGCCCGTGACCTCGCCCAGCGCCGTCCCCGCCACGTCGAACACCTTACAGCCGACGAGCTCGGCGACCAACAGCTCGTCGTCGGCGACGACGATGGCGGCGCGCGGCAGGCGCACCACGCGGCCGCGCAGCGCGTCGGCGGCGTCGCGATCGCCGACCCCGTCGAGCGTGACCAGCCAGTCCTGCTTGTCGCGCGAGGCATGGCGCACGGCGAAGCGCTCGTCGCCGAGCCACAGGGCGTCGGCGGCGCCGAGGTCGGCCGATGCGCGCACGCGCACCACGCCGCGCACCCCGTGGGGGCGCAGCACGGCGCCGACGTCGATCCTGTCGTTACTCGAGGATTTCAAGGAGGGCGCGGGTGCGCACCTTGGAGGCCGCCGCGCTCAAGATGGTGCGCAACGCGCGGGCGGTTCGTCCCTGCTTGCCGATGACCTTGCCGAGATCTTCCTCGGCGACGGTGAGCTCGAAGACCGCCGCGCCGTCCTCTTCCATCTCTTCGACGGTGACTTCGGCGGGAGCGTCGACCAGCGCCTCTGCGAGGAACTTGATGAGCTCCTGCAGCTCGGGATGGTCCTTGGCCATGTGCGGGACTACGCCTTGGCGGCCGAAGCCTGGGCCTTCTCGACGACCTGCAGCAGCTCCGAGACGGTGTCCGACGGCTGCGCGCCGACCGACAGCCAATGCTTGACGCGCTCCATGTCGAAGCGGATCTCGACTGGATCGCGGTTCGGATCGTAGATCCCGACGTGCTCGATGAACTTTCCGTCGCGGGGCGAACGCGAATCGGTGACGACCACCCGGTAGAACGGGTTCTTCTTGGCGCCCACGCGCGACAGACGCAACTTCACGGACATTGCAGCTTGCCTCCGAAAGGTGACGAAACGTAGTCGCACACCCTTCCGCTGTCAAGTAGACTCTCTCGGCCCCATGTTTGTGACGCCCGCGTTGCCACTACTGATAACGCTCGTCGCTACGGCCGAGGTCAAGGGGACGCCGGAGCCGTGCGGCTGTACCTCCGATCCGCTCGGCGACGTGGCCCGCGTGGCGACCCTCGCCAAGGGCGGCCTGTGGCTCGACGCCGGGTCGCTCCTCTTCGATCGCGACAACCTGACGGCCGAGCGGCGGCCGCAGGCGGACGCGACCGCGGCCGCGCTGGCGCATATCTATGAACGCGCGCGCGTAGGCCTGGGATACCACGATCTGGCGGCCGGCGCGGCGAAGGTGCGGCCGCCGCGGCAGGCGTGCAACGTTCGCGGAATGGCGCTGGAGGCGCCGCGCGTTGTGACGATCGATGGCGTCAAGATCGGCGTGTTCGGCGTGGTGAAGCCCGAGCGGGTCGAGCCCGTCCGTGCGGGCGAGCCGGTGGCGGCGGCCAAAAAGGCGGTGGCGCAGCTCAAGCGGCAGGGCGCCGAGGTGGTGGTCGCGCTGTGCGGGATGGATCGGCTGGAGACGCGGCAGCTGGTCCGAGCGGTGCCGGGGATCTCGTTTGCGGTCGCCGGCGCCGAGGTGGGCGATGGGATGGCCGAGCCCGAGCCGGTCGGGGAGGCGTGGCTGGTGGCGCCGGCGGATCTGGCGCGCTACGCGGCGAAGCTGACGATCGAACGGCGCGGTGACGGGCCGCTCGTGCTCTATGCGGGAGAGGCGGCGCGCAAGCGCCAGCTCGAGCGGGACGACCGGCGCATCGCGACCTTGAAGCTGCAGCTCGCACAGTGGAAGAAGGATCCTACGGCCGACAAGGAGTTCGTGGCCGCGCGGCAGCGGGAGCTCGACGAGCTCACGGCGACGCGGCGGACACTGGCCACGAGCGCCCCGCCGCCACCGCCGGCGAGCGGCAACTGGTTCGCCTACGAGCTGGTGCCGGTGCGCCACGTGATCGCGCGCGATCCGGACGTGGCCGCGGATCTGCGCAAGCTGGCGCAGACGATCGGGCGCGTGAACCTGGCGGCGGCCCGGGGCAGCCGGCGCCGGCCGCCGAGGCGCGGCGCGCCGACCTACGTGGGCATGGCGGCGTGCGCCAGGTGCCACAAGCCGGCGGTGGCGTTCTGGAAGACGACGGTGCACGCGCGGGCCTGGCAGACGCTCGTCGACGTCGACAAGCAGTACCACTACGACTGCATCGGCTGTCACGTGACCGGCTGGCAGAAGCCGGGCGGGGTCAACCTGGTCACGGTGGAAAAGCGCGGCCTCACCGACGTGCAGTGCGAGACCTGCCACGGGCCGGGATCGAAGCACGTGGCCGAGGAGGGGCTCGACGAGCCGCGCACGATCGTGAGCAAGCCCCCCGAGCGCTTCTGCGCCGACAACTGCCATACCAAGGAGCACTCGGACACGTTCGCGCTCGTGCCCTACCTGCGCGACATCCTCGGCAAGGGGCACGGCGAAAAGGCGCGCGCCGCGCTCGGCAACGGGCCGACGGGGCACGAGCTGCGGACCGAAGGCGCTTGCGGCGGCCGGTCGCTAGAGCGGTCGCGCTCGTCGCGCTGGCTTCGGTCGCCTGGGGCTGCGCCCGGACGCTGCCGGCGACCTCGACGGTGCGCGAGATCCCCTCCGGGGAGCGGCGCGCCGGCGTGGTGGCGGTGTTCGAGGGCAAGGCGTCGTGGTACGGGCGCGAGCAGCACGGCCACCTGACCGCGAACGGCGAGCGCTTCGACATGTACGCGCTGACGGCGGCGCACCGGACGCTGCACATGGGCACGCGCGTGCGCGTCATCAACCTGCGCAACGGACGCGCGGCGGTCGTGCGCATCAACGACCGCGGGCCCTACTCGCGCGGGCGCATCATCGACTTGAGCTACGCCGCGGCCAAGCTGCTCGACATGCTGAACGCGGGCGTGGTGCCGGTGCGCCTCGAGGTGTTGCAACCATGAGCGGCAGATTGTGGCACTCTGCCCGTACCTATCTCCGATGACAGCGACGACCACCAGCGCCACGCTCCTCGAGTTCAGCGACGTGCACAAGCGCTACGGCGCGCACCACGCGCTGCGCGGGTTGAGCCTGTCGGTGCCGCCGGGCACGGTCGGGCTGCTCGGACCCAACGGCGCCGGCAAGTCGACGCTGATGAAGGTGCTGCTCGGCCTGTTGCCCTTCGAGGGCACCGCGGCCGTGCTCGGACATGACGTGCGCGCGCAGCCGACGCAGATTCGCGCGCGCATCGGCTACATGCCGGAGCGCGACTGCCACCTCATCGGCATGAGCGCCGTCGAGCTGTGCAGCTACGCGGCCGAGCTGTCGGGGCTGCCGCCGTCGGAGGCGATGCAGCGCGCGCACATGGTGCTCGAGTTCGTCGGGCTCGGCGACAAGCGCTATCAGCGCATCGACGGCTACTCGACGGGGCAGAAGCAGCGCGTGAAGCTGGCGCAGGCGCTGGTGCACGACCCGAAGCTGCTCTTGCTCGACGAGCCGACCAACGGGCTCGATCCGCAGGGGCGCGACGAGATGCTGGCGCTGGTGAAGTCGCTGCCGGCGCGCACCGGCTGCTCGATCGTGCTGTCGTCGCACCTTTTGCACGACGTCGAGAAGGTGTGCGAGCGGGCGATCCTGCTGCACGAGGGCAAGATCGTCTACTCCGGGACCATCGAGGCGCTGCGCAAAGAGGGGCAGAAGGACGTCTACGAGCTGCGGGTCAAGGAGGGCGAGGAGCGCATGCAGAAGGCGCTCGAGGGGCGCGGGATGCGCGTCGAGCGCGAGGGGCCGCTGCTCGTTGTGCACCTGCACAATAGTGTCGTGCAGGCGCACAACGGAGACGGCGCGCGGCCGACGGAGCTCCTGTTCGCCGTCGCCGGCGAGCTCGGGCTGCAGGTGCGGCACCTGTCGCCGCGCAAGCTGACGCTGGAGAACGCGTTCGTGCGCGCGGTCAACGAGGCCAAGGCGTCATGAGCGGCAAGTCGGCGAAGGTGATGGCCCCCAAGGAGGGCAGCATCCTCGACCGCGGCTACCACGCGTACGAGGGGCGCTATACCCCGGAGGCGTCGCGTTGGAAGGTGATCGCGGGGCGGATGCTGCGCATGTCGGCACGGCAGTGGTGGGCGATCCTCCTGCTGATCGCGACGGTGATTCCGCTTTTGGTGGCGGCCGTGCGCATGTGGATCATGTCGAAGCTGTTCGCGCTGGCGCCGCCCGGGGTCGCCGTCGAGTCGCCCGACACCTACGTGATGCTGCCGTGGGGGACGATGACGCTCGCGTTCCTGATCGCGCTGTTCGCCGGCGCCGCGCAGGTCGCCGACGACACGCGCGCGGGCGCCTTCCAGTTCTACTTCGCGCGGCCGGTGACGCGCGATCAGTATCTCGTCGGCAAGGTGATGCCGGTGGTGGTGCTGACGATGTTCATCGCGCTGGTGCCGGCGCTGCTGCTGTCGCTCTTGCGGTTGGCGCTGTTGCCCAACGGCGCCGAGGTGGTGAAGAAGCTGCCGCTGGTAGGCGCGACGCTGATCATCGGCACCATCGAGGCGCTGGCGCTGGCGATTCCGGCGGTGGCGATCTCGTCGCTGTCCAAGCGGCGCTCGTACGTGCAGGGCGGCTTCGCCATCCTCTATCTGCTGCCGTGGGTGGTGGGCGGGATCTTCGTCAAGGTCACGCGCTCGGCCTGGCCGGCCCTGCTGAGCGTGCCGGCGCACCTGGAGAACCTGGCGCGCTTCGTCTATCGCATGCCGGCGCCCGAGGGCGAGCGGACGCTGCCGGTCTGGATCTCGGCGGCGTTTCTGTCGCTCCTGGTGGCCGGATCGCTGGCGCTGTTACGCAAGCGGCTGGCGTCGGTAGAGGTGGTGGCGTCGTGAGCCGTGCGACAACAGCGGGCGCGTTCATCGAGTGCGAGCACGCGGCGAAGTGGTACGGGCAGATCATCGCCGTCAACGACGTGTCGCTCAAGGTGCCGGGCGGTGTCACCGGCCTTTTGGGGCCGAACGGCGCCGGCAAGTCGACGCTGCTCAAGATGATGGTCGGCCAGCTCCGCCCATCCAAGGGCGTGGTCAAGGTGCTCGGTGAGCCGGTGTGGGGCAACCGCGCGCTCATGCGCCGCATCGGCTATTGCCCCGAGCACGAGGGCACCTACGAGGATCTCACGGGCCTGGAGATGGTGACGGCGCTGACCGAGCTGCACGGCTTCGCCCACGCCGACGCGCAGGCGCGCGCCGAGAAGATGTTCGGCGTCGTCGACCTGAAGGAGGCGATGCACCGGCGGCTGGGCGAATATTCGAAGGGAATGCGCCAGCGCGCCAAGCTGGCGCAGGCGTTGGCGCACGATCCCGAGGTCGTGTTCCTCGACGAGCCGCTCACCGGCTGCGATCCGCTGGCGCGGGTGCGCATCCTCGAGGTCATCGCCCAGCTGGCGCGCGACGGCCGCTGCGTCGTCGTCTCCTCGCACGTGCTGCACGAGATCGAGACCATGACCTCGCAGATCCTGCTCATCCACAAGGGGCAGCTGCGCGCCGAGGGCGACGTGCACCAGATCCGCGACCTCATCGACGCGCATCCGCACAAGGTGCGGGTGGAGTGCGACCGGCCGCGCGCGCTCGCCGAGAAGCTGGTGACCCAGGAGCACGTGGTCGGCGTCACCGTCGACGGCGAGGCGATCGTCATCGACACCCGCGCGCCCGACCGGCTGTACCCGGCCATCCCCGAGGCAGCCAAGGCGTCCGGCGTCTACATCCGCGCCTTGACCTCGCCCGACGACAACATGGCGGCGGTGTTCAAGTACCTGACGGAGACGTCGTCGTGAGCGGCGAGGCGGCGGCGATCGGGATGGCCGAGGCGTCGCGCATCTACGCGCGCATGGCCTGGCTGCGCATGAAGCGCGGGCGCGTGGTCTGGCTGGCGGCGGCGATGTTCGCCCTGCCCCTCGTATATGTCGTGGGATTGGCGATCGCAGGCCACTGGGGCCGCGGCCTGTTCGACGACGTCTGCGAGCTCTACTTCCGCTTTTTGATCCCGTTCGTGCCGGCGCTGACGGCGTCGGCGGCGGTAGCGGAGGAGATCGAGAACAAGACCTTCACCTTCGTGTTCGCGCGGCCGGCGCCGCGCGGCGCGCTGGTCATCGGCAAGCTGTGGGCGGCGACGGTGCCGGCGATCGCGGTCGTCGTTCCCTCATTGGCGATCGCGTGGGTGGTGGCGCAGCTGCGCTTTCCGGCGGACATGGCGGAGAGCTGGCCGCACCTTCTGCGGGTCGAGCTGGCGGCGGTGGCGGGGCTGTGCGCGTACGGGGCGCTGGCGGCGGCGATCGGCACGCTGTTTTCGCGCCATCCGCTGGTCGCGGTGCTGGTCTATCTGATGTTGATCGAAGAGGGCCTGGGGTCGGCGCCGATCGTGCTGAACCTCGTGGCCATCGCTTGGCACCTGCGCAACGTGGCCGACCTGCCGCTGCCGGAGACGTCGTTCATGGCGCTGAGCGTGCCCTGGTGGGGCTCGGCGCTGGCGGCGATCGCGGTGACGCCGGGACTGGTGTTTCTGACCAACCTGGGCGTCGACGGCGCCGAGTACCGCACCGATCGCTGAGCGATCGGCTCAGCTGCGGATCGCGCGCTCGAGCAGCGCCGGCTCGATGTTGCCGCCGGTGACGACGATGACCGTCTCCTCGTCGGCGGCGATGCGACCGCTGCGGGCCGCCGCGATACCGACGGCGGCCGACGGCTCGACGATGAGCCCGAGCGCGCGGTAGGCGAAGCCGATGGCGGCCAGCACCTCCTCCTCGTCGACGAGCGCCACCTGCAGGCGGCGGGCGCGAGCGACGGCGAAGGTGCGCTCGGCGACTGCGCCCTCGAGCCCTTCACACAGCGTCTCGCCGCCCTGGTAGCGGACCAACGCGCGGTCTTGCGCCAGCGAATCGTGCATGGCGCAGTTGACGCGCGGCTGCACGCCGACGACCTCGACGCTCGGCAGCGCCCGCAGCAGGCCGGCGACGAGCCCGCCGCCACCGACGGGGACGATGACGCGGGCGAGCCCCGCGTGCTGCCCGGCGATCTCGCGGCCCAGCCACTCGCCGTTGCCGGCGATGACGTCGTCGTCGTCGAACGGCGACACGAACGGGACGCCGCGCTCGGCCGCGAGCGCCAGCGCGCGCTCCTCGGCGGCGACGTAGTTGGCGCCGTCGACGATCACCTCGGCCCCCCAGCGCGCGATCGCCTCGCGCTTGACCGCCGGGCACAGCGCGGGCACCACGACGGTCGCCGGTGTGCCCAACCGCGCCGAGGCCAGCGCCACGCCCTGCCCGTGGTTGCCGGCCGACGCGGCGACGACGCCGCGCGCGCGCTCGGTAGCGGTCAGGCGCGACAGCTTGAGCGCGGCGCCGCGCAGCTTGAACGAGCCCGTCGCCTGCAGCGACTCGAGCTTGAGCCAGCAGTTGAGCGGCGGCGCGAAGACCAACGGCGTCTTGCGCACGAAGTCGAAGTCGAAGTCGAAGCTCATGTGATGAAAGCGTGCCAGAAGCGCTCGAGCCACGAGACCCACACGATCGGCTCCGGCGCGTCGATGGGGATGCGCTCGTGAAAGGCGGCGAGCTCCGCCACCTGCTCGCGCCGCGCCAACAGGCCGAGGCAGCTCGGGCAGCGCTCGACGACCGGGCCGCGAGTCGAGATAGGCGCGCTCGACGAGCGCGCTGCCGTCGCGCGGACAGACGCCGCCGCGCCGCCCGGCGGGCGCGCCCGCGAGCTGCGCCGGGACCGTGCGCGCGATGCCGCTCGCCTCGCCGCCCCACCAGTCGAGCCAGATGGCGTGACAGGAGATGCACTCGTCGAAGTCGCCCTCGCCGCCGTCGGGAGCGCGCCAGCGGGCCATGGCGCCGCCGCACGCGGGACACGACAGGTGTGCGTCACGCCGATCGCTCACGAATCCAGTGTACGCTCCCGCCCATGCGGGTCCACCACCTCAATTGCGCAACGATGTGTCCGCCGTTCGTCGGCAAGATGGTGTGCCATGTGCTCGCCATCGAGACCGGCGACGGCGTCGTCCTGGTCGACACCGGGCTCGGCACGCCGGACGTCAGCACGCCGGCCGAGCGGCTCGGGCGATCGTTCGTGGCCATCACGCGACCGCGCTGCGACCAGTCCGAGACGGCGCTCGCGCAGCTGGCGCAGCTCGGATTGTCCGCGCGCGACGTGCGCCACATCGTCGTCACCCACCTCGATCTCGATCACGCCGGCGGCCTCTCCGACTTTCCCGACGCCACCGTGCACGTGAGCGCCGCCGAGCACGACGCGGCGATGACGCGCCCATCGGCCACCGAGCGCAACCGCTATCGCCCGATGCAGTGGGCGCACGGTCCCAAATGGAAGCTGCACGGCCCCGGCGGCGAGGCGTGGCACGGCTTCGCCGGCGTGCGCGCGCTCGACGGGCTGCCGCCGGAGATCCTGCGCGTGCCGCTGGTCGGCCACACGCGCGGCCATCACGGCATCGCCGTGCGGCGCGACGGCGATGCCGGCTGGATGCTGCACGCCGGCGACGCCTACTTCTTCCACGGCGAGCTCGAAGCGCACCCGCACTGCCCGCTGCCGCTGCGCGCCTTTCAGCGGCTCGTGGCCATCGACGAGGAGGCGCGCGTGGCCAACCAGGGGCGGCTGCGCGCGCTGGCCGGCGACGCCGGCGCCGGCGTTCGCGTCTTCTGCGCGCACGACCCGGTCGAGCTGGGCCGGTGCCAGCTACCACCGCCCTAGCCCGCCCTCTCATGATTCATCACATCTCCGCATTTGATTGAGCAAACGCGTCGCATCGAGAGCGTGCCCAAAGGCCATCCTTGGCGGCAGTGTCGCCGGTAGGCGCCGAGGGGCCGCGGACGGTCGTCGGAGCCGTCTTGCCGGGACGGGCCCGCTACGCCGGCGGCCTTACCGGCCGGCGGCACGTCCGGGCCCTCGGCTCGTCGCTGGCGTCCGCCCTGCGGGCGGAGCGCTCCTCGACGCCCGGCAAGACGGCTCCGACGACCGCCCGCTCTATGGGCTCGTGTGAACCTTCCGCCAAGCACGATTGCCGAAGCTCGTGGGTCGTCGAGAGCAGCCGCTGCACCCGCTGCGACCGTACCGGTTTTTTCGACGAGCACAGAGGCTCCGCGCGCACTGCCCCGCTGGGCGAGTTCCGCAGCACAGGCAAGGGTGGAATCGAGCACAGCGGTCCGGTGGCGAGGACTGTTTGAGCCCAGCGGGGCAGTGCGCGCGGAGCCGGACGTGGCGCTTTGGCGCCCTCTCAATGCGACGCGGGTCTGAAAGCGGAACGTTTCGAGAGCTCGCGCCGAGATGTGATGAATCATGAGAGCCCGCCCTAGCTCCTGGTACGCGCCATGCTCCTCTTGTTACGAGGAGGACCTCTCGATGCTCTGGACCCTTGCCGTGATTCTCGTGATTCTTGTGGGCGCTCGGCCTGGTGACGTCCTACACCCTCGGCGGCTTCATCCATATCCTGCTGGTGCTGGCGGTGATCGCCGTGGTGGCTGCGATGGTCCGCGGGCGCGCCGAGCCGCTCACCTAGCTAGGATGCGCTGATGACCGGCAGTCGCGTCGCGACGCGCTTGCAGGCGCGTGGGCGCGATCGTACGTTCGACGGTCGCGGCCAGATCGTAGTCGGCGTAGCCGGTGACGCGCGCCGCGACCACGTCGCCCGGCCGCGGCGTCGCCACGCCGTCGGCGAGCGCGAGGAAGACCGAGCCGTCGATCTCGGGCGCCTGCCCTTCGTGACGGCCGCAGAAGAGGAACTCCGACTCTTCGCTCGGCCCCTCGACGAGCACGGCGCAGGTCGCGACCGACCATCGCCTTCATCTTCGTGCGCGAGATCGAGCGCTGCACGCGCATGAGCTCGCGGCGCCGCCTCTCCATCTCTTTTTCGGGTACCTCGCCCAGCTCGGCGGCGAGCTTGGCCGCGTGGGTGCCGTCCTCGTTCGAGTAGGTGAACACGCCGACGCGATCGAATTCGGCCTCGCGCACGAAGTCGACGAGGCGGTCGAACGCGGCCTCGGTCTCGCCCGGATGGCCGACGATGAACGTGGTGCGCAAGCGTGACGCCGGGGATGCGCGCGCGGATCTTCTCCACGAGCGCGCGCGAGGTCTTGCCGACGTGGCCGCGGCGCATGTGCTTGAGCATCTGGTCGTCGATGTGCTGCAGCGGCATGTCGATGTACTTGGCGACGCGCGGCTCGTCGGCGATGGCGTCGAGCAGCTCGTCGGTGGACGCGGTCGGGTAGGCGTAGTGCAGGCGAATCCAGCGCAGGCCGTCGACGCGCGCCGAGCCGCCGCACCAGCGCTGGCCAGGTGGAGCTCGCCGTCGAGATCCTTGCCGTAGGTGGTCAGGTCCTGCGCCACCAGGTTGATCTCGACGGCGCCGCGCGCGACCAGCTCGCGCACCTCGCGCTCGACCGACTCGGCCGCGCGCGAGCGCTGCGCGCCGCGCAGCTTCGGGATGATGCAGAACGAGCAGGGGCGATCGCAGCCTTCGGCGATCTTGACGTACGCGGTGTACGCCGGCAGCGACTGCAGGCGCGGCGTGACGTCGTCGTAGAGGTAGGCCGGATCCATGGTCACGCCGTCGCGCGGCGCTCTGGCCGCGCAGCGCGCCGACGATCTTGTCGACGTCGCCCGAGCCGAGGAAGTGATCGACCTCGGGCATGTCGCGCTGCGAGCTCGCCGGAGTAGCGCTGCGTCAGGCAGCCGGTGACGACCAGCCGCCGGGCCTTGCCGTCGGTCTTGTAGCGCGCCATCTCGAGGATGGTGTCGATCGACTCCTCCTTCGCCTCGCCGATGAAGCCGCAGGTGTTGACGACGATGACGTCGGCATCCTCGGGGGCGCGGGCGATGGTGAAGCCGGCGCGATCCGACAGGCCGAGCATCACCTCGGTGTCGACGCGATTCTTCGGGCAGCCGAGGGAGACGAAGTAGACCGCTTGCTTCTTCATGAAAACGAGGAAATCTGAACGATCCTCGTCGAGGAGTCAAGTCGGAGCGCGTCAGTGCTGGGCATGCTCGAGCCGATAGTCGGCGAGCATCTGCATGACGCGGTCGACCAGCTCCTTTTTGACCAGCTTGCCCTCCTCCTGCGCGCGCGCCGCCCGGGCCGCGGCCATGTACTCGCTGCGGAACCTCTCGCTGACGGCGACCGAGCGTGCGCCCTGCTTGGCGAACAGCCCCCCGAGGAGCGCCTCGTCCGTGCGCCTGCCAGTGTCCTCGAAGCGCTCGCGCGCGCGCGCTGCGGCGTCGCGCATCTGCAGGCGATAGGGAACCGGCAGCCGATTGAAGGCCGCCTCGGCGACGATGAGGCAGGCCCAGATATAGCTGCCGCGCAGGTCGATCACGTAGCGGGCGCGCGCCGACCACTGGAAAGACAGCGCCGCCAGCGGAATGGCCAGCAGCCCGTCGACCCGACCCTCGTCGAACGCGCGCCCGGCGTCGGCCACCGGGGTGGGCACGATCTGCATGCCCATGTCGCGCGAGGTGGCGATGCCGACCTCGTCGAGGTCCCAGCGCCACAGCTTGAGCTTCCGCAGCTCGGCCATGTCGTGCACCGGCTTGTTGGTGAAGATGATGTCGGGGCCGAGGCCGACCGAGGTCAACAGCTCGAAGCCGTGCTGGTGCGCCTCGCTCTCGAGGGTCGGCTGCAGGCGATTGAGCGCGTCGGCCGCCTCTTCGCGGCTCTGGAAGACTCCGGGGACGCGGGCGATCGCCATCGACGGGATGATGGTGTCGCAGAACATCTGGCCGCCGGCCGAGCCGTCGAGCTGCCCCTTGGCGATGCGCCGACCCTGCTCCATCTCGTCGCCGGCGACGCCGTTGTAGAGCCAGCGAACGGTCACGTGGCCGCCGGTCGAGCGGGTGACGTCGTCGGCGAAGTGTTTCAGATCGCGCGCCAGGACGCTGCCTTCGGGAGCCACGGTGGCGAGGCGCAGCGTGTAGCTGTCGTCGGCCCCTGCGAGCGACGGAGCCCCGAGCCCGGCCACCACCGCGGCAGCGACGAAGAAGCGTAGCATGACGAAATGTAATCGTAACACGAGCGCCGACGGAGGCTGTGCTAAGATCACCATGTCAGTGCTCCACCGGGGGGGAAGAGGCTGAAGGACGCCAGCAAAGACTCGAAGGTGGGGCTCGACCCGACCCTGCCGACCGACGAGCCACAGCGATTGCCGGCGACGCCGGGGGGATCGCGCGTCGACACCCTGTCGGAAGACTTCCTGCGCTTCTTGTCGCAGCGTCCGTGGGTGATCGGCGACGTCGTCGCCGGCCGCTACAAGCTCCAGGAGACGCTCGGCAACGGCGCCATGGGGCAGGTGTTCATCGCCGAGAGCCTCTCCATCGGCCGCCGCGTCGCCATCAAGATGCTCAAGGCGGAGCTGCTCGCCGACGCGTCGTTCCGCAAGCGCTTCCAGCAGGAGGCGCAGGCGATCGCCGCCATCGAGCACCGCAACGTCGCGCGCTTCTTCGACCTCGTCGTCGGCGACCCGACCTTCCTGGTGATGGAGTTCGTGCCCGGGCCGACGCTGGCCCAGGTGCTCAAGAGCGGGCGCCTCGAGCTGGCGCGCGCCGTCAACATCGCGCGGCGCCTCGGCTGGGCGCTCGACGCCGCCCATCGCGCGGGCGTCATCCACCGCGACATCAAGCCGTCGAACGTCATCCTGACGCCCGATCCGGAGAGCGGCGAGGATCCCAAGCTGATCGACTTCGGCCTGGCCAAGCTGGCCTCGGCCACCGAGGGCGAGGCGCTGACGCGGACGGGGCAGATCGTTGGCACCCCCCAGTACATGTCCCCCGAGCAGATCGCCAACAAAGACGTCGACGGGCGCTCCGACGTCTACTCGCTCGGCTGCGTGCTCTACGAGATGCTCACCGGCGCGGCGCCGTTCAGCGGCCGTGACGACGTCCAGATCCTGTACCAGCAGGTGCATACCAAGGCCCCCCGGCTGCGCGAGCGTGTGCCCGAGCTGCCGCAAGAGCTCGACTCGCTGGTGGCCCGCTGCCTCGCCAAGTCGCCAGGCGAGCGTTTCGCGTCGATGTTGGAGCTGACGCAGGCGCTCCGCGCCGTCGACCGGCGGCACCGGGAGCGGGCGGCCGGAGGGGAAACGGGGGAGGGAAGCTCGGGAACTCGAGTCGGCGTCGGGTGGGCGATGGCCCTCGGCGTGGCCGCGGCCATCGCCGGTGGCGGCGGCGTCTGGCTCGGCATGCACGACCGGGGCGGCGGTGCGCTGCTGGTCACGTCGCGGCCGAGCGGCGCCATCGTCGAGGTCGACGGAAGGCGCTGGCGCGAGACGACTCCCACGGCGGTGACGGCGCTGCCTCCGGGGCGACACGAGGTCGTCGTGACCGCGCCGGGGCACGAGCGCGCCGAGCAGGTAGTCACGATCGAGGGCGCGGGGCGCGCGTCTGTCGACGTCGCGCTGGCGCCGAAGCAGCGCACCCTCGAGGTGCAGACGATCCCCGGCGGCGCCCAGGTATTCGTCGACGGCCACCTGGCGTTCGGGCGGACGCCGCTGACCCTGACGCTCAGTGCCGACGACTTCCACGAGCTGCGTCTCGAGCTCGCCGGCTACGAAATCAAGAGCTACGCCATCAAGCCCGAGGATCACGAGCCGGCGCTGACGCTCAACCTCGAGGCGGCGCTGCACGACCGCGGCACGGTGTGGATCGACGGGCCGACGACGGCCGAAGTGTTCATCGACGGCGCACCCACAGGCTCGTGGGCGCCGACGATCGGTCTGCAGGTGACCACCGGCTCGCACCTGGTGGAGCTACGCGGCGACGACGGCAAGGTGCTCGCGCAAGAGGCCATCACGCTCAAGCGCGGCGCAGTGCTGCACATCGCGCCCACGCTCGTGCCGACGACGACCTCGGGCCGCTAGCCGCAATGCCGTTCGCTTTCGGCGGGTCAACCGGCCGGCTTGGGCCGCGGAGGTAGCAAGGGGCGCTGGACAGGCGCGACTTCGACGTAGCACCAGGCGCCCATGAGCGGAGGTCCGCCACGACTCGGCCAAAGTGAACGGCATTGCCGCTGGCCGTGCGCGCGGCGCGGCCGGCGCTCGGCGCTGGTGCGCGCCAGCTGCACTCCCGCGGTGCCGTTCGTCGTGGGCGAGACCGCCGAAACGCCGTCAGTGATGCATGGAAGCGCTGACCGGCTCGGTCGCCTCGGCGGCGACCGGGAGCGGCGTCGGCGTGATCTCGCCCGCGAAGTCGCCGAGGCCACGGCGGCGCCGACGCAGGCCGGAGGCGACCAGCAGTGACGCGCCGACCAGGCCGGCGCCGGCGCACAGGTAGAGCGCGGCGTTCAGGCCGTGCGCGTCGATGAGCACGCCGGCGACGGGCGCGAAGGCGCCGAACGCCAGGCGCCGCCCCATCGACTCGACGCTGAGCACGGTGGCGCGCTGACCCGAGTCGGCGATCTCGCGGTTCAACAGCTCCTTGGAGAACGGCGAGTAGATGCCGTTGACGATCGACTGCACCGCGAGCAGCGCCACGCCCCAGATGGCGACGAAGCGGCCGAGCACGAAGTAGCTGACGGCGAGGGCCAGCGGCATCGCCCACACCAGGCCCGTCTCGCCCAGGCGGCGCCGCACCGACTCGATGCGCTGCGCGGCGACTGCGCCGATGACCGACAGCACCGCCAGCACGATGCCGATTCCGACGGTGCCGAAGCCGGCGGCGCCGAGGTAGGGCTGATACAGGTAGTTCTGGCCCATGCGCAGCAGCGTGAACAGGAGCACGCTGAAGCCGACGGCGAACAGCAGCGGCGGGCGCGCCACCACCGCGCGCGCCGCGTGCGCCATGCCGTGCAGGAAGTCCGAGTCGTCGTCGCGCCGGATGGGCGGCTCGCGCATCATCATCGCCACCAGCGCCGCCGCCGCGCACACGCAGGCCGTGGTGGCGTAGGTGGCCGCCGGCGAGGCGCGCCCGACGAAGCCGCCGGCGACCAGCGCCGCCGCGGCACCGAGGAGCTTGGCGGCGGTCGCCGAGCCTTCGTGGCGCCGGTACTCGTGCTCCTTGCCGCAGGCGAGCAGCAGGTCGTAGAGGTAGGCCGAGTCGGCGCCCGAGGTCAGCGTCATGCCGAGCGCGAGCAGCCCCTCGCCGAGCGCGAAGGTCCAGAAGTCGCGACCGTTGAAGTCGACGACGCAGCCGATGGCCATGAGCAGCGAGCCGAGCATCATGGCGCGGCAGCGGCCGAAGCGGTCGGCCAGCGCGCCCGTGGGCACCTCGAAGATGATCGCGGTCAGCGCGTAGACGCTGTTGAGCAGCGCGATGTGCAGAAAGTCGAGCCCGCGCGACACGAAGAACGTGATCAGCACCGGCAGGAACAAATACGACGTCGACAGCAGGCGGTAGACGTGGAACAGCTGCAGATCTCGCGATAGGCGTACGTCGTCCTTGCGGCGGTGCGGGAACTGCGGGCTCACGCGCGCCTCACGGGAACACCAGCACCTTGTCGGAGCCGAACTGCGTGATGAGCCCGTCCACGTAGCGCAGCGCCACGTCCTTGCGCGCGATCACCGACGCCATCTCGGCGTCGTCGAGCAGGCCGGGCTCGGGCGCCAGCGCCTGCCGCAGCCCCTCCATGTCGAAGCGGCGCAGCCGCGCGATCATCTTGCGCGAGAACTTCTGGCAGCGCGACAGGTAGGTGCGGCAGCGGACGTGGCCTTCGGGCTCGACCTGGAAGCCGAAGGTATTGTCCATCCAGAACAGCACCTTGCCGTCCTTCGACGTCATGAGGTTGCCGCCGGAGAAGCGATCGCTGTTGTTGGTGAGCAGATCGAACAGCAGCAGCGACGAGAGCTGCTCCATCAAGTTGACCCGATCGGGCGGGATCTCCTCGCCGACGGTCATCCAGCGCCACCAGCTGAGCACGTTGTCGAGCGTGTCGAGGTGCGAGTCGAGGATGACCGGGATCCAGTAGCTGACCTCGCCGCGCGTGAAGCCTTCGGCGTCGAAGATGGTCTCGGCGTTGATGCGCGTGGCCAAGAAGGCGGCGTCGGGCGGCAGCTTGCCGACGAGATCGTCGCGGTGGAAGGTGCGCATCGTCGCCGGCGGCACGGCGTTGAAGCCGAGCCAGCGGTTGATGCGGTAGGCGGCCACCTCCTTGCGCGGCACCGTCTGCGGGTTGATCTGCTCCGGCTTGAAGGCGGCGCGCGAGCCGTCGGTGAAATCGAGTCGGAAGGAGATCGACGAGCCGCCCTTGTTCAGCTTGGCCTGCTGCACCTCCGCCGTGCGCATGCGGTCGATGAGCAGCTCGTCCTTCATGCCGAGGAAGGTGCCGGTGGCTTCGTGGGCCACGTCGATCGGCCCGGGCTCGAGCCGCGCCGGGTCGAACGGGACCAACATGGTCGACTGCAGCACGCCGCTACTGTGCGCAGCGTGCAGATGACGCGCGCCGGCGACTATGCCAACGCCCGCGCCGCCGAGCGCCAGGCACTCGAGCAGCACAAAAGACCAGAGCCGCACAACATGACATCATACCAAAATTCGTGGCAAGCGCGAATTCCTGCGTCTGATGTCATCATCTTGTGCTGCGCCGCCCCCGCTGCCCGGGGCTCGTCTCCGGCGAGCCTGTCCGCGGGCGAACCGGGTGTGGTACGCTGCGGGTCCATGGCGCCGTTCGCCGTTTGCTCGATGTGTCGCAAGCCGATTCAGTTGGGCTCGAAGTACTGGCGCTGCTCGGTGTCGACCTGCAACTCGGGCCGGATCAAGCTCATGTTCTGCTCCGTCTCGTGCTGGGACGCGCACCTGCCGACGGCACGCCATCGCAACGCCTCCGCCATCGAAGAGACGGCGCAGGCCCATCCGCCCAAGTAGTCTCCGGTCGGGAAGCGCGCCGGCAGGCGCGCCTCAGCCACCGAGCGCGTCGACGGTCCGCGCCACCAGCGCCGCCAGCGCCTTCTGCGTCCGCGCGCGCACCCGCTCGCCGTTGACCGCCAGCGTCAGCGGCTCGCGCACGTCCCAGCCGCGGACGCGCACCTCGACCAGCTCGCCGCGCGCCACGTGCGCGTGCGCCCCGATCGCGGGGCCGAAGATGAGCTGCCCCGTCGAGCGCGCCAGATCGAGCCCCACCACCAGCGTCTGCGACTGATGGCCGAGGCGCCTCTCGGCGTGGCCGAGCGGGCAGCCGTCGTCGGCAGGGACGAACTGGCCGTTGACGTTGTAGATCGGCGTCACGAAGGGCAGCTCGGCGATCCGCTTGGGATCGACCGGCCCACCGCCGAGCCTGCGCGCCAGCTCGGGGGCGGCGAACAGCCCCTTGCGCACCTGGCCAACGTTGCTGTTGACCCACGCGCCCGGCAGCTCCTCGGGGCCGACGATGAGCGCCACGTCGAAGAAGTTCTCGACGGCATAGGCGCGCACCAGCGCCGGCGGCAGCTCGAGCCCGCGGACCACCACGCCGGCGAGCTCGGTGGCGATGCGGGGCAAGAAGACGGCGTTGAGGTACGAGGGCGCCGCCAGCGCCAGCTCCTCGCGCGTCACCGCGTCGGGGCGCAGCTGCTGCAGCCGCGCCGCCACGTCCTCGAGCCGCGGGATGAGCCGGCGGCCGGCGTCGCTGACGATCACGCCGCGCGTCGAGCGCGACAGCAGCGTGGCGCCCAGCTGTCGCTCGAGGCGGTGCACCGCCTTCGACACCTGCGACGGCGTGACTTTGAGCGCGCGCGCGGCGCCGGTGATGGCGCCGCAGCGGTGGACGGTGAGGAAGGTGAGGACGTCGCCGAAACGCAGATCGGCGAGCGCGTCGCTCACTGGCGCGCCCTTTTCGCCCCGCGCCCGCTCGCTCGCCCCGGCGCGCTCACCGCTTCTCGACCTGCTCGATGGCCCGCATCAGCTCCTCCTCCGAGGCGCCGCCGCGCATCACCGACGCGACCTTGCCGGCGGCGTCGACGATGACCGTCTGCGGGATCATGGTGACCTGGTACGCCGACGACGCGCTGCCGTCGTCGAGCACGATGGGCATGGTCAGCCCGAGCTTGGCCGCCGCCTCCAGCGCGTTGTCGCGGTTGCCCTCGGTATCGATGGCGATGATGCGCGCCGTGTGCGGCGGGCTGGCCAGCGCCCGCGACACCCGCTCGACGCCGGGCAGCTCGGCGCGGCACGGCCCACACCACGGCGCCCAGAACGCCAGCACCACCGGGTGGCCACGCTCGGCGGAGAGCTGGAAGCGATCGCCCACCAGGAGCGGCCCCACGACGTCGGGCGCGAACGAGCCGCGCGGCGTGGCCACATGCAGCAGTCCCTGCCCCTTGAGCTGCACGATGCGCAGCACGAACAGCAGCGCCAGCGCCGCGAGGATGGCGCGTCCAGTCCAGCGGCTCATGCGTTCACCTTGCGCGCCTCGACCAGCGCCACCACCCACACCGCCACCGCCCAGGCCACGCCCGCGGCCTCGAGGAGGTCACGCGTGCGCGCCGACGGCGCATGGCCGCGCGCCGAGAAGAAGAGCGCGCCGGCGAGCTGCACCGCCAGATAGGGGATCCAGGTGTACGCGGCGACGTCGAACGCATGCTTGGCGCGCGAAAACAGCTGCAGCATCATGCCCGCGGCGAGGATGCCGATGACGTCGGGCAGCACCGCGGTCGACACCATCAGGATCTCCTGCGCCGCGAAGCCGGGGCCGAACTCCCGCGCGACCGCGATGACGTGCGCGAAGCGATCGAGCTCGCCGGCCACGAGCCGCAAGATCAGGAGCCAGGCGACGTCGCTCGGCCGCGCCCCGCCGGCGGCCAGCGCCGCGAAGGTCTTCCGCGGCGCCACCAGGACGCCCCCGATCCGCTCGTCGAATGTCACGCTCGCCCGCTCATGCGTTACGTTGCTGTAGCATCTGCTTGGCCGCCGTGCACAGCGCCGAGGGAATTCCCTTCGATCGCGCCAGCGCCTTCAAGTCGCGCACGTTGAGGTGCGGCAGAAAGCGCATCGCCACCGGCAGCGGGCACTTCGGGTTGTTGCACAGCGCCACCTTGATGCCGTACAGGCGCACCCACTGCCGCTGATTGGCGATGTAGCGCACGATCTCGTCGTCGAGCCCGCGGTTGGTGGCGTAGCGCATGACCTCCATGTCGGTCACCGCCGGCGAGCGGATCGCAGCCATCGACACCAGCCGATTGGTGTCGCGGATGAGCACCGCCCGGGCGAACGCGTTGCCCAGCGTCGCCAGCCGGATCTTCCCCGCCGGCGACAGGTCCGCGATCTTCTGCTTCTTCTCATCCTCGAGCGCGCCGGGCGCCTCCACCGCCGCCTCCGCTGCCTGCGCCTCCGCCTCGGCCTGTGCCGCCGCCTCGGCCTCGTCGACCGCCACCAACTGCAGCGCCGCCGCCTGATCGACGGCGACCTCGGTCGCGCGGGCGAACGCCGCGTCCTCCGCCGCCGCCTTCTCCGGATCGGGCGCGCCCGACTGCTGGATCGCGCGCGCCGCCTCGTCGAACGCGGGGATGCCGTCGACGCGCACGTTGTTGCGCACCGCCAGCTCGATCGCGCGCTGCGCCGTCGACATGCGCGTCTTCGGGTTCAGATAGAGCGCGGCGATGATCGGCGGGTGGCGCAACAGGCGCTCTTCGTTCTTGGCGATCATCTCCAGGGCCGTCTCGCCGACCAGCGTCGCCAGGTGGCGGAAGGTCTCGTCGGCGGTCGCCTTGTTGAGCAGCAGCTTCTCGAGCAGCGGCGGCTTGCCGAAGACCCGCCGCGCGTAGAAGTCGAGCACGCGCGCGTCGAGCGGCTGCTCGAGCGCGCCGCCCAGGATGCGCTCGGGCAGCTCCGCGGCCGTCTTGAAGGCCGCCGACTTGAGCGCCTCGTCGTCGGCAAACGAGAGCTGGTAGAGCGCCGTCGCCAGCTCGGCGGGCGGCAGCGGCGCCAGCCCGCGCGCGGCCATCATCTTCATCGGCGCCGGCGTCTTCGCCCCGACGGCCCGCTCCACCGCGGGCGGCAGCGTCTCCAGCGGCGACAGCTCCAGCGCCATTACCGGTTGCGCTCCCACAAGAGGCCGAGCCCGGTCAGCGTCAACATCTCGTCGGTGTGCTCGATCGTCTTCGAGTCGGTCGCGATCAAGGGCGCCAGCCCGCCGGTCGCCACCACGGCGCACGGAAAGTCGACGGCGGCGCGCATGCGGGTGACGATCTCGTCGGTGAGCCCGACGTAGCCGTAGAAGAGCCCCGCCTGCATCGACGCCACCGTGTTCTTGCCGATCACCGACGGCGGCCGGGTCGAGCTCGACGCGCGGCAGCTTGGCCGCCTTCTCGTAGAGGGCGTCGGCCGACGTCGTGATGCCGGTGGCGATGGCGCCCCCCGCGTACTCGCCCTTGGGCGTCACCAGGTCGAACGTCGTCGCCGTGCCGAAGTCGACGATGATGCAGCCCGCCTTGAAGCGCTCGTAGGCGGCCACGGCGTTGACGATGCGATCGGCGCCGACCTCCTTCGGGTTGTCGTAGAGGATCGGCATTCCGGTCTTGAGCCCCGGCCCGACGACGAGCGGACGAACCTTCAGGTGCTGCTCGAAGAACTTCTCGACCGCGAACAGCGCCGGCGGCACCACCGTCGCCACCATGCCGCCCTCGATCTGCCACGGCAGCCCGGCCAGCGTGAACAGCTCGTGCAGCGTGGCGGCGTACTCGTCGGCGGTGCGGCGCGCGCGCGTCTCCAGGCGCCAATGTCCGCGCAGCTCGCCGGCGCGCCCGTGGCGCAAATCGAAGGCGCCCACGACGGTGTTGGTATTCCCCACGTCGACGACGAGGAGCATGAAGGCAACTGTAGCATGTTCGCCCCTCACCGACAGTCGAGCAGCCGCCGCCCGACCGCGGGCAGGCCATCCACTCGCCTGACCGAGCGCCGTGCCCGTCGTCGGCCCCTCCGTGCAGGTCTCGAGCGACCGCTCGTCTTGGTGGCACAAACTGCCGGTTCGTACTGCGCAAAACGGTCTCGCGGTCGCGTTCTAGCGTAAGATCGCGGCGTGTCCCCGGGCCCCGCCGAGCCGCTCAGCTACACCACCGCGCTTCAGTCCGCGCGCCAGTTCGTGATCGAGCGCCATGGGGCGGACGGCTGGGCGCGCGTGTGCACGACGCTGCGCGAGCGCCACGACATCACGCTGCCGCCCGAGCTCGAGACCGGCAAATGGCTGCCGACGAAGTGGTTCGTCACCGCGCTCAACGTCGGACGCGAGCTGTTCGGCCCGCCCGACTTCCACGAGCAGTTCGGCCGGGCCGCCGCCGAGTACGAGATGAGCTGGATGCACCGCGCGGCGCTGCGCTTCACCTCTCCGCTGTGGCTGTTGGAGCGCGGCGCCGGACATTGGAAGCGCGCCCACACCACCGGCCACTGGAAGATCGAAGGCCGCAAGGGCTGGCTGCGCGGCACGCTGCGCGACTTCGGCATCGTCGACGCCGGCTACTGCGACTCCCTGCGCACCTGGCTGCAGCGCGCCTGCGTGATGACCGGCGCCAGCCGCACCTTCATCGCCGAGCGTGCCTGCCGCGCCCACGGCTCCCCGGCCTGCGTGTTCGAAGGCACCTGGTAGCTCGACCCGCGCCGGTGTTATGATGCGGCGCGCATGGCTCTGGCCGGCAACGCGAACCCGCGAACGCGGACGCTGCTCTACCCGCTCCTGCTCCTCGGCGGCATCGCGCTCACCGTCTTCCTCGGCTTCTACTTCATCGACTGGGCGCTGGTGCGCCCAGGCGTCAACCCGATCCGCCTGCTGCTCAACTTCGACGTCGACACGCTGCAGAACGCGCTCGGCAACATGGCGCAGGTGGTGGCCGCGATCCTCGGCATCGTCATCACCGTGGTCTCGATCGTCGTCCAGCTGGCCGCCACCCGCTACACGCCGCGCATCGCCGACATGTTCTTCCGCGATCGCACCAACCTGGCCGTGCTCGGCTTCTTCGTGGTCGCCTGCATCAACGCCGTCTGGTGCTCGATCGCGGTCGCCCACGACTTTCTGCCCCGGGTCAGCGTCGTCTTCACGATGCTGCTGGTGACCGCTTCGCTGCTCATCATGGTCCCCTACTTCGCCTACGTGTTCGACTTCCTCGATCCCGATCGGGTCGTCGGCCGCATCCAGCAGCAGGCGGTGGCCTCGGCGCTCGATCGCAGCCGCTTCGCCGGCTCGCTCGGCGAGCGCCAGCAGCGCGCGCTCGTCGGCGTCGAGCAGCTGTCGGACATCGCCATCAACGCCGCCTCGCAGAAGGACAAGGCGATCGCGGCCGGCGCCGTCGACGCCATCAAGGACCTGGCGGTCGCCTACCTGGCCGAGAAGAAGGCCGTGCACGCCGAGTGGTTCACCGTCGGCGAGCGCATCCGCGCCAACCCCGACTTCGTCTCGCTGGCCGCCGAATCGATCGACGACATCGCCAGCAAGCACATCTGGCTCGAGTACAAGGTGCTGCGCCAGTACCAGTCGATCTACAACGAGGCGCTGGGCGAGATGCCCGACGTCAACCACCTCATCGCCATCAACACCCGCTACGTCGGCGAGGCGGCGATGACCTCGAACGACGGCGAAGCGATCCTGTTGGCGGTGAAGTTCTTCAACACCTACCTGCGCTCGACGCTCAACTCGCAGCGCTGGAGCGTGCGCACCGCCTACATCGTGCTCAACCAGTACCGCCAGCTCGCCGAGCGCATGCTCGACGCCGGGCTGACCGCGCGGGTCTCCGAGATCGCCTTCTTCTTCAAGTACTACGCGCAAATCGCGCACTCGATGGAGCTCGGCTTCGTCACCGAGACGGCGACCTACGACCTGGCCAGCCTCTGCGAGCGCGCCTATGCGCAGCGCGCGCCCGTCGCACGATGCGATCTTGAAGGTGCTGCTCGAGGTCGACAAGGAGGCCGAGAGCCAGTCGCAGGAGCACACGCTGCGCGGCGTGCGCAAGGCGCAGGCCAAGCTCGCCTCGTTCTATCTCGTCGCCCAGGACAAGGAGGGCGACGGCGTCCGCTACGCGCGACAGATCTTCGAGGACATGAAGGACGAGCGGCCCGAGCGGCTGCGCTCGATCTGCGACGAGCTCCTGCGCGTCGAGTCCAAGGACTTCTGGGAAGTGATCGACCGCGGCACGAACTTCGACTACGTCGACGATGCCCGCAAGACGCAGCTAAAAGTGTTCTTCTCGTGGTTCCCGAGCTTGAAAAAGGAGGCAGCACATGCGTGAGACGTTGCTGTTGGGCGCGCTCTTCGCCGTCGGATGCGGCGGCGGTGGCGCGAAGTACCACGTCAGCGACAACTCGCTCGCCACCGCCACCGTGCAGGAGAAGCAGGGCGTGCTGGCGGCGCAGCAGGAAAAAGACGTGGCGCAGACCGAGAAGCAGAAGGCCGAGGCCGACCTCAAGAACATCGACAACGAGCTGTCGGTCGCCGAGAACGACTACAAGGCGGCCAAGCTGCAGCTCGACACGGCCAAGCTGCAACAGAAGACCGCGGAGACCTCGGGTGACGTCAACCGCAAGAACCAGTCGATGCACGACGTCCGCGTCGCCGAGCTCGGCGTCAAGGCGGCCGACGTCAAGGTCGATTGGCTCAACAAGAAGCGCAAGTGGATCAAGGCGCAGCGCGACGCCGCCGATGACCACTACGCGGCCGCTGATTCGCGCTGCGAGCTGGAGAAGGCCAAGTTGGCGCAGCAGAAGGGCATCAAGCCGTCGGACGACTTCAACATCGTGAACTTCGAGACCGACAACATGAAGAAGCAGCAGAGCTACTCCGAGTCGCGCATGGACGCCGACAAGATGCAGGCGGACGTCGATCGACTCGAGCGCGACTACCAGGTGCAGAAGCAGACATTCGATCAGGCCAAGTCCGCCTCGAACTGACCCGACCGCGATCCCGGGGGGTGCGGTATTTGGTCGCAGAGCGTCAGCTCTCTCCCGGATGGCTATTAGTTTCGCTGCCCTCCCATAATTAATGTAGCGGCCGTCGCGAAAACGGCAGCCTGAAAATGCGTTGACCGACAAGGGCTTGGAAGGCTACGCTCAAGCTGCGTTCGTCTCTGCCGATTGTGACCTTGGGGGGCCCGAGAGGCTGCATGGAGTATCAGGTACACGAGGAATCGCCGCGGGTGTTGGTCGTGGACGACGAAAAGGTCATCCGCGAGATCCTCTCTGACTTCCTGACCATGGAAGGCTACGTCGTCCGCACGGTCGAGGACGGCGACGCGGCGCTGCAGCGAGCTCGAGCGGCGCAGCTACAACCTCGTCATCAGCGATCTGAAGATGCCCGGCATGGGCGGCCTCGAGCTGCTCGAGAAGATCGCCGAGCTCAAGGCCAACGTGCTCACCGTCATCATGACCGGCTTCGGCACCGTCGAGACGGCGATCGAGGCCATGAAGAAGGGCGCGTACGACTACATCCTCAAGCCGTTCAAGATCGAGGAGGTCGTGCACGTCGTCGAGCGCGGCCTCGATCGCCAGCGGCTGCACGCCGAGAACATCCTGCTCAAGGAGGCGCTCTCGCTCTACAAGATCTCCGAGGCGATCGCGCAGTCGCTCTCCCTCGAGAAGGTGCTCGACGTCATCCTCGACGCCGTGCTCATCGAGGCGCAGGCCGACGTCGCCACGCTGATGCTCAAGGATCCGCGCACCGGCCTGTTCCTCGAGCGCTCGCGCAAGCTGTCGCTCGAGGCCGACGACGGCTTCACCGGCGAGCTCAACCTCGGCGAGGTGCTCGAGCACTATCGCGCCGACCGCCCGCTGCTCGCGCACGGCTTGAAGGCGCTCAAGTTCTTCGCCGAGCCGCCCAAGGACAAGCGGCTGGTGTCGTTCTGCTCGATCCCGCTCAAGGTGCAGGATCACGTCATCGGCATGCTCAACGCCTACTCGTACACGCGCGGCTACAAGTTCACCGAGGGGCAGCGCAAGATGCTCTCGGTGCTGGCCACCCGCGCGGCGGTCTCGATCGAGAACGCGCGGCTCTACGAAGACCTGGTGCAGAAGAACGCCGATCTGACGGCGCTCAACCAGTCGCTCGCCGACAACTTCCGCGCCACCATCATCGGCTTCGCGCACGCGCTCGAGGAGTCGGACAAGTACACGCGCGGCCACTCCGAGCGCGTGTCGTTCTACTCCTCGTTGACGGCGCGCGGGCTCACGCTCGGCGAGGACGAGATCGAGCGCATCGTGCAGGCCGGGCTGATGCACGACATCGGCAAGATCGGCATCCGTTACGAGAAGCTGAACAAGCCGGGCAAGCTGACGCCGGAGGAGGTGGCGATGTTCCGCACCCACCCGGCCAAGGGCAAGCGCATCCTCGAGCCGATCCCGTCGATGGCGGAGCTCATCCCCGGCGCCTGGTGCCACCACGAGAACTGGGACGGCTCGGGCTACCCGCGCGGGCTCATCGGCGACAACATCCCGCTGCTCGGGCGCGTCGTCGCGATCGCCGACACCTACGACGCGATGACCAGCGACCGCTCCTACCGCAAGGCGCTGCCGCACGACGTCGCCATCGCCGAGCTCGAGCGCTGCGCCGGAGCGCAGTTCGATCCCGAGCTGGTGCCGACGTTCATCCGGATGATCGAGGACTACCGCAAGCGCGAGATCGCCGCCGGCAACGAAATCCCGCGCTAAGCGAGTCGACAGGTTCCCTGGAACCGCGTCGCATCGGGAGCGTGCCAGAGCGCCACGTCCGGCTCCGCGCGCACTGCCCCGCTGGGCTCGAACAGTCCTCACCACCGCACCGCTGGGCTCAAACAGTCCTCACCACCGCACCGCTGTGCTCGATTAAACCCCTTGCCTGTGCTGCGGAGCTCGCCCCGCGGGGCAGTGCGCGCGGAGCCTCTGTGCTCGTCCAAAAAACCGGAGCGGTCGCAGCGGGTGGCTCTCGACGACGCCTGAGCTTCGGCAGTCGTGCTTGGCTGGAGGTTCCCAAGAGCCCACAGAGCGGGCGGTCGTCGGAGCCGTCTTGCCGGGCGTCGAGGAGCGCTCCGCCCGCAGGGCGGATGCCAGCGACGAGCCGAGGGCCCGGACGTGCCGCCGGCCTGTAAGGCCGCCGGCGTAGCGGGCCCGTCCCGGCAAGACGGCTCCGACGACCGCCCGCGGCCCCACGGCGCTACCGAACGGCCTTGGCCTTCGCTACGGCTACGGCTACGGCTACGGCTACGGCTACGGCTACGGGGAGAGGCTAGGTACGGGAGAGGCTACCTGGTCATCGGAGCGGCGGTCGACGGCGGACCCGGGGGGCGGTGTCGTCCTGCTGCACGAGCGACATGTGGGTCATGGCGAACTTCCACTCCTTGCCGCGCTTCACCAGCACGCCTGACTCCCGCATCTTGCGGTGCACCGGCAGCGCGCCCGGCGGCACCTTCGGGACGAAGATGTAGTCGGCGACGTACCAGGCTGCCCGGCCGTCGTCGTCGGCCTTGATGGTCACCGCCTGGCGCGTGATGTGGCCGCCCTTGGCCAGCATCTGCGTCAGGTGCTCCATCATCGCCTCGGGGGTCTCGAACTTCGCGCTCACGGTCGGCCCCTCGCCGAAGTAGCCCTTATCGAGCATGGCGCCGAGCGCCTTGGCGTCGTGGGCGTTGAACGCCTCGTCGGACTTGTCGAGCGCCGCCTTGGCCCCTGCCGCTGCCGCATCCTTACCCTTCTGTGCCCTGGCGCCCGTCGCGCCGGCGACGAGGAGCACGAGGGCGAGCGTCACATTTCGCATGATGCCTCCATTACGTGAGTTGGCGACCGACCATAGCGCAAAATGTGCTAGAACGCTGCGTTATGGCTGAGACGCCCCCGCCTGCATTCGCCGCCCAGCGGCTGCCCGTCGCCATCGAAGACGAGATGAAGTCGTCCTTCATGGACTACGCGATGAGCGTCATCATCGCGCGCGCGCTGCCCGACGTCGCGCGACGGCCTGAAGCCGGTCCATCGCCGCATCCTGTTCACGCAGCACCAGCTCAACAACACCTGGAACCGCCCGTACCTGAAGTGCGCGCGCATCGTCGGCGACGTGCATCGGCAAGTACCACCCGCACGGCGACGCGTCGGTCTACGACGCGCTCGTCCGCATGGCGCAGGACTTCTCGATGCGCTACACGCTCGTCGACGGCCAGGGCAACTTCGGCTCGATCGACGGCGATCCGCCGGCGGCCATGCGCTACACCGAGTGCGCATGACCCGGCTCGGCGCCGAGCTGCTCGCCGACATCGACAAGGAGACGGTCGACTGGCAGCCGAACTACGACGACAAGGAGCTCGAGCCGACCGTCCTGCCGACGCAGGGTTCCGAACCTGCTCGTCAACGGCACCACCGGCATCGCGGTCGGCATGGCGACCAACATCCCGCCGCACAACCTCGGCGAGATCATCGACGGCGCGCTCGCGCTGATCGACGACGCCGACGCTCTCGGTCGACGAGCTGATGCAAGCTCATCCCCGGCCCCGACTTCCCGACCGGCGGCTTCATCTACGGCCGCCAGGGCATCCGGCTCGCGTACAAGACCGGCCGCGGCTCGATCGTCATGCGCGGCGGCGCGAGATCGAGGAGGACAAGCACGGGCCGCAGCGTCGATCATCGTCACCGAGATCCCGTACATGGTGAACAAGGCGCGCTGGATCGAGAAGATCGCCGAGCTGGTCAGCGACAAGCAGCTCGAGGGCATCAGCGACATCCGCGACGAGTCGAACCGCAACGGCATGCGCATCGTCTTCGAGCTGCAAGCAAGGACGCCGTGCCGGCCGGTCGTGCTCAACAACCTGTACAAGATCACCGCAGCTGCAGTCGTCGTTCGGCGTGAACATGCTCGCGATCGTCGACGGGCGGCCGGTGCTGCTGTCGCTCAAGGACGCGCTGTCGCACTTCGTCGACCACCGCCGCGAGGTCGTCACGCGGCGCACGCTGTTCGAGCTGCGCGAGGCGCGCGCGCGCCGCGAGATCGTCGAGGGCCTGGTCATCGCGGTCGACAACATCGATCGCGTCATCGAGATCATCCGCGCCGCGAGCGACACCGACGAGGCCAAGGCAGAACCTGATGGCCGAGCCGCTCGCCGGGCTCGACGGAGTTCCTCGCCGCGCCGGCCGCCCCGAGGAGGAGATCGCGCGCCGCACCGAGCAGGGCGACTACGCGCTCACCGAGCGCCAGGCGCAGGCGATCCTCGACATGCGCCTGCAGCGCCTGACCGGCCTCGAGCGCGAGAAGCTCGACGACGAGTACAGCGAGCTGTGCGCCACCATCGACCACCTGGAGGCGATCCTGGCCTCGACGACAGCAAGCTCATGGAGGTGATCATCGACGAGCTCGCCGCCATCCGCGCCCAGTTCGGCGACGAGCGCCGCACCCAGATCGTCGACGACGAGGGCGAGATCCCATCGAGGAGCTGATCGCCGAGGAGGACATGGTCGTCACCGTCACCCACGGCGGCTACGTCAAGCGCAACTCGGTGACGCGCCTACCGCGCGCAGAAGCGCGGCGGGCGCGGCATCACCGGCGCGTCGACCAAGGACGAGGACTTCGTCGCCCAGCTGTTCGTCGCCTCGACGCACGACCACCTGCTCCTGTTCACGTCGAAGGGCCGCGTCTACGACAAGAAGGTCTACGAGCTGCCCGAGGGCTCGCGCACCTCGCGCGGCAAGGCGCTCGTCAACTTGCTCGAGCTGCAGCGACGGCGAGCAGGTCGTCGCGATGCTGCCGTTCAAGCGAGTTCGCGCGAGGGCACGTTCGTGGTCATCGCGACGCGCAAGGGCACGGTGAAGAAGACCGAGCTCGTCGCCGTTCGCGAACATCCGCGCCTCGCGGCATCATCGCGATCACCATCGACGACGGCGACCGACCTCGTCGAGGTCCGCCTCACCGACGGGCAGCACGACGTGCTGCTGGCCACCCGCGAGGGGCTCGCGATCCGCTTCCCCGAGGAGAAGGTGCGGCGCGATGGGCCGCACCGCGCGCGGCGTGCGCGGCATCACCCTGCGCGACAAGGACGAGCGTCGTCGGCATGCCAGACCTTCCCGCGCAACGCGCCGGCGACGCTGATCACGGTGTGCGAGCACGGCTACGGCAAGCGCACACCCGTCGCCGACTACCCGATCAAGAACCGCGGCGGCAAGGGCGTCATCACGATCAAGACCACCGAGCGCAACGGCAAGGTCGTCGGCGCCGGCTCGTCGACCGACGACGACGACCTGATGCTCATCACCGACGCCGGCAAGGTCATCCGCATCCCGGTCAAGGACATCCCGACCTTGGGCCGCAACACCCAGGGCGTGCGCCTGATGCGCGTCGACGAGGGCGAGAACGTGGTCGCCGTCGAGTCGCTCGCCGAGCGCGAGGACGAAGCGGGCGAGGTGCAGGCGGCGCCGATCGAGGTCATCGAGGGCGAGGAGGATCTGTCGGGTGACGACGACGACGACACCATCCAGGTCAAGACGCACACCGATGACGATGACGGCGGCGAAGGCGACGAGGCGAAGGCGAAGAGTAGCCGATGACGGCGTCGCGACGCGGGCGTTCCCACGAGCTGTTCGAGCGCGCCAAGGAGCTCATCCCCGGCGGCGTGAACTCGCCGGTGCGCGCGTTCCGCGGCGTCGGCGGCGAGCCGGTCTTCTTCGCCCGCGGCAAGGGGCCCTACCTCTACGACGTCGACGGCAACGAGTACGTCGACTACGTCGGCTCCTGGGGTCCGCTCATCCTCGGCCACGCGCACCCGGAGATCCTCGACGCCATCGCCCGCGCCGCCGCCGACGGCACCAGCTTCGGCGCGCCGACCGAGCGCGAGGTCGACTTCGCCGAGGCGCTGTGCCGCGCCGTGCCCTCGATGGAGATGGTGCGCCTGGTGTCGTCGGGCACCGAGGCGACGATGGCGGCGCTGCGCCTCGCCCGCGGCTTCACGCGGCGCGACAAGATCGTCAAGATCGACGGCGGCTACCACGGCGCACGCCGACACGCTGCTCGTCGCCGCCGGCTCGGGCGTCGCCACGCTCGGCATCCCCGGCTCGGCCGGCGTCACGCCCGGCACCGCCGCCGACACGCTCATCGTGCCGTGGAACGACGAGGCGGCGATGCGCGCCACCTTCGCCGCCAACCAGGGCGAGATCGCCGCGGTCATCGTCGAGCCGGTCTGCGGCAACATGGGCTGCGTCCCGCCGCGCCCCGGCTACCTGGCGTTCCTGCGCGCGCTGACGCGCGCCGACGAAGACGGTGCTCATCTTCGACGAGGTCATGACCGGCTTCCGCGTCGCCTTCGGCGGCGCGCAGGCGCTCTACGGGGTCACGCCCGACCTGACCACGCTCGGCAAGATCGTCGGCGGCGGCCTGCCCGTCGGCGCCTACGGCGGCCGCGCGAGATCATGAGCGTGGTCGCGCCGCTCGGCCCCGTGTACCAGGCCGGCACCCTGTCGGGCAACCCGCTCGCCGTCGCCGCCGGACACAAGATGCTCGAGCTGCTCGGCCGCGACGGCGTCTACGACGCGCTCGAGCGGGCGTCGGCCACGCTCGTCGACGGCCTGGGCGACATCGCCCGCGAGCACGGCGTGGCGCTGACGGCGAACCGGGTCGGCTCGATGTTCACCGGCTTCTTCACCGACGGGGCCGTCACCGACTACGCGACGGCCAAGCAGGCCGACAGCGCGCGCTTCGGCAAGTTCTTCCACGCCATGCTCGATGCCGGCGTCTACCTCGCGCCGTCGCAGTTCGAGGCGGCCTTCGTCTCCCTGGCCCATGACGGACGAGCCATCGAACGCACCCTCGAAGCCGCCCGCCGCGCCTTCGCCGCGCTCTAGCAGCCGCGCCGGCGCGCTCGCGCTCTTCCTCGCGCTGGCGACGGCGGCGGTATGGGCTCCGGCCGTGGGCAACGGCTTCGTCTGGGACGATCAGTACGACATCCTGCGCTCGGATCGGCTGCACCACGCGCGCGCCGTGGTCGACGTCTTTTTGCACCACGCGATGTGGTCGGCCGATCAACCCGAGACCGCGATCTCGACCTATCGCCCGCTGGCGCTGGCCACCCTCGCCGTCGACTGGCAGCTGTGGCATACGCGCGCCGCCGGTTATCACGCCACCAACGTGCTCCTGCACGTGCTGGCGACGCTGGCGCTCTTCCTCGCCCTGACGCGCATCATCGGCGACCCGCGCGCCGCCGCGCTTTTGGCGCTGCTCTTCGCGCTGCACCCGGCGAACGCCGAAGCGGTGGCCTGGATCAACGGCCGCTCGGAGATGCTGGCGCTCGGCGCGGGCGCCTTGGCGCTGTGGGCCGCCTGCACGCAGCGATGGCTCGCCATGGCGGTGGCGCTGTTGGCGGCGATGCTCGGCAAGGAGACCGGCGTCGTCTTCGTCCCCCTGGCGGTCGCGCTCGCCGCCGGCGGGCGGGCGCGGGCGCTCGTCGCCGCCGCGCTGGCCACCATCGCCTACGCGGCGCTGCGCGGCTTCGCGCTCGGGCACGGCGCCGTGCCGTCGCACCCCGCGGCCGCCGTGGCCACGCTGGGCCCGGTCTGGGCCCGCGCCACCGTCGCTGCTCTTTTGCCCTGGCGTCGGGCGCCGATCGAGCTGTCGACCTGGATCGCGTCGCTGACCCCGCACGCGCGCGCGACCTGGGCGCTCGCCGGCGCCGCGCTCGCCGGCGCCGCGCTGGCGCTCGCCGCGCGCCGTCGCTGGGTGGCCGCGCTCGCCCTGGGCTGGTGGCTCGGTGCCATCGCCCCGACGGCGACGATCGCCGCCCTCGACTACCCGTGGCCCGGGCTCGGCCGCTGGCTCTATGTGGGCCTGCCCGGCCTGCTCCTCGCCGCCGAGCGGGCGACGCGCCGCCTGCCGACCCGCGCGCGGGTCGCCGTCGCCACCGTCGCCGCGGTGCTCTTCGCCGCCGGCGCGCAGCGATCGATCGCCACCTGGCACGACGACGAAGCGCTCTACTCGGCCATGGTCGCCGAGACCCCCGACGACGCCTGGGCCTGGCGCGCCCTCGGCACCGTGCGCCTCTCCCAGGGCCGCGACGCCGAAGCCGCCGCCTGCTTCCACCGGGCCGCCACCTTCGACCACACCGAGGAGATCCACGCCGCCTACGCGCTCGAGGCGCTGGCCTGGGCTCGCCTCGGCCGATGCGACGAGGCGGTCGCGCAGTTCGACGCCCACCCCGAGACTCCGGCCTTGAAGACCGAGGACTTCCAGGTGGCCGTCACGGCCTGCCGGGCACGCGCCGTAAAGCCGTTGACCACGACGACACGGCGTGTTAAGAGCACGCACGCCAACGGAGAAGTGGGAGCAGACTCATCGACAAAAAGATGATCCAGGCGCTGGGAAGCTACAGCTACGTCGGGATCTTCTTCGGAGTAGCCGTCTGCATGGGGCTCCTCGCCGGCCGCTGGGCCGATCATCGCTGGCACACCGATCCCTGGCTGACGCTCGTCGGTATCGTGCTCGGGCTGGCGTCGGGTTTCCGTGAGCTTTATAGAGTGAGCAAGAAAGCGCTACGAGAGGAAGAACGTTAGTGGGTCTAAAGCACCTCATCGCCGTCGAGAAGTGGACCTGCCTCTTGTCGGCCGTCCTTCTGGCCGGTGGCATGCTGCTCTTCGGGCTGCACACTGCCTTCTCGATCGCCGTCGGCGCCGGTCTCATGACCGCCAACGCGGTGCTGCTCCGCCGCGCCGCGCAGAAGCTCGGTGCCGTGCTGCAGAAGAAGCCTTCGCTGACGGTGCTCCTGTTCAACCTCAAGCTGGGCGTGATCATCGCGTTCATCTTCGTCGCCTTCCGTTACCTACACGTCGAGCCGGTGGCGTTCACCATCGGCATCTCGGTCATGCCGTTCGCCATCATCATCGTCGCCGTCAAGCAGCAGTTCGCGCGGCCTGCCGAGGACGGCGAACACGAGGAGACTCATGGGTGAGGAGACCACCTGGTTCGACCTCCTGCCGGGGGTTCGCCACCTGGAGCTGTTCGCGAAGCACTACCTCGGCCGCTCGAACCTGGGCGTCGAGATGTTCCCGTCGGCGTTCTCGCTCACGCACGTGCTCGCGGTGTTCTGCGTGCTCATCTTCGTCAGCATCGGCGCGCTCGCCTTCCGCGCGTCGACCGCCGGCGGCGGGCGCGACGCGATCGTGCCGCCCGGCAAGCTGACGCTGCGCAACCTGTTCGAGATGTTCACCGACGCCGTCATGAGCGTCGCCAACGGCGTCATGGGCGAACAGAACGCGCGGCGGTTTCTGCCGCTCGTCGGCACGCTCGCCTTCTTCATCTTCTTCTCGAACCTGTTCGCGCTCATCCCCGGCTTCGCGCCGCCCACGGCGACGCTCAAGACCAACCTCGGGCTGGCGCTGATCGTGTTCGTCATGACCCACGTCTACGGCGTCATGGACAACGGCTTCGGCTACTTCAAGAAGTTCCTCGGCCACGCGCCGCTCTACCTGGCGCCGCTGATGATCCCGATCGAGCTCATCAGCCACCTGGCGCGGCCGCTGTCGCTGTCGCTGCGCCTGCTCGGCAACATGGCCGCCGATCACAAGGTCGTGGCGGTGTTCTTCTCGCTGGTGCCGTTGTTGGTGCCGGTGCCGTTTTTGATTCTCGGCGTGCTGGTGGTGATCATCCAGACGATGGTCTTCTGCCTATTGGCGATGGTCTACATTCAAGGTGCCGTGGAGCCCGAGCATCACGAGGCCGACCACGCGAGCCAGCATTGATTTTTGAGACACCAATGTTGCGGAGGAGATGAGATGAAAACGTTCGGCAAGACTGTGATGTCGCTCGGCGCCGCGCTGTTCACCATGCTGGTGACGGCGATGGCCTTCGCCCAGGAGGCGGGTGGCGCCAACGCGATGGCGTTCAACGATCGCGACAAGTACCTCGGCCTGGCGGCCGGCCTGGGCATCGGCATCGCGGCCTTCGGCGGCGGCCTCGGCCAGGGCAAGGCGGCGGCGGCGGCGCTCGACGGCATCGCCCGCAACCCGGGTGCATCGGACAAGATCTTCACCCCGATGATCCTCGGCCTGGCGCTGATCGAGTCGCTGGTCATCTACTCGCTGCTCATCTCGTTCCTGCTCTACTTCAAGATCCACTAGAGCTCGGCCGAAGCACTCGCCGGGCGCTGCGCCAAGCCGCGCCCCTCTTCAGATCTTGCCGCCAACGAGCGCAGCTGCGCCCAGGCGGATCGCTGCGCCGCATCTCCTCCCCAACGCGCCGAAGCTCGCTCGCTCCGGCTCCCCGGCCCCGCTATTTACGCGAGGTGGCGCCGAGCATGTCGTTGAGCAGCACCGCCGGCGGCCGCCCGCCCGCGGTCGAGGCCAGCACGTGCCCGTCGACGGCGAGGTAGACGATGACCGGCGTCGGGGCCTTGACCGGCAGCGCGTCGAAGAGCTCGCGCACGCGCGGCTCCAACGCGTCGGCGTCGGCGGCGACCAGCACGAACTTGCCGCGCACGAACTCTTCGAGCTCCTCCTTGGCCAGCGTGCGCTCGACCAGCGCGCGCGTGCCGGCGCAGGTCGCCCGCCCGACCACGAGCATCAGCCGCTTGCCGGCGCCGCTCGCTTCCGCGAGCGCGTCGTCGAGCTTCTCCCGCCACCCGAGCGCGCTCGAGAACCATGGATGCTGCGCCATCATCGCCTCCACTCGCTCACTTGAGCGCGTACGATCGGTCGCGATCGGCGCGGATGTCATCATAAATCGCCTGCAGCGTCGAGATCCCTTCGCGCACCAGGAGCGCGTGGTTGTCGCGCGCGATCCGCTCGGAGGTCGGCAGCCGCTGCTCGCGCTTCTTCAGCTCGGCCCACGCCGCCGCCGAAAAATCGAAGTGGAACTTGCCGTCGAAGCCGCGCACCTGCTGGAGCACGGACGCGCGCACCAGCTGCAGGGTCGGATCGGGCGCGCGCCGGAAGAAGCCTACCGCCTGCGCCGGCGTCGCCAGCTCGTACGGAGATTGGGGGTGAAACACCGCCGCCACGAACGCCGGGTTCGCCGTCCGCAGCGGCGCGCACCAGGCGTCGAACGCCGCGGCGTCCATCGTCACCGTGGGGAAGATCAGGAGCGCCACCTCGATCTTCTCGTCGCCCGCCAATTCGTCGACGGCAGCGCGGGCACCACCCGGGTCGCAAAGAACGCGCCGCGCCACCGCCCCCGCCTTCATCGCCGGCGCGGCGAACGGGCACACCCCGAAGCGCTCGACCACTTCGCGGATCCAGCGCTCGTTGATGCGCAGGACCTCGCGCTCGAAGTCAGAACTTATTGGTCACCGACAGGAAGGTCATCTTGTCGTTCGTCTCGCGCAGGCGCCCCGAGAGCGTGCGCACGAAGTTCCACAGCAGCTCGTAGGCCAGGTCGCGGTCGACGAACAGCAGGTCCTCGAGGTCTTCCTTGCGAATCACGAACAGCCGGCACTTCTCGTGCACGATGGCGTGCGCCGAGCGCGGGAAGTCGTCGATGAGCGCCATCTCGCCGAAGTAGGCGCCGGCCTTGAGCACCGCCAGCGCCTCCTCGCCCATGCCCGGCACCATGCGCGAGATGCGCACCGCCCCGTCGAGGATGAGGTAGAACTTGTCGCCCTTGTCGCCCTCCTGGAAGATCGTGGTCGCGCCCTTGTGCTCTTCTTCGCTGCCGATGTCGGCGATGCGGCGCAGATAGGCTGCCGGCAGTCCGGCGAAGAAGTTGATCTTGCCGAGCAGGTCGACCGCTTCGGCAGGCGTCATCGTCGCCTCTATTTTATAGGCGATCGGCTAATGCGACAAGAATCGCTCGGCGTCGATGGCGGCCATGCAGCCGGTGCCCGCCGCCGGCGACCGCCTGGCGGTAGACGTGGTCGGCGACGTCGCCGGCGGCGAACACGCCCGGGATCTTGGTCGCCGTCTGCGCCGCCCGCGTCCCCGGCAGCAGCAGGTAGCCGTTGTCGTCCATGTCGAGCTGGCCCTTGAACAGATCGGTGTTCGGCTGGTGCCCGATGGCCACGAACACGCCGTTGGCAGGCGATGTCCTCGACGGCGCCGGTCTTGAGGTTCCGCACGCGCGCGCCCGTGACGCCGCCCTTGCCCGGCTCGCCCAGGATCTCCTCGACCGCGGTGTTGAGCAGCCAGTCGATCTTCGGGTTGTCCTTGCGCGCGCTCGACGCATGATCTGCCGAGGCGCGGAACTCGTCGCGCCGGTGCACGAGCGTGACCTTGCTGGCGAGCTTGGTGAGGTAGGTCGCCTCCTCCATCGCCGTGTCGCCGCCGCCGACGACCAGCACGTGCTGCTCGCGGAAGAAGAAGCCGTCGCAGGTGGCGCACGCGGAGACGCCGTAGCCGGCGAGCCGCTTCTCCGACGGCAGGCCGAGCCACTTGGCCTGCGCGCCGGTGGCGATGATGAGCGCCTCGGCGGTGACGCGGTACTCCTCGATGCCCGCCACCTCGAGGGTGAACGGCCGCTTGCCGAGGTCGACCTTCTCGACGTCGCCGGTGAGGAACTTGGTGCCGAAGCGCTCCGCCTGCGCGCGGAAGTGCTGCATCAGGTCGGGCCCGAGGATGCCCTTGGGGAAGCCGGGGTAGTTCTCGACCTCGGTGGTGATCATGAGCTGCCCGCCCGGCGGCCCGCCTTTGACGAGCCCCTCGATCAGGAGCGGGGGCAGGGCGGCGCGCGCGGCGTAGATGGCCGCGGTCAGCCCCGCCGGCCCCGAGCCGATGATGACGATCTTGTCGTGTACTTCCTTCATCTCACCCTTGAATGTGGGTCGCCGGGATCAGCCGCGCAGCGCCTGCATGATGAGCCCCGGCAGCTTGAAGAACGACGGCTGCGCCTCCATCCGCACCAGCTTCCGCCCGATGGCGGCCGCGGTGCGATGATTGGCGAACCACGTCGGCTTGGGCTTGACCACCAGCGGCCCGCGGATGACGCACTTCTCGATGTCCTCGAGCATGAACGTGTTGTGCACCCACCCCTTGCCCGACTGGATGTTCTCCAGCGTCGCCGACGGATGCCCGCCCCACGGCGTGGTGCCGAAGGCGAAGCCGAGCGCCGGCCAGTGGTTGATGCACACGGTGCCGTAGCGCAGCTTCTGCACCGCGCGGTCGAGCGCCTCGACGAACTTGGGATCCTTCATCGTCGCCGGGTGCACGATGATCGTCGCCGACAGCGTCCCCCACACCTTGTCGTTGCAGAAGGCGACCGCCTCGTCGAGGAACGCGACCGGATCGGCCGAGCCGATAGCCGTCTCGCTCAGCACCGAGCACCACGGCTCCATCGAAAAGACCTTGTCGGTGCCGGCCGGATCGATGTCCTCGAGGATGGCCCACGGCAGCGTCCCCGGGATCGGCCTCGCCGATGCGCTTGACCTTCTGGTGCGACTGCGACCAGCTCGTTCCAGCGCTGCTCGGCGCCCGGGTAGTAGGCCTTGCGCAGCGGCACCTTGCCGAGCGCATCGGCGATCGCCTGCTTGAGCTTGTCGCGCCTTGTCCCAGCCCTTGGGCGCCACCAGCAGCTTGGCGGAGTTGCAGTTGAACGAGGCGTTGTTGGCGATCGCCGAGGTGATGCTCTCGCCCTGAAAGGCCAGCTCGGCGTCGCTGTACGGCCCCGGCACCACGATCACCGGCGAGACGTTGCCCAGCTCGGAGGTGATCTCCTTCTTGAGCAGCGGCTCCTTGCGCGCCTTGCGCGCCTCGCGCTCCGGCCCCGGCGCGCCCCAGACCATGAGGTCGTGGGTCTTGTCCGAGCCGGTGATGTGGATCTCGTCGACCAGCGGGTGCTCGACCAGGTACGAGCCGACGTCGGCGCCGCCGTAGCAGACCGCGACCAGCCCGCGCGCCGACGGCGTCCTTGAACGCCCGCTCGATGAACGGCCCCACGTGCGCGTTGACCGGGTTCATCTTGAGGAGGCAGACCTTGCCCTCGACGAACATCTTGTAGATGGCGTCGGTGGGCGGGATCGACGCCACGTTGCCGGCGCCGAGCACCAGCGACACCTTGCCCTCGCGCTTTTCGGCCGGCACACGGTAGTGCGCCGCCGCCCGGTCGGTCACCTCCTGCGCCTTGGTCCCCGGCTGCAGCCACACCTCGGCCGTAAAGCCGGCGAAGAGCATCTTGTCGAGGCCGCTCGAAGGAAACACCTCGACGGTGACGCGCCCGTCGGGGCGGGTGCGCACCTTGGCCGGATCGAACGGCGGCCGCCCAGCCTGCAGGCGCTCGAGCGTCTCGATCAGCAGCCGCAGGTTGCGGATGACGATGGTCGGCCCGGCGAACCACTCCTCCGACGCCAGCGGAGAGCTGGGATCGATCCCCTTGGCGTGGCACCCTGCCAGCACGCTGGCTTCGGCGACCTCGACGTAGCCGTCGAGCATCTGCTTGGCCAGCGCGATGCGCTCCGCGATCGGCGAGCGCGCCCACTCGGTGGCGTGCGCGCGCAGCGTCTCGAGCGTCTTGTCGAGCTCGGGGCGTGCGGTCGACTGCGGTGCCGGCGAAGCTTCCAGTTTCTGCGCAGCTTGCATGTTGTTGGCTCCCAGGTTCGGGGATTCTACGTCATTCGTCGCGCGTCCAGGTTCCTGATTTTCCGCCACGTTTCTCGACCAGTCGAACGTCGACGATGCGCATGCCGCGATCGACCGCCTTGCACATGTCGTACACCGTCAAGGCCGCCACGGCCACCGCGGTCAGCGCCTCCATCTCGACCCCGGTGCGGTCGAACGCGCGCACCGTGGCCAGGATTTCGATGCGCGGCCGCTCCCCGTCGTCTCGGGCGGCGAGCGAGACGTCGACGCCGGTGACGCGCACCGGATGGCACAGCGGGATGAGCTCGCTGGTGCGCTTGAGCCCGGCGATGGCGGCGATGCGGGCGATGCCGAGGACGTCACCCTTGCCCATGATGCCGGCGCCGATGGCGTCGAGCGTGGCGCGCTGCATCTCGACGGCACCGGCGGCGATGGCGACCCGCTCGGACTCCGGCTTGTCGCCGACGTCGACCATGTGCGCCTCGCCGGCGTCGTCGAAGTGGGTGAGCTTGGACATGCGCCGAACGCTAGCGGATGCGGTAAAATGTGGCAATCATGCGTTTGGTCGCGATCTGCGCCTTCGCCGCGGCTGCCGCCGCCGGCTGCGCCGCCAGCGCCCGCGATGCGCGGGTGGCGCTGGAGCTCCAGGGGGTCGGCGCCGGCGCCGCCGAGCGGCAGCGCTGCATCGACGCGGCCCAACGGGCCGGCGCCATCGTCGATGCGACAGCGCCGGTCCAGGCCGTGATCACCCTCGAGCCGGGCGGCGACCGCCTGCAGGTGATCTCGGCCACTCGCGGCCTCGTGCGCGAAGAGTCGCAGCCAGCCGGCGCGGTCGAGCGTCTCTGCCACGACGCCGCGCTCGCCGCCGCCGTCGCGCACCAGGCGCCGCTGGCGACCCCGCCCGCCGGCAGCGCGACCGCCCCCGAGCGCTCCCCGTCGCCGATGACCTCGGGCGGCGGCTACCAGGGCCCGATCTCGAACTAGCCTGCCGGGAGCCTTCCCCCGACCCGAACCAGGTTGCGGTGGGGGTCGAGCAGCGCAAATTCGAGCAGCCCGTAGTCCGTCTCGACCGGCTCGCGCAGCGAGCCCTTGCCGAGCCCGAGCTTCGACCACGCCTCGTAGAGCGCACGCGCTTCCGCCGCCGTCTCGAACCTGACGTAGCAGGCGACATCGTTCTGCGCGGCAACCAGGTCCTTCTTGAACCAGAAGTGAAGCTCCAAGCCATCGGGCCGGGCCATCGTCAGGTACTCTCCGGGGAAGCGCCTCTGCTCGGCAAACCCGAGCAGCCCGTAGAACCCGGTTGTCTCATCGAGCTGTGGGCTTGGAAGGATTGGAATCGTCACGAGGCCCATCTAGCGGAGCGCTTCCGCCGAAGGCTGGGGAACGTTGCGCCGCCGCTCGAGGTCCTGCCACTGCTCGTCCTGCCGCGCCTGCGCGCCGCGGATCATGAGCAGGAACAGGACCGCCGTCACCAGCTTCACGAGGTGCAGCACCACTTGCGTCGATCCCATCGAGCGCAGCGCTTCGACGCCGAACGGCTGCGTATTCGACGCGACGACCCCCACCACGCAGGAGACCAGATACAGCCCCCACCACCAGTTCACGATGGCCGCCGAGCGCGGCAGGTAGAAGCCGTTGCCGTTCACCGCCGGCGGCTGGCTCTCGCGCCAGATCGTCGCCATCACCTGGTGCCCGCGCACCAGGTTCACGAAGGGAATGAAGTAGCTCCACACCGCGCCCGACGGCGTGAAGATGCAGCTCATCGACCCGAGCGCAGGCAGGTTCGCGATCGCGCGATACACCCACGTCAGGAATACGATCGTCGCCGCGAGGAAGAGGAGGGAGTCGAGCGCATCGAACGCGGCCGCCGCGCCGAACGACGCCACGGCGCCGCCCATCTCGCCGCCGAGCTGGCTGACCGCCAGGCCCCACGACGCCGTGGCCAACGCCACCATCACGAGCTGCACAATCACCAGCACCGTGATGGCGATCGAACGGCCGCGCGCCGAAACATAGTCTTCCATGGACTGAGGGTACGTCATCAAGGCTTCATCCTTCCTCGCCTAGCGTAGGGCTTCGCCGGTCGGCAGCGGGACCGCGCGCCGGCGCTCCTGATCGAGAAACTGCTCGTCCTGCCGGCGCTGCGCGTCGCGCACGATGGCGACCAGGCAGCCCGCCGACGTCAATAGCAGCGCCGCTTCGAGCACCGGCGGCAAGACACCGAGCAGGCCGAAGATCAGCATCGGCCACCAGCCGACCAGCAGCCACTGCCGACCGGGCGGCGTCGGATCGCTCGCCAGCCAGACGTGGCGCACGACCTGCGGCAGGGCGAGCAGCTGGACCCGTTGGTCCACGCCCAGCGCCCCAAGATTGCGCTTCGCCCGATCGAGCCACCAGAACAGCGCGGCCGCGGTGGCGACGAACAGGACGAGCAGGAACGGCTGCGACAGCCGCGCGCCCCGGGCCAGCGTGCGCCCGAGCTCGCCGTGCGGCGCCACGCCGATGACCACGGCGCCGGCGACGCGCAGCGCGTAGAGCGCAATCTGCGCGGCCAACAGCACGTCGACCAGCTGCGCCCGCGTTCGCGCTGAGACGTAGCCCTGCATCGCCATAAAGACTACTCGACGGTGACGGTCTTCGCGAGGTTGCGCGGCTGGTCGACGTCGGTGCCCTTGAGGTCGGCGACGTAGTAGCGCGAGCAGCTGCAGCGGCAGCACCGTGAGGAGCGGCTGCAGCTCGCGGCGCGCGTGTCGGGGATCGAGGATGCACGTCGTCGGCGCTGCGCCGCCGATCTCGTCGTCGCCCGTGGTCGCGACCGCGATGATCTTGCCCTCGCGCGCGCGCACCTCCTGCGAGGTTCGACATCGACCTTCTCGTAGCCCGGGCCCCTGCGGCGCGAGCACGACCACCGGCATGCTGCTCGTCGATGAGCGCGATCGGCCCGTGCTTCATCTCGCCGGCGGCGTAGCCCTCGGCGTGGATGTACGAAATCTCCTTGAGCTTGAGCGCGCCCTCGAGCGCGATCGGGTAGCTGGTGCCGCGGCCGAGGAAGAGAAAGTCGCGCGCGCTGCCCGTAGCGCGCGCGCGATGCACCTGGATCTGCGGCGCCAGCCTCGACGACGTCGCGTCATCTTGTGCGGGATGCGTCAGCGAGCTCGCTCGAGGAGCGTCGCCGCGCGCGCTCGTCGCTCGAGCGTCGCCGGTGCGCCGGCCGAGGTAGATCGCGAGCAGCACCAGCGCCACGAGCTGCGTCGTGAAGCCTTGGTCGACGCGACGCCGATCTCCGGGCCCGCGTGCGTGTAGAACGCGTCGTCGGCGAGGCGCGCGGGATCGACGAGTCGACGCACGTTGGCGATCGCCAGCACGTGCGCGCCGCTGCCGCTTCGCCTCCTTGACCGCCGCCAGCGTGTCGGCCGTCTCGCCCGACTGGCGTGATCGCGACGACGCAGGTCGCCCGGGCCGATGATCGGATCGCGGTAGCGGAACTCGCGTCGCGAGCTCGACCTCGACCGGGATGCGCGCGAGCTGCTCGATCAGGAACTCGCCGACCAGCGCCGCGTGGTACGAGGTGCCGCAGGCGATGAACACGACCCGCTTGATCTTCGTCGACGTCGAGCTCGATGCCGTCGAGGAACGACGTCGTCGCGCTCGACGATCGACGCGCCCGCGCAGCGTGTCGGTCGACCGCGCGCGGCTGCTCGTGGATCTCCTTGAGCATGAAGTGCTTGATAGCCGCCCTTCTCCGCCTGCACCGCGCGTCCACGTGATGCGTCTTGCGGCTCGCGCTCGAGCGGCTTGCCCTCGAGGTCGGTGATCGTCGACGCCGTCTGCGCGTGACCGCGACGATCTCGCCCTCCTCGAGGAAGATCACCTCGCGCGTGTGCTGCGAGGATCGCCGGCGACGTCGGACGCGACGAAGTTCTCGCCCTCGCCGAGGCCGACGACCAGCGGCGACGCGTTCTTCGCCGCGACGATCGTCGTCCGGGCTGCTTGTCGGACATCACGACGATGCGCGTAGGCGCCCGCGCACCTGCGCGAGCGCGCGCGCGCACCGCGTCGGCGCAGGTCGCGCGCGCCGCCGTCGAGCTGCGCTCGTCGACCAGGTGCGCGACGATCTCGGTGTCGGTCTCGCGACGAGAACTGCGCGCCCCGCGGCCTCGAGCTCGCGCGCGCAGCGCGACGTGGTTCTCGATGATGCCGTTGTGGACGACGCGAGACCGGCCCGACCTTGTGCGGGTGCGCGTTCTCGTCGCTGGGCCGGCCGTGCGTCGCCCAGCGCGTGTGGCCGATGCCGACGCGTGCCCGGCGGCTGGCTCCTCGCGCAGCATGTCCTCGAGCGTTCGCCAGCTTGCCGCGGCAGCGCACCACCCGCGAGATGCTCAGCCCGTCGCGCGTCGGGTCCAGCACCGCGACGCCCGCCGAGTCGTAGCCGCGGTACTCGAGCCGGCGCAGCCCCTCGATGAGGATCGGCGTCGCACTCCTTGGCCCCGACGTAGCCGACGATTCCGCACATGCGTTTGGGTCTCCTGAGTCAGATGTAAGCGTAAGCGCCAACGCGCCCGGCTTCAAGGCGAAGCAGTGGCCGGCGTCACCGTCACGGAAGGCGCGCCAGCTGCGCGCGCGAGCGGTCGACGCCCTCCTGCCATCCGACCTCGGCAGCGAGCACGTCCGCTTCGGCGAGCCACGCCTTGGCCTCGACGGCGCTGGCGCCCTCGGGGTCGGCGAGCGCGATGAGCAGCTCCGCCGTGGTGCGTCGATCGCCGACGCGGCGCAGCTCCTCGACGGCGAGGCGCCGATGCTCGACGGCGTCGCGGGTGTGGCCCAGCAGATCGTCGAGCTCGGCCAGGAACCTATGTGCGCGCCCGCGACCGACCGGGCTGTCGACTCGCTCGGCGTGACGGAGCGCGTGCAGCCCGTACGAGTGCCCGCCCGGGCAGTCGCCGGCGGCGCGCGCCAGCTCGCCGAGCGCCAGCAACAGGCGCCAGATCGGTTCCGGCCCTCGATCGGCCTCCGGCCCGTCGCCGGCTGTGACCAGCATCAGCCCTTCCCACAGCTCGCGCTCCGCCGTGGCCTGGTCGCCCTGCCGCACCAGGATGTCGGACAGCTCGAGGTACAGCTCGGCCAGCGTCACCGCGTCGCCCCCCGCGAGCGAGGCCTGCAGCGCCAGCGTCAGGTGCTCGCGCGCGCCGTCGAGGTTCTGCCACTGCGACGCCAGCCGCGCCAGGCCGCGCCGCGCCTGCACCTCGGCCCAGCGATCGCCGCGCGCCGCCGCCAGCTCGAGCGCCTCGCGCAGCACCGTCTCCGACGCCACCACGTCGCCGCGGTAGCGCAGCACCAGCGCCAGCTTGAGCGCCAGGCGGATCTGGGTCGCCTCGTCGCCCGCGCCCTCGCCGAGCGCCTGCCGGCCGCGCTCGAGCGCCGCCCGGTACCAACGCAGCGCCGCGTCGTCGTCGAACCCCTGACGCGCAGCGTCGCCAGCGCGCTCGAGCAACGCCACGCGCGAGGTCTCGACGGCGCGATAGGCATGGTACGCCACGACCACCGGCTCGGCGCCGCGCGTCTCCAAGAGCGACGCCAACGCCGCGTGCAGCTTCTTCTGCCGCTCGGCAGGCAGCGAGTCGTAGATGCGCTGCCTGAGCGTCTGCGACGGCATCTCCAGGCTCTTCTGCGTGGCGCGAATGAACCCGTGCAGCGTCAGCTCCGCCAGCGCCCGCCCCACGTCGGTCAGCCCGGCCGCCTGCGCCAGGACCGGCGTCGCCACGTCGCCGCCCGCGACCACCACCGCCTCGAGCAGCGCCTGCGCCGGCTCGCTCAGCTTTACGCCCGCCAGCGCGCGCAGCTCGTCGACGATGGCGAGCGGATTTCCGTCCGTCCGGTCGGCGACGCCCGGCGGCAGCGACAGGTCGGTGAGCGCCATCGGATCGAGCGGCGGCAGGCGCACGATCTCGACCTCTACGTCGAGGGTCTCGGCGCGCGTCGTGGTCGCCAGCACCGTCGCTGCGCCCGGCTGCACGATGAGCTCGCCCAGGATCTGCCGCGACGGCGCGTCGTAGCGATCGACGTCCTCGAACACCAGCGTCGCATCGGCACGCCGGAGCGACTGCAGGGCCGCCGCCGTGCACTCGCGCCGCCGCACGTCGAGCGGCAGCTTCGACGCCGCGCCACCGAAGCCGAACAGCTCGCCCAGGCCCGTGCGATCCTGGGGGCGCTCGCTGCTGGCGCGCTCGATCTCCTCGCGCAGCGGCCGCTCCGACAGCGACAACAGCTGCGTCAGCGCGCGCCGGATCGGGTACCACGGCGTCGTCGCCCCCGACGGATCGGCGCCGGCCACGACCACCTTGGCGAAGCGCCCCTCCTCGCGCGCCACCCACGCCTCGACGACGGCGGTCTTGCCCACGCCCGGATCGCCGACCAGGACCAGCGCCTCCTTTTGCAGCCCTTCGAGCCGGCCGAGCACGTCTTCGCGCCCGACCAGCGGCAGCGGCAGCCGCGCCGTGCGTGTCTCGGTGGCTCCGGTCACCGCCGCCTGCACCGTGGCGAACGATCCCGTCGGCCGCAAGACTGCGCCGCACTCGGGACAGAAGCGCGCCGTGCCCGGCAGCGGCGTGCCGCACTGCTTGCAGCGCTCGCCCGACATGCCGCGCACCGCCGACTCCATCGCCGTCTTCATCTCGGCAGCGGAGCGGAAGCGGTTCTCGCGGTTCTTGTCGAGCGCGCGCAGGCACACCAGCTCGAGCGCGCGCGGGATCGTCAGGTCGGGCCGCCGCTGCGCCGGCGGCTGCGGCGGGTGGTTCAGATGCGACATGAGCACGTCGATGAGCGGCCCATCGCTGGCAAAGGGCCGCGTCCCGGTGATCGCCTCGTACAGGACGATCCCGGCCGCGTAGACGTCCGAGCGGGCGTCGAGCTCCTCGCCGCGGATCTGCTCCGGGCTCATGTAGTCGGGCGTGCCGCAGACGGCGCCCTTCGAGGTCAGGTTGGCGTCCGCCTCGCCGCGCAGCTTGGCGATGCCGAAGTCGAGCACCTTGACGTGCTCTTTGCCGGTGCGCAGCGTCTCGACGAAGATGTTCTCCGGCTTGAAGTCGCGGTGCACGACGCCGGCCGCGTGCGCCTCGTCGAGCGCCGCCAGCGCCTGCCCGAGCAGGTCGACCAGGCGCGGCGGCGACAGCGGCGGCTCGTCGGCAATGATCTGTGCCAGGTTGCGCCCGCGCAGAAACTCCATCACCAGGAACAGGACCCCGGCGTCGGACTGCCCGAAGTCGTGCACCTGGATGGTGTTGGGGTGGCGCAGCCGGGAGGCGGCGCGCGCCTCGGTCTGGAAGCGCTTGAGGGTCTGCGCGTCGGCTGCCATCTCGGGGTTCAGGAGCTTGACCGCCACCTGGGCGTCGAGCTGCAGGTGGTCGGCCCGATAGACGCGTCCCATGGCGCCGACGCCGATGAGCTCGGTGATGTGGTACTTGCCGACCAGCGTGGTGCCGGCGTACGGATCCCCCGGCTCGGTCGGGGCCGCCGAGACGTCATTGCCACAACCGGGGCAATGGCGATGGCTGTCCCAACAGGCCGCGGTGCAGGCCGGACATCTCTTCACGCTAGTATTGTACACCGAACCACTACTATGGGCGGCCTTGACAAATGCGTGCCGTCTCTGCTAGATCCACCCCTCTTCTCGTGTTGGGTTTGGGGATTCACGAGCCATTCCGGGATTTTCCTGGGGCGTCGACAAGCGGTAAGTCACGGGATTTTGGTTCTCGCATTCGTAGGTTCGAATCCTACCGCCCCAACGAAGAGGACTAGGAACGTATGAGCGAGCGAACGAAGGCGCGGGATTTTCGCAACGTGGAGGCGAGTGCAGCGAGCCGACCTGTTGCGCCGTGCCGCCGTGAGCGAGCGGAGCAACACGTATGAGCGAGCGAACGAAGGCGCGGGATTTTCGCAACGTGGAGGCGAGTGCAGCGAGCCGACCTGTTGCGCCGTGCCGCCGTGAGCGAACGGAGCAACAGTAGATGATCAAGGCGCTCACCATCTTCAGCGGCAACGCGCAATCGCGAGCTCGCCGACGCGATCTGCCGGTACCGTCGAGGCGCGCCCGGCCGCGCGAGGTGACCACGTTCTCCGACGGCGAGATCTTCGTCGAGATCGACGAGAACGTCCGCGGCGTCAACTGCTTCGTCGTCCAGCCGACCTGCTCGCCGGTCGAACGACAACCTGATGGAGCTGCTCATCATGATCGACGCGCTCAAGCGCGCGTCGGCCGGCTCCATCACCGCGGTCATCCCGTACTTCGGCTACGCCCGGCAGGATCGCAAGGTCAAGCCGCGCACGCCCGATCACGCGCCAAGCTCGTCGCCGACCTGATCACCGCCGCCGGCGCCGACCGCGTGCTCGTCGATCGATCTGCACGCCGGCCAGATCCAGGGCTTCTTCAACATCCCCTTCGACCACCTCTACGCGATGCCGGTGCTGCTCGACCACCTCAAGAACGATCACCTCGGCCGCGACACCGTCATCGTCTCGCCCGACGCCGGCGGCGTCGAGCGCGCGCGCGCCTACTCGAAGCGCCTCGGCGCCACGCCTCGCCATCATCGACAAGCGCCGCGCGCGCGCCAACGTCACCGAGGTCATGAACATCATCGGCGACGTGAAGGGCAAGGACGCCATCATCGTCGACGACATGATCGACACCGCCGGCACGCTGCGCAGGCGGCCGCGCGCGCTCATGGACGCCGGCGCCGCGCGCGGTCTCGGCCTGCGCCACGCACGGCGTGCTCTCGCGGCCCGGCCATCGAGCGCATCGCGGAGTCGCCGCTCGCCGAGGTCGTCGTCACCGACACGATCCCGCTCGCGACCCGAGGCCAAGGCGTGCGCGCAAGATCAAGCAGCTGTCGGTCGCGCGCCTCCTCGGCGAGGCGATCAAGCGCATCCACCACGGCGACTCGATCTCGAGCTTGTTCATCTAAAGGGTTTCGGGATTTCGAAAGGACGCGATCATGGAAGTCGGAAAGCTCAATGTCAATTTCGCGGCGACACCGGCAAGTCGGCCGTCGCCGGCTGCGCGCCGCGGGCAAGATCCCGGCCATCTGCTACGGCCAGGCCGAGGCGCCGCTGCCGCTCACGGTCGATCCGACCGCGCTCCTCAAGTCGCTCGATCCGGTCAAGAAGACCAACACCGTCCTCGACGCTGACCGTCGCCGGCGCTCCCAACGGTGACGCGGCGCTGACGGCGATGGTGCGCGACTACCAGATGGACCCGCTCCGCGGCCAGCTCACCCACGTCGACTTCCTCCGCGTCGACCTGACCAAGCCGGTGCACGCCGACGGTGCCGATCGTGCTCACCGGCAAGGCCGAGGGCGTCAAGCGGCGGCATCTGCACCAGGTCATCCGCATCCTCGCCGATCGCGTGCACGCCGGACAGGATCCCGGCCAAGCTCGAGGTCGACGTGACCAGCGCTCGGCATGGGCGACGCGATCCACGTCAGCGACCTCAAGCTCGGCGAGGGCGTCAGCCGCTGGCCGACGGGGCTCGACGGTGTGCGCGGTGACCGCGCCGAAGGCCGAGAAGGACGTGGCTCCGGCGGCGGCGGCCGAGGGCGCGGTTCCGGCGGAGGGCGCTGCGGCGGCTCCGGCGGGCGGCGCGGCGGCTCCGGCGGGCGGCGCGGCGGCTCCGGCGGCGGCGGGCGGCGAGAAGGCGCGCTCCGGCCAAGGAAGGCAAGATAGTGATCGGCGCAGCTCCGGAGGATGCGGCGCACGGCCGGAGCGACGAAGGAGCGGGCTGCGCCCGTGACCGAGGGAGCGAGGGCTACGCCGCAAGACGACCCGGAGAGACGCTCGATGTGGCTCGTCGTTGGTCTCGGCAATCCCGGTCGCGAGTACGAGGACACCCGTCACAACATCGGCTTCATGGTGGTCGACGAGCTCGCCCGCCGCTGGAAGGCGCCGGGCTGGCGCGAAAAGTTCGGCGGTGAGATCGCGCAGGCAACAGGACATCGTGCGTGCTCAAGCCGCAGGAGTACATGAACGTCTCCGGGCAGGCGGTGCAGCGGACGCCAGGCGTTCTACAAGATCGAGCCGAGCCAGACGATCGTCGTCCACGACGAGATCGACCTGCCCTTCGGCAAGATCCGCGTCAAGGTGGGCGGCGGCCACGGCGGCCACAACGGGCTGCGCTCGATCATCGCAGATGATCGGGACGACGCCTTCTTGCGGGTGCGCTGCGGCGTCGGCAAGCCCACGGGCGGCAAGGAGAAGGTTGCCGGCCACGTGCTCGGTGGCTTCAGCAAGGTGGAACAAGACAGAATTGCCGTTCCTGGTCGGCGGAGCGGCCGACGCGGTGCAGCTGGTTCTCGACAAGGGAGCGCTGGCCGCGATGAACAAGGTGAACGCCGATCGATAGACCTCGTTCCGGGCAACGGACCCGGGGCAAACCCAAGAGGGAGACACGAAACATGGCTCAATCGATGAGAGACGAGCCGGGCACGCAGCGGGAGTACGAGACGATCTTCATCCTGCGCCCGGACACCAACCAGGACGGCATCCAGCTGGTCAACACCCGCGTCAAGGGCGTGATCGAGCAGCTCGGCGGCCAGCGTCATCAAGCTCGACAACTGGGGCAAGCGCAAGCTCGCCTACGAGGTCGAAGAAGCAGCTCAAGGGCATCTACCTCTACTGGCAGTACCTCGGCACGCCGGGCGTCGTCGAGGAGATCGAGCGCAACCTGCGCATGCTCGATCAGGTGATCCGCTACTACACGGTCAAGGTCGACGAGAACGTCGATCCCAACGCCAGCCGGCGGCGATCGACGACGAGACGTTCAACAAGGCGGCGACGACCGTTCCCGACGAGGAGGAGCTGGCCACCGGCGCGGCGTCGCTGCCGCGCTTCGAGGAGGACGACATCCCGGATCTCGACGACGAGTTCCTGCCCTCGCTCGACAACGACCTGCCGCCGATGAAGGGGAAGGAGTAAGCCATGATGCCCGAAACTGATATGAGCGAAGGCCGCGGCGGCCGCGGCGGTCGCGGCGACAAGGACAAGAAGGGCAAGGACGCGCGCAAGCGTGGCTTCGCTCGCCGCAAGGTCTGCCGCTTCTGCGCCGACAAGAACGTCGCGATCGACTACAAGGATCCGCAGACGCTGAAGTACTTCATCACCGACCGCGGCAAGATCATTCCGCGGCGCATCAGCGGCAACTGCGCGACGCACCAGCGCAAGGTTGGCACGGCGATCAAGCGGGCGCGGATGATCGCGCTCATGCCGTTCACCGTGACGGGAAAGTAGAGGAACGACCATGGCAATGCAGGTCATTCTCAAGGAGGACGTGCACAACCTCGGCAAGGCCGGCGAGCTGGTCAAGGTCAAGCCGGGCTACGGCCGCAACTTCCTCATCCCGCAGGGCCACGCGGTCGTGGCGACGGCGGCGAACGTCACGCAGATCGAGCACGAGAAGAAGGTCATCGCGGCCAAGCAGCGCCAAGCTGGCGCAAGGACGCGCAGGCGATGGCCGACCAGCTGTCGGCGGTCGCGGTGCAGATCGAGCGTCAGGTCGGCGAAGAGGACAAGCTCTTCGGCTCGGTCACGTCGCGCGACATCGCCGAGGCGCTCAAGGACAAGGGCGTCACGATCGATCACAAGAAGATGCACATCCCCGAGCCGATCAAGACCATCGGCTACCACACGATCGAGATCCGGCTCGGCACTGGCGTGACCGGCAAGATCAAGGTCGTCGTCGTCCCCAAGCAAGCCTGACTTTTCTCTCCCCCACTTTCCCGTTGACGCAGCAGCGACCGCCGGGCTAATGGTCCCGCCCTGGAGGTCGGACCATGCGGGCGATTCTTGCGCTTTTGACATTGATCACAATCGGTTGTGGCAGCGGCGCGACCATGACGCCGCCGATGCAGTCGGGACCGATCACCATGCAGAACCCGTCGGTGCGCAAGGTGGCCGAGGGCAGCTACAACGTCACCTTCGTGCTGACCAACAACGCCTATCAGTCGAGCACCATCGTGCGCGCCGACCTGGTGCGGCTCATGTGGGGCGGACAGATCGTGAGCGCGGACATCGGCTGCACCGGCGCGCCGTTCGTGTCGACCGAGCAGACCACGCCGGTCATCACCGTGAACCTCAAGCTCGCGTCGGGCATGGCGATCGTCAACGCCGACTGCGGCAACAGCGGAACTGACTACACGACGGAAGGCACGCCGGCATCGGCGCCCAAGAGCGGCGACGAGATCGTCGTCGCCATCGACGGCATCCTCAACGACGCCGCGCCGTTCACCGCCGCCGCCAGCGCGCCGGTTCTCTGAAGCGAGGCGCGCTCACCGCGTCGCATCGAGAGCGCGCCAAAGCGCCACCTCCGGCCCCACGCACACTGCCCCGCTGGGCTCAAACAGTCCTCGCCACCGGACCGCTGTGCTCGATTCTGCCCCTGCCGGTGCTGCGGAACTCGCCCAGCGGGGCAGTGTGCGTGGGGCCTCTGTGCTCGTCCAGAAACCGAGAGCGACCCGCCACCGCAGCTTCGTCCGCTGTTCCTGGACGCCGTTTTCCCGTAAGCCCATCGAGCGGGCGGTCGTCGAAGCCGTCTTGCCGGGCGTCGAGGAGCGCTCCGCCCGAAGCGCGGACGCCAGCGACGAGCCGAGGGACCGGACGTGCCGCCGGCCTGGAAGGCCGCCGGCGTAGCGGGCCCGTCCCGGCAAGACGGCTCCGACGACCGCCCGCGGCCCCGCGGCGCCAACCGGCGACCCTGCCGCTGAGGATGGCGTTGGGGCGCGCTCTCGCTGCGACGCTGTTCGCTCAATCGAATGCGGAGATGTGATGAATCACGAGGCTCAAACAGTCCTCGCCACCGCACCGCCGTGCTCGACTCACCCTCTGTGGGTGGGTGCTGCGGAGCTCGCCCAGCGGGGCAGAGCGCACGGGGCCTCTCTAGCCCTTTTCGACGGGGAGGCCGGCCTTCTGCCAGCCCATGATCCCGGCCGGCATGACGAACACGTTCTTGTAACCGAGCTTCAGGGCGCGCCCGGCGCCCTCGTGGCAGGCCATTCAATGCTCGTTGTGACAGTAGAAGATGAGCGTGGCGTTCTTGTCGGCGGGCAGCTCCTTGGCATCGTACTCCGACGGGTGCAGCCACTTGGCGTGCGGGACGTGCGCCTCCTTGAACACCTCGGGCGCGTTGTTGTCGAAGACGTAGACGTTCTTCTGCTTGAGCTTGGCGAACACCTCCTGTGGAGTGAGTGAGCCAAATCCCTCGCCGCTTCCATACGCGACCAGCGGCACCACCATGAGAAACGACAAGACTGCGGCGCTCAGCGTTTTCATGACACGGATCTTAGCAGCAAACTGCTACCATCAAGCCCGTCCATGCAGCTCGCCGCAACCCAAGAGAGCTCGCGCCCGACGCCGCCGCACTCCCTCGAGGCCGAGGAGTCGGTCGTCGGCGGCATCCTGGTGCACGCGCGCAAGTTCAATGACGTCGCCGAGTTCCTCGTCCCCGACGACTTCTATCACCCGGCCCTGCGCGCCATCTACGAGGCGATGATCGAGCTCGACGCCTCGTCCAAGCCCATCGACTCGCTCACCGTCGTCGAGCAGATGCGCGCGCTGGAGACCATCGACAAGCTGCGCGCCTTCAACGGGCCCGACTACCTGACCGAGCTCATGGCCAAGGTCGTCACCGTCGAGAACATCGGCTACCACGCGCGCATCGTGCGCGGCAAGGCGACGGCCCGCCGCCTGGTCGAGGCGTGCCGGGAGATCTCGGCGCGCGGCTACGGCGAGTACGGCGATGTCGACGAGTACATCGACGCCGCCGAGCGCGAGATCTTCGAGATCGCGCAGCGCTCGCAGAAGCAGTCGTTCGAGAAGATCAAAGACGTCCTGCACACCACCATCCGCAGCCTCGAGAAGCGCTACGAGAAGAAGCAGGCGGTCACCGGCGTGCCGACCGGCTACCACAAGCTCGACGCCATGACCGCGGGCATGCAGCCGGGCGACCTCATCATCATCGCGGCGCGCCCGTCGATGGGTAAGACCTCGTTCGTCATGAACATGGTGGTCAACGCCGCCATGCAGAAGCACAAGGACGCCGACGGCCGGGAGCGCCATCCCTTCCCGGCGCTGGTCTTCTCGCTCGAAATGTCGAAGGAGTCGCTGTGCGAGCGCCTGCTGTGCTCGGAGGCGCGCGTCGACTCGATGAAGCTGCGCGGCGGCTTTCTCGAGACCAAGGATTGGATCCGCATCACCACGGCGGCGGGCAACTTGAGCGAGGCGCCCATCCTCATCGACGACTCGGGCTCGCCGACGCTGCTCGAGATCCGCGCCAAGGCCCGTCGCTGGCGCGCCGACAACAACCTGTTCTACATGGGCGCCGAGCAGATGGGCTGCGTGGTCATCGACTACCTGCAGCTCATCCAGGGGCGCGCGACCAAGGACGACAACCGGCAGCGCGAGATCTCGGAGATCAGCCGCGGCCTCAAGGCGCTGGCCAAGGAGCTGCGGGTGCCGGTCATCGCGCTGTCGCAGCTCAACCGCTCGCTCGAGTCACGCGCCGACAAGCGGCCGATGCTGTCGGACCTGCGCGAGTCGGGCGCCATCGAGCAGGACGCGGACGTGATCGCGTTCATCTACCGCGACGTCGTGTATTCCAAGGACGAGTGCAAAGAGGAAGAGCGTCACGTCGCCGAGATCATCATCGGCAAGCAGCGTAACGGCCCCACTGGCGTGGCCAAGCTCGCCTTCAAGGGCGAGTTCACGCGCTTCGAGAACCTGGCCGAAGGGCGCGATTCGTAGCCGATCACGCCTTGGGTGCGCCGAGCTGCGGGCGCGGTGGGACGGCGCAGAAGGCGCCTTCGGTGTAGCCCTCGGACTCGGCGCCGAAGGTGTGGTTGAAGCGGGCGCGATAGTTCTCCCAGGCGATCGCGGCCGATAGCTCGACGAGGCCAGCGGCGCCCAGCTCGCGCTCGAGGGCGCGGAAGAGCGCCTCCGGGACCTCGACGGGCGTGGCGGTCATGGCCTCGGCCAGGTCGAGCATGAGGCGCTCGCGCGGGGCGAAGCGCGTGCTGGTGCGCCAGGCGCCCAGCTCGGACACGTCCTCGGCGCTGATGCCGTGCGCCCTGCCCACGGCAGAGCCGATGTCGATTCAGAAGGGACAGCCGACCCGCATCGCCGCCAGGATGCTGGCCAGCTCCTTGCCCCGCCCGTCGACCACGCGCGCCTTGGGCAAGAGCGCTTCGTACATGCACATGGCGGCGAAGATCCAGCGGTTGTGGGCGGTGATGCGCGTCGGCTCCGGCACCCTGCCGAAGCGGCGTCGCGCCGCCCAATAGACGATGCGCCCGAAGAGGCCGGGGCGCTCGCTGCCGCCGATGCGCGCCATACCTCGTGAGATGGCCCGGGCGCGCCGGAGGTGTCAAGCCGAGAAGCGCTGCCCGCGGCGACGGCCGAACGCGGCTACGGGCCGCGCCGATCGATGGAGCCGATGCCAGACGACTGGCTGTTGGAGATCGGGCTGACGTCCGGCGACGCCTGCGGCGGCCCGGACCCGAACTTGGTCGCGCGGGCCGCGAAGCCGGGGTCGACGGGCGCCGTCCTGGCGACCCGATGGCTCTTTGCCGTGGCGCAGCCGGCGGCGGTGGCCAGAAGCGACGCGATCAGAAGTGTGCGCATGACCTCACCTCACGCGGACGTCGGGAGCAAAACGCGAGCCAGCACAACCACACGAAACCGCGCTTCGTCGACCGGAAAACCTGTCACGAATGCGAACAGCTGTCGCTGGGCGAGACAGCGCAAGAAGCTACCGGGCTACTGCGTGCGGAAGACGAACGGGTAGACGACCGTGGCGTTGCGCCCCTGCTCGAAGCTCCAGCCGGCGGCCTCGCGGCGCAGGCACTCGGCGACGAGCGGATCGGGCATGGTCGACTGCTCGACGTCGACGCGCGTGACCTGGCCGGCGTCGCCGACGCGCAGCCGGAGCGAGACGGTGCCGGCCAGCGATGGATCGTGCTTGAGGCGGCGCTCGTAGCAGGCGCGGATCTGCGTCGAGCGGCGGCGCAGCATCGACTCGATCTCGACGGGGGCGCTCTCGTCGTCGCGCACCGGAGCGGCGTGGACCAGCGCAGCGTGCAGCTCACCCGGCTCCTTGCCGACGCTGATCCACTGGTGCAGCGGACGGAAGTCGGCGCGCGTCAGCTCGACGTAGTGGCGGCCGAGCGGGCGGCGTACCCACAGCGGCGTGCTGCCCACCTCCACGCCGTCGACCGCGAGCTCGGCGGCCGGCTGGGAGGCGACCACCAGCGCGCCCGAGGCGGCGCGGGCGGCGTCGAGGCCACTCCAGGGTAGGAAGTTCATCTCGGAGGCCGCGCGCAGGCGGGCGGCCTCGCGTCCCGACAGCGGCGTCGAGGCGGTGCGCCCATGACCGAAGGTGGCGCGCGCCGGTGCTGTCAGCAGCGTCGAAGCGGAGCCGTCGCGCTCGGTGACCTCGACGGTGCCTTCGAGCACCTCGACGGTGGTCGTGTGCTGCGAGGAGGCCACGGTGAACCAGGTGCCGTGGACGCTGACGATGTGGTCGGGCGTGATCACGTGCAGCGACTCGCCCGGTTCGTGCGGACCGACCCGCACCGAGATGCGGCCGCGGGCCAGCTCGAGACGCTGCGTGTGCGGCTCGAGGCGCGCCAGCGTCAGCTCCGCGTCGCCATAGAGCAGGAAGCCCGAGCCTTCGGACCACTGCGCGGCGGCGCGGCCGCTCGCGCCGGTGGTGACGCGATCGGCGGCGCCCAGGCGCGCATCGAGGCTGAGCCGGCGCGCCGGGGCGTCGGCGCGGGCGAGCTGCACGTCGCCACCGATGAGCGTCACCAGCGCCTCGAGGCGATCGGGGCTCGGCGCGGCGAGGGCGTGGTGGTGCGCCGACGCCGGCGCGGCGGCGGCGTAGGTGACGCGTCGCCCGGCGCGTGCGCTCCACACGACCGCGGCAGCGGCGGTCGCGGCGGCGAGGCCGAGCCCGACCCAAAACGAGCGGCGTACCAGCGTCGTCGGCGGGATGCGCGTCCAGCGGATACTCGCCTCGGCGCGAGCTTCGGCGGCGGGCGACAGCTCGGCCGCCTCGATGCGCGCCGCGGCGTCCAGGCCGAGCCGCGCCGCCTGCACCCGTCCACGCACGGTCGCGCAGTGCGTGCAGCCGTCGAGGTGGCGCTGCTCGCGGGCCGACAGCGCGCCGGCGAGACGATGGGGCCGAACGTGGCGCTGCTCGGTCACGACCGGGCTCCATCGAGACGGTCGTCGGTGGCGGCGCGCGCGTAGAACTCCTTGCGCGCGTAGTGCAGCCGGGTGCGCACCGTCAGGACGGGCGCGCCGACGATGCCGGCGATCTCTTTGGGCTCCCGCCCTTCGATCTCGTGCAGGATGAAGACGACGCGCTTCTTGGGCGACAGCTCGTCGAGGATGCGATAGACCGCGTCGAGGCGCCGCTTGTTGTCGAGCACGCGCTCGGGCGTCTCGGCGCTCTGCGTCTCGGGGGCGCGCTCGCCGACGTCGTCGGCGGAGACCTCGGCGCGACGCTTGCGCTTGCGCAGCCGCTGCAGCGCGACGTTCACGCAGAGGCGGTAGAGCCAGGTCGTGAGCTTGGCGTCGCCGCGGAAGCGGCCGATCGAGCGGAAGACCTCGATGAACACCTCTTGCAGCACGTCCTCGAGATCGCCGCGACCGGGACCGAGCATGCGATGCAGGTTGCGGGCGACCTCGGAGCGGTACAGGCGGTAGAGCTCGCCGAGCGCTTCCTTGTCGCCGCGCTGGCAGCGGGCGACCAGGTCGGGCTGCGCCGCTGGATCGGCGACGGCGTGCAGCTTTCCGGTGTTCATCCAGTACCTTGGTGGATTGTGCCACGGAAAACGTTCAGCGCTGGATCTTCGTGTAGTTACTTGTTATTGGTCAGGGTCGCCAGTCGGCGAGCCGAGCGCGGCGAAGCGAATCGCCCGCGACCAGGCCCTGCCGCGGAGGACGCCCGATAGATGGACGAAATCGACCGGTTAGTGGGGATCATCGCCGAGCGCGTCAAGCTGCGGCTCAACGGCGGCGGCGCGGCCCCCCACCGCTCCGAGGCGCTCAAGCAGCTGCCGCGCACCGAGCTGCGCTCCCTGCCCTGCGTGGAGGCGCCCTCGCACGAGGCGTGCAACGACTGCGGCATGTGCGCGGCGCGCCGGCCCGAGAGCGTGCGCGCGGTGGCCCACCAGGGCGCGTGCCGCGTCGGGGCCGGCGTCGACGTCGGCAAGGTCGACCTGCAGATCGCTGGCATGATCGATCACACGCTGCTCAAGGCCGACGCCACCGCCGCCGACGTCAAGAAGCTGTGCGACGAGGCGCGCAAGTACTGCTTCGCCTCGGTGTGCGTGAACTCGACCAACGTGGCCAAGGCGGCGGCCTACCTCGAGGGCGCGGGCGTGATGGTCTGCGCCGTCGTCGGCTTTCCGCTCGGCGCCATGACGCCGACGGCCAAGGCGTTCGAGGCGCGCGAGGCGGTGCGCTGCGGCGCCGCAGAGATCGACATGGTCATCAACATCGGCGCCTTGAAGTCGCGCGACTATGCGCTCGTCGAGGACGACATCCGCCGCGTGGTGCAGGCGGCGCGGCCGGCCAAGGTCAAGGTGATCCTGGAGACCGGGGCGCTCACGACCGAAGAGAAGATCATCGGCTGCACGCTGTCCAAGATCTCGGGGGCGCACTTCGTCAAGACGTCGACGGGGTTCGGTCCCGGCGGTGCGACCACGGAGGACATCGCGCTCATGCGCCGTCTGGTCGGCGACGAGATGGGCGTCAAGGCGTCGGGCGGCGTGCGCACGCACGAGGACGCGGAGAAGATGCGCGCGGCCGGCGCCAATCGCATCGGCGCCTCGGCGTCGGTGGCGATCGTCGGCGGCGCCGACGCGCCCACCCAGCCAGCCAAGGGGTACTAGCGGTGCCAAGCAACAAGATCGATCGGGTCATCTGGATCGTCCTCGACTCGTGCGGCTGCGGTGCGGCGCCCGACGCCAAGAGCTACGGCGACGACGGCAGCAACACGCTCGGCAACATGAGCGTCAAGCTCGGCGGGCTGACGCTGCCGCACCTGCAGGGGCTGGGGCTCGGACACCTGACGACGATCCTGGGCGTGCCGCCCGTGGCCGCGCCGCGGGGGGCGTTCGGCAAGATGCGCGAGGCGTCGGCCGGCAAGGACACGACGACCGGACACTGGGAGATGGCGGGGCTGCAGGTCGACACCGCGTTTCCCACGTTCCCGAACGGGTTCCCCGCCGAGTTCATGCAGCGCTTCGAGCGCGCGATCGGACGGGGCATGCTCGGCAACAAGACGGCGTCGGGCACCGAGATCATCGAGGAGCTCGGCCCCGAGCACCTGCGGACGGGCAAGCCGATCATCTACACGTCGGCCGACTCGGTCTTCCAGATCGCGGCGCACGAGGAGATCATCCCCGTCGACGAGCTGATGCGCATCTGCGAGGCGGCGCGCAAGCTGTGCGACGAGCTGCCGGTGGCGCGCGTGATCGCGCGGCCGTTCGTGGGCGAGCCGGGCAAGTTCAAGCGCACCTACAACCGGCGCGACTTCTCGCTGCCGCCGCCGTCGGCGACCGTGCTCGACGCCGTGGCCGACGCCAAGATGCCGGTCGTCGGCATCGGCAAGATCTGGGACATCTTCGCCGGGCGCGGGGTCACCGAGAACATCCACTCCGAAGGCAACGCCGACGGCTGCGTGCGCACGCTGGAGGCGATGGAGCGGGTCGAGCGCGGTCTCGTCTTCACCAACCTCGTCGACTTCGACATGCTCTACGGCCATCGGCGCGATCCGGCCGGCTACTACCGGGCGCTGCAGGAGTTCGACGCGTTCCTGCCGCGGCTGCAGGCCAACCTGGGGCCGCGCGATCTGGCCATCCTCACCGCCGATCACGGCAACGATCCGACCTACCGCGGCACCGACCACACGCGCGAGTACGTGCCGCTCATCGTCATGAGCGCGCGGGCGGCGGGACACGATCTCGGCGTGCGCAACGGCTTCTACGACATCGCGCAGACGTTGGCCGAGGGGTTCGGGCTGGCGCCGCGGGCGCGCGGGCTCAGCTTTCTGTCCGCGGTCGCGTGACCCGGCCGCCGGCAGCGATGAGCGATGCAGCGACGAGCGACCGAGCGATGGGCGACCGAGTGATGAACGAGCGAGAGCTGAACGACCGGGCGATGAACGAGCGAGAGCTGAACGACCGGGCGATGAACGTCGTCGAGCTGATCCGCCGCAAGCGCGACGGCGGCACGCTGTCGGCCGAGGAGATCCGGGCGTTCGTGCGCGGCGTGACCGACGGCGGCGTCCCCGACTACCAGGCGGCGGCGCTGCTGATGGCGATCTTCTTCCGCGGCCTCGACGGCGCCGAGCTGGCGCGCGCTGACCGACGCGATGCTGCACTCGGGCGACGTGCTCGACCTGTCGGACATTCCCGGCGCCAAGGTCGACAAGCACTCGACCGGCGGCGTCGGCGACAAGATCTCGCTGCACCTGGCGCCGGCGGTCGCGGCGTGCGGCGTGTCGGTGCCGATGATCTCGGGCCGCGGCCTCGGCCACACCGGCGGCACGCTCGACAAGCTGGAGGCGATCCCCGGCTTCGACGTGAACCTCGACGAAGCGCGCTTTCGCGCGGTTCTCCGCGACTGTGGGCTGGCGCTGATCGGGCAGACCGCGCGGATCGCGCCGGCCGACAAGCGGCTGTACGCGCTGCGCGACGTCACCGGCACCGTCGAGAGCATTCCGCTCATCGCTGCGTCGATCATGTCGAAGAAGCTCGCCGAGGGCATCGACGGGCTGGTGCTCGACGTCAAGGTCGGGCTCGGGCGCGTTCATGAAGACGCCGGAGCGGGCGCGCGAGCTGGCGCGCACGCTGGTCGACATCGGGCGGCGCGCGGGCAAGCGGGTGACGGCGTTGCTCACCGACATGGATCAGCCGCTCGGGCGCTGGGTCGGCAACGCTGTCGAGGTGCACGAGTCGCTGCAGGTCTTGCAGGGGGACGGCGCGGCCGATCTCGTCGAGCTCACGCTCGCGCTCGGCGGCGAGATGCTGGTGCTCGGCGGCGCCGCCAGCAGCGCCGACGAGGGGCGCGCCCAGATCGCGCGCGCGCTCGGCGACGGCTCGGCGCTCGAGCGCTTCCGTCGCTGCGTGGCGCTGCAGGGCGGACGTATTCCGACGTCGAACTGGTTTCCGTCGACGCGCGGCACGGTCGCGGCGGGCAGCGGCTATGTGCAGCGCATCGACGCCGAGGCGGTGGGGCTGGCGGCGCTGCGGCTCGGCGCCGGGCGGATGCGCAAGGAGGACGCCATCGACCACGGTGCGTGGGTCTACCTGTCGAAGAAAGTGGGCGAGCGGGTCGAGCCCGGGCAAGAGGTCGCCTGCTTCTCGGAGACCGCGGACAAGCAGCTCCATGCCGAGGTGCAGGCGCAGCTGCGGGCGGCGTTCACGCTGGGCCCGACGCCACCGGCGCCGCGGCCGTTGGTGCTCGAGGTGATCCGATGAGCGACGCCAGCGGCGGCACGGGCGACGCCAGCGGCGGCACGGGCGACGCCAGCGGCGGCACGGGCGACGCCAGCGGCACGAGCCGCGCGACCGGCACCAGCGGCAGCGAGCTGGCGCGGGCGGTCGACGCGATTCGCAGCGCGCTCCCCGCCGACGCCAGGCCGACCGTCGGCCTCATCCTCGGCTCGGGGCTGGGCGCGTTCGCCGACACGCTCGACGCGCGCGTCGCGGTGCCGTTCGAAAGCCTCCCCGGCTTTCCGCCTTCGACGATCGTCGGCCACGCCGGCAACGTCGTGTATGGGCGCAAGGGCGGCGTCGAGCTGCTCGCGCTGCAGGGGCGCATCCACTATTACGAGGGCCACGACCTGGCCCGTGTCGCCTTCCCGGCGCGCGTGCTCGTCGCGCCCGGCTGCAAGACGCTGGTCGTCACCAACGCCGCCGGCGGCGTCGACGCGACGCTGAAGCCCGGCCGAGATCGTGATCCTCGCCGATCACCTGAACCTGCTCGGCGGCTCGCCGCTGCGCGGGCCGAACGACGACGCGCTCGGGCCGCGCTTTCCCGACATGACCGAGGCGTACGACCGCAAGCTGCGCGCGCTCGCCGCCGCCGCCGGACGCGACGTCGGCCTCGCGCTGCGCGAGGGCGTCTACGCCGCCAGCCCCGGGCCGCAGTACGAGACGCCCGCCGAGGTGCGCATGCTGCGCGGCTTCGGCGCCGACCTGGTGGGCATGTCGACGGTGCCGGAGGTGATCGCGGCGGTGCACATGGGCGCGCGCGTGCTCGGCCTCTCGTGCTTCACCAACCTGGCGGCGGGCGTCACCGGCGAAAGGCTGTCGCACAACGAGGTCACCGAGACAGCGGCCCGGGTGCGCGATCAATTCATCGCGCTGCTCGTCGCGCATCATCGAACGTCTGGCGGCGGATCGCATGAAAGAGCTGATCGAAGCGGCGCGGGCAGTCCGCGCGCACGCGCACGCGCCCTACTCGCGCTACCAGGTCGGCGCCGCCGTGCGCGCGGCGAGCGGCAAGATCTACGTCGGCGCCAACGTCGAGAACGCGTCGTACGGGCTCGCGCTGTGCGCCGAGCGCACCGCCGTCGCGGCCGCGGTCTCGGCGGGCGAGAAGAAGCTGACGGCGGTCGCCGTGGTCACGTCGACGTCGCCGCCGGCGGCGCCGTGCGGGATGTGCCGGCAAGTGCTGGCCGAGTTCGCCGGCGACGAGCTGCCGATCGCGCTCGACCAACGAGGCCGGCGAGGGCACCGATACGACGCTGGGTGCCCTCTTGCCGCACGCGTTTCGCAGCGGCGACCTGACATGAGCCGCCTTCTCGTCACCGGCGGCACCATCGTGACGATGGATGCCGCCCGGCGAATCGTGGTCGGCGACATCGTCGTGGAGGACGGTCGCATCGTCGAAATTGTGCCTGCGCACAACGGCGGTGATGCGAGCCCATCACGACATGAAGCGAGCGCATCACGATATGATGCGAGCGCACAACAGATCGACGCGTCGGGCTGCATCGTGCTGCCGGGGCTGGTGCAGGCGCACGTCCACCTGTGTCAGACGCTGTGCCGCGGCGCGCGCCGACGATCTGCCGCTGCTCGACTGGCTGCGCGAGCGCGTCTGGCCGTACGAGGCGGCGCTCGACGAGCGGGCGATGCGGGCGGGCGCTCGGCTGGCGGCGGCCGAGCTGCTGCTCGGCGGCACCACCGCGATCCTCGACATGGGCACCGTGCACGACACCGACGCGCTCTTCGACGCCGTGGCGCCGACCGGGCTCCGCGCCACGATCGGCAAGGCGATGATGGACGCGGGCGACGGCGTGCCGGCGCGCCTGCGCGAGGACGACGCGCCGGTCGCTCGACGACAGCGACGCGCTCGCCGCGCGCTGGCAGGGCGCTGCCGGCGGACGACTGCGCTACGCCTATGCGCCGCGCTTCGTGCTGTCGTGCACCGAGGAGCTGCTGCGCGAGGTCGGGCGCGCGCGTGCACCACGGCGCGCGCCTGCACACGCACGCCGCCGAGCAGGAGGCGGAGATCGCGATCGTGCGGCGCGAGCGCGGCGCCGACAACATCGTCTATCTCGAGTCGCTCGGGCTCGGCGGCCCCAACGCGGCGCTCGCGCACTGCGTCCACGCCACTGACGACGAGCGGCGCCGGCTGGCGGCGAGCGGCACCCACGTCGTGCACTGCCCTTCGTCGAACCTGAAGCTCGGCAGCGGCATCGCGCCGATCCCGGAGATGCTCGCGCAGGGCATTCACGTCGCGCTCGGCGCCGACGGCGCGCCGTGCAACAACAACCTCGACGGCTTCGTCGAGCTGCGGCTGGCGGCGCTGCTGCACAAGCCGCGCGCCGGTACCACGGCGATGCCGGCCGCGACGGCGCTGGAGCTGGCGACCCTCGGCGGCGCGGCGGCGCTCGGCCTCGAGCGCGAGCTCGGCTCGCTCGAGGTCGGGCAAGCGCGCCGACCTCATCGTCGTCGAACCGCGCACGCCGCACACCACGCCGTCGTTCGATCCGGTGTCGACGCTGGTTTACGCGACCCAGAGCCGTGACGTGCGCGACGTCGTCGTCGACGGGCGGGTGCTGGTGCGCCACGGCGCGCTCACCGAGCTGACGGGCCTCGAGCTCGATGAGATCGTCGCCACCGCGCAGGCGGAAGCGGCGCGCGTTCAGGCGCGCGTGCGCGCGTAGTCGTCAGGCGTATCGACGTCGACGAGGACCGCGCGATCGGCGACGGCGAGGCGCGTGACCTCGGCCGGATGCGCATCGAGGAGCGCCCTGAGCCCGCGCGATGGATCGAGCGTCATCACCTCGGCGAAGTGCGCGCGCGACAGGCGCAGCGGATGTCCGCCGCGGTCATTGTGCACCGGCACAACAATTGTGCCGGAATGCGCCACGAGCGCGCGTACCGTGGCGCCGTCGACGAAGGGGATGTCGACCGGCCAGACGAGCGCGGCCTCGACCTCGGCGGTGAGCGCGGCCAGTCCGCTCTGCACCGACGAGAGCATGCCGCGCTCCGGTGCAGAGTTCCACACTGTCGCAACGCCGGCAGGCAGGCGGGCGCAGACGGCGTCGCCGTGCGGCGGCCCGACGACGACCAGGACCCGGTCGCAGCCGCCGGCGCGTGCGCAGGCAGCGACCGCTTCGACGTAGCAGCGGCCGTCCGGCATCAGCAGCAGCGCCTTGGGCTCGCCCATGCGCGTCGATGCGCCGGCGGCGAGCACGAGGGCGGCGGTCATTTTCGTGGCCGCCGTGCCGCCCGGGTCTGGATCAGCTCGGCGACGATGGCGACGGCGATCTCCTCGGGCGTGTCGGCGCCGATGTCGAGCCCGATGGGGGCGCGCAAACGCTCGAAGCGCGCTGCATCGACGCCACGCGCGCCCAGGCGCTGCTTGAACATTTCGATCTTTCGCCGGGAGCCGATGAGCCCGAGGTAGGCCAATTCGCCGCCCCCTGGCAGGGCGATGAAGTGCTCCAACAGCGCCTGATCCTGCGCGTGGTCGCGCGTGACGATGACGACATAGCTGCCCTCGTCGAGCGCCAGCTCCTTCCAGTCCCGCGGATCGAAGCTGTCGACGATACGCGACGGCGTCCGGAAAGCGCTCGGGCGTGGCCATCTCCTCCGCTTCTTCGACGACGATGGGCGCAAAGCCCACCTTTGCCGCCAGCGGCACCAGCGCCTGTGCGACGTGTCCGCCGCCGCATACGATCAGCGGCGGCGCCGGAATGAGCGGCTCCACGAAGACCTCCATCTCGCCTCCGCAGCACATGGCGAGCTCGTGCGTCAGGTGATAGCGCAGGATCTTGGCGCGTGCGCCGTCGCCCTGCGCGAGCAGCGCCACCGCGGCGTCGGCGACCTCCTTCTCGACACGCCCGCCGCCGATGGTGCCGACGATACGGCCGTCGCCGAGCACGACCATGCGCGCGGTCGCCTTGCGCGGCGTCGAGCCCGACGTGCGCACGACGGTCGCCAATACGCAGGGCGTACGACTATTGTGCAGGCGCACAATTTCGCCGAAGACCTCGTCGGGCCGAGCGCTCACGCCCCGGTTGTAGCACGCACCGCGCGCCCGGGCCGCGCTCCGGTCGGCTGCCCATCGGCGACGACAGCGACGCCGGCAACGATGACGAATTGGATGCCCGCCGAGAGCTGCCGCGGATCGGCGAAGGTCGCCCGATCGATCACGGTGGCCGCGTCGAACAGCGCCAGATCCCCCGCCTGGCCCGGCGCGATGCGGCCCCGATCGACGAGGTGCATGGCGTCCGCCGCCTGCGACGTCATCTTGCGCACTGCCTCCTCGAGCGTCAGCACCCGCTGCTCGCGCACGTAGCGGCCGAGGATGCGCGGATAGCTCCCGTACGCGCGCGGGTGCGGCCGCCCGCCCAGGAGCCCGTCGGTGCAGACGTTGACGTAGGGCTCCTGCATCACGCGCGCGACCACCTCCTCCGACTGCGAGAAGCTGATCATCGACACGCCCATCCGCTCGGACGCCAGCAGATCGAACGCGAGCTCGATCGGTTCCTGGCCCGCCGCGGCGGCGGCCTCGGCCACCGTCTTGCCCATCACCTCCGGGCGCCGGCCCGACGGAACGTCGGCGATGACGATGCCGCTCGGCCCCGTCCACTGCCAGAAGCTGTCCCAGTCGTTGGGGCCCACCTTCTCCATCGCGGCGCGCATGCGCGCCCGCTCGTCGGGGGACGCCAGCCTCTTGAGTGTCTCCTCGCTGCCGCCGTCGTGCGCCCACGGTGGCAGGATGGCGCCGAACATCGTCGAGCCGGCGACGTACGGATACTGGTCGGCGGTGACGCGCACCCCCGCCGCCTGCGCCGCGCGCACCCGATCGAGCATCTCGCCCACGCGCGCCCAGTTGTCGCGTCCGGCGATCTTGAAGTGCGAGATGTGCACGTGCACACCGCTGCGTCGCCCCACGTCGATCATCTCGTCGAGCGCAGCGAGGATGTGATCGGACTCCGAGCGCATGTGCACGACGAAGACGCCCTTCTTGCGCGCGACCATGGTGCAGAGGGCCACCAGCTCGTCGGTGTCGGCGTAGCAGCACGGCGGGTAGATGAGACCCGTCGAGAGCCCGAGCGCGCCTTCGTCCATGGCGCGCGCCACCAGCGCCACCATGCGCTCGAGCTCGGCCGCGTCGGGCTTGCGGGCACCGAGGCCCATCGCGCCCGCCCGCACCGCGCCGTGCGGCACCAGGTACGCGAGATTGAGGCCGGCGCCGCGATCGAGGAGCGCCAGGTAGTCGGCGACGCTCCGCCAGTCGCGCGCAACGTCGGGGTCCCCGAGCAGACCAGCGAGCTGCTTCCGCACCTGCGCGACATCGTCGTCGCGCACCGGCGCCACCGAGATTCCGTCCTGCCCGAGCACGTCGAGCGTGATGCCCTGCATCACCTTCATCGGCAGATCGGGCTCGACCAGCACGCGCAGATCGGAGTGCGAGTGGGTGTCGATGAACCCGGGCGCCACGTGGAGCCCATCGGCATCGATGATCCGGGCGTGGCCGTCGGCGGTCAGCTCGGCCTCGACCGCGGCGATGCGTCCGCCGCGGACGAGCACGTCGGCGCGCCTCGCGGGCGCCCCCGTGCCGTCGACGACGGTGCCGCCTTTGATCAGGACGTCATTATGCGTGTGCATCACGACCGTTGTGCGCTCGCATCATTTCTGGACGCGGCTGAGCGGCCCGTACAGCTCCGGCCGGCGATCGCGATAGAACTGCCACTGGGTGCGCACCGCTTCGATCAGCTCGAGATCGCAGTCCGCGACGACGAGCTCGTCCTTGTCGCGGCTCGCTTGGGCCAGGATGTTGCCGCGCGGATCGCAGAAATACGACTTGCCGTAGAACTCGCCGATGTTCCAGGGCGCCTCTTTGCCGACGCGATTGTTGGTGCCGACGAAGTAGCCGTTGGCGACGGCGTGCGACTTCGCTTCGATCTCCCACAGGTACTCGGAGTGGCCGGCCGTCGTGGCCGAGGGCTCGAACACGATCTCGGCGCCCGCCAGACCGAGCGCGCGCGCGCCCTCGGGGAAGTGGCGGTCGTAGCAGATGTAGACGCCCACGCGTGCATAGCGGGTCTCGAACACCGGGTAGCCGAGATCGCCGGGCGTGAAATAGAACTTCTCCCAGAAGCCCGGCAGGCAGTGCGGGATGTGCGTCTTGCGATACTTGCCGAGGTATTTGCCGTCGGCGTCGATGACCGCGGCGGTGTTGTAGTAGACGCCGGTCATCTCCTCTTCGTAGACGGGCACGACCATGACCATCTGATGCTTCTTGGCCAGCTCCGGCCATCCGCCTGACGGTCGGCCCGTCGGGGACACGCTCGGTCATCTTGTACCAGCGCGGATCCTGCTCGGCGCAGAAGTACGGTCCGTAGAAGAGCTCCTGCAAGCAGAGGATCTGCACGCCGCGCTTGCCGGCGTCCTCGATCATCGGGATGTGCTTCTCGATCATCGCCGACTTGATGGCCTCGAGCGACGTCTGCTTGTCCGTGGGCGGCAGGGCGTTGGACGCCTGGATCAGGCCGCAACGCACGATTCTCGGCATGGCAAGAGCTCCTTTTCTGGTACGTATATCATGGGGTCGGAGGGACGATGTATCGCGACGCGCCGCTCTCGGGAGCCGCTTGCTACAAACACGCGTCTGCGCCAATGGCCGCGCAGTGCGCGCGCTGCACGCGAGCCCTGTGCGATCCGTGCATCGTCTACGATCTCTCGTCGCCCCACTGTATCGATTGCGCGCGCGCGGCCCGGCGGCGGCGCGGACTCCTCGCCGCGACGAAGATCGGGGCGGTGCTCGCAGCGGTCGCCGGCGGCATCGTCTTCGTCGCCACGCGGCCGCATCCGTTCGACTACGGCCCCGATAGCGAGAATATTATGCGGCTGCACAATAACGTGCAGGCCCAACGCTGTAGTCAGCGCGCAACGCTCGAGTATGACGAGGCGCTCGTCGCTGCCGGCGATGCGCGCGCGGCACTTTCGGATACCGAGGCGTATTTCGGGAAATGCGGCGACTGGTATCGGCTGCGCTGGGTCACCTATGGCGCGCACGAGCACCTGGGCGAGCACGAAGCGGCGGCGGCCGAGGCGAGCCGGCTCATTCAACACGACCCGACGGACCACGACTACCCGTGGTGGCGCGCCATCGCCTACGAGGAGATGGGCAGGCTCGACGACGCCATTGCCGACTATCGGCGCGCCCTGACGCTGACGCCAGGGCTCGATCGTATCCCCTTCAACCTCGCCAACCTGCTCGAGCAGAAGGGGCAATTCTGCGCCGCGCGCCAACCGATCCTGCAGTTCGCCCACTACCACCCCGAGTACGCGCACCAGCCAAACGTGATCGATCGGCTCGATCGCCTGCGCATTCTCGGACACTGCGCCGCCGACCCGCCACCGTCGCCGCCGGACGTCGAATAATCCTCAGATGAATCGTTCGAGCCAGAGGTCGATGGCGTCCTTGGGCAGCGCGCCGACCTGCTGATCGAGCTCGAGCGGCCCCCGAAACAGCTTGAGCGCAGGAATCGAGCGGATGCCGTGCTGGGAGGCGATGCGCGGGTTCTCGTCGACGTTCACCTTCACGATCTTGAGCCGGCCGCCCCGCTCTTGCGCGATCTGCTCCAGCGCCGGCGCCACCGCGCGACACGGCCCGCACCAGGGCGCCCAGAAGTCCACCAGCACCGGAATGGGCGACTCCTCGACGACGGCACGCCAGGTCCCATCGGTGCCGACCACCGGTGCGCGCGGGAAGATCTTGTGCTTGCACTTGCCGCACGTCGGATCGTCGTTGCGCCGCGCATAGGGAAAACGGTTGACGGCGCCGCAGTGGGCGCACGCCGCCTGCACCTTGTCCTCGTCGGTCTGCGTTTCCATCGTTTTCATCTTGGCCCGAAACGTAAGTCGCGGCGGTCGTTTCGCAAGATGCGGTTGCCGCGACCGTCACCGGGGCGTACATTGAGATCATGCCGTACCGTGGCGCCACAAGGCCGCGGATCGCCTGTTCCGCGCATGCTGCGGCGGAGGCAGTGGGAAGCTGCAGCCGCTGTAACGTCACGCTCTGCGATCCGTGCATGTTGTACTTCTCGGCCGATCCGTTCTGCCGCGACTGCATCGGGGGCGCGCGCCGCGCCTGGATCGCGCGTATTACCGGCGGCGCCGTCGGCGTAATGGTGCTGATGGCGGTCTTGACCGGCGTCATGCTCTCGGCGATTCCCTCGTCGGTGCGCTCACGTGCGACCACGGCGGCGATGCTCGTGCCGGTGCGCCATCTCGAGAACTGCCAGCCCTTCGATCAATGGCTCGCCGAAGCGCGGCGCGATCTCGAGCGCGCGCGGCCGCACACTGCGCTGCACGACGTGGCGCTCTCGCGACGTGACTGCAACTACGACATCGAGCGCGATCGGATCGAAGCGCTAGCGTACGCGACGATCGGCGACAAGTTCGCCGCCATCGCCGCGACGGCCCGCTTCGCCGACGGGGCCGACGAAGAAGCGACGACCCGGCTGCGCGCCGCGGTGCAAGAACGGCTCGCTCTGAACGACAAACCGTAGCGGCATCCCGCAACGGAACGGCGGGGTTGGAATTCGTTTGCCGCGTGACGCTGCGCGTCCAAGCCGCTTGACCCACCGTCGGCGGCATGGTGATCATCGGGGATGCCGCGCATCGAGTTGACGCTGAACGGCGAGGCGCGTGCCGTCGACGCCCACGAGGGCGCGACGCTCCTCGAGATCATCCGCGAGGGTTGTGCCGTCACGTCGCCCAAGGACGGCTGCTCGCCGACGGGCCAGTGCGGCTGCTGTACCGTGCTCGTCGACGGCCAGGCGAAGGTGGCGTGCGCGATGCCCGCCGACAAGGCGGCGGGACGCAGCGTCGTCACGCTCGAAGGCGTCGACGAACGCTCGCGCCGCGTCTTCGCGCGCGCATTCGCCGTCTCGGCGGCCGTGCAGTGCGGCTTCTGCATCCCCGGCATTGTTGTGCGCGCGCATCATATTCTCAAGAAGACGCCGCTGCCGACACGCGCCGAGATCGCGCAAGGCCTCGGGGCGCACCTGTGTCGCTGCACCGGCTACGTCAAGATCGTCGACGCGATCGAGCTGGCCGCGAAGGTGCTCGGCGGGCACCGCCGCACTGCCCGACGGTGATTGGTCGGGCAAGGTCGGCACGTCGCTGCCCAAGTACGAGGCGGAGGAGCTGGCGCTCGGCGATCGCAAGTACATCGACGACCTCGTCGTGCCCCGGATGCTGCACGGCGCCGTGGTGCTCTCGGCGCATCCGCGGGCGCGCGTTCGCGCCATCGACGTGTCGGCCGCGCGGGCGCTGTCGGGCGTACACGCGGTCATCGGTGCCGCCGACGTGCCGGGACAGCGCTGGCAGGGGCTCATCTATCCCGACTGGCCGCTCTTCGTCGCCGTCGGCGAGGAGACGCGCTACACCGGCGACGTCATCGTCGCCGTCGCGGCCGACAGCCGCTAGATCGCGCGCCGCGCCGCCGAGCTCGTCGCCGTCGACTACGAGGTGCTCGAGCCGCTGACCTCGACCGCGCAGGCGCTCGCCGCCGGTGCGCCGCTGTTGCATCCGGAGAACGGCCACGCCGACAACGTGCTGTCGTCGTCGAAGACGACGCGCGGCGATGCCGACGCGGCGCTGGCGCGCGCGGCGCACGTGGTCACCGGGACCTGGTCGACGCAGATTCATCGAGCACGCCTTCCTCGAGCCGGAGTCTTGCCTGGCGGTGCCCCGCGGCGTGCATCGACGTAGATGGTGCACCTGCACAACAACTGCACGTCTACTCGCAGGGCCAGGGCGTCTACGACGACCATCGGCAGATCGCCAGCGCGCTGGCGCTGTCGGCGGACGCAGCTGTCGGTGACGCTGGTGAGCTGCGGCGGCGCGTTCGGCGGCAAGGAGGACCTGTCGATCCAGGCGCAGACGGCGCTTCTGGCCTCGGTGACCGGCCGGCCGGTGAAGCTGACGATCGATCGCGTGGAGTCGATCCGGCTGCACCCCAAGCGCCATCCGATCGAGATGACCTACACCGTCGGGTGCGACGACAAGGGCGCGCTCACCGCGGTCAGGGTGCGCCTCGTCGGCGACAAGGGCGCCTACGCCTCGGTGGGCAGCAAGGTCATCGAGCGTGCGTGCGGCCACGCCACCGGCGCCTACGACGTGCCCAACGTCGACATCGAAGGCGTCGCCGTCTACACCAACAATCCGCCCTGCGGAGCCATGCGCGGCTTCGGCGCCAATCAGTCGGGCTTCGCCATCGAGAGCTGCGTCGACATGCTCGCCGAGAAGCTGGGCATCGACGCCTGGGAGATGCGCTGGCGCAACGCACTCGTCGAGGGCAGCAAGTTCTGCTCGGGCCAGACGCTGCGCGCTGTCGGGCTGAAAGCGACGCTCGACAAGGTCAAGCCGTTCTACGACGCCGCGCGCGCCGAGGGCAAGGCGGTCGGGCTCGCCTGCGGCATCAAGAACGTCGGCATCGGCAACGGCATGCCCGACATCGGCCGCGCCTCGCTCACCGTCGGCAAGGACGGCTCCATCACGCTCGCCAACGGCTACACCGAGATGGGACAGGGCCTGTACACGGTGCTCATCCAGATGGCGAGCGAAGTGACCGGCATCGACCCGCGTCGCTTCCGCGCCACCGTCGACACGCGCGACGGCGTGCAGTCGGGAATGACCACCGCCTCGCGCGCGACCGTATGCGGCGGCCGCGCTGTCGTCGACGCGGCCCAGAAGCTCAAGGCCGAGCTCGACGCCGGCCGCGCGCTCGACGAATTGTGCGGTCGCACATTTTCGGGCGAGTTCGTCTACGACAAGACGTCGAAGCTGGGGGCGCCCGTCGACGATCCGATCACGCACCTGTCGTTCGGCTACGCCACTCAGCTCGCCATCCTCGATCGCGCCGGCAAGCTCGAGCGCCTGGTGGCCGCGCACGACGTCGGCCGCGTCATCAACCCGAAGCTCCTCGAAGGGCAGCTCGAAGGGTCGATCCACATGGGCCTCGGCTTCGCGCTGTCCGAGGAGCTCGTGGTCACCGGCGGCGTCGTGAAGAACCCGACGCTGCGCGGCATCGGCGTGTTGCGCGCGCAGTGGATGCCGAAAATCGACATCCTCTTCGTCGAAGAGGCCGAGCCCGAGGGCCCGTTCGGCGCCAAGGGCGTGGGCGAGATCGGCCTCTTGCCGACCGCGCCGGCAGTTGCCAACGCGCTCTACCGCTTCGACGGCGTTCGGCGCAACGGCGCTGCCGATGAAGGACTCTCCGGCGGCGCGATTCATCTCGGGAAAAAAATGATGCGACTGCACAGACTCCTGCTCGCCGCCGCGCTGGTCTTTTTGTGCGCGCGCACAACGCATGCCGCCGAGCGAATGAAGGTCGGCTTCATGATGGACTTCGTCACCGGCGTGACCGTCCCCATCGGTGACAGCGACTACAAGAATTTCGCCGACGCCTCGTTCAAGATGGGCCTGCGCATCGGCGCCGTCATCTACATCACCAACCGGTTCGGCATCGCGCCCGAGGGCGAGTTCGACTTCATCCCGCTCGAGCCGGACAAGAGCGACTTTCCCAGCGCGAGCGGAACCATCAACATCTCGACCAGCATCTACCGCGAGCGCGGCCTGTTCGGCGCCCGCTACATCCTCAACTTCGGCATCGGCTCGTTCTACCTGCGCACCATGATCGGCGTCGATCACATCGGCGGCACCGACCAGCGGCTCCGTGGGCGGCATCGGCGGATCGACCGACTTCGGCTCGACCGGCTTCACGCTCGAGCCCGGCGCCGGCGTCCAGTTCAACATCGTCCGCCACCTGGTCGTCGGCTTCACGACCGGGTTCCCAATCGCCTTCCACGACTTCGGCAACAACAGTCGCAAGTTCACCGCCGTCGACGTCGACTTCATGGGCGTCGTCGGCCTGCGCCTGTAGCGCGTGGATCAGGCACCACCAGGCTGGCTCTACCGGCGCCTCTTCCCTCGCTGGCGGCCGCGGGCCGCGCTGCGCCCGACGACGTCGGCGGCTGGGGGAGCGGCCGTGAGCATCCGCTGGCTCGGCACCGCGGGCCACCTCATCGAGACGGCAACGACGACGCTGCTCCTCGATCCGTTCCTGACCCGCCCGTCGCTGCTCCGGCTGGCACGACCGATCGTGCCCGACGAGGCGGCGATCCGCGCGCGTCTGCCGGCGCGGGTGGACGCAGTCTTATGCGGCCACAGCCACTTCGATCATCTGCTCGACGCGCCCTTCATCGCGCGCACCACCGGTGCCACGCTCGCGGGCAGCGGCTCGACGCTGTCGTTCGCCCGCGCCAGCGGCGTGGCCGAGACACAGCTCGTCGCGGTCCCGGCGGCCGGACGCACGTTCACCGTCGGCGACGCGACCATCCGCTTCTTTCCCAGCCTGCACGGCCGCATCCTTTTCGGACGCGTGCCGTTCCCCGGCGAGGTCGCCGCCCCTCCCTCCCTGCCTGCGCACGCCTGGGACTACCGCATGGGCGGCGCCTTCGGCATCCTCGTCGAGCTCGGCGGGGTGCGCATCTACCACAACGGTTCGGCCGATCTCATCGACGCCGAGCTCGACGGCGTACATGCCGACGTGCTGCTCGTCGGGCTCGCCGGCCGCAAGAGCACGCGCGATTACCTGGCGCGACTCTGCGTTGCGCTCGGGCCACAGCTCATTGTGCCGACGCATCATGACGCCTTCTTCGCGCCACTCGACCGCGGGCTGCACCTGCTGCCCGGGATCGACCTCGACGGCTTCGTCTCCGAGGCGCGCGCACGCGCGCCGTCGGCGACGGTGGTAACCCCCGCCTACGACGAGACGCTCGCCGTCCCTGCCGACGTCCGCGCCGCCGCCTTCGTCGCTTAGGACCGCCCTCGGATCGCCTGGAATCGCCTAAAACGGCGCGTAGATGGCGATCTCGCCGTTTCCCGAGCCGCTCCACTGGGCGGTCGGATCGGAGAGCCGCAACCGCACGAAGCGCGCCACGCCGGTCAGCGTAGTGGTCTGAAACGGCGTGGCCGGCAGCGTCGTCTGCGGGGTCCACGCCATCAGGTCATCGGAGGTCTCGACGATCACGCTGACCGAGGCGTTGGACACCGACACGTCGTAGAGCACCATCAACCCGAGCGGATGCGAGATGCCGATGTCGACGAGGATCCAGTTGTTGATGGGCGGGCAGGTCTGTCCACTCGCACACGGCTGCGCCGCCAGCGGCACGAACTTCGTCGACGGGTTGCCGTCGGTCACCGGGCACGGCCGCGCCAGCAGCGACGGCATCCCGTCGGCCCCCTGGGTATAGCAATCGGCGGCGCGCGAGAGCGGCGTCAACGCGTGGCCGGGATAGCTCTGCTGCGTCGAGTACCAATCGACGGTGAAATCGGTATCGGTGCCGGCGGCGGTCTGCTTGCGCTGCGCCACCACGTTCCACGTCGCCGCCCGATCCTGCGTCACGTGCCGGTCGATGGTCACCGTCGTCGACTTCTGCGCGTCCTGCGTCCACCACAAGGTGCCGTCGAGCGCGACGAGGTTGATGCGATAGTCGTCCGCCGCGGCGCCACCGACGCTGCCCTCGACCGCAGGCCAGCTGAGCTGCGAATTGCCGCTGGCGTCGTCGGCCAGCGCGCCGAGCTCGGTCCAGAAGCGCAGCGCCGGGATCGTCAGCGCGGTGCGCTGAATGACGAAGTCTGATGCAACTGCACAATTTCCGCCCGGGCAGCCGGCAAACGTCGTGAACATGAGCGCCTGCCCGGTCGAGCCCTGGGTGTCGGCGCCACGCATCGCGAACGTGTAGCTGCCGTCGGCGCCCGACGTCGAATCCTCGAACGAGCTACAGATGTCGAGCCGCCCGGCGATGCATGCCAGGCCCACCGAGCCGACCGCGACGAACACCTCGCCGATCGCCTGCAGCGCGTCGGGATGGCGAATCAGCTTCACCGTCGTCGCCGGCGGCGCCCCGCCGCTCTCCGTCTGGATCGTCCCCGTCAACGTCACGCTCGAGTGTGGATCGAGCTGGCTCTTCGGCCCGCAGCCGCCGCCAGCACCCGCGACCAAGAGCGCCGGCAGCACCACCCCCACGACGGCCGTGCGCATGCGACCCTCCCTACGCTAGAGTAGCACCCATGGAGAAGATTGCGGCACTGCGCTGTGTCGAATGCGGCAAGGCCTTCCGTGAGGACGAGGCGCTCTACACCTGTCCGGCGTGCGGCACGCGCCCCGACGGCGGCTGGGGCATCCTCGACGTCGAGTACGACTACGATCGCCAGGCGCGCGTGTTCCACAAGGACCACCTCGCGCGCGCCGAGCGCAACATCTGGCGCTATCTGCCCATCCTGCCGCTGAAAGACGAGTCGCGGCTACCTTCCTTGCAGATCGGTTGGACGCCGGTGATGGAGTTTCCCGAGCTGGCCGCACGCTGGGGCATCAAGAACCTCCTCATCAAAGACGACGGCCGCCTGCCTACGGGAAGCTTCAAGGATCGCGCGAGCGCCGTCGGCACCGCCAAAGCGGTCGAGCTCGGCTTCGACACCATCTGCTGCGCATCGACGGGAAATGCGGCGTCGTCGCTGGCCGGCTTCTCGGCGAACCTCGGCCTGCGCTCCTACATCTTCGTCCCGGCGCACGCCCCCGAAGGCAAGGTCGCGCAGCTCCGCATCTTCAAGTCGAACGTGCTGCTCGTCGAGGGCAGCTACGACGAGGCCTACTACCTGTGCCAGGAGGCGGCGCAGACGTTTGGTTGGTACAACCGCAACTGCGCCATCAACCCCTACCTCATCGAGGGCAAGAAGACCGCGGGGCTCGAAGCCGCCGAGCAGCTCGCCGGCCGCATCCCCGATTGGGTCTCCGTCGCCGTCGGCGACGGCTGCACCGTCGCCGGCATCTGGAAGGGTTTCGTCGAGATGAAGCGCTTCGGCATCATCGACAAGTTGCCGCGCCTTCTCGGCGTGCAGGCCGCGCGGCGCGCAGCCGATCTACGAGACCTTCCAAGCGGGTGACGAGACGCTGCGCCCGGTCAAGGCCAACACGCTCGCAGACTCGATCGCCGTGGGGCAACCGCGCAATCAGACCAAGGCGTTGCGCGCCATCCGCGAGTCGCACGGTGCCATGGTCGGCGTCGAGGACGGCGAGATCCTGTCGGCGATGTACGAGCTGGCGCAGCACACCGGTGTCTTCGGCGAGCCGGCCGGAGTCACCGGCATCGCCGGCCTGTTGCGGGCCATCTCCGATGAGACCGTCAAGCCGAGCGAGACGGTGTTGCACATCGTGTCCGGCAACGGGCTCAAGGACGTGCGCTCGGCGCAGCGCGCCTGCCCGGAGGCGCGCCGCATCAAGGTCTCCCTCGACGACGTGCGCACCCTCGTCGCCCATGATGCGGCGGCACATTAACCTGATGCAATCGCACAATTCGCTCACCCTGCCCGGCTTCGTCTGCGCGCACACCCACCTCTACTCGTCGCTGGCCCGGGGAATGCCCGCGCCGTCCGAGCCGCCGCGCAACTTCGTCCAGATCCTCGAGCGCGTCTGGTGGCGGCTGGATCGCGCGCTCGACGCCGAGGCGGTCGAGCTCTCCGCGCTGGTCGGCGCCATCGAGGCGGCCAAGGTCGGCTGCACGACGCTCGTCGATCATCACGCGTCGCCGGGCCGCAGCGGCGGCGCCATCGACGGCTCGCTCGATCTGGTCGCCGGCGCCATCGCGCAGGTTGGCTTGCGCGGCATCGTCTGTTACGAGGTCACCGATCGTAACGGCGCCGACGAAGCCCGCGCCGGCCTTCGCGAGAACGATCGATTCCTCGAGCGCGTACGCTGCGAGCCGCCTCGCCTCATCCGCGCCATGGTCGGCGCTCACGCCGCCTTCACGCTGTCCGACGCCACCGCGGAGACGATCGCCGAGGTGGCCCAGCGCCATCGAGCGGGCGTGCACATCCACGTGGCCGAGGACGCGATCGACAAGCACAAGGAGGGCCGCTCGACGGTCGCCTGGTTGCAGGCGCGCGGCCTGCTCGATGAACGGACGCTCCTCGTCCACTGCGTCCACGTCGACGACTCCGACGTGGCGCGTATCCGCGACACCGGCGCCTGGGTCGCGCACAACCCCCGCAGCAACGCCAACAACGCCGTCGGATATGCACGCCCGAGCCGCTTCGGCGATCGCTTGCTCCTCGGCACCGACGGCATCGGTGCCGACATGCGCGCCGAGGCGCAGTTCGCCTTCTTCGCCGCGCGCGACCACGGCGATACCGTGGACGCCGCCGCGCTGCTGGCACGCAACCGGGAATTCGCCGCCGACCACTTCGGTGTCGAGGATCTCGGCGACAGCATCACGCTCGACTACCGCTCGCCGACCCCGCTAGACGCCCGCAACTTCGGCGGTCACCTCCTGTTCGGCATCGGCGCCGCGCGTGTGCGCGATGTCATCGTCGACGGGCACGTGGTCGTGCGGGACGGCGTCTGCGTCAACGTCGACGAGGAGCGCATCTACGCCCGCGCGCGCGAAGTCGCCGCCGGCCTGTGGGCGCGCCTGTAGCGCCTCTAGCGCCTGTAGCGCCTCTAGCTCGTCTTCCGCCGCCCGGGACGGCGCCTCGCGTGCCCCACTCAGCCCGGCCAGATCACGTCGGGCAGGCGGGCCGACACCATGTTGATGCGACCCGGATCGAGCGCCCCGCGCACCAACATCCGCAGGGTCAGAAAGAGCGCGCCGGACAGCCGATGCGGCCCGTGCGCGCCGTCGATCAGCTCCGCCTCGATCAGCGCGCCCGACGCCGCGTCATGATGCGCACGCACAATTTCGTCTTCTACCGTCGCGCGCCCGCCGCGCAACTCGAGCCGCGCCGGCCGGCCGCCGACGCGCGCGTGTACGCGCAGCCCCTCGCCGACGCGCTCCAGCCATACGCCGTCGAGCCCGGGCGAGGCGTCGAAGCTCCCGCGCGAGCCGAAGTAGCGCGCCTTCATCACGTAGGGACCGCCGTCCTCGGGGCAGAAGACGTCGCAGTTGCCGCACTCGTTGCAGGCGTCGGCGTAATTGGCCCACTGCTGCGCCTTCTTCACGGTCCACAGTCCGCCGGCGACGCGGGCGAGGGTCCCCGCCGCGTCGACGACCACATCCTCGTAGGCGACCTCCTCGGGCGGCGTCTCGATGGAGAAGTTCGCGTCGTTGGGGCAGACCGGCACGCACTTGTCGCACGACAAGCAGTCGAGCAACACCAGCATCGAGCCGACCTTGCGCGGCGCCTTGCCATTCTTGCCGGCCGCGTAGCGCGGATCGCCGGTGACGCGCGCCGCGACCTCGTGGCTGTTGAGCACGCCCGCCATGCGCACGATGCGCGCGCGCCGCTCTCGCTCGTCGACGATGAGGCCCTGGTCCTCGAGCTCTCCGTCGACGAGCCGCTCCGCTTCCTCCTGTTTGCCGAAGCGCTTGCAGATGAGCTCGTCGCGATCGCGCGCGCCGCAGGCGACCATCGCGTCCTCGAGGTTCTCCAGATACTTGCCCAGCCTCCCGTAGCCGCCCGGGCGCAGCAGATCGGTGCAGGTGGTCACCGGCACGAAGTCGCAAGCCACCGCGTCGACGACATTGTGCTGATCGATCCCCCCCGAGAACGACAGCGGCACCGCGCCGCCGAACGCCGCGCGCCAGCGCTCGACGCAGTGCATGGCGAGCACGTGCAGCGGCGGCCCCGAGAGGTACATCTCCTCGCTCGGCAGCCACTTCTTGTGGTTCTCGACGACGAGCGTGTTGGTCATCTTGACACCAAAGCTGCGCCCGCGGCGCGCTGCAGCCTCGACGAGCCGCCAGCCGAGCGCGATCGCCTCCTGCCACTTCAGATCGCCCTCGAAGGCGGAGCGCTTCGGCGAAAGGTCGTGGTAGCCCATGCGATCGTGCAGCAGGTACACGACCTCGTCGTAGCCGAGCAGCGTCGGGTTGAGCTTGACGATCACGTCGACGCCGATGTCCTCGATGAGGTAGCGGGCGATGGCCTCGATCTCGTCGGGCGGGCAGCCGTGGAAGGTCGACAGCGTCACGCACTTGACGAGGTCGGTGCGGAAGTCGAGGTCGCGCAGCCGCTGATGCTGGCTCGGAATCAGCGCGCGCAGCTCATCGACGATTGGAGCGACGTTTTGCGCCTGCATCAAGTAATTGTGCATCTGCACACTTTGCAGGCCCTTCAGGTCGTAGCCGACCGACAGCTCGAACACCGGCTCCGACACGGGAGCGGCAGAGCCAAGGCCGAGCGGATCGAGCTCGCGCAGGATGCGCACCAGCATCCAGCCGGCGACGTACTCGCGCAGCGAGTCGGCCAGGCGCAGCTCCTGGGACCACTCGACGTTGTAGCCGATCGTCGCCGCGTCGATGCACGGCCGCGGGATCTTCAGCTCGTCGAGCACCTGCACCGTCTTGAGCTCGATGATGCGCGAGCCGGCGGCCCAGGCCAGAACGATGTTCTGCGCCAGCTGCGCATGCGGCCCGGCGGCCGGCCCGACCGGCGACTGCGCGCGATGGCCATGCACGTCGACGGAGAGATCGAGCTCGGCGCGCGGCCGCCACACCTTGCGCAGCGGCAGATCGAAGAGCGACTCCTGGCGCTCCGGCTCGACGAGCACCCGCTGCAAGAGCTCAGCGAAGGGAATCGGGCGCAGCTCAGCCACGGGTGGTCCACTCGCTCATGGCCGCCAGCTTACCCGAACCGCCGCGGAGCGGTACAGGTCGGCCGCCGAGCGCGGGTACGAGCGTCGAGGCGCCTGTCGCCCGCCGGCGGCAAGGAGCGCAGCTAGACATCACGGCGACCGATCCACTTACTGACGTCGGGCGCACGGTAGGCGGCGAAGGCGTCGAGCAACGCCGCCGGATCATTATTATGCACCAGCATCATGGCGTGATGCGGTCGCACAAATTCCTCCGCCACCTGCCGCTCGACCAGCGCGCGCAGCGGCTCCCAGAAGCCGTCGACGTCGAGCAGGCCGCAGGGCTTTCCGTGCATGCCGAGCTGCGCCCATGTCAGCGCTTCGAAGAGCTCGTCGAGCGTGCCGAACCCGCCGGGCAGGGCGATGAAGCCATCGGACAGATCGTGCATGCGCTGCTTGCGCTCGTGCATGGTGTCGACGACCACGAGCTCCGAGAGGCGGGCATGCGCCAGCTCTCGGTCGACGAGCGCGCGCGGGATGACGCCCGTCGCCTGGCCACCGTCGGCGAGCACGGCGTCGGCGACGACCCCCATGAGCCCGACGTTGCCGCCCCCGTACACCAGGCCGATGCCGCGGCGCGCGAGGATCGAGCCCAGGCGACGCGCGGCGGCCCTGTAGGCGGGCGAGCGGCCGGGCGACGAGCCGCAGAACACGCAGAGACGCATGCGAGCACTGTACACGACTGCGTCGGTAGTGTTGAATGGCGACCCATGCCGAAGAGGAAGCGCGGCAGCCGCTTACGCACGGTTGGGCACAACGTTGCGCGCGCCGAGGGCGCCGAGAAGGTCACCGGGGCCGCCCGCTACATCGACGACCTCGCATTCGACGGCATGCTCTACGGCGCCACCGTGCGCTCGACCATCGCCGCCGGCCGCATCATCGCCGTCGAGCGCGATCCCGCATTCGATTGGAGCGGCTTCACCTTCGTCGACCACCGGGACATCGCCGTCCCGGGGAAGAACGTGGTCGCCATGATCGCCGAGGATCAACCGTTCCTGGCCGTCGATCGCGTCTGCCACCAGGCCGAACCGATCGTGCTCCTCGCCCACGCCGATCGCGCGCGACTCGTCGAAGGCCTGGCCCATGTCAACGTCCGCTACGAGGCCGACAAAGCGCAGCTCGACTTCGAATCGGCGTCGACGGTGCTCAAGGAGATCGCGATTCGGCGCGGGGACATCGACGCCGTCTTCGCGCGACGGCGTCACCGTCGTCGAAGGAACCTATCGCACCGGCGCCCAGGAGCAGCTCTACATCGAGCCCAACGGCGTCATCGCCGTGCCCGGCGCGGCCACGCCCGACGACGGTGGCATGACCGTCTACGGCTCGCTGCAGTGCCCGTACTACGTCGCACGCGCGCTGTGCGTCCTCACCGGGCTGCCGCGCGACCAGGTGCGCGTCGTGCAGACGACGACCGGCGGCGGCTTCGGCGGCAAGGAGGAGTATCCGTCGATGATCGCCGGCCACGCCGCGCTGCTCGCGCGCAAGTCGGGCCGCCCGGTGAAGATCGTCTACGACCGCGACGAGGACATGCGTCGCGACCACCAAGCGCCACCCGTCGATCGTCCGCCACCGCACCGGCCGTGACGCGCGACGGCACCATCCTCGCCATCGACATCGACCTGCGCCTCGACGGCGGCGCCTACGTCACGCTCAGCCCCGTCGTGCTGTCGCGCGGCGCCATCCACGCGACGCGGTCCCTACCGCTGCCGAGGCGGTCCGCATCCGCGGCGCGCGTCATGATGACGAACACGCCGCCCAACGGCGCCTTCCGCGGCTTCGGCGCGCCGCAGACGCAGTTCGCCGCCGAGGTGCACATGGATCGCATCGCCGGCGAGCTGGGCATCGATCCGATCGCGCTGCGCGAGAAGAACCTGTTCCGCACCGGCGACACCACCGCCACCGGCCAGCGGCTCAAGGACTCGGTGGCGGCCGCACGAGGTGCTCGACCGCGCGCTGGCCAAGCACGCACTCATGATGCGGGCGCACAATAAGAAGCAGGGCAAGGTGGCGCGAGCGCACAACGACGGGCGCACGCGCAAGGCCGGGAGCGCGCTCGGCGGCCATGCGAGCTCGGCGGCCATGCGCGGCACCGGCCTCTCGCTCTTCTTCCACGGCACCGGCTTCACCGGCGGCGGCGAGGTGAAGCTCGCCTCGCGCGCCGGCCTCGCGCTCACCAGGAGCGGCGTGCGCGTCCTGGTCGGCTCGACCGAGATCGGCCAGGGCACGCGCACCATGCACGCGCAGATCGTCGCCGAGGCGCTCGGCCATCCCCTACGAGTGCGTCGAGACGGCCGACCCCGACACCGCGCGCGTCCCCGACAGCGGCCCGACGGTCGCGTCGCGCACCTGCATGGTCGTCGGCAAGATCCTGCAGCGCGCCGCCGAGCGGCTGCGCGCGGAGCTGGGCGGCTACGACGACCTCAAGTCGTTCCGCAAGCGCGCGCGCCGGCTCCTCGACGAAGCGCGGCCGCGTCGAGATCATCGAGGAGTACGAGAAGCCGGGCGACATCGTGTGGAACGACGAGACCTACGACGGCGACGCCTACGGCGCCTACGCCTGGGGCTGCAACGTCGTCGAGGTCGAGGTCGATCCGATCACCTACCAGGCGCGCTGCACGCAGTTCACCACCGCCACGACATCGGCAAGGCGATCCATCCGCATGCTCGCCGACGGGCAGATCGAAGGGCGGCACGCTGCAGGGCATCGGCTGGGCGCTCTCGAGGACGTGGTCATGCGCGACGGCCGGATGGCGAACGCGCAGCTCACGAACTACATCATCCCGACGACGCTCGACACGCCGCCGATCAGCGTCGAGATCGTCGAGAACCCGTACGCCGACGGGCCGTTCGGCGCCAAGGGCGTCGGCGAGTGCCGATCGACGGGCCGGCGCCGGCGATCGTCAACGCGATCCGCGCCGCGACCGGCTGCGGCTCGACGCGATCCCGGCGACGCCGGAGCGCATCATGAAGGCGATCGCGCGACGACCCGGCGAGCGAGCTGGCGGTACCGAACGGGGCACGCGCATGAAGATCAAGTTGACCGTGAACGGCGCCAAGAAGAGCGTCGACGTCCCGCCGATGAAGCGGCTGCTCGACGTGCTGCGCGAGGAGCTCGGCGCTCACCGGCACCAAGGAAGGCTGCGGCGAGGGCGAGTGCGGCGCGTGCACGGTGCTCGTCGACGGCGCGGCGGTCAACTCCTGCCTCGTGCCGACGTGCCAGGCCGAAGGCGCGACGTCGCACACCATCGAAGGCATCGCCGCGGTGGCGGCAAGCAGGCGGCGCGGCTGCATCGCTGCAGCGCGCGTTCCTCGAGCACGGCGCCGCGCAGTGCGGCATCTGCACGCCGGGCATGCTCATGGCGGCGCTGGCGCTGCCCAGGCACGCGTCGCTCGACGAGATTCGCGCCGGCCTCGCCGGCAACCTGTGCCGCTGCACCGGCTACATGAAGATCTATGACGCAGTCGCCATTTCTCGGCGGAGAGCGAGCGTTGATCGCCGCCGCCGGACTCGAGGTGCTGCGGCCGCGCCACCTCAAGGACGCGCTCGATGATGCTGCGCGTCGCCGCGGACGAGGCGCGACCGCTCGTGCCGCTGGCCGGCGGCACCGATCTGTTCGTCACGCTCAACGCGGGACAGAAGCCGGCCGGTCGCTACCTCGACCTGTGGCGGCTCGACAAGCTGCGCGGCATCGACAGCGACGGCAAGCGGCGCGCTGTCGTTCGGCGCGCTCGCCACCTACACCGACTGCATCGAGTCGCAAGGCGGTGCACAAGCGCCTGCCGATCCTCGCCGACGCGGCGCGCCAGGTCGGCGGCGTGCAGATCCAGAACCGCGGCACGCTCGCCGGCAACATCGAGAACGGCTCGCCCGCGGCCGACGGCGTGCCGGTGCTCATGGCCGCCGACGCGACGGTCGTGCTGCGCTCGCTCGACGAGGAGCGGCAGGTGCCGCTCGCCGCAGTACTACACCGGCTATCGCCAGACCGTGCGCCGGCCCGACGAGCTCATCGTGCGGATCGACGTCGACGTCCCCGACGGGCGCGCAGCGCTTCGGCAAGGTCGGCACGCGCGCGGCGCAGGCGATCTCGAAGGTCGTGATGGCAACGGTCGGCCACCGCGTCGCCTTCGGCAGCGTCGCACCGGTTATTGTGCGCGCGCACAAATTGGAAGCCTACCTCGCCGGCGGCGGGCGCGATCTGGCGCGAAGCCAAGCGTCTGGTGAGCGAGGACGTCCGGCCCATCGACGACGTGCGCTCGACCGCCGCCTATCGCCGTCGCGTCGTCGCGAACCTGGTCGCCGCGTGGCTGTCGTCGCTCGACGACTCCCCAGGGCTCGACAAGGCGCCTCGATCCCGTTAGATCTCCCGCCATGGCCAAGCGATTCAAGGCGGCCGTCATCGGCGGCAGCGGCTACGGCGGCGCCGAGCTGATCCGGCGCCTCCTGCTCCACCCCGACGTCGAGCTCGTGCGCGTCGCGTCGGTCGACTTCATCGGCGAGCCGCTCTCGGCGGCGCACCCGAACCTCGAGGGGCTGACCGACCTCAAGTTCGAGGAGCTGACGCCCGCGGAGGCCGCCGACGGCATGGACGTCGTGCTGCTCGGCCTGCCGCACAAGGTGAGCGCGCACAAGGTGCCCGGAGATCATGACGACCGGCGCGCGCATCGTCGACCTGTCGGGCGACTTCCGCCTGCGCGACGCCGCCGCCTACGAGAAGTACTACGGCGCCAAGCACCCGTCCCCGCAGCTGCTCGACGGCACGTTCGTCTACGGCCTGCCCGAGCTGAACCGCGAGGCGATCAGCGGCGGCGAAGTACGTCGCCTCGCCCGGCTGCTTCGCGACGACGATCGAGCTCGCGCTCCTGCCGCTCGCGCAAGGCGGGGCTGCTCGACGGGCGCGTCGAGATCGTCGGCATCACCGGCTCGTCGGGCAGCGGCGTCGCGCCGACGGCCGGCACGCACCACCCGACGCGCGCGGTCAACCTGCGGACCTACAAGCCGCTCGAGCACCAGCACATCCCCGAGATCGCCGAGACGCTGCACGCGGCCGGCGCGCCGGTCGCTGCTGCTCCGCTTCGTGCCGGTGTCCGCGCCGCTGTCGCGCGGCATCTTCGCGACCTGCTTCGCGCACGTCGACGGCAAGTCGACCAAGGACGCGGTCGCCGCCGCGTTCGCCGAGACCTACCGCGGCGAGCCGTTCGTGCGCGTGCCGCAGAAGCGCCTGCCCGAGGTCGCCGCGGTCAGCGGCTCGAACTACGCCGAGGTCGGCTTCGCCGTCGCCGACGACGCTCGATCCCGGCACCGGCAAGCGGCTCGTCACCTGCTTCTCGGCGACCGACAACCTGATCAAGGGCGGCGCCGGCCAGGCGATCCAGACCATGAACCTCATGCTCGGCCTCGACGAGACGCTCGACGCTCGAGGACCCGGGGGCTGGCCGTGAGCGCGCGCCATCGAGCCGTGGCTAGACCGTCGTCGTCAAGCTCGGCGGCGAGGTCGTCGGCGGCGCCGCGCATGGCGGCGCTCGCGGCGCGACCTGCGCGCAGCTCGTCGCCGCGGGACGCCGCGTCGTGGTCGTCGCACGGCGGCGGCCCGCAGGCGACCGCGCTGCAGAAGCGGCTCGGCCTCGAGCCGCGACATCGTCGCCGGCCGCCGCATCACCGACGCCGCGACGCTCGACGTCATGAAGATGATCGTCGCCGGCAAGGTCAACGTCGACCTGTGCGCGCCGCTGCGCGCCGCCGGGTCTGCAGGCCCGTCGGGCTGCACGATCTCGTGCAGGCGCACAAGCGGCCGCCGCGCGTCGTCTCGGGCGGCGGCCCCGACCCGATCGACTTCGGCCTCGTCGGCGACGTCGACGGCGTTCGACCTGACGCTGCTCGAGCGCTGCTCGACGGCGGCTACGTGCCGGTCCTCGCCTGCCTCGGCGCCGGCGGCGACGGCGCCAGTCTACAACATCAACGCCGACATCGTCGCCAACCAGCTCGCCGGCGCCCTCGCGGCCGACGCGCTGGTCCTCGTCACCGACGCGCCCGGCGTGCTGCGCGACGTCGACGATCCGGCGTCGCGCATCCCGCGGCTCACCGTCGCCGGAGGGCAAGCGCGCCATCGCCGACGGCGTCGTCACCGGGGGCATGATCCCGAAGCTCGAGGAGTCGTTCGCGGCCCTCGTCGCAGGGCGCGCGCGCCATCCACATCGTCGCCGGCGACCTCGCCCGCGCAGTCCGCGAGCCCGGCACCGTCGGCACCGTGCTCGTTCCCTGAGGCTAGACAGAATGGTTGGTCCCGCGGTCACGCAGGCGTGGGTTACACCCGTCAGCTGTGACGCAAACCGGCGCAGAGCCACAAGCGGGAGGCGGGACCGACCATGGAAGAACTACGATTCGTCGGGCTGGATGTCCACAAGGAGAGCATCGCCATCGCCGTCGCCGAGGGACGCGGCGGTGAGCCGGCGTCGCTGAGCACAATCCCGAACGACACACGCGTGCTGCTCAAGCAGCTACGGAAACCTCGGCCGCGTGAAGTGCTGCTACGAGGCCGGACCGACGGGATTCGGGCTGCAGCGTGAGCTGACCGCGAACGGCATCGAGTGCGTCGTGGTCGCGCCGTCGCTGGTGCCGCAGCACGCGAGCGACCGTGTGAAGACGGATCGGCGAGACGCAATCAAGCTGGCGCGATTTCTTCGGTCGGGTGACCTGACCGTGGTCCACGTTCCCGAGCCAGCGACGGAGGCGATGCGTGATCTCGAACGTGCGCGTGATGCCGCCAAGCGCGCCGAGCGCGTCGCGCGACGCCAGATGGGCAAGTTTCTCTTGCGGCACGGTCGACGCTACCCGGGCAAGACGCCGTGGACGCGGATACACCTGCAACTGGATCCGTATGCAGCACTTCGAGCATGAGGCGCAAAACCGCGTGCTCGTCGATCACCTCAAAGCAATCGAGGACACGACAGCACGCGTCGCGTCGCTGACGAAATCGATCGAGGAGCTCGTCGACGAGTGGTCGCTGGCGCCGCTCGTCAGGGCGCTGCAGGCGCTGCGCGGCATCCGCCTCGTCAGCGCCGTCGTGATCGCGGCCGAGCTCGGCGAGCTGAAGCGCTTCGCGAAACCGACGCAGCTGATGGGCTTCGTCGGCCTGGTACCTTCGGAGTACTCGAGCGGCGAGTCGAAACGACGAGGCCGCATCACCAAGACCGGTAATGGACACGTTCGCCGCATCCTCGTCGAGGCGGCATGGGCTTATCGCTTTCGACCATCGGTGAGTGAGCAAATCCGGCAGCGAAGCAAGGGCGTGTCACCAGAGGTCAAACAGATCGCCTGGAAGGCGCAGCAGCGACTGTGCAGCCGCTATCGCAAGCTGACGGCGCGGGGCAAGAACAAGCAGCGCACCGTCACCGCCATCGCTCGCGAGCTGGCGGGCTTCGTGTGGTCGATTGGCCAGCAGGAGGTGCTGACGGCGTAGTCGAACGCCGCTCCGACGGTGAACACGACGAGCGACGGAGAGACCGGCCTAAAGGGGAATCCTCGCACGTACTATGGGAACGGCCCGCGAGGGCTGGACGCCCGCCGCTAGAGAGAGGCAGCCCCCGACGGATCCAGGTCATGCGGTAACCAACCCGCGAATATCAGTCTGATCCGCCGTCGCTACCTACTCGAAGTCGCCCGTCGTGCTGACCGTCGGAAAGATCGACGATTGACGGGACCAACCATATCAGTACCTCGCCACAGTGAGTTTGATTGGTATCCGCCGAGGATTCGGCGCCCAGGGCGAGGCGCGACGACGAGGGGATACTCGTCTGTATTTCGAGGAGGAGCAACGAAGCCATGGGCGTGGAGGACCGGCGCAGACCGGTCGAAAT
>CAWFMP010000004.1:0-1617500 GCA_963816965.1 uncultured delta proteobacterium
CCCACGTATTGCTAGTTAATGAATCAGTATTTAATGCCAACAGGTTGCAGCGGCACTTGTTGATTGGCGCTGTTAACCATGCCTCCTGTTCCCTTCGGTGCCCTTCCACGGGGAGCTTCTAATGCTATTGGGGTACTTATGCTCGATTGCCAATAGGAACCATAAGGGGTATGACCATTAAGTGCTCCACCATGTTCTCTTCCGTCAGAATGAAACCATGAATTTACTATTAAGCCATGACATGATCTGCCATGAATACCCCCTATTCCCCCTTGTCCGGGGAATCCCACATTACCATTTTGTCCATCTTGGCTAACATGATTCCAAGCAGGATATCCCTCTAAAATAAAGCTGTCCCTGTCCACCAATTCCACACTGGCCACCTTGACCTCCCTTGCCGCCACGTTTCCCATGAGTGCCTGGATTCTCATAATACACTTTCTCTCCCGCATGTTTACACCAGTAGTCTCCCCCGCCTTTTTCCTTTCCTGGGGATTAACCCAAGATTTTGTTTCTGAGGGATTACTGGTACTTCCATCTTTCCCATCTTCACCAGCAACACCATTAGCGCCATTCCCGCCATTTCCTCCATGACCACCGCTTGTTATAATTGTTAAGGCATCCATGTTGATACTGCTTAACTTTACCATAAAAATTACCCCCATTACCCCCAGCGTTGCCTGGAAGGCCGTGACCCCCTGGGGTGGTCGCATTAAGGTTGAGATCATTTATCCCATCAGCCCCCCTAAGATTCATTATTCTATTGCCGATGATTCTCCAGCATGGCGCAATAAAGCTAAAAGAAATTCCAGGATTTCTTAAACGTTCCATGGATTTGAATATCTTCGTTACAACAGTGAGTATGTAACCGATGTAAATGGATCATCGCAGGTTGTACACGTCCACTAAGCGCCGCAATCACATCGCTTGTTCCTACCAAAAATCCCTGAACCAAAAGGCTATTATCTTCACTGCGATAGGTTACTGTTGGTGGTATCCCTAACTTTTCGATGTTATTTTTTAGGGGTAATAAAGAATGGAACCACGCCTGTGCCTGTAACGGATAAGAAATTTTGGCGTTACTCCTCTTGTAGAAAAGCTTAAGTACCCCATCTGCTTCTCGAATTGGTCATATTCACTTTGCATTTCACATCTTTGAAGGACCACGCTCAAGCCTTCCCTAAAGACACCAATATCATCCACTCTTATATTGCCTAAATCTTGTGCCAAGCCATTAAAATAAGTAACTCCAGGGTTTGCAGGTTTGCCTCACCTGTAATTTTTGCTGGAATGACTATATATCTTAAGTGAAATATCGGAAGAGACAAAGGAAGACGTTGCATGACACAAGCTCTTTGCAAGATTTTCAGCAAAAACCTTCGTTTTATCAGATACCACTAACGTAGGAGAGATATTTTGTACCGATTGCGTATGAGCAAGAGCGTTTAAAATACTTGTTGTACAATCTCTTCTCTCAGGTGTATCAAGATTCAAAAAGTCTGCCCTTCCAAGATCGGGATAAGGAAAAAATGCTATTTGATCGAGATTTTGAAGCACGCTAACTAATTGACGCGCTTCTTTTGAAATACCAAAGGCATCATCAAGAGAAATTTTATTTAATCTAGTCACCCCCTCGTGAGTATCTATAAAATCCCTTTGTTTTGTAATAACTAAACAACACGCTTTTCCTATGTTATCAATATTCCCTTCAAAAGATTTCCCTAGTATATCTATAGCTCCTTGGAATGAAATTGATCTACCTTGAATATCACTCTCTGAGAAAGGAAGTAAAATTTTTATCCTTATCACGGAACTCTTCAAATAATCGATTCATCGCGTACATATTGGCAATATCACAATCTTGATTCCTCGTATCCATGATCCCTGGAGTATCATAATAGACAGTTTGACTGTCCTCAGCATACCAATAACTCGGTTCAGTAGTCTGCGAAGAAGCTTTGTGTCCAGGCGCCATCCCAGGTAAAGGTTCCTCCACGTCCATTATCCAAATGCCGTCTCTTCGATTTACTACTACAGGCTTATTGGCCAAAAAATTGATCAACGTACTCTTACCTGATCCTGTCACTCCAAGAGCAACAATAACCTGGCTATATCTAAGACCACGAAGAGCTTGAAAATCACGTTCCAGTTTTTCATCTATTTGGCGAAACCTTGCTTCAATTTTTGCGATCTGATCTTGGTCTGATCATTGTCGTCAGCAGAATAAATAGACTGAGAACATAAAACAAATAGCCCTGTGAATAGATAGGACCAGACGACGCGATTTTTTATTAAATCTCCATAAATTATTCCATAAATTATAAGGTATTATTTTGGGTCAACCGGCAACCTAACCCCCAAAAACATACAATTTTATAAAAATGCCGGACAATTTTTTCTAACAGATTGCATATTGGAGCGCAATACTATATTTTCGGTTGGAAAATTCACTATTGCATTATTAGGACCAGAGACACTATATTGAATGAGCCTTTAAGGTTTCCTTAAAATTTGATATACATGCGCCCTTTTTGTTTTATCAACATCTATGGTATTGAAAAACAATAAGGAAAGGTATAAAATTACCTCTGCCCATGGTGAATCAAACAGCTACCAAAGATTGATATGGGCATTTGAGTTTTGAGGCAGCTTCTTCACTTTAAGACAACACGAATGGTATGACATCGCACGGGATATAAAAATTCACGGGAGCAAAGAAAAATCTAATAATCAGGATGAGAATACTTTCTTCACAAGAATTGCGCTCGGGTACTACAAATAAAATTCATATAAGAAACTTCCGTTTATACGGCAGGCTTTTTCATAAAAACTAGATATATTTTCGTTTTTTTAAAAAGCTTAAAAGAATTTTAACCAATTAGCGATAAATTTAAATTGAAACCAAAATTTTTTAAGGGGTGTACTAATGAAAGAAAATTATTTTAAATCAGTTGTTATGATTGAACGCCTCCACCGACTTTTCCTGGAAGTCGTGAAGGTTGAGCTGGACCGCATGAAGATCCGGGACATTAACAACGTCCAGTGCCTTGTCCTTTATAACGTAGGGCGGGGCCAAGTTACTGTCTGGGGAACTTACAAACCGCGGATACTACCTCGGGTCCAATGTTTCCTATAACTTGCGCAAGATGGTCCAAAACAGCTATCTGGTTCAAGAACCAAGCGCCCATGACCGCCGTTCCAGCCATGTAAAACTGTCAGAAAAAGGCATAAAACTGCACGACAAACTGGACGAATTGTTCACCATGCACGCAAAAGCCCTTGCGCACGAAGGTGTGGATGCAGCGAAGGCAGAACAGTTAGATAGCACGCTCACCAGCCTTGAAAAATTTTGGACAAGCCTATTAACGCGTGATTTGCGCCGTTAATCAATAGAGGCATAGAACTAAGGTAGTAATAATCACCTTATAATTTTCTTGACCCCTGCCCTTGATTCCCCCCTTGAATTTTTTTGAACTTCAAGGCAGTGTGGGGAATCAATTGAGTTCAAGGAGCCAGAAAAGATACAATGCCTCTACTTCTACCCGTCCGCATTCACCCTGAGGGGTGGCGTTTTATCGGTATTTTTGCAGCCCTTGCTTTTGCCTTATTCTTTGTGTTCCAGCCTCTTGGATGGCTGGCATTGACCCTGACGGGTGGTGCGCTTATTTCTTTCGAAGCCCCAAACGTGATCACGCCAACCCAAGAAGGGTTGGTCGTCAGCCCTGGAGACGGAATTGTGTGCGCAATCAAAAGCGTGCCTCCTCCCCTTGAATTTGACATGGGCAAGGCCCCCCGGTTTCGGGTCAGTATTTTCCTGAATGTTTTTGATGTCCATGTGAACCGCCTTCCGGTCGGCGGAAAAATTGTCAAGTCTATCTATCACCCCGGACAATTCTTTAATGCGGCACTCGATAAAGCCAGCGATTCTAATGAACGGCAATCGCTGGTCATTCAGTTGGCTGATCACACCAAAGTTGCTGTTGTCCAGATCGCAGGACTTATCGCACGCCGGATCGTGTGTAACGTCAAAGAAGGTGAAACCATTGAAACAGGGGCCGTATATGGGATAATTCGCTTTGGCAGCCGTCAGATATTTACTTGCCGGAAGGCGTCCTTCCCCTTATTATTGAAGGGCAACGCATGATTGGGGGAGAAACGGTCATCGCTGATCTATCTACCAAACAAGCCGCCCAAATGACCTTGCGGGAAGGGACTTGCCACTGATGGCCTGGAAGCGAAAAACGGTCGTTCCTGTGGGCCATAAGCCCGATGCGAGACCCAAAAAACACAGCCTTGCGGCTCGGTTACCGGGACGCCTTCGGAAGCGCCCTCTCCAGGGGTATTCCTTGCCGGCAATGCTTCCCAATATCGCAACAGTTCTCGCCTTATGCACAGGGTTAAGCGCCGTCCGTTTTGCCTTGCTGGAACGATGGGAATGGTGCGTGGTCGCCATTCTGATTGCTGGCATCCTCGATGCCGTGATGGGCGGTTGGCCCGGTTTCCTAGGCAGCACAAGCCGCTTTGGCGCAGAGCTGGATTCCCTTTCAGACTTTATTAGCTTTGGGGTCTCCCCAGCTTTGGTAATGTATTTCTTTTCCCTTCATCAATGGGGGGGATTTGGCTGGGCCTTTGTCCTATTGTTTAGCGTCTGCATGGCTTTGCGCCTCGCCCGCTTTAACACCCGCAGCATTGAGGGTACAACCCCCGCCTGGTCAGCGCCTTATTTCACAGGAACGCCAGCGCCTGCTGCCGCAGCCTTTGCGATTAGCCCTATCGCCATGTCTCTTGAATGGCCCTATTCATTTATAACCAGCCCTTTTTTCTGCGGCACAATTCTATTTGCTGTGGCTTTTTTGATGGTGAGCGCAATCCCGACATTTTCTTTGAAGAAGGTCCACATCCCCCATACGTATGTGCTGCCCCTTATGGTGATTATTGCTTTATCAACTGCTGCCTTATTCAGCAAACCATGGCTAACCCTGACCCTCATATTGCCGCTGGATATGTGGGCACATTTCCATTCAGCATTATGTCTTATCGTAAAACCGCCAGGAAACAAGAGTTAGAAATTAAACACCAAGGTTAACAGCCTCCTCACTTCTCTCATTAATAAACCTCGGCTTTTGACAAAGTATCAGGGCTACTAAAAATAAAGAAAACATTCTTTGGGACTTTAGGTTGTGTCCACTTTTTCTAATTTTATAAGAGAAGTAAGGTTGAAAAATAAGTGAATTTGAAAATTTATCAATATCTTAACCGTGTTATCCTGGATACTGGGGTTTTGTAACGCTTCCCTTCGTTCAGCTAGCAAAATCCGGGTTCCGGGATGATGACGCGGCCAGGGTGTGTGGTTAAAGTGGGTGGAACCTGGAAGCCTCTCGATATGTTTTACAGGCATAGACGCTTTTGTCATTTCTCTGCCAAGTGCATAACCCCATCCCAGTCATCAGGGGGAGGATTGTCCTTAAAGTTATTGCACCTCTCTAAATACATCGTCGTTGTAAAATCATCCCCGTAATGTTCTTTGATATCTTCCAGCAAACTAATAGCAGCATCCCATCGCCGCTCTGTATAAAGCTGGAAGGCCTTCGTAAAGAGATTGCAATAATTGACTTGCATTTCAGAGGGAAGAAGAGCGGGATCATCTTGAAAAATACCTACCAATTCATAAATTCTCACAGCTTTTGCTTTCCCCTTAACGGCAACAAGGTCAACTGGACGGACCAAACAGCGATCTTGAACTTCTTGAAGAACTTCCTCACTGATCATAATATGCGTGTGATACATTTTGTTTGTCCCTTCCAACCGGGCAGCTAAATTTACTGTATCCCCAAGAGCCGTGTAGTTCATCCGGTCAGATGACCCCATATTCCCCACAATAACATCTCCCGTATGGATACCAATTCGTGTCTCGAGAATAGGCTTACCTTCTATAGCCCATTGCCGATTTAAGTTCCCCAAACGATGCTGGAGAGAAAGCGCAGCCCGGCAAGCATTCAGGGCTTGATCTTTATCAACAATGGGAGCCCCCCAAAATGCCATAACGGCATCACCAATATATTTGTCGATCGTTCCATTCGCTTTCATAATAATTTGGGTCACTTCTTCAAAATATTCAGACAAATGAACCACGAGCTTTTCGGGAGGATAGTTCTCAGAAACTGACGTAAAATTAACAACGTCAGAGAATAATAAAGTAACACGCCGTAGCTTACCCCCAATCTTAACCGTTTGGTTTGTCCTTAAAAGCTTGGCAACCAGGACTTTTGGAATAAACTTGGAAAATGCCCTCATACTCATCCGCATAGAGGAAATGGAATTATTGAGAAGTTGAAGCTCATAAATATCTGTATTGATTTCTTCATTACTTTCAAGCTCGAAGTTTTTAATGCGCGTCGCTTCCTCAGAAAGTGAAATTATGGGGCGCGCGATACGCCGTGCGATAAAGCCGATCAGCGCTAAAGAAACCAGAAAGATTAAAAAGGTGATCAATAAAATTTTTCGCTGGGTATCCTTAATACTGCCCACAAATGTATCAATAGGAACAATAAGACCAATAGACCATTTCTTCTAAACGTTTTTGGAAAAAGGAAAAGCTTGAAATATATTCAATGCCATCTTTTTCAAACGTAAAGTTATCTTTTTGATCATTTCTAAATTTTTGATATCCTAAAATAACACGCTTGTCGTTCAGTTCATTCAAGTTTATGGCCCACTCTTTGACCCTCGACTTTAACCATCTGGCTTTTATCTGTACTGGCAATAACCTCTTCCTTTTCTGTTAAAATAAGCCGCATAATCTTTTGAATATGCGCGTTTGATTCAAACTCTGTCAATGCCGAACGCGCGCACCAGGTTGCGCATGATGTCGTAGGGCAGGAGTTCGCCCTTCTCCATCTTGGCGACGAGCGGCGCCAGCTCTTTGTCGGCCCACTCGCGCAGCGTCGTACTCGCCATCTTGTGCTCGTCGGTGAAGTCGATCATGCGCGCTCCTTTGTCCCTCAGACCGGGATGACGCCGCGCTTGCGCGCGGGCCGCTCGACGCTGCTTGTGCCGCGCCAGCTCGAGCCCCCAGCGCCAGGACGGCGGCGCGTGTCGCGCGGATCGATGACGTCGTCGACGAGCCCCCAGCCCGCGACCTTGTAGATGTCGATGTTCTTCTGGATCATCGTCGACGATCTGCTTCTTCACCTCGGGCGGCGGCTCGCCGTCGCCGAAGAGCTTCCGCGCCGGCGATGCCGACCATGCCCTCGGCGCCCATCACGCTGATCTCGGCGCTCGGCCAGCCGACGATGAGGTCCGGCTCGTAGGCGCGCCCGCACATCACGTAGTAGCCGGCGCCGTACGCCTTGCGCACGACGACGGTGATCTTCGGCACCGTCGCCGCGCTCATCACGTGCAGCATCTTCGCGCCGTGGCGGATGATGCCCGCGTGCTCGACCTTCGAGCCGACCATGAAGCCGGGCACGTCCTGCAGGAAGACGAGCGGCACGTTGAACGCGTCGCAGATCTGGATGAAGCGCGCGGCCTTGTCGGCGGAGTCGTTGTCGAGGATGCCGCCGAGGTGCTTCGGCTGGTTGGCGACGATGCCGCACGGCGCGCCCGCCGATGCGCGCGAGGCACGTGATGATGCTGCGCGCGAAGCGCGGCTTGATGTCGAGGATGTCGCCGTGGTCGACGATCGCGCGGATCAGCTTGTACATGTCGTACGGCTTGCGCGTCGACTCGGGCAGCGAGGTCGAGCAGCGACTCGTCGCGCGCGATCGATCGGATCGGTCGCACGCGACGATCGGGCGGCTGCTCGTCGCAGTCGACGGGAAGAACGAGAGGTACTTCTTCATCGACGCGCGATGCACGCCGCGTCGTCTCGAACTCGCCGTCGCCGACGCCGCTCACCTCGGAGTGGACCTTCGAGCCGCCGAGCTCCTGCTCGCCGATGTCCTGCCCGGTCACCGCCTTGACGAGCGGCGGGCCCGCCGAGCGCCAGCGAGCCGATGTTCTTCACCATCGGCACGAAGTCGGCGAGGCCCGGGATGTACGCCGTGCCCGCCGCGCCCGGGCCCGACCATCGCCGCGACCTGCGGCACGACGCCGCTCATGAGGACCTGCTCGCGGAACAGGTGCCCGCGTGCCGGCGAAGAGCGAGATCATGTCGCCGGTGGCTCGCGCCGCGGATCGATGCGCGCGCCCGCCGAGTCGATGAACCACACGATCGGCCAGCGCCCGCGCAGCGCCATCTGGCGCAGGCGCGTGACCTTCTCCTCGCCCGTCTACCCGATGCTGCCGCCCTTGACGGTGAAGTCGTAGGCGGCGGCGCACGACCATGCGGCCGTCGACCTTGCCGAAGCCGGAGACGACGGCGTCGGCCGGCGGCTTGTCGTGCCGTCGGCCGCCGAGGCCCATCTGCGTGCCGTGCATGCCGACCTCGAAGAAGACGCCGTCGTCGAAGAAGCGCGTCGAGCCGCTCGCGCGCGGTCATCTTGCCGCGCTCGTGCTGCTTGCGCGATCTTGTCGTCGCCGCCCATCTGCTGATGCGGGCGGCGCTCCTCGAGCTCCTTGACGCGGTCTTCATGTTCATCGGCATGCTCGTCTCTGCGGTGCGGCGCGCCCGGTCGGCTCGCGGCACTCGCCTCCAAGGCGCGAGATCGCACTCAAGGCGCTGGCTAGGTCGAGCCCGAGGATCTGCTTCGTTCCTCGACGGTGGCGGGCGTGCGTCCGGCGGCGCGCGCCATCGACGCCGCCTGCGCGACCAGCTCGCCGTTCGACTTCACCATCTCGCCCGTCGGCAGGTAGAAGTTGTCCTCCAGGCCGACCCGCACGTTGCCGCCCATGCCGAGCGCCATCGCGGTCAGCGGCCAGGTCGCTTGCGTGATCGGCGTCGTCTTCCACACCGCGCCCCTTGGGCAGGTGCGTGGCGATGAAATTCGAGGTGATCGGGCGTCGCCGGCGACGCCGCCCATGACCCCGAGGACGATGTTGATGTCGAACGGCCCCTTCAACAGGCCCATGTCGAGGAGCGGCTCGAGCGACGCGACGTGCCCGGTGTCGAAGCACTCGCACTCCGGCTCGCACGCCCGACCTCGTTCATCTGCTTCAGGTAGAAGATGATCTCGTCGAACGGGTTCGCAAACACGAAGCCGAAGACGAAGTCCTTGCGCTTCGCGGAATACTTCGCGTAGTTCATCGAGCCCATGTTGAGGGCGCCGACGTGCGGGCCGGGTCTTCAAGACGTGGTTGATGCGCTGCTCTTGGTCAGGCCGACCGCGCCGGTCGAGAAGTTGATGATGACCGGCCAGCGCTTCTCGATCTCGCGCTTGTAGGCGGCGAAGACCTCGGCGTCGTAGGACGGCTGCCCGTCATCGCTGCGCCCGTGGACGTGCACCACGGTGGCGCCCGCTTCGTAGGCGCGGCGGCACTCCTCGCCGATCTCGTCGGCGGTGTAGGGGATCGCCGCGCACTGCTTCTTGGTGGTGACGGCGCCGGTGACGGCGCAGGTGACGATGACTTTATCGCCGAGAGCCATTGGCATTCTCCTTGGCGCGCCGCGGCTGCACGGCGCTTTGAACGTTGAGGGCCACCTTGCGCATCAGCGTCGTCAGCTTCTCCTGATCGGCGGCCGACAGCTCCGCGAGCGCCTGGCGCAACAGGTCCCACGGTGAGACGTGCGCGCGCTCGGCCACCTTGCGCCCCGCGCTGGTGAGCCGGATGATCCAGACCCGGCGATCCTGATTGCTGCGCGCGCGCTCGACCAGCCCGGCGGCCTCCATGCGATCGACGATCCCGGTGACGGTGGAGTTGTGGGCCCGGATCTCCTTCGAGAGCGTGCCCAGCGAGAGGTCGCCGATCTCGTGCAGCAGCTTGAGCACCGAGAGCTGCGTGGGTGTGACGCCGTAGCGCGTCGCCTCCTCTTTGGAGAGCCGGCGGCTCTCGGTGACGAGGTAGATGATCGTCTCGACGATGCGGTCGAGATCTTCTTTGAGCTCGCGACGCAGCAGGGCGGCCTCCTGGCAAATTACTTAGCACACAAAATATCGGCGGCGTGAACTAATGTCAAACGGGGGAGGGCGCCCGGTCTGGTACAATGAGCGCCGGCCATGGCAGACGCCCCGCACTCCGCCCGGGACCCGCTCATCGATGTCACCATCGACGGGCGCTGGCGGATCCTGCATCAGCTCGGCGTCGGCGCCTTCGGCGTGGTCTACCTGGCCGAGCGGGCGAACCTGGGCCGGCAGGTGGCGCTCAAGCTCCTGCACGAGGAGTACTCGTCGAACAACGAGTACGTGCGGCGCTTCGCCCGCGAGGCGCGCGCGCTCAGCCGCCTGCAACACGCCAATTGTGTCTCCGTCCTCGACGTCGGCGCCCATCGCGAGCGGCCATACATCGTGATGGAGCTGGTCGCCGGCACGCCCCTGACCGAGGAGGCGGGCACGCCGGCGATGACTCCGGTGCGCGCGGTGGCGCTCATGCGCCAGGTGCTGCTCGGCCTCGGCCACGCGCACGGCCACGGCATCGTGCACCGCGATCTGAAGCCGGACAACATCATGATCACCGAGCTGGCCGGCGTGGGCGAGCTGGTCAAGCTGCTCGACTTCGGCTTCGCGCACATCAACGACTCGCGGCTGTCGCAGAGCAACGCCAACATCGTGCCGGGGACGCCGAGCTACATGTCGCCCGAGCAGGCGCAGGGCATCAAGACCGATCCGCGCACCGATTTACCGAGCGGCGTGCTCCTGTACGAGCTGTGCGTCGGCTTCCGGCCGTTCGTCGCCTCCGATCCGTTCGAGCTCTTGCGCAAGCATCGGGACGAGCCGCCGATCCCGCCCCGGACGGCGGCGGCGGGGCGCGGCATCTCCGAGGCGCTCGAGCGGGTGATCCTGCGCGCGCTGGCCAAGAATCCCGACGAGCGCTTTGACGACGCCGCGGCATTCCTGGCGGCGCTCGAGGCGACGCCCGAAGGGCAGCGGGCGCGGGCGGGCGGCGCCGTCGGTGGCGGCCGGCGACGGGCGCTGCGCTACGGGGTGGTGGCCGCGGTCATCCTGTTGGCGTCGCTGGCCATCGTGGCGGTGAGCCGACTGCTCTGAAGGCGCTCGCTGGTCAGCTGGCGCCCGCGTCGCCGCCCAGGCTGCCGGCGGACGCCTCGAGCAGCGCCGCCAAGCGGGCCTCGCTGGCCGCGAGCGGCTCGACCAGCTCCAGCGCCGGCCGCAGGATCGCGGTCCGCTCCTCGTCTGCGCGCGCCTCCTCGGCGAGGCGGGCCGCGATCCACGAAGCGTGCGCGGTCAGGAGCTCGTCGATAAGCCCGCCGAGCGCCGCCAGCAGTACCGGCGACAGCAACACCGCCGAGGCGTAGAGCTCGCGCGCCGTGGTGCGCTGGATGTCGTCGAGCCGGGCGTTGAGCCGGCTTTCGCACTCACGCTTCTGACGCGCGACGGTGCGGAACAGCGGATTGAACAGGCTGCGCTCGCTCGTCATGAGCTCGCCGAGCTCGGGCGCGCGCAGGGCGGCAAAGGCGGTGTCGAGCGAGGCGGGCAGCACCAGCCGTACGTCGTCGAACGTCTCCTCGACCTTGGGCGAGCGGCCGCGCGCCACCTCGTGGCGCTTGCGCAACAGATCCTGGCGCAGCGAGCGCGACAGCTCGAGCACCAGCCGCACGAAGCGCACCGTCATCCGCTCGCGCAGCTCGTCGCATACGAGGGAGAGCCGGTGCGCCGCGCCGTCTTCGATGGCGGCGACCTCGGCGCGCAGCAGCTCGATCCCGTCGCAGGCGGCGATGCGCGCCTGCCAGCCGCGGCGCACCTCCTCGACCAGCCGTTCGAGCTCGGTCGCCGCCTCGTCGACGATCCGCTCCAGCTGCTGCGCCACCGGTCGCTGCGCAGCTCCGAGCTCGCGGTCGCGCGCCGCGGCGGGCGCGGCCAGCGCTTGCGCGTCGAGCTCGCCGACGCGCGTCTGGTGCGCCTGCCGGCCGCGCTCTTCTAGATCGACGATCTGGTTGCGACAGCTGCACAGCGCCGCGGCCAGGCGGCGACCGATCTCCGCCGGGCGCCGATCGCGAATCTGCAGCACCCGGGCCCGCAGCTGGTGCGGCGCGCCTGCCGGGACGGCGACGGTGCCGTCGATCGCCTCGGGCGAGGGCTCGCGCCTGTCGCGCACGAGGAGCAGCACGCCGTCGGGCGAGTGGGGCGCTGCGACCTCGACGTCGACGGGCGCGGCGCTGCGCCACAGCTCGCGCAGGCGCGACAGGATGCGCCGCGCGCACTCGCTGCGATGGCGCTCCAGTCGCCGCTTGGCGTCCTCGCGCTCGGCGGCGAGCCCGTCCAGCCGCGCCCGGCTCGCCGCGAGCTGCGCGTCGAGCGCTTCGGCGGCGGAGAGCGCTGCGGCCAGCTCCTGGCGTCGGCGTTTGCGCTCGCCCTTGCGCGCGGCCGCGCCGCTGTCGGTGCGCGCCGGTGCGCTCGGAGCGGCAGCCGAGCGCGTGAGCGGCGCGGGAGGAGCGCGGCCGGTGGCGCCGCCCGACGCCGGTAGCTGCGGCCGCGCGCCCGGCTCCGCCATCCGCGGTGAGCCCGGCTCCGCCGCCCGCCGCCCGTCCGGCTCCGCCGCCCTCCGCCCGCCAGGCTCCGCCGCAAGCCGCGCGAACAGCCGACCCACGAGCGCCCACAGCCAGGCCAAGAGCACGCGCAGCCGCGAGCGCCGCGGCTCCAACGGCGCGTCGGGCTCACGCAGGAGCGCGCGGGTGCGGGCCAGGATGACCGCCGGAGCCGCCGGCTCGAGCGGCCGCGGCCTTTCCGACGTGGCCGGCTCCTCCGTGGTCGCGGCCGTCTCCGTCGCCGTGAGGCGCGCCCGTGCCACCGTCTCCATCGCAGACTGCAATCGCCTGTCGAGGTCGCGCTCCCGCTCGGCCTCCTCGGCGGCCGCCCGCTCCTGGTCGGCCAGCGCCTGTTGCAACGCCGCGCTCTCCTCTGCCGAGGAGCTCTCGCTCCCGCCGTCGCTCCAGGTCGCCCGATAGCCGAGCTCGGTGGCATGGCGCAGCCGAACCGTCACGCCCGGCGCCGGCTCGTCCGGTAGATCGAGGCCGACAAGACCGCGAGCGCCGCCCCGCGCTGCGTCCCCTCGACGGCGACGACCACGTCGGTGCCGACGAGTGCCAGCAGCTGATTGCACACGGGCCGCAGCTCTGCGCCGCGGCCGAGCTGCTCGAGCGGCGCCAGCGCCTGACCGAACAGCTCGAGCGCCTCGCCGCAGTCGTCGACCAGAGCGGCGCGAACCTGGCTGTCGCCGTGCGGTGGCGCTGACGTGGATGGCGCCAAGCGCGCCTTCGGCTCCCCCGACATCGCCTCCCAGTATGCCCGCCCCGCCGCCACCCCGCCCCGCGCCTTTTTCCTTGACACTCCGAGACAAAAGGCTAGATTGCCTGCCACTTGTTGCGGGGTGGAGCAGCCTGGTAGCTCGTCGGGCTCATAACCCGAAGGTCGCGGTTCAAATCCGGCCCCCGCTACTACCGAGATCATTGCGTGCCCGTCCAGGAATCAACCCTTGGACGGGCACGCGCGTTTCTACTAGGAAAATCTCCCCTAACCCCAGGGTTCGCTTCGATTGACCTGCTGCGGACGATCCGCGCGGTCGCCTCGAGGACTACGTCCTCGCTCCCTCGGTCGAAATACCGACGGGTATTCCTCGGTCGGTTGCTCCGGTCGCATCCACGATCCGCCTCACGCGGCTGGCCCTCGCCAGCTCAACCGAAGCGAACCCTGGGGTTAGAAGCTCAGTTCGCGCGACGAACGCGCCGTTGGCGTTCAGGTGCAACCCGATTTTACCCCCTCGGAGGCAGAGCCTCAGCTGCTCCCGAGCGGCGACCGGATCGCTTTTCACGAGCAACCCGATTTGCTGAACTTTGCGTTTGACCTCCTCGACAGTCAGGAGCCGGATCGGCTGGTTCCCCATTCGCTCGACCTCGGCGATGGCCGCACGTTCCGCGGCGACCTGAGCTTCAGCCTCCCTCAACGCATCGGTTAGGGCCGACGAACGCTCACCGGACGCCATGGCTTCCACGAGGTTGACGACGCGCTTCTGCGCGCGCTCCAGCCGGACCCGCCGGTCTTTGGCATCGGATTGGTGGTTGCGGGCCATCTCGTCCATCCGGAGTGCCAACTCCTTGCGGATCTGAGCAGCGCCGCCCTTGAGCAGCCGGTCAGCGAGCGCGCCGAGGAAGCGCTCCTCTACGACTGCGGCGCGAACTTTCGCCCGGACCGAGCAACGCCCGCGTCTGCTGCCGGGGCAGACGTAATAGCGATGTGGACCCGACGTGGCGCCGATGGTCATCGGAGAGTCGCACTCACCGCAGTACAGCAACCCTGAAAGCGGATAGTGGCTCCCCAACACGGCAGCCTTTTGGCTACAAACGGGTGAGTACGAGAAGGCTGAGACCCTGGCGTTCTCGGCCGCGCAGAAGTTCGCCTCTCTCGGCGAGGCGAACAATGCCCGGCGCGCGGTGGGTATCGTTGACAGTGCCCGAAAACGGGAGCCTGCTCTCAGAAGACCCACCGAAGCTGATGTCGAGGCTGTATCTGTCGAGGACATCATTGCGGGCTTCAGGGAAGGCGTCGCCGCAATGAGTAAGCTTCATGGGATCGAAGCGCCTCGGTGAAGGCGCCAAAAGGGGGGGCCTCACTGGTCCCAATCCTACAGATCGTGGAAAGCTTGGCACGAAACGCCACGTCCTCACCGACGGTCGCGGCGTCCCCGTCGCAGTCACGCTGACCGGCGCCAACATCCACGACAAGTGGCTCGCGGGCGAAACACTCGACGCTGTTCCGCTGCGTTCGCCGCGCGGTCCGCGTCGGCCACGGAACCTCTGCCTCGACAAAGGCTATGACTACGACGATACCGCGCGCGAGGTCACCCGCCGTGGTATCCGGCTGCATCTTCGTCGGCGCGGCGAGAAAGCGCGGCGGTGCAAAAGCGGTCGTCCGCGTCGCTGGGTCGTCGAGCGCACAAACAGCTGGCACAACAATTTCCGAGCACTCCGCATTCGGTGGGAAACAATCGCGCAGCACTATCTCGCGCTCGTTCATTTCGCCTGCGCCATGATCGCCTATCGCGCGGCGATCCGCCGTAATGGTCACAGGTTTTGATCGTCCGCTCTTAGCCGATCCGGCGATCGACGCCGCGGTAGCGGGAGCCCGAGCAACGAGCGGAGCGCGATCGGGCAGGTCGCATTCAGCACGATGGTCAACATTTCGCGTGGCTCTTCTCGATGGGGCGCAGTCGATGACGTCACCGGCGAAGTCGCCGCGGGCCAGAGCGTCACCGGCACGGCCGGCGCTGAGTCTTCCCGCTGTGGCCTCCGCTGACGCGACGAACGAGCCGGGCGCGGATCGACAAGCCGCCCGTCTTTTGTTTTCCTCGCCTGGTGGACGTCCACGACTTCCCGTTCGATGCGGTCGGTAAGGCGATCCCATACGGCATGTATGACCTGGTGGCCGACCGCGAGATCGACGACTTCATGACCGTCCCACGCTCGCGCCCAGGGTGACGAGAAGCTCGTCCAGTTGCTCGAACGTCTCGCCCATCCCATCCGTCGCCCCGGAGCCGGCAGCGTCGAGAGCTTCCTTCGAGGGATAGAGCTCGTGCAGGACCAGCAGCGTCTTGCCGCCTTTTTCCTCGAAGGTCACCGTGGTGACGGCCCCACCGTCACCACCTTCGTCATTCGTCCAGACGAGGCGCGAGTGCGGTGTCACTTCGAGGTACTTGCCGAAGAACGCCATGGGCTCCGAGGCACCGTGTGCCGAACACGAGACGGTAGCTGCCCCCGACACGAACATCCACCTCGCAGGAAAGCAGGGACATGCCCATCGACTTCGGTACCCACCACCGCTTGAACAGCTCGGGCTTGGTCCACGCCTCGAACACGATGCGCGCCGGGCCGTTGAAGGTTCGCGTGACGACGAGCTCACGCTCGGACTTCCGTTCCACCGTCGTGCGGTTCTTCATGGGGGTGGGCTCACTCTCTCTTCTTGCGTCCATCGACCTTCTCCTTCCGTTTCAGTTCCTCGACAACCTTGTCCAACTCGTCGAAGCGTGCGTCCCAGAGCTGGCGGTACCTCTCGATCCACGCCGTCTCTTCCTCCAGCCGGCGCGGGCCGAGCTTGCAGGTCCGCACGCGCCCGACCTTCTCCGTGGTGACGAGCCCGGCCTGCTCCAGGACGCCGACGTGCTTCTTCATGCCCGTGAGGGTCATGTGGAACTTCTCGGCAAGGTCCGTGATCGAAGCGTCTGCACGTCCGAGCTGCTCCAGAACGCCGCGTCGGGTGGCGTCCGAGAGCGCGGCGAACGAGGCATCGAGGCGGGCTCTCGAATACTGAACCATGTGGTTCAGTATTAGCGCACCGATTGGCGGCATGCAAGGGGAAAGCGAGCGCGCGGCGGGATCGGCGTGCTCGCTAGGCTCGCCTCAGCGTGAAGATGTCGCGCGATGCCGTCGGAGCGCATCGTCGAGCTCCTCGGCGCGCAGCCGATGGGCACCGACGGGGCGCCGAAGCGCAACCTGGTCCTCGACGAGGAGGATGAGGCCGCGGGCGCGACGATGGCGCTGGGCGATGCCGTTGTCGCGTCCATCAACAAGCACTGTCAGCCGTTCCAGCTTGCCTGTACCGCGGCGCACGACATCTGTAACCGTTCGATGAAGGGCGTCACTGAAAAGGTATCGGTTCAACAAGACCCGTCTTGTCGAACTGATACGACGTAGCTACCAGCGACTAGACTTGGGCAAGCGCGTTAGGGGGCGAGTCGTTCAAAAGCGACTGTTGCCCAGGCAACGATCGACTCGTGCCGCTCCGTGCCGGGGGGATGGTCAATCATGTGCTCGAGCGCGCATCGGAGATGCGCGCGTCGCACGTGCTCAAGGTCGACTGGACCGTACGCGTCGATCGCGATGGCGCCGAATCTAGAGCTGAGGGAGTGCGCAAGGCTTAGCTCTTGCGCAGCAGCGTCTATGCCGGCGTCACCGAGATCGAATACTCCGACGATCGATCCATCATCCGCACAGCACATGTTCCAAAGGTGCAAGTCCGCGTGGATGACCGCGTCGGGCGGCGGAAGCGTGGTCAACCATGGACGGAGACGCTCGGCGGTCTGCTTCGCTTTCCGGGAGGCACTCGACGCGTGTAGCCGCACGATCCCGGTGTCGATGTCGATCACGCGGCGCGAGGTCGTCCCAATCCCGGCCGCGGTTGCATCGGCGACAGAGACCGCTGTCTTGATTCGCCTGGCAAGCTCCCCGTAGCTTGCGGCAAGCCGTTCGCCGAATGCGGCCAACGGAACATCGTCGAACGTGGTGGACGCGTCAGGCCACGCGCCGGGCCAAACCCGAGACGCGAGCGCATGTCCTGTTAACCCCTGGAGGCGCTCGCGGACCTGGACGCGACGCTCTGGGTCTTCGCGAATCACGCACGGAGCTGGTATGGCGGCCGACCGCCAGCGCCCGATCAGCCATCCTTCGCTTTGAAGTCGCCGCCAGCTAGCGTCGTCATCGGCGGCGAAGGCAACGAGTTGATCGTTTAGCGCCAGCCAGCGCGATTCTCGCTGCCGAGAAACTTCGAACGGGCCGCTGATGAGCGCACCGATCCGGGCGCGAGCCTCATCCATCCATACGAGTCTAGCGCAACCTATGGTGCGACGGACTAACGGCAGCGCCCGACTGCGGCCAGTGTCTGGAACGGATCCAAGTCATTGCACCTAGCGAAACGACGAGTTGGGGGGCAGGCGTACCGCTGCGAGATCGGTCGCGTCTGCGATTGTGGGGGAGGTGCGTGGCTTCGGCGGGCGGCCCCGGCGAGCGGGTGGCGAGTCGTCGACCAGCGTAACGCGCATCGCGATAGGTCGAGAGTGCCGGCTTCGCGCTCAGCGACACGGCCCGCCATGTTGCACCGCAGCGGCCGCATTGAACGGCGTCAAATCCGGGTTCGACGTCAAACGCGAGTCCCGGTGCCCTTAGCGTGACGCAGCCACACACACGACTCTCAAACCACATTGTGCGCGGCAAACCGAACAGGACCACTCAAATATGCCGCGCTCGTCGAAGTCATGACCGAAGAGTTCGTCGTGGACTTGGTGCTCCGGCCTGCATTGTCGTCGTGGAGCCATGCTGCGCCGAGTACCATGCACGCGCTTCAGATTACAGCTGCAAGTTAGGTGGACTCCCATCGTTCGGACAGGGACCGGGTTGATCGTGTGAGGCATGACGGAGGGGCAAGCTGCCTAATGCAGATGCGGCCTTCGATCTCCGTCAAGAAACCGTCAAAGAGACAATGACGAAGACCATCGGGTTTATCGCCCGAGCGCGACTCTCAGGCGGAATTCCCCGGCGTCCGCGCTCGGGCTGTCGACCCGAGTGGGTAGGAGGGAGGACGTCGCCTGGTAGGCGTCGCACGGTTTGCTCCTGCTGGCGATCAGTTGACGTCGCGTAGGCGTTGCCGGAGGAATCCGGCGAGTTCAACCATCACGGAAAGGCGGCTCTGCTCAAGCAGGTCGAAGTATGTTTCGTACTGAATGATCCGCAGCCCTCGTGGTGTTACACTCGCCTCGCACGTCAGATTCGTGGGCGCCGATTGTACCGATGGCGCGCCAACGCCAGGTTTGGAACGGCCGCGTACTGAATGCGCCGCATAGCAGCCCGTGGCGGTGGAGGATTGGCAAGATGGTAGACGAGGGCGCACGCACGGATTCTCAGTTTGATCTGGAGCGCCCGACGGCGAAGCTGGACGAGCTCGTCGTGCCCGAGGAAGTGCGCGCGCAGATCCAGGAGATTATCGACGCCGGTCGCGTACGGACGAAGGTGCTCGACGTGTGGAAACTGCGTCGCGCGATCGGATCCGGCGTCGGCCTCACAGTGCTGCTTTCGGGAAAGCCAGGCACGGGGAAGACGATCACGACCGAGATTCTGGCGGCGGAGCTGGATCGTCCACTGGCTCGCATCGACGGAAGCAAAGTCGTGTCGAAATGGGTAGGCGAAACGCAGAAGAACCTAAAGACGGCTCTAGCGGATGCGGTTCTGCACGGCGCAGTCCTCTTCTTCGACGAAGCAGACGCACTCTTCGCGAAGCGAGTAGCGAAGGTGGAGAGCAGCAACGATCGCTTTGCCAATCTCGAAACTAACTACCTGCTGCAAGCGTTGGAACGCCACGACGGGATTGTCGTGCTCGCCACGAACATCGACACCGCGATCGACGACGCTTTCAAGCGCCGCCTCCTGTACAAAGTCGAGTTGCCGATGCCTGACGCGCCCGCGCGCGCACTCATCTGGGAGGGGATCCTGCGACGTAGCGAGGCTCCGCGGCAAGACCCGATCGACTACGCGAAGCTCGGCAAGCGCTACGAGCTGGCGGGCGGTCATATCAAGAACGCGATCTTGCGCGCCTGCTATTGCGCGGCGACGGCGCGCAGTGCCGTCACGCACGAACTGCTCGACGCGGCGGCGGCGGCAGAACTCAGCTCGACGGGCGCGCTCGTGATGCGTAGGGCGGAGGATTGATGGACACGAACCTAGATGCAAAGACGCGACGACGGCCCTGGACTGCTCGAGACCTAGCGCTCGTACTGGCGATGGTTCTGATTGCCGGTGCGCTCGTTTGGGAGCACGTCACACGAGTAGGGGCCGAACGCGACGCGCGCGACGTCAACGCGCATCAGAGCGACGTGGCGACAAAGCGGATCGACTCGCACGAACTGGACGATCAGAAATGGAAGCTCGATGCGGACAAGAAGATCCAGGAGCTGAGATCGCGCGTGAGTGACTTGGAGAACGTCAACCGTGAGCGGGGAGGGCGCTGATGGCCGAGCAGGATAGCGATATCGCCTTCGACGAGAAGGACGAGCTTGCCGCTCAGGTCGGAGACAAATCCGCCGCCGAGTTGGAGAAGGCCGACAGCGTCGCGAAGGACATCGCCAATGACGCCATCATTCACAGCCTGAGCATGACGATCACCGCATTCGAGCGGTTCCGTGCCTACGCGGAGCAGAAGGTGAAACAGGGCGGCGTCTACGAAGAATTCGATCACGCAAGCGAGCTCGTGGGCGATCTCGTGGAAGTCGCAGCCGAGCAAATGATCGAAGAGGTGCCGGTCATCGGGACACTGCTCAAGCACGGCACGTTGCTCGGATTGCGTGCCGCGAATGAGCACGAGAATGTGATGGATGCTGCGCAGGACATGATCGCCGATATGGCGATGGAGCGGAACGAAGCGGTTGGTCGCGTTCCGTCGCTGCTCGAAGAGCACAAGTTCGAAATCCGCAACGCCTACGCCGCGGCGAAACAGCCATCGGACAGAGAAAAGGCCGTCAAGACGACGCTCGCCAGCATTGGTATCGGTGTGCCGAAGGCGGACGCCGCTGCGCGGATTTTCCAAATGCTCGTCGAGAAACTAAGCCTCGATGCCTGGATCGAAGCGTGCCGTTCGGGCAAGAGCGGCAAGACTGCTGAATGTGCCACCGATGGTGCCGTACCCGATATCAAGAAGGGTGCCGAGAAGGACGCGCAGGAGGCATTCCAAGAGGACGACGGCAAGAAGCAAGAAAAGGGCAAGGCGATCCCGCGAAGTTGATCTCTCGCGAACGAGTGACGGACCCGCGGCTCGCCCGATCGTGCTCGACGAGATCCTGGGACGGTCCTGTTGCTCGAGGAGGTGCTCGCTTTGTCGCGCCCCGCCGATTAACGCAGTAGTTCGTACGACGGATAGGTCAGCGTCGCGCCCGCCGGTAGCCCTGCGCGCAAGGCGTCGTCGGGCGATGCCTTCCAAGTCGCGTCGCTCGGCATCGACGTGATGCTCGTGCCGCTCGCGTCGAAGACGAGCGTGCTCATCGCCGACGTGACGTTACCGCTGGTGAAGTTCAGCCCCCAGTCCCAGCCGGCGTAGGCGCTGCCGGGCGGCAGCTTGATGGGCACGTGGAGCTCGCCAGTGCAGCCGCTCGGCGGGCAGACGGGGGGATCCGGCGAAAGCTGCGCACCGCCGAGGCCGGCGATGTCGCTGGCGAGCGCGGTCACGTTGCCCTGCACGAGGTTGAGCTCGGGGAAGGTCGGCCCGCAGCCGCTGACGGTGAAGGTGACGTGGAGGTCGGACGAGCCGCTCGTGCCGTCGGGCGCGGTCCAGGCGTAGGTCAGTTGCCCCGTCCAGTCGCCGAGCCAGAGGCGGCAGCCGTCGCCGCTTCCACTGCCGCAGCCGGCGACAGCGAGCGCTAGGACGAGGATGCAACGTTGCGCCACTGACGACGAGCGTACACCATGACGGTCCCAGCGCTTCGCGTTCCGACGTCAACTCCTTCTGGTGCGGCAACGCCAAAATCCGAAGCTCTGCCTTCGGGCGATAAGACCTACGGCCGGTAGAAGCGTTTGGGGTCCGTTTGTCGCAGCGTCAACGTTGCGCGCTAGAAGAGCTGGTTCGGACTCAAGACATAGGTGACAGGATCGTTATCAGGACATAGGTGACACGGCCGACCCTTGCCGGCGTCCTCGAAAGGATGCCGTGGGCCGAGAGGTCGATCGTGAACATTCGAAGAGAGTTCGTCCTGCGAGTCTTGGCGAAGGAAGCGCCCATCACGGAACTGGCGCGCCAATACGGCATCAGCCGAAAGACAGCGTACAAGTGGATTGCTCGTTTCGAGCAGCGCGGCGTCGAAGGATTGGTCGACGAATCGCGCCGGCCTCGGACTTCTCCGTTGGAGACGACGAGCGAGATGGCGGAGGAAATCATTCGCCTGCGGCAGTCACACTCGAGCTGGGGCGCGCGCAAGCTGCATCACGTGCTGACACGCATTCACGGCGACAGCACGCCGTCGGCCGCGACGATCTCGCGCGTGCTGGAGCGAAGTGGGCTGGTGCGTCGGCGTCGGCGGCGACCGTCAGCAAAGTGCACCATGCCGGCGCACGCGCCGTCGCCCGTCGTCGAGGCGCCGAATGATCTGTGGACGGTCGATTTCAAAGGCTGGTGGCGTACGCAGGACCGCAAGCGCTGCGACCCGCTGACGGTGCGCGACGCATTCAGTCGCTACGTGCTCGACGTTCGGCTCGTGGGTGATATGACGGCAAGGACGATTCGGCGCGCGTTTGATCAGATCTTCGAGCGCTGTGGGATACCGAAAGCGATCCAGAGCGACAACGGACAGCCATTCGCGTCATCGATGGGGCTCGCGGGGTTGACAAAGCTGTCGGCGTGGTGGGTCTCGCTCGGCATCGAGCTCATCCGCAGTCGCCCTGGCTGCCCGCAAGACAACGGCGGACACGAGAGAATGCACGCCGACATCATGCGCGAGATCCAGTCGGCGGTCGCGCCGAATCTCGACGAGCAGCAACGAGTCTGCGATGACTGGCGAACCGAGTTCAATCATGTGCGACCGCACGAAGCGATCGGCATGAAGACGCCAGCCGAAGTGTATCGACCGAGCAGCCGTCGTGCGGTCGTTCGCGCCGGCGGCCATCCGCAAGATTGCCAGCGACGCGTCGTCGACGATCGCGGATGGGTTCGCTACGAAATGATGCACGTATACGTCGCGACGTCGCTCGCTGGTCAAACGATCGGCCTCCGACGCGAGGGACGCACCGTCACGGTCTGGTTCTACGAGCTTCCGTTAGGCTCGTTCGTCTACGGCTTGGACAAGTCGGTGCAACCGATTCCGCTTGTCGAAGCGGAAACCAGCAGCGCCGCCGGCGGCACGAACTAACGCGCGCGTCACCAGCCGAAGATGATGCCGCCCGTCAACGCAAGAGAGTGTTCGACGCCGTTCCGCACGGTCAGCTTGTAGGAGGATCCCGCGGCACACGCCACGTTTGCAAGTTCAGTCGCGGCCGCGCGCTACCGTACCCAGCGCCGCATCCTCGCCAGGGCGTGGAGCATCTAGCGCGCCGAGCAGACAGCCGACGTCGACGGGCTTGGTCAGGTGCTCGGCAAACCCCGCCTGCTCTAGCTCGGGCGCGGTCCGACTCTTGTCCGTAGCCCGTCAGCGCGATCAGTCGAGGCAGCTCTCGCCGAGCTCCGCACGCAGTCGACCGGCCAGCTCGTAGCCGTCCATCACCGGCAGACCAATGTCGAGGATGGCGACGTCGGCGTGAAAAGTCTTCATGACCTCCAGCGCGGTCGGTCCGTCCTTCGCCGTCATGACCACGTGGCCGGCGTCGCGCAGGACCTCTGCCAGGAGGTCGAGCGCGTCTTCGTTGTCGTCGACCACGAGGACCCGCTTGCCGACGCCCTGCGACGACCGGAGCCGGCGCACTGAGGGAGACTCGATGGCCGCCGGCTCTTCGGCGGCGGACGGGAAGGCGAACGGTGAACACGCTCCCCTTGCCGAGACCCTCGCTCTCGGCCTGGACGGTGCCTCCGTGCAGCTCGACGAGGTTGCGAACAATCGTGAGCCCTATTCCGAGGCCACCTCTTGCAGCGGTCTGCGGCCTGACGCTCCTGGGTGAACAGGTCGAAGACGTGCGGCAGATAGTTCGGCGGAGATGCCGATGCCGTCGTCCTTCACGCGTCAGCACGATCTCGCTCCCTTGGCGATGCGCCTCGACGGTGATGTAGCCGCCAGGATCGGTGTACTTGGCGGCGTTGGTGAGCAGGTTGGAAACGACCTGCGCCAGATCGGCCCTCGTCTCCATTCAAGCGCAGCTCCGGAAGCGGCGAGGCGGACGTCGAGGTGATGACGTCGCTGCTCGATGAGCGGCATGGCCATCTCGGCCCCCTGCGCCACGACGTCCTGCAGCCGTAGGAGTCGCTTCTTGATCTGGATCGTGCCGCGAGTGATGCGGGAGACATCGAGCAGATCGTCCACGAGCCGAATCAGGTACTGGACCTGGCGCTCGACGACCTCCAGGGCCTTTGCGTATTGACCATCGCCTCGCAGCTTCAAGATCTGGAGGGCGGTCACGATGGGCGAGAGCGGGTTGCGGAGCTCGTGACCGAGCATGGCAAGGAATTCGTCCTTGGATCGGTTGGCTTTCTGTAACGCCTCTTCGCGCTGCCGGTGCTCGATGAGATCTGCCGCTCCGCGGGCCAATAAATCCAACATTTGGAGCGTGCTGTGGTCCGGGTGGTGCGGCTCGGTCCAATGGGTCGCGACGACCCCGAGCACGCTTCCATCGCGGGCGGTCAAGAGGGTGGACTGAACGGCGCGGACTCCCGCCGCTTCCATCACAGCCAGCGCTGGCCTTCCAACAAGAATTGGGCTCGCTCTCACGTCTTCGACGATCACACGGCTGCGCAACTGGACAGACTGTCCGCAGATGTCCTCGCCGTCATGGACCACTGCGAAGGAGTCGAGGAAGGGCTGCTGGAAGCCGGAGTGAGCAACGATCCGCAGCGACTGGGAGACCGGATCATACAGTCGCAAGGTACCCATCTTCGCGTCGGTCAGGATGATGGCCGCATCGACCACGGCCTGGAGAAGCGTCGGGAGCGCATCCTGGCTGGCCAGTCGGGCGCTCAGCTCATGCAGCTTGAACAAGGCCGCTTCGTTGGCGGCGAGCCTCTCCTCGGCAAGCTTCCGAGCGGTGACCTCTGGTTCGTTCATGAGACCTCATTGTGAGTATAGGCCCGTCCCGTGTTCTGCCGTCGGTGACGCGCTCGGACAGGGGACGCCGTTCGCCTCGACGCGAATGGCCGGTCTAGCGTGAAGTCAGCGGCAACCTCAAGCGCGAAGATGTTCGCAGATCTCGCCGCTTACTGCACGTTGCCATCACTGCCACTTCCCGGATGGGGCGACACTGCTGTAACCTGCACCGAGACCCGTGAGGTGACAGGGTGACAGCGTCACCCTGTCACCGGGTGCCATGTCACCCCAACGTGTAACCCTCAGCCGTCTGTGTCACCGCGAAAGGGTCGCGCAGCAGGAAGGCTGGGAAAGGAGACCGCAGAAAGACAGCGCCATGGACCAAAACACGTCGGCGGTGTCACCCGGATAACGGCACCAGTGTCACCTATGTTCTGATCCGTTCCGCTCTGAGCTTGCGCCGTTAATGCGGATGCGGCGTTCGATCTCCGTCAAGAAACCGTCAAAGAGACAAACGGACGAAGACCATCGGGTTTTGCGTCCGAAGAGAACCGCCTTCGGTTTCGGAAAATGGAGAGCCCGAAGGTTCCTTTTGGGCAGAAAACCCGATGGGAGATCGACGCAGCTGAAAAGGCCGACCCCGAAAAAGTTGACGGATTCTTGACGTAAATCGAAATGGACGGGTGTTTACTATTGAGCACTTGCGTGGACTGGAATGAATATTGAAAAGATCATGTTAATAACGAAAAACATTGTGAGTACGCCCGCCTGCCGTTATTAAAGTTACGAACTCATAACCCGAGGGTCGTCGGTTCAAATCCGGCCGACATTACTGGCCGACGCTGCGGGGACTTAGAACGCGTCGGAAGGGCGGAACGAAGAGAGTTGGGGAGCCAGTTGCGTCGCTATCTACGTGGAATGTGTCCTCGCAGGAGTATGCGATCCTCTTTTTAATTCGCGTGTCCCGCCCCCGCTACCAATGTCTTTCAAAGACCCACGGGTTCTCATCGGACTCGGCGGTCTTGCCACGAAAAACTGGCGACGGGGGACGAAAGCCTCACAACCGTTTGCGCAGCCGCGCGACGAGGAAGTAGAGCGCCACGAAGTAGACGAGCGCGAACGTCAGGAACCAACCGGGGTCGCTAACGTTGTGCGACGGGAGTGGGTTGATCTTGGCTAGCCAGCACGTCACCCCCGCGAGCACGAGCGCGCCGACGATCAGGAGCGCCATTGCTACGCCGCTCGGCTTCCACCCGGTCTTGCCGTCATCGTCACTTCCCAGCATGCGTCTTCACTCCCGAGATCCCCGCGCGCTTGTATAGCGCGTCTTCCAGCGCGTGACGTGCGTTCGACTCCGACCCGTACTCGGCCAATAGCAGGGCCGGCAGCTCGGGCGACTGGTCGCGGGTCGCGAGCCCGTCCATGATCCCGAGCGACATCGCCTCGCGCTGATCTTCGCCGACGATGCCGGGGTTGTCGTGAGAGCCCTTGAGCACGCAGTCGCTCCATGCCCAAGCGTAGATACCGATGCGCGCGTCTCGATCGCCGTGCTCGTGCGCCTCCTGGACCGCCTTGATTCCGCCGTAGGTCCAGTCCCAACCGACTTTCAAGACGTCGTAGACGAGACCGGCTACGGCGAGTTTCTTGAACACGTCGAGCGCATGCTCGCTCAGCTCGCCCTTTAGCTTCTCGGCAACGACCTTGACGATCTCGACGCGCTCGGACGCCGTGACGGTCTCGACGATGTACTTGCCGGCTTCTTTGAATTGATGCTCGCGTAGCAGGTTCACGATGTGCGGCACGAGCGCGAGGCGCGAGGCAGCACCGACCGCAAGCTCGTGACCCTCGCCGGCTATGTCGCTGCCGATCTTCTCGGCGCCCTCCTTGGCCATGCCGCCGCCAACCTCCGATGGATCCTCGTGCTTCTCCTCGCGCCTTTCTTCGCCGCCCGCCTCGCCGCCTGCTACCGCGTCTTCCGCGAGCCCGCCGCCGGCCTCCATGGGATTGCCGGCCGCGTTTGTCGTCGAACGTAACGTCCGACTTGGCCTCGTTGCCTTGCTTGGCTTCACCGCCGCCGTCTTTGCCCTCGCCGCCCGCGCGCGACGCGACCATGAGCGTCTGCGGTCCGATCTTGCCGTCCCCCGGTAATTCGTGTGCGATCTGCCACGCGCGCACCTTCTTGACGTCGACGCCAGAATGGCCGCCAGCACAAGCGCCGCCGGTCAGCTTGTTGAAGTCGGCAACTTGATCCTTGTGCGCCTCGTTGTACTGAGTCGCCGCGCGTACGAACGCCATCGCCTTCTGCTGCGCGGGGGTGAAGCGTGGGCGTGGAGCTGCCTCGCCGGCATCGGATGCGCCCTTGCCGCCGCTATCAGGCTTTTTCTGGCGATCGTTCATATGTCGAACACGGCGCTCTGCTCATTCGGGTCGTGGTCATCCGGGAGGCGCACGACCAGATCGAAGCACCCGCGTGAAGGATACCGCTTGCGGCGCGGCAGCGCGAGCACGCGCGTCTCCGCTTCCTTGCGGAATCGCGCTACTACGCGCGGCGCCTGGGCACGCTCTCGATGCGACGCGTTTGCTCAATCAAATGCGGAGATGTGATGAATCATGAGAGGCCTCAGCTAGGCCCAGCTAGGCCCGGACCGATCCAGCTCTTCGCGCGACGATGGGGTTACCCGACTTCGGGCCGGCGTAGCAATACCGTCGATGCTGGAGGATTAGGTAGGCGTCAGGCGGGTTTCCACGTCGAGGATATAGGTTTGGCAAATCCGGCCCGCTGCTACTAAGCAGGCGAAAGTACGCGGGAAACCACGGGTCATTTTTCTTTTCTACACTGTGGTTTTGGGCACTTTGTCCAAATCTTGCCCAAGCAGTGCCGCCTCGTACTTTCTGACTGCTTCGCGCTGATCTGAATCGTTCACGACGTTGTAGCGATCGAACGCAGCGCGCGTCTTGTGACCCGACTGCTTCATGATCGTGCGCTCGTCGATCCCGAGCCGCCGTGAGTTGGTGATGTAGCTGCGGCGGTTGTCGTGGAACCAGGTGTCTTCAGGGATGCCTGCCAGAGCGCAGTACTTCTTCCACAGCTTCCGAATGTCCCGGTAGGGTCCACCAGTCTTCGGATCGATGAAGACGAACCCGCTGCGGATGTCGCGTGGCAACTGCTCCAGCGCGTGCAGCGTGCGTCGCGTCAGGAACACGCGGCGCGCCTTCTCGGTCTTCGTGTCGTGCTCCGTGAGCTCGATGTAGCCGTCTTTGAGGTGGAGTTGCTGGCGCTTGATGTTGAGGACTTCCATCTTGCGCAGCCCCTGGTCGTACGCCGTCGTCACGATCGCGCGGAAGACCGTCTTGACCATCGCCGAGTGTGGCGTGTCGTCGGACGTCACCTGGAGCTTGGCGTCGAGCGCCCGGAACTGCTCCTCGGTGATCGTTCGGCGACGCACGTTCGGCTTGTTCAGGAGCGGCACCTTCGCGATCGGGTTGTACGGCAGCGTCCCTGCGAATCGTCGCGGGCGCTCAGACCGCCAGCGGCATCAAAGTTGTCGGTGACGACGGAGGTGCTGCCGATCTTGGCGGTGAGTTGTCGATCAGAATAGGTGATCGTTAGTAGGCCTTTTTGGCTGATGTTCCCTTCCGGGTCGTAGCCGCAAATCGCGTAGAAGCGCCCGATCGTCGCCAATAGGCGGTTGTCGTAGTCGTACCGGAAGTACAGCGTCTCGTCGATACGGGCTGGGTGTGCCAGAAGCTGGCCACTCCGGCTCTCACGCCGCGCCTGCGCTTTGGCGGCGTCCCGCTCTCGCTCGGCCTCCTTAATGGCTGCGCTCACGATCGTCGGCGGCCGTGTCGTCTACACTCGCGCGCGCTGAACTTTGCCGCGCGCGCGGTGTTACCACCCCATGATCACGCGCCGTCGCTTCGTGCAAGGCTCGCTCGCCGCCGCCGCCGCCATGACCCTCCGCCCCCGTGGCGCATGATCTCGGGGATGAGCACGGCCACCGTCGTGGTCCCGAACGCCAGCCGCCGCGCCTGCACCCTGCGCGGAGTGAGATGATGAAGATCAGCCGCCGAGCCTTCCTCAAAGTTGCAGCGGCAATGGGCGCTTCGCTCGCATGGGTCGGACCTGCCCGCGCTTCGCGTGTCCGATGGCATGAGCGGCGTGATCTGTATCCTCAGGGGGTCGCCTCGGGCGATCCCGACCCGCACAGCGTCATTTTGTGGACGAGGCGTCCGTTCGCCGACGGCACACGCCAGCGCCTGACCGTCGAGGTAGCCGAGGATGAGGCATTCCGGCGAGTCATTGCGCACGCACCGGCACCGGTCTTCCGCGCCGCGGATTGGACCGCGCGCGTCCTGATCGGCGGACTCAAGCCGGCGCGCACCTACTGGTATCGGTTCACCGACAGCGACGGAAACGGCAGCCGGGTCGGCCGCACGATCACAGCGCCGTTGCCAAACGATCCCCGCACTGTGAACTTCGCATTCGTGAGCTGTCAGGATGTCAATGAGGGCAAGCTCAACGCCTATCGCCGGATGCTTTACGAAGATGAACGCGCTCCCGCCGCCGAGCAGCTCGATTTCGTTCTGCATCTCGGCGATTTCATCTACGAGGTGGTCGAGTATCCCGACGAGGTGAAGACACGCTACGACCGCACGATCTATGAGGTTGCGCGCATCCCGGATGGCCACAAGGTCGGCAACTTCCACATACCGCTGACCGTCGATGGCTATCGCGCCATCTACAAAGGCTATCTCGCCGATCCCGACCTCCAGGACGCTCGAGCGCGCTGGCCGTTCGTCGCGATGTGGGACAACCACGAATTCTCGTGGCAGGGCTGGCAGAGCATCGTCAAGGCGGGGCCGTTCGAGCGGCCTGGCCAGAGCGTCAAGGTCGCGGCGAATCAGGCCTGGTTCGAATATCTTCCCGCACGGGTCGCTCAGCGGAACGGGTCGCTCGAGCGCTTCGATCCCCCAGCGGTAAGAAACGTTGCAATCAAAGAGTTCGATAGCAATGGGCTGGGGGTGGAGCCGAACAACCTGACGGCGATCAACAGCCTCAAGGCCTACCGGGCGCTGCGGTACGGCCAGCATCTCGACCTGATCATCACCGACCAGCATAGCTATCGGAGCGCGGACCCCTTCAGCGATCCGTCTCTCGACAAACTCGGCGGCGACGAGTTCACGGGGATGTTCCCTGAGCCGGCCATGCAGGTTCTCGACGGCGGCCGTGGTTTCAACGGCGGCAATCCCCCTCCGGAAATCCGGTTCAACGATGCGCATGTCTCCAATCCGCAACGTAGCGCGCCGCCCCAAACGATTCTCGGGGCGGAGCAGAAGGCGTGGTTCAAGACCAAGCTCGAGAGCTCCACGGCGACGTGGAAAATCTGGGGCAACTCGCTGGGCGCGCTCGATCAGCGCGCCGACCCGCAGAACCTGCCCCCTGGTCTCACCAAGGAGTCCTGGCCGGCGAACACGTACGCTTCCCTCGGCGGGGGTGATTACGGCACAGCGTACGCGGAGCGCGCCGAGATCTACCATCTCGTGCGCGACGCGAAGATCACAGGCTTCGCCATCGTGTCGGGCGACCGCCACAGCTTCTGGGCGGGATACGCGACTGCGGAGCTTCCGCCCGGCAAGTTCGATCCGGTCGGCTTGAGCTTCGTTGGCGGGTCACTCGTAAGCCCCGGCGCGATGGAGGCCTATGAGCACAACCTCCCGAGGGACTCCCCGCTGCGACCGCTGTTTCTTGTCGACAGGGGGACGGGGGCGAGGCCGGACTGGACCTTCAACATGCTGCTGAGACACGGCGTCCGTTCGTGTCTCGAATATGCAAAGAGCTTCGACCTGAAGCGCGCTCGCTCGCTGTCCAACCCGGATGTGGCCCCGCACCTCGAGTTCGTCGATCTGGGCGGACACGGTTATGCGAAGGTCCGATTGTCGGCCGATGAGATGCGCACCGAGTTCGTCTGCGTCCCGCGTCCCATTGCGCGTAGCGAACGACCGGACGGCGGGCCACTCCGGTATCGGGTATTACACACTGCTGCACTCTGGAAAAGCGGCGAGCGCCCGCAGTTGAAGACCTCGGTTCTCGAAGGCGACGCTGGATTGTCGATCTGACTGACTCACGGCCAACGGCTGAGAGAATGGACATGATCGGACGCTGGCCCGTGGGTGCCGTGAGACAGCCGCCTCAGGCCGCCTTCGCGAAACAGCGTTTGTTGGTCTTATCCTCGCCGAGAGCTCCCGAACCTGCTCTCCTTCGATTTTCGGGCGGGCACCCATATCGGGCACAGATATCGAATATCATCCTGCCGCTTATCGATGCCTGCAGCGGCAAGAGCGGTCGTCATTGACCTGCACCCCGAAAACTGGACCGAATCGCTGGTCTAGTTTTCGGGAGGCACCGCAAAGGTACTACTGGGCTTGATCCGCTTTCGTAGGAAACCTTTCGAAAGGCGAATACGATGCGCGGAGCATGGCAGACGAGCCCAAGAAGAACGGCGCGCGAAGCGAAGCTTCACGGACGAGTGTCGGCGGGGCCAACTGGGAACAGCAGATGGCTGGCGCCTTCTTCAACACCATCGGTGCGCCGTCGTTCGTCATCGATCACGCCCTCGCCACATACGATATCATGAGGGATGCGCATCCTCTCGTATGTCGTGTGTAGTCTGCTGCTCCTGGCCGCCGGCTGCGGGTCGGGCTCGAACGGTGGCGGCGGCGGTGGTGGTGGTGGCGGCGGCGGCGGCGGTGGTGGCGGTGGTGGCGGTGGTGGCGGCGGTGGTGGCGGTGGTGGCGGTGGTGGCGGCGGTGGTGGCGGCGGCTCGGTGACGCCGACCGTCGGCGGCCTCTTCGAGCAGCCCGAGCCGTGGACCGCCGACGTCTCCGCGCTCGGCAAGGACGCGCGCTCCGACGCCATCATCGCGGCACTCGTCGCCTCCGGCGGCTGGGGCAACGGCAACAAGCTGCAGATCGACTTCTCGATCCCGCTCTTCTTCGCCGACGGATCGACGCCGCGCCAGACCATCACTGCGCCGAGCGGCGGCTACTGCTACGGCGGCACCGACTGCGATGCCGTGCCGCTCCAGATGCCGCTCGTCGCCGGCGGCAACACCGAAGGCAGCGCCAGCTACACCTGCGACACGGCCCATAACGACTGCCATGTGCTCATCGTCGAGACCGCGCAGAAGAAGCTCTACGAGTTGTACAACGCGACGCAGGCCGGCAGCGCCTTCACCGCGCTCGGCGCCTTCGTCTGGGATCTCACCAAGGCCTACCCCGACAACGAGCGCGGCGATCAGTGCACCTCCGCCGACGCCGCCGGCTTTCCCATCGCGGCGCTCCTGCCCACCGCCGACGAGGTCGCGGCCGGTGAGGTCAAGCACGCCATCCGCTTCATCCTGCCGAACGAGCGCATGAAGATGGCGGTGTACGTGCATCCGGCGTCGCACGCCGGCGGGCCGAGCAGCACCGACGCCAATGCGCCCCCGTACGGCGTGCGTTTCCGCCTCAAGGCGGCGTTCGACGAGACTCCGTTCAACGCCGGCGAGAAGGTCATCCTGCACGCGCTCAAGCGCTACGGAATGCTTCTGTCCGACGGCGGCAACATCGCGCTCACCTTCGCCGACGACCGCACCAGCACAACCAAGTGGGCCGACCAGGGCATCACCGCGCAGTCGTTCAGCGCCATCTCGGTCAACGACTTCGAGGTCGTCGATCTCTCGGCCGAGATCGCCGTGACCGACGACTGCGTACGCAATCCTTAGCGCGGCCCTTGGAACGACGCTAGATGACCGCGCTTGCCGATCCGCGGATCTCCATGTCGCCGACCATCCTGCTCATCCCAGGCCTGTACGACTCCGGCCCCGAGCATTGGCAGCGTCACTGGCAACGCCAACGCGGCTTTGTCGCCGTCGAGCAACGGGACTGGATCACGCCGCGCCGGATCGACTGGGTGACGACGATCGAGGACGCCGTCGCCGCGACGGCGGGTCCGGTGGTGCTCGCCGCGCACAGCCTCGGCTGCGCCACCATCGCCTGGTGGGCGCAGACCACCGCGCACGCCGATCGCGTGCGCGGCGCGTTGCTCGTGGCACCGAGCGACGTCGAGGCACCGAGCTACCCGCCGGGCACCAGCGGCTTCCTGCCGCTGCCGTCGACGCCGCTGCCATTCGGCAGCCACGTGGTCGCCAGCAGCGACGATCCGTACGTCACGATCGCGCGCGTCCGCGAGTTCGCGGCCATTTGGGGCGCGACGTTGTCCGAGATCGGTCCGGCGGGGCACATCAACACTGCTTCGGGCCACGGTCCGTGGCCCGAAGGCCTCGCGCTGCTCAGGCGCTGGCTCGGTGGATGACGCGCGGCGAGGGCAGGAATAGAATTCGAACATGGGCATCATACTGAAGAGCCAGCGCGAGCTCGACAAGATGCGCGAAGCGGGCCGCATTGTCAGCGCGGTGCTCGACGCTGTAGAGGCCGCGTGCGTACCCGGTGTCACCACTTTCGAGCTCGACGGCATCGCGAAGCGAGAGCTCGCGCGGGCGAAGGCCCGCTCTGCGTTTCTTGGCTATCGTCCGGGTGGCGTGCCCCCGTATCCGGCGGTGCTCTGCACGTCGGTGAATCGCGTCGTCGTCCACGGGATCCCGAGTAAGCAGGAGTGCCTCCGCGAGGGCGATCTGATTGGGATCGATTTTGCCTGCTTCAAAAACGATTACTGCGCAGACGCCGCCCGCACCGTCGCCGTGGGCGTCATCAGCGAGCCGGCTCGCGCGCTGCTCGAGACGACCCGTGCGTGCCTCGAACGCGCCATCCAAGAGAGCGTTCCCGGGGCCCGGCTCGGCGACGTCGGCGCCGCTATCGCGCGCGCGGGTGAAAGCCGCGGCTACGCGGTGGTGCGGGACTTCGTTGGCCACGGGATTGGCCGCGCCATGCACGAGCCGCCATCGGTGCCGAACCATGGCCAGCCGGGACGAGGTCCCCGGCTGCGGTCCGGAATGGTGCTGGCGATCGAGCCGATCCTGAACGCAGGCAGCGCCGAAGTCGTCGTCCTCGACGACGGTTGGACCGTCGTCACGGCCGACGCTAGCCTCTCGGCGCACGTCGAGCACACGGTGGCGATCACCGACGATGGCCCGCGCGTGCTGACGGTGGCCTAGCCATACAAGGCGCGTTTGCCGTCGCTGATACGGATGGTGAAGCCGGCGACGAAGCGGTAGAAGTGTGTTCGAGATGGCCAACATCAAGACCTACAGTGGGAGCTGCCACTGCGGAGCCGTTCGTTTCAGGTTCAGGGGCGAAGAAAGTACGACCGGGTGCCGCTGCAACTGCTCCGTCTGCACCTCGCAGGGGCATCGTGATGTCGTCGAAATACATCGCCCCAGATGATTTCGATCTTCTGGAGGGCAAGGACGCACTGTCGCTCTACCAATTCGGCGACAGGGATGTGAACCACTACTTCTGCAAGACGTGCGGGATCTGTCCCTTCAACGGAGTGGCGAGCGTTCCGGCAACGTACGAGGGTCCAGCCAAGCCGGGCTACCGTCGGGTGAACCTGGGCTGCATCGAGGGGCTGGACCCGCTCGCACTGCAGATCGACATCATCAACGGCAGGTCGTTCTGACTGTGCAGTAGCGGCGACACGTTGGCCAGGTGCGCGCGGTCGACGAGGAGATGGCAGGAGCTTCGCGATGACCATCACCATTACCGCCTTTGAACGGTCACCCGAGCGCTGTCGGATTGGCAGACGGAGGGAAAGTTTCCGATGATCGACGAGCCCCGACGAGGCGCGGCGCGAGCTCGAGCGCGCGGCGGGGCTGGCGCACACCGGGCGCGAGCGCTAGCTGCTGCTGGCGCGCGCCTGCGCCTGTGAGGCGAATGGACGGTCCTGAGACGCCGCGCCCCTGAGACGCCGCGCCCGCGTCCGCGCCGGCAGCGCGCGTCCGATCGCGACGAAGCGCTCGCGTGATCGCGCCAGGCGGTAAATCTCCGCCGCGGGCAGCCTCAGATTTTTGATTCGCGCGGGCGAGCTGGGTCCGTAACCAATCGAGACCAATCGACCGCTCCAACGGCATTCGACTTGCTAGCAGTGGCGGGCCGCGAGGAGAACATGTCGCGTTGCTTGATCCTATTGGCTTTGGCAGGCTGCTCCCGAGCACCCATGGGGCTCGAAGGGGGCGGCCACGATCTGGCGCTGCCAAGCGAGCGCGACGCGGGGGCCGTCGACGCCGCGACCGCCGACCTGGCGCCGCCGCCGCCGGCGTGGCACCCGGAGCCGAGCACCGTCACCACCGGGCTGCGCGGCGTCTGGGGCTCCAGCGCGAGCGACGTCTACGTCGTCGGCGGGCAGGGCACCATCCTGCACTCGCGCGGAGACGGCGTTTGGACGCAGCAGACCAGCGGCACGACCAAGGACCTCAACGCGATCTGGGGCTCGAGCCCAACCGACGTCTACGCCGCCGGCGACGTGCTGTTGCACTCGAGCGGCGACGGCAACTGGCAAGCCCAGACGGCGCCGTCGGCGCTGATGGGCGTGTGGGGCAGCGCAGCCAACGACGTCTACATCGCCGGCATCTTTGGCATCAGCCACTCCACCGGCGACGGCAACTGGAGCGCCCAGAGCCAGGCCGAGCCGTGGGGCGGCTACTTCCACGTGCGCGGCACCAGCGCCACCGACGTGTACGCCGTCGGCGGCTTCATCAACCTCAACAACCCCGCGGACGGCGGCGGCGTCGCGCATCTCTCGGGCGGGCAGTGGAGCTGGAACATGCTCTCGCCGCCCGACGAGATGAAGGACATCGTCTTTACCGCGCGCGGCGCCTTCATCGTCGGACTATCGGGGCAGATCTGGGCCAAGGACAACGCCGGTGGCGCATGGACGCAGCAAACCTCGCCCGTGCCGTGGGATCTGCAAGGCATCTGGGCCGATGAGGCGGGCGAGCTCTACGCCGTGGGCGGCAGCGGCACCGTGCTCACCTCGGCCGGCGACGGGAGTTGGAGCGCTCAGGCCGCGCTGTTCGTGCTCGATCTGTGGGGCGTGTGGGGCGCCAGCGCGCACGACATCTACGCCGTCGGCGACGAGGGGCAGATCTTTCACTTCGACTGATCGCGCTGGAGGTGGCGACGACCATCGAGCACCAGACGCGGATAGCCTGGTGCTCGGTGCGCGTGGCCTCACCAGACGGCGGCCTCACTGAGGTGCGCTGGTGCTGATCGGCGAGCTAATGGTCACTGCGGCGCCACGGCTCATCGGCACGACGAGCACGACGAGCACGACGCGCGCGAGCGCTATACGGTCGTGCTCCTGGCCTTGCACGACCGCGAGCGGGTCGATGGACGTAAAGGAGCTGACGCGGGAAAATCAGGCGCTCAACGAGCAGGTCGAGCTGCTCGTCGAGACCGAGCGCCGCCTCTACAGCGCCCAGCGCGTCATCGAGAGGCTCTTCGACCGCGAATACCTCGACGGTATTCAAGGGAGGAGCAACGAAGCGATGCGCCGCGGCGCGGCGATCAGGCGACGGGAGTATTTGCGAGATGCACTCTGGCCGGCGAGTAGTGACGATTCTCCGATTCATGGCCGGAGAGTGCGTTCCGACGGATGGGTCCTGTCGGGTTCGCCGGCCCTGCGAGGGAGCTGGACGGCAAATGTCGACCCGAGGCCCGGGTGGCTCTCGACGCGGATCGTGCCGCCGTGTGCTTCGACGAGCTGACGCACGATCCATAGCCCCAGGCCGAAGCCGCCGTACTCGCGGCTCGATACCACGCGTTCGAAGCGCTCGAAGATGCGCTCGCGGTCCTGCAGTGCGATCCCGATTCCTCGATCGCGCACGGTCAGCGTGGCCGTTGCCTCGTCGCCGACAAGCCGCACGGTGATCGGATGCCCTGCCCCGTACTTGGCGGCGTTGCTGATGAGGTTGGCAACGATGCTGTCGAGCCGCAGCGAATCCCACCAACCGGAGATGTTCGGAGCGACGTCCAGCTCGAGCGTCGCGCCGACGTGCTCGCAATCCTCGCGTAAGCGTGACGCGACGTCGCTCACCAGAGCCGACAAATCCACCTGGGTGAACGTCAGCTCGATTCGGCCGGCGCTGATACGGGAGACGTCCAACAGCTGCTCGACCAGCGCGGAGTGCTTGCGGAGTGATCGCTCGAGGCGCTCGACCAGACTGATCATCTGGTCCGAGGGCCACATCGCGGGCGGCCGGCGGACGAGACGCGACAGCCGCTCGATGGAGAGCCTGAGCGAGGTCAGCGGGGTTCGTAGCTCATGGGAGGCGATAGACAAGAACTCGTCGCGGACGCGCACTGCTTCGTGGATGCGGGAGAACCCGGCGGCGTTCTCGAGCGCCGCTCCGACGAGCGTGGCGATGAACGTGGCCAGGCGCTTCTCCTCCTCGCCGAAACGTGAGTCGACGAGGCGGTGATCGGCGTACAGCGCGGCCACCGCCACACCGCGCCGATAGATCGGAACGCACAGCGCCGAGCGCACGCCGGCGGGCAGAGATGTCGTGGGGGTCGCGCTCGATTCGTCGGCGACGGCGCTCGCCTCGTGGAGCGCCCTGCCGACCAACTCTCGGCAGACGACCGTCTTGTCGCTGCTCGCCAAGTTGAGCTGCCCGTCGTCGCCCAGGTGCACGATCACGCAGCGCTCGGCGCGCAGCAGCGACAACCCCGCCTTGCGCGCCATCTTGAACGCTGCGCGTTCGGTCAGTGCCGACGCGATGTGGCGGCCGACCGACAGTACAGTCGAGAAGCGTACCGCCATCGAGAGGTTGCTGACCCGATCGGCTGGAGTCGGCTGAAGGACGCCTTCGAGCGAAAGCTCGATCGGCTCGACGATGGTCCGAGCCTCTTCGAGGTCGTGTTCGGCGCCGGACCAGCCGAGCAGACGACCGAGCTCGCCGCGCGCCTGTAGCGTTTGGGCGCGCTCGTAGCGCGCCTCCTGCTGCTCGGCGACGGCTAGACTCCGGTCGAGTTGGTCGCGGGCTCGCACTGCACGCCCCTGCATCGCCGCCAACAGGCCCGCCTCCCGCAACGCGTGCGGCAGGCTGTTCCGGTATACGCCCGCGATTCCGAGCGCCTGTCGCACTGCCCGTCGGCTCAGGCGGAGTAGCTCGCGCCGACGGGCCGCTGCGGTCGCTGGCGTCGCCTCGAGCTCGAGTCGGAGCGCAGTTGCGAGCCAGGGTTTGACGGCAGCAACATAGTCCTGTCGCAGGCCGTGCTCTTCGCTCAGCTCCTCGGCGCGCTCGAACCACGACCGCGCGGGTTCGACTTCATTCTCGGCCACCAGGCGGATGCCTTCAGCCAAGAACACCTGGACCAGCCGGTGGAAATCGTCGGTGTGCTTCGCCAACTCTGCGTGGACCAGATCCTTCGCGATGCGGCCGCGAACCGCCTGGCTCCAGGAGCTCACGCCCATACTCGTAGCCTGCACGCCGCCGATCTCTTGCCCGGCGCGATACAGCTCCTGGCTCTCGTCGACACTCCGCCGCAGCTCGCCGAGGCGATAGTGGCAGAGCGCGAGGTGCCGCTTCGCCGAGAGGACGTCCCAGCGATCGCCGGCGTTTTCGAGCAGAGCCACGGCCTCATGGCAGTGCGCGATCGACTCGCGATAGCGCGAGGCTGCATAGAGCGCGATCCCGTACATCAAGTGCGACTGCCCCTGCCCAAACAGATCTCCGATTTGTCGACGGAGCGCGAGGGAGCGCTCGGCGTAACGGCGGCTGCGTCGGAAGAGCGGCACAAGCGTCATCGCGACCGCGTGATAGCACCACGCTCGCGCCAGCCCGTCGGCCGGCGGAAACTGTTCGGCGAGGTTCAGCTCGCGAAGGTGTGCCCAGAGGCAGGCGAGGGTGCCGCGATTGAACCAGTAGACGAGGAACAGTTGGTTGTAGATCTGTACGGCGAGGAGATCGGGGGCACTGTCGGCGAGCCGCCTCCGATGGAGGAGGAGACGCGGGCACAGCGTGTGCGCGAGCTGGACCAGGATCTCCCAGAGCAGGAATAGACGCAGCTTCAGCGGGCCGCGCGGCACGCGACGGCCGAGCAGCTCGAGCCCGCGCTCGAGCGCCGGACCTGCCCGCGTCAAGTCGCCGCGCTCAAACTCGAGCTGACCGACCCTTGCGTCGATGGTGGCGCCCACGATGGCGTCGCCGTCGGCGAGCGCGCGCGCCGTCGCGAGCCACTGCGATGCCTCTTCGAATCGCCCGCGCAGTAAGAGCACTTCCCCCAGACCTTTGGCGATGTCGCGGCGCGCGTCGCGCTGGGCCGAGCCGGCGCTCCGTTCGGCGATCCGGTAGTGTCGCTCGGCCAGCTCGAGCGCGTGCTGGGCGCGCGCCTGTTCGGCCGCCTTCACCGCGTACGGCAGCGCGCGCGCCGGCTCGCCGGCGGCGTCGTAGTGATAGGCGATGGCGAAGATTCGCGAGGGCGCGCTCTGCTCGAAGTGCTCGGCGGCGCGCCGGTGGAGCGCTCGGCGCTCGGCTTCGTCGAGCCGCCCGAGCAGCGCCTCGCGTAGCCTCTCGTGGACGAATGCGTAGCTGCCACTCTGGCCCCGGTTCCACAGCATGCGGCGCAGGCGGGCCTCCTCGAGCTGCGCGATCGCGTTCGACGGCGTCTCGCCTGACAGCGCGACGACGAAGTCGAGGTCGAACTCCTTGCCTTCGATCGCCCCCAGCGAGAGCAGCCGCCGCGCTGCCGCTGGTAAGAGCTCGATGCGACGCAGAAGGAAGCTCGCCGCGCGCCGCGAAGATGGCAGCCCGGCCAGCCGTGCTGGCTCGGTCCGCCAGTGGTCGCCGTCCCAGACGAGGCCGCCAGACTCGACGAGACCATGCAGGATCGCGAGCGCCATGAACGGGCTTCCGTCGGAGAGGCGTGCGATCAATGCGAGGGCATCGGTTGGTAGCGGCCCGGCGGCCGATCGAACGAGCTGATCCGTCTGGACGCGCGAGAGCGGAGGCAGGGTGATCCGCTCGCCCCAGGCCAGCGTGCGCAGCACGTGATCGACCGCCAGCTCCCCGGGACGGAAGGCCATCACCACCAGTGCGTGGCAAGGCACGTTGGAACGCTGGGGCCAATTCGACAAGAGCTTGAGCATCAGCTCGTCGGCCCACTGGCAATCGTCGACGAGGAGGACCGCCGGCCGGCCCGGCTCGCCGATTGCACCGAGCAGGCGCGCGACCGCCTTGAAGGTGCGCGCCGCGGCGAACGCCTCGGGCCCCTCCCTCGGCGCCTGGAGGGCACCGAGGAGCATCGCCAGATTCGGCAGCACCACGCCGATCGCGTCGAGCATCGGCCCCAGGGCCGCGCGCACGCGGCCTGCGAAGGCGGGATCGACGGCAACGCGCGCCTCGAGCGCGCGCGCGAGCTCGCGCAACAATTGGAACGGCTGCCCTCCATGAGGAAGCGCGGCCGCACGCAACACCCACGCAGGTCCGGCGTGCGTCGTCAGCTCGTCGAGCAGCCTGGTCTTGCCTGCTCCCGATTCGGCCGCCAGCAGCACCAGCGCACCCTTGCCGTGGCGCGCGCGCTCGAGCGCTGCTTGCATCTGTCCGAGCTCGATCGCGCGCCCGACGAACGCGGGCTCGACCATGTTGGGGTGGTGACCAGTTCGCTCGACCAGGGGATGAGATTCGCCGCGGGCGGGCAGCGCGGCGATCGAGTCGAGGTCGGCGAGGGCGGAATGCGCGCTTTGGTAGCGCCGGCGCGGATCCCTTTGGAGCAACCCGTGCAGCAACTCGTCGAAGGCCGGAGGCGCCGCCGTTTCGAGCTTGCTCGGATCGGGCGACGAGGGAGCGTGGTGGCGGCGCAGCGCCTGGTGCACCGACTCGGCGTCGCCCATCGGTCGTCCCGTCAGGCATTCCAGGAGGACCAGCCCGGCCGAGTACAGATCGGATCGTTCGTCGACGTCTCTCTGAAGCAAGCCCGCCTGCTCTGGAGAGCTGTAGAGCGGCGTCGCCGGCGACCCGTCGTCGTCAGCGAGAGTGCTCCGCACGCTGCGCTGCAGGCCAAAGCCGATCAACACCGCGTTCGTGATTTCGCCGCCCGACTCCTGGACGACGACATGACTCGGACGGAGCGCGCGATGGAGGACGCCCCGCTCATGCGCGTCTCGGAGCGCCGTCAGCACGCAGCGGCCGACCGTCAAGACTTCGCGCAGCTGGAGTCGGCGAGTGCTCAAAAGCTCGTCGAGGGCCCGTCCAGGCACGAACCGGCGGATCCAAACCACGGTATCGCGCATGCGCGTGACCTCGAGCGGCGCGCTCACCTGTCCCATGTCGCGCAGGAGCCCCGCTTCGTGCTCGAAGCGCAAAAGCAGGCTCTTGGGCATTCGCGAGAGGGACGCGGTCTTGATCACGACCTCGGCGGCCTCCAGCCGGTCGAGCGCCAAAATGGTCTCCATCCCGCGACTCGAGTTCAAAACCCTCAGCGGGAGGTAGCGCTCGCCGAGACGTCGCTCAATCGGGCCCTCTGACTGAACATGCTCCACTGGAATCAATATAGGTAAGGCTAATGCCGAGGTAGGCTCGACAAGCTCAGGCAACGCTCGGCGCGATCGTCTCCCCGATGGGCTGCCGAGGGAAACTGGACCGAAACCTCATTGACACAGTGCGTCCAATTGGGCGATGAATGGTGCTCTCCGCTGAGAAGAGGGTGCCATGCTCGTTGCGAGGCCTCGTCATCTGCGAGCCCTGACAATCCCTCTGCTCTCATGCCTCTTGCTGCCCGCGTGCGCGATCGATTTCGATACCGACAACCACCATGGGCCGCGAGGCTCGCTGGGGCGGGAAATCTACACCATCTTGTGCGACCGGGTGGGCGCGCAGGCGTTGCGCGAAGACCTCACGGGTGCCTCGTTCCACGCTGTCTGTCATCCCAGCAGCCAGGGCCAATACGCCGACGCGGTCGACGTGAGCGCGCTGCCGCCGATCGTCGGAACCGCCAAAGACACGAGCGGGAACGATGTCTCGCCGGAGCAGCAGGCGGCGTACCGCGCCTATCGCATCGCGCGCATCGAGGCCCTGGGGCGCCACCGGGAAGAGCTCATCGTGGCCTTCGATGCCATCCTGCCAGATGTCGAGTTTCAGCCGATAGACGGGGCGGACCCGAGCTGTAGCAACGCTTCGGCGAACGGCGGGCCCGAGCTTTCGTTCGTCGACGAGGCCGCCGATACGGCGAGCCGGATGGTGCCGCTCTACAACGACGACACCATTCCCTCCTTCACACGCGGCGTCGGCGAGCTGCTCGCCGAGGTCGAGGCCGATCCCGAGGCGACGGACGCGTTGGCTCAGATCGCGACGCGGCACGGCTATCGACCGATCCCATTCGCCGTCGGTGTGCTCGGCCCCATTCTCTCTTATCCGCGATTGCCGGCGCTCGCTCAGGCGACGCTCGGGTTGCTCGCGGGACCGAACGCGCTCGATCCGGACGAGCCCGCGCCCACGATCCCCACCGTCGACGGCGTGGCGCGTCCGGAGTTCGAGACGCTGCTCTCGGCGCTCCATCTCGAGCTGCGGAACCTCCAGCTCGACCCCGATCCTCCGATCCTGCAGAACACCGACGATCCGAAGGTTCCCGGACGGACGATCTTGTCGCGTCCGCGGACTGCGTTGGAGTTCGCCGAGAGCCTGCTGTTTGCCGAGTCCTCGACGTACGCGCAGGGCGCCGCACAGCGATATGCCGTGGCGCGCGATTCGCGAGGCGTCGCGCTCGTCGCCAGTGACCCGGGCGGCGGGTTGCCTGGCCCATTCGTCGACAACACGGGTCCGAACGGCGTACCCGATGGATTGCCGGATCTGGATCCGCTCGGTCGCTTCGTCACACAGACGGGCACGCCGGCTCTGACGCCATTGCCCACGACGGCGGCCCCGGGCCAGTTCCGCGACAGCGCCGGTCGGGCGCTCGGCGCGTCGGGGGCGCCGCTCTACGTGTTTCGCGATGTGAATGCCACATTTGCCGCGGCGTTCTTGCGCGACGTAAAGGCGTGGTTCAACGCCGATCCTGCCACTGCCAGCGATACGGTGATGAATTTCGTCGCCGGCGTCCCGCCTGTGCTCGGCCCGCGCGACCCGACGCCGGTCACCCAGAAGACCTACGCGGACGGCGGAGCGCTGGCCGCCGGCGGGCCCGCGACGCTGACGTACCGGAGCTTTCACGGCCAGGACTCCGCCGTGGTCGATCTCGCGTACGCGCTCGGCCAGATGTTCGCGCGCCCCGAATTCGACGATCTGCTCGCGCTCCTACAGAAGCTCCTGGAGGAGCAGCCCGCCGTGGCGGCGCGCCTGGTTCACGCGTTGCTCGACCTCAAAGCCGTGGCCGATCAGCATCCCGAGGCGCACGTCCCCCAAGACTCGACGCTCTGGGACGATCTGCTGGAGCCGCTCACCGCCATCGTCGCGCAGCAGGATCGCGAGCGGGCGCAAGCGCCGGGTCAACGAGGCCTCGTCGAGAACATCATGCTCGCGCTCGATGCGGACGCGACGATGGATCTCGAGCCGCTGGTCGCGGACCTTCTGACCTATCGCGATCAGTTCAGCTACGATGCGAATCAACTCAACGGGCCGCCCCTCAACGTGACCGCCCCCGGCGCGACCGGCTCGGTCACGCCGGTCGATCGCCTCCAGTCCGACGCGGGCCTCAACAAGAGCCAGGCCCAGTCGCTGATCTCGTTGCTCCACGACGCCACCGGTCTCGGCGTGTGCACCAAGAAGGGCGCGGTCGCGCATCTGCAAATCAAGACTGCGAACGTGGCCAAGGCGCTGGGAATCGATCTCGGTGTGTTCGGAGGGCTCCTGCCGACGGTGAACGGCCCCCTGCTGGATTATCCCGGCCCGGTGATGAGCCCGCTCTGCAATTTCTTCGTTGGCAGGGGGATTGATTTCACCCAGTACGAGCTACCCGAGTGCGGCATTCTGCGGATTCAAAGCGTCGCCGCGCTCATTTTGCCGGTCGCCGCGGGGCGCGCCACCCTGGACGTCCCGGATCCGTGTCTGCAGCGCGTCGTCAGCTTCGTCGACACCACGGGGACGGGGAACGTGGCCAATCAGGTCCTCCAGGACAGCTCCGGAATCGATGGATTCTCGCTGTCGCCGACGGTGAACGGCGTCGATCGGATCGCGTGGTTCAAGGTGCCGTACGACGCGCCCGTCGGTGGCGTGCCGACCGGTCAGCTCCCCGGCGAGACCAATCCGGCGACCAATCAGACCAAGGGCTTTCTCGCCGACGTGATCGACCCCATTGCATCGATGGTCTGCCCGGCGGACGCGGCCCGTTCGGCGCAGCCGCTGCCGGCGGCGGTGGGGATGACCCTGCGCACCTGCATGACGGTCGACGACACCTTGCGTGGACGCGACCCCGCGGGCCTGTTCGCCCTCGAGCAGAACAGCGGCGCCTTCCTGAAGGCCGTGCAGCCGCTGGCCAACGCGTTCCTGGGGCCGGATCCACTTCCGTCCGCGCGCGATGGATCGGCCGAGCTCGTCGCGCTGATTGACAAGCTGGCGATCCACTGGGGCTCGAGCGCGCTCTCGACGGCGGAGTGTGACCCCACCGCGCCCAAGACGGATGCTCGCTACTGTACTCGAGACGGTGCAGTGACCTACGAGGCCCTCGTTGCCGACCAGCTGCGTACGCGCGCGCTCTTTGCGACCCTGCGCCAGACGGTCCACACGCTCCACGGGATGACGATCCTCCACTGCGCGGCCATCGATCCGGTCACGCATGCCTGCACGCAGACACAGTCGAGGGACGGGGTCGAGGTGATCGCGCGCGCAGCCGGGATGTTGATGGACCCGGCCGAGTGGCAGGGCCTCGAGGACCGACAGGGACATTCGTACGCCGTGCGCAACGATGGAGGCCTGGTGGCGCAGACCACGCCACTTCTGCTGATGCTCGACGCGCTCAAGAAGATCGATGCCCAGTTCGCGCAGTTCCAAGACGGCAGCGAGCGCCACGCGCGGTGGCACGCGGCGCGCTCCCATATCGTCGATCAGCTCTTCTCCGTCGAGGGCGCGTACGGAAGCGACCGCTTTGCCAATCCGACCATCCCCGTCGTCATGCCGCAGCTCATCGGACTCTTGCGAGCGCAGATTGCCGCGTCGTGCGCCACGACGGCCGCCGGGGCCCCGTGCACCTGGGCCACCGCCACGATTCCCCAGCGGCTGGCCGACTGGATCTCCGGGCCGCTGATGGCCGGCGTGGTCGACCTGCTCGACGTCGTGCGCCAGGATCCGGCCGCGCGCGCCGAGCTTGCGCAGTTCGCGTCGTACCTTCTCGATCCGTCGAGCGAGGTGCACACGGTGAGCGTGATGGGCCTCGTCGATGTGCTTCAGCTCCTGCATGACAATACGACCGTGGGCGCGGCGCTGCGGATCGCCTCGGATGCGGTTCGTCCTCCCGCGCGTGACCCGCAGGGCCGGGTCGTCTCGCGCGGCGCGCTCGATGCGGGCATCATCGCCCTGAACCGGATCTTCAATCGCGTCGACGCGACGGGGGCAACCGCTGCGTGCGGAGGCGCGATCGATCCGAACGGGACCATCCCGCTGGTGCTGCAGCACCTGATGGCGCCGATGACGGTCGATGGGCGCACTCCGCTCGATGCGTTCGCCGACGCCGTCGGCGACGTCAATCGCGCGGACCCGAGCTCGAGCGAAGCCTATACGTCGATCGACTTCACGAACATGGCGCACGAGCTGGGTGACTTCGTCCGGAACAAAGACAACGGGATGGAGCAGGTCTACGCCATCATTCGCCAAGCGACGCAATGAGCCGGAGGTTTCTCGTCGGGGCGGCGGCGATCCTCGCGCTCGCGACAGGCCGGATCAGCTTCGCCGGCGGGGTCTACTTTTCGGATCGTGGTGTCCGCCCGATGGGGCGGGCTGGCGCATTCGTGGCCGGGGCCGACGATCTCGGTGCCACCTGGTATAACCCGGCGGGCCTCACCGAAGCGGGCACGAGCGTGCTACTCGATGCCAGCTGGCTCGATGCCCGGTCGACCTACGATCAAGCGTACGCGGTCACGACCGCCGACAACGTTCAAACGATCATCGACCAGCCGACCTCGGCATACTCGACGCACGCGAGCGGCACGACGCCGTTCTTGCCGTTTCCCACGATTGCATTCTCCAAGACCATCGGAAGGAGCAAGCGCTTCACCATCGCCGGGGGCATGTACCTTCCCTATCTTGGGTTGTTCACGTATCCCGCGACGACGGACGGAAAGCCGTCGCCGGGGCGATATACCCTGGGCTCGTTCCTCAGTGGGACCATCGGTGCTCAACCGTCGGTCTGGGGGGCCTTCCGGGTGACGCCCCAGCTGAGCATCGGCCTCGGGGTGCAGGTGCTCGTGGCGAGCGTGCAGACGACGATTCAGGCCAGTCTCTGTCCGCAAGATCGAATCAGCTGCGCCCCCGAGCAGCCCGAGTACGACGCCGTCGCCCGGGTCCGCGTCGGGACCTTCGTGGCGCCGTCGGGAAACCTCGGGATCATCTATGTCCCCTTGCCGGCGCTGCGCGTCGGAGTCTCGGCGCAGATGCCGACGTTGATCGATGCGCCGGTGACGTTCAAGGTGCGCCTGCCGGACAACGCCCTCTTCGACTCGGCGCAGGTGCAGGGGGACACCGGACACATTCGCATCATCCTGCCGGCCATCCTGCGGGCGGGGATCGAGGGGCGTTACCGCGGCTTTCGCGTGGAGGCGACCTGGGTGCGCGAGTTCTGGTCGATGCACCAGTCCGTCGATCTCACCACCGATGACGTCCAGATTACCGGGCTCAAGGGCGGGCCGAGCACCATCAGCATCACCAAGATCTCGGTGCCGCGGGGCTTCGTCGATTCGGACTCGATCCGTCTGGGCGGGGAGGGGACGTTCAGCCTCTTCCGGCGCGAGCTCATGGTGCGCGCCGGCGTTAGCTTCGAAACCTCGGCGGTCCCGCCCCCGCGCGTCTCGCTGCTGTCACTCGATTTTCCGAAGATTCAGGTCACGGTGGGCGGGAGCGTCAACGTCACCGCGCATCTTCGGCTCGACGTCCTCTATGCGCATACGTTCGCGGAGACGACGTACGTCGATCCGTATCAAGCGCAGGTGACGCACATCAATCCCTTCCCCGGCAACGCTACGCCCGAGCCGACCAACGGCGGCACCTACTCGGCCTCTGCGAACCTGTTCGGCCTGGGTGCCAACTACCGCTTCTAGCGTCCCTCACCCGCGGCGGTACGGGCGAGCTCGGCGCCGATCGCGCGCAGGACATCGGCGTTCCAGGACATGCCGCAGTGGCTGGAATCGACCTCGACGTGTCGCGCTGAGGGATCCAAGCAGGAGCGCCAATCGACGATGCCGTCGGAGCGCGAGTAGAAGGAGACGAAGGGAAGCGTCGAGGGGAGCGGCGGCGCAGACGGGTGCCGGATGCACGCGCAGCGGGCGCTCGCGCTCGTGCACTTCATCGACAGGAGGCCCGGCAGGCCGAGCGTGCCGAGGGCCCCGACGAAGCCGACGTTGAGCAGCACGAGCGGGTGGAGCGCGAGAGAATCGAGCAGCGGACTGCCGAGCGTCATCAGGCCGTCGACGAGGTCCGTCCGATGCGCTGCGAGCAGTCGACCGAAGGTGCCACCGCGGCTCTGACCGATGACGAGCGCTTTCCGGCCGCCGTGACGCGCGACGTGCGCTTCCAGGCGCGCTTGGAGCGGCGCCAGCATTTCGTTTGCACATCCGATGTTGATGCGGATGCCCGCGGCCTTCGTGCGGTAGCCCGCGCGGCGAAGTGCGCGAGCGAGCGGGGCGAGCGAGAAGTCGCCCGCCAAATAGCCAGGGATCAAGAACACCGGCCGCCCATCGCCCGGCGGCAACCCGATCCCCTTTCCGATGGGATCGCGCAGCAACCGCGCGCGCTCGAGGAGCATGCGCGGTTCGCGCCAGATCGGGGGGCTTTGGAGGCGCCCGCTGCGCGCGAGCGAGAGCTGGCGTGCGGCAGCCTCCCGGAGCGATCGACTGGGGGGCGAGCTTGGCGGAACGAAGGACTCGGTCAGCACAGCTAGAAGCCTACCGTTACGCTGACCGATGTTCCACTACGAGCCCGCGACACGCACGGCCAGCTCTCATTTGGCCGCATCAGCAGACAGGAGCGCAGTGCCTCAGACGTAGAAGCGGTAGTAGATCTCCTTCGTCGCGCCGGGGCCGCCGAGGATGCATTTGGCGATCGCACGGCGCGTGGAGATCATCTCCAGGCCCTGCTGCACGTAGCCCATCGTGAGAAACTCGAAGTACGGATGGTACATCTCGATGTCGAGGAGCCGGACGTGCACCACCCGGTTGTCGAGCTCGGCCTTCGCGTACGACGGAGTCTCGGCGTAGTAGGTCGTCCACACCGCCGGGAGCGACTGAACGAACTCTTCGAGGCGCCGCTCTTCGACGAAGCGCTTGTAGGGACCGCCAAGCGCCCAGAGCGCCGATGCCGTGCCCATGTGCCAGTACGCGTTCTTCTGGCCCCGATAGAAACGCTCCACCGCGGCCTCGTTGATCTGCAGAAAGCTCTCGACGGGCACACAGTTGGTGGCCACGATCGGCTGCGCCAGCAGCGGAAAGCGAGCGCTCATCTGCTGCGTCCACTCTTCCCACGCGGCTTCGCCGAACTCCTGGACGATGAGCGCACGACGTGCGAGCAGAGCCGTATTCTTGACCTTCATGAGTCCTCCGCAGTCGCCAGCTAGAGCGGTGCCGCCTCAGGATATCACGGCCGCGCCGGCGAGCGCGAGGCCGGCTGACGAGCGGCCGGTGAACGTGCATCGGAGGGCGAGGCTTTCGACGCTCGGCGATCCGATCGCTGCTCGGCCCCCGGGGTCCTGCCAGACGGCGAGCGGTGGGAGGATGACCGCGGCGTGGTCATCGGCGCGCTGGAAACGATCTGGTTCGGGAGCCGCCTCGAGACGAGTTGATAGTGCGGTAGGTGCGCCTGGTTCCGTCGACTCGGGCACCATAGATCCGGGCCTCGATCTCGTCATCGCCATCTGCGGCAAGTGGGCGCCCGGAGGCGAACGTGTTCGTGCACTGCGGCTGCCAGGCCCGCGGATCTTGGAAGCTTGAAGATGTGCCGCGAGTCGCCGAAACTTGGGGCGCAGATGCGCATCGGCGCCTTCGGAGAGCTGGTGGATGAGCGAATCGGGCAGCCCAGTGCTGACGCGGGTGCACTCGGAGTGCGGGACTAGGAGAACCGCCGTCGCGCAAGTGCGATTGCGAGGAGCAGCTCGAGGTCAAACGCTCGAAAGCGTGTCACCACCGATAGCGAGGAATCCATCGTGAAACCTGGCATTGTCCTCTCCCTCATTCTCGTTTCGTCCGCGGCGCTGGGCGTCGAGCTACCGCTGGCGAGCCCGAACGTGCGACTGACGCAGACCATCGGTCTCACCGATGTCACCGTCGAATATTCGAGCCCGGCGGTGCGCGGGCGCTCGATCTGGGGCCGTCTGGTCCCCTACGACGAGATCTGGCGCGCCGGTGCAAATGCCGCGACCAAGATCACCTTCAGTAAGGACGTCACCATCAATAAGACGGTCGTTCCGGCCGGCTCCTACGCGTTCTTCGTGATTCCCCGGAAGTCCGGTACCTGGACCCTCATTCTCAACAGGGACGCGAGCCAGTCGGGCACCGCGCACTATGACCCGCGGCGGAATCTGGTCTCGTTCGAGGCCACACCCGTCAATATTGCGCTTCGCGAGCGCCTCACGTATCTGTTCGCGGACTTCAGCGAAGACGCGGGCTCGCTCGATCTCGAGTGGGAGAAGGTCCGCGTGTCGCTGCCCATCGCCTTCAACACGCGGGCGCAGATCGCCGACAGCCTGGCCGAGCTCGACCGGCGCGGCTGGGAGGTGTTCAACGAGGTCGCCGTCTACGAGCTCGAGCAGCGGAAGGATTACGACGCGGCCCTCAAGTGGGTCGACAAGTCGCTGAAGCAGGACGAGGACTGGTTCAACGTTTGGACCAAAGCGCAGATCCTGGCGGCGAAGGGCAACTATCGCGACGCGACGGCGTGGGCGCGCAGGGCGCAACAGCTGGGCACGAAGTGGCCGGGCTTTCGCAACCACGCTGACGACGTGAAGCGGGCCGTCGACCAATGGAAGCAGAAGATCTGACCGGCCCTGAGGCCGTGCGCACGGCCGCCGCGACTTCTTGCACGCCACGCAGATCGTCGGCACGTGCGTCCTTGCCGGGCGCGTCGACGGCCGATCGGGAGCGGTCGACCAGTCTCCGATGATCAACGAGCCCCGAATCGACCCTCGCACGGATGTCGCTGCCGTAGTTGGGGCTGAAACGACAGCGCTTGCTGACGACCGTGTCCACGATGTCGAGGACCTCGATGTCGAAGCTCCGACGCTGCTTGTTCAGCTCTCGCGGACCGCGCCATCGTTGGAAACGGCCTCGTTGTCGGCGACGCGTGATGGGAGGCTTCTTCGAGGTCAACCGCGGGACGTTCGATGGGCCGCCTTGGGAAAGTAGCAATTGGAGCGATGAATCACAGGGCATCTCGGAGTCTGTGGGGCAACAATCGGTCGCCAGGTTCGTCTCGTCCGTCCTATGCTCGCCGCAATGAGGACGCGCGGAGCCTGCCTGATCTGCATGCTCTGTGCGGCCCCCGCATTCGCCGACGTTCCCCGGACCATCTTCGTCGAGAGTGACGGATGCCCGGACGCTCAATCCGTCTCGAGCGAGCTGCAGGCCCTGCTGCCGCATACGTCGTTCGCCGATGTAGCCGGCGCGGTCCGCGTCCACGTAAGCGACCAAGGCGAGCGCTACCGCGTGACGACCTCAGGCAGCGAGCGCACGCTCGAAGATCCCAAGCGACGCTGCGCGGATCGTGCGCACGCCGTCGCCGTCGTGGTCGATCTCATCCTCGCGCCTCCGCGAGCCGAAGAGTTGCCGCGGCCGGCGCGACGGCGCTACTTCGTGGATCTCGTCACGGGCGGACGCCTCGAGCTCGGGCCCGGTGTGGCCGGCGGCGGCCTCCTCATCACCGGCGGCGCCGAGCTGCGGCTCGACGTGGGATGGCGCTTCATCGCCGCAAGCCTGGGCGTGCGAGGTCTTGCGCCCGCGACCGAGAGCTTCGGCGTCGCGAGCGCTCAGTTGACGCGGATCCCCGTCGATCTCGGCGCACGTGCGGCCTGGCGACGAGGTCGGTTCGAGCTCAGCGGAATGGCCGCGTTCAGCGCAGCCGCGCTCGTCGTCGAGGGACGCGACGTCTCTCCTGCGCGATCGAGCGCGCGATTTGATCCGGCGGCGCGGCTCGTGGTAGGGCTGCGGTGGTGGGTTTCTGACCGGCTCGGGGTGGAGCTGGCCGCCGCAGTCGATGTCGCGCTTCATCCTCTCGACGTGTTGGTCGATCCGGTGGGCGTGGTGGGGCAGACGCCGCGCGTGTGGATCGGGTTCGGGCTGGGACCGGTCTTCCGCATACGGAAACCGTGAAAAGAGATGGCGGGTGCTACCCATGTATAGAGAGAGATGCGGGTCGGATCGTTAGAGGAGCCGTCACTGGTCGTCAGCCCCGTGGCCGACTTCACCAGTGTCTATCGCGACTGGTTCGCCCCGGTGGTGATCTGGCTGCGTGCGCTCGGCACGCCGACGAGCGAGATCGAGGACGTCGCGCAGGAGACGTTTATCGTCGTGCGCCGCAAGCTCGCCGCCTTCGACGGCCGCAACCTGCCCGGTTGGCTATACAAGATCGCCGCGCAGACTGCGAGCGACCAGCGCCGGCGAGCCTGGTTTCGGCGCCTCGTCTTCCGCGCCCCCGAGTCCGAGCTCGCCGAGCTGCCGACGGCGACGCCCGATCCGTTGCGCTCCTGCGAGATCGCGCACGCGCAACGGGAGCTGCGGCGCCTGTTGGGCGAGCTCAAAGAGCAACACCGCGTCGTCTTCTGGCTGTTCGAGATCGAAGGCTACTCTACGTCGGAGATCGCCGGCGTCGTGGGCGCCAGCGAGACCGCGGTCTCGATGCGCATCCACTACGCGCGCAAGGAGCTCCATCGCCGGATCGAACAGCAGAGACGCAAGGAGCGCTCATGAAAGACGAGCGTCTGAGAGACGGCGGCGCAACGGATCCGAGCTGGTCCGCGCTCGAGCGGCTCTGTCAGAGCCAGTCGCCGAGTGCGCCTGACCTGGCGATGCAAGCGCGGGTGCTGGAGCGCCTCGAGCGCCCGCGTCGGCAAGCCGCGCGCTTGCGTCCCGCGTTCGTGGCGCTGTGCGTGTTGCTCTTTGCCGGCACCGCGAGCGCGCTGTGGGGCACCGCGCGTCGCTGGTTCGCGCCGGCGCGTCCAGCAGAGGCTCCGGCGCCGCTCCCCGTGCGTCCTGCCCCGGTGCCGGCGAGGAACTCGCCGCCGACGGGCAACGCGGCGGACACTGCTCCGGCGCCGCTCGCGGTGCGCGCTGTCGCGCCGCCGTCCCACGTACAGCGCCGCAAGCAAGTCTTCGCTGCCGAGCGCGTCGCCGATTCTGTCGCGCGAAGACCGAGCGAGACGAGCCCGCCGCCGCCGTCGAAGCCGGCGCCGCTCTTGGACCCGCAGGAGAGCGTGCTCGTGCACGCGGCCGTGCGCGCGCTTCGCGTCGACGGACGGACCAGCCGCGCGCGAGCGCTCCTCAGCGAATATCTGAGCCGCTTTCCTCACGGTGCGCTGGCGGAGGATGCGGTGGCGCTGCAGATCGAAGCTGCCGTGGCCGAGCGCGATTCGATGGCGGCGCGACGTTGGGCGACCCGCTACGTGGACGACTTCCCGTCGGGCCGCTTCCGCGCCGTCGCCAATTCGGTGCTTCGCGAAGATTCTTCGAAAAGCAGCAGCGGCTCGCACCCATGATCCGGTGGAGGGTCGGATGCGAACACTGTTGGGCGCGACGCTAGTCGGACTGACGCTGTGGTGCGGCTGCACCTCGATCAACCTCGGTGCTTCGGCGTGCGCCTCTGCCGGTGGAGAGTGCGCCGCCTTCCCGGGCGGCTGCCCATGCGGTCAGTGGAGCCCGAGCGCCGCCTGCGACAGCGTCGGTGGCGTCAGCCGTGGTTGCTGTCTGCCCAGCAGCTGCGCAAACGGAGACATGGGTCAGCTGTGCGTCGCCAACGGCGGTCGCTGCACGCGCAACTCCGATTGCTGCAGCGACGACTGCCCGCAGCTCGGAGCCGACATCAGCGTCTGCAGTGGCGGCGGCGGCGGCGGTGGCGGAACGGATCCGTGCGCGGCGAGCGGTGGCAACTGTGTGGCAAGTCCAATCGATTGCCCGCGAGGACACCTCGGTACGAGCTGCAGCCTTGGCGGTGACGCCGCGGGCCAATGCTGCCTGCCGGGCCCCGAAGCGGTCGCGTGCGGCAACATGACTTGTGGAGTCAATCAGGTCTGCGTCGAGCCTTGTTATTGGGGCATTTCCTGCGTTCCCAAGAGCAGCAACGGGATATGCCCGCCCGGCACCGCGTCGCAAAGCCCGGGCTGCAGCGACGCCGGCGGCTCGCCCGGCTGCACGGCGAGCGGGCAGCCCGCGTGCGTCGATCTGCCGGCGTCGTGCGACCTGACCAGCGAGGCGTCGGCATGCACCTGCTTCGGAACCGACCCGTGCAGCCTCGGACAATGCGGCGGCGGTGACGCCCCCGGCGTGCTCTCTTGTTTCTGCGACCCCGCCTGCGATCCATCGACCGTCGATGCGTTTGTCGCGGCCCACAAGAGCTGTGTCCAGGATCAAGACTGCGCGCCGCTGTGCGACCTCGGCGCGTCGTGCGATTTGCGGGCGGTGAATAAAGCGGGAGCCGCGGCGTTTGCATCGACGTTCGCCAGTTGTACGTTTTCTCAGTGCGCGGTTGCGTGTCCCGCTGCGACGTGCGACAGCACTGGGAGCTGCTCGCCGTAAAGTCTGCTGCCCTTGATCGCTCCCTCACTCGCGCGCCATGCCACGACCGCTGGCTGCTGAGGTAGCGGAGGGGGCAGCGGGGCAGAATGCTACGGCCTCGGTTGCGAGAGCTCTCGCGTCATCGACACTTCGAATGGAAACGTGTCCGAAGGGGCGAAAGGGATCTGTCTCCTCGAGCGAAGGAGGGCAACTGAGCTGTAACCGCGCCTGGCAGCGTTGGCCGCGCAAGGCGTGAGGTGCGAGTACGCCCGGAGAATGATCCTGCGGGGCGATTGTGAGGGCGCGCTGCGCGATCACTCGGGTGAAATATCCTGCGCGAAGTGGACGACGTCGTGGGGATCATCCCAGGCGCGCTTGACGCGCGGCAGTTGCGGGGAGTCCGCTGTAGATCTCGTTCACACAGGCGTCGACCGTGAAGGGCGACAGCGCGCTGCGCACCGCGCGGAGTCTGACGAGCAGCAGTCACGGGCAGAAGCGCTCGACGTTGGATTGAAGCACGCAGTTGCTCCCGGATCCGCCGGCCACCAGCACGCCTCCGCCGCCGTCGAGCGCGACTGTGGACACGCCACCTTCGAGGTGCGTCGACATCATGGAAGCGACCGGCAGCCAGCCGTTCGCGACCGGATTGAAAAACTCTGCCGACGCGAGCGCGGTTACCGTATATCCGCCGGTGACCAGGACGCCTGCGACCCCGCCGATGGTCACCGGCGCCGCGCCGACGAGATACTTCGCCGTGCTCAGCGGGCCCAGGGTTGTCCACGAATCCGCGACGGGGTTGTAGAACAGGGCGTCCGAATATTCCTGCGCACCGTAGCCGCCGGCGACCAGTACGCCGGCGACACCACCGAAGGTCAGCGGCGCGGCGCCCAATCCCCAGCGGCCGGCGCCCATGGTCGCCTTCGGCGTCCAGGTGTTCGCGACGGGATCGAAGAACTCGGGTACCCCAACATAGGTCTGGCCGGACATCGGATTGTAATAGCCGCCGACGACGAGCACTCCGGTGACGCCGCCAATGGTTACGACGGCCGCGGCCGGCGACACGCGCGGGCCCGCCATCGGCGCAACCGGCGTCCAGCCTCCCGTCATCGGGTTGAAGAAGTCCGCCGTCGCGAGAATCGGTGCTGGCATCGCTCATTCCGCCGACGACGAGGACGCCGGCCACGCCGTTGAACGTCACTGGCGCGGCGGCCGCTCGGTAGCGTGGCGTGGACATCGAGATCACGGGCGACCAGGTTCCGGAATTGGCGTTGAAGAACTCGGCCGTCGAGAGGGAGGTGGCCGCGCCGACGGTGTGACTGCAAATGTCGCCGCCGGCCGCGAGCACGCCCGTCGCGCCGCCGATGGTCACGGGCGCGGCTGCGAAACCGAAGCGGCCCGTCGATTCGAGGCTTGGCGCGGACGTCCAAGAGCCCGAGGCGATGACAGTCGTGTTGAAGCCGGTCGTCCCGGCGCCGTTGTCGATGGTAATCACGTAGCCGCCTGCGCCGAGGTCTGCGAAATCGATCAGCGCTCCGCCATTCTGCGAGCGCACGGTTCGCGTGATCCGGCCGCTGGGGCCGGCGATGGTCACGCAGGCTCCGACGAGGTTCTGGCCCGACAGCAGCAAGTCGCCGATGCATCGGCTGGTCGCGGGCGACGGGCTGAGCGACGGCGGCCCCCCGAAGCTGCCGGCCGGCGTGCAGCTCGCTACGCCGCCATCGTTTGTGCCGCCGCCGCCGCCGCCGCCGCCGCCGTCACCGCCGCGCATCGAGCCGCGGTTGCTGCACGCGGCCATCATCAGCACGCAGATCGCGAACCTCGGCATCTTGCCCCCCTCCAGATGCAGACCGCCGGTGAGAGCGCTCCCTTTGAGATCATACCACGCCGACTAAGGTTAGTACCTCGCCGCAGTGGTTTTGATTGGTATCCGCCGAGGATTCGGCGCGCGCAGACCGGTCAAAACCACTGTGGCGAGGTGCTAGGCGGCAAAACAGGGGCCCCCCCGAAGCGCTACGGCGTGAGGAATGCGTCGAGCGCCGCCAGTTCGTCGGCTTTCAAAAGCGGCGCCAGCCAGGCCCGCAGCTCGGTCCGGTCGCGGAAGGTGCGGCGCTCGGGATGGTTCGCTTCGCGAACCATGCGCTCCACCTGGAGAGTGAAGGTGGCCGACTCTGCGGCAAGCAAGAGGGCGCTGCGTTCGAGTTTCGGGTTGTCCGAGCGCATGAGCGCGATGAACCGCTCGGTGGTCTGTTGCGAGAACGTGCGCGCCGCCGAGACATCGGCGCAGACCACTACCGGCCCAACGACGGTGGTCACGGCGCTGCGTAGCTCGAGCGCCGCCCGTGCCGAGTTCGCGTCGTCGACGGGCGGCAGCACGCGAAAGGTGATGAGCCGCCCCGCAGGATTGCGCACTTCGGTCATGTCGTGATTCTACCAAACTCGCCGTAGTCTTACTCGCGCCTCAGGTCGTTGGAGTGATCGGAGCCGTGGGCCGCGATGCACAGGCTTCCCTTTCGCGCTGGGCGCTCGAGCCGCGCGCCGATTCCGGTGATACCAGTCACCCGCGCGAGCCACGCTTTGGCATAGGGTACTCGGATGCGTCGCGTCCGATTTGCGTACGGATGTCGGCGGCGAGCTAGCGCGATGCCCAAAGGGAAAGCTGAAGGGAGCGTCTCATGAAGCGGTTCACGTCGGTGCTGCTGTTGCTTGTCGCCGCGCCCTGCTACGGGCAGTGGAGCTACCCGCCGACGAAGAAGGTCGACGCGCGGGATACCTACTTCGGAAAGACCTACCAGGATCCCTATCGCTGGCTGGAGAATCTCAAGGATCAGGCCGTCGACACCTGGTTTCGAGGCGCAGGCAGCCCTCACCGACGGCCTGCTGGCGAAGATCCCCGGGAGGGACGCGCTGGCCGCGGAGTGGATGGAGCTCGACAAGCTCCAGCCCGCCCGCTTTCGGTCGATCGAATACGAGCACGGTCGCGTCTTCTACAAGAAGACGCTGGGCGGCGAGAACGTCGGCAAGCTCTACTTCCGCCAGGGTTGGAAGGGCGCGGAGAAGCTCCTCTTCGATCCGAGCACCTTCACGCCGATCGGCGCCAAGGCGGGCGCGGTCACCACCATCCAGAACTTCGCGCCGTCACCGGACGGCCGCTACGTCGTGATCGGATTTTCCGCCGGCGGGGCCGAGTTTTCGGAGCTCCGCGTGCTCGACGTGAAACGTCGCACGCTCTTGCCCGAGAGCATCTATCCGTCCTACCAACCGCTCGGCTGGACCATGGACAGCAGGTCCTTCTTCTACGACGCCGGCAAGGTGACGGACATCAAGAGCCTCGAGATCGAGCAGAACCGCAAGACCCGCCTGCACACACTCGGCAGCGACGTGGCCACGGACGTCGATTTCTTCAGCAACGAGAGCCATCCGGAGCTGGGCATCACCGCCAAGGAGTTTCCCTGGGCCTGGATCGAAGAATCCCAGCCCAACTACATCATCGGAGACGTCGGCACGGTGCAGCAAGAGAGGCGAGTCTTCTACGCTCCCGCGTCGCAGATGAACAAGCACGGCAAGATCACGTGGAAGGTCCTCGCGCAGACCGCGGACCAGCTGGTCCGCGGCATCACGATCGACCGGGACCAGGTCTACGCGGTGACCTACGCCAACGCGCCCAGGTACAAGCTGGTCCGCACCAGCCTGAAGCACCCAGATTGGCAGCACGCGGAGACCGTGCTTCCCGAGGCCGCGGACTCGATCCAGTCCCTCACCAAGAGCAAGAGCTTCCTCTTCGTCGTCTATTCCAATGGCATCGTCGGCCGCATCGTCAAGTACGACCTCGCCAGCGGGAAGTCGTCCGAGGTCAAGCGGCCCGCCTCCGGCTCGGTCGACATCGAGTGTCCCAACTGGCGCAGCAACCGATGCATCGTCTACACCACGTCCTGGATCCAGCCGACGACGCTCTATGACTTCGATGCCGACAAGGACACCTTCGCAAAGAGCGTCTTCAATACCGACGTCCACTATCCCGGCTTCGAGAACCTCGTCACCGAGGAGGAGGAGGTGCCCGGACACGACGGCACGATGATCCCGCTCTCCATCATCCACCGGAAGGATCTTCGGCTCGACGGCAGCAGCAGCGCCATCCTCGATGGGTACGGCGCCTATGGGGTCAGCTACACGCCCAGCTTCAATGTCCGGCGCTCCATCGCCCTGCACGGCGTCGTGCTCGCCTACGCCCACCCGCGCGGGGGCGGCGAGAAGGGCGAGGCCTGGTACAAGGCGGGCTACAAGACCACCAAGCCGAATACCTGGAAGGACTTCATCTCCTGTGCGGAGTACCTGATCAAAAAGGGCTACACGAGCGCCAACAAGCTTGGCGCCACCGGCACCAGCGCCGGTGGAATCCTCATCAGCCGCGCCATCACCGAACGGCCGGATCTCTTCGGCGCCGCGGTTTGCAATGTCGGCTGGGCCAATGCCATGCGCATCGAGTTCAGCCCCAACGGCCCGGGCAACACGCCCGAGTTCGGCACGGTCAGAGAGCCGACCGGGGCCCTGGCGCTCTATGAAATGGACGGCCTGCAGCACGTGCGCCCGGGCGTGAAATATCCCGCCGTTCTCGGCGTGGGCGGCTGGAACGATCCGCGTGTGGCGCCGTGGGAGCCGGGCAAGTTCATCGCGGCCCTGCAGAGCGCGAGCACCTCCGGCAAGCCGGTGCTGATGAAGGTCAACTACGATGACGGCCACTTCACGGAAGAGAAGCTCGTGACCTTCAAGAACTTCGCAAGCCAGTATGCCTTCCTGCTCTGGCAGACCGGCCACAAGGAGTTCCAACCGCGCGCCGCGCGCTGAGGTCTGGCTGGATCGTTCGGTAGGGCCTGGTCGCCTCCGCTGCTCGCCGCGTCGGCTGGGATGCGCCAAGAACGGCACCAGACATCGATGGTGCACCGGCCGGAGAAATCGTCCGGTGGCTCGGGATGCATCTGCAGGAGGGCCGAGATTTCCCAAGAGATGGTTGCTATGCGTCTGCGCAGCGGCACCTTTGACGATCGAGGACCGATGCGCTATAAGGGAAGCAACATGCACACCAGCACCGACGGAGACGATCTGCGGGAACGCACCTGACGGCTGCTGGGCCTGCCAGGGTGCGCTTCCGCAGCACTCGGCAGGGCCAGCAAACAGGAGCTTCCCATGGAACGCATTCGATCGGTGCACGTCGCCGCCCACGTCGGCGAGCGCGTGCGCATCGCAGGCTGGCTGCAGTCGCTACGTAGACTCGGCGGCGTGAGCTTCCTGGTCGTGCGCGACGGCTGGGGCGTCGTGCAGGCTGTCGCTGGTGCCGAGCGATTGGCGCCGGTCGCCGGTCTGAGCTTGGAGTCGGTGATCGCCGTCGAAGGCGACGTGCGCGCCGAGCCACAAGCGCCGGGCGGCGTCGAGCTCGGCGACATCACCATCGAGGTGTTGTCGCCGGCGACGGAGCCGCCGCCTCTGCCGATGAACAAGAAGACGCTGAACGCACAGTTGCCTGCGTTGCTCGAGCACGCGGTGGTGGCGAATCGCCATCCCACGCGGCGCGCCATCTTTCGGCTTGGCGCCGCAGTCATGCGCGGCTTCCGCCACGCGCTCGACGAGCGCGGCTTCGTCGAGATCCAATCGCCCAAGCTGGTCGAAAGCGCCACCGAAGGCGGCTCCAACGTGTTCGCGGTGAATTACTTCGGACGTCCGGCCTATCTGGCGCAGAGCCCGCAGTTCTACAAACAGGCGATGGTGGGCGTTTTCGAGCGTGTCTACGAGATTGGGCCCGTCTTTCGCGCCGAGCCGCATGACACGCGGAGGCACTTGAATCAGTACACCAGTCTCGACGTCGAGCTGGGTTTCATCCGCAATCACTTCGACGTGATGAGCCTCTTGACGGAGGTGTTGCGCGCGATACTCGGCCAGCTTGGCGAGCAGTGTGGGCCCGAGATGCAGGCCCTCGGCGCTCGTCTGCCTGAGGTGGGGCCAACAGTGCCGCACATCCATTTTGTGGAGGCGCAAGAGCTACTCGTCGCCGCGCTCGGCGAGCACGAGCGTGGGCAACCCGACCTCTCGCCCGAAGGGGAGCGCTGGCTCGGACAATGGGCGCAGCAGCAGCATGGGAGCGAGCTCCTGTTCGTGACCGGTTATCCGCTGCATAAGCGGCCGTTCTATACGCATCCAGAGCCGGCGCGCAGCGGCTACTCCAACTCGTTCGACCTACTGTTCCGCGGCACGGAGTTGGTGACGGGCGGGCAGCGGCTACATCTCTACGCATCGTATCTCGAGGCGATTCGGGCGCGCCGAGTCGACGAGGCGTCCATCGCCGGCTACTTGCAGGCGTTCAAGCACGGTATGCCACCGCACGGCGGATTTGCCATCGGGCTCGAGCGCTTCCTCATGCAACTGCTGGAGCTTCCCAACGTGCGCCTGGCGAGCCTCTTCCCGCGCGACTTGAACCGGCTGGCGCCCTGATCCATTCGCTACCAAAGTCCGGCGAATCAATATTGGGTTCCACGTCGAATCGGGAAACGTCGTCGACGGCTGTGGCGAAACGGAGTGCCGTAACCGGCCCGACTCCTGGCACGCTCATCAGCCGACGACAATTCGTGTCCGCTCTCGCGAGCTGCGCCACACGCTTGTCTGCAGCACGCACTTCCTCGTCGTGTTTCTTGATCGTCGAAAGCATGCTACCACCCGCACCTCGCGCCCTGCCGACAGCGCCACGTCCGCTATCCGAAACGCCTCGGCGCACGTCTGCTCTTCGAGCATTCCTCAGTCGCTGGACCGCCGACAGACTTGCGACTTCCTTCCGCCGAGATCGAGGGCAAGATGATCCATGGCTGCCCTCCTTCGTTTGCGCCTCGAGCGCGTCAATCGTTGAGGGACGGTAAAACGTCACCTCGTTGCGAACGAGGGCAGCCACTTCATCCAATCTGCATTGGGTCTAGGGGGGCTCAGGGGGGGGCTCGGGGAACTTTTCGCGCCGCGCACTGTCTGTGGTCTTCATGCGCGCAGCGATCGGATCGGCGCTCGTCGTCTTGGTGTGCGGGCTGGCGCACGCGGCGCCGGCGACGCGGCGCTACGACATCGTGAACGACGGGCCCGACCACCGCGTTTTCGGCAGCCAGACCTGCACCATCCTTTCGCCGCACGAGCGCGTGTGCGACTGGGGCTTCACCGATCGCGGCCTCGGCCCCAAGCTGACCGCGCGCATCGTCGTCGACGACGAAGGGCTGCCGACGTTCCTCGAGAACCGCGGGCTGGACGATGACCACAATCCGGTCGACGAGCGCTTCACGCGCGGGCGCGAGCGCGGCTTCTTCGTCAGCGAGCACGGAGGGGCCGAGGAAGAGGCGGTGCTGGCGCGCGCCCTGCTTCGCGCGCACGATCACCACCTGCCGCTTCTGCCCGGCGGCCAGGCGGCGATCGCGCGCATCGGCACGATCGAGGTCGACAACGGCCGCGAGAAGAAGCGCGTGACCGAGTACGAGATCACCGGGCTCGAGCTTCAGCCCGACACCATCTGGCTCGAGGACGACGGCGAGGCGTTCTGCGTCGGCATCACGATCCTCGCCGGCTGGGAGCGCGCGGGCGCCGCGCTCGCCGCGGCCGAGGGCAAGCGCGCGGGCGAGCGGCGCCAGAAGCTCATGGCCACACTGGCGCGCACGCCGAGCCGGCCGCTCGCGATCGTGCACGCGCGCCTGTTCGACGCCGAGAGCGCGCGCGTGCGTCCCGAGACCACGGTCGTCGTCGAGCACGGCCGCTTCGTCGCCGTCGGGCCCGACGGCGCGGTCGCGCCGCCGGCCGGCGCCGAGATCATCGACGCCACGGGCAAGACCCTCCTGCCCGGGCTGTGGGATCTGCACGTGCACCCCGACGAGGCCGCCGGGCTCATGATGATCGCCGGCGGCGTGACCACCGCGCGCGACATGGCGGGGAGCGCGAAGGGGGCCCGGCCGCTGCTCGACGCGTTCGAGGCGGGCAGCGCCGTCGGTCCGCGCGTCGTGCGGGTGGGGCTCCTCGACGGGCCGGGGCTGGGCGAGTCGCATGGCGAGCTCGTGCACGACGAGCGCGAGGTGCGCGCGGCGATCGATCGCGACGCCGCTGCCGGCTTCGCGCAGGTCAAGATCTACAACTCGTTCCCGCGCACGCTCCTGCCCGCGTTCGTCGACGAGGCGCGCCGCCGCGGCCTACGCATGAGCGGCCACGTGCCCAACGGGCTCAAAGCCGCCGATCTCGTCCGCGCCGGCTTCGACGAGCTCCAGCACGCGTACTTCGTATTCCTGAATTTCCTGCCCGAGCACGAGATGATGCCGCTGGCGCGGTTCCTCGTGTTCGCCAACCATGCCGGCGAGGTCGACCTGACGTCGCCGGCGGTGCGCGCGTTCATCGCGCTCTTGAAGCAGCACCACGTCGACGTCGATCTGACGCTGGTCACGGGCGAAGCATCGCTGATGGCGCGCAAGGGCGTCGTCATGCCGACCTACGCCGCCGTCGCCGATCGGCTGCCGGTGCAGGTGCGCCGCACGCTCTTCGCCGGCAGCGGCCTGCCCGTCGACGCCAGCAGCGACGCGCGCTATCGCGCTTCCTTCGCCGCGACCTTGAAGCTGGCGCGCGCGCTCCATGACGCCGGCGTGGCGATCGCGGTCGGCACCGACGAGCAGCTCTACGGCTTCTCGCTCCACCGCGAGCTCGAGCTGCTGGTCCAGGCGGGCATCGCGCCGGCCGAGGCGCTGCAGATGGCGACGCTCGGCGACGCGCGCATCATGAAGCGCGATGGCGAGCTCGGCTCGATCGCGCCCGGCAAGCTCGCGGACTTCGCGCTCGTCGATGGTGATCCCACGCGCCGCATCTCCGACGTTCGCAAGACCGTGCTCGTCGGCAAGGGTGGCGTGCTCTTCGATCCGCGCGCGATCTATCGCGCCATCGGCATCCGCCCCTAGCAGACCCCTAGCAGGGTTTAGCCGTCTCCGACCTCGCGCCCGTGACTACTCGTGCCCTGCGATGATGGACGCCGATGGCGGCGTGTTTGGCGTGTCTTGCCAGTACTTCACGTGCAAGCCGACGCTCGCCGACGCCCGCACGTGTGATTGCCCCGGCCCGCCGTTCCCGTCGCCCGAGGCCGCCGTTTGCGGCCCGTACCTGAAGCTGCAACTCACGAACGTCGACGTCGCCTTGGACTGCTATTACGACGAGGCGACGTCAGCGCTCGTCGCCGTCATCGGTTTGATCGGCAGTCGTGTGCTCCAGCCCGATGCTGCACGGCCCTCGTAGTGGAGTTCGGCAAGCGATTGGCGGTATGGTCGGCGCGGGAGGAAACCCATGCATAAGATCATCGCCTTCAGTGTGTTGCTCGGGGTCGGCTCGGCGGCCTGGGCCAAGGGCGGCAGCCCGCAGACGCACCACTGCAAGATGGCCGACGGGACGATGGACATGGCCAAGACCAAGGCGCAGTGCAAAGCAGCCAAGGGCACCTGGTCCAAGGACAAGCCCGCCGCGGGCGGGGAAACTGGCGGCGAAGCCAAGACGCCTCCGCCCGCCGAAAAGCCGGTCGAGAAGGCGCCTGCCCCCGCGGGCGAAAAGAAGTAGTCAGTCGCTTCGCGAGCTGGGACCGACAGCGCGCCGGTCTCGGCAAAATGCAAAAGGGTTCACTACGCCGCCCTCGGGATAGATTAGATGAAGTGGCTGGCCTCGATCGTCAACGAGGTGACGGGTTAGCGTCCCTCGACGTTCAGCCGAACGTAAACGCGCTCGAGGCGCAAACGAAGGAGGCCAGCCATGCAGCAGATTGCCATCGACCTGGGCGGACGCAAGAGCCAAGTCTGCGAGCGGAGCAGCGACGGGAAGATCGTCGAAGAACGAAGCTGCGAAACGAGGAGTCTGCGCGCGTATCTGCGGCAGCGCCCCCCGAGTCGGGTGGTGATCGAAACGTGCGCGGAGGCGTTCGGAGTCGCCGATGCTGCGCTGGAGCTGGGACACCAGGTGCGAGTGGTGCCGGCGACGCTGGTCAGGGCACTGGGTGTCGGAGCACGAGGGATCAAAAACGATCAGAGAGACGCGCGACTGTTGAGCGAGGCGTCTTGTCGGATGGATTTGCCGTCGGTGCACATTCCGGCGAAGCAGTCGAGAGAATGGAAATCGATGTGCGGGATGCGCGAGGCGCTGGTCAGCACGAGGACCAAGCTCATCAACACTGTACGCGGGTGGCTGCGAGGCGAGGCGTGGCCGCTGCGCAGCGGAGCGACCGAGACCTTTGCCGAGCGCGTGCGCAAGCTGTTCCGCGAGCGGAGCGCGACGAGGCTGCCGCGATTCGTGGAGCGACAGCTCACGACAATCGAAACATTGAACGAGCAAATCGCCGAGGCCGACGACGAGCTGGCGGACTTGGCAAAGAACGACGAAACCTGCCAGCGGCTGATGACAGTGCCCGGAGTGGGACCGGTGGTAGCGATAAGATTTGCGGCGGCCATCGACGAGCGGGAACGATTTGCGAATGCGCATCGACTGGAGTCGTATCTCGGACTGACGCCCGGCGAAAACTCGAGTTCGGAGCGGCAGCGACGGACGTCGTTGACCAAAGCAGGCGCGCCACAGGTCCGATGGGCGTTGACGCAAGCGGCGTGGAGTGCGCGGCGCTGGCGACCCAACGATCCGATGGTGCAGTGGTGCAAGCAGGTGGAGCTGCGACGAGGCCGACGAGTCGCCATCGTCGCGCTGGTGAGAAAGATGGCCGGCATCCTCTACGCGATCTGGCGCGACGGGTCGAGCTACGATCCGAGCCGGGGCGCCTCGTCGACATAACGGACAGCCGCCGGCACAACGATAACGGCTCGACGAGCGATTCGCCGAGTGAGGGCTGTCCAGAGGCGGTGATCGCGCAGGCTCACGTCAGGCGCGCTCTCGAAGAGCGCGACCCCGTGGGATCGATTGCGACCCGCCGACGGACTACAACCTCTGCGCCACCGAGCGCGAATACTCGATTGCGACAGCTCGCCACTCATCCTCGTCGAGTTTCCTGCGCCAAGCCCGTGCGCCGTGATTCCCATCGGCGCGACCGGACTGATCTGTGCTTGACCGAGGGGCCACTTCATACTCGTCAGCCTGAACGGTCCGACGAAGTAGCGCGAGTCAACTGGGTGGCAACGTCGACAAGCAGCAGTCGTCGAGATGGACAGCGCAGCTCGGATCGAGCGCGTGTTGGTCGCGTCGTAGCGACTGGACGGTGTGCATACCGCGTCTTCGGTACAGCTTCAGTAACTCGGCCTGAGACGCTTCGTTTCGCGCACCGTGACAAGGGAAGATCGCGACCGATCCCGTGAAGCGTGCTTCCCACCGCTCGCCGCCGCCGCGTCGTATGAGCAGCGTGAGCCCGTTAGTGGTGTCCAGCACCTGGATGGTCAACGGTACAAGCAGGCGCCCGCCAGGTTGCAGGCCGGCGAGCCACGACGGCATCAGCCGCGTAGCACCCGCATTGACGAAGCCGATGTCGAACTCGCCCACCTCGATCGTCGCGCCGTCTCCTTCGACGACACGCACGTTCGGCCATGGCGCAAGATTCACACGCGCGCGCGCAGCCAGCTCACTGTCGTACTCGACGGCGAGCACCGAGCCGTTTGGTCCCACAGCTTCGGCGATCACGGCGGTGTAGTAACCGACGCCGCAGCCGACGTGCAGCATGCGGTCGCCCAAATGCGGTTCCAGCGTGTCGAACCACCCGGCGACCCCTGTCGGCTGACCGTTGTTGAGCGAGCGTTTGGGGTCAATTCCGATCAGGATGTTGTGGTACAGGTGCCGCGGATCAGCATCAGGGGTCACTCGATAATCCGACTCCCACGGAGTGCGTTCATCGGGCGCGGGCATCTTGAATAGGCGCATATGAGACCCCGTACCAATGAACCACGGACCCGGTCCGAAAAACGCTTCGCGTGGGACCTGCGCGAACGCTTCGATCAGCCTGTCGCACTGAATATCGGCGACGGCGCGAATTTCCTCGGCGTAAGCCCGCCTTGCGTCTTCGAGTGAGAGTGCCATCACAGACGATCTTACACCTACGCTGCCCTCGGGATCGTCAGCCTCAACGGCACGACGAACGCGCCCACGCGACGTAAATCAAGCGCTGCGGCGGCAGGCGCTGGTCAGCGCACCCTGCGCGCCTCGACGAGAGCCACGTCGAGCGCGCGGTCAGCCGCAACAGCGACGTCTGGCTTGACGCCGACCCCTTTCCAGCTCATGTGGGTCACCGGGCTTTCGACGGCGCCTATCGGCACGGACATGACGAAGCGGCCGCCGACGCGCACCATCTGGTTGTGGTGCGCTCCGCCTGCCGTTGTCAGCGCGACGATTGCGAGGACAGCAGCCAAACGACGCACCCTATCAATCTTATCCGATTTGCCACGCCGCCCTCGGGATCGTCAGCCTGAACGGCTCGACCGACTCGACGGGCGGAGTTGCGGCGGTTGCTCCGTGCGCAATTCTGCCAACGCTCGGCGGGTCGGCTACTGCGTTACAATAGGGGGCGAACTCGATGGCCGGGCTGAATCATCGCAACTGCCTGAACGCGGCCGCGCTGCTACTGCTGCTGAGCGTTCCGTCTCGTGTATCGGCTGCTCTCACCGTGCCTCGTACGCCGGCGGGTCGCGTGCTTGGCGCGATGCTCGATGCGTTCAACAGCGGCGACCGCACGCGCGTCACGGCCTACGTCAAGAGGTATCAACCCAGGGACCCTCACGGCAGTGTCGTACTCATCGACCACATGCTCGACCTCCGTCATGAAACGGGTGGCTTCGACCTTGTACGCATCGAACACGCGGAGCGGCTCGCGATCGACTTTGTTATCGACGAGAAGGCCGGGCCGAGGACGTGGTTCACGCACCTCGAAGTGACCGACGGCAATCCACCTCAGGTCATCGAATTTCAACGGGACGAGGTTCCGCGCGGCACTAGCGTTGGCCCGATGCGAGTCGACGTCGACGGCACCACACGCGCCCGCGTTCTCGACGGTGTCGGGCACCAGCTCACCGATTGGTACGTCTACCCGGACGTCGCCCGGAAGATGGTCGAATTGCTGCGCGGGCACCAAACGATCGGCGACTACGGCGCCATCACAGACGGCCGCAAGCTGGCGCGCGCGATCAACGGCGACCTGCACAACGTTACGCCCGACGGGCATCTGAGCGTCGAATGCACGCCCGAGACGTTGCCGCCCGACGAATGGCGCGAGCCGCCGCCGGTCGACGCGGAACCGCACGTCGACGAGCGATTTCGCGCGGACATGCTGCGCGACAACTGCGGCTTCGAGAAGGTCTTCCGGCTCGAAGGCAACATCGGCTATTTGAAGCTCAACTCCTTCGGGCCACCGTCTGTGTGCGCAATGACAGCGTCAGCGGCAATGAATCTCCTTGCGCACGTCGACGCGCTCATCATCGATCTGCGCGACAACGGCGGAGGTGCCCCGCGAATGGTCGCGTGGATCTCGTCGTACCTGTTCGACGCGCGCACGCACCTGAACGATATGTACGAGCCCAGGCGCAACAAGACGACGGAGTTCTGGACGCAGGAGGTGCCAGGGCCCAGGCTCGGCGGCAAGGTGCCGGTCTACGTGCTGACGGCCAGGCGCACGTTCTCGGGGGGCGAGGAGTTCACGTACAACTTGAAGTATCTGAAGCGCGCGACCATCGTCGGCGAGAACACGGGCGGAGGCGCGCATCCGACGGCGCCGTTACGCGTCGATGATCACTTCGTCATCGACGTGCCGTACGCGCGGCCCGTCAATCCGATCACGAAGACGGATTGGGAGGGCACCGGCGTAGCTCCCGACGTGGCCGTCCCGGCGAGCCAAGCGCTCGACGTCGCCAAGAAGCTCGCGGCTGAAGCCATCCGCAAGAAGGCGCCGTCGGCTCAGTAAATGATTCGATTCTAAGCACTTGTGCGCCGCCGTCGGGATCGTCAGCCTGAACGGCGCGACCCACGTGCGATGGTGTAGCCTGGAATGGGCGGCGCGCTGGCCAGCGTTGATCACCCGAAGGAGGCGTCGTGACGCTAATTAGCGTTGCCGTCGTGGTCGGCGCGTTCGTCGTCGACCGGCTCCTCTTGTGGGCTGAGGACCACGACTGGATCTACTACCGGAAGCGCAAGCCGAACATCACCAGCCTCAGCACGGCGCTCTTCCAGATGCAGGCGATCGTGCAGCCCGAGAAACAGCACATCGTCGATCAGAAGCTGGAAATCAAAGAGGACGAAGACGAGGACGGAGATAAGGGCCGCAAGCGCAAGCCGCCGTCGCCGCCGTCGGGATCGTCAGCCTGAACGGGGCGACGAAGCCGCTCGTCCGATTGGCCTTCAGCGACCTGACTTCGCCCGCGCAACCGCCAGTGCTGTCGCGCGGGTCTCAACAAGATCAGCGGCAGGCGGGTCCTGATTCGCAAGCACGACGACGGTCCACGGCGAATCGGAGACGATCGCGAAGGATGTACTGACGCCGGGAAAGCCGCCGTTGTGGCCAACGACTGTCCGTCCGTAAACGTGTTCGACGCCGAACCCGTAGCCGTACTCGTCACCCCACCGAGTCTTCGCGTGCGGCGCGACGACGCGCGCGAACGCGGCCTTGCTGATCAACTTGCCGCTTTGGAGCCCTTCCGCGAATCGCATGAGGTCGGCGGCGGACGAGAGTGCGCCACCGGCGGGGCTCCCGATATCAGCCTCGGCCTCGTGCCAATTGTTTCCTGGCTCGCGCGTGTATGGCGTCACCTTGCGCGCGTCGGCGCGCGGAACGTTGTTCGCGTCGCTGTCGACCATGCCCGCCGGGCCGAAGATATGTTTCGACAGGTACGATGGATAGTCCTCGCCTGAAACCCTCTCGACAATGGCACCAACAAGCGCGAGGCCGGCATTGCTGTAGGCCCACGAGGTGCCGGGCGCAAACTGCACCGGATCGCGCTCGAAAAGCGGTACGAATTCGGCGGCGCGGCGGACTCCGTGCTTCATCATCTCGGGAGTACGCTTGTCGAGGAAGTCGCCAAGCCCAGCTGTATGCGACAAGAGCATGCCGACGGTGACGTGATCGCGTACGGTCGCGTTGGCGTAGGCCGGGAAAAATTTCCCGACCTTGTCGTCGTACGAGAGTTTCCCCGCGTCGGCCAACTGCGCAATGGCAGTCGAGGTGAACATCTTTCCCATCGAGGCGATCGTGAACCGCGTCGCCGTTGTGATCGGCGTTTTCTTGGTGCGATCGGCGAAGCCATGCGCGAGCGTCACGACCGGCACGCCGTTGCGCGCGACGAGCACGATCCCCGAGAACTGGCCAGCGGCGGCTAGCTTGTCGACGAACGCTGTGAGGTCGGTCCGCATCGCTGCGTCATCGAGCCTCGCTGGAAGCGCGCGCTCCGACGGTGGCGTCGGAATGAGGCCGAGCCCTCGAATCTTCCCAGCCTCGTTGAGACCGATCTTGGCGGTAAAGGTCGCCCCGGTCCTATTGGAGGTAGCCTCGACCATCAAACCTTGGGGGGCAGATTTGACGACGTCCGAAACCGTGTAGCCGCCGTTAGCCTTGCAGTCCTCGAATACACTCCGAGCCAATTCAGCACCGGACGGCGCGCCCGGAGGCGGGGCGATGAACCGCTGTTCGAACCAGCTTCTCAGCTTGCCGAGATCGGGCGCGTCGCAGAGCGCAAGGAATTCGCTAAGCGCGTGCGCGGGCGGGGTGTCGGGAAGCTTCACCGGCGAGAGCGCCAGCGGGAGCAATACCAGCAGCAGCGGTGTCATTCATCCAGTAGACACCATTTCAATGCGGACCAACCCATCTGTCGCCGCCCTCGGGATGCGATGTGGCAGCTATTCCGGTGGGCGTGGCCGGCAACAGCGTCTACATGGGTCAGCTGACGGTGCACCCGGGAGGCTGGACGATCGCGGGCGGCACCGAGGCGGACACGTTCTCGTACACGACCCAGGTCGGCCAGTTCGATTACCTCTTCGTGTTCTCGTCGGTGCAGCAGGGCGCGCCGCTCGCCGTCGGCCGCTACGACAATGCGACGCGACACGCGACCGAAGCGCCGGGCGTTCCCGGCATGTACATCGCCATCCACAGCGCCGGCTGCAACACGCTGACCGGATGGTTCGAGATCCAATCGATCGCGGGCGGGCCGGACAACGGCAGCTTCACGGAATTGACGGCGACCTTCGAGCAGCGCTGCGGGATCGACACGGCCTCGCTGCGCGGCTGCATCCATTTCGAGAATTAGCGCGCGGCACGTGCGATGCTCCCTTCTGGAAAATGGCCCAGAAGAGGCCGAAGCGCAGTCGCACGCCGCCGTGGGAACGGTCGCCCTCGGGATCGTCAGCGTGAACGGCGCGACCGGGTCACCCGTCATCGGTGCCTCCCCGTTTGCGCGACCCTGTGACGGAGGTCATGGACGCGGTCCGGTGGTTCAGCCAATCAGGTCGGCGCGATCGGTGCGGGGAGCTACGGCAAGATTCCCGACGAGTGGACCGACAAGCTCAAGAACGAGATCCAGCCGTACGCGTGCCGACTCGGCGCTGACGTTGTCGTCATGATGGGCGGTTCGACGTTCTCGCACGGCGGCAGCATGGCGAGCTTCTTCTTGTACCGAAAGCTCGAAGGCGGAGCGGGGGCGCCCGCGAGTCCCGCTCCTACGGCGGCGCCGACGACAACTTCGCTCTAAGCCAGAGCGTAGGAGGGCGCGGATACCGGGCGCCTGGCAGCGAAGCAGTAAACGATCAGACTCTGAGCACCTGTGCCCGTGAACCCTGATTCGCCGCGCTCGGGACCGTCAGCCTGAACGGCACGACCAACCTGCCGACGGTCGGTAACGAGCCATCGCTCTCGAGAGCAACGAAGGCTGGGCTGACCGGTCGAATGGGCGAGCGCGACGGCGGCGAAACAGGGGGATCGGGCGTTCGCAGCGACGCTGGGTCCCGCTACGACGCCCTCGCGATCGTCCGCCTGAACGGCACGAGCGAGCTGCATTCTGCCGACGGCATCGGGACCCATCACCGAACGGGAACGCGCGGTCACAGAGTGATACGCTCCTCGCCCATGGACCCGAGTTGCCCGACCTGCGCCACGCTGATTGGCCACGACCGTTGCCCGTTCCACACAGCCGGCAGCCGGAAGCTCCTGTCGCAAGCGCAGGCGAAGGGCGCGGCCGACAGTTGCCCGCTGTGCGGAGATGCCGATATCGATGCGCTCGACGGCTTCTACGACACCGAAAATCGCGCGTGGCACGCAGCCTGTGCCGTGATCGCGCTGCGCGCCTTCTAACCGCCGCGTCACGTCGACCGACCGCTAGGCGCCCTGTTGCTGATCGGCGGCGGGCTGGCCGTCTGGTTGCCGCCGCCGGTGTGACCGCGTGGCGGCGAGCCGCGACGATGCCGCCAACGCGCATCGGCTCGCGCGTGAACGTGGGCCGCGCCCACGTGGCGATCGTCACGACCGTCGACGGCCGCGAGATCGCTACGGGCGTTCGGCGCTGCCTCTACGATGCAAATGGTGATGCTGGTGCCGTTTTGCATTCCGTGCCCGATCGTTGGGCTCCTGCTCCTGTGGGGCAACCTCCGGCGGCGCGAACGCTGAGCGTTCGTCCGCTCTGGCGATCGCGCAGCAACCGGGCCTGGGCCTCGGCGACGCCGAGTCGGTGCGAGTGTAAGGCCCGCCGGGGACGATCAATGACCCGTTCTACGTTCACTGGCGCTTGTCGTCGCTTTGCGCGCCGCGCGCCCGCAACCGGCTCAGGAGATGTTTGATCACGAGGAAGAGGATGCCGAGGGCAGGTATCGCCAGGACGCGCCCGAAGAGCGCGTCGAACGCCGTGCCGAGCGGCGCGCCGTCGACGAGATAGACGAGCTCGCCGCGCCGCTTCGAGATGGTCTTGCCGGCGGGGCAGCGCGGCAGGTTCAGGCGGATGACGTCGCCGTCGGCGGTGGTGATGTGCACGAAACGCGTGCGGCCGAGCTCGACGAAACAGTCGCGGATGGGCGTCGGCGCAAGCGACGCCTGCCAATCCCAGCCGAGGAGCGCCACGCTCACGACCGCGCCGACGCCGCAGACCCACATGGCCACTCGCAGCCAGCGGATGTTCCTGCCCTCTGCACCCATGGCGCGATACTCGTTCCAGCCGGCGGCACCGTCAATCGCCGCCATCCCTGTTCAAAGCCTACGGCGTGGACGGACCCGTCGAGCCGTAGGGGATTCGAATCCCTTGCACTTGTGCCGGCGAACCCCGATTCGCCGCCCTCGGGATCGTCAGCCCGAACGGCACGACCGACCTGCCGGCGTACGGAGGGGCGTGCTCCGCGTCTCGGTCTGTCTTCGCCGGGGTTCCTGTCCTCCGCGCCGCGTCACTTCCGCAGCGACTGCTTCAGCTCCACCAGACGCTGACTGAGCTCGCGATCGCTCGCGCCGTCGGGCAGAAGGCGCAGCGCCGTCTCGGCGGCGCGCACCGCGCCCTCCATGTCGCCGTTCTGCTCGCGCGCCAGCGATAGGGTGTCGAAGCACGCCGCGCAGTCCGGCTCGCGCGCCGTCGCACGCTCGGCGAGCGCGATCGCCCGCGGCGCGTCGCCGGCGAAGGCGGCCACACGCGCGGCGAAGCGCAGTGACACCGCCGACGCGTTGCCGTCGATGAGCCGCGTCGTTAGCGCCGCGAGCGCGGTGAAGTCGCGCGTCGCCAGCGGTCGCGCCATCTCCTCGTGCAGGAGGAGCTCGCCCTTGAGCCGGAGCAGTGTGCGATCGTCGGGGTGCGCGGTGATCGCGCGATCGAGGCGCGCCACCGCGAGATCCTTCCGGCCGCGCCGAATATCGAAGATGACGCGAAACGCCTGTACCGCGGCCGACGTGGGCGCCAACGCTTCGGCGCTGGTCAGGTCGTCTTCGGTCCGCGCGATCATCTTGGCGTCGCGCAGCGGACGCAGCCGCGCCCACAAGAGCAGCACGTCGACCGGCGCGACCGGTTTGGCCGGGCCGAAGTCGCGCGCGCGCAGCGCCATCGGCACCGTGTGCGCCCACGGACGATCGGCCGAGAACCAGTCGCGCATCTCGGCGTCGAGCGCGTGCGCATCGAAGCTGCCGAAGGCGCTGCGCCACGCCGCTTCGCCGCGTGCACCGCCCGCGAGCGCGGCGAGGTAGCGTGCGAGCGCGTCGGCGTGCTTGGTGTAAAGCATGTAGACCATGCCCCACGAGGACGAGTAGAACTTGTAGGGGCTGGCGTAGAAGGTCTTGGCGTCGGCGGCCATGACGTCGGCGGCGTTCGGCCAGTCGACCAGGAGCTCGAGCTGCGGCAGGCTGCCGATGATCGCCTGGCCGTCCTCGATGCGCAGCGACTCCCAGTAGCGCGCCAGCCCCTCGTCGAGCCAGATGGGCAGGCCCGGCACCGCGTTGTGGAAGATCCAGTGCGTGAGTTCGTGCTGGATGGTGGCGCGCGCCTGCCCGTATTCGGTGATGAAGCTGCCGTCGTTGGAGAGGAGCAGGATCGGATGCGAGCCGTCACTCGACGGCTGAAATTCGCCGGCGATCTGCTTTTCGCCGAGGAGCTCGCGCAGGTCATCGCCATGGGCGAAGACGACGACGCCGAGGCGATTGGGGGGAGGCCTGGCGCCAGCGGGCAGCGCCAACGCGAGCAGCGCGCGTGCGCTGGTGTCGAAGGTGTCGAGCGCGGCGCGCGCTGACCAATCCGTGTAGTCGGTGCGCATCGTGAAGTATTGGGAGTCGAGCTCGATCCACGGCGGCCCGCCGGCGGCGGGGCTCTGCAGGATCTGACGCTCGACGGCGGCGCAGCCGGCGATGACGACCGCGAGGGCGAGGGTGAGGGTGCGTCGAGCCATAAATGGTCAGATCCCGAGCGCTTGTGCTTCGAACGGGCCGGCCGTCAACGCCGATTGAGCCCCCGCTCCTCGACGATCGCGGCGTTGCGGGCCTCGGCGCGCTTGAGCGCCGGACGCGCGCCGAGTCGTTCGGCATACGCGGTGAAGGCTGGGCGCGGCTCGATCAACTTGAAGGCGAGCATGTAGCGCAGCGTCCCGCCGAACACGACGTCGGCCATGGAGAAGCTGTCGCCGAGGAGGTATTGGCAATCGGCGACCGCGCGATCCATCGCCGTCAGCATTGCATCGAACGATCCCCAGCCGGCCTGGCCCTCCTTGACGGTCCAGCCCGCCGCCTTCGCCATCGCGCCTGGCTCGACCACCGAGGGCGCGAAGAACGACCAGCGTAGATAGGTTCCGCGCCGCGGATCATCGACGCTCGGCGCCAGTCGGCCGTACGCGTACCGGTCGGCGAGGTACAGAGCGATCGCGGCGGACTCGGTCACGACCTGGTCGCCGTCGGCGAGGATGGGAAGCTTGCCCATCGGATTCAATGCCAGGATGTCGGGCGCCTTCTGGGCGCCGGCCATGAGATCGACGTAGCGAAGCTCGTACGGCATCTCCAGCTCTTCGAGCATCCAGACGGCGTTCGCCGCGCGCGTGAACGGGTGATGGTAGAGGACGAGGGCCATGGGGCCTCCTTTTCGGGCGTGGACGGTCGCCAGAAGTCTACGACGTATGGCGCGGAAGCGTCGCCATCCAATCGCTACGGGGCGGACGAGGTGAAGGCGCCGTCCGTCCGACTACGCGATCAGTTCCAGCTCGACGGCGAACGCCCCACTTGCACCGTGGAGGATCTGCAACCAACTCAGTCAGAAGAGCGGCGCGCCCCGGCATCGACACTTCGAATGGCCGAGCTGGCCACCTCTGCTGCCGGCGCGATCATGCTCGCCCGTGCCAAGCGCAGACGATGGCGGCGCGGCGGCGTCAGTGGATGGAACCAGGGGGCGACGCGTCGGCCGCGCCCATCGCGGTCGGCCGCCACGTTGCAGCTTCTCCCTGCGCAGGGGAGCTTTCGGAGAGTCGCAGCCAGGCCGAGCGAAGCTCGACGAGCGAGCGGTGATCCGCCAACGAGGCGAAGTAGAGGGGGGCCAGCTCATAAGGCGCGACACCGGGGCAGCCCTGGGCGACGAAATCCTGGCACTCCAAGATTACTGAAACGGCGACCTTGAACTCGCCGCACGAATAGGCGGCAGGCACCACCACCTTTACGAAGTCCAAGACGTCGCTCATCGCCGCCCTCCTTGGCACATCGAAAAATGTAGTACCCGATGGGCAGCGCGCACTCGGCGACCGTGCGCGTCAGCGATCACATCGGCGCGACGGCGTGCCGGTCGATGAAGTCGTGTACGAGGTCGACGTCGAGCGCCCTACGCCGCCCGCGCGATCCTCAGCCTGAACGGCACGAGCAACTTGCCACCGGCTCGGTGGCCGTCCGGCCGGCCAAGCGGGGAGTTGCTCCTCTTGCAGACGTGCACGATGAGCTTCTTGCCGGGATCAATTCGCTGTCCTGTCCCCTACGCCGCGAGCTTCAACGTCCTGCGACGAGGGTCCGAAGTATCCTTGCGCATGCCCAGCGCCTGGAGAAAGGCCCCGCTGCTTCGTTGGAGAAGGAGTGGCAGGTCGGCGGCGATGGCCGCGAGGAGCGGCTCGCGGCGTATGTCCTGGCGCGCGCGCCGCGGCGATCCCGGCCACGTCATTCGCGTCATCGACGAATACTGCTACGAAGAGAGCTTTCTCATTGTCGTAGGCGATGAAAAGGGAATTCGTTCATGCCGCGGTTGGACGCCGCCCCCAGAAGACGAACAGCGAGAGCGCGACCAGCAGGAAGTTGAACGGCGTGTTGCTCGCCTCGCCGCGCGACACGTGGAACACGATCGCCGCGAGCTGCATCAGCGCGCAGCCGAGCGCCGCCAGCCGGGTCAGTCCCGGCTTGATGCCGGTCATCATCGGAAGCACGAGCCCGAGCCCGCCGAGCGCATCGAGCACGCCCGTCGCGTAGAGGAACACGGGCGAGACCTGGCCCATCCAAGCAAAGATCGCGGCCAGCTTGGGGATCGGCGTGACGAGCTTCCAGATCCCGGTGCCGACGAACGTGACGGCGAGGAGCACCTGCACGATCCACAGTCCGATGTGGAGACCCATCGAGTTCGTCTCTTCGCCGCTCATTTGCTGCTCTCTCCGCTTGGTGGTTGCTTCGGTGTGCCTGGTCACCAGAGCATAGGACAGACTTGGCTTCGGGCGCCGCGATTGGTCATCGGATCGGCGCGGTTCAAAGCGCGGACAAGAGCGCTGTCAGGTCGACGCGCTTCAAAGCGCGGACAGGAACGCGATCAGGTCAGCCTTCTCACCAGCGGCGAGACCAATTTGCAACCGAGCGTCGAGATATTCGACGCAGTCGGCGATGCTGGACGCAGAGCCGTCGTGGAAGTAGGGAGCGCGAGCGGACAAGCCGCGGAGCCCCGGAGTCTTGAAGCGATTCATTTGCTTCCACACGCCAGTAACGAGCGCCTGGCCGGGATCGGATGATTGCCGCTGTTCCCCGGTCGTCGAGTTGACGAAGGTGTAGAGCGGAAGGTCTGGAGCTCGTCGGCTCCCGTCGCTGATACCGAGGTCGAACAGGAGGCCCTGCGAACTGGTGCCGACATTCGGCACATCGTGACAGGTCGAGCAGGTGCCTTGAATCGACGGCTGGCCCTGCTCATCGTTCAGGCCGCTTACGCCCACGATTGCAAAGGTGCGCGTGTTGAAGATCGCTTCGCCGCGCGCAATCGACGCGCGCCTCGGGTTGGTCGAGCCGAGCCAGGCAACAAAGAGCTGGAAGACCTCTGACGAGGACGCGCCGGCGCTCGGATCCTGGCCGATCAGCTTCGCCGGGCCGCCCGACGCTCCATCACTGGCAAGATCGCCCGCTGCACCGTCGAGTTGCTGCGCGAAGTAGCTGCTGATCTCCTCGTTCACAATCGCGGTGAGCGCGTCGGCGGCGGGCGCACTGGTAGCTTGCGCATGATCGAGCGTGGCGTCGATGGCTTGTTGCCGCAACGCATCGTTGAGCGCCTCTCCGTGCGCCGACTCTCGCCCGTCCCACATGACGATCCGCTGGAACACGAGATTGGTCATCGGCAGCGTGCGGCGATAAAGCGACAGCTCGGCCACGCTGGCGTGGCCATACGGATCGTCGACGGCCGACAGGGTGAACTCGGCCCCGGGCGGCATGGGCAATCCAACGCGAATGAGCGCTTTGGAGAGCAGCAGCGCGTACGCCCTCTGCCGCGAATCCGGCGTCGAGACGTCGTCCGCGGGAGAGGTCGCGCCGTCGTTGGCTCGAAATAGGGGATCCAACTGGGAGTTGTCGGTCGCTGTTGCGTTACTGGCGAACTGGGCGATCCCGCCGTCTTGGGCCTGCAGATTCTTTTGTCCGTCGTTGAATCGCAACACGTCGTTGCTCGGGGTCAAGACCCAGCCGTTGAGCACGCTATGACAGGTCTCGCAATTCCGACCATTGGTGCCGAAGGAGGTGACGGTGCCCTGGATGCCCACCGCCGACGGGTTGAAGAGGGTCGCCGCCACTCCTGAGGGATCGGTGACCGGAAACGACCCCAGGCTCGAGCCCGAGCCCGAGCATCCCAAGACGCCAAAGAATAGGAGCGCGGCGACTCTCGACATTGGGCGCTCGTCCCTCCACGCCGATCTTAGCACTCTCGCGGTGGCCGGTCGCCGACCACTTCACAGTCGTAGCGTTCGTCCGATCGCGATTGCGTGGGAAGGTGAGGCGTGGGGCAATTGGACGACGAGGTGCCCCGCGTTTTGGTTGCCATCTTGGGATGAATCAATTTCGCAGACGTTGAACCGCGATGGCACCGAGACTTGTGAATCCACTCGACGGCGTCTGCGCTTGGCCCTTCCTCCATGAGCCAAGCGAGCGGGGCCGTTTCGTCGAGGAGGGCGTCTGACGAAATCACTCCCAGGTCAGGCCGAGCTCGACGAAGCCGCTCGTGCGCGAGCTCAGCAGCACGAAATCGGGATAGCTGTAGTAGAGGACGTTGGCGCTGACGTCGAGGAGCACGCGCGTGTCGCCGGCGTAGTGCGCCTGCTTGAGCACGCGCGAGATGCCGAGGTTGGCCACGTGGCCGAGCTCGTGGCTCAGCTCCTTGTCCGACGTATAGTAGGTGTAGCTCGTCGGCGCGAGCAGGTACTTGGAGCGATAGAAGTCGGCGCCCGACTGCGCGTAGAAGCGATAGCCGACGCGGAAGCGCCACGATTGGGTCGCCGCGCGCAGCTCGACCGCGCCGGTCGCGCTCTCGATGCCCCAGCTGTCGAGGCCGAGGCGCGCCTGCGTATAGAGTGCCAGCCCGTCGGTGAAGGAGTGCACCCACTCGAGCACGCCGGCATGGCGGATGCGCTGATCGGGCACCGTCTCGGGCAAGCCGTCGGCGGAGCCGAGGGTGCCGAGGAAGGTGATGCGCTGGTTCTGCGCCACGCTCGTCGTCCAATCGCCGAAGCGCACGTTGCGGTACGGCGACGCCTGGTAGCCGATGGTGGCCGCGCCGTCGTAACGGAGGCGGACCGCGTCGAGGCGGGTGAGCACTTGCGCGATGCCGGCCGACCAGCCGAGCTCGTAGTTCTGTCGCGCGAACGTCGGATCGAGGACGCTGGCGACCCAGTCGTAGGTGTAGTTGAAGCCGAACATCAGCGTCGTCAGGCGCTGGAAGACGTCGAACGCGCCGTTGACGCCTTCGTTGATGCTGTTGTAGTCGCGCTCGTTGGCGTAGGAGGTCGAGAAGGTGAGCGCGTGGCCGTTGGCGTCGTGCCAGCCCGAGCTCATGCTGCCGGCGATACGGCGGTCGGACATGTTGCCGCCCGACGTCGAGGTGCGGCCCGAGGCGCTGGTGGTGACGTCGACCTTGCTCAGCCCCGGCGACGAGCGCACGTCGACGGACGAGCTCGACACCACGTCGACGGCGACGTTGGCGGCGAAGTTCCAGTGGGCGAACGCGCCGTTCATCGCCGCCAGAACGCGATAGACGTTGGTCTGGTCGCTGTCGGTGTAGAGGCCGAGGCGCCCGGCCCCGGTCCACACCGACGACGACGAGGACGGGCCTACCTTCGTCGCCTCGACGGTCGGCTGCGCCGGCGCCGGCGCGTCGAGCGTGGCCGGCGGCGGCGCAGCCGCCGGCGTCGCGGCCGTCGCGCTCCCGGCGGCCGCCGGCATCGGCTCGTCATCCTCGTCCGCGCCCGACGGGGACGCAGCGGCGGCGACGAGGCAGCAGGCGAAGGCGAGCCGGCGCATCAGTGACAACCGCAGCCCGCGCCGGCGCTGCCGGGACCGGCGCTGGGGAACGTGCTGCCCTCGGTGATCTCGAGCACTGAGTCGCGCTGCCCGTCGGCGAACGGCGCCATCTGGAACTGCATCGTCGGTCCGGCGAGCCGCTCGCGCTGCCACGGGCGCACCCGCGCGCAGCCGGCCAGGGCGACGACCGCGACGAGAACAAGAGCGAAGGACAGGACTCGATGCATGACAGATGCGGCCACAGCAACTCCGGGACCAACGAGTTGGGCGCTCGAGCGGGCAATTCGGTTGTCTCGGCAATGGCGGACGGGCTGCACTCTGTCGTCGGTGGCTGCGGCGACGCCGAGCGTTCACGCCTCCCGGCGGCGGGCGCTGCCGGTGAACGAATCGTGCGCACTGCACGATCTTTGCGCAGCGCCGCACTGCCGGCGCTCGCGACGGGAGGGTCATGGACAGGTGTAGGTCGCGTTCGGATCGGGCAGTGAGCAGAAGCCTACCGAGTTGCATACATACGGGGTCGGGCACGGAGTGTCCCCGTCGCACCCCTGGGTGCAATAGAACGGGTTCGACAGGGGACCGGTCGCGTTGCACAGCCCGCCCAGGCACTCCTGCCCCGACTTGTCGAAGCCGGATTGGCAGCAGGAACCGATGGGCTTGGCACCGTAGTGGTAGAGCGACGGATCGAGGCAGGTCGGCGGGTTGGTGGTCGCCAAGCAGTACCCTGTGTCGTTCACGTCGCACTTGAAGTTGCCGCCCCACGCGCTGCACAGGCTGTCGTGATCGCACTCGTCGGTGCAGTAGTGCACGGGATTGAACAGCCCGGCGCAATTCCGGCTGCGGCAGTCGTCGTTCGAGCTGCAGCAGAAGCCGGTCGGCAGCGCGCCGAGCGGCCCGGGACCGCTACCGCCCGCGATGGCCATGTCGCCGCCGCTGACAGCAAGGTCGCTCCCGGCTCCGGCGACTCCGACCCGGTCGGCGCCCGCCAAATCGACCAGCGTGTCGCCGCCGTCGTCCCTCGACGCGCGGTGGAATCCGCAGCCTCCGACCGCGCAGGGAAGCATGACCGCCACGAAGGCGGCGGCGCCGAACAGCAGGATTCCCCGTAGCGCTCTCACTCTTCCCTCCGAGCCCTGAGCCGTTATCGGCGGCGGTCGGAGGAAGTTGCCGCCAAACCCCTTCGTGATTGCGCCACGGAGGAGGGAGGCCAAGAAGAGGAGACGTTGCCGAGCCAGACGGGTCAGCCCCCGCCGCCCGCGTACGCTCCGGCGCTACGGCGAATGCACGTGGTCCCACAAGAACGTGTAGGCCAGCGCGCGCATGAAGGCGGCCTCCTTGTTGTCCGCCGCCGCGCCGTGGCCGCCCTCGATGTTCTCGTAGAAGCGCACGTCGTCGCCGAACCCGAGCAGCTCCGCCGCCATCTTGCGCGCGTGCGCCGGCCCGACGCGATCGTCGCGGGTCGAGGTCAACAGCAACAGGGGTGGATACTTGGCGCCCTTCTTCGCGTTCTGGTACGGCGAGAAGGTCTTGATGAACGCCCACTCGCTCGGCTTGTCCGGGTCGCCGTACTCGGCGATCCAGCTCGCGCCCGCCGACAGGTGCGTGTAGCGCCTCATGTCGAGCAGCGGCACCTCGCACGAGACGGCGCCGAACAGCTGCGGATAGAGCGTCAGCATGTTGCCCATGAGCAGCCCGCCGTTGCTCCCGCCTTCGATGCCGAGGTGCGCCGGTGAGGTGATCTTCTTGGCGAACAGATCCTCGGCGACGGCGGCGAAGTCCTCGTAGGCGCGCAGCCGGTTCTGCTTGAGCGCGGCCGTGTGCCAGGCGGGACCGTATTCGCCGCCGCCGCGGATGTTGGCGACGACGTAGACGCCGCCGCGCGCCAGCCAACCGCGACCGATGGTGCCGCTGTACCAGGGCGTCAGCGACACCTCGAAGCCGCCGTAGCCGTACAGCAGCGTCGGCTGCTGGCCGTTGGCCTCCATCGCCTTGGGCGCGATGACGAAGTAGGGGATGCGCGCGCCGTCCTTGGAGCGCGCGAAGTAGCGGGTCACCGTCAGGCCCGAGGCGTCGAAGAAATCCGGCGTGTGCTTGAGCGTCTGCGCCGCCCCCTGGCCGAGCACGCCGCGGGCGAGCGTGCTCGGCTGCAGGTATCCAGCCTCATTCAGGAAATACTCGTCGGTGCGGTCGGCGTCGCTGCCGTAGGCGTCGACCGTGCTGAGCGCGGGCGTGCCGGCGAGCGGCTCGCGCTTCCACGCGCCCGCGGCGGGCGTCAGCACCTCGATGCGACCGGCCACGTCCTGCAGCTCGTTCAGCAACAGGTGGTGTCGCGTCCAGCTGTAGCCCGCCAGCGAGGTCGTCGGCGTGGGCGCGAACAGCTGCGTCAGCTCGCGCTTGCCCGCCAGGTAGTCGTCCAGCCGCGCGGCCAACAGCGACCCGGGCGGCCAGGTCTTGCCGCTGACGGTCCACGGCGAGCGGGTGCGGATGAGCAGCCACTCGCGATTGATGTCGGTCTCGGCGTCCTTGGGCACGTCGATGAGCACGAGCTTGCCCGCAGCGTCGAGCACATAGGTCTCGCTGTGCCAGAAGTCGATCGCCCGGAAGACCAGGTCGCGCGCGAACCCGGGCGTGGCGTCGTGGAAGGCGGCGACGTTCATGTCGTCCGTCGTGCCCTCGTAGACCAGCGTGGCCGCGTCGAGCGGCGTGCCGCGGCGCCAGCGCTTGGCGATGCGCGGGTAGCTCGACTTGGTCATCGAGCCCGGTCCGAAGTCGGTGCCGACGAACAGCGTGTTGTCGTCGATCCAGCTGGTCGAGCTCTTGGCCTCGGCCAGCGTGAACCCGTTCTTCACGAACGCGTGGCGCGCGAGGTCGTATTCGCGCATCACCCTGGCGTCGGCGCCGCCGCGCGACAGCGCCCACCATGCAGTGGCGGTACGCCGGCTTGAGGCAGTCGGCCCCCTTCCACACCCAGTTCTCCTTTTCCTTCTTGTTCAGCGCGTCGACGTCGATGAGCACGGTCCAGCGCGGATGCGGCTTTTTGTACTCGGCCAGCGTCGTGCGCCGCCACAGGCCGCGCGGGTGCTGCTTGTCGCGCCAGAAGTTGTAGAGAGAGTCGCCCATCCGCTGCACGTACGGGATGCGCGCGTCCGAATCGAGGACCTCCAGGACCTTCTCCTGGAGCTGCTTGAACGGTTCGGTCGACGCCAGCCCTTTGACGATCTCGGCGTTGCGCGCCTTGACCCAGTCCATGGCTTTGGCGCCGGAGATGTCCTCGAGCCACTGATAGGGATCGGCGGTCGTGACCGCCGCCGGCTTGGTCGGTGCGACCTTCGTCTCGGTCGGTGCGACCTTCGTCTCGGCTGCGTGGAGGGTGCCAGCCAGCGCGAGCGCGGCGGCGAATGCCAGACCATAGCGAGTCATGTGAGCCCCCGTTCGGGTGAGGCCGATAGCCTAGCGCAAGGCGGCGCGGATGCGAACGAGCTTTCCGGCGGCGGCCGCGGCCGCGGCCGCGCCGCGGCGAAGTCACGTCCGAGCGCGCGGCCGGCTTTGACTTGGCTGGGGCAGCGTGAGTCACTGTCGTCCGTGCGCTCCTCCACGGTCTGGCTTCGCTCGCCGAGCTTCGATCTGGCGCTGCAGGTCGGCGCCCTCGTCGGGATCGCCCCGGTCCTTCTGATCTACGCCAGCCTCGGCGCGACGCGCGCGTCGTCGCTGCTGCCCTTGGCCTCACTGGTCACGATCCCCTTCGTCCATGTCTTCGGCTCGTTCTTCTTCGCGTTCTCGAAGGAGCGCAACCAGAGCTCCTCGTCGCCGGGACGACTCGGCGTGCAGTGGGTGGCGTGGGCGGCGGCCGTTCTTGCGATGCAGGCGTTCGCGCCGCGCACGCTCGCCACCTTGGCGCTGCTCTACGGGGGCTGGCACATCCTCCGGCAGAACTTCGGCTTTCTGCGCGAGCTGGCCGGGCGCGCAGGGCTGGGCGCGGATCGCACGCTGAGGACGCTCGATCTCATCGCCTGCGCCGCGCCGGCGGTGGCGCTGTGGCTGTTCATCAGTGCGCGCGGACCGTGGCGCTTTCTGACTGCCGACGTCCATCACCTGCCGGTGCCGAGCTGGCTCCTGGCGCTCGCGTTCGCGGCGGTGCCGGCGACGGTGATCCTTCGCGATCGCTGGCTCGCCGGACGCAGCGCCACGTCGGGCGCGGCGCTGTTGCTGCTGGCGGGCAACAGCGTGGCGCTGCTCGCGCCGGCGCTCTTGCTCCACGATCTGCTGCTCATCTACACGCTGTCGGCGACCTATCACGGCTTTCAGTATCTCGGTTACCTGGTCACGCGTGAGCGCGAACGGTCCGGCGACAAGGTGCCGACAGCAGCCCTGTTGCCACTCGGCGCCGCGATCCTCTACTCCATGTTCGCGCTGTTCGTCGCGATGGCGTTGGTCGGCTGGCTCTTTTCGCCGGCCGCAGCCGAGCAAACACTCCTCGTCGCCTGGTACGCAATCGTGCCCTTCCACTATTTCGTCGACGGAAGAATCTGGCGCCGCCGACCCGCGCGCGTTCATGAAGATTCGGGTCGATTGCTGGCCTGAGACCAATTTAGGGCGCGTCGCCCACAGATGCGGGTGTCCGCGCGGCGCCGGTCGCGGTAGGATGCGGCGGCCAGGGAGCGACCCATGACGGAACGCATCGGTCTCGTTGCATTCTGGAAGAACTACGATCGCAAGCTCTACCTCCGCGCCGCCCAGCTCGCCGACGACCTCGGCTACGATTCGTTCTGGGTGCCCGAGGCCTGGGGCTACGAGATCTTCGACGCTGCTCACCCAGATGGCGCTCGCCACCAAGCGCATCAAGCTCGGCACCGGCATCCTCAACGTCTACAGCCGCTCACCCGGACTCATCGCGATGACCGCGGCCACCATCGACGAGATCAGCGAGGGCCGCTTCATCCTCGGCATCGGCTCGAGTGGCAAGAACGTCATCGAGGGCTTCCACGGTCGCAAGTTCGACAAGCCGCTGACCCAGGTGCGCGACGTCATCCGCGTCGTGCGCACGCTGTTGGCCGGGCGGCAAGCTCTCGCGACGCCGACGCCGAGCTCGTCGAGTACCGCCCGTTCAAGCTGGAGATGAAGCCGGCCCGCGCGTCGATCCCGATCTACGTCGCGGCGCTGCGGCCCAAGGCAATCGAGTCGATCGGCGAGCTCGCCGACGGCTGGATTCCGACGTTCTGGCCCTACGACCGCCTTGCCGAGGGCCGCGCGTTGATCGCCGCCGGCGCGACGAAGGCGGGGCGCGAGCCGTCGGCGATCGCGACCGCGCCGTTCACCACGGTGCTTGCCGCTCGGGCACGAGGCGGGCGTGATGATGGCCAAGCGCATCATCAGCTTCTATATCGGCGGCATGGGCGAGTACTACACGGAGCTGTTGACCGGCTTCGGCTTCGGCGACGACTGCAAGCGCATCGCCGACCTCTACCAGGACAAGGCGACGCGTTCGCAGGCCGCCGCGGCGGTGCCCGACCAGATGATCGAGGCGCTCACGATCTCGGGCGATCCGGCGCACTGCATCGCGGAGCTCGAGCGCCGGCGCAGCTTCGGCATCGATCTGCCGATCCTCAATCTGCCGACCGACATGCCGTGGGAGATGGTGGAGATGTTCATCCGCGGCATGGCGCCGCGCCGTTGATGCCGAGATCAGCCCGTGCCGTCGGGAATCTCGGTGAAGACGATGCCCGCCCCTGGGCTCTTGTACCTCTGGTTGAGGTGGATGAGCACCGGCGTCAGCGACTCGAGCGCGATCGCGTTGACGAGCGGACCAGCGTCGAGGCCGCGCAGGCCGAGATCGCGCACGAGGTCGAGCGCGACCGTCGCGCGCGCGCTCGTCGTCGGCGACGACGAGGACGTCGCAGTGCGACGACGTGCGTCCGGATCGGCGAGGTGCGCGGGCTGACGTGGTGCAGTGCCGCCGCCACGGGCGTCGACGGGCCGAGCAGCGCCTGGGCCTCGAGCGCGGCGGCGCGGCCGGGGGGCAGCTGCACGCGGCTGACCTTCGGGGGCCGGAGCGGCACGGTCACGTCGATCAGCACCTTGCCGGCCATGGCGGGCTGGATCGCGCGCAGCGTCTCGGCGTGCGCCGCGTACGGCACGGTCAAGACGACGACCTCGGCGGCGCGCGCGGCGGCGATGTTGTCGCCGCCTTCGATGGCGCCGTGGCCGGCAGCGGCGAGCTCGGCGGCGCGGGCGCGCGCTTTGGCGGCGTCGCGCGAGCCGATCACGACGGCGTGCCCGGCGCGCGCCCAGCGCAGCGCCAGGCCGCCGCCCTGCTTGCCGGTTCCGCCAACGATTCCGATGCGCATGGGCGCAACCTTAGGCTCGAACGACGCCGGAGGGAATCCCGTGATCACTTGCAGCGAGCGCCTCGAGGTCCTCGCCGTGCCGGGGCTGCCGCTCGTCGGCCCGGGCGACGATCTGGCGTCCCTGGCGCTGGCGGCGCTCGCTCGCGCAGCGGCACGGCTGCTGTCCGACGGGGACGTGCTCGTGGTGACGTCGAAGCTGGTCTCGCGCGCCGAGGGCCGCTTCGTCGAGCTGCGCGACGGTGCGAGCCGTCGCCGCGCGCGCTCGCGCTCGCCGCCGAGATCGGGCAAGGACGCGCGCGTGGTCGAGCTGATCCTGCGCGAGTCGACCGCACGTGTCGCGCCAGGCGCCCGGCGTGCTCGTCGTGCGCCACCGGCTCGGCTTCGTCGTCGCCAACGCCGGCATCGACTGCAGCAACGCCGTGCCGCCCGGCGCGCCGCCGCGGCAGCGGGCCGTGGGCGCTGCTCTTGCCCGAGGCGCCCGATGCCGTCGGCGCGCGCCACTGCGCGTCGGCTGCGAGGCGTCGAGCGGGCGCGCGCGTCGGCGTCGTCATCAGCGACTCGTTCGGCCGGCCGTTCCGCCTCGGCACCGTCGGCGTGGCGATCGGCGCGCCGGGCCTGCCGCCGTTGTGGGATCGGCGCGGCGAGCGCGATCTGCTTCGGGCGCGTGCTCGAGAACACGATCACCGCGCTGGCCGACCAGGTCGCGGCCGTGCGCCGATCTCGTCGCCGGCCAGGCCGCCGAGGGGCGTCCGCTGGTGCTGGTGCGCGGTCTCGTTTCGACCATCCGACGATCCGGCGCGCGCGCTGTGCCGCTCGCCCGAGGGAGGATCTGTACGCATGACCTTGTCACGCGTGGTGGCGCTCTCGGGCGGCGTCGGCGGCGCCCGCTTCCTCGACGGCGCTCGCGCGCGCGCTGCCGCGCCGGCGCGCTCACCGCCATCGTCAACACCGGCGACGACTTCGTGCACCTCGGGCTCTACATCTGCGCCCGACGTCGACACGGTGATGTACACGCTCGCCGGCCTCGGCGACGAGGAGCGCGGCTGGGGCCTCGCGGGCGAGACGTTCGCCGCGACTCGCGATGGTGCGGCGCTACGGCGGCCCCGACTGGTTCGCGCTCGGCGATCGCGATCTGGCGACGCACCTCCTGCGCACCGAGGCGCTCGCGGGCCGGCGAGTCGCTGACGGCGGTCACGGCGCGGCTGTGCGCGGCGCTCGGCGTCGGCGCGCGCGTGCTGCCGATGGCCGACGGGCCCGTGCCGCACGATGATCGAGACCGTCGCCGACGGCACGCTTGCCGTTCCAGGAGTGGTTCGTCGGCCGGCGCGCGCGAGCCGGCGGTGCGCGCGGTGCGCTTCGAAGGGCGGCCGCCGCCGGCGCCGGGCGTGCTCGCCGCGATCGAGGCGTGCGAGCTGGTGCTCATCGGCCCGTCCAACCCGTACGTGTCGATCGATCCGATCCTGTCGCTCGACGGCGTGCGCGCGGCGCTCGCGCGAAAGCCGGTCGTCGCGGTGAGCCCGATCGTCGGCGGCGCGCGCGGTCAAGGGGCCGCTCGGCGACGATGATCCCCGAGCTCACCGGTGCGCCGGCGTCGGCGGGCGCGATCGCGCGCCACTACGGCGCGCTCTTGCGCGGCATGGTGGTCGAGCGCGGCGACGAGGCACGCGTCGCCGGCGATCGCGGTGCTGCGCGACCGACACGCTGATGCGCTCGCGCGACGATCGGCTGCGCCTGGCGCGCGAGATGCTGGCGTTCGCCGCGGAGCTGAGCGCGATGAGCCGTCTGGGCGCTCGTGCCGGCCAAGGCGTTCGATCGGGGCAAGTCGCGTCTCGGCCCGCGCTCGACGACGAAGCGCGCGCGGCCTTCGCGCGCTCGCTGTTCGACCACGTGCTCGGCACGCTCACCGCGTCGGGCGTTGTCGACGGCGTGCTGGTCGCGACCGACGGCGACGCCGCGGTCGCCGCGGCGGCGCGCGCGCATGGCGCGGCGGTGCTGCGGGATTCGCCCGGTGCGGCCACGCTCGCCGCCGTCGTCGACCGCGGCCTGGCGGAGTTGGCGGCGCGCGGCGCGGCAACGGCGCTGGTGCTGATGGCCGATCTGCCGCGGCTCTGCGCCGACGACGTGCGCGCGCTGGTCGCCGCCGCGGCGACGCACGACGTCGTGCTCGTGCCCGACCGACGACGGACGCCACACCAACGCGCTGGCGCTGACGCCGCCCGGCTGCCTGCCGACCGCGTTTCGGCCGCGCCGACAGCTTCGACGCCCACGTCGCCGCCGCGCGCGCGGCGGGCCTGCGCGTTGCCGTCGTCGACAACCGGCGCATCGCCTTCGACGTCGACGGCCCCGAGGATCACGCGCGCCTGGTGGCGTCGACCGCGCGCGGCCGGGCTACATCGGCTTGAGCTCGACGACCGGAATCTCGCGCCCGCCGGTCTTCTTCTCGTAGGCCGCGAAGTTCGGGGCCTCGGTCGTGATCTTCTGCCACAGGCGCGACCGCTCGTCGCTGCTCACCACCTCGGCGCGCGCCTGGTAGCGCTCGCCGCGCAGCTCGACGGTGACCTCGGGCCGCTTTTGCAGGTTCTTGAACCACGCCGGGTGCTCCGGGCTGCCGCCCGCCGACGCGATCACGAAGCGGCGCCCGCCGTCGTCGAACTGCATCACCGGCACGGTGCGCGCCTTGCCGCTCTTGTGCCCCGTCGTCGTCAGCAGCAGCACCTTGCCGCCCATCATCGACGAGCCGATGCGCCCGCGGGTGGCGCGGAACAGCGCCACGTGCGTGGCTACGAACAGCTTCAAGAAGACCTTCATGGCTCCCTCTCAGTCGCGCGCCACCGGCAGCTTGAAGCGGAAGCGCGCGTCGCGCGTCAGCTGCGCGTAGCTGCCGAACGTCGCCTCGGCGTCGGCGACGCGATCGAGCGCCGTCTCCTCGTCGGGCGCGGCGGTCGCGCCGAAGGTCGCGCAGCACGCCGATAGCGCGTGTCGCGCTCGCACCGGCAGCGCGGCCCGCCTCGCGGATGGCGCGGCGCAGCTCGGCGGGCGACTGGAACTGCCCGTGCGCCGCGCCCGCCGACGTCGAGATGCTCTCGTTGATGAGCGTGCCGCCGAGGTCGTTGGCGCCGCACGACGAGCAGCCACTGCGCCATGCGCGATGCCCTCCTTCACCCACGAGACCTGGAGGTTGCGGATGCTGCGGCCCGAGCATCAGCCGCGCGATCGCGTAGAGGCGCACCACCTCGTCCCCCGTGGGGCCGGGCCGCAGGTCGGGCAGGTGGTGCTTGACGTGCATCGGCGCCTCCTCGTGCACGAACGACAGCGGCACGAACTCGGTGAAGCCGCCCGTCTCCTTCTGGATCGAGCGCAGCAGTTCGAGGTGGCGCATGCGCTGCGGCGTCGGTCTCGACGTGGCCGTACATGATCGTCGAGGTCGTCGGCAGGCCGACGCGCGTGGGCGCGCTGGTGATGACCTCGATCCACTCGGCGGTGGTGATGCGGCCGGGCGCGATGCGGTGCGCGCACGCTCGTCGTCGAGCACCTCGGCCGAGGTGCCGGGCAGCGAGCCGAGGCCGGCGTCCTTCAGCTCGTCGAGGAAGTCGCGGATCGGACCGCCCGCGCAGCTCGGCGCCGTACTTCACCTCCTCGGGCGAGAAGCGCGTGCAGGTGCAGCGCGGGCGCGGCCGCTTGAGCGCGCGGCACCAGCTCGACGTAGAAGCGCGCCGTCGACGCCCGGGCGCGAGGCCCGCCTGGATGCACACCTCGGTCGCGCCGAGCGTCGCGCGCCTCGAGCGCGCGCCGGACGATCTCCTCGACGTCGAGGAAGTAGCCCTCCTCGCTGCGCTGGGTGCGCGAGAACGCGCAGAAGCGGCAGGCCTTGACGCAGACGTTGGTGAAGTTGACGTTGCGGTTGACGACGTAGGCGACGTCGTCGCCGACCTGCGCGCGTCGCAGCTCGTCGGCGACGGCGCACGAGCGCGTGCAGCGCGCGGCCGCTGACGCCGGCAGAGGACGACCGCGTCGTCGACCGCGAGCTCGCCGCCCGTCGAGGCAGCGGTCGAGGATGCGCGCGCACGCCGTCGTCGACGCCGTCGAACGAGGGCGCTCGAGGCTCATGGCGCGCACCTCCGCCGCCGGCGCGGGCGACGGCGCGAGCTGCGAGGGCCGCTCGACGCGTGGCGAGGCGCGCCTGGACCGCGCGGGTCGCGGCGTGCAGCCGCGGATCGAGCCCGGGCGTCGACGAAGCGGTCGTAGATGGGCGGGCGCGGCCGCAGGACGAAGCCGGCGCGCGCGCAGGTCTCGGCGAGCGCGTCGAGGTGCGGCCAGGGATGGCGCGGGTTGATGTAGTCGGGCGTCACGCGGCGAGATGCCGCCGAAGTCGTTGAGACCGGCGGCGAGCAGCGCCTCGGCCGACGCCGGGTTGAGGTTGGGCGGCGCCTGCAGCGAGACGTCGGCGTCGAGGATGAGGCGCGCCATCGCGACCGCGTGCGGTCACCTCGTCGTCGTCCGGCTCGGGCGCGCGCGCCATGGCGCACGCCGGTCGACGGCGCGGAAGTTCTGCACGATGACCTCCTGGATGTGGCCGTGCGCGCGGTGGAGCCGCGCGGATGGCGAGCAGGCTCTCGACCCGCTCGCGCCGCGTCTCGCCGATGCCGACGAGGATGCCGGTGGTGAACGGGATGCGCAGCCGCCCGGCCTCGTCGATCATGGCGAGGCGCCTGTCGGGCCGCTTGTCGGGCGCGCGGTGGTGCGGCATGCCCGGCTCGCACAGGCGCGGGCTCACGTTCTCGAGCATGAGGCCGAGGCTGACGTTGACCTCGCTTGCAGGCGCGTCATCGTCGTCGCCGTCGAGCAGACCGGCGTTGGTGTGCGGCAGGAGCGCCGCGGGCGAGCGCGCGCTCGGCCCGCCGCAGTGCAGGTAGTCGACGGTGCTCGCACTGCCCGAAGCGCGGCGAGCGTGCGGCGGTACGACGGAGAACGCGGCTCTCGGGCTTGTCGCCGAGGCAGAAGAGCGCCTCGCCGCAGCCCTGCGCGCGCGCGCGCCGTCGAGGCAGCGCGTCGACCTCGTCGCGGGCGTCATCGTCCACTCGCCGTCGTCGCCGGGCGAGCGGCGGAACGAGCAGTAGTCGCAGCGGTTGCGGCACAGGTTCGTGAGCGGCAGGAAGACCTTGGGCGAGAACGTGACCGTGCTCGCCGAACGCGCGTCGCGCGCGGCCGCGGCGGCGGCGCGCAGCTCCGACGGCGGCAGGTCGGCGTCGGCGAGCGCCAGCGGCCTCCTCGTCGGTGAGCGGCGTGCCGCCGGCGGCGCGCGCGAGTGCAGCGGCGAGCGGGGGCACCGTCAGCCCATCGTCGAGACCGAGGTGGGTTCGATCTCGTAGATCACGCGCACTTCACCGGGCTTGGCGAACGGGTACTTGTCCTGGCCCAGGTACTTCTTGGCGAGCGAGTCGATGTGGGCGTCGGCGCCGTCTTCTGTGACGTTCGCGATCCGGCCTCGGATGGCGACGTGGCGATACGGATTGTCCGGATCGGTCACCGACAGTGCTACCGCCGCGTTCTTTTGCATGTTGCGGTCCTTGACGCGGCCGCGCGCGGTGTTGACGCGCACCCGGTCGCCCGCCATGTCGAACCAGACCGGAGTCACCTGCGGCGTGCCGTCGGGCATCAGCGTCGCCAGGTGCGCGTACGACTTCTTCTGCGCCATGATGTCCATGAAGCTCGCCGGGACCTTCGTGTTGGACATGACCACCTCCGAGTGAGGGTCCAACCTAGCACCGATGCCTGGCGGCGTCAGCAGGACCGCCGATGCTGAAAGATCGATGGTCGCATTGACGGCGCCGCTCGCGCTCAGGTTCCACAGAGGGTCGTGTCAGGGATCGGGGATCGCCTTCAAGCTACGGTGGAAACCTGAGCCAGGTGCAGCGCCGCGTGCTCGTGTTGGCGTGACTAACGCCTTCCGGGCCCGATGAGCGGGGGTGCCCCCGCCGGCTCATCGAGGCTTCAGAAACCTCAAGAAGAACGCGGCGAACACCAGGACGATTCCCACGTTCACCATCAGCCGTGCCCAGAACCGGGTCCTGAAGAACAGCAGATCCACGCCGACCACGACGACTGTCAGGAACACGACATAGAGCGCGATCGCTGTCGACCTTCCCATTTCCGTTCTCCTCGGGGCGTTGTCCCCGTCCCTGAGTCACGGCGAGTTGAGCATCATCGTTATGCGCCGCGGTTGCGGCGTCAACACTGTTGTCGTTCCTCTGCACCCGCCCCGAGAATCGTCTCGGGGCGGGTGGAGCCTGACCGGTGGACGCAGGGCAGCCGACCCTATTCGGAAGCCATCGCCATACGCACCAGGTTGGCGACGCGCACGATCCGTCCGTTGTACAAGTCGGCCTTGATCCACTGGCCCATCTTCATGATGGTGGTGCGAACCACGCCGTTGTCGATCACGTCGCCCTGAATCCCTCCGAGCTGGACGCGATCCCCGATCTCGTAGAAGACGCCGAACGAGATCGCGATCCCCCCCGCGATGCTCACGATGACCTCCTTGAGCGCGAAGGCCACACCCGCGCTGGCGGCGCCGATGGCGACGGTAAGGCCTCCGAGCCCGCTGCTCAGGACCGTCCCGATCACCAACGCGGCAGCGACGTAGCCGACGAGCGCCACCAATCGGACGAGGAGCCTCGTTGAGCCACCCGCTCATTCCGCACGCCGTTCGCCTTCGTTTGTCGTCGCCATCCGCTACGCTCTGAACCGGTGGGGCGCGCGGATCGCCGCTGACGTTTCGCTCGCTGCGTCTACGACGTGCAGACGGCCCGGTTGTGCAGGTCGTGGCCGAGGTGCTTGAGCTGCTCGGCCGCGTCGTGCCGCCAGCTGGTGCGCGGATAGCGCTTGAGCAGCTCCTGGAAATAGATCTTGGCGTTTCCGCAGTACTTGAGCGCATAGAACGCCAGCCCGTTCTTGTACATCGCGTCGGGGACCACGGCGCTCTTGGGGAAGTTGTCGACCACCTTCGTGTACGCGATGCTGGCGTTGGCGTAGCGCTTCTCACCTGCATAGGCCTCGCCGATGTCGTACTGCGCGCGCGCCGCGCGCGGATCCCGCGGATAGCGGTCGACGAACCCTTCGAACAGTCGCCGCGCCTCCTGCCACTTTTGCGTCTGCAGGTGCTTCTCCGCCTCCGCGTAGAGCGCGTCCGGCGTCTCCGGCATGGGCGGATTCTTCGCCACCGTTATCGCGTTGACGAGCTGCTCGAGCTTGGTGTCGGACGTCGCGCGATAGTCCTGGAACTCCTTGGTGAGCGCGTCCTGGGCGTGCTGCAGATCGTCCATGCGCCCGGTGATCTGCGCCAGATCGGTCTGCTGCTTCTGCACCTGCAAGCCGACGTCGGCCGAGTTGCGCGTGACCACCCTGGTCGCCTCGTCGACGACGGTGCGCAGGCGCTTGAGCTGCTCGTCGAGCTCGGTGGCCAACTCGGCCGCGCGTACCTCGTTCTTGGCCGTCAGGGTGCGCACGTCTTGGACCTGCTGCTTCAGCTCGCGCCCCTCGTCCTTGGTCATGAAGGCGAAGCAGCCCGACAGCGACGTCGCCAACAGGCTCACCGTGGCCATTCGCACGGTTGCATTCATCAGCATCCTCGCGAAACTAGACCCGTCGTCGTGACGAGTCAATCTCCGGGCCGTCGCCGCTGTGTCGACGCCCGCCCCAGGTTGCCAGACCGCCGTCCAGATGGGAGAACGACGTCGCGATGGATGCACATCTGCTCGCCGCCATCGAGCGCGTCTTCGAGCTCCTCGACACCCAGCCCGACGTCAAGGAGCGCCCCGGCGCCTGCGCCCCGAGACGGTCGAAGGCGAGCTCAGCTTCGAGAAGGTCACCTTCGGCTATCAGCCCGCGCGCCCGGTGCTGCACGAGCTCGAGCTGACGATTCGTCCGGGCGAGGTGATCGCGCTGGTCGGCCCGTCCGGCGCCGGCGAGTCCAGCCTCATGCGGCCTCGAATTTTCCGCCGTGACGCCGTGGCGTCGGCTAGAAAGATCCCTGCACCATGATCAGCATCTCGAAGCTCGGCAAGTCTTTCGGCGGACGCACGCTGTTCGAGGACGTCTCGCTGCAGCTCAACGCCGGCTCGCGCTACGGGCTCGTCGGCGCCAACGGCTCGGGCAAGACCACCTTGCTCAGGATCCTCGCCGGCGACGAGAGCCCGTCCGAGGGCAGCTTCGTCCTGGCCGCCACGGCGCGCGTCGGCGTCCTGCGCCAGGATCGCTTCCTCGACGACAGCAAGATCATCCTCGACCTCGCGATGATGGGCGAGACGCAGGTATGGCACGCGCTGCAGGAGCGCGCGCGCATCGTCGATCGCGGCGAGGGCGATCCCAGCCGGCTCGCCGATCTCGAGGACACGATCGCGCACTCGACGGCTACACGCTCGAGGCGCGCGCCACCGCCGTGCTCGAGGGGCTCGGCATCCCGATCGCGCAGCACCGCCAGCCGCTCTCGACGCTGTCGGGCGGCTTCAAGCTGCGCGTGCTGCTGGCGCAGGTGCTCGTCGGCGGCCCCGACGTGCTGCTGCTCGACGAGCCGACCAACCACCTCGACATCCTCTCGATCCGCTGGCTCGAGAAGTTCCTGGCCGACTATCGCGGCGTCGCGCTCGTCATCTCGCACGACCAGCGCTTCCTCGACAACGTCGCCACCCACATCCTCGACGTCGACTACGGGACGATCACGCTCGTACACCGGCAACTACTCGGCCTTCGTGCTGGAGAAGGAGGCCATCCGGACGCGAAGGAGGCCGAGATCGCGCGCGCCGAGAAGATCATCGCCCACAAGCGCGCCTTCGTCGAGCGCTTCGGCGCCAAGGCGACCAAGGCCAAGCAGGCGCAGAGCCGCCTCAAGCAGATCGAGAAGATCGAGGTCGAGGAGCTCGCGGAGAGCTCGCGCCGCGCGCCGCTGTTCCGCTTCGTGCCCGAGCGCCCGAGCGGCAAGGACGTGCTCGAGGTGTCGAGCGTGTCCAAGGCCTACGGCGACAAGCAGGTGCTGCGCGACGTGTCGCTCCTCATGCGGCGCGGCGAGAAGGTCGCGATCATCGGGCCCAACGGCCTCGGCAAGTCGACGCTGCTCAAGATCGTCACCGATCACGTCGAGGCCGACGCGGCACGGTGAGCCTGGGGCACGAGGTGCGCGTCGGCTACTTCGCGCAGGATCACCACGAGGTGCTGACGAACGCGCAGATGACGCCGCTCGACTACCTCTGGGAGGCCTGTCCCGGCGAGGGAACCGCGTTCGTGCGCGGCCAGCTCGGGCGCGTGCTGTTCTCCGGCGACGACGTGGAGAAGCCCGTCGGCTCGCTGTCGGGCGGCGAGGCGGCGCGCCTCATCTTCGGCCGGCTCATCGTCGAGAAGCCCAACGTGCTCGTGCTCGACGAGCCGACCAACCACCTCGACCTCGAGGCCATCCAGGCGCTGGTCGAGGCGCTGCGGGCGTTCGAGGGGACGGTGCTCTTCGTGTCGCACGATCGCTGGTTCGTCTCCGAGCTCGCGACGCGCATCCTCGAGGTGACGCCCGACGGGCCGCGCGATTTCCCGGGCACGTACGCCGAGTACCTCGAGCGCTGCGGCGACGATCACCTCGACGCCGAGGCGGTTCTCAAGAGGGCTCCCAAAGCCGCCGGGGAGAGGTCGCCTGACAAGAGCCTCTCGTGGGAGGAGCAGAAGCGAGAGCGCAATCGCATCGCGGCGCTGCCGGCCAAGCGCGATCGGCTGCTCGCCGCCATCGAGGTCGCCGAGTCGCGCAAGAAGGCGATCGCCGCGCTCTACGAAGATCCGACGTTCTATCAGCGGACGCCGCGCGACGAGATCGACCGCCTGGTGGAGGAGAGCGCCGCGCTCGACCACCAGATCGAAGAGCTGCTCGTCGAGTGGGAAGCGCTGGAGGCGGAGATCGCCGAAACGGCCACCTAGCACTACTGTGACCTTTCCCGTCGACGAGGATGCTGTCGATGGTGGCAAAAAGGACATCGCGGTAGCCACGTCGCGAGGACGCGAGCAATCGCGAGCCTAACGGTGATGAAGGAATCGTAGAAGTGGCGCTCAGGCCGCGACGAACTGCGCGTCGTCGGCCAGCGGCCGGGCGGCCGAGGGGGGAAAACGTCGCGCCTGCTCTGCGACGACGAATGCGTAGCAGGCAAGAGCGACGGAGACGTGATGGTGCCAGCCGGGGAAAGAGCGTCCCTCGAAGTGGTCGAAGCCGAGCTCGTCCTTGAGGTCCTGGTACACGCGCTCGGTACGCCAGCGCTCCTTGATGATGCGGACCAATTCTTTGTGGCCGGTCGAGAGCGGCAGCGACGAGAAATAGAACTTCTTCGCTTCGGCTTCGCCGTCCTCCCACTCGATGACGAGCCAGACGTCCTCGCGAGTCGATGGCTCCGAGCTCTCATCGGTGAAGGGCACGACGCGAAGGAAGGAGAAGCGCGCGGAGAGGTCCTTTTTCGTCCCCTGGCGCCAAGTGACACGACGAAAGGCGCCAGGGTCGATTTGCGATGCCAGCTCGCCGACGAGAAGCGGATCGCCGCGACGGCGCTGGAGCGAGTCCATGCACCAGACCTTGGTCCGACGCTCGACGCCGACAGCGTAGTCGAGATTGAACGATCGGATCTTGGCGCGGAACTCACTCGCGTCGCCGTAGAAGCTGTCGGCCAGAACGATGCCCGGAGGCAGCTCGGCCGCGACAGCGCGCTCGAGCATCTCCATGGCCAGCTCGATCTTGGTCTTGAATTCCATGTCCTCGGGAATGCGTGCGACGCGACAACGAGCACGGTCCTCCATCCAGCTCTGCGGCAGGTACAGCTCGAAATCGACTGGTAGGTGAGCGTCGCGAGTGGCCACCGAGAGGCTGACGCCGATCTGGCAGTTTGTGACCTTGCCAGCGGAGCCGGTGTACTGCCGCTGAACACCGACGGAGTGCTTGCCCTGCTTGAGAAAGCCGGTGTCGTCGAAAATCCACGATTCGATCGGCCCGCGCTTGCAGATGGACTCGATGCCGTAGCGCGCGGCGAACAAGCGCACGTCGTGGTCGCTCCAGACCGAGTCCTTGATGAAGTGCAGAAGCCGCGTGTGCACCGCGTCGACCCTCGCCGGATCGCCGCAGGCTCGTGCCGCAATCGGCTCGGCACTCTTGCGCTCCCCGTCGGAGAGCAGCCCCATCGCATACATCGCGAAGGAGGCGCGCCGGCACTTGTTGCTCAGGATCTCGCCGACGCCGTCGAAGTACTCACGCAACCGACGCTGTCCGTCGGCATCCATGATCGCAGTGTCCACGGACACGGTAGATCACGCCGCCAGATCGCGAGCAAGTTTTTGGATCCAGTAGTGCTAGGCGAGAGCGCGTCAGACGCGCCCTCCGCTCACGAGAACAGATTGCTTCCGCTCGTCTCGATGATCTTGCGCAGCCCTTCGACGACGGCGTTGGGGGCCGCGTAGCGCGGATGGCTGCGAAAGAGCGCGAGCGAGCGTGCCAGCCGGTCGACGGCATCGAGCGCCGCTTGCCGGCTGTCGGGCTGCGTCGGCAAGACCGTCAACGACCGCTTCTGCGGATCGAATGCGCCGAGGCGAATCTGGCGCGCGATCTGTTGGCCGCAGCGGCACGGATTCGCCGCGTCGACGATGCCGCACGTCGACTGCGTGAACTCCTGCATGCGCTGACGTGCGCGCGAGAGCCGCTTGCGAAACGCGTCGATCTGAATGTCGAGCACCGTCGCCGCTTCCTCCGCGGGGAGTTCGAGGATCTCGCCGAGGATGAAGGCGAGCCGGTGCTCGCGATCGAGCCCGAGCAACATGGCGCTGGTGCAGCGCAGCTTGGCTTCCTTGATGAGCAGCAAATCGTCGACGGGCGGATCGCCCTCGCGCACGCCCTCGGCGAGAAATTCGGCGACGGCCTCGAGGCTCTTCGCCTTCTCCTCGTTGTAGCGCTTCTTCGCCGTCAACAGATGATTGGAGGCCACGCGGTAGACCCAGGTCGAAAAGGCGCTCTCACCGCGGAAGGTGCCGAGACCGGTAATCACGCGGATGAGGATCTCCTGCGATGCATCCTCGGCGTCGGCCGGATTGCCGAGCATGCGCATCGCCAGGTTGAACACGAGGTTCTTCGAGAGATTGACAATCTCCGCCAGCGCAACCTTGTCGCCACTCTTGGCGCGATCGATGAGCTCCTGTTCGTTGGTCATGCAGCACCTCTTGGTTTCGTGGTCCAGGAGATGGACTCCGGAGCGGCTATTTTCATGACTGGCGTTCATTTTACGACGGGCCGGTCATGGAATGGCGGGTCGCATTGTCTCATCTGCGTACACCGCATTTGGGCTCAAGAAGAGGAGAGGATCATGAAAAGATCGGTCAGCGTTCTGGGGCTACTGGTTACAGCCGTGGCAGTGGTCGCGTCCGTCGGAGCGATGGCTTCGGAGAAGCAGAAAGCGCGAGAGCCCGTCCATGTCGCGCAGTCGAACATTCAGTGGGTGCAGCCTTTCGGTGTGCAAGGCCCGTCGTTCGGGTTCGTGCAGGGGACGTTCGGCAAGCTGGGAGCGCCGGCGTCGATGTTCATCAAATTTCCGGCCGGCGGAGACTCGGGTTGGCACGATCATGACGGCGATTACGAGGGCGTCGTCTTGAAGGGCACATTCACCGAGCAGCAGAGCGGCGCGGCGAACGAGACCCTGCTACCGACGGGAAGCTACTTCACCCAGCCGGGCAAGCAGGCGCACCGCAACGGATGCACGAAGGACGCGGATTGCTTCCTCTTCGTCCATTTCGCCAACGGCGCGACGAGCCATCCGACGACTCCGGAAGGCAAGCGCCTGCCGCCGCCGAAGCCGGCGCAGCACGGGTCGCGCAACTAGCGACTGGACGGCGGGCGGCGCTCTCACTTCGTTTCCCGTGCCGCCGGAACCGAAGCATGACCAGCGGTTCCGCCGTTCAAGCACTCGAAATGACTGTCGACGGCGCTCTCATACGCGTAAGGTTCTCAGTTCGATTCTGAGAGGAGCCACCAGTGGTTAGCCGCCAGTCATCACCGACCTGGTACTCGAAATAGCTGCGAACCGCGCCGGCCTCCGTCGGAGGCCCTCTTGCGAGCGCGAAACCAATGAGGTTCGCAGTCACTACGCCACGCCCGTCGTTGCCATCCAGAGGCAGCTCGAGCGCGTGCGCGTCATGCGGCTGCGGACGGCGAACTGGAGCGTGCTGCTCGCGCCGCTTTGCTGGACGCCGCTCATCATCGTTGCCGCTGACGCGCTCTTCGGCGTCGACCTGTACGCGGTCGCGCCGCTCTGGCTCGCGCTCAACGCCGCCGTCGGCGTGGTCGCCATTCCGTCGCTGATGTGGCTGGCGCGACGGCGAATGCTGCAAGCTGCTCACGCGTCATCTCGACGGCCGCGCGCTCACCGCCGCGCGCCGCTTCCTCGATTCGCTCGCCGACTTCGAGGCGGAGCTGCGTTAGCGACGCGCGAGCGATCGCGCTCGACCGTGTAGCGGGCCAGCGCAGGCAGCGCGTCGATCTCCGGCCACGACCGGAACGGCCGGGAGCGCAGCCGATCATTTCGAGTACCGGTCAAAACAGAAACGCGACCAGCGGTTTCGCCGTTCAGGCACTCGAAATGATCAATTCTCCGTCGACAGTGCTCTCATGCGCGTAAGGTTCTCAGTTCGATTCTGAGAGGAGCCACCAGGCCTTGGCAGGTTGGCCGTCTCTTATCATAAGACACCTTCGACGAGCGGCGCCGGAGTCGATTTGGCGGTCGGAAGGCGTGTTTCAACCGAATCCTCTGATCTTCGCGCTCGTGGGGTCACCAACACGGAAGGACCATCAGCGCGCCCGCGATCGCCAGATCGGCGACGAAGAAGAGCGCCAGCGACAACCACGCGCGCTTCGGGCCGCGCGCCGCGACCACGCGCAGCTCGAAGCTGCAGGCGCTGACCAGCACGAACCAGCCGACGAAGTTGAACAGCGGCACGCCGAGAATCCAGAAGCGGTAGGGCGTCATGTCGTCGCCGCGCCAGATCCACATCCGCAGCGGCGGACCGGACACCGTCGGATCGAGCACGAGATCGAGCGCGACCGCCAGCGCACCGTCGATGAGCGCGAGCCGCCAGCGCGGACGGTGGCGGCCGACGAGCTTCTCCGAGATCGCCATCACCGCGGGCAGAAGCGAAGCCCATCCGAGACCGATCGCCAACGGCACCCACGCCGGCCGCGGCGGAAAGTAGAGCATCCAATCCGGATAGCGATAGCGGCCCATCGCCACGGCCATGAGCTCGACGCTCTGCGAGACGGCAAAGCCGAACAGGAGCTCGCGTCCGCTGAGCGCAACGCCGCGCGTTCGCCAGGATTGCACGAGCGCGATCAAAAACAGCAGGATCAGCGCGCCCTCGTAGGTGCGCCGCAGTGCCTCGAGTGGCAGGCTCGGCACCGTGCGCGAGAGGCCGCTCACCGTCGATGCCAACCAATCTTCGACGCTCGTCATCGGGCGCGCGGCGCACCTGCAGCCCGCGATCCAGATCGGCGCTCTCTGTTTTCAACAGCTTGTCGTCGGTGGGTGGTCAACGCCCGAGCGAAACGCACTGGCGCCGCGCGAACTGCTCAGTCGTGCCGTGGCGGCCGCGCTGCTAGGCGACACTTCGTCGCTGCGGACGGGCGGTCGTGGCGATCGAGCCTTCTCCCGCCCGGTGGCCCCACGGATATTCGTCGAGGATCGCGGCGGCGCGCCTGCATAGCTCAGGCGGGATCGTTCCTTCGCCGGCGGCGCGCAATGCCTCGGCGAACTCAGCCGCCGTCGCGAAGCGCTCCTCGGAGTGCTTGGCGAGCGCGATGGCGAGCACGTCGTCGATCTCCCGCGGCAGCCCCGGCACCAGCTCCGACGGGCGCGACGGCATGCCGAACACGACCTGGAACACCGCCTCGGGCACGTCGGCGCCGGAGAACGGCGGTCGGCCGGTGAGAACGCGGTAGACGACGGCGGCGAGCGAGAAGATGTCGGCGCGTGTATCGGTGTCGAGGCCGCGCGCCTGCTCCGGCGACATGTAGCCGGGCGTTCCGATCACGGCGCCCTTGGTCAGCGTGCCTTCGGAGCCGCGCAGCTTGGCGACACCGAAGTCGAGAATCTTCCAGGTTCCTGCCGAGTCGACGCGAAACAGATTCTGCGGCTTCAGATCGCGGTGGATGATCCCGGCCTGGTGCGCCGAATCGAGCCCGCGCGCGACCTGCCGCGCCAGCTCGACGACCTCGGCGAGCTGTAGCTTCTGACGATGGCGCAGCGACCACGCCAGATCGTGCCCGTCGAGCAGCTCCATCGCGATGTACGGCGCGCCGCCGACGTCGCGACCGACGTCGTAGAGCGCGATGACGTTGGGCGCGCTCAAGCGGCGCAAGATGTCGGCCTCGCGCATGAAGCGCTGGAACAGATCGGGATCGGCGAGCGCGCTCGGCGTCAACAGCTTGATGGCGGCCCGCACGCCGGTGCGCACATGGCTGGCGGCGTAGACCTCGCCCATCGCGCCGCGTCCGATGACCTCGGCCAGGAGGTACTCGCCGGCGCGTCGGCCCGAGTAGGCGCCGTGCTTGGCGCCGGCGCCCATCACCGCGTCGATGTTCTGATTGGCCTCTTGCAGCAGCGCCTCGCGCTCCTGCACGGCGCGCAGCGCCGCGCCGAGCCGCTGGACCGCATCGAAGGTGGCGCGGCGGCTGAAGCGCGCCTGCCAGATCGTAATCAAGAAGATGTAGGGGAGCATCACGGCGGCGAAGATGCGGCAGGACTGCGGCATGGCGAGGCCGCGGAACAGCCCGAGCTCGGGCACCACGCCCGTGATGATGAGCGAGGCGAGCACGATGTACGCGACGACGGCGAAGAGGTTGAATCCGAGCGCCCAGCGCCGGTCGTCGCCCTGACCGAAGAAGCCGATGCCGAGCATGATGACGACGCCGCCGGACGAAACGACCCCCGTGTAGTAGAGCACGACCACCGCGGAGAGCGCGGCCGAGACGCCGAAGATGCGGAACATCCTCGTGTCATAGCGACCGGGCCGTCGGGCTTGCCACCACACCCAGGCCGAGACCGAGCCGTGGACCGCGACGGTGATCATGATGGCGATGCGCAACCAGCGCTCGCCCGGCAGGAACGGGATGAAGAACATCGCGCCGACGCACAGGACCACGAGCGTGCGTCCGAAGGCGCTGGCGCGTGCCGCCTCCTCGCCGCGCAGGGTGTGAATGGTCGTCGCGTCGACGCCGGCCGGCGAGCGCTCGAGTCGCTCCTGCTTGGTGAAGTCTGACGCCCCCATGAGTGACGGTCTAGTATACCACCACCCCGGATCGGGTCGGCACGCTGCGGCGCTTCAGTCGTCGCGGATCCCGAGATCGCGGCACGTGCCCGAAAGCGGCACGTCGGCAGGCTTCGGCCCGGTTCCGAACAGGCGATCGATCGCCGGCACGGTGAAGCTGTGCCAGTAGCGCTCGTTCTTGAAGTGGTGGAGCGCGTGATGCGCGCGCACGCGCCGGACGTATCCGCTGCGCGCGCGATAGGGCGCGTGACAGAGAAAGTGAATCCACTCGTAGAAGAGCGCGGCCGCGTCGAGCGCGCAGATGCCCGTGAGCGCGCCGGCCCAGCTGCTCGTGACGCTCCACCAGAAGAGGACGTGGAGCGGAACCAGAACGATCATGCTCGAACCCGGGAGCACGGTGTAGCGCAGATCGCGCGGGTTGCGATGGTGCTTGCGGTGCGCCCGCGCCGGCGCCGGGTCGATGCGAAGGCGCCCGAGCGTGCGCGGCCGCGCGTGCAGGACGACCTTGTGCAAGAGCCACTCCTGCAGGGGCCAATAGACGGCGACGGCGGCGATGATCTTCGCGTCGGAGACGCCGAAGGGACCGACCCACGGTCGCAGCATCACCGCGACGACGAGCTGGCAGGCGAGCACGCGCGGGCTCGCGTGCTCGAAGAAGAGCCACAGGGTCTGGCCGAGCGAGACGGTGCCGCGCGTCGTCTCAGGTGCGGCGCCGTGGCCGGGTACGTGGGTGGTGCTTGCGCTCATGGGTCGTTCCTCTTCTCGCGGTGGCCTGCTCTACGGCTTCCAAAACGCGCAGGACGGCGGTCTGCCCGCGCGCGGCGATGCGGTCGGTCGCGGCGACCGCCTCGGCGGCGCGTCGGGCGACGAGCGCTTCGGTCAGCCGCGCGTAGTCCTCGGTCGCCGTCACCTCGTCGGCCATGAGGTGCTTCATCGGCTCGACGACGCCGCCATAGGTGGCGGCGAGCGAATTGAACGCCAGCTCGAGCGCGATGTTGCCCGTCGCGGACACGACCACGGCCCAGAAGTCGAGGGCCAGCCGCGCGAGCACCACCAAATCGTCGCCGCGCTCCCTGGCGTCGCGCATCTCGGCGACGAGCGCCGCCAGCGCGGCGTGATGCTCTTTGCTGCTGCGCTCGGTGGCGAGGCGCGCCACGATCGGCCCGAGCTCAGAGCGCAGCTCGACGATGCTGCGTATGACGGCAGTGTCGAGGGTGCCGTCGGGACGCACGAGCAAGCTCGACAGCAGCTCGAGCCCGGCGTGGCGGCGATAGTCGAGCACCTGGGTTGCGCCGCCTTGCCGGATGGCGACGAGCCCCGCCTGCTCGAGGCGTTTGAGGCCCTCGCGGACGGCGTTGCGATTGACCCCCAGCATCGCCGCCAGCGTGCGCTCGGCCGGCAGCGCGGCGCCGGGACGCATCTCGCCTTGCACGATGCGCTGCTTGAGCTGCTCGAAGACCTCCGCGGCGAACAACTTGCGGGCGATCGGCTGGAACATGCACGCACGGTATAGGTCATCGCGCCAGCTGGTCAACTGGTATTACCACAGTCGGCGAAATGCGAACAATGACCGGCGCGCGCGCGCCGAACGCGCGAGCTGCGCCCGGATTCAGCGAGTTGCTCACAGTCGGCGCAAACTGCTCAATCCGCGTGCAACGCCGTCGCCGCCAACCATCGAGGATCACGCGATTCGGCCTGGACCTCCGCCTGCATGGGTCCGTCGAGCATGAGGACACGATCGATGTCCGCGGTCGCCCCCCTGCTCGCCGCCTGCGGCGGCGGCGCCACGTTGTTGCGCATCGACGTGACCTCGCCGCCCGCTCAGGCGCTGTCGTCGCTGACGGTGGATCTCGTGTTCGCCGACGGCGCGCACATGCAGCGAACGCTCAGCCTCCCGCCCGAGCGATCGAGCGGTGGCGCGGTCGTCGTCACTCTTCCTGACATCAGCCAGCGGCTCCGCGTGACGTTGCACGGAATCGCCGTTGGCGGCCAGACCATGGACGCCAGCGCGTCGGTGCAGGCGCGGCCGCACGTGCACGTGGAGCTATCGATGGCGCTCGGCGCCACGCTGGCGGATGGTGGAGCGGCCGGAGATCTGAGCGCGCCCGGCGACAGCAGCGTCGGCGGCGGCGGGCCCATGGACGGCGGCGCCCTCGTCGATCTCGCGACGCCGCTCATCGCCCGCCACGACTTTCCGCGCGCCGACCAGAGCCTGTGGGGCCGCGCCAGCGACGGTCACCTCTGGTCGGGCGACGCCAATTCGCGCAGCGCCTTCCGCATCTCCTCGATGGCGGGCGGCATCGCCGACTCGTCGCCGGGCGGCAACTCCTACTGCGGCTTTCTCGGCCCGGCGACGACGAGCGCGAACGTGATGGTGGTCGTTCGCGGCGAGCTTCACGCAGTTCCAATGCACGCCGTAGCCGTATAGGATTCGGTGAGTATGCGCGATCCGGAGGCCGATAAAGAGACGCTCATACCGCGCCGGCGCGAGACGGGCGACGCTGAGCCATTGTGCCTGGTCGTCAGTGTCGACGGCGCGCTTCAGACCTATGCGCTGCCGAGCGAGGGCGAGATCACCATCGGGCGCTCCTCGGCGAACACGATTCACATCGATCATCCGTCGGTGTCGCGGCGCCACGCGCTTCTGCGCATCGGCGCGCGCATCGAGATCGAGGACCTCGGCAGCTCCAACGGCGTCAAGGTGCGCGATCAGCTCCTGCCGACCGGGCAGGCCGCCGTCTTTGCCGTCGGAGAGCTGGTCGAGCTCGGGCAGGTGATGTTGTTCTTGCGGCGCGCGCTCGCGACGGTACGGCCGCGGCGCGTTTGGCCGCACGGCTACTTCGAAGCGCGGGTCGAGGAGCAGTGGATGCGCGCCAACAGCGCGGGCACGCTGTTCTCCGTGGTCCGCCTGAGCGTCGAAGGCGAACCGCGCGCCGGGGCGCTCGACGAGGCGTTCATGACGCTGCGACCGCTCGACATGCTGGCCAAATACGCGCCGAACGAGTACGAGCTGCTGCTGCCGGACACGTCGCCCGAAGAGACGGCGCGCCTTGTGACGCTCCTACGCGCTCCGCTCGAGGGCCATAAGGTGCGGCTGCGCATCGGCGTCGCCAACTATCCGCACGACGGCGCGACGCCGGAGGCGCTCATCGCCCACGCTTGCGACGCGGTGCGCGGCGAGGAGAGGGTCTCGGCGCGGGTCGAGCTCGGCGACGAGGGTGCGGCCATGCGCTCGGTGAGGCGGCTGGCGAGCCAGGTTGCCGCCAGCGACCTGTGCGTGCTGATTCTCGGCGAGACGGGCGTCGGCAAGGAGGTGATGGCCGAGACCCTGCATCGGATGTCGCCGCGCGCGTCGCACAAATTCTTGCGGCTGCACTGCGCCGCGTTCACCGAGACGCTGCTCGAGAGCGAGCTCTTCGGTCACGAGCGCGGCGCGTTCACCGGCGCGCTGACGTCGAAGCCGGGCCTGTTCGAGACGGCCAACGGCGGCACCGTGCTGCTCGACGAGATCGGCGAGCTGCCCATGGCTACGCAGGTCAAGCTCCTGCGCGTGATCGAGGAAAAGAAGGTGCTGCGTGTCGGCGGCGTCGAGCCGCGGCCGATCGACGTTCGCTTCGTCGCCGCCACCAACCGCGATCTCGAGGCCGAGATGGCGGCTGGGCGCTTTCGCAGTGACCTGTACTTTCGCTTGAACGGCGTGACGCTGTGGATCCCACCGCTGCGCGAGCGGGGTGAGGAGATCGAGTCGCTCACGCGCCAGTTCGTGACCGACGCCTGCCGCCGGCTCAAGCGCGCGGATGAACCGCAGTTGACCGTCGAGGCGGTGCAACGCCTGCGCGCCTACGCGTGGCCGGGCAACGCGCGCGAGTTGCGCAACACCATCGAGCGAGCCGTGCTCCTGTGCGGCCGCGGATCGATCCGCAGCGAGCATCTGCCGACGGAGAAGATGGGCGCGACGCTGCTGCAGCGGGTGCGCACAGGTGCGCCGACGCCTGCGCCCGTCGAGCCGACCGCCTTCGACGGCGACGAGACCACGGCTGCGCTGCCGGGCCATGGCGTCGCCGCGGCACTGCAGGGCGGCTTGCAGCGCGACATCGAGAGGCTCGAGCGGCAGCGCATCGTCGACGCGTTCAATCAGTGCGGCGGCAATCAGAGCCGCGCCGCGCGGCTGCTCAAGATCTCGCGCAACACCCTCGCCGCGCGCCTGGACGAGTACGGCATCCGGCGCCCGCGCAAGCTCTGATGCTCAGGGACGGTAGACCACCGAGGCGAAGAAGTTGATCCCCGGCGCCGGCAGCGGCGTCATCTCCATCGTCGGCGTCAGATCGTAGAACGCGTCGGGATAGTAGTAGTGCTGGTTGAGCACGTTGTAGACCTGCGCGATGAGACCGAGCCGCTCGCCGAGGAAGCGCAGGTGCAGGCCGAGCTGCAGTTGCGCTACCGGCGTCAGCCGATCGACGGTCAGATCGGTCGTGCGCGCCACCGTCGTCGGGCCGGTGCACGCGGAGGCGCCCGGCTGGCAGTCGATGTTCGGCCCGGCTGCCGACGGATAGCGATTGGGATCGGCGTAGGCGCCGAACACGTTGAGGTTGGCGTTTACGTCGAGCATCCGCTTGACGAGGTTGAAGCTGACACCGATGGTGAGCCAGTGGTTGGGCGTGACGCGCATGACGCCGGCGTCGGAGGTCCGCGTGTTCAAGAAGGTGTACGAGAGCTGAACGAAGTGATCGCCGTGCAGGTACACCTTGGAGTAGAGCTCGACCGAGTGGATGCTGCGCTTGCCCGAGTTGGCGAAGTTTCCCGAGCGCACCTGAATCAGGTTGTCGAGGAACGTGTAGGAGTAGTCGAGGCGCAGCTCGAGCTCTCGCATCAATTGCACGTTGCGCAGAAGGCGCGCATTGATCTCGCCCTGGAACGACTGCGACGTCTCGGTCTTCAGCTTCGGGCTGCCGCCGTAGTTGAGGCCGCCCGTCGCTGCGTCGGTCTCGTTGAAGACGGGCGGACGGAAGCCAGTCGCGTAGTTCGCCTTCAAGTGGTAGTCGGGTAGGAAGTTCCATACCACCGCCGCCGAGCCGAGCGGCTGCAGCGCGTAGGGACGCGCGCCGAAGCCCTCCTGCAGACGCACGCCGCCGTCGAGCGTCAGCCGCCGCGCGAGCTGCCATCGCGCGTTTCCGTAGAGCGCGCCGACGATGCGGCTGGCGTCGTTGGTGAACAGGCGCGGGCAGGTCGGGATCGGCACGCCCGAGGCATCGACCGGACAGTAGATGGGCAGGTTCGCCGGGTTCGCAGGTGAGCCGAAGGTGACCGTGGCTCCGCTCACGCCTTCGTAGAACGCCTCGCCCCCGAAGAGCAGGCGGAGTCCGTGCGGCAGGTTGACGTCGCTATCGACGGTGGCGCCGAAGCGTTGGATCAGCTGGTGGCTGAAGTCGCCCTGAACGCCGCCCACGTTCGCCTTGCCATTGAGCCCGACGAACGGCGGGAACAGCTGCGACGGCGGAAAGAGCTCGATCGCATGCTCGCGGACGAATTGCACGTAGTAGGCCTTGGCCGTGAGGCCGAAGCGCCCGGCGAAGAAGCGATCTTGGTATTGCAGGACGCCGTAGCGATCGAAGACGGTGAAGGTGTTCTTGGGAACGATCGAGTTGGAGAATCCGAGCTGCGGATGGACCGTGCCGAACGGCACGTTGTAGTACAGGCTCACCGGCCCGACCGAGTACTTGCCGTCGACGGTGAGCAGCCAGCTGCGATCGGGATAGTCGCCGGCGGTGGCGCCATAGAAGGCCGGCCCGCCCGGCTGCGGCGACGGCGACGAGGCCAGATAGCGCGGAATCGCGTAGGTGGTGCCGACGAAGTCCTCGAACGACAGGTGCTGAAAGATCTTCAGCTTACCGCCGAGGAACGTCTTGCCGAACATCGCGTAGGCGCGCGCGTCCTGGCGGTTGCCGGGTCCGTCGCCATAGCCGGCGCTGACCTCGACGCCGTTGACGTCCTCGGCGTCCTTCATGATGACGTTGACGATGCCGAGGAACGAGTTGGCGCCCCACAGCACGCCGCCCGGACCGGTGACGATCTCGAGCCGCTTGACCGTCTCCAGCGCCAGCGACCGGTTGAACGACGGATCGGCGCTCCACGGATCGAACATCGAGATGCCGTCGTGCATCAGCATCGCCGCTTCGGTCACGCCGCGCACCAGCGGCCCCGGCACCTGATCGCCGACGACCATCGAGTCGGACCAGCCGGGAACGGTGGCGAGCGCCTCGTCGATCCACTTGAAGCCGCGCGCCTTGATCTCGTCGGCGGTGATGATGGTGATGATCGCCGGCGCCTCTTGCACCGTGGTGGCGCCCTTGGCGGCGGAGGTGACGATGTTGGCCAGATCGATCTCGCGATCGAGATCGAGCGCGATCTCGGGCGCGCCCTCGTCGCCGGGCCGGCCGCGCTCGGGAACCGGATCGGGGAGCATCACCTCCTGCGCTTGCGCGGTCGCAGGGGCGAGCGCGACGGTAAGCACGATCAGGGCCGCCAGCTTCGAAAAGGTGCGCCTGGGCATCGTCACTGCTCCACGATGATGAAATCGACGCGCCGGTTCTTGGCGCGCGCTTCGGCGTTGCGATGGCTGTCGAGCGGGCGCGTGTTGCCGAAACCGACGGCCTGCAGTCGTTCGGCGTCGACGCCCCTGCGGATCAGGAAGTCGCGAACAGCCTCGGCGCGCGCCTGCGACAGCTCCTGGTTTTTCTTGGCCGAGCCGACATCGTCGGTGTGGCCCTCGATGCGGATGCGCCGTACGCGCGGGTTGGCGTTGATCTTGTCGGCGACGTGGGCGACCAGCGACTCGGAGCGACGCGCGATGGTGGCGCGGCCGGTGTCGAACAAGATGTTGTCCGGCAGCTCGATCTTGTTGCCGGAGATCTGTACGGCGCCGCCCGAGTCGGGGCAGCCATCGGTGTCGTCGACGCCGTTGAACGTTTCCGGCTCGTTGGGACAATTGTCTTGCGCGTCGGCGATGCCGTCGCCGTCGTTGTCGAGATCGGGGCAGCCGTCTTCGTCCTGGAAGCCATCTCTGTCTTCCGGCTCGTTCGGGCACTTGTCCTGCGCGTCGGGGATGCCGTCGCCGTCGTTGTCGAGCTCGGGACAGCCGTCTTCGTCCTGGAAGCCATCTTTGTCCTCCGGGTCGTTCGGGCACTTGTCGAGCTTGTCGGGGATGCCGTCCTGATCGTTGTCGGGATCGGGGCAGCCGTCCTCGTCGTCGAATGCGTCCTTGTCCTCAGGCTCCATCGGGCAGAGATCGTGAGCGTCGGGGATGCCGTCGCCGTCGCTGTCGACGCCGCCGCCGGCGAGCGCGCCCTTGGCGTCGACCGGCGACCAGGCGAGGCCGCAAAAGACGCGAAAGTCGTCGTGGCGGGCGGCCGCGCCGATGACACCGGCGCCGGCACCGACGGTGATGGCGAGGCTCTTGGTCGGGAAGAGCTGCGCGCCGCCGAGCACGTCGATGGTCCGATCGTTGACGGCGTCCCGCGAGACGGCGAGCGGCTCGGAGCCGTACAGCTCGGCGGCGACGCCGACGAAGCGCGCCACGCGGTAGGCGGCGCCGACCGAATAGGTCAGCTCGTCACCCACCTCGAGGAGCACGCGCGGGCTCGGCAAGAGCGCGGCCACTTCGTGCGGATCGAGCACCCGCGTGCGCTGGCGAACGATCGCGCCGACGTTGACCGCGATGGTGAACGGTCCCCTGGTGACATCGCCGATGACCAGCGGCCGGAACGTGAAGTTGCTGTCGCCGAGGAACGCCGAGTCGTCGCCGAACGGGACGGTGACGACGGCGGCGAGCGCCAGCCCGAACGGCCCGGCGCGCACGAGGCGCGCCTTGAGCGCGACCCGCGCGTCGAGCGGCCCGCCATCCGGCGGCGGAACGTTGGTGAACCGATCGGCGGCGTAGAAGCCGGTGCGCGCCACCGTCGGATCCGCCGCCGAGCCGGTGTGCCCGTACGCGTCGCCGTACGACTGCGAAGAGAGCGGCACGTCGAGCGCGAGCTCGAGCCAGCGCGTGAGCCCGAGGTGGGCGCCGAAGTCGAGCGCGATCTGCCGATCGATGATCGTCACCCGCCGGGGCGTCATGGCGGTCATATCGAACATGGCGAGCCGCAGCGGATTCGCCGCATAGTTGGCGAACAGCTTGAATCCGAAGCCCCATTGCGCCGCCGTCTGCGCGCGCTCGACGGTGAAGATGCCGTAGCTGTCGAGCGCCGGATGGAACGTCTCGACGTCGATGCCGCGTTGCGCGGCCGCCGGGGCTGGCACGAGATTGACGACGCCGGCGACGGCTAGCAAGCAGACGAACGAGGCGCGGAGGTGTCCCATGTTGGTCGGCCTCACATCGGGTGCATTCGTTCGACGAACAGCACGTGCGCCGTCGAGCCGCCGGGACTCGACTCCCAGCTGATCGGCTTGCCCATGCTCGTGCCGCCCATGCCGGTGAAGATCGGGAACACGCCGTTCGACGGCGAGACGGCGACGATGGCGGCGCCCGAAGCTCCGGTCGTCGTCAGGCTGCCGTCGAGCTTCGTGAGTGAGGCGCCGAAGTACTTCGCGATCGCGTGACCGTTCAGCCCGTCGTCGGGCGCGCCGTCCTGGTACAAGGTCACGCCGGCCACCGGGAGCATCTCGTTCGCTTGCAGGTCCGTGGGCGACGGCTTCATGTCGGCGAAGAACTCGAGCACCACGGCGCCCGCGGCGTCGTAGTCGACACCGGTCGTGGCGCTCCAACCGTCGACGACCGACTTCGGCACGGCGTAGGAGTCGACGCGGTAGGCCTGTTGCGCCACGACGGCGGCGCCGGTGCCGGCGAGCTGGTGCGTGACCGTCGTCAGACCGCGCTTGCCGGCGTCGGAGACGGCGACCACCACCAGCATCGACGGTGGATAGGGCACGTTGTCGAACTTGAAGCCGCAGCCGGTGTCGCTCTCGGCCAGCGGCGTCGCGCCGGGATCGCCGAGGAAGCTGAGCGGATCGTAGAGGGCGACGTGGACCATCTCGCCCTCGGACAAGCTCGAGCCGTCGACGAGATGCTTGACCTCTCCGTTGACGCAGATCGTGCCCGGCTGCGGCGTGCCGCACGATGGAACGCAGCTGCCGTTTCCACCGACGCCGACGCCGACGCATAGGGTGGCGCCGTCGGCTTGCACCTCGGGCACGGTGTTGGGGCCGCAGGCGAGGGTCGCGACGCAGTTGCCGGCGACGAGCTGGGTGCCGCCGTCGGCGAGGCAGCCGATGGGTGCCACCGCGTCGGCGCTCACGCAGTGCAGATCGCCGTTGCCGTCCTGCACCTCTTTGGTGCCGGAGCCGCAGCTCGGCGTGTTGCATCCGGCGCCGGTCGTTGCGACGAGCGCGAGCACAGCGAAAGACCACGGTCGTGCGTTCATGTCGCCCTCCCTCTTCAAAAGCCAATCGAGTTGTCGTCGAGGCTCACGTAGAGCGCCGCGGTTCCGGAGATCGGCTGCATCGACAGCGAGCGCAGATCGAAATGCAGCACGTCGCGTCCGCCCGGCGTCGGCACGCCGTCGAGAAACAGGGCGCCCTCGCGGCGCGCGTCGACTGCGGCCATTGGCACGACCTCCGACGTGAGCCACAGCTCCTCGATGCCGCGCAGGTTGGTCGGGCTGTCGAGGCGCAGGCCGTCGTAGCCGGCGGGCGGGCTCGTCGTCGTGTAGCCGATGAAGCCGTAGACGTTGCCGTGCAGCGGCGCCGTCAGCTGCGCAGGGTTCGGCGTGTACGTCAGCGGCGAGGCGTTCCAATAGGCCTGGCAGATCGAGGCGCGCTCGGCCGCCGGCGCGTTCGCCGCCACCGACGGTGGCGCCGTGGCGTCGGACGGAACCACGGCGAGGAGCGTCGAGGCCTGGTGGCCGCAGAACATCTGACCCGGGCGGAATAGATCGCCGAGGCAGCGATCGCTGCTCGTGACCTGCGCGATCCGATTGCGCACCTGCTGCGCCTGTTGCGCCGGCGTTTGCGCGACGCCGTTGGTCGTCACCGTCGCCGGATAGGCGGACGGCATGACCAAAAGCTCGCCGTAGGTCGGCGCGCTCGGATCGGTGACGATGATGCACGGATCGTCGAGGTCGACGGCGTCACGGATCTGCAGGCCGAACGACGACCGATGATTCGACTCGTCCCACAGCGCGTCGACGCGCAGGATGTCGTTATATGAATCGCGGGCCCACAGCTCGAGGTGCTGGCCCGCCGGCGTCGGCGTCGCGCCCTCGATGGCCATTTCGATCACGGTGCCCGCGTACGGCTTGGCCGCGAGGCTGTCGCAGCCGACGCCCGACAGGGCGAGTAGCGTGCAGATCGCATGGCGACGCTTGCGCATGACGCTCCTTCTCCGCGCGTTTCCCGGCGCGGGTGGAATACGTTTCTTTCAATGCGAATTCGGATCCAGCTCGGTAAGACCGCCCTAGGGCGCGCCGGATCGCGCACTTCGTCGCGCCGGTCGGCGGCGCGGGCGCCGTCATGCTGCTTCGCGATGTAGCAGGTTGCTCAACGGCTGCGCGATCTGCTGCACCGTCGGGGCGGGGGCGTTACGGCGTCGGGCAGTTGTGTGCGTTCGCGTCGTGGACCACGCCGCTGGCGGTGGTCCCCATCTTCACGACGGCACCGTTGAGCGTGTTGTTGCACATGTACACGTCGTAGTCGTACGCGTAGTAGCCGCTGCCGTCGTCGGCGAAGTTGACGAGCTCGCCGCTCGAGAACGTGTTGTCGTAGATCGACCAGGTGTTGCCGGGATTCGGAATGCCGTGGTCGTTATTGCCGCCCTGATAGAGGGCCGTTCCCGGTCCACTGAAGGTGTTGTGGAAGATGTAATAGAAGCCGCGATAGACGGTCTCGTCCTCGTTGCAGTTCTCGATCATCAGGTTCCCGCTGAATCGACTGTTCGACACCGTGGTGTTTGCGCGGCGCATGCTGATGTCCCAGCTGAGGTTGGGCTTGCCGAAAGTCATGTCGTTGATGACGTGGCCGTGGCCGCCGGAGGCGTAGATGCCGTGACAGCCGCTGCCGTCGGCGTGCCACGGGCAGTGGACGCCCGTGTTCGCGACCTGGCCGCCGTCGAACGTGATGTCGTCACCCGCGTAGTCGTCGAGCACGACGCCTTCGCACTGCATGTTGGCGATCGTCGTGTCGGTAAAGAGCAAGTGGTCGCCGACGGTGCCCGAGGTATGGTTTCCGACGGCGATTGCGCGATCGGAGTCGTGCAGATGGAGGCGGAAGAACGTGACGTGGCGGACCGGGCCGCCGCCGCTGATCGTCACGAGCGCGCCGCACTGCAGGCCCGTCGGGCCCGAGGCCTCGAGGTTGGAGAAGGTGACGTACTCGGACTTGTGTAGCTGGATGCCCTTGATGACCGTGGTGCCGTCTCCCTCGAACGTGACGTACGCGCTGGCGCTTCCACTCTGATCGGTGATGGGGTGGTCGGTGATCGCGCCGTGCAAGTGCACGGTGTCGCCCGGCTGGAGCGTCATGCCGTTGATCTTTCCAATGGTCGCCCATGGGCGGGCGGGCGACGTCCCCGCGTTGGCGTCGTTGCCGGAGGTCGAGACGTAGTAGTGCGTCCCCGTTCCCGCGCCGGGTGCGCTGCCACCGTCGTCGGAGGCGGACGATGGGCCGCCGTCGTCGGAAACGGACTGCGCGCTGCCGTCTGCCGGGGCAGCCGGCGCGTCGGGATTCACGTCGTCGGATCGAGTGGAGGCGCACCCGTGCAACAGCGGAGCAGCGAAGACGCAGCACGGCGCGAGGAGAGCGAGCAAGGCTCGTCGCATCGCCGCCCGCGGTAGCAAGGCCCGGTCCGGATCGCACCGCCTGATTTCCTTCGCTTTTCGGTCAGGCCGTCCCGGCGCAGGGCGTGCGAGTTGCGTCGGCGCTGAGCAGGCCGCTCATCGCGCGCGCGATGGCTCAGCCGTGGTGCGCGAGCCAGGCGGCCGCTTCCGCCAGGCCCTCCTTGCCGCGGGAGCCCGCTTTGGCGTAGCCGTCGCGCGCACGCTGCGCCAGCTCGACGGCGCGTGCGCGATTGCCGCTGGCCCACTCGACCTTGGCGAGCGCGAGCCGGTAGTCGCAGGCGTCGACGTCGAGGATCGCGTACCCCTCGGTGAGGGCGAGCCCGCGCTCGAGCGGCGCGCGCGCGGCGGCGGGATTGCCGCGCGCCAGCGCAACCTGGGCCAGGCCCAAGAGCGGCGTGACCAGCTCCGGATGCTTCGGGCCGAGCACCTTCTCGTCGAGGGCGAGCGCGCGGCGGTAGCGCGCCTCGGCTTCCTCCAGGCGGCCCAACCCTTGCTCGGCCCGCGCGGAGCCGGCGAGCGCCTGCCCATACTGCAGGCTGTTCTGTCCGACGAGCTTTGCGCACATCGCCATCGCCTGCTCGCTGTAGGCAAGCGCCTCGCTCCACTTGTGCATCTCGACGTCTGCGAGCCCGAGGTTCGTCAGCGCGAACACCATCTCCACCGACGGACCGATGCGCTTCTGGATGCGCTCGAGCGAGCGCTGCAGGAGATCGAATGCCTCGCGCGGCCGTCCGAGCTGCAGATAGTCGTTGCTCATGTTGCCGTAGACGAGCTCGACGTTCTGGTTATTGGGGTCGACGCGCAGCTGCGTCTCGAGCGCCTGCCGGTAGAGCGCGATCGCCTTGTCGTGGTTGCCGCTGTCGCCATACACGTCGGCCATGCCGATGAGCAACGTGATGACGCGCGGGTGGTTGGGCCCGAGCGCGCGCTGCTGCAGGTCGAGCGCGTGCTCATAGGCGTCGAGCGCCTGCGGGTACTCGGTGCGGTAGTAGTAGATGAGCGCGAGCGCCTTCCAGGGGCCGGCGACGCGGTAATCGTCGGGGCCGTAGACCTTCTGCAAGAGCGCCAGCCCGCGCTTGGCTTCTGCGAGCGCGGGCTCGAGCTTGCTCTCGTAACGCAAGATGTTCGCGCGCGCGGTGTAGATCTCGCCCAGCCGTTCGTCCTTGCGCGAAAGGCGGCTGGCAAGCGCCTCCGCGAGGTCGGCCCAGCGCTCGGCGTCGGGGAAGTGCGACTGGTGCAAGTCGACGTCGAGCGACGCGATGGCGATGTCGGCCGCGATGTCGTCGGCGCGGCTGGCGAACGCGGCGACGAGGCCGCGATGCAGGACGGCGGGGGCGCCGGCGTAGTCGCCTTTGATCTGCATGAGCTCGCCGAGCCGGAGCTGCGTCTCGGCTTCCACGGGCCGATAGCCGATCGCCTCCGCCTCCTTCTGCGCGGCGCGCACGAGCGCGAGTCCGTCGTCGGCCTTGAGCGCGAGACCGAGCGCGTGCGCGCGCGCGAGATTGTGACGGATCGCGTCCACCCGCCGGCGCGTGTCCGGATCGCGCGGCGGCGGCGTCGGCGCACGCAGCGCCACGGCGTCGGCGCACGGCGCCAGGCCGGGCAACGCGGCCGCCCAATCGTTGGCGTGCTCGACGACGCGCGCGTCGGCGGCGGCGTAGACGTCGGACAGCGTCTGCAGCTGCGTCAGGCGATCGTCGAGGCAGCTCATGCGCAGGTCGAGCAGCTCCGCCGACTGCTCGCGGCGCAGCTGCGTCGCCTCGCACGCGTCGGTGCGCATGGCGACCCAGTCGTGCGCGTAGCGGTCGAACGCGTTGGCGACGGCTGTGAACGCGACTTCGGCGTACGGCGCCCGCGTGGCGGCGAAGGCGGTGTGCACCTTGGCCCGGCGCGCGTCGTCCCACACGCCGGCGAGCTTGTCGGCGGCGCCGGCGCAGGCCCGCACCTCACGCCGGCGCAGGACGCCGAGCGAGCCGCCGACGGTGGCGACAACGACGAGCGCCGCGGCGAGGCCGAGTCGGCGGCGACGCACGACGTTCGGATCGGCGGCCAGCGCCGCCAGCAGCGCCTCCATCGACGGGTAGCGCTGGTCCGCCTCGCGCGCCAGACCCTTGAGCAGCACCTGGCGCAGCCAGCGCGGCACCTTGCTACCCGGTGGTGGCTCGGAGACGCGTCCCTCCAGCACGCGATCGATCATCTGCTCGGTCGTGTCGCCTGCGAATGGAAATGCGCCGTACAGCGCGTGATAGAGCGAGACGCAGAAGCTGAACTGATCGGCGCGCTCGTCGGCGCCCGCGCCGAGGTGCTGCTCGGGCGCCATGAAGCGCGGCGTGCCGACCACGGCGCCGGCGTGCGTAAGCGGCGATGCCAGCAGGTTCGTTCCCGAAGGCGCCGAAGGCGTGGCGCTCACCGCGCTCGCCGGCGTGTCGGAGGTCGGCGCGATCTGTGGCGCCGGCTTCGGCACCGGCGAAGCGGCGCGTCCGTCGCTGGTCACCTCGAGCTCGCTCGCCGGCACCGACGTCGCGCTGCCGCCGTCGGCGTCGTGGATCGCGGTGCGCGCCAGCCCGAAGTCGACGACGCGCACGCGGCCATCGTCGCCGAGGATGACGTTGTCGGGCTTGAAGTCGCGGTGCACGAGCCCGGCGCGGTGCGCCGCCGCCAGCCCCTTGCCGGCTTCCAGGAACACGTCGAGGATCTCGCGCGGCCGGCGCGGCTGCGCCTTGAGCCACGCGCGCAGCGTCGGCCCCGCGACCAACTCCATGGCGATGAACACGTCGCCGCGGAACGTACCGACGTCATGGACGGCAACGACGTTGGGGTGCTGCAAGCGCGCCAGCGCTTGCGCCTCGCGCAAGAGGCGCTCACGCAGCTGTCCGGCATCGATATCGCCCGCGCGCATCAGCTTGAGCGCGATGGTGCGATCGAGATCGGGGTCGTACGCCTTGTAGACGACCCCCATGCCGCCTTGCCCGATCGGATCGAGCAAGAGGTAGCGCCCGACCGCGGCGCCGCGGGCCAGCGGCGCGCGGCCAGCAGCGGAGCTCTTCGCCGAAACGGTCTCGTCGGCTTGTGAGCGGGTCTGGTCCATGCGGCGGGCAACAAAGTGCCCACGACATGATATCACGACGCTTATTGCCCCGTGGCCGAGCTCCGTGTTGATGAGCGCGGCGGCACGACGTCGGCCTCGTGCAATCTGCGTAGCCGTTGCGCTTCGAGTAGCAGTGGACCGCACCCAGAAAGCAGCACTACGCGCCAGGTGACCGGGCCAGACTTGCACAGCGCGCGGGCGCGCGTCGTGCAACGGCGACCTGGTCGCTCCGAGAGCCCCGCTGTCGACCCCTAATCTGTACTAGGGGCAGGTGTAGCCGGCGGCGGTCGCGCCCTGCGCGCTGCCGCAGAAGTGCACGGCGCTGATGAGGTTCGAGCAGCAACTCGTCCACGGCGACGAGAAGCCGCCGACAGTACCGGAGTAGCCGGCGCAGTCGGCATCGCTGGTGCAGGCCCTGGTGGTGATGGTGGCGCTGGTGCCAGTGCCGGTGATGCTGCCAGGGCACGAGGCGGTGCAGCTGGCGCCGCCCGCGCCCATGGTGCTGCTCACCGAGGTCATCACGCAACAGATGGCCGCGGTCGCCATGGTGCAGTCCGCCGGGCCGCTGCAGCTGGCGGCGGCGGCGGCATCGGTGGGCGCCGGGGCGCTGGCCAGGTCCGAAGGAGGCGTCGCCGAGCCGCCCAGGTCGGACATGGCGAGCGCCAGATCCCCCGCGGATGAGCCGTTGCCGCCGACGCTGGCGCCGGCGTCGCCCGCACTACCGCCACCGAGGTCATGCTGCAGGTTCATGCTGGTGCAGCCGGAAAGGAGCGCCAGCCCGAGGCTCACGCACATCGTCTTTGTGAGGTCACGCATGCCTCCCAGTACGATTATTGTGCGAGCGCGTCAATAAAAATGTGCAAGCGCACAATAAAACCAAGGGCTACGGATAGGCGGCGCGGACGGTGTCGAAGAAGCCGGGGAGCTCGCCGCCGAGCTCGAAATAGGTGATGCCGCGCAGGCCGTGCTTCCTGGCCACCTGTACCTTCTCGGCGACAGAGGCCAGATCCTCGAACCAGACGTCGCCGCGGGCGGTGGTGCAGTGCGGGCTGACCCCGGCGGTGCGCACGCCGTAGGGGCAGGTCAACATGTGGTTGGTCGTGGTCCGGTAGCTGCCGGCGAGACACTGGCTGACCACGCTGGCGCTGTCCGCATACCAGTTGGTACCGATGCCGTAGTTGGCGATGCCGAGCAGGGCCCGATCGGCGATCCCCTTCTGCTCCAGGTAGGCACCGGCGTTGTCGATCCAGCCGATGGGGGCGAGCGGGCCCAGGTGATCGCCGCCGAGGTAGTGCCAGTCGTAGCCCATGAGGTGCAGGAGGTCGACGCCTTCGGCTACCATGCCCGGCAGATCGTAGGCGCTGCCGGCATAGTCGACCTCGGCGGGCGAGACCGCGGCCGTCAGGACCTTGCCCTTGGCGTGAAGCGCGGCGGCGAGCTGGGTGACGAGCGCATTGTAGCCGGGGCGATCGGTGGCCGCCCACAGGTGCTCGTAGTCGAGGTCGAGGCCGTCGTAGCCCTTGTCGGCGACCAGCTTGGCGAGCACCTGGACATGGGCGGTGATGGCCGCGGGCGAGGCGAAGATGGTGCGCACGATGGATGCGCTGTCGCCGCCGTAGACGAGCGGGATCAGCGCGACGTGGTGCGCGCGAGCGGTGGAGACGATCGTCGCGTCGTCGGTAAAGCCGGCGACCGAGCGCACGGTGCCGTCGGCGTTGGCGACGTACCAGACCGGGTGGACGGCGTCGAAGAAGTCGGCGTTGGCGACGAACGATGCGATGCCGGTGGAGCCTTCGTCGGCACCGAGCCAGCCGCAGTGGCGATGCGGCAGGGCCGCAGTCGGAGCGCCGGCGTCGGGCGCAGTCGGAGCGCCGGCGTCGGGCGCAGTCGGAGCGCCGGCGTCGGGCGCAGCCGGAGCGCCGGCGTCGGGTGTGCTCGGGGTGCCGACGCCGGGCGCGCCGGCGCCGGGCGTCGGCGTCGACGGCGTCGGCGTCGGCGTCGACGGTGGCGGCGTCGGCGTCGGCGCCGGGTCGGCGGCGCCGTTGCCACCGACGGCCGGCGTGCCCGACGTCGGGTCCGTGTGGCGCGAGCTGCAGGCAGCGGTCGCGAACAGAGAAGCGAGGGCGAACGAACGAGCGAGGACGCGAGCACGGGGGGTGAGCATGCCCGCGCTCGCTCAGCAACCGATGTGCCACGCCTCCGCCGCGCGCGGCGCGGGCTTACGCGCCCAGGTTGTAACGAGCTACCTACAGTTTCGCGCCAACGTTGTGGACCGCGAGCCACGCCGCGCGCGCGCAGGGTCGTCAGTGGGTGGCGATCACGCGCACCGCGCCGTTGCCGGCGTCGGCGACGAAGAGGTTGCCGGCCGCGTCGGCGGCGAGGCCCGTGGGCAAGGCGAACGCGGCCGCTGCGCCGGCGCCGTCGGTGAAGGCGGAGCGGCCGCTGCCGGCGAGCGTGGCGACGCTCGTGGAGGCGGCGTCGGCGCCGGGCGTCACCACGCGCACGCGGGCGCTGCCGACGTCGGAGACGAACAGCCGCCCGCCTTGCCACGCCAGTCCCTGCTGCGCGCCGAGGCGCGCCGTGATGCCGTCGCCGTCGACGAGCGCGCTGGGGTAGGCGTCGCCGCCGACGAGCGTGGTGACGGTGTGGGCGCCGTCGGTGCCGATGCGGCGGATCGCCTGGTTGAAGGTGTCGAGGAAGTAGACGGTGCCGTCGGGAGCGACGGCGACGGCGCTCGGCGAGTTCAGGCGCGCGGCGGCGCCGGAACCGTCGGCGAAGCCGACGCTGCTGCCGGCGAGCGTGGTGACCGTGTGGCCGGCGCCGGGGTCGATCCGGCGGATGGCGCTGTTGTAGAGGTCGGCCACGATCACGCCACCGTCGGGCGCGACCGCGACGGCGACTGGATCGTTGAAGCGCGCCGTCGCACCGGGGCCGTCGGCGAAGCCGCCGTTGGGCGAGCCGACGCCGGCGTAGGTCGACACGGTGTGCGCCGCGTCGGGGGCCACCGCGCGGATCGCGTTGTTGACCGAGTCGGCGACGTAGAGCGTGCCGTCGGGTCCGAGCGCCAGCCCGAGCGGCCAGCGGAAGCGCGCGCCGGCGCCGGGGCCATCGACGTAGCCGTCGGTGCCGGTGCCGGCGACGAGCGACACGGTGTGCCCGCTGTCGGCGGCGATGCGGCGGATGCTCTGGCCATCGGCCTCGGCGACGAAGACGCTGCCGTCGGCGGCGACGGCCACGCCGGCCGGCGCCAGCAAGCCCGTCTGCAGCGTGGTCACGGACGGCGACCAGGCGCCAATGATCGTGGGGGTAGCGGCAAGCGTGGTCCACGGCGCGCCGGTCGGATCGGGGAGGGCGAAGCGGCCACCGAGGCGGTCGAGCAGGTTGCGCGTGATGCGGGCGACGCGCGGGTCGGCGTAGCGCCCGGCGCCGAGGCCGTTGACCCAGCCGATCGATCCGATGGCGACCACCTCCGCTCCGGAGGCGGCGCGGTAGTAGGTCGCGTCGGCGCGGCTGGGCGGGCCGTGCGCGCTCACGGTCGGTGACGACGCCAGCGTCTGCAGGCCGGCCGGCTCGACGCCGTCGTCGAAGCGGGCATCGTATTCGGCGGCAACGCCGGACGGGATGCTGTCGCCCGTGGCCAGGCCGGTGCCGGCGAACACCCAGCTGCCGCCGTCACTGACGACGAACGGCTGCCGGACCAGGAGCCAGTTCTCGTACATGACGCCGATGAGCGCGTTCTCCGGCTCGGCGAGCGGCGGATCGCGGAAGCGCGCCGTCGAGGCGGCCGGGCCCTCGGCGGCGAGCACCGGATCGGAATCCTGATCGGCCTTGTAGCCCGCGATCACGCGCTCGGGCACGCCCGCCGTCGAGGCCTGCAGGCGGATGCGCCACAGCCCCTGATCGGCGCCGAGGAAGGCGAGGTTGACGCCGCGATCGCGCGCTCCCTGCACGGCGGCGCGCTCGGCGGTGGTCCAGTACTCGTCGTTGGCGAGCGAGACGAACAGGTGGGCGGCGTCGATCTGCGCGGCGTCGTGCGACAGATCGAACGCGGTGGTGTAGCTGACGTCGTAGCCCACGCCCTCGACGAAGCGGATGAAGTCGGCCTCGTAGTCGAAGAGGCGGCCGGCGCCGTTGTCGTTGGCGAATGGGCGATCGTACGAGACCTCCCACGCCTTTTGGTGCGGCATGGTGCCCGAGGCGTCGGCGTAGAGGCTCTCGCCGCCCCAGTCGTTGTAGGTCTGCCAGCTGGTGACGTTCTGGTTGACCAGGATGGTGGCGGGGCGGCCGTCCTGGACCACGAACGGCACGTAGGACTCCCCGACGTCGCCGTGCAGCTTGATTACGTAGGCGCCCGACAGGGCGTCGGCGGTGGTGGCGACGGAGAAGGCGACCGGCCAGGCGCACTCGACACGGCAGGTCGTCGGATCGCGCGGGCAGGCCGCCTGCGGCGCCACCGTCACCGGGCCGCCGCTCTGCACCAGGCGCGCGCCGGCGCCGCCGTACCAGCCGATGCGGTAGAGCCGCCACGAGACCGGCTGCGCGTGGCCGACGTTGACCGCCACGTCGACGGAGTCGCCCGGGTGCACCGTGATTGCCGAGCCGTAGCCTTCGAGCTCGTGCTTGGGCGCCGGCGGCGCCAGCGGCCAGGAGGGATCGCCGGGGAGCCCGTTCTCTTGGGTGATCGGGTTCGGCATCGGCGGCAGCGGCGTCGGCTCGGGCGCGCCCATGTCGGTACCCGAGGTGCCGCCGGACGCCGGCGTGCCGTCGGACGCCGGCGGCATCGGCGGCGGCGCGGCGGCGTCGCGCGGCGAGCAGCCGGACACAAGGGCGAGCGCCGCGCCGGTGAGGCTGGCGGCGAGCGCGAGGGCGGGGCCCGGGGCGAGGACGGAGCGGCGAACGAGGGCTTTTGACACGGCAGCCTCCTTGGTGCGCATCAATCGGCGCGCTCGACGATGAGCGAGCGCATGTGCGGCGTGCTGTCGCAGTGGATGGTGTAGGTGGTGGCCGGCGCGGCCGCGACCCGACTGTCGCTGTGGAGCTGGCCGCCCTCGTCCCACTGATAGGTGACGCGGACCGGTGCGAAGCCGCCGCGCGGCTCGTGGTAGTCGGCGTCGATGCGAAAGTCGAACAGGTCGAGCGTGTCCTTCTGCGTGCCGGCGAAGCGCACCAGCGCGCTCCGCGTGCCCGGCGGGATGCTGTCGAATGTGACGAAGCGCTCGCCGTCGACCGCCGGGCCCGGCGCCGAGTCGACGAGGAGGAAGCTCGCGCCGCCGTCGAACGAGACCTGGTAGTCCCAGCGATCGGCGGCAGCGCGCGCGCGGTAGAACGTGCCGAAGCGCAGGCGCAACAGGTCGCCCGGCGTCGTCACGGGGAAGGTGATGCTGCCGCTCGGCCCGGTCGGGTGAAGCGGGGCGTCGGCCAGGCCGTCGACGCTCGGGTGCAGATCGGTGTAGACGAGGTTTGCGCTCTGCGACGGATCGGTGCTGGCCTCGAGTGTGACCGTGCCCTCGTCGGGGCCGGCGCTGAATTGGATCTGATTGTCGCCCTGTGCCAGCGCCGGCAGCGCGCGCTGCGAGCACTGAAGGTCGTCGCGCTCGGCGATCGCGTCCAGCCCGGTGCCGGCGCCTACCAGCGCGACGCGGATCTGGTACTCGTATCGGCGGCGGATGAAGCTCCCGAGGTCGATCGCCTGCGCGCCTGCGCTGGTGACGCTCGCGACCGGGGTCCAGTCGAGGCCGTGGTTGCGCGAGATCGAGACGTCGACGTGGCCGCCGGCGCCGAGGCGCGCGGTCAGCGCCAGCGTGCCGTCGAGGATCACGTAGCTCGACGGCATGGCGAACACGAGCACTCCGGGGCGGCTCGGGTCGGCGGCCTGCACCAGCGGTCCCGCGTCGCCCGCGACGGCGTCGGCCAGGTTGTCGGCCAAAAGGGCGCCGTCGCGGTAGGCGCCGCCGGCCAGCGGCAGCACATACTCGTGCGTGCCGCTGCCGACGCGCCCGGGCGCGAGGTCGCCGTAGGCCGGCGAGTAGTTGAGCTCGCCGACGCCGACGACGTCCGAGACGGACGAGCAGGCCAGGCCGAGGTCCTCGTTGATGTGGTGGCCCTCGTTCGACCAGTTGCGCGTCAAGCGCTCGCCGCGGCGGAGCTGGACGTTGACGCGGTAGCCGAGCGTGTAGCCGAACTCGGTGACCGGCGACGGCGCGGCGTACTCCATCATGGTGTCGGCCCAGCCCTGCACGTGCGCGGGGAACAGACCGCCCGGCGTGTAGTAGGGGCAGGCAGCGAGCAACGTCGGGCCGGTACGCCAGGTCCCGTCGGCCATCATGGCGAGCAGGCCCGCGCGGTTGCCGGCCAGGGCGGGGTGCGCCGAGAGCCAGCTGCTCACGGTCGCGACCACGTCATCGACTGCGGCCAGGTTGCCGGTGGCGTCGGGAAACTGATCGACATAGGCGGCGTCGAACAGGTGCCAGCCGTTACCGATGTAGAGCTCGGCGACGCTGTGGCCCTGCAGCGAGCGGCCGCGCGCGCTCAGACCCGCGGCGCGGCCCAGGGCGGCGATCGCCGCCGCAGCGCAGTCGCACTGCGAGTAGCCATAGACGTTGAACAGCTTGATCGGATCGTGCACGTGGCCGTCGAGCCGGAGGAGCTCGCGCGGCGGCTCGTCCTGATGGCGGAACGCGACCACCGAGCGCCAGACCGCCTGCGCCTTGTCGGCGTCGCTCATGCCGTCGTGGAGGAAGGATCGTTGCCACGCTCCGAGGCTGGAGACGTCGGCGACCTGGTTCGAGGTGACGCTGACGAGGCTCACGACCCCGGGCGGGGCATTCGAGTTCTGTATCTGTGGCGGTTGCGAGCCCTGGTTTGCCCCTGCCGGTTGCGCAGGTGTGGAAGCCGCGGGGGTCGACTGCGTGGCTGGTGTTTGGCGGCAGCCCGCAAACACGTAGGCGACCACGAGAAGGCAAGAGCGCGCGTGCGGCACGGCGAGACCTCCGGCACGCCCAAGAGCAGGCGACGCGCCAACCAGGCGAGCGCCCGCCGATTACGCGTTCGGCCCGTCGGTCTCCGGCCCTACGGGGCGGAGACCGAGGACGGTCAGCGGCTGGCGTGCAGGCGCCGCCCGTCGTGGCCGGGCGACTCTTCCACGCGGTAGTCCGCCAGCATGCCGAGCACCCGCAGAACCAGCGCGTGCGGCACGATGGCTTCGGGGAGTCGATCGCGCGCCGCGGTCGCGGCGGCGAAGAACTCGTCGCGGAACGAGCTCGGAGCGTGGACGGTCGTCACGCCCTGCTTGGCAAACAGCCCGCCCAGCAGCGCCTCGTCGGCTGCGCGCCCGACCTCTTCGAGGCGGGCGACTGCCTTGGCACCCGCGGCGCGCACCGCCTGCTGATCCTCGATCGCGAGCGCGTCGAACGCGCGCGTGGTGATGAGGACGCAGCCGCGCAGCACGCCCAGGCGAACGTCGGAGAGATAGCGCGCCTGCGTCGACCATTGAAACGCCAGGGCCGCCGTCGGAACCGCGACGAATCCCTGGACGCGCCCTGCCTCGAATTGGTGCAGCGCGTCTGGCAGCGAGATCTGGATCGGCTGCAGACCCATGCCCTTTAGCGCCACCCCCAGCACCGGATCGAGATCCCAGACCCAAAGCTGCTGCTGCTTCAGATCGTTCATGCTGCGCACCGGCGCCTTGGTGAAGAACAGGTCGGGCCCGATGCTCAGCTCGCCGAGGTTGATGAAGCCCGACTTGAGGAACTCCTCGTCGACGGTACGCTGCATCCGTCCGTTGACGTAGCTCGCTTCGGCGCGATTGCGGAACAGGCCGGGAACGCGGAACACCCGCAGCGATGGGGCCAGCGCGAGGCAGCTCATTCCGCCCGAAGCGATGGCGTCGACACGGCCGCGCCGGGCCTGCTCGATGGTCTGCACCTCGTCGCCGGTGATGCCGCCGAAGTACAGCTTGACCTTCACGCGCCCCTCGGTGCGCTGCTCGACGTCGCGTCCGAACGCCAGACCTTCGCGGGCCCAGCCCGAGCCTTCGGGCGCCACGGTGCCGAAGCGGATGACGGTCGGCTCATCGGCGGCCGCGCCCGATCCGAGCACGACCAGCAACAGGGCGAACGCGTGGCGATGTCGGCGCATGGGGCCTGTAGTGTCCAACAATCCGCGCGCCGAGTAAATCGGTGCGCGCACCGGCTCCGGCCCGCTATGCAGCGAAGGCTAGTAGCGCCACAGCCGGATTCCGATCAGGTGATAGTAGGTGAAGAAGACGCTGCCGGCGGTGGCGGCGATCGACACGGCGAGCCGGTGCAGCCGGACGATTGCCGGCAGCGGTTGCTCCAGGAGACGCACGGCCTGCACCAACGAGGCCACCGCGCCCGCGGCGAACCCGAGGGTCAGGGCGCAGATGCCGACCGTGTAGGCGTTGCACTCGCCGAGCGCGTGTGACCTGGCGCCGGCGAAGAAGAGCCAGGGCGTGCCGAAGAAGCTCAGCGCCGACAGCATCGGCCAGCCCCAGCCTATCGGCGCGCCCTGCCTTCGCCAAAGGAGCGCCGCCAGCGGCAGCGCCAGCGCGCTCAGGAGCAGCCACAAGACCGCGCGCGCGCCGTAGTAGAAACAGGGCGTCCACCAGCCCGGCTCCTCGACGAAGTAGCCGCCGTTGCCGACGAGCACACGCCGGCCCTCGGCGTCGCGGCCGACGGCGAAGTGGCTGCCGCTGTGGCCGGGGAAGCGAAAGCGTCCGCCGCCGAGCGGCAGCAGCTCGAGCTGGAGCGCCCGGTAGGGCTCGGACAGGTACAGGTGGCCGCTTTCGACCCGGAGGCTGACGGCGGGCTCGAGCCGCCACAGGAACGCTTCGAGCTGATGGCGCGGGTTGGCCAGGTGATAGTGGCCCTGCCAGGCGCGCAGCTGCGCCTCGGGCACCACGACCGGCGGCGGCGGGTTCGGGAGGCGCGCGCCGTCGAGCAGGTAGTCGGTCAGCAGTCGCCGGATCTGCATGTAGGCGTCGCCGGCGCCGGCGCCGGTGGAGTTGAGCAGCATGACGTAGCCGACGCCGCAGTCGGGCAGGTAGATCGCCGCCGAGAGGAAACCGTCGATGCCGCCGTTGTGGCCGCGGGTGCGCGCGCCCTGCCAGGTCTCGCCGTAATTGCCGAGGCCGTAGTCGATGTCGAGGCCGCGGATGGTCGACGTCTCGCTGCGCTCGGTGCGCGCCATGCCGGCGGCCGAGACCAGCTGCCGATCGCCGACGCGGCCCCGCGTCAGCCACAGCTGCACCAGCGCCGCCAGCTCGCGCGGGGAGGCCATCAGGTTGCCGGCAGGAGAATGGTAGATGCCGCGATACGGCACCGGGTCCGGTCCGTCGTCATAGCCGCGCGAGAGCCGCGCCTCGACCTCGGGCGTCCAGCGCAGCGCGGCGCCGGTCATGCCGAGTGGGCGCAAGAGCTCGTCGCGCACGTAGTCGGCCCACGGCCGGCCGCTGGTCTTCTCGATCAGGTAGGCGGCGACGGTGTAGCCGGGATTGGCGTACGAGAAGCGCGAGCCGGGCCGCCAGCGCGCCACCCGCGAGCGCGGATTGCGCGCCAGGATCTGCGCCAGCGGCAGGCTCTCCAGCGACTTGGGCCCGTCGATCTCGTTGAAGTGTATGTCGTCGAAGCCGGCGGTGTGCTCGAGCAGGTGCGCGACGGTGATGGGCGCCTCCTTTGCCCAGCGGTTCTCGATGGCCAGCTCGGGCGCGAGCTTGGACACGCGCGCCGAGAGATTGATGCGGCCCGCTTCGCTCAGCTTGACCAGCGCCAGCGCCACGAAGCTCTTGGTGATCGATCCGACGCGAAACAGCGTGTCGGCGGTGACCGGCCGGCGGGCGGCGCGATCGGCCAGGCCGACGCCCCCCGCCCACAACAGGCGGTCGCGCGCCACCAGCGCCAGCCCCACGCCGGGGACGCGGTCGCGATCGAGGACCGCGGCGATGCGCGCCCTGAGCTCGTCGAGGCTGCCGGCCCGCGCCGGCGGTTGCCGCAGCTTCGCCGCCGAGGCCTCCGAGGTCGACAGCGCGAGGATCAGGAGCAGCACGAGCGAGCCGCGCATCGCCCGATCCTACTCCAACTGCCGGCGGGCGGCGCTGTGGTCGAGCGACCGCGCGGCTAGCGGCCGGCGACGCCGTGCTCGGCGCGATAGTCGGCCAGGACCTGTAAGACGCGGTTGAGCAGCGCGGTCGGCACCAGCTTGTCGCCCAGGCGCGTGCGCGCCGCGCGGGCGGCCTCGAAGAACTCGGCGCGAAAGGTCTGGTTCATCGGCACCGTCTTGAGCCCCTGGCGGGCGAACAGCGTCGACAAGAGCTGATCGTCCGCCTCCCGCACCGTCTCGCGCATGCGGAGCACCAGGTTCGCCCCGGCGGCGCGGAGCGCCTCGCGATACTGCTCCGACAGCTTGTCGTAGGTGCGATTGCCGACCAGCAAGCAGGCGTTGATGATGCCCACGCGCAGGTCGGTGACGTAGCTGGCCTGCGTCGACCACTGGAACGCCAACGCCGCCATCGGGATGGCCATCAGCCCGTCGATCTTCTTGGTGTCGTAGGCCGAGGCGGCATCGGCGAGCCGCGTGGGCACGATCTGCAGCCCCATCTCGCGCAGCATGGCGATGGCCTTGTCGTCGAGGTCCCAACGCCACCAGCGCGTCTTCTTGAAGTCGGCCATGCTGCGCACCGGCGTGCGCGAGAACAGCACGTCCGGCCCGATGGTGACCGTGCCGACCAGCGCGTAGCCGGAGTCGTTCGCCTCCTTCTCCAGCGTCGGCCGGAGCTGGCGCATGACGTAGGTCGCCTCATCGTCGTTCTGGAACAGGCCCGGCAGCGCCAGGATCTCCATCGACGGCGAGACGTGCTGGCAGAGCATGCCGCCCGACACGATGCCGTCGAGCTGCTGCTTTTTGACGCGCTCGGCTTCCATGTCTTCGTCGCCGGCCATGCCGCCCCAGTAGTACTTGATGCTCAGCTCGCCGTGCGTCGCCTCCTCGACTCGTTGCGCGAGCAACTTGAGCTCCCGCGCCCACGACGTCCCCTCGGGCGCCACCGTCCCCAGGCGCAGCACCTGCTTGGCCTGCGCGACTGCGGCCGTACCCAAGATCCCCAAGACGACGACGGTCGATCGCAGCTTCAAGGAGTCCCCCTTTTGGACGGTGTCGCGAGCAGGGTGAGCGTCAGTCGAATCGTCTCGCCGCGGCGAACGTTGATCTTGCGGCTGGTGCTGTTGCCGTCCTGCGTGCGGACCTCGATGCGATGGGTTCCGACGGTGACCGGGAGCGAGGTGGTGGGTGTCGCGAAGCCGGTGTCCGCACCATCGATGAAGACCTCGGCGTCCGCGTTGGACTCGACGAAGAGGCTGCCGCGCGGCTCCTTCTCGGGGACCAGCTCGAAGGTCTTGGTCGTCTCGTGGTCGTCGGGCGATAGGGTCCACTTGAGCGGCTCGTAGCCCAGCTTCTCGATCCGCAGCTCGTGCAGGTCGTCGTCCACGACCTGCACCGACAGCGGCGTCGGCCCGTCGATGAGGCCCTTGTCGAGATAGACCAGCGCCCCGCTGGGGACGGTGTGGATCTCGAGCGAATGGCTGCTTGGCGGCAGCGTCAGCTCGAGGAGCGTCCGCTCGCCTGCGGCCATCTCGATCTTGCGGGTGATGGTCTGGCGCTGCCCCTGACGGATCGAGACGGTGTGCGCGCCCGCCGCGATGCCGCGCACGGCCGTCGGTGTGGTCTCGGGCAACGCCTTGCCGTCGAGCTCCACGGTGGCGCCGCTGGGGTCGGTGGCGACGACCAGAAGGCCGCTCGACGAAGCGGTGGCCGCGGGCGCCCGCTGCAGCAGCCGCGGCAGCCGTCCTGCCACGAAGCCGAGAGCGGCGGCGATCGCTCCCACCGCCACGAAGCGGGTCCAGCGCGACGGCGGCCGCGGCGCCGCCGATTGCGCGGGCGCCGCTGGCGCGACCGGCGCCGGCCCCGGCCCCGGCAGGGGCAGCGGGCGCTCGCGCGCCTCGACAGTCTCCTTGACCGCCGCCAGCGCCTCGGCCATTTCGCGCATCGAGGCGAAGCGCTTCCCCGGATCCTTGGCCAGCGCCCGCGCGATGACCGCGTCGAGCTCGTGGGGCACGTCCGCCTGCCGGCTCAGCGGAACCGGCTCCTGGCTGACGTGCTGCGACAGGATGCGAAACTCCTCCGAGGCGCGGAACGGCGGATGCCCGGCCACCAGGTGGTACAGGACGCAGCCGAGCGAGTAGATGTCGGCGCGCGCGTCGATCGCCCCGCCCGTGATCTGCTCGGGCGACATGTAGTGCGGGGTCCCGACCAGCTGCCCGGCGAGCGTGAGCTGCTGCTCGGTGGGCCGGGCCGTCACCTTGGCCACGCCGAAGTCGATCAGCTTGGGCTCTTCGCCGGTCTCGCTGTTGGCGGTGAGGATGATGTTGGACGGCTTGACGTCGCGATGCACGACGCCGGCGCGATGCGCCGCGTCCAGCCCCCAGCAGAGCCGCCGGGTGAGGTGGATGGCGCGCTTGAGCTCGACCCGCTCGTGCTCCTTGAGCACTGCGGCCAGCGTCGGGCCCGACAGGTGCTCCATCACCAGGAACGTGGGATCGCCGACGACGAGGTCGAAGAAGCGCACGACGTTCGGGTGCTCGACGGCGGCGATGGCCTCGGCCTCGTGCTGAAAGCGCTGGCGGAAGGCGGCGTCGGCGAGCAGCTCCGCCTTGAGCACCTTGATGGCCACGCGGCTGCCGATCGACAGGTTCTCGGCTACGAACACCTGGCCCATGCCGCCGTCGCCCAGCCCGTCGAGGATGCGATAGCGTCCGGCCAGCACGTCCCCGACCCGATGCGCGCGTCGGGACAAGAGGCGCGCGAACTCCTCGGTCATCATGTCGATTCGTGAAGCGGAGAGCGGCGGGCGCGGTGCGGTGTCGGTCTCCTCGGTCTCTCGGGACCGAGGGCTCTGTGCCTTGGTGGGATCGCTCATGCTCGATGCGCGGGGATCGTGCGTCCTCAGATTATCATCAAAGCGCGTCGGAATGGCTGGGATTCAGCCCGGGTGGCAGGTGCACCTACCGACGAAATCGGAGCCTGGCCGGCAGGGCGCCGCGACTCGACGCCCTCTCATGATTCATCACAGCTCGGTGCGAGCTCTCGAAAGGTTCCGCTTTCAAACCCGCGTCGGATCGAGAGCGCGACAGAGCGCCACGTCCGGCTCCGCGCGCACTGCCCCGCTGGGCTCAAACAGTCCTCGCCACCGGACCGCCGTGCTCGATTAGACCCCTTGCCTGTGCTGCGGAACTCGCCCAGCGGGGCAGTGCGCGCGGAGCCTCTGTGCTCGTCCAAAAAACCGGTACGGTCGCAGCGGGTGCAGCGGCTGCTCTCGACGACGCATGAGCTTCGGCAATCGTGCTTGGCGGAAGGTTCCCACGAGCCCATAGAGCGGGAGGTCGTCGGAGCCGTCTTGCCGGGGGTCGAGGAGCGCTCCGCCCGCAGGGCGGTTGCCAGCGACGAGCCGAGGGCCCGGACGTGCCGCCGGCCGGTAAGGCCGCCGGCGTAGCGGGCCCGTCCCGGCAAGACGGCTCCGACGACCGCCGGCGGCCCCTCGGCGCCTACCGGCGACAGTGACGCTGCTTGCTCAATCAAACGCGGAGAGGTGATGAATCATGAGAGGGGGCCCCTAGGCCGGGCGAGCGGGCCGTCGGAAGCCAGGGGCGGCGCCGATGAGGTAGATGCCGGCGAGGGCCACCAGGACATAGACCAGGCGGCTGAGCCCCGAGCCGCTGCCGAACAGGGCAGCGACCAGGTTGAAGTTGATCAGTCCGACCAGGCCCCAGTTGATGGCACCGACGATCACCAGGACGATCGCCAGCCAGGTCAGCGCCGACAGCGTTCGCTGCGATGTGGTTTCCATGCTCCCGGTCTCTTGCATGCCGCGCTCCAGGGCGCCCGGCGGAGAGTCGCTCAGGGCGCCAGGTCGGGCAGGAGCGCCCTGGGAAACGGCGCCAGGTAGATCTGCGCCGCCAGGTAGCGGATGCGGCGCCGCCGCACGTGATGGCGGATCATCGTCAGCGGAACGGCCAGCGGCACGAAGCTACTTCGATACTCGGCGATCACCTCGCGCAGCTCCGCCTGCTCGTCGGGGCTCGAACCCTCCTGCAGGTATCCGACCAGGTGCTCGAGCACGTTGACCTGCCGCCCGCGCGACGGCACCACCGCCAGCGCCTCGAGCACGCCGCGACGGTACGCTTCGGCCACCGCGTGACGCGGGCGCTCCGCCGCGGTCGCGACCAGGCGCCCGAGCTGACGGTACTTGTCGGGCGAGTGCGCGAGCAGCAGCAGCTTGGCCGAGCTGTGGAACGCGATCAGATCGGCCAGGCGCCAGCGCCCGCAGAAGAGCCCCGCCAGCCGCTGGCGCATGAAGATCCGCACCAGGAAGTTCTCGCGCAGGCGAGGATCGGCAAGCCGCCCCTCTTCCTCGACGGGCAGCAGCGGATTTCGCCGCAACAGGGCCTCGGCGAACAGCCCGCGCCCGTCGCGCGTCGGGATCCCCGAGGGTCCGTAGACGCGCACGCGCTCGAGTCCACACGTCGGCGAATCCTTCTTCAGGATGAAGCCGTCGAGCTCCCAGCGCTCGACCAGCTCCGCCTGATGCTCGGCGTAGCGGCGCATCCGTTCGGTGTGGTCGGTGTCGCTGCGCGGCGCTACCAGGCGCGGGCCGTCGCTGCCGCGCACCAGGCGCAGCGACGGGCGGGGCGTGCCGAGGCCGATGTCCATCTCCGGGCACATCGGCACCAGGTCGACGAAGCGGGCCAGCTCGGCGGCGATGAAGGCGTCGCGCTTGTGCCCGCCGTCGAAGCGCACCAGCGCCCCGACCAGGCAGGCGGAGACGCCGAGGCGGGGGCGCACGTCGGCCGCGCTCATGGCAACGCCTCGGTCGCGTCGACGGAGGCGTCCACGTCGAGCTTGCGCGCGGCGCCGCGCGCCGACATGTAGCGCACGAGCCCGAAGATCGGGCGCTCGGGGCCCCAGGCGCGATCATGCTTGTCGCCGATCACCCAGGCCACGCCGGCGTAGCCGTTCGGGTCGCGCCCGTCGAGCTCGTAGCGGTCGTTGAGGCGGACGGCCAGATCGAAGGCCGCGGCCGGGTGCGGGCGCCACTCGAGGATTCGTTTGGCCCAGTACATCCGCATCCAGCCGTGCATCCAGCCGGTGCGCACGAGCTGGCGCTGCGCGGCGTTCCACAGCGGCGCAGTCGGAACGTGTGGTGGGCCGTCGGCTCGGCGGAGGGGACGAGGAATTGGTCCAGGTGCCGCTGCACGAAGGGGCTCAGGGTGCGCGCAGCATAGGGCTCGCGGCCGTAGAGGCGACTGGGCATCCGGAGCGCGCGGGCCGGGCAGCTGAGCGCTCCGGTTCACGCCGGCGCCCTGTGCCCGAGCGGTGCGATCGCCCGCTCGATCGCGCCCCACGGCCCGGGGACCAGGCGGCCCTCGCGCCGCTCCGCCTCGAGCGCGCGGCGCGCCGCCTCGGCGAAGGGCAGCCGATGCCGATGTCCGATGGCGCGCCAGAAGCGATCGTCGTGCGACAGCAGATCATGCTCGAGCCCCAGCACCAGCTGGCGCGCGACCGACCACTCGGCGCGGGTCGCGAAGCGCACCCACAGCGACGAGAGGCGCGGCGTGAGCAGGGGCACCGCGATCCGGCGCGGCGCGGGCAGGCCCATCGCCAGCGCCGTCTCGACCAGGATCTGCTCGCCGGTGAGCACCTCGGGGCCCGCAATGTCGAACCAGGCGCTGGCGTCGAGCGGCAGCGCCAGCGCGCCCACGAGCGCGACCACGACGTCGTCGACTGCCACCGGCTCGGTGCGCGAATGGAGCCAGCGCGGCAGCACCATGATGGGCAGCCGGGCCGCCAGATCGCGCACGATGAGCCAGCTCAGGCTGCCGTGTCCGACGATCATGCTGGCGCGCAGCTCGACCGTCACCACCGGCCCGGCGCGCAGCGCCTCGCCCACCTCCAGCCGGCTGCGCAAGTGCTCGGAGGCGCGCCCGCTCGGCGCGACGCCGCCGAGGTAGACCAACCGCTGCACGCCCGCCGCTCCGGCGGCACGCGCGAAGCGACGCGCGCCCTCGACCTCTGCGCGACGGAAGTCGGCGCCGGCGCCGATGGCGTGGACGAGATAGAGCGCCGCGCTGCATCCGGCGAGCGCGCGCGCACACGCGGCTTCGTCCGCGACGTCGCCCTCGACCCAATCGAGCTGGGGCCACCTGGCCCGGGCGCGCGCGGCGTTCCGCGAAAGACAGCGGACGCGCCAGCGCCTGGCCAGCTCGGGGTGCGCCGCCCGTCCCACGAACCCGGTCGCCCCGGTGAGCAAGAGCTGTCGTCGCGCAGGCATGTCGCGCCGCCTCAGCTGCTCGCCGGACCGTCGTCGCCCGCGCCGGTGCCGGCGGCGGTCGACAGGGGCACGATCAGCTCGTTGCGGCGGAACGGCCCCGGGATCCAGGGAGGATTGTACTGCGCGAGCTGCGCTGCCCCCGCGGGCGAAAGGCCGGCGCGCGCCAGCCGCTCGGCCAGCTCCGTCTCGCGCCGGTGCAGCACCCGGTCGCTGGCGCGCCCGGCAAATCGCAGCACGGCAGCCCGCCGGGGCGGAGTCTGCCGCAGGTGCACGCGCTCATCGAGCGGCCGCGGCAACGACGCCATCTGCTTCGACGACGGCATCACGAACGAGACGGTCCAATGGCGCTCGTCCGCGTGCGTCGCCGCGACGGCAGCGCCCACGATGATGCCGCGCTCCTCTTCGATGCCCACGGGCGCGGTCATCGCGATCTTCTCGGCGGGCGCGTTCTTGCCGAAGATGTAGCTCGCCAGTCGCCTGAACCCCTCGTAGAGGCTCTCGCGGTAGCCGCCCGCGACCTCCGTTTCGGCCACGACCGACGCGCCGTAGCGGCGAATCTCGAGCCCTTCGAGGTCGTCTTCGACCTCGAAGGCGGGCTCCTCGACGCGCGGCGCGATCTTCGGCCACAGCACCAGGCCGCCGGCGGCCGCCACCCCTGCCCCAAACAGACCCCAACGCGTTGCTCTCCGCATGAGGTGAGCAATGCGTCGCCGCGACCGGGCGGCAAGGTGTGAAGGGCAGGGCGCCCGCCCCCCAGGCGAGCTGCGATCAGGCGGTCGCTCGGTAAAGTAGGACTTGGTCATATGACCAAGAATTCGATTGACGCGTCGTGGGCACCCCGGTAGATTGTTGGTCGAATGACCAAGCAGCTGGCGGTCGCAGCTTCGAACGACGCGATCCTCGACGCCGCCGCGCGCCTGTTCCGCGACAAGGGCTACGCCGCCGCATCGGTGCGCGATCTGGCGCGCGCCGCCGGGATCCTGCCCGGCAGCCTCCACTACCGCTTTGCCACCAAAGAGGACCTGCTGGTCGCGCTCATCGAGCGCACCATCGACCGGCTGATCGCGTCCATCCTCGCCACCATCAGCGTCGAGGCCGATGCGCTGGAGCGGGTGCGCCTGGCGATCCGCGCCCACCTGCGCATGGTGCTGTCGGGGGACGACGGCGTCTACGTGCTCCTGTACGACTGGCGCTCGCTGTCGACGACGACGGCGCAGGCGCTCGAGCGGCAGCGCGCGCGCTACGAGCGCTTCTGCGACGAGCTCATCGCGCAGGCGGCGGCGGTCTCGCCGGTGCGCCCGTCGGTCGACCTGCTCTTGCTGCGGCGCTTCGGCTTCGGCGCCGTCAACTGGGCGGCGCAGTGGTTCGACCCGCGCGAGGGCTGGGCCATCGACGACATCGCCGACCATTTCTGGCGCTATCTGACCCTTGGTGCGCTCGACCGCGGCCCGCCGCCGCCGAAGCGCAAGGAGATGCCCCATGCTCGGACGCGACGTTCTTCGCAGCCTCGCTGACAGCGGCCCGCACTTTCGCGAGGCCGCCGCGCGCGGCAACCTGGGCGTGCTGCGCGCGCTGCTCGGCCCGGCGTGGCGCGGGCTGGTCCGGCATCAAGGCAAGGGCACCGACGCCACGGTCATGCCGGTCGCGCACGGCGCGACGTTCGACTGGACCTATCGGCGCGACCACGCCGAGATGACCAAGCTCTACGAAGCGGCCAAGACGTCGCAGTGGAACGGCACCAGCGATCTCGACTGGAGCATCTCGGTCGATCCGCGACGATCCGGAGCGGCCGCTGTTGCCCGAGAGCTGGGTGCCGCCGTCGGAGCTGCCGATCTTCCAGCGGCTGTCGCAGAAGGAGAAGAACGAGCAGATCTACGCCATGACCGCGTGGGTGCTGAGCCAGTTCCTGCACGGCGAGCAGGGCGCGCTGTTCGCCGCCTGTCAGGTCACGACGGCGGTGCCGTGGATGGACGGCAAGCTCTACGGCTCGACGCAGGTGGTCGACGAGGGACGCCACGTCGAGGTGTTCCACGGCTACCTCTCGCGCAAGCTGGGCAAGCTCTACGAGATCAACGACAACCTGTACGTCATCATCGACGCGCTGATGACCGACTCGCGCTGGGACGTGAAGTTCCTCGGCATGCAGATCATGATCGAGGGGCTGGCGCTCGGCGCGTTCGGCACGCTCCGCCAGCTGACCCGCGAGCCGCTGCTCAAGGAGCTCCTCAAGCTCGTCATCACCGACGAGGCGCGCCACGTGCACTACGGGGTGCTGGCGATCTCCGAGTTCGTCGCAAAAGGGCATCAGCGAGCGCGAGCGCCGCGAGCGCGAAGACTGGGCGTTCGAGGTCGCGCTCCTCCTGCGCAATCGCTTCCTCGCGCACGAGTTCTACGACGAGTTCTACGCCCACGCGATGAGCCGGCGCGCCTGGGACGAGCTGGTGCTGCGCTCGTCGATGATGTCGCTGTTCCGCAAGACCATGTTCAAGCGCATCATCCCCAACCTGAAGCGCATCGGCCTGCTCACCGATCGCGTGCGGCCGCACTACCAGAAGGCGGGCCTGCTCGGCTACGAGAACGGCAAGGCGGCGCCGGAGCTCACCGCCAGCGAGCTCCTGGACGACGCCGCCTGACCGTGGCCGTGGCGAATATCTCCCCGCTCCGGGCTGTTGAAGCTTTGGTGATGCGCGTGGACAATCGTGCCGGGCTGGCCGCCCCGGAGGTTGCGGCGCTCGCGGCGCTGGCGGCCGGCTGGCCGACGCTGCAAGAGGTCGTTCGCTGGGGCTTTCAGCAAGAGCCGCCGCTCATCGTGTGCGACGTCGTGGTCCAGGACGAGTTCACCCACGACGTCGTAATGCCCTATCGGCGCGGCCTGCACCTGGTCTTCGACACGACCTGACTCGGCGGCGTGACGGCGGTCGCCGTCTGGGATCACCGGCCAACCGCGGACGAGCTGCTGCGCGCCCGGCTGTCGAGCGGCTGGAAGCCGACTCCGACCGCGACGCGCGACGGCAATCAGATCCTCGGATTTGCCGCCTGTCTTTCGCCCCCCGGGCGGAAGTGAGCGTCGGCCTCGCCCGGTCCGCACGCCCAGGATCGCCGCTTGCACCGCTTCGCTCGGGGGCCGGGACGTCAAGCCGGCCCGGCGCAGAAGCGGAGGCAACAGTGACGATGAAGACGGTGGGGGGCCTGGCGCTCGCGCTGGCCCTGGGCGGGGGTGCGGCGGAGCTGGCGCGAGCAGCTACGAGCGGGGCGACGTCGTACCACGCGAACGTCGTCCAGCTCGCCCGCGAGAGCAACCTGTATCGGCGCGTGCTGTTCACCGGGGCGAAGTCGCAGCTGGTCACCATGAGCATCGCGCCCGGCGACGACATCGGCGAGGAGACGCACGAGCACGTCGAGCAGACGATCGTGTGCGTCAGCGGCAGCGGGCGGCTGTTCCTCAACGGCATCCCGAGCCGCTTCGGCCCCGGCGACGCGGTCGTGATCGTCCCCGGCACGCGGCACGACATCCGCAACGTCGGGACCGCGCCGCTCAGGCTCTACACGATCTACACCCCGCCCAACCACATCGACCAGCGCGTGCACGCGACCAAGGCTGACGCCGAGGCGGATCAGGAGGACGAAGCGTTCGGCCGCCGGGTCGAGTGACGCGCGCCGGGCGGCGCCGGCAGCAGGGCAGGGTGCGGTCGTATGGCGATCGAGGCCGGCGGGGAGTAGTATCCTGCCTACCCCGGCCATGGCTGGACACCGATGCTGACGGTTCGAGACGCCGCGAAGCTCCTGCTCACGGCAGAAGGCCAAATCTACCGCTGGATCGACGACGGTGACATCCCGTTCCAGAAGGTGAACGAGCAGATTCGCTTCCACCGCGCCGAGCTGCTCGAATGGGCGACCGCGCGCCGCCTGCCCGTCTCGGTCGAGATGTTCGACGAGGGCGACGGCGACGGCGACGGCGACGGACACGAGCTGCCGAGCTTCGCCGCCGCGCTGGCGCTGGGCGGCATCCACTACGACGTCGAGGCGGCCGATCGGAAGGCGCTCATCGCCGCCATCGTCAGTCGTCTGCCGCTGCCGCCCGACGCCGACCGGGAGCTCATCCTCGACGTGCTCGGCGCCCGCGAGACGCTCGGCTCCACCGGAATCGGGGACGGGATCGCGATTCCACACGTGCGCAGCCCGATGATCTCCAGCGCCCGCGGCCCATCGGTGACGCTGTGCTTTGTGCGCACGCCGATCGAGTTCGCCGCCTCGGATGGCAAGCCGGTCCACGCCCTCTTCACGCTGTTGACGCCGACGATCAACGTTCACCTGCAGCTCTTGGCCAAGGTCTCGTGGGCGCTGCTCGATCCCGCCTTTCGCGCGCTCGTGTCGCGCCAGGCGCCGGCGGCGGAGATTCTCGCCGGCGCCGAGCGGGTGGAGTCGACGTTTCCGCACGCAGGGCAGCCCGGCAAAGGCTGAGCGATGCCCCTCATCGTGGCCGGCGTCGCGGTTCTGGTGGCCAGCGGCCTGATGGCGCTCGCCGTCCATCGCTGGCAGCGGCTGGCCACCCTGGTGGGCGCGCTCGGCGCCGTCGCCGGCTGCGCGATCGCCGCCGCTCCGCTGGTGCGGGTGCTCGGCGGCCAGTCCCTGCCCGAGCTCCGGCACGCGTGGTCGGTGCCGGTCGGCGCGCTCGTCGTGGGGATCGACCCACTCACGGCCTTCTTCCTGGCGCCGCTGTTCGCTGCTGGCGGCGCTCGCCGCCGTCTACGGCCGCGCCTATCTGTTGGCCTACGCGGACCGCAAGCTGCTGGCGGCGCCGGCGTCTCTTCTCAACCTGTTCGTCGCCAGCATGATCGTCGTCCTGGTCGCGCGCGACGCCGTCCTGTTCCTGGTCGCCTGGGAGGTGATGACGCTCTCGTCCTATCTGCTCGTCACGTTCGAGCACGAGGAGGCCGAGGTGCGGCGCGCCGGCTGGGTCTACCTGATCGCGGCGCACATCGGCGTGGCCTGTCTGCTCTTGCTGTTCCTGCTGCTCGGGCGCGCCTGCGGGCAGCCTCGAGTTCGCCGCGTCTCGGCGCGCGGCACGGCGACGCGCCGGCGCTGCTGCTTCGCTTCTGGCGCTGGTCGGCTTCGGCATCAAGGCCGGCATCGTGCCGCTGCACGTCTGGCTGCCCGAGGCGCACGCGGCCGCGCCGTCGCACGTCTCGGCGCTGATGTCGGGCGTGCTCATCAAGCTCGGGCATCTACGGCCTCCTGCGCATCGCTGACGCTTCCTGCCGCCGGCCGCGTGGTGCGGCCCGGTGCTCATGGCGCTCGGCGTCGGCGGCGGCGCTGCTCGGGATCACGCCTGGCGCTCTACCAGCGCGACCTGAAGCGCGTGCTCGCCTACTCGAGCATCGAGAACGTCGGGCATCATCCTGCTCGGGCTCGGGCTCGGCTTCTGGGGCGCGTCGCACGGCGCACGCCGCGATCGCCGCGCTCGGCTTCGCCGGCGGGCTCCTCCACGTGTGGAACCACGCGCTCATGAAGGGGCTGATGTTCCTCGCCGCCGGCAGCGTGCTGCACGGCGCCGGCACCAAGGACCTCGAGCGCCTGGGCGGGCTGCTGCGGCGCATGCCGCGCGACCGGCGACGCTGATGATCGCTCGGCGCCGTCGCCATCGCCGGGCTGCCGCCGCTCAACGGCTTCGTCAGCGAGTGGCTGATCTACGTCGGCCTGATGAACGGCGGCGTCGCGCTCGCCGGGTGCCGGCGGGCTCGTCGCGCTCGTCGCCGTGGGCGCTGGTCGCCCTCGTCGGCGGGCTGGCGGCGCTCTGCTTCGTGCGCCTCGTCGGCATCGCGCTGCTCGGCCAGCCGCGCAGCGACGGGGCGGCGCACGCGCACGAGTCCTCGCTCGTCGATGCTGGGGCCGATGGTCGTGCTGCGCCGCTGCGGCGGTCGTCATCGCGGTGGTGCCCGCGCGCCTGGTCGGGCCTCGCTCGGTGCGGCCATGGCGCAGATCGCGGGACCTGCGGCGCAGGCCGCCGTGCCCGCGGGCAGCGGCGTCGGCGCGGCGTCCTCGGCTACGCGGCGATTGCCGTGTGGATCGCGCTCGGCATCGGCGGGCTGCTCGTGATCGGCCGCGCGCCGCCGCCGCCGCCCGCCGGCGAGACCTGGGGCTGCGGCTACGCCGCGCCGACCGCGCGCATGCAGTACACGCGCGCGCTCGTTCTCCGAGATCCTGGCCGAGCGCCTGCTGCCGCCGCCGCTGCGCCCGCGCGTCGTCGTCATCGCCGCCCGACGGGATCTTCCCCGCCGCGCGGCAGCCTGTCGTCGACGACCGCACCGATCCGCTGACCCGCGCGCGTCTACGAGCCGCTGCTCTCGCGCGCTGGGCCGACCGCTTCTCGCGCCTGCGCTGGCTGCAGCAGGGCATCCTGCACGTCTACCTCGTCTACATCCTGCGTCGGCCGTCGTCGCTCGCGCTCGCCTGGCTGTCGCTGCGCGAGCCTGGCGCATGAGCCACGCCGTGCCCGAGTGGCTGGTCGCTCGCCGCGCGTCGCGCTCGCCGCGCTCAGCGGCGTGCCCGGCGCTCGCTGCTGGTCGCGCGGTCGCGCGCCGGCGAGCGCCTCGCGGTGGCGCTCCTGGCCCTCGCGCCGGCGCGGGCAGCGCCGCCGCCGTCTGGGCGCTGCTCGCCCGCCTCGGGCGGCGCTGGCGCTCGCGCTGGCCCGTCCCGGGCGGCGCCTTCGCCGTCCGCGTCGACGCGCTCTCGGCGCTGTTCCTGCTCCAGATCTTCGTCATCGCGCTGCTCGGCTCGATCTACGGCCTCGAGCTACTGGCGGCAGGCGCGAGCACCCCGACGAACGGCCGGAAGCTGCGCCTCTTCTACGGCCTCCTGACCGCCGGGCATGGCGCTGCTCGTGGTCGCGCGCAACGCGCGTGCTCTTCCTCGTCGGGCTGGGAGATCATGGCGCTCGCCGCCTTCTTGCTCATCACGACCGAGGACGAGCAGGCCGACGGTGCGCGAGGCCGGCTACGTCTACCTCGTCGCGACGCGCCTCGGCACGCTCTGCCTGTTCGCGATGTTCGCGCTGCTGCACGCGCGCCACGGGCACGCTTCGACCTCGGCGGCGCCGCCGCGCCGACGCCGGCGTCGCCACGCGCGATCTTCCTGCTCGGCCTCGTCGGCTTCGGCCTCAAGGCCGGGCATCATGCCGCTGCACGTCTGGCTGCCCGGCGCGCACGCCAACGCGCCCAGCCACGTCTCGGCGCTCATGTCGGGCGTGCTCATCAAGATGGGCATCTACGGCCTCGTGCGCCTCTCGTCGCTCTTCCCGCACCCGCCGCTCTGGTGGGGCGGCGTCGCTGCTCGCGCTCGGCGCGGTCTCGGGCGTCCTCGGCGTCGCCTTCGCCATCGGCCAGCACGACCTCAAGCGGCTGCTCGCCTACCACAGCGTCGAGAACATCGGCATCATCTGCATCGGGCTCGGCGCTCGCGCTGCTCGGGCGCGCGCTCGGCCGCGCCGAGCTGGTCGTCGCTCGGGCTCGCCGGCGCGCTGCTGCACGTCTGGAACCACGGGCTGTTCAAGGCGCTGCTCTTCCTCAGCGCCGGCTCGGTCCTGCACGCGACCGGCACGCGCGAGATCGATCGGCTCGGCGGGCTCGCGCAAGCGGATGCCGCGGACGGCGCTCGCGCTTCCTCGTCGGCGCGGTCGCCATCTGCGGCCTGCCGCCGCTCAACGGCTTCGTCAGCGAGCTGCTCGATCTACCTCGGGCTGTTCCGCGCGGCGTCGAGCCGCGGCGGCCGCGCTGTGGCTCGCCGGCGCCTTCGCCGCGCCGGCGCTGGCGCTCATCGGCGCGCTCGCCGTCGCCTGCTTCGTCAAGGTCGTTCGGCGCCGGTGTTCCTCGGCGAGCCGCGCTCGCGACGCCGCCGCGCCGCGCGCACGAGAGCGGGCCGCGTCGATGCTCGCGCCCGATGGCGGTGCTCGCGCGCGCTGTGCGTCGCTCATCGGCGTCGGCGCCGCCGCTGGTCGCGCCCGCTGCTCGACCGCGCCGTGGCGGCGTGGGCGCCGGAGATCGGCCGAGCGAGCGCGCCGCTCGCGGCGCTCGCGCCGCTCGGCTGCGGTCACGGTGCGCCGCCGTGGCGCTGGTCGCTGGTGCTCGCGGCTCGGCGCGGCGGCGCTGCGCGCGCTCGGCGCGCCGCGCGCGGCGCCGCGCGGCAGTCGGCACCTGGGACTGCGGCTACGCCGCGCCGACCGCGCGCATGCAGTACACCGTCGTCGTCGTTCGCCCAGATGCTGGTCGGCTTCTTCGCCTGGGCGCTGCGCCCGCGACGAGCACCGCCCGCGCCTCGACGGCGTCTTTCCCCGCGCCGGGCGCGTTTCACAGCCACGTGCCCGACACCGTGCTCGACCGCGCCGTGCTGCCCGGCGTCGCGCGGCGTCGGCGCGCGGCTTCGCGTGGCTCCGCTGGCTCCAGCGCGGCAGCGTGCAGCGCCTACCTCGCTCTACATCCTCGTCACGCTCGTGGTCCTGCTCGCTGTGGCGATGAGCTCGTGATCGCTCGTCCACATCGTCGTCCACGTCGCGCTGGTCGCTGGTGCTGCCGCCGCTGCTGCTCGGCGTGATCACCAAGACCAAGGCCGCGTTCGCCGGCCGCGTCGGGCCGCCGCTGCTGCAGCCCTACTACGACCTCGCCAAGCTGCTGCGCAAGGGCTCGGTCTTCAGCCGCACCACGACCTGGGTCTTCCGCGCCGGCCCCGTCGTCGGCGCTGGCGACGCGCGCTCCTCGCCGGCGCTGCTCGTCCCGCTCGGCGGCGCGCCGGCGCCCGGTCTCGTTCGACGGGCGACCTCATCCTGTTCGCCTACCTCTTCGGCCTCGGCGCGCTTCTTCACCGTCGCCGGCCGCGCTCGACACCGGCTCGGCGTTCGAGGGCATGGGCGGCGCCCGCGAGGCGACCTTCTCCTGCCTGGCCGAGCCGGCGCTGTTCCTCGGCCTGCTGGTGCTCGCGCGCGCGTCCGGCTCGCTCTCGCTCGTCGGCGATGCTCGGCCCGGCGCTCGCGCGCGAGCTGGCGCGCACGCCGGCGCGTCGCTGGTCGCTCGTCGTCGTCAGCCTCTTCATCGTGCTGCTCGCCGAGAACTGCCGCATCCCCGTCGACGATCCGAACACGCACCTCGAGCTGACGATGATCCACGAGGTCATGGTGCTCGACCACAGCGGCCCGGCGCTCGGCATGATCCTCTACGGCGCCGCCGCTGAAGCTGTTCGTCCTCGGCGCGCGTCGTCGTCGCGCATCGCGCTCCCCGTACCGACGGCGCCGATCCTGGTCTCGGCTGGGCGCTCTTCGTCGGCGGCATGCTCGGCGCTGGCGGTCGTCATCGGCGTCGTCGAGTCGGTGATGGCGCGCCTGCGCTTGTCGCAGGTCCCGAGCCTGCTCGTCGCCGCCTGCCTGCTCTCGGCCTTCGGCATCGTCCTCCTGGCGAGGTGAGTCGATGCACAACGCCGTCGATCCGCTGCTCGTCGCTCGTCCTGCTGCTCGAACTTCTTCCTGCTCGGCACGAGCCGCCTGCGCGCCGTCATCAACGGCTCGGCGCTGCAGGGCGTCGTGCTCGGCGTGCTCGCCGTGCTCGTCCACGGCGACCTCGGCGTCGCAGTCCGTCGCTCGTCGCCGTCGGCGCGATCGCGCATCAAGGGCGTCGTCATCCCGCGCATGCTCTGCACGCGCGATGCGCGACGCCGCGATCCGGCGCGAGGTCGAGCCGCTCATCGGCTTCATCCCCTCGCTCGCTGCTCGGCGCGGTCGGCACCGGCGCTCGCGGTGCTCTTCGCGCGGACGCTGCCGCTCGCCCCGGAGCACGCGGGCTCGCTGCTCGTGCCCGACGTCGCTCGCCACGGTGCTGACCGGCTTCCTCCTCCTCACCACGCGGCGCAAGGCGATCACCCAGGTCGTCGGCTACCTGGTCCTCGAGAACGGCATCTTCATCTTCGGCCTCGCGCTCGCTCGAGGCGATGCCGTTCCTGGTCGAGATCGGCGTGCTGCTCGATCTGTTCGTCGGCATCTTCGTCATGGGCATCATCATCAACCACATCAACCGCGAGTTCGCCTCGCTCGACACGGCGCGCTCTCGAGCGCGCTCAAGGAGTGAGCGATGGCTGCTCGCGCTCGTCCTCGTCCCGCTCGTCGCTCGGCCGCGCTCGCGTTCGTCGATGCCGTCGCGAGCGCGTGGCGGCCGTGGCTGGTCGCCGCTCGGCGGCGCGCGCGCACCTGCGTGCTCGCCGTCGCTCGCGCTGCGCGCGCCCGACGGTGCCGGCGCTCGACGGCTGGCTGCGTCCTCGACCCGCTCGGGCAAGGCTGGTCCTCGGCTTCGTCAGCGTGCTCTTCTTCCTCTGCTCGCTCTACGCGCCCGGCTACCTGGCGCTGCGCCCCGAGCGCCCCAACCGCGTCTTCTGCGCGTGCCTGCTCGCCTTCCTCGGCGACGATGACGCTCGGTCGACCGTGTCGCACCACCTCGGCCTCATGTGGGTGGCGCATCGAGGCGACGACGCTCGCGTCCGCGCCGCTGCATCTACTTCAACCGCAACCCGCGCTCGCTCGAGGCGACCTGGAAGTACCTGCTGATCGGCTCGGTCGGCATCGCGCTGGCGCTGCTCGGCTCGTTCTTCCTCGCCTACTCGGCGCTGCACGGCGGGCCTCGAGCTCGTCGCTGCTCTTCGACGACCTCGTGCGCGACGCGCCCGCACCTCTCGCGGCCCTGGCTGCACGCCGCCTTCGTCCTGCTGTTCGTCGGCTACGGCACCAAGATGGGCCTCGCGCCGATGCACACCTGGAAGCCCGACGCCTACGGCGAGGCGCCCGGGCTGGTCGGCGCGCTGCTCGCCGGCGGCCTGACCAGCTGCGCCTTCCTCGCGATCCTGCGCTTCTATCCAGATCTGCAGCGCCGCCGGCGAGGCGGCCTTCGCCCGCCAGCTGCATGGTCGTGCATCGGCCTGCTCTCGATGGCGCGTCGCCGGCGTCTTCATGGCGCGCCAGCGCGACTTCAAGCGCATGCTCGCCTACTCGAGCGTCGAGCACATGGGCATCCTCGTGCTCGGCGTCGGGCATCGGCGGCGCCGGCGATCGTTCGGCGCGCTGCTGCACCTGGTCAACAACGGCCTCGACCAAGGGCGTGCTGTTCCTCTCCGCCGGCAACATCCACCGCGCCTACGGCAGCAAGCGCACCGACGACGTGCGCGGCGCGCTCCGGCGCGTGCCCGTCGTCGGGCGCGCTCTTCCTGGCCGGCTTCTTCGCCATCACCGGCTCGCCGCCGTTCGGCCCCTTCCTGAGCGAGTTCACCATCCTGCGCGCCGCCGTCGCGAGCGGCCGCTTCGTCGTCGCCGGCGCTGTTCCTGCTGCTGCTCGTCGTCGTCTTCGTCGGCATGGGCGCGACCGTGCTCGCGGTCGTGCAGGGCGAGCCGCCCGCGAGGCCGGCGGCGACCGCGCTACCGCGACAGCTTCCTCACCGTCGGCGCCGGTCGTCGCGCTCCTCGGCCTGGTGCTGCTGCTCGGCGTCTACATCCCGCCGCCGCTCGAGCGCGCTGCTGCGCGACGCGGCCGCGCTTCGTGGAGGCGCAGCCATGAGCGACCGCGCGTCGCTGACCGCTGCGCAACGGCGCGGCCGTGCCGCGCGCCGCGATCCCGCGGCTCGCCGCTCGACGACGTTCCGCCGCGCCGTCATCGACGCGCCGGCGCGCGGCCGGCGCGTCGCGGCGCTGTTCGGCGCGCCGGCGCGGACGGCGCGCGTCGAGCTGGTCGCCGTGCTCGCCGCCGACGACGAGGGCGTCGCTCGAGGTCGCCGCGCACCGCCGTCGACGGCGACGCCTATCCCGTCGCTGACGCCCGAGTGCCCGCAGGTGCACCTCTTCGAGCGCGAGATCGCCGAGCAGTGGGGCGTCGTCCCCGAGGGCCACCCCTGGCTCAAGCCGGTCCGCTTCACGCCGCTCGCAGCGGCCCGGGCACGACGCGTGGGGCCGCCCGGCCGACGAGCCGCCCGTCGTCGGCGTGATCCGACTTCTACCGCGTCGAGGGCGAGGAGGTCCACGAGGTCGCGGTCGGCCCGGTGCACGCCGGCGTCATCGAGCCCGGCCACTTCCGCTTCCAGTGCCACGGCGAGCACGTCTTCCACCTCGAGATCTCGCTCGGCTACCAGCACCGCGGCGTCGAGCGCGCGCTGGTCGGCGGGCCCGACAAGCGGACCATCCACTACGTCGAGACGCTCGCCGGCGACACCACGATCGGCCACGCGACCGCCTACTGCCAGGTCGTCGAGGCGCTCGCCGGGGGCCGCGTCCCCGCGCGCGCGCACGCGCTGCGCGGCGATCGCGCTCGAGCTCGAGCGGCTGGCCAACCACACCGGCGACCTCGGCGCGCTCGCCGGCGACGTCGGCTTCCTGCCGACGGCGTCGCTTCTGCGGCCGGCTGCGCGGCGACTTCCTGAACCTGACCGCGCTCGCTGTGCGGCAGCCGCTTCGGCCGCGGCCTGGTCCGCCCCGGCGGCGTCGGCTTCGACGTCGACGCGCGCGCGCGTCGCGCGAGCTGCTCGACGCGGCTCGACGCCGCGTAGCGCGACGTCGACGCGGCGCGGTCGAGCTGCTGTGGGACACGCCGTCGGTGCAGGCGCGCTTCGAGGACACCGGGCGCGGTCGCGCCGGAGATCGCGCGCGACGCTCGGCCTGGTCGGGCCGGCGGCGCGCGCCTGCGGCCTCGAGCGCGACGTGCGCACGACTCACCCGCCGGGCATCTTCCGCTTCGCGCACATCCCCGGTCTCCACCTGGCGACACGGGCGACGTGTTCGCGCGCGCCTACGTGCGCTGGCTCGAGATCCAGCGCTCGGTCGACGTTCGTGCGCGACGCAGCTCGCGCGAGCTGCCCGCGGGCGCGACGCGCGCGCGCCTGCCGGCGCGCTCGCGCCCGGACCAGCTCGCGCGTCTCGCTCGTCGAGGGCTGGCGCGGCGAGATCTGCCACGTCGCCATGACCGACGCGCGCGGGCCGCTTCGCCGCCTACAAGGTCGTCGACCCGTCGTTCCACAACTGGACCGGGCTCGCGATGGCGCTGCGCGACCAGCAGATCTCCGACTTCCCGCTCTGCAACAAGAGCTTCAACCTCTCCTACTGCGGGCACGACCTGTGAGCGAGATGCGCTGCGATGCTCGAAGTCCTCCTCGCCCGCCTCCAGCAGGGCCACCGCACCGTCCGCTTCCCCGACGGCGCGCCGGCGCTGCCCGACCGCTTCCGCGGCCTGCCGCGTGCTCGACGCGACGCGCTGCCCCGACGGCTGCCGCGCCTGCGTCGACGCCTGCCCGACCGACGCGCTCTCGGCCGGCGACCGGCGGCCTGCGCGCTCGACCTCGGCCGCTGCCTCTTCTGCACCGACTGCGTCGCAGGCCTGCCCCGAGGGCGCGATCGCGTCACTCGCCCGACTACCGCCTCGCCGCGCGCACGCGCGACGACCTCGTCGTCGCGCGGCGCCGCGGCGCCGCCGCGCGCGCAGCGCGCTCGACGACGAAGCTGCGGCGGCTCTTCGGCCGCTCGCTCAAGCTGCGGCAGGTGAGCGCCGGCGGCTGCAACGGCTGCGAGGCCGACGTCAACGTGCTCGGCACCATCGTCTTCGACCTCGGCCGCTTCGGCATCCAGTTCGTCGCCTCGCCGCGCCACGCCGACGGCCTGCTCATCACCGGCCCGGTCACCGAGAACATGCAGCTCGCGCTCGAGAAGACCTACGACGCCGTGCCCGCGCCGAAGATCGTGATCGCCGTCGGCGCCTGCGCGATCTCCGGCGGCCCCTACGTCGACCACCCGGAGGTGCACAACGGCGCCGACAGCGGTCGTCCCGGTCGACCTCTACATCCCCGGCTGCCCGCCGCACCCGCTCACCATCCTCGACGGGCTGTTGACACTCCTTGGCCGTCGCCGCGAGCGGTCCGTCAGCCGGCGCGAGTAGTGGCATCGGCGCTAGGCGGTCATGGCCGCGCGCACGCGGTCGCGCGAGAAGTACACGAGCAGCAAGATGGGGTAGGGCGAGTAGAACAGCACGATCATGGTGGCGTAGACGGCGCCGAACGCGGTGCCGACCTGACGCGCCGCCCCCGCATTGGGAGCCTGGGCGACGCTGGCGATGGAGCCGACCGTCGAGCGCATGGTCGTCGTCATCAGGATCGCCATCACGACGACGGCGCCGAGCGCGACGATGGCCCAGCGCACGCTCCACACCGCCGCCCACTTGCGGTAGCGCAGCTGGCCGATGCCGAGCGCGATCAACAGCGCCGACATCACGCTCAGGATGGCGCTGATGAGGCCCATGCCGAGGTACATCGTGCTGAGCATCTTGAGCGCCTGCGCGTCCTCGGGGCGGGCCGGGGGTGGCGCGTGCGCAGCGAGCATCGGCACCAGCAGGCCGAGCAGGCCGAACAGGCTGCCGACGAGCACCAGGCTGGCGAAGACGAGCGAGAGGATCCCGAAGGTACGCGGAGCCGCCGTCACACCCATGTTCTGCTGCATGGGCCGGATACTACCAGGTTTGGAGAAAGCGCCTAGCCGACCGGGGGGCAGCCGAAGACGGCGCTGATGCCGGTGGTGACGCCCTTCTGCAGGTTGTCGCAGGCGGCGCCGTAGAAGATGATCGACAGGTCGTTCGGCCCGTAGTCCCAGCCGTTCATGTGCATCGGATCGCGCGGGATCTTCATCCCGTTGTTGTCGTCGATCTCGACGTAGTCGGGATTGGGCGGCGCCATCGACAGCGGATAGCTGCACGACACCAACTGGCCGGTGATGGTGTTGAGCGCGTTGACCAGGTCGGTCGTGCTGTTGACCTGGTAGTAGGCCGACTGGCCGGCGACCGTGTTGGGCATGCCGCCCGCCATCGCCATCGACGTCAGCGTCGCGTCGCCCGTCGGGTCGTTGCCGATGCCGACGACGACGGTCTTGATGCCTGCCGTCGCCGCCGCGGTGACCGCCGTGACGGCCGCGGCGCTGTCGTCGCCGGTGTCGCACTGAGGCAGGCCGTCGGTGGAGAGCAGGATGTAGTGCGTGTTGCCGTCGCTGTTGCCCTGGAAGTATTGAACGGCGGCGTTCATTGCCTCCGCCGTCGGCGTGCTGGTCGTGGGCGAGGTGGCGCCGATCGCGGAGTTGATGGCGCTGGAGGTGTTGGTTCCGCACGGCACCTGGGGAGTCGAGGAGACGGTGCAGCCGCCGCCGAAGCCGTCGGGACCGAAGAACATCAGGCCCCAGTCGACGGTCGAGACCGTGCCGACGACCTGCTCGATGGCCGCGGTGATCGAGGTCCACTTGGAGGGCGTGCTGTTTCCGCCCATCGCATCCTGCCCCATCGAGCCCGAGCGGTCCTGCACGATGAGCAGGTCCGGTGTACCGCCCTTGGTGAGCATGAAGTTCTGCGTGCCGCAGTTGTTGTCACTCCCACCCCCGCCGGCGCCGCCGCCGGTGCCGCCCCCCGCGCCGCCGCCGGTGCCCGCCCCGCCGGCGTTGCCGCCGGTCCCGCCGTGGCTGATGTTAGAGGCGCCGCAACCAGCGACAGCCAGACCGCCGAGTAGCGCAATGACGCGGATCGTAGGGAAACGCATGGGGATCCTCCGAGCCACGCTCTGAGCAAACCGGGGGCCGATCCCGAACCGGCGGGCGCACCGCCCATCGATGGCGGCACCGCGCTGCAAGTCTGCGTTCCGCATGAAGGACTTTCCGCTGCACACGCGCGCAATCAATACCCGGGGACCGCACGTCCCAGGGGCGTTGTGCCGCACTACCGTGGCTGAAAGGGACGTGGCGCACACGCATCAGGTTGGTGCTATGGTCTGCGCCGGGAGGTGCCGCATGGGCGCTCTGGCCAGCGTCGACCGCGACAAGCGCGACGTCATCGTTTCGCGAAACCCGGCTACCGGCGACGTGCTCGGCGAGGTCCGCGAGTCGACTGCCGTCGAGATCCACGACGCGGTGTCGCGCGCCCGCGGCGCGCAGGCGGCGTGGGGCGCCCTGCCGGTCAAGGATCGCTGCACCCGCGTCGCGCGCTTCCGCGATCTGGTGGTCGCGCGCGCCGAGGAGCTGTGCGCGCTCATCTCCGCCGAGACGGGCAAGACCAGGGCCGAGGCGCTGTCGATGGAGGTGATGGTCATCGCCGACCTGGCGACCTACTTCATCAAACGGGCACCGCGCATCCTGGCCCCCGAGCCGCTGTCGCTGCACCTGCTCAAGAACCGCGCCAGCTATCTGCACTTCCAGCCGCGCGGCGTCGTCGGGATCATCTCGCCCTGGAACTTCCCGTTCGGCATCGCCACCGGCGAGATGGTGATGGCGCTGTTGGCCGGCAACGCCGTGGTTCTCAAGCCGTCGGAGGTGACGCCGCTCATCGCGCTCAAGACCAAGGAGCTCTACGACGCTTCGGGCCTGCCGACCGAGCTGTTTCAGGTGGTCCCCGGCCGCGGGGCGGCCGGCGCCGCGCTCATCGACAGCGGCATCGACTACTGCATCTTCACCGGCTCGACGGCGACGGGGCGCAAGGTCGGCGCCGCCTGCGGCGAGCGGCTGATCCCGTGCGCGCTCGAGCTCGGCGGCAAGGCGCCGGCGATCGTCTGCGCCGACGCCGACATCGATCGGACCGCCCGCGCGCTGGTGTGGGGCGCGTTCGCCAACCAGGGCCAGGTCTGCGTCTCGGTCGAGCGCGTCTACGCGCACCAGTCGGTGCACGACGAGCTGGTGCAGAAGATCGTCGCCGAGGTCGACAAGCTGCGTCCGGGGCAGGATACCGGCTCGATGACCTGGGAGCGGCAGACCGAGATCGTCGAAGAGCGCATCGCTTCGGCGGTGCAGGCGGGCGCCAAGGTGCGCACCGGCGGCAAGCGGCGGGGGGAGCAAGGGCTCGCCTTCGCCCCGACGGTGCTGACCGATTGCCGCCAGGACATGGAGGTCATGAAGAAGGAGATCTTCGGCCCGGTCATGCCGATCATGAAGGTGCGCGACGAAGAGGAGGCGATGGCGCTGGCCAACGACTCGTCCCTCGGGCTCATGGCCTACGTCTTCACCGCCGACAAGAAGAAGGGGCAGCGCCTGGCCGAGAAGATCGAGTCGGGCACGACCATGGTCAACGACTGCCTGCTCACCTTCGGCGCGCCGGAGACGCCGTGGGCCGGCGTGAAGCAGTCGGGCGTGGGCCTGACGCACTCCGATCGCGGGCTCCAGGATCTCTGCCAGACGCGCCACGTGAACTACGATCGCATCGCGCTCAAGAAGGAATTGTGGTGGTATCCCTACTCGGACAAGGTCTACAAGCAGACCCTCAAGATGATGCGCTGGATTTTCCGATGACACCGAAGATTGTCGACAAGCCGTGGGGCAACGAGCTCATCTGGGCGATCACCGACCGCTACGTCGGCAAAATCCTCCACATCAAAAAGGGTCATTCCCTGTCGCTGCAGTACCACAACCGCAAGGACGAGACGGTGATGGTGCTGAGCGGCAAGATGGAGCTCGTCCACTATCGCGACGGGGAGGCGCCCCAGTCGACGATCTCGTCGCCGCGTCAGCCGTTCCACGTCACGCCGCTTCTGCGCCATCGCATGATCGCGCTCGAGGACACCGACGTCGTCGAGGTGTCGACCACCGAGCTCGACGACGTCGTGCGGCTCGAAGACAACTACGGCCGCAAGGGCACCTCGGCGCCGTAGCCGTCAGTTCGGGCAGCCGCTGCGCGTCGGCAGCGTGCCGCCACTGCCCGTCGACAGCGCGATGCTGCCGGTCTGCGGCGTGTCGGACGCGAAGGTGACGCCGAGCGCGCCCAGCGTCGCCGTGCCCTCGTCGGGGTAGCAGGCGGCGAAGCGCTGGTGCATGGCGGCGAGCACGAGCGCCGTGCCGTTGGCGGTCGCGTGCGCGGCGTCGAGCGTGGCGCCGCCGCCGGCGATGCCCGCGGTCAACAGCGGCGCCGTCGCCGTCGTGCCGTCGAGGGTGAGCCCATCGGTGGCGTAGGTGAACGAGTTGCCGTTGGGCGTCGACACCACCAGGTCGCCGGCGAGCGCCTCGCCGTCGACGGTCGTTGCGAGCACCAACGTGATGGTCACGCCCCCCGTCGTCGGGTCGGGATCGACGGCGACGTCGACGGTGCCGCCGGCGTGCATCGACGCTGTCGCCAGCGCGCAGCCGGCGCCGAAGTCGGCGTGGACCGTCGCCGCCGCCGACGTGGCCGCGACGCAGCCCACCGCCTCCGCCTGCACGCGGTTCAAGATGGCGCCGGCGATGATCGTCGGGGTCGCGCCGGTGTCGATGTTACCGGTGGTGACGAATGCGGTCTGGATGCCGATGGCGCGATCGAGCGCGCGCGTCGAGGCTTCCAGGTCGTGCAGCGTCTTGGCGTTGGGATCCGACGACGCGCCACAGCCGGCGGCGAGGGCGACGACGGCCAGTGCGAACCGCTTCACTTGGGCTTGGACGGAGTCTTCGCCGGCGTCGTTCCCGTGGCGCCGCCGGTGGTCTCCGGAGTCGCCGTCGGCGGTTGCGGCACCATCCCACTGCCGCCCGCGCCACTGCCGCCCGCGCCGCTGCCGCCCGCGCCGCTGCCGCTCGACGTGTTGGCGGCCGTCGCGGTCCCCGGCGGCGCGGCCTCCTCGGGCGCGCGGTCCCAGCGATCGATCTGTCCCGCGCCGGTGGTGTCGTAGCCGATGCGATCGAGCTTGCCGCCCTCGTAGTACTCCCACACGTCGACCTTGCCGTTCTTGCGCGTCGCGCTCGAGGCGCGACCAGCTTCTCGTTCTCGTAGTACTTCCAGACGTCGGGCTTGCCGTCGAAGTTGGTGTCGAACTCCTCGCGCACCATCTTGCCGTTCTGCGTGGTAGACCCACAGGTCGAACTTGCCGTCGAAGTCGAGGTCGAACTCTTCGTTCGCGACGTTGCCGTTGTTCGTCGTAGTAGAGCCAGCGTCCATCTTGCCGTCGAAGTTGAGGTCGACCTCCTTGCAGGTCAGGACGTCGACGTCTGGCGCCGTTGTCGACCGACGGTGGCGTAGAACTTCCAGACGTCGGGCTTGCCGTCGTCGTTGAGGTCGACGGTGATGACCTTCTTGCCCGTATCGCAGCGGCTCTTGTCCGGTCGCCGCGGCCGGGCTCGGATGCTGCTTCTGCCGGTGGTCGTCGGTTCCTGCTTCGGCTCGGTCGAGGCACACCCGACGAGCAGAAGGCGCCAGCGTCAAGCCAAGGAGGGGTCGCATCCGCGCAGCGTACGCCGACGATTGGCGTCCGGCAAGCCGCGGGCCGAGGGCGCGAATCGAGCGCCTGCCTGCCCTCCAGGTAGCCTCATTTGACGATATGCGTATCGTCATATATGTTGATTCATGGAGTACTGCCATGAGCCGCAAGAAGATCTCGACGACGGTCTACATCACGCCGGAGCAGGACGCGCGCTCAAGCAGCTGAACGCGCAAGACGCAAGGTCCCGGTCGCCGAGTACATCCGCCAGGGCATCGACCTGGTGCTCGAGAAGTACCGCGATCACCTGCCGGGCCAGCAGTCGCTCTTCGATCTCAAGTCAGACTATAGATACCGCGCCGTTCCTCGCTCATGGCCGCCGACCCGCGCTTCATCCGCAATTTCTCGATCATCGCGCACATCGATCACGGCAAGTCGACGCTCGCCGACCGCCTCCTCGACGCCACCGGCGCGCTCACCGAGCGCGAGCGCAAGGAGCAGTTCCTCGACAGCATGGACCTCGAGCGCGAGCGCGGCATCACCATCAAGGCGCAGTCGGTGCGCCTGCACTACCGGCGCGACGACGGCCAGGACTACGATCTCAACCTCATCGACACGCCCGGCCACGTCGACTTCCACTACGAGGTGTCGCGCTCGCTCGGCCGCCTGCGAGGGCGCGCTGCTGGTCGTCGACGCCTCGCAGGGCGTCGAGGCGCAGACGCTGGCCAACGTCTACCTCGCGCTCGACAACAACCTCGACGATCGTCCCGGTGCTCAACAAGATCGATCTGCCGTCGGCCGATCCCGAGGGCGCCAAGAAGCAGATCGAGGAGGTCATCGGCATCGACGCCTCCGACGCGATCCTGGCCTCGGCCAAGACCGGCATCGGCATCCACGAGATCCTCGAGGCGGTGGTGACGCGGATCCCGCCGCCCAAGGGCGATCCCGAGGCGCCGCTGCAGGCGCTCATCTTCGACAGCTGGTACGACACCTACCGCGGCGTCGTCATGCTCGTGCGCGTGGTCGACGGCACCCTGCGACAAGGGCAGAAGATCCGCCTCCTGGCCACGCGGACGCGACTTACGAGGTCCTCGCCGTCGGCGCGTTCGCGCCGCACCCGCGAGGAGCTCGAGAGCTGTCGGCCGGGCGAGGTCGGCTTCGTCACCGCCACCATCAAGGAGGTCGCCGACGCGCACGTCGGCGACACCATCACCGAGGCCGAGCGGCCCGGCGCCGGCGCTGCCCGGCTTCAAGCCGGTCAAGCCGATGGTGTTCGCCGGCATCTTCCCGACCGACTCGGCGCGCTACGAGGACCTGCGCGACGCGCTCGAGAAGCTGCGCGCTCAACGACGCGTCGTTCACCTACGAGCCCGAGACCTCGCCGGCGCTCGGCTTCGGCTTCCGCTGCGGCTTCCTCGGCCTGCTGCACATGGAGATCGTCCAGGAGCGGCTCGAGCGCGAGTACAACCTCGACCTCATCACCACCGCGCCGACGGTGCGCTACCGCGTGCGTGGCCGCCGACGGCGACCGTGAGCGAGATCGACAACCCGGCGAAGTTCCCGACCGCGGGCAAGTATCGACCACATCGAGGAGCCGATCATCACCGCCACCATCCACATGCCGCAGGAGTACGTCGGCGACATGATCAAGCTGTGCCAGGAGCGGCGCGGCATGCAGACCGGCCTCGACTACGCCGGCGACAACCGCGTCATCGTCCACTACGACCTGCCGCTGGCCGAGGTCGTGTTCGGCTTCTACGACGGCTGAAGACCGATGTCGCGCGGCTACGCCTCGCTCGACTACGAGCCCAAGGACTACCGCGAGGCCGACCTCGTGCGCCTCGACCTCCTGGTCAACGGCGAGCGCGTCGACGCGCTGTCGGTCATCATCCACCGCGAGCGCTCGTACAACCGCGGGCAGCGACCTGTGCATCAAGATGAAGGAGCTCATCCCGTGCAGCAGTTCGAGGTCGCGATCCAGGCCGCCATCGGCTCGCGCGTCATCGCGCGCACGACGGTCAAGGCGCTGCGCAAGAACGTGACCGCCAAGTGCTACGGCGGCGACATCACGCGCAAGCGCAAGCTCCTCGAGCAACAGAAGGAGGGCAAGAAGCGGATGAAGCAGGTCGGCAACGTCGAGATCCCGCAGGAGGCGTTCCTCGCCGTGCTGAAGGTCGACTGATGAGCGAGCGCAACCCATGGATCCTCTGAACGAGTATCGCGCCTGGCGCTCGCGGCAGCGCGGGCTCAAGGAGGCGCGCCTGCTCTTGCGCGAGGCGCGGCGCGTCATGCGCGCAAGTACTCGCACCGCCTGACCGCCGAGCAGACGGTCGAGGTGCGCACGGCGATCGACGCGCTGTCGGCGTCGGTGGTCGCGCGCGACTGGGACAAGCTTCCGGCGAGCGCTCAACGCGCTCGACGACGCGCTCGACTCGCACCTCGGCTTCGCCCGCAAGTCGACGGCGCGCGAGTACGCCGAGTCGATCGGCGTCGCCGTGCTCATCGCGCTCTTGCTGCGCGCGTTCGTCGTCGAGGCGTTCAAGATCCCGTCGGGCTCGATGATCCCGACGCTGGAGATCGGCGATCACATCTTCGTCAACAAGTTCATCTACGGCATGCGCATCCCGTTCACCAACACCAAGTTCGGCGATGGCGTCGCCAGCCCAAGCGCGGCGAGGTGATCGTCTTCAAGTACCCGCACGACCAGAGCACGACTACATCAAGCGCGTCGTCGCCATCCCGGGCGACACCGTCGAGGTGCGCGACAATCAGCTCTTCATCAACGGCAAGGCCGTCGCCGCGCGTGCACCTCGACGGCGACTGCGCTACGATGGACTTCCTCGAGGACACGCAGCGCTGGGAGGAGCGACGCTGCGAGGCCTGGCAGGAGACGCTCGGCGGCAACACCTACACCACGGTCTACGACAAGAACGGCGGCCTGCGCTCGTGGCCAGCCGCGCAAGGTGCCGCCCGGACACGTCTTCGTCATGGGCGACAACCGCGACAACTCGCACGACTCGCGCTTCTGGGGCTTCGTGCCGTACGACCTCATCAAGGGCAAGGCGATGATCATCTGGTGGTCGCACGGCGAGCCCGAAGGCGTGCGCGTCAAGCGCATGTTCAAGCTCATCCACTAACCTTGGTACCTCGCCACAGTGGTTTTGACCGGTCAGCGCCGGTCCTCGACGCCCATGGCTTCGTTGCTCCTCCTCGAAATACAGACAGTATTCCTTCGTCGTCGCGCCTCGCCCTGCGCGCCGAATCCTCGGCGGATACCAATCAAAACCACTGCGGCGAGGTACTAGGCGCGGGTCAGCGCCAGCACGGTGTTGTTGCCGCCGAAGGCGAACGAGTTCGACAGCAGCGCCTCGACCGCGAGCTCGCGCGCAGCGCCGGGGACGTAGTCGAGGCCGAACGCCGGATCGGGCGTGCGCAGGTGCACCGTCGGCGGGACGAAGCCGCGCGCCAGCGTCAGCACCGACGCCGCGGCTTCGATGGCGCCGGCGGCGCCGAGCGTGTGGCCGACCATCGACTTGATGCTCGACACCGGCACCGACGGCGCGCGGGCGCCGAAGACGCGCTTGATGGCCAGCGTCTCGGCGGCGTCGTTGTGCGGCGTGCCGGTGCCGTGCGCGTTGACGTAGCCGACGGCGTCGGCAGGCAGCCGCGCGTCGTCGAGCGCCTGCTGCATCGCGCGCGCGGCGCCGTCGCCCTCGGGGTGCGGCGCGGTCATGTGGTGCGCGTCGGCGGTGATGCCCCAGCCGGCGACGACCGCCAGGACGGTGGCGCCACGCGCGCGCGCGCGCTCGTACTCCTCGAGCACCAGCACGGCGGCGCCCTCGCCGAGGGTGAGCCCCTTGCGCTCGGCGTCGAACGGGCGGCACGGCTCCTCGCCGGGCGCGGTGGCGCGCAGGCAGCCGAAGCCGGCGTAGGTCAGCCGCGTCAGGCCCTCGGCGCCGCCGGCGAGCGCGACGTCGGCGTGGCCGAGGCGGATGCGATCGGCGGCGTAGCCGATCGCCGTCGCCGACGACGAGCAGGCGGTCATGATGGTGGTGCGCGGCCCGCGCACGCCGAGGTGGCGCGCGACCAGGTCGGTCACCGACGCCGGCTGGTGCGCGATGAGCAGCGCGGCCGGCCCGTCGCCGGCCTGGACGAACGCCTCGGTCGAGGTCAGCCCGCCGGTGCCGGTGCCGAAGACCAGCGCGGCGTCGGCGAGCGCGCGGGCGTCGAGCCCGGCGTGTCGGACGGCCTCGAACGCCGCCTGCAGGCCGAAGCGATCGGGCCGCGACGCGGTCGCGAGACGATCGGCATCGATGGGCGGCGTCGGATCGGGCGCCTGCGCCGCGAGCGAGGTGCGGAAGCCGGCGCTGTCGAACAGCGTCAGCGGGCGAATTCCCGAGCGGCCCGCGCGCAGCCCGGCCTCGAACGACGCCAGGTCGGGTCCGAGCGCGCTGACGACGCCGAGCCCGGTGACGGCCACCCGTCTCACGGCTGCTCCTTCTTGTTGCTGACCGCGTTCTTCCACGCCGGCGCGCCCGTCTCCAGCGAGGGAGCGGGGCGCGGTCCGCCGGCGCGTGTGTGGACGTTGAGCCCGTCGCGCACGGTCACCCGGCATGCCAGGCGCCGCGTCGCTGCGCCGCCGCTCTCGCTCACCCACACGGTGCAGCGACGGCACCAGCCTTTTTGACGGCGGCAGTGCAGCTCGGGCCACAAGCCGCGGAAGAGCTCGACACCGGCCGCCTCGGCGACCTCGAGGAGCGTCTGACCGGCGCGCGCTTCGACGACGACGCCTTCGCGCTCGAACTCGATCCTGGCCATTGTCGCTCTGTGCTTATAGCACGCGACGCCGGCGGACGAGGAGGGCGAGCAGCGCCCCCGCGAGCGCGAGCCCGCCCGCCGCCGGCGACGACGATGCGGCGCCACCGATGGCGCAGCCATAGCCGCCGTACACGATGTTGCCGATGCGCGCGCCGGCGCCGCCGCTCGCCGCGGCGGCCGCGGTCACCGCGGCGTCGACGTCGACGAGCCCGGCGCCGCAGCCCTCGGTCGTCGGGTCGTTCGGGGTTGGGGCAGCGCGCAGAGGCGTCGGCGCTCGACTGCAACAGCCGCCGCGCCTCGGTCGCGCTCATGTGCGGATGGACGCTGCGCATCAGCGACAGCGTGCCGGCGACGAACGGCGTCGCCTGCGACGTGCCCGCGTAATAGGTGTACGTGAAGCCGGAGCCGACGAGCGCGATCGTCGACAGGACGCCTTCCGGTGCTCCGGTCGTCGGATCGTGCTCGGGCGAGCCGCCCGGCGCCATCAGCGCCACCACGCTGCCGAAGTTCGAGTAGGCCGCGATCTTGCCCGACTGGTCGACGGCGCCGACGGTGATGACGCCGTCGAGCCCGGCGGGCGAATCGCCCTTGGCGTCGATCGCCAGGTTGCCCGCGGCGGCGACGATGATGGCGCCCGCGCCGACCGCGTCGTTCACCGCGTCCTGCATCGTCTGCGAGAAGCCGCTGCCGCCGAAGCTCATGTTGATGACGTCGGCCGGGTTCGGGTTGTCGGGCACGCCGTCGACGTGCAGGCCGGCGGCCCAGCGGATGGCGTCGGCGATGTCGCTGTCGACGCCGGTGCCGTGGCTGATGCCGAGCGCGCGCACGATCACCAGCTTGCAGCTCCAGTCGAGCCCGGCGACGCCGACGCCGTTGTTGGTGTTGGCGGCGATGATGCCGGCGACGTGGGTGCCGTGCAGCGCCGAGCTCTGATCGGTCGAATCGCCGGTGTCGGTGGGGTCGCCGTCACGGCCGTCGCCGTCGGCGGCGTTGGCCGGGTCGCTGATGAAGTCGTAGCCGCCGGCGACGCGGTCGGCGATCTCGGGGTGCGGGACGTAGCCGGTGTCGATGATGGCGACGGTGACGTCGGCCGAGCCGCGATAGCCGTCGCCCCAGGCGTCGGGCGCCTTGATCATCGGCAGCGCCCACTGCTTGGAGAACAGCGGGTCCGAGGGCGTCATCGGCATGCTGCTGCGCTGGCGGATGTAGTCGGGCTCGGCGTACGCGACGTCGGGGTCGGCGTTGAGCGTGTCGACGAGCGCCAGGGTCGCCGCGCGCGTCGGCGTGGTCTCGACGAGCGCCCGGTCGGGCCCGAGGACGCGTTTGAGGGCGACGTTGCCGGCGCGCAGCCTCTGGGCCGCGGGCGAAAGCGAGCGCCATTTGACGAGCACGCGCCCGGGCACGAACTCGGCCGCCTGCGCCGCGTTCGCCAGCGAGGCAGCGGCGACCAATATGAAGACCAGGCGCATGCGCACGGTTCGAGCCAGCAGCAACTATACCACCCGATCGCGCGCGGCAAGGGTTTGAAACCATTGGTGCCGCTCGCCACGCACGCGGGAGGTCCCGTCCCACCCTGTGAACCGGGCGAGGACGAGGTGGAGACAAAAGGCCCAAGTGAGCGCGGTCGCTCCCTCGGGTCAATCGTCCCCATTTGAGTGCGCGAGCGGGGATAACTGTGCGACAACGCAGGCGCCGCGCCGTGGCACCGCGCTCGCTAAGGCCCGCTCGTATGAACAAGCTCGTTCTCGTCGTCGCCTTCGCCCTCACCGGCTGCCTCGGCTCCGCTCCCGTCGAGGATCACGGGCCCACGCCCACGCCGACGCAGCCGACGACGGACCCGCCGCTGCCGGTCACCACCGCCGACGCCGGCACCGACGACGCCGGCAACTGCGGCGCGATGGAGTTCGCGCTGCAGCGGATTCCGCCCAACGTCATGCTGGTCATCGACCGCTCGGGCTCGATGGGCGATTCGATCGGCGGCGGCTCGGCGACCACGAAGTGGACCGATCTGAAGAACGCCGTGTCGTCGCTGGTGACCAGCTACGACACGGAGATGCGCCTCGGCGCCTCCATCTTCTCGTCGGACGGCAACTGCGCCGCCGCCAACGTCGACGTGCCGGTGGCGGCCGCGGCGGGGCAGAGCGTGATGACCAAGCTCAACGCGCAGGGGCCGACCGGCAATACGCCGACCGCCGCCGCGCTCGACACGGTCATCGGTAAGGGCCTGCTCAACGACGCCACGCGCGGCAACTACGTGGTCCTGGCCACCGACGGCGAGCCCAACTGCGGCGACACCGACGTCGCCAAGCGCATCACGACGCTGTACGGCCAGACGCCGTCGGTGAAGACCTTCGTCATCGGCATCGGCGACGGCACCGCCAGCGATCCGACGCTGCTCAACTCGTGGGCCGACGCCGGCCACACCGCGCGCACCGGCGCCACGCACTACTACCAGACGAGCTCGCCCACCGACCTCAAGGCGGCGTTCGACGCCATCGTCGGCGGCATCGTCTCCTGCGACTTCCAGATGATGCAGGCGGCGCCCGATCCGTCGCTCATCACGGTGACCGAGAACGGCACGGCGATCTCGCCGTCGCCGACCAACGGCTACAGCTACGATCCGTCGACCAACACGGTCACGCTGCACGGCGCCGCGTGCGACACCTTGAAGAGCAACGCCAGCACCAAGGTCGGCGTGCTCTACGGCTGCCCGGGCCCGCCGCCGATTCCGTAGGCCGCGCCGCTACCTCCGCTTCTTCGCGGCAGCTTTTGCTCGCTTGTCGCCCATCTTGAGCTTCGCCACCGTCATGTCGACCGCCTGCTTGACCGCCTCCTTGCACGCATCGACGATGAGCGGCTTGCCCTCGTTGTCGAGGTTGGCGTTGGCGCCGACCTCGGACGCGACCTCGGCCTCACCGTCGCCGCCGATGGCCAGCACCTTGTCGGGCAGGCTGTCGCCGAAGACCGAAAGCTTGATGCCGCGCACCAGCTGGCGGTACTGCTTGCCCGGGGCCGGCGGCTTCACCTGCTGGGTCACCGCCATGATGCGCAAGGTGAGCTCGAGCGCCTTCATGCCCTTCTTCTTGAGCGCGCCTTCGAGCGCGTCGGGATCGTCGCCCGTCGGCAGGCCGGGCGGCGCCGTCGTCGTCAGCTCGGGACGGTGCCCGAGCTCGTCCTTGAAGACGCGCAGCGCCTCGTCCTTGATGCCCGACTGTGTACGCCCGCGGCGTCCTCGACGCCGCGGACGACGACGTAGAACTTGGCGGCGAGCGCCGGCGACGCGGAGAGGAGGACGACGGACAGGATTAGTCTGCGCATGGGCGGTCATGGTACCGTGCGCGCGCTCGTCATGGAAGGCGACTCCCGCAGCGGCGCCTCGGCAGCGCTCGAGTGGATCATCCGGCTGGCGCTCATCGCGCTGGCGGCGACGGCAGTGTGGACGGTGTTCGGAGACGATATCGGGCAATTTCTCGGCAGGTGATGATAACTTGACGCGATCGACCTTTTCTTCGTACAGTTACGCGGGTTAATTCGCATTCTCCTGAAGGAGTCGACGAGCGAATGTTCGCGATCGTGGTGAACGAAAAAGGCGGCGAGCAGAAGCGCCTCGAGTTCGACAAGCCCGAGGTGACCATCGGTCGCGTGCAGGGGAACGACATCATCCTGCCCAAGGGCAACGTCTCGAAGCGCCACTCGCGCATCGTGCTCAAGGACGGCAAGTTCATCATCGTCGACCTGAAGAGCACCAACGGCACCTACGTCAACGGGCGCAAGATCACCAGCCCGCTCGTCGTCAAAGGCTCCGACAAGATCTACATCGGCGACTTCATCCTCAGCATCGAGGAGCTGGCGGGCGCCGGCGTCGCCGCCGACGACTCGGCGTCGATGGGAGCGCGGCCGCGCGCGGCGACGATTCCGCCGCCACCGCCGGCGCCGCGCGGGCGGCCGTCGACCGTGCCGGGCACCGCGGACGAGGAGGGCGAGCCGATGGGCGCGCCGCCGCAGTTCGGCGCGCCGGCCCACGGGGCGGGCGCGATGGGCGACGAGGAGTCGGGGCAGAGCGATCTGCCGGAGCCGGTGTCCCGTCCGCCGCGGCCGAGCCAGGTGCCGCTGGCCGCCACCATGCAACCGCCGGCGCCGCTGCCGCCGCCGGCGGCGCGCGCGCCGTCGCAGCCGCCGCCGGCCGCCGCGCCGGCGCCGCGCCCGGCATCGCGAACCGATCTGCCGTCGATGGCGCCGCGGCCGTCGCCGGTGCCGGCGCGTCCGGCGCCGCCGCCGTCGCGTCCGCCGGCGAGCGCGCGCCCGGCGTCGAGCCCGGCGATCGCGCCGGTCTCGTCGACCCGGCGGCAGGCGAGCTACGTCAGCGGCGCCGGCGAGGATCAAAAGCGCCAGCGCATCTCCGATTGCATGCGCGAGCTGTCGGCGCGGCTGGTGCAGCAGCTCGGGCTGGCGGCGCGCGGGCTCGACTTGCCGGCCGACGACGATCTGTGGGCGCGCGCCCAGTCGACCGCCGGGCAGCTCGTCGATCAGCTCTCGGCCGACGGCAGCTTGCCCGCGGGCGTCGAGGCCGACGCGCTCTCCAAGGACGTGGTGCAGGAGACGCTGGGCGTCGGGCCGCTCGAGGAGCTGCTTGCCGACGACAGCGTGCGCGAGATCGCGGTGGCACGGCACGATCGCATCTTCGTCGAGCGCGAGGGCATGCTGACGCTGGCGCCCAAGTGGTTCAGCTCGCCGGAGGCGGTCGAGCGCGTGCTGCAGCGCATGCTGGCGCGCGCCGGGCGCGGTCGCGATCTCGACGCCGCGCGCTCGAACGGCATGCTCGTCGAGGCGCGGGTGGAGAACGGCCTGCTGCTGACGGCCGCGCTGCCGCCGCTGGCCGCGCGTGGGCCGGCGATCACGATCCGGAGGCCACGGCGCGAGGCGGTCAGGCTGGGCGATCTGGTCGGGCAGGGCCTGTTGTCGCAAGGCATGGCCGACTTCCTCGACCTGGCGGTCAAGTCGCGCCGCAACATCGTCGTGTCGGGGTCGGCGGCGAGCGGCCGCTCGACGCTGTTGTCGGCGCTGGCGCGCGCGGCCGACGAGGGCGAGCGCATCGTCTCGGTCGAGGAGGCGGAGGAGCTCGATCTCGGCGACGGCCCGTGGATTCCGCTCGTCGGCGGACGCGGCGGCAAGGCGCGCGATGCGCTCAACAACGCGCTGCGCATGCGGCCCGAGCGGCTCATCGTCGGTGACGTGCGCGGCGCCGAGGCACTCGACCTCATCAGCGCGCTCGCCGGCGGCAACGACGGCTGTCTCTGCGCGGTGCAGGCCAGCTCGCCGCGGGACGCGATCGCGCGGTTGACCTCGATGGCGCGGCTGGCGCCGGAAGCTCCGGCGGCCGAGGCGCTCGCCGAAGAGCTGACGCGCGGCGTGCACGTCATCGTGCACCTGTCGCGTACCGCGGAGGGCGAGGTGCGCGTCGGCGAGATCGCCGAGATGACGCCGATGGGCGTGCAAGCGGTCGTTCAAGGCCGAGGGCGGACGCTTCGCGCCGACGGGCCATGTGCCGTCGTGGGCCGAGGGGGCTCCGCCGTCGACGTTTCGCTGATGTCCGAAGCCGAGGCGGTGGTCTGAAGAATGTGGCGGATTAGCGCGCTCGACCGCGATGGACGCGAAGTCGGCCGCTTCGAATTGGTCGCCGGCGAGCTGACCATCGGCCGGGACGCCGATCGTCAGCTCATCCTGCCGTCGGCGTCGGTGTCGCGCCGCCACGCCCGCGTCTATCTCGAGGCCGGGCAGCCCTGCATCGTCGACGAGGGCTCGGCCAACGGCGTCATCGTCGACGGCGTGCGCATCACGCAGCCGACCTACGTCAACGCCGGCACGCGTATCGATGTCGCGGAGTTCCACATCGCCCTCGAGCCGCTCGGCGTCGCCGAGCCGCCGCCGCCGCGACTGACGCCGGTCCCGAGGACGATGGCTTCGTCGCTCGCCGCCGATGCGCCTGGTGGCCGAGGGCGGGCCGTACGATGGCCGCGTCTTCGAGCTCTTGGCCGCGGAGTTCGCGGTCGGGCGCGCGGTCGACAACGACATCGTGCTCGACGATCCGTCGCTGTCGCGCAAGCACGCCAAGCTCTACCGTCGGGGCGCGGCCGAGCTCGAGGTCGAGGATCTCGGCTCCTCGAACGGCACCTTCATCAACCAGCGTAAGGTCGGCCGCGGGCGCGGTGCACGCGGGGGACACGCTGCGCTTCGGCGAGCTCGGCTTTCGCGTCGAGGGCGATACGCTCCACGGTACCAGCGCGGTGACCGCGGACATTCCGCGCAACCAGTTCCTCGCGCTCGCCGGCGGAGCGGCGGCGACGCTGATCCTTTTGATCCTCATGGTCGTCTTCCTCGCGCGCAAGCCGACGCCCGTGCAGGCGCCGGGCAAGGACGCGATCGCGCGCATCTCGCGCCAGGCCGATGCGCACCTGCGGCAGGGGCGCACGCTCCTCGGCGATCGCAAGTATCTCGAGGCCAAGAGCGAGCTCGATCAGGCGCTCGAGCTCGATCCGGCCAACGCGAGGCGCGACGCCTGCGCAAGCTGGCGGTGCGCGCGCCGGAGGACGAGAAGCTGGCGTCGGCGGCGATCGTCAAGATCGGCATCGGCGACAAGAAGGCGCTCGACGAAGCGATGCGCCTGCTCGACGACACCACCGACGGGACGCCGGCCCACACGCGGGTGCGCGACAAGCTCGTGTCGGCGCTGGTCAGCTTCGGCAACTCGCAGTGTGCCCAACGGTCGTGGAGCGACTGTGCCTGGGCGCTGTGCCGCGCGTGGGAGCTGGCGCCGCCCGGCGCCAAGCCCGACGCGGCGACGGCGCGCACGCTGCGCGACGCCGAGCGCAAGATCCACGATCGCTCGTACGTGCGCTGCCGCGCGGCGCCCTAGGGCTGGATGTTCTTCGATCGCTTTCGCGTCGAGCTCGGTAAGTACGCCGACTGGCGTACACGACGTCGGCGAGGCCGTCGACGTCGCGCGGCTGGCGGCGCGCGCGTTGCCGCCGCAGCTCGCCGACTTCTATCGCTCGTGGGACGGTGTACGCCTGTTCGCCGACACCATCGCCATCGTCCCGCTGGAGGAGCTCCGCGACCTTCCGGGCGGCGGCGGCGGCGTGCGGCTCGGCGAGTGGCCCGAGGGCGCGCTCGAGCTCGGCGGCGACGGGCGGGTGCGCTCGTGGGGCGAGGACGGCGCGGCCATCGTCGTCGGCTCGACGCTGGAGAAGTTCCTGGCCGTGGTGATGGCGCGCGAGGGGCTGCTCGTCGATCGCGACGGCGAGTTCAAGGACGTCTTCGACGAGGAGGGCGTCGACGAGCGCGCGCGCGACAAGCAGACCCGGGCGGCGCTCAAGATCGATCCCGACGCGGCCGCCTGGCACCTGGAGGCGGCCGAGCGCGCCTTTGCCGACGGCGACGAGGCGGCCGCCGCGGCGGCGCTCTCGCGCGCGGTGGCGCTCGATGAGGACGCGGCCGACGCCTGGGCGCTCTTCGGAGCGGTGCAGCGACGCTCGGGGCACCTGGCGGCGGCGGCGGCCAGCTGGGCGCGCGCCTATGCGGCGACGGCGGCGGGCCCGGTGCGCGCCGAGCGCGCGGCGGAGGCGGCGCGGGCGGCCAAGGAGGCGGGCGACGATGCGGCGCGGGCGCAGCACGCCCAGGCGGCGCGCGCGGCCGACGCCGCCGCGGTCGCACGCTGGCTCGACGCGGCGCGTGAGCGGCTGGGCGACGGCGATGGCGATGGGGCGCTCAACCTGGCGACCCTGGCGGCGGCGGTCGCTCCCGACGAGGCGGCACCCATGGTGCAGAAGGCCCGCCTGCGCGTGCAGCTCAAGACGATCGATTGACGCCTGGCGACGCCGGCAGCGGTGAGCGGCGCCGTCGGTCGCTCGCCTACTTGATCGGCTGCTCCTGGACGACTACCAGCGGCTCGCCGCCCGCATCGACGCCACGGAACAGCGCCGCGACGTGGCGCGCGCCCGCGGGCAGGCCGACCTCGGCGATCGCCTCACCGTTGCCGGCGCCGGTGACGGCGCGCGTGAGCACCAGGCGGCGCGCGCCCGCCCCGACGTCGGCGTAGACGCTGAGCGTGCCGCGGCCGAGCGCGACGTCGTGGGCGCTGATCTTCGCCGAACCGTGCGCGGCGGCGATGGCGAGGCGGCCCCGGAAGAGCAGCTCGAGGGCGCCGGCAGCATAGCGCTCGGCCTCGGGCAACAGCACGCGCGCATAATCGGCGAAGCAGCGCTCGTCGAGCGACCAGCGGATGCCGCGCGGCGTGCGCTCGTAACGAGCGAGGTGGGGCACCACGCCGCCGGCGTAGCCGACGAGCGCGTTGCCGGGCGTGGCGCGCGGGTACACGTAGCGGTCGCTGTCGGGCAGGGTGCCGGGCGTGAAGAAGCGTGACTGCGTGCGATCCGCGAGCCCGCTGCCGTCGCTGTCATGGAGGAGCGCGTCGAAGCGCGGCTTGTCGACCGGCGCACCGCCGAGCCCGGGCACGCCGACGCGGCCGTATTCGGCGACGACGAAGCGCTCGTACGGGCCGGCGTCGGCCTCGAGGGCGACGCGGTAGTCGTCACGCACGAAGGTCGGATCGCCCGCGTCCTCGACGATGTGCGCCACGGCGCCGGCGGCGAGCAGCGCGCGCGCCAGCGCTCCGTCGCGCTCGGCGGCGGTCGGTGCCGCCGCGCTGCGCTCGAGCTCGTCGTAGAACCGCGGCAGGCCCCACTCGTTGTCGGCGGCGCGCAGCCATTCGAGCGACGGCCATGCCCGACCCGTCGAACGTCGTGCCGGTGAACACGCCGCGCACGCGAGCCGACGCCGGTCGCGGCGGCGTTGAGGCGCGTGCGCAGCGCCTCCCCGTCGACCTGGTCGAGGCCACGGCCGCGCGTGGGATCGTAGAAGTGGTTGCGCGTGCGCTCGGCGGGGACGCCCTCCAGCTCGGCGCCGGCGACGAGCCAGCCGAGCGCGCTCAGGCGGCCGCGATCGGGCGTGTAGCCGCCTTCGGGATCGAGCTGCGCCAGACGGCGCAGCAGCTCGCGCCGCGCCGAATCGTCTGGCTTGCCGTCGAGCGCGAGCGCTTCGTAGAGACCGAGCGCGCGACCGAAGCGCTGGATCAGGCGCGCGTGCAGCGAGGAGGCGAGCGCGGCGCGCTCCGTCAGCCCCGCGTGCGTGGCCGCGTGATAGGCGTGCGCGGGAAGCGCGGCGACCAGGACGAGGAGGAACGCGGCGCGCTTCATCGCTTGAGCTCCGGCTCTTTGAGTTGGAATGGATTCTCCTCCTCGGCAGGCGGCTGTTCGCTCTGCGGCGGCTCCTCGGCCTTGGGCGGCTCGCTCGGCGCGGGCTCGGTCGGCTTCGGCTCTTCGGTCGTCTTCACCAGCGGCTGCCCCAGGCGATCCGCCCGGGCCAGCACCCGCCGCAACAGCGCCGCCGCCTGATCGGCGTCGCGGCACTGATCGAGCCCGCAGGTCAGCTCGATGACCACGCCATGGGCGTGATCGACCGCCGCGACGGCGACGATGCGACCGTCGAAGCCGCGCAGCGAGTGATCGCCGACCTCGTCCTTGCGCTCGGCGTGCGGCACCTCGGTGAGCAGCTTGGCGAAGCGTGCGTCGGCACCGGCCGGTGTCAGCTTCCAGACCCGCAGCGCGGCGTCGGAGGTCTCGGGCTTGCCGGTGGCCTTGAAGTGGAGGCTGTCGTAGGTGGGCGTCGTCGGCAGATCGCCCAGCTTCTCGACGGTGAGGTCGCCCGAGTAGCCGGTGACGGCGCGCAGCTCGTCGAGGGAGAGCAGGGGGCTCGCGTCGAGCGGCGGCCGGTGCGGCTCGGCGGCGGCGCGCGACGGCTTTTGCGGACCCGCGCTCAGCTCCAGGCTCGCCTCGACCACCTCGTTGCCGAGCGCGCGCTTGAGCGTGCCCGAGCCGCCGATGAAGCGCACGTGCTTGACGTGCGACAGCGCGCTGGTCCAGCGATCGAGCTTGGCCAGGTTGTTGTGCTGCGCGAAGTCGGTGCGGGCGCGGGCGCCGCCGAGCGCGTTGTCGAACACACGATCGGAGCGATAGGCGACGTAGCCCCGCTGATAGACGACGATGGTCACGCCGATGACGCGGGCGCGCGCCGAGGGGAGATCGGCCAGGCGGTCAATGGTGTAGTGGCCGTCGTTGTCGGTGGCGACGGTAGTTACCGCGCCGCCGGCGGGGGCGACCAGTCCGTGGCCCGTCTCGAAGGCCCAGCTCGCCTGGACGATGGCGCCCGCGATCGGCTTGCCGCTCGCGGCGTCGATGACCCGGCCGTCGAAGCCGCCCAGCAGGTCTCCGGGAAACACGGTGTCGGGGCGGGCGGGGAAGGGCGCCTGGGCGATCCCGGCCGCACAGCCGACCCACAGGCCGGCGCTCAGAATTAATAGGCTGGCCGTCGGCTTGATGTGGAATCTTGAGCTTGGTATTCTCATGATCTGGGAAGAAGAAGCGGCTCCGTTGTTTAGCCCAGGGCCAGGGGAAAGAAAAGGGCCGTAAACTCGATTCTCCTTTGACGTTAGAGGTCACGCGCGCGATGCCACGTTGCTCGCATTGTGGGAAGGTCAACCGCGAAGGGTCGCTTTTTTGTCAGGATTGCGGCCATCGCCTCGAGGCGGCGCCGGCGCCGAAGCCGGCGGCGGTGGCGGGGGCGACGACCTGCAGCGCGTGCGGGACGTCCAATCCGCCCGGCATGAATTTCTGCAAGATGTGCGGGACTTCGCTGATGGCCAAGGCCGCGGCGCCGCTCGGCTCGGCGGCGACGGTCGCGGCGACCGAAGGCGCAGTGGCACCGGCGGCGGTGCCGGCCACGGCGCAGGCGGCCAAGGCGATCTGCCCGGCGTGCGGCAAGGGCACGCCGGTCGGTTTCGCGTTTTGCCAGCACTGCGGCCAGCGCCTGTCGCCGTCGGCGCCCGGGGCTGCCGCCGCGCCGTCGGTACGCAACGCGCCCGCGGCGCCGCTCACCGCGCCGGGCTCGGGGCCGGCCAACGTGCCGCCGGCGACCGCGCAGCCGATGGGCGTCGGCACGATGGGCGTCGCCAACACGATGGCGGCGGTGCCGCAGTCGGCCGCGCCGGCGGTCACGCCGACGCCGCCCGCGGGGATGCCGCGCAACCTGCCGCAGCCGTCGGCGCCGCGCGTCGCGCAGCCGGCGGCGGCCGCGGGTGTGATCGGTGGCGGCGGCAACGGGCACGGTCCGCCCAATGACGCCTTTGCGCAGACGATGGCGCCGGCGCCGCAGAGCCTCGATCTGATCCAGCAGGCGCGCCCCGCCGCGCCGCGCGTCGCGCCGTCCGCGTCGACGACGACGCCCGATCTGGCGCCGCCGCCCGAGCTCCGCCCGGTGCACGGCACGCTGGTCGCCGTCAATCGCGACGGCTCGGACGGGCGCACCATCGAGATCGCGGCCGAGACCTTCGACATCGGTCGCACCGAGGGCTCGCTCAACTTCGCCGACGATGCCTACCTGGCGTCGCGCCACGCGCGCCTGATCGTGCAGAGCGGCAAGGTGATCCTGCGGCCGCTCGACGGCGTCAACGGCGTGTTCGTGCGCGTGCAGAGCTGCGAGCTGTCGCCGGGAGACTCGTTCCTCGTCGGCAAGGAGCTGTTGCGCTACGAGCCGTTGGCGCCCGAGGAGCGCGACCCGCCGTCGCTCGTCGAGCACGGCGTGCGCATCTTCGGCTCGGCCCCGCGCGAGGCGTGGGGGCGCCTGCGCCAGCTGACCATCGCCGGCACCGCGCGCGACGTGTGGCACCTGACGCGCCCCGAGCTGGTCCTCGGCCGCGAGGAGGGCGACGTCACCTTCCCCGACGACGAGTTCATGTCGCGCCGACACGCCGCGGTCAAACGCGTCGGCTCCAAGGCGCGCCTCGAGGACCTGGGCTCGTCGAACGGCACCTTCGTGCGCGTGCGCGCGGATCGCGAGCTCAAGCCCGGCGATCTGTTGCGCATCGGCGACCAACTGCTGCGGTACGAGACCTGAGGGCGATGGGGGTGGCAAAGTGATCAGCGAGGAGGCGGCTCCGCCCAAAGGGACGACCGAGGCCGCCCCCGGCGCTGTCGAGGTCCGCCTGTGCGGGCGCACCGACGTCGGGCTCATCCGCGAGCACAACGAGGACAGCTTCGTCATCGTGCGGCTCGACGACGGCGCGCGCGAGCCCGACAAGCTGGCGGCGCACACGCTCGGCCCGCGCGGCACGCTGCTGGTCGTCTGCGACGGCATGGGCGGCGCCGCGGCCGGCGAGGTCGCCTCGGGAATGGCCATCGACTCGTTGGCGGCGACGATGCTCGACGAGCACATGGTCGACGCACCCGAGGGCACCGTCGACGACGAGCGCCAGCACCTGGCGCGCAAGCTGCGCGGCGCGGCGCGCGACGCCAACGCCAGGATCTTCAAGGAGGCGCGCGAGAACCTGGCCCGCTCTGGCATGGGCACCACCATGACGGCGGTGCACCTGTGGAGCGACTCGGCCCTGGTCGCGCAGGTCGGCGACTCGCGCGCCTACGTGTGGCGGCAGGGCGCGTTCACGCAGGTGACGCGCGATCAGTCGCTGGTCAATCAGCTGCTCGAGACGGGGCAGATCACCGTCGAGCAGGCGCGGTTCTTCGAGCACTCCAACGTCATCCTGCAGGCGCTCGGCGTGCAGGAGGAGGTCGAGGTGCAGCTGTCGAAGGTCGAGCTGCGCCGCGGTGACCGGCTGATGATGTGCTCGGACGGCCTGGTCGGCGTCGTCAGCGACGAGGAGATCGCGGCGGTCGTGGGCTCGATCGACGATCCGGCCGAGGCGGCGCGCATCCTCATCGAGATGGCCAACGGCGCCGGCGGTCCCGACAACATCACGGTCATCGTCGCGCACGTCGACGGGCAGGCGCTGCCCGAGGCGACGGCCGACGACGCGCTCACCTTCGCGCACTGGCGCATCGATCCCGAGCCGCCGCCGGTCGCGGCCAGCACCAGCGATAGCTACGACGGCTTCGCCCCCCCGTCGATGCCGACGACCGAGCATCGCGTGGTGGCGTCGCCGTCGGCCTCGGCGCACGCGGCGCGCAAGCCGACGATGGAGCTGATGTCGATGGCCGTGGTCATCGGGCTCATCCTCGGCAGCATCGTCACCGGCGCGGCGCTCTATCGTCACGGCGTGCGCTGCCGCGTCGCTGCGCGCCAGCCGGGGCTGGCCGTGCTCTCCGACGGGCACGACACCGGCGCGCGCACCAGCGAGGGCGCCGTCGAGCTGCGTCTGCCACCGGGGCACCATCGGATGTCGCTGCGCGCGCCGGGAGCGCCGTCGTTCGCCGATCGCGAGGTGCAGGTCGAGTCGGGCCAGCTGTGCGAGGTCAGCTTCACGGAGCCCGCTTCGCAGTGAAGCTGCAGATCGACATCGTCGGTGGCGCGCGCGCCGGCCAGCGGCTGATGCTCGACGCCGGCCCGACGCCGATCCGCATCGGGCCGCCACCCCGACAACGAGGTCGCCTTCGACGCCGAGCGCGACCGCGACGCCTCGGGCCGGCACGCCGAGCTGCGCATCGACGGCGGGCAGCTCTGGCTTTACGACCTCGGATCGGCGAACGGCACCCGTCTGGCCGGACTACCGGTGGCGGGCAAGGCGCCGGTGCCGCCTGGCGCGGAGATCGAGTTCGGCGCCGGCGGGCCGCGCGTCCGCGTCAGCTACGAGGGCGGCGCGCCCGCCATCCCGGCGACGATCGTCAAGCCCGACGCCAGGCCGCCGTCGCCCGGAACCGCGGGCGGCGGCAAGGTGGGGCAAAGGACCGTCGCGCTCATGATCGAGCAGGCGCTGGCGCGTGCGCGGCGGGAGCCGGAGCGGCTGCGCGTCGTGGTCGTGGCGCTGGCGGCGCTGCTCGTCGTCACCGTCGGGGGCGTGGTGGTGGCTTATCGCCTGCGGCCGCCCGCCGACGTGGCGCTGCGGCGGCAGATGGTCAAGGTCATGGAGCAGCAGCGCGCCGCGTCCGACGCCGAGCGCGCGCAGCTGCAGAAGAAGCTCGACGAGCTCGGCGGCAAGCTGCAGCACGCGGGCGCAAAGGGCGGCGCCGACATTGCCAAGGCCAACCGGGCCGCCATCTGGCTCGTCGCGGTGCATACGCCGTCGGGGCAGGAGGAGGGCTTCTGCTCCGCGTTCGCCGTCGCCGACGATCGTCTCGTCACCAACGCGCACTGTGTCGCCGCCGCCGAGGATCTGCGCAAGCGGGGCGGCCAGATCGTCGTGGTGCAGAACGGCGATGCGCGGGTGCGGCTGCCGGTCGAGCGCATGCGGCGCGTGCGCGGCTTCGTCCCGGGCGGCGCGGTCATCTCGCCCGACGTCGGCTGGCTCAAGGTCGACGGCAGGCTGCCGGCGAAGGTGACGCTGGCGGCGGCTTCCGAGTACGACGCGTTGGCGACGGGCGATCCGATGTTCACCTACGGCTTTCCCGGACGGCTCGCCGATGTCAGCGCGCCCGAGGCGACGTTCGTCGAGGGCGTGGTCGGCCGCATCACGACGCTCGATGGGCGCGCCGGTGACATCAAGGAGCTGCGGCTCATCCAGCACTCGGCGTTCACCTCGGGCGGCACCTCGGGCAGCCCGATCTTCGACGCCGCCGGGCACGTCGTGGCCGTCAACACGGGCGGCTACGTGGACAAGGCGCGCGCGCTGTCGGGGTACAACTTTGGAATGCGGATCGATCTAGCGCAGGAGCTTCTGAGCGAGGCCGACGAATGACGTGCGTCAAGTGTGGGAACGCGCTCGAGGCGGGGGCGCGGTTTTGCGGGGCATGCGGGACGCAGCAGCCGGGCGCGGTGATCCCGCAGGCGGCAGTGCGGACGGGCGCCAAGACGCTGTTTCAGGGATCGAGCAGCGTGCCGGCGGTCAAGGGGCCGGAGTCCAAGCCGGCCGCGTCGCAGGCGGTGCCGGATAAGCGCGGGCCGGTCTCGTCGGCGATGAGCTTCGCGGCGACGATCGCGCCCGGCTCCGCCGAGATGAAGGCGATGGCGCCGCCCGTGGCTTCGCCGCAGCCGGTGGCCGCGGCCGCCAGGCCCGCGCCCGCCAAGCCCGCGACGACGCCGCTGTCACAGCTCGCGCCGCCGGCCGTCGACGGCGATCTGACCGGCAAGCTGCTCAACAATCGCTACCTCGTCGAGGACAAGCTCGGCGAGGGCGGCTTCGGCGCCGTCTATCGCGCGACGCAGACGCAGATGAACCGCAAGGTGGCGCTCAAGGTCCTGCACGCCAAGATGGCGAAGGATCCGCAGGTGGTCGGGCGCTTCAAGCGCGAGGCGCAGGCGTCGTCGCTGTTGCGGGCGCCGCACACGGTGCAGGTCTACGACTTCGATCAGTCGCCCGACGGGCTCATGTATCTGGCGATGGAGATCCTGCAGGGCCGCTCGCTGCACGCGATCCTGGCGCAGGACGGCCCGCTGCCGCCCGAGCGGCTCGTCGGCGTCATGGACGGCATCGCCGAGTCGCTCGGCGAGGCGCACGGGCACGGCATCGTGCACCGCGACATCAAGCCCGAGAACATCTACCTCGAGTCGCGGCCCACGCCGGACTTCGTCAAGGTGCTCGACTTCGGCATCGCCAAGATCGTCTCGGGCGAAGGGCTGGGCGGCTCCGCGGGGCCGGCGCTGACGGCGGCGGGGCAGACGCTGGGCACGCTCGAGTACATGTCGCCCGAGCAGCTCATGGGCGCGCAGCTCGACGGGCGCAGCGATCTGTACGCGCTCGGCATTCTCGCCTACGAGATGGTCGTCGGCGCGCTGCCGTTCATCTGCAAGACGCCGGGCGAGATGATCACGGCGCACCTCAAGACGATGCCGCCGCCGCCGTCGCAGGTGGCGCCCGGGCGCGGAATCCCGCCGCTGCTCGACCAGGTGATCCTGCGGCTCTTGGCCAAGAAGCGTGATGATCGCTATCGCGACACTGGCGAGCTGCGCGCAGATCTCGCGCGCCTGCAGCGAGGCGAGACCGGCGCGGCGCAGCCGGCGGAGGTGGTGGTGGCGTCGTCGCAGCCGTCGCGGCATGCGCCATCGACCGATCGCGTACCGGCGATGGCGCCGCCGGGCGCGCAGGCGGAGCCGCAGGGCGTTCGCCGCGGAACGATCTTCCTCGTCGCCGGCCTGGTACTCGCCGTCGCCGCGGCCGTCGTCGTCGTGCTGCTGCTGGTCCTGCGGTAGCGCCGATCCGATCCGATCACGCCGATGATCGCCGGCGCGGCTCTCGGGGGAGCGCATGACGAAGGTTACGCGCGCTGTGACCGCAGCTCGACAGCCGGCCGGTGCGGCGCCGACACTGCGGATTGCGCCCGTCGTCGTCGAAGCTGCGCGCCGGCCCCTTCGTGCGGCCCGGCGGCGTCCACGGCCTCGACCGCCACGCGCTCGTGGTCGACGCCGACTTTGGGGTCGACCACGAATCGTTCGATCTCGCGGGCAAAGCTCGGGAGCGCTGCTACCGCATCGCCAGCATGGCGCACGACTGACGCGTCAGTGGACGGCGGAGTGGCCGGCCTGGTCGCCCCAGATTTGACGGAGGCGCGCGTCGCGGCCGCAGCCGGCGCGGTACGAGTAGTAGCGAGCCGGGTTCTTCTTGTAGAAGTCCTGGTGATACTCCGGGCCGTCCCAGAACCGGGTCGCGGGCACGATCTCGGTCACGACCTGCTTCTTCAGTTGCTGCTCGACGGCGCGCTTCGACGCCTCGGCCGCCTGCTTCTGTGCGTCGTCCAGGTAGAAGATGGCGCTGCGATACTGATGGCCGCGATCGCAGAACTGCCCCTCGGCGGAGAACGGGTCGATGTTGTGCCAGTAGAGGTCGAGGAGCTTGGCGTAGCTGGTCTTCGCCGGGTCGTAGAACACGTGCACCGACTCGGCGTGGCCGGTCGTGCCCGAGCTCACCTGCTCGTAGGTCACGTTCTTCTCGCCGCCGCCGTCGAAGCCGCTGATGACCGCCTTGACACCCGGCTGCCCCTCGAATGCGGTCTCCATGCACCAGTAGCAGCCGCCGGCGAAGATCGCCTCGCCGCGCTCGGCCGCTCCCGCTCGCGCCGGGGCGGCGAGAAAAATGACTGCAGTCAGAACAGGGAAAATGACTGCGCTCAGTTTGCGCACAATGAGCGTAGTCATTTTACGAGCTCCTGCTTGAGCGCTGCGCCGTCGATGCAGTAGCGCAGGCCCGTCGGCGCCGGGCCGTCCTCGAAGACGTGCCCGAGATGGCCGCCGCAGCGCGGGCAGTGGACCTCGTCGCGCTCCATGCCGTGGCTGCCGTCCTTCTGCACGGCGACGGCGTCCGGTGTGGCGGGGCGGGTGAAGCTGGGCCACCCGGTGCCGGAGTCGAACTTGTCGTCAGACTTGAAGAGGACGAGGCCACAGCCGGCGCAACGATAGATGGCCTTGCGGTGGTCGTTCCAGTAGGGGCTGGTGAAGGCCATCTCGGTGCCCTGGTGGCGCAGGACGTCGTAGGCGAGCGGTGAGAGGAGCTTCCTCCACTCGGCATCGCTGTGCACCACCTTGTCGGCGCGCGTCGGCTGAGCGGCCTCCGCTGCGTGCGCGGCGGCCGGCCCGTTGCAACCGGCCAGTCCGAGCAATCCAAGGAGCAGGGTTCGCGGCTTCATGTGTCCTCCCGAAAAGTATACGACCGGGCGGGACGGACGGTTTCGCGCCGACTGGCGGCGGGCTACAGCGTGTCGAGGATGCCTTTGACGTCCTCGATGTCCTTGAGGTACGGCGGCTGCAGCGCGAGGAAGCGCTGGTACTCGGTTCGAGCGCCTGCGCGGTCGCCCTGCGCCCGCAACAGGTCGCCGATGAGGCGGTGCGGCTCCGGCATCTTCTCCTCGAGCCCTTCGGCGCGGCGCGCCTCCTCGAGCGCGCGCTCCGGATCGCGCTTCTTGAGCCGATTGGCCGCGCCCAGCTCGCTGCGGGCCAGCACGTACTGCCGGAACTCGTCCGATTGCGCGATCGGATCGTCGGGCAGATCGGGCGGCTCCGCCTCCGCCTGCCCGAGCAGCTCCTTGCGCAGGTCGTAGCCGACGTACTTGCCGAGCAGGTGGGGGCCGGTCGAGACCCAGATGGTCAGCGACGTGGCGTCGACGACCACGGAGTGCGTGGCGATGATCGCGTCGAGCGCGTTGCGGTTGCCGAGGCCGAGCTCGACGTTGCCCGCACCGCGCTTGTCGCGCAGGATCTCGAGCGCCTTTTTGGGATCGATCTGACCGCGCCAGTGCTTCACCAGCTCCTCCATGCGGCGGTAGCGGGCGCCGGAGGTCAGGTAGCGCTTGAGTCGATCGTTCTCGGCGTCGGCGGCGAAGCTCGGCGCCAGCGCGTGGTTGGCGAGCAGGATCGTGCCGTCGGTGCGGGTGGAGCGGCGCACCTCGAGCCGGCGCGGCGTCCGCTCGATGACCGCCGACTCGCCGGTCTTGCCGTCGCCGACGAGGTAGAAGTCGGGGACCATCACCGGCGTCTTTCTCACCAGCGCGATGACGTCGTCGATCGACTTGGCCTGCTCCATGATCTCGCGCACCAGGATCTCGACGGGCATGCCTTCGCCGCCCTTGTCGTCGCTGCGCGCGGCGTTGATGCTGACGAAGATGCCGTCGGCGTTGAGCCCGGTGATGACGCCCGACATCCCGAGCCAGGCCACCGAGGCGAACGGGATCTTGCCGCGCGGCTTGAAGAACAGGATCGCCTTCTCGCGGTCGAAGATCTCCGGCCCTTCGAAGTCGAAGTTGCGCCCGATGATGAGGTGGCCGTTCGTCGACGCCGGGCCGCTGGCGGCGAACGCGGTGCAGCCGAGCAGCGGCGAGTGCTCGAGCCCCTGCGTGATGTCGTGCAGCGCGTGGTAGAAGACCAGACGGTGGTAGATGGGCAGAAAGTCGCGAGTGCAGGTCGTCGACGCCGCGGGCCAGGCCGGCGATCTCCTCGGCACGGTCCGGTGGCAGGAGATCGCCTACATGCCGGTACCGCAAGCGCACGCCGGCGCGGATGAGCCACAGCGCGATCTTCGACGGCACGTAGCGCGCCATCTCGCCGAACATGTAGTCCTCGGTCTCGAGGAAGAGTCGGTTGCCCAGGCGGCCCTGCGCCCAGCCGAGCGCGTACGGCTCGCCCGTGAGGTGCGCCTCCCAGATGCCGCGCTCGCGGCCCAGCCAGCTCTCGCCGACGTAGGCGCGGGGACCACGCACCTCGAGCGGCAGCTCGGCGGCGGCCCGCACCGCCGGGTCGATGCGCGGTGGGTCGATGCGGGTCATACGTAGGAAGATGAAGTAGCCGACCAGCACACAGAAGGACACGGCGGCCAGCACGAGGGCGGTGCGGCGGAGCCAGCGGCGCGAGGCGGTCCGACCCTTGCTTCCGAGGTACAGCCCGTCGCTCTTCGGCATCATCATTGCCGCGCTCTGTGGCTCATGGGCGCCGCGAAACCTAGCACGAAAGGGGTGCGTTGACCGCCTGGGCACCGTCTTGGTATCCTCTTTTTTCGGCGGCGAATCATGGTCGCACTCTGCATCGTTGGAGCGGCTCCGCAGCTACCAGCCGGCTCGAGCGCCCTGGTGTGGCTGGGGATCGCTCTGGTCGCGCTCGCAGCGTCGGCAGGTGCCGTGTTCTGGTGGCTACGCTCCGGCGCGGCGCGCGTCGGCGTGGCCGAGCGCGCCTCCGCGGGCGCGCTGCCGCTCGCCTGCCCGGCGTGCGGGCGCGGCTATCCGGCGGGCACGAGCTTCTGCTCGGCCGACGCGTGCAAGCTGGTGGCGACGACCACGGGTGGACCGGCAGGGCGCGCGGCGCCGGGCGGCAAGTGTCCCCGTTGTCGGCGGGTGTACGACGCGGGCACGCGCTTCTGCGCGGTCGACGCCGAGGAGCTGGTGCCGCTGCCGCTGTGGCACGCGTCGCACGCCGAGGGTGGGGTGCACGTCGACGAGGCGGACACGGCGGCTGGCGGCGCCGCACGCGCGGCCGGCGCCGTGCACTTTCACGGTGACGGCAAGATCTGCCCGGTGTGCGCGGCCAAGTACGATCTCGAAGCGAGCTTTTGCGGCCGCGACGGCTCGGAGCTGGTCACGGTAAATTGAGCCGCGCGCGGGTGCGGCGCGCGTGCAGGTCGGCGACAGCCTCTTCGTCCGCGGTGCGGGCGACGCGCGGGTAGCGGGCGACGGTCTGGTTGCGCAGGTGGTGGCCGAGCTCGTGGGCCAGCACGTCGCGCATGAAACGGTCCATGCCGCCGTCGGTGAAGTGGATGGAGACGCCGTGGCGATGGCGCACCACGGTGGCGCCGGCGCGGCGCAGCTCGCGCGCGCAATCGCGGTCCAGGGACGACATCCACCATTCGTCCGGCGGGAGCGAGTAGAGGATGATGTCGCGCTCTTCGCGGCGGTAGATGGCGAACGGGCTGCCCACGTCGTCGACGCGCGCGCGCAGCTCGACGCGGCGCAGGCCGTCGAGCTGTCGGCTCGGCAGCGCGCGCAGGAACTCGCGGATCTGCGGTCGGCGACAGCGGGTGGGCGTCGCCGCGGCGCGGCTTGCGCTCGACGATGCGCGGCAGGGCGGCCGCCGTCGTCGCCCGCGGGGCGCGGCGGCTGCGCGACATCAGGCGCGCTCCAGGACGACGGCGACGTTGGCGCCGCCCTGGGCGAACGCGGGCACGAGCACGCGCCCGGCGCCGCCGGCTTCGAGCGCGTGCACCGCGGCGATGAGGCGCTGCGCAGCCGACGAGAACGACTCGCCGATCTGCGCGACGATCGACGTCGCCGGCGGCGCGGCGCCCAGACCCTCGCGCACGGCGGCGGCCTCGCGCGCGTCGTAGGCGGTGCCGTTGGCGCCGCTCAGGACCGCGTCGATGCCGCGGCCCGCGGCGGCCTCGCGCACCGCCCGGGCAGCTTCGGGCCAGCGATCGGCGTGGCCCCAGCCCACCCGCGGGCGATCGTCGCCGCGCTCGCCGCGGCCGGCGACGAAGGCACGCACGCGCGCCCCGCGCTTGGCCGCGTCGGCTTCGCGCTCGACGAGCAGCATGCCCGCGCCCTCGCCGAGGACGAGCTCGCCGGCGCCGAGCTTGGCGTAGCCGGCGAGGGCGGGGGCGCTCAGCTCCTCGACGGCGCCCACGAGCAGCGCATCGGCGCGGCCGAGCTCGAGCAGATCGCAGGCCATGGTCAGCGCCGAGAGGGCCGACGCGTCGCGATGGTTCACCGTCGAGTTCACGCCGCGCAGCTTGCACTCGAGCGCGAGCTGGCCGGCGGCGGCGTTCATCACCGACGACGGGAACAACAGCGGCGACGCCGCCTCGGGGCCGCCGGCGAGATAGCCGCGCATGAAGCTGATGGTCTCGTCGAGCGTGCCCAGCCCGGTGCCGAGGACCACGCCGATGCGCGTCGAATCGTAGGGCGGCGCGCCCGCGGCCAGCGCCTGCTTGCCGGCGACGATGGCCATCTGCGAAAGCCGCGGCAGGCGGCGCAGCGAGCCGGGCGCGATCTGCTGCTTGGCGCCGAAGTCGCCGATGCGCGCGGCGCGGACGCCGCCGGCATCGACGGTGGCGGCGTGCGTGCCGGCGTCGAGCGCGGCGAAGAACGCCTCCTCGCCGACGCCGAGCGGCGATACGACCCCGAGCGCGGTGATCGCGAATCTCACGGACGGATGATAGAAGATATGAGCATGCGCGCAAGCGCCGCCGCCATCGCCTTCGTCGCCTGCCTCGCCGCCGCCGGCGCCACCTGGACGCTGCGCCGCCACGTCGAAGACGCCGATCTGGTGGCCGGCGCCATCGCCCTGGTCGCCGTCGCCGCCGCCGCCTCGACGCTGCTGCGCCGCCGGCTCGTCGCCGGCCTGGCCGTGCTCGTCGCCGGGGCCGGGGTATGGGCGGCCACGGGCGGCGTCGACCTCTGGCTCTTGCCGCGGGCGCCGCTCTACATCGGCGGCCCGCTGGCGCTGGCGCTGGTGGCGCTGGTCTTCGCTAGTGGACCTGACGAAGCAGCGGGGCGAGCTCCGCGGCGCTGACCACGCCGTCGTATTTCTTGACCACCTTGCCGTCGCTGTCGATGACGATCACCGTCGGGCGGGTCTGGGCGTCGTAACGCTTGACCGCCTCGAGCACGACCGGGTCGTCATCGTTGGTGCAGTCGACCTTGACGAGCTCGAAGCGCGCCAGCTCGCTCGCGACCTCGGGCTTGGCGAAGGTCTTGACGTCCATCTCCTTGCACGGGATGCACCAGTCGGCGAAGAAGTCGAGCAGCGCCGGCTTGTGCGCGGCGCGCGCCGCCGCCATCGCCCGCCTTCTCCCCGTACACCCACGCCAGCGGCTTCGGCGTCAGCGCCCAGGCGATGCCGCCGAACAGGCCGGCGACGAGCAGGGCGACGCCGACGGTCTTGCGCACCACCTTGGCCGCGCCGTCGTGGAACGACAGGTGGATCGCGCCGAGCGCCAGGCCGGCCAGCGCCAGCCCGATGTTGATGCCGCAAGAAGCGCGGGCGTCGGGTGGCCGTAGTGCATCAGCGCCGGCGACGACGTTGCGCAGAAAGTAGAGCGCGGCGACGATCATGACCACGCCGAAGATGCTCTTGACCGCCTCCATCCACGCGCCCGACTTGGGCAGCGCGATGGCGAACGCGGCGATGGCGAAGAAGAGCACGCCCATGCCGAGCGCGTAGGTGAACAGCAGCGAGCCGCCGATGGCCACCGAGCGCGTCGTGGCCACGAAGGTCGAGCACCGACAGCAGCGTCGGCCCCGTGCACGGCGCGGCGATGATGCCGCCGACCAGGCCCATGCGCGAACGCGCCGCCGTAGCCCTTGCCGCCCACCGACGACAGGCGCGTGTGCCAGCGCCGGCGGCAGGTTGAGCTCGAAGGCGCCGAACATCGACGCCGCCATGGCCACGAACACGACCGCGATGGGCACGATGACCCACGGGTTCGCCATGAAGGTGCCGAACGCCTTGCCCGCCAGCGCGAAGCCGACGCCGAGCGAGGCGTACATGACGCCGATGCCGCCGACGTAGCAGGCGGCGAGCGTCATCGCGCGTGAGCGCGGCACGTCTTCGCCGCGCGCGCCGAAGAGCGACACGGTGATGGGAATGAGGGGATAGACGCACGGCGTGAGGCTGGTGAGGAAGCCGCCGACGAACATGGTCACAAAGGCGATGAAGTAACCGTGCGCGAGGAGATTGCTGCCAGGCATGTTCCGGGTAGTATAGCGCCCATGAGCGAGCGCAGCGAGCGCTGTCGATCGTCGGATTCGCGAGGCCCGTGGGGCCGCGCTCTTGCCGGGCGAAGCGAATGAAGCTGCCAGAGCTTCGCCAGGCGATCGACGCGCTCGATGACGAGCTGGTACGCTTGCTCAACGAGCGAGCGCGACTGGTGCAGGAAGTGGGCACCTTGAAGGCGCAGCTCAAGCAGCCCTTCTACGTGCCCGAGCGCGAGCGCCAGATCCTCGAGCGCCTGCAGCAGGCCAATTCGGGACCGTTTCCGACGGAAGCGCTGCGCCCGGTCTTCAGCGAGATCATCTCGGCCTGCCTGAGCCTCGAGCATCCGCTGCGCGTGGCCTTCCTCGGGCCCGAGGCGACGTTCACGCACATGGCGGCGCGCACGCGCTTCGGCCTGTCGGCGCGCTACGTGCCGGCGGCGACGGTGGCGAGCGTCTTCACCGAGGTGGAGAAGGGGCTGGCGGACCTCGGCGTGGTGCCGATCGAGAACTCGACGGACGGCGCGGTGCCGTCGACGCTCGACATGCTGTCCGATTCGAACCTGTGCATCACCGCCGAGATCGCGATGCAGGTGAGCCAGTGCCTGCTCACGCGTTCGGGCACGCTCGAGGGCGTCCAGAAGATCTATTCGCATCCGCAGGCGCTCGGACAGTGCCGGCAATGGCTATCGACGAACCTGCCGAACATCCCGCAGATCGAGGTGGCCTCGACGGCGCTGGCGGCGCGTCTGACCAAGGACGACCCGGTGGCGGCGGCGGTGGCCTCCGAGCTGGCGGGCCAGCTCTACGATCTGAAGATCGCGCACCGCAAGATCGAGGACGAGGTGCGCAACGTGACGCGCTTCCTGGTCATCGGTCGCGAGCCGGCGCCGGCGACCGGGCGCGACAAGACGTCGATCCTGTTCAGCCTCAAGGACGAAGCCGGCGTGCTCTTCAAGGTGCTGCAGCCGCTCGCCGACGCGGGGATCAATCTGTCGCGCATCGAGTCGCGACCGTCACGCAAGAAGCTGTGGGACTACGTCTTCTTCATCGATGTCGACGGACACGCCGGCGAGCCTTCGGTGCAGGCGGCGATCAATGCGCTGGAGTCGCGCTGCCAGTTCGTCAAGGTGCTCGGCTCGTATCCGCGCGCCGGAACGCCGGAGGAGTAGCGGTGGGCAATCTGAAGGACGAGCTGGTCGAGCCGGCGATCGCGGGCATCGCGCCGTACGAGCCGGGCAAGCCCATCGAGGAGCTCGAGCGCGAGCTCGGCGGCGCCTGGGGGCCGGGCGGCGCCATCAAGCTGGCGTCGAACGAGAACCCGCTACGGGCCGTCGCCCCTCGGCGTGGCGGCGGCGCGCGCCGCGCTGGCGACGGCGAACCTGTATCCGGATGGCGGCTCGTTCGCGCTGCGCCAGAAGTTGGCGGCGCGCCACGGCGTCGACGCGGCGCAGATCCTCGTGGGCGCCGGGTCGAACGAGATCATCGATCTGTTGGTGCAGACCTTCTGTGCCGAGGGCGACGAGGTGGTGGCGCCGCAGTATTCGTTCATCGCCTACAAGCTGGCGGCGCAGAAGAACCGGCGCCCCTTCCGCGAGGCGCCGACGGCGGCGAGCCTGGCCTACGACGTCGACGCCATCCTGGGCGCGATCTCGCCGCGCACGAAGATCCTGTTTTTCGCCAATCCGAACAATCCCACCGGCGCCTATCTGCCGCGCGTCGCGTTCGAACGGCTGGTGGAGGAGCTGCCGGCGCGGGTGCTGCTGGTGGCCGACGAGGCCTATTTCGAGTTCGCAGCGGCGGCGGACTATCCCGATGCGCGCCAGTACCTGACGCGTCGTCCGCGCCTGGCGACGCTGCGCACCTTCTCGAAGGTCTACGGGCTGGCGGGGTTGCGCGTCGGCTACATGATCGCGTCGGCGGAGCTGAACGACTTCGTCAATCGCATCCGCCTGCCGTTCAACGTCGCGGCGCCGGCGCAGGCGGCGGCGCTGGCGGCGCTCGACGACGACGCGCACGTGGCGCGCGCGCGCCAGGGCAACGACGCCGAGCTGCCGCGCCTGTCGGCGGTGCTCGCCAAGCTCGGGCTGGCGGTCTTTCCCTCGCAGACCAACTTCATCCTCGTCGGCGTCGGCGCCCGCGACGGCCGGCAGCTCTACGGCGCGCTGTTGCAAAGGGGCGTCATCGTGCGGCCGATGAACGGCTACGGTCTGCCGCACCACCTGCGCATCACCGTCGGCACGAGCGAGGAGAACGGGCGTCTGGTGCGCGCCATCGAGGAAGTCTTGTGAGCGCGAGGGACACCTGGCAGGTGCTCCGGTGAAGCTCGGGCGGGCGGCGCTACTCGGCTGCGGCATGGTCGGCGGGTCGCTGATGGCGGCGTTGCGCGCCGCCGGCGTGGTCGAGCGCGTCGTCGGCTTCGATCGCGACGCCGCCCATGCAGCGGCGGCCCGGGCCCGTGGGCTCGTCGACGAGGTGGCGGCCGACGCCGCCGCCGCGGCGCGCGGCGCCGAGCTGGTGGTGGTCGCGGTGCCGGTGCGCGCGAGCGCGGAGCTGTTCGCGGCCATCGCCGGCGCGGTCGCCGCGGCGCGCCTCGTCACCGACGTCGGCTCGACCAAGAGCGACGTGGTCGCCGCGGCCGAGGCGCACCTTCCGGACGCGGCGCGCTTTTGCGGCGCCCACCCGATGGCGGGCACCGAAAAGAGCGGCCCGGCCGCCGCCGACGCGGGGCTGTTTCGCGGCAAGCTGGCGCTCTTGACGCCGGGCAGGCGCACCTCCGAGGAGGCGAGCGCGGCGTGCGCGGCGCTGTGGACGGCGGCGGGCGCGCGTACGCGCACGATGACCCCGGCGGCGCACGATCGTGCGATGGCGTGGGTGAGCCACCTGCCGCACGCGGCCGCGTTCGCGCTCGCCGCGGCGGTCGGCACCGTCGCCGACGAGGTCGCGGGGCTGTCGGGCGGCGGCTTCGCCGATACGACGCGGATCGCGGCGTCGGACGCGGCCATGTGGCGCGACATCTTCGTGGCCAACCGCGCGGCGCTGCTGGAAGCGATCGACGCCTACGCCGGCGAGCTGGCAACGCTGCGGCGCGCCGTCGACGCGGGCGACGCGGGCGCGATCGAGGCGCTGGTGGCGCGTGCCGGTGACGGCCGCGGGCGCGTGATGCGATGACGCGACTGGCGCTGATCGCGCTCATCGCCGCCGGCTGCGGCGGGACGATCGCATCCCGGCCCGCCGGCGACCGATCGGCCGGTGGGCGAGGACCTGCTGGCGCTGTTGCCGTCGGGCGCCGACGCGGTCGTCGACATCGACGTCACGCAGCTCGACGAGTGGCCGACGGCGCGGCGGCTCATCGCGCTGATGCCCGCCGCGGGACGCGCGCGCCTGGCGCAGCTGGGCGAGGATCCGCTGGCGCAGGTGAACGCGCTCGCCATCGCCGTCTACAGGGCAGGCACGCCCGACGCCGAGTCGGCGATCGTGGCCCGCGGGTCGCTGGATTGGGACAAGCTGAAGGCCAACCTCGCCGGCGGCGTCGAGGGCGAGTATCACGGCGCCGCGCTGGTCGACGGCCCCGCGGAGGCGCTGGTGCGGATCAGCCCGGCGCTGTTCGCGTTCGGCTCGCGGGCGCTGGTGCGCCGGGTGTGCGACGTGGCGCAGAAGGAGGATGACGGCTTTCGTACCGCCGCCACCGACAAGCCGCTGCGCGACGCGCTCGGCCGGGCGCCGACGGCGAAGCTGGGGCGCCCGGCGATCATGGCCGCGATCGTTCCCACCCAGCCGCTGCGCGAGCGGCTGCGCGCCGAGAACTGGGACAGCGCTGCCGATCTCGACTGGCTCGGCGTCTCGCTCGCCGTCGGGGACGGCTTCGACGTCGGCATCGTCGCCGGCGCGCACGGACCGATCGAGGCGGCGACGCTGCAAAAGACCATGAAGCAGCGCGCCGGTGAGCTCAAGTCGCAGGCGACCGTTCGCCTGCTCGGGCTGGTGCCGTTCATCCAGCCCTTCGTCGTCGTCGCCAAGGACAGCGAGGTGCACGTGGCGTATCGCCTGGCAGAGACCCGCGTCGATCAGCTGGTGACGCGGTTGGAGCAGATGCAGTCGCTCGGGCCGCGCAAGGCGGCGCAACCGTGAGCGCGCCGGGCAGCGGCGAGATCGAGACGTTGCGCGTGCGCGGACCGGCGCGCGCGCTCGGCGGCGACGTGACCGTGCCGGGCGACAAGTCGATCGGCCACCGCGCGGTCCTGTTCGCCGCGATCGCCGACGGCCACGCCACCGTGCGGGGCCTCTCGGGCGGCGAGGACAACCGCTCGACCATCGGCGTCCTGCGCGCGCTCGGCGTCGCCATCCGCGACGCCGGCGCCGGGGTCGTCGAGGTACAGGGCCGCGGGCTCGACGGCCTCGCCGCCGCCGCCGGCGATCTCGACTGCGGCAACTCGGGCACCTCGATGCGCCTGTTCGCCGGTCTGTTGGCGTCGCGGCCGTTCGCCTCCCGCCTCGTCGGCGACCAGTACCTGCACGCGCGGCCGATGAAGCGGGTCGTCGAGCCGCTGACGCAGATGGGCGCGCGTATCACCGGCCAGAGCGGCAAGAAGCCCAACGAGATCTATCCGCCGCTGGCCATCGCCGCCGCGCCCGGGCGACTGGTAGGCATCCGCTACGAGTCGCGCGTCGCCTCGGCGCAGGTGAAGTCGGCCATCGTGCTCGCCGCGCTGGCCGCCGACGGCGCCACCACCGTCGTCGAGCCCGAGCGCTCGCGCGATCACACCGAGCGCATGCTGGCGCACCTGGGGGCGCCGCTCGTCGGTCGACGGGCTGGCGGTCACCATCGACCCGCGCGGCTGGAACGGACGGCTCGCCGCGCGCGACCTCGTCGTCCCCGGCGACCTGTCGTCGGCGGCGTTCCTCCTCGGCGCCGCCGCGGTCGTGCCGGGCAGCCGCGTCGTCGTGCGCGGCGTCGGCGTCAACCCGACCCGCACCGGTGTCCTCGACGCCCTGCGCGCCATGGGCGCGCGCATCGAAGTGTCCGACGAGCGTCTGGTGGGCGGCGAGCCGGTCGCCGATCTCGACCTGCACCGGCGGCGCGCTCGTCGGCATCCGCATCGCCGGAGCGCTGACGGTGCGCGCCATCGACGAGCTGCCGCTCTTGGCCGCCGTCGCCGCGCACGCCGACGGCGAGACCCGCATCGCCGACGCCGCCGAGCTGCGCGTCAAGGAGTCGGATTGGATCGCCGCCACGGCGGCGATGCTGCGCGCGCTCGGAGTCGACGTCGAGGAGCATGCCGACGGGCTGACGGTGCGCGGCGGACGCGGCGCGCGCGGCGGGGTCGTCGAGAGCCACGGCGATCACCGTATCGCCATGGCCGGCGCCGTCTGCGCGCTCGGCGCCGCCGGCGAGACGCTGATCCGCGACACCCGCAACGTCGCTACCAGCTTCCCCGGCTTCGCCCGCGCGCTGGCCGCGCTCGGCGCCGACCTCGGCTGAGCAGATCTACCCGGACCTTGCGCAGGCGCCAGACGCGCGCGCCCTTGGGCCCGAAAGCGTCCGGCGCCGGGTTTCCTCGGTCATAGACGAGCTCGGCCTCCCGCGGCAGCTCGCTGGCGTCGTCGACGGCGGGGGACCAGCCGCGGTGCTGCACGATGACGAGGTCGTCGGCGCCGGCATGGAGCACGCGCGCCTGCACGTCGGGATGGTGCGTCTCGTAGCTGGGCTCGAGACCTGCCTCGTCGGCCAGCAGGCGGTAGATGCGGTGGGCGTCGCGCGTCGAGCCGTCGGGGCGCGCCATGAGGTAGCGCTCGAGCGGGTAGGCGCAGAAGACGACGCGCCCCTGGCCGAGCCGGTGCTCGGCGATCGCGAGCCGCCCCTCGCCGTCGACGGCGAGGGACTCGACGCCGGGCACGGCCGGCTCGATCGGCAGGCGCGCCAGCGACTGCGGCGCCGCGTGGTGCTGCTGCCCGGTCGGCACCGACAGCACCGCCTGGCCCTTGAGCGTGAAGCGGTCGCCGGGGAGATTGAAGCAGCCGTAGCGCAGCCGGTGATGGAGGCCGGTGAGCGCGGTGAAGTTGGGGCACCACGCGCCCTGATGGAACTCGTTCTCGCCGGAGAAGTAGGACCAGTAGACGGTCGCGCCGGCGCGCGCCGCCGCCTCCAGCTTGTGCCACGTCGGCACGCGCAGCTTCTGCGTCGAGGGCACCAGCAGAAGGCCGTAGCCGTCGAGCGGATCGTCCTCGCCCACGACGTCGACGTCGAGCCCCGCCTGCGCGGCCAGCACGTACGACTGCAAGAGCGCCCGGCGCAGGCCGCCCTTGTCCTCCCACGAAAACGGGAAGGCGCGGTCGACCCAGTCGCTGCACCACCATCGCCGCCCGCGCCCGTGGCCGCGCGAGCGTGGGAAAATCGACCGCGTCGACGAGCGCTCGCAGCGCGCGCAGCTCGGCGCACACCGGCTTGTCGCTGCCGTCGGCGCGCAAGAGGCCGAAGCCGAGCTCGAAGGCGTGGTGGCTGTAGGGCACCTCCTCGCCGAGCGTGGCCCGGTCGAAGTCGCTGGCGCACCAGACCAGCGCGCCCGCGGCCCCGGCGGCGAGCGCGGTCAGCACCGACTCGCGCACATAGGCGGCGTGCTCGAGCTCGCCGGCTTGCGTCGACGACGCGCCGAACTCCTCGAGCACGACCGGCCGGCCGAGGGCGCGCGCGCGCGCGAGCACGAAGTCGGTGTTGAACGCGTGGCGCAGCGGATCGACGTCGCCGTAGTAGACGTGCGGCCCCACCCAGTCGAGGACGCCGGTGAGCGCGCGCGTCGGCCAGCCGGCCATCATGCCGTCGCCGCTGCCGAGCGGGCGTGTGCCGTCGGCGTCGCGCACGACGGCGGCGAGCGCGCGCGCCCAGTCGACGATGTCGTCGGGCGGCGCGGCGCCGGCCCACAGCGGCATCTCGTTGGTCAGGATCCACGCCGCCACGTTCGGCTTGTCCCGGAGCGCGCCGACGACGCCTCGCACCAGCGCCGTCTGCCACGCCCGCAGCTCGGTGTCGCGATAGAGCGAGCGCTCGCCCTGACCGACAAAGCCGAAGTTCTCGCCCGACATGTGCCCGACCAGCGGCGTGGGCAGCAGCGACAAGCCGGCCTCGTGCGCCAGGTCGGCGAAGCGCGCCATCGCCGCCAGGGCCGCGCCGTCGACCGCGGGGGGCTGCGGCATCATGGTGGGCGCGAACGCGAACATGCGCAGGCAGTCGAGCCCGGCGTCCGCTAGCGCGCGCAGCTCCTGTTGCACCGTGGCCTCGTCGAAGCGCTCCCACATGCGCGGCCCGCCCGCGCGCGACCAGTAGTTCGCGCCCAGGAGGAATCGCCTCGGTAGCTGTCACGGCGCCGGTGGGCACGCGCGCATCCCCGGCAGGTTCGGACAGAGCTTGAGATCCCGTGGCCCGGCGCAGAAGCCGCAGTCGAGCGATCGACGGCAGCGACAGGCGCGGATAGGCGACACAGTCGTCCTCGCGCACGCACTGCGCGATGAAGCGGCTGCCTGGATAATCGACCGTGGCGACCAGCTGCGCCAGTACCGCGGTGCCGATGACGCCGTCGACGGTGGCGACCGTCGGCCGAACGTCTGCGTTGATGCCGACCAGAAGCGGCGTCACGTCGGGCAGGACGTAGATCGGCAGCGGCGACTTGAGCTCGACCACCGCCGCCGCCGGCGTGTCGTTGCTCGAGTCGTTGCAGATCGTGGCGCCGTTGGTCGCGTCGCTGCACTGCTTGGCGTAGTCGCCGCCGGCGCCGAAGCAGGGGCGCGCGTTGTCGATGAGGCAGCAGTGCTCGCCCGAGCACTGCCCCGGATGCTGGCGCTCGTAGTCGGCGTCGGCCGGCGTCGCCGCGATGTACGCCCGCCGGATGCGCCGCGAGCGCGCCAGCGACGCGCAGGGGCCGAAGAACGGCTCCTTGCCCGACACCAGCGCCAAGCGGCGAGGCGCCGACGTTGCCGCCGGCTGCTGCGCTGCCCAGCGTCGTCTGCGCCGCCGGCACGCCGGCGCCGACCGGGCCTTCGTCGGCAGGATCGACGAGGTGCAGCGTCGTCAGCGGACCGGCCAACAGCGCCGCCGCCGCGCCCGCGCCGCGCAGGCGATCGTAGGCGTTCGCCGACAGCGCCATGCCGGGGAAGCCGCTGGCGACGAGGAGCTGGACGTCGAGGCCCGACGGCACGTAGGCCGGATTGCCCGGGCAGGTGCCGCCCGGCTGCACGCACGGCGTGCGTCTCGACCGGATCGGGCAACGGCTCCAGGCACGCATTGAGCAGCACGCGCGTCGGCGGATAGGTGTACTGGTCCTGGCCGATGGTGATGCGGGTCTGCCCCTGCAGCGTCGTGTCCTGCCCTCCGGCGAGCGTGAAGGGCAGCACCGCGTAGCAGGCGTCCTGGCGGTCGCACGACGGCGCCAGCTCGCAGTTGCAGCCGGTGAGGTTCTCCGTCAGCGTCATGGTGGGCGCCGCGCCGCGATAGTCGAACGAGACGGCGACGCGCGACAGGTTGTCGCCGCCGAGCACGCCGCCGACGGGCGTGGCCGCCGCCCCCACGCCGAGCGCGCCGAGCGGCCCCTCGAACAGCTGGACGTCGGAGATGCTCAGCCGCGGGATCGCCGCGCCGGTGCCGTCGATGCCGTAGACGGCCAGATCGCCGGTGAGCGCGCGCACGCGCCCCGAGCCGTCGTCGAAGGTGGTCAGGATCGTCCCGGTGTCGACCACCATGGGAAACGGCGCCGTGGTCCCACCGACCGTGGCGCGCGCCAGCAGGCCGCCGCCCGGGCCCGACAGCTCGAGCGGGATGGGGTAGGGCAGCACCGTCGAGCGCGTCTGCGTGCAGCCCGCCAGCAGCGCGAGCGGGACCAACGGGCACAACGCCTGGGCGAGCGTGCCCATGTGCGCCGCTACTCGGCGTCCTTCAGCTTCGACTTCATCTTCTTGATGAGCGCGTCGTACGACTGCTCGGTGATGATCTTGTTGAACTGCGTGCGGTAGTTGCGCACCAGGCTCACCTCGTCGGTGACGACGTCCCATACCCGCCAGCCGTCAGGATCCTTCTTCATCTTGTACACGATCTCGGCGTCGCTGTTGCGGCCCGCCGACTTGACCTTCACGAGCGTCGTCACCGTCGCCTCGGCGCCCTCGTTCTCTTCGTTGCGGTACTGCACCTGGTAGTCGAGGTTGGTGCGCAGCTGCTTTACGTAGTTGCGCTCGATGAGCTCGCGCAGCGTGGCCACGAAGTCGGTGCGCTGCGCCGGCGTCAGCTTGTCCCAGTGCGCCGCGAGTGACCGCTGCGCCAGCTCGTCGTAGTCGAGCAGCGTGGCGGCCAGCTGCTTGATCTCGTCCTTCTGCTTGGCCTCGGCCGGGGAGCCCTTCTCCACCTTCTGGTGCAGCAGCTTCTCGACCTCGCCGTTCTTCTGCTTGAGCGTGGTCATCGGCCCTGCCGGCGCCGCCAGCGCCAGCACCGGCGCGGCCATCCACATCACGATTGCGAGCGTGCGCATGATCATTCGACGTTCGACCTCTCCGTTCATTCTTATGCGGCTCAAGGCGCCAGCACACCCGCTGTCTGCCTGAGCGTCGCGGTCGCCATGTTGACGTCCATGATCGACTGGAGATGGCGCATGCGCAACTCGAAGAAGTTCCGCGCCGCGTCCACCAGGTCGCGCGACTCGGCGACGCCGACCTGCAGGTTCTCGTCGACGGCGTTGTACCAGCCGCGCGCCACCTTCTCCGAGTGCCCCAACAGCTCCGAGCGCCGTCGCGCCGCCCGCGCGTCGAGCCAGGCGTTTTCGATCTCGATGTAGATGCCGCCGAGCGCCTGCTTGCGCCGCTCGATGGCGGCGCGCTGGTCGGCGACCGCCTTGGTGTGGTTGGCCAGCCGCTCGGGCACGTCGAGGTTGTAACGCAGCACCAGCGACAGCCCGGCCCCGAGCGCATTGGGGTGGTTCATGAAGGCGTTCTGTGGATCGTCGACCGATTGCGCGTAGGCGTAGGTGAACGACAGCGCCAGGCCGAGGTCGGGCAGGAGGTTGGCGAAGTTCAGCGCCTTGTTCGCGCGGGCGGCCTGCATGCCGGCCGACAGCATGCGCGCCTCGGGCCGGTGCGTGCGCGCCGCGTCTTCGTAGAACGAGAGCGGCTCGGCGCCGAGATCGGTGACGTCCAGCTCCGAGTCGTCGATGTCGGCCTCGTCGTCGTCGGTGAGCATGCGCAGCCCCGAGAGGCCGAGCTCGCGCGCCTTGTCGACGTCGAGGGCGGTCAGCTCGGCGGCGTCGAGCGCGAGCTTGATGCGCACCAGGTCGTTCTCCGTGTAGGTCGCCTTGCCCTTGTCGATCGCGTCGTTGATCTTCTTGATCCACTCCTTGAGGCGGGTGATGCCGTCGTCGAGCGTCGCCGAGGCGGCGCGCGACCACTTGAGCAGCCAGTAGGCGCGCGTGACGTTGAACGTTACGTCCGCGCGATCCTTGTCGACCTGCGCGCGCGCCACGTCGAGCCCCGCCCGCGCTGCCGCCCGCGCCGCCTCGATCTTGCCGAACGTATAGAGCGGCTGCACCAGGTTGACGCCGAGGTTGAAGGCGACGCCGTGGTAGGGCAGCACCTGCTCGCCCGATCGCAGGTCGACCACGTCGGTGGCCTGGCAGTGGGTGAGCGCATACTGCTGGTTGCCGCCCTGCGTCCACGGCTTTCCGGTCAGCGGATCGATGCACCGCACCTCCGGCGATCCGGTGATGCCGAAGGTGAGCTGCCCGGTCGGCCACCACGCCCGCGTCGCCTGCGACAGCTGCGCGTCGGCGGAGTCGACCCCGGCGCGCGCCGCCTCCACCCCGGGGTACTGCGCGTTGACCTTGGCGATCAGCTCGGGCAGCGTGTAGCGCCGCGCCGCGGCGGTTCGCGGCAAGAGCGCCAGCACGGCAGCGGCGACGAGCACCACGGGAACTTGCGCTCTTTTGGCGTGACGTAGCGAACGTGACAGAAAGGAATCCATTTTCCCTGGTTGGGTCGCGCCGTCGGTGACGGTCGCCGAATGGCGCGCCTCGCCGGTTCTTAGCACGCGGCACGCGCGTTGCTCAACCGCGTTACATGGTCGCCCCGAATGCCGCTCTTGGGAAAATCATCTGCTTCCACTGTCGCCGCACCGACTGCGTCGGCCCCTGCCGGGCCTCGCCCCACCGGCCGCTCTGGCTCCGGGAGGCCAGGCGTGCGGGCGTCTGGCTCAGCGGGGCGTGCGTCGCCGGCACTGCCCTCGGCGCCGCGCTTGCGCTACTGTTGTGCCGGTGAAGGGCTATCTCGAGTATTTGGAGCTGCATTCCTATTTCGCGCAGTCGGGGCAACCGAAGCTGGCGCGTCCCGAGTTTGACGCGCTACACGCCGAATTCGTTGCACTCGCCACCAAGCATCCCGCCTTGACCGCGGAGGAGCGCCGCCGCCTGGGCGAGCTCAAGGCCGTCCTGTTCCGGGACAAACCATGACCACAGCCGTGACGGCGAAGTCGCCGCGCAGCTCGCGCGTCGAGATGACCGAGTTGGTGCTGCCCGGCGACACCAACGCGCTCGGCACCATCTTCGGCGGCAAGGTCATGCAGTGGATCGACATCGCCGCCTCGGTCGCCGGCATGCGCCACTCGGGCGGCAACGTGGTCACGGCGTCGATCGACGGCTTGACCTTCCTCACGCCCATCCACCTGGGCGAGATCGTGCGGCTGCAGGCGCAGGTCAACTTCGTCGGCCGGACCTCGATGGAGGTGGGCGTCCGCGTCGACGCCGAGAACCCGCGCACCGGCACGCGCCGCTACACGACCAAGGCCTACCTGACCTTCGTGGCCATCGACCACGAGGGCAAGCCGCGCCCGATCCCGCCGCTGCTCCTCGAGGACGACGAGGAGCGCCGCCGCGCCGCCGAGGCCGAGGCGCGCCGCAGCGCCCGCCTGGCAGCATTGCGCCCGCCCGGCGGCTGAATTACGTTCAGCCCATGCCTTCGGTCCGTCGCTTCTCCCTCGGGGTCCTCGATCTTCGTGGCGAGGATCGCGTCCGCTTCCTCCACGGCATGGTCTCGAACGACATCGAGCGGCTCGGGGTGGGGCAGGGCTGCCACGCCGCCATGCTGACGACCAAGGGCAAGCTGCTCGCCGACTTCGTCGTCATCGCCGAGGCCGATCGCCTGCGCCTCTTGATGCTGCCGTTGCTGCTCGAGAAGATCCGCGCCCACCTCGACAAGCACGTCATCATGGACGACGTGGAGCTCGCCGCCGCCGAGACGCCCGCCGTCGGGGTCTACGGCGACGACGCGCCGGCCGCCATCGCCCGCACCGGCGGCGCCGACGCGGCCGCGCTCGCCGCGCTCCTGCCCTATCACTTCGCCGGCAACGTCGTGCGCACGCCCGAGCTCGGCTCGGTCGGCTTCCACCTCCTCGGCGCGGGGGACGTCGAGGCCGCGGCGCTCGGCGGCACGCCGCTCGACGACGCGGAGTTCGAGGAGCGCCGCATCGAGGCCGGCACGCCTTTGTACGGCGTCGACATGGGCGAAGATCGCCTTCCCATCGAGGCCGGCATCAACGACGCCGTCAGCTTCGACAAGGGCTGCTACCTCGGCCAGGAGGTGATCGCGCGCGCCACCAACCTCGGCCACATCAACCGCCGCCTGGTCGGCCTGGTCCTCGAAGGTGAGCCGGCTCCGGCCGGCAGCAAGCTCTCGGCGCCGGGCAGGACCGAGGCGGGCTTCGTCACCTCGTCGGCGCGCTCGCGTCGCCTCGCAAAGACCCTCGCGCTCGGCTATGTGCACCGCACCCTGTGGGATCCCGGCACCCAGCTCACCCTCGCCGACGGCGGCACCGCGACGGTGGCCGCGCTCCCGTTCGCCGGGTAGGTAGCGCCCGGCAGGCGCGTACGATCGGTATGCGCGCTCTCGGCCCCCTTGTGGCTCTCGTCGTCGCCAGCGGTGTCGCCGACGCCGACGTGAGCCTGCCCGCGACCCAGGCCGAGCCCAAGTGGGTCGCCCGCTGCTCGGCGCGCCTCGAGGCCGCGCGCACCGAGGCCGCCGTCGAGCTCCCGATCTTCGCGCTCGCGCACGTCGCCGGCGCCGATCTGTACCTCGACGAATCGATCCTCGGCAGCGCCACGCCCGCGATCTTCGAGGCCTATGTCGTTCCGCGCCGCACGCAGTGGTCCGATCCCGCCCTGACCGTGCAGCGCTGGACGGCGGCGTCGAGCCCGGCCGAATCGACCGGGCTCTACCGGCAGTCGCCGACGCTCGAAGGCTGGCTCGTGGCCTATCGGATGGATCGGTGGCTGACGCGCGCGCAGCAGCGTCGCGCCGTCGCGATCTTCAAGATCGCCGTCGACGACTGCCTGCGCGTGCCTGCGGTGGAGTAGCTACTTGCTGGACTTCTTCGACTTGGCCGGCGCGGCGCCCTTGTGCGTGGAGCGCTCGGCGGCGGCGCGGGCACGGCGGTTCTTGATGCGGGCCTTGAGCTTCTTTTGCGCCCGCTTGCGCCGCATCTTCGGCGAGCGGCGGTTGTCTCCCATTCCCATCGATCAGCTCCTCGTTTTGGAGCTACGCACTTTCGGCCACGTCGTCGCCGCCGTCAAGCGCGTTCTCGGCCTCGAGCATCTCGAGGCGGCGCACCAGCTCCTTCAGCCGCCGCGTGCCGCCGGCGTCGCGCGCCTTGAACTCGACGCCGATGCCCTCTTCTCCCTCGGTGTGGCGCGTCCAGGCGACCCGTCCCGCGATCTCGAGCGGGCGCAGACTGCCGGGAGGAGTGACGTCGAGCACGATCTCGGTGCCGGGGGGCAGGAACTCGGTCGTACGCAGGAACGCGCCGCCGGGACCGATGTCTTCGATGTGGCTGTGGTGCGTTTCACGATCCAGGACGACGCGCCAATCGGCGCTGAGCGTCACCGGGAGACGACGATGCCGGCGCGTGATCATGTCCACGATCTCCCCCTTGGCCACCGCGATGCAGAAATCCCTCCGCTTCGCCTCTGCCGGCAGGAACTCGATGCCGAGGCCGGCGCGCAGCTTGGTACGGTGTTTCCCCGCGCGCCGCCACGCGATGAAGCCGCGTAGAAGGTGCTTGTTGCACAGCTCGGGAAATCGAATCTCGACGAGCACAGGCTCGCCGAGCGGGATCGCTTCCCGCGTCGGAAAGAAGATCCCCCCGCCCGGAAGCGAAGGTTGATAGTGCCGCAACATCTCTTCGCCGCTGCGGTATCGTGCGCGTAGAATCCGCATCGAAAATTCTCCCTCCGTCGGCGCGAGCGGTTGGAACCATAGTCCAGCGCCGTGTCACGTGCAAGTAAGTTACGCGGCCTTACTCAAATATCAGCCTGCTATACCGTTCAGCCCAGGCGGCGCCGAAGAGGTGACCAAGCGGTCCCTTGCGCGGGCCGTGGGCATGAAAGGCCGTGAAAAATTCGCGTTGTGACGGTACGTTGCTGTCGGAGGATCCTTCCTTGGCGGTCGTCAGAACGTCGAGGTAGCGACCGATGGCCGCGGTCAGCGCGGCGAACGCGTCGTCGACGAGGCGCGGGCTCGGCCGCGCGTGCAGCCCGGCCCCCGAGGCGATCGACTGCGCCCAGTCCGGCCCTGCATGGGAGCGCAGGCGGCCGAAACTTTCGCCGAGCGGCTCGAGCACGCCGACCGTGAGCGCGGGCGCGCCGTAGACATCGGCGTTGACCGAAAGGCGGGTGGGCAGCGCCATCAGGTCGGCGCCGAAGATCGGCGCCGCGCGCCGCGCCGGATGGATGACGAGCGCGAAACCCTCGATGACCGGGCGCAGCCCGACGTGCGACAGCACGACCTTGCGCGCCTCGGCCGACTCCCAGGCCCAGGTGCGTACGCTGCCCAGACCGAGCGGCCCCGGCCGGGAGGCCAGGTCGGCATCGATCGGCAGGGGCGAGAGCGAAAGGCGCGACTCGACGCGGGCGCGAATGCCGGCCACCATCCCCGGGACGTCGACCTCGAGGCGCGCCTTGACCAGCTCCTCGAGCACGCGAAGCTGCCGCACCAGCGACCCGCGCGCCTGCTCGAGCACTACAGCGCCTCCAGGATGGCGTCGGCGTGACCCTTGGGCGACACCTTGTAGTGTGCGCTCGCGATCTTGCCCTTTTCGTCGATGACGAAGGTGGAGCGGATGATGCCCTTGTACTTTCTTCCGTAGAGCACCTTGTCACCCCAGGCGCCGTACTTCTCGGCGACCGCGTGATCGGGATCCGCCAGTAGAAGGAAGTTGAGGCCGAGCTTGTCGCGGAACTTGCCGTGCGACGCGATCGAGTCGGGGCTGACGCCGACCACCACCGCCTTGCGCTTCTTGAACGCGGCCGCCCCGTCCCGCAGCTCGCAGGCCTGCGTCGTGCAACCGGGCGTATTGTCCTTCGGATAGAAGTAAAGGATGAGGGTCTTGCCGGAAAACTCTTTCAGCGTATGAGTTTTTCCGTCGTCTCCCTCGAGCTTGAAGTCGGGGGCGCGGTCGCCGGGCGCGAGCATCGTGCCCGCGTCATAACAGAAGGCGGGGCAGCTCGCTCGAAAATTTTCCCTTGGCGAGCGCCACGCAGCCGCGCGCGCGCGCCGCGTCCATGACGTCCGTGCGCTCGTGATCGACAAAGCCGATCTTCGTGGTCGCGGGCGCCGCCGCCTCCAGCGCCAAGAGCGCGTCGGGCCGGCGCAGGTCGACGATGAACCAGCGCGCCTCTGCCGTCGCCGAGGCGACGTCGCCGGCGGCGCGCACGGCCTGTACGTCGTGCCCGAGCTGGGCGGCAGTTTCGCGAATTTTCGAGGTGAACAAGAGATCGGTCACCAAGTAGACTACCGCGGCCATGAGCACAGCCTACCCCCACGCGTCGATCATTGCACGAGAGCTCGGCGTGTCCGTCCCGCAGGTCGAGCGCACCGTCGGCCTGCTCCGCGAGGGCGCGACCATTCCGTTCATCGCCCGCTACCGCAAGGAGGTGACCGGCGACCTCGACGAGGTGCAGATCGGCGCCATCGACGAGCGGCGCACCTACCTCGGCGAGCTCGACGCGCGCAAGCAGACGGTGCTGGGCGAGATCGGAAAGCAGGGCAAGCTGACCGCCGCGCTCGAGGCCAAGATCGTCGCCACGCTGTCGAAGACCGAGCTCGAGGATCTGTACCTGCCGTACAAGCCGAAACGGCGGACGCGGGCGACCATCGCGCGCGAGCGCGGGCTCGAGCCGCTGGCCGAAAGATCCTGGCGCAGGAGCTGCTCGCCCAGTCGCGCGAGCAGCTGGCGGCGCCGTTCGTCGATCCTGCCAAGGAGGTGCCCGACGTCGAGGCGGCCTGGGCGGGCGCGCGCGACATCGTGGCCGAGATGGTGGCCGAGCGCGCCGAGGTGCGGGCCGCCCTGCGCGAGCAGGCGCTCGAAGGGGGCGTCGTCGTCGGCACCGTGCTGGCGGGCAAGGAGGAGGAGGGCGCAAAGTTCAAGGACTACTTCAACTTTCGCCAGGAAGCCAAGGCGCTGCCGTCGCACCGCCTGTTGGCCCTGCGGCGCGGCGAGACCGAGGGCTTTTTGCGCGTGGCGCTGGAGGTCGACGGCGACGCGGCCAAGGATCTGGCGCGCCACAAGGTGGTCGTGGCGCCCAAGGCGACGCTCGCGCGCGAGCTCGACCTGGCGATCGCCGATGCCTACGAGCGCCTGCTCAAGACCTCGATCGAGGTCGACGTGCGGCTGGTGCTCAAGGAGCGCGCCGACGCCGAGGCGATCAAGGTGTTCGCCGACAACCTGCGCGCGCTGCTCTTGCAGTCGCCGCTCGGCGGCAAGCGGGTGCTGGCGATCGATCCCGGGTTCCGCACCGGCTGCAAGGTCGCGGTGGTCGACGGCAAGGGCGATCTGCAGACGCACGACGTCGTCTACCCGACCCAGTCCGACAAGAAGGTCGACGAGGCCGCGGCGACGCTGGAGCGGCTGTGCAAGCAGCATCGCATCGAGGCCGTCGCCATCGGCAACGGCACCGCGGGGCGCGAGACGGAGACCTTCGTGCGCAAGCTCGCCGGCGAGGGGCGCCTGGGCAGCGTCAAGATCGTGGTGGTCAACGAAGCGGGCGCTTCGGTCTACTCGGCGTCCGAGGTGGCGCGCGCAGGAGCTGCCCGACCAGGACGTGACGGTGCGCGGCGCCGTGTCGATCGGGCGGCGGCTGCAGGATCCGCTGGCGGAGCTGGTGAAGATCGATCCCAAGTCGATCGGCGTCGGCCAGTACCAGCACGACGTGCACCAGCCGACGCTCAAGAAGGCGCTCGACCAGGTGGTCGAGAGCTGCGTCAACGCCGTCGGCGTCGACGTCAACACGGCGTCGGTGAAGCTGTTGCAGTACGTGGCCGGGCGTGGGCGAGACGCTGGCCAAGAACATCGTCGGCCATCGCGCGGACAAGGGGCCTTTCCGGGCGCGGCGGGACCTCTTGGAGGTGCCGCGCCTGGGCGACAAGGCGTTCGAGCAGGCGGCCGGCTTTCTGCGCGTCGCGCGGCGCCGACAACCCGCTCGACAACTCGGCGGTGCATCCCGAGAGCTACGACGTCGTCGAGCGGATGGCGCGCGACCTCGGCGTCGACGTGCGCGGCCTGGTCGGGCGCGGCGACATGGTGTCGAAGATCGACGCCGCCAGGTACGTCGACGAGCGGCGCGGCCTGCCGACGCTCGAGGACATCCTCGGCGAGCTGGACAAGCCGGGGCGCGATCCGCGCGCGGAGTTCGAGGAGGTCGGGTTCGACCCCGACGGTGACCGCGTTCGAGCACGTCAAGGAGGGGATGGTGCTGGCGGGCGTCGTCACCAACGTGACGCAGTTCGGCGCCTTCGTCGACGTCGGCGTGCACCAGGACGGCCTGGTGCACGTCTCGGAGCTGGCGCACCGCTTCGTCAAGGATCCGGCGGAGGTGGTCAAGGTCGGGGATCGCGTCAAGGTGCGCGTGCTCAAGGTCGACGCCGAGCGGCGCCGCATCGGCTTGAGCGTCAAGCAGGCGGCGGCGCCGGCACCGACGCCGCCGACGGCGCCGCGGCCGCCATCACCGAAGGGTCCTTCACCGAAGGGTCCTTCGCCGAAGGGCCCGCCGCCGAAGAAGCCGTCCGCGCCGCCGCCGGGCAAGACGCCGTTCAACAACCCGTTCGCGGCCGCGTTCGGAAAGAAGTGATATAACCGCGCGATGACGATGAAGACCGTGGTGCACAGCGACGAGGCGCCCAAGGCGATCGGGCCGTACAGCCAGGCCGTCAGAGCCGGCCACCTGCTGTTCTTGAGCGGCCAGATCCCGCTCGACCCGAAGACGGGCGAGATGGTCGGCGCCAGCGACGTGCGCGAGCAGGCGCGGCGCGTGATGCAGAACCTCGAGGCGGTGCTGAAGGCGGGCGGCGCCTCGTTCGCCAGCGTCGTCAAGACGACAATCTACTTGAAGGATCTGGCCGACTTCGGCGCGGTCAACGAGATCTACGGCGCTCATTTCAAGGAGGCGCCGCCGGCGCGCGCAACGGTGCAGGTGGCTGGCCTGCCGCGCGGCGCGCTGGTCGAGATCGACGCCATCGCGCTGGTCGGGGGCGCTGCCTAGCAGGGTGTTGAAAAACTCGCTCCGCGTCGCCGCGCTTGGTCTTTTCGCGAATCGCTTCGTTGCTCCTCGGTCAGTTCCCGACGGGGAGCTTCCCTCGTCGCGCCTCGCGCTTCGCGAAAATCCACGTCGCGCGGCTCGGGCCGGAGTTCTTCAACACCTTGCTAGGAGTCGGCGTGGCGGATGCCGCCGAACTCGAGCGTGAGGGCGTCGTCGTAGTGGTCGGCGTAGTCGGAGACGCGGCGGATCATCTCTTCGACCTCGACCGGATCGAGGCCGACGGTGCTGCGATCGGTGGTGACCACGACCTCGTCGCCGCGCAGGCCGAAGGCGGCGCCGGTGAGCTCGTTGGCGTTGAGCTCGAGCAGACGGCGCAACAGGCGGGGCGCGTTGAGCTCCTCCTGCGGGGGCGTCATGACCGGCGCCACCACCTGGATGAAGTTGTCACCGGCGCTGCCGGCGGTGAGGAAGATGAAGATCTCGGCCGAGCCCGCGGTCATGCCCCACGCCGGTCCGCCGTGGCTCTCGATGCGCTGCCGCGTGGCATCGAGGCCGCGGGCCGTCAGCACCGCTTCGACCATCTGCTCGCAGGTCTTGAGGTTGGCTTCTTGCCGGTTGCCGAACAGCGAGGACATGCGCCGAGGATATCAGGCCCCGGCGAGGCTGAGAAGCTAGGCGACCTTGGTGACCAGGCCCGAGCGCAGGCAGCGCGTGCAGACGCGGATGCGGCGCGGCGCGCCGTCGACGAGCGCCTTGACCCGCTGCAGGTTCGGACGCTGGACGCGCTTGGTCTTGATGTTCGAGTGGCTCACCTTGTTGCCCGTGAGTCGACCCTTGCTGCAAATGTCACACGCGTTAGCCATGGCTGCTGACTCCCAAGAGGCCGACCTTCTAACACCGGCGTCGGGTGGATGCAAGGGATTTCCGCGGAGTAGGTCGTGAAGCGCGGCTGGGTCGTGGCCGCGGCGGTGGCGATCCTGGCGCTGGTCGCCGGCGGCGTTCTATTAATGGTGCATGCCCGGCGGCGGGCGATGGGCGCGGGCGACGGGGGCGTTGCCGGAGGGGGCGGCAAATGGGCGGTGGCGGGGCGGGTGGTCGATCGGATCGGCCGGCCGATCGCCGCCGCGCGCGTGTCGGCGCGGGCGGTCGCGGGCGACGGCGGCGCCGAGACCGTTGCCGAGAGCGACGGCGAGGGGCGCTACCTGCTGCGGCTCGAGGGCGGCGCGACGGTGCGGCTGCGGGTCGAGGCCGAAGGGTTCATCACCGATGAGCTCGGCGGCGTGGTTCCGCCGCAGGCGGGGCTCGAGCTCTCCCTCGCGCGGCGGCTGGCGCTCGAAGGGGTCGTGCGCGCCGGCGGGCAGGCCGCGGCCGACGCCGAGGTCACCATCGCCGGCGCGTCGGGCACCCGCACCGCGAAGTCGGGGCCCGACGGCTCGTTCAGCTTCGCCGGGCTGGGCGAAGGGCGCTACGCGTTGCGCGCGGTGCGCGGCGGCGAGGCGGCCTACCTCGACGGCGTGATGGTGGCGGCGGGCGACGGTGGCACCGGCGTCGTCACCGTCGAGCTACGGCCGGCAACGACGCTGTCGGGCCGGCTGCGCGAGCGCGGTGGACGGGCCATCGCCGGCGGCGAGGTGACGCTCTTCGAGGCCGACGGCGCGCCGCTGCCGCGCACCGTCACCAGCGACGCCGATGGTCGGTTCCGCTTCGTCGCGGTTCTGCCGGGCAGCTACCTCGTCGGCGCCCACGCCGAAGGCTTCTATCCCGCCGAGCCGCGTCCGGTGCGCGTCGGCAAGAGCCCCGCCAGCGTCGAGGTGCGGCTCGATCCCGGCGCCACCATCGAGGGGCGCGTCATCGACGAGAACGCGCAGCCGGTGGCCGATGCCGCCGTCGAGGTCTCGGGGGAGGCGCCCGACGGCACGCCGATCGCGATGACCGCGTCGTCGTCCGCAGCCGACGGTGCGGGCGCGCGCCTGGAGCCGTCGGGCGAGCTCGGGATCCTGCGCGGACCGGTGCCCTATCCGCCGCCGACCCCGGTAGCGGCGGCGGCGCCGGCGCCCAAGCAGTTCCGCACCGACGACAAGGGGGTCTTTCGCGTCACCGGTCTGCCGGCCGGCCGACTGGTCGTGGTCGCCCTCCACCCCGACTTTGCCCGTGGCGCCTCCGAGCCGATGAGCGTGGTCGCCGGCGCCGAGCTGCACGTGACCGTCGTGCTCAGCCGCGGGGTGGAGGTGCGCGGTCGCGTCACCGACGAGCGCGGCGATCCGGTAGCCGGCGCGGAGGTGACCGGAGACGGCACGGCGCTCGCGGCCAGCGACGCGCACGGCGAGTACGACATCGCCCACGTCGCCCGCGCGCTGACGCTGACGGTGCGCGCGCCCGGCTTCTTGCCGGCGACGCGCGCGGTGTCGCCGTCCGAGCGCGGGCCATTCGACGTGACCCTGCGGCGCGCCGAGGGGCGGCTCGCGGGCGACGTCATCGACGATCGGGGCACGCCGGTGGCGGCGGCGCGCGTCGAGATCGTGGCGCCGCCCATGCCGGCGCGCTGGGTGACGACCGATCGCGCCGGGCACTTTTTGGCCGAGGGCCTGGGCCCCGGGCCCTATCGCGTCGTCGTCACCCACGCCGACTTCGCGCCGGCGACGTTCGACGCCGTGGCTCCGACGGCGGACGCGCGCTTCGCCGTCGGTCCCGGCGGCGGCATCGACGGCGACGTGGCGGACGCGCGCCTGGGCGGCGTCCCCACCGGCCTGCGCCTCGAGCTGACCGCCGGCGGCAAGCCGCAGCTGTTGCCCGTGCAGGGCGGGCGCTTCTCGGCGACCGCGCTACCGCCCGGGCGCGTGCGCCTGACCGCGACTGCCCCCGGCTACGTGACGCTGGTGCGCGAAGTCGACGTCGTCGCGGGCGATCGGCTGCACGACGTCACCGTGCGCGACCTGCGCCTGGAGCTCGAGCGCGGCGGCACCGTCGTCGGAAGTGTGCGCGACGATCGCGGCGATCCCGCCGCCGACGCCGTCATCACCGTCGGCGCCCAGCGGTCCCGAAGCGATCGCGACGGCAACTTCCGTGTCGAGAGCGTGGCCGCCGGTCGCGTCCACGTGACCGCAGGGAAGGACGGCGCGTCCGACGCCGACGACGTCGAGGTCCGCGCCGGCGACGAATCGCGGGTCGATCTCCGCCTGCGCTAGACGCGACGGGAGGGAAGTGACCAGGTGGTACCAGCGCTGTACTCTCATGATTCATCACCTCTCCGGGTTTGATTGAGCAAGCAGCGTCAGTGTCGCCGGTAGGCGCCGCGAGGCCCGCTCCATGGGCTCGTGGGAACCTTCCGCCAAGCACGATTGCCGAAGCTCCTGCGTCGTCGACAGCAGCCGCTCCACCCGCGGCGACCGTCCGGTTCTTGGACGAGCACAGAGGCTCCGCGCGCACTGCCCCGCTGGGCGAGTTCCGCAGCATAGGCAGGGGGCAGAATCGAGCACGGCGGTCCGGTGGCGAGGACTGTTTGAGCGCAGCGGGGCAGTGCGCGCGGAGCCGGACGTGGCGCTCTGGCGCGCTCTCGATAGCGACGCGGTTTGAAAGCGGAACCTTTCGAGGGCTCGCACCGAGATGTGATGAATCATCAGAGCGCTGTACTAGCGCTCGCCGCCCGGCTCGAGGTCGTCGTCGCTGAGCGGCAGCGTGTTGCCGGTGGTGGAGTCCTCGCCCATCGGCTCGGCGGGCGCCGCCTCCTCGCGCACGATGACGCTCATGCTCGGCTGCGTGTCGCGCTGCGGCCGCTCCCGCCCGCGCTCGGTGGTGGCGCCGCTGCCGTCCCGATCGAGCGGCACCAGCGTCGGCACCCGGCTGTCTTCGCGGAGGTCCTCCTCGCGCACGATGATCTTGGTCTGCAGCTCCGACAGCGGCCGCCGCTCGTCGACCCGGAGGATCTGCGTCGGCTGCACGTGCAGGTCGGGCAGCGCCTTGAGCTGCGTCTCGGCCTCGTGCAGCCCCGGGCGGTCTGTCCGCGCCGGCGCCCCGCGGTCGAGGATCTGGGTCGACAGCTCGTGCAGCGGCGGGCGCTCCGGCATCACCGGCCCGGTCTCGCCCTCGGGCACGGCCTGATTGCGGGTCAGGATGCGCGTCTGCTCGGCGTGCAGATCGGTCGGCTGCCGCTTCTCCACCCGCGGGAAGTTGCCGGTGTCGGCGCGCGACCCGCCCGTCGCGGCCGTGAACTGCGTGTAGGGCGCGTTGTCGCCCAGCGCGTCTGCGATCAGGTTCTCGCCGACCTTGGAAGGGTCGGCGCCCTCGATGACGTACTCCTCCATCAGGCGCAGCTCGCGCTCGATGTCCTGCTCGAAGATGGTGCGCATGTAGCGCCCAAAGTGGCTGCGCCGATAGCCGGGTTTGCAGCGATCGAGGAAGAGCCGGAGCGCCAGCGCCAGCTCCGCTCCCGACTGGAAGCGCTGCGAGCGCGAGCGCGACATCAGGCGGTTGAGGATGTCGTCGAGCTCCTCGGGCACGGTCTTCTCGACCTCGCGCGCGTCCCGCTTGCGCGCGTCGCGCACGGCGAAGATGAGCTCGACCTCCGTCGCGGCCGAAAAGGGCGCCGCCAGGGTCAGCATCTCGTACATGACGGTGCCGAGCGAGAAGAGGTCGGAGCGGTGGTCGAGCTTGCGCCCCATCGCCTGCTCGGGCGACATGTACTTGACCTTGCCCTTGATGACGCCGGTCTTGGTCTGCACCCGCGTCGTCGTCGCCTTGGCGATGCCGAAGTCGCACAGCTTGACCTCGCCCCGGTACGACAGGAGCACGTTCGACGGCGAGACGTCGCGGTGCACGATGTGGAGCGGCCGCCCGGCGCCGTCCTTCTGGGTGTGCGCGGCGTGGAGCGCGTGCGCGATCTCCATACCGATCCACGCCACGTGCTCGGGCGCGATCGGCTTCTGCTGCGCGCGGTGACGGTCGAGCAGGGTGCGCACGTCCTTGCCGTCGACGTACTCCATGGCGATGAAGTACTCGTCGCCCTGCTCGCCGTGGTCGACGGCGAACTCGTAGACGCGGGCGATGTTCTCGTGCTGCAGGATGGCGGTGATCTTGGCCTCGTCGACCAGCATGCGCAGAAAGTCGTCATCGACCGTCAGGTGGTTGAGCACCCGCTTGACGGCGACCAGGTGGGCGCGCCCTTCGTGGTCGAAGGTCTTGGCGCGGAAGATCTCGGCCATGCCGCCGAACGCGATGCGGTCGAGAAGCTGGTAGCGCCCTAGCTGTTGCGCGAACGGCATGATTGAATGATGCTCGGGGCCCGATCGTACAATTACAGACCGAGGTGTGTAAATGAAGAAGCTCGTCGTACTCGCGGCATTGATGGCATTTCCGGCGTTCGCGCAGGAGAAGGGGACCCCCAACGGCTACGTGCTCAAGGTCGAGGCGCCGCCCGCCAAGAAGGGTCAGAAGGCGGTCGCCAAGGTGAAGATCACCCCCGGCGCCGGCTACCACATGAACCAGGACTATCCGACCTCGCTCGTCTTGAGCTCGGTGCCGGCAGGTGTCACCATCGACAAGCTCAAGCAGACCAAGAAGGACGCGGCCAAGTGGGACGCCGCGGGCGGCGAGTTCGACGTCGCCTACACCGCGGCACAGGCCGGTAAGAAGGTCGTCACCGGCGAGATCAAGTTCGCGGTGTGCAGCGCCACCACCTGCGATCCGAAGAAGTCCAACGTCAGCTTCGAGATCGACGTCAAGTAATTGCAGTTCGCGCCGCAGTGCTAACATAGGGGCATGACGCCCGCTGACGATGGCGAGATCCCCAAGGACTCGCTGGCGCAAATCGGTCAAGAGGTCCGCGACGCCTACACGCGCAACAAGCGCGTCATGTCGTTCGACGAGTTCTTCCAGCTCTTCCTGTCCCGTCCCGAGCAGTATGCGCGCAACGTCGCGCAGTACCTGAAGGACGTCTTCGACCACTTCGGCAGCGAGGAGATCAAGACGCCGCGCGGCACCTTCACGCGCTGGAAGCTGTTCGACCTGCCGTTCGACGGCGGGCGCGACCGCCTCGTCGGCCAGGAGGAGGTGCAGGCGCGCGTCTATCGCGTGATCTCGAACTTCGTGCGCGAAGGCACCGTCAACAAGCTGGTGCTGCTGCACGGGCCCAACGGCTCGGCGAAGTCGACGTTCGTCAGCTGCCTGGTGCGGGCGCTCGAGTACTACTCGACGCTCGACGAAGGGGCGCTGTACCGCTTCAACTGGATCTTCCCGACGCAGAAGCTGCAAAAGGGCGGGCTCGGCTTCGGCGGCGGCTTCCCCACGGGCGGCCCGGCAGCTACGAAGGGCACGGCGACACGTTCGCCTACCTGGACGAGGACATGGTCGACGCCAAGCTCGTCGACGAGCTGCGCGACAACCCGCTCCTGCTCGTGCCGTCCAAGCGGCGCCAGCAGATCCTGGACGAGAAGCTGCGCGGCAAGGCGTTCACCGCGTCGGACTACATCCGCTTCGGCGATCTGGGCCACAAGAACAAGCAGATCTTCGAGGCGCTCCTGGTCGCCTACAAGGGCGACTACCTGAAGGTGCTGCGCCACGTGCAGGTCGAGCGCTTCTACATCGCGCGGCGCTACCGCCAGGCGGCGGTGACCGTCGAGCCGCAGCTCGCCGTCGACGCCATGGCGCGGCAGCTCACCATCGATCGCTCGTTCGGCGCCCTGCCGACGGCGCTGCAGTCGGTCGCGCTCTACGAGTACTCGGGCGAGCTGGTCGACGGCAACCGCGGGCTCATCGAGTACTCCGATCTGTTGAAGCGCCCGCTCGAAGCCTACAAGTATCTGCTCGGCACCGTCGAGCACGCGGAGGTCTCGGTGCAGAACACGATCGTGTTCTGCGACGAGTTCTTCATCGGCTCCTCGAACGAATCGCACCTGGCGGTGTTCAAGGAGGTGCCCGAGTTTCAGTCGTTCAAGGGGCGCCTCGAGCTCATCCGCGTGCCCTACATCCTCGACTACGAGGCCGAGCGCAAGATCTACGAGGAGCAGATCCACGACGGCGCCGTCGGGCGGCACATCGCGCCGCACACCGCGTTCGTGGCCGCGCTGTGGGCGACGCTGACGCGCATGCGCAAGCCGCTACCGGAGAAGTATCCCAAGGGCCTGGCCGACCTGGTGGCCAAGCTGACGCCGCTCGAGAAGGCCGAGCTCTACGCGCACGGCCGGGCGCCCGACGGGCTGACGCCCGAGCAGACCAAGGATCTCGTCGGCAACATCGACAAGATCTTCGGCGAGTCGGACGCCTATCCGAACTACGAGGGGCGCACCGGCGCCAGCCCGCGCGAGATCAAGGTGCTGCTGCTCAACGCCGCGCAGCACGGCAAGTTCGCGTGCGTCTCGCCGCTCGCCGTCTTCGAGGAGATGGAGGAGCTGGTCAAGAACGTCACGGTCTACGAGTTCTTGAAGCAGGAGCCGCTGCCGGGCGGCTACCACGAGAACAAGAAGTTCATCTACATCGTGCGCGAGAAGTTCCTCGACATGGTCGACGACGAGGTGCGCTCGTCGATGGGGCTGGTCGAGGAGCGGCAGTACGCGGATCTATTCGGCAAGTACGTCACCCACGTCTCGCACTGGACCAAGAAGGAGAAGCTGCGCAACCCGCTCACCGGGCGGCTCGAGGATCCCGACGAGGACATGATGGTCGAGGTCGAGAAGACCCTCGGCATGGGGCAGAAGCGCGACGACTTCCGCCACGAGGTGATCTCGCGCATCGCCGCCTGGTCGATCGAGCATCCGGGGCAGAAGATCGACTTCGCAGTGGTGTTTCCGCGCCAGCTTCAGCAGCTGCGCGAGTCGTACTTCGAGCAGCGCAAAAAGGTGCTCAAGAAGACGCTCGAGGACGTCCTGCAATATCTCACCGACGGCGCCGACAAGATGAAGGCGCGGATCGATCGCGAGGCGTTCGAGCGGGTGGAGACGACGCTGCGCAACCTGAAGGAGCGCTACGGCTACTGCGAGCACTGCGCGCGCGACGCCATCTCGTACCTCTTGCGCAAGCGCTACGTCTGACGGGAGCTTTGCACGCCGGGCACGTCCAGCACGGGCGGCTTGAGGATGATGTGTCCGTTACGCGACGCCAGGAGGCCGCGCCTGGTCATGGCCGCCAGGTTGCGCGTGACCGTCTCGCGGCAGATCCCGACCATGTGCGCGAGCTCCTGATGGGTCAGCCGGCGACGAATGAGCACACCGGCGTCGGTGGTCTCGCCATCCTGGGCGGCCAGGCGCCTGAGCGTGCGCACGATGCGCGACTCGACGTCGTAGATGCCGACGTCGGCGAGCTTGAGGTTGCTCGCCGACAGGCGGCGGGCCAACTCGAGCGCGAGCTTCACCGCCGTGGGCGGATGGACCTGCACGTGCGCCACGAAGGCGTGGCGCGGGATCACCAGCAGCATCACCTCCTCGGTCGCCACGGCGCAGATCACGTGAAGGCTGTCGCCGAGGATCGCGGTCTCACCGAAGCAATCGCCGCGTCCCAGCTCGCCCACCGTGAGCTCGCGACCGCTGTCGCCGATCAAGCTCAGGCGCACCCGACCGTAGGCGATGAAATAGATCGCCTCGGCCGGCGCATCTTGGGCCACCAGGAGCGTCTCGGCGCGACAGATCTGAATCTGGGCATGACGTGCGAGGCCGTCGAGCTCCAGGGCGGGACAGCCTTGCAGCAGTGACGCGTGTGAGAGCAGCGCGCGCCGCCGTCGGAGATTATCGAGATCTGGATCGGAGCCGGTGTTCATCATTGAGCTTCCCTCGCGTGCAGCCTGCCCTTGCAGGCGACGCGCCAGCGACAGAGCGGCGAGATTTTTGGCCGAACCGGGGAAGAAGTGCGTCGAGGCGGGGCGGGCGACTGTCCCAGGACAGTCTCATGGGACTGTCCTTGTCCCACTGGGGCGCAGGGGGCCAATCCTCGGCCCGAGACTGAGATCACACATCCAGTCAGATTGTGGCGGTCCGGAGGGATGGTCGATTGCATTTCCTCCGATCCCCCGTGCTACAGCTCGAGCCCTGGTGGTTGGAGCATGAAACCGGTGCGCAGCGAAAGCAGTAGAGCGAATCACGCTGATTGCGCGCCGACGCTGACGCATACCGAGTCGGCGCCTACGGGGGACGTCGGAACGCCGAGGTCGGCGTCGCACGTAGAGCTCGACGACGACGACGCGCACTTTCACGTCGACGGAGAGTACGCGCGCGGAGGCATCGGCCGCATTCTGCTTGCACGCGATCGCCGCCTCGAGCGTCCGGTCGCGATCAAGGAGCTCCTGGTTTCGCGCGCGGACGCAGAACGCCGCTTCATCCGCGAGGCCCAACTGACGGCCCGCCTGCAACATCCCTCGATCGTTCCGGTGTACGAAGTCGGCAGGTGGGCTCATGGCCGCCCGTTCTACGCCATGAAGTTCATCACTGGTCGCACGCTGAAGCAGATTCTCGACGAGACTACCGAGTTCGATGGTCGACTCGCCTTGCTGCCGCACGTCATTGCGGTCGCGGAGGCGATCGCGTATGCGCACAGCAACCGCATTGTGCATCGCGACATCAAGCCTTCCAACGTCGTCATCGGCTCGTTCGGCGAGACGATGGTCGTCGACTGGGGGCTGGCCAAAGATCTGTCCGAGCCACACGATGCGGAGACCGAGCTCGCTCCGTATCGTGGCGCGGTCGCCGACTTGACGGTGACCGGCTCGGTGATCGGGACGCCCGCGTATATGCCGCCGGAGCAGGCCGCCGGCGATGTGGTCGACGAGCGCGCAGACGTGTATGCGCTCGGCGCCCTCCTGTTTCACGTCTTGAGCGGCGCGCCCCCCTATCGAGGAGAACGCGCGATCGACGTGGTCCAGAGCGTCCTGGCGGGCCCGCCCGTGGCGCTGAGCCGGCGGCAGAAGGGCGTGCCGACCGATCTTCTGGCCATCGTGGAAAAAGCGATGAAGCGCGATCCCAACGATCGCTATCGTGACGCCGCTCAGCTCGCCGAAGATCTGAAGCGGTTCCAGAGAGGACAACTCGTTGGCGCGCGTGTCTATAGCGGTGTCGAGTTGGGGGTGCGGTGGGCGGCACGACATCGCGTGATGCTCGCGTTCGTCGGCCTCACGGCGGTCGGTGGCGGACTGGCCGTGTCGCGAGTGGTTCGAGAGAAGAACCGCGCCGAAGCCCGCACCAATGAAATGGTCATCGCGCACGCGCGCGCGTGGCTCGATCGCGACCCGACGACGGCAGTGGCGTGGCTCAAACACTACCCGCCCGGTGGCAGCGATTGGGCCTCGGTTCGCGATGTCGGGCTCGATGGCGCTGCCGCCGGCGTCGCGCGGCACGTTTTTCGCCGCGCCAACAGCAATTCATATGGGGCTTTCTCGCCCGATGGACGCCGCTTCGTGGTGGCTGCGGCTGGTGCGGCGATCGACATCCGCGACGTTGGCTCGGGCGCCCTCCGCCAGTCGCTCGCGCACGATGGCTTGCCCTATCTTACGCTGTTCGTGACGAACGATCGGGTCGTGTTCGTCGATACGAGGCGGCTGGCCGTTCACGTGTGGGACCTTTCGTCCAACCGCGAGCGTGTCCTCTTCGATGGCGAGGGCGCCGTCTCCTTCCTCGACGCCACCAAAGACGGACGTTTCGCCGCCACCGCGAACGCTGATGGCACCGTGCGTCTGTTCGACCTCGATGCGGGGACCGGTCGGATCCTGGGCGCCCATCACGCCGCGGCGACCTACATCCGCTTCTCGCCCGACGGCCGGCTGCTTGCTTCGATCGCCGAGGATCACTCGCTTTGGCTGTGGAACTTGACCGACGGTACCCGTCGCGACATCGGCGAGCACGGCGATCTCAACCGCCTCGACTTCTCGCCAGACGGGCGGGCGCTCGCGGCGGGCGACTCCGATGGCACGGTCCACGTCTGGTCGCTCGATGACGGAAAGCACCAGCGCCTCCGTGGTCACCAAGGGGTCGTGCGCGACGTGCGCTTCTCGCACGACGGCACGCTGCTCGCCTCGGTCGGCGACGATAAGACGGTGCGGCTGTGGGACTGGCGCCATGGCGGCGTGCGCGTGTGGAACGGACACGGCGACGCCGTCTACCGCGTGGCCTTCTCGCCGGATGACGACCTGGTCGCATCGGCGAGCCGCGACGAGACGGTTCGGCTGTGGAGCAGGCGCACCGGCGAGCTCCGAGTCCTGCGCGGCCACACCTCGATGGTCTTCGACGTCGAGTTCGCTCCCAACGGCCACTGGCTGGCGTCGAACAGCCTCGATCATAGCGTTCGCATCTGGTCCACCCCCGACGATCTGGTGCGCGCCTATCCCCTTGGGGCGCAGGCCGTGGCCGACGTGGCCTTCGCCGACGACAGTCACGTGCTGACCGGCGGGACCGACGGCCTCGCCAAGCTGTCGAGCACTGTCGACGGCGCGGCGGTGACCGTGGCGGCGCACGACGGTGGAGTTCGCCGCGTCGTCGTGTCCGCCGACCGATCGCGCCTGGTATCGATGACCCACCGCGGCACCGTGTCGCTGCTCGATCGCACGACCGGTGCTCAGTACTCCTACGACATGAGACCGGTGCCGGCGTGGGCGGCGGCGGTCTCGTGCGGCGGCGACACCGTAGCAATTGCGGGCGGCGATGGGACGGTGCGGGTGTGGAGCGCCCAGAGCGGCGCGGTCACGGTTCTGCGTGCTCACCGCGCGGACGCCTATTCGGTCGCCTACTCCCCGGACTGCCGATGGCTCGCGTCGGGTGGCGCTGATGGCGACGTGCACCTCTGGGATGCGCGCCGGCTGTCGCATGAGCGGGTTCTCCGAGGCGACGGTGCGCGCGTCGCGCTCGTTGCGTTTTCCAGCGACAGCCAGTTTCTCGGATCGGTCGATTGGAGCGGCCGGTTGCGGCTATGGGATGTCGCGCACGAACGGTCGCGTCTGATCGGCGACGGCAGTCATGAGCGGCTGGTCACCATCGCGTTCCAGCCAGGGGGGCGTCTCGTAGCCGCGGCGGGTGACGATGGCGCCATCCGCCTTTGGGACACTTCAGGTCGACTGGTGCGCACGCTGCGTGGTCACCAGGGGGCCGTGCAGCAGGTCCTCTTTTCCCCCGACGGGGCGACGCTGGCGTCTTGCAGCGACGATCACACCGTTCGGCTGTGGAAGGCTTCCACGGGCGCCGAATTGCGCGTGCTGCCACATCGCGCCCAGATCCGCCGCATCGCCTTTTCGCCGGACGGACGGCTGATCGCGGCCGCGGCCCGCGATCCGGAGATCTACATCTGGCGGACGGGGTCCGCCATCTCCGACGACGAGCGGCCGGCGGCAGCACGGGAATGGATCAATCGTCTGACGACGGTGGAGGCCGACACGTTTGCAATCCCAAGCTCACGATGAGCGCCAACGAAACAGCCGAACAAGGAGGACACACATGAACGATCAGACGAAGACCAGGAAGAAGCTGAGCCTGAACAAGACCACCCTGCGCCGGTTGACCGATCCGTCGCTGGGCGTGACTGCCGGCGCTTTCGGTGTGCAGGAGCCGATTCCGACGAGTAGCAGCCTCGCCGATTTCGGCGTCTTCTGCGTCGAAGGCGTGAAGTAGCGCGCTCGGCTCAGTCCTTCGAATGACCTCAGAGCATCGCAGGCGGTAAGCGCGATGGAAGCGATACGAGCAATCGGCGAGCTCATCGAAGCGGCATGGCGCAGCCAAAACTACGACCATGCCGTCTTCGCGGAGCTCGCGCGCGTCACCCTGGAGGAGGCAGCTCCGCATCGGTCGTTCGCGATCGAAGAGCTGATCCGCTGGCTGCACAAGGCGGATCAGATCCCGCGGCAAACCATCGAGACGACGTTCGGCGAACCGCCGGTGACGCTGTTCGCGGGCCGCCGGTTCTTCATCGAAGCGCTGTTTTGGCTCGATGGCACGACGGCCATCCACCAGCACGGCTTCTCTGGCGCGTTCCAGGTCATGCACGGGGAGAGCATCCATACCCGCTTTTCGTTCGAGCCCAAGCGGATGATCAACGCTCACCTGCAGTTTGGAGAGCTGCGCGCGGCCCCACCCGAGTGGCTGCGTCGCGGCGCTACGCGCGAGATCAAGAGCGGCGACGACCTGATCCACTCGCTGTTCCATCTCGAGCGTCCTTCGGTGACTCTGGTGGTACGCACGCACTTCGATTCCGGTGCGCCTCCACAATATTCGTATCTGCGTCCCGGCATCGCCGTCGATCGCTTCTATCGCGACGAGCGGCTGCCGCGCCTCCTGCAGTTATTTGCCGTTGCCCATGACTGCGGGTTCCCGGAGCGAGCGCAGCTGGTGGCGGAGTTCCTCGAGTCCGCCGACCTCCACTCGGCAGTGTTGCTGCTCGAGCGACTGGCGTTCGTCGCGCCCGATCAGTTCGACGCGATGCTGGCTCTGCTTCGGAAGCGAGACCCCGAGAGCGCCGCCACGCTGGCGGCGGCCTTCGGCGAGGTACGCCGACAGCAGCTCGTCACGCAATGGCGGCGGCAGGTGCACGCGCCCGAACATCGCTTCCTCCTGGCGCTGCTGCTCAATGTCAGCGGCCGTGATGAGATCTTGAGGTTGGTGTCCGAACGCGTGCCCATGCGTGATCCGATTGATCAGGTCATCACCTGGCTTGGCGAAATGTCTCCGCCGGACCAGGCGGGCGAGGCGCGCAATCCACTGAGCTATCACCTCGGCGGCGTCGAGCTGCGCATCCTGCGCCACCTGTTGGCGCGGCAGAGCGTGGAGGAGATCATCGCATCGCTCGACGCGGAGTTCGACGACGTCGGCAGTCAGATCGACGATATCCGCGCGCTGTGTGCCGCGTTGCCGCGGGCCTTGTTGTTGGAGCCGCTGTTTCGCTGACGCGCTCAGCTGCGGCTGCGTTGGGTCCGATAATGGCGTGCGAGAAAATCGTACAAGACCAGCTCCTGAGCGCGCGCCGGGGCGGAGAGCATGCGGTTGGCATGCATGTGCAACAGGCTGCCGGCGATGCCGAGGCGAGTCGCCACCTCTGGGGGCCAGACGGGAGAGCCGCGCAGAGTGGCGATGCGCGCCGATCGGTCCGCCAGGATGCTCGCGCCGGGGCCGAGCGCCGGGGCGCCGACAGGGGTGGCGAGCGCGTCACCGATGCGCGCATGCAGCTCCCGGTGGCGGGCCCCGATGGAGCGGGCCAAGGGCACGTCGCCGCGGAACTCCGCCAAGAACGAGTCGCGCGCGCGTTCGATGAGGGCCAGCTTCTGCGCCAACGATAGAGCGAGATCGTCGAGAAGTAGCGCCATTCCGCGCAACGTGAGCTGCCAGCGCGACTGATCGTCTGGGTGCGCTCGCAAAAGCGCCAATACGGCATCGCTGTCCGCGTGGAAGATCTCCTCGCAAAAGCGCATTGCAGAGTCGCCGCCGTACCGCTCGACCTCGCGTTCGTACGTGTCGAGCTGAACGCGCCAGACCATACCGGACGCCAGCAGCGGCTCCAGCGCCGAGGTGGCGCGAGGGAGGATCTCGGCGTGAAGCTGGGCAGGCACACCTTGGAAGCGCAGGCGCACGTGCCAATCGGGATCGGCGTAACGAACGAAGAACCAGCGTGCGACGCCGCGGCCACGGACGTCGTCGATCATCGGCGCGAGCGTGTCGCACAGAACGCGCTCGAGGTTTCCGGCGGGGTAGATCTTGAGGGAGAGCCACTCCGATCCCGGGGCAAAGCGGCGCCGCAGCGTGGCCCGCCCAGGGCGAGGCGGCGGGGCGGCCGGCGGGGGCGACAGGTGCAGTGGCAGCACGATCTCATGCGTGAACCGTCCGGCCGGGTCGCTGACGCACAGCTCCTCTCGAGCAGGGAACGTCTCGACGAGCACGGCGAATGTGCGCTTGCGGATCAGGTGCGCCAGGCTCTCGACGCTGAGCGCGTTGTCCAGGTCTGCGGGTAGCACCAAATCGGACTCGACCAGGGACACGCGGCGCGGCAACCCCAGCGTGCGACGCAGCTGCTGGACGGCGGCAAAGCGTGCCGAGGCATCGCCGCTGTCGATGGATGCCAGTTGCCGCGCGTCGAGGCGCCAGCGGGCAAGTGACAGGATCACGCGTCCATGGCGCACGCGCGGCAGCATGGGCGCATGGGCCAGTGGACCCCAGTGGAAGGTAGGCGTCGCCAGACCCTGGTGCTGCAGTGCGCAAAGGAAACGATAGAGGCCGATGCTCTTGCGGGTCGCGAAGTTGTGCGCCGTGGTCAGCCGCGGCACGACTTCCCGGTCGAGGCGCGAGGAGCGGAGGCGGACGCGGTCGTTCTCGATGGAAATCATCAGATCGTCCACGGCGATCCGGCGTTCCGGGGGCAGTCCCGAACGGCCGAGAAATGGGATCTCGTAGTCGCGGAGGGTCGGCCGTGACAGGAGGTTGGCGAGGCGCCCCTCGGGAAGATGGACGATCTCGGCGAACAGGGCTTCGGGGTGCTGGTTTTCCTCCGACCGCAGGTGTCGGCGGACGGCGGCGGTCAGGCGGGGATCGCCGTGGCAGAACCGGCCCAGCAGATTGACGCCGGAAGGGCCGCTCACGCCGAGGAGGTAGAGCACGAAATCCCCGGCGTCGAGAGCGGCGGCGCTGGCGGCCGCAAGCGTCGCTCGGACCTGAACGGCGTCGGGAAGTGGTAACCGGTCGGGCTGCGTCATGGCAGCGACGTCATCCTCGTCGAGGCACAGCTCGCGGATCGCCCCGGCGGCGCCGAGGCGCTGGAGGAGGTGGGCGTGCCATGTGGTGAAACGCGCACTCTCCGGCGATGGAGATGGGAATCTCAGCCCGGCCAGCAGTGGTGCGGGATTGGCCGCGGGCGAGTCGGAATGTTCGAAGCCGATCCCGGCCTCTTCGTCGAGGACATCGATGAGCCGCTCCTCGCGCGTGCCATAGCGCGCTACGAATGCGGCGCGAAAGTCGCGCAGCGGATCATTCGTGCGCGAGGGCGCGATGCGGTGCAGCAGCTCGACCGCGCGGACCAACTCTGCCAGCGGGGCGGGGCCGAGCATCAACGAGTCGGCGGCCTTGACGAGATCGATCTGGAACGGCCGCGAGGCCGGAGCGGAGAGCATGGACAGCCTGGTCGTCAGAGCGTGGTAGCGCTCGACCGATGCGCCAAGCGGGGTCTCATCGAAGGCCGCCAACTCGTCGCGGACCTGGGTCAGGACGTCGTGGGCGATGCTGGCGGTGGGGAGTGCCGCGAGCAGGGGCTGCAGCGGCGGCTCGCCCGTGACCGTGAGCTCGAGAATCGGAGACGAGCAGCTGCTCCCGGTACAGCTCGTCGACGAAGGCGCGCGCTTCGTCGAGGCCGACGCCCTCGGCATCGGAGAGTGCCGCGGCGAGCGCGGTGGCGTCGACGCCGTCGCGTGCTCTGCCGAGTGCGGCCATGACGTGGGGCTCGACCTCGACAGCGACCAGATCCAGCACGCGTGAGCCGTGCACGAACCGGCGCTGGACGTACCTCAGTTGGGTCCCCCTTTGGTAGAGGCTGTCATTGCAGCGGAGGCGCAGCTGGGAATGGATCTCCGGCACCTCCGCCAGCGACGCGGCCAGCTCCGATAGATAGTCATTGTCGAGACGGCTGCGCCGGCGGTCGCGCTCGCGCCCGAAGAGCCGCAGGTGCGTCCGGTCGCCGATGGAGCCGAGTGACCATCCGGCAAAGAGACCGAATGGCGTCGCCCGCCCGGTCATGCGGGCCACGTAGCGCACGAGCGCGCGTTCGACCTTTTGGCCACGGTCGCTCTCGGGATCGCGGATCCAGGCCGGAATGCCATCAAGGAGCGAGGGAGAGGCGATGAAGAGCGCCTCCTCGACGTCGGGGCGGGCGACGATTCGTCGCAGTCGCTCGCGCGCGAGCTCGCGGTCACGCTGCCAGGTCGCGAGGTCGAACTCCTCGCGTGCGGCGGCGCCAAGGCCGTCTCCGAGGAGCAGCCAATCATCGATCGCGCACGCAGGCGTGCGCAGCACGAAGAACCCGCTGTGTCGGAGCGGCACGACGCCTTCATAGCAGATCGACGTGCCGTGGGACTCCCCGTCGGAATCCCCGGAGCTCCCGGTGCGGGCCAGGAGTCATCGCCCTCCGGCACGCCCGGGGGGCTCGCTTGCACCGGTCGGCAGCGACGGCTATATACAGTGGATGAACCTCCACGGGTTCACGCAGACGATGAAGGCCGGCGGCGTCACGCTCGGCCTCATCCTGACGTGCTCCGTCCTCGTCCTGGCCGTCGGCATCGAGCGCATCGCCGCGCTGTGGCGCTTCCTCGATCGCGCGCGCACGCTCGCCGAGACGGTCAAGCGCTGCCTCTATCGCGGCGCCGTCGCCGAGGCGCGCGCCGCCTGCGAGCGCAGCTCGTCGCTGGCCGCCGAGTTCTTCCTGGTCGGCTTCGAGCGCCACGGCCGCTCGTCGGAGGGCGCGCTCGAGGCGGCCGTCGATCGCGAGCGGCAGCGGGTCGCGCTCACGCTCAAGGGGCAGCTGTGGCTCTTGGCGACCATCGGCGCCACGGCGCCGTTCGTCGGCCTGTTCGGCACGGTGTGGGGCATCTTGCGCGCGTTCAACGAGATCGGCGCCACCCACCAGGCGGGCATCGACGTCGTCGGCCCCGGCATCGCCGAGGCGCTGGTGACGACCGCCGCCGGCATCATCGTCGCCATCGAGGCGATGGTCATCTACAACTACTTCATGGCGCGGCTGTCGCGCGTGGCGCTCGAGCTCAAGCTCATGGCCGAGGAGTTCGTCGAGCTGTTGCGCGAGCAGAAGCCGGATCCGCGCGCTCGAAGTCGGGCGAGCAGCGCGTCGTCGGAGCGGCGGCGGTGGTCAAGCCGACGGCGTCGGAGGCCTGAGATGGGCATCTCGGGACCCAAGAGCGACGACGAGCGGCGAGGGCGATCTGTTCGCCGACATCAACATCACGCCGCTCACCGACATCTTCCTCGTGCTGCTCATCATCTTCATGGTGACCTCGTCGGTCATGGCCACCGACGGGGCGCGCGCCGGCGTGCGGGTGAACCTGCCCAAGGGCGCGACCAAGGAGATCTCGGCCAGCCAGAAGGACGTCACCGTCGCCATCACCACCGACGGCCGCATGGTGGTCGATGGCAAGGAGGTCAGCGCCGATACGCTGCGCAAGATCTTCGACGACGCCCGGGCGCGCGATCCGGAGACGCAGGTGGTCGTGCAGGCCGACGAGGCGACCCATCACGGTCGGGTCGTCGCGGTGATGGAGCTGGCCAAGGCCGCGGGCCTGCGCCGTCTGGCCATCGCCACGCGTCGGCGCTGATGCGCGCGCTGTGCGCCGCCCTGGCGCTGCTCGCCTGCGGCGCCGCCCGCGCCGCGTCGCCGGCGATCAGCATCGGACCGTACGTCCAGGACGTGCGCCCGGACGGCTTCACGGTCGTCTTCGAGACCACCGTCGCCAGCGACGCAGAGGTGCTGGCCGGCCCGGTGCGCGTGGCGACGCACGGCACCCACCACGAAGCGGTCGTGCGCGGCCTTCCGGCCGGGGCGCGCGCGCGCTATCGCGTGCTCGTCGGCGGCAGCGACGCCGGCGGTGGCGAGGTCGCGCTGCCCGACGGCCGGCGCCCGCTCACCTTCGTCGTCTACGGCGACACGCGCAACGGCGGCTCCGTCGCCGGCGAGCTGACGGCGCTGGCCGAAAAGCAGTCCCCCGATCTGATCCTCTATACGGGCGATCTGGTCCCCGACGGCAGCGACGAGCCCGGCTGGCGCGGCTTCTTCGACGACGAGCGCGCGCTGCTCGCCGACGTTCCGCTCTATCCGACGATCGGGAACCACGAGCTGTTCCGTGACGAAGGCGCCACCCACTTCCGCCGCTTCTTCGCGCTGCCCGACGATGGCCGCGCCCGGTTGTACTACCACTTTCGCTTCGGTCCGGCCGAGTTCGTCGTCCTCGACGGCAACTCGCCCTCGCCGGCGCAGACCGCGTGGCTGCACGCGACGCTCGACGCCGACGCCCGCGATCGCGTGGCGCACGTCTTCGTTCTGGTGCACCAGCCGCCGCTGTCGCTGGGCGATCACTGTGGCGCCGCGCTCGACGAAGCCGACTGGATGACGCTGTTCGAGCAGTACCATGTGCGCGCCGTCTTCGCCGGCCACGACCACGCCTACGAGCGCATGGAGCGGCGCGGCGTGCGCTACTTCGTCTCCGGCGGCGGCGGGGCACCGATTTATGCCGAGAAGAGCTGCGCCGCCTTCGATCGCGCCGCCAAGCGCTCGTATCAGCCCGTACACCACCTTTTGCGCGTGACCGTCGAGGGCGAGAACGTGGAAGTGACGGCGCTCGCCGTGGCCGACGGCGCGCCCATCGACCGGGTGCGCTTCGGCGCCGGCGAGCCCGCGTTCGCCATGGACGCGCCGCCGCTGGTTCCGGCGCGCGAGGCGCGCGAGGGCGCGCCGCCATGGACGCTTGCGGGCGGCGCCATCGTCTTCGTGCTCATCGGCGTCGCCGTGCGCCGCCGCCGCCCGCGCTGAGCGTCCGTCGCGCGCGACCGGTACGTCCGATGCAAATCACCCGCTCGTGGGCCGCAAGATGACCACGTTGGCGACGGTCCTGGTGCTCCCCGGCGGGCTGATGCTGCTGGCGGCCGTCACGCTGCTCATCGTGCTCATGCGGACCGCGCGCGGACAACGGCTGCTCCTGCCGCTCAAGCGACGAGTGCCGCCCCGGATGCGGGCTCGGGTCAGATGGATCTTGGCGGTCGTGACCGGGGAAAACCTTTTCCTCCCGCGCTCCCCCGAAGGACCGCTTCGCCTGAACGCTCGCTGAGTAGGCGCTCAGCGCAGCAGGCGCTTGAGCTCGGCCGGCAGGGCACCCTCGGGGATGCGCCTGGTCTCTCGCGTCGTCATGTCGCGCACCTGCACCTCTCCCGCCTTGCGCTCGCCCTCGCCGCTCAGGACGACGACCCGCGCGTGCACGCGATTGGCGCGCGAGAGCTGCTCGACCCAGCCGCCCTCGCCGAGGTCGACGTCGACCCGGAAGCCGCGCGCCCGCTCGGCCGCGGCGGCGCGGAAGGCCCAGGCGCGCGCCGCGACCCCCTGAGCAGCGATGAATATCTCGCAGCCGGACTCGAAGCTGGCGTCGGCCGGTGACACGCACGCCGCCGCGCGCATCAGCCCGAGGGTGAGCCCGACCGCCGGCGTCGGCGGTCCGCCGAGCGCCGCCACCAGGCCATCGCGCCGACCCCCGCGCGCGACCACGAGCGTCGCGCCATCCGTGGCAGCGGCGCGCAGCTCGAGGATGGTGCGGGTGAAGCGGCCGGCGCCGAAGGCCAGGCGCGGCTCGTCGCGGGCCGGCACGCCCGCGGCCTCCAGCGTCGCCAGCAGGCCCTCGTGATGCTTGAGCGCCGGCGTCGACACATAGTCGCGGTAGAGCGGCGCGGCGGCGGCGATGGCGCTGCAGCCCTCTTCATCGCAGCCAAAGAAGCGCAGCGGATCGTGAGCGGCCTGGCACCGATCGCACATGAGCGGCCGTAGCTCTGCGACAGCGGCCAGGTAGCGCGCCAGGTCGGCGGGCTCTCCCAGCGTCGAGACCACCAGCTCGGCGCGCGACAGGCCCGGATCGCTGCCGAGCGCCAGGGCCAACGCGCCCACCTCGGCGTCGGCGGCGGGGCCGGGCGTGCCGAAGATGACCCCGCACGAGACCTCGTACGACGCCGCGCGCAGGCTGCCCGCCGCCTGGCCGTCGAACACGCTGCCGGCCATCATGCAGCGGGCGAAGCGGCCGCTGTCGGGCCCGGCGGCGTAGACCCGCGCGAGCGCCGCCATGGGGTCGGTACGCAGCTCGCTGCCGTCCGGGCCGGGGAGCGGGACGTCGCTCAACTGGGCGGCTTGGCCCGCAGGATCGAGCGCCGAGGGCAGAAGCTCGCGATATCCGTGGGCACGGAACACGGCGAAGGCGCGCCGCCGCACGAAGCGGATCTTGGCCGCGGCCTCGGGCCCGGCGTCGGACAGCGGAAGCACGCGAGGACTCTATCACGTGGTACGCTGCCGGGGTTTGGACGTGATTGTCAGCGATGGGGCCAAGCTCTACCGCGATGGCCGCCCGTGGCGCTTCGTCCTCGCCAACGCCTACTACCTGGCGGACGAGGTCGGCCAGGGCCACCCCGAGCACGCCGCCGAGGCGCTCGATGCCGCCGTCGCGCTCGGCCTGCCGGTGGTGCGCACCTGGGCGTTCAACGACGCTCCCTGGAAGGCGAGCCGGATGCAGGACGATCTCGGCGCTCCCCACGAGCCGGGCCTGCGCGCGCTCGACTGGGTGGTCGCCGAAGCGGCCCGGCGCGGGCTGCGCCTCATCTTGCCGCTCGCAGACTACTGGCCGTCGTACGGCGGCATCGCCCAGTGGCTCGCCTGGCGCGGTATGCCCGTCGCCGATCGCGATCGCCTCCACCCCGAGCGCTACGCGGCGCGCTTCTACGCCGACGGGCAGCTGCGCGAAGCCTACGCGGCGCGGGTGCGGCAACTTGCCGCACGCAAGAACGTGATGACCGGGATGCGTTACGGCGAAGACCCGACCATTGTCGCCTGGGAGCTGATGAACGAGGCGCGCGACGCACCGGACGACTGGATCGCCTTCGCCGCCGCGGCGGTGCGTGGAAGCTGCGTGCAACTGGTCGCGCTCGGCGACGAGGGAGCGCGCGACTCGGCCGACCTGGACCTGGCGTCACTGCATGTCTATCCCGAGAAGCACGGCGCCGCGCGCGGCGACGAGGAGCGCTTTGGTTGCGCGGCGATCGTGCAGGCGGCGCGGCGCGCCACGCGGCCGCTCATCGTGGGCGAGTTCGGTCTGTGCCAGGGCGGGTTGGCACCGCCGGAGCGGCGCCGGGCGTATGCGGCGTGGTTCGCCTGCGCGGCCGACGCCGGCATCGTCGGGATGGGGCCCTGGCAGCTCGGCTATCGGGCGCGCCCGCCCGAGTGGGACGAGGGGTTCACTTTCTACGCTGGTGGCGAGTACGACGCGACGTTCCACGAGGCGGTCGCGCTTTTCTCTTAAAAGTTTTGTTAAGCCGCTCATCGATCTCGTCCGCGCGTCGTGATACGACTGCACACACTTGTCGGGCGAACGAAGGCGCGGGCTCTTCGCGCCGCGGAGGCGAGTGCAGCGGGCCGACCTGGCGCGCCGCGCCGCAGTAGGAGAGCGGAGCAAGCATGGCGGAGGGTAGGACGCTCGGACGCTTCGTTTGCGGCGAGCGGGTCGCCACCGGGCCGGTCGGTGCGCTGCACCGCGGGCGGGTGTTCGGTGACGCCGGCTTCGAGAAGGACTTCTCGCTCCTGGTCGTCGACGTCGAGCTGGCGCACGATCGGGCGGCGCTCGGGCGGCTGGTGCGTGCGGCCAACGGCTGGGCGCGCCTGAACTACCCGCGCATCGCGCACGCGCACGAGCTCAGCGTCGAGGGCGAGACCTACTTTCTGGTCAGCGACTGGGTGCGCGCCGCGACGCTCGGTGCGCTCACCGCCGAGGGGCCGCTGCCGCTCGACGCGGCGCTGCTCGCCGTCGCCGATGCCGCCGACGCCATCGCCCATGCGCATGCGCGCCACGACCTGACCCCGGGCGGAATCCTGCACCTCGGCGTGTCGCCCGAGACCGTGCTCGTCGACGGCAACGGCAAGCTGATCGTGCGCGACTTCGGCCTTCTGACCGCGTGCGTGGCGCCCAACTGGGCCGACAACGATCGCCTGGTGTATGCGCTGCGCTACTGCGCGCCCGAGCTGCTCGAGGGGGGCGTGGTCGATCAGCGCGCCGACGTCTTTGCGCTGGGCGCGCTCTTGTTCGAGCTGGTCGCGGGGCGGCCGGCGTTCGGCGGCCAGCACGCACGGGGCGTGGCGGCGCAGATCGACGCGTCACCGCCGTCGCTCAAAGGAGTGCCGGCGGTCGTGGGGCCGCTGTTGGCGCGCGCGCTCGAGGCGCGGGCGGGCGCGCGCTTGCGCTCGGTCGGCGAGCTGCGCACCCAGGCGCTGGCGCTCCTCGGTGATCGGGCGGCGGCGGCGCGCCATTTGCTCGCCGAGCGCGCCGGAAAGCGGCTGCCGAACGACCTGCCGCGCCCCTCGCCGCTCGATACCGCGCTGGCCGAGTCCGGCGCCGCGCCCGCGACGGGGATCCGGGCGCCGTCGATCGCCGACGACTTCTTCCAGCTCCCCGACGGCGGCTTCGAGCCGACGGCGCTGCCGCCGGCGCCGTCGATGCTGCCGTCGCCGGTCAAGTGGGGCGGCCGTCCTTTGATCACACCGGCGGCGGCGACGGTGTGGGACCCGCCGTCGACCACCGCGACGACCACGCTCGACGCCCTGCGTCGCAAGCGGCCGCGCAACTGGCTGCGGGCGCTGGTACCGCTGGCGCTCACGGCGACGGTGTGTAGCACGGCGTTCGTGTGGCAGCGCGTCGAGCGGGCGCGGGCGCGCCTGGCCGTGGCCGAGCGGGAGCGGCCGCGCCCGCCGGTGGCCGCGCCGAGCACGCTGGTGACCAAGGTGAGCTCGACGCCGCCCGGGGCACAGCTTTACATCGACGGAGAAGCGCGAGGCGTGACGCCGCGCGTGCTGGAGCTGCCTGCCGGGGAGCATCGTGTCGTGGTCGCCGCCGAGGGGCTGGCGCTGTGGCGCGGGCTGGTCGATGCGGGCGCGACCATCGGCGCCCAGCTGGCGCCGGCGCGCCTGCCACCGACGATCGAAGGGGAGGCGGGGCTCAAGCTGGTCTGCAAGCAGAGCGGGCTGTGGCGCGTCTTTGTCGACGGCGTCGACACCGGGCGCACCTGCCCCGTGGAGGAGCGCATCCCGCTCGTGCCCGGGCCGCATCACGTGACGCTCTATGCGCCGAGCGGCGACCGGACCGTCGAGATCGAGCACCCGGCGATCGTCAAAGACCGCGGCGCCTCGACGCGCATTATACTAACCGAGGAATGACCACCATCCTCCTGCTCGTCGTGGTTTCCGTGCTCATCGCCGGTTTTTCGTACTACACGAACGCCGGCTTCGGCGACCGCAAGCCGCCCGAGCCCAAGAAGAAGGATCAGGACTCGGCGACGCCGCCCGACGACGAGGTCCCGCCGCCGCGCAGGTAGAGGACGGCCATGCGCACGGCGACGCCGTGGGTCACCTGGTCGAGGATGACGCTGCGCGGCCCGTCGGCGACGGCGGGATCGATCTCGACGCCGCGGTTGATCGGGCCCGGGTGCATGACGATGGCGTCGGGCTTGGCGCGCCGCCAGGCGCGGCGCCGAGGCCGAAGTAGCGGCGTACTCGCGCGTGTTGGGGAACAGGCCGCGCCGCCCAGCGCTCCTTCTGGATGCGCAGCATCATGACCACGTCGGCGCCTTCGAGCGCCGGCTCGACGCGCGTCGAAGACCTCGCGCGCCCATCTCCTCGAGCCGCGCGGCAGCAGCGTGCGCGGCCCGGCGACGCGCACGCGCGCGCCCAGCCGGGTCAGCGCCAGGATGTTCGAGCGCGCCACGCGGCAGTGTGCGATGTCGCCGCAGATGGCGACGGTGAGGCCCGGTCGAGCGTGCGCCCCTTGTGCTCGCGGATGGTGGCGCAGTCGAGCAGCGCCTGCGTCGGGTGCTCGTGCGCGCCGTCGCCGGCGTTGACGACCGCGGCGTCGACGTGGCGCGGCGATGAAGTGCGGCGCGCCCGACGGCGACGTGGCGCAGCACGATGACGTCGGGCGCCATCGCCTCGAGGTTGCGCGCGGTGTCGAGCAGCGTCTCGCCCTTGGTCGTCGACGAGGTCGAGCCCGAGATGTTGACCGCGTCGGCCGACAGGCGCTTGGCGGCGATCTCGAACGAGGTGCGCGTGCGCGTCGACGCCTCGAGGAACAGGTTGATCACCGTCTTGCCGCGCAGGGTCGGCACCTTCTTGATCGGCCGCGTCGTCGATCTCGAGGAAGCGCTCGCCGAGATCGAGCATCTGCGTCGATGCTCGGCTGTCGACAGATCGGCGATGCCGAGCAGGTGGCGGTGTCGGATCGGCTCACGCGCGTCCCTCGCAGCACGACCCGGTCGCGGCTCGCCGCGCTCGTCGAGCATCACCTCGCACCGACTGCTGGCGCGTGGTCTGCGACGCGCAGCCCGACGTAGTCGGGCTGGATGGGCAGCTCGCGCCGGCCGCGATCGACGAGCACCGCCAGCTGCACCGCGCGCGGGCGCCCGTAGTCGATCAGCACGTCGATCGCGGCGCGGATGGTGCGCCCGGTGTAGAGCACGTCGTCGACGAGGACGACGGTCTTGCCGTCGATGGTGTGCGCCGGCAGCGTCGGTGGGGCCGATCTCCGGCTTGGGCAGCCCCTCGAAGACGTCGTCGCGGTAGAGCGTGATGTCGATGGCGCCGAGCGGCGCGCCGTGCAGCTCGCCGGTGTCGCGGATGAAGCCGGCCAGGCGCTCGGCCAGCGGCACGCCCGCGGTGCGGATGCCGACGAGCACCACGTCCCCGACGGCGGCGTTGCGCTCGACGATCTCGTGGGCGATGCGCTTGAGCGCGCGCACGATGCCGGCGGCGTCGAGCAGCTCGCGCGTCTCGATCAGCATCGGCAACCCCGGCGGGCATGGCCCGCCTCGGAGTCGACTCGGCTGGTACCGCTCCCCTTGCCGCCAAGCTCGCTCACGGGCCACTTTGGTACTACACTCGCCCGCGCCATGTCCACCGCCGGCATCATCCTCATCGGCGACGAGATCCTGTCGGGCAAGGTTCGCGACGAGAACGCGCTCCATCTCATCGGCGAGCTGCGCGCGCTCGGCGTGAACCTCCGCAAGATCACGACCATCCCCGACGTGCTCGAGGAGATCGCGGCAACGGTGGCCGAGTTCGCTGCCCGCTTCGATCATGTGTTCACCTCGGGCGGCGTTGGGCCTACCCACGACGACCTGACCATGGAGGGCGTGGCGCGCGCCTTCGGCTCGACGGTGATTCGCCACCCCGAGCTCGAGGCGCTCCTGCGCGGCTACTACGGCGCGCGCCTGCAGGAGCGCAACCTGCGCATGGCCGACGTGCCCGATGGTGCGCACTTCGTCCACGGCGACGCCACGCCGGGGTGGCCGGTGATCGCCATGCGCAACGTCTACATCCTGCCCGGCGTGCCCGAGCTGTTCCGCAAGAAATTCGGCTCGATCCGCGAGCGTTTTCGCGATCAGCCGTTCGTCCTGCGCCAGGTGTTCACGACCTCGGAGGAGGGGCACATCGCCGCGGAGCTCGATCGCATCGTCGCAACCTACGCAGCGGTGCAGGTCGGCTCGTACCCGACGTTCTCGGCGCCCGAGTACAAGGTCAAGGTGACGATCGAGGGCAAGGACGGCGAGGCGGTCGCCCGCGCCTGCGACGACCTGGTGCGTGCGCTCGGCGCGGCGGTGGTGCGGGTCGAGTAGCGCTTGCAAGATCGGGCGTTGCCCGGTACACATTGCGCGTGCCCGCGGCACTCCTCTTGAAGGGCGGGCGGGTCATCGACCCCGCCTCCGATTTCGACAAGCCGAGCGACGTTTTGATCGAAGACGGCGTGGTCAAAGCCGTCGAGTCGGGCGCGCGCAGCGACGGCGCCCGCGTGATCGACTGTACCGGCAAGCTGGTCGCGCCCGGCTTCGTCGATCTGCACGTGCACCTGCGCGAGCCCGGGCAGGAGTACAAGGAAGACATCGCCTCGGGCGCGCGCGGCGGCGGCGGCCGGGGGCTTCACCGACCGTCTGCTGCATGCCGAACACCCATCCGCCGAACGACAGCCGCGCGGTGACCGAGCTCATCGTCCGGCGCGCGCGCGAAGCGGCGGTGGTGCGGGTGCTACCCGATCGGCGCCATCTCCAAGGGGCTCAAGGGCGAGTCGCTGGCCGAGATGGGCGAGATGAAGGACGCCGGCATCGTCGCCGTCTCCGACGACGGCATGCCGGTGATGAACGCCGAGCTCATGCGCCGCGCGCTCGAGTACGCGCGCACCTTCGGCCTGGTCGTCGTGCAGCACGCCGAGGACAAGCAGTCTGGCCCAGGGCGGCGTGATGAACGAGGGCCCGGCGGCGACGCGCGCCGGCTTGCGCGGGCAGCCGGCGGCGGCCGAGTCGGTCATGGTGGCGCGCGACCTCGAGCTGGTGGCGCTGACCGGCGCGCGCTACCACGTCGCGCACATCTCGACAGCGGCGTCGGTGCGGGCGGTGCGCGAGGCCAAGCGGCGCGGCCTGCCGGTGACCTGCGAGGTGACGCCGCACCACCTGACGCTGACCGACGACGCCTGCTGCTCGCTACGACACGGCGACCAAGTGCGCGCCGCCGCTGCGCTCGGAGGCCGATCGCGCAGGCGCTGCGCGAGGCGCTGGCCGACGGGACCATCGACTGCATCGCCACCGATCACGCGCCGCACGCGTCGCAGGAGAAGGAGGTGGAGTTCGAGCAGGCGGCGTTCGGCATGATCGGGCTCGAGACCGCGCTCGGCGCTCGGGCTCAAGCTGGTCGACGACAAGGTGCTGACGCTGCCGACGCTGATTCGCGCGGCTCACCATCGGCGCGGCGCGCGTGTTCGGGCTGCCCGGCGGGACGCTGGCGCAAGGGCGCGCCCGCCGACGTCACGGTGATCGACCTCGACGCCGCGTACAAAGTGCGATCCCGAGCGCTTCCGCTCGAAGTCGCGCAACACGCCGTTCGGCGGCTGGGAGCTGCGCGGGCGGGTGACGCACACCATCGTCGGCGGCAAGCGTCGTCCACGAGGAGCCGTGGCGCGATGGCTGACCTGGCGCGGCTGGCGCTGGAGGACGGCACCGTCGTGCGCGGTCGCGCCTTCGGCGCCCGCGTGCGCGACGAGGGCGGCGGCGGCGAGGTCGTCTTCAACACCGCCATCACCGGCTACGAGGAGGTGCGTGACCGATCCGTCGTACCGCGGGCAGATCGTCATCATGACCGCGCCCGAGATCGGCAACGTCGGCTTGAACGCCGAGGACTTCGAGTCGGCGCGCCCGTGGCTGCGCCGGCTTCGTCGTGCGCGAGCTGTCGCCGGTGGTGTCGAGCTGGCGCTCGCAGGCGACGCTGGACGACGTGCTCGCCGAGGCCGGCGTGCCGGGCATCGCAGGCATCGACACGCGCGCGGCTGACGCAGAAGCTGCGCGACCAGGGGCGCGCAGCGCGGCCTCATCACGCCGCGCCGGTCGACAAGCTGTCGGACGCCGCGCTCGTCGAGCGCGTCGCAGCGCACGCCCGTCGCTCGAAGGGCGCGATCTGGTGCGCGAGGTGACCTCGCCGGCGACGCTACACCTGGGACCGAGGGGCAGCTGGCGCCACGCGCAGGACCCGTCCGCGCGGCCGCGCCGCGCGACAAGCACGTCGTCGCCTACGACTTCGGCATCAAGCGCAACATCCTGCGCCTGCTCGTCGACGCCGGCTGCCGCGTCACCGTGGTGCCGGCGGCCACGCCCGGCCGCCGAGGTGCTGGCGCTGAAGCCCGACGGCGTCTTCCTGTCGAACGGCCCCGGCGATCCGGCGGCGGTCACCTACGCCGTCGAGGCGTGCCGCGCGCATCGTGCGCCAACAAGGTGCCGCTGTTCGGCATCTGCCTCGGCCACCAGATCCTCGGCCTGGCGCTCGGCGGCAAGACCTACAAGCTCAAGTTCGGCCACCACGGCGCCAACCACCCGGTCATGGATCTGACGACGCGCAAGGTGGAGATCACCTCGCAGAACCACGGCTTCGCCGTCGACGTCGACTCGCTTGCGCGGCAAGGCCGTGCTGACGCACGTCAACCTGAACGACAACACCGTCGAGGGCATGCGGCACGGCGATCGCCCCGTCTTCAGCGTGCAGTACCACCCCGAGGCGTCGCCCGGGCCGAACGACGCGTCGTACCTGTTCGATCGCTTCATGGCGCTCATCGAGCGGCAGCGTTGAGCGGGCGCGCGCCAGCGGACGGCAGGGGGGCGCCGTGAGCGTGCTGGCGGAGGCGCTCGATCGCGCCATCGCCTTCGCCGCGCGCGACGAAGCGGAGACGGTCAGGGCGCGCGAGGAGTGGTCGGAGAAGGCCGGGCGCGTGTTCGACGACGACGCGCTCTACGAGGAGCGCACGACCGCCTTCCTCGAGTGGTACGCGCTCGAGCGGCCGCTGCCGTCGGGCAAGGTACCGGCCGAGCGGCTGCTCGCCGAGGAGACGCTCGCGGAGCAGGAGGGCGCCTGGGTGCGCGCGCTCGCGACCTCGCATCGCTCGCTGTTCGAGGTGGGCAAGGTGCAGGACGGAATCATCCTGCTCGACGATCTGCTCGGTGGCGGCTCTTTCGCGGTCACCGAGCGGCGGCGGCTGCCGGGCGTCGAGGAGCACGAGATCTTCGAGGCGCGCCTGGTGGCCAACGTGGTGACGCCGCCCGAGCTCCTGTTCACGCGCGCCTTCCAGTTCCATCCCCGCGAGGCTCGCGGCGAGCTCAAGCGGCAGGCGGAGCGTGCGCGCAAGGCGGGCGAGCCGCGCGCCGAGACGCTGTTTCGCCTGTTGCGCTCACGGCTCAAGGCGCTGCGCTACAAGCACGTCACGGCCGACAAGATCTACAAGGAAGAATGAAGCGCGCGGCGCTGCTGGTCGCGTGCCTGGCGGCGTCGGTCGCGCACGCGCAGTCGGCGTCGACCGGCGTGGCGGTCGAGCGGTTCATGCCGGCAGTGGGGCCGACGGCGCTGGTGACCGTCGAGGGGGCGGCGGTGACCCGCCCGGGCGTGGTGTCGTGGGCGGCGGCGATCGATCTGCTCCACGACCCGCTGACGCTGCGCCAGGCCTACGCCGGCGCGCTGGTCTCGCGGCCGGTGCGCGACGCGCTCGTCGGTGATGTGGCGCTCGAGTTCGGCGTGTGGAAACGGCTGGCGATCGCGGTCGGCGTGCCGGTCGTGCTCTACCAGGACGGCGATCGGCTGCAGGGCACCGGCGTCGCCACCGCCGACGGCGAGCGGGCCCTGGCGACGACGGCAGCGGGCGACGTGCGGGTCCGCGTCAAGGCCTCGCTGGTGGAGGGCAAGCGGCTGGGCGCGGCGATCCTTTTGCAAGTGACGGCGCCGGCGGGCGGACAGTCGGACTTCGCCGCCACCGACGGGGCGACGGTCGAGCCGCGCCTGGTCCTCGACGCGCACGTCGGGCGGCTGACGCTGGCGGCATCGGTGGGTGCGCGCTTCGCCAAGGAGCGCGCGCTGTTCACGACCCAGTTCGGCGACGAGCTCACCTGGGCGGCGGCGGCGGCGGTGGCGATCCTGGAGCGAGCTCCGGTCGGGCTCGGCGCCATCGTCGAGGGCGCGGGCGGCGTCGGACCGTCGGCGGGGACTCGCCCGGCCGAGCTGCGCGGCGCGCTGCGGCTCGCCCTCGGACCGGTGGCGATCGACGCCGGCGCCGGCGCGGGGCTCGACGGTGACGTGGGCGCGCCCGCCTGGCGCGTCTTCGTGGTCGCGCGGGGCGCGTTGGGCCTTACGAACTAGCCCTGCCGGTGCTAGGTTGAGCGTATGGAGCTCGACGGGCGGCGCATCGTCGTCGGAGTCGCCGGCGGCATCGCCGCGTACAAGGCGGCGGAGCTGGTGCGCGCGCTGGTCAAGGCCGGCGCCGAGGTGCGCGTGGTGATGACCGAGGCGGCGCAGAAGTTCATCACGCCGCTGACGCTGCAGGCGCTGTCGCAGCATCCGGTCGCGACCGATACGTTCGACCTGACGCAGGAGGCGACCATCGGGCACATCCAGCTGGCCGACCGCGCCGAGCTGCTGGTGATCGCGCCGGCGACGGCGGACGTGATCGCGCGGCTGGCGCACGGCCTGGCGAACGACCTGCTGACGACGGTGGCGCTGGCCTGTCGCGCGCCGCTTTTGCTGGCGCCGGCGATGAACGTCAACATGTGGCGCCACCCGGCGACGCAGGCGAACCTGCGCACGCTCGTCGAGCGCGGCGCCGCACACCGTCGGGCCCGACGCTGGCGAGCTGGCCTGCGGCTGGGTGGGCGAGGGGCGGCTGATCGAAGCCGCCGACATCGCCGCCGCGTGCGTCGGCGCTGCTCGGGCCGCGCGACTGGGCGGGGCGGCGTGTGCTGGTGACGGCGGGGCCGACCTACGAGCCGATCGATCCGGTGCGCTTCCTCGGCAACCGCTCGACCGGAAAGATGGGGTTCGCCATCGCGGCGCGCGCGGCGCGGCGCGGCGCCGAGGTCACGCTCGTCGCCGGGCCGACGGCGCTGCCGACCCCGGCCGGGGTCGTGCGCGTCGACGTGCAGACGGCGCAGCAGATGCGCGAGGCGACGCTGGCGCGGGTCGACGGCGCGGCGATGGTGGTGATGACCGCGGCGGTCGCCGACTACCGGCCGGCGGCGGCGGCGCCGCACAAGCTCAAGAAGGACGCGCTCGGGGACGCGCCGGTGCTGGCGCTGACCAAGAACCCCGACATTCTGGCCGAGCTCAAGGGGCGCGCGCCCGTCATCGTCGGCTTCGCCGCCGAGACCGAGGAGGTCGAGCGGCACGCGGCCGAGAAGCTGGCGCAAAAGGGGTGCGACCTCATCGTCGCCAACGACGTGAGCGAGCCGGGATCGGGCTTCGGCACCGAGACCAACCGGGTGGTGCTGCTCGCGCGCGACGGCAGCGTCGAGCGGCTGCCGCGGCTGACCAAGGACGAGGTCGCCGATCGCATCCTCGACCGCGCCCGGGCGCTTTTGGGGCCGGCGGAGGCGGTGGCGTGAGCCAGCGCGACGAGCTGTTGCGGATCGTTCGCCAGGCCAAGGAGCACGTGGCCTGGCTCGAGCGTGGCGGTGTGGTGGGCCTGCCCAGGGGGAGCGCGGCGCCGGTGGCGCCAAGAGCGGCCGCGGCGGCGCCGGTGGCACCAAGAGCGGCCGCGGCGGCGCCGGTGGCACCAAGAGCGGCCGCGGCGGCGCCGGTGGCACCGAGAGCGGTCGCGGTGGCGCCAGCGTCGACCGGCGCCGGTGCTGCCGGGCTGACGCTGGTTCGCGACGAGCTCGGCGACTGCCAGCGCTGCAAGCTCGCCGGCAAGCGCACCAACATCGTCTTCGGCGTCGGCAACCCCGACGCGCCGCTGGTCTTCGTCGGCGAGGCGCCCGGCGCCGACGAGGATCGCAGGGCGAGCCCTTCGTCGGCGCCGCCGGTCAGCTCCTGACCAAGATGATCGAGGCGATGGGCCTCGCGCCGCGGCGACGTCTACATCTGCAACATCTTCAAGTGCCGCCCGCCCGGCAACCGCAACCCCGAGCCCGACGAGATCGCCGAGTGCGAGCCGTTCCTCAAGAAGCAGCTCGGCGGCCATCCGGCCCGCGCATGATCGTCACGCTCGGCAAGTTCGCCGCGCAGTGCCTGCTGCGCTCGGACGCGCCGATCTCGAAGCTGCGCGGCACGTGGAAGCAGTACGAAGGCATCCCGCTCATGCCGACGTACCATCCCGCGTTCCTCTTGCGCACGCCGTCGGCCAAGCGCGAAGTCTGGGCCGACCTGCAGGAGGTCATGCGCGAGCTCGACCGTCTCGGTATCGGCCGCGGCGCAAAGTAGCGCGTCCGACATTCGTGTCGCGTGGGCGGCCGCCGCGGGGGAGCGCTAGGGGCGCTCTCATGATTCATCACATCTCCGCGTTTGATTGAGCAAGCAGCGTCAGTGTCTCCGGTTGGCGCCGAGGGGCCGCGGGCGCTCTATGGGCTCGTGGGAACCTTCAGCCACGCACGATTGCCGAAGCTCACGCGTCGTCGAGAGCAGCCTCTCCGCCCGCTGCGACCGTCCGGTTTTTGGACGAGCACAGAGGCTCCGCGCGCACTGCCCCGCAGGGCGAGCTCCGCAGCACAGGCAAGGGGTCTAACCCCAGGGTTCGTCACGATTGACCCGCTGCGGACGATCCGCGCGGTCGCCTCGCGGACTACGTCCTCGCTCTCTCGGTCGAAATACCGACGGGTATTCCTCGGTCGGTCACTCCGGTCGCATCCACGATCCGCCGCACGCGGCTCGCCCTCGCTAGTCAACCGAGGCGAACCCTGGGCGTAATCGAGCACGGCGGTGCGGTGGCGAAGACTGTTTGAGCCCAGCGGGGCAGTGCGCGCGGAGCCGGACGTGGCACGCCGGCGCGCTCTCGATGCGACGCGGGTGTGAAAGCGGAGCCTCTCGCACCGAGATGTGATGAATCATGAGAGGGGAGCGCCAGGGGCCGCTAGGCGCAAGGCCGCTCGCTTAGGGGCGCCCCGGACGGGGAAATAGTTGGCAGGTAGTGCGGCAGCGGGATCAGCACTGCGGCGATCCTTGGAGCCGCGCATGCAGAACTGGCGGAACGCGTAGCTGCTGCGCCTCGGCGTCGCCACGCTTGCGTGCCATCGATTGCTTCAGCCGTCAAATCTCGGTCGTCCGCGCACCGTCGGTGGCGGCTCGCCGTGCTCGCGGCGTCCGGTGGCGATGTGTGGGTCGACGCCACGCTCGAAGGCACCGACGACATTCGACTCCGAGAGATAGCCCGTTGTCTGCGCTCAGGTTCCGTGGCGCGGCGCCGCAGTTGAAGACGACTGCGATCGATCATCGGGATCAAATGCTCGACGTCGGGCGGCTGGTTCGTCACCGCCTGCGCCACGATGATCTGGTGAGCCTCGTCGACGGCGGCCTGGCAGTTGTAGCCTTGGATGAAGCCGTCGCCGGTCTTCATGATGCGGCTGTCACCGTCGGTGAAGTTGCGCTGCGCCTTCGGCTTGGGCGTGCCGTCCTTGTCGGCGGGGATCTTGTGGCTCGGCAGCGGCGCCGGTCCGCTCGGCGGCTGCGCGTCGCTGTCGTCGTCGTCGTCCTCGTCCGCTGCCGTCGCTGCTTCGTGCTGCTGCGCCGCGGCCTCCGCTTCCAGCTCCGCCATCAGCTTGTCGGATTCGCTCGCGGCGACTCTCGGCGCGCTGCAGATCGTCGGGCAGCTCGTCGCCGCGACGAGACTTGCCGTACTGCGCGTCCTCCTCGGCGTCCGCCTGCTCCGCGGCGCGCAACAGCTCCGTCACCTTGTGGCGCAGCTTCTCGTCGTCCTTCTTCATCCGCTCGTAGCTCATCGCCTTGTGCTTCGACGCGTTCGCCTTCATCTTCGTGCCGTCGAGCGCCACGTGCCCGAGCTTGACCAGCCCCGCGCTTGTCGCACAGCTGCAGCACCTGGACGAACAGCTCCGCCAGCGCGCTCAAGTGGATCCGCCGAAACTCGCTGATGCAGCGTGTGGTCCGGATGCGTGTTGCCGGCGATCACACGGAACGCCACGTCCTCGTACGTGCGCCGTCTCGATCTTGCGCGACGACGGCACCCCGACGCAGTACCCGTACAAGCAGCAGCGCCACCATCATCCGCGGATGGTGCGGCGGATAGCCCTCGCTGCTCGCGTTCGTAGTAGGCGTTGATCGCCGTCAGGTCCAGGCGCTCGACGACGTCGAGGATGAACCGCGCCAGATGGCCGTCCGGCAGCCAGTCCAGCGGCGACGGCGGCAACAGGAAGCTCTGCTTCGGCTCGTACGGGCGGTACGTCTTCTTCACGCCCAACGTTAGATCACGCCGCTCAGGCTTTGTCGATCTCCTGGCGGTTAGTCCAACGGACTCCTAGGCGACCGCTAGGCGCAATGCCGGTCACTTAAGGCCGCCTCTTCGGTTGCGTTCGTAGTTGCTCATCTTGAGCTTCACGGCGCGGGGATAGCTTCGATGTGGCCGTCGTGGTGGCAAGACGAAGCGACGCATTCGATCGCGCATCGTCGCCAGGCGCTTCGGGATCGCGCCAGGCGTACGCGTTGCGGCAGCCCATAGCCACTGTTCACGAATCGATCGAAGGGCCTCGATGAAGCTGATACGCAGCGGAGGGACGCCAATCTCATCGGCGATCTGCTCCATTTCCAGACGGACGAGGTTGTACCCGACGAGGATTCCCCATAGCTCCTGTGCGACGGAATCGGGGTTTTTGCTGCGGATGGTTTCTGCGCGCTCGAGCATGTCTGTCTTCAGCTCGCCGTAGCCGAGCTCGATCTCCCAGCGCTCTCGATAAAGCGCGATGATCTCGTCAGCGGGATAGCGTTTCGGGTCGAGTAGTGACGTGAGGAGCACGCGCTTTTCTCCTCCATGGCGATACTCGATCGCCCTCATCCTCAGCGTAGGCGGCAGCTCTTTGTGCTTCTCTTGCGAGTAGCGACTCACGGGTTTGTCGACGAGGAAATCGCCTTTCCCAAGCGTTTCGATCTTGTCGTAGATCACGTCTTTTCGGACGCGCAGCAGCCAGTGTCGACCTCGGATCGGATCTGCGAGAGCCATCACGCTCGCTTGCGAGTATCCGCGGTCGACGATCACAAGCGATTGGTTCGGCAGAGACTCCCAGAGATCCTCGGCGTACGTTCTTTCGTCGACGTGATACGGCCCGAAGCTCGCCGCTGCGATGAGATGTGATCGCAGCGTCATCAGCACCACCAGCCTCAGCGACGGATAACCGCTGTCACCTCTACCTTGTCCGGCTGGCTGACCTTTGAAGTGCGTCCGATTTTCAGTTGAATCTGGGACTCGCAACGTGGTGCCGTCCACGGCCCACAGAGAAAGCTTTCGCCAGCGATCTCGGTTAGCGCTTCGCTCAGCCCATTCGTGACCGCTTCGGACAAAGAGCCACTCGAGCGGCGCAGCGCCGACTCGCACTCTCGCCGGCGGTATCGCGCTTCTCGCGACACTCTTCGTATCATCGTCCGCAATCGCCAATTCGAGCCGCTCTACCACATCGGCGATCGGCAAATCCCTCAAAAGTCCCATGCCAAGCACCAGCCAAACGACCTGCTCGGACGGAAGCCGCCGCCGTCGTACCGTCGACTTCCCCGTCGCTGCCAGCGCCTCCTCGATCCACGCCCGATCAAGATGACGGCTGAACTTGTCGAAGGTCTCAGGCGTCGCGTACGCCGAGGTGAGAGCTAACGCTTCGTCCAGATGCATGACCGCTCCAAGCGATCACCGCATGCTGATCCCGCTGCCGTCTACTGCAACTATTTCCTCGTCGGGGCGACCCTAAGTGATCGGCATTGCCGCTAGGCGAACTTGACCTTCTCGATCAGCTTGAGCGCGAAGCGCTCGTCCCACGCGCCGCCGGCGATGCGGCGGCAGCAGATCCCGCAGGCGATGGCGTGGCGATCTTGCGGCCGCTTGCGAAAGACCATGCGCCGGCAGGCGGGGCACTCGTAGACGTAGCGATGGCGCGGCGCCCGGTTCCGCGGGTACGGGTTGGCGTGAAAGACCCGGATGCCGAGGGCGCGAGCCGCCTCCTTGAACAGGGCGTTGTGGCCCGAGGGCTTGCCGAGGACGTGCAGATACAGGTGCAGCATCTCGTGCTCGAGCGTCTGCACGGCGTCGGCGTCGCCGTATTGGCGGAAGTGCCACAGCGAGATCTCGATGAGCTTGCCGCCGTAGGTGATGCGGCCGGTGAGCCGACGCAGGAGCGGATTGAAGGCGATCGCGTAGTCGGGCGGGAGCAGGGCGTCGAATTTTTCGCGGTTGGTGCGGGCATAGTGCTGGTAGAGGCGACCCAGGGCTGCATCGACGTTCGCGTCGGCCATGGTGGCTAACGATGACCGACCACGCAGCCGTCGCAAGCCACGTGCGAGGGCTCGCTCGCCCGGCCGGGTTGAAGCTTCCGTCGGCAGAGGCTAGATTCCGCCCGTGCATCCGCTCCCCATCGATCAACGCCGTCGTCGACGAGTGCCGCGCGCTCGCCGGCGACATCGCCGACGACGTGCAGCGCTTCATCGACGCGCACACCACCGTCGGCGTCGAGCGCACCGTCCTGCGCGCCTACGGCGTCGACGGCGCCGACGCCGAGGGCGCGCCGCTCGTCAACACCTGCGTCGACCGCTACCTCGAGGCCGGCGCTGCTCGGCCGCGGCATCGCCTTCTTCCTCGGGCGCGCGCTCGCTCGCGGCGCCGCCGACGCCGCAGGACGCCGCCGAGGCGCTCGCCTACGGCCGCGAGCTCGACCGCGGCGAGGGCGGCCCGCGCGCCGGCGGAGGTCGCGCGCCGCGCTCGCGCCGCACACGCCGGCCGCGCTCGCGCGCATCGACCGCGCGCGCGACGAGCGCGAGGCCGCTCAAGGCGCGCCTCGGCACCGGGCCCACGCCGCTGAAGTACGTCATCGTCGCCACCGGCAACATCTACGACGACGCCGACCAGGCGCGGGCCGCCGCGCAGGCGGGCGCCGACATCGTCGCCGTCATCCGCGCGACGGCGCAGTCGCTCCTCGACTACGTCCCCCACGGCGCGACCACCGAGGGCTACGGCGGCACCTTCGCGACGCAGGAGAACTTCAAGATCATCCGCCGCGCGCTCGACGACGAGCAGGAGAAGCTCGGCCGCTACCTCCTGCAGACGAACTACTCGTCGGGCCTGTGCATGACCGAGATCGCCTATCTCGGCGCCGTCGAGCGGCTCGACATGCTGCTCAACGACGCGATGTACGGGATCCTCTTCCGCGACATCAACATGCGCCGCACGCTTCGTGCGACCAGTACTTCTCGCGGCGGTTCATCGCGCGCGCCGGCATCGTCATCAACACCGGCGAGGACAACTACCTGACCACCGCCGACGCCGTCGAGAAGGCGCACACGGTCCTCGCGTCGCAGTTCATCAACGAGGCGTTCGCCCTGCGCGCCGGCCTGCGCGAGGAGCAGATGGGGCTCGGCCACGCCTTCGAGATCGACCCGTCGCTCGAGGACTCGTTCCTCCTCGAGATCGCGCAGGCGCAGCTCGTCCGGCAGATCTTCCCCCGCCACCCGATCAAGTGGATGCCGCCGACCAAGCACAAGACGGGCGACATCTTCTGGTCGCACCACGTCGACGCGATGTTCGACCTCGTCGGCGTCACCACCGACCAGTCGATCGAGCTGCTCGGCATGTTCAGCGAGGCGATCCACACGCCGCTGCTGCAGGACCGCTACCTCGCGCTCAAGGGCGCCGACTACGTCTTCAACGCCGCGCGCCACCTGGCGACGAGATCATCTGGAAGCCCGACGGCCGCATCGTGGCGCGCGCGCCGAGCAGGTGCTCGACGAGGCGCGCGAGCTGCTCGAGCGAGGTCAAGCGCGAGGGCATGATCTCGGCGCCATCGCGCGCGGCGCCTTCGCCGACGTCAAGCGCACCCGGACCGGCGGCCACGGCCTCGCCGGCGTGCGTCGAGAAGCGCGGGCGACTACGTGAACCCGCATCCTCGACGCGCTCGGAGGGCAAGATCGTGAGCGAGCCCAAGCGCCCGCGCGAGCTCCTCCGCGCCTACGGCGATCGCAAGGACGACGGCATGGTCCAGCTGTCGCTTCACGCTGCCGGTGCCGCCGTCGGCGCCGCGCCAGGGAGGCGGCACGCCGCTTCGCCGAGGCGCTCGGCCTGCAAGAACGTCCTCGTCGCCACCATGGAGGCGGCGGGCGCGAGCTTCACGCTTCTTCGTCGTCTACGGCAACGCCGACGTGCACGCTCGACTTCTCGCGAGATCGACGTGCCCGAGGTGACGGCGCCGGCGTGGCGCTTCAAGGAGATCAACCACCTCGTGCACGAGGAGCTCGGCGCGCAAGGTCGTCGTCGTCGGCGCGTGCACCGGCTCCGACGCGCACACCGTCGGCATCGACGCGATCCTCAACATGAAGGGCTACGCCGGCGACAAGGGGCTCGAGGGCTACCCGTGGTTCGACGCCTACAACCTCGGCGCGCAGGTCGACAACGCCGCGCTGCTGGCGCGCGCCAAGGAGCTCGCGCGCCGACGCCATCCTCGTCTCGCAGATCATCACGCAGCGCGATCTGCACAAGGAGAACTCGCAGCGCTCATCGAGCTGGCGCGCAAGAGCGGGCATGCGCGATCTGCTCTTCCTGCTCGGCGGGCCGCGCATCGATCACAAGCTCGCGCTCGAGCTCGGCTTCGACGCCGGCTTCGGCCCCGGGACCCAGCCGTCGCAGGTGGCCAGCTACATCGTCGACACGCTGATCAAGCGTCGGCACCAGGGCGGCGGCCGGGAGAAGTGATGAGCCCATTGATGTTCGGGGTGATGGTGCTCTTGAGCTTCGTCGCGCCGGTGCCGCTCATCGCCTGGCTCGATCGCCCGAGGAAACGCTAGATGTACGCGGGGCACCTCGCCTCGGCGCTGGCGATGAAGGCCAAGGAGCCGCGCGTGCCGACCTGGGCGTTGCTGCTCGGCGTCGGCATGCTCGACGTGCTGTTCGGCATCTTCGTGGCGCTGGGCATGGAGCGGGCGACGCTGACCCCGGGCGTGGCGCCCGGCTTTCGGCTCGACTTCATCGACTGGTCGCACTCGCTCGCGATGTCGCTCGGATGGGCGCTGCTCTACGGCGGGCTCTTCTTCCGGCGCGGCGCCGTGGTGGCCGCCTGGTGCGGCGTCGCCGTCTTCTCGCACTACGTGCTCGATCTGCTGATGCACCCGCACGATCTGGCGCTGTGGCCGCACGCGTCGCTGCACCTCGGTCTCGGCATCTGGACCTTCCATCCGCCGTTCTGGTGGTTCTTCGAGCTCGCCTTCATCGCGCTCTGCCTGGCGTACTACGTCGCCCGCGCCAGGAAGCTGCGCACGTTCGGCGGTCGCGCGTGGGCGGTGGTGGGCGTGGTCGTCGTCCTCCACCTGGTCAATTCGCCGTGGCTGGCGCCGACGAAGTGAAGCGGCGGCGAAGGTCGGCCGCCTCTTCGGGCGGCAGCGCGCGCATCACGGTGTCGCGCTCGCTGCTGCGTCCGAGCAGGTGAAAGTAGACGGCGAGCGCGCGATTGGCGCGCACGCTGGTCGGTGAGGCCAGCACCATGCGCCGAAGCTCGTCGCGCGCGGCGGCAATGCGAGCCGGATCGCGCGAGCGCACGGCGTTGGCCGCGGCCAACTCGGGCGCCGCGGGGTCGATCGTCGTGAAGGCCAGCGGCACGAGCTCGGGGTGGCGATCTCGGCGCACATAGACCGACGCCGCTTCGCTCCAGAAGATCTCGGCCCACGCCGGGTCGCGATAGAGATAGAGGTGCGTCCACCGCTGGTCGCCGTTGGAGCCGAGCGCCCAGCCGACGTTGCCGAGCGGCAGGCGCGCGAGCAGCGCCGGCTTGCGCTCGGCCTGGATGCAGGTGGCGACAAACGGCGCCGAATAGACGGTGTCGAGCCGGCCGTCGACGAGCACGGGCACGCCGCGGTAGAGGAGATAGCCGCCGAACTCGAACGAGTCGAGGACCGGCCCGTCGAGCCCGTGCGCCTGCGCGAAGTCGACGGCAGCGACGGGGACCACGCGCTCGTCGTAGCCGAGCGACATAGGCGCGCCGCGCCGGGCGACGACGGCGAGGCCGAGGAGCGCGACCACCGCCAGCGCTGTCACCGCGCGTGGCGCCTGCAGCCGCGGCACCGCTTCGTCGACGAGCAGCGCCAGCGGCAGTGCGGACGCGAGCGCGAGATATGGCATGAAGCGTAGGCTGCGCATGCCGAGCCCGGCGAAGAGCACCACCAATCCGAGGTGCCAGACGTCGACGGGGGCGCGCTCGCGCCGGCGCACGGCGACGACCAGCCGCGCGGCGATCGCGACCGCGGCGACGGTGCCGCAGGCTCCGCTCCAACTCCACAGCGCCGCCGGGCCGAGCACCTTGAACTCGGCGATGTAGATGCGCATCATGCGGCTGGCGGCGACATGGAGGCCGGTCGTGAAGGCGGCCACGCCCTGCGGGTTGGCGAGCCCGACGAGCGGCGCGGCCACGGCCGCTGCCAGCGCAAAAGCGAGCGTGCGCCGCGACGGCGGTTGGCCGGCGACGATCGACAGCCGCGGCCAGCGCGCGCACAGTCGCGCCACTGCCAGGTGGGCGGCGCGCGCCGCCACGATCGCGTAGCAGAGCAGGGCCGCCCGGTGCAGCACGATCCCCAGCCACGTCACGGCGACGAGCCACCCGAAGCGACGCCGCTCGCACAGCGCCAGCACCATCGGAAACAGCGCGAGCGAGATCATCATCGGCCGATCCGCCCAGGGCAAGACGAGGACGACGCCGAGCGCCACGAGCGCCGGCAGGGCCTTGGGCGTCACGAGCCGGAAGCCGAGCGCCATGACCGCCGCGCAGCCGAGCCGAAACAGCAGCAGCCCGCCGAAGCCGCCGCGCGCGAACAGCGTCCACAAGAGCGCGTCGGCGACGAGGTCCTTGTAGCGCCACGGCGCGCCGGCGAAGCTGAAGGAGAACGGGTCGACCGGCAGCGTCGAGTGCGTCGCCAGCGCCGCGCGCCCCGTCGCCAGGTGCCACCAGAGGTCGGGATCGCGCGTTGGGGCCCAGGTCAGCAGCGCCGCCGCAGCGACGGCACAGCCGACGACGAGCAGCGTGGCGCGCGAGCGCATCCGTGGCGGCGATCGTACACTGTGTTCGTGGCCCGTGTCGCCCAGCGCCTGCCGGAAAACGCGCCCGGCGCCTTCTTCGTCGACGACAGCTGCATCGACTGCGACGCCTGTCGCCAGATCGCGCCCGCGACCTTCGCCCGCTCGCGCCGGCTCGGCCAGTCGTTCGTTGCCGCGCAGCCCGCCTGCGCCGCCGGCGAGGCGCGCGCGCTCATGGCCGTCGTCGCCTGCCCGACGGCGAGCATCGGCACCTCACCCAAGCGCCCCCTCGGCGCCGCTAGCGCCGCGTTCCCCGAGCCCATCGAAGACGCGATCTACTACTGCGGCTGGCACGCCGAGGCCTCGTATGGCGCCGCCTCGTATCTCATCGTGCGCCCGCGCGGCAACGTCCTTTTCGACTCGCCGCGCGCCGCCCGCCCGCTGTACACCCGCCTCGACGCGCTCGGCGGCGTCGCGCACCATGGTCTTGTCGCACCGTGACGATGTCGCCGACCACGCCGCCTTCGCCCGCCGCTTCGGCTGCCAGCGCATCATGCACGCCGCCGACGCCGGCCGGCTCCCCATCGAGCGCCGCATCGTCGGCAGCGCCCCGGTCGCGCTCGACGACGAGCTCACCATCATCCCCGTCCCCGGCCACACCCGCGGCTCGATCGCGCTGCTCTACCGCGACAAGTTCCTCTTCACCGGCGATCACCTGTGGTGGGACGAGGACGAGGAGCGCCTCGACATGGGGCGCGGCGTCTGCTGGCACTCGTGGTCGGAGCAGCTGCGCTCGCTCGCCACGTTGAGCGCCTACCGCTTCGAGTGGGTCCTGCCCGGCCACGGCCGCCGCTTCCGCGCCTCGTCGGCCGCGGCGATGCAGCAGGCGCTGGCGCGCACGGCGGCGGCGCTCCGCTGAATATTCGCGCCGCTCAGTCGTCCCAGCCGAGGACGTGCACGCCGCCGATGGCCGCTACGATGCGCTCGACCGCCTGCGCCGCGTCGGCGCCGGCGCCCTCGAGCGTCAGAAGCCAGATGCGGCCCACGCCGTTGGACCCATGCGCCCCCAGCCGCAGCGTCAGCGTCTTGCCGCTCACCGTCGCCGCCGCGCTATAGCCCCAGTCGTCGGGCTCGACCTCGGCGACCGCGACGCCGCCCTGCCGCAGCGCCTCGGCGATGGCGTCGATGAGCGGGCGCCCGGCCCGCGCGTCGTCGGCGTCGTCGGGCGGCCCGCCGGCGAGCTTGAGCGCCGGCGTCGGCGGCGCCTCGGTGCGCGCGCGCAACAGTTGCACGACCAGCACAGCGACGAACCCGATCAAGAACAGCCACCACATCCAGGCAACGTAGCACGCGCGGGCGCCGGTCAAAGTTTGACAGTGGGCCGCGTCGCGAAAACACTTAGGGGGATGTCCCGCGCCGCCGCCTTCATGACGCTCGTCCTTTTGGGCGGGCTGGCGCGCGCGCAGGCCCCGGCGTTGCCGACGCCGCCGCCGTCGGGCGCGACCCCGGCGGCGACCCCGGAGCCGGCGCCGAAGGCCGCGCCGAAGGTGGCGCGGAGGAGGCGGCACAAGTCGAAGCCGAAGCCGCCGCCGCCGCCCGCCGCCGAGATGTTCGCGCTCAACACGCGCGAGACCTACAAGCTCCACCCCGACGCCAGGGGCCGCATCACCCGGGCGGTGCTGCGGGGCTGGAACCGCTTTCTGCGCTGTCATCACACGGGCCGTGTCCACGCGATGTCGACGCGCTTGGCCCAGTTGATCTACGAGGTCGACAAACACTTCGGCTTCAAACGCATCCTCGTCGTCGCCGGCTACCGCGCCCCGCGCATCGCGCGCGAGAAGGGCAACCCCAAGTCGCCGCACAAAAAGGGCGACGCCTGCGACTTCCGCATCGAGGGCGTGGCCAACACCGAGCTGCGCGATTTCGAGCGCACGCTGCCGCACGTCGGCGTCGGCTACTACCCGAACTCGGAGTTCGTGCACCTCGACGTCGATCCGCTGCGCAACAAGCACTCGGCCTTCTGGATCGACTACTCGCGGCCGGGCGAGCGCGCGCGCTACTCCAAGAACCCCGAGGGCGACCTCGAGGCCGAGAAGGCGGCGGCACCCGAGAACGCCGACGAGGACAACGAGCTTGCCCCTCTTCCACAGATGGTCGGCGGGGGCCCAGAGCCACAAAATCCCGCCGCCAAGGGGGCGACCGCCCCCAATCTCGCCCCCGCGCTACAGCCACCACCTCAAAACCATTAGCGTTCACTCTCGGCACGGGCTGTGCTGTAGGGCACCGCCGTGGAGGGTCGAATGATGCGCAAGGCGTTACTCTTGATGGCGACCGCTGCTCTGGGCGTCGTCGGCTGCAACAGCGGCCAGACGAACGTGCTGGGCGGTGTGTCTGCGATCGCCTACATCCAGCGCACGCCGGCGGACACGGGCAACGTGTTCGACTACACCGGGGGCGGCACCGACGGGAACATCTTCACGCTGTCGCCGCCGACGGCCTCGGGCGTGAAGAAGAACCTGACGAGCTGGTCGGGTGGCGACGTCAACGCCATGGACCTGTCGTTCGACGCCCGCGAGATCGTCTTCTCGGGCAAGGCGCCTGGCGACGACCGCTATCACATCTTCCGCGTCAACGTCGACGGGTCGAACCCGTGCGACGCCGCCCAGGGCAAGGTCTCGCAGGGCCCCTGCCAGATCACCATGGGCGCCAACGACGAGGTCTATCCGATCTACCTGCCGGCCGGCCGCATCTTCTACGTCACCAACCGCAACGTCGAGGGCGGCGCCATGCCGCAGTTCCGCGACGAGTACGAGCGGGCGACGACGGCGCAGGTGGCGACCATGGCGCTCGACGGCTCGGACCAGGTGCTCGGTCCCCGCAACGTCTCGCATCGTGTGGCGCCGACGCTGCTCTCGGACGGGCGCGTGCTGCTCACCGAGTGGCGCCACCTGGGTGAGACCAACGAGGGCGACCTCACCATCATGCAGCAGGACCTGACCGGCGTGCGTGAAGGCTTCGGCCGCGAAGGCAAGGGCCTGACCAACAGCTACCTGCGCGCCAAGGAGTACGCGCCCGGCCAGCTGGTGGTCATCGGCACCTCGCGCGACCGCACCTACCAGGCGGGCAAGATCCTGCGCGTCAACCTCGGCGGCGCCGACATCACCACGCAGTCGGAGGCGCGCTCGTCGGCGGAGGATCTGACGCCGCTGGTGCCCGCGGACCGCACCCCCTCGTTCAAGGACGTGGGCCGCTACTACGACGTCGTGCCGGTGCCGGGCATCACCGATCGCTACCTCACGACCTGGGCCGACGGCCCCGTCGAGACCGAGGTGCTCTCGATGGCGCACGCCGAGCCCGACTTCGGCATCTACGTCTACGACGCCAAGTCGCAGACCCGCTACCCCATCGTGAACGACCCGAACACCTGGGAGCAGTCGCCGATGGCGATCGTGCAGCGCCCCGAGCCGCCGACGCTGACGCCGCTGTTCGCCGCGCAGGGCACGACCGCCACGCTCATCGGCGCCATCAACGTCTACGACTCGACGATGTTCCCCAACCTCACGCAGGGCAGCGCCGTCAAGGTGCGCGTCACCGAGGGCTTCTCGTCGGAGGAGGGCTTCCCCAACATGTTCGGCCTCTCCGAGTTCGACGGCCAGGCGCGCCTGGGCGAGGTCACCATCAACCCCGACGGCTCGTTCAAGGCGCAGATCCCGGCCAACACGCCGGTGCGCCTGCAGCTCATCGACAAGTTCGGCATGGCGCTCGCCACCTCGGGCCCCGGCGGCGACACCGCCTCGGAGCCGGTCTGGATCCAGGGGCGCTCGGGCGAGGCGCGCATCTGCGGCGGCTGCCACGAGGACCGCACCAAGTCGATCGCGCTGGCGCCCGGCAGCTCGATCCTGCAGGCCGCCGGCTCGCCCGACCTGATGTCGGCGGTGGCGCGCACCGATCGCGCGTCGACCACGTACACCTATGACAAGGTCGTGGGCGTGCCGTGGGACAAGGCGCTGCAGCCGGTCTTCGACGCCCACTGCGTCGACTGCCACGACGGCAGCGCGGGCACCGCCAACCCGAGCTACACGGTCACCGACATGACCGACATGACGACGTTCAGCTTCACCTTCGACCTGCGCTCGACGCCGACCACGATCAACGCCGGCACCGACGTCTACACCTACAACGCCTCGTACGTCTCGATGCTCGGCCCGGGGATGGCGTTCATGGAGAAGAGCATCATGATCACGGGCGACCAGAAGGCGGCCATGGGATACATCGCGCCCGGCGCCGCGCACGACTCGCTGGCCATCCAGATGCTCAACCCGCCGCAGATGTTCCCGACGGTGGACACGAACACGCGCGCCTTCGCCGGCCAGCCGGTGCACCCGGCCGAGGTCGGCACCTACAACGGCCACGACGGCGCCGATCCCAAGTACCAGCTCAGCGCCGACGAGTACTACCTCTTGATCCTCAACGCGGACGATGGCGGCCAGTTCTACTTCCGTGAGAACGCGCCGGGAGGCAACTACTAATGCGTACCGCAACTGTGTTCGCGTTCGTGCTCGCGCTGTCGTCGCCGGCCTTCGCCGGCTTCGGGAGCTCGGCGGTGGCCCTCAAGGCGGCGGTGCAGTCGGGATCGGCGGACGCCATCGTCGCCGAGCTCGAGAAGGCCGAGGAGCTGCCCTCGGCGGGCGCCGTCGCCGTGGTGCTGCCTCTCGTCGACAACGCCTCGTACCGGGTGCGCGACGCCGCCGGCTGGTGGCTCACGCGGCGCGGCGTGCGCACGCAGGTCATCGCCGACATGACGGCGCGCCTGCAGGGCTCCGACCCGGTCGCGGCGCGCAACGCCGGCGACGTGCTGGCGGCGATGCGCGACTTCTCGACGCTGCCGGCGCTGTCGGCCTATCTACAGAAGCCGCTCGACGAGGACTCGGGCGTCGCCGTGGCGCGCGCGCTCGGCGCCATCGGCCATCCGACCAGCATCACCGCGCTGTCGAGCGCGCTCGGCTCGTCGCTGGCGGGGGTGCGCGCACAGTCGGCGGCGTCGCTGCGCGATCTGCGGGCGCCCAAGGGCGCCCTGGTGGCGGCCTCGACCGGGCCGCTGCTGCCGCTCGTCAGCGACGCCGATGCCAACGTGCGCCGTCAGGCGATCATCACCATCGGCTTCATCGCCCAGTCGGGCGGTGACGCCACGGCCGCGCTCACGGCGCTGTCGTCGGCCACGACCGGCGATCCGGCGGCGACCGTGCGCAAGGCGGCGGCGTGGGCGCTCGGCCAGCTCAAGAACGGCGCGGCGCGCGCCGCGTTGCAGCAGGCGCAGGCCAACGACAGCGACCCCCTGGTGCGTTCGATCGCCAGCGCATCTCTCGCCAATCTGCGGTAAGATCGCCACGCGATGAAACGCGCTCTCGTCCTCGGACTCGCCCTTGCCGTCGTCGGCTGCGACGATCAGCCGCCGGCCGGCCCCATGTACTACGAACGCGTCATCCAGCCCATCCTGACGCAGAACTGCGTCTTCAATCAGGGCGCCTGCCACAAGGACGACGGCAACGGCAACGCGCTCGGCAACCTCGACCTCACCAGCTACGCCAACGTCACGCGTCGCCCCGACGTCCTGCGCACCTACGGCTCCTTCCCGGTGCCGCTCTTGCTCCTCAAGGCGTCGGGGGCGATGGTCCCGCCGATCCCGTACAAGGGCTCCACCGACGGTAGCACCAAGTTCTTCACCTCCGAGATCGAGCACGCCGGCGGGGCCACGCTGACGGTGACCTCCTCGGCGTTCCTGGAGCTGCAGAAGTGGCTGGCCAACGGCGCCGCGGAAGACGGCTCGGTGAAGCAGAAGGCGCAGCAGACCGGCACCGGCCCCTGCAACCCCGACTTCATGACGGTGCGCCCCGACGTCGCCGCGCAGCTCGGCAGCGTCGACACCAGCACGCAGGCGTTCAAAGACTTCGCCAGCGACGTCGAGCCGGTCATCACCAAGAGCTGCGCCTTTTCCACGTGCCACTCGGGCGAGCAGTCCGACTTCTTCCTCACCTGCCAGGGCGACGGCAGCAATGACGCCACCAAGTTCAACTATCTCGAGGCCCAGGCCTTCGTCGGCACTCCGGCGGAGACCTCGCTCATCGTGTTGAAGCCGCTGGCGCCGTCGGGCGGCGGCATCGTGCACACCGGCGGCGTCTTCTTCCCCGACAAGAACGACGGCACCTGGAAGAAGCTCCTGGCGTGGGCGACCGAGGCCGGCGCGCAGGGCGCGGGTGTCGCGCTCAGCGACGGCGAGAAGTTCTTCGACGACTTCGTCATGCCGATCTTCCTCAAGCGCGGCTGCGCGCTCGAGGCGTGCCACTCGCCGGGCGCGACCAACGACTTCAAGCTGCGCGCCGGCACCCAGGGGTTCATCTCGCGCTTCTCGCTGCACTCGAACTACGACACCGCGCGCCGCGAGTTCCTGGTGGCCGACGTTCCCGACGTGCGGCAGAGCCGCCTGGTCAAGAAGCCCGTGGTGGCGGTGGCCGAAGGCGGCTTCGGCCTCACCCACCGCGGCGGTCCGCCCCTGCAGTCGCCCGGCGAGGTCCTCGACCCGGCGCTGTGCGCGCAGCCGTTCCCCACCGACGGGTCGGCGACGCCGTTCTGCACCATCGTCGAGTGGCACAAGCGCGAGCGCGCGGCGCTCCTGACGGCCGGGCAGGCCGACGCGATGGCTCCGGGCTCGACGCTGCCGCTCATCGCCGTCTCGCGCCCGCCCAACGACGATCGCGCCATCGACTTCGATACCTACGAGCCGGGCGCCGACCTGGTCATCGGCAACATCGGCCTGGGCGCCCTCGGCGACGTCAATCCGCCCACGGCGGTGGTGACCGGGAGCCTGCTCGGCAACTGCGCCGGCGTCGCCGCCGATCGCAGCAACGTCGACGTGCGCCATCCCGCCGTCGCCTACGACGCCTCCAAGGTGGCGTTCGCCATGCGCCTCGGCGCCGCCGACACGCTCGACATCTACGAGGTCACGCTCGACGCCGCGCACACCTGCACCAAGGTGACCAACGGCAACGGCATGACCCAGAACGGCATCCCGCTGCACAACCTCGATCCCATGTACGGGCCCGACGGCGCCCTGGTGTTCGCCTCGACGCGCGGCCGCCCGGCCATCGGCCCGACGCTGTCGCTGAAGTACCTCAAGCCGCAGACCGACCTGTGGCGCCTGCCGCTGGTCGGCAACGCCTACGGGGCGCCCGAGCAGATGACGGCGCTCTTGGGCTCGGAGCTGTCGCCGGCGATCATGGCCAACGGCGAGGTCAGCTTCACCGCCGAGAAGGCGAGCGCGGACTTCTATCAGCTCTCGGGCCGCCGCATCAACTGGGACCTCACCGACTACCACCCGCTGCTCGCGCAGCGCTCCATCTCGCAGGGCTTCGATCCGTACACGCAGAACATGGCCATGCACCCGTCGGTGGGCTACGCGCAGGCGACCGAGATCCGCGAAGCGGTCGACCGCAACTTCGTCGTCGTCCTCTCGGACGTCGGCACGCGCGGCGGCGGCGGCACGCTGGCGACCTTCAATCGCTCGATCGGCCCCTTCGAGGCCGATCGCAGCGACGTGCAGTTTCTCAAGTCCCTGGTCATCCTCGACCCGGCCGCAACGGGACGCGCGGGCGCCACGCAGGGGGCGTACCGCTCGCCGTTCCCGTTGCCGGACGGGCGCGTGCTCGCCAGCTACGACGGCACCATCACCGACCTGTCGACGACGACCCCGCGCTACGATCTGGTGGTCATCGACCCGCAGAACGGCGTGCGCACGCCGCTGGCATCCTTCGCCGGTGGCGGCAAGTCGTGGGTCGAAGCGGTGCTCGTCTACAAGCGGGAGCCGAAGCCGGGCTTCCGCAACCTGACGCAGCTGGTGTTCGGCGGCCACGTCGATCCGACCGATCCCGCGCACGGCGAGGTCCACTATCCCGACCTGCCGATGCTCGGTACGCTGCTCATCGCCAACCTGCGCACCGGCCGCTTCGTCGACATGCTCCGCGCCGCCGGCGAGCAGCTCGTGGTCTACGAGGACCACGGGCCCACCGATGTGGCCACCGGAATGGCGGGGCAGACGGGCAGCCAGATGGTGTACCAGAACCGCACGGAGCTGGGCCGCGCGCCCATCGCCTCCGACGGCTCGGTGCACGTGCGGCTGCCGGCGTTGACCCCGCTCGTGCTCGAGGTGCAGGACGGCAGTGGCAACAAGCTGTTCACCATGAGCGAGGAGGACCAGCTGGGCCCGGGCGAGCGCATCTCGCGCGGCGTGCCGCAGAAGTTCTTCAACTCGGTTTGCGGCGGTTGTCACGGCTCGGTCTCGGGCAAGGAGCTCGACATCGCCATCGATCCCGACGCGCTCACCGGCGCCTCGGTCTCGGTGTCGCGCGATTCCACGCAATCGATCGGCCCGTGATATAACGCGGGGATGAAACTCTCCTACGCCGCGATCCTCCTCGTCGCGCTGGGCGCGGGCCCGGCGCTGGCCAAGGCCAAAGGCAAAGCCAAGAGCGGAGCGTCCAAAGCGCGCGCCGCCGATGCCCGCGCCATCGGCGAGCTGGCCGGCAAGTTCAAGTGGGGCATGACGCCCGAAGAGGCGCAGAAGGTCATCTCCGACGGCATCCACGCCAAGTACGTCGAGTCGCTCAAGAAGGAGCCCGACGTCTACAAGCAGGACCAGCTGCGCAAGGACGAGGGGGACGAGATCCAGAAGGTCAAGGACTCGTACGTCAAGTTCGACGGCATCACGCCCGGCACCAAGGCGTGGGGGACCTCGATCATCCAGTCCGAGTTCGCGCCGCGCAACGACGAGTCGATGATGACGCTGTGGGAAAAGGACCAGCGTCGCTTCCTCTTCTTCTGGCACGACAAGCTCTACAAGCAGTACATCGCGTTCAACGCCGAGCACCCGGTGTTCGCCGGCAAGTCGTTCGACGACTTCGCCAAGCTGATCCAGAACCGCTACGGCCCCGCCGAGATGAAGTTCACGCAGATGCGCACCAAGACCGAGATGAAGCTCGACCATCTCGAATGGCCGGCGTCGGGCGAGTATCAGCTCTTCGCCATCGACCAGTCCGAGTTCTACGGCAACTTCTGCCTCGTGCTGTTCAACCCGGGCGTCGCCAAGCAGGTCGAGCAGGGGCGCACGGAGCACAACACCAAGGCGGGCAAAAGCAACGCGCTCATCGACGCCGTCACCGAGCAGCCCAAGGTCAGCGGCGACGCGAACGAGAACATCGTCGATCAGATCACCGGCAAGACTCCGCAGCGGAAATGAGATAGGTTAGCCGCACGAGGATGCGAGGTGTGCGGCTCGGCGTTGGGGTGACGCTGTCGGTCGCGCTGGTGACAGCGTCGTGGGCGCAGGACCGCCCACCGATGGAGTTCGCGCCCGACGAGGTCTCGCGCCCCGACGCGGGAGCGCCACCCGCGGAGGCGACGCCGCCGCCTCCGCCGCAGGAGGACGATCGCGAGGCGGCGCCGATCACCGGAGACGTGCCGTCGACGCCCCATCCGGTCGAGGCTGCGCCCAGGGCCGAAGCGCCGCCGTCGCCGCCGCCGCCGCCGTCGCCGCCGCCGCCCAAGCCGATGCGGGTGCGCGCCAGCAAGAGCGCTCCGCCGCCCGCCGCCGAGCCGCCATCGCCCGCCGTGCCGCCGCGCGTGACGCTGCACGTCTGGGAGCCGGAGAGGGCCAATCGGTTCGATCCCGAAGAGTCGATCGAGAGCGCGATGGGCGAGGTGCTCGCCGCCGATGCGCGCCTGCGCTTCGTGCCGCTGGCCGCGATCCTGTCGCCGCCCGAGGTCGCCCAAAAGGCGCTCGCCGACGCCGACAAGGCGCTCGCCGACGCCAAGAAGGCCTACGACGACATGGATCTCGACACGGCCAAGCCGCTGCTCGAGACCGCGCTCAAGACCTATCAAAGGTACCTGCCGGAGCTGGCCGCACGCCCGGACGCGATCGCGCCCATGCGCGACGGCTTCATAGAGCTGGCCAACCTGCGCTTCTTCGAGGGCAACGAGGACGGCGCGCGCGACGCGCTCCGCTACGTCTTCGCGCTCGACGGCACGGTGCGCTGGAACAAGGCGATCTTTCCGCCGCAGATGAAGAAGCTGGTGGTCGAGGCGCGCCTGCTCTACGAGACGCTCGGCGCCGGTCGGCTGGTCATCGACTCCGATCCGCAGGGCGCCTCGGTGTGGCTCAACGGCAACAAGCTGCCCGATCGCACGCCGGCGCAGCCGATCGACGCCCCCAACGGGCCCAACTTCATCAGCTACGCCCGCCGCGGCTACGCGCCGCTGACCCAGGCCTTCGTCGTCGCCGGCGGTGGCGAGGAGTCGCACGCGCTGGCGACGCTGTCGCGCTATCCGCACAACCCCCTGGCGCCGCTCGACCGCGCGCGCGCCACCATCGACGATTCGCCGACGCCGCCGTCGCTCAAGGAGGCGTGCGCGGCGCTCGGCGTCGACATGGTGGTGGTCGTGCGCACCTCGCGCGCCGGCGAGCGCGACGACGAGCAGCCGCAGATCCTGACCGCCTACCTCTACGACGCGCGCCCGGCGCGCATCATCAACCGCCTGGAGATGAAGGTGGAGGGCGACCTGGCGCGCGACGGCGCGCGTGATCGCGCGCGAGCTGTTTGCCGGCGTGCGGCTCGACGGCGTGTGGGAGCCGCCGCGCGGCCCGAAGCGGCCCAAGTGGAACCAACGGCTCTGGTCGAGCGTGAAGCAGGACTGGGGGCGATTCCGCACCTGGAAGGGATTCTGGTACGTGGTCGGCGGCGTCGCCGGCGCGGCGGTCGTCGGCACCGTTGCCGGCGCGGCCGCGTACAGCAATCAGCGCACGATCGCCGCCGACACGATCTTGCTCGGGGGACACTGAGAGGGGATGTCGATGAAGATGGAAATGAGATGGATCCTGGCAGCGATGATGGCGGTCGGCGGCTGCTCGCAGGGCGTCAGCGTCGACAACGGCAACCCGAGCGGTACGGTCGCCGGCGTCATCGTCGACGCCACCAGCGAGGCGCCGCTCATGGGGGCGACGGTGACCGTGATCGCCGGCGACAAGACCCAGTCGGCGACTACCGACATGAACGGCCAGTTCGCCGTCGGCGGCGTGCCGGCCGGGACGTTCATCATGGCGGTGGAGCAAATGGGCTTCGTCTCGGCGCAGCTCACCGACGAGCTGGCGGGCTCCGTCGGTAACTTCCCGGTGTCCAACCCGCAGCGCACGATCGGACCGGTCGGCCTGTTCCCGGCGACGGGCACGTTCACCGTGCACGTCGTCGACGAGACGGGCGCTCCGGTGCCGACGCTCAAGCTGTCCGCGCGCACCGGCGTGCGCCAGGTCGTGTTCGACAATGGCGGGGCGGTGGGGCAGGGCTCCTACCAGGTTTCGGCGACGACGGGGATGGATGGCAGCGCCACCTTCATGGGCCTGCCCGTCTACGCCGGCCTGGTCGGCGTCGTCGACGACAGCTTCACCGTCTCGGTGCCCCCGACCAAGGTGATGGGCACCGAGGTCTACGACTTCCTCGGCGCCTCGTTCACGTTCCACTTGAATGGGCTCTTGTCGTCGGCGCAGGTGATCCACCTCGCCGGGCCGAACAGCGCGCTCGTCATCCTCGACTCCAACATCGAATACCTGCGCGGGCAGACGGGAACCGCGCAGCGGGCGTTCACGGCGCCGGTCGGCTCCTTCGTCCCCATCAACGGACCGATCAACGTCGCCTTCAACCAGGCGATCGATCCCAACTCGCTGCGCGCGGATTTCCTCGACGCCGACGGCAAGCCGATGGCGACGACGGCGATGGCGACGGTGAGCCTCAACGACGTGAGCATCTCGCCGTCGGCGCCGCTGCCGGCGGGCAAGCGCTTCAACCTCATCCTCCACGCCGTGGCTGCCACCACGGCCGGCACCGTCGGCGGCTCGGCCGAGGTCGACGTCACCGCGCCGTTCTTCTCCGAGCCGCCGGCAGGCGCCCCCATCACCGTCGTCGCCAACTCGGTGGTGACCAACAGCCCCGCCAGCGGCAACATCACCGTCACCTTCGAGCTGTCCGAGCCGATTGGCGTCGGCATCGGCAGCGTCGCCGCGCTCGACTGCGTGGCGTTCTACGAGGTCGGCGGCATGAACGCGCCCGGCTTCAACAACGATCCGCAGACCGTCTTCCAAGGCGACTGGAAGTCGCCGACGAACAGCACGCCGCCCACCAACCTCGTCTGCCGCCAGCCGGTCGGCGCCGGCCTCGTCGGCGCGCCCGAGATCGACGTCACCGCGCTGAGCTCGCTGGAGAACGGAACTCCGACGACGACCCCGACGCTCATCACCGGCTTCTCGTCGAAGTTCTCCATCAGCATCGCGGTCGCGCCGACGGCGGGTAACGCCGGCCCGTGCAAGCAGCTGAGCCCGGCGGGCACGCTGCCGGGCTGCGCCATCCCCGGCGTCGGCACCAAGGTGCACCTCATCTTTTCGCGTCAGGACTCGACGATGACGGTCAAGCGCGTCGACGGCACGACGGTGCCGGACAACATCATTGTCCAGCTGTAGCCCTGAACCAGCGCGCAAGGCGCGCGTCGGCCGGGAGTCCGAGACTAACCCCAGGGTTCGCTTCGATTGACCTGCTGCGGACGATCCGCGCGGTCGCCTCGAGGACTACGTCCTCGCTCCCTCGGTCGAAATACCGACGGGTATTCCTCGGTCGGTTGCTCCGGTCGCATCCACGATCCGCCTCACGCGGCTGGCCCTCGCCAGCTCAACCGAAGCGAACCCTGGGGGTTAGATTAGCGACGGTGATTTAGAACGCGAACAGCTTGGGACGCTCGGACGACTTCTTGAGATCCGCCATCACGTCCTTCTGCTGGTTCATCAGCATCGCGGCCTGCGTCTTGATCTCCGCCATCCGCCGGGCGTAGTCCTTGACCGCCAGGAAGTCCGGGTTGCCCGCAGCCACCGCCTTGAACAGCGGCGTCTGCTGCAGCGGCATCACGATCGCCTCCGGCTTGCCCTTGACGGGCCGGGTGCCCCAGCCGCTCCCGGAGTCCATGCGATACTGGAAGCCCTTCAGCTCGTTGGCGTTGCAGTCGGTCTTGCCCTCCTGCTGGCATACCGGTGCGCCGACCTCGACGAACTTCGCCAGCATCAGGCCGTTCTGCGGCTCGACGATGACGCCGTAGTTCTTGTCCGACTTCGCGCCGGCCTGCGCCATGCGCGTGAGGGCGTCCTTGTCGTTCTCCACCTTCTTGGCGTGGATCGCGATCTCGTCGTAGAGCTTGATGGTCCCGTCGTAGTACTGCATGAGGCGCTCGACGATCACCGGCTCGAGGCTGTCGTAGTTGGTGTGGAAGATGCGGACGGTGTCCGGCTTCCGCAGGTCGAGCGAGCCGAGCTTCGCCGAGAGGTCGATGTCGACATCGCCCTTGCGCCCTGCCGGCGTCGAGTTCAGCGTGTCGACGATGATGTTGAGCTGCTTCGACATCTTCTCGACTTCTTCGCGAATCTGCCCGGCCTGATCGGTCGTCGTGTTGTACTCGATGCGATCGCGCTGAATGCGCCCGCACGCGTTACCGACGACGAACGGGATGGCCGCGATCGCCAGCACCGCGGCGATGCGTCCCCATGGCTTGGGCTTCGACAGCGGCCCCCCGCCCACGGCGTCCGCCGATCCCGGCAGCGACTGCCCGAGCCCGTAGAACGCTGCCAGGTTGGCCGCCGCCTGCTGCTGCTGCGCCGAGGCGAACGGGTCGCGTCGCGGATCGGGCGGCGCTGCTGCCGGTGGCGGTGGCTCTTCGCGCCGGCCGAACGGCGGCGGCGGCCCCGACGGCTGCTGCTGCGGGGCCGGAGCCCCATAGCCCGACGGTGCCGGCGCGCCATAGCTCGACGGCGGCGGTACCTGTTGTGCCGGCTGCCCGACCGGCGGTGTGTTGTTGGGAGCGGCCGCCGGCATGGCCGCCGTCTTCTTCAGGCCGAGGCGAGCTTTGAGGTCGCTGATGTCGCGCGGGCCCGGCTTCTTGTTTTCATCCAAGGGGAATCTTCCTCCCGATCATCGCGCGGGAATCTACCAACCGATCATATATCTGTCAAGGAGTTGAGCGAACTTAGGTCGTGCCCCCAGGTTCACGACAACAGCTGTGAACGAAAGTTCCTGTACCACTGCGAAACCCGCGTCGTGCAAGCATTTCCCGCATGGCACGGCGGCTGCTTCGCTGCCGCGCCATGATGCGCTCGCTCCGCCTCGTCGCCCTCGCCCTGTGTGCCGCGCCGTCGATCGCCTCTGCCCAGGTGATGATCGAGCCGGCCCCGGTGCCGATGCCGCCGCCTCCGCCGCGGGTCTACGCGCCGCCGCCGCCCGCCTACTATTATCGACCGCGGACCCGCGTCTATGTCGCGCCGCCGCCGCCGCCGATGTACTACGCCGCGCCGGGCGCGATGCCTCCGCACGTCTACATCCGCGAGCGCATCCGCTGGCACCTGCGCCACCTGCCGCGCGTCGTGATCTGGCCGCCGCCGCCGCCGCCGGTGGTGATCGCGACGCCGGGGCCGCCGCCCATCCAGTATGCGGAGCCGCCGGTGGCGCCGCTGCCGCCGATTCCGCCGCCCGTCGTGGTGCCGCCGCCGTGCTGCTACGGCGCGCCCGTCGAGGCGCCGGCGCCGGCAGAGGAGGTCGTGCTGGTCAAGCCGCGCCCGCGCGTCCCCATGTGGTCCTCGCGCATCGGCCTCGGCGTGCGCGGCACCGGCCAGGTCATCAACGACGGCTGGAACAACCTCGGCATCGGCGGTGAGTTCCTCTATCGCGCCTCGCCGCACCTCGTGACCGAGCTCGCCGCCGAGTACCAGCGCTCGACGGCGACGGCGCTCGATCGCGTCGACATCCCTGTCACCTTCGGCCTGCGCGTGCACATCGGCCGTCCGACCTGGGTGGTGTCGCCGTACTTCGTGTTCGCCGGCGGCTTCGCCTACGCGTCGCAGGATCTGAAGTTCACCAGCGATGACGCAATCTACGTCGAGGGTCAGCTCGGCGGCGGTCTCGAGCTGCGCCTCGGCCAGCACGTCGCCATCACCGCCGATGCGCGGCTCGACGCCAAGAAGCGCGCCAACGATCCGGCCGACAACGTCCTGGCCACCAGCAGCGTCGACGGCAAGCCCGTCCATCCGCTCGGCGACGAGGTGGGCGGACAGTTCCGCCTCGCCGTCGCGGCCTACTTCTAGCCTGGCTTAGTTAAAGTAGTGCTCGAGGTCGCCCGCGCGGACCGCATGCTAAGATGCGGCCGTGGCGGGCGATTTCGTTTGCGGCGCGCGCGGGCTAGAGCGCGGCAGCTTCTTCGGCGAGGTCGCCGCGGAGGAAGCGGTCGAGGAGCTGCTGGTCGTCGTCGCTCAGGCGGGTGAAGCGGACGCCGTGTGCGCGCGCCCAGCGGTGCTCGGCCAGCGTGATGCCGTCGATGCGCAGGATGCGGTTCGAGCCGGGGAGCTGGAACTCGAGCGACACGTCCGAGTGCTCGACGTCGGGCTCGAAGATTTTGTAGAGCAGCATGCCGCCGCGCGATATGTTTACCGCGCGACACGTGTGCGGCTCGCCGTCGATGTACTTGTTGAGCAGGATGTCGACCGGCATACGCCGTTCGCCGCGGTGATCCTTCGAGAACATCGACGCCTCCATCGGTGTGGTTAGATGTAGGCTAGGGTAGGTAAGAGGGGAGCGCAACTTTTCGCATGTCCGAGTCCGCCAAGGCGCTGGAAGGTCCTGAAAGGCTTATCGGAAGCCGCGTGCTCGATTTCGAGCTCAAGTCGGTCGTCGGCGCCGGCGGCATGAGCGTCGTCTATCGCGGTGAGCACCGTGTGACCGGGCAGGAGGTGGCGATCAAGATCCTGCCGCCCGAGCTCGCCGTGCACGAGGAGCTCAAGGCGCGCTTCGTCGAGGAGGCGCGCGTCTTGGCCAAGCTCGAGCACCCGAACATCGTCCACCTCAACAACTTCACCGAGGCGGGCGGGCGCCTCTGCCTGGTCATGCAGTACGTCGACGGGCGTGACCTTCGAGTCGATGATCGTCAAGCAGGGCAAGGTCGCGCCCGACGAGGCGCTCCGGGTCGGGATCGAGGTGTGCCGCGCGCTCGAGTACGCGCACGGGCAGGGCGTCGTGCATCGCGACATCAAGCCGTCGAACGTGCTGGTGCGCACCGACGGCGCGGTGAAGGTGACCGACTTCGGCATCGCCAAGATGATCGGCAATACGCGGCTGACCTCGACGGGCCAGACGATGGGCACGGTGCGCTACATGTCGCCCGAGCAGGTGCGCGGCAAGGTGGTCGACGCGCGCAGCGACATCTACTCGCTCGGCGTCACGCTCTACGAGGCGCTGACCGGCGACACGCCGTTCGACGGCGAGAACCACTTCGACATCATGCAGCAGCACCTGCGCAATCGACCGCCGCCGCTGGCCAAGCGCGGGGCGGCGGTGCCGCCCGCCGTCGAGAAGGTGCTGCTGGTGGCGCTGGAGAAGAGCGCGGCCGAGCGGTACGCCGACGCGGCGCTGTTTCGCCGGGCGATGGAGGCTGTGCTGCCCGCGCTGCCGCGCGGCACCGGCACCACGGCGGCGGCGCCGGCGCGCAAGAGCCGGGTGGCGCCGGCGCTGGGGCTGGCGGTGCTCGTCGCCGGCGGGGCGGGGACCATCTTCCTGGCGGCGCGGCACTGGAAGCCGGCGGCGGCGCCGGCGACGACCAAGACGATCACTCCCATCGCCCCCAAGCCCAAGGCGCGGGCGGCGATGACCTGGCCGACGCCGCACGCCATCGCGGGCGAGATCGTCGCCACCGACGAGCGCTTCGAGACCGACGGGCTGCGCGTACAGTCGACGCAGAAGCGCGACGCGGTCGCGGTGCGCGACGCGTATCGCGACATCCTCGCTGCCCTGCGCAGCTGGCTGGCGACGGCGGACCTGCCGGCCGCGCGCGCGCTGGCCAAGGACTTCCATCCGCCGCCGCTCAACCTGGTCATCGTGCCCCAGCGCATGCTCGACGATGGCACGCTGTTTCCCGAGATGCCGACGTCGCCCAACTCGACGTATGCCGATCGCTACCACGAAAAGACGCGGACGATGTTCGTGAACGACACGAAGGGCTTCGAGCGACGCACGTCTTCCGGACGCGGTGGCGCAGCATGTGCTCTATCCGGTGACCGCGCTGAGCATGGACGACATCCTTCGCCTCTCGGAAAAGTTTGAGGAGTATTACAACTCGAAAGCGCGATGATCACTTGTCCACAGGACCTCTCCGACGGGACTGCGAAATTTCGTTCACCGTCGGGGTGGAGCCAGCAGCATGTTTCCGGCACGTATCAGTTTCCACAGTCGGTTCCAATCGTTACGCCCGATCGCGCATACCTGTAGGATAAGGCGGGAAAAGCGCGCACCCACCCTGGGGATAACTTGTGGGGAACTGCTCGCCAAGTGCTGCGGCTTTGAACGTTTGACACCCTATGGCGACGATGAGATAGTCGCGCCGGCAACGTATCGGTCCCGTCACCGGGGAGGGGTCCCTGATGTACCGTTCTCGCATTCCGCTCGCCGCGGCCGTGGTCGTCCTGCTGACGACCCTCGCGGTGTTGCTGTCGGTCCGCACGTCCTTGTCGAACGCCACGCGCGCGGTCGTGGAGAAGCGCGTCGAGCGGGCGCAGGCGACCTGGCCGTCGCTCGATCTGCTGCGCGGGATCGATCTGACCAACGAGACCGCGAAGTTGGCGCGCGACGAGGAGTTCGGCGCGATCTTCGACAAGAAGAGCTCCGACGAGCAGCGGCAGGCGGCGTTCGTGGCGGTGTCGGCGCGCAACGGGCGGCTGGAGGCGGCGGGGCGCAAGGCGGATCTGGTCGCGGTGGTCGGCGCCAACGGGCACGTGGTGGCGCGCGATCTCAACATCAACGCCATGTTCGACGACGACCTCAAGGGGCGCTACCCGTCGGTGGGCAAGGCGCTCGACGGCGTCGCCAACAAGGACGTGTGGGACTTCGACGGGCATCTCTATCGGGTCGGCGCGGCGCCGATCCGCTCGCGCGCCGGCGCCGTCGTCGGCGCGCTGGTGATCGGCTATAACGCGTCGGCGACGGACGCGGACGCCGATCGCGACAAGCTCGGCACCGAGGTGGCCTATTTCCTCGATGGAAAGATCCACGCCTCCAGCTTCAGGAAGGAGAGCGGCGAGAGCGCGGAGGAGAAGGCGCTGGCCACGCAGCTCTTCGATGCGCCGCCCCGCCTCGCCGACGCGGCGATGGCCGGAAACCTGACGCCGCCGGCGCTGGTGCACATCGGCACCGAGGACTTCATCGCAGCGGCGGGGCCGCTGCCGGGCAACCTCACCAAGTCGAAGTCGGGCTATGTCGTGCTCGCGTCGCTGACGTCGGCGCGCGCGGACCTGGGCGGGATCGAGTTCTTGGTCATCGTGCTCGGCATCATCGGCATCGTCGTCGCCGTGGGCGCCACGGTGCTGACGGCGATGCGTTTTTTGAACCCGCTCGATCGCATCGAGACGGGCGTGGCCGAGGTCATCAACGGCAACCGCGACTACTCGTTCGACACGCCGTCCAAGGACTTCGAGGGGCTGGCCAACGGCCTCAACGTGATGCTGGCGCGGCTGCTCGGCCGGCCCGATCCGTCGGATGACGAGCTCGGCGGCAGCGACGACGGCTCGGGCTCGCGCTGGGGCGGCGAGCTGTCGGTAGACGCCTCGACGACGGGGCCGCAGGCCTCGCCCGAGCTGGCGGCGCTGGCCGAGGAGGCGGAGGAGCCCTACCTCCAGCGCACGTTCGACGAGTACGTTGCCGCGCGCAAGCAGACCAATGAGGGCACCGAGGGGCTGACGCTCGACGGGTTCACCAGCAAGCTCAAGCAGAACGAGGCGGCGCTGAAGAAGAAGCACGGCGCCCGCATGGTGCGCTTCAAGGTCGTCGTCAAGAACGGTCAGACGACGCTCAAGCCGTACCCGATTCAGTAGGGGGAGGGCGCTCGCGGCGGGGCACCGGCGGCTACGGGGAGTGGCCGCCTGCCGGCGCGGGCGCGCCGACGGCGTAGCCGCCCGGGTCGGGGCAGACGTCGCGGAGCTTGCAGCTGGGGCACGGCTCGCCGCGCCAGAGCCCGTCGAACATCGCCTGCACGCGATCGAGGAGCTCGAAGTCTTCGGTGACGAAGCCGAGCTCGAAGTTGCGCTTGTCGTCGCCCTTCATGCCGAGGCCGGCGCCGGTGAAGTTGGCGGAGCCGAGGTAGAGCCACGCGCCGTCGACGATGACGGCCTTCATGTGCACGCGCGGGCACTGCTTCATCTGCAGGCCGCCGGCGACGAGCGTGGGTTGGCGGTCGAAGGCGGCACGGAAGCGGCGCGACGGCAGCTCGGCGTGGAGCAGCTTGAGCTCGACCCCGCGCCCGTGCAGATCGGCCAGCAGGCCCACGACGGAGGCGACGCGGCGGCGGCCCAGGCCCGGCCGCTCGATGAAGAGCTCCTTGACGTTGGCGGTGGCGATCCAGACGCTCTCTTTGGCGCGGGCGAGGCCGCCCTGGATGACCTCGTCGTACAGCGAGCGGCCCGAGACCAGCTTGCCCCGGAAGTTGGCATCGAACGACTGGTCGAAGAGATCGAGGCCGCGCGCGCGGTGGATGCGTGCCACCAAACCAGGTTCGCACGCGCTGTCGTGTCGCGCAAAAAGTGCTACCGTCGGATGCAATGCGAGTCGCGGTGTACGGCGGCAGCTTCAACCCTCCCCATGTGGCGCACCAGCTGGCCCTGGCGTACGTGCTGGCGACCGCGCGCGTCGACGAGGTGTGGATGGTGCCGACCTTCAAGCACCCGTTCGACAAGCAGCTGGCGCCCTTCTCCGACCGCGCCAAGATGTGCGAGCTGGCGGCCTCGCCGTTCAAGACGGTGCGCGTCTCGGGCATCGAGGAGGAGCTGGGCGGCGACAGCTACACGCTGCGCACCATGCGCGCGCTCGTGGAGCGCCATCCCGATCACCGCTTCTCGCTGGTCATCGGGGCCGACCTGGTGGCGGAGCGCGAACGCTGGCACGGCTGGCCGGAGCTGAAGGAGCTGGTGCCGTTCATCGTCATCGGGCGGCAGGGATCGCCGTCCGCGGGCGGCATCACGCTGCCGGAGGTGTCGTCGACCCTGGTGCGGCAGCGTCTCGGCGCCGGCGAGGCGGTCGATGCCCTCGTGGCTGCCGACGTCGTGGACTACATTCGCGCGCGCGGGCTCTATCGATGAGCGAGCGCAGCGGCCGATGAGCGAGATCTCCAAGACCCAGCGGTTGCCGATGCGGCCGCGCTCGCGGGAGCGCGTGCTCATCGTCGGCGATGGGCCGGTGGCACGGGCGCTGGCGGCGGCGCTGCAAGACGCCGACGCGGCGCCGCTGCGCTGGTGGCGCCGCGGCGGGCAGCCGCTGCCGCAGGCGGACGTGGTGGTGCTGGCGGTGCGCGATGAGGCGATCGGCGAGGTGGCGGCGCAGATCATGGCGCGCGTCGACGATGATGTGACGCCCCCGATCCTGCTGCACTGCGCGGGGGCGCTGCCGGCGGAGGAGGCGTTCGCGAAGCTTCCCCGGCGGCCGCTCGGCGTCGGCCTCCTGCACCCGCTGCGCGCGCTGGCCGGCGCCGCCAGCGACGCGCACCTGGCCGGCGTCGTGTTTGCCGTGGAGGGCGACGGGCCGGGGCGCGAGGCGGCGCTGCGCCTGTGCGAGCGCGTCGGGGGCACGCCGCTGGTCCTCGAGGCCGAGCAGCTGGGGCGCTATCACGCTGCGGCGGCGCTGGTGTCCAACCACGCCGTCGGGCTCGTCGACGCGGGGGTGGAGCTTCTGACCTCGGTGGGGCTCGATCGGGCGCAGGCGACCAAGGCGCTGGCAGCGCTGTTGTCGTCGACGGCGGCGAACCTCGAGCGCGTCGGGCTGCCGGAGGCGCTGACCGGGCCGATCGCGCGTGGCGACGTGGCGGTGGTGGCGCGCCACATCCTGGCCCTGCGGCCGCTGGCGGAGATCGCGGCGCTGTACCGCGCCACCGCGCGGCGCGTGTCGAAGGTCGCCGCCGACAAGGGGCGGGCCACGCGCGACGCGCTGTTGCGCATTGCGGCGTTGCTGGTCGATTAGCCGCGCCGAACGTCTTTACCGCACGCGCGCGATGGCGTAGCCTCGCAGGTCATGAAGAAACTGGTCATCGCCGCGTGTGTCCTCCTCGGTGCCTTCGCCTTCGCCAAGGGTCCGGTGCCCGAGGACTACTTGAAGGGTCGGGTCATCATCAGCGACCGCACGTTCCCCATGAGCTGGACGTCGGTGTCCTCGTACGTCTCGACGCTCAAGAACATGAACAAGGGCACGATCTGGTACGACAAGAAGACGGGCAAGGCGACGCTGCAGTACGCCGCCTTCTTCGCGCAGCCGGTCAACGACGTGCAGGTGATGCTGTACCTGATCGACATCACCAATGGCGCGCACGTGCAGAAGGTGTCGACGGAGCAGTTCATGGAGAAGGGCAAGCGCGTGCTCTTCAACTCGGTGGTCTTCGACAAGGAGGACATCGAGGGCAACAAGAAGTACCTGCTCACCATCGAGACGCGCCATCGGATCATCGCCTCGGGCACGTTCATCCTGCGCGAGCAGGGGCCGCACTACTCGGGCAAGGTGACGTTCACCGACGACGACACCAAGACGAACAGCGACGCGCACTGAGGGGGGACATGCGGCACTCGGCATGGTTCGGGGCGGTGCTGCTGGCCGCGACCGTCGCGCACGCCGACACGGCGTCGCTGACGAAAGATCTCGGGGGCACGGACGAGGCGCGCGCGGCGCAAGCGGCGGCGGCGCTGGGCGGATCGAGCGATCCCAAGGCGCTCGAGTCGCTGGTGGCGGCGCTCGACGCCGGCACGACGCCCAAGGTGGCGGTGGCGCTGTGCGCGGCGCTGGGAGCGAAGAAGGACGCGCGCGCCGTCGTGGTGCTGACGCAGTACGCGCACCATCGGGCGCCCGAGGTGCGCAAGGCGGCGCTGGCGGCGCTGGCGCTCATCAGCGACAAGCAGGCGACGGCGGCGCTGATGGCCGGGCTCGGCGACTCGGACGCGGAGGTCCGCGCGGCGGCGGCCAAGGGGATCGCCGACCGGCGTGAGAACGGGGCCGAGGATCGGCTCATCAGGCTGATGGAGCATCGCGATGCCTCGTCGGCGACGGCGCTGGCGGCGATCGCGACGCCGCAGCTGGCGCATCGGCTGTCGGAGATGCTGGGGCAGGTGCCCGATCCGATCTTGTGCACGGCGCTCGGTGAGATGCTCCAACGCCCGGACTTCGGCCGGAGCCGATCCGGGTGCAGGTCGTGCGACACGCTGTCCAAGGTGCCGGGCGTCGACTCGACGGCGGTGCTGGTCGAGTACGTGGCGACGACCGAGCGCGACAAGAATCGACCGTCACGGCTCGCGGCGCAGAAGATCGTGGATGCGCGGAGCCGCCAGTGAGAGGGCGGGGGCAGGGGCGGGCCTGGGGGCTCGCGCTGCTGCTGCTGCTCAGCGGCTGCGGCGAGGCGGCGTTTTCCGCGCACGCGCGCGACAACGACGTCGGCGACCTGCAGCGGGCGATGAGCGTGTCGGCGGCGCCGGCGGCGGTCGCGGCCCATCCGATGGCGTTCTTGGTCAGCGACCGGAAGCTGGTCGGCTTCGATCTCGCCGCCGGCAAGATCGCGTGGCAACAGAACGCCGACGTGCGCTCGCGCGTCATCGTGGGGGTGGGGGCGATCGCGCACCGGCAGGGCGAGCACGACCTGGTGGTCCGCACGTCGGCGACCGGCGAGGTGCGGGTGACGGTGACGCTGCCGGCGGACGAGAGCTTCGTCGGCGCCACGCTCGACGGCGACCGCCTCGTCTACGTGACGCAGACGGCGGACAAGCGCTCGCTGGTCACCGCGCTCGACGCCGCTGGCCGGACGCTCTGGCGCCGCGCCACGCCCAACGCGGTCGGTTCGCCGGCGGCGCGCGGTGGACTGGTGGCGTTGCCGTTTGCTCATCAGAACCTGGCGCTCCTCGACGGCACCAGCGGCCGCGAGCTGGCGCGCGTGCGCGACACCGACGAGGAGATCGCCTACGCCCGGGCGCTGCCCGAGGGCATCTATTACGGCGGCGCGCGCGGCATCTATCGGCTCGACGACAAGAGCGCGGCCGGCTCGCGCGCCGGCTCGTCGTACGCCGAGGCCAAGCTGCCGGGCGAGCAGGTGCGCACCGCCTATCACTGGGACGGCTACGAGCCGGCGCAGTCGGCGATCGGCGCCTTCGATCGCAACCGTCTCTTGTGGCGCGGGCGCGATGCGGGCGCCGGCTTCCGTGACGACCTCGCGGTCCTGCACAGCTACCGCTTCTTCTTCGCCTTCGACGCCCGCGCCGGCAAGCTGCGTTGGGTCTACGCGCATCCGCGCACCGACGTGGTGGCATCGGAGGACGCGGGCTCGGCGATCGTCTTCGCCTCCGCCGACGGCGACGTCGGGCTCATCGATCCGGTGTCGGGCGCGGTCCGGGTGGTGCAGCGGACCGGGCTACGCGTCGCCGGCGCCAGCTTCGACGCCGACGGCATCACCGCCGGCGCCGGCGCTCAGCCCCCGACGGAAGAGGAGGTCGCGCAGACGCTCGAGCAGATCGTGTGGGATCACGACGCGCGCTTCGGCGCCGTCAAGGTCTTCGCGGTCGACGCGCTGGGTGGGGTGCCTGGGCTGCCGGTCTCGCGCGCGCTCATCAAGATCGTGCGCGCGGCGCCGGGGCCGGGCGGTCCGCCGCCGGCGGCGCAACAGCACGCGGGCGAGGCGCTGGTGGCGCGCAAGGACGTCAAGGCCGTGCCACTCATGCTCGAGGCGCTCGCCGAGCACTACGACTTCCTCGACGACAAGCAGCCGCGGGGAGTGGGTGTGCTGGCGCGCGCGCTGGCCGCGGTCGATGCCAAGGAGGCGGCGCCGCTTTTGGCCGCGCACCTCGCCGATCACGAGACGCCCGAGCGCGCAGCTCAAGGACATCGCACTGACGCTGGCGCACCTCGGCGGCCCCGACGCCGAGCATGCGCTGCGCGAGTTCCTGCTGGAGTACCACGCCGATCCGACGTTCCTGCTCGATCCGGCGCCGCTGTGCACCGCCGGCGAGGCGCTCATCAGCTGTCGGCGGTCGAGGCGCGGCGCGCAGTCGCCTTCGTCGTCGAGGATCCGCGGACGCTCCAGCCGGTGGCGCGCGAGCTTCGCGTCGCGCTCGACGCCGCGACGGCGAAAGAGAAGCAGTCAGCGCAGGACAAGGACAAGCCGGAGGGCGCGCAGGCCGCTCCCGAAAAGCAGGAATAGCTGCTACAATCGGCAGGCGCCCTTGCCGAAAAAGTACACGATCCTCGTCTGCCGAGGCCCGGAGTGCGGCGACAAGCGTCACTCGGCTGACGTCCACGCCGCGTTCAAGCGCGATCGTCGCGACCACGCCGCTTGGCGGCAACGAGGTGGTGCTCGATCTCTACAGCTGCTTCGGCAAGTGCCAGCGCGGCGTCAACGTGCTGGTCCGCGAGAACCTGCCGACCGACAACCCGATGATGCTGCGCCTGATGCCGACCGCGGGCGGGCGCGCGACGCTCTATCATCGCGTGCTGCCGGCGGAGGCGCAAGCGCATCCTCGAGGAGCACATCGCACGCGGGCAGCCGCTCACGGAATTCACCCAACGTAAGTAGACGTGGTAACATCTCTGGCTCAATGCGCTCCGCTTCGCTTGCCCTAGTCCTATGTCCTGGCGGCGTGCTCGGGGGGCGGCGACGACCAGCAGAAGGCCAAGCTGGCCACCGACCTCGTGCAGTGCCGCAACGATCTGTCCAACCTCAAGGAGCAGCTCGCCGAAGTCGAAGGCGCAGCTGCACAAGGCGCAGGAGGCCAAGACCTGCCTCCTGGAGCCGCTCGATCTGAAGGCGGCCAACGCCGGGCAGAAGCACATGGAAGGCAACATCGCACCCGACGCCGTCATCAAGGTCGTGCGGCAGAACTCGGGCGGGCTGCGCGCCTGCTACGAGAAGGCGCTCAAGCGCAAGCCCGACCTGCAGTACGTCTCGTCGGTGACCGCGCGCTTCTCGGTGGCGAACACCGGCAACGCGCAGGGCGTGACGTTCGCGCCGCACACCGATGCCGAGATGGAGCGGTGCATGGCGTCGACGATGGAGAAGTGGAAGTTTCCCACGTTCCAGGGCGATCCCGTGGCGTTCGAGCAGCCGGTCAATCTCGTCGCGAAGTAACCGAGCGGGCAAGGGGGGCCGTGCAGCCGCGTGACATCAAGCGACGCCTGAAGGAGCTGGCGGCCGCGCTCAAGGCCGAGCCGGGATCGATCCCGAAGCGGCTGGAGCTGGCGGCGGTGCTGCGCGAGGCGGGGCGCCCGGCCGAGGCCATCGATCTCTATCGTGGCGTCGCCGAGGCCTACGCCGAGGACGGGCGCCTGGTGCAGGCGATGGCGGTGTGCAAGGGGATCCTCGACATCGATCCCGAGCATCGCGACACGCTCGAGATGCTGGCCGCGCTGGCGCACGCAAGAAGCAGCAGCGGCCGGCCATGGCCACGGTGTCGCAGGTGGGCGGGCGCTGGGTGGCGGAGCCGACGACCGGCGAGCGGCAGGCACAGCACGAGGACGAGCTGACGCGCGCGGGCACCGAGCGCACGCCGTCGGGCCAGCGATTGTTTCCCGAGATCGATCGCACGCCACCCGAGTCCGAGATCCTGACGCCGGCAGGCGGCGACGACGAGCTGACGCCCATCGGCGATCGGGAGCTGACGCCGGTGCCGCACGGCGACACGGGCGAGCCGCTCAACTGGCGCCTGCGCGCGGTGCACGACGAGCCGACGAGCACGGGCGGCGATCGCGAGGAGACCAGCGCCGGCGCCGATCCCGACGCGACGCGCGTCGGGCACGCCGAGGCGCAGTCGCGCAAGGACTGGGCGGGCGCGCCGCGGGTGGCCACACCGCTGACGGAGGCGCCGCCGCGCGACCCCGATCCGGCGCTCGACTTTCCCGACGAGACCAAGCGGGCGGCGCGCGGCCATCGGCTGCTCGATCTCGGAAGCGAGGATCTCGGGGCCAGCGACGAAGAGGACCGCACGTCCGCAACGCTGGAGGCGCTGCGCATCGACACCGATCGCATGCCCACCGTCTCGGACGAGGAGCTGGCGGCTGAGGCGGCCCGCGAGGCGACGCGGCGGGCGACGCCGAAGTCCCTCGACTCGGGGCGGCTGCCGCCGATCCCACAAGAGCTGACGTTCGGCGACGAGGACTCGGCGGTGAAGCTGCTTGCACGAGGTGATCGACGGGCCGTTTCCGCGGCCGCAGCTCACCGTCGATCCGCCGCCGTTTCCGCTGCTCTCGGAGCTGCCGCGCGCGGCCTTCATGGAGCTTCTGGCGCGCCTGTCGGTAGTGCGCCTCGAAACCGGCGAGTCGGTGCTCCGCGAGGGCGAGGCGGGCGACGCCTGCTACCTCATCGCCGCCGGCAAGGTGCGCGTGACCAAGGCCGGCGTCGCGGTGGCCGAGCTGGGGCCGGGCTCGTTCTTCGGCGAGTTCGCGGTGCTCTCGGATCAGCGGCGGCACGCGTCGGTGGAGGCGATCGAGCCGCTCGAGCTGCTCGAGATCCGGCGCGAGCTGATCGACGAGCTGGTCGCCGCACACCCGGGCGTGGCGCGCACGCTGCGCACCTTCTATCGCGAGCGCCTGCTGCAGACGCTGCTGGCGACGGCGCCGTTCTTCCAGCGCCTGGGGGCCACCGAGCGCGCGACGGTGGCCGAGCGCTTTCGCCCGCGGCGTTTCGGGCGCGGGGCGCAGATCATCGAGGAGGGCGCGCCGGGTGGCGGGCTCTACCTCATCCTCGTCGGCGAGGTCGAGGTGGTGCGCGCCGGCAAGGAGGGGGGCCGCGTGGTCAAGCTGGGCACGCTCGGCGAAGGCAGCTACTTCGGCGAGATGTCGCTTTTGCGCGGCGGCGTCGCCTCGGCGACGGTGCGGGCGACGCGCATGACCGAGGCGGTGCAGCTGCCGCCGCGCGACTTCTACGAGCTGGCCTCGCAGCACCCGGTCTTGTGGGAGCAGCTGCGCACCGAGGCGGAGCGGCGGGAGATGGCCAACCACGCCATCCTGGCCGGCGAGACGCGCAAGAGCGACACCTTCTATCTCGTGTAGCCGGACCTCGGCCCGGTCAGCGGGCCTTGGACTCGAGGATCAGCCGCTCGTAGGCGAGGCCGGCTTCGCGGACGGTGGCGTGCAGCGCGGCATCGGGCAGCGGCTGCGCGGCGCCGTCGGCGAACAGGACGGCGATGACGCGATCGCGTACGGCGATCGGCATCACCAGCACCTCGGACGACACGCCGCCGAGCGCGTGCGCGAAGGCGCGATTGGCCGGCGTCTCCGGCAGCGGGCCGCGGTAGGGCAGCCGCGAGGCGATGACGTCGCGGAACAAAGAGGGCGCCTCGACGTTGATGACCAGCTTGCGCACCGTCGACGCGTCGATCTCGGCGCCACGCGCGTCGTGGCCGATGAGGATCGACTTCTTCATGACGAAGAAGCTGCCGCGCCGCATGAGCAGCGCGATGTAGTCGAGCACCGCGGCGGCGATCTCGTCGCGGTGCCGCGCGGCGCGCAGGCGCGCCAGCGGCGGATCCGGTACGGTGATCTGCGCGAACCCCGGCAGCGTGTCGGAGCGCTTGCGCTCGGGCAGCGTCGCCTTCGGGATGGTGAGCAGGATCGGCTCGTCGTTCTGCGGCAGGTAGTCCGGCTGATAGTCGTCGGGCGGCGGAACCGGCATCGGCAGCGGCGTGGCGTCGGCGTACTTGACGTGGGTGAGCAGCACGATCTGCTCCTCGAGCGCCTCCTTCGAGGGCTTGGGCTCGGGTGGCTTGTCCTTGGGCTCTGGCGGCGGCGGCGACGGATTGGGGGCGCGCGTCGGCGGCGCCTCCGTCTTCGGCCCGGGCCGCGTCACCGGCTGCGCCACGCGCGCGTGCACGTGATCGGCGGCGCGCGGCGAGGTGAAGCGCACGCCGTAGTGACGCTCGATGCCGTCGCGGATCGCGCTCTCGGTGGCCACCACGCGTACGATGAAGCGATCGGCGAAGAACGACACCTCGTCGACGGCGTGGTTGTCGGTCGGGTCGGCCATCGCCAGGATCAGCCCGTCGCCGTCGAGATCGACCGGCAGGACGCGGAACTCCGCCGCCATGTCGGCGCTGACCAGGGCCAGCACCTTGCGCCGCACGTCGACCAGTTGGTGGTCGGGCACGCGCGTGATCATGAGGCGTTTCTGGTAGAAGTCGGCGAGCTGCTCTTCGTCGACGTAGCCGAGCCGCACCAGGCACTCGCCGAACGAGCCCCCCTCGTGCTCTTGCAACGCCGCCGCTGCAGCCAGGTCCGCCGGCCGCAGGACCCCCATCCGGAGGAGCAGCGCACCGGGCATGTCGGCCATCGCCCTTTCATGTTTGGCGACGCACGGCTGCCATGTCAAGGTGCGCTTGATGGCACGCGTCTATCTTGACCACAACGCGACTACGCCGCTTGCCCCGGAGGCGCAGGGCGGCGATGGTGGCGGCGATGGACGAGCTCGGCAATCCGTCGTCGCTGCACGCCGAGGGGCGGCGCGCGCGCGAGCTCGTCGAACGGGCGCGCGATGCGGTGGCCCGGGCCGTCGGCGGGCGGCGCGAAGAGATCGTCTTCACCTCGGGCGGCACCGAGGCCAACAACCTCGCCCTCCGGCTCGGGGCGCGGGCAGTGATCTCAGCGGTCGAGCATCCGAGCGTCGATGGGGCGGCCGGGGCGAGCGCGCGGCGCGTGGGGGTCGATGGCAGCGGACGGCTCGATCTCGACGCGCTCGCTGCCGTCGTCGACGCACAGACGGCGCTGGTCTCGGTGCAGCTCGCCAATCACGAGGTGGGGGTGGTGCAGGATCTGCCGGCCGTGGTCGCGATCGCCCGGCGGCACGGGGCCCGCGTGCACACCGACGCGGTCCAGGCGGTCGGCAAGCTGGACGTCGACGTGCGCGCGCTCGGCGTCGACGCGCTGACCCTGTCGGCGCACAAGCTCGGCGGGCCCAAGGGCGCCGGCGCGCTCTGGCTGCGCGACGGGCTCGACGTCGACGCGCTCCTGCGCGGCGGACAGCAGGAGCGACGAGCGGCGCCCGGGCACCGAGAACATCGTGGGCATCGCCGGCCTGGGCGCCGCCTGCGACCTGATCGCGCGGCGGTCGGAGCCGCTGCCGTCGAGCGCGCTGCGCGATCGCTTCGAACGCGGCGCGCGGGCGCTGGGAGCGCGAGTCGCGGCCGCCGATGCGCCGCGCGTGCCCACCACCAGCTACGTGGCGTTCGACGGCGTCTCGGGTGAGCTGCTGATGCAGGCGCTCGACCTCGAAGGTCTCGCCGTGTCGACGGGCGCTGCGTGCAGCTCGGGATCGCTCGAGCCGTCTCCGGTCTTGCGGGCGATCGGCTTCCCCGAAGGAATCCGCATCTCCTTCGGGCGCGACAACAGCGCCGAAGAGGTCGATCGCCTGCTGGCGCTCCTGCCCGCGCTCGTGGAACGGATCAGGCGGGCGTGATCACGGCGAGCGACTCGACGTGCGGCTGTCTGCGGCAGCATGTCGTAGGGCACGACCGAGCGCACGCGCAGCCCGTCGTTTTGCAAGAGCGCCAGATCGCGCGCCAGCGTGTCGGGCGCGCAGCTCACATAGGCGATGAGCCGCGGCCGCAGCGCCGCCGCCGCGCGCAACACCGGCGGCGCGCAGCCGCGCCGCGGCGGGTTGAGCACCACCACGTCGGCGGCGCCGAGCTTGGCCAGCTCGGCCTCGACCGCCCCCACGACGAAGCGGGCGCGGAAGGCGTGGTTGAGCTGCGCCGAGGCCTGCGCGTCGGCGACAGCCCGCGGGTGCTCCTCGATGCCGACGACCTCGGCGGCGCCCCGCGCCAGCGTCAGCGCGATGCCGCCGACGCCGGCGTAGGCGTCGACGACGCGCTCGGTGCCGGTCAGCGCCGCCGCCTCCGCCAGGTCGGCGTAGATGCGCGCCGCTACCTCGCGGTTGACCTGGAAGAAGGCGGTCGAAGAGAGCCGAAGCTCGACGGAGCCGACGCGATCGTGAAGCTGCAGGGCGCCGGCCAGCACCCGCTCGTCGTCGCCGTAGAGGACGTTGCCGCGCGAGCGGTTGACGTTTTGCACGACACCGACCACCTCCGGCCGCGTCGCCATGAGCTCGCGCGCGATGGCCTCGCCGCCTGCAAACGCGTCGGCGGCGGTCACCAGCGTGACCAGCACCTGCCCCAGGTGGTTGACGCGCAGGATGGCGTAGCGGAGCAGACCCTCGCCCGCGCGCTCGTCGTAGCCGCGCACCTGATGTCGTGCCAGCAGGTCGCGCAGCACGCCGGCAACGTCGTCGAGCGGCGGCTCGGCGACGCGGCAGCCGGCCAGATCGACGACGCGGTGCGAGCGCGGCGCGTAGGCACCGAGGACGCCGCGACCGGTGGCGTCCTCGGCGTAGACCAGCTTCGACTTGTTGCGATAGCCGAGCGGCCGCGGCGACGGCACGCACGCCGCCACCGGCGCCGTGACGCCCGCTTGCGCCAGCGCCGCCGCCACGTGCTCCTTCTTCCACGCCAGCTGGCGCGCGTAGGCCATGTGCTCGAGCGTGCAGCCGCCGCAGGCGCCGTACGCCGGGCAGGCCGGCGCCACCCGCGTCGGCGACGGGCGGGCGACGGTGCCGAGCTGCGGCCCACGCGTCGGGACGGTGCGGCGAAACGTGCGCGACGGTGGCGTCGATCTCTTCGTCGGGCAGCGCGCCGGCGACGTGCACGCGCACCCCCTCGTGCAGCGCGAGGCCGGCCGCCTCGTCGTCGAGGGCGTCAATCACCAGCTTCAGGTGATCGCCCTTGCGCACGTCGCCAATGTAATGCAACTTCTGCCGCCATGAACAGCCCGATCGCGTCGCGCTGTCGGGCGGCGTCGACACCGCGACCGCCGCGGCGCTGCTCGTCGAGGCGGGCCATCGCGTCGTCGGGCTGACGATGCGGCTGTACGACGCGCGCGGCACCGCCGCGTCGGCGGGCGGGCGCTGCTGCGGCCCGCGCGACATCGAGGACGCGCGCCGCGTGGCCGCGCACCTCGGCATCCCGTTCTACGTCGTCCAACTACGAGGACGAGTTCCGCGCGCGCGTCGATCGACGACTTCGTCGCCGAGTACGCCGCCGGGCGCACGCCGAACCCGTGCGTGCGCTGCAACCAGCACATCAAGTTCACGCCGCTGCTGACGCGCGCGCGCGCGATCGGCGCCGAGGTGCTCGCCACCGGCCACTACGCGCGGATCGCGGCGGGCGGACGGCGCGCTGCGCCTCGGGCGCGCGCGCGATCGCAGCAAGGACCAGTCGTACTTCCTGTTCACCATGCCGCGCCGCGGCGCTGCCGCGGTGCGGTTCCCGCTCGGCGGCATGACCAAGGACGAGGTGCGCGCGCACGCGCGGCGGCTCGGCCTGCCCAACGGCGACAAGCCGGAGTCGCAGGAGATCTGCTTCGTCCCCGACGGCGACTACGCCGGCTTCGTCGCCGCGCGCGGGCCCGGCTGCCAGCGCCGGCGAGATCGTCGACGGCGACGGCCGCGTCCTCGGCACGCACGACGGCGTGCACCACTTCACCGTCGGCCAGCGCCGCGGCCTCGGCGTCTCCGCCGGCGACGGGCAGCCGCGCTACGTCGTCTCGGTCGACGCGCTCACGCGGCGCGTCACCGTCGGGCCGGCCGCGGCGCTCGACCAGAGCGCCATCGACGTCGCCGACGTGACCTGGGCCGGCGCGCCGCCGTCGGCGCCGGTGCGCGCGCAGCGGTGCAGATTCGCTATCGCCACGCGCCGACGCCGGCGACGATCGCCCTCGGTGACGGCGCAAGGGCGCGCGTCACCTTCGACGCGCCCGAGCGCGCCCCCGCGCCGGGACAGGCGGCGGTGTTCTACGACGGCGAGACGGTGTTGGGCGGCGGCTTTATCGCGTAGCGGGCGAGCGGATCGTTCGTTAGACCGCGAGCGGCTTGATGGCGGTGATCTTCTGCGTGTTGCTGCGGCGGCGCTGCGCGCCGCTGCTGGCGCACGATCGACAGCGCGCCGTCGATCTCGACGACGTTGTTGCCGGCGCACTGCCGGCAGCGCCGTGGCAGCACGAAGTAGCCGTCGCGACCCCGCACCGGGTCGGGCACCATCATCTCGGCACTGCACCAGGCGCAGGTGACCGCACGCAGCGTCATGGGAATCACGATACCGGGTCTGACCGATGTCAGAACTGTAGCGCGTGCTACCAAAACAACACTTCTGGGGGACTCTGAGCCCACACTATACTCCCAGCATGAGCCGCCACGATCCGCATCTACGGCAAGGACACCTGACCTTATACGTCGAACGCCCGTGCGGCGTTCGCGCAGCAAGGGCTTCACCGTCGACTACGTCAACATTCGCCAGGACCCGGAGCGCCTCTCCGAGATGCTCGAGCACTCGGGTGGACGGCGTGCGGTGCCGGTCATCGTCGCGACGACGGCAAGGTGACCATCGGCTACGGCGGAACTTGAGGCGCCTGACGGCCGACCGTGCGTCGGCCAAGACAGTGAACGACTAGGACTTTGCCATCGCCCCGGCCAGCGTCAGCACCTGCCGCACGGTGGAGCCGGCCACGACCTGGACCGCCTCGTCGAGCTCGCCCTTGTCGAGGAAGATGCCGTGGCACTTGCCGCAGTACTCGATGTGCACCGGGCCGAGATCGACCTCCTTGAGCTGCCCGGGCAGGCCGGGCAGGGCGTCGTCGTCTCCGACGCGGATCGGGCGCCGCAGTGCCGGTGAGCGCCGAGCGCAGCCGCGTCAGGTCCTCGGCCTTGCCGCGCCCGAGCCGCTCGATCTCGCCGTGATCGAGCCACAGCCCGCCGCAGCTCGGGCACAGAGTCCACCTCCACGTCGCCGACGCGCGCCTTGTCGAGGACCGAGGTGCACTTCACGCACGTGAGGTTCATCGCCGCCGCTCCTGTCGAAGTGGGGCCGCCAGCATATCACATGGCTGATCGTCGAGTGGAGTGGAGCCCGAGGCCAACCCATACGCGCTGCTCGAGGCGCGGCTCGGCTACGCGTTCCGCGAGCGTGCGCGGCTCGAGTGCGCGCTGACGCACAAGTCGTATCTCAACGAGAACCCGGCGTGGGGGCGGCCGGACAACGAGCGGCTCGAGTTCCTGGGCGACGCGGTGCTCGATCTGGTCGTCGGTCACCTGCTCATGGACGCCGCGCCCGAGCGCAACGAGGGCGAGCTGTCCAAGACGCGCGCCAGCATCGTCAACGAGCTCGGCCTGGCCGAGGTCGCGGGCGAGCTCGGCCTCGGCGAGTGGCTCTTCCTCGGCCGCGGCGAGGAGCAGTCGGGCGGGCGGCGCAAGCCCTCGGTGCTGGCCGACGCCTGCGAGGCGCTGGTCGCCGCCGTCTACCTCGACGGCGGCTTCGAGGCCGCCTTCGCCGTGGTCAGGCGGCTCTTCGGCGAGCGCGTCGCCTCGGCGCGCGAAGCGGGGCTGCACGACTTCAAGACCCGCCTGCAGGAGCGCGCCGCGCGCCGCCGCCTGCAGGTGCGCTACCACGTCGTGCACGAAGAGGGGCCCGATCACGACAAGACGTTCGAGATCGCCGCCCACATCGGCGAGCGCGAGTACGCGCGCGGCGTCGGCAAGACCAAGAAGGAGGCGGAGCAGCGCGCCGCGGAGGCGGCCTTGCGCGGTGCTCGATTCCGAGGGCTGACCGAGACGAAATTTCTAATTGATCTCGCGTCGCTGCCGCGACTGTTCAGCTGGATGGCGTGTAGGGAGGTCTGGTCGGGGCAACTTCCGCGTCGACGCAGGCGGCCTGGTGCCAGCTGGCGGGCGACGTGCGGGCAACCGCATCCGGGTCGTCCTCGGCGACCAGGTCACCGTCGCGGTTTCGCCCTACGATCCGACGCGCGGCCTCATCGTCTTCCGCGCCAAATGAGCGGCGAAACGCTCACTTCTTCTTGGTCAGCTCGGCCGTCTTCTTCATCCAGCGATCGACCGCGTACTTCTTGACGAGGTAGACGTCGGGCGAGCCCGAGCTTCGACACGTAGTAGTCGCCGTCCTTGGTCGTCGCACCGACGGTGATGGTGATCGGCGGCTTGCCCTTTTCGCGCAGCACGGCGCGCCCCGTCGGCTTGCCCAGGCCCGTCTTGGCGGGCTCCTTGTCGTCGCTGAAGCTGGACGCCGTGAAGTTGTCGAAGCCCGCCACCGCCGGCTTGACCTTGGTCTCGTCGGCGGTGCCCTTGCCGGCGGTCCACTTGCCGTCCTTGGCCTGCGTCAGCGTCGTCGTCTCGCCGCCGTCGGTGATCTCGACCGAGGTCAGGTCCGCCTCCTTGGCCTTGACGATCGTCTTGTCGCGATAGTCGATCGGCTTTTTGGCGATGTGCTCGATCGAGTACTTCTTGACCGTGTAGACCGTCGGCGAATCGCTCGACGCCACGTAGACGTCCTCGCCCTTTTCGCCGCCCACCCACAGCGTGTGCGTCTTGTCCTTGATGGTCAGGCTCACGAGCGGCCCCTTGCCCTTGACGTCGTCGACCTTCTTGTCGTCGGCAAAGTCGGCGGCGTGCAGGTTCGCCAGCCCCTGCACCGCGGCGTTGACCTGCGTCGTGTCGAGATCGGCGACGCTCTTGGGCGCCGTGCCCGTGGCTTCGATGATCTTCCACTTGGTGTCGTTCGGCTTGGCCTTGTCGCCGCCCGGCTCCTTCTGCGAGGATCAGCTTCGATCCCGCCGCCTCGACGGTGAGCTTGTCGACGTCGGCCGCGGTCAGCGCGAAGATGGCGTGGTCGCGCCAGCCCGACGGGCTGCGATTGAGCGCATACGAGTAGAGCCCGCTGGCCTGCCAGGTCTCCTTCTTGCCCTCGACTCGCACCATCGTGTAGCCGCCGACGCTCTTGCCGACGTGCAGATCGGCGAGCGTGGCCCCGGCGCCGTTCTTGACCACCACGCGCGCCCCCTTGCCGTCGGCCACGCCGAGCTCTGCCTGCTTGTCGAGGTTCTCCGACGCGACGTCGGCGAAGGTCAGCTTGCCGATGCCGTCGAGCAGCTGCTTGACGGCCTGCTGATCGGCGTTCCAGTCCCCCGGCGACTGGACGCGCCATTCATCGGCGCCCGTCTTGGCGAGCACGGTCTTCTCGTTCTTGTCGTTGGTCAGCTCCAGCCGGGCCACGTCGCTGGCCTTGAGCTCCGGCACCGGCCGCGGCGGCGGCCCGCGACGCTGCCCCTTCTCGGGCGCGTGCAGGACCGCGAACGCGATCGCGCCCAGGCCGATCACCGCGATCAGCGCATACAACGTCCGCTTCTCCATGGGTCGTGGCTCCTAGATCTTCGCGCGCGCGCGCCGCGCCGAACGAATGCGCCAGCGCCCCACGCCGAACAAGATGAACGCCAGCGGTACGCCGACGATGTTGATGGCCTCGAGCACCAGCGGCGTCGACTCCGAGGCGTAGGTGATGGGCCGCTGCGTGATCGCCTTGGCCCGGATCGAGGACAGCGCCTTGTCCTGCGCCAGCCAATCCATGACATTGAGCGCGAACGCCAGGTCGATCTGATACACCGGCAGGTAGCGGGCGACACCGGCGATGTACATGTCGCTGACCATCTTCGCCGAGCCCATGACCAGCAGGCGCCCCGGCGCCTGCGCCTCGTCGATCGGCTTGTCCACGCCGGGCGCCATCGAGGCGTTCGGCGTCGGCGTCACCTTCTCGCCCTTCTCGTTGGGGTAGGGCTTGCCGGCGAAGAACGACTTGAACTTGCCCTCGGCGGTGTAGCCGAGCGCGAACGGCCCCTTGTCGTCGGACGGCTTGAGCGCCACGGTCGGGTTGAGCACGAAGAAGCCCTTCTGCCGCCACGCCTGCGCCGACGACTGCGCCAGCTGCGTGTAGACCAGGCCCGCCTGCGCCTTGTTGTCCTTGAGCAGCTCCACCGACGAGGCGAACGGCACGATCAGCGCATCGACGTGCTCGAACAGCGGGCTCGACTTGGCGATCGAGTCGGTGACGAGGAAGGTCGGGTAGTTTCCGAGCTGCATCTGCCCGTCGACCGGCAGCGGCCCGGGCACGTTCTTCTGCGGCTCGAGCACCACATCGTCCCCGATCTTGAAGCCGTAGTGCGCCAGCAGATCGTCGAGCCCGGTGTCGTTCTTGCGCCCGATCTGCGGCGGCGACTGCTGTCCCGGGATCTGCATCTGCTGCGGCGTCTCGAAGGTCATGCCGTCGACGAAGAAGGCGACCGATTTGCCCTTCATGAGGAACTGGTCGATGACGAACTTGGCGCGGTCGGAGAACGGCTGCTTGGGGCCGGCGATGATCAGCGCCGCCACGTCGTCCGGGATCTCCTTGCCCTTCAAGTCGGTCGGCACCGCCTGGTAGAAGTCCATGTACTGCGCCAGCGCCGACAGGCCGCCGCCCTGGCCCTGCGGCCCGGCGGCCGTCGACAGCTCGCCCTCCGAGGTGGCGAACGCGATCTTGGTCTTCTTCTGCGTCAGGATGCGGATGCGCTTGTCGAGCTCGAACTCCAGCCCCTCGGTCGCGTTGACCTCCGGGATCGACTCGACGTTGCCCTGGTACTCGAGCCCGATGCCGAGGTAGCTGGCGCCGATCTCGACCTTGTTGTTCGAGATGCGCCCGCGCCGCATCTTCGGCACCTTCATCTTGTTCGCTTCTTCTTCGAGCTTGGCGTCGTCGCCGGGATCGATCGCCTCCCACTTGAGCTTGCCCTTGGACGCATGGGCGTACTCGTCGAGCAGATCGCGCACGTACTGCGCCGACTGCGAGAACGGCGGCTGCAGATCGCTCGAGATGAACGCCTTGACCGTCAGCACGTCGGGCAGCTTTCGCACCAGGTCCTTGGACGCCGGCGACAGGGTGTAGATGTGATCCTGTGTCAGATCCATGCGCCGCGGAAAGCGCGCGGCGATGAGGTTGACCGCCACCACGGCGGCGATCACCAGGACGGTGAAGACGATCGCGTTGGCGCCCGTCTTGGCCTTGCTCGTTGCCGTTGCCATCAGCGCCACCTCCGGCTGTCGAGCGTCGTCTGCGCCACCAGCAGGCACACGAAGATGACCGACACGTAGTAGAGGAAGTCGCGCGTGTCGATGACCCCGCGCGCGATGTTCATGAAGTGGGCCGCGATCGACAGCGCGCCGGCGATGGGCGCCAGCGAGCGCGGCAGCACGCCGATGAGCGCGCCCAGAAGGTACAGCCCGAAGCCGATGAAGAAGGCCACCAGCGCCGCCACGATCTGGCTCTTGGTGAACGACGACGCCATGATGCCGATGGCGACGAACGCGCCCGACATGAGCAGCGCCCCGATGTAGCTGGCCACCGTGGTGCCCTTGTCGAGCGGCCCCAGCGCCGCGACGGTGATGGGGAACGCCGCGGTGAGCAGGAGCAGCACCGCCATGAGCCCGAGCGCGGCCAGGAACTTGCCGATGACCAGCTGCCAGTCGGTCACCGGCATCGTCAAGAGCAGCTCGAGCGTGCCCTCGCGCCGCTCCTCGGCGACGAGGCGCATGGTGACGAACGGAACGATGAGACAGAACAACAGCGGCATGTTCTCGAAGAAGTGCCGCATGTCCGCCTGCCGCACCAAGAAGAGCTGGCTGAAGAACATGTACCCGGCGGTGGCGATGTACGCGGTCACCAGGATGTACGGGATGGGCGAGTTCACGTAGCTCTGGAACTCGCGCTTGGCGATGGCCATCGTGTTGCGCACGGTCAGGCTCCCTGTGTCGTCGTGAGCTTGCGGAAGACGTCTTCGAGGCTGGCCTTCTCCGGTGTCATCTGCAGAAGGTCCATGCCGGCGGCGGTGGCGATGACGCGCGCGATGTCGCCGCGCGGATCGGCGCCGCCCTTGGTGATGACGCGGAACTGCGTCGCCCGCGGCCGATCGGAGAGGCTCCAGCCGCTGGTGTTGATGGCCTTGACCTCGTCGATGCCGTCGATCTGGCGGAGCAGCCCGAGCGGGTCGGTGTCGTTGCCGCGGCTGCCGCCGATCTCGAGCAAGATCGATTCGGCGCCCGAGGACTTGCGCGCCAGATCGTCGGGCGTGCCGTCGGCCACCAGCTTGCCGTCGCTGATGATGATGATGCGCGAGCAGGTCGCCTGCACCTCGGCCAGGATGTGCGTCGAGAGGATGACCGTCTTCTCCTTCCCGATCGACTTGATGACGCCGCGGATCTCGGCGATCTGGTTGGGGTCGAGGCCCGAGGTCGGCTCGTCGAGGATGAGCACCTCGGGCTCGTGCACGATCGCCTGCGCCAGGCCGACGCGCTGGCGGAAGCCCTTGGAGAGCTCGCCGATGAGCGCGCCCAGCCGATCGCCGAGGCCGCACTGCTCGACCACGCGTTGAGCCGCGCGCGGCGGCTCTCCTTGGGCACGTCGCGCACGTCACAGACGAACTCGAGGTACTCGAGCACGCTCATGTCGCGGTAGAGCGGCGTGTCCTCCGGCAGGTAGCCGATGTGCTGGCGCACGGCGATGCTCTCGTCGTAGACGTCGTGGCCGGCGACCGCGGCACGGCCCGCGGTCGGCGCCAGGAACGACGTCAGGATCTTCATCGTCGTCGTCTTGCCGGCGCCGTTGGGCCCGAGGAAGCCGAGCACCTCGCCGGCGCGCACGTCGAACGAGATGCCGTCGACGGCGTAGTGGCCCGTGCCGTAGTCTTTTCGTAACTGCTCGACGTGGATCATGACCTTATCGGACATCAGTTGGGAGCTCCGGGTTGGCGCCGTTTTTGTAGCCCCGAACAACGCGGGTTCGCAAGCTATTCCCGTTTCGCGGTGTGCATGATTTTCGCAATGGTTTCGAGCGCGGCCGCGGCGCGCGCGACATCGGCCAGCGTGGCGAAGGCGCGCGTCCCTTCGGCGGGCGGCGTGTCGAGCGCGCGCGGATACTCGGGCCGTCGCTGGCGTAGCGCGCGCATGACGTCGTCCCACGGCGAATCGAGCCCCACCGCGTCGACGCCGCCCTTTTTCACGAGCGTGTCGGCCAGCGACTTGAGCTGCAGCGTCAGCGAGAAGCCGACGCGAAAGATGCGCTCGAGCGCGACCGAGCCGAGCGCCTGCCCGGCGCGCGCGACGTCTCCGCGCGCCAGGTACTCGAGCCCGAGCCCGACGTAGGCGACGGCGCGCGCCAGCGCCTCCTTGCCGTGATCGAAGTCGCCGGGATCGACCAGGTCGGCGGCCATCGCCTTGTTGATGAGCAGCACCAGCGCCCCGTGCAGCCGCTCGACCTGGGCGTCCGACGGCAGCGTCCCGAGCGCCTTGCCGAAGAAGCCCGCCTCGTCGAGCGAGCCGGCCAGGACCGCCGGCAGCTCGGTGGGCGTCTCGGGCGGCGGCGCCACCCAGCTCTTCTCGTCGAGCTTGACGCTCGTCGGATCGAGCCAGCGATAGATCGAGAGCGCCTCGTAGAAGTCGACGTAGCCGAGATCGGCCATGCGCCCCTGGCGCCAGCGCCAGGCGTGCTCCTCCAGATCGGAGGCGATCTCCCACTTGGCGCCCATGATGATGCGGCGCCCGAGCGCAAGATCGTAGCGGTAGAACCAATCGAGGACCCGCTCGATCGCCTTGCCCTCCTCGCCGCCCGGCAGGATGTCGAGGAGGTAGAAGCGATCGGGGGTGGGGTAGAAGTGCCCCTCGGGCTCCTGGGGCGGCTCCTCGATCGTCAGGTCGTAGACGTGCACCTGCCGCTGCAGCCACAGCGCCATCATCTCCGGATCGAGCGCTTCGACGACCGCCCCCAGCTTCTCGTAGCCGGCCTCGGCGAGCGCCTCGATCCAGGCGCCGACGCGCTGCTCGTCGAGGTGGTCGCGCTCCCAGGCGTCGAGATCGACGAAGCCCTGCACCTGCTCCGGGGTGGCCAGGGCCACCAGCTCGGTGGCGTCGGCGAGCCCGACCTCTTTGATCGCGTAGTAGAGCTCCTGCACCGGCAGCCGCGGCACCAGCGCGGCCGCGTCGGGCTCGCTGATGATCGCGTCGGCCTTGCGCCCGCGCCGGGCGCGCGCCAGCGCCGCGCGCCAGCGGCTGAGCGGGATGACCTCGTCGGAGCCATCAGCCATTGGCCCATCAGCTACCAGCTAAGTGCCGACTACGCAAACCGGTCTGCTAAGCTGGGACCGAGCGCTGATGGCTTTTCGCCTCCTGATCTCCGCCTACTACTTCACCTTCTTCGGCGCCCTCGGCATCTTCCTGCCGTACTTTTCGCTGTGGCTGGTCGCCCACGGGCTGTCGCCGTCGGAGGCGACGCGCGTCCTGGCGCTGACGCCGCTGATGACACTGGTGGTGCCGCCGCTGGTCGGTCTGGCCGCCGACGCCCGCCGCCTGCGCGGTTGGCTCCTGCGCGCCGGCTCGCTCGCCAGCTTCCTCGCCTTCCTCGGCTTCTTCGCCGCACACGCCCGGATCGAGCTCTACGCCGCCACCGCCGGCTTCGCGCTCGGGCGCGCCCCGCTGACCGCGCTCGTCGACGCCACCACCCTGGCTCACGTGCACCACCACGGGGGCAGCTACGGCCGCATCCGGCTGTGGGGATCGCTCGGGTTCCTCGTCGCTGCCGCGGGCGCGGGCGCGCTCATCGAGCGCGTCGGCGTCGGCGTGCTCGTCCCGGCCGTGGCCTGGGCGCTCGGTCTGTGCGCGGCGGTGGCGTTCGCGCTGCCGGCGCCTCCGCCGGCGGCGAACAAGGGCGTCTTCGGCGCCTGGCTGAAGCTGCTCGGTGCCAGCGACTGGTGGCTCTTCTTCGCCGCCGTGGTGCTGGGCCAGCTGGCGACCGCCGCCTACGACGCGGGCTTCTCGCTGCACCTTTCGCACCTCGGCTTCGGCGGTCGCTTCATCGGCGCCGCCTGGGCCACCGGGGTCGCCGCCGAGATCGCGCTGCTCGCCGCCTCGGGCTGGATCTTGAAGAGGATCGCAGCGCCGCGGCTGTTCGCGCTGTCGCTGGCGACGGCGGCGCTGCGCTGGGCGCTGCTTTCGCGGGTGAGCTCGGCGGCCGCGATCTTGTGCCTACAGCCGCTGCACGGGGTCACCTTCGGGCTCTTCTGGGTCGCCGGCGTGACGGTGGTGCGCGATCGCGGGCAGGCCGCGCCGACCGCCGCGCAGGGGCTGTTCGCCGCCGCCGTCGGCACCGGATCGGTCGTCGGCATGATCCTCGCCGGCCGCCTGCTCGAGCTCGGCGGCGGGCGCCTCCTGTACGGCGCCGCGGCCGGTTGCGCCGCGCTCGCCACCGTCGGCGCCTGGCGCTACGTGGCGCGCCACTCGGCGTGATAGGCTGCCGGCGTGCCGCGTGGTGCCGTCGTCCTGTTCATCGTTTGCGCGGGCTGTCGATTCAGCGTCGACGCCATCGAGGACGTTGGCGGCGCGAGCGACCTCGGTGACGGCGATCTCGCTGCCGGCGACCCCGCCGTCGGAGCCCCGGGAGATCTCTCCATCGCCGACCTGGCCGCGATCGGCGATCTCGCGGTCGCGCCGCCCGATCTGATCGCCGATCCGTGCGCCAACCCGCCCGCGCCGGCCGCTGGCGACGTCGCCGCCCAGTGCGTCATCGGCAATCCCCCGACCATCGACGGCAACCTCGCCGATTGGCCGCTGGGGCAGTTCATCTCGATGACCAGGACCAGCGCCGCCCAGGCCGCCGGCAGCTGGGGCACCGCGGTGCCCGACGACGCCAACGTCTCGGCGCGCTACTTCGTCAAATGGGACCTGACCTACCTCTACATCGCCGTCTCGGTCACCGACGACGTGCGCCAGACGCCCAACCACGCGAGCGGCTCGCCCAACCTCAGCGACAACGACGCCGTCGAGCTCTTCGTCGACGGCAAGCACGACCGCACCACCTCCTACGGCAGCGACGACTGGCAGCTCGTCTACTCCGCCGACGCGCAGAAGGAGGCGGCGCAGGGCAACCTGGTCGGCTGGCCGGCCGGCACGCACGAGGCGTGGGGTGGCGCCACTCCGGCCTGGACGCTGGAGGCGGCGATTCCCTGGACGCTGCTCGGCGGCGCGCCGGCCACGCTCGGCCGCGTGGTCGGCTTCGACCTCAAGCTCGACGACAACGACGGCGCCAACGGCGATCAGCGCGACCGCGATCTGGTCATGTACTACGACGCGGGCAACGGCGGCGGCTCGTGCGCCGCCCCGTACTGCCGCACCGACGCGTTCAGCGCCGTGCAGCTTCTCGGGCGCTAGCGTATCCTCTTTCCGTGGACGCCGTCGCCTCGCTTCGCGCCGCGGTCGCGCGCGCGCTCGCCCGCATGCCGGACGGGCGCTGGGTCGTCGCCTGCTCGGGCGGGCCCGACTCGACTGCGCTGGTCGATGCGCTCGCGACCGCAGCGGCGGGGCAGAGGCGTCCACTGCAGGTCGTCGCCGTCGACCACGGCCTGCGCCCCGAGGCCGCGGGCGAAGCCGCTGCCGTGGTCGCCGCGGCGCGGGCGCGCGGGCTCGACGCCGCCGCGCTCCGCGTCACCGTCGACGGCAAGTCGATGGCCGCGGCGCGGCGCGCCCGCTACGACGCGCTCGTGGCGGTGGCGCGTCGCAGCGGCGCCGCCGCCATCGCCGTCGGCCACACGGCGACCGATCAGGCGGAGACGCTCTCGATCGCCTGCTGCGCGGCGCCGGCACGCGCGGTCTGTCGGCCATGGCGCCGGCCGCGTCGCATCGACGGCGAGCTGTGGCTGGTGCGCCCGCTGCTCTCGGTGCCGCGCGCCGACGTCGAGGCCTACGTGGCGGCGCGCGCGCTCGCCGTCGTGCGCGATCCCACCAACGCCGACCTCGCCTACCGGCGCAGCCGCCTGCGCCACGAGGTGCTGCCGCTGCTCCGCCGCGAGCGGCCCGAGCTCGATCGCGCGCTGGCCGAGACCTGCGATCGCCTGCGCGCCGACGCCGACGCGCTCGACGCCGCGGCCGCCGAGGCGGCGGCGCGTCTCGCCGACGCCGATGGCAGCCCTCGACGCCGTCGCGCTGGCCGCGCTGCCCGACGGCGCTGTTCGCCCGCATCGTCGCCGGCGCTGCGGGCCTGGTCCTCGGCGGCGGTCCACGTCGCCGCCCTGCGCGGGCTGTGCGCCACGGCGAACGGCACGCGATCGTTGGATCTTCCCGCCGGAGTGGTCGCCGAGCGCCGCTACGCGCGGCTGCGCTTTGGCGCGCGCGCGAAAAATCGCGCGTCTGCCGTCACACCAGAGGTGGCGGTCGACCGCCCCGGGATCTACCTTCTGTCCGAGATGCGAGTCGAGGTCACTGCAGGGCTCTACCAGTCACTCGGCGCCGAGCCGCTGACGCTGCGCCACGTGCGCGCCGGCGACCGCGCGCGCAGCGGCAAGGTGCAGGACGTGCTGGTCAACGCCAAGGTGCCGCGTCCCGAGCGCGCGCGCCTGCCGGTGTTGGCGCGCGGCGCACGAGTGGTGTGGATTCCCGGCGTTCCGTGTGCGATAATCACTGCTGACAAGAGAGGTCCCTTTGCGTCAGTCCCATAAGACCATCCTGATCTGGGTGATGCTGATCCTCATGTTCGTGAGCATCTACTCGATGTTCACGGGCCCCTCCAAGGCCGCGACGAGAAGATCGCCTTCGGCGCCTTCATGCAGGAGGTGCAGAACAACCCTGCCCACATCAAGAAGGTCACGATCAAGGGCGAGCACTGGTCGGGCGAGTACAACGATGGCAAGCAAGTTCCGCACCATCGGCCCGGCGACGGTGACCGCCGAGGTGCTCGGCCAAGCTCGACCACGCGGGCAAGGACGGCAAGTCGTCGGTGCCGTACGAGGTCAAGGCGAAGGACGACAACCCGATCTGGCCGCGGTCCTCGTCGCCGTGGCTGCCGATGCTGTTGCTGGTCGTCATCTTCTTCCTCTTCATGCGCCAGCTGCAGGCGGGCGGCGGCAAGGCGATGAGCTTCGGCAAGTCGAAGGCGAAGCTGCTCAGCGACCACCAGAACAAGGTGACGTTCACGGACGTCGCCGGCGTCGAGGAGGCCAAGGACGAGGTCGAGGAGATCATCGCGTTCCTGAAGGACCCGAAGAAGTTCACCCGGCTCGGCGGCCGCATCCCCAAGGGCGTCCTGATGATGGGCCCGCCGGGCACCGGCAAGACGCTGCTCGCGCGCGCCATCGCCGGCGAGGCGGGCGTGCCGTTCTTCTCGATCTCCGGCTCGGACTTCGTCGAGATGTTCGTCGGCGTCGGCGCCAGCCGCGTGCGCGACCTGTTCGAGCAGGGCAAGAAGAACGCGCCCTGCATCATCTTCATCGACGAGATCGACGCGGTCGGCCGCCATCGCGGCGCCGGCCTCGGCGGCGGTCACGACGAGCGCGAGCAGACGCTCAACCAGCTGCTCGTCGAGATGGACGGCTTCGAGTCGAACGACGGCGTCATCCTCATCGCCGCGACCAACCGCCCCGACGTGCTCGACCCGGCGCTGCTGCGCCCGGGCCGCTTCGATCGCCGCATCGTCGTGCCGCGCCCCGACGTGCAAGGGCCGCGAGGGCATCCTGCAGGTCCACACCACGCAAGGTGCCCGCTCGACGCGAGCGTCGACCTCGAGGTCATCGCCAGGGGCACGCCCGGCTTCTCCGGCGCCGACCTCGAGTCCCTCGTCAACGAGGCGGCGCTGCTCGCCGCGCGCAAGGACAAGGACAAGGTCGACATGCGCGACTTCGAGGAGGCCAAGGACAAGGTCCTGATGGGCGCCGAGCGCAAGTCGATGGTCATCTCCGAGCAGGAGAAGCGCACGACCGCCTACCACGAGGCCGGCCACGCGCTGGTCGCGCAAGCTCGCTGCCCGGGCGCCGACCCGGTGCACAAGGTCACGATCATCCCGCGCGGCCGCGCGCTCGGCGTCACCCAGCAGCTGCCGCGCCGAGGACCGCCTCAGCTACTCGAAGGAGTTCGCGCAGAACCGCATCGCCATCTGCATGGGCGGCCGCATCGCCGAGGAGATCGTCTTCGGCCAGAAGACGACCGGCGCCGGCAACGACATCGAGCAGGCGACCGACCTCGCGCGCACGATGGTCTGCGAGTGGGGCATGAGCGAGAAGTTCGGCCCGCTCACCTTCGGCAAGAACGAGGAGCAGTCTTCCTCGGCCGCGACATGGCGCCAGCGCCAGGACTACTCGGAGGAGACGGCGCGCGCGATCGACGCCGAGGTCCGCCGCATCGTCATCGACGGCTACGAGCGCGCCAACAAGATCGCTGCGCGAGAACCGTCGAGCAGCTCAAGCGCATCGCCGAGGCGCTGCTCGAGTACGAGACGCTCGACGGCGACGACATCGACGTCGTCCTGCGCGGCGGCAAGATCGAGCGGCGCCCGCCGCCGTCGCCGCCGCGCGCCGGTGGTCGAGGCGGCCAAGGAGAAGCGGCCGTCGATCTTTGCCCGCCCGCCGGTTCTCAAGGACGAACCGGAAAAGGCCTAGTCGCCGGTCGCAATTTCGCCGCGCTATCCGGTGAGGGGACTCGGCGCACGGGATGGCCACGCTGACGTTTCGGCGGGCGACGTTCGACTGGTCGTCGAACGCTCGTCATGGGCGTGGTCAACGTCACGCCCGACTCGTTCTCCGACGGCGGCGCGTTCGGCGACGCCGCGGCGCGCGATCGCCCACGGCCGGCGCGCTCGTCGCCGACGGGCGCCGACATCCTCGACGTCGGCGGCGAGTCGACCCGCCCGGGCGCCGAGCCGGTCGCCGGCGCACGAGGAGGCGACGCGCGTCCTGCCGGTGGTCGCGGCGCTCGCCGGCGCCGGTGCACGGTCTCGATCGACACCTACAAGGCGGAGGTCGCGCGCGGCGGCGCTCGACGCCGGCGCCGAGATCGTCAACGACGTCTCGGGCGGCACGCTCGACCCCGAGCTTCTGCGCGTGGTCGCGCGCCACGGCGCGCCACGTCATCCTCGGGCACCTGCGCGGCGACGCCGGCGACGATGCAGGCGCAGGCGCGCTATACGCGACGTGGTGGCCGAGGTGATGCGACGAGCTGCGCCAGCGCGTCGACGCGGCGCGTCGCCGCCGGCGTGTCGATCGCGCGCATCCTCGTCGACCCCGGGCTCGGCTTCGCCAAGAGCGCCGAGCGCACAACCTGGCGCTGCTGGCGCGGCTCGGCGAGCTCGCGCGCGCTCGGCTGCCCGATCGTCGTCGGCGCCTCGCGCAAGTCGTTCCTGGGCGCGCTCACCGGGCGCGGCGTCGGCGAGCGCGAAGCTGGCGACGGCGGCGGCGGACACGGCGGCGATCCTCGGCGGCGCCAACGTGGTGCGCGTGCACGACGTCGCCGCGCAGCGCGACGCCGATCGTGGTCGCCGACGCGATCGCGCGCGCGCGCAGCGGTGACGTCGTGAGGGCGCTGACCGGCGCTGTTCCGACAGCCTGACCGTGCGCGAGTGGCTGATCGCCGGCTGTCGACATCCTCATCGTCTACTACGTCATCTACCGCATGCTGCTGCTCATCAAGGGCACGCGCGCGGCGCAGATGCTCATCGGCATCGTGCTCGTCGGCGCCGGCTTCTTCGTCGCCAAGCTGCTCGAGCTGACCACGCTGTCGTGGCTGCTCGACAACTTCATCAACTACTCCATCATCTTCTTCATCGTCATCTTCCAGCACGACATCCGGCGCGGGCTCATGCGCGTCGGGCAGAACCTGTTCGTCTCGCGCGGCCGCTACGAGCAGACCTTCGTCTTCGAGGAGGTCATCAAGGCGACCGAGCGGCTGGCGCACGCTCGCGCGTCGGCGCGCTCATCGTGCTCGAGCGCGACGCCGATCTCGGTCGAGTACCTCAACGAGCCCGGCGTGGAGATCGACGCCAAGGTGTCGCGAGGAGCTGCTGGTGTCGCTGTTCCTGCCCGACCGGAGAACAAGCTGCACGACGGCGCGGTGATCATCAAGAACCTGCGCATCGCGCAGGCGGGCGCGGTGCTGCCGCTGTCGGCCAACGCGCGCCTCGACAAGGCGCTCGGCACGCGCCACCGCGCCGCCATCGGCATCACCGAGGAGACCGACGCGGTGGTGGTGGTGGTGTCCGAGGAGCGCGGCTCGATCTCGCTCTGCTTCGGCGGCAACATCGCGCGCGACCTCGACGCCGCCGACGCTGCGCAAGGCGCTGCTCGGCCTGTTCCAGAAGCAGAAGCGGCGCGCCGCAGTCGCAGAAGTCCGAAGGAGCGCGAGGTGCCGGCCGCGCTCGTCGAGCTGCCGTTCGAGAAGCCGCAGCCGCCCGAAGCGAGATGCCGACAGTCAGCCGCTGGCCGGTCGAGGCGCACGGAGGACAAGCCGCGCCGAGCGCGGTGGCCGTCGAGGCCAAGCCCGCGGAGTCCTCGTAATGGCGCGCCCGCTGTTCTTGCGCATCTTCACCGAAGAGCTGCCGATCAAGATTCTGTCGATGGTCCTGGCGGTGACGCTGTTCGTGCTCGTGCGCAGCGACAAGGACGCCGACCTCGGGCGCCTACGTCAAGGTCATCTACACGCTGCCCGAGGATCGCGTGCTCGTCTCCGATCCGGTCGCCGGAGATCAAGGTGGCGGTGCGCGGACCGTGGACCAAGCTGCAGCACCTCGATCGGCTCGCTCGAGCCTATCCACATCGATCTCACCAACGTGCACGACGCCGGAGCTGCGCATCGACGAGGACCTGATCAAGGTGCCGCCCGGCGTGCGCGTGGCGTCGATCGTGCCGTCGGAGGTGCACGTCGAGTTCGAGCCGCGCGTGCGTGCGCGAGGTGCCGGTGCAGCCGATCCTCGAGGGGCAGCCGGCCGAGGGCTATCGCGTCGCCCGCGTCACCGTCGGACCCCGCGCGCGTGCGCGTCGACGGCGCCAAGAGCGCGGTCGACGCCATCGAGCGCGTGCCCACGCGCCCCTTGCGCATCACCGACGCGCGCGGACCGGTCAAGGGCGACGTCGCGCTCGAGGCGCCGCCGGCGCACACCCACTTCCTCGACGTGACCACCGTCTCGGTGCGCGCCGACGTGCAGCCGGCGATGGTCGAGCGCACCTTCGATCAGCTGCCCATTCAGGTCGTGGGGCTGACGCACATGGACGCCACGGTCGACCCGCCGACGGCGCGCCTGGTCATCCGCGGGCCGTCGCCCCTCGTCGGTGACGTCAGCGACAAGACCGTCAGCCTCAAGCTCGACGCCTCCCTCATCGACACCCGGCCGCCGGCCAAGTACACCCGCATCGTCACCGTCAGCGGCCTGCCGGCGGGCGTGGCCGCCGAGGTAGCAGCCGCGCACGATCGTGCTTACAACCCGTCGTAAGCGTGAGTAAGCTAGCGAGCGTGAGCACATCTTCCGAGCCGCAAGCTCGTTCGGCACCGATGGCGTGCGCGGCGTCGCCAACGTCGAGCCCGATGACGCCCGAGATGGCGCTGCGCCTCGGGCGCGCCGTCGCCTACCACTTTCGCGGCAAGCACAAGTCGGCGCGCGGGCGCATCGTCATCGGCAAGGACACGCGGCTGTCGGGCTACATGTTCGAGACGGCGCTCGCGGCCGGCATCTGCTCGATGGGCGCCGACGTCATGCTGTGCGGCCCGCTGCCGACGCCGGGCATCGCGTTCATCACCTCGTCGATGCGCGCCGACGCCGGCGTCGTCATCTCGGCGTCGCACAATCCGTTCGAGGACAACGGCATCAAGATCTTCGCCGCCGACGGCTTCAAGCTGCCCGACGAGGTCGAGGCGCGAGCTCGAGGAGCTGATGGAGCTCGGCGACGAGCTCGACGCGCAGCGCGCCGCGCACGGCGCGACGATCGGCAAGGCGACCAAGATCGAGGACTCGCGCGGGCGCTACGTCGTGTTCCTGAAGAACGTGTTCCCGCGCCACCTGACGCTCGACGGGCCTCAAGATCGTCGTCGACTGCGCCAACGGCGCCGCCTACAAGGTCGCGCCCGGCGGTGTTCGCCGAGCTCGGCGCCGACGGTGATCGCGATCGGCGCGCAGCCCGACGGCACGCAACATCAACGACGACTGCGGCGCGCTGCACCCGGGCAAGATGCAGGCGGCGGTGAAGAGGCACGGCGCGCACATCGGCATCGCGCTCGACGGCGACGCCGATCGCGTCATCATCGCCGACGAGCACGGCGACGATCGTCGACGGCGACAGCATCATGGCGATGTGCGCGCGCCGCATGATCGAGCGCGGGCGAGCTCAAGCACAAGCACGCTGGTGACGACGGTGATGTCGAACCTCGGGCTCGAGCGCGCGCTGCAGTCGGCTCGGCGGACGCGTCGTGCGCACGCAGGTCGGCGATCGCTACGTCGTCGAGGAGATGCGCAGCAACGGCTACAACTTCGGCGGCGAGCAGTCGGGCCACCTCGTGTTCCTCGACCACATGACCACCGGCGACGGCGTCGCTCGGCGGCGCTGCAGGTGCTGGCGGTGATGCTCGAGAGCGGCAAGCCGCTGTCGGAGCTGCGGCGGGTGATGACGCGCTACCCGCAGGTGCTCGTCAACCTGAAGGTGAACGAGAAGAAGCCGCTCGACGAGCTGCCCGCGGTGTCGGCGCTCATCGCCAAGGTCGAGCAGGAGCTCGGCGACCGACGGGCGCGTGCTCGTGCGCTACTCGGGCACCGAGGCCAAGGCGCGCGTGATGATCGAGGGGCCCGACGAGGCCGCCATCCAGGGCTACGCCGACGAGATCGCCCGCGCCATCGAGCAGGCGTGCGGCGCCGCCTAGGAGTCCGTTGGACTAACCGCCAGGAGATCGACAAAGCCTGAGCGGCGTGATCTAACGTTGGGCGTGAAGAAGACGTACCGCCCGTACGAGCCGAAGCAGAGCTTCCTGTTGCCACCGTCGCCACTGGACTGGCTGCCGGACGGCCATCTGGCGCGGTTCATCCTCGACGTCGTAGAGCGCCTGAACCTGAAGGCGATCAACGCCTACTACGAACGCGAGCAGCGAGGGTATCCGCCGCATCATCCACGGATGATGGTGGCGCTGCTCTTGTACGGCTACTGCGTCGGGGTGCCGTCGTCGCGCAAGATCGAACGGCGCACGTACGAGGACGTGGCATTTCGTGTCATCGCCGGCAACACGCATCCGGACCACACCTGCATCAGCGAGTTTCGGCGGATCCACTTGAGCGCGCTGGCGGAGCTGTTCATCCAAGTGCTGCGGCTGTGCGACAAGGCGGGGCTGGTCAAGCTCGGGCACGTGGCGCTCGACGGCACGAAGATGAAGGCGAACGCGTCGAAGCACAAAGCGATGAGCTACGAGCGGATGAAGAAGGACGACGAGAAGCTGCGCCACAAGGTGACGGAGCTCTTGCGCGCCGCGGAGCAGGCGGACGCCGAGGAGGACGCGCAGTACGGCAAGTCTCGTCGCGGCGACGAGCTGCCCGACGATCTGCAGCGCGCCGAGAGTCGCCGCGAGCGAATCCAACAACTGATGGCGGAGCTGGAAGCGGAGGCCGCGGCGCAGCAGCACGAAGCAGCGACGGCATCGGACGAGGACGACGACGACGACAGCGACGCGCAGCCGCCGAGCGGACCGGCGCCGCTGCCGAGCCACAAGATCCCCGCCGACAAAGACGGCACGCCCAAGCCGAAGGCGCAGCGCAACTTCACCGACGGTGACAGCCGGATCATGAAGAGCGGCGACGGCTTCATCCAAGGCTACAACTGCCAGGCGGCCGTCGACGAGGCTCACCAGATCATCGTGGCGCAGGCGGTGACGAACCAGCCGCCCGACGTCGAGCATTTGATCCCGATGATCGATCGCATCGTCTTCAACTGCGGCGCCGCGCCACGGAACCTGAGCGCAGACAACGGCTATCTCTCGGAGTCGAATGTCGTCGGTGCCTTCGAGCGTGGCGTCGACCCACACATCGCCACCGGACGCCGCGAGCACGGCGAGCCGCCACCGACGGTGCGCGGACGACCGCCGGCAGATTTGACGCTGAAGCAATCGATGGCACGCAGGCTGGCGACGCGGCGAGGCGCAGCAGTCTACGCGAGGCGCAAAGTGATCGTCGAGCCGCCATTTGGGCAGATCAAGCAGGCGCGTGGCTTCCGCCAGTTTCTGCTGCGCGGGCTGGCCAAGGTCGCCGGCGAGTGGTCGCTGATCACGCTGACGCACAACCTGCTCAAGCTCTTTCGCGCCCGTCCGGCTCTTGCCGCTCCCAGAGCAGCCTTGGTGTAACAGCGCGGGTGGCATTGCGGGTGGGGCCCGGCCGAAGCGCGCAGGCGCTCGGGATGGCACAGCGACCGGGAAGGTGGAGAAGGCACGCGACGTCCGAGCGAGTAAGCCGTGCGCCGAGCACTGGAGGACGGGACGGGCCCCGCAATGACAGGACCCGCGCGTCCGTTACGCCAACGCGCTCCTAGCGGACGGGTTTCATGATTCATCACATCTCGGTGCGAGCTCTCGAAAGGTTCCGCTTTCAAACCCGCGTCGCATCGAGAGCGCGACAGAGCGCCACGTCCGGCTCCGCGCGCACTGCCCCGCTGGGCTCAAACAGTCCTCGCCACCGCACCGCCGTGCTCGATTAGACCCCTTGCCTGTGGCGGAACTCGCCCAGCGGGGCAGTGCGCGCGGAGCCTCTGTGCTCGTCCAGAAACCGGACGGTCGCAGCGGCTGGAGAGGCTGCTCTCGACGACGCGTGAGCTTCGGCAACCGTGCGTGGCTAAGGGTTCCCACGAGCCCATAGAGCGGGCGGTCGTCGGAGCCGTCTTGCCGGGCGTCGAGGAGCGCTCCGTCCGCAGGGCGGACGCCAGCGACGAGCCGAGGGCCCGGACGTGCCGCCGGCCGGACGCCTGAGCGGACGCCTAGCGGTCGCACCCGAGCTGATCTTTCGGGCTGCGTGCGGATACGTGGCGACGCCGATCGGTGGGGCCTCGCGTTGACAGCGACGGGCCGAGGGCGTTAGCGTCAGCCGGTGACGCGCTTCCGCTCCATCCTCGCCGCCACGCTCGTGGCCCTGCTCGCGTGCATGCTCGGCGCCGGCGCGTGCGGTGTCGACTCACGGATGGGCTCGGGCGTCGTGGGCCAGGGCATCTGCCCCACGCATCCCGATCAGTGCGGCGGCAAGTGCTGCGGCACCACCTGCCAGGACGTCACGCGCGATCCGCGCAACTGCGGCGACTGTGGCGCCGTCTGCCCGGAGGGCACCATCTGCCTCGGCGGCAGCTGCGGCTGCCCGCCCAACGGCGACAAGTGCAGCCTCGGCCAATCGTGCTGCGGGGGCCTGGGCTGCGTCAGCCTCGCCTCCGACATCCGCAACTGCGGCGGCTGCGGCACCCGCTGTCCCGACGGCGCCACCTGCGCCGGCGGCAAGTGCATGTGCAGCGGCCAGCCCTGCCTGCCCACGGTGGACCCGATGGGCGACGGCTCGGTGCCGCCCGGGTTCTGCACCTGCGCGAGCAGCTGCGCCAGCGATCCGACGCGCAGCTGCATCGCCGTGGACTGCTGCTATGCCGACTACGCCGCCGGCAAGTGCACGCCCTCGACGAGCTGCGGCGCCTGGACCTATCCATGAGCCACCGGGCGGTGCGACCGTGATGAAGCTGCACGTCAACGTCGATCACGTGGCGACGCTGCGCCAGGCGCGCGGCACCACCTATCCCGATCCGGTGTGGGCGGCCGCGCTCGTCGAGCTCGCTGGCGGCGACGGCATCACCGTGCACCTGCGCGAGGACCGCCGCCACATCCAGGATCGCGACGTGCGGCTGCTGCGCCAGACGGTGCGCGGCGTCCTCAACCTGGAGATGGCCGCCACCGACGAGATGGTGGCGCATCGCGCGCGAGATCCGGCCGGACGTGGTCTCGCTGGTGCCGGAGAAGCGCGAGGAGCGCACCACCGAGGGCGGCCTCGACGTCACCGGCGCCGCCAGGGCCAGCGTCGCCCGCGCCGTGGCCGCGCTGGCCGCCGACGGCATCGCCGTCAGCCTCTTCATCGACCCGATCGGAGGAGGCGATCGCGGCGTCCAAGGAGCTGGGCGCACCGCGCGTCGAGCTGCACACCGGCGACTACTGCAACGCCTGGCGCGGGCTGCCCACGGCGGCGGCGCAGACGGAGTTGGCGCGCCTCGAGCGCTCGGCCGTTCGCGGCGCCGAGCTCGGGCTGCACGTCGCCGCCGGGCACGGGCTCGACTACGGCAACGTCGGCGAGGTCGCCGCCATCGCCGAGATCGAGGAGCTCAACATCGGCCACGCCATCGTGGCGCGCGCGGTGCTGGTGGGCATGGAGCGGGCGGTGCGCGAGATGCGCGAGGCGGTAGAGCGCGTGCGGGGCCGCTCGTGATCCTCGGCGTCGGGGTCGACCTCACGCCCATCAAGCCGCATGCAGCGCGCCTTCGACGCCCACCCCGAGCGGCTCGAGGCGCGCCTGTTCACCGACGGCGAGCGCGCCTATTGCCGGCAAAAGGCGAGCTCCACACAGCACTTCGCGGCGCGCTTCGCCGCCAAGGAGGCGCTGCTCAAGGCGCTGCACGTCCCCGAGGGGCTGCGCTGGCACGAGCTCGAGGTGGTCAACGACGGCGACGGTGCGCCCAGCTTCCGGCTCTCGGGAAACGCCGCCGCAGCCGCCAAGCAACAGGGCGTTCGCGCGCTGCACCTGTCGATCACGCACGCCGACGATGCGGCGATGGCCTTCGTCGTGGCCGAGGGCTGATGTCGCTGCTCGTCACCGCCGCCGAGATGCGCGCGCTCGACCGCGAGACCATCGACACCATCGGCGTGCCCGGCGTCGTGCTCATGGAGTCGGCCGGCCGCGGCGTCGTCGAGGTCATCGCGCGCCACTACGACGTGCCGCGCGCGCGCGTCGTGGTCTTCTGCGGCCCCGGCAACAACGGCGGCGACGGCTTCGTCATCGCGCGCCACCTCGCCAATCGTGGCGCCGATGTCATCGTCGCGCTGGTCGGCGACCGCGAGAAGAAGAAGGGCGATGCCAAGGTGCACTTCGACGCCTGCGCCAAGTCGAACGTGCGCATCTTCGAGGCCGACAAGGCGCCGCTGCACCGCAACGACCTGGTCGTCGATGCGCTCTTCGGCACGGGCCTTACGCGTCCCGTCGGCGCCGGGGCGGCGCGCGACGCCATCGCCCGCATGCGCGCGCACCGGGGCCCGGTCATCGCAGTCGACGTGCCCTCCGGCCTCGACGCCGATCGCGGCATCATCGGCCCCTGCGTGCGCGCCGACCACACGGTGACGTTCGCGTTCACCAAGATCGGCCTTGCCGGCGCCGAGGAGCAGGCGGTCGTCGGCACCCTGCACGTCACCGACATCGGCATCCCGGGCAAGCTCGCGCGCGAACGGGGCGTCAAGGCCGAGCTCCTGGAGGACGCGATCCTGACGCCACTGCGCGCGCGCAGCCCCTCCGGAGCACAAGGGCACCCACGGCCACGTGCTGGTGGTCGCCGGCTCGCGCGGCAAGACCGGCGCGGCGCTGCTCTGTGGCACCGCGGTGCTGCGCGCCGGCTGCGGCCTGTGCACCGTCGCCATGCCGCCCGATGCTGCCGCGCTCGTCGAGGGGCGGGTGCCCGAGCTCATGATCGAGCCGGTCGGCGAGGTGCAGGCGCTCATGGCCGGCAAGCGGGCCGCCGCCATCGGCCCCGGGATCGCGCGCGACGACGCCTCCAGAGATCGCATCCGCGCGCTCGGCAACTCCGAGCTGCCGCTGGTCGTCGACGCCGACGCGCTCAACGCCATCGCCGCCGACAAGGCGCTGTTGCCGCGGCGCGGATCGCCGACGGTGCTGACGCCGCACCCGGGTGAAGCCGCGCGCCTGCTCGGCGCCACGCCCGGCGCCGTGCAGGAGGACCGCATCGGCGCGGCGCGCGCCATCGCCGACAAGTTCGGCGCCGTGTGCGTGCTCAAGGGCGCGCGCACGGTCATCGTCTCCCCCGACGGACGCCTGGCGATCAACCCGACCGGCAACCCCGGGCTCGGCACCGGCGGCACCGGCGACGTGCTCACCGGCATCGTCGCCGCCGCGCTGGCGCGCATGCACGGCGACGGGAACGGCGGCGTCGATCCGTTCGCCGCCGCCTGCGCCGCCGTCTACCTGCACGGCGCCGCCGGCGATCGCGCCGCCGCCGAGCGCTCGCAGACCGGCCTTCTGGCCAGCGACGTTCTCGACGCCTTGCCACATCTGCTCGCGCCCCGCTGACAAGTTGTCATTGCGGGGGGCGCAACTGCGCGAAATTGCGCCCGGCACGCCGGCTGCAATTCCCTCCGCGCATGGAGCTCCACGAATTCACCACCGAGCTGTACCCACATGCGCGCCTCCTGCAGCGCCTCGCCCGTCGCTGGGCCGGCGGCGACGCCGACGACCTGGTGCAGGAGACCTTCGCGCGGGCCATCGCCGCCCGCCATCGCTACCAGGCCGGCTCGAACGGCCGCGCCTGGCTGTGCCGCATCTTGTGCAACCTGGCCATCTCCGAGCGACGCCGCCGCGCGCGCGACGAGCGGCTGCGGAAGCGCGTGGTGGCGCTGCAACCGGCGCCGCCCCCGAATGAGCCGGAGCCGCCGCCACTCGACGAGGCCGAGCTCGCCGCCGCGCTCGCCGCGCTCCAGCCGGGCGAGCGGCGCATCCTGCAACTCGCGGAGGTCGAGGAGCTCAGCTATCAGGAGATCGCGCGCGCGATGGAGTGCCCGCTCGGCACCGTCATGTCCCGGTTGCATCGCGCGCGCCGTCGGCTGCGGCAGGCCGCGCAAGCGCAGCTCCCGGAGCAAACGGCGACTCGGCGCGCAGCAGCCTGATCTGCCGGACGATGATGGGCACCATCAGCGACATGTAGAGCAGGATGAGCGGCTGCGTGGGCCGGTACATCAACAGGAAGTCGTACAGCCCGTGCAGCAGCGCCGCCAGCGCCACCATCGGCCACACCCGGTAGGCCGGGTCGAACTTCTGCCGCCCGAGCGCGTAGCCCCACGTGGTGGCGAAGATGACGTGGCCGGGCAGCGCCAGGAGCGAACGGATCCCGAGCGCGCCCCACTGCACGTGGCCGGTGTGCCAGTCGATCACGTACAGCACGTTCTCGAGGCTGGCGAAGCCGAGCGCGGCGGCGGAGGCGTAGATGATGCCGTCGAGCGGCTCGTTGAACTCTTTGTTGCGATAGACGAACAGGCGCACGGCGGCGAACTTCGCCAGCTCCTCGCAGGGGCCGATGACGAGGAAGCAGCCGATCGCCATCGGCCATGGCGCGGGCACGCCGGTCAGCGCCGCCTGCTCGATATAGCGCAGAAACGGGTAGACCATCCCGGCCAGGCGCTCGCCGCCGAAGGCCGGCAGGATGGCGATGGTGCCGAGCGCGAAGGTGGCGAGCACGAGGCGCTTGGGCTCCGGCTCGTACCAATCGGTGCGGTAGATGATCCAGAGCCAGATCACGCCGGGAATCATCGGCACGATGAGCGCGGCGTACCCCATCCCGTGAATCTAACGTGGCGGGGCGGCTTCGTCGAGCATCAGACGGCACGCACCCGACGGCACCGACTCCTCGCGGATGACGCCGCGTTCATCGGTGACGCCGGCCTTCTGCAGGCCGTCGGGAAGGACCAGGCGGTACCCGGCGTCACCGAGGGGCGCACCGTCGAAGTCGACGACGTCGAGCGCGATCCAGTCGCCGGCGGAGGAGGGCGCCGCCCCCCGGCGAGGGCGAGCGCGCGCCGGGCCGCCGCCTGGGCGGTGCGATCGTCGTCACGCTCGGCGAGCCGCTGCAGCGCGACGCGCGCCTTTGGCGTGTGCGCCAGCGCCAGCGCCGCGTTGCCGCGCACCGCCGGGTCGCGGTCATCGAGCAGGCGCAACAGATCGGCGGGCGCTCGGCCCAGGCGATAGAGCGCCGCGGCGGCGTTGGCGCGCACCGACGGCGCCGCCGCGCGCAGGGCGACGGTCAGCGCCGCCACCGTCGCGTTGCCGGCGTGCCGCTGCTTGCCGAGCGCCCACGCCGCCTCCGCGCGCACGCCCGGATCGCCGGAGTCGCCGGCGAGCATGCTGATGAGCGTGCGCGTCGCGTCGTCGCCGCCGATGTCGCCGATGTCGCCGAGCGCCGCCAGCGCCCGCCGGCGGACATCGTCGTCGAAGCGCGAGTCGACGAGGCGGACCAGGCGCGCCACCGCGGCCTGGTCGCCCATGGCGCCGAGCGCGTCGAGCGCCGCCAGGGCCGAAGCGGTGTCATGGCCCTCGGCGTACGCGAGCAGCAGCTCGCGCGCCGTCGCGTCGGGCCGCCGGCGCACGACGCCGCCGAGCGCCGCGATCGCGGTCGCGCGCCGATCGGGCGCCGCCGTGCGCACCGCCCGCAACAGCGACGGTGTCGCGCTCCCGTCGGCCACGCGCAGAAGGGCGTCGGCGGCCTCGCGTCGCACGCGCCGCTCCGGCCGTCCCAGGGCGGCGATCAGCGGCTCCAGCGCCCGCCGATCCCCAACCTCGCCCAGCGCGTGCCCCGCGGCCGCTGCGGTCGCTTCGTCGCCGCTGCCAAGCGCCCGCTCGAGCTCGGGCAGCGCCTCGCGCGCGCCCAGACGCCCGAGCTCGCCGATGGCGATGAGCCGAACCTCGCGCTCCTCGTCGACGGTGGCGGTGGCCAGCACCGAGACCGCCCGGGCGTCGACGCGACCGCGGAGCGCCTCGGCCGCGTGCCGCCGCACCGCCCCGGAAGGGGATCCGAGCCGCGCCACCAGCGCCACCATCGGCCGCGAGTCACCGGCGCGCAGCATGGCACCGAGGGCGTCGACGAGCGCCTCCTCGGGGATGCGGCCCCGGTCGAGCTCGTCGAGCAGCGCCGGCGTGGCGTCGCGGCTAGCCGATCTCGTCGAGCAGCTCGACGTAGACTCCGGCGCGATCGGGCCGCGCACCCCGCAGATGGGCGACCAGCGGCGCTACCGCGGCGGGGCCCACGCGCACCAGCGCCTCCTTGGCCGCGGCTTGCAGCTCGTCATGATCGAGCGCCGCGACCAGCGCCTCGACCGCGGCGGGCGCGGCGGCCGTGCGCGCGATCTGGCCCAGCGCAAACGCCGCGCGCGCGCGCAACGCGTCCGGCTGGCCGTGCTGCAAGAGCTCGACGAGCGGCGCGACCGCGGCCGTGGCCGCCAGGCCTCCGAGCGCCGCGACCGCCGCCGCGCGCACGTCGTCGGCCGGATCGTGCGTGCAGCCGCACGATCGCCGGCACCGCGCGCGCGTCACCGAGCGCAGCCAGCGCTGCGAGCGCGGCGATGCGCACCTCGCGCGTCGGATCGCCGAGGCGCGCCAGGAGCGGCACCACCGCGCGCGCCTCGCCCATGCGCCCGAGCACCTCGGCGGCACGCTCGCGCACGCCGGCCGATTCGTCGTCGAGCCGCCCGGTGAGCGCCACGGCGGTGCGCCGTGACGAGCGTCGGCGGCAGCTGGCCGATGGCCGCCACCGCCGCCTCGCGCACCTCGTGCTCGCCGTCGCCGAGCGCGCGCTCCAGCGTCTCGACGGCGCGCACCGCCTCCTTGGAGGGCTCGTTCGCGCCCGGGCCGCCGAGCACCGCGCCCAGCGCTTCGGCGGCGGCGGCGCGCAGGTGCGCGTCCGGATCACCGAGCGCAGCGACGAGTCGCGGCGCCGCGTCCGCCAGCCGATGGCGCCCCACCGACTCCGCGGCGTGCGCGCGCACGTCGGCGTCCGCGTCGCCGAGCGCCAGGTAGAGAAGCGGCCGCGCCTCGTCCGCCGACCAGGCGTCGAGCTTGTCGACGGCATCGCGGCGGCGCGACGCATCGGGCGCCTTGAGCTCGCTGGCCACCGAATCGATGCTGGAGAAGAGATCGCCGCCGAACGCGCGCAAGGGCAGCGCAGCGACGATGAGAAGGCACGCGGCGAACGCGCGATTCACGCGCAGAGTCTACGCGCGCAGACGTCGGCGCGCCACGACGACGAACCTTCCCTCCAGAGACTTCAGCGTACCCGGCCGGCTCGACGCGGTCGCCCGCTCGTTGCCGTGCCCCTCGTGAAGTTGCCGTCCGCTACAGAGTCTTCGCGTGACGTGAAGTAGCGGCTCATGGGTTCGCCGCTCCCGCCCTGCGCTTGGCCTCGGCCAGTGTTGCGCCGACCTCGACCCGCGCTTCGCGGTATTCCCTCTGCGTCCCTCGTCCGATCGTGCGACCGATCGGCGATCCTCTCTTGCGGTTCAGCCTTCTTCAGGGTTCCGTCCGGGTCGCCTTGCCCGCCTCCACGGGCGCCTCTCCTGGGCTTTTGGGCCCCGAGCCTCCACGCATTTTCAGCGCAGCGCGCGGGAACCTTCGTCGGCCGACCACTTTGTGCCCGAGTAGTTAGCTCGTGCGCTCCGCGCCAACCGACGTCTCCTCCTTGGGGGCTTGCCTGCCGTCGGCGATGGGCGCTTGCGCGCCACCTCTCTTGCGCTTTTCCGCTCGCGGCCGAAGTCGCGTGCGTGCGGCGCTCCAGAGTCTCCTTCGCCGTCGGAGGTCGCTTCCTCTTGCGAAGCCGCGATCCCCTTTCGAGGTCCTTGGTTCGTCGTCGTACCGCCCGACAAAATCCAGCCTAGCCACGTTCCGATCTCGAGGCAAGCCGCTCACGAGTTGTCCACAGTTGCGGGCGCCCTGGATTGTGCTGCTTTATCCAGTGCTTGTTGTCGCAGTCGCTGATCTCGAGAAGTCTTTCGCACGCCAATCCACAGCCTGTGGAAATCCTGCGCGAGCGCCAGCGATGACGCATACTCGCACCGACGGGCGCCCGCCAGCTCCGCGTGGCATGCGGCTGAGCGCGATTCAGCACGGCCCGACCGCGTCACACAGGCTTCTCCGCGATCGCAATTGCGCGCGTCCTCATCCCATGCGGCTTTGCGCGCTCGTGATGCGCAAGTCCGCGCTGGCGCCGCGCGCCGTGCCGCTGGACGTGCGCTCCGATCGGACTTATTGTCCGGCTATGCCACTTCCGATCGACAAGATTCTGCAGAGCGCCCCGCAAGTGAAGAAGGATGGCAACGCCTACATCATCCCCGAGGAGCTCGACGTGACCGCGTATGTCGCGCTCGGCCAGGAGGTGCTGCAGATCCCGCGCGTCATGCGCGTCGAGCTCTCATCGGAGGCGCAGTTCGTCACTCACAAAGGCGAGCGCTTCTACTTCGCCGCCGATCAAGTCGTCGGCTTCCGCTTCGGCGCTCCCGAGTCGCGCAACAAGCACGCCGGCGCCGGCTTCTTCAAAGCTTAGCTTCGCGGCCGGTTGTGCGGAATGGGCCGCGGTGAATCGGCCGAGTCGAGCCGCTCCTCGACGAAGAGGCGCTGCGTGATGCTCTCCGGCTCGGGCGCCAGCGGCGTCGGCTCCGGCTGCGGTGCAGGCGTCGCCGCCCCGCCGCGCGGCCGCTTGCTGGGCCGCGCGCTCTTCCTTCTGCCACGGATACTCGATGCGCACGTGGAACGAGTTCTTCAGCGTGTCGACGAGCGAGTTGCACAGCTCCTTCAGATCGGACGAGGTCAGCCCCGACTGATCGAGCTGCCCGAGGTGCAGCTTGCCGAAGACGATGCGCTGCACCAGGCTCGTCAGATCGCGCTCCGACGGGGCCTTGAGCGTGCGCGACGCCGCCTCGACCGCGTCGCAGATCGCCAGGATCGCGGTCTCGTTCGTCTGCGGCGGCAGCCCCGGATAGCGGAACGCCTTCTCCGACGAGCCGCTTGGGATTCCCCTGCTGCTCGTTCTTGTGCCAGAAGTACTCGAGCAGCCCGTTGCCGTGGTGCATGTGCATGAAGTCGAGGACCGGCTCGGGGATGCCCGCCGCGCGCCCGAGGCGCACGCCCTCGGTGCAGTGCGCGAAGATCGCGTCGGCCGAGACGTCCGGCTCGAGCGAGTCGTGCGGCGACGGCTCGCCCGCGTGCAGGTTCTCGATGTAGTACTGCGGCGCCGACGACTTGCCGAGGTCGTGGTAGTAGGCGCCGACGCGGACGAGCAGCGCGTTGGCGCCGATCGCCGTCGCCGCCAGCTCGGCCATGTTGGCCATCGCCAGCGAGTGCGCCCACGTGCCCGGCGCGCTCTCGGCGATGCGCTTGAGCAGCGGCTGGTTGAGGTCGGTCAGCTCGACGAGCTTGCCGCGCGGCACCTCGCCGAGCGCGCGCTCGAGCAGCGGGGCGACCATCAGGACCGCGATCCCCCGAAGCCAGCCCGCCGCCGATGGCGCCGACGAGCCCCGACGACACCATCGACGTCGTGTCCTCGTCGGGCAGCCGGCCGCGCACGAGAAAGTAGAGCGCCAGATAGCCGAGCCGCGGCGAGCAGGCCGCCGCCGATGCCCGGCCGACCAGCCCCCACCATTTGCGCGGCCGGGTCAGGAACATGATGGCGCCGAACCCTTGCAGCAGCAGCACCATCGCCAGGCCGAGGTCGAACGGGATCAGCGAGCCGACGAGGAACGACAGCGCCACGGTGCCGGCGAACGCCACCTGGCGGTCATGGTGCACGGCCACGGCGATCGAGAAGGCGCCGATCGGCAGCCAATAGGGGCTGAACGGCGTCAGCAGCAGATAGGCCTTGTAGAGCAGCGCGGCGGCGACGAGGCAGCCGAGCATGGTCAGCTGCGTGCGCAGGCGCCGACCGCGATACCCGAACTTGCGCAGGTACGAGGTCAGCAGCATGCCGAGCATGAAGTAGGCGATGCCGAGCCCGAGGAGCAGGCCGACCGAGGGCGGCCGCCGCCCGTCCTCGTAGGCCTCGACGAGCCGCTTGTCGGCGGGGTCGACCTTGGCGCCGCGCGCGACCACGATGCGCCGGTGCTCGAGACGGGGGCCGATGAGGGTGTCGTGCCACAGCGAGGTCTCGGGCAGCCGCAGCGTGAACACCGCCCGCCCCGCGGCGTCGACGGCGTCGCCCGCCCACAGGTCGAACGTCGTCAGCGGCACCATCACGCCGGCGAACAGCACGCTCAAGGCGAAGCCGAGCCACGCTCCCGCCTTGGGCCGATCCCGAATGCGCATGTGCTACTTGAGAGCCAGCGAGAACGAGGCGTGGGTCTTGGCGCCGTTGAACTTGGGGAAGGCGACCGACTGCATCTTGCCGTACATGCAGCTCGACAGCGGCGACGAGGTCTGGCCGTTGACCTTGACCGCCGAGACCTGGCCCGAGCCCTTGATGATGAAGTCCATGTCGACCGTGCGCAGCGACGAGTTGCGCCGCCGCTCCTCGGCGATGCAGCCCACCAGTACGCGGAAGTTCTGCGTCATCACGCGCTGCACGACCGCCTGGTCGAGCGTCTCGTCGCCGCCGCCCTCCGAGGCGTCGCCGAGGTTGGTGACGTCGCTGAACTCGTTCTTGCCGTTCTTACTGCTGTGGTGGCCCGAGGAGTGCGACTTGTGCACCGCCGGCGGATCGACCTTCATGGTGATCTCGACGCCCTTCATGAAGTCGTACGAGTCGTCGCGCACGACCTCCTTGACGACCTTGGTCTCGAAGGCGCCGTGCTTCTTGGCGTACATGAACGCGCCGCCGCCGGCCGCCAGCACGGCCACGCCGACGAGCGCGAAGATCGTCACCATGCGGCCGCGGAACTTGCGCCGCTCGGCCACCTCCTGGTCCATGCGCTGCTGCTCGCCCAGGCGCGCTTCGGCCTCCATGACGAGCTGACGCAGCTGCGGGTGGTCCTTGACCTTCTGCCGCTGCGCCGTTCTCGGTGTCGATGATGACGTGCTCGCCGACGATCTTGCCGCTCTCGATCTGCGAGCGCACCTCCTTCATCGCGAAGGGGCCGAAGTCGAGCTTGTCCTTCTGGATGAGCCAGCGCTCGTGCGTGTCGTCGACGGCGGAGAGCGCGGCGTCGACGTTGAACGACTTGGGCACCGGCGGCCTCCGCGAACGACGGCTGTCGCCGCGGCGCCGCCGGCTGCGGCGCGGCCTGCTGCACGCGGCGGCGGCGTCGGCGTCGCCTGCGGCGCGAGCGGACGGGGCGGCGGCGTCGGCTTGGGCGCCGACGACATCGCCGGACGCGGCGGCGGCGTCGGCGTGTTGACGATCGGCATCGGCTGTCGCGGCGCCGAGGTCATGCCCTGCGGGTTGGGGCGCTGCCCCGGCGGCATCGCGATCGCCGCCGCCGCCTGCGCGTTCGGCCCCGCCAGATCCGCGGCCAGCGCCTGCTGCAGCGCCTCCTTGAGCGACTGGGCGTCGGGATAGCGCTCGTCGGGCGACGGCTTGCAGGCAGAGCTCGACGACGGGATCGACCGCCGGCGGCACGCCGGGCGCCGCCACGCTCGGCCGCTCGAACGAGTCGGCCGGCGTGCGCCCGGTCAAAAGCTCGAACAGGATCACGCCCACGGAGTAGATGTCGGCGCGCGCGTCGGCCGCTTCGGGCTGCGCCATCATCTCCGGCGCCAGCGCCGCCATCGTCCCCGCGGCCACCTGCGCGCTGAAGTTGTCGAGCGGCTTGAGTGTGCGCGCCAGGCCGAAGTCGGTCAGCTTGACGCGCCCGGCCGAGTTGACCATGACCGAGTCGGGGGTCAGCGCGCCGTGCACCGTCGTGCCGTGCGCGTAGACCAGCGCGTTGCACAGGTGCGCGATGACGTTGTAGGCGCCCTTGAGCGAAAAGGCGCGCCCCGACGCGCGCTTCTTCTCGAGCATGTCGCGCAGCGTCTGTCCGTCGACGAACTCGCAGGCCAGGTAGGCGACCGGATCGGCGCCGACCTGCGCGCCGAAGAGGCCGTAGGTCGCGGCGATGTTCTTGTGATCGAGCTGCGTGGCGACCTGCACCTCGCGCGTCAGCCGCTCCATCGTCGCGCCGTCGGCGATCAGCGCCGGATTGAGCGCCTTGATGGCGACCAGCTGCCCCGACGCCAGGTCGCGCGCGCGGTAGCTCTCGCCGTAGGGGGTGCGGCCGAGGAGCTCCTCGATCTCGTACCGATCGTTGAGGCGCACGCCGTTGGCCAGCCGTGCGCCGGAGATGCCCCCGGCAGGCTGAGCCCCGCGGCCGGGACCGTCGAACGTCATTTCCATAGGACCGCCGGCATCGTACCGCAGAACTCTTTCATTAATGAAGGACGATCGGCAGGGTCTGCGCCTGCGCGATCCACGCCTGGAGGTGCTCGACCGAAGGTGGGTTCTCGCTCAGATGCGACTTCGAATTTACTTTCATGATCTCGTCGTTGAGCTTGGTAGCGTCTTGGGTTTTGAGCTGCGCCACCGTGTGGACGCCGCACGCGGCCAGAAGGCGTGTGACATCTGGCCCCACGCCCTTGACGCGCATGACGTCGGCCATCTGCACCCAGCCGTCGAGCATCTTCTCGGGGATCTTGGCCGCCCTGGCCAGCTCCTTGCGCGCCTTGGGCTCGCCCGCCTTCTCGAGCAGCTGGAAGGTGGTGCCGATGCCCTGGCCCTTGAGCCTCGGCGCGTCGGCGGCGGGGATCGCCTGGGGGATCTCCTCGAGCGCGTAGTTCGACGCGCGCGCGGCTCGCGGCCAGCGCCACGAGCGGCGACGAGGGCATAGACGACCTGCATCGGTCTTTTGGTCATGGGGTCTCCTTCTGCACGGGCTTCGCGCTCGGCTGCTGAGCACTGCGTGGGATGACGGCGCGGGCCGACGAGCTGCGCGGTCCGGTGTCGAGCGCCAGCGCCTTTCGCGCCTGCCGGCACGCTTCGGCCGGCTGACCGAGGCGCAAGAGCAGGGCGCCGAGCCGGGCGCGCGGCTCGGCGTCGTCGGGCGCGAGGTGGATGGCGCGGTGCATGTGCGCCAGCGCGCCGAGGCGGTTGCCGAGCTGCTCGGCGACTTCGGACATCGCCTCCTGCAGCTCGGCCGAGTCGCTCGATTCGCGCGCGGCGCGCAGCACCTTGTCGGCGCCGTCGAGGTCGCCCTCGGCCAGCAGGCGCTTGCCGTGCACCAGCGGCGACTCGGCGCGGCCGCCACGGGTCGCGGCACCGGCATGGCGTGCCGGCGTGCCCGGCCCATGAAGACGAAGCCGAAGGCGGCAGCAGCCAGCGCCACGCCGCCGAGGCCGAGCGCGACGCTGCGACCGAAGGTGCGCGGCGCGACCTCGCCGCGCAGCTGCGAGTCGCTCATCCGCGTCTTCGGCGCCGTTGGGCATCGGCGTCGGCACCGCCATGTCGCGCGTCGGCCGACAGGTCGACCACGCCCGAATGCGTGCCGCTCGCGGGTCGGCAGCAGGATCGACTGCGAGGTGTCCGACGGCGGCGAACGGCTCCAGCGCGTCGGCGATCTCGGCGGCGGTGGCGTAGCGATCCTCGCGCCGCTTGGCCAGGCAGCGCATGATGACCAGCTCGAGCCCGGGCGGGATCTCGAGATCGGGGCGGCGATCGCGCGGCGGCGTCGGCTCCTCGGAGACCTGCTTGGTCGAGCAGCGCCACGAAGTTCGACGACTTGAACGGCACCTCGCCGCACACGAGCTGATAGAGGATGACGCCGAGCGCGTAGACGTCGGTGCGGCCGTCGAGCTTCTCGCCCTCGGCCTGCTCGGGCGCCATGTACTCGGGCGTGCCGAACACGGTGCCGTCGCGCGTGATCGACGGGCCGAGCGCCGAGTCGCGAGGCGAGCTTGGCGAGGCCGAAGTCGAGCACCTTGACGATCTCGCGCCCCTTGGCGCGGCGCGCCAGGAAGACGTTGTCGGGCTTGAGATCGCGGTGGATGATGCCGGCCTCGTGCGCGTGGGCGAGCGCCTCGGCGATGGCCACGCCGATGGCGGCCGCGCGCGCCGCCGGCACCGGGCCGCGGCGCGGTCACGTGCGACAGGCTGTGCCCGTCGAGCAGCTCCATGACGAGGAAGAGCAGCCCGTCGTCGGACTGGCCGAAGTCGGTGACGCGGATGCAGTGGTCGTGATCGAGGCGCGAGGCCGAGCGCGCCTCGCGGTGGAAGCGCGCGACCGCCTCGGCGTCGGTGGCCAGCTCGGCGCGCAGGATCTTCACCGCCACCGGCTTGTCCATGAGCGTGTGGGTGGCGCGGTAGACGGTGCCCATGCCGCCCTGGCCGAGCCGCTCGATCAGCCGATAGCGGCCGCCGAGCACGCGACCGATCAGGCGGATCGGCCGTCGGGTCGATCCGGGCGCCGGTCGCGGGGCTGGGCCCAGACCGGTCGCTCGCCGAGGCGGCGAGGGGCGATCCGTCCCGCGGACAGAAGTGCTCCTCGCCCTCGAAGTGCGTCTTGCAGGTCGGGCAGATGAGCAAAGCAGTTGAAGGCTAGCACAGCCGCAGCGGATTTGCGTGGCGCGGCGGCGACGTTTACGGTGGTGGCATGACGCGTGTGGCGCTCGCGATCGCTGCTCGTGGTGGCGGGCGGTTGTCGACGGAAACACGTCGACCACGACGTACGCGAGCGACCGGCGCCGGTGGCCGCGCCGGCCGCGCCGCCGACCGCGAGCCGGCGCCGGCGCCGAGCGGCCGTCGCGCGCAATCCGCTCGCACGAGCCGGTGCTGCCGCCGCGCGACGATCACCCGCGCATGCCCGACGGCGGCACGCTCAACGGCGATCCGCGCGGACCGCGCCCTGCCGAGTGGAAGGCGATCGTCGACGCAGCGATGCCGGCGCTGCAGGCGTGCTTCGATCGCGCGCGACCTGCCGCCCGGCGAGATCGCGGTGACCATGCACTATACGGTCGAGCTGCCCGGCTACACCGGCGCGGTCACGGCGAAAGGCAACGCGCCGCAGGCGGCGCTCGATTGCTGCGTCGGCGTCGTCGAGGAGCTGAAGTTCCCGCACTATCGCGGAGCCAAGGTCGAGCGCGATCTGGCGTTCACCTGGTTCAAGCGCGATCCAAGGCGGCCGCGGCGCGACGGCGGCGCGACGACGGTCGCAGCCGAAGTAGAGTCTAGGACTTCGAGCCGGCGTAGACGATGGTGAGCGAGGTGAGCCTGGCCTCGTTGAGGCGCGCGCAGAGCACGTCGAGCTCGTCGTCGGCGTCGACGACGATGGCGCCCGACTGCAGGGCGACCTGAAGCGGGGTGTCGCGGTCGGGCGCAGAGCCGCGCGGATCGATCGCAACCCAGCGATCTTTCAGGGAAGGGACCTTGGCCAACTCGGCCAGCGCGTTGGGACTCAAGCGGGGCCTCGAAACAGTTCGGGCCCTATGTAACCGGCGCTCGGACCCAAAGTCAAGGGGGCTCGCGCCGCGCGCGTCGTAGTGCAAATGCGGGAGATTACGAGGTCGGCTTGGCGAGCGTCGTCCATCGACGGGCAGGTCTTCGATGTTCGGCTGCACGACGATCTCGATGCGGCGGTTCGGCGCGGCGGCCCTCGTCGGTGTCGTTGTCGCCGACCGGCAGCTCGTCGGCGTAGCCGGCGGCCGACAGACGCTTGGGATCCATGCCGTCGGCGATCATGAGCTTGGTCACCTCGACCGCGCGCGCCGTCGACAGCTCCCAGTTCGACTTGAACTTGGCGCTCTTGATCGGGATGTTGTCGGTGTGGCCGGTGACCTGGAACTTGCGGCCCTCGATGCCCGACAGGATCTGCGTCACCTGCGCGATGGCGTCCTTGCCCGCCGGCTTGAGGTCGGTCTTGCCCGGGTCGAACAGGATGTTGTCGGGCAGCTTGACCAGCATGAGGCCGTTGCGGATCTCGACCTGCAGCTTGCCGGCGTCGATCATCGACTTGAACTTGGCGACCATGTCGCGGAACTGTTGCGCGCGCTTCTCGGCCGCTTCCTGACGCTTCTTGAGCTCGGCGATGCGCTTCTTGTCCTCTTCGGACGTCGAGCGTCAGCTTCGACATGTCCTGACCGAGCGCGGTCAGGCGCGCCTTCATCGCCATGTTCTCGGCGTCGAGGCGGGCCTGGGTCTGCGTCGCAGCGGCGCTTGGCCTCGGCGGCGTCCTTCTGCGTCTGGTCGAGCTGCGGCCTTGGTCTTGTTGAGCTCGGCGACCTTGGCTTCGTACACTTCCTTGTCGATGCCGCAGCCGCCGACGAGCGCGACTGCTGCCAACAGCGCGATCGGTTTCATCCAGGCCTCCTCTGGCGTGTGCTACTTCTGGTTGCGCTTGTAGACGTCGTCGACGATGCGGTCGACCTCGCTCGGCGTGATCGGGCCTGTCCTGCAGATCGAAGTCCCAATCGACCGATTTCTTCAGGCGCGACTTGACGTCGCGCGCTTTGTAGCCGAGCCGGAGGAGCAGCCCGGCGCGCTCCTCGATCTCCTTTTTGTACATGGCGCGGCGCTGCTCGGCGGCGCGCCGGAGACTCGGTCTTCGGCTTCTCGTCCCAGATGAACATGGCGCGCTACCTTACACGATCAGCCGTAGACGAGTGAAGCAATCGAGACGATCGAGCCGCCATCTTCGTCGGCGGGGCACTGCGCGTAGGCGGCGACGCGGCCGGCGCCGGGGCGGGCCGACTCGAGCATGGCGAAGATCGGCGGCAGGCCGCAGACGCGGCGGCGATCGCGCTCCTTTCGGATCTCGTCGAACCAGGCGGCGGCGTCGCCGCGGCTGGCGTGGGCCAGCGTCTCCTGGTCGCGGCGCTCGAGCGAGCGCGATCGCTGGCGTCGAGCGACTCGCGGTCGCCGAAGCGCGGGCCGACGTGCGCCAGATCGGCGCCGGCGATCCACAGGGTCGGGCGCGCGCCGACGAGCTCGACGAGCGCCGCGAGCACGGCGTCGACGCGCGGGTCGGAGCGCGGGCCCTGGCCGCTCTCGACGAAGTCGTGCAGCGAGCCGCACAGGATGGGGACAACCTTGACGGCGTCGGCGCGGTCCTTCCAGACGTGGCGCAGCCAGACCATCTGGAACTCGAGCGAGTGCTCGCCGCGGTGGTGGTACTCGTCGCTTGAAGAGCGCCTGCGCGCGCTGCTCGCCGTGGCGCTCGCCGACCTTGTTGGCCAGCGCGTCGACGAGCGCGACGTCGGTGTGCATGGGGCCGAACGGGCGTCTCGTAGTGCTTGCGCGTGAGCGTGAACGGCTGCTCGGCGCCCATGTGGTCGGTGCCGAAGACGACGACCAGCTCGGGCAGCGGGCGGCCTCGGCGAGCGGCTTGTAGGCCCAGGCGTAGGCGGCGCCACCGCGGGCGAAGTCGATGTGCGGCGCGACGATGGCGCGCGGCAAGCCGGCGCCGTTCTGGCCGACGGGCGGCCGGGGCCGTGCGGCGGATCGAAGTAGCCGTCGAGCTGCGCGGCGAGCTGCGTCGGCGTCGGCGGGGTAGCTCTCGCCGGCGAGGTGCGCCTTGCGCGTGGGCGACTGGGCGAAGGCGCCGAACACGGTCGCCGAGAACTGGCGGAAGCGATCGGAGTCGAGCAGGTAGGCCTGGTCGAGCTGGTCGATCAGCTTGTCGAGCGCCTCGGGCTGCAGCGGCGTGCCGTAGCGGCGCTGGAACTCGGCGCAGATCTCGGCGCGCGTCGATTCGCCGTCGAAGAGCTGGACGATGGCGACGGCGACCGGGCGGCAGCGTGGCGACCGCGTCGGTCAGCCGCGAAGGGTCGCGCAGCCCGAGCAGCTTCTGTCCGTTCTTGGCCAGGGGGAAGGCTTCGAGGGGGCGCAGGCGAGGACGGTCCATGGCGGGCTCATGATAGCGCGTGATATCGTGGGACCGTGCACTTTCTCGTGACCGTCGCCGTGCTGGTGTACGCGCCGCCGTCGGGCGGGGCGGGCGCGCGGCGCGCGGAGGCGACGGCGGCGTTGGCGGCGGCCGAGCGGGCGCGCGGGGCCGAGGTGGTCGAGGATCCGTGGGCGCTCGTGGGAGCGCGGCTGGACGGCGGAGGCGCACCTGGAGTTCTTCGCCGCGCGGCGGCGCGGCTCGTCAGCGACGGGCGGCGGGCGCTGGCGCGCGTCGAGCTCGAGCAGGCGGAGGCGGCGCTCGGCCGCGGCCGAGCAGATCTACTCGGCGGCAGCGTGGCGGCCGGGCGTGCAAGCCCGAGGCCGCGGAGGCGGCGAAGTGGCACGGCGTGGCGCTATTCGAGCTGAAGCGGCGCGAACGACGCGAATGCGGCCTGGCAGCGCGCCAAGGAGCTGGAGCCGCTGACGCGGCTCGACCGAGGCGATGGTGCGGCCCGAGGTGGCACGCGCGTTCGCGGCGGTGCCGCCGAGGGTCGGGCGAGCACGAGAGGACGATGCGACCCGACGGCGACCTTGGAGTAGGCGGCCGCGCGGCGCTGACGCGACCGTCCGGCGGCGCGCGACATCGCGACGCTGCAGCGAACGCTGGGCCTCGACGCCGTCGTCGTGGCGGCGATCGCGCTCGACGCCGGCGTGCTCACGTACGCGGCGACGCTGCGACGGCCGAGGGCTGCGGCACGCGACGGTGACGGCGACGCGCGCCGACGAGCTCGTGCGACGGCTCGACGACGGCGCCCTGTCGCGCCGACGCGCCGCTGGCGGTGCTGCGAGGCGCCGGCGATCGCGCATCCGCGGGCGGCGCCATCGTTGGCCAGAGCGGCGAGGTCGACGGCGGGCGCGAGCGGCGGGCGCCGGTGTGGCGCAAGCCGTGGCTGTGGGTCGGCGTCGTCGGCGCGCTCGGCGTCGGCGTGGTGCTGGCGGTGAGCTTGTGGCCGCGCGATGCGACCTACTCGGCGGCGGCTCGATTTCCACGCAGTTCGCGCTGGGCGCGCGATGAGGCGGCTGACGCTGGGCGCTCGTGCTGCTCGCTGGTCGCGCCGGGGCGCGCGCCGACGAGCCGCCGCCGTGGATGCCGGCGCCGCCGCCGCGCGCTGACGTCGCAGGCGCGAGGGGCAGGTGCGCCGGCTGCGGCGCGGAGGCGACGGCGTTCGGCGACCATCGGCCTCGGTGCTGTTCGGCGGCGGCGATCGCGGTCGAACGTCGTCGCGCTCGACGTGCCGCAGGGCGAGCGGACGGTGCGCCAGCGCCGACGGCAACCATCGAGCACCAAGCACGAGCTCGGCGACGCCAACTGGGCCGAGCTCGGCGGGCGGCCTGGCGCTCATGGCGACCGGGTTCGCGCTCGTCAGCATCGCGCTCTTCAAGAGTCAAGCAGGCGCACCGGATCGAGGCGGCGGCGCAGTAGCTATTCGTCGACGAGCTTGGCTCGCCGCGCAGATCGGCGACCTTGCGCGTCTCGCGGCCGGGCTCGATCTGCACGGTGAAGCGGAGCTCCTTGCCGGTCGGCGGGCAGACCAGGCGCACCTGGTGCGGGCCGGCCGCGAGCGCGACCTTCGACAGCGGCGTGTCGGGGCGCTTCTCGCCGTCGATGGTGACGTGGGCCCAGGGCAGGGCGCCGAGGGTCAGCTCGCCGCGCGGCAGCGGGCGAAAGGTGCACGTCGACGGTGGCGGCGCCGTCGGCGATGGTGACCGCGCGCTCGACGGGCGCGTAGTCGCGCTTGCGGATCTTGACGCGCGCGCCCGGCTCGAGCGCGACGGCGAGCTCGAGCGGCGTCGTGCCGAGCGCGCGATCGCCGAGCAGGACCTCGGCGCCGGCGGGATCGCTGCGGACGACGAGACGCACCTCGGCCGGCGGCAGCGTCAGCGTGACGTCGTCGGCGCCGCCGGCGGTGAGCGTGACGGTGCGCGATGCATCCTGCCGGCCCGGCGCGTTCGCGGCCACGATGTGCGCTCCGGCGGGGAGCTCGACGACGCCGGCCGCGGCGCGCTTGCCGTCGATGGTGAGCGCGGCTGCCGGGGGCAGCACGTGCAGCGACAGCCGTGCGGTCTTGGGCACCGCCGGCAGCGGCACCGGCGACGAGGCGTCACGCAGCCGCGCGCCGCCGAGCGCGGAGAGCGCGACCAGCGCGGCGGCGGCGGCGCCGATGAGCAGGCGGCGGCGCCAGCTCGCGGCCGGCGGCGGCGGCGGCGCGATGCGGGTGGCGAAGGTGACCTCGCGACCGCGGGCGAGCGGGGCGGTGCGCGGACCGGCGACCGCCGGCGGCGGTTCGGCGCCGGCATCGTCGCTCGTGGCAGTACGCGGAATGTCGGGCGCGCGGCGGCGCACCAGCGCGCCCAGCCCGGCCTGCGTGGTGGCGCCGGTCGCCGAGCGCAGAAAACGCGAGACGGCGCCGAGCATCGCCGCGGCGTCGGGGTAGCGCGCGTCGGGATCGCGCGCCGTCGCCTTGCCCACGATCTCTTGCAGCGCCGGGATCGACAGCGGCGCGCCGTCGAAGCGGCGGCCGTTGACCAGCTCCCACAGCAGCACGCCGGCGGCGTACAGGTCGCTGCGCGCGTCCGAGCTGCCGCCCGCCTCCTGCTCGGGCGCGACGTAGCCGCGCGAGCCGCCGACGACGCCGCGCGCATCGACGGGCGCGGCGATGCCGAAGTCGACGATCTTGACCTCGCCGTCGCGCGAGACCAGCACGTTGGCCGACGACAGATCGCGATGAACGACGCCGCGCCGGTGCGCGTAGTCGAGCCCGCGCAGCACCTCGCTCGACGACGTAGGCGGCCAAGGGGCGGCGGGATCGGCCCGTCGGCGATGATCTGCGACAGCGGCGGCCCGTCGACCAGCTCGAGCGCCAGGAAGTAGGTGCCGTCGACCATGCCGAGCTCGAACACCGGCACGATGTTGGCGTGGGTGAGCGAGACGGTGAGCTTGGCCTCGGCGACGAAGAGATCGATGAACTCGTGCCGCTGCGCCAGCTCGTCGCGGATCTGCTTGACCACCAGGGTCTTCTCGAAGCCGCCGGGACCGAACAGCTTGGCCCGCCAGACGACGGCCATGCCGCCTTCGCCGAGGCGCTCCTGGAGCTGATACTTGCCGAACGCGACTTGCTCCACCGTCGACAAAGTGTAGCACGGCGGCGCGACGTGGTACTGTACGCGCGTGCGCAGTTCCGTCGCTGCGGTGCTGCTCGTGGTGCTCGCGTCGGGGGCAGGGTGCTCCGCGCCGCATCGGACGCTGACCCTGGTGCCGACGCTGCCGTCGTGCGTCCAGACGGCGGTGAACACCGTGCGCATCACGGCCCAAGGGCGACTTTCCGCCCGAGGCGACGCTGACCGCGGCCGCCTCGCCGTCGACCCCGGCGACGCTGCTGCTGCCGCGTGCCACCCGCGACGTGGTGGTGGAGGGCTTCGGTCCCACGGGGCTGGCGGCGTTCGGGCGCACGCCGACGCTGGCGCTCGACGACACGCCGGCCGGGCCGCTCGGCGTCGCCTACGGACCGCCCGACGGCGTCTGCGCGACCGGCTCGATGCAGGTGGCGCGCAGCGGGCATCACGCCACGGTGCTGGCGGGCGGCGGCGTGCTCGTCAGCGGTGGCGTCGACGCCGGCGACGGGCCGGCGCAGCCGGTCGAGCTCTACGACCCGCGCACCGCCTCGTTTCGCCTCAGCGGCGCGGCCCTCGATTCGCGCGCCGTGCTCTTGCACGCGACCGCCGCGCTCGCCGACGGCGGCGCGCTGGTCTCCGGCGGAGTCGGCGACGGACGGTAGCGGCGCGCCCGCGGGGATCGCGTTTGCGGGTGCGACGCGCTTCGACGCCGCCGGCCAGTCGGTGGGCAGCCCGCGCCTGCTCGTCGGGGGGCCGCGCGCCGGCCACTCGGCGACCGTGCTCGCCGACGGGCGCGTGCTCCTGGCCGGCGGCTGTGCCGAGCTCGACAGCGGCGGCTGCCGTGCGGGCGCGACGCTGGGGTCGACGGAGATCTACGATCCGGCCGCCGACACCTTCGCGCCCGGGCCACCGCTTTTGCACGCGCGCTTCGGTCACGACGCGATCCTGCGCGGCGACGGCACCGTGCTCGTCGTCGGCGGGCGTGGCGAAGGCGGCGGGGCGGTGCCGGCCGAGATCGTCGATCCCGAAGAGCAGCGCGGCTTCGACGCCGGCCTGTCGAGCGGGCGCGCCGCGGGGCTGCCGACAGGGAGCGCGCTGGTCGTCGGTGGCACGACGACGCCGGACACGACCGTGTCGTTGTGGCTGTCGCAGGCCGGAGGCGCCGCTGTCGCTGCCGCCGCTGTCCGGCCCGCGCCTCTCGCCCGACGCTGACGCTGCTCGACGACGGCACCGTGCTCGTCGCCGGCGGCGGCGACGCCACGCTCGCGCTCTTCGACGGCCGCGCCGCGGTGACCGCGCTCGGCGCCGCCTTCAGCGCAGGACGGTCAGGCCGCGGCTCGCCTCGCCGATGGCACCGTGCTTCTGACCGGCGGCACCGATCCGAGCGGGGCGCCGACGGCGAGCGCGGTGGTCTACTTCCACTCGCCGCTGTCGCCGTGGACGAGCCTGCCACCCCTGACGCTCGACGGCGCCAGCGATCCCTATCTGCCGCGACGCCCTGATCGCGCGACCGCCGGCGGCGGGCAGCTGGTCGTCGCTGCCCCGGGCGCCACCGCCGACGGCCGCCCGGCAGAGCTCGCGCTCGTGGCCGGCATGCAGGTCGCCGACTTCACCTTCGATCTGCTGGCCGGGCGCCGCGGCGCCGCCGGCGCCGCCGTCCTCGTCGGCTGGCGGTCGGACGCGGCGTACGACTTCGTGGTCCTCGAGCCCGGTCGGGCGGTCGAGCTGTGGTCGGTCTCTTCGCCGCGTGCCGGGCAGTCGGTGGCGACACCCGTCACCGGCTGCCGCGGCGCCGCGCTCGCCGACGGCGCGCTTCCCGACGGCGACCTGGCGGCGCTCGAGGTCGCCTGGCGCTCGGGAGCGCTCACCGTCACCGCCGCGGGCAGCCAGGCGCTGCACTGCCGCCCGCCGGCGCTGGCGCGCGGCGCGGTCGGCGTCGGGGCGCTGCACGGCACGGCCGCGTTCGACAACCTCGCGCTCGCGCGTTGAGTTCGATAGAGTGCGCAACGGTGCGCGCGCTCGCCCTCATGGCCGTTCTGGTGCCGTCGCTCGCGCACGCCTACGACTTCGAGGTCGACGCCCAGACCATCGGCCAGGCCTATCAGCTGCGCGCCGCCGACGACGCGCTGGTCAACCGGCGCCGCATCACGCAGTACATCGGCCTGCACGTCTTCAACCTCGGCCCGCACGACGAGCTGGGCCGTCCGCTGCCGCGCAACCAGATCTACCTGACCGTGTCCATGCGCTTCGACGCCGACATGGGCGACTACCCCTCGCTGACCGAGCTCACCGGCCGCACCCCCGAGCGCGATCTGCTCACCGAGCAGCTCGACCTGCTCTACGCCTACCTCGGCGGCCACGATCTGCTCGGCTTCATCGATTTCCAGCTCGGCCGCCAGATCCTCGTCGACATGTACGACTGGACCTCGTTCGACGGCCTGCACGTGCAGGCACGCACGCCGTTCCACGTCGCCGCCGAGGTGTGGGGCGGGCTCAACGTCACCGGGGCTGGCGTGTTCGACTCGCCGCTGTATCGCGTCGACGGCTCGGCGCTCGGCGGCAACGAGCTGGGCTCGCTTGCCGCGCGCCAGGAGGACGCGCTGCAGCCGACCTTCGGCATCGCGGCGCGCACCATCGGCCTGCGCGATCTGTCGGCCCGCGTCAGCTACGAGCGCACCATGTCGCCGACGGGCAGCCCGCGCGCGCCCGGCGAGCCGGCCTGGGGCGTCGTCGACGAGCACGTCGGCCTGACCACGCGCGGCCGCCTCCTCGACGGGCGCTTGGTGCCCTGGTTCGCGTTCCGCTACAACCTCCTGGCCGGCCGGCTCGACGAGGTCTACGCCGGCACGCGCGCGCAGCTCGGCCGCCACGGCATCAGCGCCGAGTACGTGCTGGCGGCGCCCACCTTCGACGGCGACTCGATCTGGAACGTCTTCGCCGCCCAGGCGTTCGATGACCTCAGGCTCGCCTACGACGTGGCGGTGTGGCGCGTCCACGCCTACGCGCAGGCGTTCACGCGCCTGTACTTCGACGACAACGGCGCCAGCGCCTCGGCCGGCGGCTCGCTGGGAGGGCGCATCAACCTCGGCCGCGGCTGGGCGCGCCTCGACGGCTACTACGAGGACGGCTACGGCGGCCGCCGCGCCGGCGTCGATCTCGCCGGCAGCGTGCGCATCTGGGGCGACGACGGCGGCATTCGCGCCGGCGCCGTCGTCGCCGAGGGGCGCCTCTCCTACGCCTCGTTCCGCGACGACTCGCGCCCCCAGGACCACGCCGACTCCTTCGGCGTGCAGGCGGGCGTACGCTGGACGCCGCTCGACGGCATCTCGGTGCACGGCCTGGTCGAGGAGAACGTCAACCGCATCTACACCTCGCAGCTGCGCCTGCTGGCGCTGCTCGATCTCTCGTTCTTCGTCGGCATGAAGCCGGTCGGCATCCGCCGCCGGCAGCCGTGGAGCGGCTTCTAGTGCTGGGCCTCATCATCACGCTCGCCGCGCTCGGCGCGCCGTCGGAGGTGATCTTCCCCGCACAGCAGCTCCCCATCAACTTCAGCCACGCGCGCCACCTGGCCAAGCACATCAAGTGCGACTTCTGCCACGAGCACGCGCCCACCTCGACCAAGGCTTCAGACAACCTTCTGCCGACGCGCGACGTGTGCCAGACCTGTCACCCGCCGAGCAAGAAGGAGCCCGGGCGCCTCATCGGCAGCGAGCTGGCGCGCGCGGTCATGCCGGCGCCGAACCTGAAGTTCGACCACGCCCTGCACGTCGGCAAGGGCGTCGCCTGCACGCGCTGCCACACCGCGCTCGATCGCATCGACCTGGCGACGCGCAATCAGCTGCCGACGATGTCGCTGTGCCTCGAGTGCCACGACTCGCGCAAGGCGCCGCTGCACGGGCCGTCGCGCTGCGCCACCTGCCATCTGATGCGTCGCGACGACACCGTCGAGACCCAGTACCCGTCGGGCACGTTGGTGCCGTCGGGCCAGCTGCGCGGCGACGCGCACACGCTCGATTTTCGCACCCACCACTCGTCGGTGGCGGCCAACGACCCGGACTACTGCGCCAACTGCCATCGCCAGGACTTCTGCCTGTCGTGCCACAACGGCGTGGTCAAGCCGCTCGACTTCCACGGCAACGACTACGTCTCGCGCCACGCCATCGACGCGCGCAAGGACTCGCCGCGCTGCGACAGCTGCCACCGGCTGCAGTCGTTCTGCCTCGGCTGCCACGAGCGGCTGGGCGTCGTCGACATCCGCTCGGGCGCCGACGGCGCGTTCGCGCCCATTGGCAGCAAGCGCTTCCATCCGCCCGGCTGGAGCGACCCGTCGGCGGTCGGCGATCCGAACCACCACAAGTGGCAGGCCGAGCGCAACCTCCGGCAGTGCGTCTCCTGTCACCGCCAGGAGACCTGCCTGCAGTGCCACGCGACGAACGGGTCGGCCGAAGGCGGCGCCGGCAAGATGTGGGTCAACCCGCATCCGCCCGATTGGCGCGGCTCGGTGCGCTGCCAGTCGCTGGCCGACCGCAACATGCGCGTCTGTTTGCGTTGCCACGCGGCGGGCGATCCCGAGCTAAGCTGTCGCTGATGAACAGCTTCACCTTCTACTACGACATCGTCTGCCCCTACGCCTATCTGGCGTCGACGCAGGTGGAGGCGGCGGCGGCGCCGAGCGGCGCGGCGATCGAGTGGGTGCCGGTGCTCTTGGGCGGGATCTTCCGCGCCATCGGCCAGGTGGACGTGCCGGCGCGCGCCATGCCCCCGGCGAAGCAGCACTTGAATCTGCTCGACATGAAACGATATGCGGCGCTGCTGGGCGTGCCGCTGACGCTCCATCCGCGCCATCCGCTGCGCTCGCTCGACGCCATGCGCCTGTGTCACACCGTCGCCGGCGAAGAGCGCGTCGCGCTGACCAAGGCGCTCTATCGAGCGCACTTCGTCGACAATCGCGACATCTCGGATCGCGCCGTGCTGGCCGATTACGGCGATGTCTCGCGCCTCGACTCCCCCGAGATCAAGGAGGCGCTGCGCGCCGCCACCGATCGCGCGGTGGCGGACGGCGCCTTCGGCGTGCCCTCGTTCGTCGTCGAGCAGCAGGGCCGGCGCTTCCTCTTCTGGGGGCAGGATCGCCTGTTCTTCGTGCAGAAGGCGCTCGCGGGGTGGGCGGTGCCGTCGTGAGCAATCCCGAGCTGACGTTCTATTACGACTTCTCGTCGCCGTACGCCTATCTCGGCGCCACGCAGGTCGAGCGCGTCGCCCGGCAGGCGGGCGCGCGCGTGCGCTGGCGGCCGATCCTGGTGGGCGCGCTGTTCAATCAGATCGGCACGCCCAATGTGCCGCTCGACGACTTCCCCGCGGCCAAGCGCGCGTATATGGTGCGCGACCTGCAGCATTGGGCGTCGCACTGGGGCGTGCCGCTCGGTTGGCCGTCGCGTTTTCCCATGCGCACGGTCGCGCCGCTGCGCCTGGCGCTGGCCACCGAGGCGGCCGGCGGTGACATCGCGGCGCTGTCGCTGCGCCTGTTCACCGCTTACTGGGTCGAGGATCGCGACATCTCCGATCCGTCGGTGCTGCGCGACTTCGGCGATCTGGCCGCCCTCGAAGCGCCCGCCGTCAAAGCGGCGCTGCGGGCCGCCACCGACGAGGCGATCGCCGCCGGCGTGTGCGGGGTGCCGTCGTTCGTGGTGCGCGGCCAGCTCTTTTGGGGCCAGGATCGCCTGGAGCTCGTCTCACGCGTGCTCGGCGGCTGGGACCCGCCGGCGTAGCCAGCGCGCCCGCGCCGCGGCCAGCGGCAGCGCGACTCCCGCGCCGGTCAGCGCCAGCAGCGCCGGGAAGCTCTCCACCAGATAGCGCTCGACGGGGAACGGATGCGCCAGGGCGGGCAGGGCGGCGCGCGCGGCCACGACGGTGATGATGACGAGCACGAAGCGCCCGTCGCGCCGCGCCAGCAGGGCCGCGCCGAGCAGCGCGAGCCCGAACAGCACCCGCTCGAAGGCATCGTAGGCGGAGCGCGCCTCCGGCAGGTGCAAGAGGCTCGAGCGCACCGGCAGCTCCCACTCCGGCATCGGCCTCCACTCGGCGGCCAAGCGGCGCAGCGGCAGCGTGACGTAGTAGCGCCAGCGCGATCGCTTCCGGCGTGCGGCAGCGAGACGACGGAACGCCGCGTCGACGGCGGGCGTGAGACCGCCGTGGTCGTAGCGGTCGAAGAGCGCGACCACCTCGGCCTTCTCCGGGGCGCTGTCGTACATGGCGGGCAAGAGGGTGCCACCGCGCTCGGGCTGCAAGAAGGCGTCATTGGCCACCTGGAGCGCCCCGAAGTCCTCGCCGGCAGCGCCGCTGGCCCACGTGAGCATCCAGCGCATCATGCCGAACGGCAGCGGCTGGCCGTCCTGGCGCACCCACGCGGTGCCTTCGAAGTGCGGCGCGCCGAACCGCTCGAGGTTGCGGAGCGGCCAGGGCGCGAAGACCAGCAGCGCTGCCACGGCAAACAGCGCGCCGCGCCACAGCCGCTCGGGCCAGCAGGTCGCGCCGAACCCGAGCGCCAGCAGGAGCGCGGGCAGGACGGCGAGGCCGTCGATGCGCGCCAGTTGCACCAGGCCGAACGCCGCGCCGGCGGCGATCGCCCAGCGCCGCCCGTCGCCGAGCGCGCAGTAGAGCGCCAGCGTCGTCAGGAACGTCGCCAGCGACTCCGACAGGCCGTAGCACGACAGGAACACGAGCATCGGGCAGGCGATGACCGCGACGAACGCCGCGGTGGCCGGGCCGAGGCCGAGCCGCCTTCGCCGCACCAGCCCAAAGACGAGCAGCGCCGTGCCGAGATCGAGCCAGACGTTGGCGTGGGCGGCCGCCACGAGGTGCTGCTCCAGCGCCGTAGGCGCCTGGTGCACGACCGCCGCCAGGAACAGGGGATATCCGGGCAGCCGCGAGAACGAGAGCGGCATGCGCGCCCCGAACGCGAGGCGATGACTCGCGATCAGCGACTGCGACAGCGCGTAGTACTGCAAGCCGTCGCCTGCCGGCGCGCGCCAGTCATCGACGATGCGCAGGCGAAAGGCGAGGGCGGCGGCGATGATCCCGAGGGCGAGCGCGGCGGAGAGGACGGTGCGGCGGCGCGGCGCGGGCCAGCGACGCACGCTCGGCCTCAGTGCCCGCGCCAGAAGCGGATCGGGCCTACGTCGGCGTGCACGAACTTCGATTCGGGGTAGTAGCCGACGCCGCCCAGGTGCAGCGAGCGGACGAAGCGGAGCAGCAGTCGGGTCGGTACGCCGGCGACGCGAAAGTCGACGGCGTCGCCGCGCGGATGCTGCGAGTCGCGCGCGACCTCGTGGCCCTTCTTGCGCAGCATCAATTGATACTTCGGCGCCCGGAAGCCGGACACGATCTCCACGTAGCGGGCGTGAAACCGCGCGGCGGCGCGCACTACCGTGTCGAAGAGGCGCCCGTCCATCTTGGTCGACTGGTTCGTGAAGTGATCGCGCGCGAGCTGGTTGAACGGCGCGGCCGGCTCGGGCACGACGCCCTTGGGCGTGGGCTCGAGCACCACCGGGAGGGTCTCGTTGGTCCACACGTTGTGCATGGTGAGCACCGGCGCCGCGGTCATCGCCAGCGCACGGGCCAGATGCACGTCCTTGCGCTCACGCTTGCTCTCGAGGAAGGCCTGCTTCTTCGAAGGCTTTGCCGTGGGGAGCGGCGTCGGCAGGGCGCTGAACAGGATCGCAGCGACGAGCGCGTGCATCAGCGCCGCCGCAGCTGCGTCAGCGTCTCGTTCATCGCGCCCGAGCGGAACCCCTCCAGGTCGAGCGCGACATAGGTGAAGCCCGCGCGCTTGCCGAGGGCGACGATCTGGGCCCGCTTGTCGACGGCCAGCGGCAGCGCGTCGCCTTCGAGCTCGAGCCGCGCGACGCTGTCGTGATAGCGCACGCGCAGCTGGCGGAAGCCGAGGTCGTACAGCCCCTCCTCGAAGAGGTCGATCTGCGAGAGCCGGTCCGGCGTGATCTCGGTGCCGTAGGGAAAGCGCGACGACAGACACGCGAGCTGCGGCTTGTCCCACGTCGACAGGCCGAGCTCCCGGGAGAGAGCGCGCACCTCGGCCTTGGTGAGCTCGGCCTCGACGAGCGGATGGCGCGCGCCGCGCTCGTTGGCCGCCGATAGGCCGGGGCGGTGATCGCCCAGATCGTCGACGTTGGTGCCGAGCAGGACCGTGGCCAGCCCGAGCTTTTGCGCGTGCGGCTGCGCCAGGTCGAGCAGCTCGGCCTTGCAGTGGTAGCAGCGATCGGTCGGGTTCATCTTGAACCCGGGGCGCTCGAGCTCGTGCGAGTCGACGAGGTCGATGGCCACGCCGAGCTCGCCGGCGAACGCCACCGCGCGCGCCTTCTCGCGGCGGGCCATCGTCGGCGAAACGGCGGTCAGCGCGCGGGCGCGGGCGCCGAGCTCGTCGGCGGCGACCTTGAGCACGAGCGCGGAGTCGGCGCCGCCGGAAAAGGCGACCAGGGCAGACCCGTAGCCGCGCACGATGTGGCGCAGCTTTTCGAGCTTATCGCCCGCGCCCGAGGTCATCCCACTTTCATAGCATCGATGAGGATTCTTGCCACTTCGGGGCGCGACAGCTCGGGCGGCGGCTCCTGGCCCGCGCGCAGGAGCTCGCGCAGCCGGGTGCCGGACATCAGGACGCGGGCGTCGTCGTCGTGCGGGCAGGTCTTGTCCGACGCCATGGCCGCGCACGACCGGCAGTAGAACGCCCGCTCGAAGCGCAGCGGCGTAATCCCGATCTCCTCCGGCGTGTACTGGTCGAAGGCGCGCTGGGCGTCGGAGCTGCCGTAGTAGCCGCCGACCCCGGCGTGGTCGCGCCCGACGATGAAGTGGGTGCAACCGTAGTTCTTGCGCACCAGGGCGTGCAGGATCGCCTCCTTCGGTCCGGCGTAGCGCATCGCCGCCGGCAGCGTCGACAGAAGCACGCGATCCTCGGGGTAGTAGTTGGCCAACAGCGCCTCGTAGCAGCGCATGCGCACGGCCGCCGGCAGGTCGTCGTCCTTGGTGTAGCCGACGAGCGGATGGAGCAGCAGGCCGTCGGCGCTCTCGAGCGCGACCTTGGTCAGGTACTCGTGCGCGCGATGGATCGGGTTGCGCGTCTGGAAGGCGGCGATCCGCCTCCACCCGCGCTGGCGAAAGTGGGCGCGCGTCTGCGCCGGCTCGTAGTGGTGGCGCGGAAAGTCCGGCCGTCGCTTTTCGATGAGCTCGATGGTGCCGCCGACGTAGGTGTCGGGCAGCGACTTGAGCTGCGCGACGCCGGGGTGCCGCTGGTCGTCGGTGCCGTAGACGCTCCGGTACTCGAGCGGGTCGCGCGCGTACAGCTCCGTGACGGCGAGGACGGCGTGCAGCGTGCCCTGATGGTAGAGCGCGGCCTCGCTGCCCCGGGCCAGGCCGGCGGCCACGTCGCCCGGCACCGAGAGCGTCACCGGGATGGTCCACGGCAGGCCGCCGGCCAGGCGCCCCTCGGCGACGACCCGCTCGTAGTCGGCGCGGCCCATGAACCCGTCGAGCGGCGAGAGCGCGCCGACGGCGATGAGCTCGAGATCGGCCACCTCGCGCACCGAGAGGTCGATGCGCGGCAGCGTCAGCGCGTGCGGGCGCAGCGCGGCGGCCCGCCCGGCGTCGGCGACGCGATCGACGAGCGTGCCGCCATGGGGCGCGATGGCGTCGCCGACCGCGCTCAAGGCCCGGTGCGCCGGGGGCGCGCGTGCGGCTCGGCGCGCTTGATGGTCACGATGCGCCAGCGCGGGCCTTCGGGCGAAACGGAGACGACCTCGTGACCCTCGGCGCGGAGCGAGCGCGGCACGTTCTCGGCCGCGGGCGCGTGGTCGACGAGGATGTGCAGCTCGGCACCGAGCGGCAGCTCCTCCAGGCGCAGCTTGGTGCGCACGAAGGTGTACGGGCAGACCTCGCCGGCGAGATCGATCGTTTCGCTCCCGGGCGACGCCGCGCTCACCAGCTCACCTCGAGATCGCAGGAGACGCGATGGCTGCTGCTGGCCACCTCGACGAAGCGATGGCCGAGCGCGCGCAGCGTCGCCACCGCGCGCAGCACCGCCGGCGCGTGCTCGTCCTGCATGAGCAGCGCGCGGGCCGGCGGCTCGACCACGACCACGACCGACAGGTCCGCCGCCGCATAGCCGACCGCGGCGCGCAGCGCCTGCGCTACCTTCGGATCGTGCGCCTCCCGCGTCAGGCGGATGGCGACGCGACGGCCCCGCCCCGGGGTCGCGCCGTCGTTGTCGTCGATGCGTCCGCCGGTCATGGCCACCACGCGCCGGGCGTCGCGCACCATGGCGGCGTGATCCCACTGCGAGCCGAACCGTGGGCCGCCGGTGACGGGCGAAAGGCCGCGCGCCTCGGCGTCCATCGCGCACAACGAGGCGTCGAGCCCGTCGTCGATGGCGGCGCGCAGGCGCGGCTCGATGGCGGCGCGCACGCCCTCGTCCATGAGGAAGAGCTGCGCCTCATCGACGTTGCGTGCCAGATCGAGCGCGCGGTCGAGCATCGTCGGCGCCGCGACCAGGATGCCCAGCTCAAGCGCCATAGTCGCCGACCTCGACGAACCTGCCGTCGCGGAAGCGGAACAGCTTGGCGCCGCGGACGCCGTCCGTGCGCACGTCGACGACCAGGTAGTCGACAGGGTAGAGCAGCTCGCCGTCGCTGACGGCGGCGCGCTCGTCCTCGGCCGAGAAGTAGGCGCCGACGTCGACGTGCGAGTGGTAGATGATCCGCACCGGCCGCTCGCTCTTCTGCGAGCGATCGAGGAAGAACAGATCCTTGGCGCCGAGGTTGTACGCGGTGCGCGCGTCGCGGGGAAACGCGGCGGGATCCTCGGCGTGCAGTGCGTTCTGCCGGTTCTCGCAGCGGCGCGCCTCGCACAGTCCGTCGCCGGCCCCCGCCGCCGGCCCCCGAGGATGAAGCCGCACACCTCTTCGGGATAGCCCTCCTTGCGCGTGGGCGTAGATCGCGTCGAGCAGCGGGCGCGGAATGCTCGACGCCGCTACCACTCATACTGCTTCTCCCAGCGAAGCGGCGTGAAGTAGCGATCGCCGCGGTCGGGGAACAGCGTCACGATGCACGCCCGCTCGCCCGCGGGCACCTGCGCGCGCCACGCGCAGCGCGCCGGCGACCGCCGCGCCCGCCGAGTGGCCGACGAACAGCCCCTCGTCCGTGGCGAGCCGCTCGGAGATGTCCCACGCCTCGTCGGTGGGCATGCGGCAGCACGCCGTCGACGATCCCCTCGGGCCGCCAGATGGCGGGCACGATCGAGCTCGCCATGTGCTTGAGCCCCTCGAGCCCGTGCAGCGCGTCGTCGGGCTCGACGGCGACGACCTGCACGTCGCGCCGAGTACTCCTTCAGGCGCCGCCCGGTGCCCATGACCGTGCCGGTGGTGCCGATGCCGGTCACGAAGTGGGTGACGCGCCCGCCGGTCTGCTCCCAGATCTCGCGGCCGGTGCCGTAGGTAGTGCGCGCGCGGGTTGGACTCGTTCGAGTACTGGTCGGGATAGAAGTAGCTTGCCCGGGTTCTCGGCGACGATCTGCGCGCACAGGCGGATCGCGCCGTCCGAGCCCTCCAGCTCCGATGAGAAGATGAGCTCGGTGCCGTAGGCCGCGGTGATCTGCTTGCGCGCCGCCGACACGTTGGCCGGCATCACCAGCGTCACCGCGAAAGCCGAGCGCGGCGCCGATCAGCGAGTAGGCGACGCCGGTGTTGCCGCTGGTCGAGTCGATGATCGTCTTGTCGCGGCGTGAGCGCGCCGGCGGCGACGCCGTCGCGGATCATCTGGCAGCGCGGCGCGATCCTTGACCGAGCCGCCCGGGTTGCAGAACTCGCACTTGGCCCAGATCTCGACGCCGGCGCGCGGCTCGAGCTTGCGCAGCCGAACGAGCGGCGTGTCGCCGATCAGGTCGACGATCGGCGACCGGTCGCGCGCGGAGCGTCCGTGCGCGCACGCGACGTCGCCGTGCCACGGTGCGCCGTCGCTCAGCAGCTGCGAGCGACTCCTTGAGCGCGCGCCAGCGCGCAACAGCGCCGCGCTGCGACGATCCCGCGCGGCTCGCTCGGCCGGCAGCGTTGGCGCGACCGTCGACGTGCGCGACCAGCGGGATTGAGCGCGCGCGCCGCCTGCCGGCGATCGCCTCGCGACGGCGACGACTGAGCCGTGCCCGACGCCGGCGCGCGGCGAGGTAGAGCGCCTCGCCAGCCTCGCTGGCGACGCCGTCGCGGTCGGCCGCGCGCAGCTCGCTGCCTTGCCCGACGCCGCCCACCTCCGGCAGCACGATCTGCGCGCGAGTAGCGAGCGGATCTCCTCGTCGGAAAACCGCGACATCCAGCCGCCGGCGATCGCCGGGACGATCGAGATCTCGTCGTTGTCCTTGACGGGCGTCTCGAGGTTCTTGCAGGAAGCGGATGTCCTCGTCGTTGGCGAAGATGTTGACGAAGCGGCGCACCTGCCCGCTGTCGTCGCAGATGCGCTCCTTGATGCCCGGGTACTGCGTCTCGAGGCTCGGCGATCAGCGCGCCGACCGTGCTTGCCCGGTCGCGGTGACCTCTTCCTTGCCCTGCGTCAGCTTGCGCAGCGGCGTCGGAATGCGAACGGTGGCCATCGGTCTCTCTCCTTAGGTCCAGGTCGCTTGCAGAACCTTCGTCGAAGTCGTTCGAGGCGCGGGCCGATCAGCGCCGGCTCGGGCAGCTCGCCGACCAGCGGCTCCTGCGTCTTCATGCCGTTGCCGGTGACGCAGATGACGATCGGCCCGTCGTCCTTGCCGATGCTGCCCCTCGGCGATGAGCTTGCTGCGCCGCGCCCAGCGTGACGCCGCCGGCGGTCTCGGTGAAGATCCCCTCGGTCTCGGCCAGCAGGCTGCATCGCCGTCGACGATCTCGTCGTCGCTCGGCGGCCGCCCAGCCGCCCGAGCCGAGGATCGTCTGGCGCGCGTAGAAGCCCGTCGGCCGGGTTGCCGATGGCCAGCGACTTGGCGATGCGTGGTCGGCTTCTTGACCGGCCGGATCGCGTCGCGGTCCTCGAGCACCGTCTCGACGATCGGCGCGCAGCCGGCGGCCTGCGCGCCGTGGATGCCGGGTCGCGCGCCGGCGCCTGCACCAGCCCCAGCTTCGTCGAGCTCGCTCGAACGCCTTGCCGATCTTGGTGACCAGCGAGCCGCCCGCCATCGGCACCACGACGTGCGCCGGCAGCGCGCCAGCCGAGCTGCTCGGCGATCTCGTAGCCGTAGCTCTTCGAGCCCTCGGCGTAGAACGGGCGCAGGTTGACGTTGACGAACGCCCCAGCCGTACTTGCCGGCGATCTCCGAGCAGAGCCGGTTGACGTCGTCGTACGTCCCGTTGACGCCGACCACGCGCGCGCCGTAGATGCTGGTGCCGAGCATCTTGCGCCGCCTCGAGGTCGTGCGGGATCAGGATGACGGCCGGCAGGCCCGCCGGCGCGGCCTGCGCGGCGGTCGCGTTGGCCAGGTTGCCCGTCGACGCGCAGGCGACGGTGTCGATGCCGAACTCGATCGCCTTGGAGAGCGCGACCGACGACCACGCGATCCTTGAACGACAGCGTCGGGATAGCGAAACGGCGTCGTTCTTGACCCACAGCTCCGGAGGCCGAGCGCGCTCGGCCAGCCGATCGGCGCGCACCAGCGGCGTCATGCCGGTCGCTGGCCGACGGTGGGCGGGCCGTCGAGCGGCAGGAGCTCGGCGTAGCGCCACATCGCTCGGGCGCGCGACTCGATCGTCGCGCGCGTCAGCACCTTGCCGATGCGCCGCGTAGTCGTAGGCGACCTCGAGCGGGCCGAAGCAGTTCTCGCAGACGTGGATAGGCGCCTTGCTTCGGATACTGCTGCCGCACTCACGGCAGCTGCAGCGCCTGGACGAACGAGGCATGGTTGACGGCAGAGGCGCTGCTCATGCGAAACGCAGCCATCCGCAGTCCGCGCTGCCGGCGAGCGCGCGCATGCGCTCTGCCTCCGTGCACCGGCAGACGGCGTCGCAGCGCGCGGGTTGGGGTTGAACCGGACGGTCCGGACGATCATGCGAGCGCGAATCGTACTGGACCAGAGCGGCCGACGAAAGCGGGACTTCGCCGTCGAGCGAGGCGAGCGCCTCCGCCGGCCATGCAGCGCGCCGATGACGCCGGCGAACGGGGCCGAGGACCCCGGCCTCCGCGCACGACGGCGCCACGCCCGCCGGCGGCGGCTCCTCGAACAGGCAGCGGTAGCAGGGCCGGCCGCCGGCGCGGACCGTCAGGAGCTGCCCGCCCAGGCGCGACGCGCGGCGCCGTGCACCAGCGGCTCGCCGGCGCAGCACGCACGCGTCGTTGGCCAGGAACTTGGCCGCGAAGTTGTCGGTGCCGTCGACGACGACGTCGTAGCGCGCGCACCAGCGCCGCGGCGTTGTCGGCCTCGAAGCGCGCCGGCGTGCGTCGTCCACGTCGACGCGCCGGAAAGCGGCGGCGCGAGCGCGTCGCGCGCGCTCGACCTTGGCGCGCCCGACGTCGGCGGTGCGATGCAGGACCTGGCGGTGCAGGTTGATAGCGTCGACGCCGTCGTCGTCGACGACGCCGAGCTGCGGCGACGCCGGCCGCGCGCCAGCGCCAGCGCGGCCGGGCAGCCCAGGCCGCCGGCGCCGATGACGCAGCACGTCAGCTGGCGGCCTCATTCGAAGTACTCGTCGAGCGAGAAGTAGCGCTCGCCGGTGTCGCACAGGATGGTGACGACGGGCTTGCCGGGGCCGAGCTCGCGCGCGACCTGAGCGCGACTGAACGCGAGGCGCCCGCCGAGATGCCGACCAGCAGGCCCTCGCGCCGCGCCAGCTGCACCTTGGTCTCGCTACGCGTCGCGGTCGGTCGATCGTGCGCACCTCGGGGATGCACGCTGCGGTCGAGGATCGCCGGCACGAAGCCGGCGCCGATGCCGTGGATCTTGTGCGGCCCGGCGGGCCGCCCGAGAGCACCGCGCTCGTCGCCGGCTCGACCGCGACGATGCGCACGCCGGGATGCTTGCTCGCGCAGCACCTCGCCCGACGCCGGTGATGGTGCCGCCGGTGCCGACGCCGGCGACGAACGCGTCGCAGCCGCGCTCGCCGAGCTGCGCGACGATCTCGCGGGCCGGTGGTGCGGCGGTGCACCTCGGGGTTGGCCGGGTTGTTGAACTGCTGCGGCATGAAGTGGTTCGGGTTCTTGCGGCACAGCTCCTCCGCCCGCTCGACCGCGCCCTCCATCGACTGCGCTCGGCGGGCGTCAGGATGCAGCTCGGCGCCGTAGGCCTTGAGCAGCGCGCGCCGCTCGAGCGACATCGTCTCGGGCATGGTCAGGATCAGCCGGTAGCCCTTGACCGCGCAGACCAGCGCCAGCCCGACGCCGGTGTTGCCGCGACGTCGGCTCGACGATGACCGACTCGCCCGGGCGTGATGCGTCCCGTCGCGCTCGGCCGCCTCGATCATCGCCAGCGCGATGCGATCCTTGACCGAGCCGCCCGGGTTGAACTGCTCGCACTTGACCCAGACCTCGGCGGCGCCCTCGCCGGCGTCGACGCAGGTGGCGCAGGCGCACCAGCGGCGTGCCGCCGATGAGCTCGAGCATGTTTTCGACTTGCACCGAGGACTGCGCCACGCAGTCAGGCTCCTGGGTCTAGATGAAGTACATGTGCGGCTGCGCGTCGCCGCGGTGGATGCCGAGGGCCTCCCCGCGCTGGCACAGGTCGCGAATCGTCACCGAGTCGAACACGCCCGACACCTTCGATGCCAGCTCGCGCCAGATGTCGGCCGGCACCTTCTTGGAGGTGCGCGCCCCCGACGGCGTTTCATCCTCGGTCGCCAAAAGCTCGATCGGTCCCTGCACGGCGCGAATCACGTCGCCGAGGGTGATGGCCTCGGGCGGGCGCGACAGAAAGTAGCCGCCCTTGGGCCCGCGCTTGGCGTCGACGACGTTGGCGCGGCGCAGCTCCTGGAAGATCTGCTCCAGGTAGCGCAGCGGCACGTCCTGCCGGCGCGCGATGTCGCGCGCCTGCGTCGCCCGTCCCGCGTTGTGGTAGGCGATGTCGAACACCGCCCGGACTCCGTACCGCGTTTTTGTCGAGAGCTTCATTCCTGACTCTTCTAGTCAAGAATATCTATCATGTTCTTGAGTGATTTCGTCAAGAAGCGGCCGAGCGGCCGCATTCTTTGCATTTTCCATCGCTGTCGAGGAGCCCGATGCAGGCGCCGTCCGGGCACAGGCGGCGATCCTCGTCGGCCAGGAGGTCGGTCGGCCCGGCCGCGCTCGCCGGGGCCCCGCCCTGGTCGGCCGCCCCGGCATGGAGCGGGGCGACCTCTTCATCGATCGCGGGATCGGGAGGCGACGCCCCGGCGCCCAGGCCGCAGACGTTGCACTTGCCGTCGACGACGACACCGAGACAGTTGCCGTCCGCGCACAGCTCGCGCTCCTCGTCGAACGCCTCCGCCTCGCTCATTTGAGGTTCTTGAAGAGGTCGTTGAGCTTGGCCTTGGCGTTCTCGACGGACGAATCGGCGGTCGGCGCCTCCCCCGACTTGAAGTCGAAGTGAGCGCAGAAGTTCGACTCCTCGCGGTCGCGAATGAACGCCGCCTCGGGCTCGCGGCACTGGTTGTGGATCGAGGGATCCCACTGCTTGCAGTTCTTGCAGACGTGCAGATCGGCCGCGCAGTGGGGGCAGGAGTCGCGCCGGCCGACCTTGATGCCGACCTTGACGTCGAAGATCTGCTCGTTGCCGCAGGACCAGCAGAAATACTTTACGTCCGCCATGGCGCGGCACTCTACCATGATTGACACCGTCGGCAAGCCGCGCTAAATCACGCCGACCATGTCCACTGTCGAAGCCACTGAACTCCGCCCCGGGCTCAAGCTCTTGATCGACGGGCAGCCCTACACCGTCATCGAGCGCCAGTTCGTCAAGCCCGGCAAGGGCGCGGCGTTCACGCGCACGAAGATGAAGAACCTCCTCACCGGCCGCAACATCGAGAGCAACATCCGCTCGGGTGAGAAGATCGAGCTCGCCGACATCGAAGAGAAGGCGATGTCGTACCTGTACAAGGAAGCGACCGACTTCGTCTTCATGGATCAGCAGTCCTACGAGCAGATCACCATCCTCGGCGACCTCATCGGCGACGACTGGAAGTGGCTCAAGGACAACATGGTGGTGCACGTGATGTTCTGGAACGGGCGCGCCATCGGCGTGACGCTGCCCAACTTCGTCGAGCTCCGCGTCACCTCGTCGGAGCCGGGCGTCAAGGGCGACACCTCGGGCGGCGCGCAGAAGCCGGCGACGCTGGAGACCGGCGCCAGCATCAACGTGCCCCTGTTCATCAACGAAGGCGACCTTCTGCGCATCGACACCCGCTCGGGCGAGTACTGCGAGCGCGTCAAGGGCTGACGTGAGCGAGCGCGAGCGCATCCGAGGCAAGCGGCTGCGCGAGCGCTCCATCCTCAACCGAACGATCCGCGCCTTCTTCGACGCGCGCGAGTTCATCGAAATCGAAGCGCCCATCCTCGTCCCGTCGCCCGGGCTCGAGCTGCACCTCGACGCCTTTGCCGTCGAGGGCCGCTACCTCATCACGTCGCCCGAGTATCAGATGAAGCGCCTGCTCGCCGGCGGCATGCAGCGGATCTATTCGCTGGGCAAGGTCTTCCGCAGAAAGGAGGCGGGCGAGCAGCACAACCCCGAGTTCACCATGCTCGAGTGGTACCGCGCGCACGCCTCGTGGAGCGAGATCGCCGACGACACCGAGGCGCTGGTGTGGCAGTGCGCGCGCACCGTCGACGCGGTGCGGGCCGGGCGCTGCGCGCTCGAGCCGCCCTGGCCGCGGCTGTCGGTGGGCGAGGCGTGCGAGCGCTGGGGGCGCGTGCGCATCCACGGCGACGAGGACACGGCGACCCTGCGCGCGCGCGTCGCCGCCGCCGGCTGGCGCGTGCCCAAGGAAGGCGACTGGAGCGACATCTTCTTCGGCTTCTTCCTCGACGCCGTCGAGCCGCACCTCGGGCGGGACGAGCCGACGCTGGTCTACGACTGGCCGGGCCCGCTGTGCGCGCTGGCGCGGCAAAAGCCGAGCGACCCGCGTGTCGTCGAGCGCTTCGAGGTCTACGCCGCCGGCCTCGAGCTGTGCAACGCGTTCGGCGAGCTCACCGATCCGGTCGAGCAGCGCCGCCGGCTCGAGCACGATCTCGGCGAGCGCCGCCGCCGTGGGCTGCCCGCCTATCCGATCGACGAGAAGTTCCTGGCCGCGCTCGCCGAGATGCCGCCGTCGGCGGGCATCGCGCTCGGTGTCGATCGGTTGGCGATGTTGCTCTTCGGCGTGCAGGAGATCCGCGACGTGCTCGCCTTCGCCGACGACGAGCTGTAGCTCCTCGTCGGAGTTGCAAGAAGAGGTCACTTCCGGTACGACGGGGTCACATCCGAACGGAGGGGACGAGATGAAATTCGCACGCCTGATCCTGATCGCACTGTTGACGGTCCTGTTCACCCCCAGCGCCTTTGCCCAGAAGAAGGCGGCGGCGCCGGCGACGGCCAAGACGGCCACCACCAAGAGCGCCGACAAGGCCAAGGCGGGCGACACGCTCGTCGATCTCAACAGCGCCACCGAGGGTCAGCTCAAGGAGCTGCCCGGCATCGGCGACGCCTACTCGAAGAAGATCGTGGCCGGTCGTCCCTACGCCAACAAGACGCAGCTGGTCTCGAAGAAGGTCGTGCCGCAGGCGACCTACGACAAGATCAAGGACAAGGTCATCGCCAAGCAGGCGAAGTAGCGGCTACGCCAGGAGCGCGCGGCGCGCCGCCTCGACGGCGCGCAAGATGTCGTCGCTGGTGGCGGCGATCGGCGCCGCGCGCGAGCCGGTCTCGATCACCCAGCCGGCGCCTTCGGACAAGCTGGCGAACACCTTGTGCGGGTAGCCGGGCCGCGCCAACAGGAACATTCCCGCGATCGCCGTGCGCGTCGCCGCCGCGCGAAAGCCCGAGCCCTCGATCACCGTCGCCGCCGCCAGGCTCTTGAACTCGGTGGTGAGCGCCGCCGATTCATCGCGCACCTCCCGCGGCACCGCCTGCGCGGCGGTCGGCTCGAGCACCGAGAGGGCCACGCACTGCTGGTTCCAGCGACGGAAGTGGCGCTGCACCTGGCGCCGCGTCTCGCGGATCATCTGGACGGTGGCGGGCTTGCGGATGACGTTGATGAAGACATTGCCAACGCTGCCGATGGCGTGCGTCGCGTCGGCGAAGTGAAGCTCGGCGTCCACTCGGTCCCCCCCTTGGCCCCCTTGGCGCGGCGAGTATACGACGCACCATCCAGTATTAGGAGGTGCCATTTGCACGTCTACCTGGCGGCTCGCCACGTCGCGCTCAGCGACGAGCTCCGCGCTTACGTCGAGAAACACCTCATCCAGCCCATCCGCAGCCACAGCCACGCCGGACTCGAAGTCATCCGCCTCGAAGTGCAGCTCTTCACGGAGGCCACAAAGAGCGGCTGTCACGTGCTCGTCGAGATCACGCGCCACCACGAAATCAACGTGCGCGAGCTGCAGGACAGCATCGAGGCCGCCGTCGACGTGGCCAAAGATCGCGTCATGCGTCAGCTCACCGCGACGCGCGGCCGGATCCTGACGCGACGGCGGCATCCGATGAAGCTCGGCTTCTCGCGCCTCGGCCGCGCGCTCGGCTGGATCCGCACCAACCGCGCGCGCGAAGCGTGAGCTAGCCCCGAGCTAGCCCGCGACGGCGCTGACCGCCTCGCTGGGGCCGTCGAGGTCGGCGCCGGCGCGGCCGATCACCTGGGCGGGATTCCCGCCCACGACGGCGCCGGCGGGCACGTCCCGGGTCACGACCGCGTGCGCACCGACAATCGCGCCGCGACCGATGCGGACTCCCTTCAAGACGATCGCCCCCTGGCAGATCCACGCGTCGTCCTCGACGAGGATGCGGCTTCCGCCGCTGTAGTCGACCGGGCCCGGCTCCGTGCGGCGCGCGCTCGGGTCCCGCGGATGCGCGTCGTAGCCGCACAGGTAGACGTCGTCGGCGACGCGGACGTGAGCGCCGATGGCCACCTCGTCGTCGGCGGTGATGATGAGGCGGTGCCCGAGGTAGGTCTCGTCGCCGACGATCAGTCGCGGCCGGCGCCCGTCGTTGCGCAGCGCGCCGGCAAAGGTCGCGCGCCCCGACAGGTGCACGCCGTCGCCGAGGATGACGTCGATGCCGTAGATGACCGGCAGGCCGGTGCCGGGATCGAGCAGGAGCCGCTCGCCCGCTCGGGCGCACATGGCGCGCAAGATCGGCTGATGGTACGCCGCGCGGGCCAACTGGGCGACGAGCAGGCGACGCACGAAGCGCTCGTTGGCCAAGAGCCGGTAGATCGGCCACGGCGGCAGCTCGGCGCGCAACAGCGACTTTAGCGCCGCCTTGGCGCGGCGCGAGATCGGACGGGGGTTGCGCAGAAAGCCGAGCGTGCGATCGACCAGTGACGGGGCGTGTAGTCCGCGGAATAGATAGTCGGGCGCGGCGAGGACGCCGTCGGTGGAGCGCCCCGAGGAAGCAGCCTCGCCCGTCCCGGGACGGACGCTTCCACTTCGCGGAAGCCGAGACAGCAAACGCTCGATGAGATCGCGCATGCGCCATGCTGATTCACCCAGCGTGCCATCGAACGCCGCTTCAAGAGGCGCTCGCTCCTGTAGCTGGCGAGCCACAGCCTGTGCCGGCGAAGCGACAGTCGAAACGTGCCAACCGTTGGTAATTGTGTGAACGACCCCTGGTCCGACCATTGCTCTGGGGACGCGCCCAGATGAAAAAGTTTTCCCTTGGCCTGCTCCTCCTCGCCGCTTGTGGGCAACGTCAGACCGCCAATCCTGGCTACTCCGGCACGGCCGTCACCCCGCAGGACGTCGTCTGGACGCAGCTCGTGAACGCGACGGCGAGCGGCGCGACGGTGACCAGGTCGGGCGGGCAGCCGCAGGCCGACGACGCCGGCGCCAGCAGCGCGCAGTCGCTCGGCGCCGGCGACGGCTGGCTCGAGATCACCGTCGGCGACGCGCAGCCGTTCCGCTTCGTCGGGCTGGCGCGCCCGCACGCGGGCACGAGCGGCGCCGCGATCGACTTCGCGTTCCGCCTGCAGGCCGGGCACGGCGACGTCTACGAGCGCGGCGTCTGGCAGGCCGACGACAGCATCGTCACCGGCGACAAGCTGCGCGTCGCGGTCGCCGGAGGCATCGTGACCTACTCGAAGAACGGGGTCGCCCTGTACGCGAGCACCGTGACGCCACAGTATCCGCTGGTCGCCAGCGCCGCGCTCATCGACGCCGACGCGGCGGTCAACGACGCGCGGATCAGCATCGACGCGCCGACGGCCAACGGCGGTGACACCTTCGTCTCCGGCGTGATGGCGCAGCCCGCCGCGGCGGGCAGCGCCGCCACGGTGAGCTGGACGACCAACGTGCCCACCGACGGGCAGGTGCAGTACGGCGGCGACGCGAGCTACGGCTCGTGGAGCGTCTACGCGCCGGCGACCTCGACCAGCCACTCGATCATGGTCATCGATCTGATGCCGGGCACGACCTACCACTATCGAGTGCGCTCCGAGGATGCGGGCGCCAACGTGGTCTACTCGCCGGACGCGACCTTCACGACGCCGACCGCGACGACGACGACGCCCCCGGTTCCGACGGCGAACCAGCACCGTTTCTGCGGCTGGCTGATGGCGACCGGCTGGGTGCCGATCGAGCAGGATCCGAACTATCTCGACTTCGTCGCCCACGCCGCGGAATACGACGCCGTGCACCCGATGTGGTACTCGCTGGCGTCGACGACCACGTTCCAACCGTCCTACGGCGAAGGCTCGACGCTGGTGCTGTCCAACACCACCGCGGGCGGCAAGCGCACGCTGTTGATCCCGACCATCGCCGCCGCCGACGGCTCGCAGCCCGACGTGGGCGTCGCAGATGATCAACGACGACACGCTGCGCGCGCAGCACGAGGCGGCCATCGTCAGCCTGGTCACCCAAAAGGGCTACGACGGCATCGACCTCGACTACGAGCACCTGCCGGACAGTGACCGGGCAGCCTTCTCGCGCTTCGCCCAGGAACTGAGCGACAAGCTGCACGCCGCGGGCAAGACGCTCTCGTTCGCCGTCGGCGGCCTGACCAGCGCGAAGTACAGCCAATGGGACTACGAGGCGCTCTCGGCGGCGGCCGATCAGCTTCACGTCATGGGCTACGACTTCCACTACCTCGGCTCGCACCCGGGACCGGTGGCGCCGCTCGGCTGGATCCAGCAGGTGCTGGCGTACATCGACACCATCGGCGGCGGCAGCCGCGCCGGCAAGTTCATCCTCGGGCTGCCCAACTACGGCCTCGCCGGCAGCGACAGCGGCGTGACCACCTGGTTCGGCAGCTCGATGGACTGCATCAACCTCGTCGGCGGCAGCTACGCCACCACCACGAACCACATGAGCAGCTGCCCGTTCACCAACGGCACGACCATCGCCGCCGGCCGCGCGCCCAACGGGATGTCCTCGCAGGGCCACGTCTATTTCGACGACCTGGCGTCGCACGAGGAGAAGGTCGCCGCGGCCAAGGCGGCGGGGTTGGGCGGCATCACCTATTGGACCATCGGCGGCGAGCCCGATCGCCCGGGGCCGAACAGCTTCTTTCAGATGATCCGTTCGTACTTCCCCGAGTAGGCCGTATAATGGCGGCGTGCGCGCCTCGTCCGCGTGGGCCCTGACGATCCTTCTCGCGGGCTGCTTCACGCCCAATCTCGGCGACGGCGCGGTCGCCTGCGGCACCAACGATCTATGCCCGCCGCGCTACTTCTGCCACCCCGCCGACCGGCACTGCTACCTCGCGCCGGCGGTCGGTGGCGGCGATGACGGCGGCGCTGCCGCCGACCTGGCCGGGAGCTTCGACTTCGCCGGCGACGACTTCGCCTCGTGCATGAAGACGAGCTGTGGCGCGGAGTCGTGCGGCGTCATCCCCGACAACTGCGGCGGCACCGTCGACTGCGGCAACTCGTGCTCCATGGGCAAGAGCTGCGGCGGCGGCGGCACGCCGCACGAGTGCGGCTGCGCGACCGAGGTCAGCTGCGGCACCCGCAACTGCGGCACCATTCCAGACGGCTGCGGCGGCGTCGAGAGCTGCGGCGCGAGCTGTCCGTCGGGACGGAGCTGCGGGGGCGGCAACGGCGGCAACAAGATGCCCAACGTGTGCGGCGCCGGCATGGCCTGCGCGCCGAAGACCTGCACGGCAGGCAAGGACTGCGGCCTCATCAGCGACGGCTGCTCGGCGGTGCTCGACTGCGGCGCCTGTCCGACCGGCAAGAGCTGCGGCAGCGACCACCAGTGCCACTAGGGGCCCCTCTCATGATTCATCACATCTCCGCGTTTGATTGAGCAGGCAGCGTCAGTCGCGCCGGTTGAGGGGCCGCGGGAGGTCGTCGGAGCCTTTAGCCTCGCACGATTGCCGAAGCTCACGCGTCGTCGAGAGCAGCCTCTCCACCCGCTGCGACCGTCCGGTTCTTGGACGAGCACAGAGGCTCCGCGCGCACTGCCCCGCTGGGCGAGTTCCGCAGCACAGGCAAGGGGTGGAATCGAGCACGGCGGTCCGGTGGCGAGGACTGTTTGAGCCCAGCGGGGAAGTGCGAGAGGAGCCAGACGAGGCGCTTTGGCGCGCTCTCGATGCGACGCGGGTTTGAAAGCGGAACCCTTCGCGGGCTCGCACCGAGATGTGATGAATCATGAGAGGGGCCCCTGGTCCAGGCCTGACCCCGGGGCGGGACGCGGCGCGCTACTTGTGCGCGCCCTGGACGATGGTGGCGACGACCGCGCCCAGGACCATGGCGCCGGCGACGACGGTGGTGACGTTGGTGGCGGCCTCGTTGAACCGGAAGGCCGCGTTCGGCGGCTTGCGCGCCTCTTTGTTGCTGGCGCGCGCGCGATAGGGATCGGGTGGGTCGGGCACGAGCGCCAGGCTCGGCGCGCGCCCGCGCCTGGCCGCGGGTGCGACGGCGCTGCCGTCGGGCGCACGCTCCTCGGTCTTGCGCCTGAGCTCGTCGGCGATCGAGACGGCGGCGCCGGCGATCAGGACCGGTGCGGCGATGGCGCCGAGCAGCGCGGCGGGCGTGCCGCTGACGGAGCAGGGCGCCTGATCGTTCGGTCCGGCCAGGCAGCCCCCGAGATCGGCACGCGCCACTGCGGGCGCACCGACGAGCAGCAGGGCAAACGTGGCGGCCAGCGTGGTGCGCATGAAGCCATCATCGCGCCGCGGCGCGATCTCGTCCAGTGGCCGGGGTCACGCCGCCGGCGAGCGCGCGCCGGAAGGCCGCCAGCGCCGCCTCGTCGAAGGCGCCGCCGCGATAGACGATGTGCCCGCCACGATCGAGCACCACCGTCGCCGGCACGCGGCTCTGGCCGAGCGCGTCCGCGAGCACGAAGTGCTCGTCGACCAGCTGCGCGTAGGGCAGCGCCCGCCGCTGCACGAAGGCGGCCACCGCGGCGTGCGGCTCGCCGACGGCCACCGCGACCACCGCCGCGCCCGCGTTGCGGGTCGCCTCGTGCAGGCGGGCGAGCGCGTCGAACTCGCGCGCGCAGGCGTCGCACCAGGTCGCCCACAGGCTCACCAGCGCGGGGCGGCCGCGCACCACCTCGTCGAGGCGCGCCGGGCGGCCATCGAGCGTGCGCAGCTCGATGGGCGGCAGCGCGCCCGCCGTCGCCGGCGAGGACGAACCTGGCAAGGGGGTCGCGGGAGCGCAGGCGGCGACGAGCAGGGCCAGCGACAAGGCGCGCACTGGCGTGACTTTATCACATCAGAAGAAGCGGAAGCCGAGGCCGATCGAGAAGATGTCGACGTGGAGATCGTTGGTGCGCACGTAGCGCTCGTAGCTGAAGTCGGCGGTGAGCGCGCGCAGGCGCGGGATCCGGCGCAGGTCGACGCCGACTGCGCCGCCGAAGGTCTGGGCGACGAACGGCGCCAGATCGCTGTCGGCCGAGCGCAGCGCGGCGGCGGGCGGCGCCGCGGTCGTGAAGAAGGAGACGCCGTTCTGCTGGTACACGCGATAGGTGGCGCGCAGCCATAGCCACGGGCCGACGCGCTGGTAGAGCTCGGCCTCGGCGGTGTGCGCCAACAAGCCCCAGTCGTCGACGTAGAAGCGGTAGTAGAGGTGGAGCGCGCCGCGCCACGGCAGCCACTGCGCCAGCCGGCCGACGAAGGCGTGGCGCTGGCGAAAGCCGGGCAGCCGCTCGTCGCCGAGCGTGCCCGTGGCCAGCGGCACCGCGTTCCAGGTGTTGCCCAGGGTGCCGTTCTGTAGCGTCACGCCGTAGTCGAGGTGGCCGACGGTCGTGGGCGACAGGAGCTGGGTGACGCCGAGGTTCAGGTTCGTCGACGAGCGGCCGGCGCGCTCGAGCCGGGTGCCGATGATGTCGAAGGTGTCGAGCCAGTCGACATACTGGTTGACGCTGGCGGCGACGACCGCGTTGTCGTCCGCGAAGCTGTGCGCCAGCGTGACGCCGAGATTCCACGAGCGATAAGGCTCTTCGAGGTGGAAGCCGCCGAGCACGGTGGCGGCGGTGGTGCGCGTCGCCTGCCAGGTCGAGGCTAGCTGGACCGAGCCGGCTTCGTTGGTGCGCGAGGCGGTGGAGACGGCGTCGAGCGCGTCGGGCGAGGCGGCGGTGATGATGTCGATGGGCACCCACAGCCGGTGCGTGATGCTCGCGCCCTGGTGCGCGACCACCTCCAGTTGCGGCTGCTCGACGGTCATCTCTTCGGAGCCGGGCGGGCCGCCCGCCTGCGATTGGTAGCCATGGCCCTGTTGGGCGAAGTGGCTGTAGCGCGTCGTCACCGATTCGATCGAGTAGGGGCGGGGCGGGCCGAAGATGGCGTCGGTGGCGAGCGGCTCGTCGGCGCGCGCGCCGGCGGCGACCGCGACCGCGACCGCGACGAGCGCGAGGCTGCACGCGAGCGCCCGCGTCACTGGCAGCCGCAGCCGCCGCCGGCCGGGACGCCGTCGCCGCCGGCGGCGCCCTCGCGTACCCCGTAGAGCTTCTGCTTGCGGTAGGCGTCGAGCGGCTCGTCGTCGAGCGCCATGATCGGATCGGCGAGGTGGACGCGGCGGTTCTGCGGCACGATCGCGCAGCCGGTCGGCCAACCCAGGAGCACGAGGAGGAGCAGCCGGCGGAAGCGCAATGAGGCCCTCAAAATTGCGCTCCCAGCGCCAGGCCCCCGCCTCCGGCGGTGACGGCGGGGGCGATCATGACGCGATGGCGGGCGCGCCAGCGATCGGAGGCGCCGAAGGTATCGGCCAGGCCGACCGTGGCTCCGAGCGCGGCGGCGGTGAGCGCGACGCCGAAGGTGGTGCGCGATCCGGCCGATCCGAGGGTCGTCACCTGCGGGTCGAGCTGGAAGACGACGACGTTGGTCAGCAGCGCGGCGAACGGCAGCGCGGCGAAGATGGCGGCGCGCTTGTACTCGCGCACCGCCAGATGCGCGACCGCCGGTGCCAGTGCCAGACCGCTCATGGCGACGTAGACCCCGGTGCGGCGCAGGCCGTCGTCGCTGCTCGACGCGAACAGCACGCCGCCGGCGAGCAGCGGGGCGATGGCGACGCTCGCCCCGGCACCGACGGCGACCGCGAGCGGAGGTCCCGGTTCGTCGGCAACCGCGGCCGAAGCGGCGGTGGCGATCAGGGCGGCGAGGAGCGCGGCGCGCAGCATCTTGGCCATCGTCGGTCGCGGCGACCGCGGTCGCAAAAATTTTCAGCTGCCGCGTCAGTAGGCGGCGGCGCGCACCACGCAGTTGCCGGTGTCGGCGACGTAGACGAGGCGGCGCGTGGCATCGACGGCGACGCCGAGCGGGTGCACCAACGCCGCCCCCGGCGTGGCCAGCGAGCGCACCACGCCGGCGCTGCTGTCGACGATGCGCACGGTATCGTTGCCGCCGTCGCCCACGAGGAGCTCGCCGTCGCGGCGGGCGAGCTGGCCGAGCGGGCACAGCCGGGCTTTGCCGAGGGGCCCGTCGGCGAAGCCGGGGGCGCCGGCGAGGGTGGTGAGCGTGCCGTCGGCGGCGCGCTCGAGCAGTTGGCAGCGGCCGCTGTCGGCGAGGTAGAGGTCGCCGCTGCCGTCGGCGAGGGCGCCGGTGAGGAACGTGCCCGCCGCCAGCGCCGGATGCTCGACGACGCCGCCCGGGCGCACGATGGTGAGCCCGCCGATCTTCGCGTCGACGACGTAGGCCGTACCGTCGCCGTCGACGGCGAGACCGCCCGGCGCGGCGACGTCGGGTGGGCGCAGGATCGTGGTGACGCTGCCGTCGTCGGCGACGCGGCGCACGCTGCCGCCGATGCGATCGGCGACCCAGACGCTGCCGTCGGGCGCGGCGGCCAGCGCCCACGGGGCGTGGAAGCTCGCGGCCGCGGCGGCCCCGTCGGCGTCGCCGCTGGCGCCCGAGCCGGCGAAGGGCGCCACCGTGCGATCGGCGCTGGCGGCGACGCGTCGCAGTTGGTGGGCGGCGGCGTCGGCGACGACGAGCGTGCCGTCGGCGAGCAGCGCCAGGCCCGTGGGCGCGGCGAAGCGCGCCGCCGCTCCTGCGCCATCGACGGCGCGACAGTCGCCCACGGCGCCGGCGATGACGTCGAGCGACGCCGGGGCGCGCGACAGGTCAGCCGCCGCCCAGCCGTCGGCGGCCCCGAGCGTGTCCTCGGGCGCCACCGGCGCGCCGCCCGCGTGCGCGATCAGGTTGCGCACGATCCGTTGCGCGTCCACCTGCGCCCGCGGCCCCGACAGGGTCGCCGGGAAGCGGATCGACGCCGCCGCGAAGACGAACGAGCCCGCCTGCGGCTCGTATACCGTCGCCTGCCCCTCGTCGTTGGTCGCTTCGTAGTCGCCGCTCACCGTCGGAGAGGCGGCGACGATCGCGATCCCGGCGGGGGTGGCGCCGTTGGGTTGGGTGAAGTCGCTCTCGAGCCCGACCAGGCCGGGGATGCGGTCGCCGGCGTGCAGGCCGAGCCCGGCGTAGAGCCAATGGCTCGGGTTGCTGACGCGCCAGGGGAAGTCGACGAAGTGCCAATCTCCGCTCATGACGCCGAGCAGCGCGTTCTCCGGCCGCTTCAAGATGTCGCTGCGAAACGCCGCGGTGACGTCGGCGTTGTCGCTGCCGCTGAGCGGATCGAGGCTGGCCGCCTCCTTGTATCCGATCATGCGCCGGTCGGCCATGCCGTCGGCGCCGGGCTCGTAGCGCATCTGCCAGAAGCCGATGTTGGCGCCGAGGAACGCCAGCGACACGCCGGCCGCGCGCGCCGCTTCGTAGTGATCACGCATGGTGCGCGACCAATACTCGTCGTGCGCGAGCACCATCACCAGGCGCGCGCGCCCGAGCAGCGACGAGTCCTGGTGCACGTCGTGATCGGTGGCGTAGGCGACGTCGTAGCCGTTGGCCTCCAGATATTCGATCGTGGGCATGGCGCTGTAGAGGAAATAGCCGCCCTGCCCGGCGCCATCGAACGGGCGATCGAACGACACCTCGTACGCGTGGCCCGCGGCCAGGCCGTAGCGGCTGTCGAGGTACAGGCTCTCGCCGCCCCACTCGTTGTACGCCTCGTCGGTGTTCGTGGGCACGACGGCGAGCACGTCGACGGGGCGTCGATCGCGCACGATGAACGGCGCGAAGCGCGCAGTGCCGTCGGCGAGCTCGACCCGCGCCAGATACACGCCACTCGGCCAATCGGCGCCGATCGCTACCGAGAAGGTCTTGGGCCAGCGGCACTCGACGAGGCCGGTGGAGGGATCGAGCGTCGGCGACGGTGCAACAGCGATCGTCGTCGTGCCTTCGGCCAGCTTGCGCCCGCCGGCTCCGCCATAGTGGCCGAGGCGATAGACCTGCCAGCTCGCACCTGCGGGCGCGCTGGCGGACACCTGCACGGCGAGGGTGTCGCCGGCGAACAGCGACTGCGGCCGCACGTACATCGCGAACGCGGGATCGCCGGCGGCGTTGTCGGCCTGCCAGCCGCTGTCGCCCGGCTGCTGGTTTTCGTTCCATACGAGATCGGGCGTGCGCGGCAGCGGCGTCGTCATGGGAGCGCCGCCAGGATCGTCGCCGCCGAGCCCGGTCATGCCGGTCACGCTCGGAGAGGTCGTCGTAGAGCTGCGCGGCGGGCTGCAACCGCCGGCGCCGAGCACGATCGCCACCAGGAGCGGTCGAACCATTCGCATGCCGCGGTTGTAAGCACCAGTCTCCGGTAGCGCGGTCACGCCATGGCTGTGATGACGCAGGTTTGCTACGTTGAACGGTCATGGGGGCGGGGGTCGTCTACAGCTCCGGCGGGGACGAGGACTACACACCCCTCGTTCCGCAGGTGCGTGTGCGCATCGGTGTCGATTGCGTCACGGTGGGCGAATTCGTCGAACGATATTGCCGCTTCGTCGACGATGATCGCATCTTCATCGCCACCGACGCGGTCGAGGCCACCGGCAGCCTCGTGCAATTTCGCGTCGATCTCTCCGATGGTCGCGCCGTGATCCACGGCACCGGCACCGTGATCGAGGCGCACGCCGAGCCGTCGAACCGCATGCCGCGTGGCATGCTCTTGCGCTTCGTCGCGCTCGACGAAGCCTCGGCGCGAGTCGTGGAGGCCATGGGGCAGCAGCGCGCGCGCTCGACGCCTTCGGTGGGCGTGCCGTCGATGAGCCGCGCGCGGACCTGGCACACCCGGTCGGTCGAGCGCGAGCTGGTGCTGCCGGCCAACCCGTTCGGCGATGTCTCCGAAGCGGCGCTGGCCTACTTCGTCGATTGGTCGATCGAGCGCAACGGCCTGCCGGCATTGCGGCGCGGGCCGGCGGCGGTGGCGTTCCACACGGTGCGCATGGCGGCGCCGCGACGACGGCGACGGCGGCCGCCGTCCTGGGTGCCGTTCGTCATCGGGCTGGCGACGGGCGGCGTGGCGATCGTGGCGGTCATCCACGCCACGCGCGAGCTCGATCGGGCGCTGAACGCGTTCTCGCCGCCATCGATCGCCGCGACGGCGACGCCGGCGCGACCGGCGACGACGCCGCTGCGGCGGACGACGCCGCCGCGACGAACGCCGACGCCACCGACGACAACGCCGCGGCCGACACCGCTGCCGCGACCGACGGCGCCGCCGCGGGGGCCGGCGATCGCGCGCGCCACCGGCGAGGACGCACCCTTGGTCATCGCCGCCGAGCCCGCCGCCAGCGTCAGCATCGACGGCCAGAGGGTCGGTCACACGCCGCTGACGCTACACGTGGCCCCCGGGTCGCACGTCGTCGACCTGTCACGCCCGCGCTACGCGACGGCGCATCTCGATGTCGAAGCGCCCGGTCGTGCCAACGTACGTCTGGAACGCCCGCGCGCGACCGTCCACGTCACCAGCAACGTCCCCGACGCCGAGGTGCTCCTGGACGGCGAAGAGGTCGGCCACGTGCCGGTGAGCGTCGAGGTCGCCGGCTACGAGCGCTGTCGCGTCGAGGTCCGCGCCCCCGACGGGCGCATCTGGCGCGAACGGGTCTACGTCCGGCCACCGCTCACCGGCCTCGACGCGACATTCGCCGCCGAGTGACGAAGCCCGCCAGCCCGAGGACGTAGAGCGCCGCGACGCCGAGGTCGCGGCCGCGCGTCGGCGAGGCCAGCGCCATCGCGCAGCCGCCGCTGGGCGCGCCCTGCGTGCCGCCGGGGTTGTCGGCCGCGCCGCCGCCGCCGGAGCCGCCGGTGCCGCCACCGCCGCCCGTCCCGGTGCCGCCGCCGCCGCCGCCTGCGCCACCGGTGCCACCCGCGCCGCCGCCGCCCGCGCCGCCGGTGCCGCCCGCGCCGCCGTCGACGCCGCTGCCGGCGTCGCAGTCGCTGGCGGGCTGCGCCATCTCGACGGCGCAGCTGCCGCCGCCGACGGCGATGGTGAACGCGGTCGTGGTCGGATAGGCGACGCGTGCGCCGCCGGCGTCATGCCCGACGACGAACACCGGATGGCAGCCCGCCGTCAGCGGCACGTCGGCGTAGTAGGTCGCGTTGAGCTTGGGATCGCCGAGCTCTTTGGTCAGCGTCGTGCACTTGCCGTCGACGCTGGCGCTGAGGTCCATGGGCGCGCCGCTCGCCGGATCGGTCCAGGTGGCGTAGATGCGGAAGGTCCCGGCGCTGCCGCCGATGGGCTTGGGGGCGGCGCTCGCGATCTTGGCCGGCGCCGGCTTGGCGCTGGCGAAGTCGCCGACGTCGAAGGTCGGCCAGCAGGCGCCGCTCTGGCCTTCGGCGTGGCCGAAGCCGACCAGGCCATAGCTGCCGCCGTCGACGATCATGCGATGGCCGTCTTGCCCGGCGGCCTCGTCGACCCAGCCGTCCATGACGCCCCACGGATCCTGATAACCCGCGGCGGCGACCTCGCCGCTTCCACCCGGCGTGTAGAAATACTGGATCCGCACGAACGGATCGGTCCCGTTGGCGCAGGTGCCGCAGCTGTTGCAAGTTGCCCCGGTCGTGCATGCGCACGATGGGTTGCCATCGCAGCCCGACGTGCCCACGTCCGTCTTCAGCGTGCAGGGCGATGGGTGCATGAGCGGCGCCATGCCGGTCTCGAGGTTGGTCGCGTGAAAGCGCGACGAGCGCGCGAGGTCCTTGTGAAACACCAGCGGTGCCTGTGCCGGGTAGATCGTCGACGCCGAGCCTTTTACCGTCGACGGATCGCTGCGCGCGCGGTTCGCGGCCATGAACAGCGCGCGTTCCCAGGGCGACGGATAGCCGCTGTCGACCTCGCCGACCGCCGCGTTGGTGGCGCCGATTTCCGGTGCGGCGCCGCAACCGGCGAGGAGAGCTACGAGGAGGGCAGCGCGCATGGCCCATCTATAGAAGCAAGGACGACGCCGAAAAAGCGCGCGTTAACTACTTGAACTCCCGTCGGAGGCGCACATCCCCCCCGGGGGCGCTCCGGCGGGTGCAACCGATCGACTGCTGCCGGCAGACGTCGCGACAGGTTCGCGACATTCCTGTCCGAAATTCGCCGTTCGAGTGAAGGATCGGCGGGGCAACTCCCAATACTGATTGGCAGCGCGTGTGTGCACGGCAAATGCAAACGCGAGCGCGGCGCGGAGGGAGCTCATGAAGATCCTGGTGGGAGTGGCAGTCTTGTCCATGGCGGCGCTTGGATGCTCGGGGGTGGAGCGCGCGAACACGAACCCCGGCGATCCCCCGTTCGGCGGCAGCATCGACCTCGGCTTTCCCGTGCCCGGTGGGCCGCAGCCGCAATTCGGACCGACGGTGAGCGCGGCCACACCGCCGCCGGCGCTGTCGGGTGGCACGCTGCTCATGCTGGCGGACGGCAAGACGGCGCTGGCGGCCGATCCCGATCGCGATCAGGCGTACCTCGTCGACGTCACCAATGCGGCGCTGACCGCGACGGTGCCGCTCGCGGCCGGTGACGAGCCCGGCCGCGCCGTCCAGGACGCCGCGGGCAAGGTGCATCTGATCCTGCGCCGTGGCGGTGCGGTGGCGACCCTCGATCCGGCGACGGCGGCGGTGACCGAGCGCAAGGCGGTGTGCCCGGCGCCGCGCGGCATCGCCTACGAGGCGGCGACGGATCGCGTGCACGTCGCTTGCGCCGGTGGCGAATTGGTGTCGCTGCCGGCAGCTGGCGGTGACGCGGTACGCACCATCACGCTCGAGCGCGACCTGCGCGACGTGGTCGTGGTCGGCACGCAGCTGTGGGTGTCGACGTTCCGCGCGGCGCAGGTGATCGTGCTCAACGCCGACGGTACCGTGGCGCGGCGCCTGGATCTGCCGCACTCCTTCGATATCAGTGGCGAGTTCTCGCCGTCGGTGGCGTGGCGAATGATGGCGTTGCCGGGCGGGCAGGTGGGCCTGGCGCACCAGCGCGGCATCGTCGGGCCGGTGCAGACGACGCAAGGCGGATACGGTGGCACCGGCGGCGGCTGCGGCGGCATCGTGCAGAGCGCCGTCAGCCTCATCGACGGCTCGACGCTGGCGACGTCATCGATGGCCGTGGGCAGCGTCGTCCTGCCGGTCGACTTCTCGTACGCGCCCAACGCGCAGACCATCGCCGTGATCTCGGCGGGCAACGCGCATACGCCCGGGCTCGGGCAGGTGTCGTTGATGTCGAAGAGCGAGATCGTCGTCCCCGGCGGACCGCCGGACATGGGCGGCGGCCCTGCGTTCGACGGCGGCGTCGGCGGCGGCTGCGAGCAGAACGGCAACATCATCAACGTCGCCGGCGAGCCGATCGCGCTCGCCTACGACGCCAGCGAGGCGCTGTGGGTGCAGACGCGCGAGCCGGCGAGCCTGCAGAAGGTGGGGCAGTTCGGCGGCGTGCTGGCGACGGTCAACCTGTCGAGCGACAGCCGCGCCGACACCGGCTGGGCGGTGTTCCACTCGAACTCGGGCGCGAACATCGCGTGCGCGTCGTGCCATCCCGAGGGCGGAGAGGACGCGCGCGTCTGGGAGTTCGACAAGATCGGGCCGCGGCGTACGCAGTCGCTGCGCGGCCACGTGGGCGGCACCGAGCCGTTCCACTGGGGCGGCGATCTGGCAAACTTCGATGCTCTCGTCGGAGAGGTGTACCTGCAGCGCATGGCGGGGCCGGTGCTGGACAGCAATCAGAAGCAGGCGCTGCTCGGCTGGATCAACGCGATTCCGCTTTTGCCGCAATCACCGGCGCCCGACGCGGCGGCGGTGTCGCGCGGCCAGGCGCTGTTCCAGGACGCCACGCAGGGCGCGTGCGCCAGCTGCCACAGCGGGCCCCAGTTGACCGACAACGCCACCGTCGATGTCGGCACCGGCGGCGCGTTCCAGGTGCCACGGCTCGTCGGCCTCGGCTGGCGCGCGCCGTTTCTGCACAACGGCTGTGCCGCGACGCTGACCGATCGCTTCACCACCTGCGGCAGCACCAGCAACCTGCACGGCGCCACCTCGCAGCTGACGGCGTCGCAGATCGCCGACCTCGTCGCCTACCTGCAGACGCTCTAGCCCAACCTTCGCGCCACGTCCGGCTCCGCGCGCACTGCCCCGCTGGGCTCAAACAGTCCTCGCCACCGCACCGCCGTGCTCGATTAGCCCCCTTGCCTGTGCTGCGGAACGCCGCTTCGTCCGACGTGCTTGGCTGAAGGTTCCCACGAGCCCATAGAGCGGGCGGTCGTCGGAGCCGTCTTGCCGGGCGTCGAGGAGCGCTCCGGCCGCAGGGCGGACGCCAGCGACGAGCCGAGGGCCCGGACGTGCCGCCGGCCGGTAAGGCCGCCGGCGTAGCGGGCCCGTCCCGGCAAGACCGCTCCGACGACCGCCCGCGGCCCCTCGGCGCCTACCGGCGACACTGACGCTGCTTGCTCAACCAAGCGCGGAGAGGTGATGAATCATGAGAGCCTGACCTTAGAGGTCGAGATCGAACCCGGCGTCGCGTAGGCGGCGCCGGGTGGCGGCGACGCGGCGAAACGGCCGCACCGCCAGGGCCACGAACACGATGGCGGTGACGCCGCCGCCGACGGCGAGCAGGCTCAGCGGCGTGAACAGCCCGGCCGCCGACGAGACCGCGAAGAATCCGATGGAGCCGAGCGTGAGCACGATGGCGAGCGCGAACGCGGGTACGAGCGTCCAGCGGCGCGCGTGCATCAGCTTGGCCGCGACGGCGATGGCGGCGGCGCCGGTGACCAGGAGCGCCCACGGCACGAGCGCATAGGCTCCGACCCAGCTCACCAGCGTCAGGTTCTGGGCGCCGAGCAGGGCGACGACGAGGCCGGCGCCGGCCAGCGCGGCGGCGGCGCCCGAGACGGCGAGCGGCACGTGCGCCGCATCGAGCAGGGCGTTGACGTCGGCGTCGTCGGTGGCGTCGGCGCCGCGCGGCGCCGCGGGAGTCCTCGAAGACGGGGCGGCGGTGGACATGCCGCGCAGGTAACCACGCCGTCGCTGGTCCGACAAGTGTCCCCGATCACGCGTGACGTTCTATCATCGCCGCCCTATGGTCTTGACGCGGCAGGAAAGCGGGGTGCCCGGGGCCGGAGTCGAACCGGCACGACCCTTTCGGATCTGAGGATTTTAAGTCCTCTGCGTTTACCGATTTCGCCACCCGGGCGGCGCGGCGCCAGCTTAGCACGTGCTACCATCGCGCCCATGAGCGCGCGTGTGGAGTCGCGGGTGGGTCGCGCCCGGGAGGCGAGTGCAGCGAGCCTAAAGGGCGCGCCGAGACGCAGCTCGCGCGCGGTGCGATAGTGTCCGAGCCCTCGGGGGGGCAGCCCGGGTTCAAGCGCCTCAACTTCTTCAAAGGGCTCGTCACCTACTACACCGACTGGATCGACAACGAGACCTATCGTCTCGACAAGCACCGCTGGCACAACATGCGCTGCCACGGCCCCGGGGTCGTCGTCGGCTACGCCGGCGAAATGTGCGTCACCGGCCGCGGCGATCTCTCGATCGAGGTGCAACCCGGCTGCGCCATCGACGGCAGCGGCAACGAGCTCATCCTCTGGGACACGCAGATCAAGCAGGTGCGCACCGAGGGGCTCAAGCTGCCGCAGACCATCTACGTCATCGCGCGCTACACCGAGGAGCTGACCGACTTCATCTCGTACAAGCAGAACCTGGCGGTGCGCGGCCACCGTCGAGTGCTCGAAGGCTGCGAGGTGGACGTGACGCCGCTTCTGCCCAGCATCGGCCGCGAGGTCGAGATCGCCCGCGTGCTCCTGGACAAGGACGTGCGCGCGCTCACCGACGCCGTCGATCCGCAGGCCCCCAAGCCCAACGAGATCGATCTGCGCTTCGTGCTGCGCGCCGGCCGCGCCGGCTCGGGGATCGATTCGGCGATGCAGCTCGCGCTCACCTCCATGCTCGCCGGGGCGCGCCAGGCGCTCGGCGTCATGTATCGCGGCGGGCGCATCGAGGCGGCGCAGGACGCGCTGCACCAGGCCATCGGCATGAGCGCGGTGCACGCCGCCGAGCTGACCGACACGCGCAGCGCCATCGATCTCTTCGCCATGCTGTTCGAGCTGCAGGTCGCGATCTACGTCGAGATCAAGCTGGTGCACCAGCGGCTGACGCAGCTGCCGCAGCACGCCGAGTGGGTCGGCCAGCTGCGCGTCATGCACAAGACGCTGCAGGATCGTTCGCCCGCGGCGGCGCGGCTGACGCTGCTCATCAACACGCAACACCGCATCAACGACGTCGTGCGGGCGATGTTCGCAGCGGCGCCGACCGCCATCGGCGGCCAGATCGGCTAACTGAAGACAGGAGAGCTCATGAAGAAGGTAGTCCTCGTCGCGGCACTGTTCGGCTCCGTCGTCGCGTTCGCCAAGGGCCCGCAGAAGCCGGGCAACTGGCACCTGACCGTCACCACCGAGATGCCGGGCCTGCCGGTGACGCCGCCGCCCCAGTCGTTCGACAAGTGCATCACGCCTGCCGAGGCGGCCGATCCCAAGCAGTCGATCAAGGAGCAGAACAAGGACTGCGATCCGGCGGACGTGAAGATCGCCGGCAACAAGGTCACCTACAAGTTGGTCTGCCACAAGCACGGCGGCACGCAGACCGGCGCGGGCGAGATCGTCTACTCGGGCGACGCGTACACCGGCACGATGACGGTCGAGATGAACGATCCGCGCGGCGGCGGCGGCAAGATGAAGATCATCCAACACATCTCGGGGCAGCGCACCGGCGACTGCACGAAGTGATGCTGCGCGCGGTCCTCTTCGATCTCGACGGCACCCTCGCCGATACCGAGCGGCAGAACGCCGAGGCGGTGGCGCGCGTTCTTGAGCGCGCAGGGCGGCCGCTCAGCGACGAAGAGCGCGCCTTCGTCATCGGTCACGGCTGGCACGAGATCTACCACCACCTCGTCAACAACGGCGGCGTCAAGCTCGGCTACGAGGAGCTGATGCACGCGGCCGGCAAAGAGCGCGTGCGCATCGTCGAAGAGGAGGGGCTCGACGTCTTGCCCGGCGCCGTCGACACGGTGCGGCGTCTCACCGCGCGCCACCCGAGCGCGGTGGTCTCGGGCTCGAGCCGCGACGAGGTCGAGGCGGTGCTGCGCGCGCTCGACCTCCTCGGGTGCTTCCCCTGGTTCCTCGGCGCCGAGGACACGGCGCGAGGAAAGCCCTTTCCAGACGGATACTTACTAGCGGCGACCCGGCTCGAGATCGCGCCCGCCGAGTGCCTGGTGCTGGAGGACTCGACGGCCGGAATCCGCGCGGCGCGGGCGGCCGGCATGCGCGTGATCGGGGTGCGCGCCGGCAACTTCGCCCGCCAGCCGCAGGACGAGGCCGACCGGGTCGTCGACACGCTCGTCGACGTCACGGACGAGCTCATGGCATCCCTCTTCGTTTAGACTTAGATCGAGACCAGATGCTCGAGCAGTTTCCCAAGAGCGTGACGATCTACGAGGTCGGCCCGCGCGACGGCCTGCAGAACGAAGCGCGGCCGATCGCCGACCGACGACAAGATCGCCATGATCGACGCGCTGTCGGCGACGGGCCTGCAGCGCATCGAGATCACCAGCTTCGTCAACCCGAAGTGGATCCCGCAGCTCGCCGACGCCGCCGAGGTGCGCGCGCGGCATCAAGCGCAAGCCGGGCGTCGTCTACTCGTGCCTGGTGCCCAACCGACAGGGCCTGGACACGGCGCTCGACGCCGGCATGAAGGAGGTGGCGGTCTTCTTGTCGGCGTCCGAGACGCACAACAAGAAGAACGTGAACAAGACCATCGCCGACGACGCTGGCCGCGTTCGAGGAGGTCATCGCCGCCGGCGCTGGCGGCGGGCGTGCGCGTGCGCGCCTACGTCTCGACGGTGTACGGCTGCCCGTACGAGGGCGCGGTCGACCCGAAGCAAGGTGGTCGAGCTGTGTCGCGGAGCTGCGCGGCGCTCGGCGTGCTACCAGGTCTCGCTCGGCGACACCATCGGCGTGGCCACGCCGCGGCAGGTGCGCGACGTGCTCGAGCGACGTGCTGGCGGATGGCGCCGATCGAGGAGATCGCGGTGCACTTCCACGACACGCGCGGCACGGCGCTGGCGAACGTGCTCGTCGCCGTCGAGCATGGGCATCACCACCGTCGACACCGCGTCGGTGGGCTGGGCGGCTGTCCCTACGCGCCCGGCGCCTCGCGGCAACCTGGCGACGGAGGACGTGGTCTACATGCTGCACGGCATGGGCATCGAGCACGGGCATCGATCTCGACGCGCTGGTGGCCTGCTCGTCGAAGCTCGCCGCTGTCGTCGGGCACGAGATGCCGTCGAAGTACACCAAGGCGGCGCTGGGGGCGCGCGCCAAGGCGTCGACGCGCTCGACATCGGCCGCGTAGGCGCAAGGTGATCGACCATCTTTTCTGCGCGAGCTGCGGCGTGAGCTCGTTCGCGCGCGGCCAGCGCCCCGACGGCACGTTGATCGCCGCCATCAACGTCCGCTGCCTCGATGGCGTCGACATCGCGACGCTCGAGGTGCAGCACTTCGACGGCCGAGCGATCTACCAGGGTTCAGCGCGCGCGGCCGGCCAGGAAGCGGACCAGCGCGGCGGTCTTCGGCAGCAGGGTCGCGCGCTCGATGAACTCGTCGACGGTGTGGAAGCCCTTGCCGCGCGGGCCGAGGCCGTCGATGGCGGGGACGCCGGCGGCGGCGACGGTGTTGGCGTCGGAGCCGCCGCCGATGAGCGGCGCCTCGTCGGCGCCGAGGCCGGCGGCGCGCGCGCAGGCGGCGTACTCGGCCAGGAGCGCTCCCGAGGCGTCGGTGCGCTCGAGCGGCTGGCGGCTGATGCCGCCGCGCACCTCGATCTTCGCCCCGGCGACCTGGGCGGCCGCTGCGGCTGCGGCTGCGCGGATGGCGTCGAGCAGCTCGTCGCCGTCGCGCTCGGTGAGGAAGCGGAAGTCGACCAGCGCCTCGGCGCGATCGGGCACGGTGTTCTTGCCGATGCCGCCCGTGACCTTGCCGACGTTGAGCGTGACGCCGCGCTCGTAGTCGGTCAGCTCCTGCGCGCGCGTCGACGAAGCGCGCCAGCGCCCAGATGGCGTTGACGCCGTCGGCGTGGTTGTTGCCGGCGTGCGCGGCCTTGCCCTCGGCGACGACGGTGAGGCCGCCGATGCCCTTTCTGCGGGTGACGATCTGATCGTTGGTGCGTCCCGATTCGAACACCAGCGCCGCCGATGCGCCCCGGGCGGCGTCGAGGACGAGCGCGCGGCCCTCGGGCGAGCCGATCTCCTCGTCGGCCACGGAGACGACGCGCAGCGGGACACGCGCCAGCAGGCCGGCCTGATGGAGCGCGCCGAGCGCGTAGCTGACGACGACGAGGCCGCCCTTCATGTCGAGGACGCCGGGACCGCGGAGCAGGGCGCCGTCCTGGCGGAACCCGGCGAACGTGGCCTTGGGAAACACGGTGTCGTGGTGGCCGACCAGGAGCACGGCACCGTCGCCGCTGGTGCGGAAGGCGACGTGCGCGCCGTACTTGCCGCTCGCCGAGGCGACCAGGCCGCCCTGCAGCGTGTCGCCGGTGAGCGCGCGCGTCTGCGCCACCCAGCGCTCGGCGCTCTTGGACACGCCCTCGAGGTCCGGGGTGTGCGAGGAGATCTCGACGAGCGCGGCCAGATCGCGCTCCATCGCGTCTTGTTGCTTGTCCAGCCACGCGAGCGCTTGCTCCATGGCGAAGAACGCTACTCGATCTGGCCCGCGCGCGCGACTGGCTGCACGAAGTCCTCGCGCAAGGTCTTGTCGCCGAACTGCGGGAAGAAGACGGTGAGCACCGCGCCCCGACGGGCGACCACTTCGCCTTCGCCGAACTCGGGATGGCGCACCAGCGGGCGCGCGGCGCTGCTGCGGCGGCAGCGATCGCAGCGGCTGCACGACGGCGGCGCGTCGTCGCCGAAGTAGCTGGCCAGGATGCGCACGCGACACATCGTCGACTCGCAGTAGCGCACCACCGCTTCGAGGCGGCGCCGGTCTTCGGCGCGGCGCACGACGTAGGAGCGCACGATGGTCTCGATCTCCTCGGCCGACGGCACGGCGCCGGTCAGCGCGAAGCCGTCGTCGGCTTCGGCGAGGAGGCCCGCGTCGCACAGGTGGGTCAACAGCACCTGCGTCTTGCGCAGGCCGAGCGCGGCGGCGCCGCCGATGTCGTCGGCCCGCTTGCGTCCGGCCACGAGCGCGCGGATGAGGCGGCGCACGTCTTCGCCGTCGGGGTAGCGGCCGCCGAGGAAGAAGGTCTGGATGCGCTTGTCTTGCGGGCAGTAGAGTAGCACGCAGTGCGCCGACTTGCCGTCGCGGCCGGCGCGCCCCGCCTCCTGGTAGTAGGCCTCGAGCGAGCCGGGGAAGTGGTAGTGGACGACCAGGCGCAGGTTGGCTTTGTCGACGCCGAGGCCGAAGGCGTTGGTGGCGACCATCAGCTGGGGCCGCCGCGCGATCCCATGAACGCGTCCTGCACGCGCGAGCGCTCGGCGGCGGGCAGCCGGCCGTGGTAGACGCCGGCGTCGAAGCCCTTGTCGCGCAGGAAGGTGCCGAGCTCCTCGACCGTCTTGACGGTGGCGACGTAGATGATGCCGGGGCCGGGCAGGCGCGCCACCAGCTCGGCGAGCTTCTGCTGCTTGTCGTGCTCGGTGCGCCCGCGGATGACGTTGAAGTGCAGGTTGGGCCGCACCGTGCCCACGGCGACGACGCGCGCCGTCTTCATCGTCAGCCGCTCGAGGATGTCGTCGCGCACCTGCGGCGGCGCGGTCGCGGTCAGCGCCAGCATCGAGCGGGCGCCGATGTCGCGCGCGGCCTCGCCGAGCCCGAGGTAGGCGGGGCGGAAGTCGTGGCCCCACTGCGAGATGCAGTGCGCTTCGTCGACGACGAAGAGGGTGGCGCCCTCGGGGCGCAGCCGCTTGAGCTCGGCGCGGAAGGCGCGATCGACGATGCGCTCGGGCGTGAGATAGAGCAGCGTCGGCTTGCCCACGTCGGCGACCTCGTCCATGACCGCGCGGGCGGCGGGGACCGACATCGTCGAGTCGAGGCGCACGACGTGGATGCCGAGCTCCTTGAGCTTCTCCAGCTGATCGTGCATGAGCGAGATGAGCGGCGAGACGATGACCGTCAGGCCGCCGGCGACGAGCGCCGGCAGCTGGTAGCACAGCGACTTGCCGGCGCCGGTCGGCATGATGGCGAGCACGCTCTCTCCGTCGAGCACGGCGCACACGACCTCCTGCTGGCCGGGACGGAACTCCGTCAGCCCGAACCAACGTCGGAGGCCAAGAGCAACACGGCTGGCCTGAGGATGTGCAGAGCCTCGTCTACGCAAAGCTCATATGGCGTAGCACGGTTTGGCGCGAACGCTCGTTTCGGCTACAGTCCTTCGCCACGAGGAGGAAGTTCGTCGATGTCACGCATTCGCGTTGCAGTTCTGGGAGCGACCGGGGTGGCGGGCCAGCAGTTCCTGGCGTCGCTGCCCGGCCATCCGCAGTTCGAGGTGGTCAAGCTGGGCGCGTCGGAGCGCTCGGCGGGCAAGAAGTACGGCGACGCGATCCGCGACGCCAGCGGCAAGGTCTCGTGGTTCGCGGGCGCGCCCGCTGGTCCCCGAATTCGCGGCCATGCCCGTCGAGGACGCGGCGCAGATGACCACCGACGGCGTCGACCTCGTGTTCACCGCCGTCGAGAGCGACGCGGCCAAGCTGCTCGAGCCGCGCTTCGCCGAAAAGGTGCCGGTCGTCTCGACGGCGTCGGCCTTCCGCTACGAGCCGGACGTGCCGGTGTTCCTGCCGGCGGTGAACCTCGACCACGCGCGGCTCATCGACGTGCAGCGCAAGCGGCGCGGCTGGAAGGGCTTCGTCACGCCCGGCCCGAACTGCACCACCGTGGGGCTGGCGATCACGCTGAAGCCGCTGGACGCGCGTTCGGCGATCGACAAGGTCGTGATGACCTCGATGCAGGCGGTGTCGGGCGCGGGCCGCTCGCCGGGCGTGCTCGCGCTCGACATCATCGACAACGTCGTCCCGTACATCGCCAAGGAAGAGGAGAAGGTCGAGAGGGAGACGAAGAAGATCCTCGGCAGCTTTCAGGGCGACGGGATCGCGGACGGCCAAGATCGCCGTGTCGTGCACCTGCACGCGCGTCAACGTGATCGAGGGGCACACCGAGTCGGTGTTCGTGGGGCTGAAGAAGCGAGCGGGCGTCGACGAGGTCAAGGCGGCGATGCGCGAGTTCGGCAGCGAGTTCGTGGCGCTGGGGCTGCCCTCGACGCCGCAGCACCTCATCACGGTGTCCGACGATCCGTATCGGCCGCAGCCGCGCCTCGACCGCGACAACGAGGACGGCATGACGACGACGGTCGGGCGCGTGCGCGAGGACGCGGTGCTGGGCGGCGTCAAGTACATGCTGGTGTCGCACAACACGCGCATGGGCGCGGCCAAGGGCGCGATGCTGGTCGCGGAGTACCTGGTGCACGCGGGCTACATCGGCCGCTAGCGCACCGCTCTCATGATTCATCCATCTCGGTGCGAGCCTTCGAAGGGTTCCGCCTTCAAACCGCGTCGCATCGAAAGCGCGCCGGAGCGCCACGTCCGGCTCCGCGCGCACTGCCCCGCTGGGCTCAAACAGTCCTCGCCACCGCACCGCCGTGCTCGATTAGACCCCCTTGCCTGTGCTGCGGAACTCGCCCAGCGGGGCAGTGCGCGCGGAGCCCGTGTCGTCCAAGAACCGGACGGTCGCAGCGGGTGCTCTCGCCGACACGTGAGCTTCGGCAATCGTGCGTGGCTAAGGGTTCCCACGAGCCCATAGAGCGGGCGGTCGTCGGAGCTGTCTTGCCGGGCGTCGAGGAGCGCTCCGCCCGCAGGGCGGACGCCAGCGACGAGCCGAGGGGCCCGGACGTGCCGCCGGCCGGTAAGGCCGCCGGCGTAGCGGGCCCGTCCCGGCAAGACAGCTCCGACGACCGTCCGCGGCCCCGCGGCCCCGCGGCGCCAACCGGCGACACTGCCACCAAGGATGGCGTTTGCGCACGCTCTCGCTGCTACGCTGTTCGCTCAATCAAACGCGGAGATGTGATGAATCATGAGAGCGCACCGCTAGCGCGCACGGGCGGGCGGTCCGGTCTAGCCCAGGCGAGGATCTCGCGGATCACCGCGCCGTTGTCGGTGATGGTGATGGGGCGACCGAGCGGGGTCGCGAACTGCTTGCGCGGGTCGAGGCAGAGCAGCGTCGCCGCCGTCGCCATCAGCTCGGGCACCGTCGTCGGCCGCGCCAACAAGCCAAGGCGGGGATCGCGCGCGCCGTCATGTTCCTGCCAGGGAAGACCCGGCCCCGCCGCCAACGTCAAAACGCCGCGAGCAGCCGGGGCGCCTCAATAGATGTAGCCGAAGTCGAGCTGGACGACGTGCTTGAGGTAGTCCTTGTCGTCGTAGTCGAGCGGCGTCGCCGGGCGCGTGTTGTCGATCGTCGAGCGGTTGACGATGAGGCTGTAGCCGAGCTCGATGTCGAAGCCGTAGGCGATGGGGTGGCGCAGGGCGAGGTCGACGCTGAGGCGATCGTCCCGTCGGTGGCGATAGTACGACAGCGTGCCGTCGGGTGCGGTGATGTGCGCGGACTGATCGTAGTCGCGGTGCTCGTAGCGCACCGTCGCCGTGGCGTAGAAGTCGCGCGGCAGATCGCGGGCGCCGCCGAGCGACAGCTCGTTGCTGAAGTACGAGTAGGGGATGGAGTAGACGTCGTTGGGATCGTAGGAGCCCGGCGCGGCGAGCGGCAGATCGAGCAGGCCGAGCGGCACCTGCTGCACGCCGATGCCCTCGCGCGCCAGGACGTAGCCGAGCGAAGCCCGGTCCTTGGGATCGCGCCACACCTCCAACAGGCCCGCTTCGTCGCGGCTGCCGCCGAGATAGGCGTAGGTCGGATCGAGCGAGAGCTTGAAGATGTGCTGCGTCCGCAGGCGCGTCTCGAACCCGTGCCCCTCGCGCACGGTGACGCGCGGGCCCACCGACGCGCCCGCCTGAAACGGCGCGAAGGTCTCGACGCCGGAGAAGAGCACGTAGCCGGCGCCGCCGAGCTCGAGCGTCAGGCGCGGGGTCGGCGTCCAGGCGCCCCACAGGGTCAGGTCGTGCTCCTGCAGCGAATAGAGATCGAGATCTTCCGAGAGGTAGGCGAGCTCGCCGAAGCGATACTCGAGGGAGAAGCCGTTGCGCGCGGTGCCGGCGGGGCGCCAGAAGAAGTCGAGATCGCCCTGGAGGAACGCCGAGGCGCTCGATTGGCCGGGGACGCGCGTCGCGGTGATGAAGACGCCCGACTGCGGCACGTTGGTGTCGAGGCCGAACGCCGCGCGCAGCTCGAGGTACAGGCGACTGGCCTCGCCGCGCGGGGTCTCGGCCAGCGCGCGCAGGATGTCGGCGGCGCGTTGCGCCTCGGCGGCCGGCAGGCCGAGGGCGACGGCGCGGGCGAGCGCCGGCCGGGCGTCGCGGTCGGCGCCGGCGTCGAAGTGGACCAGCCCGAGCAGGTAGTGAAACTCCGCCTCCAGGGGCGCGAGCTCGACGGCGGCGCTGAGCGCCCGCGCGGCAGCGACGAGATCGTTGGCGCGCCACAGCGCGTGGCCGAGGTCGTACTGCAGCTCGGCGCGATCGGCCGCCGGCGCCCGACCGGCGGTGGCGAGATCGAGCGCGCGCTGATAGTCGGCCACCGCCTCCCGGTAGCGACGTGCGCGCAGCGCCGCGGTGCCGGCGTGCGTGAGACGTTGCAGGGCGGGCGCCAGGGCGCGCTCGGAGCGGTGCGAGAGCGCCTCCAGCGTCGCCGAGGCCTCCAGGGCCACCGGCTCCTGGCCGGCGGCGCGCGCCGCGTTGGCGGCTGCCTGCAGGTGCCCGACGGCGCGTTCGGGGTGGCCGCCGTCGCGCGCGGCCAGGCCGGCGTCGAGCAGCGCCAGTGGCGCCACCTTGGCGTCGCGCGCCGCGGCCTCGAGGTAGCGCGCCTCGGCGTCGACGAAGCGGCCGGTCTGATAGAGCGCCGACGCCAGGTCGAAGCGCAGCGCCGCCGACCCTGGCGACAGCGCCACCGCGCGGGCGAAGGGCGCGATCGCGGCCGCCGGCTCGTGCGCACGGAAGCGCGCCAGCCCCACCACCAGCGCGGCCTCGGGGGAAGCGGGGTCGCGCGCCGACGCCAGCGCCGCCAGCGCCGCCGCGCGCTCCCACTGTTGGGTGTCGAGCGCTTGCCGTGCCGCCGCCAGATTGTCGGCGGGTGGGCCCTGCCCGAGCGCTGCCAGATCGCGCGCCGCGACGAAGGCCGCCTGCGGGTCGGTGGCCGAAACCGCCAGCGTCAGGAGGAGCGGAAGGCTGAAGAGCGGCAACGGGGCATCGTAACAGACGCCGGGCGCGCCGGCTCAATCAGCGACGGTGGACCTTGAGCTGGGGGCGCTCGGTGTGGTCGAGGCTGCCGTGCTCGCGGTTGACGCGGCGGGAGCCGGGGCGCTGATCCTTCGGCTCGGGCCCGACGGTACGATGCGACGAGTCCGCCGCCGACGACGGTGGCGCCGGCCGCTCGAGCTTGAGGTTGCCCGCCGCCTGCTGCCGCTTGCTCGGCTGCAGCTTCGTTTCGTTCGCCTGCTGCGCGCGCAGGCGCGAGATGACGTCGTCGATTTGCGCCTTGTCGTCGATGACCTCGACGGTCGCCGAGGTGTGCACGCGCGGGTCGGCCCAGGCGGAGCCGCTCGCCGCGGCGATGAGCGCCAAGCCGACCAGCACGCTGCTGACGCTCATATCGTCACCTCCAGCACCACCTCTTGCGTCACGTCGAGCGCCGGGCCGATGGCGTGCGCGATCACCTTGTAGCGCCCCGCGTGTGGGCCCTTGACCGCGATCGGGATCGGGTTGGAGCCGGCGGCGAGCTTGCCCTGGAAGCGGAAGGTGCGCTCGGCGAGCTCGTCGCCGTCAGCGACGAAGCGCAGCCCGTCGGGCAGCGTGATCTCGAAAGCGACACCGTCGATCTCCTCCTCGGCGACGAAGTCGACCTTGACCAGCGCCACCTTGGACGCAGGGACCTTGTAGGTCGCCACGATCGGCGCCGGCGCGCGCTGCAGCGGCGGCGGGGCGCGGTGCATCAGCGCCAGTGTGGCGCCCGTCGCCAGCATCGCTGCCAGCGCCGCCGCCGAGGCGGCCAAGGTCATCGGGCGCAGCGCCACCCGGGCGCGCAGGGCGTCGAGCCGGCCGCTCCGCGGCACGCCCGCGGCGACGAGCGCCTGGTGCAGCGACAGGGAAAAGCCCTCGGGCAGCGGCTCGTTGCCGGCGCGACGCAGCAGGCCCACGGCGGCCGTGAGCTCATCGAGCTGCCGCCCGCAAGCCGCACAGCCGGCCGCATGCGCATGCACTTCATCAGCGCGCGCGCCGGCGACCTCGCCCCCGGCCACGTCGGCCAAAAGCTCCCCAGCCTCGGCGCAGGTCATCGCTCCTCCTGTCCGCGCTGCCGGAACAGCGCGTCCTTGAGCGCGTCACGCCCGCGCTTGAGGCGCGACTTGACCGTGCCGATGGGCACGCCGAGCGCGCCGGCGATCTCCTCGTAGCCGAGCCCCTGCACGTCGGCGAGGGCGACCACCGTGCGGTAGGCGACGGGCACCTGGCGCAGCGCGCGCAAGAGCGTCCGCCGCGACTCCTTGGCGAGCAGGCGCTCTTCGGCCGTCGCCGCGTCCTGCAGGTCGGCGACCTCGCGCTCGGTCAGCGGCTCCTCGAGCGCGCGCTCGCGTCCCGCCCGCGACTTGCGCGCGTCGAGGTAGGTGTTCTTGACGATCGAGTAGAGCCAGGTCGAGAACGCCGACTGGAAGCGGAAGCTGCCGAGCGAACGGTAGACCTTGACGAGCGCGTCCTGCGCCAGATCCTGCGCGACGTCGGGCGAGCCGGTGAAGGCGAACGCGAAGGTGTAGACCTTCGATTGGTGAGCCGCGATCAGCCGCTCGAACGCGGCGACGTCCCCCTGTCGCGCACGCGCGACCAGGCCCGCCAGCTCGTGCGCAGGCATCGACATCGGCGCGGGCTTGGCTGGCTGCACGACGGGCATCTGCGCCGGGTGAGACGGAGCGGAGCGAAGCTTGGTTCCCGGCGGCGCCATGCCGCTCCATGGTAGCCCCGTGTCGGTAGTTGCGCGTAACTCATATCTGAGTTACTAACTTGGGAGACAGCGACCTATTACAATCATCGAGGAGGCGCACTCATGGCGGTTCGGCGAATCGGCGTTCTCACCGGCGGCGGCGACGCTCCCGGGCTCAACCCGGCCATTCGCGCGGTGGTGTGGAAGGCGGCGGAGCTCGGCATCGAAGCCGTCGGCATCTACGATGGCTGGCGCGGCATGATGGACGGCGGTGACGAGCCGGTGCCGCTCGACGTGGAGAAGGTGCGCTACTGGGATCTGGACGGCGGCACTCATCTCGGCAGCTCCCGCACCAACCCATTCAACCACAAAGTCGACGGCCAGCGGGTCGACGCCAGCGAGCAGGTGCTGCGCAACTTCGAGCGCCTGGGGCTCGACGCGCTGGTGCCGATCGGCGGCGAGGACACGCTCGGCGTGGCGGCGAAGCTGGCGAAGAAGGGCGCGCCGGTGGTCGGCATCCCCAAGACGATCGACAAGGATCTCGGCGGCACCGACTACACGCTCGGCTTCGATACGTCGCTGCGCACCTGCGTCGACATCATCGAGCGCTCGCGCACGCCGGCGGGCTCGCACCACTGGGTGCAGGTGGTCGAGGTCATGGGACGGCACGCGGGGCACCTGGCGCTGTGGTCGGGCCTCGCCGGTGGCGCCTACATCACGCTCATCCCCGAGGCGCCCTTCGAGGTGCAGAAGGTCTTGAAGCTGCTCGACGAGCGCCTCTCGCGCGGCAAGAAGGATCGGCGGCTGCCGCGCTACGCGGTCATCGTCGTGGCCGAGGGCGCGCTGCCGTCGGGCGGCCACGAGATCACCGTCGAGCAGAAGGTGGACGCGTTCGGGCACGCGCGGCTGGGCGGCATCGGCGCCTGGCTGTCGGAGCAGATCCGCGCCACCACGCCGTGGGACTCGCGCGCGGTGGCGCTCGGCCATCCGCAGCGTGGCGGCACGCCCTCGCCGATCGATCGCATCATGGGGCACCTGTTCGGCTCGGCCGCGGTCGAGGCGTGCATCATGGGCACGTGGGGCAAGATGGTGTCGGCGCGCGGAATCGCGCCTGCCTGCCATCTGAGCCTGGTGGACCTCGACGAAGCGACCAAGGGGCTCAACCTCGTCGACGTCGCGCACCACTACAACATCGAGCGCTATCAGGCGTCGCGAACGGTCCTCGGCCAGTAGGAGTACACTCCGGGCGTGGCGCCACCCGACGACTTCCTCTTGTTCGCGCAGTATCACCTCGGCCTTCTGCCCGACGGGCAGGCGCAGTTCTCCAACATCGGTGACCTGGCGCGGCGCTACGGCGTCGAGGTCGACGAGGTCAAGGCGTGGCTCGCCGCGCACCGGATCGACGCGGCCACGGCCGACGACACCGACTACGACCTGCCGGGACAGCACGCCGAGGCGCAGGTGCTGGCCCTGCTGGGCGACCACGCAGCGACGCTGGCCTTCGCGCACACGGTGTACGGCGAGTATCGCGCCCGCCTGGGGCACAAGCGCGTCCGCAGCTTCGCCGACGACAGCGACGACAAAACGGTGTCGGACCGGGTCGAGATCTCCGACGTGCCGCACAAGCGCTAGCTGGAGTGCATCTCGCAAATGCTCTCGTCGCGTGAGGGCCGCTCCGCGGCACACCGCTTCGTTGCTCCTCCCTTAAACACCGTCGAGGTCGTCGCGCCTCGCGCTGCTTGCGGCCCCGCCCTCACGCTCGGTCCGCATCTACGAGATGCACTCTAACCCCAGGGTTCGCTTCGGTTGAGCTGGCGAGGGCCAGCCGCGTGAGGCGGATCGTGGATGCGACCGGAGCAACCGACCGAGGAATACCCGTCGGTATTCGACCGAGGGAGCGAGGACGTAGTCCTCGAGGCGACCGCGCGGATCGTCCGCAGCAGGTCAATCGAAGCGAACCCTGGGGTTAGTAGAAGCCCTGGGCGCGTACGAAGAAGCCCTTGTCGCTGCCGTCGCCGAGGCGGGTCTCGTCGTCGGTGAAGTCGGCGAAGTTCCAGCCGACGCCGAGGCGCAGGTGGCCGACGATGATGCGGTTGACCTCGACGGCGACGCCGTGTGACAGCGCCGGGCCGGGGCCGTAGAGGAGGCGATATTCGACCAGCGCGTCCCAGGCGCGGGTGACGTGCAGGGTCACGCGGTTGATCCACAGGACCATCCAGGCCGACGAGTTGCCGTCGGGCGTGAGCTCCTGGCGCAGCTTGGCGGCGACCTTCTCGCCGATCGAGATGCGCCAGAAGGCGCGCCCGTCCTCGGCCAGCGACATGACATGGGCGCGCTCGCGGAAGCCGAGCGGGGCGCCGGTGAGCGGATCGGTGGGGCCGTTTTGCGCCTGCGCGTTCGGCAGCCCCTCGTCGAGGTAGGTGTAGCGGCCCAGGACACAGAAGCGATCGGTCCACGACGGGCGCCAGGCGAAGCCGGCGGTCGCCTCCGACGAGCGTGCGATGGAGGTGGTGCCCATCGCCGTCGAGTTCGAGAAGAAGATCTTGCCCTGCAAGGTGAAATCGCTGTGCGGACGCCAGGTGAACAGGCCCTGGACGAGCCACTGCAGCTCTTCGGTGGAGCCGGTCACCTGCTGCAGGGTGTCCTGGCGCAGCTCGGCCTTGAACTGCGCGCGCAGCGCCTCGCCGCCATACGATCCGTAGGCCGAGCCGGCGGTGCGGCTCAGCGGCGTCGAGCCGGCCAGCGGCGTGCCCGTGGGCGTCACCTCGCCCCGCTCGAAGGCCGCGCCGACGACGATGCGCTTGCCGAGCGGCAGATCGACCCCGGCGGTCTGCATGTGCGCGGTCCCGCCGTCCGAGGTGCCGGTGCCGACGAGCGGGCCGTCGCGAAACTGATCCTCGGCGAAGAGCGTGGCGCGGGCATGGCCGTTGGCGTCGATGAGCCGCTCGCGGCCGCCGGCGGCGACTGCCGCCGAGATGCGATCGTCGCGATCCTGCGACAGCGTGAAGGTGCCGTACAGGACCCGGCCGGGGCCGAGCTCGCTCTTGAGCGACAAAAGGCCGCCCACGCCCTGGGCGCCGTAGGAGACCTCGCCCGTGCCCTTGGTCTGCCAGGGCAGCGTCACGATGGCACCCAGGGCGCCGAGCGAGTTGTTCTGCGCGATCAGGCTGGTCGCCGGATCGCCGCCCCCCTTTTCGACGGCGTACTGTCCGGCGGCGTAGAGGGTCAACCGTGGCACCACGCGCACGTCGACGCGGGCGCCGAGCGTAGTGCGATGGCCCGAGCGGGCGTAGTCGGCGTCGTCAGCGCGCTCGGAGCGCACGCCGATGCGCACGCCGACGATGCCGAACTTGCGCGCCAGCTCGCCGCCGAAGTCGCGGCGGGTCTCGGACACCGAGGAGATCGGCGTGCCGGCGGCGTCGTAGACCAGCGCCTGCTGGTAGCGCCGCTCGTCGTAGAACGCGTGCAGGATGACGCCGAGGAAGTGCGCGTTGGTGTCGCCGCCCCACTGCATGAAGCCGGCGTCCTGGGCGTGCGCGGTGTCGGTGTAGCCCTGATCGATGCCGCGAAAGTAGGGGTGCAGCGCGACCGGGCCGAGGTGCAGGTCGGCCTCGGCCTTGTAGGCGTTGCCCTGACGCACGCCGGGGTTGGCCTGCGAGCTGCCGAGCGCGTCGGCGTAGGTGAGGCCGCCGTCGTTCGAGCTGGAGAAGGCGCTGAGGGCGCCGTAGCTGTGCGCGTACTCGCCGATGATGAGGCCCCACTTCTTGAGATCGATCTGCACGTCGCCGCCGAGGAGCGTGTAGTTGCCGCCGGCGCGGAACTCGTTGACCACGGTGCCGCCCAGGCGCACCGGACCCAGCTTCTGGGTGGCGCGCGCCCCCAGCGTGCCGTCGTCGGAGTCGCCGTCGACGAGATACTCGTAGTCGACGATGAGGTAGGCCGAGTCGCCGTCGACGTTGCTGGAGCGCACCAGCGTCGGCGCCGGCGCCACCGACGAGAGCGGATCGCGCAGGATGATGCGGCCGGCCAGGTAGTCGACCTCGTAGTCGACGGTGGCGTGCTGCGCGGTGTTGTTCATCGGACGATCGGAGACCACGTCGCGGATCTCGATGCGCACCTGCTCCGAGCCCTCGACGACGTCGCGGTGCGACAGGTAGTAGAGCGAGCCGCCCGAGCCGCGCAGCTCGTCGTGGGCGCGCGCCGTCTGCAGCCAGGCGCCGAAGACGATCACCTGCGTCGACGGCTGGGCGTGGGGATCCTCGGCGGCGCGCACGAACTCGATGCGCCCGCCGGTGACCGCGCGCGAGTAGCGGCCCATCTCGACGCCGGTCAGCCCGGTCTGCACGTTGCCGAAGACCAGCTGCGAGCGATCGATCTGGATGCGCACGTAGAGGCGGGCGTTGGACTGCGCCGCCTGCGTCGTCTGCGAGGCGTCGCCGTAGACGGGGTAGAAGCGATCGGGATCGAGGTTGCGGAAGATGCGCTGCGGATCGCCGCGGAACAGGTCGCGCCACGATTCGAGCTGCGAGGTGTCGATGTCGATGCCGCCCTCGAGCAGCCAGCGCCCCTGGATGCGCCCCTTGGCGTAGAGCTTGACGCGCCCCTGCGCGTACAGGCCGCTCTGATTGCCCGAGGCGCCGGAGCTCTGCACGTAGCCCACCTTGCCCTCGGCCAGCCCCACGAGCAGCACGAAGTCGCCCGAGGCCTGCAGCGTGTGATCGAAGCGCGCGCGCAGCCCGTCGGCGAAGGTGGCGTCGATGGCGATGCCGGCGCCCGACTCGGGCACGCGCAGCTTGAGCGCGACCTTGCCCTCGCGGTCGGGCGAGAGCGCCTGGCCGGCGACGGTGAGCGCGCGCAGGGGCGCGGCGGCGGCGCCTTCGAGCAGGAAGGTCGGCTCGGCGAGCGCGCCCGCGGGAAAGCGCAGCGTCAGCCGCGGCACCTCCTGCCGCGGGATGATGAGCGAGCCGCCCTCGGCGCGCTCGCTCCAGAAGACGTCGCGCGCGGAGACGACGACGCGGCCGTCGGGCCACTCGGTCACCTGCGCGAAGCGGTTCCGCCCCCGGCGCAGCGTGACGTCGACCGACCAGGCGCCGGTCTTGTCGACGCGCGCGGCGTGTCCGTCGACGGTGACGCGGGCGCCGACGACGACGTTGCCGGCCAGCCGGTAGATGAGGCCGCCGGCGTCGCTCAGCCGCAGCTCGGGGAGCACCGTCGAGACCTGCGGGCGGGCCAGCGGCGGCTCCGGCGCCGGCACGCGTACGCCGAAGTCGATCTTGACCAGCGATCCCGGCGTCACCGGCACGATGCGGGTGACGTCGGTTGTGAGCTTCGAGCCGGGCGGCAGCGTGTACTCCGCGACCTTGATGGCGCGATCGCCCGGCGGCACCGCGGCCAGGTGGTAGCGGCCGGCGGCGTCGGTGACCGCTTGCAGCCCGTCGTCCATGACCACCAGGGCGCCGCCGAGGCCGGGCTCGCCGCGCTCGCGGCGGCCGTCGCCGTTGTCGTCGCGGAAGACGACGCCGAGGATGGTGCCGAGATCGAACTCCGCGTCGGCCTGCACGCGCACGCCGGCCGAGGCGCTGGCCAGCGAGGTGGTGTCTTGCGTGAGCGTGGCGCGCATGGTCTCCAGCCCGCCGACGTTGGCGCGGCCGTTGAGGCGCGCGTGCACCAGGATGCTGACGGTGGCCCCGGGCGGGATGGTGCCGACCGGCAGCAGCAGCGACGCGCCCGCCTCGACCGGCTTGAGCGCCAGGGTGGTGCCGTCGGCGGCGGTGACACGGGTGTCGTCCGACCCGCAGCCCGTGCGACGGCGTCAGCGACACGATCGGCGAGCCCAGCGTCGCCGCGCCGAGCGGCACACCGACCTCGACGACGAAGGGCACGAGGTCGTCCTTCTCGGCCATCAGCTTGGCGGAGGTGACGGTGAGCGACGCGCCGCTGGTCGAGGCGTTCGACACCGTGAGCGGCTGCCCCGCCGGCAGCGAGGCGCCGGTCGAATCGGTGAGGATGGCGACGTTCTGCACCTGCGCCGACGCCGACGGCAGCACCGTGGCGGCGATCTCGACCGTCAGCGGCGCCGCCAGCGTGCCGCCGGCCGGCAGCGCGACGGTGACGGTGCGCCCGTCGGCGCCGCAGGACAGGGTGAAGTCGCCCGCAGGCGCCGGGGCGCTGCCGCAGCTGACCGGAGCGCCGTTGACCTTCACCGCGCCCGGCTTGAGCGCGGGATCGATCGGATCGACCAGCGTCAGCGGGCCCGGCTGCGGGCCGCTCGGCGTCACCGTCAGCGTGTAGGTGACGGAGTCGCCGATCTGCGCCTTGGTCGGGTTGACCAGCTTTTGCAGCATCAAAGGGGCTGGCTTCGACTGTACGGTCGTCGTCGCCGGCGGCGAGGCCACCGGCGCGCCGCCCCCCGCAGGCGTCAGGTGCGCGATGTTGACGACCGTGGCGCCGTCGTTGGCGCCGGAGTCGACCCGGGCGTCGATGGCGAAGCTGTAGACGGCCATGCTGGCCAGCTTGCCGCCGTGGACGCTCAGCATCGTTCCGTTGAGCACCGCGGTGGTGCCGTCGGGCGCCTGCTTGAGCGTCGCCAGATCAGCGGCGCTGAAGGTGGCGCCGCCGACCGCGACGTCGCTCAGCGTGGTGCCCGGCGGAATGGCATCGGCAACGTCAAAAAAGTCGAGCGCGAACGGTCCACCGTTGGTGACCGTGAGCGTCCAGCGCAAAGTGCTGCCCGGTTGCGCCGTCGGCGGCGCCGTCTTGCCCAGCGTCACCGAAGGCGCGACCACGCTCGCCGACGCGGTCGACGTCGGCGCCGGGGCGCAGCCGCCGCTGCAGGTCGCGGTCGCCGTGTTGACCACGGTGGCCGCCGTCGCCGGGGCGCGGTAGGTGAGAACGAGCGACGCCGGGTTGGCCGAAAAGTCGCTCACCTGCGCCTGCATCTCGCCGCCGACGTTGCACGTGACCAGCGGGTAGTCGACGCCCAGGGCGCCCGACGGCGTGGTGGTGCAGTCGAGCGAGGCCGAGCCGGCGGCGACGCGCACCAGCGTCAGCCCCGCCGGGGTGACGTCGTGGACCACGAGCCCCGTCTCCGAGCCGACGCGGGTGACGGCGATCTGAAAGGCGAGGGTGCCGCCGGTGTAGGCGCCGCCCATCGAGGTCTTCTGCAGCGTCACCACCGCCAGCGCGGGTGCGGCGGCGCCGACGATGACCGCGATGAGGAGCGCGCGCATCACCGAACCTGGACCTCGGTGAACGCGGTGACCCGCGTCTTGGCGTCGGTCACCGAGACCAGGTAGCGGCTGCCGGGCGGCGCGTCGGCGGGCGGGGTGAAGCGCAGCTCGGCGGTGCCGCCCCGGGGCGGCTGCACGACCTCGAGGGTCCCCCCCGAGACCTCGTACAAAAGCTCGGACGCCGCACCGCCGCGGATGGCGATGCGCACGCGCACCGGTTGTCCCGGCCGCGGCCGCTCGGGCTCGACCGAGAGGCGGAGGTCGAGCGGCGCCGCCGGGCGCAGCGGCAGCGGCGCGTCCACCGACGGGAAGCTGGGCGGCTCGCCGGGATCGACCACGCCGCCACCGGCGATGCTGCCGACGCTGTGCGTGACACCGCCGACGACGAGATAGTCGAGCGCCGCGGCGACGCCCGGCAGATCGGACGGCTGCGCGGTGACGCGGAAGCTGCGCGCCGCCGGCTCGGCGAAGCGGATGCGCGCGGTGCCGTAGCGGTCGGCGACGACGGTGGCGCTCTTGCCCGGCGCCACCAGCTCGACGCGGACGCCCGGCACCGGCTGACCGAGATCGTCGTCGACCCACGCCTCGGCGACCAGCTCACCGCCCGCGCGCGCCGCCGGATGCAGGGTCACGCGCCGCGGCGGACCCGGCGCCACGCCGGCGACCTCGACGTGCAACAGCGCCGTGCCGCGGCCGGCGTCGCGCGGCGGCACCAGCTCGATCGTATAACGGCCGCCGCCACGCTCGCTCGTGCCGAGGACCCGGCCGCCGGCGAGCGCCGCCGACAGCGTCGCGCCGGTGACCGGCGAGCCGTCGGCGTCGGTGACGCGCACGTCGACGGTGACGGCGGCGTCGAGCCCGGCGGGCAGCGGCTCTTTGGGGGCCAGCACCTCGATCGCGCGCGGGGGCCCCGGGTGCAGCGCCACCGTCGTCGATGCGCCACCGGCGCGCAGCCTCACTGCGCCGCTGCCGATCGTCGTCGGGGCGGTGAAGGTCCAGGTGGTGGAGCCGTCGCCGCGCGAGGTCGGGGGCGACAGCGTCCCGGCGCTCGCCGACAGCGGCGGCGGGGCGCGTCGCTCCGGATGGCCCCGCGCGTCGACGGCGAAGGCGACGATCTCGGCCCGCGCGCTGCCGTCGGCCGGCAGCGTCGACGGCACCGCACCGAGCAGCAGGCGCGGGAAGGGCGGCAGCGCCAGGTCGACGTCGCGCCGCTGCCGGTTGCCCAGCTTGTCGACGGAGACGCCGGTGGCGCGCCCGCCCGGCGGCACCACCAGCGGCACGCTGAAACGCCCGTCGGCGCCGACGGTGGTGGGCGGGAACTCGCGCCCGTCGACGGCGATGCTCATGGTCGCGCCCGGCTCGCCCTCTCCTTGCACGGTCACGCGCGCGGCCAGACGGATCGGCGCCGCGGCGAAGGCGCCGTCGGCGATCGAGAGCGCGGCCACGATCGCGACCTCGGGATACTTCTCGTCCGGCGGCGTATAGGTGAAGGCGTACTCGCCCGTCGCCGTCTCGCGCAGCGGGCCGACGCGCCCGACCGACGCGCCCAGGCGCAGCGCCGCCCGCACCGGCCGTCCGGCGGCATCGCGCACGTGCAGCGCCAGCGTCGTCGGAGCGCCGCGCCCGGCGATCAGCGGAGCCGGCGGCACCTCGAGCGCGAGCTTGACGCGACCCGCCGGCTCCAGCGCGATCGACAGCTGTCGCGTTCGTCCCTTCAGCGCCACCGTCAGGGTGTCAGAGGTCGGCGCCGTCACGCGCGGCGGGCGGTAGCGCAGAGCCACGCCGCCGTCGGACGTCGGCACCGGCGCGCCGAGGATGGCGCCACGCGCCGCTCGCACCGACGGGACGCCGGCCACCAGCGCGTCGCCGGCGGCGACGTAGAGGCGCAACAGCTGCGCGCGCTCGCCGTCCGCGGCCAGGGGCGCCGCCGGCAGGACGACGACGTCGAGCGGCGCCGCCGAAGCACGCACCGCCGCCGTGGCAATGCATCCAACTAGCAGCGACGGGACGATGACGCGCATGCGCCCGGCCCGGAGCATATCCCGATCGGGCGCTATTTCGCTACGCGGATGCTGACGGCCATGGTGGAGCCCGCCTGACCGAAGAGCGCGGCGTCCCACTGATGCGTCGCGCTGGCCGCAGGGGCGGCGTCATGGCAGCTGCGGCCGGAGAGGCGGCCGTGGCTCTGATCGAGCTGGAGCTGGACGGCGACGTGGCCAGGCGGGCTCGTCTCGGGCTTGAAGTCGGCGGGGGTGAGCACGATGCCGTTGTCGACGGCGACCATGATCTGGCTCGAGCGGTGCGAGCCGTCGGCGGCGCCGTTGTCGACACAGAGGTAGTAGGTCTTGCCGGCCTGGGTCGGGAACTTGTGCGAGCTGTAGACCGGGCGGCGAGTGGTCTGCGTGGAGCTCTGCGGCCCGTCGACGAGGTCGGTCTTGGCCGGATCGCAGCCGAAGGGCAGATCGCTCGGAGTGGCGCCGGCGAAGGTGAAGACGAAGACGGCGCCGGCGCTGGTCGAGTAGACGACGCGATCGCCGTCGAGGTCGCCGAGTTGCTCGTCGACGCCGGCCTGACCGACGACCTTGCTCTCGGTCTTGGCGCCGAGGTCGTAGCCGTAGATGTCCCAGTCGCCGCCGCGCTGGTCGCTCCACACCACCCGGTTGCCCGAGATGCGCGGCTGCGCCTTGGCCGAGGCGACGGTGGTGAGCGCCGCGGTGGTGCCGGCCGAGACGCTGTAGAGATAGATCTGGTCGCTGCCGCCGGCGTCCTTGCCGACGTAGACGACGCTGTCGCCGTCGATGTCGGGCTGGCGGCCGACGGCGGCGACGGGAATCGTCGTGCAGCCGGCGGTGCCGATGATGCAGGCGGCCACTGACGCGACGCTGGGGTTGGCGTTGTAGTCTTCGTAGACGACCACGTTGCCGGAGACGCGCGGGAAGCGCTGTGCGGCCGCGTCGAAGGTGACCTGGAAACCGGGCGACGAGTTGGTCGCGCGATCGACCAGATCGATGTCGTATTGGCTGGTGATGCGCTCGAAGACGATCCACGAGCTGCCGATCGCCGGATGCGCGAAGTTGACGGTGGTGCCGCCCGAGGCGATGTTGGTCGTCGTCTTGGTGGTGGCGTCGATGAGCAGGATGTCGGAGCTGGCCGCGCCCGGCTTGGTGTTGGTGAAGACCACCGAGCCGCGATCGATGTCCTCGAGGAACTGGTCGCCCGGCAGGCCGGCGGTCAGGTTCGTGGGCGTGCCGCCGGCGGCGACGTCGTCATAGTAGATGTCGAACTGCGTGCCGTCGAAGTTGGTCCAGACGACTCCGGAGCCGCTCAACGCGGGCGAGTTCTGCGACCAGCCGGCGACGCCGCCGCCGACCTGCTGCGTGGTGCCAGCGTCGGCGCGTACCGATGCGGCGAACGCAGCCAGGACGCTCAAGGCGACGGCACACGTTCGCACGGCACGGCTCATGCCCAGCATTCTAATCACCAAAGATTTATTCTTTCAATTGTATGAAATGGCTTACGAATCTTTATAGTAGGCGATATGTATTTGACGTAAGTCGGCTCACTTCCATTTTGGTGGGTGTATTTTGAAGTCGGTCTTGGTGTCGACCACGATTCGGGGCGACTTCTCGTCGGCAATGTGCCCCGCCAGGTCGGTGGCGTGGACGTGCAGCTCGTGCGCGCCGTCAGACAAAGGCACCGTTGCATTGTAATGGCCATCAGCGTCCAGTCTTACGTAATGTCCGGCGACTTTTACCCGCGCGCCGGGGGACGCCTGGCCGGCGACGGTGATCTCGGGGTGGTTCGTCGTCGTCGCCGGCCACTGGACCTTGAGGAACAGCGACTCGGGGAGCGGGCGCGGCCCATCGGGCGCGCCGCCGGGGCCGACGCGCGCGAACTGACCGGTGCGGATGACCACCTCCTTGCCGCGCGCCGAGAGGATCACCTCGCCCCGATGGGCGGCGACGGCAGCGCCGCCGGCTCCGTCGGCGCTGGCGGTGAACTTGGCGCCACGCGTGCGCGCGACCGCCCCGTGGCCGTCGACCTCGACCTCGAAGAGGCGCGACGGATCGTCGCCGACGTCGGCGGACAGCTCGCCGTGCCCGAGGCTGAGGCGCTTGAGCTCGCGGCGCAGCTCGTCGATGCGCGCCTCGGTGGCGGCGGACAGCTGCACCGTCGAGCCGTCGGAGGCGTGGAGCTCGGCGCCCCCCTCGTCGTCGGTGCGGATGCGATCGCGCGCCGAGAGCCGCTCGCCGGGGCGCGCCGGGCGCCACACGCCATCGGCGCTGGCGACCTCGACGCCGCCCACGACCGCGGTGATGGCCAGCGTCTCCGGCGCCTCGGCGCGTGCGTGCTCGGCGGCGCGCTCGGGGCGCACGAAAAAGAGCCAGTAGGAGCCGACCAGGAGCGCCAGCGCCACCAGCGCGATTGCCATCGCCGTGGTTCGGGTCACGCCGACGGCAAGTATACGGTGAACGTGGCGCCGCGCCCCGGTTCGCTCTGCACTTCGATCCGTCCGCCGTGCTCCTCGACGATGCGGTAGCTGACCGAGAGGCCGAGGCCGACGTTGGACCAGTCGTCCTTGGTGGTGAAGAAGGGCTCGAAGATGCGTTCGGCGATTTCGGGCGCGATGCCCTTGCCGCTGTCGGCGACGACGAGCGCGGCCGACCCGCCCGCCGCCTCGGGGGCGCGGGTGGCGACGCGGAGTGTGCCGCCCGAGGGCATGGCGGTGCGCGCATTGGCCACCAGGTTGAGCAGGACCTGTGCGAGCTGCCCGGCGTCCGCGCGCGCGCGCGGCTTGCCGTCGGCGAGCTGGTACACGAGCTCGATCTTCTGATCGCGGATGAGCGACTCGGTGAGCGAGAGCGTGTCCCGCACCAGCCGATTCAGATCGACCGCCGTGCGGACCGGCTCCTTGCGCTGCACGCTGAAGCGCAAGAGGTTCTGCACCACCTCCGAGGCGCGACGCGCCCCCTCTTCGATGTGCTTGAGCGCCTCGTAGTCGCCGGCGTCGGGCGCGCGCTCGGCCAGGAGCAGCTGCACGTGGCCGATGACGCCGCCGAGCGGGTTGTTGATCTCGTGCGCGACGCCGGCGCCGAGCTGTCCGAGCGCCGCCAGCTTCTGCGCCTGCACCAGCTGCGCCTGCGCGTCCTTGAGCTCGCGGGTGCGCTCGGCGACGCGTGCCTCCAGCTCGCGGTTCCAGCGCTCGATCTCGGCCCGCCCGGCCGCCAGCTCTTCGCCCATCTGGTTGAACGTGCGTGCCAGGACGCCCACTTCGTCGTCGCTGTCGAGGGCGACGCGGGCGTCGAGCTTGCCGGCGCCGACCGCGCGCGCGGCGCTGGTGAGCCGCTCGAGCGCCGAGGTCAACCGGCGCGCGAAGGCGAGCGCGACCAGCAGCGCCACCAGCGCCGCAGCGGCGGTGCCGGCCAGCGTCTGCGTGCGCAGCGTGCGCGCGGCGGAGAACGCCTCGGCGGTCGGCTCCTCGACGGCCAGCGACCATCCGAGCCCGCCGACGGGCGCGTAGGCGCCGAGGAGGTGCCCGCCGGCGACGCGGCGCGCGTGGCCGTCACGCGTGGCGACCGCGTCGGCGATGAGCTCGGGGTCGAGCGGCACCTCGCCGGCGCCGCGTCCAGCGCGCGCGATCGGCTGCCCCGCAGCGTCGACGAGCACGACGGCGAGCGGCTGCCCGTCGCGCACCTCCTCGAGCCGCCGTGACAGATCGCCGAGGGGGATGGCCAGCGCCAGGACGCCGCCGCGCACCGCCGTCGCCGCCGACAGCATCGGCTCCGTGCCCTGGCGATAGGGCGCCGAGTAGACGACGGCGCCGATGCCCTCGGCGCGCGCGCGCTCGTAGGGCGCGTCGATCTGGACCTTGCCGTCGCCGTCGGCCTGGAACTCGGCCACGCGGGCCCGCGTCTGCCGCTTGACGATCTCGAGCGCCCCCTCGAGCTCCGCCGGCGACAGCTTGTCCCACTCGATCATGGCCGCGGTCTGCGCCAGCTGGCGGGCGCGCCCTTCGACCTCGCCGGCGACGACGGCCGCGCCGTGCCGCGCGGTCTGATCGAGCGTGTCGCGCACGGCGGCCTCGAGCGCGCGCTGGTTGCGCGCGATGAGCAGAAAGCCGGCAGTGGCCAGGGGCAGGACGGCGGCTGCGATGAGGAGCAGCGCGACCTTGTGCACGAGGCGCATCCGCCCCGACTCTAGCACGCGACCGGGTCAGCCGGCTTTGTGGGCGACGGGGCGCGGGAACAGGACGTTGCCGTCGCGCACGTAGGTCGAGCCGGGGATCGCCTTGGCGCTGCTGCTTGCCGGCGGCGGCGCGCCGACGAGGTCGGCGTGGCTGACGATGTCGCGCCCGCGCGCGTGACGCGGCGATCGACACGCTCATGATCGGGAAGTGGCGCAGCGACGCCGAAGCGATCGTTGGTCTCGATGTAGCCGCGCTCGCGGTCGATCTTGTTGTAGTAGAGCGGGATCAGGTGATCGAAGGTCTCGATCACCGTCGGCACACCTCGTCGGCGCGATCGCGCGGTGGTGACGAACACGAAGTCGTCGCCGGCGATGTGGCCGATGAAGTCGCCCGGCCCGCCGACGCGCGCGACCACGTCGCGGATGACGTCGCCGGTCTGGCGGATCACGCCGTCGGCCTTGGCGTAGCCGTAGTAGTCGTTGAACGCCTTGAGGTTGTCGAGGTCGAGGTAGCAGAAGGCGAAGTCGCCGCCCGACGACGAGGCGGCGCTCGATCTCGGCCTCGATCGCGTCGACGCCGGGCAGCTGCGTGGTCGGCGAGGCGCCGAGCTCGCGGCGCGCCGGCGCGAGCGCCTTCTCGACGCGCGCGACCAGCTCGGCGGCGTCGAACGGCTTGACCATGTAGTCCTCGGCGCCGAGCTTGAACGCGCGCACCTTGTCGGCGGTCTCGCCGCGCGCCGACAGGAAGATGATCGGCGTCAGCGCGGTCGCGCGATCGGCGCGCAGCCTCTGCGCCAGCGCGAAGCCGTCGATGCCCGGCATCATCACGTCGAGCGAGGATCAGGTCGGGCCGGAAGCGGCGCGCCTCGGCGAGCGCGCTTGTCGCCGTCGGGCGCCTCGCGCACCAGGTAGCCCTGCGCCCTCGAGCACCTCGCGGCAGATCATGCGGATCGCCCGGATCGTCGTCGACCAGCAGGATCTTCTGGCGCGACTTGCCGCGCTCGGCGAGCAGGCGGGCGATGCAGTCGAGCAGCGGCTCGGCGTCGACCGGCTTCTGCAGAAAGGCGTCGGCGCCGACCGCGGCGGCGCGATCGCGGTCATCGGAGACCGAGAGCACGACGATCGGCATCTTGCGCGTGTCGGGGTCGTGCTTGAGGATCTCGACCACGGCCAGGCCGTCGACGCCGGGCATCCGCAGGTCGACGGTGACGAGGTCGGGCTTCTTCTCGCGCGCCAGGCCGAGCGCGCCGTCGCCGTCGTGCGCCAGGTAGACCTTGTAGCCGGCCGCGACCAGCATGCCCTTCAGGATGTAGGTGGTGTAGCGATCGTCGTCGACGACCAGGACGCTGCGCGTGGACTGCGACGGCGCGCGCCAGTCGGCGCCGGCTTCGGCGGCCTTCTGCTGCTCGGGCGTGGGCATGTCGGGCAGCGTGACCACGAAGCGGGTGCCCTCTTCGTCGCGCGTGCCCTCGACCCAGATGCGCCCGCCGTGCCCCTCGACGATGCCGCGCGAGATGGCCAGGCCGAGCCCGGTGCCGCCCACCTTGCGCGTGTTCGACGACTGGATCTGCTCGAACTTGTCGAAGACGCGCTCGCGGTCGTGCTCGGCGATCGAGATGCCGTTGTTCCAGATCGACAGGCCGACGAAGCTGCGCGACACCTGGGGGCCGAAGATGTCGACCTCGATCCGGCCGCCCTCGGGCGTGAACTTGATCGCGTTCGACAGAAGGTTGTTGAGCACCTGCGTCAGCCGGTCGGCGTCGCCGACGATGCGCACCTCGCCGTCGGCGGGGGCGCGCACGCCCAGCTGAATGCTCTTCTGCTCGCCGGCGGCGCGGAAGCGCTCGACGGCGTCGCGCGCCAGCGCCGCCAGATCGAGCGCGCCCATGCGCATCGACAGCTTGCCGCGCTCGACCTTGGCCACGTCGAGCAGGTCGTCGACGATGGCGTTGAGCTTCTGCGCCGAGTCGCGCGCCATCTCGAGGTAGCGCGACTGCTTCTCGCGACAGCCCCTGCGGCGTACTGGTTGAGCACGATGTCGAGCGCGCCGGTGATCGACGTCAGCGGCGTGCGCAGCTCGTGCGAGACGATGCTGACGAACTCCTCCTTGCGGTGGTCGAGCGCCTTCTGCTCGGTGATGTCGCGCAGCACCACCACCACGCCGACGGCGGCCCCGCCGGTGTCGTTGACCGGCGAGACGATCGAGTGCAGGAAGCGATCGTTGACCTTGAGCTCCTCGCGCAGCGTCTCCGCCGCGCTCGAGGCGTGCACCAGATCGAACGGGTAGAAGCCGAGCTTCTCCTTCAGGTACTTGGTGGTGACCGCCTCCTCGACCGCCACGCCGAGCATCTTGCGCGCCGCGGGGTTGATGAGGAACACCTCGCCGGCGGCGTCGGTCATGATGAGCCCGTCGGCCATCGACGCCACCATCAGCTCCATCTTGCGCCGCTCGTCGAGGATGCGGGCCGACAGGCGGCGCAACAGCTCGGCGGTCTGGGTCGCCAGCACCTCGAGGTTCTGCTCGTCGTCCTCGGTGAACGCCCCCGGCGCCAGGGAGGCGACGTAGAGCAGCCCGACCACGCCCCCCTGCGCGCCCGGCGCCATGATCGGCAGGTGCAGCGACGAACGGATCTCGCCCCGCGGCACCTCGGCCGGCCGCGCGCCCGAGCGGATGCGCTCGCCCGAGACGTTGACGATGAGCGTGTCCTGGTCGACGGCGTGCCCCTGGCCCCCGACGAGCTGGTTGTAGATGTCGAGCGCGCGATCGCGCGCGGCGAGCAGCAGCGCCTCGTCGGCGACGCCGGGTGACGCGCACAAAAGGTGCATCGTTGCCGGCCCGGGCCCGCCCACGCCCGGCGGCACCACCAGCGTGGCGGCGACGTCGAACTGGACGATCTGCGGCAGCGCCCGCGTGGTCAGCTCGACCACCTGCGCGTGCGACTGCAGCGCGCCCGCCGAAGCCGAGATGTCGACCAGCACCGTCATGGCCTTGAGGCGCTGCTCGAGCCTGCCGAGCAGGCCGTCGCGCTCGCGGCGCAGCGCCACCGCCTCGAGCGCGTTGCGCACGGTGATGACCAGATCGGCCGTGTTCCACGGCTTGGTGACGTAGCGGTAGACGCGCCCTTCGTTGATGGCCGCGATCAGGTCTTCCGGCTCGGTATACGCGGTCAACAGGATCGCCTGCAGCTCGGGCAGCCGGCGGCGCGCCTCTGCGATCAGATCGAGGCCGGTCATGCCCGGCATCTTTTGATCGGTGATCAAGAGATCGACGGGCTGCTCGGCCAGCACCTCCAGCGCCGCTTCGCCCGAGCAGGCCGAGTGCACCTCGTAGTTGGGCTTGAAGGTGCGGCACAGCAGATCGAGGATGATCTTGTCATCGTCGACGACGAGCAGGCTCTCGCGTGCGAGCGGCTGGTTCACGGCCCGGGAATTGTACCGCCGATTACCCGCTCGGGAAAGGCGAACCGCTACGCCTCGCCGTACGGGAAGCGTTCGGTGCGCCGCGTCGCCACCAGCTGGTGGAAGCGGCTCATGTCGAGGCGCAGCCGCCCGTCGGGCAGCTCGCTCAGCATGTCGGCGTGGCGCACACCCCAGCGGATCTGGGCGGCGAGGTAGCGCGCCTGCGCCCAGTGGAGCTGCGCCGACAGCTCGTCGGTGCCGCTCAAGGTGAGGTAGAGCTCGACCTCGTCGCGCTCGAGCGACTCCGGCGTGGCGCCCCACAGCAGGCTGGTCTCCTCGATCCGGTGCAGCACCGTCCACGAGCGGGCCAGGGCCGGCGAGCGCTCCCGCTCGAGCTTGAGATCGTGCATGCGGTACTGCGTGACGCCCTCCCTGGTGATCTCCTTGCGCATGAGGACGACGCGGATCCGCGCCTCGATGAGCCGCGAGTCGCGCTGGTTGCCGATGCGCAGCTGCAGGGTGGGCACATCGTTGTAGGGCGCGATGACGGGGTGCTCGGCGAACTGCACGCGCGCCCGCGGGATGCTAAATTTGGCGAACACGAGGCCCGTGGTGACGGCGAGCAGGAAGATCTGCGTCAGCGCCTCGAGCGTGACGATGGCGTGCGCGGCGTGGGTGGTGGGAAACATCTCGCCGTAGCCGATGGTGCCCATCGTCTCTACGCTGTAGAAGAACTCGTCCCAATAGCCGGCGGCGCCGTGCACGCCGCCGGTCACGTGGTAGGCCGCGGCGAAGATCAAGTTGGCGACGATGAACACCGCCGAGAGCAGCAATAGATCGACCGCCCAGGGCACGCGCAGGAGAAAGTGGTAGAGGTCGCGCGACCAGGTGCGCGTCAGCCCCACGACCTCGACTTCGTCCCCTGCGAAGATGCGTTGGCGAATGCTGGACATGCGAGCTCTCCATGCTCACCGCTGGGTGATTGAATGGACCTACCCCATGACGTAACATGATCATCCCCATGAACCCCGAGATCGTTCGTGCCCTTGCTACCCTGGAAGCCGATCCGGACAACGCCGACGCGTTGGCCTCGCTCGCGCAATTGACCGAGGGCGGCGGCAACGGGCACGGACGCGGCGCAGCAAAAGAGGAGGGCGGCGCCGACACCGCCGTCAGGCGAGCGCTCGGCGAGGCGCGGCGCGTCCACCGCGATCGCGGCGACTTCGATCTGGTGGTGCGGCTCATCGATCTCGAGCTCGGCATCGAGCCCGACAAGAACCGCCGCGCCGATCTCTACTACGAGAAGGGCAAGCTGCTCGCCGACGAGCTTCTGCGCGAGGAGGAGGCGGTGCGCGCCTTCGAGCGCGTGCTCGAGCTGCGGCCCGACGACGAAGGGACGCAGGACACGCTCGGCCACATCTCGCTGGTCCGCGACAACTGGCAGAAGATCGTCAAGAAGTACCTCGAAGAGGCCAAGGGCTCCACCGATCGCCAGCTGACGACGTCGCTCTACCTGTCGGTGGCGGAGATCTACGCCAAGTACCAGCCCGACGACAACGTGGAGAAGTACCTGAAGAAGGCGCTGGAGGTGGAGCCGCGCAACGTCAAGGCGTCGCTGCGCCTGGAGCGCATCTATCGCGGCGAGCAGAAGTGGGACGCGCTCACCGCGCTCTACGAGCAGCGCATCGAGGCCAACGCGACCAAGGAAGAGCGCGTGCTGGCGTACCTGGCGCTCGCCGAGCTGCAGAACAAGAAGCTGGGCAAGCGCAACGAGGCGGCCGAGTCGTACAAGAAGGCGCTCGGGCTCGACCCGGCCAACGGGCGCGCGCTGGCGGCGCTGGTCGAGTGGTACACGGCGGAGGAGAACTGGCAGGCGCTCATCCGCGTCTACGAGAACGCGCTGCGGGCGCGGCCGCGCGGCGAGCCCGAGACGGCGATGTACCTGCAGATCGGCATGCTGTGGTGGAAGAAGCTCGGCAACCTCGAGGCGGCCGACGAGTACTGGAAGAAGGTGCGCAAGGCCGAGCCGGCGCACCCGGCGATGCTCGAGTTCTATCGCACGATCTACTCCCGCGAGGGGCACGTCGACGGGCAGAAGCTCTTGGCGGTGCTCGGGCAGGCGCAGAAAGTCGAGGCCGATCCCAAGCGGCGCGCCGACCTCGGGGTCGAGATGGCGCAGCTGGCGGAGCGGTCGAGCGGCGCGGCGGAGAAGGCGATCGATCTGTGGAAGGGCGTCCTCAAGCAGGACCCGTCGCAGCCCGACGCGGTGGCGGCGCTCAAGCGGCTCTATCAGAAGACCGAGAAGTGGAACGCGCTGCTCGAGCTGCTCAAGGAGGCGGTCGAGGCGCTGCCCAAGGATGACGTCGACGGGCGGGTGGCGAAGCTGGCGGAGGTGGTCGCCATCTATCGCGACAAGCTGAACCTCGACGTCATGGTCATCAACACCTACAACCACATCCTCCAGCTCAAGCCCGACCATCACGAGGCGCTCGCCGCGCTGGCCGCCAAGTACGAGTCGATGGGGCGCTGGAACGATCTCATCGGCGTGCTGCAGCGGACCGTCGACGTCTCGACGGAGGCCCAGGACAAGACGCAGCTGCTGCGCCGGATCGCCGCCTTGTGGATCGAGAAGTTTTCGAACCACAACCAGGCGGTCAAGCCGCTCGAGGAGCTGTACGCGATCGATCCGGCGGATCCGGACACCGTGGGCAAGCTGCGCGACATCTACGGCAAGCGCCGCTCCTGGCGGGCGCTGCTCGATCTCGAGCGCAAGGAGCTCGAGCGGCTCAAGACCCCCGCCGAGCGGCGGGCGCGCCTGGGCGAGATGGCCAAGCTGGCCGCCGATCGGCTGGGCGATGCCCGGGAGGCGATCGCCATCTGGAACCGCGTGCTCGAGACGGCGGCGCCGTCCGGCGAAGGGGCGGGGACCCACGACGGCGAAGCCTTGACGATGCTCGCCGGGCTCTACGAGCGCGACCGTCGCTGGCCGGCGCTCATCGAGATCTTGAAGCGGCAGGCGCACCAGCCGGGCGTCGATCCCAAGACGCAGGTGGTGCTGCTGGAGAAGGTCGGCACGCTGTTCGCGGAGAAGCTGGCCAATCCGGCCAAGGCGGTCGAGGCGTACCAGGAGATCGTGCGCCTCATGCCTTCGCATCAAAAGGCGATGCGCACGCTGCGCGAGCTGTTCGCGGCGGCCGGGCGCTACCGCGAGCTCGAGGAGCTCTACCGCGAGCAGGGGCAGTACGAGGAGCTGTGCGAGATCTTGACGTCGGTGGCCGAGCGCGTGCCGGCGCCGGACGAGAGCGGCGAAAAGATCCGGCTCTACCTGCGCGTGGCCGAGATCGCGCAGCACGAGCTGAAGTCGCCCGAGCGCGCGGCCAAGGCGTACGAGCGCATCCTCGCCACCGATCCGGAGAACGAGCAGGCGGCGCACGCGCTGGTGCCGATCTATCGCGCGGGCGAGAAGTGGGCCCGCCTGCTGGCCACGTTCGAGATCATCCTGCAAGCGCATAGCCGTCAGGGCAAGGGCGACGGCGAAGAGACCATGGCGCTGCACCGCGAGATCGTCCAGCTGTGCGAGGAGAAGCTCGGATCGAAGTCGCTCGCCTTCGCCTGGGCGGCCAAGGCCTATCAGCTGCGGCCGACCGACGCGGGGCTGCAGAAGAACCTGGAGCGGCTGGCCGCCGAGGCCGAGGCGTGGGAAGAGCTGGCCGAGATCTACCAGGCCGAGATCGCCAAGGAGACGGACGAGGGGCGCAAGATCGAGCGCTACCGGCAGTTGGCGCGCATTGCGCTGACCCGGCTGTACAAGCCGGACGAGGCGCGCAAGTGGTTCGAAGAGGTTCTGCAGCGCGCGCCCGACGACGCCGAGGCGCTCGGCAACCTGGAGCAGATCTTCACCCAGGCGGGGAGCTACAAGGAGCTGCTCGAGATCTATCGCAAGCGCGAAGCGCGGGCCACCGACGCCCAGCGGCGACTGGAGATGCTCTTCAAGATCGCCTGGATCGAGGAGGAGCAGATCGCCGATCCGGTGGCCGCGTCGGCCACGTATCGCAAGATCATCGAGGCCGACAAGACGCCGGCGACGCAGACCCGGGCGCTGCGTGCGCTCGAGAAGCTGAACGCCGCGCGCGGCGACGCCGCCGGCATGGCCGACGTGCTCGAGCGGCAGCTGGCGCTCGCCGACAAGGACGACGAGGACACCCGTCTGGAGCTGTCGCAACGGCTGGGCGAGATCTACGAGCTGAGCCTGAATCGGCTCGGCGAGGCGCTGGCGCACTATCGGGCGGCGTTCGCGCTGTCGGAGTCGCACAAGCCGACGGTGGCGGCCCTCGAGCGCTGGCTGGCGCCGGCGCGGGGCGAGGCCAACCCGGACGACCGCGTCCAGGTGGCGCGCCTGCTCCTGCCGGTCTACGAGCAGCGGCTCGCCCTCGGCGAGGAGGACGCGGCCAAGCGCTTCGTCGACGCGCTGGAGATCGTGCGGGCCGCGGAGAAGGATCCGACGGTGGAGCTGGCGCTGCTGCGGCGCCTGATGGATCTGTCGGCGAGGCAGCTCGGCGATGCGGCGCGCGCCTACGGCTACGGCGGCCGCGTCTTCCAGCGCGCGCCCGGCGACGCGGAGAATCGGCGCATGATGGCGACGCTCGCCGATCAGCTCGACAAGCCCGACGACTGGGCGGTGCAGCTGTCGGAGGCCGAGGAGGCCGCCGACAAGAGCGGCGACAAGGAGCTGGCGCGCGATCTCGGCTGGGACCTCGGGCAGCTCTTCGACGCCCGGCTCGGCATGCCCAACGACGCCGAGCAGGCCTATCAGCGTGTGCTCGCGCGCGACGAGTCCAACGAGGACGCGCAGATCGCGCTCGTGCAGCTCTACAGCGTCAACGAGCGCTGGCAGGATCTGCGCGCGCTGCTCGAGGGCAAGAAGGCGCGCGCGCTCGATCCCGAGGCGCGCCTGTCACTGCTCTATCAGATCAGCGATCTCGACGAGGGCGTGCTCGACGATCGCCCGGCGGCGACGCGCGACTACGTCGAGGTGCTGGAGATCGATCCGGGGTCGCAGCGCGCCTTCCGTGCGCTCGAGCGGCTCTATACCACCGACGACAATTGGCGCGCGCTCGACGATCTTCTGGCGCGACGCATCCCCTTCGCCTCGGCGGGCGCCGAGGCCGCCGGCACGCCCGAGTCGCGCGCCCACCTGACCTTCCGACGCGGCGAGCTGCACGCCAACCGGCTCGACGACCCCAACGGTGCCGCCGATCTGTTCGAGCAGGCGCTCGCCATCGAGCGCAAGCACGAGGGCGCGCGCAGGGGGCTCGAAGCGCTGATGAAGCGGCCCGAGCTGCGCCAGCGCATCGCCAAGGCGCTCGAGCCGCTCTATCGGGAGGACGAGGCGTGGCCCAAGCTGGCGCTGGTGCTGGGCGCACAGCGCGAGGCGGCCGAGGGCCACGAAGCGGCGGCGCTGCTGGCGCAGCTGGCGGTGCTGCAGGAAGATCGCCTGGGCGCGCGGCAGCTGGCGCTGGCGACCTGGCGCGAGGCGCTGCGGCTCGATCCGGGTGACAAGAAGATCCGCACCAACGTCGAGCGGCTGGCCACGCTCCTGGGGCGGCAGGCCGAGCTGGCGGCGGCGTGGGAGGAGGCGTTCCTCGCCTCCGATCCGAGCGATCTGGCGCTGCGGGGCGAGCTGCTCGAGAGCGCCGCCGAGCTCTACCAGCACGAGCTCGGCGATGTCGACAAGGCGCGCGTGACCTGGAAGCGGCTGCTCGAGCTCGATCCGACGAACCTGCACACCGCGCGGCCGGCGGCGGCGGCGCTGGGACGGCTGTACGAGTCGGTCGAGGATTGGCGGGCGCTCATCGATGTGCTGCACCGGCAGGCGGAGTGGGCCGACAAGAGCGACGAGAAGAAGGAGCTGCTCATCCGCATCGGGCGGATTCAGGAGGAGCTGCTCGTCGATCCGGCGGCCGCGATCGGCACCTATCGCGAGATCCTGGACGAGGACGGGCGCGATCTGCGGGCGCTCGACGCCCTCGAAAAGCTGCACCAGGCGCAGGGGCAGTGGCCGGCGCTGGTCGACGTGCTCAAGCGGCGCCTCGAGCTGGTCGATCCGGCCTACGAGACGCGGCGCGATCTGATGTGGCGCATCGCGCAGCTGCAAGAGCGCGAGCTCGGCGACTCCGGCGAGGCCATCGCCGGCTATCACGCGATCCTCGACGAGCGCAGCGAAGATCTGCCGGCGCTCGACGCGCTGGCGCGGCTGTACGAAGCGGGCAATCGCCCGGCCGACCTGCTCGAGATCCTCGAGCTGCGCCTCTCGCTCGCCGACAAGCAGGGCGAGACGGCGGCGGCGACCCGGCTCCGCCTGCAGGTGGCGGGGATCCTGCACGGCTTCGTCCGGCGCGAGGAGGCGCTCGAGCGCTATCGCGAGGTGCTCGAGGCCGAGCCGCGCAACGCGGCGGCGCGCGCCGGCATCGAGCAGTACCTCGACGATCCCGATCTGCGCCTGCGCGCGGCCGAGGTGCTCGAGCCGCTCTACCAGACCGCCAGCGAGCTCGACAAGCAGATCCAGCTCGCCGAGCTGTGGGCGGAGCACGCCCCCGATCCGCGCGAGCGCATTCAGCGCCTGCAACAGATCGCGGAGCTCAAGGAGCGCTCGGGCGACGCTGACGCCGCCTTCGAGGCGCTGGCGCGCGCCGCGCGCATCGGCTCCGGCGAGCCGGAGCTGCCCGCGCTGCTCGACGGCATCGAGCGGCTGGCGTCGAATGCGGCCCGGCCCAAGCTGGTGGCGCTCTATCGCGAGCTCGGCCCCGACATCCTCGACGCCGCGGTGCAGGAGCGGGTCTACCTGGCGGTCGCCGCCGAGTCGCACAAGCTCGGCGATCGCGAGACCGCGCGGGAGTACTACCGCCGCGTCCTCGACATGGCGCCCGATCATCCAAGAGCGCTCGATGCCCTGGAGAGCATCTATGTCGAGGGGCGGGAGTGGGATCCGCTCTACGAGGTCTACGTGCGCCGCGCCGAGCTGGCGCAGGGCGACGACGACCGCCGGCGCCACTACCTCATGCAGCTCGCCCAGCTGTGCGAGGCCAACCTCGATCGCCCGATGGAGGCCATCCGCGCCTACGAGCAGGTGCTCGAGCTGTTCCCGCACGACGGCGACGCCGGCCGGGCGCTCGAGCAGCGCTACGTGGCCGCGCACCGCCACGCCGAGCTGGCCGAGCTGCTCGAAAAGAGGCTCGGCTACTGCGAGGACGTCGACGAGGCGGTGGCGCTGCGCTTCCGCCTGGCCACCCTGTACGACGAGGATCTCGCCGACGCCGATCGCGCGGTGGAGAACTATCGCGCCGCGCTCGGCGGCGATCCGACGCACGCCGGCGCCATCCGCGCGCTCGAGAAGTACCTCGACGACGACGGCCAGCGGGTCGCCGCCGCCGAGGTCCTGGAGCCGACCTACGTGGCGCGCCACGACTGGCCGGCGCTGGTGCGCATCTACCAGATCCGCCTGGAGGCGGCCGACGAACACCGCACCCGCCTGGTGCTGGTCAAGCGCATCGCGCGGCTCTACGAAGAGCAGCTCGAAGACCTGGAGGGCGCGTTCACCTGGTACGCCAAGGTGTTCCGCGAGGAGCCCAGCGATCGGCAGACGCGCGATCAGCTGGCGCGCCTGGCGGGCGTGCTCGACAACTGGACCCGCCTGGCCGAAGTCTACGAGGCCTACGTCGCCGACGAGGGGCCGGAGGCGCCCGACGGCGTGGAGGTCCTGCGCACGCTGGCGGCGATCTACCACGGGCGGCTCGAGGACGTCGATCGCGCCAAGGCGCAGTACCAGCGCCTGCTGGAGCACGACGCCAACGACGAGGCGGCGTTCTTCAACCTGGAGCAGCTCTTGTCGCGCGCCCAGCGCTGGCCGGACCTGCTCGGCGTGTACCGCGACGCCGCCGACGCCACCATCGACCTCGAGCGCAAAAAGGCGCTCCTCTACAAGCAGGCGGGCCTGCTCGAGGACGAGCTGGCCGACGCCGAAGCGGCCGTCGACACCTGGCGCGCCATCCTCGATCTCGACGGCGAGGACGAGCGCGCCATCGCCGCGCTCGATCGCCTCTACACCAAGGGCTCGCGCTGGCACGACCTGGTCGAGCTGACCCTGCGGCGCCTGGAGCGGGTCGAGGAGGGCAGCTCGTCCTGGATCGCGCTCAAGCAGCGCCTGGGGCACATCCAGGAGGCCGAGCTGGGCGACCTGCCGGCGGCCATCGACACCTACGAGGAGGTGCTGGCGCGCGCACACGCGCATCCCGACGCGGTGCGCGCGCTCGAGCGGCTGATCGTCGATCACGATCACACCTTCCGCATCGCGCAGATCCTGGAGCCGATCTACCGCGACCAGGACGCCTGGCAGAAGCTGGTCGTCATCTACGACGCCGAGCTCGAGTTCATCGACGATCGTCCGCGCCGCATCGAGCTGCTCAAGGAGATCGCGAGTCTCCACGAGAAGCGTGGCGGCGACGTGCGGCTGGCCTTCGCCGCGCTGGCGCGCGCCTGGACGGAGGAGGCGGGCGAAGCGGACGCGGCCGAGCGGGAGACCGAGCTGTTCCACGATCTGCGGCGCTTGGCGCACATGCTCGGCATGTGGAAGGGGCTCGTCGAGGTGCTGCAGAAGGCGGTCGCCGACTCGTACGACTACGACCTGGCGGCGCGCGTGCATGCGCGCGTCGCCGAGATCCAGGAGACGCAGCTCGGCGATCGCGCCGCCGCCATCGAGAGCTGGCGCAAGGTGGTCGGCGTGCGCGACGACGCCGTCGACGCCTACAAGGCGCTGGAGCGCCTGCTGGCCGACGAGAGCCGCAACAAGGAGCTGGTGCAGGTCCTCGAGAAGCGCGCCGCGCTGTCGAACGACCTCGACGAGCAGAAGCGGCTCGCCTACCGCGCCGCCGAGCTGTACGAAGAGGCCCTTGGCGAGCCCGAGCAGGCGATCGCGACCTGGCGCCACGTGCTCACGCTCGACGACGCCGACCGGGCGGCGCTGGACGCGCTCGAGCGGCTCTACTTCGCCAAGGGCGCCTGGCGCGATCTGGCGGGCGTGTTGACGCAGAAGATCGAGCAGACGCCGGAGCCGGCGGCGCAGCGGCCGCTCCGCCTGCAGCTGGCGCAGCTCTCCGAGCGCGAGCTGCACGATGCGCTCGCGGCCATCGACGCTTACAAGGGCATCCTCACCAACGAGCCACGCGATGTCGAGGCGCTCGACGCGGTGGCGCGGCTCTACGCGGCGGAGGGGCTGTACGCCGATCATCTGGAGGCGCTCGACGCGCTGGTGGAGGCGACGAGCGAGCCGGCGCGCAAGGTCGAGCTGCAGTTCAAGGCGGCCAGCGTGCTCGAGCGCGAGGTGGGCGACGCCGAGAGCGCGATCGGCCGCTACCGCGACGTGCTGTTCGCGCCGGCCGCGGCCAACACGCCGTCGCACGCCGGCGCCAAGGCGGCGCTGGAGAAGCTGGTGCGCGACGACGGCACGCGCGAGCAGGCGGCGGCGGTGCTGGAGCCGTTCTACGAGCAGAACAACGACTTCCACGCGCTGGTCGAGCTCAGCGAGCTGCGCCTGGCCGCCGAGTCGGATCCGCAGGAGAAGCGGCGCCTGTTGTCGCGCATCGCCGAGCTCAACGAGGCGGGCATCGAGGATCTGCAAGCGGCGTTCGCCGCCTGGGGCCGGGTGCTCGCCGAGGAGCCGGGCGACGAGGACGCGCAGAAGGAGCTGGAGCGGCTGGCCGATCTGACGCAGGCGCCGGGCGAGCTGGCGCGCGTCTACGAAGAGCGCCTGGCGGGCGCGTTCGATCCCGAGGTGCAGCGCGGCCTCGCGCTCAAGCTCGGCGCCCTGTACGAGGACAAGCTCGGCGACGAGGAGCGGGCGATCTCCGCCTATAACAAGGCGCTCGATCTGCCGGGACCCGACGGCAGCGAGCGGGTGCCGCTCTCGGCGCTCGACCGCCTCTTGTCGCGCGCCGCGCGCTGGCGCGATCTCGGCGACGTGCTGGAGAAGGAGGCGCAGGCGTCGATGGCGCCGGCCGAGCAGGCCGAGTTCTTCTATCGACTCGGCGCGCTGCGGGCCGGCGAGCTCGTCGATCTCGACGGGGCGCTGCTCGCGTATCGCGACGCGATCATCCGCGAGCCGGCGCACCCGGCCACGCGGGCGGGGCTGGAGAAGCTGCTGACGTCGCCGTCGCACGCCGAGGCGGCGCTGGAGGTGCTCGAGCCGCTGTACGAGAACGACCAGAATTGGGAGAAGGTGGTACAGCTCGCCGAGGTGCGGCTCGGCCTCACCTCCGGGCACCCCGAGCAGGCGGCGCTGCTCGAGAGCATCGCCGAGCGCTGCGAGCGGGAGCTCGGCGATCCGTCGCGCGCGCTCGATGCCATGGCGCGGGCGCTGCGCCTGCGCCCCGACGAGCCGCGCCTGGCCGACGAGGTCGAGCGGCTGGGCGAGGCGGCGGGCGATCCACGCCGGGCGGCCGACACCTTCGAGGCGGCGCTCGACGGCGCCGGCGTCACGAGCGACATGTCGTCGGAGGCGAAGGCCACCACCGGCCTGCGCACGGCGCGGCTGTGGGAGAAGCTCGGTGAGGGCGAGCGCGCCGAGGCGCGCTACCTGTACGTCCTCGAGGTCGACGCCGACAACAGCGACGCGCTCGAGGCGCTCGATCGCATCTATCGCGGGCGCGGCGCGCACGCCGAGCTCGCCGGCATCCTCGGCCGGCGCGCGGCCGGCGAGTACGACGTCGGCGAGAAGAAGCGGCTGTACGCCGAGGCGGCCGACCTGCACGAGCGGGCGCTCGGCGACGTGCCGGGCGCCATCGCCGGCTGGCGCAAGGTGCTCGACGTCGATGACGGCGACGTGGCCGCGCTCGACAACCTGGCCCGCCTGCACGAGAGCGAGGAGCACTGGCACGAGCTGGTGACCCTGCTCGGTCAGAAGGTGCGCGTCGAGGAGGATCCCGGCGCCCAGGTGGGCCTGAAGTCGCGCATCGCGGCCATCTGGGCGGAGAAGATCGGCGACCTCGACCATGCCGTCGAGGCCTATCGCGACCTCCTCGATCACGCGCCCGATTCGCACGCGGCGCTCGATGCGCTGGAGGAGCTCGAGCGCAAGCGCGGCGACTTCGGCGCGGTGCAGGAGGTGCTGGTGCGGCAGCTCCAGGCCGCCGGGCAGGGCCCGCAGCAGATCCCCGTGTACAAGAAGCTGGTGGCGCTCGCCGTCGACAAGCACAAGTCGCCCGACGACGCCATCGGCTACCTGCACGAGATCCTGCAGCTGCAGCCCGACGAGCCCGAGGCCAACGCCAAGATGCTCCAGCTGCTCGACAAGACCGAGCGCTACAACGATCTGATCGACGTCTTGACCGAGCAGGCCAACCGGCGCGCCCAGGCGGGCGACACGACGGGGGAGATCGCGCTGTTGGTGCGGGCCGCCGACGTGTGGGAGGGCAAGCTCAAGAATCCGGAAGCGTCGACGGAGATCCTGGAGCGCATCCTGGCGCGCGATCCGTCGAACGTCCGCGCCCTGATGTCGCTGGCCCGCATCTACGAGGGCGCCCACGACGTCGACAAGGCGCGGGCGACGCTGCGCAAGGCGACCGAGCTGGCCGAGTCGCCGGCCGAGCGCGCCGAGCTGCACTTCCGTCTTGGGCAGATCGAGGCCGACGCCGGCAGCGACGAAGCGGGGGAGCCGCACTGGCTGCGCGCCGTCGACGACGATCCCGGGCACGCCGGGGCGCTGGCGGCGCTGGAGCGGCTGGCGCGCGCGCGCGGCGATTGGGGTCGCGTCGCCGACCTGCTGGCGCTGCGGCTGGATCAGACGCCGGAGGGCGAGCGCAAGCCGCTCTACGTCGAGCTGGCCGAGGTCTACGGGCAGAAGCTGCAGCGGCCGGACGAGGCGCTGCCCTATCTCGAGGCGCTGGTGAAGCAGGCGCCTGATGACAACAGCGTCGTCGAGCCGCTGGCCGATCTCTACTTCGCCGCCGGGCGGTACGACGACGCGCTGCCGCTCTATCGCGGGCTGGCCGAGAAGCTCGCCAAGGGCAGAAAGTCGCGCGAGCTGGCGCGGCTCAATCAGCGGATCGGCGCCATCGCCGAGAAGAAGGGCGACACCAAGCTGGCGATGGAGCACTACAACGCGGCCTTCCAGATCGATCCCCAGCAGACGGCGACCATGGTGGCGCTGGGGCGGCTCTACCTCGCCGCCAGCGAGTGGGAGAAGGCGCGCCGGATCTACCGCTCGATGCTGCTGCAGAACCTCGATCCGGCGGCGGGCATCTCCAAGGCCGAGGTCTACCTGGCGCTCGGCGAGATCCACGAGCAGCTCGGCGAACGGCCCAAGGCGCTGGGCATGTACGAGCGTGGCCTCGAGCTCGACGGCGCCCATGCCGGGCTCAAGGCGGCCATCGCGCGCGTAAAGCAGTAATCGTGATACGATAATCCCGATGCGCGCCCTGGCTTGTGTGCTCGTGATCGCCGCCGGCGGGGTCACGGCGCACGCCCAGCGCCCGGTGGCGCCGGCCAAGGGCGGCGTGCTCGAGGTCTCGTCGTCGACCACGGGCGCCGCGGTCTACATCGACGGCGAGCAGGTGGGCACCATTCCGCTGCCGGGGCCGTTGACGGCGCTGACCCCGGGCGAGCACACCATCAAGGTCGAGAAGGCGGGCTTCGCCCCGTACATCGACGTCTTTCGGATCGATCGCAAGAAGCCCGCTCGCGTCGAGGTCGAGCTCGTCGCCGTCGCCGGCGTGCTCAAGCTCAAGACCAACGTCGAAGCAGCGCGCGTCTACGTCGACGGCAAGTTCGTCGGCGAGGCGCCGATCACCACCGAGGTCGCGGTCGGGCCACGCGCGGTGCAGGTGTCCAAGGGCGGTTACAAGGACTTCTTCCAGAACATCTCGGCGGTGGCCGGGCAGGACGTCAACCTCAACGTCCTTCTGGAGGAGCTGCCGGTCGGGGTCAACCCGTACAAGCCGCCGCCCCCGCCCCCGCCCAAGTGGTTCGAGCACTGGTGGGTGTGGACGGTCGGCGCTGTCGGGGTCGGTGCCGTGGTGACGGCGGTGGTGGTGCCGGTCTACTACGCGACCCGGGATCCGATCGGCGACCACTGCGGGCAGGCGGGCTGCCAGGGCGGCGTCATCAGCATCACGCTCGGCCCGCTGCCGAAGTGAGGGCTCGCGGTCAGATGTGGCCGCGGCCGATGGCGCGCACCGCGGTGGCCGACAGCGCGCGCACGGCGTAGATCATCGCGGCGAAGCGCTCGTCGTGGGTCAGCCCCTGCTTGTAGCGGTAGTAGATCTGCTGCACCACACCGCAGGACTTGAAGAGCGCGAAACAATAGTAAAACACGATATCCGGGATATCGCGCCCGGTGCGCTCCCGATATCGCGTGAGCAGCTCGGCGCGGGTCAGGCTGCCCGGCACCGTGGTGGCGCACATGCGCACCGCCTGCAGGTCGGGCGGATCGTCGGCGTCGACCCAGTAGCTCAGCGCCGTGCCCAGATCCATCAGCGGATCGCCGACGGTGGACATCTCCCAGTCGAGCACGCCGATGATGCGCGTCAGGTCATCCGCCGCGAGCACCAGGTTGTCGTACTTGTAGTCGTTGTGGATGAGCGCCGCGCCCGACTCCGTCGGCAGGTGCTCGCCCGAGCCACTTCTCGAGCAACTCCATATCGGGGATGTCGTCGGTCGCGCGTCTGCGTAGCGCTCGGTCCAGCCGCGCACCTGCCGCTCGACGTAGCCCTCGGGCTTGCCGAGGTCGCCGAGGCCCGCCGCCGCGATAGTCGAGCGCGTGCAGCGTCGCGAGGTTGTCGACGAACGGCCAGGCCCAGCCGGCGTGCGGTGTCGGGCGGCAGCAGCGACGGCCGGCGGAGTCGCGCCGCAGGATGACGCCGACGATGCGCTCCATCACGTAGAACGGCGCGCCGAGGATCGCGCTCGTCCTCGCTGTACGCCACGGGCTTGGGCGCCGGCGGATAGACCGCGTGCAAGCTGCGACAGGATGCGGAACTCGCGCCCCATGTCGTGCGCGGTCTTGACCTTGCTGCCGAACGGCGGCCGGCGCAGCACCAGCTGGCGATTATGGCCCTGGGCGCCACCCTCGACGAGGTAGGTCAGGTTCGAGTGGCCGCTGGGAAACTGCGACACGCGCACCTCGTCCCAGCCGAGGAACTGCGCCAGGGCGCGCGCGTCGAGCTCCTCGCCGGGCCGCACCGCGCGCGCCGGATCGAGGGGCGCGTTGGGCCCGGCGTCGGAGGGCGGCGGTGCGCTCACGACGACACGCCGTGCTTCTTCAAGATGCGCTTGGCCACCACCATCTTGTGCACCTCGTCCGGGCCGTCGTAGATGCGCGCGCGCGCGCTCGTGGCGGTACCAGCAGGCGAGCGGCGTGTCGTCGGTCATGCCGAGCGCGCCGTGCACCTGGATGGCGCGGTCGAGCACGCGCTGCGAGCACGCCCGGCGACGTAGAACTTGATGCAGCGAGATCTCGCTCGCGCGCCTCGTACGAGCCCTCGCTGTCGATGCGTCCAGGCGGCGCGCAGCACCATCAGGCGCGCGGCGTCGATCTCGGCGCGGCTCTCGGCGATCCACGCCTGCACGATCTGCTTGGTGCCGAGCGGCTTGCCCGGCGCGAGCTGCGCGCGACGCGGCGCGCGCGCACATGAGGTCGAACGCGCGCTCGCAGATGCCGATCCAGCGCATGCAGTGGTGGATGCGCCCGGGCCCGAGCCGCTCCTGCGCGATGCAGGAAGCCCGCGCCCTCCGGCCCGAGCAGGTTCGCCACGGGCACGCGCACGTCGTCGTAGCGCACCTCGGCGTGGCTGGCGCAGTCGTCGCCGGCGTCGCCCATGACCGAGATGTTGCGCACGCAGCTCGAAGCCCGGCGCGTCGGTGGGCACGATGATCTGCTGGCGCGCGCGTGCGGCGTCGGCGTCGGGGTTGGTCACCGCCATGACGATGGCGAACGCCGCGCCGTCGGCGCGAGGAGGTGAACCACTTGTGGCCGTTGATGACGTAGTCGTCGCCGTCGCGCCGCGGCGCGTGGTCGCCAGCCAGGTCGGGTTCGAGCCCGGCGTGCTCGGGCTCGGTCATGCGAGAAGCAGCTGCGGATCTCGCCCGCGCGCGAGCGGCTCGAGCCAGCGCCGCTTCTGCTCGTCGCGTGCCGTGCGCGATGAGGATCTCCATGTTGCCCGCGTCGGGCGCCTGGCAGTTGAAGCAGGTAGTGGCCGAGCGGCGTGCGCCCGAGCACGCTCGCGAGACCAGCGCGTGCTCGAGCAGCGACAGGCCCATGCCGCCGAGCGTCGCGCGGGATCTGCGGCGCCCACAGGCCGAGCTCCTTGACGCGCTGGCGCAGCTTTCCCAGCTCTGGCAACAGGGCACGGAAGCTGCCGTGGAACTGCCGCTCGAGCGGAATCGCCTCGTCGCGGATGAAGCGATCGACTTTGTCGAGGATCGGCTGCAGGGTCGGGCTGGGCAAAAAGTCCATGCGCGCAGCTTACCTTATCGGTGGCAGCGCAGAAGCGCCGCCTGCGCCGCGCGCCGTACGCTGCCGTCGGGGTCGCCGGCGCCCTTGTGCAGCGCCGGCGCCGCCCCCTCGGGGCACAGCTGCCCGATCGCCTCCATGGCGGCGGCACGCACGGCCGGCGACAGCGGCTCGTTCGCCGCTTCGCCGAGCGCCACCAGCACGGGGTGCGAGGTGTCGCCGGTGCGCGCCAGACCGCGGGTGCAGGCCACCGCGAGCCCGACCGAGCGTTCGTCGGCCGCGGGGTCGCCAAGGACGTCGTCGATCGCCGCCGCCAGGGCGTGCGCCGCCTCGGCGCCGCCGTGCCGGGCCACCAGCGCCGCCGCCAGCTCGCGCACCGCGATCGGCTGTCGCCGCTCGCCGAGGATCGCGGTGTAGGTGCCGAGCGGCACGTCGGCGCAGCGACCGAGCGCCGCCAGCGACGCGCGCCGCACCTCCTCCGAGTCGTCGGCCCCGGCCATCGTCTTGCCCTCGCCGGCGACGGCGCGTGTCAGCGGCGCCCGCGCGTCGGCGTGGTCGCGGCACGCCACGGCCAATGCGTCGGCGGCGGCGTGGCGCACCATCGGCCACGCGTCGCCGGCGAGCGCGCGCCCACCGAGCTCGACGGCGTCGGGGCGCGTGCCAGCGGCGGCCAGCGCCGCCTTGCGCACCCCGGGGTCCGCGTCGCCGGTGCCGACGCGCACCGTCGCCGCACCGCCTGGCACCCGCGCCGCCGCCGTCACCGAGGCGGCACGCACCACCGGGTCGGCGTCGCGCGCCGCCTCGGCGAGCCCGCCCGCGAGCTTGCTGTCGCCGACGTCACCCATGGCACGCACCAGCCGCAACTTGAGCGCAAACTCGGACGTCCGCGCGCGCTCCCAGACCGTAGCCAGCGCCGCGGTCGATTCGGGCCGCGCGCCGAACCGCACGGCAGCCAGGCCGAGCGCGCGCGCCAGATCGCCCACGCGCGCCACGGCGGCGCCGCCGTCGCCCGGCCTGCCGCCGATCGCGCCGGCGCTGTCGACGAGCGCCCGCTCGATCGCGCCGCCGGCGTCGTCGTACACCCGCGCCAGCGACTTCATGGTCGCCGTGCGCACCGCCGGCGCGCCCTTGCCCGCGCCGGCGACGAGGGCGTCGATCGCGGCCGGCTCGCGCGGCAGCTGGCCCAGCACCAGGGCGGCGTCCGCGCGCGCCTCTGCCGTCTGCGACTCGTCGCCGTACACGCGGATCGCCTCGCGCGCCCCGGCCGCGCCCATCTTGCCCAGCGCGCCGACGATGAGCTCGCGATCTTCGGGCGCCGCCGTCTCGAGCGCCTTGCCCAGCGCCGGCGCCGACTCGTCCGATCCGATCGACGCCAGCACCTGCAACAGGCGCCGCCGTCCCTGCCCGTGCGACGTCGGCAGCACCTCGGCGATGACCCGCGCCGCCTCGACGCCGCGATCGGCGAGCAGGTGGGCCGCGCCGTCGGAGTCCGGCTTGAGGTCGGCGACGTCGCCGGCCAGCCGCGAAAGCCCGCCCGGCCCGTCGACGTCGGTGAACACGCGCACCTCGGCGAGCGTGTTGTCGCCCGCGCCCGGCTCGGCCACCGCGACGGTGACGCAGGTCGTGCGCACCGGCTCGGGCAGCGTCACCCACTGCACGCCCGCTCCGAGCGCGACGGTGAACTGCTGATCCGACGACGGCCCCAGCAGCAGCGCCAACGACTTTGGCGCCCCCTTGCCCGCCACGATCTCGACCGCGCGCACCCGCGGCGCGCCCGCCTCCGACCGCGCCGTCGCCCACGCGCCCCGCGCCGCCGCCCCGAAGCCCGCGTGCCACGAGGTCGCCGCCGAGCCGTCCTCGAGCTCGCGCGGCGCCGCCAGCCGGTCGGCCCGCCGATCGCCGCTCGCGTCCGACGATGCCGCGGTGAAGCGGAACAGCCCCAGCGGCGGGCCGCCCAGCCCGCTCGGCGTCGTCGGCGACGCGGACAGCCGCTTGCCCGCCGGCGCCTCGTCGGTGACGGCGCGGAAGCGGCCGCTGGCGAAGTCCCAGCGCTCGGGGAACAGCATGTCGTCGCCGTCACAGCGGGCAAAGCCCTGGGTCGTCTGGTACTGCACGACGCCGGCGTCGTCGACGTGGAGCACGATCGCCCGCTCGCCGTCACCGACGGGGCCGGTGCGCCCGACGAAGATCGGCTGCCGGCCGCCACCCGCCAGCACGGCCTCGACCGCCCGCCCGCGCCCGAGCTCGGCGCGTGCGTGCACCAGCACGTGTCCCTCGGCGGTGACGATGCGCACCTCACCGTGCACGATCGTCAGCTTGTCGCCGAGCGGCACGCGCGCCCGCTGCCGCCCGTCGGCGTCGTCGACGATGAGGCCGCCGTCGGGCTCGAGGTGCACGTGTTCGGACCGACCGTCGCCGTCGAGGTCGCCGCGCGCCTGGGCCAGCGGCGGGGGAGGCGCCGGCTGCGCCGCCACCAGAAGCGGCAGGAGCGCAAGCGCAGTGCGTCGCAGCATCGCCGTGTTATAGCACTGCCCCGACCCTGGCCAACGATGCGCGCGTCCGACTTCGACTTTCCGCTTCCCACCGCCAACATCGCGCAGGCGCCGCTCTCGCGCCGCGACGAAGCGCGCCTGTACGTCCTCGATCGCGGCACCGGCGCGGTCGAGCACCGCCAGGTGCGCGAGCTGCCGTCGCTCCTGCCGGCGGGCGCGCTGCTGGTGGTCAACGACACGCGGGTCATCAAGGCGCGTCTGTCCGCCGGCAAGCCGACCGGCGGCAAGGTCGAGCTCCTGCTGGTCGAGCCGCTCGACGCCGCCGGCGGCTGGCGCTGCCTCGGCGGCGCCTCCAAGCCGATCCGATTGGGCCCGCTCGTGCTCGCCGGCGCCAGCGCTCCATCCGCTGAGGTCGTCGCCGTCGACGGCAGGTACGTCGACGTCCGCTTCGGCGGCGACATCCTCGCCTACGCCGAGGCGCACGGCGACGTGCCGCTGCCGCCCTACATCAAGCGCGCCCAGCCCGACGCCAGCGACGGCGAGCGCTACCAGACCGTGTTCGCGCGCAGCCCGGCGCCGTCGCCGCGCCGACCGCGGGCCTGCACTTTACGCCCGAGCTCCTGGCCGCGCTCGAGGCGCGCTGGCATCCACCGCGCGACCGTCACGCTGCACGTCGGTCCCGGCACCTTCGCCCCGCTCGGCGACGGCGAGCTCGCGGCCGAGCACGCTGCACGCCGAGCGCTACGAGATCCCCGAGGCGACCGCGCGCGCCATCGCCGAGACCCGCGCCGCGCGACAGCCGGTCGTCGCCGTCGGCACCACCGTCGTGCGCACCCTCGAAGCCGCCGCCGCCGGCGACGGAGTGGTCCGGGCGGGGCAGGGCGAGCACCTCCATCTTCATCCGCCCCGGCCATCGCTTCCGCGCGGTCGACGTCATGCTCACCAACTTCCACCTGCCCAAATCGTCGCTCGCTGATGCTGGTCTCCGCCTTCGCCGGCCGCGAGCGCGTCCTCGCCGCCTACGACGACGCCGTCGCCCGCGGCTATCGCTTCTACAGCTACGGCGACGCGATGCTGCTCAGATGAGCCCGCGCGCGGTGCAACCATGACCTTCCGACTCGACGGCACCGACGGGCACGCGCGCGCCGCCACCCTGACGCTCGCCCACGGCGAGGTGCCGACGCCGATCTTCATGCCGGTCGGCACCTACGGCACGGTCAAGGCCATGACCCCGCGCGACCTCGAAGCGGCGTCGGCGCGCGCATCATCCTCGGCAACACCTACCACCTCTGGCTGCGCCCCGGCCTCGAGGTCATCGCCGCCCACGGCGGCCTGCACCGCATGGTCGGCTGGACGCGCCCCATGCTCACCGACTCGGGCGGCTTCCAGGTGTTCTCGCTGTCGCAGCTCTCCAAGCTCGACGAAGACGGCGTCATCTTCCGCTCGCCCGTCGACGGCTCGCCGCGCACGCTCACGCCGGAGGTGTCGATGGAGATCCAGGCCACCCTCGGCTCGCGACATCGCCATGGCCTTCGATCACTGCCGCCCGCGCGACGCCCCGCACGAGGTCGTGGTCGACGCCATGGAGCGCACCACCCGCTGGGCTGCCCGCAGCGTCGCGGCGCCGCGCCCCGCCGGCCAGCTGCGCTTCGGCATCGTCCAGGGCGGCGCCGACGCTCGACGCTGCGCCGCCGCCACCTCGCCGAGATCTGCGCGCTTGCCCTTCGACGGCTTCGCCCTCGGCGGCTTCTCCGTCGGCGAGCCGATCCCGGTCATGTACCGCGCTGCTCGACGAGCTCGCCCACGAGCTGCCGTCGGACCAGCCGCGCTACCTCATGGGCGTCGGCACCCCGCGCGATCTGCTGACCGCCATCGGCGCCGGCATCGACATGTTCGACTGCGTCATGCCCACGCGCAACGCACGCAACGGCCAGCTCTTCACCTGGCGCGGCAAGATCGTCGATCTGCCAACGCGCGCTACAAGAGCGACCTCGGCCCCCTCGACCCCGACTGCGCCTGCGAGACCTGCCGCACCTTCTCGCTCGCCTACCTGCGCCACCTCGAGGCGTGCAGGCGAGATCCTGTTCGCCCGCGCCGCCACGCTGCACAACCTGCACTTCTATCTCGACCTGGTCACGCGCGCCCGCCAGGCCATCCTCGAAGGGCGGTACGCCGCCTTCGCCGCCGGGGCGCTGGCGCGCTGGGAGGTCCCGCCGCCCCTAGCCTAGCGGTGGAGCCGTTGACCTCGATCGTCTGGCAGCCATTGGCGCAGGTCTGCATCTCGAGGCCGCTGCTGCCATTGAGGCTCGAGTCGAGCTCGCGCGTCACGTTGTCGGCGTCGACGCAGCGTCCGACGTAGCCGACGGGGGCCACGGCCCATTCGGTGACGACCGGGCAGAACGGGGCAGCGCCGCTGCGCATGCGAAGTCCGGGCTGCCCCGCAGGATCGGCAGCCGAGGCCGGGCGGGCAGTCGGCCGGACGCGCGCACCGCTGTAGGCACACGCCTTGCCAACGTCGCCGATGTGTTGCTCGGCAGCTCCGAGGAGCAGAGGGTTGCCGGCCGGGCACGCCGGTGCGCACGCGGTCGAGCACGCTTCGTCGCCGGTCCGACAACCCGTAGCCAGGGAGGCCGCCAACAGGGTCGCCAAAGCGCCAACCTGGCTGCGCCTTCGTCCGTCTCTCCGCACTTGCGCCAAGGCCTTCTCCCGCCCAAGATTCAGAAGATTTAGTTGACGGAAAGGGCCCCTCGCGGTACACGCCCACCCCATGAGCGAAGCGGTGCAACAGTGATCTCCACGCTCCTTCTGCAAGCCGCGGCCCCCCCGCCTTCGGCCGCGCCCCCGTCGGCGGCTCCGCCTTCGGCCGCGCCTCCCTCGTCGGGGCCGGCGCCGTCGGGCGCCGGTGCGACGCAGGCCCCCGGCTCGGCATCGCCGTCCGGCCCGCTCGGCGCGCTCTGCGGCGGCGGGCAGGGCAGCTTCCCGCTGATGATGGTCCTGATGATCGCGGTCTTCTACTTCATGCTTGATCCGTCCCCAGCAGAAGAAGCAGAAAGAGACCGAGACGTGGCTCAAGTCGCTCAAGAAGGGCGACGAGGTGGTCACCTCCGGCGGCGTCATCGGCCGCATCTCCGGTCTCACCGACAACACCGTCACGCTCGAGGTCCAGGAGAAGGTGCGCATCAAGGTGCTGCGCTCGTCCGTCTCCGGCAAGGCGCCCGGCGCCGCTGCCGCCACGACCGAACCCGAAAAGAAGTACGACGAGGCCGTCATGGACCGTTCCTGGGTCTATCGCGTCATCACATACTCGCTCCTCACCCTGGCCGCGCTGGTGGTGCTCACGCCGACGGTCGCCGACCTGGACTCGGCAAGGACGATCGCCTGCCGCCCTGGTTCACGAAGCACGTCAGACAGACAGATCATGCTCGGCCTCGACCTCCAGGGCGGCCTGCACCTCGTCTACGAGGTGCACGTCGACAAGGCGGTCGCCGACAAGGTCGATCGCCTCGCCGCGCGACATCGAGGATCGCCTGCACAAGGACAAGGAGCGTCAAGGACGTGCGACGTCGACCGCGACGGCCGCGACGACATCGTCCTGCACGTTCAAGCACCCGGCCGACGCCAGGCAAGCTCGACGACGAGTTCCTCAAGGACTACCGCAAGTACCTCTACGACGACGTCGCCGCGACGCCGCCACGGGCGTGGTCCGGCTGCGCCTCGACAGCGACTAGGTCGAGGAGGTGCGCGACTACGCGCGTCCGCCAGGGCATCGAGACCATCCGCAACCGCGTCGACAAGTTCGGCGTCGCCGAGCCGACCATCATCACGCAAGGGCACCGACATCATCGTCGAGCTGCCCGGCCTCAAGCCCGAGGACTTCGAGCGCATCAAGAAGCATCATCGGCCGCACCGCGCAGCTCGAGTTCAAGATGGTCGACGACGGCTCGGAGTACATGAAGAAGGTCGCCGGCCTCGCCGTCGCCAAGAAGGCCGAGTTCCCCGGCATCGAGGTCGGCCGCGACGGCTGGACCGAGAAGGACTCCGGCCAGCCGCACGCGGACGTCTACCTGCGCGCCAAGGACAAGGGCGAGCTGGAGAAGTTCTTCGCCGTCGCTCACCGGCGACGACGCGGTGCCGACCGACCACGAGATCGGCTACGAGGAGACGCAGGCGCACGACGAGGACGGGCGACGCCACGCCGGACAAGCTACTGGCGCACCTACTACCTGCACAAGCCGCGCCGAGCTCACCGGCGAGTACCTCCCGAACGCCGAGGTCAGACCTGGGATCAGCAGACCGGCCGCCCCGAGGTCTCGCTCGACGTTCGACCGCGAGGGCGCCAACCTCTTCGAGAAGGCTCACCGGCGACAACATCGGCCGCAAGATGGCCATCATCCTCGACGACAAGATCAACTCGGCGCCGGTGATCGAGGGGCGCATCGGCGGCGGCCGCGGCCGCATCACGCTGGGCGGCTTCGGCGATCCGTTCGCAGCTGCAGCAGGAGGCCAAGGACCTGGTCGCCGTGCTGCGCTCCGGCGCGCTGCCGGCGCCGCTGCAAGCAAGACCTTCGAGACGCAGGTCGGCCCGACGCTGGGGCGCGACGCGGTCGACAAGGCCAAGTTCTCGATGTGCATCGGCGCGCTCGCCGTCATCCTCTTCATGCTCATCTACTACCGGCTGTCGGGCGTCATCGCCGATCATCGCCATGATCCTGAACATGCTCTATCATGCTCGCGATCCTGGCCGCGCTTCGAGGCGTCGCTGACGCTGCCCGGCATCGCCGGCCTCGTGCTCACCATCGGCATGGCGGTCGACGCCAACATCATCATCTACGAGCGCATCCGCGAGGAGCTGCGCGCCGGCAAGTCGGCGCGCACGGCGGTCGACGCCGGCTTCGCGCGCGCCTTCTGGACCGTGTTCGACGCGCACGTCACCAACTTCGTCGCCGGCATCGTCCTCTACTCGTACGGATCGGGCCCGATCCGCGGCTTCGCCGTCACGCTGCTGGTCGGCATCGTCACCAACCTGTTCACCTCGGTCTGGCTGTCGCACTGGATGTTCGACTTCGTCGTCGGCCGTCGGGCGCAGCGCGCGCCACGCTGTCGATCTGAGGACCGCCGATGCCGCCGACCAACACGCACAGCAGAAGTTCTTCGAGCTCATCAAGCCGGACCACGACTTCGACTTCATCGGCCGGCAGAAGCTACTGGCTCGGCCATCTCGATCGTCCTGGTCGCTCTGACGCATCGCCATGCTGCCGATCAACGCACTTCTCGGCGCGGCCACATGCTGAACTGCGGCATCGACTTCCGCGGCGGCAGCGAGATCGCAGGTCGAGTTCTCCAAGCCGGTCGACGCCGGGCGAGATCCGCAAGACGCCATGCGCGACGGCCGGCTTCCACGACACCGACGTCGTCAAGTACGTCGACGCGACGCGGCCAGATGCCCGAACACCTACCTGCTCCGCTTCGGCGCCGTCTCGCCGGTCTCCGAGCAGCAGGCCAAGCAGCTCCAGGAGGCGCTGCGCGCACGAAGGTCGGCGCCGACGCGTCAAGCAAGTTCGAGTTCTCCGAGGGCGGCGACAAGATCTACCTCCGCTTCGACAAGCCGGTCGAGCCGCCGAGATCGCTGGCGAGCTCGCTCAAGGCGCAGGGCGTCAACACCAACCCGGTGCAGCGCTTCGGCCGCCCCGAGGACAACACCTACGAGGTGATCGCTCGTCGGCCTCGACACCGAGGTGCGCACGCGCGCTCGACGCGCAAGCTCGGCGCCGGCGCGGTCGAGCCGCCATCCCGTCGGTCGAGTCGGTCGGCGCCAAGGCCGGCAAGCGAGCTGCGCGACGACGGCATCAAGTCGCTGCTCTTCGCCATCCTGCTGCATCATGGTCTACATCGCCGTTCCGCTTCGACTTCCGCTACGGCCCGGGCACCGTCGTCGCGCTGCTCCACGACGCGGTCATCACCATGGGCGCCTTCGCCGTCACCTACAAGGAGTTCTCGCTCACCACGATCGCGGCGATCCTCACCATCATCGGCTACTCGATGAACGACACCATCGTCGTCTTCGACCGCATCCGCGAGAACGCCGCCGCGCCTGCGCGACCAGCAAGTTCGACCGCGTCGTCAACCAGTCGATCAACGAGACGCTGTCGCGCACCATCCTGACCTCGCGCGACGGTCTTCTTCGTGACGCTGGCGATGAACATCTTCGGCACCGGCGTCATCCGCGACTTCGCCTTCGCCATGAACGTCGGCGTCATCGTCGGCACCTACTCGTCGATCTTCATCGCCACCCCGATCCTCATCTGGCTCAACGAGCGCTTCTTCAAGCCCGAGGGCAAGCAGAAGTCGGGCAAGTCGAACAGCGACAAGAAGGCGCCGGCCTAGTACCTCGCCGCAGTGATTTTGACCGGTCTGCGCCGGCCCTCGACGCCCATGGCTTCGTTGCTCCTCCTCGAAATACAGACAGTATTCCTTCGTCGTCGCGCCTCGCCCTGCGCGCCGAATCCTCGGCGGATACCAGTCAAAACCACTGTGGCGAGGTACTTGGTGCGCCCGGGCGCGATCGTCCTGTCGATCGCGCTTCTTGCCGGCTGCGCCGCCACGCGCAGCGGCCCCACCAAAGCCCAGCTCGGCTACGAAAAGGCCCATCCGCTGTCGCCCGACGAACAGCGGCGCCTCTACGCGCGCGAGGCGAAGCGGGGCGACACCCTCGACCGCGTGCTCGTCACCTTCGACGGCTGCGACTTCGAGCGCTCCGCCACCGACGGCGACCTCGCGATCTGGAAGGTCCACGTGCCGATCGATCAGCGGCCCATCCGCCTGGACACCGACAAGCTCGAAGAGGTCGCCGCCGGCGGCGCCGCCATGCTGACCTTCGAGCGCGGCCGCCTCAAGACCGTGCTCGTCCTCGAATAGCGTTTTTTGCAGAACACAAGCTGCCATCCGATCCTCGGGATGCGCTATGCACACCGCCATGGGAGAGCCGCGCCGGCCGGAGCTGTGGGAGGTCCGCACGGCCGATCCGGACCGCGCTCGCATCCTCGCCGGCGCCCTGTCGGTGTCACCGGTGACCGCGCAGCTGCTCATCAACCGGGGCGTCGACGATCCCGATCGCGCCCGCCGGTTCCTGGCGCCGCGCCTGGCCGAGCTCCGCCGCCCTGACGGGGACACGCCCATGGCCGGCTTCGCCGCCGCCGTCGATCGCCTGGCCCGCGCGCTCGGCCAGCGGCAGACCATCGGCGTGTTCGGCGACTACGACGTCGACGGCGTCACCAGCTGCGCGCTGCTCACCAGCTTTCTCGGCGACGCCGGCGGCCGCGTCGTCGCCCGCGTCGCCCGCCGCGACGCCGGCTACGGCTTCGGCGTCGACGACGCCGCGCACTTCGCCGACGCCGGCTGCGCGGTCGTCGTCACCTGCGACTGCGGCACCTCCGACCATGACGCGCTCGCCGTCGCCCGCGCTCGCGGCGTCGACGTCATCATCGTCGACCACCATCAGGTGCCCGAGCGCGATCCCGACGCGCTGGCGCTCATCAACCCGCACCAGGCCTCGTGCCGTTTTCCGTTCAAGGGGCTGGCCTCGGTCGGCGTCGCCTTCTACCTGGCCGCCGCGCTGCGCACCCGCCTGCGCGACGCCGGCCAGACCGCGCTGCCCGATCCCCGCGCCCTCGTCGATCTGGTCGCCGTCGGCACCATCGCCGATCTGGCCCCACTCACGGACGAGAACCGCATCCTCGTGCACCACGGCCTGGCCCGCCTGCGCACGCAGCCGCGCCCCGGCCTGGCCGCCCTCTGCCGCGTCGCCAACCTCGACGGCGGCGTGCAGCGCGCCTCCGACATCTCGCTCCGCCTCGCCCCGCGCCTCAACGCCCCCGGCCGCCTCGGCGACGCCACCCCCGCGCTGGAGCTGCTCCTGGCCGACGCGAGCAACGCCGAGGCGCGCGCCGCCGCCTGCGAGGCGGCCAACGTCGAGCGCCGCGCCGTGCAGGAGCGCGTGCTCGTCGAGGCGATGCAGCAGGCCGAGGCCCAGTCCGATGGAGTCATCGTCGTGGCCGGCGCCGGCTGGCACGCCGGCGTCGTCGGCATCGTCGCCGCCAAGCTGGTCGATCGCTTCGCCCGCCCGTCGGTGTGCATCGCGCTCGACGGCGCCTCCGCCACCGGCGTCGGCTCGGCGCGCACCATCGCCGGCTTCCACCTGCACCGCGCGCTCACCGGCTGCGCCGATCTGCTCGTGCGTTACGGTGGTCACGCCGCCGCCGCCGGCCTCACCATCGACGCGCGCCACCTCGGCCAGCTGCGCACGCGCCTGTCGGCGGCCGCGCGCGAGTCGTTCGGTGGCGACGCGCCCGCCGCCACGCTCGGCGTCGACGCCGAGGTAGCGCTCGACGCCGTCGACGAGCTGCTCGCCGAAGAGGTCGGCCGGCTGGAGCCGTTCGGCGTCGGCAACCCCGAGCCGGTCCTCGGCGCCCGCCGCGTCACCCTCGAGCGCACCCGCGTCGTCGGCGCCAACCACCTGCAGGTGACCCTGCGCGACGGCCTGCACGCGCGCGACGGCATCGGCTTCTGGCTCGCCGATCGCGACCCGGGCAGCGGCGCCCGCGTGCGCGCCGCCTTCATCCCCGAGGTCGACACCTTCCGCGGCGTCCGCCGGGTCCGCGTCCGCCTCCGCGATCTCTCGGTCGACGAGTAGCCCGTGAAGCGCGCGCCGACCTTTCCCACGGGCCAGCTCGTCCAGATCGCCATCCTGATCATGCTCCTCGTTGCCGTCGTCTTCCTCAAGGGTCGCTGCGGCCCCGCCGCCGTATCGTTGTTCCGCGCCTTCGATGCGCCAACCTCCGACGGCGGCTTGACTTCCCCTGACACAGCGCGTAAGTGACACAACCAATGGCCGACGAAAAAGATCCCAAGCGCACGCCGCTTACGGCGATGCGCGACGCCTGGCTCGCGCTCACCGGCGCCATCGCCACCGCCGAGACCGAGGTGCAGAAACGCTTCTACGAGACGCTCGGTGTTCCCCCCGACGCCAACCTCGGCGAAGAGCTCCTGGCCCGCGTGAAGAAGAACCGTCTCGAGTTCGAGCGCCGCATCGACGACGGCGTCAAGGCTGCCGTCGCCAAGGTGCGCGCGCCCATCGACAAAGAGATCGCCTCGCTCAAGGAGCGCGTCGAGAAGCTGCAGCAGAAGGTCGAGCAGCGCCGCAGTAAAGACAAGCACTAGCGATGTTTGCCTCCGACTTGCTGAAGGACAAGGTCATCATCGTCACCGGCGGCGGCACCGACCTCGGCAAGTCGATGGCCCTGCGTTTCGGCGAGCTCGGCGCCAAGCTGGTCGTATCGAGCCGCAACAAGGACGTGCTCGACGCCACCGCCGCCGAGTTCGCCTAAAAGGGCGTCACCGAGGGCGCGTGGTCGCCCCTGGTGCCGCCCGGCGTCGAGGACATGCTCGCCGGAGCTGGCGAACCTCGCCTCCTATCTCGTCGCCGACGGCTCGGGCTCCGTCACTGGCCAGTGCGTGACCATCGACGGCGGCTCGTGGATGATGGGCGGCGAGTTCAACGGCTTCACCGCCTTCGACCAGCTGCAGGCGCTCGGCCAGATGCTCGACGCCATGCGCCGCAGGAAGTAAGCGCGGTCAGCTAACCCCGCGCCTCCGAAAATCGGTGACCGCTCGGCCTGCCACCGAGATACGACTCCAGCCGCCCCTTGTCGCTCGCGCTCATGCGGATGAAGCGCACGCCGGCGCCGGGCCGCGCCACGCCCGCGACATCGACGCGATGCTGGTTGTGTACGACCTTGCCCACGGCCTCGATGTAACCGGTCGGCAGCTCGAAGTAGAAATGGATACGAGTCCCGGGTGTTAGCTCGGCGTGCGAGAGGAACATGCCGGTCGGCGAGACGTCGCTCGCCAGCGTCGTCCCGATGCGCTGGACCTCGAGCGCACGCCCCTCGATCTGGTAGACGTGGTAGCGCACCACCTGCCGCGTCGGCACCCGCTGCTGCATCCGATTGGTCACGGGCGCACCAGGAGCAGCGTTTGTGCCAAAGTTATCCACACGCTTGAATGTGACGCGCCGTTCCATTACCGTGCATCGAAGCACTCATGAGGACCCAAACACATGGCTGAGTTCAAGAAGGTCGCAGTGCTCGGAGCGGGCGTGATGGGCTCGGGGATCGCCGCCCACCTCGCCGGCGCCGGCATCGAAGTCCTGCTGCTCGACATCGTTCCGCCCGACGGCAAGGGTGATCGCAACGCCTTCGCCCGGGGCGGCAAAGAAAAGGCGCTCAAGGCCAAGCCGGCCGCGTTCTTCACCCCCCGCGACGCCGATCTCATCGCCGTCGGCAACCTCGAGGACGACCTCGACAAGGCCGGCAAGTGCGATCTGGTGATCGAGGTCGTCAAAGAGGATCTCGCCGTCAAGCAGGCGCTCTTCGCCCGCCTCGAGCCGCTGCTCGCCGAGCACACCATCGTCGCCTCGAACACCTCGGGCCTGCCGATCGCGCAGATGATGGAAGGGCGCTCGCCGTCCATGAAGAAGCGCTTCTTGGTGACGCACTTCTTCAACCCCGTCCGCTACATGAAGCTGCTCGAGATCATCGCCGGCAAGGACACGCGATCCGGCCGTCGTCGACCGCGTGGCCCGCTTCGGCCAGGACGTGCTCGGCAAGGGCATCGTCCACGGCAAGGACACGCCGAACTTCGTCGCCAACCGCATCGGCGTATTCGCCATGATGCACCTCATCAAATTGGCGATCGACGGCGGCTACACCGTCGAGGAGATCGACGCCATCTTCGGCGCGCCGCTCGGCCGCCCCAAGACGGCCGTGTTCCGCACCGCCGACGTGGTCGGGCTCGACACCATCGTCCACGTCGCCAACAACTGCTACGAGTCGCTGGTGAACGACGAGCGACGCGAGGACTTCAAGGTCCCGGCGCTGCTCAACGCAGATGGTCGAGAAGAAGATGCTGGGCGACAAGACCGGCGGCGGCTTCATGAAGAAGACGGCCGCAGGCATCGTCACGCTCGACTTTGCGACGCTGCAGTACCGCCCTCAGCAGAAGGCCAAGTTCGCCTCGGTGGGCGCCACCAAGGGCGTCAGCGACGTCGGCGAGCGCATCCGCAAGGTGCTGGCCGGCGACGACAAGGCCGCCGCGCTGGCGCGCCGGGTGACCTACGCGACCCTGGCCTACTCGTCGAACCGCATCGGGGAGATCGCCGACGACTTCGTCAACATCGATCGCGGCATGCGCTGGGGCTTCGGCTGGGACGTGGGCCCGTTCGAGACCTGGGACGCCCTCGGCGTGCAAAAGGGCCTCGACGAGATGGCCAAGCTCGGCATCTCTCCGGCGCCGTGGGTGGGCGAGATGGTCAAGGCCGGCCGCCAGAGCTTCTACAGCGACGGCACCTATTGGGACATCCCCACCAAGTCGGCCAAGCCGATCCCGATCCCGGCGCGCGAGCTGTCGCTGCCGGCGGCGCGCAAGAAGGGCGGCGTCGTCTTCGAGAACGACGGCGCCACGCTCTATGACATCGGCGATCGCATCGCCTGTCTCGAGCTCCACACCAAGATGAACGCCATCGACGCCGACGTCATCGCCGCGGTCCACAAGTCGGTCGACATCGCCGAGAAGCAGTTCGACGGCCTGGTCATCGGCAACGACGATCCGCAGGCGTTCTCCGCCGGCGCCAACATCTTCCTCGTGGTCATGGCCGCCGGCCAGGGCAACTGGAAGGCGATCGAGGACATGACCGCGCAGCTCCAGGGCGGTCTGCAGCGCCTGCGCTACGCGCAGGTGCCGATGGTGACCGCGCCGTTCGGCCTGGCCCTGGGCGGCGGCGCCGAGATCGCCATGCACGGCGCCTGTGCGCGCGCCTCGGCCGAGCTCTACATGGGCCTCGTCGAGGCGGGCGTCGGCCTCATCCCCGCCGGCGGCGGCTGCAAGGAGCTCCTGGCGCGCCACCTCGAGTTCTATCCCGACGACGCCGACCCGTTCGTGATGGTGAAGAAGGTCTTCATGCAGATCGCGCTGGGCAAGGTGTCGATGTCGGCCGAAGAGGCGCGCGCCATGGGCATGCTCTCGCCCACCGACGGGGTCTCGCTCAACCGCGACTTCCTGCTTCACGACGCCAAGCAGACCGCGCTCGGCCTGGCCCGCGCCGGCTATCGCCCGCCGCGCCGCCGCACCATGCGCCTGCCCGGCACCTCGGGCTACGCCACCATCCGCTCGATGCTGCAGATGATGCACGAGGCGCATCAGATTTCCGCGCACGACATCGTCGTCGGATCCAAGTTGGCCTGGGTGCTCTGCGGCGGCCAGACGGTGCCGTCGGTGCGCGTGCACGAGCAGCACATCCTCGAGCTCGAGCGCGAGGCATTCGTCTCGCTGTGCGGCGAGGAGAAGACCCGGGAGCGCATGCAGTACATGCTCATGAACAACAAGCCGCTGCGGAACTAAGCCGATGCCCGTTACGCAAAGAGACGTCGCAATCGTTGCCGGGGTGCGCACCCCGTTCGCGCGCGCCAACAAGGGTGGCTTCAAGGACACGCGCCCCGACACCATGGCGCAGCTGGTGATCGAAGAGGCGGTCAAGCGCGCCGGCGTCGACAAGAGCGAGGTGGGTGACGTCGTCCTCGGCTGCGCCATGCCCGAGGCGGAGCAGGGGATGAACGTGGCGCGCATCGCCGCCCTGGCGGCCGGGCTGCCGGTCGAAGTGCCGGCGATGACCATCAACCGCTTCTGCTCGTCGGGCGTGCAGTCGATCGCCCTGGTCGCCGACCGCATCGCCGCCGGTGCCTACGACGTCGGCGTCGCCGGCGGCGTCGAGACGATGTCGATGATCCCGATGGGCGGCAACAAGCCGTCGCTCAATCCGGCGGTCGTCGAGAACCTGCCGGCGGTCTACACGCCGATGGGCATCACCGCCGAGAACGTGGCGCGCAAGTTCGGCGTCTCGCGCGCCGATCAGGACGCGTTCGCCCTGCGCTCGCACACCCGCGCCACCGCGGCGCAGGCCGCCGGCAAGTTCGACGCCGAGATCATGGCGGTCAAGACGCAGCTGTTCGACGCCGAGGGCAACGTCAAGGACGTGACGATCGGAAAGGACGAGTATCCGCGCGCCGACACCACGCTCGACAAGCTCGCAGCGCTCAAGCCGGCGTTCGATCCCACCGGCACGGTCACCGCCGGCAACTCGTCACCGCTCACCGACGGCGCCGGCGCCGTGGTCGTCGCCTCGGGCGAGCGGGCCAAGCAGCTCGGCATCAAGCCGCTCGGCTGGTTCCGCGCCTTCGCCGTGGCCGGCGTCCCGCCCGAGATCATGGGCATCGGCCCGGTGCCGGCGGTGCGCAAGGTGCTCAAGCTGGCGGGCCTGGCCATCAAGGACATCGACCTCTTCGAGCTCAACGAGGCGTTCGCGGCGCAGTCGCTCTACTGCGTCCGCGAGCTCGGCGTCGATCCCGAGAAGCTCAACGTCAACGGCGGCGCCATCGCGCTCGGCCACCCGCTCGGCGTCTCCGGCACCCGCCTGGCGCTCACCATCCTCCACGAGCTCGCCCGCCGGGGCGGCCGCTACGGCGTCGTGACCATGTGCATCGGCGGCGGCATGGGCGCTGCCGCAGTCGTCGAGCGCGCCTAACCCTCCACGTTTCCACCGCGTTTCAGAATCTGCGGCGGGAGTGACGCAGATCGCTTGCGGTGGTACGACCACCTGTCGTATAAGCCCGCACATGCGGACGAGCTGGCTGGCGATCGTGGTGGCGGGGACTTTGTTTGGCTGCGCGACGGCGCCGAGGCAGCAGGCGCGCGGCCCGAAGCCGAGCGAGGCGGGCGACTCCGCGGCGGCTGACACGGCCAAGCCCAAGGAGCTGGGCGGCGCGGCCGTCAAGATCGTCGCCCGCAAGCCTTCGCCCCAGAAGTATCACTTCGTCGGCCGCATCCAGGCGCGCGCCACCACCGCAGACATCGTCGATGCGGCCATCGCAGCCGACGCCGATCTGCGCCGCCAGGCCAAGGCGCTCGGCGCCGACGTCATCAAGATCGATGTCATCGCGCCGCCGAGCGAGCGCGCCCGCGCGCACAGCCGCGTCATCCTCGCCGGCCGCGCCTACAAGCGCTCGTCGTAGGCAGCGACCCGCCCTCTAGCAGGATGTTGAAAAACTCGCTCGCGCGAGTTTTTTGTTGGGCTCTACCCGCCCCCCTCCGTCGAGCGGAGCTCGCCGGAGCCTTCCCCCACCGCGCGCTTCCCGCGCCAGAGGCTGTCTTTCAACAGCCCTGCTAGAGCCTGCGGTGCTCGAGCGCCGGCAGCTCCCTGCGCAATCGATCCTGATAGTCGAAGTCGAGCTCGGCGACGGCGACGCCCTCGCGGTCGCCCACCTCCGCCAGCACGTGACCCCACGGATTTACGATGCATGCGTGGCCGAAGGTGACCCGCTTGGCGTTGTGGCGGCCGAACTGCGCCGCCGCCAGCACGAACGCCAGGTTCTCGATGGCGCGCGCCTTGAGCAGCGGGTGCCAGTGGTCGCGCCCGGTGTGCAGCGTGAAGGCCGCCGGCACCGTCAGGATGCGCGCGCCGTCCCCCACCAGCCGGCGGTAGAGCTCGGGGAAGCGCAGGTCGTAGCAGATGCTGAGCCCCACCTTGCCGAACGCGCTGTCGACGACCACCGCCTCTCCGCCCGGCGCCACCGACGCCGACTCGCGATAGACCGCGCCGTCCGGGATGGCGACGTCGAACAGGTGGATCTTCCGATAGATGCCGCGGATCTCGCCCTCGTCGTCGAGGTACACCGAGGTGTTGTGCACGTGGGTGGCGCTGACCGCCTCGGGCATGCCGCCGAGCACCAGGTCGACGCCCTGGTCGCGCGCGATCTGACGCATGAACGACAGGATCCGCCCGTCCCCGGGGACCGCCTCCGCCACGGCCATCTTGGCGCTCTCGTGCTCGCCGAGAAACGCGAAGTTCTCCGGCAGAACGACGAGCCGGGCGCCCATCTCGACCGCATCCGTGACGAGCGCGCGGCAACGATCCAGGTTGCGCTCGAGGTCGGCGCCCGAGGTCACCTGCACGACCCCCGCCAGGAGCCTCATGGTCTGTCGCCCATGGCGTGGTCGTACCATAAAATCCTTGCCTGCACTGTGACGTGATGGTAAGACGCCCCTACATTTTTGGTGAACTACCAAAAGTGGGCCTTGCGCCCACTTTTTTCGTTTTAGGACCCGAACGGATGAAACCAGTCGACACTACAAAGCTGCAGCTGCTCGTGGAGCCCGTTGTGACGGGCCAGGGCTACGAGCTTGTCGACCTCGAGTTCAAGAACGAGCTCGGCAGCTGGATCCTCCGCGTATTCATCGACAACCCGCACGCCGAAGGTGGGGTCGGCCTCGAAGACTGCGCCCAGGTCAGTCGCGAGCTTTCGGCCGTGCTCGACGTCGAAGACGCGATCACCGGCCATTACAGCCTCGAAGTCTCATCGCCCGGGCTCAACCGCCCGCTCAAGAAGGAGGCGGACTTCGCACGCTTCGTCGGCAAGAAGGCGAAGATTCGTACCCGGCACCCGGTCGGCGAATCGCGACGTAACTTCTCCGGCACGCTGGTCGCGGTCGCCGCCGGCAAGGTGAAGATCGATGTCGGTGACCAGGTCTGTGAAGTGCCGGTCGAGGACGTCGAAAAAGCGAATCTGGTTTACGAGTTCTAAGGCAAAGGACGGAATATGCAGCCGAATCTGACCATGGTGCTCGAGCAGGTGGGCAAGGACAAGGACATCGACGAAGATCGTCCTGATCAGACGCTCGAGCAGGCGATCCTCACCGCGGCCAAGACGGACTTCGGCATGCACCGCGAGATGGAGGCGCAAGTTCAACGAGGAGATCGGCGCGCGTCGATCTGTTCCAGATCGTGCAACGTCGTCGAGGGACCGACCGCCGATCGAAGGGCCGCGAGATCACCCAGTCGCGCAGCGCCAAGCGAGCACGGCCTCGAGGCCGAGCTCGGCGACGAGCTGCTGTTCCAGATCTTCTACCGACGACGAGGACGCCGACCAGCGCCGAGGAGCAGGACGAGAAGTACGGCGACCTGCTCGACCTGCAAGCACGCGCATGCAAGACGTTCGGCCGCATCGCCGCGCAGACCGCCAAGCAGGTCATCATCCAGCGCGTGCGCGAGGCCGAGCGCGAGAACGTCTTCAACGAGTACAAGGACCGCAAGGGCGAGCTCATCTCCGGCATCGTCCGCCGCTTCGAGCGCGGCAACACTCATCGTCGACCTCGGCGGCGCCGAGGCGGTGCTGCCGGTGCGCGAGCAGGTGCCGCGCGAGTCGCTACCGCGCCGGCGACCGCATCATGGCCTACGTGCTCGACATCGACAAGAACGCGCGCGGGCCGCAGATCATCCTGTCGCGCACGCACAAGGGCCTGCTCGAGAAGCTGTTCGAGAGGAGGTCCCCGAGATCTACGAGAAGATCGTGCGCATCGAGGCGTCGGCCCGCGAGCCGGGCGCGCGCGCCAAGATCGCCGTGTCAGCTCGCGCGACCGCGACGTCGATCCGGTCGGCGCCTGCGTCGGCATGAAGGGCTCGCGCGTGCAGGCGGTGGTGCAGGAGCTGCGCGGCGAGAAGATCGACATCGTCCCCTACGACGACGATCCGGCGCGCTTCGTGTGCAACGCGATCGCGCCGGCCGAGGTGTCGCGCGTGATCATCGACGCCGAGACGCACACGCATGGAGCTGATCGTCCCCGACGACAAGCTGTCGCTCGCCATCGGCAAGAAGGGCCAGAACGTGCGCCTCGCGTCGCAGCTGACCGGCTGGCGCATCGACATCCACTCCGAGTCCAAGGTCAGCGAGCTGGAGGAGCGCGCGCGCGCGCTCGCTGGCCGGCGATCGACGGCGTCGTCGCGACGAGCTGGCCGAGCACGCTGTTCAAGCTCGGCTGGCGCTCGGCCGCCGAGGTGGCGCGCGCCCAGCGTCGAGGAGCTCGGCCGGCGTGCCCGGCGTCGGCGGCGAGCAGGGTGCCGAGCGGCTCAAGCTGGCCGCGGCCAAGCAGGTCGGAGATCGAAAAGCAGCGCAAGCTGGCGGCGCTCGAGGCCGAGCGCGCAGGCGGCGCGAGGCTGCCAAGCTGGCGGCCGCCGAGGCCGCGGCCGAGGCGGCCAACGCAGGCGGCGGTGGCCGCGGCCAACCCGGCGGCGACGAGCGAAGTCGATGCCAGCTGGACGGAGGGGCCCCCGAAGGAGTCAAGGCCATGCCCACGCGCACCTGCGTCGGCTGTCGAAAGCGCAGACGAGCAGGCGAGACCTGGTGCGTTGCGGTGGCGGAGGCGAGTGGACGGATCAAGATCGATGAACACGCGCGGCTGCCCGGTCGTGGAGCCTGGGTCCATCGCGCGGCGTGCAATGTGTCGGAGGCGGCAGCGCGCGGCGGGCTTTCGCGCAAGTCGTTTCGAAGAAAGACGACAGCATGTCGATGTCGAACGGCTGTGCGGAACTGCCAGGCATGAAGGTAGAGGACGAGGAATCGAAAGCATGAACAGCGGCGGCACGGGTCACACCACGACGGCGACGGCGGATGCGCAGGCAGGCAAGGTGCGCGCTTTACGAGGTCGCCAAGGACCTCGGCTTGGCGAACAAGGACCTGGTGGCCAAGGTCCGCGCGCTCGGCATCGAGGTCAAGAACCACATGTCGAACCTCGAGCCGGACGACGTCGACGCGGGTCAAGCGTGCGCTCGACAAGGAGCGGCAGGCGAACCTCGTCGAGGAGCGGCTGAGCGTCGACCGTCATCCGTCGCCGCACGCAAGGACGGCGCCGGTCATCGCGCGTCCGGCGGCCGCCGGCGGCGCCGGCGCCGCGCCGTCGCGGCCGCTGCCGCCCGTCGCGCGACGCCGACGCCGGAGCGCGGCACCCGTGCAGCGCGCCCGGGAAGCCGTCAGCGATGTCGTTCGCAAGGTGCACGAAGTCGCGCACGCGGTCGTCGAGACAGGTGCGTCCGCCTCTACGCAGGCGAAACCGGTGCAGCCGACGGTGGCGGAGACGCGACGTCGAAGAGACGCCGCGCAGCGGTGCGTGGTGCGAGACGCGACGCGAAGAGTCGCCGCGCGTCGAGGTTCGCGAGACGGTGCGTCCGAGCCAGCCGGCGGTGCACATGCCGCCGGTCGAGCGCGACAGCGCCGCGCGTCGAGGCCAAGGCCGCGGCGGCCGGCGCCTGCGCCCGAGCCGAAGAAGGACGAGCCGGTCAAGTTCGGCCCGACCGGCCGCATGATCGAGCTGCCGCTGCCGCGCATCGAGATCCGGCAGGCCGATCCGCGCGACCGCTTCACGCAGGCGCGTCCCGGTGGCGGTATGCCGGGCCAGCGCCGCGACATGCCCGGCGGCGGGCAGCGCGATCGCTTCGGCCGCCAGCAGCAAGGCAAGAAGAAGCCGCAGCTCGGCAAGAAGCAGAAGCAGACGCAGATCACGACGCCGGCCGAGCACAAGCGCGTCATCCGGATGGACGAGACCATCGCCGTCGCCGAGCTCGCCAAGCAGATGGGCGTCAAGGCGCCCGAGGTCCTCAAGAAGCTGTGGGCGCATCGGCATGATGGGCGTGAACATCAACCAGGACGATCGACCATCGACACCGCCGACGCTGCTCGCCAGCGAGTTCGGCTATCGAGATCGAGAACGACGGCCTTCCAGCGAGGACGACGTCTTCGCCGACCGGCGACCGACAAGCCCGGAGGATCTGGTCGCCGCGCGCGCCGGTCGTCACCATCATGGGTCACGTCGACCACGGCAAGACCTCGCTGCTCGACGCCATCCGCAAGGCCAACGTCGCCGCCGGCGAGGCCGGCGGCATCACCCAGCACATCGGCGCCTACAAGGTCCACGCCGCCGACGGCGGCGACGTCGTCTTCCTCGACACGCCGGGCCACGAGGCCTTCACGGCCATGCGCGCGCGCGGCGCCCAGGTGACCGACATCGTCGTCCTCGTCGTCGCGGCCGACGACGGCGTCATGCCGCAGACCATCGAGGCGCATCAACCACGCCAAGGACGCCGAGGTGCCGATCCTCGTCGCGGTCAACAAGATCGACAAGCCGGGCGCCAACCCCGAGCGCGATCCGCCAGCAAGCTGTCCGAGCACGGCCTCGTCCCCGAGGAGTGGGGCGGCGAGACCATCTTCGTCGACGTGTCGGCGCAAGACCAAGGCCGGGCATCGACAAGCTGCTGCGAGATGATCTGGCGCTGCAGGCCGAGGTGCTCGAGCTCAAGGCCAACCCGAACAAGCCGGCGCGCGGCATCGTCATCGAGGCGCAAGCTCGACCGCGACCGCGGCGCCGATGGCGACGGTGCTGGTCCAGGACGGCACGCTGCGCGTCGGCGACACTGGTCGTCGCCGGCGAGCACATCGGCAAGGTGCGCGCCATGCTCGACGACAAGGGGCAGACGCTCGACCGAGGCCGGTCCCTCGACGCCGGTCGAGGTGCTCGGCCTCGACGGCGTGCCCGACGCGGGCGAGATCGTTCAACGTCGTCGACCGACGAGAAGGCGGCCAAGGCGCTGGTCGAGCACCGCCGCGACTGCGCGGCGCAAGAAGGAGCTCGGCCGGCACGACCAAGCGTGTCGCTCGAGAACATCCTCGAGCAGCATCAAGGAAGGCGCGGTCAAGGAGCTCAAGGTCGTCCTCAAGGCCGACGTGCAGGGCTCGGTCGAGGCGCTCGCCAACGCGCTCACGCAAGCTGTCCACCGAGACAGGTCAGGGTCAACGTCATCTCGGCCGGCGTCGGCGGCATCACCGAGTCGCGACGTCATCCTGGCCAAGGCGTCGGCAGCGCCATCATCATCGGCTTCCACGTGCGCCCGGCCGGCAAGGCGCAGCAGCTCGCCGAGCAGGAAGGCGTCGACATCAAGCTCTACGACATCATCTACGACGCGCATCGACGACGTGAAGAAGGCGATGGTCGGGCCTGCTCGCGCCGGTCAAGCGCGAGAAGGCGCTCGGCAAGGCCGAGGTGCGCCAGGTCTTCACCATCCCGAAGATCGGCACCATCGCCGGCTGCTTCGTCACTCGACGGCAAGATCACGCGCAAGGCGCAGATGCGCGCTGGTGCGCGACTCGGTGCAGATCTACACCGGCAAGCTCGGCGTCGCTGCGCCGCTTCAAGGACGACGTCGCGCGAGGTCGCCCAGGGCTACGAGTGCGGCATCGGCCATCGAGGGCTTCAACGACATCAAGGTCGGCGACATCATCGAGGCCTACGAGATCGAAGAGATCGCGCCCACGCTTGAGTAAGTAGTTCATGGTCGTCGGAGTCTGTCGCGTCACGTTGATGGTGCCCCAGAGCCATTCGCTCAAGGAGAAGCGGATGGTGCTCCGGCGCATCAAAGACCGCGTGGCCAACAAGTTCAACTGCGCCATCGCCGAGGTCGGCGACCAGGACGAGTGGCAGTCGGCCGAGATCGGCTTCGCCGTGGTGTCCAACGAGTACGGCTTCTCGCAGTCGATGGTGCAGAAGATCCTCGCGTTCATCGAGGACCTGGCCGTTGCCAAGGTCACCAACGACGAGCAGGACTACGTGACCTACGGTGACGAGGTGGGCGGCGAGCCGTCGCATTGGGAGCCCGAGACGTGAAAGAACGAGCGGAGCGCTTCGCGCGCAGGATCCAGGAGGAGCTGGTGGGCATCCTGCCCGAGCTCCAGGATCCGCGCATCGTCGACGTCGACATCACGGTCACGCAGGTGCGCGTGTCGGGGGACCTCGGCTCGGCGCACGTGCTCATCGCAGTCGACACCACCGACGAGAAGAAGCGGCGCAAGCTGCTCGAGGGGCTGGCGAAGGCCGAGCCGTTCTTGCGCCGCCAGCTGGCGGGCGCCATCGACGCCAAGAAGACCCCGACGGTGCGCTTCTCGATCGACGACACCGATTCACGCGCGGGCCGCGTCGAGCAGCTGCTCCAGGAGATCGCGACCGAGAGGCAGAAAAGCGAAGAATGAGCGCGCCCACGCAGGCGAGGAGTCTTCGCGACCTCTCCGGCGAGTACAGCGAGCCGTCGATCGTCGCACCGGCCCCGCCGAGCCGAAGTGGGCGCGCGGTGCGACCATGAACGGGCTCGATGAGGTCGTGCGGTTGGTGCGAACAGGGCGGCGCTTTCTCGTCACCGGGCACGCCAACCCTGACGGCGACGCGCTCGGCTCGATGCTGGCGACGCTCCATGGGCTGCGGACGCTCGGCAAGGAGGTGGCAGCGTACGACCACGATCCGGCGCCGCGCCGCTTCGCGTTCCTGCCCGGCGCCGAGGCGCTCGTCACCGATGCCGCGCGGCTCGACGGGCCGTTCGATGCCACCTTCGTGCACGATTGCGGCGATGCGCACCTGCTCGGCGATCGTTTTCCCCCACCGGCGGTGACCGGGCCGCTCATCGTCGTCGACCATCACCTGAGCGGGCGCGACTTCGGCGATCTGTCGCTGCGCGACACCTCGGCGGCGGCGGTAGGCGTCATCGTGGCGCGCCTGCTGGCGGCGCTGGAGGTGCCGCTGTCGCCCACGATCGCCGAGTGCCTGTGGTGCTCCCTGGCGTCGGACACCGGCTGGTTCCGCTATGCGTCGACCGACGCCGAGACCATGCGCCTGGCCACCGCGTGCGTCGAGGCGGGCGCGGTGCCGTGGGACTTCGCCCGGCGCTCGGAGGAGTCGGCGCCGCCGGCGCGGCTGGCCCTGATGGCGCGAGTGTTCGACACGCTCGAGCTCGTCGGCGCCGTCGCGCTCTTGACGCTCGAGCGCGCGACGCTGCAGGCGACGGGGACGACGACCGCGGAGGCCGAGGGCCTGGTCGGGTACGCACGCGCTCTCGACGGGATCGAGGTCGGCGTCATGCTCTACGAGCAGGAGGGCGGCGTGCGCGTCAGCCTGCGCAGCAAGGGCGCCGTCGACGTCGGCGCCGTGGCGGCCCGTCTGGGCGGCGGCGGGCATCACGCGGCGGCGGGCTGCTTCGTGCGCGGCGCCCTCGCCGAGGTGCGCGAAAAGATTCTCGAGGCGCTGCGGTGAGCGAGCGCCAGCCAGCCAGCGGCGTCCTCGTCGTGGACAAGCCGGGCGGCATCACCTCCTTCGACGTGGTGGCCAGGGTGCGCCGTGCGCTCGGCGAACGGCGGGTCGGCCACACCGGCACGCTCGATCCGATGGCCACCGGCGTCCTGCCCATCTGCGTCGGCGAGGCGACCAAGCTGGTGCCGTTTCTCATGAGCGGCGAAAAGCAGTACGAGGCCGAGCTGCGGCTCGGCGTGACCACCGATTCGCTCGACGCCACCGGTCAGGTGACCTCGGAAACAAATGCCGGGCATGTTTCGCGCTCCGACGTGGAACGAGCTCTTTTGGGTTTCGTCGGCGCCATCCAGCAGCGGCCGCCGATGCACTCGGCGCTGCGCGTGGCCGGCCAGCGGCTCTACGAGCTGGCGCGCCGCGGCCTCGAGGTCGAGCGGCAGGAGCGCACCGTGGTCGTGCACGCCATCGAGCTCCTGGCCTTCGACACCCCATCGGCGCGCATCTCCGTGCGCTGCGGCAAGGGCACCTACGTCCGCTCGCTGGCGGCCGATCTCGGAAGCGCGCTCGGCGTCGGCGCGCACCTGACGGCGCTGCGCCGCACGCGGGTCGGGCCGTTCGCGATCGCGCAAGCGGTGGCGCTCGACACGGTCGGGCCGGCGACGCCTCTGATGACCCCCGCCGAGGCGCTCGCCGACCACGCGACCGTGGCGCTGGACGACGCTCAGGTGCGCGACGTCCGCGATGGAAAGCTGCGCACGATCGCAGAGTTACGCGTGCCCGAGGGGGCGGGCAGCCACGTGCGGCTCCTCGACGCCCGGGGGACGCTGGTCGCCGTCGCGCAAGCCGACGCGGGAAGGCTCACGTTGACCCGCGTATTTTGTTGACAAACCCCTACATTTCGACACAAATACACGGCACTAAAACGACAAAACGCCGAGAACCAGGACAAAAGAATGAGCCTCGCAACCCAGCGTAAGAAAGACGTCATCACCAAGTTCGCGACCCACGAGGGCGACACCGGATCGCCGGAAGTCCAGGTCGCGCTGCTGTCCGAGCGGATCAACTACCTGACCGACCACTTCAAGACGCACGAGAAGGATCACCACTCGCGCCGCGGCCTGCTCAAGCTCGTCAGCCAGCGTCGCCGCCTGCTCGACTACCTGAAGCGCAAGAACCTCGAGCGCTATCGCTCGCTGATCACCGGCCTCGGCATCCGCAAGTAGTCGCACCGCGAGCTGGCGGCGCCGGATCAGCCCTCGCAGCGGTGTGTCTCCGCGCAGCGCTCGTCGCGCACCCGTGCGCCTGGCCCAGCGCTGAAGGACTCATCTCCGCCGCCGGCTCCCTGAAACGAGGGAGAAGCACATGTACATCAAAGAGAGCGTCACCATCGGCGGCAAGGAGCTGTCGATCGAGACCGGCAAGATGGCCAAGCAGGCCGACGGCTCGGTCGTCGTCCGCTACGGCGACACGATGGTGCTCGTCACCGCCGTCGCCAACAAGCGGCGCGCGGGCATCGACTTCTTCCCGCTCACCGTCGAGTACGTCGAGAAGACGTACGCCGCGGGCAAGATCCCCGGCGGCTTCTTCAAGCGCGAGGGGCGCCCGACCGAGCGCGAGATCCTCACCTGCCGCCTCATCGACCGCCCGTCCCGCCCGCTCTTCCCCGAGGGCTGTGGCGCAACGACACGCAGGTCATCGCGCACGGTCCTCTCCACCGACAAGGAGAACCCGACCGACGTGCTGGCGCATGACCGGCGCCGCCGCGGCGCTGCACATCTCGGACATCCCGTGGGCCGGCCCGATCGCCGGCGTCCGCGTCGGCCGCCGGCGCGTCGAGGGCACAGTTCATCGCCAACCCGACCTTCGCCGAGCGCGAGAGCGTCGGACCTCGACCTGGTCGTCGCCGCCACGCGCGACGCGATCGTGATGGTCGAGGGCGGCGCCGCCGAGGCTCTCCGAAGACGTCGATCATCGACGCGCTGATGTTCGCGCACCAGGCGGCCCAGCCGCTCCTCGACCTCATCGAGAAGATGCGCGCCGCCGTCGGCAAGCCGAAGCGCGCGTTCACGGCGCCGGTCAAGGACCCGGCCATCGCCGCCCGCGTCAAGGAGATCGGCGTTCGACAAGCTCAAGTCGGCCATGTCGATCAAGGACAAGCAGGCGCGCTACGGACAGCGCTCGACGCGGTCGACCGAGACGGTCAAGACGCTCTCGCCGAGCTCGTGGAAGCGCCGGAGCGGCAAGCCGCCGCGCGCGAGAAGCAGATCAACGCGGCGTTCGAGCGACCTGCACAAGAAGCATCGTGCGCGAGCTCGTGCTCAACGAGGGCAAGCGCATCGACGGCCGCAAGACGACCGACATCCGCCCGATCACCTGCGAGGTCGGCCTGCTCCCGCGCGCGCACGGCTCGGCGCTCTTCACGCGCGGCGAGACCCAGGCGCTGGTGACCGACGACGCTCGGCACCGCGCAGGACGAGCAGCAGATCGACGCGCTGCATCGGCGACGTCGCCAAGCGCTTCATGCTGCACTACAACTTCCCGCCCGTTCTCGACCGGCGAGACCAAGCCGCTGCGCGGCCCCGGCCGCCGCGAGATCGGCCACGGCGCCCTCGCCGAGCGCGCGCTCGCGCGCGTGTCCTGCCGCCGACGAGGACTTCCCCTACACCATCCGCATCGTCTCCGAGACCCTCGAGTCGAACGGCTCGCTCGTCGATGGCCGCGGTCTGCGGCGGCTCCCTGTCGCTGATGGACGCGGGCGTGCCCATCAAGACGCCGGTCGCCGGCATCGCGATGGGCCTCATCAAGGAGGGCGACAAGGTCGCCATCCTCTCCGACATCCTCGGCGACGAGGACCACCTCGGCGACATGGACTTCAAGGTCTGCGGCACCAAGCACGGCATCACCGCGATCCAGATGGACATCAAGATCCAGGGCCTGACCCGCGAGATCCTGGAGCAGGCGCTCGACCAGGCGCGCGACGGCCGCCTGCACATCCTCGGCAAGATGCCCGAGACGCTCGCCGCCCCGCGCGACGGAGCTCTCGCAAGTACGCGCCGCGCATCACCACGCTCAAGGTCAAGCCCGACCAGATCCGCGACATCATCGGCCCCGGCGGCAAGACCATCAAGGGCATCATCGACCAGACCGGCGTCGCCATCGACGTCGAGGACGACGGCACGGTCAACATCGCCTCGCCCGACGCCGCGTCGGTCAAGAAGGCGCTCGACATCATCAAGGGCCTCACCACCGAGCCCGAGGTCGGCGCAGATCTACAAGGGCACCGTCCGGCGCATCGCCGACTTCGGCGCCTTCGTCGAGATCCTCCCCGGCACCGACGGCCTGCTCCACATCTCGCGAGCTCGGCGCACAAGCGCGTGAACAAGGTGACGGACGTGCTGCAAGGAGGGCGACGAGGTGCAGGTCAAGGTCATCTCGCATCGACCGCGACGGCAAGATCCGCCTCAGCGCGCAAGGAAGCGCTCGGGCAGACCCCCGAGCACATTCACAACATGCGCGCTAGGCTCTGATACAGTCCCGCGCCGTGAGTGAGCAGCTTTCGGTGCGTATCATGCGGGTCCGCGACGGACGCGCAGCTCCCCAAATACATGAGCGACGGCGCGGCCGGGATGGACCTGGCCGCGTCGCTCGACGACCGATGTCACGATCGCGCCCGGCAAGCGCGCGCCTCGTCGGCACCGGGGTGGCGGTCGCGCTGCCGCGCGGCTACGAGGCGCAGGTGCGCCCGCGCTCGGGGCTGGCGCACAAGCACGGCGTGACCGTCCTGAACGCGCCCGGCACCATCGACGAGGACTATCGGGGCGAGATCAAGGTGCTGCTCATCAACCACGGCGAGGAGCCGTTCGTCGTGAAGAACGGCGAGCGCATCGCGCAGCTGGTGATCGCCAAGGTCGCGCACGCGCTGCTCGACGAACAGCCGGCGCTCGACGACACGACGCGCGGCGCCGGCGGCTACGGACACACGGGCCGCTGATCTTGAGCTTTTCCGTCGGAGACGTGGTCGCGGGGCGCTACGAGGTGCTGGAGTCCCTCGGCCAGCGCCCGCTCGGCTGGCTGTATCGCGCCCGCGAGCGCGAGATCGGGGTCGAGGTCACGCTGTGGGTGATCGGGGCGTCGCTCTTGCCCGACGAGGCGACGCGCGCGGCGTTCGTCGCCAAGCTCGGCCGCGCGCGCGCGCTGTCGCATCCCAACCTGGTGCGCGTGTTCGGCGTCTATCCGACGGCGGAGGAGGCGGTGATCGCGGCGCAGTGGGCGCCGGGGCCGACGCTGTTCGCCCGCGCCAAGGAGCGGCCGTTCTCGCCCGAGGAGGCGCGGCCGATCGTGGCCCAGGTGGCGCGGGCGATGACGCACGCGCATCAGCACGGCGTCGTGCTCGGCGACGTGCACGCCGCCACGGTGGTGCTGGTCGGCACCGCGGTCAAGCTGTCGAACGTGGGCATCGCGCCGGCGCTGCCGCGCAAGCGGCTGCTCGAGGCGGTGCGCGACACCCAGGGCTATCAGCGGCTGCCGCCGGAGCTGCGCTCGGGCATGACGCTCGATTCCCGCGCCGACGTCTATTCGCTGGCCATGCTCACCCTCGAGATGCTGACCGGCGGGGTCGATCGAGCGGCGCTCAAGGGGCCCGATCCGCTCAAGACGGTGCTCGGGCGCGCGCTGGCCGACGATCCGATGGTGCGCCACACCAGCGTCGACGCGCTGGCCCACGAGCTCGACCCGGCGTTGGGCGGCCAGGCGCCCAAGCCGCGCCGGCCGACGCCACCGGTCGGGGTGCCGGCGGTGCGCGACCGCATCGACGACGCGAGTGAGCCGGTGCCGCGGATCGACGAGGTGCGGCTGCCGTCGCAGGAGGCGACGCGCTCCATGGATCCCGAGGAGCTGGAGCTGCTCCGGGGCGACCAGGTGACCCGGCAAGTGCCGCTGCACGAGCTGTTGCCGCTGCGCGCGGCCTCGTCGGAGACGCAGCGGGTGCCGCTCGAGGACATGCTCATCGACGACGTGGACTCGAGCTACGACGAGCTGACGCTGGAGCGGCCGACGCTGCCGCCGGCGTCAGCGACGCCGCCGCCGTCCCCGCCCCCCACGCCACCGTCGCCACCGTCGTCGCCGTCGTCGCCGTCGCCACCGTCGCCACCGTCGCCACCGACGTCGCCGGCGACGTCGCCGTCGCCACCGACGTCGCCGCCGGCAGCTCCGGCGGACGAGGAGCTCAAGACCGACGAAGTGCACCGGCTCGAGCCGGATGCGGCCAGGACCACCGAGCACCCGCGGCTGCCGCCGCCCATCGTCGAGGACGAGATCGACACGCAGCGCGTGTCACGCGCAGACGTCAAGGAGATCATCGCCGCCGAGGAGTCGCCCGAGGAGCGCACGGAGCCGTACGATCCCAACGCGACACCGCTGCCGCCGCCGATGCCGCAGTCGGCGATCCTGACACCACCGGCGATGCAGACGCCGCTGGAGGCGCTGGCCAGCTCGATGGACGTACCGACCAAGGTCGAGGGGCGCGCCGCGAAGGTCGAGCTCCGCGCCGAGCCGCCGCGGGCCGCCGCGGCGCCGCCGCCGGCCAAGGAGACGCCGCTCTACGACGGCGACGAAGAGCCGACGCGTACGGTGCTCCCCGGCGGCGCGGCCACCACCGAGCCCGATCGGCCGCTGCCGACGCCGCCGGCGTCGCCGCCGTCGCCGCCCCCTTCGCCGTCGCCGCCGCCGGCGCCCGCTTCGCCGATTGCCGCCGTACCATCGAGACCGGCGAATGTGCCCACGCCGATCGCACCGGCACCGAGCGGCCGACGGCGCCGCAACCCCTTCGCGCCGCTCCCTCCCGGCGACGACGAGCGCACCACCGAGCACGTCTCGCCGCCGCCGCGCGCACGGCGCGGCCCGTTCGACGCGCCGCCGCCGGTGAAGAGCGAGGGCGGCGGTGGCCCGGGCGGCGATGTGCGGCGCAAGAAGAAGCCGCGCCCGACGATCGTGGTGTCGCCGATCGGCAAGAAGACGAGCGCGGCCCCGGTCCTGCTGGTGGCGATCGCCGCGTTCATCGCCGCCGTCGGTGTGGCGCTGGCGATCTCGCACTACCTGACCGAGCAGCGGCTCGCCGACGAGCGGCGCGAAAAGCAGCGGCTCGCCGATCAGCTGAACGCGCAGGCCGAGGCGCTGCGCCGGCAGCAGGCGGAGCACCCCGATGCCGGCGCGACCTCCCGCGGGGCGACCCCGCCGATCGTCACCCACGACGACGAGATGCCGACGCTGCTGCCGCGCCAGGGCGCCTGTCCGCTCGGCGCGCACCTGGTCTCGGCCGGCGGCCACTCGTTCTGCGTCGATCTCTACGAGTATCCCGGCGGCAACACCATCCCGCGCACCCATGTCAGCTTCGCCGAGGCCGGCCGCATCTGCGTGGCGCGCGGCGAGCGGCTCTGCTCCGAAGGCGAATGGGAGCGCGCCTGCCGCGGCAAGGGCAACGCGAGCTACCCGTACGGCCAGACCTTCGAAGCCACGCGCTGCAACACCAAGGGCACCGGCGGGGAGCCGGCCCCGGGCGGCACCTTCGCTGGCTGTAAGTCGGCCGCGGGCGCGTACGACATGAGCGGCAACGTCGCCGAGTGGGTCGGCTCGGGTGCGCTCAAAGGGGGCAACGCGCGCGAGGGCGCCAAGGAGTCGCGCTGCTCCGCGGTCACGCGCGGCGCGCCGGCCGCGGGTGGCCCGCTCGTCGGATTTCGCTGCTGCGCGGACCCTACCGGCAAGCGCTGATTCTTGGCTAGGCGGCAGGCGGTTCGTTTGCTATACGTGTGGCGCCGATGCGGTTCTCCCTGCTCGGAAGCGGTTCGTCCGGCAACGTCGCGTACATCGAGGCAGGGGGGACGCGCGTGCTCGTCGACGCCGGTCTCTCCAAGGCCGAGATCGCGCGGCGCCTGACCAAGCTGCCCTCGGACGCGCCGACCTCGATCGAAGAGATCGATGCGGTCCTCATCACCCACGATCACAGCGACCACGGCGGCCACGCGGCGGCGCTGGGCCGGCCGCTGTACGCCACCGCGGGCACCCGGCAGGCGCTGTCGCTGGAGGCGACCCGGGTCATCGCCGGCGACGCCTTCGCGGTCGGCGCGCTGCGGATCACGCCGGTGCTCTTGCCGCACGACGCCGTCGAGACCGTCGGCTACGTCCTCTCGGACGGCAGCTCGCGGGTGGGCATCCTCACCGACTGCGGGCACGACGCGCCCGAGGTGGCCCAGGCCTACGCCGGTTGCGACGTGCTGGTGCTCGAGTGCAACCACGACGTCACGATGCTGCGCTACGGACCGTATCCGCCGTCGCTCAAACGGCGGGTCGGCGGGCGGCTCGGCCACCTGTCGAACGACCAGGCGGCGGCGCTCCTGCGGATGATGCTGCAAGCAGGGCCGCCGCCGAAGCTGGTGATCGCGGCCCACCTGTCGCTGGCAAACAATCGCGCCCAACTGGCCAAGTCGGCGCTGGATCGCGTGCTCGGTCGCGGCGGCCGGGTCATCGTCGCCACCGACCGCGGCACGCCCATCTTCAGCGTCGTCAGCGGCCGCGTGCGCAATGAGCCCTCGCGCAACGAGCAGCTCAGCTTTACATTCCCGCTGCAACGGGAGCTGCAATCCGAACCATGACCGAGCGATGACCGGACGATGATCGACCGATACTCACGAAAAGAGCTGCGCGCCCTGTGGAGCGATCAGCGTCGCTACGACACCTGGCTCGACGGTCGAGCTGGCCGCCTGCGAGGCGATGGAGCGCGAGGGCAGCGTGCCCGCGGGCACGGCGGCGCGCGTGCGCGACAAAGGCGGCGGGCAAGCTCGATGCCGGCGCGCATCCTCGAGATCGAGGAGCGCACGCGCCACGACGTCATCGCGTTCCTGACCCACGTCGAGGAGCTGGCCGGCGAGCCGCGCGCGCTGGCTGCACCTCGGCATGACCTCGTCGGACGTGCTCGACACGCTCGCTCGCGATCCTGCTCGTGCGACGCCGCCGACGAGATCCTCGGCGGGCGTCGACCTGCTGCGCGCCGCGCTGCGCCGCGCGCGCCGACGAGCACCGCGCGACGCCCGATGATCGGCCGCTCGCACGGCATCCACGCCGAGCCGATCACCGCCGGGCTCGTGTTCGCCGGCTTCTACGCCGAGGTCGCGCCGCGACCGCGCGCGCGCCTGCGGGCCGCGCGCGCGGCGATCGCGGTCGGCAAGATCGCCGGCGCCGTCGGCACCTACGCCAACCTCGATCGCCGGCGATCGAGACGCGCGGCGCTCGGCCGCGCTCGGGCCTGCGCGCCCGAGACGGTGGCCACGCAGATCGTCGCGCGCGATCGCCACGCCGAGCTACTTCGACGCGCTGGCGCTCGCTCGGCACCGCGGTCGAGCGCATCGGCGCTCAGCGTGCGCCACTGGCAGCGCACCGAGGTCGGCGAGGCGGAGGAGGCGTTCGGCAAGGGGCAGAAGGGCTCCTCGGCGATGCCGCACAAGAAGAACCCGATCCTGTCGCGAGAACCTGACCGGGCTCGCGCGCCTGCTGCGCGGCTACGCCGGCGCCGGCGCTGGAGGACGTGGCGCTGTGGCACGAGCGCGACATCTCGCACTCGTCGGTCGAGCGCGTGATCGCGCCCGACGCGACCGTCCTCGCCGACTTCATGCTGCGCGCGCGCCGCCGGCCTCGTCGACGGGCTGGTCGTGCACGCCGACGCGCATGCGCGAGAACCTGGAGCTGCACCGGCGGGCTCTTCTTCTCCGAGGCGCGTGATGCTGGCGCTGGTGCGCAACGGGCTGCCGCGCCAGACGGCCTACGAGATGGTGCAGCGCTACGCGCTGCGCGGCGCGCGACCGGGGAGGGCGAGCTTCCGCGACGCTGCTCGGCGCCGATCCCGACAGTCGCCGCGCGCCTCGCCGCCGGCGAGCTCGACCGCGCCTTCGATCTCGACCACCACCTGCGCCACGCCGAGCGCGATCATCGATCGCGCGCTCGCCGACGAGGACCTGGAGGACGCCATGATCATCCGACGACGAGGTCCTGCGCGCGCAGCTCGCCGAGACCGCTCGACGCGACCGACTTCCCCGACGCTCGGCGCGAAGTACGACGGCAAGGTGCGCGACAGCTACACGACGCGACGGCAAGCGCACCATCATCGTCACCGATCGCCTCAGCGCGTTCGACGTGGTGCTCGGCACCATCCCGTTCAAGGGCCAGGTGCTGAACCAGCTCGCCGCGTACTGGTTCGAGGAGACCAAGGCGACTCGCGCCCAACCACGTGATCGACGTGCCCGATCCGGCGGTCACGCGTCGCGCGTCGAGTGCGAGCCGCTGCCGGTCGAGTTCGTGATGCGCGCCTACCTGACCGGCGTGACCACGACGTCGATCTGGCGCGCACTACGAGGCGGGCGCGCGCAGCTTCTGCGGCCACGCGCTGCCCGACGGCATGAAGAAGAACCAGCCGCTGCCGCAGGCGCTCCTCACGCCGTCGACCAAGGCGGAGAAGGGCGACCACGACGAGATCGGTCTCGCGCGCCGAGCTCGCTCGAGCGCGGCGCTGCGTCGACGCCGACGACGTTCGACGCGCCGGCCGCGATGTGCCGCGACGCTGTTCGCCTTCGGCCAGAAGCGCGCCGCCGAGCGCGGGCTGATCCTCGTCGACACCAAGTACGAGCTCGGCCGCACGCCCGACGGCAGCATCGTCTTCATCGACGAGATCCACACGCCCGACTCGTCGCGCTACTGGTACGCCGACGACTACGAGGCGCGCCTCGCCGCGCGGCGAGGAGCCGCGCAGCCTCGACAAGGAGTACGTGCGGCGCTGGCTCGCCGACCAGGGCTACAGCGGCGACGGGCACGCCGCCGGCGATGCCCGACGAGCGTGCGCGTCGAGGCGGCGCGCCGCTACATCGCGGCCTACGAGCTGGTCACCGGCCGGCTCGTTCGTCCCCGACACCGACGAGCCGATCGCCCGCATCCGCAAGAACCTGGGGCTCAAATGAGCGAGCGAACGGAGCGACCATGAAGGCGAGAGTCTACGTGACGCTGAAGCCGGGCGTGCTCGATCCGCAGGGGCAGGCGGTGGCGCGCGCGCTCGGCCGTCTCGGCTTCGCCGAGGTCAAGGACGCGCGCATCGGCAAGCTCATCGAGATGCAGCTCGGTGACGACGTCAAGGACGTCGAAGGACACCTCCGGCAGATGTGCGAGAAGCTGCTCGCCAACACCGTCATCGAAGAGTACCGGTTCGAGATCGTGCCATGAGCAATCCCGAAGGGGTTGCGATCGACAGGAGCTCGGGCTGGTCGACGTCCCAAAGACGTCATCGAGGCGAACGGGCGCAGAAGCGAGGCCCGCGCGCGGTGCGACAATGAACATCGCGGTGGTGCGCTTCCCCGGCTCCAACTGCGACGACGACGCCTTCCACGTCGTCGGGCGCGTGATGCGGGCAGCCGGTGCGCTTCGCCTGGCACAAGGAGACCTCGCTCGGTGACGCCGACGCGGTGGTGCTCCCCGGCGGCTTCTCCTACGGCGACTACCTGCGCGCCGGCGCCATGGCCGCGCAACTCGCCGATCATGGGCGCGGTCAAGGCGTTCGCCGAGCAGGGCGGGCCGGTGCTCGCCATCTGCAACGGCTTCCAGATCGCCTGCGAAGCCGGCCTGCTCGACGGCGCGCTCACGCGCAACGCGTCGCTGCACTTCGAGTGCCGCGACGTCCACCTGCGTCGTCGAGGGCAGGCCGACGCCGTGGACGCGCGCGATCCCCGCGGGCCGCGTCCTGCGCATGCCGATCGCGCACGCCGAGGGGCGCTTCGTGCACCCCAACGTCGACGCGCCTCGAAAAGGAGGGGCGGGTCGTCTTCCGCTACGTCGACGCCGACCGGCGGCGCAGTCCGACGGCGCCAACCCCAACGGCTCGGTCGCCAACATCGCCGGCATCGTGCAACGCGCGCGGCAACGTCGTCGGGCTGATGCCGCACCCCGAGCGCGCCAGCGAGGCGGTGCTCGGCAGCGACGACGGCAAGATGCTGTTCGCGTCGCTCGCTCGCGCGAGATGGGACGCGCGCGTATGAGCGCGACCGAAGACGAACCAGCCGATCAACGAAGCGATCGGCCAAGGAGCACGGCCTCTCGCGCCGACGAGTTCGCGCCGCGTCCACGACATCCTCGGCCGCGCGCCGACCTACACCGAGCTCGGCATCTTCACGCGTCATGTGGAGCGAGCACTGCTCGTACAAGTCGTCGCGCATCCACCTGCGCAACCTGCCGACGATCGGGCCCGCGCGTCATCCAGGGCCCGGGCGAGAACGCCGGCGTCGTCGACATCGGCGACGGGCAGGCGGTCGTCTTCAAGATGGAGTCGCACAACCACCCGTCGTTCATCGAGCCCTACCAGGGCGCGGCGACCGGCGTGGGCGGCATCCTGCGCGACGTCTTCACCATGGGCGCGCGCCCGATCGCGCTGCCTCGACTCGCTGCGCTTCGGCCGCCCCGATCACCCGCAAGACGCGCCATCTGGTCGAGGGCGTGGTCGCCGGCATCGGCGGCTACGGCAACGCGTTCGGCGTCCCCACCGTCGGCGGCGAGGTCGTACTTCGACGCGTGCTACGACGGCAACATCCTGGTCAACGCGATGGCCGTCGGCCTCGCGCGCGCCGACAGGATCTTCTACGGCACGCGCCGACGGGCGTCGGCAACCCGGTGCTCTACGTCGGCGCCAAGACCGGCCGCGACGGCATCCACGGCGCGACCATGGCCTCGGCCGAGTTCGACGAGGAGTCGCGAGTCGAAGCGCCCGACGGTGCAGGTGGGCGATCCGTTCACCGAGAAGCTGCTGCTCGAGGCCTGCCTCGAGCTGATGGCATCGGACGTGCTCGTCGGCATCCAGGACATGGGCGCCGCCGGGCTCACCTCGTCGTCGGTGGAGATGGCGGCGCGCGCCGGCAACGGCATCGAGCTCGACCTCGACCAGGTGCCGCGCCGCGAGACCGGCATGACCGCCGTACGAGATGCATGCTCTCCGAGTCGCAGGAGCGCATGCTCGCCGTCGTCGAGCGCGGGCCGCGAGGCCGAGGCGCTCGCCATCTTCGCCAAGTGGGATCTCGACGCCGCGGTCATCGGCCGCGTCACCGACACCGGCAGGATCGTCGTCAAGGACGGCGGCGCGGTCGCGGCGGACATCCCGGTCGCGCCGCTCGCCGAGGGGCTCGCGCTACGAGCGGCCCGTGCGCCGCCCCGCCGCGCTCGACGCGCGAGCGCGCGCTCGACGTCGCCGCGCTGCCGGCGCCCGCCGATCTCGGCGCCACGCTGCGTCAAGCTCCTGTCGTCGCCGAACCTCGCGCTCCAAGGAGTGGGTCTACCGCCAGTACGATCACATGGTGCGCCTCGGCACCGTGGTGCGGCCCGGGCGCCGACGCCGCCGTCGTCCGCGTCCTCGACGGCGCCAGCGATCCGGCCAACGCCAAGGGGCTGGCGCTCACGGCCGACTGCAACTCGCGCTTCTGCGCGCTCGATCCCTACGAGGGCGCGCGGCTCGCCGTCGCCGAGGCCTACCGCAACGTCTCCACGCGTCGGCGCCGAGCCGCTCGCCGTCACCGACTGCCTCAACTTCGGCAACCCCGAGCGCCCCGAGGTCATGTGGCAGCTCGTCGAGGCCATCCGCGGCCTCGGCGACGCCTGCCGCGCGCTCGGCGACGCCGGTCGTCAGCGGCAACGTCTCGCTCTACAACGAGACCGAGGGGCGCGCGATCAAGCCCACGCCGACCATCGGCATGGTCGGCCTCATCGCCAACGCCGCCGACGCGGTCGGCCCGGCGTTCGCAGCCCGAGCTGCGCCATCGCGCTCCTCGGCGTCAACACCGACGAGATCGGCGGCTCCGAGTATCTCGACGCCATCCACGGCAAGCAGGCGGGCACGCCGCCCGCGGCTCGACCTCGGCACGCGAGCTCGCCGTCGGGCGGGCCTGCCGCGCGCTGGTCGCGGCGCGCCTCGTCGCGCTCGGCGCACGACTGCTCCGAGGGCGGGCTCGCCGTCGCGCTCGCCGAGTCGTGCATCCAGCCGGCGCGTCCGGGCGCGCCGCTCGTCGGCGCCACCGTCAAGCTCGCCGAGAGCTTCCGCGCCGATCTCCTCCTGTTCGGCGAGGCACCCTCGCGCATCGTGGTATCCTATGCTCCGGAGCGCGAAGCGGAGGTGCGCGCGATCGCCGAACGCGAGGGCGCGCCGATGACCGTCATCGGGGCCACCGGCGGACGGCGCCTTACCATCCACCAGCAGTCGGCGCGCGTCCTCGACGTCGCCATCGACGAGCTGGCGACCGCCTGGCGGGGCGGGTTTCGCTCGGTCGTTTCGTAGAAATAGCCGGCCTTCAGCGCTCGTTCCATAGACCAAGGAGGATCCGATGCTGCACATCATCATCCAAGTGCTGGTAACGGCTGTGGCCGTGCTTCTGGCGGCGCGCATCGTGCCCGGTATCCGTGTGAGATCGTTTGGCAGCGCGGTCGTCTTCGCGGTGGTGCTGGGCGTCCTCAACGCGCTGCTTCACACGCTGCTGGTCATCCTGGCGCTTCCGTTCGTGCTGCTGACGCTGGGGCTGTTCCTCATCATCATCAACGGCTTCCTCTTCTGGCTCGCCGACAAGGTCGTCAAAGGGGTCGAGATCGACGGATTCGGCTCGGCCATCCTCGGATCGCTGGTCACCTCGGGGGTGACCTGGCTGATCTTCCTGCTCCTGCACCGCTTCTAAAGTTGCTCGTCTCGCGCGAGGGTGAGACACTGTAGGCAAAAGACCTACAGGAGCTCGCCATGCGCCTTCTCTTCGTTGCTGCCGCCCTCAGCCTCTCGGTCACCGCGCCGGCCACGGCCGCCAACGCACCGGCGCCTCCGCCCGCTGCGACGGCCAGGCGGGCGGTCACCATGCACTATCCGACGCTGGAGAAGATGCTGCGGCGGTTCAGCCGCCAGGCGGGCGAAGCCAACCCCAGGGTCCGCCTCGATTGACCTGCTGCGGACGATCCGCGCGGTCGCCTCGAGGACTACGTCCTCGCTCCCTCGGTCGAAATACCGACGGGTATTCCTCGGTCGGTCGCTCCGGTCGCATCCACGATCCGCCTCACGCCGCTCGCCCTCGCTAGATCAACCGAGGCGAACCCTGGGGTTAGAACCAGAGGCTGAGGTAGAGGTTGCCCTGGACGCCGTAGCTCGAGGCCTGCACCGGGGCGCCCTTGATGTTGCCGTAGTAGCTCGAGGGCGTGTCGCTGCCGTCGCGCCACAGGCTGATGTAGCGCGCGTCCGCCTCGATCCCGAACCACTTGAAGCGCAGCTCGGCGCCGAGGCCCGCGTGGACCTCGAGCTCGGTGAAGTCCTGGGTCACCTGCTGGCGGTTCTCGTCGTTCAAGGTGACGCTGTCGGCGACCAGGCCGACGCCGGCGACGCCGTAGAGGTTGAAGTGGTGCGCGTCCCGGTTCGGGAAGATGTAGAACATCAGCGACAGCGCGAACGGGAACGAGTCGCGCTGGAACGCCCCCGACCAATACGAGCCGTGCAGAAAGCTCTGCGACGCCTCGAAGCCCCAGTGTCCCGCGGAGCGCAGGCGTAGCTGGAAGCCGGCGCCGCCGAGCGTGACCTGATTGCTGCCGACCTGCTGGTTCAGCGTCAGAAAGCCGACGTGCGCGCCGAGCGAGAAGCGGCGGACACCGTCCCACACCCGCTTGCGTACGAGGCGGGGAACGACATAGCGGTAGCCGCACGCGCGCTGCTGGCAGCAGCAGCAACAGCCGCTCGGCGGCGGCGCGTAGTAGACCGGCGCCTGCCCCTGCGCCGGATACAAGTAGTAGCCCTGCTGGTACGACGGAGGCGACGGCGTCGCCGGCGGACCGGCGGCCGGCGCTTGGTAGCCGTAGGCCGGCGGCGCCGGATAGGCGCTGTACGGGTCGATCGGCTGCGCCACCGGCACCTGCTCGGCAGGCGCCTCGACCGCTTCGCCCGACTGGTACGGGTTGATCGGCGCCTGTGCGCGCGCCTCGGCGGCGCTCACCAGGACGGACGCCGCAACAACGAGGCTCACCGAGATGCGCATGTCACTCCTCCGCTCGCGCGCGTTGACCTCCACAATACGTGCCATGCCCGCGGCGCTCAAACCATAAGCCACGAAGCCACTTGCGTCTAGCCTTCAGCGTCGGTGTGACCGGTGGTTCGCGCGGAGGTGTGCACGACCGTTCACGATAGTGGGTGTGCTCGCGTCAATTGACACCTCTGGTCAGGCTGAGTAGAACCCGATCATGGCGCATTTCCTGGTTACCGGCGGGGCGGGCTTCATCGGGTCGAATCTGGCGCACGCGCTCGTCGCCAAGGGCGCCGAGGTGCGCATCCTCGACAACTTCGCCACCGGGCGCGAGGAGAACATCGCCGAGCTCGTGGAGAAGAAGAAGGTCGAGCTGCATCGCGGCAGCATCGCCGACGGGGATGTGGTCGCGCACGCGATGCGCGGCATCGACTACGTGCTGCACCAGGCGGCGATTCCGTCGGTGCCGCGCTCGATCGAGGACCCGCTCGGCGGCGACGACGTCAACGTGCACGGCACGGTGACGCTGCTCGACGCCGCGCGCAAGGCGGAGGTCAAGCGCGTGGTCTTCGCCGCCTCGTCGTCGGCCTACGGCGAGAAGGCGCCGGGCGAGCCCAAGGTGGAGACGATGCTGCCCGCGCCGCTGTCGCCGTATGCGGCGGCCAAGCTGGCCGGCGAGGACTACATGCGCGCCTTCTATCATTCGTACGGGCTGCAGACGGTGGCGCTGCGCTACTTCAACGTCTTCGGGCCGCGGCAGGATCCGAAGTCGCAGTACGCGGCGGTCATCCCCAACTTCGTCACGGCGGCGCTGCAGGGGCGCGCGGCCACCATCTACGGCGACGGCGAGACCTCGCGCGACTTCTGCTTCGTCGAGAACGCGATCGAGGCGAACCTGCTGGCCTGCACCGCCGAGGGCGCCGCCGGCGAGGTCTTCAACGTCGCCTGCGGCGAGTCGACGTCGCTGTTGCAGACGATCGAGATCATCGCGCGCGTCGTCGGCAAGAAGATTCCACCGGTCCACGAGCCGGCGCGCACCGGCGACATCAAGTTCTCGCTCGCCGACATCGGCAAGGCCAAGCGCATCCTCGGCTACACCGGACGGGTCAAGTTCGCCGAAGGGCTCGAGCGCACGATTGCCTGGTATCGAGAGACTCTGTAAAGTCGCCGCGTGAAAGAGTCTGACAAGCGTCGTCGATCGGCAGCTTTGCGCGGCCTTGCGGGCCACGTCCTGTTCAGGCAGCGCTCGTGAAGAGCATGACTGGCTACGGGCGGGGGACCTGCGAGGTCGCTGGCCGCCGGCTGGTCGTCGAGGTGCGCAGTGTCAACCATCGCTTCCTCGAGCTGAAGCTGCGGATGCCCTGGGTCGACGCGGCGCTCGAGGCGCACGTGACGGCGGCGGTGCGCGCCCGCCTGGCGCGCGGCGCGCTGACCGTCAACGTGCGTGACGAAGGGGGCGGCGCCGGGCAAGCGGTGCGCGCCGATGTCGGCCTCGCCCGGCAGTACCATCAGGCGCTGACCGAGGTAGCGCCAGGCGATCGGCTCCACCGAGCCGGTGTCGCTGGCGTTGGTGGCGGCGCAGCTCGGCGTCATCACCTCCGGGGAGAGCGTCAGCGATCCGGAGGCGCTGTGGCGCGCAGCTGGCGCCCGGGCTGGAGGCGGCGCTGGTGGCGCTCGTCGCTGCGCGGGCCCGCGAAGGGGAGGCGCTGCGCGCCGATCTGCGCGCGCGCCTGGCCGCGCTGGAGACGATGCAGCAGCGACCTCGGCGTCTTGACCAGCGACGCGCCGGAGCAGCATCGCAAGAAGTTGCGCGAGCGGCTGGAGCGCGCGCTCAAGCCCGGCGAGCTGGATCCGCAGCGGCTGGCGCAGGAGATGGCCATCCTCGCCGACAAGTCGGATGTCACCGAAGAGCTGACGCGGATGGCGACGCACGTCGCCGAGGCGCGCCGGCTCACCGATGAGGACGGCGCCAACGGGCGGCGCCTCGACTTTCTCACGCAGGAGCTCAACCGCGAGGTCAACACCATCGGCGCCAAGTCGCAGTCGGCGCAGGTGGCGGCGCGCGTCGTCGACGCCAAGGCCGAGGTCGAGCGGCTGCGCGAGCAAATCCAGAACGTGGAGTGACATGGCGGACCAGAAGTCCATCGACGATTCTTCGCGCGGCCTGCTGATGGTCGTGTCGTCGCCGTCGGGGGCGGGCAAGACGACGCTCTGCCACCGCCTGATCGAGGAGTTCCCGGAGGTGATGTTCTCGGTCTCGTACACGACCCGGCCCCGGCGCCGCGGCGAGGAGGACGGCGTCGACTACCACTTCGTCGACGAGCACGACGTTCGATCGAGATGATCGACAAGGGCGAGTTCGCCGAGTGGGCCGACGTCCACGGCAATCGCTACGGCACGACGGTCGCCACGGTGCGCCAGGCGCTCGAGGGCGGGCGGCACGTCCTGTTCGACATCGACTACCAGGGCGGGCGGCAGCTCAAGGCCAAGCTTCGAGACGGAGGCGTGCTGGTGTTCGTCCTGCCGCCGTCGCTGGCCGAGCTCGAGCGGCGGCTGCGCCAGCGCGCCACCGACGCGCCCGAGGTCATCGAGCGCCGCCTGACGAAGGCACACGACGAGCTCAAGCAGTACGGGCTCTACGAGTACCTCGTCGTCAACGACGACCTGCCGCGCGCCTACGACGAGCTGCGCGCCATCTACCTGGCCGCGCAGTGCGGCGCCGACCGCATCGGGCACGTGGCCGAGGCGCTGGTTCGCGAGGCCGAGCAGCGCGAGTCGTTGCCGTAGACGGGGCGCGCCCTAGCATTGCGCGCCGCCATGCGTTAAATTAGTCCGTTGTTTCCATGATGCGGCTCAACGACATCCTGTCGAAAGTTCAGGCGTATCACCCGGCCGCCGATCTCGAGCCTCATCCAGCGCGTGCTACGAGTTCGCGGCCAAGGCGCACGCCGGGCAGCTGCGGCGCTCGGGCGACCCGTACGTCGTCCACCCGCTCGGCGTGGCGCGCGATCATCGCCGACCTGCGGCTCGACGTGCCGTCGGTCTGCGCCGGCCTGCTGCACGACTGCGTCGAGGACACCAGCGCCACCACCGAGGACATCGGCCGAGCTGTTCGGCGCCGAGATCGCAGTTCCTCGTCGACGGCGTCACCAAGCTCGGCAAGATCCCCTGGAACACGCGCGAGGAGCGGCAGGCGGAGAACTTCCGCAAGATGCTGCTGGCGATGGCGCGCGACATCCGCGTCATCCTCATCAAGCTCGCCGACCGCGTCGACAACATGCGGACGCTCGAGCACATGCCGCCCGAGAAGCAGGAGCGCATCGCGCGCGAGACGATGGAGATCTACGCGCCGCTCGCCAACCGCCTCGGCATCCAGTGGATCAAGATCGAGCTCGAGGATCTCGCGCTTCAAGTACCTCGAGCCCGAAGGACTACGAGGAGCTGATCGGCAAGCTGGCCGAGCACCGCAAGGAGCGCGCAGAGCTACATCGCCGAGGTCGTGCGAGATCGCTGCACGAGCGAGCTCGCCGAGCACGGCATCGCCGCGCAGGTCTACGGGCCGCGCCAAGCACCTGTGGTCGATCTACCAGAAGATGAAGAAGACCGGGCGCGACGCTCGAGCAGATCTACGACATCATCGCGTTCCGCGTGCTCGTCGAGATCGTGCGCGACTGCTACGCGGCGCTCGGCGTCGTCCACTCGCAAGTGGACGCCGATGCCCGGCCGCTTCAAGGACTACATCGCGCTGCCCAAGCCGAACATGTACCAGTCGCTGCACACGACGGTGATCGGCCCGCGCGCGCGAGCGCATGGAGGTGCAGATCCGCACCGCACGAGATGCACCGCGTCGCCGAGCAGGGCATCGCCGCGCACTGGACGTACAAGGAAGGCGCAGCGTCCGGCGGCGCCGACCAAGGACGCAGAAGCGCTTCGCGCTGGCTGCGCCAGCTGATGGAGTGGCAGCGCGATCTCAAGGACCCGACCGAGTTCCTCGAGACGCGTGAAGATCGACCTCTTCGCAGGACGAGGTCTACGTCTTCACGCCCAAGGGCGACGTCAAGGCGCTGCCCAAGGGCGCGACGCCCGATCGACTTCGCCTACGCGATCCACTCGCGAGGTCGGCGACCACTGCTCGGGCGCGCGCGTCAACGGCCTGATCGTGCCGCTGCGCTACACGCTGCGCAACGGCGACATCGTCGAGATCCTCACCTCGCCGAACCAGAAGCCGACCAAGGACTGGCTGAAGTTCGTCGTCACCTCGCGGCGCAAGGCGAAGATCCGCAACTACCTCCGCACGGAGCAGCGCGAGAAGTCGCAAGGCGCTCGGGCGCGAGCTGCTCGAGCGCGAGCTCAAGAAGTACGGCATCTCGCTCAACAAGACGCAGAAGTCGGGCGAGCTCGACACGCGCGCTCGGCGAGCTCAAGCGTCAGCCTCGGCCGAGGAGCTGTTGATCTCGGTCGGCTACGGCAAGGTGCTGCCGGCCGACGTCATCGAGCAGCTCGTGCCCGAGGCCGAGCGGCGCAAGGTGCGAGGCCGCGCCGCCCCCGACGGAGAACCCGGTCGCTCAACCTGGTCCGGCGCATCACCCGGCGCTCGACCGGCGGGCATCAAGGTCGCCGGCGAGGACGACGTGCTGGTGCGCTTCGCCAAGTGCTGCACGCCGCTGCCGGGCGACCCGATCGTCGGCTTCATCACCCGCGGGCGCGGCGTCACCGTGCACACGCGCGGCTGCCCCAAGGCGCTCGACACGATCCCGATCGGCGCGTCGAGGTCGAGTGGGACGGTCGAGCTCAAGCAGCCGCGGCCGGTGAGCGTGCAGGTGGTGAGCGCGGACAAGCCGGGCATCCTGGCCTCCCTGTCACAGTCGTTCAACGATCTCGGCGTCAACATCTCGCAGGCCAACTGCCGCTCGATGGACGACCACAAGGCGATCAACACGTTCACCTTCGCGGTGCAGGATCTCGATCAGCTCAAGACGGTGATGCGCGCGCTGCAGAAGGTGAGCGGAGTGTTCCAGGTCTCGCGCATGTAGCGAGGGGGGCGGCCCCCTCCGACCGTGGCGCGCGCGCCGCGTCAGTTGCAGACGATGCCGCCGTCGGGGAGGTCGCAGCCGTGAGTGACGCCCCCGGCGTACGAGCAGCGCCACTGATGATCGCAGGCGCAGACCAGCGACGCCTCGAAGTAGTCGCAGCTCTCGCCGACGGTGCTGCAGGGGCCGCAGCTCGAGGCGGTGCCGAGCGGACCGGAGAAGCAGTAGGGCGGGGACTGGAAGGCGCGCGGGCAGTCGGCGGGGAGCGCGAGATCCGGGGCGCCGTTGGGCGCTGCGAGATCGGCGCCGGGGATGTAGGCGTCGTCGACGGCGACCGAGCTGCACGCGGCGGCAAGACAGATCGTGAGGGCGGAGAACAGACGCATGCCGCCCACTCTTGCAGCGACGGTGCCGACGGACGGTTCGCCGGCCTGCGCGGCTTGTGGCGACGCGAACGCGACAGGAGTGTCGCGTTTGTGGCCGATCAGCGGAGCGCGAGCGCGAGCCAATAGCCGGCGGCGAGGCCGAGCGTGCTGCCGGCGACGAGCGCGGCGGCCCGCGAGGCCTGGAGGCGCCGCGCCTGGCGCACGAAGCGGCGCGACAGGCCGTCGTCGGGGGCGGCGATGGGCAGGGTGCGCTCGGCATCGGGCGGCAGCTGGGCGGCGTCGAGCAGCGCCGCGCGCAGCGTCTCGGCGTCGTCGAAGCGATCGTCGGGCGACTTCTGCAGGCAGCGCTTGACCACGTCGACGATGAGCCGCGGCACCTCGCCGTGGCCCCAGTCGCCTGCCACCGACGGCGGCTTCTGGTGCAGGTGCATCTCGATGGTCGCCGCCGAGGTCGCGGCGCGGAACGGCGGCGCGCCGGTGAGCATCTCGAAGAGCACGACGCCGACGGAGTAGAGATCGGCGCGCCCATCGACGCGCTGGCCGCGCGCCGCCTCGGGCGACATGTAGCTCGGGCTGCCGAGCACCGTGCCGGCGGCGGTGTGGTGCTTGACCTGCCCGGCGAATTGCGCGACGCCGAAGTCGATGAGCTTGACGAACTCGGGATCGCCGCCGCGCCGGACCAGCATCAGGTTGCCCGGACGCACGTCGCGGTGGACGACGCCATAGGCGTGAGCGGCGGCGAGCGCGTCGCACAGCTGAGCGGCGATGCGCGCCGCCCGCGCCGGCGGCAGGCGTGGGCTGCGATCGAGCGTGCGGCGCAGATCGTCGCCCGCCAGATACTCCATGATGTAGGCGACACGCTCCCGGCGCGGCTCGAAGACGAAGTCGTAGACCTCGACGAGATGCTCCGATCCCAGCTCGGCGACGGCGCGGGCTTCGCAAAAGAACCGCGACATCGCCTCGTCGTCCAGCGCCAGGTGCGGGCTCAGAAGCTTGATGGCGGCGGCACGCCCCAGCCGGTCGTGGCGGCCGAAGTACACCTGCGCGGCGGTGCTGCCGCCCAGGCGGCGCTCGAGGCGATAGCCGCCGACGAGGCTGCCGGTGAGATCGGTCGCCACCTGGGTACGCACGGACCGCCTCCGTGCAGCGGCTGTGCCACGCCAAAGGCGCGGAAGCGCGCGGTGTGACGGGGGTCGGCTGGGGTACCGCTCCCGCGACTGGGGTAAATAGGCCGCAGCGCCTTGACAGCATGATTCCAGTGGGATAGAAAGTCAGCCCTTTCAGGAGCACGCGAAAATGGCTTCGAACACGATGGCAACCTGGCACAAGCGCACCCGCAAGCACAAGAACGGCGGGCGCAAGCGCAAGAACAAGGAGGCGCGTCACTCCACGCCGTCGGCGACGGAGCTCTTCGCCGCCCTCGGTGAGCCGGGCCAGCCGGCGCCGAAGTCGGCCGCGCCGGCCAAGAGCGCCGCGTCCAAGAAGCCGGCCGCGAAGCAGCCGGCCGCCTAATTCTGTTTTGCACGTCGACAGATAGAACGATACAATTTCGGCGTTCCCTAGACTGGGGTCGCGGATGAGAGTCTGTCCCTCGTGCGGTAATACGTTTCCCGACGACGCGAACTTCTGCCCGATGGACGCCACGCGTCTGCCGGCGGCCGTCGCCGAGGCTCCCGCGACCATCCCGTCGATGCCGGTGGCCCAGCCGGCGGTCACGCAGCCCGACCAGCCGGCCCCCATCGCAGGGCGCTTCGTCCTATCCGGGGTCAGCGTGCAGACCCCGACCGGCCTTGCCGCCGCGGCGAGCGATGCCCAGGCCGGCGGCAGCGTCGTCGTCAAGATGGTCGCCTCCGAGGTCCTGCCGACGACGGCCATGGCTGATCGCGCGCTGCGTGAGCTCAAGCAGCTCGGCAAGGTGACCTCCGAGCGCATCGTGCGGGTCGTCGACCAGGGGCGGCTGCCGGACGGGCGCATCTATGTGGCGACCGAGCAGGTCGAGGGCGCGGCGACGCTCGAAGAGCTGGTCGCGCGCGACGGACCGCTCTCGCTCGAGCGCGCCAAGGCGATCGTGCTGCAGGTGGGCGAGGCGCTGACCGAGGCGCAGAAGGTCGGCGTCATCCATCGCGACGTGGCGCCGCGCAACATCCTCGTGGCGCCCAACGACCAGGTCAAAGTGAGTGACTTCGGGCTCGCCGAGGCAGTGACCGACCGCGTGTTCGGCGCGCCGGGCTTCTTGTCGCCCGAGCAGGCCGAAGGCAAGCCGGTCGATCAGCGGTCGAACATCTACAGTCTCGGGGCGGTCTATTATTTCGCGCTCACCGGCAAGGCGCCATTCGCAGGCGACGCCGCGAGCCTGATGCAGCAGCACCTGTCGGTGGTGCCGCAGCCGCCTTCGACGCTGCGCGCCGGCCTGGGCGCGGATGTCGATCGCGTGATCGGCAAGGCGCTGGAGAAGAGTGGCGGGCGGCGCCATCTGACGTTGCGGCAGTTGCTGACGGAGGTGGGCGCGACGTCGACGTTGGCCCCGGCCGCGAGCCCGCCGCACGGCCGGGAGGAGCCGGCGCCGCCGAGCGCGCGACCCTTGCGCGCACCGGCGGATGCCAAGACCGTGATGGGGATGGAGGCGCCCCACCTCCCCAGGCCGCAGCCGGAGAGCGCGCCGCCGTCGCGCCCGCAGCCGCCGGCCTCGCAGCCGGCACAGACGATGATGGGGATTCCGCCGGCCTCGCCCGTGAGCTCGATGGGGCCGGGCTCGACGGCGCCCTCGATGCCGGCGCACGCGCCGCCGATGCCGGCGCACGCGCCCTCGATGCCGGCGCACGCGCCACCGCAAGCGGCGACCGTGATGGCCGAGGCGCCCGCGCCGCCCCCACCGCGCGTGCCGCCCGCAGCGCCGCCGCAAGCTCCTCCGCAAGCGGCGACGATGATGGCCGAGGCGCCGCGGGTACCCGCGGCGGGAGCGAATCACGCGCCGCCCGTGGCAGCGCCGGCAGCGCCGCTGGGCGCCAAGGCGAACAATCAGACGGGCAAGAAGGGCGCCTTTCGCGAGACCGCGTGGTTCAAGCGAGGCGAGATCGAAGAGGAGATGGCCAAGGCGCAGGCGGCGGCCGGGGACAACGCGCTCAAGACCGGCGTCACCGGCAAGCACGTCCCTGTCGACGAGAGCCAGGTCGACCTGTCGGCGCAGGACAAGGCGCGTCTGTCGCTCAAGACGGGCGCCACGCAGGCGATGCCGATCATCAAGTCGCCGGTGCAGGCGCTGCCCGGCGAGCGCATGGACGAAGAAGAGATGCTGGCGGAGCTCAATCCGTCGCGGAAGTACTTCATCATCGCCGGCGCCATCGTCGTCGGGGTGGTGCTGGCCGTCGTCCTGTACCTCGCCACGCGCGCGGCGCCCAAGGCCGAGGCGCCGTCGCCGCAGAAGCCGGCTCCCGTCGCTGCAGCGCCGCCCGCGGCGGCGACGCCGACCCCGCCTGCCGCTACTGCCGTTGCGCCGCCGCCTCCTGCGACCAAACCTCCGACGCCCGAAAAGCCGTCCGCGGCCGCGGCGGCGACGCCTGCTCCGGCACCGTCACCGTCGGTGTATGCGGCGCAGGTGGCGAAGCTCGAAGCGTCGGGCGGCGACAAGCGGGAAGTGCGGCGTCTGGAGAAGCTGGTGACGGTCGAGCTCAAGGTGGCGCGCCGCAAGCGGCTCAAGCACGTCGAGGAGGCCGACCGCGAGCTGCTCGCGCGCTTGCGGAAGGTGCACGGCGGCAAGTAGCCGCTACGACTTCTGCACGTCCTCGGCGCCGAGCTTGACCGCGACCTTGCCGACGAGCACGCGCAGCCCGCCCTTGGCGTCGACCTCCTGCACGACTCCCTGCTTGCCGGCGAACATGCCGCGGATGATGCGCACGGCGTCGTTCTTGGTGAGGCCCTTCTGCCGCTTCTGCTGCTTCTCTTTTTGCAGCGCTTCCTTGATCGACACGAAGTCGTTGTCGCGCGACCAGGCGATGAAGCGGTAGATCGGCAGCAGCGCCTGCAGCGCGGCCTTGGCCTCGTCGACGAGCGCGTCGCCGGCGGCGAGCGCTTCGGAGCGCGCGATGGTCCGGCCGACGTAGAACAGCTTGTGGGGCCCGCCCAGCGTCGGCGCCGGCGACGCGGCGCCCTTGCCGAGCGCGGCGATGAGCTCGCCCAGCTTGCCCTCGTCGAGCTCGGCGACGGACATGAGGTCGGGCGTGAGGCCGACGCGAAAACTGTCGAGCGCACGCAGCAGGTGCAAGAGCTTCTCGCGCTCGAAGTGATCGACGCACTTGCGCTCGAGGTTCTCGCGGTCGACGCGCGCGTCCGGGTGCAGCTTGAGCGACAGCTCCAGCGCCTGCTCGGTCAGCGTCACCGCGAGGAACAGATGGTTCCTTTGCGGCGTAGGATCGTCGATCATCGACGCGATCGACTGCCCGCGCTCGATGATGGCGTCGAGCTCCTTGCGCGCGCCCTCGTTGCGCGAGAAGTACAGGTGCTGTGCCTCGACCTGCTTGTGGTTCCACAGGGTCGGGTGCTCGACGGAGGCCTCGGCCGCCAGCGGGCTGCCGTCGGGGGCGAGCATCGCGCCCTGGAGCATGCGTCCGAGCGCGACCAACTTCTGCTTCACCTCCAACCGCTCGCGGTTGAAGACGTTCGACTTCCACTTCTTCGGTTGGTACGCGTCGAAGTCAGCTTCGGTGAAGCCGGGGAACATGGGACGCGGAGTATGCCCGCGCCGACGCGGCCAAGTCAAACGCTGCCGCATGGAGCTGCAAGCGATCGTGGAAGCCGGCGCGCGCGACCCGGTTGGCGCGGCGAAGCGAAGCGGCCGTCTTGTTGAGCACGTGCGCGCTGATCCACGCCTCGGCCATTTTTTCGACGAGGATTCCGGGCGCGGTCGCCAGCACCAGGCCACGGCGGTAGGCCTCGGCCGCCGAGAGCGCGTCGCCGCAGAAGATGAGATCTTCGGCGTTGCCCTGGCCGAGCTTGAGCGGCAGCACGAACGCCGGCAGCGGGCAGGCGCCGAAACGGGCGTCGCGCGCGGCGAACACGAAGTTGCAAAAGGCGGCCAGCTCGAGCGCCGGGCCCAGGCAGCCACCGCGTACGACGGCGGCGGTGGGGATGCCGAGCTCGATGAGACGGCGGAACAGGGCGTGGAGCTCGCCCGGCGCAGCGTCGCCGCCGAGCGCGAAGTCGTCGCCGTCGCCGCGGAAGAGGATGAGCTTGGTGCGCGCCGTGGCCTGGGTGAGCGCGGCGGCGAGGTCGCGCACGGCAGCGGAGTCGAGGCGGCGCGCGGGCGGCGCGGACAGGGTCACGCGCACTAGCGCGCCTTCATGCTCGGTGGCGACGCGAACGTCCATGGTCCCTCCGTCGACGAACGGGCCCGTATACGCCCGCCGGGGGCAGGCGTCAAGCGGTGGCGATGGGGAGCGGCCCGGCGTGCGCCAGGTAGTCGGCGCGCGCCGCCTCGGCATCGGCGAAGGCGACGCGGCGGACGGCGCCGGCGAGCGGAAGCTGGCCGCGCACGACGAGGGCGACCAGCTCGGGCAGGAGATCGGGGTGGCCGCCGACGACCCCGAGGACATGCGCCTCGGCCGCGACCAGGCGGGACCAGTCGACGGCGAAGGCGGCGGCACCGTCACCGTCGAGGAGCGCGACGGTCGTGCCGGCGGCGACGCGGTCGAGCGCGCGCGGCCAGTCGCGCGGCTGGGTGGCCAGGACGATGGCGCCATCGAGCGCCGCGTCGTCGCCGACGAGCCTGGCGCCTTTGGCGGCGACGATCGCGGCGGCGAAGTGGGCGCGCGCGTCGCTGCCGACGACGGCGACGCGGTCGGCCGGCCCGACCCCGGCGCGCGACAACGCCGTGTAGGGCGAGAGCGCGGCGTCGGCGAGCGCGGCCAGCTGCCACAGCTCGGCGCCCTCGGGCACCAGCGGCGGCTCGATCGAGGTCAGCCAGCGCGCGGGCACCGCCTGCGTCGGCGCCAGCGGCCCGCGCTCGCGCAGCGACGGGCAGCAGGCGACGCGGCCGCGCCGGCAGTGGTCGCAGTCGCCACAGGGCAGAAGGCGGGGGACGACGACGCGGCGGCCCAGCCACTCGCGTGCCGCCTCGCCCGCGTCGACGACGGTACCGGAGACTTCGCTGGCGAGCCCGAGCGCGGCACCGGCCACCGCGACGATGGCGTCGGCGGGGCGCAACTACAGGTCGTCGTCGGAGAGGACGTCGCCGATGTCGATCTCGTTCGACTGATCGTCGACGACCCGCACCACCTGCTGCGCGGGCGGGGAGACGACGCCCGGCGAGGCCCCGACGTGGGTGGCGTCCTCGTCGGCGTGATCGCCGATGCCCGGCAGGTCCGGATCGTGCGCTTCGTCGTACGCGGGTAGCTCCACCTCGTGCGTCGGCAGCGCTTCGTGCGCCGGGCACGGTGGCGGCGGGCGGCGCAGCGTATGACGGCATCGCGCTTGGGGGCGCGTGCGCCGACTGCGGTGTGCCGCCGTTGCGAGCGACGTAGCGATCGAGCGCCGCCACCAACTCCTCGTAGGAAATCATCGCTTCGAGATTACGTCACTTGTCGGCGATGGTCCAGCGCAGCCTGCGCGCCGCGCCCGCGCGCTCCACGTCGACCACGAGCTCCTTGGAGCTGCGCAGCTCGGTCCACACGGCCATGAACTGATCGGGCTGCTCGATGGGCTTGCCGTTGACGCGCGTGACCACGTCGCCCGCCTGCAGGTCGATGCCGGCGAAGCGCGCGTCGCCGGGGAAGAAGCTGACCAGGCGCCAGCCGTGGAAGCGACCGTGAGCGAAGCGCGGCTCGGTCTGAACGTGCTGCAGGAAGTAGCCGGGGGAGGCGTCGAGCACCCGGGCCAGCTCGGCGCGCCGGATCGCGCCCGGCGCCGACTCGCGCTGGGACTGCGGCTTTCCGTCCTTCTTCCGGGAGGGAAGATCGTCGCGGTCGGGATCGGTGTGGGCGTCGGTGACCGGGTCGCCCGCGGACTCGGCGCCCTTTTGCGCGGCCGGCTGCGGCGGCAGGGTGGTGGCGCAGCCGCCGACGAAGATGGCGCATACCACGAGCGTGCGCATCATGCGTCGAGTGTGCGCGCTACGGGCGCTCGAGGCAACTTTGCACCAGCGGCACCAGCGCCGCGAACACGCTGTCCGCGTCGCCGTTGCCGTCGACGATGAGGGCGCCGTGGTGGGCCGCCTCCGTGCGGTAGGCCGCCGCCAGCCGCTCCTGCACGGCGCGGCGGTCGTAGCGCTCGGCGGGCCCGCCGCGGCCGGCGCGGCGCGACTCGGCGACGTCGGCGTCGACGTCGACGAGGATGGTGAGATCGGCGGGCCGCGCGAAGCGATTGATGTCGGCGACGAACGCGCGATCGATCACCAGCGACTGGTACACGATCGACGACATCACGTAGCGATCGGTGATGACGCTGCGCTCCGCCAGTTGGGGCACGATCTCGGCACCGACGTGATCCAGGCGATCGGCAGCGAAGAGGAGCGCCACCGCCTTTTCGTCCACGACGTCGGTCTCGAAGCGCAGGATCGAGCGCAGCAGCTTGCCGATGGGGCGGTCGGACGGCTCGCGCGTCGCATACAAATCGAAGCGCTGCGCCAGCCGCTGGCACTGCGTGGTGGTGCCGGCGCCGTCGATGCCCTCGATCGCGATCAGCCGATTCATCGCTCCACCAGCCGCCTGGCGATCACGCTGCGCAGGATCTCGTTGGTGCCTTCTCCGACGCAGAAGAGCGGGGCGTCGCGGTAGTAGCGCTCGACGTCGAGCTCGTCGGTGTAGCCGTAGCCGCCGTGGATCTCGATGCCGTCGAGCGTGGCGCGGGCGCACATCTCGGAGGCGAACAGCTTGGCCATCGCCGCTTCGAGATCGGCCCTCTGCCCCGCGTCCTTCTTGCGCGCGGCGGCGAGGTAGAGCTCGCGCGCGGCGGCGATGCCGGTCGCCATGTCGGCCAGCTTGTGCGCCACCGCTTGATGCTCGACGATGGCGCGGCCGAAGGTCTGCCGCTGCCGGGCGTAGCCGAGCGAGTCCTCGAAGGCGGCGCGGGCGACGCCGACGGCGCGGGCGGCGACGTTGATGCGGCCGACCTCGAGGCCGCTCATCACCTGCGTAAAGCCGTGGCCGGGGACGCCGCCGACGAGCGCGTCCCCGTCGACGCGGCAGCCGTCGAACGTGAGCGACGAGGTCTTGAGCCCCTTGTAGCCGAGCTTTTTGAGCGGCTTGCCCTCGATGAGCGTGCCGGGCGCGACGCGCTCCTTCTCCACCACGAACGCCGACAGGCCCCCGGCGCCGGCCCCACCGGTGCGCGCGACGACGGCGAAGACGTTACCCTCGTGCGTGTTGGTGATGAACTGCTTTTCGCCGTCGAGGATCCAGCCGCCGCCTCGCTCGGGGTCCTTGTGCGCGCGCGTCTGCAGGTTGGCGACGTCGCTGCCGCCCTGCGGCTCGGTGAGCGCGAGCCCGCCGCGCAGGCGCGCCCCGGCGAGCGCGGGCAGCCAGCGGCGCTTCTGCTCGTCGGTGCCGAACTCGCGCACCAGGTAGCAGACGATGCCGTGAGTGCCGAGGACGCCGGCGAGCGACATCCAGCCGCGCGACAGCTCCTCGAAGATGCGCGCGTAGGTCTCGTAGTCGAGGCCGAGGCCGTCGTACTCCGTCGGCACGCCCATGCCGAACAGGCCGAGCTCCGCCATGCGTTCGACCAGCGCGTGCGGATAGGCGTCGGCGTGCTCGAGCGCGCGCGCGGCCGGGCGCACCTCGCGCTCGACAAAGCGCCGAACCGTGTCAATAAGCAGATCCATCTGAACTTGTGACGCTAACGCCGTAGGATTAGACTTTGCAAGCCGTGCACGAGACGAACCGATACCCGCGGCCCTTCGGCAAGTACCTGCTGCTGCGCCAATTGGCAATCGGCGGCATGGCCGAGGTCTACCTGGCGCGGCAGTCGGGCCCGGCCGGCTTCGAGAAGGAATGCGTCATCAAGCGCATCCTGCCCTCGCTGGCGGCGGATCAGCAGTTCGTCAACATGTTCCTCGACGAGGCGCGCATCGCGGCGCGGCTGTCGCACCCGAACATCGTGCAGATCTTCGACCTCGGCTCGATTGGCGAGGGCGACTACTTTCTCGCCATGGAGCATGTGCACGGCGTCGATCTGCAGCAGATCGAGGAGGCCGAGGCGCAGCGCGGCGGGCGCATTCCCCTGAACATCGCCGTGCGCATCGCCTCCAACGTCGCCGAGGGGCTCGAGCACGCGCACCGGGCCACCGACGCACGCGGCGCCGCGCTCGGCCTGGTGCACCGCGACGTCACGCCGTCCAACGTCATCGTCAGCTTCGACGGGGTGGCCAAGATCCTCGACTTCGGCATCGCCAAGGCGGTGGCCCAGAACAAGGGTCGGGGCCGCACCGAGATCGGCGTCATCAAGGGCAAGATCCCGTACATGTCGCCGGAGCAGGTGCAGGGCGAGGCGCTCGATTTTCGCAGCGACATCTTCTCGCTGGGCACGATGCTCTACGAGCTGACCACGGGCCACAAGCCGTTCGACGGCGAAGGGCCGGCCGACCTGTCGATGAAGATCCTCAACGACGACCCGCGGCCGCCCGACTTCTACGTCGAGCGCTATCCGTCGGGGCTGAGCCAGCTGGTGGCGCGGGCGATGGCCAAGCGGCCTGCCGAGCGCTTTCAGTCGGCGCGCGAGCTGCACGAAGAGGCCGAGGAGTTCCTGCTGCACGCGGGCATCCGCTCCACCTCCCACGACGTGGCGGCGTACCTCGACGGGCTGTTCCCCGGGCTGCGCGACAAAGCGCGCGCGGAGGCCACCGAGCTGTTGCCGGTCGAGGTGACCGATCCGACGGTGCCGATGATGAATGTGCGTGGAACCGATCCGGGCGGCGGCGGCGGCGGCGAGGTCGGCGGCGACGGCCAGCCGCTGGTGATGGGCGAATTGTCGTCGCCGCAGCTCGGCAACTACGACGACGTGCGTCGCAACATGGGCGGCGGCGGACGGGGCGGCGGCTCGACGTTCGTGATCGTCGCGCTCGTGCTCGCGGTCGCCGCCGCGTTCTGGTTCCTGGCGACTCGACACGGGTCCAGCGACGAGGCCGCCAACAAGCCTGCGCCGGCGGCGAAGCCGGCCGGCGAGCCGACCAAGGCGCAAGCGCAGAAGGCGCCGAGCGAGCTGCCCAATCCGGCGGCCATCGGCGAGCCGGCCAAGCCGGTCGTCAAGGCGGTCGAGGCGCCCAAGACGGTCGGGGCGCCCAAGACGGCGCCGGAGCCGAAGGCGGAAGCTGCCGCCGCGGCTCCGGAGACACAAGCGCCCAAGGCCGAGGCTCCCAAGCCCAAGCCGAAGCCGCACAAGGTGCACAAGGAAGAGCCGGTGAGCCTGCCGCATCTGCCGATGCCGCCTCCGCCCGACGACAACCCCTGATCACCCGGCGCACCGCCAAGGCCGCGGCCGCACCGCTCACGCCGTAGCGGGCCGTCCGGTCCGTCGCCACAAGAGCCACAGCGCGAACGCGAGCGCGAGCGCCGCCAGCACCGCTTCACCGCCGCGGGCCCAGCGACGGCGGGTCCGCATCCACCGAGCACGCGACAGGGCGGCGCGCGCTGCCTGGAGCGACGGATCGAGCGCCAGGGCCCGCTTGAACGCGCCCACGTCGGGCGATCCCTTGGCGAGCGCGTCGAGCCCGTCGTAGAGCGCCACCCGCGCCGCCGCGTAGCGCGCGTCCGGCCCGTCGGGGGCGAGATCGATCGCCTGGCGCCAATAGCCGAGCGCCCGCGGCACGTCGCCCTGGTCGCGCAGGCTATCGGCGTAGCGGGCGAACGCGTGCGCCATGTCGCCGCGGCGCGCGTAGTTGGGATCGCGCGCCAGGATCCAGCCGTAGTCCTCGGTGGCGCCCTTGAGGTCGCCGCGCTCCTCGCGGGCCTTGGCGGCGGTGAACTGACCGTCCCATTCGGCGGCGCGCTTCTGGTCGTAGTAGGCGAACAGCTCGTCGGTGAGCTGCTTGGCCGAGGCGTTCGGATCGGGCGGCACGTTGTTGATCGCGGCCAGCTGCTTCTGCAGCGCCAGCGTCGCGATCTCGCGATAGGTGAGGTAGTCGGGCTTCTCCTCCGCCTCCTCCTTCCCCCCCGGCAGCTTGCGCTTGCGCTTGGGCGCGGGCGGCGGCGCCTTGCCGGTCACGTAGCGCAGCCAGGCCCAGCGCGCCTCGCGCCGCACGCGATGCGCCGGCGAATCGACCTGTCCGAGGATCGCCTCGACGGCGTCGAGCGCGCGCGTGTCGCCGTAGGCGTGGATGATCTCGCTGCGCACACGGTCGTCGGGCGCCGTGGCGATCGCCTTTTGCGGGCGCTGCCGGTCCATGCGATCGAGCTGATACGCCGCGTACCGTCGCTGCTTGGCCAGCGACTGCCTGCCGGCGTTGGGCTGGTGCACCAGCTCGATCAGCCGCGGGACCGCGTAGCTGTCCATCGAGCGCAGCGCGCGGCCGCACTCGTCGCGGAAGACGCCGTCGTTCACGAACGCGACCCTGAAGATCGGATCGACCGCATCGAGGCGCCTGGATGCGGCGATGGCGCGCATCAGAGCCACCGTTTCCAGCGCCTCGGCGCGCGCCGTCTCCATCTCGGCGCGGGAAGGCACCACCGGCAGCGGCGCGCCCTCGGCCACCGGTGGCGGCGGGGCCGGCGCCGGCCGCCTCTTGCCCGGCGGCAGCGGCGGCGGCGGGATCGACTCTTCGGTCTCGCGCTTCGCCGCGGCGTCGAGATCGACGCTGTCGAGCGCCGCCAGCCAGTCGAGCGTCTCCGGATCGTGCGGCGGCGGGCGGCGCGCGCGCGGCTGCCCCTTCAACCGCGGCGGCGGCGTCCATCTGGGCTCGGCCTGGCGGATCCACATCGGATCTCCGCTTTTCCAATTAGGCACTTGCGCCCACATTTCGAGAAATAGCTTGCGGAACGTGTCGGGCGTCGTCTGCTTCGGCCGCGCGAGCCGCTCGACCAGCGTCGGGAAGGCTGCGGCCGGCAGGGCGGCGATGCGAGCGGCGGCCTGGTGGCGCACCTGGGCGTCGGAGGCGCGGAGCTCTTGCGCGATCTGATCGAGCTGCGCATCGGAGATCGGCGGCGCCCCGGAGGCCACCGCCAGCGACAGAAAGAGCACGGGCGCGAGCATCGCACCCGGTGTAGCAGCGACGGGAAACTACGGCAAGATTAATGCAGGATGCGCATGCGGGTCAGCCCGAGGCCGAGCATCTCTTGCGCCTCGGCCTCGAACGCCGAGAACTTGATCGCCATGCCCGTCAGAGAGCGCTGCCCGCCGGCGTCGTTGAAGTTGAGGAAGTAGTGGTTCTTCACTTCGCCGCGCGCGATGATGCTCGCCTGTGAGTCGGCCATGAAGAAGTGCACGCGCACCGCCGTGCCGAGCGGCATCGGCTCCTGGATCTCGATGAGGATACCTCCCGCCGAGATGTTGCGCGCCATCGCGTTGCACTCGCCGAACTCTTCGGTCGACAGGATGACCGGGAAAACCTTCTCGAAACGCAACGCCTCGCGCTTATTCATCATTTCTCTTCGCTCCAGGAGGTGGAGTCATGGTCGACGGCGATCGCCGCGCGATTGCTCCGACAGACTCGCGTCAGTAACATGCGATGATCGTATGCTGGTAGGATGATGAAGTCAAAAAACCTACATGTAGGACACTCATGAACCTGGTCACGGGAGCCAGCGGATTCATCGGTTCTGCCGTCGTCCGACGCCTGCTCGCACGCGGGCACAAGGTGCGCTGCTTCGTCGAGCCCGGCGCCAAGCGCGACAACCTCGAGGGGCTGGACGTCGAGATCGTCACCGGCGACGTCAACGACCGCGAGGCCATCGCCCGCGCGCTCGACGGCTGCGACACGCTCTTCCACCTGGCGGCGATCTACGCCATCTGGCTGCGCGATCCGGCGCTCATGTACCGCGTCAACGTCGAGGGTACCAAGACCGTCCTGTGGGCGGCGTACAAGGCCCAGCTGAAGAAGGTCGTGTACACCTCGAGCATCGCCGCCGTCGGCCGCGGCGTAAACGGCGCGCCCGTCGACGAGACGCACGAGTTCTCGCGGGACGACTGGGACGACGGCAACGCCTACATCCGCAGCAAGTGGCTGAGCGAGAAGGACGCGCTGCGCTTCGCCGCCGAGGGGCTGCCGCTCACCGTCGTCAATCCGGCGTTTCCCTTCGGCGAGCGCGACATCGGGCCCACCCCTACGGGCGGCTTCATCGTCGGCGCCTTGCAGAAGCAGGTGCCCGGGTACGTCGACGCCGGGTTCTGCGCCATCGACGTGGACGACTGTGCCGAGGGGCACGTGCTGGCCGCCGAGAAGGGGCGCGTCGGCGAACGCTACATCCTCGGCAACCACAACGTCATGCTGCGCGACTTCTACCGCACCGTGGCGCGCGTGGCCGCCATGAAGATCCCCGAGCGCCGCATCCCCGTGGCTGTCGCCGAGTCGATGGGCTGGCTGATGGAGAAGGCGGCCGACGTGCGCAAAAAGCCGCCGCTGGCGACCTTCAAGGCGACGCGCTACGCCGCGCACACCCACTTTTTCGACAACGGCAAGGCGCGGCGCGAGCTGGGCTTGCCGTCCACCCCGCTCGACGTCACGATCGACAAGGCGGTCCGTTGGTTTCGGACGCACGGGTACGCATGAAGAAGCTCGCGCTCGCAATCGTGATGTTGTGGTCGGCGACGGCGTTGGCCGAGCCGCCGTGGGTCGGCCTGCAGCTCGGCGCCGGCAGCTTCGGTGGGGCGCGCGTCAGGGCGGTGGTGCCGGGCTCGCCGGGCGAGCGCGCCGGCATCCACGCCGGTGACGAGGTGCTCGCCATCGACGACCGCCCGACCGCCACGCCCGCCGACGTCATCGCGACGGTGCAGCGCGCCGGCGTGGGCCAGGCGGCGCGGCTGCGCCTGGTCGACGCCAAGGGGCACACCCGCGTCGTCGCCGTCACCTACGAGGCGCGACCGGACCGCGAGACGGTGCAGCGGCACGCGCTGGTCGGACACGAGGCGCCCGACTTTCTGCCGTCGGTGCAGGCGGGCGGCAAGCTCGGTCGGGTGTCGAGCATGCGCGGCAAGGTGGTGGTCATCGACTTCTTCGCCACCTGGTGCGGGCCGTGCGTGGAGTCGATGCCGCACGTCGAGGAGATGCATCGGCGGCTGGCGCAAAAGGGGCTGGTGGTGTTCGGCGTGTCGAACGAGTCGCGCGACGTGGTCGCGCATGCGGCCGAGCGGTTCCACATCACCTATCCGCTCGCCAGCGACGAGGATGAGGGGGCGAGCACGAGCTATCAGGTATTCGCGCTGCCGACGATGGTGGTGATCGATCGCAAGGGCGTAGTGCGCGAAGTGGCGATCTCGGACACCGATGCCGTCGACAGCGCGGTGGCAGCCGCGCTCAAGGCGCGGTAGCGATGCTCGACAAGCTGCTCGAGTTCGGCGAGCTCTGCCGCAACAACGGGCTACGCGTGTCCACGGCGGAGATGCTCGACACGGTGGCCGCGGCCGAGCTGGTCGGGCTCGCAGATCCGGAGCTGCTCAAAGGGGCGCTGGAGGCGACGCTGGTCAAGCGGCGCGCCGACGCCGACATCTTCGACGAGCTGTTCGCGCTCTATTTCCGGCGGCGCGGCGACTGGGATCGGAACGCCGGCGACGACGGTGAGGCGCCGCCGCTGGTCGCGGAGCTGCGCCGGCAGGGGCTCAGCGACGAAGAGATCGAGCACCTCATCGCCATGCTCGCCGACGAGGCGGCGCGGATGTCGCCGCTCGGGCGGATGAGCCTGGGGCTGCGGCGCACGCACGTCGAGGCGCTGATCCGGCTCGCCGGCGTGCGCATCGATTTTTCGCGGCTGGCCAACCCGATGCAGATCGGCTTCTTCACGCAGCAGCTCTACGAGGCGCTCAACCCATCGGGGGCGCGCAGCGAGCTCGACGGCATGTTCGCGCGCCTCGGCGCCAAGGTGGGGGCCGAGCGCGCGGAGCTGATGGCGCGCGTCGCCGCCGACGAGATGAACCGCGTGCGCAGCTCGCTACGGCGCTACGTCGCCGACGAGTTCGATCGGCGCAACGTCGACTTCGTCGATGCCATGCGGCAGCAGATCCTGGCCCACAAGCCCTTCGGCGCCATGAGCGAGGAGGAGCTGGGCCGGCTACGGCAGGAGGTGACGCTGCTGGCCAAGAAGCTCAAGCAGCTGGCGTCGCTGCGGCCGCGCCTGGGCCGGCGCGGGCGGCTCGACGCGCGCCGCACCCTGCGCAAGGCGCTGGGCGCCGGCGGCGTGCCGTTCCGCCTGGTGCACAAGCGACGGCGCATCGAGAAGCCGCGCCTGGTCGTCCTGTGCGACATCTCCGATTCGGTGCGGCACGTCTCCCGCTTCATGCTGCAGTTCGCCTACACGCTGCAGGAGCTGTTCTCGAAGGTGCGCAGCTTCGTCTTCGTCAGCGATCTGGGCGAGTGCACCGGCCTGTTCAAGCAGCACGAGATCCAGCGCGCGGTCGACCTGGCGTACTCGGGCGGCGTGGTGAACGTCTACGCCAACTCGAACTTCGGACGCGCGTTTCGCATGTTCGAGCAGCGCTTCCTCGATGCGGTGACGCCCAAGACGACGGTCATCGTCATCGGCGACGCCCGCAACAACTACAACCCGCCCGAGGCGTGGGCGCTGGCCGCGGTCAAGGAGAAGGCGCGCCGCCTTTTGTGGCTCAATCCCGAGCCGCCGGGGTCGTGGGCGTTCGGCGACTCGGCGATGCGGGAGTACGAGCCGTATTGCGATCGGGTGGAGACGGTCGGGAACCTGGCGCAGCTCAAGCGCGTCGTCGATACGCTCGTATTGTGAGCCCGGCGGCGACGAGCAGCGCCAGCAGGCTGACGGCGGCGCCCGCGGCCAGGTGCGCCGGGCGATAGACGAGCAGCACGGTGCTGTCACCGGCGGGGACGGGGACGGCCCGCATGGCCAGGTTGGCGCGCAAGATGGGGGCGGCCGCGCCGTCGACGGCGGCGTACCAGCCGGGGAAGAAGGCGTCGGCGACGACCGCGTAGCTCGGGGCGCCGGCGTGGCAATGCAGCGTCAGGCGCTCGATACGATCGTCCGGCGGGGCGAGCGTGCAGCTGCCCTCGGCGGTGGCGGCGTGCGCGCCCTGGGCGGGCGCGAGCACGAGTGAGCGGCCGGGCGAGAAATCGGCGGCGGCGAGCAGCTGCGCGGCGCTCCGGTCGTCGGCGACGCGCGCCGACGTCGCCAGGTAGACGCGCGGTGCCGGTGCGGTGGCCTCGGCGAGGACGGCGCCGAGGGCGGGCCAGCGCGCGCGCTCGACCAGACCGTCGCGTGCCGCGAACAGCGACGGCGGGAGCAGGGCGAAGCGGGTCGCGGTCACGGCGAGCAGGCGCAGCGGGCGCTGCCCGAGCGCGCGCCACAGCTCCTTTTCGTCGGGGACGGGGAAGTTGTCGTAAGCGTCGAGGGTGGCGATGCCGTCGTCGACGCCGCAGTCGGGCCGCAAGGTCGCGCGCAGGGCGACCGGCGGCGGCAGCGATGTCGGGAACTCGAGGTACAGCGGGCGATAGAGGCGCAACAGGCCCGGGCCGGCCAGCGCGCGTGCGGCGGCGACCGGCGGCGGCGTCTGCTGGTACAGCGCCGAGGGCACGAAGTCGGTGAGCGTGGCCGATTGGGCGAACAGATCGGCGACTACGATGGCGGCGAGCGCCAGCGTCGTGGCGCGGGGCGAGAGGCGGCCGGCGGCGGCGAGCCCGAGCGGCAGCAGCGTCGCCAGGCCGACGAGGAGGGCGCCGCGCGCGCTGGCGGCGACGACGGCGCCGAGATCGGCGGCGCTGCCGTGCTCGAGCCGGCCCAGGCGGGCGGCGAAGAAGGCGCCACCGGCGTGAGCCGCCCAGAGCCACCCCAGCGCCAGAAGCGCGGTGAACGCCGCGCCGGCGACCAGCGAGCGGCGTGGCTGGGCGGCCACGCGCGCCAGGCCGGCGGCGGCGAGCGCGGTGCCGCACAGGGTCGTCACCAGGAGGTACTTCTCGGGGTAGCGGAACAGGCGCGCGCCCGGGACCAGGCGGTACCAGGCGGCGAACAGCGGGGTGTGGCGACCAAAGGCGACCACGAGCGCGACCGCGGCGAGGGCGGCGAGCGCCAGGTCCGACCGGCGCCCGCGATCGCGACGCCGCAACAGGGCGGCCAGGGCGAAAAGCGGCGTGGCGAGGCCGACGTAGATGCCCGCCGAGAAGGGCTGGTAGGCCTGACCGGTGCCCTCGTCGTAGAGGGGGTGCAGCAGCCAATCGGCGCCGTAGCGCGGGCCGAACGCACCCGGCCACAACAGCTCGACCAGGCGCAGCGGTGGAAACGAGAAGTGCGCGGCATCGGCGAGCGGCACGCCCCCGGGGCGGCCGACCCGCGCCACCTCGAGCGCGGGACCGAGCTGCACGGCGGCGAGCCCGACCGCCAGCGCCAGGCCGCCGGCAGCGGCGGCGAGCCCGCGCTTCGGCTCGCCCTGGGTCGCCGCCAGGACGAGGAGGAGCCCGCCGGCGAGCCAGGCTGCTTGCGGATCGCCACCGAGCACCATGAGCGCGACGCACACGCCGATGCGCGGCACCGACCTCGGCGCCGACAGGGCCCACGGCAGCCACGCCGCGCCCACGGCGTAGGTGCCGCTGCCGACGAGCTGCGACACGAAGTAGCCGGACAGGGCGAACAGCGCGCCGGCGAAGGTCGCCGCGATGTCGTCACTCCCGCGCCCGCGCAGCCAGGCGCGCATGCCGAGCGCGGCGATGAGCGCGTGCAGCGCGAAGAACAGATCGACGCCGCGCGGATACGGCAGCAACAGGGCGACGTCGAGCGGGTAGAAGACGCCCGGCTGCACGACCCCGGCGAAGGGGCGGCCAAGGCCCAGCCGCGGGTTCCACAGCGCCAGCTCGCCCGCGCGCATGCGCTCGCCGAGGTAGCCCTTGAGCGGATAGGTGAACTCGAGCGTGTCGCGGAGCCAGAACGAGTGGCCGAAGGCGAGCGGCCAAAGCAGCAGCGCCACCAGCGCCACGAGCACCGCCGGCCCGACGGCGCGACGGAGCGCGGAGCGGGTCACACGCCCAGCTTACTGCAATCGGTGGACGCGCGGATGGTCGGTCGTCGGGAGATCGGGCCGGCCACTCCAGCGCCGCCACAGCGGTCCGAACATCCGCGGCGCCGTGACGAACGAAGCGCCGAAGGCCAGGTGGCCCACCCAGCTGTAGAGCGGCGGCACCGTGGCGGCCCACAGGTTGCTTCCCCACAGCTGGCTCAAGAGGGCCGGCGTCACCAGGTTGATGTCGACGATCTGCGCGGTCAAGCCGACGACCAGCCCGAGCGCGAGCGCGCCGCCGCGCGACTCGCCGACGCCCAGGATCGCGGCGGCGAAGCCGAAGACGATGCCCCAGAGCGCCGCCACCCCGAAGTGGAACGCGGCGGCCCCGAGGTACATCGCCGCCGTCGGCGCCACCAGCATCTCGTCGCCGTAGAGGAAGGTGCCGACGGGGCGTAGCACGTAGAGCAAGCTGGTGTGCTGGAAGGTCATGAAGGCGACGATCATGACGACTGCCATCGCCAGGCCGCCAACGAGCGAGGCGACGACGCCCGACACCACGGACGCCGAGAAGCGCGCGTAGTGCTCCAAGGTGTCGGGCGCACCCCGGACTGTGGTCGAAGCCATACGGTCCTCCTCGCTCGATCCCAAAGAGAGCATCGGCGGTGCCAGCGCGCAGCGACGAGCGGCACTCGCCTTGACCGACTGTGGAACGCCGGTTACGCTCAATACTCAACTGCGCATGGATTCCGATCCTCCAGCTGCCCGTCGCCGATTGTTCGTCCAGAACTTCGGCTGCCAGATGAACGACTACGACGTCGAGCGCATGCGCGAGGTGCTGGCCGGGCGTGGCTACGACCCGGTGGCGACGGCGGAAGAGGCCGACCTCATCGTCATCAACACCTGCAGCGTCCGCGAGAAGGCGGAGGCCAAGGTAGCGTCGGCGGCGGGGCGCTATCGCGAGCTCAAGCAGGCGCGGCCCGAGGTCATGGTGGCGATCGGCGGCTGCGTCGCTCAGCAGGAGGGCGATCGCCTGCTCAGGCGCATCCCGGTCGCCGACTTCACGTTCGGGCCCGACCAGATCCCGTCTCTGGGGGCGCTGGTCGAGCGGCGCGGGCGCGGCGGGCGCTTCGCGGCCACCGAGGTTACCGAGGTCGAGGACTATCGCTTCTTGTCGGCCGAGCCGCGGCCGGGCCAGGCGGCGGTGACGGCGCTGGTGACGATTCAGAAGGGCTGCGACAACCACTGCGCCTTCTGCGTCGTGCCGGCGACGCGCGGGCGCGAGGTGTCGCGGCCGTGGCAGGAGGTCGTCGACGAGGTGGCCCGCTATGTCGCCGCCGGCGCGCGCGAGGTGACGCTCATCGGACAGAACGTCAACTCGTACCACGGCATCGGCATGGCCGACGGCGACGACTTTGCCCAGCTGTTGGCGCGCGTCGATCGCGTGCCCGGGCTCTTGCGCCTGCGCTACACGACCTCGCATCCGCACGACTTCACCGACAAGGTGGCCGACGCCTTCCGCGACCTGCCGCGGCTGTGCGCCTGGCTGCACCTGCCGGTTCAGTCCGGCAGCTCGCGCACGCTCAAGCGGATGGTCCGCGACTACACCCGCGACCAATATCTGCGGCAGATCGAGTATGTGAAATCGGTTTGCCCCGACATCTCGCTGTCGACGGACATCATCGTCGGATATCCGGGGGAGACCGATCCTGATTTCGCCGAAACCCTGTCGTTGCTCGAGGCGGTCCGGTACGACAGCATCTACTCGTTCGAATATTCGGAGCGCCCGGATACGCCGGCGCTCAAGCTGGCGCTGCGCGACAACGTGCCGGCCGAGGTGAAGGCAGAGCGGCTGCAGGCGGTGCAGGCGCTACAAAAAAGGATCACGGCGCAGCGGCTGGCGCGGTGGGTTGGACGTGACGTGGAGGTCCTGGTGGAGGGCGACAGCGCGCGGTATCCCGGCCAGCTGTGCGGGCGGACGACCGGCAACGAGATGGTCAACTTCGCGGGACCGCCGTCTCTGATCGGGCAGCTGGTGCCGGTGCGCATCAGCGCGGCGCGTGGCCACACGCTCGTCGGGGAATGCGCGCGGTCCGCACAGCGGCTGACGGTGCTCGCGTGACCGCAGCGGCCAACGGCAGCGGCCGGCGCCGGGCCATGCTCGACATGAAGGTCACCCAGCTCACCGTCGATCCGATGACCAACATCCCCATCGTCATCTTGAAAGACATCGCCAGCGAGAAGGAGGCGGTGCCGATCTGGATCGGCGTCTCCGAAGCGAGCGCCATCGCCACCGAGCTGGAGAAGATCGCGCTCGAGCGGCCGATGACGCACGACCTGCTCAAGAACATCATCGGCGAGGTGGGCGTGCGCGTCGACCGCGTCGAGGTCCACGACTTCAAGGACGACATCTTCTATGCGACCATCTACCTCGTCGGCGTCGACGGCAAGGAGATCCAGGTCGACTCGCGTCCGTCCGACGCGCTGGCGCTGGCGCTGCGCTGCGGCGCGCGCATCTGCGTCGCCCGCAAGGTCATCGATCGGGCCAACCGCATCGACAAGCGGCCCGATGCCGAAGCGGCGGCGACCGACGTCGAGGACGCGGGCATCCTCGAGCAGCTCGACGATGAAGACTTCGGCAAGTGGAAGATGTGAAGCGCTGGCTCCCGGTCGTCCTGTACGCCGCCTTGATCTTCGCCGGATCCTCCATCGCGGGCGACGCGATCAATCCCCGGCTCACGGTCCACGACAAGCTCATCCACACGGCTGAATACGCCGGCTTCGCCTTCCTGCTCGCGCGCGCGTTTGGCGCCCGTCGCTGGTGGCTGGCGATCCTGGTCGGCGTGCTCTTCGGCATCAGCGACGAGTTCCACCAGACCTTCACCCCCCACCGCTCGGGCAACGACCTGGGCGACATCACCGCCGACGCCGTGGGCTCGACGCTGGGCGCCATTTCATGGATGCTCTTGCGCTGGCGACGCGTCGACGGTACGAAGACGTCATGAGCGAGCGCAGCCACCTGCATCGTGGCATCATCCGCGGCTTCGACGGCAAGCGTCCCCGGGTCGACGCCACCGCCTTCGTGGCCGACAACGCCACCATCATCGGCGACGTCGAGGTGGGCGCCCGCGCGAGCATCTGGTTCGGCGCCGTCTTGCGCGGCGATGTCTTCCACATCCGCATCGGCGAGGACACCTCGATCCAGGACAACGCGGTCATCCATGTCACCCACAGCCAATACGCCACGCACGTCGGCAGCAAGGTCACCGTCGGCCACCAGGTGACGCTGCACGGCTGCACCGTGGGCGACCTGTGCATCGTCGGCATGGGCGCGGTCATCCTCGACCAGGCCGAGGTCGGCGACCGCTGCATCGTCGGCGCCGGCGCCCTGGTCACCCCGGGGACCAAGATCCCCGCCGGCCACCTGGCGGTGGGATCTCCGGCCCGCCCCAAGCGCGCGCTCACCGACGAGGAGCTGACCTGGCTCGAGGCCTCGGCGCTGCACTATGTCGAGCTCATAAATAAGTACGGCAGCGATCCCGACTGGAAGTAGCAGGCGCTTTCAGGGTAAAATCCAAGGCGGCTCCATGTCGACCCGCCCGATCCGCGCCCTCATCGTGGCGCTCCTGCTGCTGACAGCGGGCGGCGCATTCGCCGACAAGATCGACGTCCTGACGCGCACGCTCATGCAGGACCCGTCGTACAAGGTCCGCGTCCAGGCCGCGCTCGTGCTCGGCAAGCTCAAGGACAAGCGCGCCGTGCCGGCGCTCATGCAGGCGCTGCACGACGAGAACGAGACCGTGCGCGGCGTGGCGGCCACCTCGCTCGGACGCATCGGCGACCCGTCGGCCTCGAACGCGCTCATGGTCGCGTCGACGACCGACGCCTCCGAGTTCGTGCGCAGCCAGGCGAAGCGGGCGCTCGAGCTCGTCGCCGGCGGCGGCGGGGGGAGTTGGTGGCCGCGCCGCCGCGGGCGGGAGCGCGCTTCTACGTCGCCGTCGGCTTCTCCGCGGCGGGCAAGGCCGGTGGCGAATACTCGCGGCTGGTGCGCGACGCGCTGGCCAAGGAGCTGCAGAAGGTGCCATCGGTGACGCTGAGCGTGTCGGGGGCCGGGGGCGCACCGTCGCGGTCGCTCTTGGCCTCGCACCACCTTTCGGGCTTCATCGTCGACGGCTCGATTCAGCGGCTTTCGGCGACCGGCGCCGGCGGCCAGCAGCAGATCGACTGCGACGTAAAAGCGTTCATCGCGACATTTCCCGATCGTTCGATCAAGGCCATGACCCAGGAGGGCGCGTCGCTGCAGACCGGCTCCGGCAGTTCGGAAGCGGAGAGCGGCAAGCGCGATTGTCTGGTGGCGGCGGCGGAAGCGGTCAAGGACGACGTCGAGAAGTTCTTGCGGACGCAGCAATAGAAAGGAAGCGGGCCATGCCTCAAGGCTACAAACGCAGCTTGCGCAACTACCTGCTCAACTCGAGCTATCAGTTGCGTTTCACCGGCGTCATCGTCGTGATCTCGGCGATCCTGACCGGCGGGCTCGGCTATCTGGTCATGCACAACGCGCACGAGGCCTCGCGCGTGGTGCAGGTGCGGGCCATGGATCCCACCGACGAGCTCGCCCAGCAGCTGGTGGCGCAGTTCGCGCACGGCGATCGCACCCTGCTCATGACGCTCATCGCCTTCGGCTTCATCTTGTCGGTGGTGCTGGCCGGTTACGGCATCGTGCTCACGCACAAGGTGGCCGGGCCGCTGTTCAAGATCACCAACCACCTCGACAAGATTCGCGACGGCAAGCTCGGCGTCGTCTACAACCTGCGCAAGGGCGACCAGCTCGTCGACTTCTTCGAGCACTTCAAGGGCGCGCACGACGCCCTGCGCCGCCGCACCGAGGAGGACATCGCGCTCCTCGACAAGGCGCTCGCCGCCGTCGGGAGCGGCCCCCTGGCCGAGGATCTCAAGCAGGCCAAGCAGCGCAAAGAGGAGTCGCTGAAGTAGCCGACGTGCTATAAGCGGCTCCTTTCCCAAATAGGAGCCGAGATGCGCAACCTCATCATCGCCGCCGCTGTCGTATCCGTCGCTGGCGTCGCTTCCGCCCAGTCGAACCCGATGTCGTACGAGGCCATGGCCAAGGCCAAGGCCGGCTCGTGGGCCGAGTACACGATGTCGATGCCGGGATCACCGCAGAAGCTGACGGTGCGCTACGCGGTGGTCGAGAAGACCGACCGCGAGCTGACCATGGAGACCGATTCGCAGACGCCGATGGGCCCGGTGCACTCGTCGATGACGTTCGCGCCCTCGCCGCCCGATGCGTGGAAGCTGGTCAAGGCGCGCATGCAGATGGGCACGCAGCCGGCGCAGGACGTGCCGGCCGCCAAGCTCGGCCAGGGCGGCATCAAGAAGTCGGACACGCCGGGTCAGCTGGTCGGGTCGGAGAAGATCACGGTGCCGGCGGGGACCTTCGAGTGCAAGCACTACAAGCACGAGCTGCCCAAGGAGGCGGGCGGCATGACGCTCGACGTGTGGATGAGCGACAAGGCGGTGCCAACGGGCGTGGTGAAGATGAGCGGCGCGGGCGGTGTCGAGATGGTGCTGGCGTCCGTGGGGACCGGTGCCAAGGCGAAGGCCGAGGCGGCGGCGACCGACACCGAGAGCGCCAAGCCGAAGTCGAAGACGAAGTCGAAGAAGTAGCGCTACGTCAGAAGCGAGCGCCCGTCGATGCCGGCGGGCGCCTCTTTTCCCAACAGCTCGAGGATGGTGGGGAACGCGTCGACCGAGCGCGGGTGCGCGATCTGCGATCGGTACGTTGAGCGCGAACGGCACGCGCATGTGCTCGCGGTGTAACGAGCCGTGGCACGAGCGATACTCGCGCTTCTCCTTTTCGCCGGCGCGTAGATCGAAGCCGGGCGTCGCGGAGACGACGAAGTCGCCGGCGCGCGGCGAGTCGAAGAGCTGGGCCACCTGTAGCGGCGCGTCGGGGTAGTCGCTGTCGGCGGTGTGGGCCAGGATCTCGGTGCGCGACATGCGCTCGGGCAGGGGCGCGTAGCCGAATGGATCGCCGCCCGAGGTCTTGTACTCGACATGGCCGTTGGCGAGCTTGATGGCGGCGGCGCCGCGGCGCGCCCGCACGTGGACCTGGTCACCGGCGCGGTAGATGACGTGGTCGACGGCGTCGTTGGCGAGCAGATCGTCGACGAGCGACGGGTGCTTCTCCAGGTGCACGCCGGCGTCGTGGCGCTCGGCCCACTTGGCCGGGCCCTTCAAGTAGATGTGCCCGACGCCGTTGCCCGCCACCATGACGGCGGCGTCGGCGCCGAGCCAGCGCTTCATGTGCTTCGGGTAGTAGAGCGTCTTGTAGCCGAGGCGCTCGATGAAGCCTTCGAGATCGAAGTGCGCCTTGACCTCGGTGTGGCCGTGATCGGCGCCCATCATCAGCAGGGACGTCTCGAGCTGCCCGGTGCGACGCAGCGTCTCGCCGAAGCGGCCCAGCACCTTGTCGAACTCGAGGTAGCGCTCCCGCGCGCGCGCGGAGAACGGGCCGTGGTGGTGCGAGTACTCGTCGATCGAGTAGGTGGTGTGGAAGGTGAACTTCTCGCGCATGCGCATGGCCGCGCGCTGCAGGAAGACCTCGCCGGCGGCGTCGATGTGGTCCCAGTCGCCGGTGCGGAAGAACTTGAGCGTCGCCGGCACGCGCCGGAAGTAGGCCGCGTTGCGGCGGATGCCGGTGCCGCGCGAGATGCCGCTGAAGATGTTCGACGACGGCTTGATGAGCTCGAACAGCGTCGTGGCCGACTTCGACAGATCGCGGTCCATCAGGTAGCTGCCGAGGCCGTGGTAGTTGCGGAAGCGCATCACCGACAGCGGCCGGCGCTGATAACGCTCGCGATCGAACCAGCGGTAGCCGGGGATGTTGGCGCGGCCGGGGAACATGCCGGTGAGGTAGGGGATGTAGGCCACCCCGGTCACCGACGGGAACACGGTGGTCGCGGGGCGATAGGCGCCGGGCGCGACGAACAGGCGCGCGAGGTTGGGCAGGTCGCCTTTTTGCAGCAACTCCTCGAAGATGTCGACGCGGGCGCCGTCGAGCAGGAAGAAGAACGCGCGGTCGAACTGCTTGTTCATGTGGACCGCTCCTTTTAGCTGCGCCGCCTGGCGAACGCAACGGTTCTCGACGGAGAATCGGTCCCGGAAATTGGTCCAACCACCGTTCGCCGCGACGACAACGAGTACAGATGCAAGCGCGTCGCCGCCGGCCGCGGCCGCGTCGCCTCGCACGCTTGGGCGGCCGCTCCGGTCCTGCTTGTTGAGGATTCACCGCCCGCCGGCCGGGCGCGGCGACCGCGGTCTACCGCCCGAGCGCGACGTCGTGATCGTAGGACATGGCGTCGTAGGCGTCCTTGGCGATCGACTTCAAGAGCTCGTCGTCGTTGTCGTCGAACATGCGGATGTTGCGCTTGATCCGCTGCGACGCCCGCCCGCAGATGGCGCGGCACAGCTTGGCCTCGCGCTCGGCCTCGGGCCCGTGCGCGTTGAGCGCCGCCGTCGCGCGCGACATGCAGGCGATCATCATGAACAGGTCGATGACGGTGTCGGCGACGCGCCGCTGCACGTACTGCATCTCCGAGATCATCTTGCCGTGCTTGCGCAGCACCTTCTCCACGGCCTTGGCCAGCTCGGGCACCCAGTCCTCGAACAGCACCGCCTCCCGCTTCAACGAGGGGTGGATCTGGTCCAGCCGCTCGCCGCCGTAATATTGCGTCTTGATCTTGTCCATCACGAAGTCGGCGACCAGCCCGTAGCCCTTGAGCGGCCACTTGATGGCGTCGGAGAGCTGGGCCAAGCGATCGCCCGGACCCTGCATGCCCGACAGCGCGATGAAGCAGCGCAGGATCTCGTTCGTGCCTTCGAAGATCAGATTGATCCGCGCGTCGCGCAAGAGGCGCTCGTAGGGGAACTCCTTCATGTAGCCCATGCCGGCGGCGATCTGCAGCGACTCGTTGACCACCCGCCACAGCATCTCCGAGCCGTAGACCTTGCAGCACGCCGACTCGATGCTGTAGTCGTCGATGCCGCGATCGATGAGCCCGGTGGTCAGGTAGACCATCGACTCGGCGGCGTAGATCTCCATCATCATGCGCGCGATCTTGTCCTTGATGAGCCCGAACTCGGCGATCGCGCGCCCGAACTGCCGCCGCGAGGTGGCGTGCGCCAGCGCCAGCCGCATCACCTGGCCGGCGGCGCCGACCGCGCCCGCGGCCAGGCCCAGCCGCCCGTTGTTGAGCACGCCCATCGCCACCTTGAAGCCGCCGCCGACGCCGCCGAGCACATTGGCCGCGGGCACGCGCACGCCGTCGAAGTAGAGCGCGGTCGTCGAGCTGCCCTTGATCCCGAGCTTGTGCTCCTCGGGCCCCGACTTGACGCCGAAGCCACGCTCGACGAGGAAGGCGGTGATGCGATCCTTGTGCGCGCCGTCGCGCTCGACCTCCGTCTGGGCGAAGACAGTGAAGAAGTCGGCGATGCCGCCGTTGGTGATCCACAGCTTGCTGCCGTCGAGGACGAAGCTGCCGTCGGGCTGCGCCGCTGCGCGCGTCTTGATCGACGCCGCGTCGGATCCCGAGCCCGGCTCGGTCAAGCCGAACGCCGCCACCAGCTCGCCGGTGGCCAGCCGCGGTAGGTAGCGCTGCTTCTGCTCGTCGGAGCCGTAGAGCACCAGGCCCTTGCAGCCGATCGATTGGTGGCCGCCGAGCGTCACCGCGATCGAGCCGTCGACGCCGGCGATCTCCTGCATCGCGCGCGCGTAGCCGGTGACCGATAGGCCGAGGCCCCCGTACGCCTCGGGGATGGCCAGGCCGAACAGCCCCAGCCTCTTCATGCCCTCGAGCACCGACGGCGGCAGCTGCGCCGCCTCGTCGATCTCGCGGGAGTCGATCTCGCCCTGGGCGAACTTGCGAAACTCGGTGAGCACGAGCTCGAGGCTGTCGCGCTCCGGTTGGCCCAACGTCGGGTAGGGCACGACCAGCGGCTCGGGGATGTGGCCGAAGTAGAGGCTCTTGCCGAAGCTGCCGGGGGTGCGCTCCTCCATCAAGTCGCTCCTTTTTCTCGCTTTAGACGATACAAGACGACGACGCTGACGGCGAGCACGCCGAGCGCGATCGCCTGCGAGGTCGACAAGAGGTGCCCGAAGACGCCGCGCTCGAAGTCGTCGCCGCGCCAGTGCTCGTCGACGAGGCGTAACAGGGCATAGCCGGCAACGTAGGACCAGAAGATCGCGCCGGCGCGTCGTCGCGGCAACATCGCCGTCACGATCGCGATCACGACCAGGCCGCCCGCCTCGTAGAGCTGCACCGGGTAGCGCCAGGCGCCGGCGAGGTGCACGGCGAACGGGAAGCGCTCGCCGACGACGCGGCCGTAGCAGCAGCCACCGAGGAGGCAGCCGACGCGGCCCAAGGCGTGGCCGAGCGCGAGCCCGGGGGCAGCGGCGTCGGCGGCGTCGGCGATGGGGATGCGCCAGGCGCGGCAGTAGGCCGCCGCCGCCCAGGCGCCGCCGCCCAGGCCCCCGTAGAAGACCAGCCCCGGATGCAGGAGCAGCGACGGATCGGCGACGATGGCGCGGAGCTGCACGACGTCGAACAAGAGCGCCGCGCCGACCAGGCCGCCGACGACGCCGAGCAGGCCCACGGCGAGCTCGTCGAAGCGCTTGATGCCGAAGCGCGGCGCCCGCGCGACGCCGACCAGGATGCCGGCGGCGACGCCGACGACGATGAGCGCGCCGTACGAGTAGATCGGCCGTTCGATGCCGAGGTAGTGAAGGCGGACGAGCTCGGGATGCACGCTACTTCTTGGTCGGCGGCTGGCTCGGCGGCGGCGCCGGCGGCGCGGCCTGCTGTTGCTGTTGCTGTTGCTGCTTTTGCGACTCCTCGAGCGCCTTCTTGAAGGCCTCGTTGAACTCCTTGTTCTGCTGCTGGAACTGCGGATCGTTCGACATCTTCTGCATGTCGCTCTTGACCTTCTGCGCGCAGGCGAAGCACATCGCCGACAACAGGATCCCGAGCGTCAGCCCGACGATGCTCATGACCATGCCGGCGGTCGCCATGCCGGTCGGCTGCTGCGTCTCGGTCGCGTTCTTGCGCGCCAGGATGCCGAGGATGAGCCCGACCAGCGCCAACGGCACGCCCAGCAGCACCGCCGGGAACCAGCACAGGATCGTTCCGAAGATACCGAGGACCAGGGCGGCTACGGCCACGTATCACCTCTCTCGATGGATGCGCCGGACATCTTACCTCACTTCGCCGCCGGGACCGCCGGCGGCGCGGGCGGCTGCGCCGGCGCTTCGGTCGCTTTCTGCGTGTCGGCCGCCTGCTTGGCCGCCTTCTCGATCTCCTTTTGCGCCTCGTGGCCGGCGGCTCCGACGGCCGCGGCACACGACGCGCACACCGCAAAGATGAGCGCGGCGATGGTGGTGCCGACGATGCCGAGCACCATGCCCGCGGTCGCCATGCCGGTCGGCTTGCCCGCTGCAGCGAGCTGCTTGCGCCCGAGGATGCCGAGGACGAGCGCGATGATCGCCATCGGCCCCCCCACCCACACGGTCAGCCAGTTGAGCGAGAAGAGCGTGCCGATGATTCCGAGCACCAGCGCAGCCACCGCCATGGTCACACCTCCGCCGCCAGTATACGGCGCGCAGTATCGAGTCTTTCATGGTAGAAGGACGCGCCATGGCGAACAAGGGGTCTGTCGATTTTCGCGCGGGATTCGTCGCGCTCGTCGGCCGCCCCAACGTCGGCAAGTCGACGCTGCTCAACCGCATCCTCGGCGAGAAGGTCGCCATCGCCACGCCGCGGCCGCAGACCACGCGCAACCGCATCGTCGGCGTGCGCAACCTGCCGGGAGCGCAGCTGGTTCTGGTCGACACGCCGGGGCTCCATCGGCCCAAGGGGCGCGGCCGCACGCGCCTCAACACCTTCATGGTCGGTGAGGCGCTGGCGGCGCTGCAGGAGGTCGACGCGGTCTGCGCGATCGTCGAGACTCCGGCCGCCGCCGACTTCAAGCGGGGCTGGAAGCTCGACGCCCCCACCGAGTACGTCATCGCCGAGCTCAAGGCGGTCGACAAGCCGGCGGTGCTGGCGATCAACAAGGTCGACACGCTGCACAACAAGCAGCTTCTGTTGCCCATGCTCGAGGCGCTGCACGCCGCGCACTCCTGGCGCTCGATCGTGCCCATCTCGGCCAAGAGCGGCGACGGCGTCGATCGGCTGGTCGGCGAGCTGGCCGGCATGCTGCCGACGGGCGAGCGGCTGTTCCCCGAGGAGATGCTGACCGATCGCGCCGAGCGCTGGCTGGGCGCCGAGTTCGTACGCGAGCAGGTCTTCCTCTTGACCCGCCAGGAGGTGCCGTACTCGGTGGCGGTCACCATCGACACCTGGGAGGAGCGGCCCAAGGACGTGATGGTCGAGGCGACCATCCACGTCGACAAGCAGGCGCACAAGCGCATCATCGTCGGTGAGGGCGGGCGTATGATCCGCGAGATCGGCACGCGCGCGCGCCAGGAGATCTCGAACCTGTTGGCGGTGCCGGTCCACCTGAAGCTGTTCGTCCGCGTCGACGAGGGCTGGACGGACAGCGCCCGCTCGCTGCGCGAATTGGGATACGGCGAAGAATGAGCCCGCGAACGCAGCCGAGGGGCTTTCGCGCCCTGGAGGCGAGTGCAGCGAGCCGACCTGGCGCGCCGAGGCGAAGTGCGCCGGCGGTGCGACCATGAGCCCGCGAACGCAGCCGAGGGGCTTTCGCGCCCTGGAGGCGAGTGCAGCGAGCCGACCTGGCGCGCCGAGGCGAAGTGCGCGGGCGGTGCGACCATGAGCCCGCGTCCATCGGAGCTGGGCGAGAGCGAGTCGTGGCCGCTCATCGCCATCGTCGGCCGGCCCAACGTCGGCAAGTCGACGCTGTTCAACCGCATCTGCGGCGGCCACGACGCCATCGTCGAGGACGAAGCGGGCGTCACCCGCGATCGCCGCTACGGCGAGGCCGAGTGGGACGGCAACCTGTTCCGCGTCGTCGACACCGGCGGGCTCGACTGGGACGCGGCCAAGCCCGGCGACGCCACGCTGGCCCGCGGCATCCTGAAGCAGGCCATGCGCGCGGTCGAGGAGGCGGCGCTGGTCCTATTCGTCATCGACGCCCGGCAGGGGCTGGTGCCCGAGGATCGCGACGCCATCGCCGCGCTGCGCAAGAGCGGCAAGCCAATCCTATGGGTCGCCAACAAGGTCGACGGCGCCTCCTTCGAGGCCGAGGCCAACGAGCTCTACACGCTGGGCGCCGACGAGGTGTTCCCGGTCTCGGCGCAGCACGGCCGTGGCGTCGGCGAGTTGCTCGACGCCGTCGTGGCCCGCCTGCCCGACGCGCCGCGAGTCGACGAGCAGCCGGAGCCGGAGGACGACGCGACGCGCGCGATCAAGCTGGCGCTGGTCGGGCGACCCAACGCCGGCAAGTCGTCGCTGGTCAACCGCTTCCTCGGCGACGAGCGGGTCATCGTCGACGCGCAGGCGGGCACGACGCGCGATCCAGTCGACACGCCGGTCGAGCTCGGCGGGCGGCGCTACGTGCTCATCGATACGGCGGGGATCCGGCGGCGCAGCAAGGTCTACGCGCCGATGGAGAAGATCGCCGTCGCCATGGCGGAGAAGGCGGTTGGACGCTGCGACGTCTGCGTGCTCGTCGTGGATGCCCAGGAAGGGCTCGCCGAGCAGGACGCCAAGGTCGCCGGCATGTGCGACGAGGCGGGCAGGGCGCTGGTGATCTGCTTCAACAAGCTCGACCTCATCACCGAAAAGCAGCAGAAGAAGCTGCACGAAGATCTGAAGCGCCAGCTCCAGTTCGTGCCCTGGGCGCGCGTGGTGTTCGCCTCGGCCAGGACCGGCAAGGGTCTGCAGCGCGTGCTCGACGCCGTGCAGGCGGCCTACGCGGCCTACACGCGGCGCGTGACCACCGGCGCGCTCAACCGCTGGTTCGAGGGCATCGTCGAGCGCCATCCGCCGTCGGTGTTCCGCGGCCACCCGATCAAGCTCTATTTCATCCAGCAGCCGCAGGCCAAGCCGCCCACGTTCCTGCTGTCGGTGAACTATCCCGAGGGCGTGCACTTCTCGTATCGGCGCTACCTGGCGAACCAACTGCGCGACGAGTTCGACTTGTGGGGGACGCCGGTGCGGATCGTGTGCAAGGCGCGCGGGCAGAAGCCGCGCACGCGGCGCAAGGCGACGTAGCGGGGAACCAACCTTAGAAGAAGGTCAGGTTGCGGACCTCGCTGCCGTCCTGCACGAAGGTACCCGGGTTACCCCCGACGGGAGGCTCGGTGCAGGTCGATCCCGCGATCACCATTCCGGCCGCGTCCAGCTTGCCGGTGCAGGCCGTCGGGTCGGGCACGAAGGTGTCGCACACGTGGTTGCCGAGGTCGATGCAGATGTGCAGCGGGAAGCTGACCATGTGATTGCCCGCGTTGTCGACGGCGCGTGTGAGCACGCACGCCGGGCCCTCGGGCAGGTGGTTGGCGGCGTCGAGCGGGAAGCCGACGCAGGCGTCGGGATCGCGGATCGGCGGCAGCGAGTAGATCGGCTTGTCCTTGCCGAAGCCGGGAATCACGAAGGTCAGGCCCGTGCCTCCCTTTTTGCACAACAGGTCCGGCGGAACCGCCGTCGCGGTGCCAAATTCGCCACAGGCCGCCGACGAGCCCGAGCTCGGCGTGTAGTCAGCGCTGCCGGAATCGGTCAGCGGCGACATGGCGAGCGCCAGCGCCTGGTTCGCCATCACGACCATGCCGGCCGTCGGGATCAGCGTCGGATTCACGTCGTCGCAAATCCCGTCGCCGTCGGTGTCGACGGCGAGCACAGGGAGCCCGGGGGTGCTGCCGACCGCGAAGAGGGTGACCGTGCTCTCGTCGATGTCCGAGAAGTACTCGACGCGCTGACCGGGGGCGAGATTGCCGTGATCCTCGATGCGCGCGCGCAGCCCCATGATCTGCTTCATCGTCGCGCCTTCGAAGGCCACTTCGGGACCGTTCACGGGATCAACGACGGTTGGCCCGAGGGGCGAGAACAGGTGCGAGCAGTCGTCGAGCATGCCGTCGAGCTTGCTGACGCGCATCTGCACGGCCGCGTTCATCGACATCCACGGCGGTGTGTTGTCGACCAGAACCTCCTCGCCGAGCTGGGCGTGATTGCCACGCGTGTCGTCGGCGCGAACCGAGAGGTCGAGAAAGACATAGCCCTTGCCGAGCGAGCCCACGTCGAAGAGCCCGTGATAGGTGTCGGTCGTTCCGGTCTTGTGGAGCGGGATCGTGTACTTGGTGGGGTCGTTGGCGAGGACCACCTGGACCGTCGACGGATTGACGCCCGACGGATCGGTCACGGTCACGATGATATCGAGCATCCCGCCGACGAACGTGCCGACGAGCGGGTTGACGTAGGCGATGACCGGCCCATCCGTGTCGGGCGTCGTGCCGGCGAGGTCTCCACCGGCGAGATCCGGCGATCCCCCGTCGCCGCCGCCGCCGTGGACCTTCGCCAGGTCGTCGACCACCGCTCCGGCGTCGAACGGTTGGAGCGGCTGCAGCGACTGCCCGCAGGCGGCGGCGAGGAAGGGCACGACCAGGCTGAGTCTCGTAAGCCGCATCGAAAAGGTCTCCGCACGCACTTCGGCGCGCGCAACATTTTCTCAGTTATTCGGAGACCTTGTCAAGGTAATCAGAGGCCCATGTCCTGCGCCGGCGCCGGCGCCAGGACCTCGCCGTTGACGAGATAGATCGTCCGCCAGATGTCGTCGTAGCTGTCGAGGCGGCCGACATAGGTGACCACGTCGCCGACCTGGTAGCGCGCACGCACGGCGTCGCGGTCGGCGTTGTTGATCCACAGCGACACGTCGAAGGTGCTGGTGATCGGCAGCTGCCGCAGCGTGATCCCGTTGGCGGTGAACGAGCGGATGCGCCCGGTCCAGCGCACCCAACGACGGTGATAACGCTCGGCCCACAGCGCCGCCTTGGGGCCCTGGCCGATCTTGTGGTGCAAGAAGATCGCGTGCAGAAACGCGAAGTCGACCGCCACGAACTCCGGCGACGCCTCGGCGCCGAAGGTCGCGCCGTTCTTGCCCGCGCCGCCGCCATGAATCGGCCGGTCCTTGCAGCCCGCGAGCGCGACGACGAGACCGAGAGCCAGGAGCAGCGGAGCCAGGCGCACGAACAAGAGGTAGCGCGAAAGAGCGCGGCGGGCGAGATCTGCCGCACCACGCGCCGACCCGGATCTCCGTAGTTGACATAATATGCCTTATCGGACGTAACCAGGAGAGGATGGAGCGGTGCGGGCCGGGCGCACCTCCCGTCGAGTTGTCGAACTGGCCGAAACGGCGTAATACGTTGGCTTCGATGGGCGATCGCGACAGTTCCCGCAGCCTGGCGCGCTTCTTCGCGACGCTGGCCGATTCGCCCGCCTCCGACCGCTTCGGCGATGCCGTCTGCCAGCTGGCGCGGCGCCATCTGGCGGTCGACGCGGCCGCCTTCTTCGTTGGCGACGATCGTCCCGAGCGCCTCGGGTCCGCCGGATTCGTGGTCGAGCCCGCCGGATTCGCGGTCGAGCCCGCCGGATTCGCGGTCGAGCCCGCCGGACTCGCGGTCGAGCCCGCCGGACTCGCGGTCGAGCCCGCCGGGCTCGCGGTCGAGCCCGCCGGGCTCGCGGCCGAGCCGCCGCCCGGTGTGCCCGCGTCGCTCGCGGCTGCCGACTTGGCGCGCCTGCAGGCCTGGGCCATCGAGGCCGGCTACCGCCAGCTCGACCTGGCCCTGCTCACGCTCGATACACGCCCCCGAGGCCTGCTGGCGCTGTTCTCGCGGGCGGGCGCGCCGCTGGCGCCCGCCGAGCTCGACCTCCTCGGCGTCGGCCTCTCGCGCGCGTTCGGCCAAGCGCGCTCGGCGGGCGGTGCTGCCGCCCCGACCGGTGCCACCCACCGCGTCTTGCTCGTGGAGGATGATCCCGACAACCGCGAGGCGATGGCCTCCCTGTTGGCGGTCGGCGGCTTCGAGGTCGTCAGCACCGATTGCGGCGCCGCCGGCCTGCGCGCGTTTGCGGCCGGCGCCTTCGATGTCGTCCTGACCGACCTCGGCCTACCGGACATGGACGGCTGGCACGTCGCGGGCATGATCAAGCAGACGTCCCCGGCCACGCCGGTCGCGCTCATCACCGGTTGGGGGCTGAGCATCGACCGCGACGAGATGCGCCGCCGCGGCGTCGACCTTTTGGTGAAGAAGCCGCTCGATCCGCGCGCGTTTCTCGAGCATATCGAGACGCTGGCTCAGGCAGGCGTGCGCAAGCCGAGGGCATAGGCGAAGGCGACGACGACGAGCGCGTGCGTGATCTCGCCGCGCGCCACGCGCTCGGGAATCTCGCGGTACGGCACCAGCACCACGTCGATGTCCTCGCCACCGTCGAGGTGCGGCTCGCCCACCTTCTCGACGCCGCGCGCGACGAAGGACCAACAGCGATTGGTCTGCATCGCGGGGTTGGGCGCAATGATGCCGGTGGGAGTGATCTCGCTGGCGCGGTAGCCGGTCTCCTCGAGGAGCTCACGGCGCGCGGCCTCGAGCGGCGACGAATCGTCGGCGTCGATCATGCCGCCGGGCAGCTCGAGCGTCTCGCCGCCGATGCCGTGCCGCTGCTGCCGCACCATCACCACCTGCCCGTCGCGCGTCAGGGGCACGATGTTGCACCAGTCGGGCGCGTCGAGGATCCAGAACTCGTGCTCGCGGCCGGTGCGCGGGTGCACCAGGGCGTGGGCGTCGATGCCGAAGATCTTGGTCTCGAGCACGCGCCGCTTGCCGCGGCGCTCCCACGGCTCAGCCACCCGCGTTGTCCTCCGACGAGAAGATGACCTCGCCCAGCTGCTGCTCCGGCGCCGCCAGGCGCGCCTTGGCCACCGCGCGCTGCTCCTCGTCGAGGCGCGTAAAGACGTAGCGCATGTTCCCGTCGGCGTCCGTGGTGACGTCGCCGTCGAGATCGCGCACCAGCGTATCCAGCATCGCCTGCGCGGCGGCGACCGGCAGGCCGCTGCGCTGCGAGGCGCTCGCGGTCAGCTGGGCCGGATCGCGCGGCTCGCCCGGCTGCGACCAGATCTCGCGCAAGAGCGCGCGCCGCAGCTGGCGCCGCTCGCGCTTGGCCAATTGCCGCCGCCGAACCACCCAGCGGGTCGCCGGCACGGCGAAGAAGATCGCCGAGAAGATGAGCGGGAAGAGCGTCACGAAGAAGCTGGTCCACGGCAGATCGGTCAAGTGGAAGCGCTGCAGGAACGCCGGCCCGACGGTCATCGACGCGATCAGGTTGAACCCGGCGAAGCGCGCCCACCACCGCATCGGCGGTGCCAGTATTGCCGGTCAACGGCGGCACCGGATCGGCCTGGTCCCAGGCCCAGGTCCAGCGCGTGCCCGCCGCCGACGCCGACGGCAGGACGTCGGCGAACACGTAGAGCAGCGTGCCGTCGTCGGCGACCTCGACCTCGCCGTCGTACTCGACCATCAGGCGCGTCAGCTCCTCCTCCGCTGCCGCCAGCGACAGCCCCGTCAGCGCGCTCAGCTCGGCGGCGGTGACACGCCCCTTGTGATCGCGCAAAAAGGCGAGCAGGCGCTTGTCGGCCTCCCGCGGATCGTGCGGCGCCGACTTGGGCCCGAAGACGAAGTCGAACACCGACTGGTAAAAGCGCTTCTTCGGCCCGCTCGACGGGCGCCGGAGCGGCCGCCCGTAGGGATCGCGGCCATAGCCGGGCGGCGCCAGGTCGGGCATCAGCCAGAACCAGAGCAGCGGAAAACCGCCGCCGCCGCGACGATCATCGCGATCGTTCGAGGAGCGCGCGACCATCATCGACACCATCATGGCTACGAACGCGACCACGTAGGCCACGAGCGTGACGACGATCCAGATCTTGAACAGCAGCTTGAAGCCGCGCCAGGCCACCTGCCCCGCCGCCGCCAGCCGCTCCGACAGCGGCACCTTGTCGCGCCGCTCGAGGCTGGGATCGAACTCGTAGACCAGCTCGCCCTCGTCGGTGACGGCGAGGTGGCTGCGATAGGCCGCCACCAGCGACTTGAGCGCCGGCTCGGCCTCGTCGTTGGGCAGGCCAGTGAGCGCGACCGCATCGGCGCGCGTCAGCTTGACCAGCGCGGTCTGACCGCGCGCCTTCTGCTTGAGCGCGTCGAACAGCACCGTGCGGGCGCGCGGATCGTCGACCTTGATCGTGGGGCGATTTGGCATCGTGTCCATTTCAGTATGCGGGGGCTCCCGTGAGCCGCCAGCGCTCCTTCCAAGGTAAGGTGCGGAGCGCCGCGGCGCTCGCGTTGAGGGCTACGACGCCGGTGTTAGCACGAACTCGCCGCGCGCGGGCAAACCGGTGGTGGCCCCCAGCTTGGTAACGACCGCCGCGCCGATCTTGTTCCCGTTCCGGCACGCGGCGCGGATCTCGTCGAGCGTCAGCTCGGAGGGCCGCCTGCCGTCGCCCAGACACGGCGCCAGCGTCGCCAGCAGGCCCGCCACGAAGCCGTCACCGGCGCCGGTGGTGTCGACCACGTCGACGCGCTCGCCCGGCAGCCAATCGCAGCCGGCGTCGTGCGCCACGTAGCAGCCGCGAGCGCCGAGCGTGACGACGACCAGCGCCGGCCCGAGCGCGCGCAGTTTTTTCGCACCCGCCTCCGGATCGGTCACGCCGCAAAGCGGCGCCAATTCGTCGTCCGAAATCTTGACCAGGTCGCACTGGGCGACGAGCGCCTGCAGCATCGTAGCCGCCTCGGCCGGGTTCTCCCACAGGTGCGCGCGCCAGTTGGGATCGGTCGACACCAGACAGCCGGCGCGCTTGGCCGCCGCCAGGGCCTTCCAGGTGGCGCCGCGCGACGGCTCGCGCGCCAGGGTGGAGCTGCCCACGTGCACGATGCGCGCGCGGGCCAGGATCTTCTCGTCGACGTCGTGCTCGGCGATCATCTGATCGGCCGAGGGGTGGCGGAAGAACAGGAAGCTGCGCTCGCCGTGCGCGCCGACCGAGACGAAGGTGACGCCGGTCTTGGCCGTGCGGTGCACGCCGATGCCGCCGACGTCGACGCCCTCGGACGCGAGGCGATCGCGCACGAAGGTGCCGAAGGCGTCGGGCCCGACGAGCGTCATCAGGCCCACGCGCGCGCCCAGCCGCGCCAGCCCGACGGCGACGTTGGCCGGCGCGCCGCCGAGCTGGCGATGGAACCGATCGCACTCGGCGAGCGCCACCCCTGGGCGCTCGGGGAAGAAGTCCACGAGCGCTTCACCGAAGCTGAGGACGTCGAGATCGCGCTGGGTCATGGTTGGGCGTTGTTGAGCTTGGCGATGAACTCGAGCGACTTGAGCGGTCGGCCCACGTGGTCGATGATGATCGCGGCCAGCGCCTCGCGCGCGCCCACGTTCACCGCGGCCGGCAGCGAGAACGAGGGAGCGGCGTGCAGATCGAGCGTCTGAGCGCCGACCAGCGCCCGCCGCACCTCGTCGCCCAGCGGACGCCCGTGGCCGTGGCAGTGCGCGCACACGACGCCGCCGCGGCGCACATCGAGCACCTCGCCGCCGGCGCCGAGCTCGTCACTACCGCAGGCCACGCACGCCTCGAGCTGCGGCTTGAGCCCGAGCGCGTCGAGCAGGCGCAGCTCGAAGATGCGCAGCGTCTCGGCGCGCGCCGGCCCCGCCTCCAGCGCCGCGAAGAAGGTCACCAGCAGCTCGAAGATCTCCGGCTCCGGCTGGCGCGGCGGAATCAGCTCGCGCACCAGCTCGCATGCGTAGCCGCCGTGAGCGACCTTGGCGACGTCGCTCATGAGCGCGGGAAATCCGCGCGCGCCGTCGAAGCGCTCCAGGGCCGACAGCTCGACGTTGGGCTTGTCGACGAGCACCGCCTCGCCGACGCCGAACAGGCCGAGCGCGGCGCCGAAGCGCTTGACACTCTTACGCGCACCGCGCGCCAGCGCCGACAGCTTGCCGGCCTGTCGCGTGAACAGCGTCACCACGCGATCGGCCTCGCCATAGTCGACGGTGCGCAGCACGATGGCCGGCGTCGTGAGCCGCATCGCGAAAGCTTACCTCATTTCGTGTTACGAATAATCCATGGCCGAGAAGCACGAATCACTCGAGGAGGTCGCCCGCCGCGAGGCCACCCGCGAGCGCGAGCTGGCCGAGGCGCGGGAGGAGTATCTCAAGGGCGGCGAGCGCCTCGCCAAGGAGATGCCGCCCGCCTTCTTCGAGCTGTGCGGCCTGGTCCGCGAAGCGGTGCGCCGCTTCAACTCCGCCGCCGATCCGCAGAAGCGGCTCACCTGGCGCGAATCGGCGGCGCTGGCGGCGCGCGAGGCCAACCTCAACGCCGACTTCAACTGCTCGTTCGGCCGCGGCACCGACGAGGTGACGCTGGCGCTCAACGCCATGAGCCGCTCGGGCAAGCCCGACGTCTACCTGATCGAGGGATACGGCACGCTCGGCCCCGATCGCGACCGCTTCCTGATGCGCGTCGAGGGCTACCTGCAAAAGGGCAAGGTGCTCCTCCGCATCACCATCGACTTCAAGCGCCTCGAGTGCACGCTCGAAGAGCTGGCCGAGCGCCTGGTGATGGCGGCGGTCAAGAGCGACTACCAGACGCTGTTCCGCGTCTGAACCGAAGCGCTCTACGACAGGCCGCCGCCGAGGCGGCCGCCGTGGTGCAGAAGCAGCGACAGCGTCAGCGTGGCGACGATCAACAGCAGGAACACCACCACCACCACGCCGACGCGGCGCCGCTCACCGAGCGGCTTGCCGCCGCCGCGATCGTCGTCGGCAGCGCTGGCGCGGGCCACGACCTTGGGCATGCAGTCGCCGATCTGGTGCAGACCCGACGCCGGCCGCTGCTCGGTCAACAGCGCCACCGCCTCGGCGGGATCGGCGCCGACCGCGCGCGCATAGGCGCCGACCCAGCCGACGACGAACACGCGCGCCGGCAGCGAGTCGAACCGCGCCTCCTCCAGGGCGGCGAGGCTCGTCTCCTTGATCTTGATGGCGCGACTCAGCTCCGCGCGCGTCATACCGCGCGCTTCCCGCTGCCTACGCAGGTAGGTGCCGACGTCTTCCCCGTTCATGCCTTCTGCTCGCACCATCAGTGTATTCCGCGCTGTCTCACTGCGCCAATTTACACTCGCTCGCCAGGCAGCTCCGCGGCGCCAGGTCGAGACAGCGGGTGAACATGCGCTCCGCTTTGTCGCGCTCCTGCCGTCGCAGCGCCACCATCCCGGCGAGGTGATACGCCTCCTGGATCGGGCACGCCTTGTCGTTCGTGACCTGCTCGATCTCCTCGGCAGCCCGGTCCCAGTCCTGCTGCTCGTAGTAGGCCTTCGCCAGCCGGTAGCGGCCGACGCAGAACTTGGGCTGCTCGAAGAGCGCCTGCCGGAGCGCCTTGGCCGCGCGCACGAAGTCGTGCTTCTCGAGGTAGGCCTGCCCGAGGTTGCCCTGGGCTGCATACGGCTCGCGGTAGACGATGTTGGCCAGCGCCTTCTCCTCGAGCTCCACCGCCTCGTCGTAGCGCCCGAAATGGATCATGACGACGGCGAGGTTGTTGCGCGCCTCGGAGAAGTCCTGCTTGAGCGAGATCGCCTTCTCGAACTGCTCCTCGGCCTTCTTGAAGTGCGCGTCGCCCTCCTGTTTCTCGAGCATTAGCGCTTCACCCTTCAAGCATTGGTTGCGCGTCGACAGCTCTTCGGACTCGGCCCCTTTGCGCAGGAACACCAGCCCGAGCAGGTTGTGCGCGTCGGGATTGTTGGGATCGAGGCGGACCGCCTTGAGCAACTCCTCGAGCGCCGGCTCCACCAGGCCCTTATTGAAATAGTCGGCGCCGAGCAGGTACTCCTTCTGTGAAGCATCCGGGTCGACGCGCGTCGCTGCCGGACCGCAGCCCGCGAGAGCCCCGAGAATGATCAGCGACGGAGTCAATTGTGCCAATCGTTTTAGCAACTTAGCTGCAAGACCGTAACACCTACATCGGCAACCTGTCAATGCTGAAATGACAGGTCGAACCATGAGCGTTGCGCGTATCAAGGGTCATGCGCAGGCTCGGAAGCTGGCTCGTCGCCGCAGTCCTCCTCGCCCGGGCGCTGGCGCTGGCGGCGCCGATGGTCGGGGCGTTCGTGCTCGTCACTGCGCTGGTGGCCGGCGGGGTCGAAGACCCGCGCTGGCGCGTGGCCATCGGCGTCCTCTTCTGCCTCGGCCTGCCGCTGGCGCTGCGCTGGCGCCTCGGCGTCTTCCTGGCGACGCGCCGCAACAAGCTGCGCCCGCCCTCCTGGGTGGGCTTCGTCGCGGTGGCCAACCTCATCCTGGCCGGCGCGTTCGCCCTCGGCTTCGCCGACGAGGCGGGGCGCGCGCTGCGCCGCCATGGCGATTGGTTCTGCGGCGAGTCGAATGGCCTGGTGGTGCGCCACGTGCGCAGCGGCATCGGCGCGCTCGCCGCCTACCTCGAGCGCTTCGATCTGCCGCCCGAGCTGGCTCCGGTGGTGCTGCCACCCGATCCGGCGGGCGTCCCCAACGGGCCGTGGCGCCCCGGCGAGGAGCCGCCGCCGGCGCTGCCAACGGTGGTCGGCTGGTTCCATCCGCTGGCTGGCCCGCGGCGCGCCATGCCGCTGCGCGAGTCGCGCCGCTTCGGAGCCGCGCGCCCACAACCGCGTCCCGCCGAGTGCGAGCTCGGCCACTGCGGCGTAGATCTCGGCACCACGCTGGGCGAGCCGGTCTTCGCGGTCTTCGACGGGGTCATCGAGCGCATCGAGCGCGACGAGGTGCGTGGCGCCAACGCCGGACGCTACGTGCGCATCGGGCACAAGGACGGCACCGTGGTCAGCCGCTACATCCATCTCGACTCGATCCGCGAAGATCTGCGCGAGGGCGCGCACGTCCACGGCGGCGAGCTCATCGGGCGTCTCGGCTGCACCGGCGTCTTCCACTCCGGCCCGCACCTGCACTTCGCGCTGTCGCTGCGCCCGGCGGGCCGCGGCGGCGCCGAGCACTACATCGATCCCGAGCCGATGCTGGAGCGCTGGCAGCTCCCGTCGCTGCCGGCGGTGGCGATGCGCTAGCCCCAGGGATCGCCTCGATTGACCTGCTACGGATGATCCGCGCGGTCGCCTCGAGGACTACGTCCTCGCTCCCTCGGTCGAAATACCGACGGGTCTCATCATTCATCACATCTCCGCGTTTGATTGAGCGAGCAGCGTCAGTGTCGCCGGTAGGCGCCGAGGGGCCGCGGGCGGTCGTCGGAGCCGTCTTGCCGGGACGGGCCCGCTACGCCGGCGGCCTTACCGGCCGGCGGCACGTCCGGGCCCTCGGCTCGTCGCTGGCGTCCGCCCTGCGGGCGGAGCGCTCCTCGACGCCCGGCAAGACGGCTCCGACGACCTCCCGCTCTATGGGCTCGTGGGAACCTTCAGCCAAGCACGTCGGACGAAGCGGCGGGTCGTCGAGAGCAGCCTCTCCACCCGCTGCGACCGTCCGGTTCTTGGACGAGCACAGAGGCTCCGCGCGCACTGCCCCGCTGGGCGAGTTCCGCAGCACAGGCAAGGGGTGGAATCGAGCACAGCGGTCCGGTGGCGAGGACTGTTTGAGCCCAGCGGGGCAGTGCGCGCGGAGCCGGACGTGGCGCTTTGGCGCCCTCTCGATGCGACGCGGGTCTGAAAGCGGAACGTTTCGAGAGCTCGCGCCGAGATGTGATGAATCATGAGACCGACGGGTATTCCTCGGTCGGTCGCTCCGGTCGCATCCACGATCCGCCTCACGCAGCTCGCCCTCGCTAGATCAACCGAGGCGAACCCTGGGCTAGACGCCGCGCTGGTCGGGCGGCCAGACGTACTTGTGGATCTGCAGGTTCAAGCGCGCGGGCAGCTTGTCGCGCAGCATCCACGCCACGAGATCCCTGGCCTCCACCTGGCCGAACGAGGGCGACAGCAGCACCTGGCAGCGCGCGTCGAGCCGCTTTTCGCGGACCAGCTCGCTCGCCCAGCGATAGTCGTTCTCGTCGGTGACGACGAACTTCACGGCGTCGCGCGGGCCCAGCCGCTCGAGGTTCGCCCAGCACATCTTGTCTGCCTCGCCCGAGCCCGGCGTCTTGACGTCGAGGATGACGACGACGCCCGACGGCAGCACCGAGACGTCGCGATGTCCGCCGGTCTCGATCATCACCTCGAACCGGCGCGCCAGCAGCGCCTCGCACAGCGCCGGCAGCTCGCGCTGGAGCAGCGGCTCGCCGCCGGTCAGGAGCACCAGCGGTACGCCGCGCGCCTCCACGTCCGCGACGATGGCCTCGACGCCGACCTCCTGCCCGCCGGTGAACGCATACTCGGTGTCACAGTAGCGGCAGCGCAGGTCGCAGGCGGCGAAGCGCACCAGCGTGCACGGCAGCCCCGCGTACTGTGTCTCGCCCTGAATGCTGGTGTAGATCTCGTACAACTTCATGGTTGGAACGCGTGGTATACAGGCAAACATGAGCTTCTTCCAGTCGCGGGACGGAACCCAGCTCCACGAGCAGACCTGGCCTGCCGAGGGCCCGCCGAAGGCGTCGGTGGTGATCGTGCACGGGTACGGCGAGCACATCGGCCGCTACGACGAGACCGGGCGCGCGCTCGCCGCCGCCGGCTTCAGCGTGCGCGGGCTCGACCTGCGCGGCCACGGCCAGTCCTCGGGGGTGCGCGGCTTCTGCAACCGCTTCGACGAGTACCTCGACGACGTCGACGCCATCGTCGCGCGCGCGCGCGGCGAGGCGCTGCCCCTGTTTCTGCTCGGCCACTCGTTCGGTGCGCTGGTGGCGCCGTTCTATGTGTTGCGCCATCCGGGCGCCGTCGCCGGCCTGGTGCTGACGTCGCCGTTCTGGAAGCTGGCGCTGGCGGTGCCGCCGGCCAAGGTGTTCGCCGGCAAGCTGGCGTCACGGCTGTACCCGAAGCTGGCGCTGCCGAGCGGGCTGCGCGGCGCCGACGTCTCGCGCGATCCCGAGATCGCCGCCATCTACGATCGCGATCCCCTGAACAACAAGAGCGCGACCGCTCGCTGGTTCACCGAGGCGGCGGCGGCGCAGGAGTCGCTCGTCGCGCGCGCCGGCGAGCTGACGGTCCCGGTGCTGCTCATCGCCGGCGAGGCCGACAAGATCGCCGCGGCGCCGCAAGCGCGGGTCGTCTTCGATCGCCTCGGCAGCGCCGATAAGACGCTGCGCATGCTCGCCGGCCAGTACCACGAGGTCCTCAACGAGCCGAAGCCCGACCGCGACAAAACGGTCGCAGAAATCGTCGAATGGTTGCGCGCGCATGCGACTGCGGCCGGCGCCAGCGCCGGGGGAAAGTTGCGCGCGTCCGAAGCGTAAACTATATTGATGATCGACGAAGACCCTCTGGCGTTGTCGGCGCAGCGTGCAGAAGCTTCGCGTTCCTTGATCGATTGAATCCGACCGACCCCGGGTTTTGCAGCGTCTGTGCAGATGCACGGCGCGGCGCCGGAGTGCATGAACGGAGGTTCGAATGAGCCGCCTCTTCGCCTACATGGGAAACGACCAGGATCGCGTCAAGTGCGCGCTCTATCCTGCGCGCAAGTTACTGGTCGCCGACGGCGCGGCGGAGGCGACGTTCGATGCCTGGGGCCTCGGCTTCTACCAGGGCGGCGAGGTCCTGTTGCAGCGGCGTCCCAAGCCGCCGACGGATCCGGTCGACTTCTACGCGCTGGTCAAAGATCTCCGCACCGACGTCATCATCGGTCACGTCCGGCAAGGCACCGTCGGCAAGCCGAAGAACGAGAACACGCATCCCTTCCGCTTCCGCTCGTGGCTGTTCGCGCATCACGGCACGGTGCCGAGCTTCGACGGCGTGCGCGACGAGCTCTTGCGCGCGGTGCCCGACTTTCTGCGGCGCAACATTCGCGGGCAGACCGACTCGGAGCATCTGTTTCACGTCATGCTGGCGTTCTTGCACGATGCCGGCAAGCTCGACGATCTGAACGTGTCGACGGCGCAGGTGCGTGACGCCGTGCGCGGCGCGCTCTCGCTCGTCGAGAAGGCGGTGGGCAAGGCGGCGGCCGAGACGATGGAATGCGCGCTGGCCTTGACCAACGGGCGCATCCTCTTCGCCACGCGCCATGGCGCGCCGGTCTACCTACAGGAGCGCTCGTCGCTGCCCGACTGCGCGGTGTGTCGCGAGCCGCCGCCGCGCGACAAGCGCGTCGACCACGAGCACCTACGCAGCGTCCTCATCATCGCGGATGTCGAGGCGCCGGGGCCCGACGCCAAGTTCGTCGAGGTCGCGGACCGCACGCTCCTCTCCGTCTCGCACGATCTCAAAGTCGAGAAGAGCGCGCTGTAGGGACCAGCTCCGCCAGCTCGGTGCGATTGCGGCCGAGTGCCTTGGCGCGATAGAGCGCGGCGTCGGCGTGGCTCAGAAGCTCCTCGGGCGAGCGCGCGCCCACGTCGGAGAGCGTGGCTACACCGCAGCTCACCGTCACGCTCACCTCGGCCCCCTGCGGAGTCGTCACGACGCGCTCGGCGACCGCGCGGCGCAGGCGGTCGGCGACGGCGAGCGCCTCGCGCGCCGGCGTCTCGGGCGCCAGCACCACGAACTCCTCGCCGCCGACCCGCCCGACCACATCGACCTCGCGCACGCCGCGCTTGAGCGCGTGGGCGACGGCGTGGAGCACGCGGTCGCCCACGCCGTGGCCGAAGGCGTCGTTGACCTGCTTGAAGCGATCGACATCGAATGCCAGCACCGTCAGCGCCCCGCCGTAACGCTCGGCGCGGCGAAACTCGCGCGATCAGGGCGGAGCGCAGGCCGCGCCGGTTGCGCACATCGGTCAGCTCGTCGGTGCGCGCCAGGGCGCGCAGGCGCAGGTTGGCGGCGTGCAGCTGCTCGGTGAGCAGGTGGATGCGCAGCATGGCGCGGCAGCGCAGCCGGAGCTCGAACGGGTGCACCGGCTTGGCCAGGATCTCGTCGGCGCCGGCGTCGATGCCCCGCTTGCGCGAGGCCGGGTCGTCGAGCGCCGTGAGCAGGATGACCGGCACGAACGACCCTGGCTCGCCCTTGATGGCGTGGACGGCGGCGAAGCCGTCCATCGCCGGCATCATGACGTCGAGCAGCACCAGCGACGGGCGGTGGATGCGCAGGCGCTGGATCGCGTCCTGCCCGGAGGTGGCTTCGGTGACCCGGTAGCCGTCGGACTCCAGGACCGCGCGGACGAAGGTGCGCACGTCCGCATCGTCATCGACGATCAGGATCTCCGCCGGATCGGCGGCGGCAACTTCGATCATGCATGGGTTATACGGCGCTAGAAGCGCGCTTCCAGGCCCGCAGTCAGCACGTCGGCGGCGATGCTGTAACGACCGTTGCCAACCGCCACGGCGAGCGCCGGCTGAATCGGATTCAGCTGCAACGAGCGGCTGTTGGTGACGGTGCGGTCGGCGAAGAAGACGTGGGCGTAGCCGAGGTCGAGCCGCACCGGGCCGAGCACCAGGCTACCGCCGACGGTCAGCACGTTGCGCAGCGCATCCGGCGTCAGCACGCTCGCCGTCTCGTCGGGCGTGGCGCTGGTCTCGAGCGCCCAGCCAGCGCGCAGGATCATCCCGCCGATCCTCTTCTTGATGACGTCCGCCTCGGCGCCGAGGTTCACCGCGAAGGTGTCGTTGAGCCCACGCACCAGGGTCAAGGTGTTGAGGTAGTAGTTGCCGACGCCCGGGACGCCCGAGATGTAGACGTTGTGCGGCGTGATCTTGAAGCTCTGCTGCATCGACCACGCTTCGTAGTCCATGTCGAGCTCGACGCGCAGCCGCTTGTACGGCCGGTACTCGAGGCCCAGCCGCACCGTCAGCGGCAGGTTGAAGTCGACGCTGATGGAGTCGCCGTGCACCGCCGAGTTGGCGAAGAAGGGATCGGTCGGCAGGCGCGTGGCCACGGTTCCCGACGAGCGCACGAAGAACGGCAGCTGCAGGTTGAGCCCGGCGCGCAGCTTCTCGAAGGCGAAGATGGCGCCGATGACGCCCGAGGGGGTGAAGGCCGAATCGCTGTCGACCTGGGTGAGCGAGTCGAACCCCGGATCCTCGGGCGCGCAGTTGAGCTCCGAGCAGGCCGAGAGCATGACGCGGCTGTGAAAGTGCAGGATCATGTTCTCGAAGCCGACGCCGAGCCAGAACCAATCCTTGATGCGGAACGAGGCCGCCAGCTCGACGACGCCGAGCAACGAGCCGTTGATCGAGATGTTGCTGTAGCGCTGCGGGCCGTTCTGCGGCCACGAGTCGATGCCGAGGTACGGCACCCAGACGCCGAGGCCGAAGGTCACCCAGCGCCCCTTGATCTGGCGCGGCTTGTAGGTCAGCGCCAGCGTCGGCAGCGGCAGCACGTTCATCTGCCCCTCGACGTGCGGCTGCGGGTTGCCGCCGGAGTCGACGCGATCGTAGCCGGCGCGCTGGAGGACGAGCGCGCCGTCGACGAGGAACGACCAGTCGTCGATGTCGGCCATGCCGGCCGGGTTGTAGTAGAGGGCGCTGGCGTCGTCGACCCCGGCGGTGAAGGCGCCGGCGCGGCCGGTGGCGCGCGCGCCGCGGAACGGCAGGAACATCCCGCCCGCCAGCGCGGTCGACGAGATCAGCAGTGTGACGACGACGACGAGCGGTCTAGTGCGGGCCACGGGCTTTGACGATATTCAGAAAGCGGGTGAAACCGCGTTGATCGTCGATGAGGAAGCCCTTCACCTCTCCGAGAATCGATTTGTAGTCGTCGCCCGACAGCGCGCCGCCCTGCCCCGGCGCCGCGCGATTGAGCTCGCTGAGCACGTCGGACAGGTTGGACGCGGGATAGACGCCGTCCGCGCCCTGCTTGTAGAGGTTGCGCAAGATGGTGAGCAGCGCCTTGTTGCTGTCGAGGTCGTGGGCCCGCTTCATGAGCGTGAGCTGCGCGTCGACGGCACCCTTCTGCGGATCGACCGCCGCGCCCATCACCCGCGCGACCGGTACGAGGTCGGGATCATCGAGGAACATCTGCACCTGATCGGCGAGCGTGGTGAGCGCGGTCTGGAACACCAGATCGTTATCCGCCTCGTCGACGAGATATTGCAACAAATTGTACAGCTGCGTGCGGGCGTCGGGATCGGCCTCGATCTTGGCCGTGAAGTCGGCCAGCGCCGCGAAGCTGGGGCCGCCGAGTTGGTCGGTGATGTCCTGCGTCAGCGTCTGGTGCGTCCAGCTGTCGATGTCACCCGCCTGCGTGTGCGAGGCGATGCGGCTGCGCAGGAAGTTGATCAGCAACAGCGAGATGGCGCGGAAGCGGCGATTGGCGAACTGGTAGGTGCCGTTGCTGTTCTGCTGCACCGTCAGCATCTGATCGACGAGCGCCGAGGTCGCCGACTTCCACGAGGCGGCCATGTTGGGATCGCTCGCCGCCGCCAGCGCCGCGCGCTTGTGCGCGAACGCGTCGGCCATGAGGTAGTACGGCGTCAGCGGCACCGAGCCGGTGCCGTCGGATTTGGTGGTCGTGGTCATGCCGGCGCGATCGGTGATCCCCTGCGCGGCGCCGAACGAGAAGAGGTAGCGCGCGGTGCCGATGACGTAGGGGCGCGCCAGCGGGCTGCCCGCCTTGCCGTCGATGGTCATGGTGTTCAGCGTCGGCGCCAGCGCCAGGATGGCCGGCATGAGGTCCGCCTGGCCGAGCACCTCGGCCAAGAGCGGCTCGTACGACACGACGTTGTCGGGATACGAGAAGCGCGGCATGGTCGCGCTGGTCGCTTGATAGGTGTGGCCGAAGTAGCTCGACTGCGGCGAGGCCCAGTGGGTGTGCAGCATGGCGAACAGGTCGACCAGGATCTTGGCCGCGTTCTGCGTCTTGGTGCAGGCCATCGTCTGCGGATCGCGCGCGATGCACTCGTCGTGCTTGGCGAAGGCGTCGACGATGGGCGCGATCGCCGTGTAGAACGTCGCGTTGGCGTTGCCCGACGGCGCGTTCACCAGCCGCGTCTCCCAGGCGAAGATCGACTTGTCATGCGCGTCGATGAACTTGTCGCCGTCGGAGCAGGGTTGGTCGACGGTGGTGTTGTCCATGAACGTATTGCCGTCGACGCCGCGCTTCAAGAAGAGCGCCACGTTGAGCGCGTGCGGCGTGGGGAACTGGTTGAAGCCGTCGATGTTGGCGCCGAGCGCGCCGGAGATGAGCCCGGTGGTGCAGCCGAGGGTGATGAGGGCGTTGGTGGTCGTCAGGTGCCCGCAGAAGTCGGCGCCCGCCTTGGCGCTCGGGTTGGTCGCGGCCGACGCGTTGGTCTGCATGTTGAGGATGTAGAACATGGCGAGATCGTCGATCTCGAACATGTCGCAGCCGTTGGGGAAGGTGGCGCCGAGCGCGCTGGCCCCGGGCTTGTTGCAGAACTTGACCCCGTTGGCGTCGTGGATCATGTGCGCGATGCGCTGCATGAGCGACTGGTTGTAGTCGACGTCGGGCTTGGTGCGATCGACCGGGTCGATGGCGTCGAGATCCTGCCCGTTCTGGATGAGCGGGTAGGCCGGCGCGTTGCGCACGAAGTCGACCTGGTTCCTGGCCGACATCAGGCGCGCGATCATCGGCGCGAGATCCTTGACGCGATTGTCTTGCAGCGCGTCCATCAGGTCTTCGGTCAGCCCGGGAACGGCGAGGACGCGGTTCAAGATCACCATGAGGTCGTCGTAGAGGACGCTGTCGGCGGGCACCACCGCCTCGGGGTGCTTCTTGCCCCGATCGCTGGCGTCGAGCATGGCGCCGATGAGCCGCGCCGTCGGCGACTCGTAGTTGTTGAGCAGCGTCGCCGTCGACTGGAAGGTCTGATCGGCGTTGGGATCGCCGAGGAGCTGCACGAACGAGTGCGCCAGATCGAGCACCGGCGACTGCGTGGTGTCGAAGCCGTTGTAGGCGAGCGAGCCGAGCATGCCGCCGCCCGCGTCCATGTAGAGCTGAGTCTTCGAGGCGCGCGGCCCGAGCAGCGCGCCCATGCCCCAGACCAGGCCGAGCGTGGTGTCCTTGGTCGGGTCCATCAGCTTGAGGCCTTCACGCGCCAGGCCGCCGAAGACCGTGCCGTCGAGGTCGTAGTACTTGTAGAGCGTCGTGGTCGCGTTGGCCGCCGTGAGCGCGCGGCCCTGCGCGTCGCGCGGCGCCGAGTCGGGGGGGCCGAGATCGGGGAACGGCGACGGCACGACGAGCGCGTTGCCGTTGGCGTCGACGAAGTGGCCCATGGCGTCGACGTCGGCGAGGCCGTCGCCGTCCATGTCGACGAACGGCGCCTGCACGACGCCGTTGACCGTCGCCGCCATGGCCAGGCCGCGGTAGTCGCGCGTCACCAGTGGGCGCACCGAGCCGGTGGCGAGATCGGGGTGCGTCGAGGTGAGCAGGTTGAGCGCCAACCGCAACGTGCGCTCGGGATCGTTGGGATTGGCGACCGGCTGCGCGGTCGACAGGGTCATCGACGCGGCGGTCAGAAGCTGCTTCCACTCGGCCTCGGCCGTGCCGCCCGGCGCGATCAGGGCCAACGTCTTGCCCATGAAGTCGTCGATGTTCGGGTAGTTCACGATCGTGTGCACCAGCCCCGCCGCCGTCTTGGTCGGGCGGTAGCCGTCGCGCACGGCGAGGCGCGCCAACGCCGGGCCGAAGTCGGGATCGTCGGCCATGGTGCCGAGCAGATCTCCGAGCGAGGCGATGGCGTGCTCCATGGTGCCGTCGTCCGAGAGCGGCAGGAGCTGCTCGAGGAAGTTCTCGAGCGTGTCGAGGAAGTCCTGGGGCAGGATCGCGTCGACGGTGGCGATCAACTCGGGCTTCTGCCCCACGATCGTCGTCAGCTTCGGCGGCGCGTCCGAAGGCGGCGCCGCCCCGTCGACGCAGACGGAGTGGCCGAGCGTGCCCGAGACGTCGACCGTCTGGATCTGCCCAGCCGCTTTCTGCGCGAGCTGCCCCGTATAGGCGACGCGCTGGCAGCCTTCGCGATAGATGGCCTCGCCGAAGCTGCCGTACGAATCGACGGTACGGTTGGTGTCGAGCTTCTCGCACCCCGCCGCTGCCGCCATCACCACCACGACCAACACCCAGGACCGTTTTTGAGCTTGACGCATCGCTTCATTCCCCTCGCGGGGACTTATTCTACAGACTCGTTGGCCGGCCAACAGTCAGCTTAAGAACAAATTTAACAGTGGTATAGTCATCGTCCCTCATGCAGCCGATCCCCTTCGGCAAATACCTCCTCGTCGAGCGCCTGGCGCAGGGCGGCATGGCCGAGGTCTTCCGTGCCGTCTACCAGGGCGCGGCCGGCTTCGAGAAGCAGGTCGCGGTCAAGCGCATCCTGCCGGTCTTCGACGGCGCCCGGGACTTCGTCGCCATGTTCGTCGACGAAGCGCGCATCGCCAGCTCGTTGACGCACGTCAACGTGGTGCAGGTCTCGGACTTCGGCGAGCTCGACGGCAGCTACTACCTGGCGATGGAGCTGGTCGACGGGGTCGACCTGGGGCGGCTGCGCGAAGCGGTGTCGCGAGGCGGCCTGCGTGTGCCGGTGCCCATCATCGCCTTCATCATCGCCGAGGCGGCGCGCGGCCTCGCCTACGCGCACGAAAAGCGCGGCAGCGACGGCGCGCCGCTCGGCATCGTGCACCGCGACGTCTCGCCGCAGAACGTGCTGGTCAGCTACGCCGGCGAGGTCAAGATCGCCGACTTCGGGATCGCCAAGGCGACCGGCAAGCTGCACAAGACCGAGTCGGGCGCGGTGATGGGCAAGATCCGCTACATGTCGCCGGAGCAGATCAACGGCGAGCCGCTCGACGGACGCAGCGACCTGTTCGCGCTGGGCGTGATCTTCTGGGAGATGCTCGTCGGCGCGCCGCTGTGGAACGGCGACAACCCGGGCGCGGTGTCGGATCAGGTGAAGAACGGCAAGGTCGAGCCGCCCTCGCGGCGCGGGCGCGACGTGCCGGCGGAGATCGATCGCATCGTGCTCAAGGCGCTGGCGCGCGGGCGCGATGCCCGCTACGCGCGCGCCGCCGATCTGGCGCGCGAGCTGTCGTCGTGGCTGGCGCAGGCGGCGCCGTCGCTGACGCGGGAGGACGTGGGCGCGTTCCTGGGCGAGGTGATCCCGCGCGAGCCGGTCGAGCCGCCGGCGCCGGTAGCCGTGGGCTCGCAGCCGACCGCGCCGGCGCCCAAGGCGGACCTCGAGGCGTACGCGAAGACCAAGCTGGCCAAGGTGCATGTGCCGCCGCGACGCTCGGGGTCGCCGCTGCCGCTGGTCGCCGTGGGCGCGGTGCTGCTCGTCGGCGGCGGATTGGCGATCCACTATCTCGGGTCGACGACGGCGACGACCGTCTCGCCGCCGCTCGCCGTCGAGGATGGCGGCGCCCAGGTCGCTCCCGTCGTCGCCGTCGACGGCGGCCTGTCGGACGTCGCCAAGTTGAAGCTGGTCGCCGCGCTCGAGGCGCTGCCGCGCGCGGAGTCGACGTGGCGCGGCGTGCAGGCCGAGGACTACCTGGCGGTGCTCTCGGCCGTCGACGGCGCGCTCTGCCTGACGCCGGCCGGTGCGCGCGAGCCGGTGATTCCGGGCGAAGAGCACGCGCGCATCGAGCGCGAGGAGCTGGTGCCGGAGACCATGGCGCTCGGCCGCTACGTGCTCGAGACCGGCGAGCTGCCGCCACGGGTGGCCGGATCGCTGCAGGCGTTCTTGCGCAGCCACCCCGCGTTCTCCCCCGGCGCCGCCGGCTGGGCGGTGGCGCGCCTGGCGACGCTGGTGCGGCCGGACGATGCGGCGCTGCGGCTGACGGTCATTCGCGAGAACGGCGCGCTCGCCGACTGGCGCGACCCGTCGCGCGACGGGCCGCAGCCCTACGCCGCCGTGTGCGAGCGCGAGGCGGCAGTCGACGCCTACGTGGCGCGCGCCCACGACGATCGCGCGCGGGCGCTGGCGCGCTTTCTTGGCGCGACGCCGCCCGAGCTTCCCGTCGACCAGGGCGGGCTGCGTTATCGCGTCGTCAGCGCCGAGCGCGACGAGGCAGCGGCCACGCTCCTGGTGCGGCTGCGCGTGACCAATCCCGGGGTCGACGACAAGCCACTGCCGCTCGCCGGCGCACGCCTGGCCGGGCTCGAGGCGGCGCCGACGATCGATCCGCCGGCGCCTCGCCTCGCGCACGGCCTGCAGCGCGATCTGCGCCTGACCTTCAACGGCGTCACCGACGAGGTGGCCGAGGCGGCGGTGCTCGTGCTCGGGCCCGGCGTCGAGCTGCAAGCCTATTCGGAGGATCTGCGATGAGCGACGAGGCGGAGCCCAGGGGCGACCTTGGAGCGCCGACGACGACGTCGGTGCGCTACGAGGTGGCCGAACGGATCGCCACCATCACGCTCGACCGCCCCGCGACCCGCAACGCGCTCGGCCCCGACGAGTGGAGAGCGCTCGGCGCGCGCGTTGCCGAGGCCGAGGCCGACGCCGGCGTGCGCGTCGTGGTCATCACCGGCGCCGGCGGCACCTTCTCGGCGGGCGGCGATCTCAAGACCATGCCCGAGCGCCTCGCCGAGCCGCGCGACGTGCGCGCCGCCAACCTGGTGGTGCTGGCGCAGCTGGTGCCGCGGCTGCGCGCGCTGCCCAAGCCGGTGATCGCGATGATCGACGGCGCCTGCGTCGGCGCCGGGCTGTCGCTGGCGCTGGCCTGCGACCTGCGCATCGCCTCGTCGCGCGCCCGGCTGGGCGCCGCGTTTCATCGCGTCGGCCTGACCGGTGACTTCGGCCTTCTGTGGCTGCTGCCGCGCATCGTCGGACCGACGCAGGCGATGGATCTACTGATGCGCGCCGAAGCCATCGACGCCGCGCGCGCCGAGGCCATCGGCCTGGTCACGCGCGTCGTCGATCCGGCGCGGCTCGCCGACGAGACCTACGACTACGCGCGCCGGCTCGCCGACGGGCCACCGATAGCCCAGGGGTTCACCAAGCGCGGGCTGCATCGCGCACTCGAGTCGGACCTTCCGGCCATGATCGAATGGGAGGCGGAGGCGCAGGCGACCTGCTCGCACACGGACGACGCACACGAGGGCGTGCACGCGTTCCTCGAACGGCGCAAGCCGGTCTTCCGCGGCGGCTGAAGCGCGCGCCGCCCGGCGGCAGACCAGGGGCTGTCGGACACCCCCTAGTTCGACGCGCTCGGCGGCGGCAGCGTCGTCGGATCGCTCGACGGCGGCGGCGGCGCGGGCGGCGGCTCGTCGTCGCGGGGCGGCAGCACGATCACCTTGGGCGCCACCGGCATCGGCGCCGGGGCGGTCGATGGCGACGGGGTCGTCCGCGCCGTCTGCACCGGCGCCGCCGCCGCCGGCGTCGCCGCCGTCGTCGTCGTCGTGATCGTCGGCTGGCTGGTCGTCGTCGGCTGCGACGTCGTCCTGGGCAGCGGGTGCGCCACGATCTTCTGCGCCGGCGGATCGGCAGGAACGACCGTCATCGGCAGCTCTTCGGACTCGCGCCGCTGGCGGCGTCGGGCCGGATTCGGCGACTCGACGCGCGCGACGGTCTTGGTGGCCGGCGGCGTGATAATGGTCGCGATCGGCGTCACCGCCGGCATCCGCGGCTCCGCAGGCATCTGGGCCGACGGCGGCACCGCCGTGCGTGCGATCGCGGGATGCTCGGGCGCCGGCGGCACCGACTCCTCGGCAGAATTGTGAGTCAGGGCGGCGAGCACGCCCACCGAGGCGCCGATGGTCGCCGCGAAGAACACGCCGACCCACACGGCGCGGTTGCCCCAGGGGCTCGCCGAGGCGCGCATCGCGGCGATCTTGCCCGTCGCCGAAAGGCGCGACTGCCCGTTGGTGGGCGTGGTGGGCGTCGTCCGCTGTCCACCCGGCGGCGTCGGGTTCGCCACGCTCGCCGCCACCGCCGCGCGCGGCACGACCACCGGCGCCAGCCGCTCGCTCTTCGGCCTGCGCGCGTCCGCCTCGATGCGATCGAGCGACGCGATCACCTGCTCGGCATCGTCGGGCCGCCGACTGCGCGACTTCGAAAGGCAGGCCAGGATCAAGTCCTCCAGCGCCTGCGGAATCTGCGGATCGATCGAACGCGGCCGCGGCGGCTCCTCGCGCAGGTGCTTGAGCACCACCTGCATCGACTGCGTGCCCTCGAACGGCAGCACGCCCGTGGCCAGCCGGAACAGGATGCAGCCGAGCGAATAGAGGTCGACGCGATGATCGACGTCGCCCCCCGACGCCTGCTCGGGCGCGATGTAGTGCGGGGTGCCGAAGATGGTCCCGTCGGCCGTCATCATCGACTGGTCGGCCTCGGTATTGATGAGCTTGGCGATGCCGAAGTCGAGCACCTTGACGAGATCGGGCGTGCGCGAGCGGTCGGTGACGAGGATGTTCGCCGGCTTCAGATCGCGGTGGACGATGCCGAGCGAGTGCGCCTCCGAGAGGGCGGCGCCGATCTGCCGCCCGAAGCTGAGCACGCGCCCCAGAGGCTGCGGCCCCTGCGCCTCGCAGATGGCCTCGAGCGACACGCCGTCGATATGCTCCATGACGAGGTACGGCACGCCGTCCTCGGTCTCGCCGACCATGTGTACGGTGACGATGTTCGGGTGCTGCAGTCGGGCCGCGGCGCGCGCCTCGCGGAGGAAGCGGCGCAGCACGCCCGGCTCCTGGACGATTTCGCTGCGCAGGATCTTCACCGCGACGATGCGATCCATCGTCCGCTGGTAGGCGCGGTAGACCGTGCCCATGGCGCCGCGCCCAGCGACCTCGCGCAGCTCGAACTGACCCATGAGCACGCGGTCGAGATTGGGATCGTGGACCGCCTGGGTGACCAGCGCCCCGTCGACGGGGCAGAAGCGCACGCCGTCCTCGAAGGAGCGACGGCAACGTGGACAGCTGGTCACGACCATTGTTCTAGCACCCAGGCAACCCATTGCCAACGGCACGCGTTACTATGACGGCGATGATCGCGCTCTTAGTCACTCTCTTTTTGACACCTACCTCGGCGACCGCGCGCGACGAATCGACGCTGGTGAATGAAGTGGCGGCGCTGACCGTCAAATACGACCACGGGGCCGTCCACATCTTGCGCGTCGAGCGCCAGACCCTGCCCTCGCCCGAGCGCATGCGTCGCTGGCGCGGCCGCTTCGAGGCGCGCGCCCTCGGGGGCGGCGGCAAGGTGCTCGACCTGGTGCGCTTCGACTTCCCGCTCATGGCCGCCGCCGAGTCGCCGGACGACACCACCGCCGACGCCAAGCAGCTCGGGCAGAAGCTGCGCGAGCACGTCACCGCCACGGCGATCGTGCGCGCGCCGCTGCCCGCGGGGGCGACCGCGGTCGCGGTCTACGACAGCGTCACGAGGAAGTCGGTGAGCGCGGATCTACCGTCGCGGGCGACGCCGGCGTCGCGGGCGTCACCGGCGTCACCGCCGCCTCCAGCGGCTGCCGGCGGCGGAAATACAAAAAGATAGCCTGCACGATCGACGCGATCGGCACCGCCAGGATGGCGCCGATGAGCCCCCCCGTCTCCTCGCCGACCAGAAGCGCGAACACCACGACCACCGGATGCATCTTTGCCGCGGTGCCGACGATCTTCGGATTGAGCAGGTTCGCCTCGAGCAGGTGGATGCCGACGATCCACCCGAGCATGCTCAGCCCCGTAGACAGCGAGAAGCCGCGCGGGCCGGACGCCAGCGCCACCGCCACGATCGGCACCGACGACAGGATCGATCCGAAGACCGGGATGAAGCTGAAGGCCCCGGCGAGCATGCCGAGCAGGATCGCGTATTTGACGCGGAACAGCAGCAGCCCGACCGTGGTGAGCAGCGCGTTGACCACGCAGATGATGAGCTGTCCGCGCACGATGCCCGACAGCCCGCGATCGATCTCGCGCAACAGCTCGTCCAGCGTGTGGCGATGTTGCAACGGGACCAGCGAGCGCAGAAAGGCCATGACGCGGTCGACGTCGATGAGCAGGTACGCGGCCACCATGAAGGTCAGGATGAACCAGGCGAACCCTTTGACGACCACGCCGAGGAAGCGCTGCCCATAGGCGATGATGCCGCGCAGCTCGTTCTCGCCGGCGCGCGCCGCCTGCGTCAGCATCTCGGTCAGCCGCGTGCGCTTCTCGTCGGCGTCCGAGCGCGGCCCGACGACGTAGCGACCGCGACCCGTCGGATCGACCTCGAGCTGCAGGTTCTCGAGCGAGATCTCGTACTGTCCCGGCTTGATCTCGGTGACGCGGATCTTGCGCTCGGGGCGCGGCTCCACCTGCTCTTCGCCGGCCACCGGCGGTGACCCGCCCTCCTCTTCGCGCGGGAAGTTGGCGTCCAGCCAGGCGTCGGCGCGCGGCACGTAGAGCTTCTTGACGCGCTGCAAGAACGCCGGCGCCTCGCGGAACAGCCGGGCAAAATCGCTCGACAGCCGCGGCAGAAAGAGCGTGAAGAAGACGCCGAAGGCGGTGAGCAGGCCGAGGTAGACCACGACGATCGAGAGCCAGCGCGGCAGGCGCCACGAGCGCCCGATCGGCCCTGACGACAGCGTCGCGACCACCGGCGTCAGCACGTAGGCGACCGCGATGCCGAGGATGAACGGCAGCACCACGGCGCGAAAGACGACCAGGACGACGAGGATGAAGAGCCCGAAGCCCCACAGCCGCGCGAATCGCCGCAGCCACAGGATCAGCGCCGAGCGCGGCGCGGGCGCCGGGTCGCTCATAGCCTCGGGTCGCGCACTTCGATGCTGCCGCGCGGCTGTGCCGCCTCGATCGCCCCCTGCATGGCGCCGCGCAGCATCTCGCCCAGGACCGACGCGCGCGGCTTGCGCTGGAACACCGGCACCGGCTCGCCCGATACCCCCGCGAGCTTGGCGGCGCCGTCGAGCGCATCCTCGAGATTGCCGAGCTCGTCGATGAGGTGGTCGGCCAGCGCCTCCTGCCCGGTCAGGATGCGCCCGTCGGCCAGGGGCCGCAGCTTCTCCTTGTCGATCTTGCGCGCGCTCGCCACGTCGTCGAGGAACTGCTCGTAGACGCCGTTGACGAACGACTGGAAGAACTTCCGCTCGCCCTCCGACATCGCGCGCAGCGGCGAGCCCGAGTCCTTCATCGCGCCCGACTTGATGGTGTCGACGTCGATCCGGGCCAGCGCCATCAGCCCCTGCACGTGCGGAAACTCGCTGATGACGCCGATCGATCCGGTGATGGTTCCCGGCGACGCGTAGATCTTGTCGCACGCCGAAGCCACGTAGAAGCCGCCCGAGGCGGCGACGGCGCCCATCGAGCAGACCACCTTCTTGTCCTTCTTGGTGCGCATCACCGCGCGGTAGATCTCTTGCGACGGCGCCACCGCACCGCCGGGCGAGTCGATGCGCAGCACGATCGCCTTGATCGAGTCGTCGCGGCGGAGCTCGCGGAGCTGCCCGATGACGTCCTTGCTGTCGGTGATGGTGCCGGTCAGCTCGACGACGCCGATGCGCGGGCCGGGGCCCGAGCCCCAGCCCTGCTCACCTTTTTGCGCGAGCGCGGAGAAGAGAAAGTAGAGGAAGAGGAAGGACAGCGCGAGGAGCGAACCGAACACCAACAGCGCGTAGAGTGCGGATCGCTTCTCCACGACGGCAGGGTACTACTCGGTGTCGGTCTTCTGCAGGCCCTTGAGCTTGTCGCGCAAGACGTCGCCGAGCGTGGCGCCCGGGGCCGCGCCCGAGTAGCCCTGCGCCTCGGCCAGCTCCGCCGCGCGGTTGGCCGCCTTCATCGACAGGCCGATCTTGCGCTCGGCCGTGTCGACGCCGATGATCTCGACCTTGACCTCCTGGCCCGGCTTGACGCACGTCGCGCGGGTCCTCGACGCGCTCGTCGCGAGATCTCGGAGACGTGGATGAGGCCCTCGATGCCCTTCTCGAGCTCGACGAAGGCGCCGAAGTCGAGGACCTTGATGCACCTTGCCGTCGACGATCTTGCCGACCGGGTAGTCGTACGGGATGCGGTCCCACGGATCGGCGACGAGCTGCTTGATGCCGAGCGAGATCTTCGGCTTCTCGCCGTCGGCGTCGATGTTGAGCACGACCGCCTCGACCTCGTCGCCCTTCTGGAACAGCTCGCGACGGGTGCTTGACCCGCTGGGTCCAGCGACATGTCGGAGACGTGCACCAGGCCGTCGATGCCCTCCTCGATCTCCGACGAAGATGCCGAAGTCGGCGATGTTGCGGACCTTGCCCTTGACGACGGTGCCGGGCGGGTACTTCTCCTCGAGCGACGTCGCACGGGTTCGGCTCGAGCTGCTTCATGCCGAGCGAGATGCGGTTCTGGCTTGGGGTCGATGTCGAGCACGACCGCCTCGACCACGTCGCCGACGGCGACCATCTTCGACGGGTGCTTGACCCGGCGGGTCCAGCGACATCTCGGAGATGTGGACCAGGCCCTCGATGCCCTGCTCGAGCTCGATGAAGGCGCCGTAGTCCTTGAGCGAGACGACCTTGCCGCGGACCACGGTGCCCGGCGGGTACTTCTCGTCGGCGCGGCGTCCACGGATCCTCCGTGATCTGCTTGAGGCCCAGCGAGACGCGCTCGGTGCTCGGCGTTGAACTTGAGGACCTTGACGCGGACGTGGTCGCCGACCTGGAACAGCTCGCGACGGGTGGTTGACGCGGCCCCAGCGTCATGTCGGTGATGTGCAGCAGGCCGTCGATGCCGCCGAGGTCGATGAAGGCGCCGTACTCGGTGAGGTTCTTGACGATGCCCTCGACGATCTGGCCCTCCTTGAGCTTCTCGAGCGTCTGCTCCTTCAGCTCCGCGCGCTCCTTCTCGAGCAGCACGCGGCGCGACAGCACGATGTTGCCGCGCTTCTTGTTGAACTTGATGACCTTGAACTTGAAGCTTCTTGCCGATGAACGCGTCGAGGTTGCGCACCGGGCGCAGGTCGACCTGCGAGCCGGGCAGGAACGCCTTCACGCCGCCGCGGATGGTGACCGAGAGGCCGCCCTTGACGCGCGTGCGCGATGATGCCCTCGATGAGCTCGTCGCGCTCGCACGCGGCGCGAGATCTCGTCCCAGACCTTGAGACGGTCGGCCTTCTCCTTCGAGAGGACGCACCATGCCGGTGTCGTTCTCGCGGCTCTCGAGGAAGACGTCGACGTCGTCGCCCGCCTTGACCGTCGACGTCGCCGTCGGCGCTGCGTGAACTCGTCGAGCGGGACCTGGCCCTCGGACTTGTAGCCGATGTCGACGACGACGTAGTCCTTGCCGACTGGATGACGCGTGCCGTTGACGATGTCGCCTTCTTTGATCTCTTCGCGCTTGAGGCTCTCCTCGAACAGCGCGGCGAAGCTCTCTTCGCCGCCCGAGGGCTCGTTGTGTTGTTCAACCATTCGAATGCAATGCTCCCTTTCGATCTACCCGGTCTCGCAGGCGTATTCCTCTTGAACCGATCGGTGCAAAAGGTTCGCGGAACTTAGTCTCCAAAGTCGCACGCGTCAAGGCAAATCGGCGCCAAATCGGGCTCGTGCCAACGCTTCCATGCGGTCGACCACGGCGCTCTCCCCGAGCTCGCTCGTGTCGAGCAGCACGGCGTCTTCGGCCTGCCGCAAGGGGGCGGTCGAGCGGGTCGAGTCCCGTTCGTCACGGATCAGGATTTCCTGGAGCGTGCCGGGCAGATCCGCGGTCTGTCCTTTGGCCACCAGCTCGTCGTAGCGACGCCGGGCGCGCACTTCGGGCGATGCCGTGAGGAAGATCTTGAGCGGCGCCCACGGCAGGACCACGGTGCCGATGTCGCGCCCCTCGACGACGCAGCGCCCGCGCGCCGCCAGCTGGCGCTGCAGGCCGAGCAGCGCCCGGCGCACGGCCGGATGGGCGGAGACCGTCGAGGCGCCCTGCGACATCTCGGGCGTGCGGATCGCCGTCGAGACGTCGGCGTCGTCGAGAAAGACGCGGCCGTCGGGGTCGAAGCGGATGGCGAGCGACTCGGCGAGCCCGCCCAGCGGCTCGGCGTCGGAAAATGCCACGCCCTGTTGCGACGCGCGCAGCGCCACGGCGCGATAGATGGCGCCGGTGTCGAGGAGGAAGAAGCCGAGCCTGCGCGCCAGCCCGCGCGCCGCGGTCGACTTGCCGGCGCCAGCGGGGCCGTCGATGGCGATGACGAAGGGCTCGGCCGACATCATCGCTCCGCGGGAAAATCGCGCGACTCTGCTCGCGTGCTCATGGCGGCGGTAATCTAGTGCCGATTGCGTAAAGCCGGAAGCCGAAAGTGCTAAAGTCGTTGCGGATGACGCTCCCCCTGGCGCTCGGGGTCAACCTGTGGGTGGTCGCGGTGGCGCTGCCGTTGGCGCTGGCGGCACACGCGCGCGCGCTCGGCGGCGTGTCGCCGGCCGGCGTCGTGGCCTGGTCGTTGGCGCCGCTGGTGGCCCTCGGCGTCGGCGCCTGGCGCCAGCGGTCGCGGTCGCAGGCCTGGGGGCTGCTGGTGGCGTTTCCGGTGCTCATCGCCGCGCCGCAAGCGCTGGCAGCGACCGAGGTGACGGCGCGCGTGCTGCCGGCGGCGGCAACGCTCCTGGCCGCGGTCTCGCTCGTGGCCTACCTCGGCAGCGTCGTGCGCGCGCAGGCGCGGGCCGAGCGGCTGGGCGACGGCGGCACCGCGGCGACGCGGCGGCTGCGCCAGGATCCGGTACCGCCGCGCTGGCTGCGACGGCTTCGGGTCTATCGCGGCCTGGCGCTGGTGGCGCTCGGGTTTCCGCTGGTGCTGCTCGGCGGCGTCGATCTGTCGCCGTCGTTCGCCTCGTCGCTGGAGGCGTCGTTCGGCGCCAACGCGGCGCGGGCGCAGGCGCTCGCCACCGTCGGGGTGGGCCTGCTGTGGATCGTGCTCTTGCGCGCCTACGTGCTGGCGCCGCTTCACGGGCACCTGCAGCACGATCGCGACCTTCTGCGCGCCCTGGAGCACGACCGCCGCCACGCGCGCAGCGGCCGGCCGCGGGCGGGGTTCTACTTCGCCGTCGCCGTCGCCCTCGGGGCGATGATCGCGGTCGTCTGGCAGAGGGCCCGCTAGATGCGCAAGTACTTCTTCGAGTCGCTGGCGCTGCTGCTCATCCTGGGCAGCCTCGGCTTCTTCCTCGAGTGCGTGCACTACCTCGGGCGGCGCGACTACGTGGCTGCGATCCTGTTGCTGTTCGTCGGCGTGTCGGTGATCCACGTCGGCGCCGAGCTGGCGCGGTTGGCGCTGGTCGAGCGCGACTGATGCGCTGGCTCGCCGCCATCGCCATCGTCGCTGTCGCCGCCGGCTGCTCGCGCGGGCGATCGACCGGGGCGCCGGCAGCACCGCTCGTCGCCCAGGCGAGCGACGAGGTGGTCGCCACCGTCGACGGACGCCCCATCTACGCCTCGGCGGTGGCGCTGCAAGCGCGCGCGCGCGGCGTCGATCGCCGGACCGCGCTCTCCGACCTCGTCGACGCCGAGGTGCTCGCCGGCGAGGCGGCGCGCCGCGGCCTCGACCGCGACCTCGAGGTGCGCGACGAGACCAAGGGCGCGCTGGTGCGCCGCTACCTCAAGCTCGGCTTCGAGCCCACGGCGTCGCCGGCCGATGTGCCGGAGCAGGTGGTGCGCCGCGAATATACGCATCGCCTGGCCTACCTCAACCACAACACCTACGCCGACGTCTGGCACTTCTTCGTCCCCATGGCCAGGAGCGCGCCGGCGGCGGTCAAGGCGCAGGGGCGCGCGCGCGCCGAGGCGCTCGCCAAGCGCGCCAAGGGACTGACGCTGGCCCAGTTCAAGCAGCTCGCCGCCGACGAGGGGCTGCGCACCGAGGAGATCGTCACCGCCCGCGACGGATGGGTCGAGCGCCCCTTCTCCGAAGCCGCGTTCGTGCAGCTGAAGAAGCCGGGTGACACCACCAGCGGAATCGTCGAGACCAGCTACGGCTATCACGTGCTCTACCTGGTCCGCTGGATTCCGCCCGCGCACATCACCCTCGCCCAGGCGGCGCCGAAGATCCGGCAGAGCGTCTTTCCGGAGTTCCAGAAGCGCGCCTTCGGTCAGTTCGTCGACGAAGCGATGTCGCGCCATCAGATCGAGCTGCACCCCGAGCACCTGCCGAAATGAGCGCCCGACCGGAGCGAGCATGAGCGCCTTCGGCGCGATCCTGGAGACGATGGTGCGGCGGGTGCCGGGCGCGGTTGGCGCGGTATTCGCCGATTGGGAGGGCGAGCCGGTCGATCAGTTCGCGCACATCCCGCCGCTCGACATCCAGCTGGTGGGCGCGCACTGGGGCATCGTCTGGTCGCAGGCGACCGAGCGCCTGGGCCGGCATGAGCTCGGCGCCGTCGAGGAGCTGCTCATCGAGGGCGAGCGCGCGACCGTGCTCGTGCGCTCGGTGACCGATCGGTACTTCGTCGTGCTGGCTACCAAGAGCGACGCACACCTGGCCACGGCGCGGCGTGAGCTCGAGCGCGGCGCCGACATCTTGCGGGGCGAGATGTGACCCGCTCTGTCGTCGCCATGCTGGTCGTCGCCGCCGCTACGCGCGCGCTCGCCGCCGGCGGCGACTATCGCCTCGATTCGCGGGAGTGGAACGGTCTGGCCCGCCTCGACGACGAGGCGGCCGCCGCCGGCTGTACGATGACGGCGACCGAGACGCTCGACTGGTCGGCGCTCCAGGGTGGCGACGTGGTGTGGTTCGTCTATCCCCGCACCGCCGTCGACGGCGGTATGCTGCGCCGCTTCCTCGAGGCCGGCGGGCGGGCGGTCCTCGCCGACGACTTCGGCGCCTCCGACGCGGCGCTGGCGGCGCTCGACATCCGTCGCCTGCGGGGCGAGCTGTCCGATGTCGAGCGCTACGAGGACAACGCGGCGCTGCCGATCGCGCGCCAGACGCTGTCGACCGAGCTGTCGGTCGGCATCGGCGACCTCGTCGCCAACCACCCGGCGTTCTTCTCGACGGGGACGCCGGCCACCTACGCGTTTTCGCCCGGCGCGGCGCTCGTCGTGGAGGGGCGCCTGGGCAAGGGCTACTTCGTGGCCATCGCCGATCCGAGCGTGCTCATCAACAACATGCTCGACATCGACGAGAACCTGGCCTTCGCGCGCGCGCTCATCAAGCGCACCTGCAAGCCGGGCGAGCGCATCCACCTCGTGACCCAGAGCTTCGTCTCACGCGGCGAGCCGGCGGGCGAGCTGGCGTCCGCAGGTTCGGGCGAATCGCCGTTCGTGCGCTTCAACCGCATGCTGGAGGCGATCGACGACGCCACCCATGCCGCCGTCGACGGGCGCACGCTGGGCGCGCTCGGCATCTTGATGGCGACGGTGGCGCTGATCCTGTTCGTGCGAGCGTGGCCGGCACGCGGCAACATCGACGGCCACTGGACGCGCGCCGCGGCGGTGGAGTCGGGCTGGCGCGCCTGGAGCCGCGACACCACCGCCGCCTACCTGCGCGACGAGGTGGCGCTGCGCCTGTCCGCATCGCTCGACGCCGCGATCGCCGACTGGACGCCGGCCGAGCTGGAGCGGCGCGTCGCCCGTGCGCATGGCCCGCGGGCGGCGGCCCTGGCGGCGCGGTTGTGGACGCAGCTGCGTCGCCCGCCCGTGTGGATCAGCCAACGCCGGCTCGCGCGATTGCACGACACGGCAACGGCGCTCTTTGACCTCCTGGCCGAGCGGGGGCAAGGTTAGAGGCTCATGGCCACGCAGACCATCGAACGTTCGACGCTGGTGGAGGTCGCGACCCTCGCCGCCGATGTTCGTACCGAGGTGCAGAAGGCGTTCTACGGCGGCGCCGAGCCGATCGAGCTCATCCTGACGACGCTGATGGCGCGCGGCCACGTGCTGCTCGAGGGCGTCCCCGGCGTCGCCAAGACGACGCTGGTCAAGGCGTTCGCCGCGGCGCTCGGCTGCAGCTTCCGCCGCATCCAGTTCACGCCCGACCTGCTGCCGTCGGACATCACCGGCACCTACGTGCTCGTCGGCGGGCACCTTCGCGCTGCGCGAGGGGCCGATCTTCGCGCACGTCATCCTCGCCGACGAGATCAACCGCGCGCCGGCCAAGACGCAGTCGGCGCTGCTCGAGGCGATGCAGGAGCGGCAGGTGACGATCGAGGGGCAGACGCGCGCGCTCGAGCCGCCCTTCTTCGTGCTGGCGACGCAGAATCCGATCGAGCACGAGGGCACCTATCCCCTGCCCGAGGCGCAGGTCGATCGCTTCCTGGCCAAGCTGAAGATGGGCTACCCGGCTGCCGCCGACGAGAAGGAGATGCTGCGTCGCTACGCTTCGTCGGAGACGGCGCTGCAGACGCGCCGGGTGCTCGAGCCGGGCACGATCCTGCGCCTGCAGGAGCTCGCCGACGCCGTCCACGTCGAGGACGAGCTGCTCGATTACGTCATCGCGCTGGCGCAGTTCACGCGCACGCACCGCCGGGTGGCGCTCGGCGCCTCGCCGCGCGCGGCGCTGCAGCTGGTGCACGCGTCCAAGGCACGGGCGCTGCTCGGCGGGCGCGACTTCGTCCTGCCCGACGACGTGAAGCACCTGGGGCCGTCGGTGCTGTCGCATCGCGTGATGCTGCTCGGCCGACGCCGAGCTCGAGGGCATGAGCGCCGACGCGGTGGTGCGCGAGGCGCTCGACCGCGTGCCCTATCGCGGCCGGCCGCGCGGATGACCAGGGAGACCGAGCGCGGAGAGCGCGCGCCGGGACGCACCCACTCGGGGCGCGCGCCTTCCTTGACGCCGCGCGGGCAGGCGTGGGCGATCGGAGCCGGCCTGCTGCTCTTGCTCGGCGCCGCCGCCGGGTCGTGGCGCGTCGCCGCGCTCGGCGTGGTGTCGCTGTCCGCCCTCGGCGCCGCCTACGTAGCCTTCTTTCCCACCTCGGTGCTGGTGTGGCGCCGCCACCTCGAGCTGTTGTGGCGCGTCGAGCGCGGCGAAGACGCCAGCGCCTTCGTCGCCGGCCGCTCCTTCCGCCTGACAGTGACGCTGCGCAATCGCGCCCCGCGCGCGCTCGGCCGGGCGCGCGTGCGCGCGTTCGCGTCGAGCGCGTTGACGCCGCCGCGGGCACTGGCGATGGTGCTCGGCGCCGCGCACGAAGCGACCCTCACCGCCGACGTGATGGCGCTGCGCGCCGGCCTCTGGTTTCTGCACGGCGCCGCCGTCGAGCTGCAAGACAGCGCTCGGTCTCTGCACCGTCGAGGCCTACTTCCCGTCGCCGGTCGGCGTCAAGGTCCTGCCTCGCCCGGCACTGCGGCTCCAGCCGGCCGAGCAGCGCCTGCTGGCGGGCGCGCCGCACGAGCGCCTCGGCGTGCAGCCGCTGCGCCACCGCGGCCTCGGCGGCGATGTGCGCGAGCTGCGCGAGCACGCGCCGGGCGATCCCTTCAAGCAGATCGCGTGGAAGGCGACCGCGCGCACCGGCAAGCTGATGGTGCGCGAGCTCGACCGCGAGACGATGGTGACGCACTGGCTCCTGGTCGACATCGGCGGCACGATGCGCGAGGGGCGCCCCGGCCAGGCGCGGCTCGATCTAGCCGTCGACGTCGCCAGCGCCTACGCGCGCGGGGCGCTCGAGGCGGGCGATCGGGTGGCCCTGGTCACCTTCGATGGGCGCATCGTCGGCGAGGCCAAGCCCAACGACGGCCCGGTGCACCGGCTGCGCATCGTCGAGCGCCTGATGGAGGCGATGAACGTCGTCGACGAGGATCTCACCGAGCTGACCGACTCGGAGCTGATCTCGGTGGTGGCGCGCTACCTGCTCCTGCAGGAGGGCATCGACGCGCGCCTGCGCCGGACGCCGCCGATCGACGACCCGCTGTGGAACGAGCTGGCCGCCTCCGCCTCGGGTGAGCTGTACGATCTGCGCGTCGTGCATCAGGCGGTCGCCGCCGCGCTGGAGCGCCATCGCAAGGAGATCGTCACCGTCGCGGCGACCGAGCAGCTGCGTCTGCGCCAATACTGCCGCCTGCGCGGCATCGAGCTGCCCTACAAAAAGAGCCCCGAGGCCGGCCGGCGGGCGCGCGGTCTCGGCGCCGCGCTCGAGCACGCCGCCGCGGCGCGCGGCAGCCAGCGCATCGTCGTGCTCTCGGACCTGCAGGAGCTCGAGGGCGACCTTCAGCCCGTCGCCCGCGCGGTGCGCCTGGTGCGCAAGCGCGGCCACCACCTGACCTTCGCGGTCCCCGAGGCGCGGCTCGCCGTCGACGCGGAGCTGCCCTCCGAGCGCGCGCTCGCGGCCGAGATCTGCGGGCTGGCACGAGCGCCGCCGCGAGCTCGCCGCCGCCGCCGTCGTGCGCGCGCGTCTGGGCGTGCGCGTCGTCTCCCTGTCCGCCGACAGCGCGGCGCTGCTGCTCGGTCGCACGGTGGGCACGCCGCGATCGAAGGTGGCGTGACCGTGAGCCGGCGGCGAGTCATCCTGGCGCCGTTCGAGCCGTTCGCCGGCCGGCGGCGCAATCGCGCCCGCGACGCCGCGCACCTCATCGCGGGCGAGGAGCTGGCCGGAGCTCCCGTCGAGATCGTCGACCTCCCCGTCGCCTACGCGGCCATCCCCGACGCCGTGCACGGCCTGATCGCGCGCGATCCCGCGCTCGTCGTCCTGGTCGGCGAATCGGACGAGGCGCGCACCCTCCTGGTCGAGCGCCTGGCGGTCAACGTCGCCCACGCGCGCGTCCGCGACAACGCCGGCGCCCGCCCCATCGACGACGAGCTGATCCCCGGCGGCGAGGCCGCGCGCCGCGTGCCCTTCGACCCGCGCACCGCCGCCAACGCCGCCATCGCCGCCGGCTGCCCTTGCGAGGTCTCGTCGCACGCCGGCACTTTCTGCTGCAACGCCGCGCTCTACCACGCGCTCGGCCTGGCCGCCCAGCACCCGGGCCGGCCGCGCGTCGCCTTCGTCCATGTGCCGGCGCGCTTCCCGTGGGCGCGCGATCGCCGTGCCGCCCGCGGGCTCTACGCGATCGCGAAACACCTGGTCCCCGATTAACTTGACGTTAAACTGTGCCTATCCTATAGGTAGCGGCCGGAGGTTGAACGAACGTAAATGGCCACGATGATTACCGAGGAGTGCATCAACTGCGGCGCCTGCGAACCCGAGTGCCCGAACGAGGCGATCTCGGAAGGTGATGACATCTACGTGATCGATCCGAACCTGTGCACCGAGTGCGTGGGCTTCCACGACTACGAGGCGTGCCAGGCCGTGTGCCCGGTCGAGTGCTGCATCCCGGACCCGAGCAACGTAGAGCAGGAAGAGAATCTGCTCGGCCGCGCCCGCAAGCTGCACCCCGACAAGACCTTCCCCGAGCTCGCCGCCCTACCGGCGAACCTCTCCCGTTTCCGTAAGTAGCCCTCCGCCACCTCTTTCTCCGCTCCCGATTGAGTCGTAGCCGACCCTTCGGCCAACGCGTGCGCGCGCCCCATCGCCGCCGCTGCCGTCGGGCGTCGTCGCAACGCGAGCGGGCGGGCGTCGATGGGATCGGGGATGGTTCGGAGGAGGAAGGGAGCGTGAAGCGCGATCAGACCGCCGCCAGCCCGGCGCGGCGCTTGACCGGCTCCTTGCCCACCGTCGACAGGTTGACGCTGACGAGCTTGGAGATGCCCGGCTCCTCCATCGTCACGCCGTAGAGCGTGTCGGCGATCTCCATCGTCCGCTTGTTGTGCGTGATGACGATGAACTGCGAGCGGTCGGTCATCTCGCGGATCAGATCGTTGTAGCGACCGACGTTGGCCTCGTCGAGCGGCGCGTCGACCTCGTCGAGGAGGCAGAACGGCGACGGCTTGATGAGGAAGATGGCGAAGATGAGCGCCACCGCCGTCAGCGCCTTCTCGCCGCCCGAGAGCAGCTCGACCGTCGAGTTCTTCTTGCCCGGCGGCTGCGCGATGATCTCGATGCCGCTCTCGAGCAGGTTCTCCTCGTCGGTGAGCACGAGGCGCGCCTGGCCGCCGCTGAAGCAGCGCGGGAAGACCTCCTGGAACTTCACGTTCACGAGGTCGAACATCTCGCGGAAGCGCTTCTGCGAGGTGCGGTTGATCTTGGCGATCGCCTCCTCGAGCTGCGCGAGCGCCTTCTCGAGATCGCCCTTCTGCGTGGAGAGGAAGGTGAAGCGCTGTCTCGAGCTCGTTGTACTCCTCGATCGCGTTCAGGTTGATCTCGCCCATGCGCTCGATGAGATCGCGCAGCTCCTTGGCGCGGCGCTCCTCGCTCTCGCCGGCGAGCGGGCGCAGGTGGTGGTCGTGCACCTGCGTCCACAGCTCGAGCCGGTAGCGCTCGGCGATCGCCTCCTCGAGGTGCGTCTTGCGCCGCGTGCAGATCGTGCCGCTTGACCTCGAGGCGCGTCACCTCCTCGGCGTGCGCCGTCGAGCTCGGCGCGGATGCCCTTGAGCTCGCCCTCGGCGTGCGCCAGCAGCCCGCGCCGCTCGTCGTGCGCCGTGCGCTCGAGCGCCAGCTCCTCGGCGCGCGCGGGCCCGCTCCTCGGCCAGCTGCAGCAGCTCCTCCTCGGTCGGCGCCGACCTTGCCGCGCAGCTCGGCCGCGCGCGCCTCGCCGACGCGGATGTTCTCCTCGAGCCGCACGCGCCGCGCCCGCTTCTCGTCGCCGTCGGCGGTGAGCCGGAACAGCTGCTGGTCGAGCGACGCCCTTCTTCTCCTGCGCCGCGCCGACCTCGACCTTGAGCGCGCGTGACCGCCTCCTGCGCCGCTTCGAGCTCGCTCGTAGAGCGCGAGCGAGCTCGTGCCCGAGCGACGACAGCGCGTCCTCGAGCGCGATCAGCCGCGTCGCGCGCCGCCGCCAGCGCACGCCGTCGCCTCCTCGGTCTCGCGCGCGCGCCTCGTCCGCTGCTCCTCGAGCTCGAGCTTCTCGTCGCCGAGCTGGTTCGAGCCGCGCCACGCAGGCGCGCCAGCTCCTCGCGATCGCGCGCCAGATCCTTCTCCAGCGTCGAGGATCTGCATCTCGCCCTCGTGCGCGTCCTTGCGCATGCGCCTCGAGCGCCGTCTGCAGCTGGCCGCAGCTCGTTCTTGAGCTGCTGGTGGCGGAACTGCGCGTCGTTGTGCTGCGACTCGAGCTCGCCGATGATCCCGTCGAGCTCGCGGATCTCGCGCTTCTGCGCCAGGATCGCCCGCCCCCGCCGCCTCGCGCGAGCCGCCGGTGACCACGCCGTCGGCGTCGACCACCTCGCCGTCGAGGGTGACGTAGGTGCGCCTGATCCGCCGCCGCGCCAGCGATCGAGCGCGGTCAGCAGGTCGTCGACCACCACCACGTCGCCGAACAGCGTCTCGGCGACCGACTCGTAGTCCTCGCCGAAGCGTGACCATGTCGAGGAAGCGCCCGCGCACGCCCTCGCCCGCGCTCGACCGCCGCGTGCTCGCGCCGCGGCGAAGCGATTGATGCGGGATGAAGCGTCGCGCGCCCCTCCGACTTCTCCTTGAGCTGCGCGATGACGTCGACGCCCACCTCCTGGCTCTCGACCAGGACCGCGCCCATGCGCTCGCCCAGCACCGCCTCGACCGCCGACGTCGAGCTCGGCCGGCGCGTCGACCGCGTCGGCGAACAGGTCGCGGATGCCCCAGCGCGTCTCCTTGTGCTGCATCACCGCCCGCGTGCCGCGCGCGAAGCCTTCGTACTTGGCGTGCAGCTCGTCGAGCGAGTGGCGCCGCGAGCGCCGCTTGTGCAGCTCGGTGGTCAGCGCCTCGAGCGCCTTGCCGCCGCCCGCGAGCATCTCCTTGAGCTCGCCGACGCGCGCCTCGGTGCGCTGCTTCTGATCGGCCAGGTCGAGCTTGAGCTGCTTGAGCCCCTCGAGCTCGCGCGCGTGCTTGCCGACGGCGCTGCTCGAGCTCGCCGCGCCGCTGCGACGTTGCGCGCCTCGTCCTCGCCCAGCGCGCAGGATGCGCGTGTGCAGCTCGTCGCGCCGCCGCGAAGCCGCCCGCTCGGCGCCTTCGAAGCCGACGATCTCGCCCTTGCACGTCGTGACCTCGGCGCGCGCCGCCTCGACGCGCGCGCTGCAGCTCGGCGCAGCTGCTCCCTGGCCGCGCGCAGCGCCTCTTCGCGCGCGCCGCAGCGACTCGTCGGAGCCGCTGGCCGCTTCGGTCGCCAGCGCCAGCTCGGCCTTGATGCGCTCGATCTCCGCCTGCATCGGCGTCGGCCGACGCCTGCAGCCGCTCGATCTCGTCCCGGGCCTCGAGCGCGCGCTCCTCGAGCCCGCCCGCCTCGCGCCCCGCGTGCTCGGCCTCGGCCTCGCCGAGCTTGATGCGGTTGTCGAGCTCGTAGAGGCCCTGCTGCAGCTCGGACAGCGCCTCGGCCTCGCGCCGCCAGCTCGAGCCGCGTCGTCTCGATCTCGGCCTCGCGCGACACCAGCCGCGCGTGCGTCGCCTCGCGCGCCTCGTGCGCCGTCGCGCTGCGCCTCGGCCGCCACGCGCTCCTCGGCCACCAGGCCGAGCCAGCGCTGCGACGCCGACCACAGATCGATGTCGCGCAGCTCGGCCTTGTACTGCTTGTAGCGCTCGGCCTTCTGCGCCTGCCGCCGCAGCGAGCCCAGCTGCTTCTCGATCTCGGCCACGACGTCGGAGACGCGCAGCAGGTTCTGCCGCGTCGACTCCATCTTCTTCTCGGCGGCCTTCTTCTTGAGCTTGTACTTCGATGATCCCGGCCGCCTCTTCGATGAGCGAGCGCCGATCCTCGGGCTTGGAGGTCACGATCATGCCGACGCGCCCCTGCTCGATGATCGAGTAGGCCTTGGCGCCGACGCCGGTGCCGAGGAAGAAGTCGGTGACGTCGCGCAGGCGGCAGGGCGTCTTGTTGAGGAAGTACTCGCTGGTGCCGTCGCGGTAGAGCTTGCGCGTGACCGCGATCTCCGAGTACGCGAGGTACTCGAGCGGGACGCGCCCGTCGTTCTCGAAGACCAGCGTGACCTCGCACATCCCGAGCGGCCCGCGCGACTCGGAGCCGGCGAAGATGACGTCGTCCATCGACTTGCCGCGCAGGTGCTTGGCCGACTGCTCGCCCATGCACCAGCGGATGGCGTCCACGATGTTGGACTTGCCGCAGCCGTTCGGGCCCGACCACGCCGGTGATGGGCTCGTTGAAGGTCAGCACCGTACGATCGCAGAACGACTTGAATCCTTGAACTTCGAGCCGCTTTATCCGCATCGCGCCTCGCTCATGTAGTGCAACGTATTGTCACTTCGCCGGCCAACGTAGCACGAGGGTCGCCCATCGTCAACGACGAGGCTATCCAGGGGTCGCCGGCGGAGCTAATTTTCTCCTCAAATTTTCTTCAACTAAGTTGGCGCCCCGACTCCGGAACGCGCGACTATGGTGCCGAGATGCGTCTGGCGGTCCTGGGGCTCCTCGCGATCGCTGCCTGCGCGCCGTCCAAGTACACGCCGAAGTTCGCGCCCGTCGACTCCGATGGCCACGATCTCCGCGACGCCGAGGGCCGCGTCAAGCTCTACCGCGGCGTCAACGTCCACATCGCCGGCATCTTCGACGTCACCTTCGACGACGGCCGCGCGCCGCGCGAGCCGCTGCCGACCTTCGACGCCAGCGATCCGATCGACATGCGCGCCCGCGGCTTCAACCTGGTGCGCCTGCCCATCAACTGGAGCGCCATCGAGCCGACGCGCGGCCAGTGGGCCGACGACTACCTCGACAAGGTCGCCGGCATCGTCTCCCTTTGCCACGCCGCCGGCGTCGACGTCCTCCTCGACCTCCATGAGGATGGCTGGTCCAAGGAGCTGTGCGAGGACGGCGCGCCCTTGTGGGCCATCGTCCCGCCGCCGGCGACGCTGACCGGCGGCCCGGTGCCCGGCCTCGACTGCCACGCCGCCCCCGCCGCCATCACCGCCTTCGACAACTTCTGGTCCGACGCCGACCAGCTCCAGGAGGCGTACCTCGAGATGCTGGCGCACCTGGCCGGGCGCTTTGCCGGCGATCCGGCGGTCATCGGGTACGAGATCATGAACGAGCCCATCGGCGACGACGACACCGTGCAGGCGTTCCAGGCCCGCGCCGCGCAGACCCTGCGCGACAACGATGCCAAGAAGCTGATCGTCTTCGAGCCTGTCGCCACCCGCAACTTCACCAACGGCTCGCCCATCTCGTCGACGCCGTTCCCGGTCGCCGGCGCGGTCTACGCCGTGCACATCTACACCGCCATCTTCAACAACACCAACACGCTCGAAGACGGCACCTACCCGACGCTGCTCACCAACTCGATCAGCGGCGCCCGCGACGAGGCGGACGGCTGGGGCACTCCGCTCATGGTCACCGAGTACGGCCTGGGCTCGACGACGCCGCAGGGTCCGGCGTGGATCGGCCACGCCCACGACGATTTCGACGCCGTCGGCGCCTCGTCGACCTGGTGGCTGTGGAAGGATCCGACGCCGGGCGGCTGGGGCCTGTTCGACCCGCAGCCGGACGGCAGCTACACGGCGCGCCCGTCGATGATGGGCGCGCTGTCGCGCCCGTATGCGGTCGCCGTCGGTGGCGACGTCGTCGCCATGACCTGGGACGGGGCCGCGCTCACCGTGCGCCTGCGCGGCCGCGCCGACGTGCCCGCGCGCCACGACATCTTCTGGAACCAGGGCGCGCCGGGCATCACCTGCGACGGCAAATCGATCATGCCCGAGAGCGTCGACGCCGCCAACTCGCTCTACGTCGTCGGCTGCGGCGGCTCCGGCGAGCATACGCTGACGTTCGCGCCCCAGTAGCGTACACTCGTCGCGTGCGCCTGCCCCGCGCGCTCGCCGCCGTCGTCGTCATCGCCTCCGCCGCGCTGCCGGCGCGCGCCGACGACCCGGTCATCCACGTGCGGGCGCGGCTGCGCATCGATCTCGACGGCGTCGAGCGCGTCCCCGGTGGCCTCCTCGTCGACGGCAGCCTGCGTGACGACGCCAGCGACGAGCCGGTCGCCGGCCGCGTCGTCGCCATCAGCGTCGAGGGCGACGACGGCTTCTTCCAACACGCCAAGACCACCGGACCGGACGGCAGCTTTCACTGGCGCGTCCCGCTGCCGCTCGGCACCTACCACCTGCGCCTCGGCGCCGGCGGAGACACCGACTATCTGGCGCCGGCGCCGATCGATCGCCCCATCGACGTCGGCCGGCGCACGCCCACGCTCACCGTGCAGGCGCCCGCGCGCATCGCCGCGCACGCACGCTCGATGCACGTCGTGGTCGAGGCGCACGAGTCGGACGGCGTCGGGCCGCCCCGCGCCTACGAAGGCGACGCCTGGCTGGCCATCGCCGGCCGCGCACGCAGCTCGCTCCGGCTCGAGGACGGCCGCGCCGAATCGGACGAGCTCGGCCCCTTCGGCCGCGCCGGCCAGCGCGTCGCGGTCACCGCCAGCATCGCCGCCGACCGCGAACGCAACGGGGCCAGCGGCGAAAAGAGCGTCCTGCTCACCACGCCCAGCTCGGTCACCTTCGCCGTCGACGGCAATCGCGTCGCGCCGGGCGGGTCGCTGTCGGTCTTCGGGCTGGTGCGCGACGACGACGGCCCCGTCGCCGGCGCGGTCGTCGTCCTCGGGATCGAGAACGGCGCCGACCTCGAGAGCTTCACCACCGACCCCAGTGGCCACTACCGCGGCCGGCTGCGCGGCCGCGACCTGCCGGCCGGCACCGCCTTCGTCGAGGCGCGCTTCCGCCCCCAGGAGGACTGGCGCGACGCCGCCGTCTCGCCGACGGTGCCGATCGAGGTGCTGCCGGCGCCGCCGGTCGCCGCCTGGCCCTATCTCGTCTCGCCGGCGCTGACGCTGCTCGCCGCCGCCATCGTCTTCGCCGCGCGCGACCGTCGCTGGCGGCGCTACCTCACGGTCGGCCGCCGCGCGCGTCGCATCGCCGCCCAGCCGGCGACGCTGCCCGGATTGACCGAGAGTCGGCGCGGCATCCTGTCGTCGCTGCGCCGCCCCGACCACGGCCTGTCGGGGGTCGTCGTCGACGCCGCCGACGATCGTCCGATCCCCACCGCCACCCTCGTCGCTCGCGACGCCGCCGGCCAGTCGCGCGTCGCGGCCGTGGACGAGCGCGGCCGCTTCGTTTTCGAGGAGCTCGCTGCCGGCGCGCTCGTGGTGGAGGCGGCCGCGCCCGGCTACGTCGGCGAGCGCTTCGCGCGCACGCTCCCCCACCGCGGCGAGCTGCGCAACGCGCGCATTCGCCTGGTGCCAGTACGCGCGCGCATCTTCGACGCCTGGCGCCGCGCCGCCGCCCCGCTCTATCCCACCCCGCGCGCCGCCGAGACCATGACCCCGCGCGAGCTGTTGCAGCACCATGACGGCCGCCGCCTGGTCCCGAACGAGCCCCTGGCCGCGCTCACCGCGCTGGTCGAAGCGGCGGTGTGGGGCGCGCGAGCCCCTTCCACGGAAGACCTCGCGGAGACCGAGCGCCTTGCCCGGCTGTTGGCAGCCGACAGCTGACAGACGACCGTCACTTCCCGTATAGTCGCCCGCCCATGCAGCAGACGTACATCGTCTACGTCGTTCTCGCCGTCGTCTTCGCCGTCGCGCTCCTGCTCATCTGGAGGGCATCGAAGAAGCGCCGCGCGGTGGTCGCGCCGCCCGAGGAGCAGCGGCCCAAGCTCGAGGTCGTCCCGCCGGCCGTCGGCGAAGCCGGCCGAGAAGCCGGCCATCGCCGTCGAAAAGGGCAAGGAGCTCAGAGAGGGCCTGGAGAAGACGCGCGGCGGCTTCGTGGCGCGCATCGGCGGGCTCATCGGCAAGAAGCAGATCGATCAGGCCCTGGTCGCCGAGCTCGAAGAGATCCTGTTCACCGCCGACATCGGCGCCAAGACCGCGCACAAGCTGTTCGAAGCGGTCAAGGGGTCGCTGTCGCGCAACGAGCTCAAGGACGCCGACGCCGTCTGGAACGTCATCCGCACCGAGTCCGAGGCGATCCTGGAGCGCGCGCAGGCCAAGGCGGGCCCGCTCGACATCACGCGGGCCAAGCCGTTCGTGGTCCTCACCATCGGCGTCAACGGCGTCGGCAAGACCACCACCATCGGCAAGCTCGCGGCCCGCTGGACCGCCGAGGGCAAGAAGGTGATCCTCGCCGCCGGCGACACCTTCCGCGCCGCCGCCACCGAGCAGCTCGAGATCTGGGGCCAGCGCACCGGCGCCCCGGTGGTCCGCGGCAAGGAGAACAGCGATCCGTCGTCGGTCATCTTCGACGGCGTCAAGCGGGCCCAGGCCGAGGGCTACGACGTGGTCATCTGCGACACCGCCGGCCGCCTGCACACCAAAGACAACCTGATGGACGAGCTGGAGAAGATCCGCCGCGTGATGAAGAAGGCGCTACCGGACGCGCCCCACGAGACCTTCCTCGTGCTCGACTCGACCAACGGACAGAACGCGATCGCCCAGGCGGCCACCTTCAAGCAGGCGATGGACATCACCGGCATCGTGCTGACCAAGCTCGACGGCACCGCCAAGGGCGGCGTCATCCTCGGTATCTGCGACGAGCTGCAGGTTCCGGTTCGCTTCATCGGCATCGGCGAAAAGGTCGCCGATCTGCGCCCCTTCGTTGCCCACGAATTCGTCACGGCGCTCTACGAAACAGACGCGCAGTAGTGATGAGTCCAGTGTGCGATTCCCAAACCCGAAATCAGTGAATTCGATACGTAAATAACTTGATTGTGAAAAAAAGCACATGATATAGTCGCCGAAACGCTGGCTGAAACGCTGTAAGCAGCTGATATTGCAGTGTATTTGGGCTCTCGAATGCGGTGTCACGCGAGGTGAGCATGCGAAGATTCGATGGCCGGGCGAGCTTGGTCGCCCTATGCGCGGCAGCGGTTCTGTGCGGAACCTTCCGCATGGCGCGCGCGCAGGAGCCGACGCCCCCTGCGAGCGAACCATCGCCGCCCGGCAGCGAGCCATCGCCGCCGGGAAGCGAGCCGGCGCCGCCGGGAAGCGAGCCCACGCCGCCGGGCGCGGAGCCGACACCGCCCGGGGAGGGCGGCGGAGCGGCCCAGCAGGCCGAGCAGGGCGAAAAGGGCAAGCTGGGATCGATCTCCTGGCGCGACATCGTGGTCGTGCCCCGGCGAAAGATCCTCAAGTACCACCGCGTCGAGTTCATCCCGACGTACAACGTCACCATCAACAACTCGCTGTATCGCCACCACGGGTTCGGCGGCATCATCAACTTCTTCCTGTCCGAGACGCTCAACCTCGGCCTCGAAGGAACCTACTACGTGCCCCAGCAGCAGGAGCACTACTTCCTCCGCGGCCTCGACGACCGCATCCTGCCGTCGGTGAACCACTACCTGTGGAACGCGAACCTGAACTTCGGGTACGTGCCGTTCTACGGCAAGTTCGCCCTCTTCGACCGCTGGATCTTCCAGTGGGAGGGCTACGTGCAGGCGGGCCTGGGCGTGATCCAGACCGAGTGGATCACGCGCGACCCCGCCGATCGCGCCGCCACCAACTACGACATCCAGTGGCACGTCGACATCGGCACGCGACTGTTCCTCACCAAGTGGCTGGCGATTCACGCCTACCTCAAAGACTACATGTTCGTGGATTCGCTCGAGCCCGCGACGCGCGGCTCGGCGGTCGGCGCCGCGCCACCGCCCAAGGGTGATTCCAACTTCATTCAGAACCTTGTCTTCGGCGTCGGTGTCGGCATGTTCCTGCCGACCGGCTTCGAGTACAAGTACACGCGCTAGCGAGGAGAATGATGCGGACGCGACTTCTTCCCCTCCTGGTTCTGCTGGCGCTGCCGACGCTGTTGCCTCAGACGGCGCGCGCCGAACGCCGCAACCCGCTCGAAGGACAGCCGGCGGTGCGGCGGCGCCTCCTTCTGCGCAAGCTGCGCTTCGAGGCGACGCCCCAGTTCGTCACCTCCATCAACCAAGACTACAAGCACGCCTTCGGGCCGGGCATCAACCTGCAGTTCCACCTCACCGACTGGCTGGCGGTCGGCGTGCAGGGCGTGTACACGCTCAACGCCAACACCGCGCTCGAGGACAAGGTGCGCGCGGCGTTGCCGACCAACGCGTACAACTCGTACTCGGGTCCGCAGCCGAACCTGCAGATCCACGACGATCACGTCATGGGAATCCAGGCCATCTTCTCGGCCTACGCGCAGGTCACGCCGTTCTACGGCAAGATCGCCTTCTTCTCGGCGCTGTTCGTCAACTACGACCTCTACGTCAACGGCGGCATCGGCTTCGTCGACTACACCTCCAGGTGCTGCAGCACCGTCGACGTGACCGGCAAGCCGAACGCCAGCGTCGGAGCCTCGGACCCGAACACGCTCAACGGCCACTTCGATGGGCTCAAGATCGGCGGCGAGATCGGCGTCGGCGCGCACATCTACTTCAACGAGTGGTTCGGCATGCAGTTCGAGCTGCGCGACTACATCGTCGGCGCCAACCCGGGCGGCCTCGACGTCAACGGCGATCGCAAGCTCGACTCCTCGGACGAGGGGGCGCAGAACAACATCTTCTTCGGCGTCGGCCTAACCTTCATGCTGCCGACGACTGCACGCCAGACCCGCTAGCTCGCGCTCTCCTCTCTCGCGATCGACTCACGGACGTTGTTGGTCGAGGCCCGCCTCGCGGCTCAGCAGGCGCTCGATCTCGTCCAGCAGCTGCCTCAGCGGGCATGGCTTGAGCAGGAGGCAGTCCGCACCGGCCTGGCGCGCGAGCTCCCCGAAGCGCCGCTGCACGTGGCCGGTGAGCGCCAGCACCGGGATGTGGCACGTCGCCGGCTCCGACTTGAGCTGTTGGATCGCTTCCCAGCCGTTCATGCGCGGCAGCCCGAGATCCATGATGATGAGATCGGGCACCAGGCGGCGCGCATCCTCGATCGCCTGCTCGCCCGACGAGCTACCGGCGACCGCATAGCCGGCCCCGGCGAGAAAGTCGGAATAGAGCTCGTAGAGGTCCTCCAGGTCCTCCACGACGAGCAAGAGCGGCAGCGCGCCGTGACCATACGAAACCGCGCTCACGGAACATCCCCCGGAAGGACCAACCGGCTCACTTTGCGGTAGGTAGGGCAGTGAACCGGGCAAGCAAGGTGCGCTCATGTGCGCCGCCCCGGTGATCACGGGAAGCGGGGTCCGCCTAGTTGCAGGTGGAGCCGGTCAGCGAGCCGCCGACGTGGAGCGTCGTGCAGCGATCGGCGCTGTCGTTTCCCACCTCGTAGGAGATCTGGATGTAGTCGCCTTCGTTGCCGGGGAATGGCGGCGACGTGAAGCTGCCGTCGCTGTTGGAGACGAAGATGACACCGGTCCCCTGCGAAGCGTTGAAGATGGAGAAGCGGGCGGCGCCGATCTGCGGCTCGGCGGGGCTGGTCAAGACCACGGTGCCCGCCGTCTGCCCGGTGGTGAACTGCATGTTCTCGACGAGCGGCGGCGGCAGCGGCACCGACGGCGTGTAGCAGGCCGTACACAGGCCGAGCAGCAGCGCCGTGGCACCGAGAGCGATCCGCAGCCGTGAAACGAATCTGGGCATCCGGTCGTACCTCAAGCAAGCCTCGCGCCACCGGGCGGGGAAGCGCAACCCCGCGTCCCACCTGGGGCGTGGCGTCGAGCGGTTGGCGAAGCTGTCAACCTGGTTGGCAGCCCGTGAGGCGTGGTTGTCATGCCTCCCCCCTTCAGGCGTCGAGGTCGTAGCGGCGCATCTTCTTTTGCAGGCCGAAGCGCGACAGGCCGAGCAGGCGCGCCGCTTGGGTCTGGTTGCCCCCGGCGCGATGGAGCGCCTCGCGCAGGAGCGTGCGCTCGAGGCGCTCGACCCGATGCTTGAGGGTCAGATCGTCGGGTGACTCCAGCGCCGCCTCGGGCTCGCCGGCGGCGACCTGTGGCGACAAATCCTCGACGGAGATGACCTCGCCGCCGAGCGACGCCGCGCGCACGATCTCGTTCTCCAGCTCGCGCACGTTGCCCGGCCAGCGATAGCCGATGAGCTTGTGCAGAGCGGCGCGGGCAATGCGGCGCGGCGGGCGCTTGTTCTCGTCGGCGAACTTGCGCAGGAAGTGCTCGACGAGCAGCGGAATGTCGTCGCGCCGCTCGCGCAGGGGCGGCAGAGCGACGCGCACGACGTTGAGCCGGTAGAACAGATCCTCGCGGAACTTACCCTCCTCGACCAGGCGGCCCAGATCGCGGTTGGAGGCGACGAGCACGCGTACGTCGACCTTGATCGTCTTCTCGCCGCCCACGCGGCGGAACTCCCCCTCCTGGAGCACGCGCAGGAGCTTGACCTGCATCGACGCGGGCATCTCGCCCACCTCGTCGAGGAAGAGCGTGCCGCCGTCGGCGACCTCGAACAGGCCGCGGCGCTCGGCGTCGGCGCCGGTGAAGGCGCCGCGCACGTGGCCGAACAGGGCCGCCTCGAGCAGGGTCTCGGGAATCGCCGCACACGACTCGGAGACGAAGGCCTTGCCGCGACGCGGGCCGTTGTGGTGGATGGCGCGCGCGACCAGCTCCTTGCCGGTGCCGCTCTCGCCGTAGATGACCACCGGCAGCGCGGTGTCGGTGACGCGGTCGAGCAGACGGAACAGCTCGAGCATGCGCGGCGTCCTGCCAATCAGGTTGTCATAGTCGTAGCGGACCGAGAGCGCAGCGCGGCTGGTGCGCACCTCCTTGTGCAGCTCGCCGAGCTCGACCGCCTGCTTGGCGACCTCTTGTCGCAGCTCGCGGTTGAGCGCGTCGATCTCGCGCTGCGCCTTGGCGAAGTCGGCGAGCAGCCGCGCGTTCTCGACGGCGATGGCCGCCTGCTCGGCCAGATCGCAGACCAGCGCCACCTCCGCGTCGCCAAAGGCGCCGGCGCGCAGGCGGTGGTCGGCGTAGACGCAGCCGACCACGCGGCCCTTGACCGCCAGCGGAACGGCGAGGACCGAGCGCAGCTTCAGATCGGAGACGCTGAGCGCCGCCTCGAAGCGCTGATCGCCGGCAGCGTCGAGCGTGACGATGGGGATACCTTCGCGGGCGGCGCGCTCGGCGATGCTGCGCGAGAACGCGCCGGCGGCGGCCTGGGCGGTCAACGAGCTGCTCTTCTCGCCGCGGTCGACATCCCCCGCTTCGCCGGTGGGGCCGAGCGCGATGTTGCGCGCCGCCTCGACGCGCCAGGCGCCGGCGGCGCCGGTGAGCAGGATGAAGCCGCGCTCGGCGGAGGTGAGGTCGAGCACGGTGTCGAGGATGAGATCGAGGAGCACCGGCAGGCGCTGCTCCGAGTTGAGCCGCTTGTTGATCGAGAGCAGCTTGCGCAGCGGCTCCAACGAGGGCGCGGCCGGCGGCGGCGACGGTTTGCGCTCGTCCGCCGCCTCACCGACGGAGAGTAGCTCGCGCAGGCGGCGGGCGTCGGGATCCTCGTCGAGGGCCTCGCGGCGGAGCTCGGGGGTGCGCATGCGGATCTCCTTCCAGGTCTGGTCGGCGCGTTTGCAGCAAGCGAGCGCGGGGCGCAGATGGCCGCGACGGAGGTGGGCGCGCGCGCAGGTGAGATCGGCCCGGAACGCCAGGTCGCGGCGCGCGCTGCGGGCCGCGACCTCCCGCAGCCGGCCGAGCTCGGCCAGGCGCGCCGGATCGATCGGATCGCCGAGCTGCAGGGCGACGCGTAGCGCCGGGAGGATCCAGGTGTCAACCTGGTTGGCGGCTGCAGCGAGCGCCCGCGCCTCCGAGAGGGTGGCGCGAGCAGCGGCCGCTTCGCCGCTGTCGGCGAGCGCCTCGGCCAGGTTGAGCGCGGCAACCAGGCGATCGGCGCCGGAGGCGCCGGCCAGGGCCGCGGCGCCGGCGCGGTAGGCGGCGACGGCGCGCTGGCGCTCGCCACGACGCCGCAGGAGGTCGCCGGAGAGCAGCCGCGCGTAGCCGAGCTCGCGGGTCGCGTCGGCGGCGCGGGCGAGCGACTCCGCCTCGTCGGCGGCACGCCCGGCGCCTTCGAGGTCGCCGATCGACAGCAGCAGGTTGCCGTAGTTGAACAGGGCGAAGGCGCGCTCGGCGCGCTTGCCGAGCCGGCCCAGGTCACGCGCGGCGTCGGCGGTCGGCTCGAGCGCGCGCTCGTACTCGGCCGCCTCGCGCAAGATGGCACCGAGGTTCATGGCGTAGATGGCGGCGCCGTGCAGATCGTCGGCCCGGCGCGCGAGTGTCGCGGCCGATTGGTACAGCTCGGCGGCCTCGGCGAGCGCGTCGCGGCTGTGCGCGACCATGCCGCGCAGCGAGCGGGCGCGGGCCAGCGACGGGGCGTGGTCGGCGGCCGGCGCGCTCGACCGCGGCGAAGGCGGCGTCGGCCTCGTCGAGGCGGCCGAGGTAGAGGCAGCCGAGGCCGCGCGCCTCGGCGACGGCGCCGCACGGCTGCTCGCTAGAGGCGCAGACTTCGGCCGCGCGCTCGTAGTCGCCACGGTCGACGAGGATCGCGGCCGTAGCAGGCCACGCGCCTCGTCGCGCGCGCGCCGGCGTGGTGGCGCGCGACGGGGCCGCGGCAGATGATCGGCCGCAGGCGCGCCTCGGCGGCGCCGAGATCGCCGGCGCGTTGCAGCGCACGGGCGGCCGCGACGCCGGCCTCGACGCGCAACAGAGGCTCGTCGTCCGCCGCCTCGACCGGCGCCAGCGCGGCGAGCGCGCCGCCGTAGTCACCGACGAGCGTGCGCGCCTGACCGAGGCGCAGGGCGGCGCGCAGGCGCACGCGCCGGCGCCGAGCCGCTCGGCGTCCTCGAGCATCGCGAGGGCGGCGCGCAGCGCGCCGCGCTCGACCAGCCGCTCGCCCGCCAGCGACGCGGCCTCGGCGGCGTCGGGCGCGGCGAGCGCGACCAGGTGGCGCGCGCGATCGACGGCGGCGTCGGCGGCGCCGTGAGCGCCAGGGCGCGGCGATGCAGCGCCGAGGCGGCGGCGCGCCGGGAGCGCGGCGTAGGCGGCCTCGGCGTGCGCGGTCGACGGGAAGTGCAGCAGGCCGGTGGGCTCGTCGACGTCGACGACGCCGGCGGCGCGCGCTTCGAGCGCGGCGGCCCAGCTGGCCGGCGGGATTGGCGTCGAGGAGCGCGGCCAGCTCGCCGACGGCGGCGGGCGGCCGGCGACCGCCAGAGCGTCCGGCGACGCCGCGCGCCAGCGGCGACAGCCGCGCCAGCGTCGCCGGCGACCAGGGCCGCGAGGTCGCGGCCGTCGAGGCTGCCGACGTCGTTGGCGGTCGGACGCAGCGGCGGCACGCGCGCTGGCGGCGCGCACGATCTCGACGGCGAGGCGTGGGTTGCCGCCCGAGGCGCGTGGACCGCGCGCGGCAAAGGCGGCGTCGACGTCGTCGAGCATCGACGCGCACAGGCGCGCGATCGCGGGCTCGTCGAGCGGGCGCCAGCCGGATGCGGACGACGCCGTCACCGGCGAGGGCGGGCAGCGCGCCCTGCTCCACCTCGGCGATCACGGTCGAGAGCGCGGCGGCGCCGTGCGGCGGCGAGGGTCACCAGCTCCTCGGCGCGCGGCTCGACGACGCGCTCGACGTGCAGCACCGCCGGCGCGTCGGCGAACGCGCCCAGGGCGACGACCGGCGGCGCCCGTCGCCGAAGCGGCTCCACGGCAGCGCCGCGCGGCCGGCGCCGGCGTCGTCGAGCTGGCGGACGCGGCGCGCTTCGTCGACGAGGCGGCTCTTGCCGGCGCCGGGCGCACCTTCGAGCAGCACGAGGCGCGCCGGGCCGAGCGCCGCCAGCAGCGTCGCCAGCTCGCGCTCGCGTCCGACCAGCGCCGGGTTGCACAGGGTCGGCGCCGCGCGGGCGCGGTCGAGTGTGCCGTCGAGGCGGGCGCCGAGCCGGCGCGCCTCGTCGACCACCGCGCGCGCCGACGAGGGTCGCGCCTGCCGGATCGACCGCCAGCAGGCGATCGATCAACTGCGTGAGGCCCGGAGGGAGCGTCGACGAGCGGCGGCGGTCGGGCAGTCTTGAACGCGCGCACGAGCTCGTCGACGTGCGCGGCGACGAACGGAGGCGCGCCGCACCACAGCGCATAGGCGGTGGCGCCGAGCGACCACGAGATCGGCGCGCGCGTCGGCGCTGCCGAAGAGCGCCTCGGGGGCGAGGAAGCCCGGCGTGCCGCGCGCGCTGCCGGCGGCGCCGCGCAGCGACGACAGCCCGAGATCGCCGAGACGCGTCCGGCCGGCGCCGTCGGTGAGCAGGTTGGACGGCTTGACGTCGCGGTGGACGAGGCCGCGCCGGTGCAGCGCCTCGAGCGCGCTCGCCACCTCGGCGAGGAGCTGGCACAGGGCCCGTGCACGCTCCGTCGGCGGCTGGGCGGTCAACCGGGTTGGCGGCGGGCCGTCGCACAGCTCGCAGGTGAAGAACGGGCGGCCGTCGGCGCTGTCGAGATCGAAGACGCGCACCAGGTGCGGATGCTCGATCGCGGCCAGCACGGCGAACTCCCAGCGCAGCCGCTGGCGCGCCTCCTCGTCGAGCGACGCGTGCAAGACCTTGAGCGCTACCGGGCGGCCTTCGCTGCAGATCGGTGGCGGCGAAGAGCGTCGCGTCGGCACCGCCGCCGAGCGGGCGGTCGAGCCGCCAACGGCCGTTCCAGATCTCGGCCACTGCCAACTTCGTTTGCACCCCACCAGGCTACGCGCTCAGCGCGACTTTGTAAAACCGTCGCTGGGCGGCATGGCGACGACCAGCAGGCGCAGCTCGGTCATGTCTTCGATCGACCAGCGGAGACCCTCGCGGCCGAAGCCCGAGTCCTTGACGCCGCCGTAGGGCATGTGGTCGATGCGGTAGCTGGGCGCGTCGTTGATGATCACCGCACCGACGGTGATGCGCTCGAAGGCGCGCCAGGCGTGGACCAGATCGCGGGTGAACACGCCGCACTGCAGGCCGAAGTCGGAGTCGTTGACGCGCGCGATCGCTTCGTCGAAGTCCACGACGCGCTCGAGGTTGACGGTGGGGCCGAACGCTTCGTCACGATCGAGATGGGCCCCGCGCGGGACTCCTGTCAACACGGTTGGCGGCACCAGGCTCCCCTGCCGCTTGCCGCCCAGCAGCACCTCGGCGCCGAGGCGGCGCGCCTCGTCGATCCAGCTCTCGACGCGCCGGGCGTTGGCCTCGTCGATCATCGGGCCGACCAGCACCTCGGCGTCGCGCGGATCACCGACCTTGGACGCGGCGCGCGGCCTCGACGAAGGCGGGGACGAAGTCGTCCCATCGCCGCGCGTGCACGAAGATGCGCTGCACGCTGATGCATTTCTGGCCGGCGTAGCTGAAGGCGCCGTAGACCAGCTTGGGGACGACGAAGTCGAGATCGGCCGATTCGTCGACGATGGCGGCGGCGTTGCCGCCGAGCTCGAGCACCACCTTCTTCTTGCCGGCGCGCGCCTTGATGCGCCAGCCGACCTCCGCCGAGCCGGTGAAGCTGACCAGCGCGATGCGCTCGTCGGTGGTGAGGACGTCGGCCGCTTCGCGCGAGGCGGGAACGACCGAGAGCGCGCCCTTGGGCCAGGCGGTGGCGTCGATGATCTCGGCCAGCCGCAGCGTCGAGGTCGGCGTCTGCGTGGCGGGCTTGAGGACGATGGGGCAGCCGGCCGCCATCGCCGGCGCGATCTTGTGCACCGCCAGGTTGAGCGGGAAGTTGAACGGCGCGATGCCGGCGACGAGGCCGACGGGGAAAGCGGCGCGTCAGCCCCCAGCGGCCGGCCGACGCCGGGCGCAGGTCGAGCGGGATGACCTCGCCGTAGATGCGCTCGCACTCGGCGGCGGCGATCTCGAAGCAGTGCTCGGCGCGGTCGACTTCGCCGAAGGCGTCGCCGATGGGCTTGCCCGACTCGTAGCACATGCCGAGCGCCAGCTCCTCGCGGCGCGCGCGCACGCCGGCGGCGACGGCGCGCAGGATCGACGCCCGCTCGTATGACGAGAGCGCGGCGACGGTCGGGGCGGCGCGCCGGCCGGCGGCGATGGCCTCCTCGAGCTCGGCCGGGCCGCACAGGTGTACGGTGGCGAAGTGGCTGCCGTCGAACGGCGCGCGCAGCTCGCGCCGCTCGACGGTGTGGGTCCAGTGGCCGGCGATGTATGCGGCAAATTCCTGCGGCATGCGGAAACTATAGTGCCCATTCCCGCCCAGCGGCTGGCGAAGTACCATGGGGGGATGCGTACAGCGGGGGCTCTGGGACTGGTGACACTGTTGGTGGCGTGGGCGCCGTCGCCGGCGCGGGCGGCCGACGACGACGCGAGCGTGGCGCGCGAGGCCTACGGCAAGGGAATGGCGCACTATCACCTCGAGGAGTACGACGCTGCCATCGAGGAGTGGGAGCGCGGCTTTCGGGCCAAGCCGGCGCCGGAGTTCCTCTACAACATCGCGCAGGCCTATCGCTTGTCGAAGCGGCCGGACAAGGCGCTCTCGTTCTATCAGAAGTATCTGCGCGTCAACCCGGAGGCCAAGAACCGGGACGAGGTCGAGCGCCACATCGCGGCGCTCCAGGAGATCGTCGACAAGCAGAAGTCGTCGGCCGAGTCGACGACGACGGCGCCGCCGCCGGGAGCGCCCGCGGGACCCGCGGCGCAAAAGCCGGCCGCGGCGTCGGTGACGACCGGATCGACGACGACGACCCGCGCCGATCTCGTGGCACAACCCGACCGACGCCCGGTCTACAAAAAGGCGTGGTTCTGGGGTGTCATCGGCGGCGTGGCCGCCGTCGCCGTGGCCGGCGTGGTCGTCGGCGTCGTGTATGGTACGCGCAGCAACGTGCAGAGTCTTGTCGGACGCGAGGTTCTGATGCGGTACATCATCTGCTTCGCCCTCGTCTGGAGCGCCTGCGGCACCCCCGATCCGTGCGCGGGCAAGAGCGGGACCTGCATCTCGGCGCACGTCCAGGGGAACGCTCACGATCTGACGCAGACACGCGTGACGCTGCCCGATGGACGCGTGACCCTGACCCAGGCGCCGTCCGGTACGATCAAGCTGCCGGCGCAGTTCGCCATCTTGATCGGCGACAACGTGCCGAGCTCGCCGTTCGACGTGCAGGTCGACGGGATCCGCGGCGGCAACACCGTCGCCAGCGACACCCGCAGCGTGACCCTGACCGGGGGGCGCGGATCGGTGACCTTCACGCTCGACGAGACTGGCGGCGGTGGCGCGGGCGGCGACGGCGGCGGCGGCGGCGACATGGCAGTCATGAACCCGCCGGTCGTCACCGGGCTCGATCCGGTCACCGTCGACGAATTGGCGGCGCTCAGCGTCGATCTCAGCGCCACCGATCCGCTCGGCACCAACGTCACGCTGACCGCGAGCAACCTGCCGGGCAACGCGATGTTCGCGCCCAACGGCGCTGCCGGAAAGCTGACGTGGACGCCGAGCTACACCGACGCCGGCACCTACACCGTCAAGATCACGGCGACGCCGGAGGATGCGGCGCGTGCGGCGACCTACGACCTGGTCGTCACCGTGAAGAACGCGGCCGACCCCATCCTGGTCGCCGGCAATCCGGTGCTCACGGCGGTGCCGATCGGCGACTTCGACAAGGACGGCTTCGGTGATCTCGCCACCTGCACCGGCGACGCGGCCGGCGCCACCGGCAAGTATCACATCCAGATCCTCTACGGCGCGGCGACCGGGTTGCCGCTCGACGCGGCGAGCGGGACCGGGCGCGTGGACACGTTCGACATCGCGGCGACGAACCCGGGCGGCATCCTCTACTCGTGCAAGGGCGGCGACTTCGACGGCGATGGCCACGCCGACATCATCTTCGCCGATCCGGCGAACGACTACTGGAACGCGACGATGGCGGGCTCGTCGCCGAATCAGGGGCAGTTCACCGTCATCTTCGGCGGCGCGCGCGGCGCGCCCCCGCCGACCATCACCATCGTCGGCAACCTGAACTACGGCCAGCACATGGGCGAGGTCTTCGACGTCGGCGACTTCAACGGCGACGGCAAGGCCGACATCGCCACGGTCTGGAGCCTCAACGCCAACACGGCGGTCCTCATCCCCGGCGGCGCTCGCGTCAACCAGAACATGGGTGGCCAGCCGGCACAGGACTATCCGCACCAGGGCTCCCCCTGCGATCCGACCATCAGCATCGCCATGACCGACTTCAATAAGGACGGCGACGCCGATTGGGTCGTCCAGGATCCCGGCATCAATCCGCCGGCGTCGGGAACGACGTGCGACGCGGCGCACATGGCCGCCGGCGGGCTGCGCGTCATCACCGGGCGCCCGACGGCGCCCCTTTTGGACTCGAGCAACTCGACGACCTTCACCGAGTACTACGCGCCGACGACGGTGACCGCGGCGGAGCGCTACCGCTGGGGGCGCCAGGCCGCCGGCTGCGACGTCGACTTCGACGGCTACGGCGACGTCGGCCTGTTGCCCACGTGGAACGGCGGCGCGACCGAGCACGGCCAGGTCTACTACGGCAGCGCCGCCGGCATCGTGGCGACGGCGGCCATGCCGCTCGGCGACACCGCGGCCAACAGCCTCGACGTGGCGACCATGCAGCCAGCCGTGATCGCCTGCTTCGGCAGCTACAAGGCGGGCGCGCCGGCGCTGGCCGTCTCGGCCACGACGACGGTCAACGGGCCGGGGCAGGTCGAGCTGTTCGCCGGCCGCCCGCTGGCGCACGTGGGGACGCTGGTCAGCCCGTCGACCGGCGATTCGCGCTTCGGCAAGGAGATGCGCAGCGGCAACCACACCGACGTCGACGGCGACGGCAGGGAGGACCTGGTCGTCACCTCCGACCAGTCGGGGTGGGTCATCTACGGGCGCTGAGCGGCGGAGAAAGAAAACGGGCCCGCGATCGAACTGACTCGCGGGCCCGGCGCGGTGCGAAGCGGCGACTACTGGATGTTGATGTTGAACCCGAGCATGTTGGCGTGGATGTGGCAGCGCCAGTCGCCCGCCTTGATCAGGATCGGCCCGGTGATCGTCGAGGTGTAGACATTGGCGGCGTTGGCCATGAGCGGGCCGGTCTCGTGCGCGATGCCGGCGGTGTTGGCCGTGCCCTGCATGTGCATCTCGTGGTTGATACCGTCGTTGTTGACGAAGGTGACCTTCAGGCCCGGGACGTACTTGACGTTCATCGTGCCCGACATGCCGAACGCGGTGGCGTTCGGCGATGCGGCGGTGCCGATCTGCACGCCCTTGGCGATCTGGATGAGCAGCTCGGCCGGGACGGTGAGGCCGAGGCTGGCGGAGGCGTCGATCATGCCCGAGGTGGCCTTGATGGCCAGCGCGGCCGAGGTCGTGGAGGTCGCGTCGGACGCCACGCTCACGTCGACCTGGACGGTGACCGGGTTGGCATCGGTGATGTTGACGGTCGCCGGCGTGAAGACGGCGGTGACGCCGGCCGGCGGATTGTCGAGCGCGAGGGTGACGCCGCCGGTGAGGCCGCCCGACGGGGTCAGCGTCAGCGTGTAGCTCTTGGTCTCGTTGAGACGGATCGAGTCGGTCGCCTTGTCGAGCGCCGCCGTAAAGCTGCCCTGCACGGCGGGAGGCATCGTCGGTGTCGGGTCGGGAGCCGGAGCCGGGTCGCCGGCGCCCGGCTGCGCGCCGTTGCCCGAGCCGGTGCTGCTGCTGCTGCCGGGATCGCTGCCGCTGCCGGTCGAAGTGCCGGTGCCTTCGCCGGGGGTGCCGCCGAAGGAACCGAGGCAACCGCCGATCAGGGTCGCGGCGAAGGCGATTGGGAGGATCGAGTGTCTACGGCGCATCGCGGGCTCCTTTGGGTGTCCGGTGTCGTTCGGCCACACTTCAAGTTGCGCGCCAGCGAAAAACCGCGTGGAAGTGCGCGATTCGACGGGGTCTAGTGTCCTCAGTGGGCCTACGGAACCCCCCTTGTGGGGGGGAGACTCCTCACCCCACCGGTAAACTGCGGTTGCACTGCCCCAGCGCAGCGGCGCCCGCGCGTCGCGATCAGGCGTGGCCGCCGAGCGGGAGCTGGATGCGAAAGGTGGTGCCGGCGCCGAGCGCGGACTCGACGTGGATGCGCCCGCCGTGGCGCTCGACGATGCCGTAGCTGACGCTGAGTCCGAGGCCGGTGCCGAGGGTGTGGCCCTTGGTCGAGAAGAACGGCTCGAAGATGCGGGGCAGAATCTCGGGGGCGATGCCGGGGCCGGTATCGCGCACCGCCAGCTCGATGCCGCCGCCCGGGCGTCCTTCGAGCTCGCAGCGGCGGGTGGCGAGCGTGAGCGTGCCGACGCCGCGCATCGCCTGCGTGGCGTTGAGGACGAGGTTGAGCACGACCTGGCCGAGCGGGCCGCTCTCCACGGCCACCGGGGGCAGCTCGGGATCGTACTGCCGCACGACGCTGATCTGGCGCAGGTGGCCGGCACACAGCTTGAGTGTGGCGTCGACCAGCTCCTCGATGCGAGCCGGGGTGCGCTCCCGCGGGGCCCCGTCGACGTCGGCGGTGGGGGCGAATCGCGACAGATCGTGCGCGATGGCGAGCGCGCGGCGGCCACCTTCGCCGACGGCGTCGAGCAGGGGCACGAGATCGCGTGACATGTCGCGCAGCTCGTCGTCGGCGAGGGTGGGCTCGCGCTCGAGCCGGTCGGCGACGGCGCGGGCGACGGTCTCGGTGTGCGAGCGCACCTCGGCGACGCGGGTGTGGACGCCGCGGACCTCGTCGGCCAGATCTGCGGCCACGCCGCCGACGATCTGGCCGAGGGCGGCCAGCTTCTCCGACTGCACCAGGCGCTGCTCGGCGCCGCGCAGATCGCGCAGCGCCTTGGCGAGCGAGACCTGACGGGCGTCGGCCTTCTCCTCCAGCTCGTCGTGCAGGCCGCGCAGCCGCTCGTAGAGGCGCGCCGAGGCGAGGGCGGCCGTGATGGTGAGGCACATGCGATCGAGCGCCTCGAGCTCCAGAGCGTCGGCGATTCCGCCGCCGGCCTTGGGCGCGATGGCGATGATGCCGAGCAGCTCCTCGCCGTCGATGAGCGGGCCGAGGTACTCGGCGCCCCAGCGCACGCAGGCGCGCTGGATCTCGACGCTGCCGCCGCCGCGCACCAGGTCGCGCGAGACCAGCAGGCGGGCCTGGAACAGATCGGCAAACAGGGGCGAGGCGCGCGCCGGCGCCGGAACCGAGCCCCAGGCCGACCAGGTGACCCGGGGGCGCCCCGACGGCTCGAGGACCACCAGCGCCGACAGACGGCGATCGAGCGCCGCCAGGAAGCGATCGACGGCGCGGCCGAGCTCCTCGGTGGTCTGCAGCGTCGCTGCGGAGTCGGTGAGCTGGGCCATCTCGGCGTCGAGGTCGCGGCGCCGCCGGCCGACCAGACGATCGAGGCGCGATTGGCCGAGGCCGATCCAGACCCGCATGAGGAGCAGCGCCGCGGCGACGACGAAGCCGAGCGGCAGGCGGCGGCCGCCGGTGAGGCGCCCGAGCGGCCCGACCACCGCGACCATGAGCGCCCCACCCCCGAGGGTGGAGGCGATCCACCACAGGGCGCGGCGCATCGCCATGCGGATGTCGAGGAAGCGATGGCGCACGATGGCCATGAGCAGGCCGCCGGCGGCGCCGAGCAGGCCGACGAAGCCAACCGGCGGCGCATCGATGCCGATGACCGGCAGGATGTCGACGAAGGCGAACATGCCGACGGCGGCGGCGGCGAGCACGTCGGCGAGCTGGCGCCGCTCGAGCGTGCGCTGCTCGTCGCGGAGCGCGTCGAAGAGCACCAGCGGAACGGCGTTGAGGGTGAGCATCTCGGCCAGGATGAGCGGATACAGCGGGCCGGCGACCCCGGCGTAGCCGTAGGGGTAGCGGCGGGTGCCGGCGATGATCCAGGGCGTGCCGAGCGTCAGCGCGGTGGCGATCGGTGCCACCACCAGCGTCAAGCGCGTCAGGATCGGCATCGACTTGCGCGCCAGCGAGCTCGCGAAGCGGATGCCGAAATAGGGCAGCCAGACGACCACTGCTTGCGAGACGCGCACGGCGAGCGTGGCGGTGCGTTCGTCGTTGGCGGCGAAGACGGTGCCGGTGGTGAAGAGGATGGCACTGACGCCGATCAACAGCAGCGCCAGCCGCGCGCGCACCGGCCCGCGGCCTCGGGCGTTGACCAGGGACGTGAGCAGGACGCCGACGAGGCCAGAGGCGAAGTAGGCGGCCATCCAGGGCGTGGCGTGAAACGAGAGGGCCGGCAAGCGTCGCGCCTAGTCCACGATCGATCGGTTGCGACCGCCGAGCTTGGCCCGCCACAGCGCGTGGTCGGCGCGGGCCAGCAGCGTGTCTGGATGCGGGGCGCCCTCCTTATATAGAGACGCGACGCCGCAGCTCATCGTCACCCGCAGCGGGCGGCTCGGGTGCAAGAGCTGCGGCGGCGCGGGCAGCCGGCGGGCAGCCGAGATCTGCGCGCAGCCGCTCCGCGAGCCCGTAGGCGGCCCCGACGGCCGTCTCGGGCAGCAGCAGGCCAAAGGCGCCGCCGGCCCAGCGGCCGACGAAGTCGACCGAGCGCGCGCCGGTGATGAGGGCCGAGGCGACCGATGCGAGCGCGAAATCGCCCGCAGCGCGGCCGAGGCGGTCGTTCAGGCCGCGCAGATCGTCGAGGTCGACCAAAAGGAGCGAGAGCGCGCGCGTGTAGCGGCCGGCCCGATCGAGCTCCTCGCCGAGGCGCAGGCGGAAGTAGTGCCAGCCGAGCGCGCCGGTGAGGCGATCGCGCGTGAGCGCCTCGAAGTCGGCCGCCGCCGGGCGATGGTGCACGAGCGCGCCGCGGATGGCGTCGACGAGCCGCTCGGCGTCGGCGGCGCCCACGGGACCGACGATGCTGATCCGCGGCAGCGACGGGTGCGCGGCGGAGATCGCCGACAGCGCCGACAGGCCCTCTTCGCCCGCGAGCAGCACCAGGTCGCAGCCGGCGGCGGCGCGTACCGCTGCCGCCGCGCTTGCGGCCTCGAACGGCTCGCCCCCCGCTTGCGTGACCGCCTGCACCAGGCGGCCCAGGCGCACCGTGTCGCTGTCGAAGATGAGGACGCGGCCGCTCACTGCCCTGCTCCGCCGTCGGGATCGGGTGCGGACGGGGGCAGCGTCACGCGCACGGTAGCGCCGCGGCCCGGCTCGGAGATGAGCGTCAAGGAGCCCCCGTGGCGCTGCACGATGGCGCGCGACACCGTGAGCCCGAGGCCGGCGGCCCTCGACTTGGTGGTGAAGAAAGGCTGGAAGATGCGATCCTGATCGGCCGCGTCGACCCCGTCGCCGTCGTCGCTGATGACGAGCTCCATGCCGCCCGACTCCTCCCGCTGACGCAACACGACCCACACCTCCGAGCGCGCCGCCTCGATGGCGTTGAGCAGCAGATTGAAGAAGCACTGGTTGAGCTGTCCCGGATAGCCGTCGACGCTCGGCGTGCCGGCGTAGACGCGGGCGATGTCGAGACGGCCGTCGGTGCGGCGACGCAGGAGGTTGAGCGCCGCGTCGAGGCCCTCCTGCACGCGCACCAGGCGCCGCTCGGCGTCGGGGCGAGCGAACTTGCGCAGGTCGTCGACGATGGCGCGGGTGCGGCGCGTGGCGTCGGCGAGCGCGGAGATGGCGTAGGGTAGCAGCGTGCGCGCCGACTGCACCTCTTCGTCGCGCACGTCGTCGACGAGGGCGTCGTAGCGCTGGCTGTAGCGGATGAGCGTCGGCAGGTTGGCGTGGATGATGTTGAGCGCGTTGTTGATCTCGTGCGACACGCCGGCGACGAGCAGGCCGAGCGACGAGCTACGCTCGGCCTCGACGAGACGCGCCTGCGCGCTCTTGAGCTCCGAGAGCGCCTCCTCGAGCTCGGCGGTGCGCAGGCGCACCTGCGCCTCGAGGCCGGCGGAGCGGCGGGCGACCTCGTGGTAGAGGCGCGCGTTGACCCAGGCGAGCGCGGCGCGGTGACCGATGCGGCGCAGCTCATCGGCGAGAACGTCGTCGGCGGGCGAGAGCGCCTCGCCGCCGACGACGGCGATGGCTTGCACCTGCTTGTCGCGCGACAACGGCACCAGCGCATCGGCGCCGAGACGGTCGAGCGCGTCGAGCAGGCGTGGCGCCCGGGGGTCGTCGAGGTCGATGAGGTCACGCAGGATCGGCGCGCCCGACTCGCGCAGCGCCATCTCGGCGACGGCGATGCTGGGGTGCTCACCGTCGCGATCGCGCTCGGCGGGCAGCATGCGCAAAAGGTGAGCGTCGAAGGCGTCGGTGAGCGCTTCGGCGAGGCAGAGCCCGACATCGTCGGTGGAGCGGGCGTCGAGCGAGCGGCGCTCGAACTCGGCGAAGGCGCGCTCGATCCGGCGTCGCCGCCAGCCGAACAGGTAGGAGAGCGACGGCTCGACGACGCTGGTCCAGACGCGCACGGCGGCGAACATCACCAGCGTCACGACGACGAGCGGCCAGCCGCCGCCGGCCAGCGCATCGGGCGTGACGACCACGACGAAGGCGACGATGATGCCGCCGGCGGCGACGCCGATGGTGCCGAGCAGCGCCTGACGGATGAAGGTGCGCGTCGCCATCAGCCGGTGTTGCGCGATGGCGTAGAACAGCGTCACCGCCGACAGGGCACAGGTGGCCCAGCCGGTCGGATAGGCGCGCGTGAAGACGGTGTTGAGATCGAGCCCGCCGAGCGTCCCGAGCATGAGCGCGACCCACGCCCATGCGAGCTGGCGGCGGCGCCGGCACGGCGGCAGCGCGCGGCCGGCGCGGCGCACGAGGTAGATGCCGTAGAACAGCGGGCCGGCCGAGACGAGCCCGGACAGCAGCACCGTCGGCGACGGCAGTGGCCAGTAGCCGCCCCCCGGGCGCGTGGCGACCGGCGTCAGCGACGGTACCGCCAGGCAGACGGCGGCGGCGCCCAGGGCCAGGACCATCGCCGCCGTACGGCCGCGCGTGGGCCCATGGACCAGCTCGATCGAGAAGTTGAGCGCGCACGGACCGGTGAGCGCGATGGCCGCGTAGGAGACACGCGCCGACCAGCTGGCGATCGTCGGATCCGTGGTGCCGAGGGCGACGGCGACGGCGAAGGACCAGATGGCCGAGAGGAAGGCGATGACGGCGAACCACAGGCGTACCCGCGGCTCGCCCGGCTTGAGCGCGAGGAACAGCGCCATCGCCAGCCCGATGCAGCCACCGATGACCGGAGGCAGCGACTGTGGCCCGAGCGTCACCTGCGCGGCCAATCCTGACACGCGCGTATTGTACCAATTTGGCTAGCGATTTGGCGTGGCTTCGTCGGCCAGGCGCTGCACGAGTGCGACGTCGGCGGGGAGGACCTCGTAGCGCTTCAGCTCGACGGGCGGCACCCAGCGGACGTCGGCGACCTCGACGGCGCGCGGCTCCCCCTGGAGCGCGCAGTCATAGACGAGCATGTAGAGGTCGAAGTCGGGGTAGGCGTGGAAGACCACCTCCTCGATGCGGCCGACGCGCGCCGCGCAGCCGAGCTCTTCCTGCAGCTCGCGCACCAGCGCGTCGACGGGCGCCTCGCCGGGCTCGACCTTGCCGCCGGGAAACTCCCACAGAAGCGGCATCGGCTGATCGTGGCGCCGCTGGGTGAGCAGGATGCGGCCGGCGTCGTCGCGGCAGAGCGCGGCGACCACCAGTTTTCGCGTGCGCGCGGCGCCAGTCACGGTCATCGTCAGTGTCATTTCGCGGGCCATCTTACCTTGACGCGCTCGATCGCGCGGCCTATGGTTCGCGGCCGAGGAGCCAACCAGTGAAGCTGTATACCGGCAAGATCGCTACCATCGCCGAGGAGATGATTCGTACGTTGAGCGCCGACGGCGACATCGAGGTCGGTGATGCGCACGAAGCGCAGCTCGACATCGAGGCGATCCTCAAGGAATACGTGAGGCTCGACCGCGAGCTGACCGATAAAGCGAAGGATTTGATGGAGCAGCGCAACCTGCCCTACGGCCAGTTCGGCAAGCTCAAGCGCGCCATGGCCGACGAGAAGCAGTTTGCGCTCGGGGAGGAGGCGACCGCCTGGATCGCCAACCAGATCCTCGAGAGCTTCATGGCCTCGGCACACATCGAGGAGGTCTTCGCCGACGACGTCGTGTTGCGCAAGAAGGTCCGCGACATCCTGCGCAAGCACATGATGGTCGACGAGGAGCTCGACGAGGAAGTGCGCAATCGCATCAAGAACCTCGAGGAGGGCACCCAGGCCTGGGAGCTCGAGTACAAGCGCGCGATGGAGCAGATCAAGCGCAAGCACGGCCTCGAGTAACCCTCGTCGCGCGCCGATTGGGCGCCGCCCGCTCGACCCCCGACCAGGCCGGTTGGCCACGAACGTGCACCCCTTGTTCGCAAGGAGGAGTGCCATGTTGCTGTTGCTTGCGGTGATCCTCGGGGTAGCCTGGATCCTGGGTTTCGGCGTCTACCACGTCACCTCCGCCGCCATCCATATCCTGCTGGTGCTGGCGCTGGTGGCGATCGTCCTACACTTCGTGCGCGGCGTCGGCGGCACCAGACGACCTGCCTGACGGCCGTTTATTTGCCCTCCTAGCCAAGCACGCGATACGATTCGCGTCGCGTGATCGCATTGCAGCTCGACGGTAAGGTCGCGGTCGTCACCGGCGGCGGACGCGGTCTCGGTGCGGCCGCCGCGTGGGCGCTCGCCGAGGCTGGCGCCGACATCGCGCTGTTGGCACGCTCCGAGGATCAGGTCGTCGGGACCGCGCGCGAGATCGAGGACGCGACCGGGCGCAAGGTGCTGGCCTGCACCTGCGACGTCACCGACGAGGCGGCCGTCGACGAGGCGGCGTCGCTGACGGTAGCCACGTTCGGGCGCGTCGACGTCCTCGTCAACAACGCGGGCATCGCGCCTACGGCGCCGCTGCTCGACCTCGATCTCGCCGAGCTGCGCCGCGTCCTCGACGTCAACGTCGTGGGCGCCTTCTTGTGCGCGCGCGCGTTCGGCGCGCACATGGTGGCGCAGCGCAAGGGCACCGTCATCAACGTGGCGTCGACGGCGGGGCTGGGAGGCGAGGCGGACTTGACGGCCTACTGCGCGTCGAAGCACGCGGTGATCGGGCTGACCCGGTCGCTCGCCGTCGAGTGGGCGCGGCACGGCGTCACCGTCAACGCGGTCGCGCCCGGATATTTTCGCACCGACATCAACAAGCACGCGCTCGATGACGTCAAGATCGGGCCCAAGATCGTCGGCCACATCCCGCTGCGCCGTGTGGGGCAGCCGGAGGAGCTGGGGCCGCTCGTCGTCTATCTCGCGTCGGACGCCGCCGCCTACATGACCGGCTCGGTGGTGGTTCTCGACGGCGGACAGCTCGCGCGGTAACGACGTGGCCAACGTGCTGTGCGTGGTCGAGCTGTTGCGGGGGCGGGCGCTGCCCGTTTCGCTCGAGGTCCTGGGGCAGGCGCGCCGTCTGTCGACGGAGCTGGGCGCCACCCTGTACGCGGTGGTGGCGCTGCCGCGGGCCCCCAGCTGGAGCGACGACGATCTGGTGGCGACGCTGGCGTCGCACGGTGCCGACAAGGTGGTCATCGCCACCGACGAGACGCTCGACGGCGGCGAGGAGCTGCGCTGGGGCACGCACGGCGCGGCGCTGGCGGCGGTGTGCGATCTGTTGTCGCCATCGCTGCTGCTGTTCGGCGCGACACCGACGGCGCGCGAGGTGGCGGCACGCGCTGCGGCGCGCATCGGCGCGGCGTATCTGCACGAGGCCTGGTTGGAGGCGCGCGACGGCGAGCTGACGCTGTTCGAAGGCGCGGGTAGCGACGCGCGCACCCTCGAAGGCGAGCTCGAGTTCGCCGTGGTGGCGACGGTGCCGGCCGGCCGCTACACGCGGGCGCTGGGCGACGACGAGGCCGAGGTGGAGGTCGTGGCGACTTCCGGGCGCGGCGCCGATTTCGACGAGCTCGGCTGGGAGGCGGACACGCGGCCGCGCGCGATCGTGCTGGTAAACGACGAGACGCGCGCCGCCGGCGAGCTGTTGGCCAAGGCGCTCGACGGCGAGGTGTCCGCGGACAAGCGCGGGAGCGCGCGGCTGGTGATCTCGCTCGGGCCCCCCTGCCCCGCCGCCGAACGGCGCGTGCGGCTGGGCGCAGGCGGCGATGCCGACTACGTGGTCGCGGGAGATCCGGTGGCGCTCGCCGGGGCGTTGGCGCGGGCGGTCGCCGATGCCGGGGCCAAGTCCGAGGGCAAGAAGTGACGCGGGCGATCGTCCTGGTGCGGCGTGCGGCCGACGTGGCGCTGGTGCATGCGGCGGCGGCGCTGGGCGAGACGACTGCGATCGCCGTCGGTGCCGAGCGCGACGCGCTGCCGGTCCTGGCCGGGGCGCGGGCGGCGGGTGCGGCGCGGCTGGTGCGCCTGTGGGATCCGGGCCTCGAGACGACCGACTATCTCGGCGTCGCCTACACCTTGGCGGCGGCGATCCGCGCGCTCGGCGATCCGACGGCGACACCGACGGCGATCCTGGCCGGCGATCGCGGGCGCGGAGCGGTCGGGCCGGCGGTGGCCGAGCGACTCGGCGTGCCGCTGCTCGGTCAGGTGCTGGCGGTCGAGATCCGCGAGGGCAAGCTGGTGGCCAGGCGGCGCGCGCGCGACGTCGTGCGCAGCTACGCGGCGGCGCTGCCGGCGCTGGTCTGCATGATCGTCGACGGCGATGCGCCGCGGAGCGCGGGTGACGCCGGAGAGGTCGAGAGCTGGACGCTGTCCAAAGTTGGACTGAGCGCCGCCGAGCTGAGCTATCGCAAACACTTTGCCACCCACCCCGCCAAGGGGCCGACGCCGAAGCCGCGCCGTTTGCCGGATGTGGGGGCGCTCGCCGGGCAGCTCCGCGCCGAGGGTCTCATCGGCGGGGCCAAGCGCTGATGGCGCGCGCGCGCAAGCCCGGCGAGGTGCCGCTGCCGCCGACGCGCGGTCCGACCGACACTCCGCTTCATGCGCTCTTGACCGCACGCCGCTTCCGCCTGGGCGCGTCGACAGAGCGCGTGGCGCACAACCTGGCGCTGCACGGCGGTACCGTGGCGGGCGACGCCGCGGCCTGGATCGGCGCGGCGCGGCCGCCCGAGGACGCCCCATCGGTGGGCCTGGGCAGCTTCGCCGGCACCCTGGGGCCGCGCAGCTTCGGCTTCGTCAACGTGCGCGGACAGGTGGCGCCGCTCGACGCGCCGCTGCCCTCCCTGCCGCGCGCCGGCGGGCTGGCGCTGGTGGTGCCTGCGCGCGACGCGCTGCCCGATGTGGCGCCGCTGGCGCTGGCGCGCGGGCTCGGGCTGTCGTGGGTCATCTCCGTCGGTGACGGCGATCCGGCCGAGACCCTGGCGTTCCTCACGGCGGACGCGATGACCAGCTCGCTCGGCATCGTCCTCGGGCCGGGCGCGACGGGCGCCTCCTTGCGCACGGTGCTGGGCGCCAAGCCGGCCGTGGTGTGGGGCGGCGATGCGCTGGCGCGCGCCGTGGCCCGGCGCGCCGGGGCCGTCGTGGTCGACGGCGGGCTGTCGTCGTTCCTCGCGCACGTGCAGCTCTTCGACGCGGGCGTCGAGCCGGGCGCGGCGGTCGAGGTGATCGTCGTTGGCGGCGGGCGCGCCTATGTCGACGACGAGGTGCGCGCGGCGGCGCTCGACGCCCGGGTCGTCGCCGTCGACGAGCGGGCGCCCGACGAGCTCGCCGCCGCCCTCGCCGCTGCTGCCGGCGCGAACCGGCCGGTCGTGCTCGTCGCCGGCACCCAGCCGGCGGCGCTGCCCCGCCCAGCGAGCGAAGAGGGGGCGCAGCTTTTGGTGGCCGATTTGCGCCACCCGGAGCAGCTCCGGGCGCTGTTGCAGGCGCTGGCCGCCCCCGTCGTCGAGAGCGAGAGCGGGCGCACACGGCCGCGCGTCGACAAGGAATTGGCCGCGCGCGTGCGCAGCGAGATCGACGGCGCGCTGTCGGATCATGACGCCAAGCGCCTCCTCAAGGCGTACGGCGTACGCGTCACGCGCCAGGCGCCGACCAACACGCCGACAGGGGCGGTCAAGCTCGCCAAGCAGATCGGCGTGCCGTGCCTGATCGCCGTCGGTGGCGACGAGCGGGTCGCCGACACCGTCGCCGACGTCAAGCGCATCGCCGCCCTGCTGCTGCAGACGGTGGACGGCGAATCGCCGTCGGTGATGGTGCGCGAGCGCTTCCCCGAGGTGCCGCGGGTTCGCGTCAAGATCGCGGCGGAGAAGGGGCTCGGCGCCACGATGCGCATCGGCGCCGCCTGCGCCCTCTTGCCGCTGACCCGGGCCGACGGCCTGGCGCTCGCCGCCGCGACGCCGGCGCGACGCTCCGCCGATCAGCGCGCCGTCGCCGAGCTGCTGGGCAAGGTCGCCGCCTGCGCTGTCGAAGAAGAGGCGACGCTCGACCTCGAGATCTTCGTCGGCGCCGAGCCGGCGGTGCTCGCCGCCACCGGCGAGCTCAAGCGCCGCTAGAGTGCAGCTCTCGGCAGCTCGCCGGATCAGTGCTCGTCGCCGGCGCCGCGCACGTGGTGCACGGGTAGGCGCACGGTGAACTCGGTACCGACGCCGGGCTCGCTCGCGACGGCGATCTCGCCGCCGTGGCCTTCGACGATCTGGTAGACGATCGACAGGCCGAGGCCAGTGCCGAGCGGTGCGCCCTTGGTGGTGAACCCGGGGTCGAAGATGCGCGACAGCTGTTCGCGGGCGATGCCGACGCCGGTGTCCTTGACGCGCACCTCGACGTATCGGTCCCCTGCGATCGGCGCCCCGGCCTTCGCCCCGGGCGCGGGGTCGGCGAACGCGCGCGTCGTGATCGTGAGCGTGCCCCGCTCCCCCATCGCCTGGCAGGCATTGACGCACAGGTTCATGAAGACCTGGTTGATCTGGTTGGGGTGGCACTCGACGCGCGGCAGCTCGCCATAGCGGCGCTCGACGGTGATTCCGCTCTTGGTCAGGTGCGCGATCAGGACCAGCGTCGACTCGATCCCCTCGTGGAGATCGACCGATTTGACGTCGGCCTCGTCGAGCCGCGCGAACGTACGCAGCGTGCGCACGATGTCGCTCATCCGGGCGCACGCCAGCCGCGTCACCTTCGACAGGTCCTCGATGGCGGCCAGATCGCGCTCCTCGATGCGCCCCATGCGCATGCGCGAAAAGATGCGCAGGAAGAGATCGTTGTTGTTGACCACGGCCGCCAGCGGCGTGTTGATCTCGTGCGCCACGCCGGCGACGAGCTGGCCGAGCGCGGCCATCTTGGCGTGCTGCACCAGGCGCCCCTGGGTGGCGCGTAGCTCGCCGAGCGCGCGGCGCAGATCGTCGACGAGGCGGTGGCGATCGACGAGGATGCGGGCGGCGGTGAACAGCTCGACCCCGTTGACCGGCTTGCGCAGGTAGTAGTCGACGCCGGCGGAGAGGCCGGCGATGCGGAAGGCCGAGTCGCGCCGCGCGGCGGTGACGATGACGGGCGCGCGCTTGTCCTCGCCGCGGCCGGTCAGGCGCCGCACCAGCTCGAAGCCGTGCGTGTCGGGCAGGGTGTCGGAGACGATGTAGAGCGCGGGCGTGCCCGAAGCCTCCACCCGCTGCAGCAGCGAGGTGCCGTCGGAGAAGACCTCGACCTCGTAGCCGGCGCGCACCAGCTGCGCCTCCAAGAGCGCGCGATTGTACGGGTAGGGATCGACGACGAGCACGCGCTCGCGTCCATGGGCGCGCAGCACCTCGGCGGGCGGACGCAGATCGTCCGACGGCGTCGACGGCATGTCGTCGAGCGGCACGGCGCCGTCGCCCACCCAGACCGGCTTGGCGCCCGCGGGCGCCAGGCGCGGGCGCTCGGTGTCAGCCGGCGGCGCCGGCCAGCCGACGGCGAGCAGCGTCACCAGATCGCCGCCGCGAATCTGCGGCCCCAGGAACTCGGCGGCATAGTCGAGCGCCGCTTCGGGGACGACGTGCGCCGACGGAATACGGTGCGTGCCCAGGCCGTTGGCCGCGGCGAGCAGCACCATCGCCTGCACCGCCCCGGCGACCACGCCGAACGCCTCGGTCCCCTCCGACGGCGGGATCATCGAGAACACGAGCATCAGCGCGGGCGCCTGCAGGACGCTCTCCGCGGCCAGGCCGCGCGGGCCCGCGCTCGCCGAGCCCCAGTGGCGGCCGAGCGCTTCGGCCAGGCGCGCAATCAGGCGATCGCGCTCGTCGCCGACGACGACCATCACCCGCCAGGGCGGAGACTGGAAGCGTGGCGGGCGCGTGCTCGTGGCCGCGGCGACGATGCGCTCGACCAGCGCGCGCGGCACCGGGTCGGGGCGGAAGCGTTCGACGTCCCCGGCGGTGGCGATGATCGTCTCGACGACGTCGTTCACCCGCGCACGTTCACTTCGGCGCGACCTCGGGGATGAGCGCGCGCAGCTTGTCCCGCTCGTTGAGCGAGGCGTCGTCGAGCACCCGCTCGAGCAGCGCGCGCAGCACGTCGCCGATGATCGGCCCCGGTGGGCAACCGAGCACCTCCATGACGTCGGCGCCGCCGACGGTGAGATCGGTGATCTTGAGCGCCGAGGCCTTGGTGAGCTCTTCGCGCACCCGGGCGCGCAGGGCGTCGATCTCGCCGCCCGGCTCTTCGCCCTGGCCGCGGGCGCGCACGTCGCCGGCGCGCAGCGCGAACAGTCCGTCGAGCTCGGAGACGCCGACCCGGCTCATGAAGCGCCGCACCGTGCCGTCGGACCACTCGGAGGTGTACCAGAACATGTGGTTGCCCACGAGGTTCACGATCCGCTCGCGCTCCACAGTCGACAGCTTGAGCCGCCGGCAGATGGCGTCGGCCATGGTGGCGCCGACGTGCTCGTGGCGATAGAACGTGTTCTCCTGTGGTGCGTCCTCTTTGGGCGCGGCCGTCCGCGGCTTGGCGACGTCGTGTAGAAGCGCCGCGAAGCGCACCAGCCAGGGGGGCTCACCGCCGCGCTCGGTGGCATCGACTGCGGCGAGCGTGTGGTGCCAGACGTCGTGGGCGTGAAAGCGGTTCTGGTGCAGGCCCACCCCTTCCAGGAGCTCGGGAATGGTGGCTGCCAAAAGGCCGGTGGTGCGCATCCGCTCCAGCCCCACCGACGGCAGGCGCGCCATCAGGATCTTGACGAGCTCGTCGCGCACCCGCTCGGCCGAGACCTTCTTGAACACCTCGATCGCCTCGGGAATGGCGCGCTCCGTCGGCGGATCGATGGTGAACTCGAGCTGCGCGGCGAAGCGCACCGCCCGCATGGCGCGCAGCCCGTCCTCCAAGAAGCGCTCCCGCGGATCGCCGACGGCGCGGATGATGCCCGCCGCCAGATCGCGCTGCCCCCCGTAGGGATCGGCCAGCTTGTCCTCCAGCGGGTCGTAGGCGATCGCGTTCATCGTGAAGTCGCGCCGCTTGAGATCCTCGTCGAGCGTGCGCACGAAGACCACCTCGTCGGGGCGCCGCCCATCGCTGTACGCGCCTTCGCCCCGGTAGGTGGTCACCTCGACATGCTGCCTCTGGCCCGCGCGCTCCGTGAGGACCGTGACCGTGCCGTGCTTCTCGCCGGTCGGAATGGTGCGCTTGCGCCCGAATACGCTCGCGACCTCGGCCGGCTGGGCCGAGGTGGCGACGTCGAAGTCCTGGGCCGGGGCGCCGCGCAGGAGGTCACGCACCGCGCCCCCGACGAGCCACGCCTCGTATCCGGCGTCGCGCAGCCTCCGGCACAGCTCGACGACGTCGTCGGGGACCACGAGCGCCATGGGCCTACGATCGCGTGCGCGGCCCGGGGCCGAGCACGCCGCCCGGTCCGGTGCCGGGATCGAAGACGGGCGCCGCACGCGGCCCCATCCGCTCGGTGATCTCGGTGGCGCGCTCGTTGAACGTGGCCGCCCCGTCGGCGTCGCCGCGCTCGAGCAGCAGATCGGCATAGCTCTGGTAGGAGCGGCCGAGCTCCAGCTCGTGCCCGACCTCGCCCAGGATCTCGATCGACTTCTGTAGGTGCAGATCGGCCTGCGCCTTGTCCTCGTCGCTGATGCCGCCCCGGGCCAGGACGGTGCCGAGCACGCGGTGGGCCATGCCGGTGGACGCGCGCGAGCCGACCTTCTCGGCCAGCTCGAGGGCGCGTCGCGCCTCGGTGCGCGCCGCCTTGAGATCGCCCATCTGGATGTAGACCTCGGCCAAGAGCCGCCCCGCTTCCGATTGCAGCGCGCGATCGCCGAAGGCCTGCGCCAGCTCGCTGGCCTGCGCCAGGTGATCGGACGCTTCCGGGTCGCGGCCGAGCCGCGTCAGCGCCTCGCCCATGCGGGTGAGGATGCTGCCCTGCTCCAGCCGGTCCCCGATCTCCTGCGCCAGGCCGAGCGCTTCGGACAGCACCTCCAGGCTGCGCTTGACGTCGCCGCGATCGCGCCACGCCGATGCCACCGCTTGCAGCGATTGCACGACGCCCGGGCGATCGCCGATCTCGCGACGGATGGCGAGCGCCTCGGAGAAGCGCATCATCGCCTCGGCGTGCGCGCCGGACGCCTGGTGCACCATGGCCAGGTTGTGCAGCGACAGCGCCAGCGAGCGCTTGTCGCCGAGCGCGCGCCGCAGATCGAGCGCGCGACCGTGGCGCTCGAGCGCCTGCGGGTAGGCGCCGCGGAGAAACGCCACCCGCCCGAGGTCGTCCTCGACACCGGCCACACCGCGCGCGTCGCCCGCCTGGCGGAACAGCACCAGCGCCTGGCCCAGGTGCTGCTCGGCCTTGTCGTAGTCGCCGAGCGCGCGGTGCGCGCGCGCGATGCGACCGTGCGCGGCACCAGCCTTGGAGGTGTAGTCGATGCCGCCACGCCGCCTGCAGCATCTCTTCGAACGCGGCCAGCGCCTCCTTGGTCTTGCCCACGCGCTGCAGCACATCGCCGTAGTCGTGCAGCGGATCGAGGCGGGCGAGCATGTCCTCGGCGTCGAGCAGCCCGAGGCCGTGCGCGTAGAGCTCGGCGGCGGCGTCGTTGGCGTAGCGCTCCCGCGCCTTGCCGGCGGCGGCGATATAGCGCTCGGCGGCGCGCGCCTTGTTGCCGCCCTTGCCGTACAGCGTCGCCTGGTGCTCGAGCTGCTCGCCGGTCTGCTCGCGCTCGTCGGCGGGGAGGCGCGCCTCGAGCCACTCGGCGGCGACGCGATAGTAGCGGCGCGCGCGCTCGGGCGGCACCAGCTTGAGCACCAGATCGTGCTCGAGGTTGTGCTTGAAGATGTACTCGGCCTCGCCCGGCACCGTCGAGTCGGGCATCTTGAGCAGGTAGTCGCGCTCGACCAGCTCTTCGAGCGCCGCCTCGACCCGCGCGCGCTCCTCGATGGAGAAGCCGTAGTCGCCCTCGTGCTTGTCCTCGCCTTCGAGGCGGTGCAGGACGACCAGCGCGCCCAGCCAGAAGACCGAGCCGAGCGTGGCCGCCTTCTCGAGCAGCCCGCGCTCGAGCGGCGACAACGAGGCGATGCGGGCCTGGATCGCCTCCTCCACCGACATGGGCAGCGTCGCCTCGAGCGCGCGCTGCGAGTCGACGCGCCACTTGCCGCCCGAGCCTTCGGACGGCGGCTGCACCGTTCCGTTGGCGTGAAACACACGCACCAGCTCTTCGATGAAGAACGGATTGCCGCGCGTCAGCTCGCCGGCGTCCTCGACGAGATCGCGCGGCAGCGGCTCCGCCTTGGCCAAAAGGCCGCGCAGGAGCCGCTCCGATTCGTTGCGGGTCAAAGGCGGCAGCTCCAGGCGCGAGTGGTCGGCCGATCCCGAGCCCCACCCAGGGCGGCGCACGAACAGCTCGGGCCGCGCGGCAGCGACGAGCAGGACCGGCGAGCCGCCCAGCCCCTCGGCCAGCTCGGCGAGCAGCGTCAGCGAATCGTCGTCGCCGAGGTGCAGATCGTCGAACGCCAGCACCAGCGGCGTGCGCTCGGCATCCAGCTCGAGGAAGCGGCGCAGCACCGTGCGCGCGATGTGATCTTCCTGGCGCGGATCTTCCGACAGCGTGATGGCGCGGATGAAGGCGTTGTCGCCGGCGTTGGGATCGCGCAGATCGAGGTAGCGGCCCAGGAAGTGCGCCACCTCGGCCATGCGGCGATCGGCGAAGACGCCGACGAGCTGCGTGCGCACCTTCTCGTGGCGGCGCGGCTCGTCGTCGCTCTCCTGGATGCCGAAGCGATCGCGCAGGATCCGCGACACGAGCGCATAGCTGCCGGCGCCGGCGACCGCACGGCCGCGATAGACCCGCGGACGGCCGGCGGTGCCCGCCGCCTGCCGCCCGAGCAGCCGCGCCAGCCACTCGGCGACCAGGCGGGTCTTGCCGGTGCCCTGCGTGCCGACGACGGTCACCAGCTGCGGCGCCTGGTACTCGACGGCGCGCGCGAAGATGGCGTCGAGCTGCGCGAGCTCGGTCTCGCGTCCCACCAGGGGCATCGACACGCGATGCGGTGCCGAAACCGAGAGCTGCGCTTCGGGCGGGAGCTGCACCGGGCCGGTCACATTTCGAATCTCTGACACGGTCGGCGAGTTTACCAGACTTCGGCGATGGGATATGCTGCGGGGCGAGGTGCGCCTGTTCGCGACGTTCATCGGCCTCACGGTGCTCGCCAGTGCGACGCTGTGGGGCTGCACGATCGACCCGGGGCCCGACGTCGGCCCGCCGGCCGGCTGCAACGCGCCGCCGGCGTTCTTCGTCACCGACGTATGGCCGAAGTACTTCCAGCAATACTCGTGCGGCCAGTCGGACTGCCACGACGCAGCGACCGGACACGGCTTCTTCCGGCTGCAGGATGTCAGCGGCGTGGCGGCGCCCGATCCCAACTCGCCGGTATCGACCTGGCCCGACGCCTGGCAAGCAAACTTCCGCGCCGTGCAGCAGAACCTGACCTGCTCGAGCCCGACCAGCTCGGCGGTGCTGGCCGTTCCCTCGGGGCGCGGCACACCGCACCCGCCCGGTGACATCGTCACCGATCATCCCGGCGCCGACGCGCTGTTCACCATGTGGCTTTCGGGATCATGAGCGAACGACCATCGGCCATCAGCCGTCAGCTTGGAGTCGCGCTGGTGCTGATGACGTTGCTCGTGCCGTCAGTGGCGGCGGCCGACGCCGATCCGCAGCTGCGGGTGATCGTGCCCGCGCGCGCCGGTGCGCACCGGCCCCGGCGTGTCGTATCGCGAGCTCTATCGGGCCGAGCACGGCGAGGTCTTCCCGGTCGTCGATCGCAACGGCACCTACTGGTTCCGCGTCATCCTGCCCGACGGGCGCTTCGGCTGGATCTACGGCGAAGAGGTGCTGCCGTTCGAGGTCGACCTCCAGGGTTCGAAGGCGTCGCGCGCGTGGGCCGCGGTCAAGCGGACGCTGTTCGCGCCGTCGCCGATTCCCTCGTCGCACGTGGGGCTGACCTTCTCCGGCGGCGCGCTCGGCGGTGACGGCATGTTCATGTTCCGCCCGGCGGTCACGCTGGACGCGCACTTCGCGCTCGAAGGACACCTGGGCGAGGCGGTCGGCTCGGACGGCTCGCTTTTGCTCTACGGCCTCGACGGGGACATCCTGTTGTGGCCGCTCGGCCCGCTGGTGCCGTTCGTCGCCCTCGGCGGCGGCGGCGCGACCTCGTTTCCGAAGGTCAACGGCGTCACGCAGACGGGCAAGACACAGTTCGCCCTCGACGCGGGCGGAGGGGCGGCGATCATCCTGGTCAAGCGCATCATCCTGCGCTTCGACGTCCGCAACTACACACTCTTCACTCCCAACTCGACGGAGAATCGCCAGGAGTACTCGGGCGGATTGGCGGTGTTCTTTTGAAAAAAACAATCACGCTTGTTTGTTTCTTGCTGAGCGCCGCCGCCGCCACCGGCTGCGGCCGCTACGCCGTGCGCGCCGACGAGAAGGAGTATCTCGCCGACCGCATCATGCAGGCCGACTTCGACGCGATGGAGCTGGCCAACGACCAGCACGTGCTGTCGAACCGTGAAGGCGCAGAGGGCGGCTACGGCGCCGCCGGCGGAGGCTGCGGCTGCAATTGATGCGTCCCGCGCCGCCGACAGCTCCAAGCAGCATGCCGCGCGCCGCCAATCCCCGGCGCCCGCGCCGCGCCTCGGCGCCAGGCGGGCGGGCGCTGCGAACGAGCGCCGCCGCCGCCTTGCTGCTGCTCTCCTTCGCCGCCCGCGCCGAGGACAAGGTCGAGGTCAAGGGCGAGTACTTCACCGAGCCGGCCAACAAAGAGGCGCTGCACGTCTTCCATCCGGCCATCGGCGTCAACGTCGACGCGCACCCCGACTTCTCGCTCAACTTCGGCTACGAGGCCGACGTCGTCACCGGCGCGACCGAGCGCACCTACGGCTCCATGGACGCCATCTCCTCGGCCACCCACTTCTCCGACACGCGCCACGCCTTCCACGGCGGCGCCGAGCTGCGCCTGGGCCCCGCCGCCCTCGACGCCGGGTACACCTACTCCTTCGAGAACGACTATCGGTCCCACTCCGTCGACGTCGCCGCCAAGGTCGATCTGTGGGGCAAGAACACCACCTTCCGCCTGGGCTACGCGCACAACTTCGATTCGGTGTGCGACGTCGACAACAAGGGTGCCGCCCCGACCGAGCGGCGCTCCCTCGGATCGTCGGCGGGCTGCTTCACCAATACCGTCGGCCTCGTCGAGGAGCCGCTGGCCATCGACAGCTACGCCGCGTCGTGGACCCAGGTGCTGACGCCGATGCTGGTCTCCGATCTCGCCGTCACCTTCCAGGTGCTCGACGGCTTCCAATCGAATCCCTATCGACGCGTGCGCCTCTTCGGCAACGTCGAATCGCAGGAGTCGGAGCCGCTGTTGCGCCAGCGCGTCGCCCTGCAGGCGGGCCTGCGCATCGCGGTGACGCGCGCCCACGCGGCGGTCGGGCTGTTGGCCCGCTTCTACTACGACACCTGGGGCATCAAGTCGGGCACCGCCGAGGTGGCGTGGGAGGAGTGGCTGCTCCCGCAGTTCCTCCTGCGCGTGCGCGGCCGCTTCTATCAGCAGGGGCGCGCCCTGTTCTATCGCGACGCCGGCGAGACGCTCAGCTACGAATCGGTGGGCCCGGTCGGACAATACTTCACCGGCGATCGCGAGCTGTCGCCATTCCGCGACTACCTCGTCGGCTTCAAGCTGGCCTGGGTGCGCAACGCCGACGAGCGCGGCAAGGTGTGGCGCTGGTTCGAGCAACTCGATCTCAATGCCAAGGTCGACTTGATCGACTATCAGCCGATGACGCCGCTGCCGCCCAATCAGGCACGCGACGTCGGGCTGGTGAACGCGATCATCGCCGAGATCGGCCTCGCGCTGCGCTGGTAGCCGAGCGCCCGCGGAGGTTCAAATGGCCCCGGAGCCCGCACCCACTGCGGGGGGGGATCCTCAGGGAGTACGAACCCCGGAGCCAAGGCCATCATGAGCAAGTCGAGTACCATCTTGCTCGTTCCATAAAGACTTTGAATCTTAGGTAATTACATCAATTCCGGTGGGACTGTTTTCCCCGCGACTGTGCGGCCATCCGCACACCTGTGCAGAATTCTGCACAGTCGATGATCGGGGACGCGTCAAGACTCGAGGTGGAAGCGGGCGAGCTTGTCGTAGAGCGCGCGACGGCTGATACCGAGCCGGCGGGCAGCTTCTGCACGCGAGCGCGAAGCGCGCAGCGCGCGGCGAATCGCCTCCACCTCGGCGCGGGTGACGACCGCGTCGAGCGGCTCGACTCCGCCGGCGCGCGGGAGCACCAACGGCAGGACTGCGCGGCGCACCATCCCGTCGGTGGCGAGGATGACCGCGCGCTCCACCGCGTTCGAGAGCTCGCGCACGTTGCCCGGCCAGGGGTAGCGCTCGAAGTCACGGAGCACCTCGGGCGCGACCGTGACCTCGGGCCGGCCGACGCGCACGCCGACCTTCTGCGCGAAGTGGCGCACCAGCAGCGGAACGTCGCCCGGACGATCACGCAGCGGCGGCACCTCGAGCGTGACCACGGCGAGGCGGTAGTAGAGATCCTGGCGAAAGCGTCCCTCGGCGACGGAGCGCGCCAGGTCGCGGTTGGTCGCGGCCACGACGCGCACGTCGATCTCGCGCTCCAGGTTGCCGCCGAGCGGCCGCACCCGCCGCTCTTGCAGCACGCGCAACAGGCGCGCCTGCAGATCGAGCGGCAGGTTGCCGATCTCGTCGAGCAGCAGCGTGCCGCGGTGCGCCTCCTCGAGGAGGCCGTGGCGCGCCTCTTGCGCGCCGGTGAAGGCGCCGCGCGTGTGGCCGAAGAGCTCGGCGGCGAGCAGGTTACCTTCGAGCGCGCCGCAATCGACGGCCACGAACGGCCGGGCCGCGCGCGTCGACCCTTCGTGCAGCGCGCGCGCCACCAGCTCCTTGCCGGTGCCACTCTCGCCGACGATGAGCACGGTGGTGTCCGTAGGCGCCAACCGCGCGATCTGATCCTCGAGCTGGCGCATCACCGGCGACTCACCCACCATCGGCCGCGTCTGCCCCTTTAGCGCGCGCGCGCGTCGAAACAGCAGCGCCTCGCGCTGCAGCCGCCCCGCTTCGGTCGCCTTCTCGACGGTGAGCACCAGCCGCTCGGAGTCGAGCGGCTTCTGCAGGAAGTCGAAGGCGCCGAGCTTCATCGCCCGCACCGCGTCGTCGATGGTGCCGCGCCCGGTCAGAAAGACGACCGGCACGCCCGGCTGCTCCTGGCGCGCGTGCGCCAGCACGTCCAACCCCGAGCCGAGCGCGAACGCGAGATCGGTGAGGACCAGATCGAACGGGCGGCGATCGAGCGCGGCACAGGCCTGCGGCGCGCCCCCGACGTCGGTGACGACATAGCCGCGCTCGGCCAGCTCAGACGCCAGGAGGCGCCGCAGCGGCTGATCGTCCTCGACGACCAGCACGTCCCCGAGGGCCGCGGTCGCGTCCGGCTCCGCGCGCGCGCCGCCACTGGACGCGCCGAGCCGGCTCGCCACCCCCGCCTGGACAGCCCTCGCCTGCGCGCGCGCGCTCAGGTCACAATCGCGTGCTTCTTGAGGAGCTTGTGCAGGTACTTGCGGTCCATGTCCGCTTCGCGCGCCGCGCGCGAGATGTTCCCCTCCGCGCGCTTGCATCAGCCACGTCAGGTACCGCTTCTCGAACTCGTTTTCCCATTGCTCCTTGTTCTCGCGATAGGACCGTTGCTCGTCGAAGCTCGGCGTCGGCACGCCACCCGCCTCCGCCGCCGGCGCCGACCCAGACGCCGATCGACACCAGCTTGACCGGCGAGCCCTGTGCGCCTGCCGGCGACAGGTAGACGCCGCGCTCGATCACGTTGCGCAGCTCGCGCACGTTGCCCGGCCAGTCGTGCGCCATCAGCGATTCATCGTCGGCTCGTCGATCTCGCGCGCCGGCGCTCCGTCCTTGGCGCAGCTTGCGACAGGAAGTTGCGCATCGATGCAGCGGGATGTCCTCGCTGCGCTCGCGCAGCGCCGGCGCGCGGATCGGCACCACCGACGAGGCGGAAGTAGAGATCCTCGCGGAACTTGCCCTTCTCGACCTCGTTCCGCAGGTCCTGCTGGTCGCGGCGATGACGCGCATGTCGACCTTGATGCGTGCTGATTGCCGCCGACGCGGCGGATCTCGCGCTGCTCGAGCACGCGCAGGAGCTTGGGCTGCAGGTCGAGCGAGAGCTCGCCGAGCTCGTCGAGGAAGATGGTGCCGCCGCTGGCGCCGACCGCTCGAACGCGCCCTGCGCGTCGTCGATCGCGCCGGTGAACGCGCCCTTCTCGTGGCCGAACAGCTCGCTCTCGATGAGCGTGCCCGACGACCGCGCCGCAGTCGACGACGACGAACGGCTGCGCCTTGCGCTGCGACAGCTCGTGGATGCGTGCGCGCGACCATGTCCTTGCCGGTGCCGGTCTCGCCCTCGATGAGCACCGTCGCGTCGGTCGGCGCGATCCGCTCGACCAGGCCGAAGATCTCGCGCATCGCTGAGCGAGCTGCCGACCATCTCGCCGAGCGACTCCTTCTCCGACGGCAGGATCTCGATCCGCTCTTCGAACGGCTGAACTTGAGCTGCACCGCGCCGATCGTGATGACGCGACCCGGCGCGGATGTACGCCTCTTTGATCTCGGCGCCGTCGAGGAAGGTGCCGTTGGTCGAGTGCAGGTCGCGGAGCAGGTAGCCCTTGGCGTCGCGCACGATCTCGAAGTGCACGCGCGAGACCGTCTCCTCGGCGAGCACGAGGTCGTTCTCGTCGACCTTGCCGATGCGGATGACGTCGCCGGAGATGACGAACTCCTTGCCGCGCTGGCTGCCCTTGATCACGACGAGCTTGCACTGCGACAGATGAACGGCGCGGCTGGCGACGCCTTCTGTCGATACACGCGTGCGTGGCGGCTGCTCACTCTGCATCCAGGGAAACTTTATCACACTTCCCAAAGCATCGAGGCGCGGCGCTGTGTTATGCTCGCGGCGCGTGATCCCATATCGCCGGCTGCTGGTGGTGGGTGCGTTCCTCGCCTTGCTCGAGTGCGTCGGCGGGATCGTGCCCGCGCGTGCCGATGAATCCTGCCTCGATCCCGACGCCGAGCTCGGCGCCGCCGGCCGCAGAAAGGGCGTGCAGAAGCGCGACTTTTTGAAGCGACTGCGCCTCGAGCTGTCGGCGTGGGGCGGCTTCTTCGCCAGCGATCTCCTGTCCACCTCGTACGATTACGGCGGCGCGATCGCGTTCTATCCGGGCGAAGACTTCGGCTTCGAAGCGTCGCTTCTGGTCACGCCGTTCGATCTCGCCGTCGAGCGGCCGCTGACGCAGTTCTTCGCCGGCCAGACCTTCAAACCCTCGCTCGCCTTCGTGGTGATGGGCGACTTGTTGTGGTCGCCCATCCACTTGAAGGTCCGCGTGTCGGAGAAGGCGATCGCGCACGGAGATCTCTTCTTCGCGGTCGGCGCCGGAGACACCATCAGCCAGACGGTCCAGGGCATCACCTTCAATGCGGGGATCGGGCTCAAGCTGTACGCCAACCGCTGGCTGGCGGTGCGCTTCGACCTGCGCGACTACCTCATGGTCCAGGAGGCGGTCGCCGTCGAGCGCGTCACCAACAACCTCGTAGGCTTGATCGGCCTGTCGCTGTTCATCCCGGGGCCGCGCTCGTGAAGCGCTGGCTGGTGGCGCTCTTGTTGCTCCTTTCGCGCGCCAGCGCCGCCGACTGCGTCGATCCGGTCGAGAAGGCCAAGCTGATCGCCGAGAAGCGCGGCCGGCGGCAGGACGAGCGCGACTTCGTCAAGACCGCGCGCCACGAGCTGACGGTGCTCGGCGGCTACTACGTCAGCGATCTACTCGACGGCACCTACGTGGTCGGGCTGGCCTACACCTATCATTTGACCGAGGACGCGGGCATCGAAGCCTCGTTCGACTACTCGCAGGTGCGCTCGTCGGTGGCGGCGCGGCTCGAGCACGATCACGGCGTCACCATCCTGCCCAAGGAAGATCGCGTCTACCTGGCATTCACCGATCTGGTGTGGTCGCCCATCCACGGCAAGATGCGCATCTTCGCCGACTCGATCGTGCACTTCGACATCTTCGGCGCCGCCGGCGTCGGCATCATCGACAACGCCACCAGCTTCGGCGCCGCCGGCCAGTTCGGCGTGGGCTCGAAGATCTTCTTGTCCAAGTCGTGGGCGGTGCGGCTCGACGTGCGCGATCAGCTCTACAAGCAGCAGATCTTGAGCGTGCGGCAGTACGTGAACGATTTCTCGCTGACGCTCGGCGTGAGCGTGTTCTTGCCGACGAGGTTGTGATGCGAAAGACGGCCCTGGCGATCCTCCTGTTCTCGACGGTGGCGTGGGCGGCGCCCAGGCGGCGGCACCCGCCGGCGCACCGGCCGCCGGTGACCACGCCGGCGCCGGGCCCCGAGCCGGCGGCCACCGAGACGCCGCCGGCGGCCACCGAGACGCCGCCGGCCGCCGCCGAGACACCGCCGGCCGCCGCCGAGACGCCGCCACCGGCGCCGATGACCACGCCCGAGCCGTCGGTGAGCAAGGGCAACATCGACCTCGACGCGCTCAACAACGAGTACAACCAGCTGCGCGACGAGCTGTTCCGCTCCCGCGCCAAGGCGCACCTCATCGGCGACGCGCTCTTCAAGACCAAGATCGTCGCCACCTTTCAGTACAAGGCGCAGCGCGCCTGGCCGATCAAGAAGGTGACGCTGAAGATCGACGACCAGCCGGTGTTCACCGCCGATTCGCCGGCGACCCAGGATCCGCTCAAGCTCTACGACGGCTTCGCGGCGCCGGGCAAGCACACGCTGGCGGTGCGCGTGGAGTGCGGCGCCACCGGCGAGGAGCGCGTGGCCTACGACGCCGAAGGCAGCTTCACCATCGATGTCGCCGAGAACAAGCAGTCGAACGTCGCCTTCGTCGTCGACGAGACCGGCGACGGGCCCACCAAGATCGCCAACAAGCGCGAAGGCACCTTCGACGTGCGCGTGCGCGCCGACGTGGAGACCGTGGAGCGCACCAAGTGAGCCGCCGCCGTCCGCACTCCGCCGCCCGCATCTCCCTGCTGCTCGCGCTGGTCGTCGGCGGCGCGGCCTGGGCGAAGCCGGCGCCGGAGGCGGGCGCCTATCTGCAGGAGATGGAGCGGCGCGGCCTGGTCGACAAGACCGCAGTGACCCCGCAGATGCTCGCCGACGAAGTGCGCCGCGCCGACGACGAGCTGGTCGCCGGGCAGACCGCGGCCGCGGCGGCGCGCCTCTACGCCATCGTCGAGGGGCCGCGCTACCAGGACTTCTCGGACAGCGAGGACTTCCAGGACGCCGAGTATCGACTCGGCCTGGCGCTGGCGCGTGGCGGCGGCACCACGACGGCGCGGCGCTACCTGGCGCGAGCGCTGGCGCGCGGCGTCAAGGCGCCCTACTACCACGCCGCGCTGCGCGCCTACGTCGACGTCTGCCTCGATCAGCACCTCGCCGAGTCGTGCGCCGCCGAGATCGACAAGCTGGGCGCCGAAGACGTCAACGAGGAGCTCGCCTACCTGCACGGCCGCGCGCTCTACGACGGCAACCACTTCGAGCGCGCCGAGCAGGAGCTGGCCCACGTGACCCCCAAGTCGCGCTTCTACTCGTCGGCCCTGTATCTACGCGGCGTCATGCGCGTCAAGCGGCAGGATCTGCGCGGCGCCGAGGATGCGTTCTGCGCCATCGCCGACGTCAAGGCGGGCGACCGCATCCGCTTCTACATCGACGGACGCTACTACGCGCTCAAGGATCTGGCGCGCCTGGCGCTGGGCCGCATCGCGCACGAGGAGGGGCGCGACGACGACGCCTTCTATCACTACTTCCTCATCCCCTCGGACTCGAAGAAGCTGGGCGACGCGCTCTTCGAGGCCGCCTGGTCGTCGCTGTCGCGCAAGGAGTACGACCTCGGCGCGCGCCTGGTCGAGGAGTTCCTCAAGCTGTACGGCACGACGCCGCGCGCGTCCGAGGCGCGCCTGTTGTACGCGACGCTGCAGGTGAAGACCTGCCGCTTCGCCGAGGCCGAGAGGGGCTTCGATCGCGCGCTCGCCGAGTACGAGCCGCTCACGCGCTACGTCGATCGCGCGCTCGCCGATCCGGCGACGCGACGGGCGCTCGCCGAGCGCCTGCTGTCGGCCGACGAACTGCACCCCATCGACACCCACGACACCGACGGGGTGATCGCGTCGATGCTGGACGTCGACTCGCGCTTCTTCCGTCTGCACGCGATCGCGCGCGGCCTGGCGCGCGAGGCGGCCGACGTCGATCACGTGGCCAGCGATTGGAAGCGCCTGGGCGAGCGGCTGGCCCAGACCAAGGTACAGGCGGTCACCGGCGGCAACCTCGACGTGCCGCTCCTGCTCGAGCGGGTCAACGCGCTCGGCGACGAGGTGGCGCGCGCGCGCAAGCAGGCGGCGCACAGTGACGAGGCGAAGAAGGCGCTGGCGGCGCTGGAGACGCGGCGCGCGGACCTGGCCGGACGGCTCGAGCGCATGCTCGACATGGCCGAGACCGCGGGCGTCGGCGACCGCTCGAGCCTCGGCGCCATGGTGCGCGCGGATCACGCCGCGGCGACCCAGCTGCGGGCGCGCGCAGCGGCGCTGGCGTGGCGCGTCGATGCGGCCTCGGGCGAGCTGATCCGGCAGGCGCTGGGCGATTTGCGCCTCAAGCTCGACGGCATGCTGCGGCAGGCGCGCCTGGGCAAGATCGACGCGGTCGTCGGGCAAAAGCGCAAGCTCGAGCGGCAGATCGAAGATCTGGCGGCGGGCCGCTTCCCGGCGGAGATGTTCGGCAAGCTGCACATCGAGGGGCTCATCGGCGACGACGAGGAATACTGGCCGCCGGAGCCCGAGCGTTGGGCGGATGAATACGAAAACTACAAATAGCATCCTCGTCGCGGCGCTGGTCGCCTGCGCGTCACCGACGGCGTTCGCCGGCGGCGAGTACGAAGAGGCGCGCCTGGAGGCGGGCGACCGCGCGCGCAACCTCGCCATGTCGCACGAGGTCGAGGCGCTCATCGAGCAGAAGGAGGCGATGGTCACGGTCAAGCGGCGGCAAGGCATCGCGCTGCTCGAGACCTACCTGCGCGAGCACGGCCCGACGCCGGAGACGCCCGAGGTGATGTTCCAGCTCGCCGAGCTCAAGTGGGAGGAGTCGAAGTCGCAGTTCCTCACGCAGATGGCGGCGTTCAACGCCGCGGTCGAGAAGTGCAACGCCGAGAAACAGAAGGGGCTGTGCCGCACGCCGCCGCAGCCGGGGCTCGATCTGACCTCGTCGCAGGGGCTCTACCAGCGGCTGCTCCGCGAGTACCCGCAGTTCCGCAAGATCGACACCGTGCTCTACCTCTACGGCTTCTCGCTGCGCGACGAGGGCAAGATCGACCAGGCGCTGGTGCAGTTCAAGCGCATCCTGAACGAGCATCCCCAGTCGCGCTTTCGCCCCGACGCCTGGATGGCGGTCGCCGAGGCGCGCTTCTACGACGACAGCGACTACCAGGGCGCGCTCGCCGGCTACGACGAGGTGCTCAAGTTCCCCGATTCGCCGCTCTACGATCTGGCGCTGTTCAAGACGGCGTGGTGCTACTGGAAGCTCGGCGACTCCGACCGCGCGGCGCGCCGCTTCAAGGAGGTCCTCGACCTCGGCTCGGGCGTGAACTCCAAGTCGCTGGCGCGCGCGCACCAGCTCACCGAGGCGGGGCGCAAGCGCCTCGAGGAGCTCAAGGGCGAGGCGCTCGACTACCTGGTGCAGGTGTTCACCGAGGACGAGCGCAAGGGACCCAAGGACGCCTTCGACTTCCTGGCGTCGATCGGCGGCGCCATGTACTCGCGCAAGGTGATCGCCAAGCTGGCCGACACCTTCTATTCGCAGGCGCGCTACGAGCGCGCCATCGAGTCGGAGCGCTTCCTCATCAAGCTCGATCCCAACGACGAGGGCAACCCCGACCGGGAGAAGCGCGTCGTCGAGGCGCTGCGCGAGATGGACCAGAACAAGGAAGCGATCAAGGAGCTGCGCCGTCTGGCCGAGACCTACGGGCCCGGCAGCGACTGGGCCAAGGCGCAGCAGAGCCCCAAGGCGGTCGAGCACGCCCACAAGGTCGCCGCCGACATGCTGCGCGAGGTGGCCAAGAAGCTGCACGCCGACGCGCAGCACAACGAGCAGCAGCAGCACGGGCACATCGACGTCGACCGTTACGCGCGCGCCGCCGAGGCCTACTCCTACTATCTGACCCATTTCCCCAACGACAAGGATTCCGTCGAGGTCCACTATCTGCTCGGCGACATCTACTTCTTCAAGCTGAAGAAATACGAGGACGCCGGGCGACCAGTATCTGGCGGTCGGCAAGACGAAGCCGGTCGGCAAGCTGCACCGGGAGGCGCTGCTGCAGGCGATCGCGCGTACGAAAAGCTGCGCCGGGATCACTCGGCGAGCGGCGGCAAGAAGGAGCTGTTGCCGACGGACAAGCGCATGGGCGAGGCGATCGATCTCTACGCCACGCTGTTCCCGCAGGATCCGGAGATCGCCAACGTCCTGTACAAGAACGGGCAGCTCTTCTACGACTACGGCGACTACGACGAGGCGGTCAAACGCTTCGGCTTGATCGTCGAGAAGTATCCGAAGAACGAGGTCGCCGCGGCGGCGGGCGACAAGATCCTCGAGTCGCTCAACAAGGCGAAGGATTACGAGAACGTCGAGAGCTGGGCGCGCCGGCTCCTGAAGGTGCCGGCGTTCCAGGCCACGGGCGATCAGCAGCGCCTGTCCAAGCTGGTCATCGACGCGGGCATGAAGGCGGGCGAGCAGAAGGCGGAGACCGACCCGATGGGGGCGGCGGAGATCTACCTGCGCGTGGCGGACGAGTTCCCCACCTCGTCGCGGGCGACCGCCGGCGCTGACCAACGCCGCCACGCTCTACGTCAAGGCAGGCAAGCCCGAGGAGGCGGTCAAGCTCGACGCGGTGCTCGTCGACAAGTACCCGCAGGCCTCGGAGACGCCGGCGGCGGCATGGGCGGCGGGCAAGCTCTACGAGCAGGCGGCGCTGTGGGACCAGGCGGCGCGCTTCTATCAGACGCTCGCCGAGCGCTATCCCAAGGACACGCACGCCGCCGACGCGCTGTTCAACGCCGGTCTTTTGCGCGAGCACCTCGGCGACACGCAGGCGGCGATCACCGCCTATACGCAATACGCGCAGCGCTATCGCACGCGCGACGACGTCCGCCAGGTGGCGTTCCGCGTCGGTGTGGTCTACGCCGAGCCGGGCAGCACGAGGCGGCGGCGCGCGCCTTCGGCGACTACGCGCTCAAGTATCCGGGGACGCCGCAGACGATCGAGGCCTTCTCGCGCCAGGGCGCCGAGCTCATCGCCGCCGGGCAGGACAAGCGCGCCGCCGGGCCGCTCAAGGAGGCGGTGGCGCTCTATCGTCGTGGCGCGGACAAGTCGGCGGCGCCGGCGGCGGCGCACGCGCGCTACCTCGAGGGCGAGATCCTGTTCCGCGACTTCGAGCGGCTCAAGCTCGCCTCGGACCCGAAGAAGCTCAAGCGCACGCTCGACGAGAAGTCGAAGCTGCTCGAGAAGGCCAAGCAGGCGTACATCGACGTCGTCACGTTCAACGATCCCGAGTGGGCGACGGCGGCGCTCTATCGCATCGGCGACGCCTACGAGCGGTTCGCCAAGGCGCTGCGCGACGCGCCGGTGCCCAAGGAGCTCAACGCCGACGAGCAGCAGGTCTATCGCGACGAGCTCGAGAAGGTCGTCGTGGTGGTCGAGGACAAGGCCATCGACGCCTACAAGGGCGGCTACCAGAAGGCGCTGCAGCTCGGCGTCTACAACGAGTTCACGCAGAAGCTGCGCGCGGCGCTCGGACGCATGAGCGACCAGGAGTTCCCGGCGGAGAACGAGGCGCGCGCGCGGCCGGCGCCGGCCGAGCCGCGCATGAACCTGCCGTTCGTGTCGGCGGTGCAGCGATGAGGCGCGCGCTCGTCTGGGCACCTGCTCGTCGCCGGCTGCGGGCCGGCGTCCAAGCAGGCGGAGATGCCCGAAGCTGCCGCCGGCCAAGCCCGAGGCGGTCGAGGCGCTCAAGGACGCGGCGCGGCTGGTGCGGCTCGGGCCCGGCAATCAGGAGCGCGCGCTCGAGCGGCTCAAGGATGCCGCTGGAGATCGATCCGCGGCTGTGGGAGGCCTGGTACGACACCGGCTGGCTCGAGCTGGCCCGCCATCACACCGACGAAGCGATCGCCGCGCTCGAAAAGGCGCAATCGATCCTGCCCACCTACGCGCCGACGACCGAGGCGCTGGGACAGGCGTATGCGCGCGCCGGGCGGCCCGGCGACGCGATCCGGGTCCTGCGCGCCTTCCTCGACAAGCAGCCGAACGCGAAGGAGGCGAACGCGGTGCGCGTGCAGCTCGCCGGTGCGCAGCGACGGGCCAACAAGCTCGACGAGGCGACCGAGACGTTGCGCGCGGTGCTGCGCTCGGAGCCGCGCTCGGCGCCGGCGCTCTCGGCGCTCGGCATGGTCTACGAGGCGCGCGGGCAGCACGAGCTCGCCGACCTGGTGCTACACCGCGCGCTCGACATCGACAAAGAGTCGAAGGCGGCGGCCGATGTCTGCAACAACCTCGGCCTCGTCGCGCTGGCGCGCCGCCGCGATCAGGAGGCCTTCGCCGACTTCGACTCGGCGTCGCGCCTCGACCCCACGTTGACGGTGGCGCGGCGCAACAAGGCGATGGTCTACCTCGACTGCGGCGACTACGGGCGCGCCGCCGAGGAGCTGCGCGACGTGACTCACGCCGATGCCACCGATGTCGAGGCGTGGAACGCGCTCGGCGTCGCCGAGCGGGGAGCGGGCAAGTTCGACGCCGCGCAGAGGGCGTACGAGAAGGCGCTGGCCGCCGACCCGACCGGACCGCGCGCCGCCGATGTGCTCTTCAACCTGGCGGTGCTGCAGATGGATTTCAAGAAGGACCCGGACAAGGCGCGCGCTCGGCTCGACGAGTACCTCAAGCTCGCCGGGCCCAACCATCCGCGCCGCGCCGACGCCGAGGCGCGCGCGCGCGACCTTGCCAGACAGGCCCCTCCTGCTGCACAATCGAAGGGGCAAGGAGGCGCGTCATGAGGTGGATCTTCTTGCTGCCATTGCTGTTGCTTTCGTCGCCTGCGGTCGCGCAGAAGAAGAAGGCGCCGCCGGCCAAGGCCGACGACGGCGGGCCGACCGTCACCGATCCCAGAACCGGGCAGAAGTCGAAGCAGTACACCTTCGGCGGGCTCGACATCGACGGCAAGCTGAAGACCCCGCAGCTGCTCTACTTCCTCAACCGTATGAAGTCCGAGTTCGACACCACCGCGCCCGACAAGCGCAGCTTCCTGCCCGAATTGAAGCGCTCCACCGACGAGATGTGATACGCTGATATCGCGATGAATTTCGGATCGCGTCCACTGCGGGTGGTCCTGGTGTGGCACGGTGAGCCGCTCGAAGAGCGCGTGTTCACGGCGCCGCAGGCGATCACCGTCGGCTCCAGCAAGGAGGACACGTTCATCGTGCCCTCCTCGCGCCTGGGCGAGCGCTTCCCGCTGTTCCGGCCGTCGGCGGACGCGACCGGCTACGTGCTCACGCTCGCCGAGGGCATGTCGGGCAAGCTGTCGATCGACCGCCAGCCGTGCGCCGTCGAGGAGTTCCTGCGCGAGGGGCGCGGCGTCCCGGCGGGGCCGTACCGCGAGCAGCCGTTGGCGACGAGCGACTGGGGCATCATCGGGCTCGACGAGCGCGGCGACGTCGCCCTGTTCTTCCAGTTCGTCGCGCCCGGCGTCGCCGTCGGGCCGGGCGGCGGCTGGTTCGATCGCTTCTTCGGCCAGGCGCTGGCGTTCGCCGCCGTGGTCAACATTACGATCCTCGCCATCGGCTGGATCTTTGGCGGGCCGGCCGACGACGCGCTCGATATCGACCCGCCGCCGTCGACGGCGATCGCCAAGATCCTCCTCGATACACCCAAGGAGCCCGAGCCGCCCAAGCCGCAGCCGCGCAAGGTGCGCGAGGAGGACGCGTCGAAGCGCGCCCGCGAAAAGGAAGGCAAGATCGGCAACGCCGACGCCAAGGTCGCCGAAACCAAGATCCCGAAGGGCGAGCGGGATCAGATCGTCAAGAAGGTCTCGAACGTGGGCCTCCTCGGGGCCGTCAAGGCGAGCAAGCAGTCGCAGGCGCTCAAGACACTCTTGTCGGACACCCCCGACGCGACCATGACCACGGCGATGGCGGGGCTCAAGGGCACCGAGCTCGTCATCGGCCGCGGCGTCGGCGGCATGTCGACGCGCGGTGAAGGCCCAGGCGGCGGCGGCAAGGGCGGCGGGCAGCTGCTCGGCGTCGGCAGCCTCGCCGTCGGCGGCGGCGGTCACGGCGCCCACGCCAACGGCAACGGCCCCGGCCACGTCGGCAAGGAGCTCAAGGTCGCGGTGCAGACCGGCACCCCCAACTCCGACGGCGGCCTGTCCAAGGAGCAGATCCTCAAGGTCGTGCAGTCGCACGCCGCGGCGATCCAGTTCTGCTACGAAAAAGAGCTGCAGCGCTTTCCGCACCTGGCGGGCAAGGTCGTGATCAACTGGAAGGTCACCCTCGACGGCCGCGTCGACGCGGCCAAGGTCGGCAGCTCGTCGCTGGGCAATCCAAGCGCGGAGGGCTGCATGGTCCGCCAGGTCAAGAACTGGCAGTTCCCCAAGCCCAACGGCGTCATCTGCAACGTCAGCTTCCCCTTCTTCTTCAAAGGCCAGTAGGCCTCTTACAACCTGCTTCTCCGACGGTAACAGCTCTCGAATTGCTCGCCCCGCCCCGCTCGTGTAACCCCACGCGGTCACGCGTTGGCCAACCAACCGGTGCCGTCATGACGTACCCTAGAATGTGGCGTCGAGCATCACGTGGCCCGGCGGCTGCGTGCCGCCATCGTCTGTGACCGACTCGATCAACCCGATTTGCGCGGTGCCGTGCACCACCCCGCCCGTGGGGCACGTATCGTCGGCCTTCCACTCCACGTCGGTGAGCGTGATCGTGACCGTCGAGTCGAATACCTGGTGACCGGCGAGGTAGCTGACAGTGCTGAAGCCCTTTCTTACGACTGCGTTGAATGTCTTCAGGTCGGCGGCAGTGTAGCTGCGGCCGATCGTGAACGGCCCGTCAACGCAGAAGTCGGCCTCCGGGCCGCGAGGGGTCAGGCCAGAGAGGTCGATCCCGTCGCCCGTGGGTCCACGGCAGAGTCGCGGATAGCAACCATCCGTGCCGGACACATCGCCGCTCAGCACGAACATGCAGGCGGGTGGTTCAGCGGCGAGGTCGGGCGGCGCCGCCGACTCCGACGAGCAGTCGGCCAATATCAACACGAGCACCGCACCCCGCATCATCAACAAGTCTACTACGTCAGAAACGCTGTGAGCTGAGGCGCCGGCGAGAGTGGGAGGGTTACACACCGTTCTCCGACGGGACGTGTAACTCCATCTCGACGGGGGAAACGTTATTCTTCAAGGGGCAGTAGCTACATGCTGGTGTAGACGGCGCTGGTCTCGGGCGGGCGATCGGTCGCAGTGCCGCCGAAGCTGACATTGACCGAATCGACGATGCGGAACTGCGTGCTGCCGCAGGTGAAGATCGCGGGCAACACCGCCGCCTGATCCGCCGGCGCCATCGCCCAGAGCGCGTCGCGGCCGGCCACGGTCACGCCGATCCGCTGGTTGGAGTCGTTGACGTTTAGCAGCCCGGGAATGCGCATGAAGCCGCGATACACGTCTCCCTCGGTCTCGATGGCGAACACGCGAACTCCGACGTGCCCTTCCATCACCGTCGGGCTGGCGACGAAGTCGACGGCCAGCCCGCCGAGGTTGCCGGTGAAGTGGCGCACGCCCTTGTCCTCGCTGACGTCGATCGCCGCCGGGAAGTGGTTGTCGAGGGAGCCCACGATCTGCACATGGTCGCCCTTGTGCGTGACGTCGAGGTCGACGAGCATCCCGCACACGCGCCCGCGAATCGATCCGCCGGCATCCTTGAGCCCGCTCGACGGGCCGCCGGGCCGCGGATGGGCCCCTTCGTGCTTCACCGAATAGGGCTGACCGTCGTACTCGAGCGTCAGCCGCGGCACCTCGCGGCCGTCGACGATCGCGGTCTTCGGCGTCAACGCGCACCCCGCCGCCACTGTCGCGCCCAGCGCCAGCACTCCAAGCCATCTGTTCATGCGCGGATTATCGTCGACTGGAAAGATTTGTCGTGTGATTCGGCTCGCTAGTCGCTCTTTTTTTCCATCTTGGCCTTGAGCGCAGCCAGCCGGTCGTCGAGATCCTTGGACTTCGACATCTGCTCCAGCTTGCGCTCGACCTCGACGCTCTGCGCGTCCTCGTGGCGCAGCTTGGCCAATTCCTCGTCGAGCTCGGCTTCGGCGTCGACGGCGTCGACCTTGGCGTGCAGGCGATCGAACGCGTCGAGCGCCGGCGAGCCGATCGCGCTCTGCCCCTTGGAGGCGCGCGCCTTGGCCTTCAAGGTCTCCTTGCGCAGCTTGACCTCGCCGATGCGCTGCTCGAGCTGCTTGAGCGAGGCCGTCAGCTTGTCGGCGTAGCCCTGCGCCTCCATGAGGCCGTGCGTCGCCTCCTGCCCTTCGGCGTCGATCTGCGTCTTGCGCGCGAGCGCCTCCTTGGCCAGGCCGTCGTCGCCAGCGCGCACCGCCCGCTCGGCTCGCTCCTCCCACTCGCGCGAGCTCTTCGCCAGCGCCTCGGCGCGCTGCCGCTGCCGCTTCTCTTGCGCCAGCGCGGTCTGCACCTCCTTGCGCGCGTTGCGCAGCTGCTCCTCCATGTCGCGGACGAGCTGATCGATCTCCTTGCCCGGATCCGACATCTTGTCGATGGCGGCGTTGACGTTCGACGAGACCAGCCGCGAGATGCGATCGAGGATGCCCATGTCCTCCTTTATACGTCATCGAGCGGGCGAATCCACCGCCGGCGTGGTAACCTCGCGGACCGTGAGGGAGCAGGAAATGACGAGGGATCTTCGGCGGACGCGGCCAGCCGGCCGGCCGGCCGCACGGAGCCGGTGCGAGCGCGCAGGGCTGGGATGATTGAAGCGCTCAGCGCCGCGCTCGCGGCCGGTCGACTCCATCACGCCTATCTGTTCGAGGGGCCGCCCGGCGCGGGCAAGGCGACGGCGGCGCGCGAGCTGGCGCGCCTGTTGGAATGCGAGACGCGACGGGGCTGCGGCCAGTGCGTCGGCTGCCAGAAGGTCGACGCCGGGACCCACCCCGACGTGCTGTGGTTCGACATGACCCCCAAGGGTTTGACCGAGCGCGTGCGCGAGCTGCTGTCGACGCTCGGCTTTCGGCCGCACGAAGGGCGGGCGCGGGTGGTGATCTTCGATCCGGCGCACGGGCTGGCCCCCGTGCCGGAGCGCGCCGAGGCGGCCAACGTGCTTCTGAAGACGCTCGAGGAGCCGCCGGCCGACACCCACTTCATTCTCGTGACCGCCGAGCCCAAGCGGCTGCCGGTGACGGTGCTGTCGCGCTGCCAACGCATCCGCTTCGCGCCGCCGCCCGAGTCGAGCGAGGTGCCCGAGGCGCTCGACGGCATCGAGCGCGCACTGGCGGCCACATCGGCGTCGGCGATGTTCGAAGCGGTCGGCGAGCTGGCGGCCGATCGCGAGGAGGCGATCGAGCTGGCGCTGTCGCTGTGGAAGCGGCTGCGCGATGCGCTCCTGGTGCGCGAGGCGATCGCCGACGAGCGGGTGCCGGCAGCGCGCGCGGTGGCGGCGCGCACGTTCGCGGCGTGGCCGGCCGCGTCGCTGCTGACGGCGCTGCGTGCCACGGACGAGGCGACCGAAGCGCTGCGCGGAAACGTCGCGCCCTCCCTGGTTCTGGAGCATCTGGTGCTGATGTTGCGGGAGGTGCGCGGGTGAGCGAGCGAAGCGAGCGCTCTTCTTGGGCACGGAGCGGTGGCTCGTCGGGCTCCGCTGATCGCGGGCGAAGCGCGTGAGCGGGGCCGGCGTTCCACCGGCGGGAGGACCGCCGGGAGGAGGAGGAGGCGGCGGCGGCGGCGGCGACCGCGGCGGCGGCGGCAATCGTCGTCGGCGGCGGCGCGGACGCGGCGGTCGCGGCGGCGAGCGCGGACCGCAGACCGGGGAGCCCACGCAGCAGGGGCGCCCGGGCAGCGCCGATCGCCCGCCGCAACAGCAGGGGCGCCCGCGCGACGGACGCGCCCGCGCGACGACTGCCGCGCGGCGGCGACCGCGCGACGCGCCCGCGCGACGACCGCCCGCGCGACGACCGCCCGCGGAACGACCGCGGGCCACGCCGCGACGACCGCGCCGCGCGGCCATCCGGAGAGCGTCCGCGCGACGACCGCGGACCGCGCCGCGACGACCGCGGACCGCGCCGCGACGACCGCGGGCCGCGCCGTGACGACCGCGGGCCACGCCGCGACGACCGCCCGCGCGCGGAGGCGCGCCCGTTCGCCACCACCCGCACCGAACCGCCGCCCTCGTCGACCGTCGATCGCCCGGCGCTCGCCGCCCCGCCGCCCTCGCTGGCGCCGCTGGCGCATCCGTCGGCCGACATCGACGCGGGCTGGGGAACCCCCGACGCGCTCCTCGAAGAGACCCCGACCCCCTCGCGCGCCGCCGCCGTCGAGGCCGAGGTCCAGCGCACGCCGACGCCGCCGCCGGTGCGCGAGGCACGCGATCCCGACGGCGAGGACGTCTTCGCCGGCGAAGAGGCGCCCCTGCCCCCCGGCGGCATCGCCAACGTCGCCGGGGTCAAGTTCCGCGACGCCGGCACCATCTACGAGTTCGACGCCAGCGATGCCTCCTATCTGCGCGGGGAGCGCGTCGTCGTCGAGAGCGATCGCGGCCCGCAGGTCGGCACCGTCGCCATCGGCTCGCGCCGCCTGCCGGTGCTCGATCCGCTGCGCCGCATCCTGCGCCGCGCCACCGCCGTCGACGAGAGCGCCAAGGACAAGAACGCGCAGAAGGAGCGCGAGGCCTACCTGTTCTGCAAGCAGCGCATCCGGGAGCGCAACCTCGGGATGAAGCTGGTGCGCGTGGAGTATCCGCTCTCGGGCGGCAACAAGGTGCTCTTCTACTTCGCCTCCGAAGAGCGCGTCGACTTCCGCGACCTCGTCAAGGATCTCGCCGCGCGGGCTGCACGCGCGCATCGAGATGCGCCAGATCGGCGTGCGCGACGAGGCCAAGATGGTCGGCGGCATCGGCTCGTGCGGGCGCGAGCTGTGCTGCTCGACCTGGCTGCCCGCGTTCGTGCCGGTGTCGATCAAGATGGCCAAGGATCAGGGCCTCGTGCTCAACCCGACGAAGGTGTCGGGCCAGTGCGGCCGGCTCAAGTGCTGCCTCGTCTACGAGCACGACCTGTACAAGGAGATGCGCAAAGGCGCTGCCCAAGGTCGGCAAGCGCGTCAACACGCCCGCCGGCGACGGCAAGGTCGTCGAGCTCGACGTCCTGCGCGGCAAGCGTGCGGGTCTGGTTCGACGAGGGCGGCTCGCGAGATCTTCCCGCCCGACGTGCTCGAGCTCTTGCAACCGCCGCCGCAGCCCGGCCGCGGCAACCAAGCTGCCGGTGGTTCCGACCCGACGACGAAACCTGATACGAGACTGCCGTGCCGCTTCTACATCACGACGCCGATCTACTACGTCAACGACGTGCCGCACCTCGGGCACGCGTACACGACCATCGTCGCCGACGCGCTCGCGCGCTACCACCGCCTGCGCGGCGACGCCACGCGCTTCCTGACCGGCACCGACGAGCACGGCCAGAAGATCGAGCGCATGCGCCGAGCGCGGCCAAGGTCACGCCGCGCCAGCTACGCCGACAAGATCGCCGACGCCTACCGCGCGACCTGGAACGCGCTCGAGCATCGCCAACGACGACTTCATCCGCACCACCGACGCCGATCACGAAGCGACGGTGCAGGCGCTGTGGCGCGCGATGGCGCAACGCGGCGACATCTACCTGGGCGAGTACGAGGGCTGGTACTGCGTCGGCTGCGAGCGCTTCTACACCGAGAAGGAGCTGCTACCGCGGCGAACCTGTGCCCGATCCACAAGCGGCCGGTCGAGCGCGTCAAGGAGAAGTCGTTCTTCTTCCGGCTGTCGGCGTTCACCAAGCCGCTGCTCGAGCACTTCGAGACGCACCCCGAGTTCATCCAGCCGACCAACCGCGCGCAACGAGGTGCTGGCCTTCGTCAAGGAGGGGCTGCGCGATCTGTCGATCTCGCGCACCACCTTCGCCTGGGGCATCCCGGTGCCGGATCGACCCCGGCCACATCGTCTACGTGTGGATCGACGCGCTCGTCCAACTACTACTCGGCCACCCGGCGCGGCGACGAGGCCAAGCAGTTCTGGGACGACCCGTCGTCGCAGATCGTGCACCTGATCGGCAAGGAGATCTCGCGCTTCCACGCCGTCTACTGGCCGGCGTTCCTCATGGCCGCGGGCTGCGGCTGCCGACGACCGATCGTTCGCGCACGGCTGGTGGACCGTCGACGGCGAGAAGATGTCGAAGACGCTGCGGCAACGTGGTCGATCCGCTCAAGCTCGGCCAGCGACGTCGGCGTCGACGCCTTCCGCTACTACCTGCTGCGCGAGGTCCCGCTCGGCGCCGACGGCGACTTCACCCACGAGCCGCTCATCGGCCGCTACAACGCCGAGCTGGCCAACGATCTCGGCAACCTGTTCAACCGCACGCTCGGCATGGTGCACAAGTACGTGCTGACGCCCGTGTCGGCCAGCGATCCGTTCGACGTCGCCGCGGCGATGGCTCCGTTCGGCAAGGCGATGGACGACTTTCAGCCGTCCAAGGCGCTGGAAGCGCTGTGGGAGCTGGTGCGCGCGGCCAACGGCTACATCGACCAGAAGGCGCCGTGGAAGCCGGAGTCGCCGCGCGCCGAGATCCTCGGCAACGTGCTCGAGCTGTGCCGCGTCTTGTCGCACCTGCTCGAACCGTTCATGCCCGAGCGGGCGCTGGCGCTGCGCGCGCAGCTCGGCGTCGACGAGCCGAACGCCTGGCCGGCGTGGCAGCGCGCACAGCTTCACGCCCACGGCGGCGACGCCGCTGTTCCCGCGCATCGACGACGACCGCAAAAAGGAGCTGCTCGAGCGCTGGCGGCCGCACCGGGCGCCGGCGGCGACGGCGCCCGCCGTCGCGGAGCGCGCCGACGGGCGCATCAGCTTCGAGGAGTTCGGCAAGGTCGACCTGCGCGTCGCCCGCGTGGTCGCGGCCGAGCCGGTGCCGAAGGCGAAGAAGCTGCTCAAGCTGACCGTCGACCTCGGCGAGGAGCGGCGCCAGGTGGTGGCCGGCATCGCCGAGGCGTACGCGCCCGAGGCGCTCGTCGGCAAGCAGGTCATCTTCGTGGCGAACTTGAAGCCGGCGACGATTCGCGGCGTCGAGTCGCAAGGGATGATCCTGGCCGCCGGGGGCGAGACCATCCTCGGGCTGTCCGCAATCGACAACGAGGTCCCGCCCGGGACCAAGGTGCGCTGATGGACGAAGGCAGACTGGGCAACGGCAACGGCCGGCGGGTGCAGCGGCGCGATGCGCGCATCGAGGTGGCGTGGAACGTCGCCTGCGAGAAGACGGTCGAGATCGAGCAGGCGCTGCAGAAGCCGCTCGTCGACGTCTACGAGCGCGTCCACGCCGACCCGACCGACAAGGGCAAGCGCTTCGCCGCGACGCTGCGCGATCTCTCGGTCAACGGCGCGTTCCTCGAGGCCGAGCCGCTGCCGCTGTTGTCGCGCGTGATCCTGGTCGTCGACATGCCGTCGTTCCGGCAGGTCGAGGCGGTCGGCTGGGTGTTGTGGCGGCGCACCGCGCCCTGCACCATCACGCGGCCGTCGGGCGCGCCGATCACGCTCGGCGCCGGGTTCGGCGTCATCTTCGAGTGGATCTCGCTCGAGGCGCGCCTGGAGATCGCGCGACGCGTGGCGCTGCTGGCGTGAGCTGATGGCTGCGTCGCGCCACCCTCTCATCGTCGGCACGCGCTGGCTCTTGCCGGTGGCGATCGTGATGGCGGTGCTCGGCGCGGCCGTGGCGCACGCCACCGCCGCACGCATCGGCGCCGCCTTCTTCGCGCTGCTCGGCGCCATGGCGTGGTGGTGGCAGGAGCGCCATCGCCCGACGCTGCTGCTCGACGACGCCGGCTACGCGATCGAGCAAATGGGGCGCGAGAAGCTGCGCGTCGCCTGGAGCGAGGTGCAGCGGGTACGCGTCGATCGGAGCGAGAGTGCGGTCTACCTCGACTGCGGCGACAAGGCGCGCAACCTGTTCGTGCCGCCGCGCCGCGGCTACGGCTTTCGCTTCGCCGGCGCCGAGGCGGTGTGCGCGCGCGTGCTCGCGGCGGTCCCGGCCGAGCGCGTGGTCGAGGTCGAGCGCATCGATGTTTCTTGAAGCGGCGCTGCGCGATCTCGACCACAGCGACGCCCGCGTGCGCGCGCAGGCCGCCGACGCGCTCGGACGCGTCGAGGCCGGCGAGCGCGCTCCCGCGCTGACGGCGCTGACCCGCGCCGTCGACGACGCGCATCCGTCGGTGCGCTACGCCGCGCTCTTGTCGCTCGGCGAGCTCGGCGCCTTCGAGGCGGTCGATGCCATCGCCGCCCACCTGGGCGACGACAACCCGCTCTGCCGCGAAGCCGCGGCCATCGCGCTCGGACAGCTCGGCGAAGCCGGCGGCGCGCCCGCCTGGTCGGCGCTCGAGCGCGCGGTCGGCGCCGCCGAGCCCGAGGTGCGCTTCCAGGCGATCGCCTCGCTCGCCGAGATCGACGCCGCGCGCGCCGCGCCGCTCGCGGTCGGGCTGCTCGACGACGAGGACGGCAAGGTGCGCGCCCAGGCCGCGGCCGCCCTCGGCGACGCTGGCGAGCGCCGCCACGCCGATCGCCTGGCCCGCCTGCTCGACGACGCCGACGCCGTGCGCCACGAGGCGGCGCTGGCGCTGGCGCGCCTGGGCGACCGCCGCGCGCTGCCGGCGTTGACCGGCGCGCTCGCCGTCCCCGATCACGCGCTCGACGCCGCGACGGCGCTGGCCGCGCTCGGCATCGGCGACGACGCTGCGGCCCGCGCCGCGCTCGCCCAGGTGGTCGACCGCTTCTTCGGCGACGCGCTCGTCAAGGTGCACGCCGCCGAGGCGCTGGCCAAAGCCGGCGACGCCCGCGGTCACGACCACCTCCGAAAGGCTGCGCGCAGCCGCCGCGACGACGTGCGCGGCCTCGCCCAATCCGTGCTATCGCAGTTGCCCGATGGGTCTCATCGATAGCCACTGCCACCTCGAACCCAAGGACTTCGTCGCGCCCGACGGCGCCGACGAGCGCCCGGCCGTGCTCGATCGTGCGCGCGCCGCCGGCGTCGAAGCGTTCGTCTGCGTGGGCTCGGGCGCATCGCTGGCCGAGGTGCACAACGCCGTCGCCATGGCCGAAGCGCACGCCGACGTCTGGGCGGCCGTGGGCATCCACCCGCACGACGCCGCCCGCGTCCCCGACGGCGCCTACGACGAGATCGAGCGGCTCGCGCGCGCATCCGCGCGTCGTCGCGGTCGGCGAGACCGGCCTCGACTACTACTACGACCACTCGCCGCGCGCCGAGCAGCAGGAGTCGCTTCGCCGCTTCATCACCATCGCCCGGCGCACGAAGCGACCGTTGTCGCTGCACATCCGCGACGCCCACGCCGACGCCGCGCGCATCCTCGCCGAGGACAAGGCGGCCGAGGTCGGCGGCGTCATCCACTGCTTCACCGGCGAGCTCGCGGACGCGCGCGCCTATGTCGACCTCGGCTTCCACCTCAGCCTGTCGGGCATCGTCACCTACAAGACCGCCCAGCCGATCCGCGAGGCGGCGGCCTGGGCGCCGCTCGATCGCCTGCTGGTCGAGACCGACTGCCCCTACCTGGCGCCGGTGCCGCTGCGCGGAAAGCGCAATGAACCCGCCTATGTCACGCACACGGCCGCGATCGTCGCGGCGCTGCGCGGCCTGTCGCCCGACGACTTCGCGGCGGCCACGACGCGCAACTGCCGCGCCCTGTTTGGCCTGCACTAACTAGTTGACAACCTGAGGATCGAACCGTAGGCTACGCCCCTCTTTACCGGTACGCCACGAGGGAAAGGTTCGTCATGCCGTTTCGCACTGGCCTGCTCGGCAAGAAGCTCGGAATGACCCCGGTGTTCGCGACGACGGCGATCGCACGCCGGTCACCGCGGTGCACGCCGGTCCGTGCGTCGTGCTCGGCAAGCTGACGCCGGACAAGCACGGCTACTCCGCCGTCATGCTCGGCTTCGACGAGAAGCCGCTGCGCCGCGCGAAGAAGCCGGAGCTCGGCCTCTTCACCAAGGCGGGAACGACGCCGCAGCGGTTCGTCCGCGAGGTCCGCCTCGAGGCGGCCGACCTGGAGAAGTTCGCGGTCGGCCAGCCGGTGCCGCTGGCGTCGTGTTCCAGCCGCCGACGTCATCGACGTCGAGGGCACGACCAAGGGCAAGGGCTACCAGGGCGTCATGAAGCGGCACCACATGACGGGCTTCCGCGCGACGCACGGTACGCACGAGTTCTTCCGTCACGGCGGCTCGATCGGCTGCCGCCTCACCCCCGGCCGCGTCCACAAGGGCAAGCGCATGGCCGGCCACATGGGCGACGTGAAGAAGACGGTCCAGAACCTGGTGCTGGTCGAGGTCGACGAGACGAGAACCTCCTTCTGGTCCACGGCTCGATCCCGGGCGGGCGCAACGACTACGTCGTCATCCGCAACGCCAAGAAGAAGGCGGGGACGAAGGTCAAGCTCAAGGGCCAGGGCAAGGAAGAGGTCAAGTCGAAGAACCCGATGAAGGCCTCGAAGGCCGGCGCGGGCGCGGCGAAGGCCCCCGGGGCCAAGCCGGCCAAGAAGTAACTCGGCCCGTTGTCCAAGCTCCGCGATCGCTCCCACCGCCACGACGTCTTTCACCAGCCGCGCGAAGCAGCAAGGCTTCGTCGCGCGCTCGGTCTACAAGCTCGAGGAGATCGACCAGAAGCACCGGCTGCTCCGGCCGGGCGGCGCGTGCTCGATCTCGGCTGCCGGCCGGGCTCGTGGCTGCAGTACGCGGCCGGAGTCGTCGGGCCCGAGGGCGCGCTGGTCGGCATCGATCGCACCCCGCTCGACAAGCCGGTGCCGGGCGCGCGCATCGTCGTCGGCGACGTCTTCGCCGTGTCGGTCGACGAGCTGCGCGGCGAGCTCGACGGCTTCGACGTCGTGCTGTCGGACATGGCGCCCGACACCACGCGGCGTGCGCTCGCTCGATCAGGCGCGCTCCGAGGCGCTGTTCGAGCGCGCGCTCGAGATCGCCGAGCTGACGCTCGCGCCGGGCGGCCACTTCGTCGGCAAGCTGTTCCAGGGCCCCGACTGGCAGCGCCTGCTTCTCGCGCGCCCGCGAAGGCTTCGCCGAGGTGCGCACGATCAAGCCGGCCGGCTCGCGCAAGGAGTCGATCGAGCAGTACGTCGTGGCGAAGAATCGCCGCTAGCCTGAAATCACTACAGAGTAGTCCTGGTTCTTCAAGTACTACTTCAACTGCGAAAGCGCGCGGCGGACGCTCTTGGCCTGCTCGCCCGCCGGCGCGACCTCCAGGTACTTCTTGAGGGCCTTCTTCGCCTTGTCCTTGTTCGACCCGCGCCACAGCTCGCCGTCGAGCGCCAGCGCCTCGGCGTAGGCGTCGTCGAGCTCGATGGCCTTGTCGGCCTGGGCGCGCGCCTTTTCGCGGTCGCCCTGATCGGCGGAGATCTTGGCCAGCCAGTAGTGCGCCTCCGCCGAGCCGCCGTCGTCGCGCACGGCGGCGTCGAGCGTGGCCGCCGCCTCCTTGCTCTTGGCATCGCGGGCCATGAGCGAGCGGGCGAGACCGATGCGGGCGTCGGTCTGGTCGTCGACGCCGAAAGCGCCCTTGTCCCAGGCCCCGAGCGCGGCACGGAACGACTGCTCCGCCTCGCCCGGCTGCTGCGAGGCCAGCTGCACGCGGCCGAGCCCGAGGTCGGCGTGCAGCGGATCGCCAAAGAGGGCCGCCCGCAGCAGGTCCCCCGCCTTGCGCAGATCGCCGGCTCGCCGCCAGGCGTCGGCGGTGTCGATGGCCAGCCTGGCGTCGTGGAGCGCGGCGCCCTTGCGCTCCTTCTCCATCGTCTTGGCGGCGATGAGCGCCTCCTTGGGTCCGCGCCACGACTGCACCAGCAGCTTCAGATGCGCCACGCGCGCCTGCGGGATGCCGGCGTCGGTGGCGTCTCGCAGCGCCTTGTCGCCTTCATCGGCGTGGCCGAGCCGCACCGTCGCCTCGGCGAAGGTCAGCTTGTCTTCGGGCGAAGCGCGGCCGGCGTCGAGCACCTCGCGGGCGTCGGCGCGCGCCTCGCGGTCGCGGCCGAGATCGAGGTACAGCCGGGCGCGCGCCGCCCGCGCCGACATCAGCGCCGGCGCCTCGCGAATGACCGCGTCGAGCTCGGCGAGCGCATCCTTCTCCTTGCCGAGATCGCGCAAGACGCGACCGAGCAGCGCGCGGGCGCGGAACGACTCCGAGTTGTGCTCCAGCGCCTTGCCGAGCTCGCGCTGCGCGCGCAGGAGATCATGGCGCTCGTAGGCGAGGAGCCCGATGCCGTAGCGCGGGGCGGTCGACGACAGCGTGTTGGCCGCCTTCTCCAGCTCGCGGATCGCTCCGGACGAGTCGCCGAGGTGCGCGCGCGCGATCGCGCGATAGGTGATGGCGACCGCGTCGCCGGGGCGTCGCGCCAACGCCGCGTCCAGGGTGGCCGCGCCCTCGCGATACTTCTGCGTCAGCACCTGCGCCCGGCCGAGGACGGCGAGGCTGCGCGGGGTCGGCGGCCGTGCCGCCAGCGCCAGCGCCACCTTGTCCTCGTAGCCCTTGGCCAGCGCCACCTCGGCGTCGAGGACGGCGACGTCGCCGTCGTTGGGATCGAGCCGCTCGGCCACGCGCATCGCCTCTTCGGCGTCGCCCACCTTGCCCTGCTGCAAGCGCGCGCGCCCGTAGAGGAGCGCCAGGCGTCCGTCGTGTACGATGCCTTTGCGCGCCTGATCGAGCTCGTAGCTCGCCTGCGCGTCGGGCGCGCCGCGCCCCATCGCGCTCAGCCCGGCGGCCAGGTGGAACCAGGCCTCGGTCGTCGGTCCGAGCCGGCTCTTGGGCACCGCGACGGACGGTGTCTCGTTGTGCTCGAGCGCCACCAGCGCCCGGCCGACGAGCGCTCGCGGATGCTGCGGATAGAGCTCCAGCACCTTGCCGTAGGCGGCCTGCGCGGCGTCGAGATCGCCGGCACCGAGCTCGAGTGAGCCTTGGGCCAAGAGCGCACGCACGCTCTTGCCGGCGCCGTCGGCGCTGATGGTCTGCGCAAGGATCTTGCGCGCCCCCTCGACGTCGCCGCGCTGCAGCGCGCAGCGGGCGGCGATGTCGCCGTCCTCCGCGGGATTGGTCTCGGTGCACGCCTCGCCGCGCTCGAGCGCCATGAGCGCACGCGCCTGTCGCATCTCGCGGTCGGCGCGGGCATCCTCGGTCGGCGTACGCTTCTGCTCGCGCTCAGCACGCTTGAGCATCGCCCATGCGGCGGCGTCGCTGTCCTCGCCTTGATCGGCGGTCAGGCGGGCGTCGGCCAGCGCCACCATCGCGAAGTAGCGGCGCATGTGCGGCTCGACGCGGAGCGCGCTGGCGTAGGCCTCGCGGGCGGCGATATCCGCCTCGTCGGTGGCCTCGAGCGTCTGTGCGTCGGCGCGCGCAACCGTCGCCGCCAGGAGCTTGACGCGCTCCTTGGCGCGCCAGATCCAGCCGGCGCCGATCCCGATCGTAATGAGGCCAAGCGAGACCCACAGCCATACGAAGGCGCGCGCGCGCCGCGCGTCCCACGCGGTGGCGAACGCGTCGGGCTCGACGCCGGCGACGACCTCGCTCTGCCAGCGCGCCTGGTCTCCGTCCTCGTCGCCACCGGCGCCGTACAGCGCGTCGGCGACGGCCCCGAGATCGACGCCGTTGGTCGCGGCCGACAGCGGCGCCGCACGGGCCGGAGCCGGCGCCGGGCGGGTCGACGGCGGCTGATACTCCTCGAAGCGCGGCGCAGCCGGCTGCGGATCGGCGCGACGGGCTCCTCCCGGCACATAGGGCTGGGTCGGCCGACGTCGCGGTGGCGCCGGGGTCTCGACAGAAGCCTGGTCGCGCGTGCGCATCGTCGTCGCGCGATCCTCGGTCGACTCGCCTTCGGCGAACGAGGGCAGCGATGGGGACGTCTCGTCCATCGGCTGCAGCCGCGAGAGCGGCGTCGGCTGCGGCGGCGGCGCTGGACCGCGCGCCGGCGCCGCCTTCTGCTTCTGTTGCCGCGAAACCGCCTCGAGCAGCGCCGCCTGCGCCTCTTCGAGGTGCCCGGCCGCCGACAAGGCACGGCCGAGCGCCAGGCGCAGCGGAATGTCGTCGGGCCGCTTGGTCAGCCAGTTGCGACAAGCGTGCACCGCTTCGTCGGCGCGATCGTTCGCCACCAGCGCGTCGGCAAACCGCACGACTTGCGCCGGATCCTTGAGCGCCGCCTGGCGCAGCCTCTCGATGTCTTCGCCAGCCATGACCCCGCTCTATCTTACGCGATCCCTGGCACGCTCGTCGAGCCTGAGCCGCGGCCGTAGCCGTGCCAGCCGTCTCCGGCCAATCCCGCGTACTGTCGCGAGGTCGTCCACGCTATGGAAGGGGCGCGCGGCGACGATGCGCGCCCCAAGCTTGGGCCCGATACCGTCGAGCGAGGCCAACTCGTCGACGGTGGCCCGATTGATGTCGACGGGCGCACCCCACGCCGCCAGCCGGGCGGGCGCCATCCGCCCCCCGCCTTGGCGGTCGCCGGCGACGAAGCCGGCCCCGCGCGCCAGGCACGCGACGCCCCTACCCGCCCGCTCGACAGGGACCTCGCACGGCGGCGCCGGCCCGGCGCGGCCCAGCACGCCGGGAGGCCGCAGCGCTCGCACCGTGAACCGGGACGCCAGCGCTACCAGGCCGGCGCACAGAAGAGCCCGCGCAACACTCATGAGACCATTTTCGTGGCGCCGAGAAAAAAGTTGCGAGAAGCGCGAAAGAAAAAAGCTACGCGGGGGCTTTGCCGAGCTCGAAGCCGTCGTGGAGCACGCGCACCGCCAGCTCGGCGTACTTGGCCTCGATGACGCACGGAGATCTTGATCTCGGAGGTCGAGATCAGTGGGATGTTGATGCCCTCGCGCGCGAGGATCTCGAACATCGTCAGCGCGACGCCGGCGTGCGAGCGCATGCCGACGCCGACGACCGAGACCTTGGCGATGCTCGTCGTCGGTCTTGATGCCCTGCTCGGCCATCTCGGGCAGCGCCCGCCGGATGAGATCGACCGCGCGCTTGCAAGTCGCGCGCGCGGCACCGTGAAGGTGAGGTCGGTGCGCGCCGTCGTCGGACGATGTTCTGGACGATCATGTCGACGACGATGTTCGGCGTCGGACAGCGGCTGGAAGATCTTGGCCGCCGATGCCCGGCTTGTCGGGCACGCCGATGCAGGGTGATCTTCGCTTCGTCCTTGTCGGCGGTGACGCCGGAGACCACCACCGCTTCCATCTGCTTCTCCTCGGGCACGACCCAGGTCCCCTCGTTCTCGTTGAAGCTCGAGCGGACGTGGATCGGCACGCCGTACTTCATGCCGAACTCGACCGAGCGGATCTGCAGCACCTTGGCGCCGAGCGACGCCAGCTCGAGCATCTCCTCGTAGCTGATGCGCTCGATCTTGCGCGCCGTCGGGCACGACGTTCGGGATCGGTGGTGTAGACGCCGTCGACGTCGGTGTAGATCTCGCAGACGTCGGCCTTGAGCGCGGCGGCGATCGCGACGCCGCTGGTGTCGGAGCCGCCGCGGCCGAGCGTCGTGATGTTGCCGTCGTCGTCGATGCCCTGGAAGCCGGCGATCACCGCGATCTTGCCCGGCTTGAGCGCGTCGTGGATCGTCTGCGCCGTCGATCGACTGGATGCGCGCGCGGGTGAACGCGCTGTCGGTGATGATGCGCACCTGCGAGCCGAGGAACGACTGCGCGCGCGCCGCCCGCTTCTGGATCGCCAGCGCGACCAGGCCCGACCGAGACCTGCTCGCCGGTCGCCGCGATGACGTCGAGCTCGCGCTCGTCTCGGCGGGCGGATCGTCGTTGACCTGCTTGGCCAGCCCGAGCAGGCGGTTGGTCTCGCCCGACATCGCCGAGACGATCGACGACGACGTCGTGACCCGGCGCGCTGCGTCGCGATGCAGCGCTTCGCGACTTCGCGGATGCGCTCGATCGATGCCGACGGAGGTGCCGCCGTACTTCTGCACCACCAGCATGGGAGCGGACCATACTAAGGAGCGATGCAGTGCGTCAAGGAAGCGTGAGCGGCAGGTAGGCCTGCGGCGGGACCACGCCCGGCGCCGCGCTGGCAGGCGGCGGATTGCGCGAGCGGATGGTGACCCGGCCGTAGCTGCCGAGGCCGCCACCGCCGCCACCGGCGTTGGTGCCGTTGCCACCGCTGGACGCGCCGACGCCGGCCGAGCCGCCGCCGCCGCCGTTGGGCGCCGCGATCCCGCCGGTGCCGACGAACCCGCACAGGGCGGTGGGGCGCGCGTCACCGCCGCGGGTCAGCGCGCCGCCGGCGCCGCCCGGTCCGCCGATGACCGAGAGGCAGCCGCCGGTGACGTCCACCATCGGGGCGTCGAGCGCGAGCACGCCTCCGGCGCCGCCGCCACCGCCGCCGCCGGCCATGCCGCCGGCCGATCCGGTCGGTCCGCCGCCGGCGCCGCCGCCCCCCGAGGCGTCGAAGGTGACGCTGTCGAGCTCGATCGCCCAGCTGGCGCTGAGCTGCAGCACCCCGCCGCCGCCGCCGCCACCGCCACCGAAGGTCGAGCCCATGCCGCCGCCGCCCCCGCCCCCGCCGGGCGTCGCCATCGAGCTGCTGGCGCCGCCGGGCGTGGCGCCGCCGCCGACCGCGCTACCGCCGGGCGCGCCGTTGGTCGTCGCGCCGCCGCCGCCGCCGCCGGTACCGGGCGAGCCGCTGCCGCCGCTGCCGCCGTTGGGGCCGTCGCCGGCGATGCCGCCGGTGCCGCCGAAGCTGCCGCCGGCGAAGCCGGGCGCGCCGTTCATGTCGGTCGCGTAGCCGCCCCCAAGCGTCCAGGCGCTGGTGGACATGCGCACCAGCGAGTCGGCGACGATGGCGACGGGGCGGTCGTTGACGATCGTGATGTGCGTGCCCGGAGCGGAGACGAACGAGCCCACGCAGAACAGCGCCGTCACCCCGTTGACGACGCCGGTCGCGACCGGCTTGCCGCTGGGATCGTCGAGCTCGGGCGGCACAGCGCCGCTGTCGAGATGGTACTCACCGGCGGCGAGCGTGACGGTGGCGTGGGTGCCGGTGCAGGCGAACGCGCCCAGCGGGGCGACGCGACAGTGCGCGGGCACGCCGACGGCGCTGTCGGCGGCGATGCAGTCGCAGCCCGGCGTGCAGCCGCCGCCCATGTCACCACCGCCGACAGTGAACTTGCCGAAGTTGTCGATGGCGCTGCAGCTGGCGAACGCCGCCAGCACCACCAGGCTAGAAATCGCGCGCAACGGCGAGCCCCCCCATCGACGGCCCGAGCCAGGGAGCGATGCTGGCGTGCTCCCGGGGGTGGCGCCCCTCGATGAACAGCAGCACTACGCCGGTGACGACGGCGGCGGCGCCGATCGGCCACAAGACGTCGGTGGCGAGCGCCAGGCGCTTGCCGCTGTTGATCTTGCTCTGCAAGCTCGGGTCGCAGACATTGTCGGCGCACTTGTTGTTGAGGTCGTTGTACGCCAGCTGACCTGCGAGACCGGTGCCGAGCGCAGCGGCGAGCGCGGCCACGCCGACGCCGCCGACGATCCACGTATAGAGGCGCTTGCGCTGCATGAACGGCAGCGTCGACGACGGGGGCGGCGCCGGCCGCGCGACAGGCTGGGACGGCGCCGGGAGCCTGGCCGGCTCCGGCACCGCCGGCCGCTTGGAGACGCGCGCTTCGGCCGCCGCCTGTCGCTCTTTGAGGTTGGCGATGCGCGTCTCGATGTCGGCGCGATCGGTGGTCGTCGGATCGGCCTCGAGGTAGCGCTGGAGCATCTTGACCGCGTCGGCGTACTGATCGAGCGCCTCGTGGCAGCGCGCGATGTTGTAGAGCAGCGCCGGCCGCTTGGAGATGCGGTAGGCCTCGTTGAACTCGCGCAGGGCGTCGGCGTAGCTCGCCTGGTCGTAGTAGGACTGGCCGGCGAGGAAGTGCGCCTTGGCGCGCTCGTCCTCCTCGGTGATGGCGTGCGCCGGGGCGACGGCGGCGCACAGGATGGCCACCATCATGAGCCCTCTTAGAATCCCCATCGTCCCATCTTTTCGGAAGAGCGCGGGCGCGTCAAGATGGGCCCATGGCCGAAGCGACGGACGCGATGGTGGTGCTGGTGACGGTTCCGGACGCCCAGACGGCGGAGCGGCTCGGCGAGGCGCTCGTCGGCGAGCAGCTGGCGGCGTGCGTGAACGTCCTGGGCGGCGTCCGCTCGATCTATCGCTGGAAGGGCGCGATCGAGCGGGCCGACGAGCTGCTGTGCCTCTGCAAGACCACGAGCGCGCGGTTCGAGCGGCTGCGCGCGCGGGTCCTCGAGCTGCACCCCTACGAGCTGCCGGAGATCGTGGGGCTGCCGATCGCCGTGGGCCACGCGCCCTATCTGGCGTGGATCACGGCCTCGGTCGGCTGAAGGCCAGGCGCGGGGTGGCGTCGCCGTCGCCGCGGCGGACCGGCGCCACCCCGGCGTGCGGCGTGTCGAGGCGGGCGACCCCGTCGGTCATGGTGGCGCGCAGCGAGGCGACGTCGATGGTGCCGGCGCCGCTGCCGACGAGCCACAGCTCACCGCCGGCCATGGTGCGCGGCTGGGCGCGGGCCAGCTCGACCACGGACGGCGCGCCGAGCGCGTTCAGCCCGCGCACCAGCGCCGCCATCACCGGCGGCTCGCGCTCGGTGGCGGCGAGCGCGGCGAGCACCTTGCCGGCGTCGGCCGGCGAGCGCCGGCCCAGCTGCGCCACCAGGGAGGCCATGGCCGCGCGCACCGGTACGTAGGGCTCGTTCGGCAGCCACAAAAGGAGCGTCGGTAGCGCCCGCGCGTCGTCGAGCGCGGCGAGCGCGGCCACGCAGTCGCGGCGCGTGCGCACGCCGCCGAGCGCGATCATCAGCGGATCGAGCGCGCGTGGATCGTGCGAGCGGCCCAGGGCGGCGAGGACAGCGCGCATCAGCTGCTCGTCCACGTCGCTGCGGTCGAGCGCGCGGGCGAGCCAGTCGATGTCCCCGACGGCGAGCGCGGCGCGCGCGCAGAAGTCGCCGCTGCCGGCGCCGTCGCCACACTCGCGGGCGAGCTCGGGCGAAAGGCGGCCGCGCGCCGCGGCGTCGTCCAGCCGCGCCAGCGCGAGATCGGCCCACGGGCGCGCCGGCCCGTCGTCGACGCGGGCGAGCGCGGCGCGGGTGGCCGGCTCGGGCGGCAGCGTGGCCAGAAGGCGCACCACCTCGGACCGCAGCGCCGGGTCGTCGAGGAGCGGCCCCAGCTCCTTGGCCACCGTCTTGTCGCCGAGGCGGGCCCGTTCGAGCAGCTTGCGCGTCTCTCCGCCGGCCTCGCCGCCCGTCGACTCGAAGCGCGCCTCCTCGGTCATCCAGCTGTCGAGGCGCTCGTGCAAGGGCGCGGCGAACGGTGCGTCGATGCGGTTCTTCCGCTCGGCGGCGTCGGCGGCGAGATCGAAGGCGCTGCAGGCGTCGGTCGACAGGTCGCAGACGAGCTTGTGATTGCCGTCGATGATCATCTTCTGCCGATCGATCTCGCCGAACACCGGCCCGTGGGCGGAGGCCGGCGGCGGCGTCGGCAGGAGCCAGGGGCCGAGATCGCGGCCGCGCATCTTGGCCGACGGCAGGATGCCGAGGAGCGACAGGATGGTCGGCGCCACGTCGACCAGGCCCACTGGCGCGGCCACGTGGTGCGCCGCCAGCGCCGTGCCGTCGAGCGCGGCGAAGACCAGCGGCACGCGCACCTGCTCCTCGTAGAGCGTGGTGCCGTGGTAGCGGCCGCCGTGCTCGCCGAACTCCTCGCCGTGATCGGCGGCCACGATGACGAGCGCGTGCGGGCGCGTGCGCCGCAGATAGGCGATGAGGCGCGCCACCTCGGCGTCGACGAAGTGGACCTCGCCGTCGTACAGCCCGAGCGAGTCGCGCGCGCCCGCGAAGGGGCCGGGGTGGCGCTCGTAGGGCTCGTGCGGCTCGAAGTAGTGCACCCAGACGAAGGCGCGCGGTGGGTGCTCGGTTTCCAGGAAGTGGATGACCTGATCGGTGCGGGCGGCGGCGTCGAGGTACTCGTACTTGACGTACTCGAAGCCGTAGCGCGAGTCCTCCATCGGGCGCAGCCGATCGCGATCGATGGTGAACACCGACGGCGGGTAGAACGCGGCCGTCTTGTAGCGCTCGCGCTTGAGCACCTCGGGCAGCGTCACGTGGCTGGCGGCGTCGAGGCCGAGCGCCGACAGGGCGTAGACGTACTTGCCGGTCAAGAGCGTGGCGATGCTGAACGAGGTGTGCGGCACCTGCGTGTAGGCGCGATCGAAGACCACGCCCGTCGCCGCCAGCGCGCTCAGGTTCGGCGCGGTGCGCGGCGTCAGACGATCGGCGCGCATGGCGTCGACCGTGATGAGCACGACGTCGACAGGGCCGAGCTGCGGACCTTCGGGCAGCGGCGCGGCGACGACGCCGGTGACGCTGCCGCCGTGCGGGAACGCTGGCCCGCGGCCGCACACGCGCAGGATCGGGGCGGCCAGCACCGTGCGCTCGAGCACGATGCTGCGGAGCACGCGCCGCTGCCCGATGGCGGCGAGCGAGGCGGCGCCGGCGGCGACGGCGACGAGGCCGACCAGGAGGGCGTTGCGCGGCTCGACCAGGCGCACCAGCCGGCGCTGGGTCCCGAGCGCGGCCAGGGCCAGGGCGGCCTCGGCGGCGGCGAAGACGAGGACACCGAGGCCCAGGTGGAAGAACGGGTAGAGGCGCACCAGCACGCGCTGGTCGGCGTCGTAGCCGATGATGGCGCCGAGCGCCGCGCTGGCCGCGACGAGGGCGGCGACGGCGGGCGCGACGCCGCCGTGATAGACGCGCTGCCACAGCCGCACGGCGGCGAAGACCAGCGCCAGCGCCGCCACGCCGATGGCCACCGCGTAGGCGTCGTGGTGCGGGATGGTGCGCGCGTGCGCCCCGCGAAAGATCTGCGCGCACACGAGCGCGACCGGTGGCACGGCGAGCACCGTGTACAGGCGCGCCTGCCACAGCTGATCGCGGCGCGGATCGCCCAGCGCCGAGGCGGCTTGCGTGACCGCGGCGGCGACGAGGCCCTCGACGACTCCGACGAGCGCGCCGGCGCCGGCGAGCGCGGCCGCGGTCAAAAGGGCGAAGCGGCCCGTCTCGAAGGCGCCGTCGAACGAAGGGCCTGCGGTGACCACCACATAGACGGCCTCGAAGAGGCCGACCAGGAGACCGGCGGCAGCGCCGAGGACGACGCCCCCGGTGAGCGCCCGCCGGAGCGTGTGCCGTCGCTCGAGAATTCCCGCCACGCGGGCAAGCTAGGGGCTTGTCACCCAAAACGCAACCTGCGGAGTGAAAATCGACGCGCCCTCGCGGCGCGGCCCGGGCGCCGCCGCGCCCCTACTCTGCCGCGCCCCTATTCTATGGATGCGCGAACGTCGCCGGCTGGCGCGCGCGCACGGTCAGGACCGGACACGGCGCCTTGCGCACGACCTTCTCAGCCACCGAGCCGAGCAGCGTGTGCATCAGCCCGCTGCGGCCGTGGGTACCGATGACGATCAGATCGGCGCCGACGGCCGCGGCAGCAGCGCAGATCTCGGCATGGGTGGCGCCGAACGCGGTCCGCTTGTCCGCGGCGACCCCGGCAGCGCGCGCCCGCTCGCACCACTGATCGAGGACCACGTCGACCGAGTGCTCGACGTCGCGCATGACCTCGGGCGCGATCGGCAGCATGACCTCGGGGAACACCGCCGTCGGGACGTGGTGGACATGGAACAGCGTCAGCCGCGCCCCCGTGTCGCGGCCGAGGTCGAGCGCGGTCTCGAAGGCGCGGTTCGCTCCTTGGCTGAAGTCGGTGGGGACGAGGATGTGACGGATGCGCATCAGGCGACGTCTCCCGATGGACGCTCCCCTTCGAACTCGTCGATCAGCTCGGCGTCGAGCTCGAGCATCGAGTACCACAGCGTGATCGTCACGCCCCCGGGACCCTCGGACTGCGTAATCTCTTCCAGCTGGACCTCGCTGTCGTCGGCCAGCTCCTCGGACAGGAAGCGGTTGATCTCCTCCTCGAGCACGGCGTGGTCGGGCCCACGAAAGACCTTGCAGCGCAGATCCATGCCTCGGTGACAGTGCAAAGCTCGTGCACAGCGACGGACGTTACGCGCGCGAGGGTGCCAGCGCCGTCAGGTCGATGGGGACGGTGCCGCCCGTGACCAGGGCGGCGACGATGTCGCCCGACAGCGGTGCCAGAAGGACGCCGTTGCGAAAGTGACCGCTGCAGATCCACAGGCCACCCACCGGGGTGGCGCCGATATACGGCAGCGCGTCGGCGGAGGCGGGGCGCAAGCCGCTCCAGTGATCGGCGACCGGCAGCGCCGCCAGCGCCGGACAGAGACGCGCGGCGCGCGCGCACAGGGTGCCGAGGCCGGCGGCGGTCACCTCCTTGGCGAAGCCGACGCGCTCCTCGGTCGACCCCACGAGCACGCGGCCATCGGCGCGCGGCACGAGATAGCCGCCGGCGCCGAAGACGACGTGGCGCACCGGCGGTGCGGCGGCGCGCAGCTCGATCATCTGCCCGCGCACCGGGGTGATCGCGCCCCGCGAGAGCGGCACTCCGTCGAGCTGCGCCGACCAGGCGCCGGCGGCGACGACCACGTGGGCGGCGTCGCGCGGGCCGGCATCGGTGTCGACGCCGAGGACGCGGCGCTGATCGTGGCGCACGCGGCGCACCTCGGCGCGGACGAAGTCGACGCCGGCGCGAGTGCAGGCGATGACGAGCGCGCGGACCGCTGCCCGGGTATCGATCTGCTGGCCGCCGGCATAGCGCAGCGCCAGCGTCGGCGGCGCCAGCGCCGGCTCGAGGCGCACCACGTCGGCCGGCCCCAGCGTCTCGACCCCGAGGCCGGCCTCGCGCTGCCAGCGCAGCCGCGCGCCGAGCGTCGCCGCCTCGTCGTCGCCGAAGGCGAGCGCCAGCGTGCCGTCCGCGCGGTAGCCGACGTCGATCTCGGCGCGATCGCGCAGCTCGGCGGCGAACGGGCGCCAGCGCGCGACGCCCGCGCGCATGAGCTCGATGAACGCCCCCGGCCCGTGCGCCTCGACCTCGGGCGCCAGGATGCCGCCGGCCGCCCATGAGGCCTCGCGCCCCGGCTCGCCGCGATCGACCACCGTGACGGCGAGGCCGCGATCGGCGAGGCGCAGCGCCGCGGCGCAACCGACGAGGCCGCCGCCGACGATGAGGACGTCGCTCACGCCGCAGTTGATAACGCGCCGTGACAGCCGCTGCAAGCGTGCCGGCGGCGAAACTCTCTGCTAATGTCCGCTCCTTCGTGCGCTCCAGCACCGACGCGTGGCTCGACCTGGTGTGGCGGCGGCACCGGCTCGTGCTGGCCGTGGCCGCGCTGTTCACGCTCGTGTGCGCGGCGCTGGCGACCCGCCTGGAGCTGCGCACCAATGTCGCCGAGCTGTTGCCCTCCAAGGACCCCGCGGTCGAGGAGCTGCAGTTTTTGTCCAAGCGCATCGGCGGCACCTCGATCCTTCAGATCGCGATCGAGAGCCCCGACCGCGACGCCAACCTGCGCCTGGCCGGGGCGCTGACGCAGAAGCTGCGCGCCCTGCCGCCCGACACCATCGAGACGGCGATGTACGACGTGCGCGCCGAGCGCAAGTTCTTCCTCGCGCGCAAGTGGCTCTACGCCCCGCTCTCCGACCTGGAGGCGCTGCGCGACGCCCTGCGCGCCGAGATTCGCAACAAGAAGAATCCGCTCTACGTCGATCTACTCGACGAAGACTCGCCCAAGGACATCGTCGCGCGCATGCAGAAGCGCGCCGACGCCTTCGATCCGTTTCCCACCGGCTACTTCGAGGCCGACCAGGGGCGCATCGTCGTCATCGTCTGCCGCCCGCCGGGCGGGCTGTTCGCCGAGCACGCGGGCGAGAAGCTGGCCGCCGCGGCCACGCGCATCATCCACGACGCGCACCCCGAGAGCTACCACCCGAAGATGCAGGTGGGCCTGACCGGCGACGTCATGTCCCAGCTCGAGGAGCGCGAGGCGCTGGAGAACGACCTGGTCAAGGCGACGGCGGTGTGCGTCACCCTGGTCTGCCTGGTCGTCATCGTCTTCTACGGGCGCTTTCGCGCCATCCCGTTCGTGGGCATCCCGGCGCTCATGGGGGTGGCGTTCGCCTTCGGCATGGCCGAGCTGCTGTTCGGCTACCTGAACGCGTCGACGGCGTTCATGGGATCGATCGTGGTCGGCAACGGCATCAACTTTCCGATCATCCAGCTCGCTCGCTACGAGGAGGAGCGGCGCGCCAACAAGAGCCCGCGCGAGGCGGCGTCGATCGCGCTCGGCGCCACCATCCGCCCCACGGCGGTGGCGGCCCTGGGCGCGGCCGTCGCCTACGCGTCGCTCACGGTGACCCGCTTTCGCGGGTTCTCCCAGTTCGGCACCATCGGCGGCCTCGGCATGGTCGCCGCCTGGCTCGCCACCGTCGCGGTGCTGCCGGCCTTGTGGGCGGCGTTCGACAAGCGCGAGCGCACCGCGCGCCGCTTCGCCCCGCCGGTGACCGCGTTCTCCGATCTGGTGGCGCGGGTGGCGACGCAGGCGCCGCGGAGCTGCCTCATCGTCTTCGGCATCCTCACCGTCGTCTCGGTGCTGCCGCTCAAGCGCTACCTGCACGATCCGTTCGAGTACGACTTCCGCAACCTGCGCAACCGGCGCAGCCTGCAGTCGGGGGCGGCGCTTCTGGCCGAGCGGGTCGATCCGATCTTCGGCAGGACGCTGACGCCGGCCGTGATCATCGCCGATCGGCGCCAGCACACCGACGAGATCCGCAAGAAGGTGCTGGAGCGTGATCGCTCGCTGCCCGGGCCGCAGCTCATCGGCCAGGTGACCACCTTCGACGACTTTCTGCCGGGCAACGCGGCGACGCAGCGAGCCAAGCTGGCGGTGCTGCGCGAGCTCGACGAGATCATCGACTCGCCCGCCGCCCAGCTCGCCGACGACGACGTGCGCGCCGATCTCAAGAAGCTGCGACCGCCCGACAACCTGGCGCTCGTCGGCGACGACGACGTACCGCTCGAGGTGCGGCGCCCCTTCGTCGAGACCGACGGCACCGTCGGGCGCGTGGTGCTCGTCTATCACGACTCGCACGTCAGCGTCTGGGACGGGCGCAACCTCATGCGCATCGCCGACATCATCGGCGAGATCCTGCTCGACGACGGCACCGTCGTGCGCAGCTCGGGCCACGCCGTCATCTTCGCGGCGATGATCCGCTCGATCGTCCACGACGCGCCGCTGGCGACGGGCGCCTCGCTCCTGGCGGTGTCGCTGTTGGTCATCGCGCTGGCGCGCAGCCGCGCCGGCGCCGCGCTGGTCATCGGCACGCTCGTCGCCGGCGTCCTGTGGATGCTCGGCACCGCCGCCTGGATCGGCGTGCGCACCAACTTCCTCAACTTCATCGCCCTGCCGATCACCTTCGGCATCGGCGTCGACTACGGCATCAACATCTACCTACGCTACCGGCTCGAAGGGCGCGGGCGCGTCGGCCGCGCGGTGCGCGCCACCGGCGGTGCGGTGGCGCTCTGCTCGCTGACGACGATCATCGGCTACGCGGCGCTGCTGGTCGCCGACAACCAGGCGCTGCGCTCGTTCGGCGAGATGGCGATCCTGGGCGAGGTCGCCTGCCTGTCGGCGGCGGTGGTGGGCATGCCGGCGTTCCTGGTCTGGCGCGAACGGCGCGCTCGCCTGGAGCGGCCGTGAGCGCGCCCCTGCCGCCGCGCATCGCCGCCGCCGATGCGCAGTCGATCGCCGAGGCGGCGGCGCTGCTCCGGACCGGCGAGCTGGTCGCCTTCCCCACCGAGACGGTCTACGGCCTCGGCGGGCGGGCGCTCGATCCGGCGTCGCTGGCGCGGATCTTCGCCGCCAAGGGGCGGCCGGCGACGCATCCCCTGATCGCGCACGTTGTTGGCGTCGACGAGGCGGCGGCGCTGTCGGCCGGCTGGGACGCGCGCGCCGAGGCGCTGGCGCGGCGCTTCTGGCCCGGCCCGCTGACGCTGGTGGTGCCGCGCGCGCCGTCGGTGCCGGCGGCGCTCTCGGGAGGCAAGCCGACGCTGGCGGTGCGCGCGCCGGCGCACCCGGTGGCGCAGGAGCTGCTGCGAGCCCTTGGCGAGCCGATCGCGGCGCCGAGCGCCAACCGTTATCAGTCGCTGTCGCCGACAACGGCCGCGCACGTCGCCCGCTCGCTCGGCGGCGTGGTCGCTCTCATCCTCGACGGCGGCCCCTGCGCGGCCGGCCTGGAGTCGACGGTCCTCGATCTCACCGTCTCGCCGCCGGCGGTGCTGCGGCCGGGGGCGCTGCCGCTGGGCCGGCTGCGCGCATTCGTCCCCGAGGTGATCCTGGGCGCCGGCGTCGTCGACGATGAGGCCGCGCGCCGCTCGCCGGGACAGGACGCGGTTCACTATGCGCCGCGGGCGCCGCTCACTCTGGCGCCGCGCGACGAAGCGATCGATCGAGCCGGGCGCGCTGCCTCGTCGGCTGATCGCGTGGGTCTGGTGGTGCGCGGCGCCGCGCCGCCGCTGCCGGCGCAGGTGATCGTGCAGGCGCTGGCCCAAGACGCCGAAGGCTTCGGTCGGGCGCTCTACGCCGCGCTCCACGCGCTCGACGACGCCGGCGTGGCCGCGATCTTCGTCGAGCTACCGCCCGATGACGAAGCCTGGCTCGCCGTCCTCGATCGTTTGCGCCGCGCCGCCGCCAAATAGGCGGCCCAGCGCGAAGACCAGGCCGAGGTAGGTCGTGCCGTAGGCGAGCGCGCCCAGGAGCACGCCGACGATGCCGTGATCGACGAGCGTACGCACCGCATAGGCCGGCGCGCACGCCGCCACCGCTGCGGCGGTCGTGCGTCCGAGCGCCGCCCAATCGCACAGGCGCGACCAGGTCACCGCGAGGAAGCGCCGCCCACGCGCCAACATGCCAACCCGCGCCAGCGCCTCGGAGAGGATGCCGCCGGCGATCGCGCCCGGCAGGCCGAAGCTGTGGATCCCGCCCAGCACCAGCGCCGCGGTCAGCACCAGTCGCGCGCAGTAGAAGACGAAGAGGAAGCGGGTGTCGCCGGCGGCCCGGAAGAGCGCGTCGAGCGGCAGGATCCAAAGTGGGATCTCGAGCGTGACCAGCATGAACAGCGGCACCGATGCGTCGTACTTGTGGGTGAACAAGAGCGGCAGCAGCGCGGGGCCGAACAGCCAGGCGCACGCCGCGGCGGGAAAGAGGATCGACGCCAGCCGCTGCACCGCCTCGTTCCACGCCGCCCAGGCCGCGCGTGGCCGGCCGCTGTGCTGCGCCTTGCCGATGTGAACGATCATGACGTCCGACAGCGGCGTGAACACGATGTCGACCATCGGCATGTGGAACGACGCCACCGCGAACAGCGCGAACGTGGCGGCGTCGAAGCTCGCCGACACGGCGTACTGCGAGAAGTAGCGCTGCGCGACATAGAGGTAACAGGCGCCGGCGAACGGCAGCGCGTAGGCCAGCTGCGCCTTGAACAGCGCCGCGCGCGGGCGCGCGAACGGGACCGTGCGGCTCATGACGATGACGAACAGCGCCGCCACGCGCGCGGCGGCGGTGCCGGCGGCGGCCCAGAACAGGCCTGCCGGACCGCCATACTTGGCCCCGAGCACCAGCGCCAGCGCGCGCACGCCGTCCGACAGCACGTACGCCAGCGCCGCCTTGGCGATGCGCCCTTCGGAGAGGATCGCGCTCTCGAGTGAAGCCGCGCCCAGCATCAGCCCGCCGAAGAGCGCCAGCGGCGCGCGCAGTGACGCGAGCGTCCCGTCGCCCAGCCAGCGGCCGAGCGTCGGCGCGGCCAGCCACAGCGCACCGCCGAAGAGCGCGCCCAACAGCGCCAGCGACCCGAAGGTCTGCGCAACGTACGAGCCCCGCTCTTTGCCTCCCCGCGGCAGAAAGTAGTAGAGCGACTGGGTGAGCCCGAGCTGCCCGGTGAGCTGCAGCGTGGAGGCGATCAAGAAGAACTGCTTGTAGGTGCCGAACTGTTCGGGCGTGAGCAGGCGCGCCAGCACCAGCGGCAGGCCGAAGGTCAGCGCCGCCGACAGCAGCCGGCCGGCGACCAGCGGGCTCGACGCACCGAGCACCTTGACGAACAGCGCGCGCAGGCGTGCGATCACGCCGCCCTCCTCGGGCGCTGCGCCAGCGCCGGCACCAGCGCCGCGTACTCCGCCAGGGTGCGCTCGACCCAGACCGCCAGCCCGAAGCGCTCGACCGCGCGTGCCCGCGCCGCCTGGCCCAGGCGCGCGCGCAGCGAATCGTCGTCGCACAGCCGGCCGATGGCGCCGGCCAGCGCCACCTCGTCGTATCTGGGCACGATGAGGCCGCGCCCCTCGCCGACCAGCTCGGGCATCGCGCCCGAGGCGGTGACGACGACCGGCTTGCCGGCCGCCATCGCCTCGACGACGACGAGGCCGAACGCCTCGTCCCACAACGACGGCACGACCACCAGATCGCTGGCGGCGTAGAGGCGCTCGACGTCGTCGCGCAGGCCCAGGAAGCGCACGTGGTCGGCGAGGCCCAGCGAGGCCGCCAGGGCGCGGCAGGCGCCGAGCTCGGGCCCGTCGCCCGCGACCAGCAAGAGCGCATCGCGGCCGACGCGCGCAAAGGCACGGATGAGCAGGTCGACGCCTTTTTCGGGCGCCAGCCGCGACACGCAGGTGACGACCTTGCGCCGTCCTTCGGCGCGCAGCTCGCGCCGCAGCCTCCCGCCGTCGGCGGCGACGAAGCGGCCGAGCTCGATGCCGTTCTCGATCACCGTCAGCTGGCTCGGGGCGACGTGCTCGGCGCGCTGCGCGCTGTCGGCGACGAAGCGGCTGACCGCGATGCGGCGATCGACCAGCGGATTGAGCGCGGCCGCGCGCGCCCACTTGTAGCTGCGCAACAGCAGCGAGGCCCCCTCGTGCCGGCGCCGATGATCGGGTCTGGACGGCTGGCCCAGCGTGATGTGCTCGTGCACGATGACCCGGGCGCCGAGCGCGCGCGCGATGGCGACGAGCGGCGAATAGGCGCGCACGAAGTGAAAGTGCACCAGCGCCGGGCGCGCCGCCCGCATCATGCGGGCAAACGCCAACGCCGCCGCGGCCGGCCGGCGAAACTGCATGGTCCGCGTCTGCGCGCCCGCGGCCGCGAACGACGCCTTCATCCACGCCGGGGTCGGCCGGGAGAAGACGAACGTCGCCCGGGCGCCGGCTGCGGCGAGGCGCGCGGCCAGGGTGACGAGCTGCGTCTCCAGCGAGCCATGCTTCTTCGGATCGAGATCGAGAACCAGCCAGACCGTCGGGCCATTTTCCGGGGGAAGGGAATTCGTCTTCCCCTCCACGTCCGCCGTGAGCATCGAATCCTCCCGGGGCGGACTACCAAGCCAGCGCCGTGCCGGATCCGGACGCCGCGCCAAGAGTGCATCGCGCAAATACTCCCGTCGCGTGATGGCCGCTCCACGGCGCGTCGCTTCGTTGCTTTTCCCTTGGATACCGTCGAGGTATTCGCGGTCGTCGCGCCTCGCGCTGCTTGCGGCCCGGCCCTCACGCTCGAGTCGGAAGCGGGCCGGCTTGGGCCGCGGAGCTCGACGCCTGGTGCGATGTACAGGCACGATTCGACGTAGAACCAGGCGCCTCACGACCTCCGCGGCCCAAGCCGGCCCGCTACGACCCGCCCAAAGTGAACGGCATTGACTCTAAGTACCACCTGGTCACTTCCCGGACCGAGCGTCGATGAGCGAGGAGCCCGGGATGCGAGGAGCGACGAGCGAAGCTATCCGGAGATAACTGAGCGAGGAGCGACGACGCAGACCGGGCCCGCAGCCGTCGACGCGACGGGAGGGAGGTGACCAGGTGGTACTAACCGCGGGCGGCGCCGCTTCCGGTACCGGCGGCGCTGCCGCCCGTCCCGTCGAGGACCTTGAGGCGGCGCTCGATCGGCCGGGCGGGAATCCCTACGACCACGTCGCCCGGGGCAACGTCGTGGATGACCACCGCGTTGGCGCCGATGAAGGCGCCTTCGCCGACCTTGATCGGCCCGAGGATCTTCGCGCCGGCGCCGATCTTGACCCGGTCGGCGATGTCGGGCGCGCCCGGCAGGCCCGAGCGACCGCCGATGATCACGCCCGGTGACACCAGCACGTCGCGCCCGAGCTTCGCCTCGCCGTGGATGACGACGCCGATGCCGCCGTAGCCGAGCTCGCTGCCGGCGCCGATCACGGTCTCGGGAGCCAGGTAGCTGCCAAACAGGTGGCGGGCCAGGCGCGTGACCAGACGCGCGGCGAGGCCATGATTGCGAACGTGCAACAGGTGCGCGGCGCGCTGGAACGTCAAGGCATCGAGCATGCGCGGCCTCCCAGCGGACATTCTAGACACCGCGGCGCCCGGGACAACGCGTCAGGTCAGCCCGAGAAACGCGCGCGCCTCCGGATCGGGCGGCCGCACGAACAGCCGCGACGCCAACCCCATGCGCGCATACACCACGTCGGCCACCGAGGCGTAGGCCGCCTTCTCGAACGCGCGCGTCGAGGCGACGTTGGTGCGCTCGATGAGCGCCCACGCCCGGTAGACGTCGCGCCCCCGCAGCTCGCGCGCCAAAAAGTCGAGCATCGCCGGCGCCACCTGGCGGCCGCGCTCGTCCGGATGCACGTAGACGTCATGGATGTAGCACTCGCCGGCGCCGGGCCGCACCTCGCGGCCGATGTCGGGCACGTAGACCGGCGTGCGCGCGCACCACAAGATGCCGGCCGGCTTGTCCGACTCCGTGGCCAGCACGACCGTGTCGCCGCGATCCCACTTCTGCCGGCAATACGCCTCTTGCAGATCGAGGCGCACGATGTAGCGCTCGCGCTCGGCGGGCGGCAGCGCATCGAACGCGCTTCCGGGAAACAGGGAGAGCGCGAGGTCGCCGGTCTCGCGCACGTTGCGCGCGAACAGCTCGCCGCGATAGAGGTGCAGGGTCGAGTAGGTCGCCACCCGCGCCACCGCGCGCTGAACCACGTCGGGCGTCGCCGTGCGCAGCTTGTCGAAGGCGCGCCACGCCCCCGACGGGGTGCGCTGCCGCCCCGGCTTGGGCGTCGCCAGCGGGCCCACGTCGATGGCGCGCATGGCGCCGGTCAACGCCGCCACGCCCCGGTGCAGCCGGCCCGCCGCCGTCGTGTTCCACAGCCGCAGCCGCGTCACGCGCGATCGCGTCGCGCGCCAGGGACCGGAGTCGTCGTCCGCGAGCTCGAAGCGTCGGGCGCCGGTGGCTACTGCCGCCTCGATCGACCCGAATGTCAGCTGCTCGCTCACCCCCGCCGGCTGATGCTCGGGATCGGCGCCGCGCAAAAGCTGCACCGCGCGGTCGCCATCGGTGACGACGAGATCGGCGGCGATCGCGCCCTGCCCTTCGACTCCCACGATGCCCAACCGCAAAAGGCCGCGCGCGTGCAGGTCCGGCACCACCTCGTGCAAAAAGGCGACGGCCTGTGGATCGGCCGCCGGCGACGCTGCCTCGCGCGCCGCCCACTCCTTGCGCAGAAGACGCAGCAGCTCCTCGAGCCCGTGCACGACGTCGATCTCCGCCGTCGCGTAGACCGCGCCGCCCACCGAACGCTGCGGCCGGCGCGTGCGTGCGAACTCGTCCCAATCGCCGCGCGCCGGCAGGTCGACGTAGGCGCGCCCCGGCTGCTCGGAGCGATCGAACTTGGCGCCCGCGGTGATGAGCGCGCGCTCCATCGCCTCCGCCACGTCGCGCTCGGTGGTCGGCACCTCGACCAGGTCCCAGCCGCGCGCGCCCAACAGCGCGTCGACGAACAGCGCCGCCGCCTCGGCCTCGCGGCCCGGGCGACAGACGATCGAGCGGGTGGAGGTGGCGCTGGTCGCGGCGCCGCCCAGATCGCCGACCACGCGCAGCTCGCCGACGCGCAGCGCGCCCGATCGCGGTGCCCGCAGGTGAAGCGGCCAGCCGGCGACCAGCGGACATCCGGCAGCGGCCTCATCCTCGACGATGAAGACCCACAGCTCGTCGACGCCGTGAAACGCGCGCCACCAAGCCAAAAGCCAGCGGTGCGACATGAACAGGCCGCCGTCCACGCCGCCGGCGAGCGCGTCCCACCGCTCGGCGAGCGCAGCGAATGCGTCCGCAGAGTGCAGGATGGCGCAGCGCATGCTTACTTATAGCAAGTTGCCCAGTCTGCCGATACGATGCGCGACGTGATCTCGCCCTTGGAGGCCAAGCTCAAGCGGTTGTTTCTCCGCATCGTCGCCGCCCGCTGGCTCATCATCGCGATCTACGCCGCCCTCTTGCCGCCGAGCATCTGGTTCGCGCTGCGCGTCCAGCAGGACAACGCGCTCGACCGCCTGGTGGTGCAGTCCGATCCGACCTACGCCGCCAACAAGCGCTTCGAGAAGGTCTTCGGCCACGGCGAGTACGTCCTCATCTTGGTCGAGGCCGAGGATCCGTTTGCTCCGGCCGTCCTGCAGCGCTTCGACCAGATGGAGCAGGCCGTCGACAAGGTGCCGCATGTGACCGCCAACAGCGGCTTGTCGGTCTTCAAGCGCGCCAAGGGCGGCTTCGACGGCTCGCCGGACGCCGCGGCCAAATTCCAGAGGTTCATCACCGGCACCGACCTGTTCCGCAAGCAGGGGCTGTTCGGGCCGCACATGCTGGCGTTGCCGCTGTTCCTCGATGTCCAGACCACCGCCGAGCGCACCGCCGTCATCCAGGGGATCGACCGGGCGCTCGCGCCCTACGAGAAGTCGCCGGCGCCCTTTACCGCCCTGCGCAAGGTCGGCCAACCCTACGTCAACACCTACCTCGACAACGACACGCGCACGTCGGGCTACAAATATTTTCCGCTGTTCATGCTGTTCGTCATCGTCCTCAACTGGATGCTCTATCGATCGCTCCGCGCGCTCGGCGCCTTCGTGCTCACGCTCGGCGTATGCGCGGCGCTCACCGTCGGCTTCGTCGGTGTCACCGGCGGCACCTTCACGATCGTGTCGTCGCTGGTGCCGATGACGATCCTGATCACCTGCACGGCGACGCTGGTCTACCTGCACTCGCGCTTCGTCGAGGTCCCCGACGAAGCGCACGACATCGACGAGCACCAGGCGCTGGCGCTGGCCAACAAGTTCGTCGCCGCGACGGCGTCGATCTTCGCCACCGCGGTCGGCTTCGCGGCGCTGGCCGTGAGCGAGATCCGGCCCATCCGCGAGCTCGGGCTGTGGGTCGCCGCCGGCCTGGTCTTCACCTGGATCACCGTGTTCACGCTCTTCCCCGCCCTGCAGAAGCTGCTCCATACGCCCACGGAGCTGGAGCGCAAGACCGCGGGGCAGTGGTTCGTCGCCTTCACGCGCTGGCTGCCGGGCTGGTCCTATCGCTGGCGCTGGCTCCTGGTGCCCGGCGCGCTGATCTTGTGCGCCGTCGGGGCCGTAGCGCTGTTCGGCATCCCCGGCGTGATGAAGCCGATGGAGCTGCAGACCAACGCCGTCGAGTACATCCCGCACGACTCGGCGCTGTACAAGGATACCAAGCGGCTCGAGCAGCAGATCGCGGGCCTCTCGATCACCGAGGTGTGGCTGCGCGGCAAGCCGGGCACCGTCTCGGACGGGCCGGTGCTGCTCGGCCTGCAGCACTTCGCCGACGCGCTCGAGGCCGATCCGCAGATCGGCACCGTCATCGGCCCCACGGGGATGCTGCGCTCGTTGCAGTACGTCAGCGGCCAGGGCGACAAGCTGCCCGAGACCGAGAGCGGTCTCGAGGAGATCGGCGGAACGCTCGAGACCTTCCTGCCTAAAGAGCAGATGCTGCAGCGCTTCGTCGACAGCAAGCTGTCGCAGACGCACCTGTCGGTCATCACCAAGACCGTCGACTACAAGGGCTTCGAGGCGCTCGACAAGACGATCCACGCCAAGTGGAACGAGGCGATCCATCGCGACAAGGCGCTGGCCGGCTTCGAGATGGAGATCGTCGGGCTGGCGCCGCTGCAGGCGAAGATCTCGCAGCTGCTCGTGCCCACGCTGACCCAGAGCTTCGGGCTCACCGTGGTCATCATCTTCGTCGCCTTTCTGCTGGTGTTCCGCTCGGGGCCGGCGCGTTTGATGGCGATGATCCCGTCGCTGTTCGCCATCCTCGTCATGTTCCTGGTCATGCGCCTTCTGCACATGAACCTCAACGTGGCGACGATCTTGATCGCCTCGACGGTGCTCGGCACCTCGGAGAACGATCAGATCCACTTCTTCTATCACTTTCAGGAAGCGCGCTCCGCCGGCTGCACGACCGAAGAGGCGCTGCGCCACACGCTCGGCATCGCCGGGCGCGCCATCTTCTTCGCCACCATCATCAACGCCGGCGGCTTTCTGGCGTTCGCCTTCTCGACGCTGCCGCCGGTGCGTCAGTTCGGCGTCTTGTCGTGTATCGCCTTCCTCTTGTCGATGGTCGCCGACTTCACGGCGCTGCCCGCGGCGCTGTGGATGGTCTTCCGCGAGCGCCCGGACGAGGTCAAGCGAGCCGCGACAGCCGATCGACCCACGCCGCGCTGAGCCCCGAGGCGCGCGCGCCGCGGACCAGCGTCTCGACGAAAGCGCGCGCGGGCGCAAGCTCGTGATCGAGCGGCCGCGCGGCGCGGTAGGCGACGGCCGCGATCCGCTCCCCGCCGTCGAGCGCCACCAGCTCGACGGCGAATGGCGCGTAGAGCCCGCTCACCGCGCCCTCCTTGTGGTCGACCAGGCCCTGCGCCTCCCCCGACATCGGCAGCGCCAGCCCCTCGACCGCCTCGCCCGGCGCCTCGCGCAAGCTGGCGACGGCGCCGCCCCAGAAGCGCGACTGCACGTCGAACGCCAGGCGAAAGCCGTCGAGCCGCGCCGGCCGCGCCGCCGCGAAGTCGGGGACGCGATAGCCGTGCTCGCCCGCCCAGTGGGCGAACGCCTCGCGATCGAGCGACGAGCCGTAGATGAACCAGGTGAACGGCGCGCCCACGCGCGCCTCGCCGTGTGCCTTGCCGACGACAGGAAGTCCGGGCATGGTGCATGTCCTAGCATGAGCTGCGTCTTCTGCGGAATCATCGCCGGTGACACGCCGGCATCGATCGTGATGCGGGACGACGACGTGGTCGCGTTCCTCGACGCCCGGCCGCTGTTCAAGGGTCACGTGCTGGTCGCCCCGCGCGCCCACGTGGTCACGCTGCCGGAGCTGCCGGCGCCTTCATTGACGCCGCTGTTCGCCGCGGTGCAGCAGCTGTCGCGCGCGGTGCCCGCGGCTTGCGGCGCGCAGGGCAGCTTCGTCGCGCTCAACAACGTCGTGTCGCAGTCGGTGCCGCACCTGCACGTCCACGTCGTGCCGCGCGTCAAAGGCGATGGGCTCAAGGGCTTCTTCTGGCCGCGCACCCACTACGCGAGCGACGAAGAGCGCGATACCTACGCCGGCAAGATCGGCACCGCCCTGCGCTCCTCGACCTGATCGAGCGTGCACTGCCTGGGATCCTTGTCCGGCCGAAAGCGCAGAAGCCGCGTGCCGTGGCGAAAGCGCCCTCCCGAGAAGTGGTCGAAGCCGACCTCGACCACCAGGCGCGGATCGAGCGCCTCCCACTGGCCGGATCGCTCGTTGGCCCAGCGACTCGGCCCCCCCGGCGCCGCCCCCGTGAAGCCGGCGCCGCCGCGACGCGGCTCGACCACCGCCAACAGATCCTCCCTCATCCTCGCGTTGAAGCTCGAGGTGAAGCCGACGTGGTGCAAAAGGCCCCGATCGTCGTAGAGGCCGAGCAGCAGCGATCCGACGACCCGCTCCTTGGCCGCGTAGCGAAACCCGCCCACGACGCAGTCGGCGGTGCGCTCCACCTTGACCTTCTGCATGCCGTCGCGATTGCCCGACTGGTAGGGCAGCTCGAGCCGCTTGGCGACGACGCCATCGATCGCGCGCGCGCCCAGGCGCTCCTGCCAGGCCGCGACCACCTCGGGATCGGTCGTCGCCGGCGACAGGCGGAGATCGGCGCGCTCGACGAAGCGCTGGTAGAAGCGCTCGAGCCGCGCCCGCCGCTCGCCCAGCGGCTCGCCCACGATCGATGCGCCCTGGTCGTCGACCAGCAGATCGAACAGTAGATAGGTTGCGGGGGTCTCGCGCGCCAGCCGCGCCACCCGCGACGCCGCGGGGTGGATCCGCTGCAGCAGGGTGTCGAACGAGAAGCTGTCGCCGGCCGGCACCACGATCTCGCCGTCGAGGACGAAGCGCTCGGGCGGCAGCGACGCCAGCGCGCCGACGAGCTCGGGGAAGTAGCGCGCCAGCGGCTGCCCCGACTTCGACTGCAGCGCCACCTCGTCGCCGTCGCGAAAGGCGAGGCAGCGAAAGCCGTCCCACTTCGGCTCGTACTGCCAGCCGCCGCCGCGCGGCAGCGCGCGCACCAGCTTCGCCTCCATCGGCGGATAGGGCGGCGTGATCGGCAGCCTCACCAGCCTCGCCCGCGCATGGGCGACATCATAAGCCAGCGTCTGCCCCGTGCTATGGTCGATCATCGTGCGCGCCCTTCCGCTCCTGGTCGTCGCGGTGGTCGGCTGCGCGCCGCGCGCGCCGGCCGGCCCCACCGAGACGCTGCGCGCCTTCGCCGATGCCGTGCGCGCCGGCCGCACCGCCGACGCCTACGCGCTCATGTCCGCCGACTATCGCAAGACGCACGACCGCGATGCCTTTGCCCGCAGCTTCGACCCTGCCACCAAGCGCGCCGCCAGCCACCTCGCCAAGGGGCGCATCGAGCTGCGCGCCGAGGTCGAGCTCGTCGACGGCGAGCGGCTGGCGCTGGTGCAGGAGCCGGACGGCTGGCGCTTCGCGCGCGATCCGCTCGACCTCTATCCGCAGCGCGCCCCCGACGAGGCGCTGCGCTCGTTCGTGCGCGCCGTCGAGCGCAAGCGCTGGGACGTGGTGCTGCGCTTCATCCCCATGCGCTACCGCTCCACCATCACCGCCGACACGCTCAAAGAGCGCTGGGAGGGGGCCGGCGCCGCCGAGCTCGGGGCCGAGCTCGCCGCCGTCAAGGCGCACCTCGACGAGCCCATCGAGCTCACCGGCGACGAGGCGCGCCTGCCCGTCGGCGAGCGCAAGCAGGTCAAGCTGGTACGCGAAGAGGGCCTGTGGCGGGTGGAGACGCTCGAGTAGCCGACGCACCGGTCGCCGACGTCCACGTCGACACCGGCGGTGCGACGCTGGCCTGCCTGGTGGCCGGCGCCGGACCGCTCGTGATCTGCGCCCACGGCTTCCCCGACTGCGCGCGCTCCTTCCGCCATCAGGTGCCCGCGCTCGTCGCCGCCGGCTTCCGCGTCGTCTCGCCCTACCTGCGCGGCTACGCGCCGTCGACCCCGGCGCGCGATCGGCGCTACGACGCGGGTGCGCTCGGCAACGATCTCGTCGCGCTGGCACGCCACTTGTCGCCGGGCGCGCCGGCGCGCCTCGTCGGCCACGATTGGGGCGCCATCGCCGCCTACGCCGCCGTCGCCCTGGCGCCGCGCGCGTTTTCGCACCTCGCCACCATCGCCGTGCCGCACCTGCGCGTGGCCGGCCCGCGCTTTGCCCGCGCCGCCCAGCTTCGTCGCAGCTGGTACATGGGCCTGTTCCAGCTGCCGCGCCTCGCCGAGCGCCGCCTCGCCGCCCGGGACTTCGCGCTCGTCGAGCGCCTGTGGCACGACTGGTCGCCGTCGCTGCGCCCGCCCGCCGACGAGCTCGACGCGGTCAAGGCGTCGCTGCGTGGTCGGCAGCGGCATGTCCTCGGCTACTACCGGGCGCTCTTGTCGCACGCCGCGCCCGCGAGCGCCCGCCTGCTGCGCCGCCGCACGCACGTTCCGGCGATCTACGTCCATGGGGTGGAGGACGGCTGCGTCGGCGTCGAGCTCGCCGACGAGGTCGAGCGGGCGTACGCCGGCCCGATCCGCGTCCATCGTCTCGCCGGCGGCCACTTCGTCCATCAGGAAGCGGTTGAACAATTCAACGGCATCCTCGTCGAATTTCTGAGGACACAGGTTTCCACCTGATGCGCGCATCGCAAAAAATGCGGCCCGGGGAGGTTTTTCGACACCGGCGCCGTGGACTGGAGCCCCAGGCGGAGCCCAGGCCTACAACGGAAGAGAACGTGGGATATGAAGGAATTTCGCTGGTTCAGCTATACCGAACTTTTCTTGACTCCGTGGCGCATCGGTTGCATCTCATAAGAGTGGGCACAGCCGATTCGTATGATCGGCGTGGAGGACGCAAATGCTCGACCCGTGGATCATCGAAGAGATCCGGCGCCGGGAAGAGGAAGAGCGAGAGCATCGCGAGCAACCAGTGCTCGAAATTCCGCTCGAGATGCCCGTTTATCCGAACCAGGGTGGCACGCCCGCTCCGCAGCCAGGTGAGGAGCGGGGTGTGGTGATCGTCGACTTCCGCGTCTAGGCGGAGGGTCGGCGCTCGCTATTTCGAGACTTCGCTCCAGCGCTCGCGCAGCTCCTGCGCCGTCCAGTGGCTACCCTTCGGCGTCGTCCCCGCAGTCTCGATCATCTTGTAGACCGAAACCTTGGTGCCCATGACCCCGACGATGGTGCCGTTGATGTCGGCGGCCAGGTCGCTGGCGAGGAACAGGGCGACCGGCGAGATGTGATCAGGCGCCAGCATCTCCTTGGCGTTCGGGATTGCCTGCACCATCTTCAGGTCCTCGGTCATGCGCGTGAACGCGACCGGCGCGATGGCGTTGACGGTGACCTTGGCGCGCGCCATCTCCATCGACAACGTGCGCGTAAAGCCGTAGATGCCCGCCTTGGCCGCCGAGTAGTTGGCCTGCCCGAAGTTGCCCATGAGGCCGGACACCGAGGTGGTGTTGATGATGCGCCCGCCGGTCCCCTGCACCTTGAGCTGGCGGCAGACCGATTGCGCGCAGTAGTAGCTGCCCTTCATGTGCACGTCGAACACCAGGTTCCAGTCGGCGTCGCTCATGTTGAGGAACGACTTGTCGCGCAGGACGCCGGCGTTGTTGACGAGGATGTCGACCTTGCCGAACTTGTTGAGCGCGGCCCACAGCATGCCGTCGGCGCCTTCGCGCGTCGAGACCGAGTCGTAGTTGGCGACGGCCTCGCCGCCCGCCTTCTTGATCTCCTCGACGACGGCGTCGGCCATCTCCGCGCCCTTGCCGCCGCCGTGGCGATCGCCGCCGAGATCGTTGACCACCACCTTGGCGCCCTCTTTGGCGAAGAGCAGCGCGTGCTGCCGTCCGATGCCGCCGCCGGCGCCGGTGATGATCGCGACTTTTCCGTCGAGCAGACCCATGTTACGCCTCCGAATGGTTTGGAATAAACGAAGCGCGGCGAGCGTAGAATGACCGGTTGGTCACTGGCAAGCGCAATCGGGCCAGCCCACGACAGTCTGGCGACAGTTTGGGGTTGACGCAACGCGGCGCGGGGTCTACGTTCCGGCGCGTAGGACGGGCACGCGCAGAGGGGTGCGGCTCGAGTAGGTGCACATGACGGGCGGGCGAAGGCGGCTTCACACGGCGTTTCTCGTCGTCACCGGCCTCATCGGCTGGGCGGCGCTGGTTTACGTGGCGCGCGGATTGCGCGTGCCGCCCGTCGGTGAATTGGAAGCGGCTGCGCTCTTTTTGGGTGTCGTCGCCGGGGCGCGGGCGCTCACCTTCCCGCTGCCGGGCGGCAGCGAGGTCTCCCTCGATACCGCGATCTTCGTCGCCGCGGCGGCGTGCCTCGGGCCGGCGATGACCTCGCTCGGAGTGGCCTGGGTGCTCGCCGTCGACGGCATGCGCCGCGCCCGCCTGCCCTACGCGCTCTATCTCGGCGGCGTCGCGGGCGCGCTGCTCGCCGGCTGGTCGCGCGTCTTCGGCGTCGGCTCGGGCGAGTACGACGTGTGGCTGGTGCCGGCGCTGGGCGGCGCGTTCCTCTGCTCGCACTACGGCCTGCAGGCGCTGCAGGAGTGGCTGGGCGGGCTGCCGCTCAAGCAGGCGCTGCGGCGCAACGCGCTCAGCGTCGTGGCCGAGGCGACGCTGTTGCCGCTGGCGTCGGCGATCGTGCTCATCTGGGAGCCCAAGCGGCCCATCCCGTTCGCGCTGCTGGGCGGGACCTACCTGCTCGTCAACTACGGCTTCAAGCGGCTGGCGGAGCTCGCGTCCGATCTGCGGCTGCGCGTCGCCGAGCTGGAGACGCTCAATCGCACCGCGCACGCGCTCGGGACCTCGCTCGAGGTGCCGGCGCTGCTGGCGGCGCTCTTGCGCGAGACGGCGCGCGCGCTGCCGCTGGCCGACCGCATCGACGCCATCGTCGAGATCGACGGCGAGCTCCGGCGCTATCGGCTGGCGCGCGGCGAGCTCTCGCTGGCGGCGGCCGACGCGCGGGCCCAGGAGGCGCTGGCGGTCTCGGCGCCGCTGCTCGATGAGGACGTGCGCGATCCCGAGCGGCCCGAGGTGCGGACGCGCATGGTGGTGCCGCTCGTGATGTACGGCGAGACCACCGGAGCGCTCTTCGCCGAGTCGGCGGATGACGAGGCGTTCGGGCCCAATCAGCTGCGCCTGTTCGACGCCATCGGCGGGCAGGCGGCGGCCGCCGTCGAGAACGCGCGGCTGTACGCGCTCGCCAATGTCGACGGGCTCACCGGGCTCTATGTACGGCGCTACTTCGATCTGCGCGTGTCCGAAGAGATCGAGCGGGCGCGCCGCTTCGGCACCTCGTTCGCGCTGGTGATGCTCGACCTCGACGACTTCAAGCGGCTCAACGACACCCACGGCCACATCGTCGGCGATCGGGCGCTGCGCGAGATCGCCAAGGTGGCCGAGCGCCAGCTGCGCGGCGTCGACCTGGCGGCGCGCTACGGCGGCGAGGAGCTGGCGTTCCTTCTGCCGCGCACGTCGCTGGCCGACGCGCACGCGGTGGCCGAGCGCATTCGCGCGGCCATCGCCAACCACGTTTTCGGCGGGCACAAGATCACCGCGTCGCTCGGCGTCGCCGGCTGGACCGAGGCGGGCGTGACCGACCCCGAGCGCCTCGTCGAGCGCGCGGACGCGGCGCTCTATCGCGCCAAGGCGGAGGGCAAGAACCGCGTCGAGATCGACCTGGCGAGCTTCGAGCTGACGCCCTCGTTGGCGCCGGTGACGCGCAGGTTGCACGACTGATGTGGCGCGCGCTCTGGCTAGCGGCGGCGCTCACGGCGCTCGGCTGCGGCGACGACACGACGACGGCACCGGTGTCGACGGATTTTGCGCAGCTGGTCCTCGACCTGGCGCAGCCGGGCCAGGCCTGCGGCAGCGCGGTCTGCACCGGCAGCTGCACCGTGTGCGTGCAACTCGCCGGCGGCCTGTGCGCGATCCCGTGCAGCACCTCGATGCCGTCGACCTGCGCTTCGGGGATCTGCAACGCTGCCGCGCCCGACGGCGGCGTCGGCGGCAGCGACGGCGTCACGTTCAGCGGCGATTGCGGCGGCTACGACGGATTCTGCGGATGAGCGACGGCACGTTCGTGGCGGCGCTGGCGGCCGCGATGGCCAAGCTGCCTGCCCCCGACGGCAAGCAGTCGGTGCGCGTCTTCGGCCACGGCACGCTCGAGGTCAAGCTGTACGCGCCGCGCGGCCGCGATCCGCAGACGCCGCACGCGCGCGACGAGCTCTACGTGGTCGCCGCCGGCACCGGCGAGTTCGTCACCCCACAGGGGCGCGCGCCCTTCTGCGCGGGCGACCTGATCTTCGCGGCCGCGGGCGTACCGCACCGCTTCGAAGGCTTCGGCGACGACTTCTACGCCTGGGTCATGTTCTACGGCCCCGAGGGCGGCGAGAAGTAGGTCGTCGCTAGCGGGTGTAGCGCAGGTAGACGTCGAGCGAGAGCGCGTGGCCGCCGGTGAAGGTGGAGAGCCAGACGTAGTCGGCACCGAGCCCGACCGAGAAGTGGCGGTTGAGCGTGTGGTAGTCGAGGCCGCCGCCGCCGATGACCGCGAACGTGAAGTTGCTGCCGTGGGTGACGCCGACCTGCTCGAGCACGTTGGTCGACACCTGGGCCAGCGCGGCGCCACCCTCGGCGAAGAGCTGGAAACGACGAATCTGCAGCTTGAGGCGCAACTCGCCGGCGTAGAGATAGGTCTGGAACGACTGGCCGAGCTGCGGCGGCGGCGTGGAGGCGTCGGAGCTGGCGCCCATCACGTGCGCCTGGACATCGAGCCAGCGGAACAGGTCGTAGCCGAGACGCACGCCGAAGGCGACGCCGGGATCGGCGTATTTGCCGGCACGACCGAGGTAGACGAGCGCGCCCACTTCGCCCGAGGCGAACGGCCCCTTGGCGAACTTCTTGGGATCGGGCCAGGGCGGCGGCGCCGGCTCGGCGATCACCTGCGCGGCCGCCTCGCGCGCCGTCGGTACCATGGTCATCCCGAGCGCCACCAGAAACGCGAGGCCGAAGCGTGTCATCGCCGTCCTTGCGACGTCATCGAAGCTGCGCTGTGGTCGGTCGCAATCCCGGCGGGATCGCTCATGGCGCGGGCATCACCGGGGGAGCGATGGGCGGCGCCAGCATGGCGGCCGGGTTGACGTAGAGATCCTTGTCGGTCGGCTTGGCGAGCTTGCCGTTGTGATCGCGCACGCGGATCGAGTAGTTCATGATCACGTGCGCGTCGGCGGAGACGGTGAACTGGTAGCGCACGTGCGCCGGCGTCACGTCGTGCAGCGGAACGCCCTCGAGGCCGATCTGCGACACGTTCGAGCGGTGCTCGATGACCATGAACGGCGTCGCCAGCGCGTCGCCCCCCGACGGGAAGCGGGTGATGGCCTCGAGATCGATCGCCGACTCCTGCAGATCGTCCTCGCGGAAGACGCCGGTCGCGGTGGCGCCGGCTTCGATGACCAGCGGCTCCGAGGTCAGCAGATCGGGCGGCGGCGCCTGATCCTCGACGTTGGCGGTGGGATCGATGTACGCGCCCGGCACGTAGTCGCCGAACTCGTTGCCACCGTCGAGCGCCACCACCACCGTCGCCTGCTGCGCGTCGACGTTGTGGACCGACCACTCGATCTCGATGTCGAAGTCGCGCGCCTGCGCCCACGGCACCGCGTCGGGCAGCATGAGCTGCTGCTGCAGCTTCTGCAGCGCCTGGCGCTCGGTCTGCGTCGGCTTGCGCACCGGCAGCACGTACAGCGCCGTCGCCGGCGCGAAGCCTCCCATGGCCGCCGCTTGCGTCTCGATGGGCCCCGTCTCCGCCAGGTACGTCGGATCGTTGCACCCGTAGGCGGCCAGAGCCAATACCAACAGTCCAGCGCGCATGCCGCCATCGTATCCTTTATAAAGGAGCCATGCAACGCGCCCTGGTCCAATGTGCCGCAATGTGTGCTGCGCTCCTCGTCCCGTCGCTCTTCTCCGCCGGGGCGCGCGCCGACGACTTCTGGAAGTTCTGGGGCGACGGCAAGGCCGAGCTCGACGGCTACGCGCTCGTCGAGCCGCGCTACGGCCAGCCCCGGCAGGGCACGGCGGTGGCGATCTTCGTGACCGAGGACTTCAGCGACTCGCTGCGGGTCAAGGCGGATCCGGGCAAGCACGACAAGTCGGACATCGTGCCGGTCATGAAGCTCAACCTGGTGCGCGACTTTCAGACCGGCATCTACGACTACAACACGATGACGTCGACCTTCGTGCGCACCGAGTTCGCCGCGGGCGAGCACTGGCCGCTCATGAAGAGCTCGTTCTCGTCGCAGGAGTGGTGCGGCAACGTCTACATGCAATGGCTGACGCGCGGCGCGCACCTGATGGGCACCTCGCACAGCTACTTCGACGGCGAGGCCGACCAGACGCCCGAGCTCGAGCTGCCGGCGGGCGGCGTGTTCGAGGATGCGCTGCCGATCCTGGTGCGCGACCTGCGCGGCGATTGGCTGGCGCCCGGGCAGGCCCGGACGGTGCCCTATCTGCGCTCGCAGCTGCGCACGCGGCTCGGTCACGTACCGGCGAAATGGGGCCAGGCCACGGTGAGCCGCGCCCCGTCGTCGAGCGAGGTCAAGACCGCGCTCGGCACGCTGCGCGCGTTTTCGTACACCATCGCCGAGGCCGGGGGCGACAGCGTCACCTTCACCGTCGAGGAGGCCTATCCACACCGGGTGCTGGCGTGGAAGTCGTCGGCGGGAGAGGCGGGGACGATCCTCGGATCGGCGCGCCTGCCCTACTGGAAGATGCACGACAACGGTGGCGAGAAGGCGCTCAAGCTGCTCGGGCTGGTGCCGCAGGCGCTGCCGCCGCCGCCGCGACGATAGCGAAGCCCGACAGGTCGGGCGTCACCGTCGTCTTGGGCACGCGGGCGGCCTTTCACCTGTGTATAGTTCAGCGCCATGAGAGCCCTACTTCCGCTGATTCTCGTCGCTGGCACCGCTTCGGCGGCCACCCATCCCTTCGGCTTCGACGACATGGCACGGCTCGCCCGGCTGGGCGATTTCGACGTCTCGCGCGACGGCAAGTGGGTCGTCTACGCGGTCGGACGCGCCGACGTCGACGATAACAAGACGACGAGCGCGCTGTGGCTGGCGCCGATCACGAACGACGGACGGCCGGCGCCGGCGCGCCGGATCACCGCCGGCATCAAGAAGGATGGCCAGCCGCGCTTCTCGCCCGACGGGCGGCGCATCGCGTTCGTCAGCGACCGCGACGGCACGCCCCAGATCTACCTGCTCGACCTCGCGGGCGGCGAGCCGAGCAAGCTGACCTCGTTCGCCGAGGGCTTCGGTGGGCCGATCTGGAGCCCCGACGGCAAGTTCCTCGTCGCCGCCAGCGAGGTGTGGCCCGAGTGCCGGGACGAGGCGTGCATCGACCGCATGCATCAGCGCGCGGAGAAGGCCAAGGTCAAGGCGCGCGTCATCGAGGGGCTGCTCTATCGCCACTGGGACGGCTGGCGCGACGGCAAGCGCAGCCACCTGTTCCGGGTCGACGTGGCCACGGGCGCGGCGCGCGACCTGACGCCGGGCAACTTCGACGCCCCGCCGTTCTCGCTGGGCGGCGCGCCCGACTACGACCTTTCGCCCGATGGCAAGACGCTCTTGTACGGGTCGAACCACGACGCCGTCGGGGCGACCTCGACCAACGGCGACGTCTGGGAGCTCACGCTCGCCGACGGCAAGACGCGCTGCCTGTCGTGCGACAACAAGGCCTGGGACGGCGACGCGCGCTACTCGCCCGACGGCAAGCTGGTCGCCTGGCGCGCGCAGAAGCGGCCCGGCTTCGAGAGCGACAAGTTCGAGCTCGTCGTGTACGACCGGGCCACCCGGCGCCTGCGGAGGCTCACCGGCGAATGGGCCGACTGGGTGGACGACTACCACTGGATGCCCGACAGCAAACACCTGGTGTTCACCTCGGTGGTCGAAGGGCACAAGCCGCTCTTTACCGTGGGCGTCGACGACCCGACGGTGCGCTCGCTGCACGCGTCGGTGACCGCGAGCGACCCGGTGCCGCTGCCCGACGGCAGCGTGGTGTTCGTGCGTTCGTCGCTGCAAAAGGCGCCGGAGCTCGATCACCTGCGCGGCGACCACGCGCGGGCGCTGACCCAGCTCAACGACCTGCGCGGCCTCGGGATGGGCCAGGTGCGCGAGCGCTGGATCGCGCTGGCCGACGGTGGCACGCGCATGCAGGCGTGGGTGGTGACGCCGCCCGGCTTCGACGAGAAGAAGAAGTATCCGGCGCTCTATTGGGTCCACGGCGGCCCGCAGGGCGCGTGGGAAGACGCGTGGAGCTGGCGCTGGAACCCCGAGGTGCTGGCCTCGGCCGGCTACGTGGTCTACCTGCCCAACCCGCGCGGCTCGACCGGCTACGGGCAGCCGTTCGTCGACGGCGTGTCGCGCGACTGGGGCGGCAAGGTGTTCGACGACCTCATGCGCGGCGCCGACGATCTGGCGTCGCTGCCGTTCGTCGACAAGCGGCGGATCGGCGCCGCGGGCGCCTCGTTCGGCGGCTTCATGATGAACTGGTTTCAGGGACACACGCGCCGCTTCGTCGCGCTCTTCTGCCACGACGGCATCTCGGACCAGCCGGGGCAGTACGCGACCGACGAGCTGTGGTTCCCCGATCACGAGTTCGGCGGGCCGCCGTGGGCCACCCACGACTACGACAAGTGGAACCCGATCGCGGCGGCCGACAAGTTCGCCACCCCCGAGCTGATCGTGCACGGCGAGCGCGACTATCGCATCCCGGTCGCGCAGGCCTACCTCATGTTCACGCTCTTGCAGCGCCGGGGGGTGCCGTCGAAGCTGCTCGTCTTCCCCGACGAGAACCACTGGGTGCTCAAGCCGGGCAACTCGCGGCTGTGGTACGCGACGATGATCGACTGGTTCCACCGCTGGCTCGGCGGCGCACCGGCCGATGCGCGCGCGCTCGAATCAGCGTTCTCGGTGACGCGCTAGCGACTCGCGCGTCCGCTCCCACAAGTAGAAGGCCGCGGCTTCGCGCTCGGCGTCGACGCCCAGGAGGCGGACGGCGGCGAGGTGCAGCAGCGGCGGCAACAGCGCCCGCCGCCGCTCGCTCGCCAGCGGCGCCAGCGCGGCGGCGACGCGCGCGACATGGGCGGCCAACGGCGGCGACGGCGTCGCCAGGCGCGCGCGCAGCGAGCGCTGCCGCGCGCGATACTCGGCGGCGAGCGCGTCGTCCCGGCCGACGCCGTAGGCGTGCCGGCGGCGGCGCGCGAGCTGCTCCCGCTCGGCGGCGTCCAGGCCGGCGCCGGCGGCGAGCGCGTCGTAGCTGGCGACGAGCTGCTCGACAGGGTCGCCCGCGTCGTCGCCGAGCGCGAGCACCAGCGTGCTGTCGGCTTCGAAGACGGCTTCGACCGCGTCGATGGCGTCGGCGCCGTAGCGGCCGAGCTCACGCTGGTACTCGGCGCGTTCGACGGTGACGACGTCGCCGGCGGCGCGCGCGGGCTCGAGCGCGCGCGCCAGGCGGCGCGGCGAACGGCGCCTCCCGGGCGGCGCGCACCCGCAGGCGGAGGTGATCGCGGCGGCCGGGGCCGTCGACGTAGCGCAAGAAGAACCAGCCCTCGATCTCGCCGGCGGCGCTGGCGGCCGCGATGGCCGGGGCGACCGCGCCGTGGAGCACCCGATCGGCGCGATCGGCCGCCCCGAACAGCTTCCAGGTGTGCCAGTCGGCGGCGCCGGCGGCTTCGGCCGGCGGCGGCACCCGCTCCAGCGGCGCCGGCGGCGCGCCGTCGTCGGCGATGACGGCGACGATGGCCTCCAGACGGCGGCCGCCGGCGTCGATCGACGCGTCCAGCGGCGGCCACACCTCCCACGCCCGCCGGGCCCCGCGCAGTCGCTCGAGCGCATCGCGGTCGTCGAGCTCGACCAGCATCAGCTCGTCGCCCTCCCCCACCTGGACGGCGTCCGGAAGGCGCGCGGTGCGGCGCCAGCGGCGGAGCGCGGCGCGATCGGGGAGCGGCGGGACGCGCCAGCTGGCCGGCGCCACCACGAAGCCTTCGAGGAGCAGGCGCGGCACGTGCGCGAGGTCGGCGAGCGCGCCCAACTGCAGCGCCCACGGCGCGTGCTGGCGCACCAGCGACCAGCCGGCGAGGAGGCGCGCCGCCCCCCGCGGCGCCGTCGTCGAGCGCACGCGCCACGCCGGCGTGGGCACGACCGGAGCGTCGCCCGCTTGCAGCGACGGCTCGCCGCGCGCGCTGTCGAGCGCCAGCGACAGCGCGGCCGGCGCCAGCGGAGGCGTCCCCTCGGGCCAGGAGGACAGCGCGACGGCGCGCGCCCGGAGCGGCGGGTGCGCCGTCAGGTCCCCCAGCCGCAGCGACGGCGCGAAGTCGACGTCGGCGGTTCCGGGGAGCGCCGCCAGGGGCGCCATCGCCTCGACGAGCGGCGCACCGACCGCATGGACGAAGCGTCCCCAGCTGGCCCCGGCCGGCGCGTGCAGACCGACGAGCCAGCCGTCTCCGGCGCGCGCGCCGCGCCGCTCGCGCATCGGCGCCAGCATCAGCTCGAAGGTCGGCGGCGTCGCCACCGCCGGCGCCAGCGCCTCCAGCGCCGCAGCGTCGAGGGCGACCGCCGCGTCGCCGGCGTCGCCCGCGGCCAGAAGCGCGTCGACGATGGCGCGCACGACGCGCGCCTCCTGCGGCGGCGACGCACCCTCGACCTCGACGTCGAGCGGCGTGCCGTAGCGCCCGAGCGCGAGCGCGTCCAGATCGTAGGCGCCGGCGCCGAAGAGCTCCTCGGTGGCGTGCAGCGCCGCCTGAGTGCCGGCGTCGAGCGCGCGCTCGGCGATGGGCGGCGCCAGCGCCTCCTGCAGGCGAAACAGCAGCGGCGCCAGCGCCGCGGCCCGCTCGACGGCGGCGCGCGACAAGGTCACCTCGCCCTCGTGCACCAGGACCGCGTGCTTCGGCTCCTCCCGGGCGAGATCGCTCCAGTCGGGGTGGCGCGCCGCCATCCACTCGAGCGGCGGCGGGCCGATCAGCGGCGGCGCGCCGTCGTGCACCAGGAGGCCGTCGTCGACGAGCAGGAACACAAAGTCGTCGTCGACGGCGGCGGCGTCGCGCAGCGCCGGCCAGGCGACCCAGTCGCGCGCGCCGTCGAGCACGCGCCCGAGCACGTCGTCGATCTCGGCGGCCCGTCCCACCGCCTCGCTCTCGTCGCCGAAGGCGATCCACTGCGCCGTCGTCTCGTCGCGCATCAAAGAAGGCGCCACGCGCAGCCGCGCGCTGCCTGGATCGAGGCGCTCGCGCCCCAGCCGCCACAGCCGCTCGTAGGCCACGGTCACGGCGGCGCGCATCGGACCGGTCCGGGCGCGCGTGCGCTCGCCCAGCGTCCCCAGGCCGACGCCGGCCCACAGCCCGTGCGGGGTGGCGCGAAACGCCGCCCTCCGCGCGTAGCTCGCGCGCGCCGCGGGCGCCACCCGGCCGACGGCGAGCGCCTGCTCCGCCATCGGCCCCTCGAGCGGCGCGCCGACGGGCAAGAGCGGCGCGCGATACAGGAAACGCGGAAGGACGCGCACTACTTCTTGGCGTTCTCCATCTCGCGCTTGAGCGCCTCGAGATCCGGCTGCTCCTCGCCCTGCCCGAGCGCTCCGCGGGTCACCTTGGCCGCCAGCGCCGTCGCCGCCTGGCTCATCGTCTGCCCCACGTGCGGGTTGTTGCCGCTGAGCAGCTCGATCGGCACCGGCATGACGATGGTCGTCGCCTTCTCGCCCGACACCTCGACCAGCGTCTGATAGAGGCGGAGCTGCAGCGCCGCCGGCTCGGTCGCGATCAGCCGCGCCGCCTGCACCAGCTTCTCCGCCGCCTGCAGCTCGCCCTCGGACATGATGACCTTGGCCCGCCGCTCGCGCTCGGCCTCGGCCTGGCGCGCCATCGCCCGCTTCATCTCGATCGGCAGCGAGATGTCCTTGATCTCGACGGCGGTGATCTCGACGCCCCATTGCTCGGTGCGCTGATCGAGGATGGTGCGCACCTCGTCGTTGATCTCCTGCCGCTTGGCCAGGACCTCGTCGAGCTCCATGCGACCGATGATCGAGCGCAGCGTCGTCGCCGCCAGCTGCAGCGTCGCCGGCATGTACTGCTCGACGCGCAGCACGGCGTCGAGCGGCGAGCCGACGTCGGCGTAGACCACCGCGTCGACGCCGATGGAGATGTTGTCGCGCGTGATGACCTCTTGCGGCGGGATCTGGATGACCTTGGTGCGGGTGTCGACGACCTGGGCGCGGTCGACGCCCCACGGCAGCAGCAGCACCACGCCGGGCCCGAGCGCCTTGTGCTTGGCGCGGCCGAGCCGGAAGACGACGGCGCGCTCGTACTCCTTCAAGACCCGCAGGCTCGACAGCAGCGACACGAAGACGAAGGCGCCGATCACCAACAGGGCTGGCAACATGCGCGGAGTCTACCTCAAGTCACCTACATCTGTGACCTGGGTGGCTTGACTCCTCCCCGATCGATGTTATTGACTCACGAGTCAAGAACCCATGCCGCGACCAGCCGACCCCAACGCCAAGATCGATCTACTGCGCGCCGCCGAGGCAGTCTTCGCCGAGCGCGGGCTCGACAACGCCAAGGTGGAGGAGATCACCGAGCGCGCCGGCCACTCCAAGGGCTCCTTCTACCTGCACTTCGAATCGAAGGAGGACGCCTTCCGCCAGATCGTCGAATCGACGCTGGCGCGGCTCGCCACCTGCCTCGACGCCGGCGAGATCGAGACCAGCGTCCGCCTGCCGCCGGATGAGCACGTTGCCCGCTGGCGCGCCCACGACCTCGAGATGTTCGAGTTCATCTGGGCCAACCGGCGCGTCATGCGCCTCATGCTCGAGGGCGGCGGCTCGTCGGAGTTCGGCTACCTGATCGACCAATTCGCCGATCGCAGCCGCAAGCAGGCGGCCGCCGCGCTCGCCCTCGGCGTGAAGACCGGGCTCTACCGCGCCGATCTCGACGTCGAGGTGGCGTCGATGGTGCTGGCGGGCGGCTACGACCGCGTGGCGCGCGAGCTGGTACGCGCCACCCGCAAACCCGACCTGCCGAAGCTCCTGGCCACGCTGCAATGCGTGTGCCTGACCGGCATCGCGTCGGCGCGGGTAGCCGCGGTCATTGACCCTCCAGTCAAGAACGACAACGTACGCGACCGCCGCAAGGCGGCGCGCATCAAAGTGGTCGCCAAAAGGAGCCGCGTTCGATGAGCAGCGAGTCGATGGTCGAGACCGGGGAGCGTGACGAGGGCGCCGGCGCGCGGCCTCGTCGGCGCTCGCGCGGAGCCGTGTTCGTGGTCGCGATCGTGGTCGTGGCGCTGGGCGGCTGGTTCGCCGTGCGGCTGCAGGCGGCCTTGAAAACGGAGAAGGCGCTGGCCGTGGAGCGCGAGGCGGTGGCCAGCGCAGCGGCGCGCGCGCCGGCCACTCCCACCGTCACCCTGGCGGCCACGGTGCTGCCGAAGGCCGAGGTCTGGCAGCCCGAGGTGCGCTTCGAAGGGACGCTGCAGCCGGTGCGCGAGGCCGATCTCGGCTTCAAGGTGTCGGGGCGGCTGGCGCAGATTCGCGTCCAGCTCGGCCAGCGCGTGAGCGCCGGCCAGACGCTGGCGCACGCTCGACGCCACCGAGGCGCAGGCGCAGCTCGAGGCGGCGCAGGCGCAGGTGCGCGCCGCCGAGGCGCAGCTGGCGCTCGCCGAGGATTCGGCGCGGCGCACCAGCGCGCTGTTGGGCTCGGGGGCGGCGTCGCAGCAGACCGGCGTGCAGACCGGGCAGCAGCGGTCGCTGGCGGCGGCGCAGCTCGACTCGGCGCGGGCGCAGGTGGCGCTCATGCAGGCGGCGCTGAAGAACCATGTCCTCTCGGCGCCGTTTGCCGGCTCGGTCACCAGGGTGCCGTCTGGCGCGGGCGCGATCGTCAGCCCCGGGACGGTGCTGTTCCACGTGCAGGACACTTCGACCGTGCGGCTGCTGGGCGCCATCGGAGAGGCCGATGCGCCGCTGGTCCGGCCGGGGGCGCCGGTCGAGGTGCGGCTCGAGGGGCGCAGCGTGCAAGGGCGCGTCGTCGCCGTGCTGTCGTCGGTGGACCCGGCGACGCGGCGGGTGCCGCTCGAGGCCGAGATCAGAAACGACGGCCCGCAGCCGCTCCTCGGCGGATCGTTCGTGCGCGCGGCGGTCAGCGGACTCAAGCCGGTCCAGGTCCTGCGCCTGCCGGCCTCGGCGCTGCGGCCCGGCTCGCAGAACGAGCTGTTGGTGGCCGAGGGCGCCCAGGAGCGCACGCGCCACGTGCTCTACGCGCGCGCCGCCGACGGTGCCCTCCTGGTGCGCGCCGGGCTGGAGCCGAACGAGCGCGTGGTCGCCACGCCGACCGCGGAGGCGGCCGACGGCGATCCGTTGACGGAGACGAAAAAGTGAACCTGTCGGCGATCGCCATCCGCCGCCCCGTCTTCACCGTGATGATGACGGTGGCGCTGCTCGTGCTCGGCTTTCTGGGCCTGCGGCGCCTCGGCACCGATCTGTTTCCCGACGTCACCTTCCCTGTGGTCTCGGTCAACGTCGTCTATCCCGGCGCCGGCCCGCACGAGGTCGAGACGCTGGTGACGCGGCCGATCGAGGACGCGGTGGTCAGCCTCAACGGCATCGATCGCGTGCGCACCTTCTCGCGCGAGGGCTGTCGACGACGCTGGTGATCTTCAAGCTCGGCGTCGATATCTCCGAGGCGGCGACCGAGGTGCGCGAGCGCGTCGCCGGCGTGCGCGCCCGCTTCCCGGACGAGGTCAAGGAGCCGAGCATCCAGCGCTTCGACGTCGCGTCGGCGCCGGTGCTGATCTACACGGTGCGCGGCGCGGGCTCGCTGTCGAAGACGCGCAAGTTCGCCGAGGACGTCATCAAGCCCGCGCTCGAGCAGGTCGACGGCGTGGCGTCGATCGACGTCAAGGGCGGCGCCACGCGCGAGATCCAGGTCGATCTCGATCGCGCGCGGCTCGATGCCCTCGGGATCAGCCCGCGAGCATGATCGAGCAGAAGCTGCGCGCCGCCAACCTGACCGTCCCCGCCGGCCACTACGATCAGGGGCAGCACGAGATCAGCGTGCGCACCGTCGGCGAGCTGCAAGACGTCGACGACGTGCGCAACATCATCGTCGCCACCAACAAGGACGGCTCGGGCGTGCGGCTGTCGGACATCGGCACCGTCGAGGACGGCTTCGAGGAGCTGCGTACGCGCGTGCGCGCCAACGGCGAGAGCGCGGTCAGCTTCAGCGTGCTCAAGCAGTCGGGGCGCAACTCGGTCGCCGTCTCCGACGCGGTGCAGGCCCGGCTCGCCGATCTGCAGAAGCTCTTCCCCGCCGGCATGTCGACCTCGCTCATCATCGATCAGGCGAGCTTCATCAAGGAGAACGCCAGGGAGGTCGAGGTCGCCATCGTCTTCGGCGGCGCGATGGCGATCCTCATCATCCTCATCTTCATGCTCGATCTGCGCTCGACCATCATCAGCGCGATCGCGCTGCCGACCTCGGTCATCGGCACCTTCTTCGTCATGTACGTGCTCGGCTACACGCTCAACATGATGACGCTGCTCGGCCTGTCGCTGGCGATCGGACTGCTCATCGACGACGCGGTGGTGGTGCGCGAGAACATCTTCAAGCACCTCGAGCGCGGCAAATCACCGCCGCAGGCGGCGCTCGACGGCACCAAGGAGATCGCGCTGTCGGTGCTGGCGACGACGATGACCATCGTCGCCGTCTTCATGCCCATCGCCTTCATCAAGGGCATCGTCGGACAGTTCTTCCGCCAGTTCGGCATCACCATCTCGGCGGCGGTGGTGATCTCGCTCTTCGTCGCCTTCACGCTCGACCCGATGCTCTCCTCGCGCTTCTCGAAGACCATCCGTCACGGCGAGCGGGAGAAGTTCGGCGCGCTCAAGCGCCCCTTCCTCGCCGTCTTCGACGGCATGGACCATTTCTATCGGCGCGTGCTCGGCTGGGCGGTGAGCCACAAGCTCATCGTCGGCGTGCTTCTCGCTCGCCGGCCTGGTGCTGATGGGTTTCGTCGGCAAGCTCATGGGCAACGAGTTCGTCACCGCCGAGGACCGCGGCCAGTTCGTCGTCGACATCGAGCTGCCGGCGGGCACCTCGCTCGACGAGACCGATCGCATCTCGGCCAAGGCGGAGAAGCAGTTCCTCACCTTCGGTCAGGTCCGGCTGGTCTTCGCCACCATCGGGCCGAACGGCGAGGCCAACAAGTCGCAGTGGCGCGTCGTCACCTCCAAGAAGGCAGATCGCCCCGGCGTCTCGCTGGCGTCGATCAAGGACGTGGCGCGCAAGGCCATCGCCGCCGTGGCGCCGAACGCCAAGGTCAACGTCACCGATCCGGCGTTCGTCGAAGGCGCGCAGACCGAGGCGCCGATCATGATCGACGTGCGCGGCGGCTCCGGCACCGGCTACGAGACCCTGTCGCCCGCCGCCGAAGAGGTGGGCCGCATCCTGCGCACCACCCCGGGCGTACAGGACGTGCAGGTCAAGTACACGCCCGGGCGTCCCGAGCTGCGCGTCGAGGTCGATCGCGCGCGCGCCACCGCCGACGGCCTCTCGGTCGCGCAGGTGGCGATGGCCGTGCGCACCGCCATCGAGGGCGACGAGGCGACGCAAGCTGCGCCAGGGCAAGGACGAGATCCCGATCCGCGTGCGCCTGCGCAAGAGCGATCGCGCCACCCCCGACGATCTGAAGCTGCTCACGCTGTCGACGCCGCGCGGGCTGGTCAAGCTGGGCGACGTGGCGCGCTTCGAGCGCGGCGAGGGGCCGCAGGTCATCGAGCGCGAGGACCGCAGCCGGCAGATCCAGATCTGGGCGGCGCCGCGCGGCCGCCCGCTCGGCGACATCATCACCGACATGGAGCCGCGCATGAAGGCGCTCCATCTGCCCGAGGGCGTCAGCTACGCCTACGACGGCCAGGTGCGCATGATGAAGGAGAACAACGAAGCGGTCGGCCTGGCGCTGATGCTGGCGGTCGTCTTCATCTACATCGTGCTGGCGTCGCAGTTCGAGAGCTTCATCCATCCGCTCACCATCATGCTGACGCTGCCGCTGGCGCTGGTCGGCGCCATCGTCGCCCTGTTCCTCACCAACAACACCATGGCCATGGGCACGATGATCGGCATCATCCTGCTCATGGGCCTGGTCACCAAGAACGCGATCTTGCTCATCGACCGCGCCATCGTCCGCGTGCGCGAGCAGGGCGAGTCGCCGCTGCAGGCGATGCTCGAAGCGGGACCCGAGCGCTTGCGCCCGATCCTGATGACCTCGGCGGCGATGGTGCTCGGCATGCTGCCCACCGCGCTCGGCAACGGCGAGGGCTCGGAGTTCCGCGGGCCGATGGCGGTCGCGGTCATCGGCGGCGTCATCAGCTCCACGCTGCTGTCGCTGGTGGTCGTGCCCGTGTTCTATCTCGCCATCGAGCGCATCAAGCACAAGCTGCGGCGCAAACGCCCACCGCGCCTCGTGGGCGTCGACGAGGAGTCGCACAAAGCCGCGAGCTGACCCCCCGCGGCCGGATCGTCTGCGCTGGCGAGCTATCAGGCGCCAAGGACGTGCATGTCGTCGAGACCTGCCGCCTGCACGGCGATGCGCACTGCCAATTCGCGCTGCGGTGGCGCGACAAGTAGCCGTCAGTCGAGCGGCAGCTGATTGCGCGCGGCGAAGCGCACCAGGTCCACGATCGAGTGCACCCCGATCTTGCGCAGCACCTTGGTGCGATGGGTGTCGACGGTCTTGGCGCTGATGCCGAGCAGGCGCCCGATCACCGCGTTGGTGTTGCCGCGGACCAAGAGCTCGAACACCTGCCGCTCGCGCGCGCTCAGGTTGCCGAGCGGCTCGTTGCGCCCGCGATCGGACGGCAAGACCCGCCACGCCCCCGGCTCCAGCGCCAGCGTCGGCGGCAGGTAGACCTCGCCGCGCATCACCTGCCGCACCGCCTCGAACAGATCGGCCGACGCCTGCGACTTCAGGATGTAGCCACGGGCACCCGCCGCCAGCGCCGCGCGCGCACCTTCCGCCGTGCCGCTGGCCGATGCGACGATGACGCGCAGCTCGGGATGGCGCCGCGTCAGCTCGCGCGTCGCCGGAATCCCGCCGATCTCTTCGAGGTCGTGCGCCACGATGCACACGTCCGGCCGCCTCGCGGCGACCAGCTCGTAGCCCTCGATGGCGCTGCCCGCGTCGCCGTCGACCTTAAGGTCGACCTGCGTACCGATGAGCAGCCGCACCCCTTCTCGAAACAATTGGCGATCGTCGAGGATCGCCACCGAAATCGCCATACCGCCCCTCCCGATTTGCCACTACATAAGTTGTCGCGCGGGCGCGACAAGACGGTGGGGAGTCAATCCGGCGAATCGCGTAGGAATTTTCGTCACGCGGATCGCACGTTCGCCACTCCGAGGAGGTAAGGGTTCTCACGGGCGCTCCAGTGGGCCGCCGTAGATGCGGTCCAGCGCAAAGCCCAACGCTAGACGCGCTCGAGCACGGCGGCGGCGCCGAGGCCGCCGGCGGCGCAGATGCCGAGGAGCGCCGTCTGCTTGCCCGTTCGCGTGAGCTCGTTCGCCATCGTGGTCACCATGCGCGCGCCGGTGGCGCCGAACGGATGGCCGAGCGCGAGCGAGCCGCCGTGCACGTTGAGGCGCGCCGGATCGACCTCGCCCACGGCGGCGCTCGTGCCGAGGCGCTCGCGCGCGAACGCCTCGGTGCCGAGCATCTTGAGGACGCTGAGCACCTGGGCGGCGAACGCCTCGTGCATGTCGACGAGGTCGATGTCGGCGAGCGACAGCCCGGCGCGGTCGAGCGCCTTGGGCATCGCCAGCGCCGGGCCCGATGCAGCAGCTGATCGGCGGGATCGACGCCCACGTACGACCAGGAGCGCAGCGCCGCCAGCGGCTTCAGGCCGAGCGCCCTCGCCTTCTCCTCGCTCATGAGGAGCACCGCCGCGGCGCCGTCGGTGAGCGGCGCTCGAGTTGCCCGCCGTCACCGTGCCGTCCTTGGCGAACACCGGCCGGAGCTTGGCCAGCTTCTCGACGCTGGTGTCGGCGCGCACGAGGCTGTCGGTGTGCACCCACTGCCGTCGGGCGTCGCGATCGGGCGCCACCTCGGCGTCGAAGCGCCCCGAGGCGATCGCCGCCGCCGCGCGCTGGTGCGAGCGCACCGCGAACTCGTCCTGGCTCGCGCGCGAGATCTCGTTGCGCCGCGCCATCTCGCTCGGCCGACTCGCCCATGACCTCGCCGGTGGTGCGCTCGGCGATCTTCGGCCGCTGCGGCAGGATCTCGCGAGATCGGCCAGAGCTGCGACGAGCACGCCGAGGTAGTCGGCGGGCGTCGCCTTGCCGAAGCGCCAGCGGCGCCATCGCGTGCACGACCTTCTGCGGCAGCTTGATCTCCGCGTTGCTGGTCGAGTCCGAGCCGCCCGCGATGATGACGTCGGCGTCGCCGCGCTCGATGGCCGCGGCCGCGGTGGTGATCGCCTGCAGGCCGGACGCGCAGGCGCGCGTCACGGTCATCGCCTCGCACCGACGGGGGCAGCCGCAGATCGAGCGCGATCTCGCGCGCCGACGTTGGGCGCCAGGCCGGGCAGGATGACGCCGCCCCAGACGATGCGCCTCGATCTCCTTGCGCGCGATGCCGGTGCGCTCGAGCAGCGCGCGCGACGGCGGCGACACCGAGCGCGATGGTGTCGAGCTTCATGCAGCTCGCCGAACGCCTTGACGAACGGCGTGCGCACGCCGCCGACGACGACCGCCGCCGGCGATCCGTTGGGCTGCGACGCGGATTCTTTCTTCTTGGCCATGGTTCAGTACTCCTTTAGCTCCTGTTCAGGCGCCGATGAGCGCGCCGCCGCAGACGCGCAGGACCTGCCCGGTCACGCCCTGCGGCGCCCGGGCTGGCGAGGAAGGTGATCAGCTCGGCCGACGTCCTCGGGCAGCCCGCCCTGGCCGAGCGCGGACAGCCGCCGCCCGACCTCGCGGATGACCACCGGGATCGCCGCCGTCATGCGCGTCTCGATGAAGCCCGGCGCGATCGCGTTGACCGTGATGCCGCGCCCGGCCAGCTTGGGCGCGAGCGCCCGGCGTAAAGCCGATGATGCCCGCCTTCGACGCCGCGTAGTTGGTCTGCCCCATGTTGCCCGGCGATCCCAGCCACCGACGACAGGCAGATGATGCGCCCGCCGTCGCGCATGGGCCGCCCGCCTTCGCCAGCGCCTCGGTGATGCGGGCGACCGCCGCCGAGGTTGACCGCGATCGTCTGGTCCCACAGCTCGGGCTTCATGCTCGCCAGCGTCTTGTCGCGCGTGATGCCGGCGTTGTGCACCACGATGTCGACGCCGCCGAGGCGCTCGGCGAGCTCGGCCGCGATCTTGGCCGGCGCGTCGGGATCGCTGACGTCGGCGAGGAGGGCGTGCCGCCGATCTCGCGCGCGACCTGCGACAGCGGCGCGTCGTCGGCGGGACGGTCGAGGCAGACGACGTGCGCGCCCTCGGCCGCCAGCAGCCGCGCGGTCGCGGCTCGCCGATGCCGCGCGCGGCGCCGGTGACCAGCACGACCTTGCCCTCGAGCGGACGCGTCCACGGCACCTCGCCGTCGCCGATGTCGGGGCCGGCCGCCGGCGCCGCCTGCAGGCTGACGCGGATCGGCTGCCCGGTGACGAACGCCGCGCGCGTCGACAACAGCAAGCGCAGCAGCGCCGGCACCCGACCATACGCATCGGCGTCGACGCGCACCAGGTTCGCCGTCGCGCCCTTGCGCCCGATCTCCTTGGACGCCTGCGGATGAACCCGTCGAGCGCCATCTGCGCCGCGGCCGCGGCCGGATCGATGCGCTCGCTGTGCGCGGCCCCCGCGCCCTGGGGGCCCAGCAGGTCGTCGAGCGAACGGCCGAGCACGACGACGCGCCCGGAGCGCCCGAGCTTGCCGACGAGCGGGTGGAAGAAGTCGTAGAGCGCGCGCAGCCCCGATGGATCGGCGATGCCGGTGGCATCGAACACGAGCGCCCAGTACGGCTGCTCGCCCGCGGCGTCGATCGCCCGCGGCGGCCGTCCATACGCCTCGCCCGCCGCGCTTGAACGGCGCCTTCGTCGACGCCGCCGCCGAGGATCGGCTCGGCGCCCGCCGCCGCCAGCGCCCCGCCAGCACCGGCGACAGCGTGCCGCCTGCCGCCGCGCCGACGACGACGCGCCGATCGGCGAGCGGCCGCTCCTCCCACGGGCCGCGCGCACGCTCGAGCGCCTGCGGCAGCGGAATCGGCAGGCCGAGCGTCTGGATCAGCTTGCGCGCGTTCGGGTTCTTCGAGAGCTCCAGCAAAAAGTCGCTCATGATCGCTCCTGGCAGGGTGTTGAAAAACTCGCTCCGCGTCGCCGCGCTGGGTCTTTTCGCGAATCGCTTCGTTGCTCCTCGGTCAGCTCCCGACGGGGAGCTTCCCTCGTCGCGCCTCGCGCTTCGCGAAAATCCACGGCGCGCGGCTCGGTCCGGAGTTCTTCAAACCCTACTAGGCGTTCCCGCGGCTGCGAAGTTTGAAGGTTCCTTCGAGATAGGCCGGGCCGCCCGGCGCGTCGCCCACCCAGACCTTGTCGCCGCGCACGTAGACGCCGACACGCGCCGGCAGCACCAGCGGGCGCGTGAAGCGCACGTCGATCTCCTGCAGCGCCGTCACGTCGCCGGCGAAGAGGCCGCGGTTGAGCGCCTCGATCGCGCGCGCCAGCGTGCCGAAGCCGTGCAGGATGACGTTGCGGAAGCCGAACGCGCGCGCCCAGCGCGGCACCCAGTGCACGGGGTTGAAGTCGCCGGTGAGCTTGGCGAAGTCGAGCCCCGCGCTTCGGCCCGAGCTTGAAGAACGCGAGCTCGCGCGCGTCGACGGGCACCCGCGCCTTGTCCGCCGCCTTGCCGTTCTTCTTGTCGCCGCCCCGCTCTTTGGGCTTGAGCGGAATGAACACGTAGAGGTGCGCGACCACCGCTTCGGGATTGCGCGCGCGTGCCGGTCACGAGCTTCTGATCGAGGATCGCGCGCTGCCCGTCGTCGTCGACGGCGTCGAGCCGCCCCGAGACCTCGAGCGGCTCGCCCGCGGGCAGCGGCGCGTTGATCGTCGAGCTTGCAGCCGCCGTTCATCGCCGCCAGCATCGGGTACGGCAGCCCCTCCACCAGCTTGCCCGCCAGCGGGAAGCCCCACTGCGGGAACAGGTGCGCCGGCACCCGCCCCCGGTAGCTCGCCGGATCGCCGCCGACCCAGCGCACGTAGTCGTCGACCAGCTCCGCCGGCCGCGGCGAGACGGTGATGCGATGCTCGGGCCCGGGCAGCGTCGGCGCCGCGTGCGCCTTGCCGTTTCTGCCCAGCCGCTGCTTGAGCGCGCCGACGGCGGCCTCGCCCATCCCGCGCAGCACCGGCCCCTGATACCGGATGAACTTGAGGGACACGCTCATGCGATCCTCTTCTCGCTGCCGCCGCCGGCGCTTCGCCGCGCAGCTTGTCGAGCAATGCGATCCCCCGTCGTCGTGATCTCGTCGACGAGACGCGCGGCAGCGCGGCTCGGCGCGCTCGAGCCAGCGCTCGAGCAGCTCGCGCCGCGCCGGATGCCTTCTTCGCCTGCTCGAGGAGCAGCTCGGCGATCGCCTCGTCGACGAGCAGGCGCGTCAGCCGCTCGGCGTGCAGCATGGCGTAGGCGAAGTCGCGCTTCGGGTTCCAGTTGCGTCAGGAACGCCGCGGCCACTCGCGCGATGGGCACGTCGGCGCGGTCGCCTTCAGCTTGTCGGCCGCCGTGCGCGTGATGAGGTGCTGCTGCGCCGAGACGACAGCGTCTGGATGCCGCGCCACGCGCCGCTCGAGCGGGTCGCGCGACGACAGCGCGCGCCAGCGCGCCTGCGCCGCCGCGCCGCACGAAGCGCCTGCGGGTTCTTGATGATGCCGCCCGAGCGTGTCCTTCATCGCCATCAGCGCCTGGATCTGGCTCGTGCCCTCGTAGATCGGCATCACCAGCGCGTCGCGCAGCAGCTTCTCGGCGCCGAACTCCTTGCGTGTAGCCGACGCCGCCGTGGATCTGCACGCAGCGGCGCGCCGATCTCGACCGCCTTCTCGGCGCCGAGGTACTTGAGCAGCGGCGTCACCCGGCGCGCCTGCGCGCTTGTGGCGCGCGATCTCGCGCTCCAGCTGCTTCTCGTCGGCGTCGGCGATCGGCGCCGTACTTGACGATGAGCAGCTTCTTCTGCGCCATCTCCTCGTGCGACGGCGCCGTGCACGCCCAGCGCGCGCAGCGCCTGGATGTCGGTCCGCATCTCGTCGAGGTAGTCGGCGATCATCTCGTGCCGGTCGATGGTCTTGCCCATCGACGCGCCGCTCGGCCGCGTAGGCCGCGCGCCAGCCGCAACGCCGCCTCGCAGCAGGCCGATGCACTCGAAGCCGACGCCGAGGCGGGCGTTGTTCATGAGCAGCGAGCATGTACTCGAAGCCCTCGCCCGCGCTTGCCGACCAGCTGCGCCGGCGCGCGCTCGAAGTCGAGCGCCGCGGTCACCGACGCCGTGGTGGCCGAGCTTCTCCTCGACGCGCTCCAGGCGTGACGATGCGCTTGCGCGTGCCGTCGGGCACGTCCTCGTAGGTCGTGCACCAGGAACATCGACAGGCCGCCCAGGCCGGCGCAGCGGATCGTCCGGGATCCTTGACCGGCTCGGTGCGCGCGATGACGAAGTGGTACTTGCCGTGGCCCGAGGTGATGAAGATCTTCTGCCCGGTGACGAACCAGTTGCCGTCGCGCGTCCTGCTCGCCGCGGGTGCGCAGCGCGCGCCATGTCGCTGCCGGCGTCGGGCTCGGTGATGTCCATGCAGCCCCACGCCTCGCCGCGCGCGATCTCGTCGATGTACGTCGGCGAAGCGGGTCTCGAGGATGCGTGCCCTGGTCGCGGATCGATCTCGGTCGTCCCCTCGCGCACGCAGAACAGCAGCATCGCCATCGCCATGCCGCCGTGGAACCCGTGGTGCGCCATGACCGATGACGTCGGCGCGCGCCGATCATCTCGCCGGCGAGGAAGTAGAGCAGCACCGGCGCGTTCAGGCCGCCGAGCTCGCGCGGCACGCACAGCCCGTGCAGCCCGAGCTCGCTTGATCTGCTCGAAGATGCCGGCCAGCCGCGGCGGAAACAGCGCCTCGCCGCCTTCGAAGCGCACGCCGTCGCGATCGAGCTCGGCGGCGTGCGGCGCGATCTCGTCGGCGACGAAGCCGCCCACCATCTCGAGCGTCTCGCGGTAGAAGGCCAGCGCCTCGTCGACGCTCTTCGGCCCGCCGGGGTTGCGGAAGTCGGCCTCGGTGGTGCGCACCAGCGGCTCCCAGTCGATGCCGCGCTCGAGGTACCAGCGGAGGTCGTCGTTGTCGGTGTAGAAGTTCGCCATCGTTGTCACTCCTCGATGAGGGCGATGCGCGCGATGCGCTTGAGCTCGCGGATGAGGCGCGGGTCGACCACGGCCGCCCGTCGCTTGTGGCCGTTGCCGCCGAGCAGGCTCTGCAGCGTGATGCCGGTGGTGAAGGTCCCCACGACCAGATGGATCGTCTGCAGCACGTAGGCCTCGGCGTCGGCCTCGGGGCGCATCGAGCCGTCGGCCTGCGCCTTTTTGATCGATTCGGCGATGACGCCGAGCCAGGGCGACACGTGCGTGGTCAGTAGGTCGCGCATCTCTACCGGACGGTCGAGCGCCTCGCGCAGGAGCAGGCGCGCGCGATCGGGATCGGCGGTGAAGAACTCGATGGTCGCGTCGAGGATGGCGTCGAAGCGATCCTCGCGCGCCACCGCCCGGAGCAGCCGGGGGACGATCTCGTTCCAGCGCGACAAGAGGTGCTCGAGCACGCTCCGGTGCAGCGCCTCCTTCGACGGGAAGTGGTAGAGCAAGGAAGGTTTGGCCACCCCGACGGCGTCGGCGATCTCCTGCAGCGCGGTGCCGTCGACGCCCTGGGCGGCGAACAGGCGCGTCGCTTCTTCGAGGATCTTGCTGCGGACGTCCATGCGTTGTCTACCGCCTGGTCATCTTCTGTCTACCAAACGGTAGACACGGGTGCAAGCGAAATATGACGCGCCCCGCTGCCGCCGGTACCATGCGTCATCACGTGAGCGTCTATGGCCGCCCGCGCGTCCTCGTCCTCTTCCCGCTCGGCTTCGCCGCCGGCCTGCCCTACATGCTCGCCTCGTCGACCCTGTCGGCCTGGCTCACGCAGGCCGGCGTCTCGCTCGCCGGCGTCGGCCTCTTTTCGGCCGTCACCCTGCCCTACTCGCTCAAGCTCTTGTGGGCCCCGCTCGTCGATCGCTACCGGCCACCGTTCGGCGGCCGCCGCCGCGGCTGGATCGTCCTGTTTCAGCTCGCGCTCGGCGCCGCGCTCCTTGCCCTCGGCGCCACCTCGCCCCGCTCGAGCCCGCTCGCCTTCGCCGCGCTCGCCGTCGGCGTCACCCTCATGGCCGCCAGCCAGGACATCGCCGCCGACGCCTACCGCACCGATCTGCTGGCGCCCGACGAGCGCGCCGCCGGCACCGCCGTCTACGTCTTCGGCTACCGCGCCGCCATGCTGGTCACCGGCGGGCTGGCGCTGGTGGCCGCCGATCACCTGCCGTTCGGCCGCGTCTACCAGCTCTCGGCCGTGCTGCTCCTCGTCGGCGTCGCCGCCGCGCTCCTGGCGCCGGAGCCCACCGCCGTGGCACCTCCGTCGACGCTGCGCGCGGCCGTCGTCGAGCCGCTGACCGATTGGTTCGCCCGGCCGGGCGCGCTCGGCCTGCTCGCCTTCATCGCCTGCTATCGCCTGAGCGATCTGGTCGCCGCCGCGATGTCGACGCCCTTTCTGCTCGCGGTCGGCTTTTCCAACACCGAGGTAGGCCTGGTCAACAAGAACGTCGGCATCGCCGCCACCATCGCCGGCGCGCTCGGCGGCGGCGCGCTGGTCGCGCGCCTGGGCCTGCGCCGCCCGCTCCTCTTCTTCGGCCTCGCCATGCCGCTGTCGAACCTGCTGTGGGCGGCGCTCGCCACCTGGGGCAAGAGCCGGACGCTCCTGTTCGTCACCGTCGCCACGCACGACCTCCTGGTCGGCTGCGGCATCGCCGCCCTCGAGGCGATGATCCTCACCTTGTGCAACCGCCGCTACGGCGCCACCCAGTATGCGCTGCTCAGCGCCGCCGCCGGCCTGGCCGGCCGGCTCGCCGCCGCGCCATCGGGCCTCTTGGCCGCGCGCCTCGGTTGGCCCGGCTTCTTCGCCGCCAGCGCCGTCGTCGGCGTCCTGGCGCTTGCCGCCACCGCCCCCGCGGCCACGCGCGCCCTCTCCGATCGCCCTTGACCGCTTACGGTGTAAGCGTTACAGCTTACACCGTAAGCCAATGAGCCAGGCGAGCCCCCGATGAGCACCCGCCGCGAACCGATCGCGCTCTGCCGCGCCCGCGTCTGCGCCGAGGCGCTGGCGCTGGTCGACGAAGAGGGTCTGGAGGCGCTCACCATGCGCCGGCTGGGCGCCCGCCTCGACTGCGAGGCGATGAGCCTGTACCGCCACGTCAAGGACAAGGCCGATCTCCTCGACGCGCTCCACGCGGCGGTGCTCGGCGACCTGCAGCCCGAGGACGCCCGCGATTCACGCAAGCGCAAGCTGCGCGCTCCCGAGTGGCGCGTGCTGCTCGGCGGGCTGGCGCGGGCGCTGCGCTCGGCGCTCTTGCGCCACCCCAACGTGCTGCCGCTGTTCACGTCGCGGCCGGTGACCGCCCCCGAGGCCGTCGCCACCGTCGCCCGCGTGCAGGGAGCCCTGCTCGGCGCCCGCTTCGGCGCCGGCGAGATGGAGCGCGCCATCTACGTCGTCGGTATGTTCACCATCGGCCACGCCATCTTCGAGCGGTCGCGCGCCTCCGGCGACACCTTCCGCTTCGGCCTCGAAGCGCTGCTCGACGGCATCGAGCGCGACCATCGCAAATCCCGGAGATCCTCATGAAGCCCACGCTGCCCCCCGGTCCGCGCCTGCCCCCCGCGCTGCAGCTCGTGCGCATGTCGGCAAATCCCTTCGGCTTTCTCGCCGACTGCCGGGCCCGCTTCGGCGAGCTGTTCACCCTGCGCATGCCCGGTGGCCAGCCGCAGGTGTTCGCCTCCGCCCCCGACGCGGTCCGTACGCTCACCACCGGCGGCTACGACGACTTCCTGCGCGACGCCGAGGCCATCCGTTTTCTGCTCGGCGATCACGCGGTCATCTTCCAGCAGGACGCGCCGCACAAGGAGACGCGCCGCCTGATGACGCCGCCGTTTCACGGCGAGCGCATGCGCGCCTACGGCCACGACATGGCCGCGATCACCGACGACGTCGTCGGCGCCTGGCAGGACGGCGACGGCCGCGTCCTGCACAAGGAGCTGCAGGAGGTGACGCTGCGCGTGATCCTGCGCTCGGTGTTCGGCATGACCGAAGGGCCGCGCACGGCCGAGCTCGGCCGGCTCATCGTCGAGTACCTGGACGCGCTCATGACCCCCTGGTTCTACGGCGCCACGCTGGTGCTGTCGGGCGCGCGGGTGCGCGACTTTCTGCGCGGCCGCGGCGCCCACATGCTCGACGCCCCGGAGGGCGAGCGCACGCCGTCGCGCTGGCCGCTGCAGCGGGTCGCCGATCGGCTCGGCGCCATCGATGCCATCCTGTTCGACGAGATCGCCCGCTGCCGCGCGCTCGGCGACGACGAGCGCGCCCAGCGCCCCGACATCCTGGCGCTGCTCGTCGCCGCCCGCTACGACGACGGCTCCGCGCTCGGGGACGAGGAGCTGCGCGATCACCTCATGACGCTGCTCGTCGGCGGCCACGAGACGACGGCGACGTCGCTGTCCTGGGCGCTCGCCTGCGCGCTGCAGCATCCGGGCACGCTGGCGCGCATGCAGGCCGAGGTCGACCGCGTCTTTGCCGACGGCTTCGATCCGGCCAAGGTCAAGCAGCTGTCGTACCTCGGCGCCGTGGCCAACGAGTCGATGCGGCTCTATCCCATCGCCACCGCCGTGACGCGCATCCTCAAGCGCGAGCTCACCCTCGGCGGCTACACGCTGCCCGCCGGCACGCGCGTCTCGCCCTGCATCTACCTCACGCAGCGCGACGCGCGCCTGTGGCCCCAGCCGGAGGCCTTCCGGCCCGAGCGCTTCCTCGACAGCAAGGCCTCGGTCTACGAGTTCTTCCCGTTCGGCGCCGGCGTCTGGCGCTGCCTGGGCGCCCAGTTCGCCGAGTACGAGATGCGCGTGGTGCTGGCGCGCGTCGTGGCGCAGGTCGACCTCACGCTCGCGCCCGGCGTCTCGATCAAGCCGGTGCAGCGTGGCTTCACCGTCGCGCCGTCGGATGGCGTGCCGGTGCGCGTTCAGCGGCGCAAGCCGAGCTCGGTCGTCAGGCGCGCCCGCGCCGACGCGGCGCCGACCTTCGACCACGCCCAGTAGGCGACGGCGCCGAAGGAAACCAGGATGAGCGGCGCGATCGGCTCGCGCTGCGTCACCAGGTCGGCGTGCGCGAACAGCCAGCGCGACAGGGCGAACGCCAGCCCCAGATAGCCGCCGACGAGCACAGGCATGAGCCACGACGGCGCGCGCGTCGCCTCGGCGAAGCGGAGCTCGCGCTCGACGTCGAGCTGCGTCGGCTCGTGGCCGAGGGCCAGCTCGATGCGCCGGCCGAGCGCGCCCGCGTCGGCGGCATCGTCGGCAACGGCGATCGTCACGAGCTGCCGCGCGCCCACGAGAAAGACCCGATAGATCGGCGCGCCGCGGGCGCCGCGATCGCGACGGACCTCGACGCGGAAGGGCCCGTCGAGCGGCTCGCCGTCGAGCAGCACCAGCGGACGGCGCGGCGCCTGGCGATAGCCGCGTCGGGGGGCGGGTCGCCGTCGCCGAGGCGGCTGCCGCCGTCGCCGTCGCCGAGGCGGCTGCCGATGTAGCCGCGCCGGCGGACGTGCCGCACCAGCTCGGCCGTGCGCGCCGAGGCGCCGGCCAGGGCCGCGAGCACCAGCATGATGAGGCCGGTCAACGTCGTCGACGCGGCGTAGGCGAGCGCGCGATCGTCCGGCATGCGCGACAGCGCCATGAAGATCCCGGCGACGACGGCCACGAACAGCCACGCCCCCTCGCCCGACGCGGTCAGGCGCAGCCCGCCACCAGGCTCCTCGTCGATGCGCACCTCTGCGACGATATCACGACCGCGGAGGCTACAGCGTCAGGCGATAGGTCTGCCCGCGAAGCGGCGCGCCGAAGCCATCATGCGGCGCCTCGTCCACCAGCACGAAGCCGGCGCGCTGGTAGAGGCGGCGCGCCGCGCGCAGCACGCTATTGGTCCACAGCTCCAGGCGGCGATAGCGGGCCGCGCGGGCGAAGCGCACGCACTCGTCGACCAGGCGGGCGCCGATGCCGAGCCCGCGCGCGCTCGGCTCCACCAACAGCAGGCGCAGCTTGGCCACCGTCTTCGATTGGGCGACCACCAGCACGGAGCCGACCGGGGCGCCGTCGCGCTCGGCGATGAAGCAGCGGTCGCGCGTCCGATCGTAGCCGGCGACGAAGCGGGCGACGATGTCGGCCACGAGCGCCTCGAAGCGCGGATCCCAACCGTACTCCTCGGCGTAGAGGGCGCCGTGCCGGTGCACGATCCAGCCCAGGTCCCCCGGCTGCGGCCCACGCAGCAGGTACGGCTCCCGCGCCGCCGCCGCCCCGCCGCCGCCGAGCAGCGTCTCGATGGTGCGCATCGCCGCCACCAGCTGGCGCCGCTCAGCGCCGTCGAGCCCCGCGAGCAGGCGCGCCACCTGCCGCGCCGAGCGGGCGTCGAGCGCCGCGAACACGCCCTTGCCGCGCGTCGTCAGGGTCACGAGGATCTGCCGGCGGTCGTCGGGCGACGGCCGCCGCGTCACCAGCCGCCGCGCCTCGAGCTTGCCCAGCATCCGGCTCAGGTAGCCGGCGTCGAGCGCCAGCGCCTGCCCGAGCACGGTCGCCGTCGCCCCGGGTCGATGCGCCAGCTCCCACAGGACGCGCACCTCGGTGAGCGAGTAGGGGCTGTCCAGGAGCCCCTCTTCGAGGACCCCGATCTTCTGCGTGTAGAAGCGATTGAAGGCGCGTACGTCGGCAACCTGAGACATGGTTGCCAACGTCAATCAATTAGTTGACTTTGTCAAACACCGACGATGAACACGCAGCTGGTCGTGCCCGACTGCCGCCGATGTTCAGCGTCGCGAAGGTGCGCGCGCCCTCGACCTGATAGTCGCCCGCCTGGCCGGTCATCTGCAGGTAGGCGTCGAGCACCTGGCGCACGCCGGTGGCGCCGACCGGATGGCCGCAGCCGATGAGGCCGCCGCTCGGGTTGATCGGCAGCTTGCCGCCGAGCTCGATGATCGCCCTCCTCGACCGCCTTCCACGACTCGCCCGGCGCGGTCAGCCCGAAGTGGTCGATCGCCATGTACTCGGAGGTCGTGAAGCAGTCGTGCGTCTCGATGCCGTCGAGCGCCCAGCAGTCGGCGATGCCGGCGCGCCGGAAGGCGTCGACGATCGTCTGGCGCGTGTGCGGCAGCACGTACGGCTTGTCGCGGCTCTCGGCCACCTTGTCGTCGAAGTCGATCGGCGCCGTGTGATGGCCCCAGCCGAGCAGCCGCGGGATCGCCGCCGAGCGTCGTCGCGCGCCGCGCCGCCCACTTGCTGGCGAACGCCTCCGACGCCAGGAACACCGACACCGCGCCGTCGGTGACCTGCGAGCAGTCGGAGATCTTGATGCGGCCGCCGATGACCGCGTTGAACTTGTCGGCCGTGCAGGCGTGCTCCTCGGTCATGTACCAGTTGCGCGTCTGCGCCAGCGGGTTCTTGCGCGTTGGCGTAGTTGATGGCGGAGATGTGCGCCGAGGTGCTCGTCCTTGAGCCCGTAGCGCTTGTCGTACTCGTCGCCGAGCCGGCCGAAGAGCTTGGGGAAGGGAAACTCGACGCCCTTGGCCTCGCGCTCGTACCAGGCGGCGGTGCCGAGGAAGTCGCCGCCGACCGCGGGCGACACGGTCTTCATCTGCTCGACGCCGACGACGAGCGCGCAGTCGTAGCGCCCGGCCTCGATCTCCGCCGAGGCGGCGAGGAGCGCGATCGAGCCCGAGGCGCACGCCGCCTCGTGGCGCCCGGTCGGCAGACCGCGGAACGCCGGGTCGACGTCGACGAGGAAGGCGCCGAGGTGGCCCTGCATCGCGTAGAGCTCGGCGGCGAAGTTGCCGACGTGGCCGACCTCGATCTCGCTCGGGCTCGACGCCGGTCGCCTCGAGGCCGCCCGTGACCGCTTCGCGGATCATCGCCGAGATGTGCTTGCTCTCCTTCGTCCAGTTGCGGGCGAAGTCGGTCTGATAGCCGCCGAGGATGTAGACAGGTCGCGTCATCTCGATCTCCTCACCCGTGGAAGAAGCGGCCGATGTCTCACGTGCGCCGCGTCGTAGAGCCGTAGATTGCGCTCGGCCGCGCCGATGAGCGCGCGCGGCACCTGCAGGCGCGCCGCCTCCAGGAGCGCGACGGTGCGTCGCGCGCCGATGAGATCGACGAGCACGCCCGGCGGCGCCCAGTTGAAGCCGAACCCCATGATGCGATCGACGTCGGCGACGGTCTCGACCACCTCGCCGACCCGCGAAAGGCCGTAGCTGACGTACCCGAGGATCACCTGCCGCATCAGCTCGGCGTCGGCCCCGGTCGCCTCGGCGAAGACGTCGAACGCCTCCCGATAGCGCCCGACGTGGTGCAGCGCCCTCATCCGCCGCGCCACCTCCGGCTGCTCGACCTTGCTCTTGTCGCCCTTCTTGAAGAAGCCCCCCTTGTCGGGGGTCTTGTCGCCGAGACAGCCCTCGGCGATGCGCGCCTTCATGAACGCGGGCAGCCGGAAGGCCTCGTGCGCCTCGTCGCGGGTGTGCGCAAACACGTTGTCGACGATCGCCTGGTGCACGTCCCAGCCGACGAAGTCGATGGTGGCCAGAGGCGCCATCGCGCGCCCGGTGTGCGGCCCCACCAGCGCGTCGATGTACGCGGCGCCGAGCTTGCCGGAGAGCTGCGCACACTCGTTGAGCACTTTGAAGCCGACCCGGTTGCCGCAGAATGCCGGCGTGTCGCTCGTGCGCACGAGCTCGCGCCCGAGCCGGCCGCTCAAGAGCTCGGCCACCTCGGCGGTAACGAGCGGATCGGTCCCGGCGTGCGGGATGAGCTCGCAGCCGACGATGACGTTGGGCGGATTGAAGAAGTGGATGCCGAGGAAGTGCCGGGCGAAGCTGGCGCCGCCCGTCGCCGCCATGCTGGCGATCGACAGCCCCGACGACACCGTGGCGACGATCGCGTCCGCCTTGCGCAGCTTGTCTACCTTCTCCAAAAAGACCCGCTTGAGCGCCAGATCCTCGGACACCGCCTCGAAGACCAGGTCCGCGTCGGGGACCGCCCGTGCCAGATCCTCGTCGTACGATCCGGTGCGAATGAAGCGCGAGATGGCCGTCGACTTGGCCAGCTTCTCGGCGCGCCGCTGCCCCTCGACCGCCTTGTCACGCGTGCGCGCCAGGAATGTCGTCTCGATGCCGGCGGCGGCGAAGACCTCGCCCGAGCCGGCGCCCATCGCGCCGTTGGCGCCGAGCACCACCACCTTGCGGATTTGTCGTGCCATGAGTTCAGTGGTGCGCGCCGGCCCCTGCCTTGTCAACGTGTAAACGCCCCTGAAAAGCCAAGACTCCCGTCGCTGAGCCAATATTTCGCAACGATTTCGCGACCCGGCGCGTCAATTTTCGGCGGTCGATTTTCAATCCCTGTTAATCAGTCAACCAGGGTATACCGTGCCCATGGTCATCGTATTGAAGGCGGATGTCCGCTCCGATTCCCCCGAGCTCACGCAGCTGGTCGCGCTCGCCGAAAGCTTCCCAGGCGTCACCACCCGCGTCCACGTCGTGCAGGGCGCGACGCGCGCGCTGACCGAGATCTACCTGCTCGGTCCGACGCACGCGATGCCGACCAAGCCGTTCGAGGAGTTCGCAGCGCGTCGAGAAGGTCGATCCGCATCCGCGAGCGCTACCGCTCCATCGGCCGCCACGACGGGCAGCCGAGGCGCTCGGCTTCGAGTACAACGGCGTGCGCTTCAGCCAGGACACGCTTCCACGTCTTCCCCGGCCTGTGCGCCGTCGACACGCGCGAGAACGTCGAGGCGATGTTCCGCGCCCTGCAGCGACGCCGGCATCATCACCACGCGCGCCGGCGCGTACAAGCCGCGCACCAGCCCGTACGACTTCCAGGGCCACGGCAAGGCGTGCCTGCCCTATCGTGTTCGAGCTGGCCGGCAAGTACGGCATCAAGGTCATCGCCATGGAGATCACCCACGAGTCGCACATCGACGAGATCCGCGACGCGCTCGCGCGCCGCCGGCAACGCCGACCGGCGTGATGCTGCAGATCGGCACGCGCAACGCGCAGAACTTCGAGCTGCTCAAGGCCGTCGGCGCGCAGCACGAGTTCCCGGTGCTGTTCAAGCGCGGCATGGGCATCACGCTCGACGAGTCGCTCAACGCCTGCGAGTACGTCGCCATCGGGCGGCAACCACCGCATCGTCTTCTGCCTGCGCGGCATGAAGACCAACCTCGGCGATCCGCACCGCAACTTCGTCGACTTCGCGCACGTGCCGGTGGTGCAAGCGCCTGACGCGCCTGCCGGTGTGCATCGACCCGTCGCACTCGGTCGGCAAGAAGCGCGCTCGCGCCCGACGGCCTGCTCGACATCTTCCACGTCACCGCGCAGGGCGATCATCGCCGGCGCCAACATGGTGCTGGTCGACTTCCACCCGCAGCCCGAGCGAGGCGCTGTGCGACGGCCCGCAGGCGCTGCTGCTCGAGGAGCTGCCGCTCTTCCTGCGAGGACATCGCGATCGCCCGGCGGGCCTACGAGGAGCGGCGGGCGCTCGCACGCCGCCTCGGCGGCGCCGCCACCGGATGAAGCCCGAGGATCGCGCCTCGCAGATCGAATACAAGTGATGACAAGCAGTTGCGCCACGCCTTGCTAATTCTACGGTATCTGCATAGACTCGCCGTAGAATGGATGTAACGAGCTTCACCCCAGTCGCATCTGCCGTCGGTGGGGTGCTCATCGGGCTCGCGGCCGCGCTGTTGTGGATCCTCAACGGGCGGGTCGCCGGCATCACCGGGATCGTCGGCGAGCTCCTGGCTCGGGTGCCCGGCGAGACCGGCTGGCGCGTCACCTTCATCGCCGGCCTCGTCGGTGGTGGCGCGCTCGTGCATCGCCTGCACCCGGCGGCCTTGTCGTTGCCACGCGGCGGCACCGGCACCTTGATCGTCGCCGGCCTGCTCGTCGGCTTCGGCACCCGCCTCGGCAACGGCTGCACCAGCGGTCACGGCCTGTGCGGCGTCAGCCGCCTGTCGCCGCGCTCGCTCGCCGCCACCGTCGTCTTCATGCTCGTCGGGATGGCGACGGTGATCGTGGTTCGCCAGGTCGGAGGCGTGCCATGAGGGAGCTCGCCGGCTTTGCGTGCGGGCTCCTGTTCGCCGTCGGTCTGGGCCTGTCGGGCATGGCCCAGCCGAGCAAGGTGCTCGGCTTCCTCGACGTCGCCGGAGGCGCGTGGGATCCCAGCCTCGCCTTCGTGATGGTCGGCGGCATCGCCGTGCTGGCGCTGGTCAGACGGCTTGCACCGGACCGGCCGCTGTTCGATCGCAGCTACCCGGAGCTGCGTGCCAGGGGCATCGATCGCCGCCTGCTCGCGGGGGCCGCGATCTTCGGCGTCGGCTGGGGCCTTGTCGGCTACTGCCCCGGTCCGGCCATCGTAGCGCTGGGCGCCGCGGTCCCCGGCTCCATCTTGTTCGTGGTAGCGATGGTCATGGGCATGGCCATTTTTCAAGTTTCCGATTTGTAACAACTTCATGGACCCACCTTTTCCCGCTTGGCGCGCCGCGTCACGCAGGATAGACTGTGATCATGGGGCTGCCTCCGCAACAGGGACTCTACGACCCCCGATTCGAGCACGACGCCTGCGGGCTCGGCTTCGTGGCCACGCTCAACCGCACCGCCTCGCACGAGGTCGTCAGCCAGGGCCTCGAGATCCTCGGCAATCTCACGCACCGCGGCGCGGCCGGCTGCGATCCGTGCACCGGCGACGGCGCCGGCATCCTCCTCCAGATCCCGCACGCTCATATCGAGCGCGCCGCTCGCGGCGCGCAGCGGCATCGAGCTGCCGCCGCCGGGCGACTACGGCGTCGCGAAGTGCTTCTTCTCGCGCGACCCGGCGCGCCGCCGGCGGCAAGAGGCGATCCTCGAGGCCGCCGTCGATGCACCACAACCAGAAGGTGATCGGCTGGCGCGACGTGCCGGTCGATCCCGCAGCCATCGGTCCGGTCGCGCGCGAGTCGATGCCGGTCATCCGGCAGCTCTTCATCGGCGCGCACGTGCGCCGACGCGCGCGCGACCTTCGAGCGCACGCTCTTCATGATCCGCAAGCGCGCCGGCCGGCGCGCGAGCGAGCGCGGCGGCGACGACTTCTACATCGCGACCTGCTCGTCGCGCACGGTCGTCTACAAGGGCCTCATGCTCGCCCGAGCGGCTCGGCGCGTTCTACCTCGACCTCGGCGACGACGCGACCGTCAGCAAGCTCGCGCTCGTCCACTCGCGCTTCCGCACGAACACGTTCCCCACGTGGGAGCGCGCGCACCCGTACCGCCGCATCGCGCACAACGGCGAGATCAACACGCTGTCGCGGCAACCAGCACCTGGATGCGGCGCGCGAGGCGCTGCTCGACGAGCGACGTCTTCGGCGAGCACCTCGCCGACTTCAAGCCCATCATCCGCCCGGGCGGCAGCGACTCGGCGTCGCTCGACAACGTCGTCGACTTCCTCGTCGCCGGCGGCCGCATCGCTGCCGCACGTGATGATGATGCTCGTCCCCGAGGCGTGGGCCGACGAGCCCGACATGCGCCGCGAGCGAGAAGCGCGCTTCTACGAGTACCACGCGCTCCCTCGTCGAGCCGTGGGACGGGCCGGCGGCGCTCGCTCTTCACCGACGGCGAGCTACATCGGCGCCACGCTCGACCGCAACGGCCTGCGCCCGGCGAAGTACGTCGTCACCGCGAGCGGCCTCGTCGTCGCTGGCGAGCGAGCTCGGCGTGCTCGACTTCGACCCGGCGCGACGTCGTCGAGAAGGGGCGCCTGCAGCCGGGCAAGATGTTCCTCGTCGACACCGCGCGCGGGCGCGTCGTCGCCGACGAGGAGATCAAGCACGAGGTCGCGACGCAGAAGCCGTACGCGCGCGTGGCTCGACGAGAACAAGCTCGACCTCGCGACGCTGCCCGAGGCGTGCCGCGCCCCTACCACGCTCGACGCGACGAGACGGCGCGCGCGCTGCAGCGCGCGTTCGGCTACACGCGCGAGGACCTGAAGATGCTCCTCGCGCCCGATGGCCGACCGACGGCGAGGAGCCGGTGGGCCGCATGGGCACCGACACGCCGCTCGCGGTGCTGAGCGAGCGCCCGCAGCTCGCTCTTCCGCTACTTCAAGCAGCAGTTCGCGCAGGTCACCAACCCGCCGATCGATCCCGATCCGCGAGGAGCTCGTGATGTCGCTCGTCAGCTGCGTCGGCGGCGAGGGCAACCTGCTCGACGAGACGCCGCGCGCAGTGCCGCCTGCTCGAGCTCCCGCACCCGATCCTCGACCGAGCGACATGGCGAGCTCGCGCAAGCTCACCGGGCGACTTCCGCGACTTCCGCGCTGCGCATCGCTGCCGACGCTGCTTCGACGCGCCGCCGGCGACGCCGGCGCGCGCTCTGCGAGCGGCGCTCGATCGAGCTCTGCGCCGACGGCCGAGCGCGCCGTCGACGACGGCGCGAGCCTCGCTCATCCTGAGCGACCGCGGCGTCGACGCGGCGCACGCGCCGATCCCGAGCCTGCTCGCGACGCGCGCCGTGCACCACCACCTCATCCGCGGACGGGCAAGCGCATGCGCGTCGGGCCTCGTCGTCGAGACCGGCGAGGCGCGCGAGGTCGCCGACGTCGCGCTGCTCATCGGCTACGGCGCCGGCGCGGTGAATCCGTACCTCGCGCTTCGAGGCCATCGACGCGCTCGCCGTCGACGACGCCGGCGTCGAAGCGCGCGGCGAGCACTACGTCAAGGCGCTGAACAAGGGCCTGCTCAAGGTGATGAGCAAGATGGGCATCTCGTGCCTGTCGAGCTACCAGGGCGCGCAGATCTTCGAGGCGATCGGCATCGGCCAGATGGTCGTCGACCGCTACTTCACCGGCACGGCGTCGCGCATCGGCGGCATCGGCCTCGCGGAGATCGCCGCGCGAGACGCTGCGCGCGTCACAGCGCGGCTTCTCGCCGCGCCGCCGACGCGCAGGCCCGCGAGCTCGACGTCGGCGGCAGTCTACGCCTGGCGCGTCGACCGGCGAGCGCGCACCTGTGGAGCCCGAAGACGGTCGCCGAGCCTGCAGAAGGCGGTGCGCCTCGCAGGACGCGCGCTCGCTACGACGAGTACGCGCGCGCTCATCAACGACCAGGCGCGACGCGCCGTTGACGCTGCGCGGGCTGCTGGGACCTCGCGCCGGCGGGCCCGCCGGTCCCGATCGACGAGGTCGAGCCGGCGGCGCAGATCGTCCAGCGCTTCGCGACCGGCGCGATGAGCTTCGGCAGCATCCGCAAGGAGGCGCACGAGAACCTCGCCATCGCGATGAACCGCATCGGCGGCAAGTCGAACACCGGCGAGGGCGGCGAGGACCGGCGCGCTTCCTGCCGCGACGCCAACGGCGACTCGCGGCGCAGCGCGATCAAGCAGGTGGCGCGCGCGCGCTTCGGCGTGACGGCGCACTACCTCGTCAACGCCGACGAGCTGCAGATCAAGATGGCCCAGGGCGCCAAGCCCGGCGAGGGCGGGCAGCTCCCCGGGCACAAGGTCGACGAGGTCATCGCGCGCGTGCGCCACTCGACGCCCGGGCGTGACGCTCATCTCGCCGCCGCCGCACCACGACATCTACTCGATCGAGGACCTGGCGCAGCTCATCTTCGACCTGAAGAACGTGAACCCGCGCGCGCGCGTCAGCGTGAAGCTCGTCAGCGAGGCGGGCGTCGGGACGATCGCCGCCGGCGTGGCCAAGGCGCACGCCGACGTCATCCTCATCGCCGGCCACGACGGCGGCACCGGCGCCTCGCCGCTGATCGTCGATCCAGCACGCCGGCACGCCGTGGGAGCTCGGGCTCGCCGAGACGCAGCAGGTGCTCGTGCTGAACGGGCTGCGCGGGCGCGTGCGGCTGCAGGTCGACGGGCAGCTCAAGACCGGGCGCGACGTGGCCTTCGCCGCGCTGCTCGGCGCCGAGGAGTTCGGCTTCGCGACCGCGCCGCTCGTCGCGCGCGGCTGCATCATGATGCGCAAGTGCCACCTCAACACGTGCCCGGTCGGCGTCGCCACGCAGGACCCGGAGCTGCGCGCGCGCTTCGCGGGCACGCCCGAGCACGTCATCAACTACTTCTTCTTCGTCGCCGAGGAGCTGCGCGCGCATCATGGCGCAGCTCGGCTTCCGCACGCTCGACGAGATGGTCGGGCGCGTCGACTGCATCGTCGCCGCGCGCGCCCGACGCCGAGGCGCTGCACGCGCGACTACCGCAAGACGCGGCGCATCGACTACGCCGAGCTGCTGTATCGGCCCAAGGAGGCGGCGAGCTCGCCGCTCCGCTGCGTCGAGGCGCAGGACCACAACCTGCGCGGCGTGGCTCGACCACGCGCTCATCGCCGCGCGCCCGGCCGGCGCTCGAGTCGCGCAGCCCATGTCGAGATCGCGACGGCGATCCGCAACCGCGACCGCGCGTTCGGCGCCATGCTGTCGGGCGAGATCGCCAAGCGCTTCGGCCACGCGCGGGCTCGCCCGACGACACCATCGTCATCCGCGCGCGCGGGACGGCGGGGCAGAGCTTCGGCGCGTTCGCGTCGCCGGGCATGACCCTCGCACCTCGAGGGCGACGCCAACGACTACGTCGGCAAGGGGCTCTCGGGCGGCGTCCTCGCGATCGCGCCGCCGGCGCGCGTCGCCGTTCCGCGCCGACGAGCAACGTCATCGTCGGCAACACCGTGCTCTACGGGGCGACCGCGGGGCGCGCGTTCTTCGCCGGCCGCGCCGGCGAGCGCTTCGCCGTGCGCAACAGCGGCGCCATCACCGTCGTCGAGGGCGTCGGCGATCACGGCTGCGAGTACATGACCGGCGGCACCGTGGTCGTGCTCGGCACCGACCGGGCGCAACTTCGCCGCCGGCATGAGCGGCGGCGTCGGCTTACGTGCTCGACGAGGACGGCCTGTTCGGCGCGCGCTGCAACACGGCGATGGTCGAGCTCGAGACCGTCGGACGGCGACGACGCGCAGACGCTGCGCGCGCTCGTCGAGGAGCACGTCCAGCGCACCGGCAGCAACAAGGCGCAGCTGCTGCTCGCCGACTGGGACGGGACCCTGCGCAAGTTCGTGAAGGTCATGCCGCCCGAGTATCGGCGGGTCCTCGCCGAGCAGGCGAAGATGCCGCGAGACCGCCGGCCTGGTGGGCGACATCGCGCCCCGGCCCTATCATTCGTGGCGCGACGACGGCGTGATGCGCGCGGTGCGCCATGGGTAAGCTGCGCGGGTTCATCGAGATCGAGCGGCTCAAGCCGTCGTCGCGGCCCGTCGAGCGAGCGGCTGCACGACTGGCGCGAGCTCGAGCTGCCGCTGCCCGAGGGCAGCTGCGCGACCAGGCGTCGCGCTGCATGGACTGCGGCATCCCCTTCTGTCACGAGGGCTGCCCGCTCGGGAACCTCATCCCCGAGTGGAACGATCTCGTCTACGACGGGCGGCTCGGACGAGGCGCTGCGCTCGCTGCACGCGACCAACAACTTCCCCGAGGTCACCGGACGCGTCTGCCCGGCGCCGTGCGAGGCCTCGTGCGTGCTCAACCTCGACGACGCGCCGGTGACCATCAAGACGATCGAGCAGAGCATCATCGATCGCGCGCTTGCCGCGGGCGCGCTGCCCGCCCGGCCCGCGCCGGTGCAAGACGGGCAAGCGGGTCGCCGTCGTCGGCTCGGGGCCGGCCGGCCTGGCGGCGGCGCAGCAGCTCGCGCGCGCCGGGCACGACGTGGTCGTGCTTCGAGCAGGCGACGATCGCATCGGCGGGCTTCTGCGCTACGGCATCCCCGACTTCAAGATGGAGAAGGAGCTCCTCGAGCGGCGCGTCGGCGCAGATGCGCGCCGAGGGCGTCGACGTTCCGCACCGGCGTGCACGTCGGCGTCGACGTGACCGGCGACGAGCTCCGCGCGACTACGACGCGGTCGTGCTCGCCGGCGGCGCGCGACGAGCCGCGCGACCTCGCCGTCCCCGGCCGCGAGCTGCGCGGCGTGCACTTCGCGATGGAGTTCCTGACGCAGCAGAACCGCCGCGTCGCCGGCGACTGCCGGTCGACGGCGACGAGCCATCCTCGCCGACGGGCAAGCACGTCGTCGTGCATCGGCGGCGGCGACACCGGCTCCGACTGCGTCGGCACCTCGCTCCGCCAGGGGGCGGCGCGCGTGACGCAGCTCGAGCTGATGCCCCGGCCGCCCGACGAGCGCGCCGAGCGCAATCCGTGGCCGCGAGTGGCCGCTCATCTTCCGCACCTCGTCGTCGCACGAGGAGGGCGGCGAGCGCGACTTCGCGGTGATGACCAGGCGGCTCGTCGGACAGGACGGGCGCGTGGTCGCGCTCGAAGCGGTGCGCGTCGAAGATGATCGACCGGCAAGCTGGTGGAGATGCCGGGCAGCGAGTTCGACCCTGCCCTGCGACCTGGTGCTGCTGGCGATGGGCTTCGTCGGGCCGGAGCGCGAGGGCCTCGTCGAGCAGCTCGGCGTCGCGCTCGACGCCCGCGGCAACGTCGCCGCCACGCGACGGCGCGCACCAGCGTCGCCGGCGTCTTCGCCGCCGGCGACATGGCGCGCGGCCAGTCGCTGGTCGTGTGGGCCATCGCCGACGGGCGCAAGGTCGCCGCCAGCGTCGACGCCTACCTATCGCAATAGCGCCGCCGCCAGCGGCTCACCCGCGAACGATCGGCATGTACCGCGGCTTCCAGAAGCGCGCCTGCACGTACTCGGCGGCGCCGGCACGCGTGACCTTCTCGCTCTGGGCCACCCCGTCGTCGAAGGCCTGCTCGATCACCCGCGTCGCCACGCGCATCGACACCTCGTTCAGCTCGTCGACCGCCGGATAGACGTCGCCGCGCGGCAGGCAGCGCTCGGCCGCGAAGTCGGCCAGCGCGTAGGCCGCCGCCAGCACCATCCCGTCGGTGATCTCGCGCGCCTGCGACAAGATCGCGCCGAATCCGAGCCCGGGAAAGATGAATGCGTTGTTGCCCTGACCGATCGTGTGCGTCTTGCCCTGGTACAGGACGGGCGCGAACGGGCTGCCGGTCGCCACGATGGCGCGCCCCCCGGTCCACTCGATGAGATCCTCGGGCAGCGCCTCGCACGAGCTGGTCGGGTTCGACAGCGGGAAGATGATCGGCCGCGCCTCGGCGGCGTTCGCCGCCGCCATCGCCCGCACCACCGGCTCGTTGAACGCGTGCGGCTGGCCGGAGAGACCGAGCAGCACCGTCGGCTTGGCGTTCTCGATGGTCTCGAGCAGCGTCGGCACCGGCCCCGCGATCTTCCAGCCGCTGACGCGCGCCGGATCCTGCGCGAAGCTCTTCTTGTAGGGCTCCATCGAGCGGTCGGAGGTGAGCAGTCCCTTGCTGTCGATGACGTAGACGTGGGCCAGCGCCTCCGCCTCGCTCAAGCCGTCGCGGACCATGCCCTTGCGGATCGCCCAGGCGACGCCGCAGCCGCCGGCGCCGGCGCCGTAGACGATGACCCGCTGATCACGCAGCCGCTCGCCACGCAGCTGACAGGCGTTGACCAGGCCGGCCAGCGCCACCGCGCCGGTGCCCTGGATGTCGTCGTTGAACGAGGGCAGCACCTTGCGGTAGCGCTCGAGCACGGCGAAGGCGGCGTCCTTCGCCAGGTCCTCCCACTGGATCACCGCGCGTGGATAGCGCGCCTTGACGGCGGCGACGAACTTGTCGAGGAAGTCGAAGTAGGCGGCGCCGCGCAGGCGCCGCTGGCGCACGCCGAGGTAGAACGGATCGGAGATGAGGTCGGTGCGATCGGTGCCGACGTCGAGCGCGACCGGCAGGGTGTGGAACGGCGAGACGCCGCCGCCGACCGTGTAGAGGGCGAGCTTGCCGATCGGGATGGCCAGCCCGCCGTAGCCCTGGTCGCCGATGCCGAGGATGGCGCTGGCGTCGGTGGCGACGATCATGCGGACGTCGTTCCAGGTGTAGTTCTTGATGGCGTGCTGCACGCGATCGATGTTGAGCGGCGACAGCGACAGCCCGCGCGCCGACTGATAGAGGAAGTTGAAGCGCTGCACCGCCTCGCCCACCGTCGGCGTGTAGACGATGGGCAGCATCTCGCCGAGGTGCCGCTCGAGCAGCGCGTAGAAGAGGATCTCGTTGCGCTCCTGCAGCGCGCGCAGGTACTGATACTTCGCGATCGGCGAGGGCTCGCGGCGAAAGCCGGAGTAGACGCGCTCGAGCTGCTGCTCCATCGAGTTGACCTGCGGCGGCAGGAGCCCATCGAGGCCGAGGGCGACGCGCTCGTCGGGCGTAAAGGCAGTGCCCTTGTTGGTCAGGACCAGCCGCAGAAGGGCGATGCCGTCGAGGTAGACCTCGAGGAACTCGCGACCGTGCTCGTCGTGCTTGATGTCGAAGTAGTCGCAGACCTTCATGCGCGCTCGCTCATGTGCGGGACTGTATAACACAGCGCGTCAACCTTCGAAACGGCAAAGGCGAAGGGGCTTCGACGCCCGACGCCGACCGCGCCACCGCGACGGGCTCCCGGGTCGCGTTCGTGGTCCCCGCGGGGTCGTCGCGCGCCGCTGGGGAGCATCGCCGTCCTCTTCAGCGATCGGCTATGCTGCGCGCCATGAGATCTCTGGTCGCACTTCTGCTCCTGGTCTCGACGGCGGCGGCGGCGCCGCCGTTCGAGCCGGTCGATCTCGTCGTCGACCTGTCGGCGCTGCCCGCCAACGAGCAGCACGCGCTCGGCAAGATGGTCGAGGCGGCCAAGCTGATGGACACGCTCTTCTTGCGTCAGGCGTGGGCGGGCAACGAGCCGCTGCTGCTGGCGCTCGTCGCCGATACCACGCCGGCCGGCAAGGCGCGCCTGCGCGAGTTCCTGCGCAACAAGGGGCCGTGGGACCGGCTCGCCCACGACAAGCCCTTTTTGCCCGGCGTGCCGGCCAAGCCGCCGCAGGCAGACTTCTATCCGGCGAAGGCGACCAAGGCCGAGGTCGAGGCGTGGATGAAGGGGCTGCCGCCGGCCGAGCGCGCCCGCGCCGAAGGCTTCTACAGCGTCGTCCGCCGCGCGCCCGACGGCAGGCTCACCGCGCTGCCCTACTCCATCGCCTACGCCGGCGAGCTGGCGATGGCCGGCGCGCTGCTCGACGAGGCCGCCGCGCTGACGCAGCAGCCGACGCTACGCACCTTTCTGCAGGCGCGCGCCCGGGCGTTCGCGTCGAACGACTACTACGCCAGCGACGTGGCGTGGATGAACCTCGACGCGTCGATCGAGCCCACCATCGGCCCCTACGAAACCTACGAGGACGAGTGGTTCGGCGACAAGGCGGCGTTCGAGGCGTTCATCACCGTGCGCGACGAGGCGGAGTCGGCCAAGCTGCAGCGCTTCTCCGCCCAGCTGCAGGACATCGAGAACCACCTGCCGATCGACCCCAAGCTGCGCAACCCCAAGCTCGGCGCGCTGGCGCCCATCCGCGTGGTCAACGAGATCTTCTGCGCCGGCGACGCCAACCACGGCGTGCAGACCGCGGCGTTCAACCTGCCCAACGACGAGCGCATCGCCAAGGAGAAGGGCACCAAGCGGGTGATGCTCAAGAACGTGCAGGAGGCCAAGTTCAAGGTGGTCCTGCTCGCCCATCGCGCCGGATCGCGCTCGGCGCCGGCCGATCAGAAGAACGTCGCCTTCGAGCCGTTCTTCACGCACATCCTCATGCACGAGCTGATGCACGGCCTCGGGCCGCACAACATCACCGTCGGCGGGCGGGCGACCACGGCGCGGCAGGCGTTGCAGGAGACCGGCAGCGCTATCGAAGAGGCCAAGGCCGACATGTCGGGGCTGTTCGCGCTGCAGTACCTCATCGACAAGGGCGTCATCGACAAGTCCATGGAGCGCACGCTCTACCCGACCTACCTCGCCGAGACCTTGCGCGGCGTGCGCTTCGGCGTCGGCGAGGCGCACGGCAAGGGCATGGCGCTGCAGATCAACACCCTCATCGACGCCGGCGCCATCGTGGTCAAGGGGGGCCACTTCTCGGTCGACGTCGGCAAGTTCAAGCAGGCGGTGGTCGCGCTCACTCATGACCTCATGACCATCGAGGCGAACGGCGACGCGGCGGGCGCGCGCGCGCTTCTGGCCCGGATGGGCGTGGTGCGGCCCGAGGTGCAGCGCGTGCTCGACAAGCTCGCGCGCGTGCCGGTGGACATCGAGCCGCACTTCGTCACCGCCGACAAGCTGGTCAAAGGCGCGCCGTGACCGAGCGGCGGCGCGCGCAGGTCGAGGTGCCGGCGTGAGCTACTTCGTCGCCGGCATCCTGCGCATCATCATGCTCGAGGCATCGGCGGCGCTCCTCGTCATCGCCCGCATCGTGCGGGCCGACGACAAGCGCGGGCAGCGGCGGCTCGACCTCGCCTTTCGCGTCGTCGCCGTGCTCGCGCTCTTCTCGTGGACCAACTACGGCGCCCTGCGCGGCGGCGGCAACCTGGTGCACCGCTGGGAGCAGTACCACTTCTTCTTCGGCTCGAAGTACCTGCCCGAGCTCGGCTACTTCAACCTGTACAAGGCGACCATCCTCGCCGATCGCGAGTCGGCGCACGCCATCGGCTTCGTGCGCACGACGCGCGATCTGACCAACTTCGACGAGATTCCCGTCGAGCGCGCGCTGGAAAACGCCGCCGAGGTGCGCGGGGCGTTTTCCGATGCGCGCTGGGCCGAGTTCAAGCGCGACTGGTCGACGCTGGCGCGGGACGGCGCCAACTGGACGCAGGTGATGGACGACCACGGCAACTCGGGGTCGCCGGCGTGGGCGGTGCTGGCCGCGCCCATCGCGCGGGTGTGCGGGATCGGGCCGGTGGGGCAGCGGATCATGGGCCTCATCGATCCGCTGCTCATGCTCATCCTCTTCACGCTCTTCTTCCGCACCTTCGGCACACGCCCCACCTGTGTCGCGCTGGTCATCTTCTCGATGATGCCGTTCTGCTTCGACTACCTCGCCGGCAGCCTCTTGCGCTGGGACTGGCTGTTCGCGCTCGGGCTGTGCCTGGTGCTGTGGACGCGCTCCCGCCCGCTCGCCGCCGGCGCCATGCTCGGATATGCCATCGCTTCCAAGCTGTTCCCGCTGTTCTTCGGCGTCGGCTTCGCCTTCTGGTGCGGCTGGGAGCTCCTGCGGACGCGCAAGATCGATCCGCGCATCCCGCGCTTCGTCGCCGGGGCCGCGGCGGCGATGGTGCTGGCGGTCGGGATTTCGTCGGCGATGTTCGGCCCGCGCGTATGGCGCGGCTATCGCGATCGCATCGCGGTCGCGCAGCACGAGCACTTCTACGGGAACCAGTACTCCTTGAAGACCGTCTTTCTGCAGGCGGCGTGGTCGACGCCGGGGGAATTCGCGCGCAACTGGATGCTGCCGTCGGAGGTCAAGGCGGCGCGCCCCGAGGTCGACCTGGGCCGCTGGCGCGTCCCGTTCGTCCTCATGCAACTGGCGCTCACGGCGCTGGTGGCGCTCGGGCTGCGCAACGCCGAGCCGGTCGAAGCGTTCGCCGTGGGGCCGCTCTTGGTCTACGTCTGGCTGGTGGTCAACGCCTACTACTGGAACATGCTGGCGCTGACGGCGCTGGCGTGGTCGGCGCGCAGGCAGGGCGACCGGCTGGTGCCGCTCCTCGGTCTGCACGCGCTCTTGATCTGGTTCTACCTCTACCAACACCTGGGCCACGGATTCGCCGAAGGCTACTTCGTGGGCCTGCTCATGCTGGCGCTCCTCCTCACCTGGTCTGTGCTATCCATGGGGCCGTGGCGCGTGTCTGCTTCACGCAAAACCTAGCCCGGCACGTCCGCTGTCCCGACGCCGACGCCACCGGCGCCACGGTGCGGCAGGTGCTCGAGGCCTACTTCGCGGCCCACCCGCACGCGCGCAGCTACATCCTCGACGAGCACGGCGGGTTGCGCCCCCACGTCGTCATCTTCGTCGGTGAGGCGCGGGCGAGCGATCGCACGACGCTCACCGATCCCGTCGCGCCCGACGCCGAGATCTGGGTGATGCAGGCGCTCTCTGGAGGCTGACATGGACCGAATCCTCGTTGCCACACGCAAGGGCCTGTTCTTCGTCGCGCGCTCGCCGGCCGGATGGGCGGTGCAGCGCACGGCCTTCCTCGGCGAGCCGGTGACCGCCGTGCTGCGCGATCCGCGCGACGGCACCCTCTACGCCGCGCTGCGCCTGGGCCACTTCGGCGTGCACCTGCACCGGTCGAAGGACGACGGCGCGACCTGGAGCGAGGTAGCCTCGCCCGAGTATCCCAAGGACGCGCCCGAAGAGAAGGACGGGTTCGGGCGGCCGTGGCCGCACAAGCTCGACATGATCTGGATCCTCGAGCCGGGCCACGCGCAACAGCCCGGCGTCCTGTGGGCGGGGACGATCCCGGGCGGCCTCTTCCGCAGCGACGACGGCGGCGACTCGTGGTCGTTGGCGCGCGGCCTGTGGGATGACCCGCGCCGTCGCGCCTGGTTCGGCGGCGGCTACGACACGCCCGGCATCCACTCGATCTGCGTCGATCCCGAGCATGGCCGCAGCGTCATCGTCGGCGTCTCCTGTGGCGGCGTCTGGCGCAGCGACGACGGCGGCGCGGCCTGGGCGCTGCGCGCGCGCGGCATGTACGCCGCGTTCATGCCGCCGGCCGATCGCGAGAAGCAGGAGATCCAGGATCCGCACCGCGTCGTGCAATGCCGCGCCCGGCCCCAGGTACTGTGGGCGCAGCACCACAACGGGGTCTTCCGCACCGTCGATGGCGGTGTCTCCTGGCAGGCGCTCGAGAACGTCCCGCCGTCGACCTTCGGCTTCGCCTGCGCCGTCCACCCGCAAAAGCCGGACACTGCCTGGCTGGTGCCGGCGCAGAAGGACGAGCGGCGCGTTCCGGTCGACGGCCGCGTCGTGGTCGCGCGCACCCGCGACGGCGGCAAGTCGTGGGACTCGCTGTCGCGCGGGCTGCCGTCGGAGCACGCGTACGACATCGTCTACCGCCACGGGCTCGACGTCGACGACAGCGGCGCCCGGCTGGCGATGGGCTCCACGACCGGCTCGTTGTGGGTGAGCGAAGACCAGGGCGACGCCTGGCAGCTCCTGTCGGCGCACCTGCCGCCGATCTACGCGGTCCGCTTCGTCTGAGGATGCGGCGCGCCTCGCTCTTGACCTTCGTGGCGCTGGCGGCTGCCTGCGCCGCGGCCCCACCGCCGCCGCCGCCGCCGCCGGCGCGCGTCGTCGAGCGCCCGGTCGAGATCGCGCACGTCAACGGCGTGACGCTGGCGTGGGACAGCTTCGGCGACGCCCACGCGCGCCCGCTTTTGCTCGTGATGGGGCTGGGGCTGCAGATGATCGCCTGGGACGAGGCGTTCTGTGAGGCGCTGGCGGCGCGCGGCTTCTACGTCATCCGCTTCGACAATCGCGACGTCGGTCTGTCGACCAGCTTCGAGTCCTGGGGCGATCCCAATCCGCTCCAGGTCTTCGACCAGCTGCGCAAGAAGCGCCCGGTGACCGCGCCCTACCTCTTGCGCGACATGGCCGACGACGCGGTCGGCCTGCTCGACGCGATCGGCGTGCCCGCCGCGCACGTCCTCGGCATGTCGATGGGCGGCATGATCGGGCAACAGATGGCGATCCGCCATCCCGAGCGCGTCCTGTCGCTCACGTCGATCATGTCGACCACCGGCGCCACCGACGTGCGCGGCCCGTCCTACGAGACCATCGCCGCGCTGTTGGCGCCCTTCCCTCCCGATCGCGCCGGCTTCATCCGTCGCTCCGTCGAGATGGCGCGCACGCTCCACGGCGGCGGCTTTCCCTTCGATGAAGAGCGCTATCGCCGCCTGGCCGCGCGCTCGTACGATCGCGCGTACCACCCGGGCGGGGTGCGGCGGCAGCTGATCGCCATCTGGCTGTCGGGCGATCGCACGCCGGCGCTGCGCTCGCTGGCGCTGCCGACGCTGGTCATCCACGGCGACGCCGATCCGCTCATCCCCGTCGACGGCGGCCGCGCCACCGCGCGCGCGATCCCGGGCGCGCGCCTGGAGATCATCCCCGGCATGGGCCACGAGCTGCCGCGCGCGGTCTGGCCGCGCATCATCGACGACGTCAGCCAGCTGGCCGCCGAGCGCCGGCCGTGACCGGCGCGCTGGTCGTCGCCGGTGAGCCGGTGCGCTATCCGTGCGACTACGTCGACAAGGGCGGGCTCGCCGTCACCGACGGGGCGCGCGGCTGCTCGGGCACCCCGACCTGGCAGCTTTTGGTCGCAGGCGCGCTCGATCCCGCGCACGTGCGCTGCGCGCTCGCCGACGTGGCCACGCGCTACCCCTCGCTCCGCACCAAGGTGCAGGCCCTCGACGGCGCGCCGGCCGACCGGCCGCTCGGGGCGCGCCGCTTCGCCTACGTCGAGGATCCGGCGTTCAGCGTCGGCGACATCTTTCGCGTCGTCGAGGCGCGCGACGAGGCGGCGCTCGCCGCGGTCGTGCGCCAGGAGCAGAATCGGCACCTCGATCTGTTCCACGACTTCCCGGTGACGCTGACGCTGGCCCGCACCGGAGACGACGGCTGCCGCCTGCTGTTCCGCCAACACCACGCCATCGCCGACGGGCGCGCGTTCATCGGCCTGTGCGCCGACTTCGCCGCGTTCCTCGAGGACGCGCGCGCCGGCCGCCGCCCCGCCCCCGAGCGGCTGGCGCCGATTCACCGCCGCGGCGAGCTCGAGCCGCTGTCGGCTTCCCCGGGGCGCCGCTTCGGCTGGCGACTGGCCGGCTACGCCAACCTGGCGCGCATGATCGCGAGCGCGCTCGTGCGCCCCATCGTGCCGCTCCTGCAGAACCTCAGCAACGACTACACCGGCGACAACGGCACCGTGCACTGGATCGTCGACGACGGCGTCCTGACCGAGTGGAGTGCCGCCCGCAAGCGCCTCGCCGTCAGCCTCAACTCGATGCTCACCGCCGCGCTCTTCGCCGCCAACCAGCGCCTGCATCGCGCGCGCGGCCTGCCCGTCGGCCGCACCTCGTCGACGCTGGTGATGGAGACGCGCCCACGCGACGGCGGCTTCGTGTCGTTCGCCAACCACCTGGCCACGCTCGACGTCACGTTGCCGCTCGACCGCGTCGACGATCCGGCGGCGATGGCGCGCACGATCCAGGCGCAGGTCGACCGGCAGCGCCGGACGAACCGGCCGTTCAAGCGCCTGTTGGCCGAGCGCGCGATCGTCCTCGGCATGACGCTGGGGCAGCTGCAGCGCGTCGTCTTCGAGTCGAAGCGACCGAGCTACAACCTCAACTTTTCGAACCTGATCGCGCTCGAGCTCCCGCCGCTCGGCGGCGACGGCTGGGCCGTCGACCAGGTGCTGATCACGACGCCGGTCACGCCGCGCACCGGCATCGCGCTGACCGCCATCCGCCACCACGGCCGCCTGGTCTTCAACTTCAACTACAAGTCGTCCGCGGCGCCGCGCGCCTTTGCCGAAGCCCTGTGCGCCGAGTTCCAGCAGGTCGTCGCCGAGCTGTCCGCGGCCGGAGCGGCCTGAAGGGCGCCTGCTGACGTATGCTCGGCGCATGCGAAGCCTCTGCGCCTGCGCCCTCCTCCTGCTCGCCATCCCCGCCCCTGCCCACGGCGGCGCCGACGTGGCCGCCGCCGTCCGCGCCGAGCTGGTGCGCGAGGTGGCGGCGTGGAACCGCGGCGACCTCGACGGCTACCTGAGCGGCTACGAGCGCGCGCCCACGACCACGATGGTCGGCGCCACCGTCTTGCGCGGCTGGGACGCGATCGCCGCCATGTACCGCAAGAAGTACGGCGACCGGGCGCGCATGGGCACGCTGACCTTCGGCGACCTCGAGGTGCGCCCGCTCGGCGCCGGTTGGGCGCTGGCCCTCGGCCACTGGGCGCTCGCGCGCGACGCCGCGGCCGGCGGCCCCGTCGGTGGCTGGTTCACGCTGACGCTGCACCAGGGGCGCGACGGGTGGCACATCGTGGTCGACCACACCTCGTGATCGATGTGCTAGGTTATCCGCCAGGAGGTTGTCGCACGATGCTCTTGAACGCGCTCTGGTCCCCCGAAGCCCCACACGCCGCCAGCGCCTACGTGGCGCGCGCTCCCGAAGCGGCCGCCATGTTTCTCTACGGCGTCGGTCTCATCGCGATCGTCGTCTTCGTCGTCGCCGTGATCTCGAGCATGCGCGTCTCGCCCGAGCCGCCACCGAAGTAACCCCCGGACGCACACTCGGCGCCGCAATCAGGCGTGCGGCGGAAGCTGGCGCTGCTCGTCGCTGGCGCCGAGCAGCGGCATGGCCTGCCCGCGCAGGCACGGCCCGGCCTTCTGGTACTTCTTGCCAAACAGCCGCTTGAAGAAGGTCACGATCCGCCACGACAGGTAGGCCTTGTTGAACCCCACCGCTTCCGACGGCTCGAACAGCGGGTTCTTGGTGCCGCCGAGCGTGACGATAGCGAGCACCTGCTCGGCGACGCTGACCGGGCAGCCCTCGAGCCGGATGTGCGGCTCGCGCTTCGCCTTTCGGATCACCGCGGTTGACGCGAGAGCATCTTGCCGTAGATGTCGCTCGTGCTTGGCGTGATGCGGATCCTTGGTGCGCGCGATCCTTGTAGACGCTCCCGATCTGCACCAGCTTGTCGCCGAGCTTGCCCTTCCACGTTCGCGCAGTCGCCGATGAAGACGACCTTCTCGCCCGGCTTGGCGTCGATCGGGCCGTCGTAGGCGCCGAACACGACGTGCATGCGCGGCATCTTCGCGTCGCAGTGTCTTGTCGAAGACGCGCAGGATCTCGATCGCCTCTTCGATCGCGCCCGGGCAGCCGCCCCAGCAGTAGTCGGTGTGCTCGGCCTCGGGCGGCGGGCCGGCGTAGGCGGTGATGTTGCGTGCCCTCGAAGTACTTCTCGACGCGGATGAGCCCGACCTTGAAGCCCTTGGCGCGCGCCTTGCGCCTCGTCGAGCGTGACGTCGCCGGTGATCTCGATCTTCGACGAGATCGATCGTGCCGAAGCCGCGCTCCGCGCGCGAAGCGGATGTGATCGACCGTCGCGCGGATCGACGCCGATGATGGCGCAGCACACGGCGTCGAACGCGACCTGGTTGTTGCCCATGATGATGAGGTTCAGGTCGAACGGCTTCGGCGTCAGCATGCGGCCCTCGCCGGCGATGATGCGCGTCGATCGCGATGAACTGCGGCTGGATGATGTACTGCAGGTCGGCGATCTTCTCGTTCAGCTGGTGGTCGTGATCGATGAGGCGGTGGCGATCGTCCTGGATGCCGATGTAGTTCTTGCAGCGAGAACGTCACCGTCGTCCACGGGTGCGCCTTGAACTTCGGGCAGTTGACGAAGAAGTCGGCGCGCGCGACCGGCTCGGGCGTGAAGACGTAGTCGCGCAGGCGCTCCTCGTGCGTGTAGCGGGATCTCGACCTGCTGCTCTTCCTCGAAGTAGTAGCGCTTGACGCCGGGGATGCGCTCGAGCATCGCGTCGCAGCCCGACTGCGCGAAACGCGACGCGCGTCGGGATCGTGATGCCGCAGCGCTCGCCGACCGCGAGCTCGGTCATGGCGTCGCCGCCGACGTCCTTGCAGCGCGCGCAGCACGCCCTCGCCGAACTCGGGGCGCGTGTACGCGTGCGGGAACAGCTTGCCGGCGGCGACGAGGTTCGGCTTGACCAGCGTGCGCCCGAACGGCTTGAGGCCGAGCTCGTCGAGCCCCTCGCGCACGATGGCGCGGATGCGCTCGGGGATCGTACGACGCGCAGCTGCGGATGATGACGCGTGGCTCGGCGGTCGGCTTCATGGGGCGGAGTGTAGCACGCAGGCGCCGCTGGCCCGACCACCACGAGGGGTCGAGCAGGTGCGCGGGCACCGCCGTGCGGCCGCCCTACCCACAGGCCGGCCGGCGCCGTCGGGCACGAAGGCGGCGATGAGGGGTCGTCTCGACACGGCGCTCGGGCAACGGCCTCAGTCGTCGTTGCGCGGCTGCGGCCCGGGGACGATCCCGGCTAGATCAGGATCTTCGCCATCGGCGCCGGCCCCCCCGCGGTTCTGGCGCACGGCCGCGCGCTCGGCTCGGCGGGCGGCCTTCTCCTGCTGCTTCTCGCGCTTGGCTTGCTCGCGGTTGCGCTTGTTGATGGATGGTCTTTGAGTCGGTGGCATGCAGGCTCCTCGCTTTCTCGATCAAAGGCGTCGCATCGATCGTGGGGATGCGTTGACGAATGAGTCTCTCGATATCTCGCAGATATTCTCGCTCCGCGGCATCACAAAGTGAAATCGCGATGCCGCTCGCGCCGGCGCGCGCCGTGCGGCCGATGCGGTGCACGTAGGTCTCGGGCACGTTGGGCAGGTCGAAGTTGATGACGTGCGAGACGTCGTCGATGTCGATGCCGCGCGCCGCGATGTCGGTGGCGACGAGCACGCGCGTCCGCCCCGCCTTGAAGCCGGCGAGCGCCCGCTCGCGCGCGTTCTGCGACTTGTTGCCGTGGATGGCGTCGGCCGCGATGCCGCGCTTCTGCAGATGCTCGGCGACGCGGTTGGCGCCGTGCTTGGTGCGCGTGAAGACGAGCGCGCGCGTGATCGACGCGATCGGCTCGAGCAGCGTCGCCGAGCAGCGGCGCGCTTGTCGCCGTGCTCGACGAAGAAGACGCGCTGCTCGACCCGCTCCGCGGTCGACGCCACCGGCGCCACCGCCACCGTCGCCGGGCTCGCGCAGGATGCGCGTCCGCGAGCTTCTGCGCCTCGGGCGGCATCGTCGCCGAGAAGAAGAGCGTCTGCCGCTCGCTTGGGCAGGTGCGCGATCACGCGGCGCACGTCGTGGATGAAGCCCATGTCGAGCATGCGGTCGGCCTCGTCGAGCACGAAGATCTCGAGCTGCTCGAGGTGCACGATGCCCTGCTGCACGAGATCGAGCAGGCGGCCCGGGCGTGGCGACGAGGATGTCGACGCCGCGCGCGCAGCGCCCGCTCCTGCGCGCTCTGCCCGACGCCGCCGAAGATCACGGCGTGCTTGCAGCCGAGGTGCTTGCCGTAGGCGCGCGAAGCTCTCGCCGATCTGCGCCGCGAGCTCGCGCGTCGGGGTCAGCACGAGCACGCGCGATCGGCGCGATCGCCGTGCGGTCGCCGGCCCGATGCGGCGAGCCGCTGCAGGATCGGCAGCGCGAACGCGGCGGTCTTGCCGGTGCCGGTCTGCGCGCAGCCCGAGCAGGTCGCGGCCGGCGAGCACGTGGGGGATCGCCTGCTGCTGGATCGGCGTCGGCGTGGTGTAGCCCTCGGCCGAGACGGCGCGGAGCAGGGGATCAATCAATCGGAGGTCGGAGAAGGTCAAGCCCGTTGGTGTAGTCTGTTTTGCGAGGAAGTCAACCGTCCTCACCGTCGAAGGCGGTGCGCGCGCGCTTGCCGGCGGCGTGGCGCCAGGAGCCAACGACCAGCCCCCGCATCTGCGCGGCGCCGATCCTGGCCAGCCGGACCCCGAGCGAGCCGTTGCGCTCGGTCCAACCGCCGTAGCTGAAAAAGACTCCGGGCTGCGCCTCGATGAGCGCATAGAGCGCCTGGCGGGGCGCCACGCGCACCATCGCCTCGTCACCTGCAGCGGTCATGGTGGCGAAGATCTTCTTGCCGACGCGAAAGGAGGTCCGCTCGAAGTGCGGCGCCTCCGTCGCTTCGGGCAGCGAGAGCGCCAGCTTGCGAAACGCCGCTGCCGTCATTGCCGCGTTTCGGGCGGCGGCGAGAAAGCCGGCGCCACGATCGCCTTCCACAGGGTCACCGCGGTCTCCGCCAGATTGTCCATGCGCATCTGCTTCTCCACCTTGAGCAGCATCAGCTCGTTCATGCCCCCGACCATCGCCATCGCCATCACCGGCGTCAAGGGGCGCAGCTCCGGCCGCCGCCTGCGCGCCTCGTCCAGCAGGCTGCGCGTCAGCTCGGCGAAACGCTCGAGCACTTCGCGGCGCAGGGCGATGCCGCGCGGCCCGGCGGCGTTGATCCCGAGGAAGAAGGCGCGCGTCAGCTTGGGCCGGGAGTCGAGAACCCCGAGATAGACCCGCACCGCGGCGCTGATCTGATCCTCCCACGGCGCGTCGACGTCGACCGCGGCCGCGATCGCCTCCATCGTCTGCTCGGCCAGCTCGCGGTAGGCGGCCAAAAAGCAGTCCTCCTTGTCGGCGAAGTGCTCGTAGAAGGTGCGCTTGGAGACCCGGGCGTAGCGCACCACGTCGACCACGGTGGCGCCAGCGATGCCGCGCGCCTCGACCGCGCGACAGAAGCCCTCGATGAGGGCCAGTCGGTGGGCGCCAGCGACGGCGATTTGCGTTTTGGCTTGCATCTGGTACGCAATCGTACCACAGTGGTACCCGTACGTACCACTTTTTTCAGGAGGCCGTCATGACCCCATCGCCCGAGGCCCGCCATGTCCACGTCGCCATCGCCGGCAGCGGCTTCGGCGGGCTCGGCCTCGCCATTCGCCTCCTGCAGTCCGGCGTCGACGACTTCCTCGTCTTCGAGCGCGCCGGCGACGTCGGCGGCGTCTGGCGCGACAACAGCTACCCCGGCTGCGCCTGCGACGTGCAGTCGCATCTCTACTCCTTCTCGTTCGCCCCCAACCCCGACTGGAGCCGCTCCTACTCCCCGGCGGCCGAGATTCACGCCTATCTCCGTCGCTGCGCCGAGCGCTTCGGGGTGTTGCCGCACCTGCGTCTTCACCACGAGATCAAGGAGGCTGCCTGGGACGGAGCGGAGCGGCGCTGGATCCTCACGACCTCGCGCGGCCGCTTCACGGCCGACGTCTTCGTCGGCGCCGTCGGTGCGCTCAGCGAGCCTGCCCTGCCCAAGCTGCCCGGGCTCGACCGCTTCGCCGGCCGCCTGTTCCACTCGGCGCGCTGGGACCACGACTTCGACCTCGACGGCCGCACCGTCGCCGTCATCGGCACCGGCGCTTCGGCGATCCAGTTCGTGCCGCAGATCCAACCTCGCGTCGGCAAGCTGCACCTGTTTCAGCGCACGCCGCCGTGGATCGTGCCGCGCCACGACTTCGCCTTCTCGGCCCGGCGCAAGCGCCTGATGCGCTACGTGCCGTGGCTCCGGCGGCTCCAACGCGCCTCGCTGTTCGTCAGGCGCGAGCTGTTCGTAGCGGCGTTCCTACACCCGCGCCTGGGGCCGCTCGCCGAGCGGCTCGCGCTCCGCCACCTGGAGGCCCAGGTCCCGGACGCGGCGCTGCGGGCGCGCCTGACGCCGTCGTATCGGCTCGGCTGCAAGCGCGTCCTGGTCAGCGACGACTACCTGCCCGCGCTCACGCAACCGAACGTCGAGATCGTTTCCGACCCCATCGTCGAGGTCACGCCGCGCGGCCTCGTCACCGCCGGTGGGCGCGAGCGCGTCGTCGACGCCATCATCTGCGGCACCGGCTTCCAGGTGACCGAGATCCCCTTTGGCCGCCACGTGCGCGGCCGCGACGGCCGCTCGCTCGACGACGTCTGGGCCGGCAGCCCGCGCGCCCACCTCGGCCTCTCGGTGCACGGCTTCCCCAACTTCTTCTTCCTGCTCGGCCCCAACACCGGCCTCGGCCACACCTCGGTGGTGCTGATGATCGAGCACCAGATCGAGCACGTGCTCGGCGCGCTCCGCCACCTCGGTCGGGGCCGCGTCGCCGCCATCGAGCCGCGCGCCGACGCGCAAGCAGCGTTCCTCGCCGACGTCGACGCGCGCATGCGCGGAACGGTCTGGAGCACCGGCGGCTGCTCGAGCTGGTACATCGACGGCACTGGGCGCAACTCGACGCTGTGGCCGGGCTCGACGCTGTCGTTCAAGCGGCGCGTCACCCACTTCGACCCTGCCGAGTACGCCGTCGCGGCGTGAGACCACCGGCGGCGCCTGCGAGCGCGCCGCCGCTGGACCAGCCGCGAAGTGCCTGAAGTATGGGAGGGTTGGAGAGGAGACCAGCGAGCGCTAGTCTTCGAGCGGCGGCTGCGGACCCGGGACGATGCCTGCGATGTCCGGATCCTCGTCGTCGGCCGTCGAGACGCGATTCTGCTTATCGGCTGCGCGCGCGGCGCGACGTGCCGCCTTCTCTTGCTGCTTCTCGCGCTTGGCCTGCTCGCGGTTGCGTTTGTTGATCGAAGGTCGTCCGGTCATCGCCATGCGTCACGCTCCACGGTTTGATGATCGTTCGTCGCCGCGATCCTAGCTCGACGCCTCGGCGCGAGCCAATTTTGCGCTAGTAGCCGCCGCGACCGCGACCACCACCGCCGCGGCCACCGCCGCCGCCGCCACGGCCGCCGCCGCCACCACCGCCACCGGAGCGCTCCTGCGCCTCGTTGACCTTGAGGTTGCGGCCGTCGAGCTGCTGGCCATCCCACTCGGAGATTGCTGCCTGCGCATCCTCGGCGCTCGCCATTTCGACGAACCCGAAGCCGCGCGGCCTGCCGGTGTCGCGATCGGTCACGATCTTGACCTCGACCACCTTCTTGCCGCCCTGCTCGAAAGCCTGGCGCAGCGTCTCCTCGTTGGTGTTGAATGACAGATTCCCTACATACAGCCGCGTTCCCGCCATGGTTGGCTCCTCGTCTCTCTCTAACCGAAACAGTCTACTGCTACTTCGAACGGAACGTAATCAATCCGCGCGATGGATCATACGGCGAAACGGCGACGGTGACCTGATCCCCGAGCACGACGCGGATACGATTTCGCCGCATGCGCCCGGCCAGGTGCGCGAGCACATTGTGCCCTCCCTCGACGGCAATGCGGAAATTCCCGCCGACGAGCACCTCCACCACTTTGCCTTCCATCGCCACTAGATCGTCTCGCGCCATTCGTTCAGCCTCTCCGGATCATTATAAGACCTAGAAAAAAAGGGGGGCGGCCCCGAGGCCGCCCCCCCAAAATTACACGATCTTCAGATGCGGCGAACGTTCGTCGCCTGCAGGCCCTTCTGGCCCTGGGTCACTTCGAACTCCACCTGATCACCCTCGCTGAGGCTGCGGAAGCCGTCGGCCTGGATGGCGGTGTGATGGACGAAAACGTCCGCGCCCTGCTCGCGCGTGATGAAACCGAAACCCTTGGCGTCATTGAACCACTTAACAGTACCCTTTTCCACGATGCACCTTCTTCGCGAGACAGCCATGTCGCTCCGGCGGCTGCCCCTACACGTTATGCCCACGTTTGACTGGAAGGAAATCCTAGAAAACGTGTCGACGGCCAATAGGGTACGCGGTTTGGGGTAAATGTCAATGATAGAAACCGATTGGCCGGACCGTTCATCCTAGCACCCATGGGCTCGCCTTTTGGTGACCGGGCAGCGGGCGCGCGACTTGAGCGCATCCAGGCGTCGCCCCGCTTCGTCGACGGTGCCTTTCGTAACACCGTGCCCCGCACCCCCGTGATGAAGGGCGGCCGGGCGCTCGGCACGATGGGCGAGTTCTTCTTCGGCGGCCAGCGACGCACGCCACCCGGGCCGCTGCCGTCCGAGGATCCGCGCGCCGCGTGGCAGCGCCCCGCCGAGACCGGCCTGCGCGCGACCTGGCTCGGCCACTCGACGGTGCTGGTCGAGATCGACGGTCTGCGCGTCCTGACCGATCCGGTGTGGGGCGAGCGCGCCTCGCCGTCGCGCTTCGCCGGGCCCAAGCGCTTTCAGCCCGTGCCGGTCGCCGTCGCGGCGCTGCCGCCGCTCGACGCGGTGATCGTCTCGCACGATCACTACGATCACCTCGACTACCCGACCATCCTCGCGCTCGCCGCCAGCGACGTGCCCTTCTACACCTCGCTCGGCGTCGGGCGCGCACCTGCAGCGCTGGGGCGTCGCGCCCGAGCGCATCATCGAGCTCGACTGGTGGGAGACGGCGACGCTGCCGCGGGCGGAGCTGCCGATCACCGCCGCGCCGTCGCAGCACTTCTCCGGGCGCGGCCTGCGACCGCAACGCGACCTTGTGGTCGTCGTTCGCGGTGCGCAGCCGACGCCACTCGTTCTTCTTCAGCGGCGACACCGGCCTGACGCCCGAGTACGCCGAGATCGCCGCCCGGCTCGGGCCGTTCGATCTGGTGATGCTCGAGGTCGGCGCGTTCCACCCGAGCTGGGGCGACATCCACCTCGGCCCCGAGAACGCGCTCGAGGCGCTCGCGCTGCTCGGCGGCGGCAGCTTCCTGCCGGTGCACTGGGGCACGTTCAACCTCGCCATCCACGCCTGGGACGAGCCGGCCGAGACGCTGGTCGAGCTCGCGCCCGCGCGCGGCGTGCAGCTGGTGATGCCGCGGCTCGGCGCTGCGGTCGAGCCGTCGCGCGTCGAGCGCGTCGATCCCTGGTGGCGCCAGGTGGGCGCGCCGGCCGCCACTCCACTGCCCCTCGACGCACCGCTGGCGGCCGAGCCGCTGGGGGAGCCGATTGATTGAGCCGGCGGGCGGCCGCGGGCCGCCGAGCGATCAGCAGCTCGTGCCCGCGGTGAGCGGGCAGGGATCGCAGGCATCGCCGAGCCCGTCACCGTCGGCGTCGGCTTGCGCGCCGCTGTCGACCGGGCGGATGGGGTTGAACACGCGCGGGCAGTCGTCGCTGACGTCGGGGATGCCGTCGCCGTCGCTGTCCTGGGCGGTGACGGCGCCGGTGTAGATCGTCGAGCCGGCCACCGACGCCGGGCGCGACGGCACGCAGGTGGGCTCGTTGGGCGGCGTGCCGCAGAAGAAGGCGGGAAAGGTGGCGGCGGCGGTCTGCATGGTCGCGTAGCCGGCGCCGACCTCGCTCTGCAGGCAGACCGCCTTCATGGTGCCGCACACGTCGACCGCGTCGCAGTTGGCGGCGGCGAGCCCGGTGATGAGCGCCGCGTCGCCGTAGAGCGGCTTGCCGGCGCGCATGACGAGCACGACGTCCTGCGGCTCGGCGTCGATGACCGCGCGATAGTCGCCGTTCTGCCGTCCGTCGAAGATGGCGACGTCGCCGAAGCTGCCGACCTTGAGCGTGCCGAGCGCGTCGTCGCTGGCGGTGACCAGGGCGGCGTTGCGCGTCACCATCAGCCACAGCTCCTCGTCGCTGAAGAAGTGGTCGAGATAGGTCTGGTTGTACGAATCGGCGCAGCGAAGCTCGCGGAGCAGGTTCATCGAGCCCGAGGCGGTCCAGTCGGTGCCGAGCGCGATGGTGACGCCCAGGCGCGCCGCCACGGTGACCCCGGCGGTGTTGCCGTAGAGGCGGATGTTGGAGCGCGGCGACCAGATGAGCTTGGTCATGGCGTCGGCCATGGTGCCGTAGTCGGCAGCCTCGAGGCCGACGGCGTGGATGAACGCGCTCTGCTTCTGCGCCAGATCCTGGCCGCCGCTATTCGCCGAGCTGGCGCAGAGGAACTCGTTGTGCGCGACGGCGTCGATCCCCTCGCCGATGTGCGGCTCGAACGCCGTGTTGGCGGCGATCGACGCCGCCGTGTCGACGAAGCTGTAGCCGCAGCCGCTCGTGAGCTGCGTGCCCGACGAGTCGCCGAGCGGGAAGGTGTCGTAATGAACGGCGGGGTGCCCGAGCCCCCCTTCGTTGGCCGCCTGGTCGAGGTTGCGCAGCAGGCCCTTGCCGCCGCCGGAGCCGACCGTCGAGGTCGCGCCCCCCATGAGGAAGCGCAGCTCGCCCCACTGCACCTGCGTGGCGTTGGCGCCGCCGGGCACCGTAATCTTGGTGTGGCCGCGCAGCCCCAGGCGCCAGTCGTGGCGCTGCTCGTAGCGCTCGCCCGAGTCGGGCGCGGGAGCGTTCTGCGTATAGGTGATGTGGTCGTGCGTGTTGATGAGGCCGGGCGACACCACGCCCGTCGGACAGTCGACGATCGTGGCGCCTTGCGCCATCGCCGAGCAGTCGCAGCCGACGCACGCTACCTTGCCCGTGGCGTCGACGAGCAGCTGGCCGCCGCGCAGGACCTGGCCCGGCAGGAGGATGGTGCCGGTGATGAGCTGCGCCGGGCCGCCGGCGGTGACGACGCAGGTGCCGCTCGGCAGGGGCGCCTCGCCCGCGGCCGGACACATCGTGACCTCGCCGACGCCGCCATCGCTGCCGCTGCCGCCGTTTTGCGACGACGCGCCGCAGGCGGCCAGGCCGATCACCCATAGCCACACGATCCTGCTCGTCATCGCAGGTGTATGTCGAATGGGCGGTGGAAGCTTCAATCTCGCGATCCTGTTTGGTGTACGATCGAGGGCAATGCTCGTCTGCCCGCGCTGCCGGCACGCGTTCCGCCCGTCGCAGCGGGTCTGCCCGCGGGACGGCGAGGCGCTGCAGCCGGCGGCCAGCGTCGACTCGCGCATCGGCACCGTCATCGGCAACCATCGCCTCGTCGATGTGCTCGGGACCGGCGGCATGGGCGCCGTCTACCTCGCCGAGCACGTCTACATCGGCACGCGCGCGGCCATCAAGATCCTGCACGAGCAGTACGCGGCCGAGTCGGATGCGGTCGCGCGCCTGTTGCAGGAGGCGCGGGCGGCGGCCGCCATCGGCCACGGCAACATCGTCGCCGTCAGCGACTTCGGCGAGACCCCCGACGGGCTGGCGTACATCGTCATGGAGTACGTCGAGGGGCGGCCGCTCGACGCGCTGCTCGAGGAGGCGGCGCCGCTGCCGCTGTTCCGCGCCATCAACATCGTCAACCAGATCGGCAGTGGCCTCGGCGCCGCGCACCAGATGGGGATCGTGCACCGCGATCTCAAGCCGGAGAACGTGATGCTGGCGGAGCGCAACGGGCGGCGCAAGGTGGTGCGGCGCGGGACGGACCCGGCCACGCCGACCGTGGAGCTGGAGACGACCTACGATCACGTCAAGATCCTCGACTTCGGCGTTGCCAAGATGCTCGACGCCGATCTGTCGCGCCAGACCCTCAGCGGCATCGTCATCGGCACGCCGCAGTACATGGCGCCCGAGACCGCGCGCGCGACCCGGGAGATCGATCATCGCATCGACATCTACGCGCTCGGCGTCATGTTCTACGAGATGCTGACGGGCAAGCTGCCGTTCGACGCGTCGACACCGATGGAGATGATGCTGGCGCACTGCGGCGCGCCGGTGCCGCCGCTGCGCGAGCGCAACCCGCTGGTTGAGGTGACCCCCGCGGCCGAGGGGCTCATCCGGAGCGCGCTGGCCAAGGACCCCGACGAGCGGCCGCAGGACATGGGCGCCTTTCTGGCCGAGCTCCAGGGCTGCTACGGCGACGAGAACTTCTTGCGCAACGTCGAGCGGCAGCGACAAGAGGCGGCGGCCCCGTCGCCGCAGGAGCGCGCGCCGCGGCCGCGCAGCCTCACCGAGGACCTCAAGGATCTATTCGCCGGCGGCGGCAACGAGATCCTCGAGCGCGTCTTCGCCGACGATCCGCCGCAGAAGAAGAGAAGCTGAACGGCCCGCCGGCGGGGGCTCGAGCCCGGCGGGCCATGGCAGCAGGCGTGCCGCCCGCGCGCCGCGCAAAAGCGCAACGGAATCGGCAGGGAGCTTGGGGCCCCGGCTCCTTCGCTGTCGCCGTCGCTTGTCAGCGCGGCGATGTCAGGCCACCGGGCGCGGCTCGTAGAACTGGCTGGCCCACTGGCGGTAGGCGAGGATCGGCCCGTCGCCGGGAACGAGCACGGGGCGGGGGCGGTAGATCTTGTGCTGCCAGATCTTCAAGTCTTGCTTGAAGTCTGCGAGCGCCGCTTCGTGGAACAGCTGATCGACCATGCCAGTGAACGCGGGGTCCGGCATGCGGCGGACGTTCGACATGAAGAACACGCGTACCCGATCGCCGTCGACCGGCGTGGCGCAGACGCGGATGCGGCCGTCGACGCCGGCCTCGGCCACGTGGCTGTCGATGACCAGATAGCCGAGGCCGTAGAGGGCGAACTCGATCTCCAGATCGATCCAATCGACGGGCGCGCCCAGCGCCGCGCCCGAGGCGGAGAAGCCGATCTTGGTGTCGGCGAGCGGACCGTCGCTGCGCCAGTCGCGCAGGTAGCGGTGGTTGCGCGCGCCGTGCAGGAACCCGAAGTGCGCGATGTCGGCGGTGTTCTCCATCAGCTCTTGCGGATGGGTGCGAATGATCCAGTCGGCCTCGCGCCGCTCGGTGTACTCCTCACCCTCGAACGCGGGCAGGTCCCAGCCGGGCTCGCCACCGTCGGCGTCGTGCCACAGGAACACCAGGCCCGCACGCTCGCACAGCGGCCAGGCGCGCACGCCGACGCGCGGCAGGCGCGGGCTGTAGGGGACCTCGACACAGCGGCCGTCGGGTCCGAAGCGCCAGCCGTGGAATGGGCAGCGCAGCGAATCGTCGACGACGCAGCCGCCTTCGCCGAGGTGCGCACCGAGGTGCGGGCAGTAGGCTTCGACCGCGTGCGCGGCGCCATCGGCGGCGCGATAGAGCACCAGGTCCTGGCCGAAGTAGCGGAAGGTCCGCACCTCGCCGGCGGGGATCTCGGGTGAGCGCGCGACGACGAACCAGCCGAACGGGAGCCGCGCGAAGGGAAACAGCGATGGGCTCATCGCCGCAATCCTACACCCGGAACGCGCGCGGCGCCTGCGCCGAGCGCTACTTCTGGGGCAGCTCGCCGGCCACGCCGCTCGCCTCGGCGAGCTCGAACGTGGTGGGGGTGGTGTTGCGCACCACCGCGTTGGCAATGGTGCCGTCGGGACGCCTGAGGGTCCGGGCGGTCGAGCTCGACGTCTCGACGCGCGCTTTGGTCGCGAAGCCGGTTGGCGCCGAGCGCCGCCGCGAGGCGGCATCCGGCGGCGCGGCGAGGCGCGACGGAGCGGTCGCGAGCTTCCCCAGCGACGGGCGTCGCGAGCGGGCGCGGTGCGCGATCAGTGCGCCAGGTCGACGACGTGACCGGCATCGATCGGGCCGCCGTCGTAGCCGCCGCCGGAGTCGATGCTCGCGCCATCGCTGCTGCCGGCGTCCGACCACCACCAGCCGCCGTCGCCGCCCCAGCCGCCACCGAGATCGACCGATCCGCCGCCACAGCCACCGCCGTCACCGTGAGCGCCCGAACCGAGATCGACCTGGCCCCCGGTGCCACCGTCGCCGGCGCCGAGCCTGGTCGACTGGCTGCCGGGCAAGGCGTTGACGGTGCAGCCGAGCGGCAGGAGCAAGAGTGCGAGCATTGCGCCTCGAATCATTCATCCACCTCCACGCCTTCAATGGGCGGAGGCGGCGCGAACCTTCTACAGCGCCAGATCGACCAGCGCGGCGGCATCGCCGCCGCCGTCGAAGGTGCCGCCGCCGAGGTCGCCGCCGAAGTCGCCGCCGTCGGACGCGCCGGATGCATCGAAGCGCGCGCGTGCCAGGTCGACGCCGTCTCCGGCGTCCAAGCTGAGCGTGCCGAGAACGACCGTGGAGGTGCAGCCGGCGATGAAGCAGAGGGCCAGCACGACCAGCACCACGCGGCCCAGGGTCATGGATCGAGCGCGCGGCGCGCCAGCGCCGACCAGCGCCCCGACGGATAGCGCGCCAGGTAGCGGGCACCGAACGCGGCGGCGCGCGCCGGGTCGCGGCCGAGCGTGGCTTCGAGCGCGAGCGCCAGCGCGTCCTCGGTGGCGATGCCGTCGGGGTAGCGATCGAGGTAGCGCTGTAGGAGCCGGGCGGCGCGGGCCGGATCGTGCCGGTGGCGCAGGGCGACGACGGCGCTGACGACGAGGCGCTGCTCGTCCGTCTCGCCGTCGTTGGCGACGGCAGGCGACCGATGCTCCGTCATGGTGGGCGCAGGCAGGGCGCGCGGCGCGGGCGTCAGGATCGGCGCCGGCACGGTGCCCGGCGCGCCCGCGGCGACCGGCGCAGGCGCAGCGCTCGGCGCAGGCGCGGCGCTCGGCGCAGGCGCGGCGCTCGGCGCAGGCGCGGCGCTCGGCGCAGGCGCGGCGCTCGGCGCAGGCGCGGCGCTCGGCGCGCCCGGCGCGTGATGCCGGTGGACCTGCCGCTGCCCCTCCCGCTGCGCCGCTCGGGCGCCCTCGATGTGCGCGCGAATGGTCTGCGCCACGCGCCCGATCATCGCGCTCGCCACGGCCACGCTGAACACCAACAGCACCATCGCGGCCGCGCGCAGCCAGGCCGCGCCGCGCGGCGCCGTCCGTCGCCGTCGCAGCCGCGCGCGTACGCGCCCGCGGCGCGCCGCATCCGCCTCGAGCGGCGCGCGCGCCGACACGAGGCGCGCCGCCTCGGCGATGATCGGATCCGCCGATCCACGCTGATCGCGCAACGGCTTCATCAGCGTCCCTCCTCGCGCTGTTTCAGCTCCGCGACCCGCGCCAGGAACTCCTTGCGCGCGTGATGCAGGCGCGTCCACACCGTCGCCACCGGCACGTCGAGGAGCTGCGCGATCTCCTCGCCCGAGTAGCCCTCGATCTCGTAGAGCGAGAAGGCGACACGCCGCTTGTCGCTCATGCCCAAAAGGACGCCCTCGAGCAGGCGCTCCGCTTCGCGGCGCTCGTAGAGCTCGGCGGGGCCGGGGGCGCGGCACTGGATGCCGTCGAGATCGACGCGGGAGCCGCGCGTCCACAGGCGGCGAAACCAGGCGCGCCGCCGGTGATCGCTGGCGGTGCGGGTGGCGATGCGATGGAGCCACGGCGCCAGCTTGTCGCCTTCGAACGCGGCGAGCTTGCGGCGGACCACGACGAACACCTCCTGGCCCACGTCCTCGAGATCGGCGTCGGGGATGCCGAAGGCGCGCAGCCAGCGCAGGCAGGGATCGAACCAGGCCTCGTACACGCGCGTGAAGTCGAGCGGCGCGCTGGTGGGCGCGAAGTCGCCGGCGGCTGCGTGCAGATCCACGCCAACATATGGGTGGCGGTCGGCCAAACCTTCAATCCTTCATAACCGCGCCGCGAGGCCGAGGCCGCCGCCGAGCCAGAGGCGCGGGGTGGTGGCGATCGTGCCGAGGTTGTTCACGAACAGGTCGTACGGGGCGAAGGATACGATCATTTGCATCCCGACGACGAGCGCCAGGCGGGACGTCAGGGTGATGCGCAGGAGCGGGGCGATGCGGGCGCCGACGTCCAGGCGGGTGTTGCTGGAGGCGTCGGCGAGGGCAGGCGCGGAGAGCTGCAGGATGGTCAGGGCGAGGCCGGCATCGATGGCGATCTCGACCCGGCCGACGGGCAAAAGGAGACGCAGCCCCGCATCGAATGGGATGCGCGCGACCGTGACGGCGACGTTGGCGGACGTGGTGGTGGCGGGCGCCAGTCCGGTGAAGCCGAGGGTGCCGGCGACGTAGCGGCCTCCGACCGCGAGGCGGAGGGCGCCGCCGCCGGTGACCTCGGAGGCGGCGCTTCCGACGGCGGGGGCGCCGTCGATGACGCCGAGGAGCTCGAGGTCGATCCGCGACGGACGCCAACGCGGCGACGATGACGACGCACGCAGCGTCACGGGACGTGGGGGCGTGATCGGCTGCGGCGCGGCCGGCACTTGCTGCTGCTGCGGCGGCGGTGGCGACGGCGGCGGCGGCGACGGCAGCGGCAGCGGCGGCGACGGCTGCTGCGGAGACGGCGACGGCTGCGCTGGCGATGGCGACGGCGATGGCGATGGCGATGGCGACGGCGACGGCGATGGCGATGGCACCTGCGGTTGCGCTCGCGGCGGAGGGCTCTGCCGCGGTGCCAGGGGGCCCGAAGGCACTTCGGGCGGCGGCGCCGACGGGGGATCGAGCAGCAGCGTGACCGCGAGCGCGGCGCCGGTGGCACGCTCGCCGCAGCGGCGCGCAGGATCCCCGAGGCTGCGCGCGCGGTCGCCGGCGCGCACTTCGTAGCTCGCGCCGCGATCGAAGACTTCGACGCGCACGCCGGCGCCATCGCCGTCGGCGTCGGCGTCGGCGTGGAGCGTCGGGTGCAGGCGCTCGAGCGCCCGCGCCAGCGACGCCGCCGTCGGGCAGGAGCCTGCGCCGGCGACCGAGATCCGCGCCGGCATCTCCGCCCGCGACGACGCCGCGGCCAACAGCGCGACCAGCATCGCGACCACACGCACCAACCAGCGCTTACCGCGCGCGAGCAGGCCGCGCAAGGCCCGAGATCACACGCGCCGCTGGGCCAACAGCGCGTCGAGGATGGGCCCGATCGTCTCCAGATAGAATTCCACCGGCCGCTGGCGCGCCTGCAACCGCCGCGTCAGCTCGACGTAGAACAGCAGGCGGGTCTTGCGCGGCAGCGACGTCACCTGCTGCGGCAACGGTCGCTCGCGCAAGACGTCGTACCACCAGCCCACCTCCATGACGAAGATGCGATTGCCACCCGCCTTGGCGAGCGCGCGCCAGAACTGCTCCTCGAACCGCTCCACCGGCGCCGTCTTCTGATCGCCGTGCGCAAAGGCCTCGACCAGCCGCCCGAGGCGGCGCAGCGACTCGTCGCCGGCGCGCCGCGACGCCACGCTCACGATGGAGAGGCCCTGCAGGTACTGCTTCTCGATCATGTCGTTCCGATTCAGGGCCGACGACTCGCCCGGCGCCAGTCGATAGAACAGCGCCAGCACCCGCAGGTCGGTCGCCTCCTCGGGATCGAGCACGATGGTGGCGCCGCCCTGGCGCACGCGCACCAGGCCCATGTCGGCCAGCCGGTGCACCGCCTGGCGCACGATGATGCGCGAGACGCCGTAGCGCTCGGCGAAGACGCGCTCGGGCGGCAGCGTCGAGTGCGCCGGCAGATCGCCACGCAAGATCGCGCCGGCGAGGTGATCGAAGACGACGTCGCCGCTGTGGCCGGCCACGCTTCCACATTACTTGGTTATCATGTTGCGTCAAGTTTCATCGACTGCCACTGTCTACAGATTGCCACTTGACATCAACTTGGTTACCAAGTTATCACCCCGTCATGCGCATCTCGGGCTGGCTGTCCCTCTTCCTCCTCGGCTGCGCCGGCTCCGGGAAGATGGCCCCTCGGGATGCCGGTGGCGGCCACGCCATCACCGACGACGGCCACGGCACCTACACGATCGCGCTCGCCCCCTTCGTCGTCGCGGCGGGCCAGGAGCGCTACGCCTGCCAGGACTTCGCCAACCCCTTTGGCGGCGCCTCCGCCGCCATCCACCAGTTCGCCTCACACATGAGCCCCGGCGCGCACCACCTGCTGCTCTTCTACAAGCCCGGGGCCATCGACAGCGCGCTCGCCGATTGCAGCGGCACGGAGTTCGCGCCCGGCCCCTACGGCTCGCAGCGCCTCGACGACGCCATCGTCTACCCTGACGGCGTCGCCGCCGTGGTCGCCCCCTCGGACGGCTTCCGCGTGCAGGCGCACTACCTCAACGCCACCGCGACGCCGCTTTCGGTCACCGTCGAGATCCAGCTCACGCGTGTCGACGAGGCGACGGTGCGCGATCGCGCCGCCATCCTCTTCTTCTCCAACAGCGCCATCGACGTGCCGGCCGGCGCCGCCGGAGTGATCGCGCAGAAGAGCTGTACCCTGCCCTTCGCCGTGAACCTGGTGCAGGCGACCGGCCACATGCACGTGCACGGCCGCTCCTTCGTCGCCAGCGCCGCCGGCGCCACGATCTTTTCCAGCAGCAACTACAGCGACGTGACGCCGGCGCTCTTCGATCCACCGCTGGCGCTGCCCGCCGGCACCGCCGTCACCTTCGCCTGCACCTACGACAACAGCGACGGCAGCGCCCCGCTTCGTTACGGCGACTCGGCGCGCACCGACGAGATGTGCATCTTCTCGGCGCAGTTCTTCCCGGCGCCGTTCGGCGGATGGACCTGTCTATAGGAGGCGCTCATGCTGCTTTGCCGCTCGTGGTTCGTCGCTCTGGCCCTCGCCCTCGCCTTCGCCGCCGCCGGCTGCGGCGCCGATCCCGCGCAGAGCTACCTCGGGACCTGGTCGTTCGCCTCGGGCAGCGACAACGTCGTCTGCCCCAACGGCACCACCGCCGCCCAGCTCAGCGGCAACGTCACCATCAAGCGCGCCACCGACGGCAGCCTGCTGGTGCTCGACCCCGAGAGCTGCAACTTCACCTACGCCCTCGATGGCGACCGGGCCAAGACCAGCGCGCGCTCCTGCAGCTTCGCGGTGCCCGAGCTCGGCGCCGGCGTCACCGCGGCGGCCACCTACGACACCATCACGCTCTTCACCAGCGACGGCAAGACCATGGACGACAGCTTCTCCGGCACCGTCGTCTACACCGCCTCGTCCGGCACGCTCGACTGCGCGTTCTCGGGCGACGCGACGCTGACCAAGCTGAGCGACCAATGAGGCCCCCGCTGACTGCAAACGACAGTCAGCAGTCGTCGATCCCGGCCTGAGCCGCGCAGGGGCATCCATTTGAAGGCTTTTCCAGCGCGGTGACATCCACGTTACGCCATGACGCGCATCTGGGTCGTAGCGATCGTTCTTGGGGGGCGGCCGGCTGCGGCACCCCGGCGCCGGCCACCAACTTTCTGTGCCGGACCTGCAGCAGCGACGCGGACTGCAGCGGCAACCCCTGCTTCACCGACACCTCGGGCGGCCACTTCTGCGGCGCCCCCTGCGGCGCCTGTCCGCAGGGCTTCGACTGCCAGGCGCTCGCCGGCAGCGACGGCAAGGTCGTCAAGACCTGCTTCCCGATGAACGAGTCGTGCGCCACCTCGCTCGTGGGCCAGGACATGGGCGCCGGCGGCACGGGCGGGACCGGCGGCGGCGGCGGCGGCGGCGGCACGCCTGCGGGCGACATGGCGTTCGTGCCGTGCACGGCGCCCGCGGGCGGCACCGTGACCACCGCCGGCGGCACCGTCGACCGCCTGTACTTCGGCTACACCGGCGACACCCGCGACTCGTCGGACTCGAACGGCTACTCGTCGTCGCTCAAGATGGTCATCAACAACATCTACACGCGCATGAAGGCCAACGGCGTCGAGTTCGCCCTCGACGGCGGCGACCACATGGAGGCCGGCAGCGCCGCCGAGGCGACCGCCAACATGGCCGACTACGCGTCGGCGGCGGCGCTCCTGGGCAAGCCCGTGTTCATGACGATGGGCAACCACGAGTGCATCACCTCGTTCGACACTCAGGACTGCGGCTACAGCGGCGCCGCCACGCAGGACTACAAGATGTCGGCGTTCCTCGGCCAGCTGGCGACGCTGTCGGGCTCGACGCTGCCCTACTATCGCGTCGACATCATGACCGCGACCGGCAAGGCGGTCTTCCTCTCGGTCGCCGATGACGCCTGGAACGCCACCGAGCAGGCCTGGCTGACCCAGCAGCTCACCGACGCCGACGCCACCGCCAAGTACACGTTCGTGTCGAAGCACCATCCCAACGGCAACAGCGACCAGCCGGCGTTCCAACAGATCTACGATCTCGTCACGTCGCACAAGATCACGTTGTTCCTCACCGGCCACTCGCACGAATACAAGCACTACAATTCGAGCCCGCGCGCAGTCGTGATGGGCCTGGGTGGCGCGCCCTTCGACAACCCCAACCAGCAGTGGTGGGGCTACCTCACGGTCATGCAGTGCCCCGACGATCGCATCAACGTCGTCGTCTACGACCAGGCGACGGGCAACGTGCAGGACTCGTTCAGCGTGCAGCCGCAATGAGCCTGCGGGCGGGCGCGTGTGTCCTCGCGCTCGTCGCCGCCGGTTGCGCCGGACACGCCGGCGCCGGTGACGTCGGCGCCGTCGACGAGGCGTTGGCGGTGTGCGCCGCCGGCGACGTGGTCGACGGCATCGACGTCTCGCACTACGACGGCACCATCGACTGGGCGATGGTCAAGGCCTCGGGCATCGACTTCGCGTTCATGAAGTCGACCGAGAGCACGACCTTCGTCGATCCCGAGTTCGCGACCAACTGGAAGGGCGCGGGCGCCGCCGGGGTCATCCGCGGCGCCTATCACTTCTTGCGGCCGGAGATCGACCCCGTCGCGCAGGCCGACTTCTTCGTCGCCACCGCCGGCGTGCCGCAGGCGGGCGATCTGCCGCTGGCGCTCGACCTCGAGGTCACCGACAACCTCTCGGGCGCGGCGGTCGCGACCGCGGCGCAGCAGTTCCTCGCGCGCGTGCAGGAGAAGAGCGGACGTGTGCCCGTGGTCTACACGTCGGCGTCGTTCTGGACGACGATCGGCTCGCCCCCGTCCACGGGCTTCGACGGCGACGCGCTGTGGGTGGCGCACTGGACGACGAAGTGCCCGAACCTGCCGCCGGCGTGGATGACCTGGAGCTTCTGGCAGAACGCCTCCACCGGCACGGTCCCCGGCATCAGCGGCTCCGGGAACGTGGACCTCGATCAGTTCAACGGCTCCCTGGCGGCGTTGCAGGGCTACGTCAACGGCAGCGACGGCGGCAGCGACGGCGGCGGCGACGGTGGCGGCAGCGACGGCGGCAGCGACGGCGGCGGCGGCGGCGACGCGGGCAGCGGCGCCGGCCGCCACGGCGGCTGCGGCATCGCCGGGGCGCCCACGCCGGGCGACGCCTGGACCCTCGGCACCCTGCTGGCGCTCGCCGCCGTCCGCCGCCGCGCGCGCGCCTAGCCCCGCCCCCCCGACCGCCGGCGTGGTGAACAAACCACCGCTCGGCGCGCGACGGTTCGTTTTCTTGACACTCATTGAAATGGAATGAATCGTAATGTTGCCGCGCGGCAACTGGAACGCCCTGTGCAACCGCTCGATTTGACCGGTGACACCTCAGCCGCCCATAGTTGATACGACGATGGTCAACGTCCGGCGGCGGCGACTCCAGCGGAAGTTCGGCGTTCTGTCGCTATTCACGACGCTGCTGTTGCTGCTCCTGGCCGCGATCGCCGTGCGCAGCATCGCGGTCAGCCATCGCTCGGCGACGGACGCGGCGCGCGCCGATCTGGCGGCGCTCGAGGACGCCTCGAATCTGCAGGCGCTGCTCTACCAGAAGGGCTTCGTCTCCGAGTACTTTCTCACCGGGGATCGCCATTGGCTCGACGAGCTCGCCCGCACGCGCACCGACTTCGACCGCTGGGTGGCCAAGGTGACGCGCAACGCCGGCGCCAGCCGCGAGACCGCGCGCATCACCGGCGAGCTGGTCACCGAGTACGGCCGCTACGACGCCGATCGCGCGCGCGCCATCAGCGAATTCGACGCCGGCCACCACGACACCGCCGTCGCTACGCTGGTGACGGCCACCAGCCGCGTCCCGCGCCTGCGCGAGCTGGCGCTCGAGCTCATCCGCGATCGGCGCGCCGAGGTGACGGCGCGCCTGCTGCAAGCGGACCATGTCTGGGAGCATGCGCTGGCCGCGCTGGCCATCGCGGTCACGCTGGCCATCCTGGCTGCGCTCGGCGGCGGCTACCTCCTGGCGCGAAACGTGGCCCGCCCGCTCTACGACCTGGTGCTGCGCGCCGAATCGGCGGCCGGCGGGGCACGCGTCGAGATCACCGCCGTCGACGAGATCGGCGCCCTGTCGGAGCACGTCACGCGGCTGGCGCGCAAGATCGAGGACTCCTCGGCGGCGCTCGCCGAGCAGCGCGGGCGCCTGGTGCAGGCGGAGAAGATGTCGGCGCTGGGCGAAATGGCGACGGCGGTGGCGCACGAGCTTCTGAACCCGCTGACCGGCGTCAAGACGGCGCTGCAGCTGCTCGATCGCACCAGCCCGGCGCCGGAGGTGCACGCCACCGTCGCCTCGGTCGACGTCGAGGTGCGGCGGGTCGAAGAGATGGCGCGGCGCCTGATGAGCTTCGCCCGGCCGGCCAAGCCCGAGGCGCGGCGGGTGGCGCTCGACGAGATCCTGCCCCGGGTCCTGCAGGCGACCAGTCCGCACAGCGACGGTCGCGGAGTGCGCGTAGTGCCGGCGTTCAACGGTGTGCGCAACGTGACCGCCGATCCCGATCTGCTGACGCAGGTGCTCATCAACCTGGTGGTCAACGCCTGCCAGGCGTCGCCTGACGGAGAGGCGATCGAGCTACGCGCGCGCGGCGAGAGCGGCTGGCGCATCGTCGAGGTGGTCGATCATGGCCGCGGTCTGTCGCGCGACGTGGCGTCGCGGCTGTTCGCCCCCTTCGTCACCGACAAGCGCGACGGGCACGGCCTGGGCCTGGCGATCTCGCAGAACATCGCGCTGGCGCACGGCGGCCGCATCGAGGCCCGGCCCAACGCGCCCGCGGCCGGCATGACCTTCTCGCTCTGGCTGCCCGAGGCCGGATCGTGAAGGCGCAGGTCCTGGTCGTCGACGACGAGCGGCTGATCCGCACCTCGCTCGAGCGCGCGCTGGCCAGCCTGGGCCATCAAGCCGAGGCCGCCGAGACGGTGGCGACGGCGACCGCGGCGCTGGCGCGCAAGCGCTTCGATCTGGTGGTGGTCGATCTCAAGCTCCCCGACGGCAGCGGGCTCGAGGTGGTGCGCCGGCTCGGCCTCGAGTCGCCCGAGACCAAGGTGGTGGTCATCACCGCGCACGGCACGGTCGACGCGGCCGTGGAAGCGATGAAGCTGGGCGCCTTCGACTTCGTCAACAAGCCCTTCGAGCTCGACGAGCTTCTGACTACCGCCGGCAACGCGCTGCGCGCCGGCGCCCTCGAGCGACGCGTCGCCTACCACGACGGCCGCGACCGCTCGCGCTTCGACGCCGACATGATCCCCGGCTGCGCGCCGCGCATGGTCGAGCTCGAGCGCGAGCTGTCGCTGGTGGCGCCCCAGCCCGTGCCGGTGGTGCTGGTCGTCGGGGAGACCGGCAGCGGCAAGGCGCTGATCGCGCGGCGGCTGCACTACGGGGCATCCCCGGGCCGGGCCGCCGGCCCGTTCGTCGAGCTCAACGCCGCCGCCATCCCCGAGACGCTCGTCGAGTCGGAGCTGTTCGGCCACGAGCGCGGCGCCTTCTCCGACGCCCGCGAGCGCAAGCTCGGCCTGGTCGAGGTCGCCGACGGCGGCACGCTGTTTCTCGACGAAATCGGCGATCTACCGCCCCCGGCGCAGGCCAAGCTGCTCACCTTTCTCGAATCGTTCTCCTTTCGCCGGGTCGGCGCCACCGCCGCGCGCACCGTCGACGTGCGCCTGGTCGCCGCCACCAACCGCGACCTGTCCGTGATGGTCAAGGAGGGGCGCTTCCGCTCCGATCTCTACTATCGACTGGCGGCGATCACGCTCAAGGTGCCGCCCTTGCGCGAGCGGCGCCCGGACATCCGCCCGCTGGCGGCGCACTTCGTCGTCACCTACGCCCAGCGCTACGGCAAGGCGTTCCGCGACGTCGGCGACGAGGCGGCGGCGCTGCTCGAGCCGTGGCCCTGGCCGGGCAACGTCCGCGAGCTCAAGTCGATGATCCAGCGCGCGGTGCTGATGAATGACGCGCCGCTGCTCGAGCCGCGCCACCTGCCGGCCGAGCTGGTCATCGCCGCGCTCGACCCGGTCCCCGGGGCGCTGGCGCAGGCGGCGACGCACATCCCGACGCTCGACGAGATCGACGTGCGCTACATGCGGGCGGTCCTCAAGCTCACCGGGGGCAACAAGGTGCGCGCCGCCGAGCACCTCGGCATCACCCGCCAGACCCTCGCCAAGCGGCTCGGCGAATCCGAATGATGTCAATCGGCTGAGCAGCCAGCGAGCCACTGTTCGCTTTTCATGCAACCGCTGGTGGCCAAACACCCGCGATGACTTATATTAAGTTGGAATGCCAGCTGCATCCCATCGGGCTCACCCACTAGGAGGGACCATGCGGACGCTGGCTTTGTTGCCGTTGATCGCGATCTTCGGCTGCGCGCACCACCAGACCCAAACCAAGGCGGCGGCCACCACGCCGGCCGCGACGCCGCCGCCCGTCGCGTCGACGCAGCCCGACAAGAGCGGCAGCTGCGAGCGCGACGTCGACTGCGCCGCGGGCCAGCTCTGCCTCGATGGCCGCTGCGCCGACATCTCTTCGAACCTTTCGGCCTGCACCTCGGTGCGCGTGCACTTCGAGCTCAACGCCAGCGACATCGGCTCGGCCGACCGCGACGGCCTCGAGCGCGCCGCCCGCTGCCTCAAGGCCGACCACGCGTTCCACATCGCCATCGCCGGCAACGCCGACGAGCGCGGCACCGAGGAGTACAACATGGCGCTCGGCGATCGCCGCGCCCACGCGGTGGCCGAGTACCTGCGCTCGCTCGGTGCCTCCGACCAGCAGCTCCAGACCGTCAGCTACGGCAAGGAACATCCGCTGTGCAGCGACCACGACGAGGCGTGCTGGAGCCAGAATCGGCGCGCCGACCTGATGGCGCAGAACACGCCGGCGCCCAAGGGCCGCCACGGCAAGAAGGGACATCGCAAGTGAAAGGCGCGCGGCTCGCCTGGGGCCTCTGCCTCCCCTTGGCATGCATCTCCTCCCTGGCGTCGGCCCAGGGCGAGCCGCCGCAGTACTGCATCGGCGAGTACGCCGAGGATCTGTCCCAGTTGGCTCCCAAGGTGCGCGAGCTCGAGCACCAGGCCTACTCGTTCTGCGTGCGCAACACGGCCACCTACGAGTGCCTGTCCTACGCCCCCGACGGCAGCGTGCGGCGCTCGCGGCGCAAGGCGGTCGAGCACGGCACCGCGTTCGCGTACAAGCAGGACAACGGGACCACGCTGCTCATGACCAACGAGCACGTCGCCGAGTGGCCGCAGGTCACGCCCGACGCGCACGCGGTCGACGGAGTGCCGGCCGGCTGCAAGCGCGTCTCGGAGACGCTCAAGATCGTCGACAACGAGAACGACGCCTACGAGGCCGACGACGTGGCGCTGAGCCTGGTCGTCGCCGACCCGCAGCTCGACGCCGCGGTGCTGCGGGCCAAGACGATGCTGCCGGTGCTGCCGTGGAAGATCGGCCACTCGTCGGCGCTGCACGAGCGCGACGCGGTCGAGGTGCGCGGCTTCCCGCTGGGCGCGTTCGCCGCCACCAACGTGGGCAAGGTGGTCTCCGCCTTCCAGCACGACGACGAGGGCGTCTGGGACCATGATGACTTCGTGGTCGATGCGCTGTTGTCCAACGGCAACTCCGGCTCGCCGGTGCTGGCGGCGTCGTGCAAGACAGGCGAGCTCGAGCTGGTCGGCATCTACCACGCCGGCTACCTGCAGGGCTCGGCGCTCAACGTCGTCGTCGGCATCGATCAGCTGCGCGATCTCATGACCACGCTCAAGCGCGCACCGCCGCGCAACCACGGCGAGCTCAACGCGGCGCTCGACGACGTCGCGCGCGCGACCCTGACGCGACAGGTCGGCGGCGCCACCGAGCCGTTCTTCCCGTTCGGCCCGTTCGCGGCGGCGGTGCGGACGCGCGCCGACGGAGCGCTCCTGTTCGAGGTCTTCGGCCGCGACTTCCCGTTTCATACGAGGCCCCTGTTCGCCTTCGAGGATCTGGCCAAGCCGGCCGTCTTCGGCGACATCGGCCGCGTCTGGTTCGGCGGCGTCGGCGGCATCAAGAGCTACGCCCGCTCCGACCTCGACGCCGACGCGCAAGCGGCCGTGATGCATTCGATCGATGCGCTGCGCCACGACGCCCTCGCCTTCTTCGCCAACCGCGCCACCGCCGCCAGGCGGGCGACGACGCGCCAGGAGTTCCAGCGGCTCGAACGCAACGAGCGCACGCTGCAGCGCACCGTCACCGGCCGGCGCGATCTCGCCTCGGCCCTGGCCGACGTCGCCGAGCGGCTGGCGCCGCGCCCGCCCGAGCCGGGCGTGGCCGAGATCGAGCTGTTCGCACCGCTGGCGCCTCCGTCGCTGGCGACCTTTTCGCACCCGCCTCCGCTGACCAAGTGATTCCGCCGTCGTGAAGCGAACGCTGGCCGCGCTCGCGATTCTCTGGTCGGCCACAGCAGCCGGAGAGCCGTCGCGCCCCCCCGAGGTCGTGCCGTCGCGCTACGCGTTGACGCTGGCGCCCGACCTCGCCCACCACAGCTTCTCCGGCCGCGAGACCATCGACGTTCGGCTGAGCGCCACCACGCGCGTCATCGAGCTCGACAGCGTCGGCCTCGAGATCGTGGATGCCCGCGTCCGGTCCGCCGGCGAGACGCTCGACGCCCAGGTCCACTACGACCCGGCGCGGCAGACGATCACGCTGGCGCTGCCGCACGCGCTGCCCGCCGGCGGCGCGCGCCTCACGCTCGGCTGGACGGCGCCGCTGTCGCGCGATCTCGACGGCTTCTACGAGACGGAGTCGCGCGGCCGGCGCTACGCCTTCACGCACTTCGAGCCGTCGTCGGCGCGGCGCGCGTTCCCCTGCTTCGACACGCCGTCGCAAAAGGCGCGCTTCGCGCTTACCGTCGTCACCGACACGGCCGACTCCGCCATCTCCAACACGCCCATCGAAGAGGTGACGCCGCTCGACGCCCGACAGAAGATGACCCGCTTCGCCGAGACGCCGCCCTTGCCCACCTATCTCGTCGCCGTGGCCGTGGGCCGCCTGGCGGCGCTGCGCACCACCGTCGGCTCCACCCCGGTCGCCGTCATCGCGCCCGACGATCAACTGCCGTTGGCCCGCTTCGCGCTCGACACCGCGGCGGCGCTGTTGCCTCGCTTCGAGGCCTACTTCGATCGCCGCTATCCGTTTGCCAAGCTCGACCTCGTCGCCGTGCCCGCGTTCGCTCCGGGCGGCATGGAGAACGCGGGCGCGATTTTTCTGCGCGATGATCGCATCCTCGTCGATCAGGCGAGGGCATCGCCGGCGGTCGCCCACGGCATCGCGCGCCTGGTGGCGCATGAGCTGGCGCACCAGTGGCTCGGCGATCTGGTGACGCCGGCCGCGTGGAACGATCTGTGGCTGAACGAGGCCACCGCCACGTACGTCGCCCACGAGATCCTCGACGGCTGGCGGCCCGCCTGGCGGCCGTGGGACGAGTTCCAGACTTCGCTGAGCGAGTCGCTCGCGGACGACGAGCTGCCGACGACGCATCCGGTGCGGCTCATCGATGCGGAGGCGGCGCGCCCGGCGTTCGATTCGATCGTCTATGGCAAGGGCGCCGCGGTGTTGCGCATGTTCGCGGGCCTCATCGGCCCCGGTACGTTGCAGGGCGCGTTCCGCCGCTACCTGCACGCGCACGAGTTCGCCAGCGCGGACGCCGCCGATCTGTGGAGCGCCATCGAGGAGACGGCCGGCCGGCCGCTGGCGGCGTCGCTGCGGCCGTGGCTCGAAGCCGCCGGGCACCCCCTCATCACCGTCGGCGGAGAGTGCGACGGCGCCACCCTGACGCTGCGGCTGCGCCAGACGCCGAGCGGCGCCGGTGCCCTGTGGACCATCCCCCTCGGGCTGCGCTGGCCCGGCGGGGCGCGGGTCGCGGTCGTGACCGGACGCGACTCGGTCGTGCGCATCGACGGCGGCAGCGCCTGTCCGGCGTGGGTCGATGCCAACGCGGGCCGGATCGGCTTCTATCGCGTGCGCTACGCGCCGGCGCTGGCGCGCGCGCTCGACGCCAGCGCGCCCGCGCTCGCTCCCGCCGAGCGCGCCGGCCTGCTCTCCGACACCTGGTTCGACGTCCGCAGCGGCGGCGCTCCGATCGGGCGCTACCTCGCGCTGGTCGAGCGACTGCGCGGCGAGCGCGCGCCGGCGGTGCTCGAGGAGCTGGCCACGCGGCTGGAGTTCATCGCCACCGAGCTCGTCCCCCCTGCGGATCGCGCCGCCTTCGCCCGCTTCGTCGACGACCTGGCCATGCCCGCCGAGCGTTCGCTCGGCTGGACCGCGCGCGCCGGCGACGACGACACGACCCGCGTGGCGCGCGCCGACGTCATCGACCTTCTGGGCCGCGTGGCGGGCTCGCCCGAGATCCTCGCCGACGCCGCGCGCGCGCTGCAGCGCTACCTGGCCGACCCCACCACGCTCGACGGCGCGGTCGCCGACGTGGTGGTCGCGCTGGCGGGCGAACGGGGTGGCCCGCGGCTGTACCAGGCCTACCTGACGCGGCTGCGCGCGGCCACCAGCCCCGCCGAGCGGGCGCGCTTCCTCGACGCGCTGCCGCTGTTCCGCCAGCCCCGCCTGTTGCACCGGACGCTGTGGCTGGCGCTGACCGACGCCGTGCCGCCCGAGGTGCTGCCGCGGCTGGCTGTCGAGATCGCCGCCCGCGGCGAGCGGCCGCGCGCCACCGAGTGGAGCTTCCTCAAGGCGCACTTCGAAGCGCTCGACCAGCGCCTGCCGCGCAACGGCTGGCTGGTCGGCGCGGCGCAGCAGTTCTGCGACGCTGGCTCGGCGCGCGACGTGGCGCGCTTCTTGGCGCCGCGCTCGAGCGCGCACACGCTGCAAGAGACCATCGATCGCATCGTCGCCTGCGCCGCCGTCCGCCGGCGCGCGGTCGCGGCGGTGGGCGACTGGCTGCGCCCGCTACGCCGGCCGGCTGTGGCGGTGGCCGACCGCGCCCCACAGGACCAGGGCGGCCAGGCTGGGGCCGACCACCGACAGCAGCATCACCGCCGCATCGACGAAGCCGTCGGCGCGCGGCGCGTCGAAGCCGACGATCTGAATCAACGTCACGATGGCGTCGACGCTGATGACGCCGGCCAGCGCGGCGCCCAACCAGGGACGCCAGCGCATCGCCAGCGAGAACAGGGCCACGGTCAGAAGGACGTCGAAGCCGACCCAGCCGTACTTGGCCAGGGCGTCCGGAAACCAACGGATTGGCGCGAGCGCCAATAGAATGGTCCAGGGCACCAGCAGGGCCGCCAGCACGCGCACCACCACGGCCGGACCGCGCAGCAGCGTCGCCCCGCCGAAGCGCAACAGGCTGCCGCGGGCGAACGCCGCCAGCGCGTCGTACAGGGCGCGGTTGCCCGAGCCGCCGCGCGCGTAGGCGAGGTAGACCGGCTCCCAGTTGTGCGGGCGCAGCTTGGCCTTGAACGCGTGCAGGCCGGCGAAGTCGTAGAGCGCGGCCGAGAGGCGGCGGGCCAGCTTGAGCCAGGTACCGACGTCGCCGGCGAGCGGGGCCAGCCCGAGCGTGACGTAGCTCGAGCCCTCCGCGGCGACGGCGCGCATGCCGGCGTCGATGAGCAGCTCCGCGGTGCCGTTGGGCGCCGCGGGGTCGCGCAAGAAGTCCTCGAACAGCCAGCCGCCGCGCGCGTACACCGGCACCGCTGCGAGGAAGCCGACGACCTCGCCGGCGCGCTCGGCCACCCAGTAGCGGCGCTCGTCGCAGAAGTCGAACGGCTGGACGTCGACCAGAAAGCCCATCGGCGCCATGGCGCGCGCGTGCAGCCAGCGCTCGATCAGGCGCTCGATCGCCTGGCGGATCGGCGACCCGGGCGGGCGGACCTCGTCGGCCGACAGCATGCGCACCAGGACGCCCTTGTTGGCGGCGCGGCGCAGCTGCGCCCGCACGGTGCGACTCGCCGTCTCGGACCAGCGGCGCGGATCCCAGCTCGGCTGCTCACCGATCTGCAGCGACGACAGCTGCGGCTCGCCGGCGATACGCGCCTCGGCGGCGAAGAAGGCGCAGCGGCGGCCGTTGGCGCGCGCGTGGGCGATGAAGCGCTGGGCCACCTCGCCGATGCGGCTGGCCTCGGCGATGGGGGCGCCCGCCACCACCCAGGCCGCGCCGGTGTCGCTGTAGGCGACGCAGGCGTCGTCGCCATCGAACCAATAGCGAAAGCCGCTCTCGAGGATCTGAAAGGAGGTCGCGTTCCACCCGAAGCGGCGCGCCAGAGCCAGGACGCGCAGGCGCACGTCGGCTTCGCCGCGATCCGCCCCGGGGTCAGCCACGCGGCCGCTTCTTGGGGTGCGGGTGATGGCCCGGCGCGGCCCGCCGGGGCGCGCGGGCGGCGGCGCGAACGAGCGCTCGGGCAGCGCACCGGTCGCCGGCGCGATCCGGACATGGGGGGCGCGGGGGTCGCGCTCGGCCGCGTTGGCCGCGAACTCGGCGGCGGCGGCGCGCGCCACCTCGAACACGGTGCGGTCGCGGGCGACGCGGATGGCGCCCACCTCGCGCCGGGTGATGGCGCCGCGCCGGCAAACGAGCGGCAGGATCCAGTTGGCCTCGGCGCCGTCCTTGCCGCCCAGGTTGACCTCGAACAGCACCATGTCGCCCGAAGGCGCCCCCCGCCGTGGCGGTGGCGTCGCTCCGCTCCGCGCCGACGGCGACGGCGACGGCGCCCGCAGCTCGACGCGGCTCAGCTTCTCGCCGGCCGGCCGGTCGGCGAGCGCGCGCTCGCACAGAAGGGCCACGATCGCCACGGCGTCGTGATCGGCCACCAGCTTCTCGGCCATGGCCGTGATCTCGGGATCGCGCGGCCCGCCGACCGCGGCCGCGACCTCGCCCAGGACGCGCGCGCGATCGTGCGCCGCCACCGCCGCGGCGTCGGGCGGCGCCGTCCACTGCAGCTTCAAGTGCGCGTCGTGAAACAGCCGCTCGGCGCGCCGGCGCGCCCCGCGCTCGACGATGAACAGGTTGACGCCCTTGTTGCCGGCGCGCCCGGTGCGACCCGAGCGGTGCGTGAGCGCCTCGGCGTTCTCCGGCAGATCAGCGTGCACGACCAGGCCCACGTCGGGCAGGTCGAGCCCGCGCGCGGCGACGTTGGTGGCCACGAGCACGCGCACCCGCCCCTGCCGCAGCGCCTCGAGCGCGCGGGTCCGCTCCTCCTGGGCGCGGTCGCCCGAGATCGCGGTGGCCAGAAAGCCGCGCGCGGTCAGATCGGCATGCACGTCGGCGACGTTGTCGCGGGTGCGGCAGAAGACGATGGCCCGATCGTCGTCGGCCAGGCGCAGCACGTTGACCAGCGCGGCGATGCGCTCGCCGTCGGCGCACAGGTGCGCCACGTGGCGGATGTCCTCGTGCGCGCTCGGCGGGCCGACGCGCGGATCGATCGCCACCGCGTCGCGCTGGAAGCGCCGGGCGAGCGCGCGGATCCCCGGCGGCAGGGTGGCCGAGAACAACAGCGTGCGCCGCTCCTTGGGCGTGGCCTCGAGCAGCGTCTCCAGCGCCTCGCGAAAGCCGAGGTCGAGCATCTCGTCCGCTTCGTCGAGCACCAGGACCTCGATCGCCGACAGGTCGAGCGCGCGGCGGCCGACCAGATCGACGAGCCGCCCCGGCGTGCCGACGACCACGTCGACGCCGCTTCTGAGGGCGCGCGCATCGCCGCGCAGGTCGGTGCCGCCGGTGCAGGCGGCGATCCGCCCGCCGGTGCGCGCGAACAGCCAGCCGAGCTCGCGCTGCACCTGGGCCGCCAGCTCGCGCGTGGGCGCGACGACCAGCGCCCGCGGTCGCGCGCCGCGCGGGAGCTTCTCGGCGTCGCCGAGCAGCGCCCGGCCGATGACCAGGCCGAAGGCGACCGTCTTGCCGGAGCCGGTCTGCGACGAGACCAGCAGGTCGGCGTCGGCAGCCTCGAGGACGCGCGCCTGCACGGGCGTCGGCGTCTGGTAGTCGCGCTCGCGCAAGGCCGCCGCCAGGGGGGCCGGAGCGCCCAGTGTTGCAAAGTCGGTGTCAGTCACCGCGACTTGATAGCATGCCGCCACCTGCCCGACCGCCGAGAAACGCGCTATGAGGAGGCATGGGAAAACTTGCGGAGCTCGCGTTCAGGCTGGCCGGTTGGCGCACCGAGGGGGAGCTGCCGGCGAACGACCGCTTCGTGCTCATCGCCGCGCCGCACACGTCCAACTGGGACGCCGTCATCCTGCTCGTCGCTGCGCGCATCTACAAGCTGAAGCTGGCGTGGTTCGTCAAGGACTCCTGGTTCGCCTTTCCCATGGGCGCGGTGATGCGGCGCCTGGGCGGCGTGCCCATCGATCGCAGCGCGCCTCACGGCGTGGTCGATCAGGCGATCGCCCGCTTCCAACAGGTCGATCGCCTGGCGCTGGCGGTGCCGCCGGAGGGAACGCGCGGGCGGGCGCCGTACTGGAAGACCGGCTTCTATCACATCGCGCGCGGCGCCAAGGTCCCGATCGTGCTCGGCTTCATCGACTACGGCCGCAAGGTGGCGGGGCTGGGGCCGGCGTTCACGCCGACCGGCGATCTGGCGCGCGACTTCGAGGTGTTCCGCGCGTTCTACGACCAGGTGCAGCCGCGCTTTCCCGACAAGAAGGGCGCCATCGCCCCGCCGCCCGCCGAAGGAGCCTAGCGGCAATGCCGTTCCCTTTCGGCGGGTAGTAGCGGGCCGGCTTGGGCCGCGGAGGTCGTGAGGCGCCTGGTTCTAGGTCGAAGTCGCGCCTGTCCATCGCACCAGGCGTCGAGCGGAGGTAGCAAGGGGCGATGCCGGCTTCCGACGCCGGCAGCGCCCCTTGCTACCTCCGCGGCCCAAGCCGGCCCGCTACGACTCGGCCAAAGTGAACCGCATTGAGCTGAGCGGTCGCCTAGAGGCGCTGCGAGCAGGTGGTGCAGAGCCAGATCTTCGGCGCCGCCGGGTCGCCGCCGACCCCGAAGGCGGCGCGCGAGCCGCGCGCGATGGCGAGGCCGCAGCGCGCACACTCCACGTCGCGGTTGAGCAGCACCTCCTGCCACGCGTCGACGGCCGTGATCGACTCCGGCGGCGTCGCACGCTTGCGGCGCCCCTTGGCCGACTCGGCGATGCGCAAGGCATCGCGCCGCACCGTCTGGCCGAGGTTGACCGCTTCGCCGACCACGTCGTCGACGAGATCGAAGGTATCCTCGAGCACGTTGCGGATGAGCTGCGAGACGGTGACGCGCTTCTTCTTGGCCGCGTCGCGCAGGGTCTGGCTCAGCTCGCCCGGCACGCGCGTCTGCACCAGCTGGTCCTTGCGCTCCTTGTCCGGGATCGGCTTGCGCCCGCGCCGCGCAGGTTTCTTCTTCGGCATTATCGGTATTACAGCAAGCTCCTGTCCCGAATGCCAGTCGCTCATGCTTCCGCCGGCAGGCGCGCCGCCGGCACGCCGTCGAGATCGATGACGCCGACGAGGTGCAGAACACGCATCACCTGATAGCAGGGGTCGATCTCGTACCAGCGCGCGGCGAAGTCGGGGTTGGCGCCGTGCTGATGATGATTGTTCTGGAACAGCTCGCCCATGGTCAGAAAGTCGACCGGCAGCGTGTTGCGGCTGGCGTCGCGGGTCTCGAAGTTGCGATAGCCGTACTTGTGCCCGCACCAGTTGACGATGGCGCCGTGGATGGGGCCCATCAGCCAGTGAATCGGCAACAGCGCGAACCAGATCAGCGACGGGGCGAAGGCGAGATAGAACAGCGCGTAGAGCGCGCCGAGCCCGAGGCGCGTGGTCCAGCGCTGTGACAGCTTGTCGAGCGCCGGCCACTCCGGCGTGCCGCCCAAAAAGCGCGTCTCCGGCTCCGCGCGCCGGTAGGCGTAGGCGTCATACTTCGACTTGGTCTTCCACATCATCGCGCCGACGTTGTCGTGGTACAGCGGCGAGTGCGGATCGCGCTCGCTGTCGGCGAACGCGTGGTGCTCGCGGTGCAGAAAGGCGTAGGCGCGCGGAATCAGGAACGACGGCCCCTGCGCCACGAACGAGAACACGTAGAAGAACCGATCCCAGAACCGGCTCATCGTGAACATCCGGTGCGCACCGTACCGATGCAGGAAGAAGGTCTGCGCGAAGATCGACAGCACCCAGTGGGCCACGAAGAAGATGACGATCGCTTTCATGGGGTCTCCTTATACACGCGCGCGTCAGTCCTTGCGCAACCGCTCCGCAACTTTACGCAGCGCCTGCGCCGCCTCGTCGAGCGTGCGCGCCGACGCGTGCATCGACGACTCCCCCACGGTCAGCCCGTAGCGCACCCAGCCGGCGCCGAGCTTGCCGAGGTCGCTGACCAGCTCGCGGGCGGCGTCGTACACAGATTTCACGTTCTCGTCGAGGTCGCTCATGGGAACTCCTTTGTTCGGCTCCATTGGCATCTCGTATAATATTTTGTATTACAACGTCAACCACAAAACGAAGCCGCGCCGACAACGCCGGCAAATCGCCGACTTACTCTTTGGCCGGCGCTGCCGGCGCCTACGATCCCAGGGCCGTGACCGAGCCCGCCACCACCGCCGCCGTGCTCGCCGCGCTGGGCCTGCTCATGATCTCGAGCGTGCTGCTCTCCCGCGTCGCCGGCCGGCTGAGCGTGCCGCTGGCCCTGCTCTTCCTCGGCCTCGGCATGCTGGCCGGCTCCGAGGGCCTCGGACGGCTCGCCTTCACCAACTACCGGTTGGCGTTCCGCCTCGGCACCATCACCCTGGCGCTCATCCTGTTCGACGGCGGGCTCAACAGCCCCTACGCCGCCCTACGCCGCGCCATCGCCCCCGCCGCGACGCTCGCCACCGCCGGTGTGGTGGCGACGGCGACGCTGGTGGCGCTCCCCGCCCACCTGCTCGGCTTTGGCTGGCCGGCCGCGTTCCTCCTCGGCGCCATCGTCTCGTCGACCGACGCCGCGGCGGTGTTCTCGGTGCTGCGCACAAGCCGCATCGCGCTGTCGCGGCGCGTCGCCACCACGCTCGAGCTGGAGTCGGGCCTCAACGATCCGGTGGCGGTGATCCTCACGATCGCCCTGACCGCCTGGCAGGCGGGCCGGCCGACCACGGGCGGGGCGCTGGCGGCGAAGATCGTCGTCCAGCTGGCGATCGGCCTTTTTGGCGGCGTGGGCATCGGCCTGGGCGGCCGCTGGCTGCTGGCGCGCGCCCGCCCGGCCGCGGCCGGCCTTTTGCCCGTGTTCACCATCGCGCTGGCGTTCACCGCCTTCGGCGCCACCACGCTGGCGCACGGCAGCGGCTTTCTCGCCACCTACGCCGCCGGGGTCGTGCTCGGCAACGGCCGCATGCCCTACCGCACCGGCATCCTGCGCGTGCACGACGCGGTGGCGTGGCTCGGGCAGGTGCTGATGTTCCTGGTGCTCGGCCTGCTCAGCTTCCCATCGCGGCTGGTGGCGGTGGCGGCGACCGGCCTCGCCCTCGGCCTGGTGCTGGCGCTGTTCGCCCGCCCGCTGGCGGTGGCGCTGTGCCTGGCGCCGTTCCGCTTCGCCGCCCGCGAGATCGCGTTCGTGGGCTGGGTCGGGCTGCGCGGCGCCGTTCCGATCATTCTCGCCATCCTGCCGATGTTCGCCGGCGCGCCGGGGGCCGCGCACATCTTCGACGTGGTCTTCTTCATCGTCGTCGTCAACGCGATCGTCCCCGGCGCCACGGTGCGCTGGGCGACGCGGCTTTCTGGCGTCGAGGTGCAGGCGCCGCCGCCACCGGCCGCGGTGCTCGAGATCGCCTCGACGCTGCCGCTGCGTGGCGACGTCCACTCGTTCTACCTGCGCCCCTCGGCGGCGGCGTCGGGCGCGCGCGTCTCGGAGGTGCCGTTTCCGCCGAACGCGGCCATCGTGATGGTGCTGCGCGGGCAAGAGCCGGTCGCCCCGCAGGGCGACGTGGTCCTGGCGCCCGGCGACCACGTGTTCGTCTTCTGCCGCGCCGAGGACCGCGGCACCATCGCGCTGTTCTTCGGCCGCGAGGAGGAGTGACCGCTCAGGGCAGGCGGCCGGCCGCGAACAGCACGTCGAGCCGCGCCTGCCGCGCCGCGTCCTCGGCGATCGCGGTGCCGGTGTCGGCATCTCGCGCGCGCCGCTCGGCGTCGATGAGCTCGATGTTGGTGGTCGCCCCGGCGCGATAGGCCAGGTCGGCGATGCGCAGCGCCTCGTGCGCCAGCTGCGCCGCCCGGCGCGCGCGCCCGAGCGCCTCCTCGGTCTGGTCGACCGCCTCGCCGCCGATGCGCAGCTCGGAGCGCGTCTGCCGCAGCGCTGCCTCCTGGGCCAGCGTCGCCTCGCGCACCAGCGCCCGCCGCTCCTTGGCCAGGCCGTAGCGCAGCCCGCCGTCGTACAGCGGCACCGTCAGCACCAGCTGGAACTGCCAGCTCCACGTGGGCGTGAAGATCGTCGACGGCCAGCTGTAGAGCGGCGCGAACGTCGCCGTCAGCGCCGGCATGTAGTCGGCCCAGTCGTCGTGCAGGATGCGCCCGGCCAGCCCCCGGCGCGCGTCGAGCGCGAGCAGATCGACGCGCAGCTTGGGCGCGTCGGCCGCCGCCTGCGTGGGATCGACCGCCGCAAACCACGGCTCCTCGGCGGCATCGACCGGCCCCTCGGTCGCGACGAGCACGCCGAGCGTCTCCTGCGCGCGCATCAGCGCCAGCCGCGAGGCCACCACCAGCCCCTCGTCGGCCTCGAGCTCCTGCTGCGCGCGCGTGTCGTCGAGGCGGCTGCCCATGCCGCCTAAAAGGCGGGCGTGGGTGTAGTCGGCGTGCGCGCGGGCGGTGTCGCGGGCGCGCCCGTTGAGCTCGAGCTCGCGCTTGCGCGTGATGATCTGCAGGTAGGCGGTGGCGACCGCGATCGCCACCTGGCGCTTGATGTCGCCCACGTCGAGCGAGCCGATGCCGGCGCCGGTGCGCGCGTGCGCCCACTGCACCCAGCGCCGCGGCGCCAACAGCGGCACCGCCGCCACCAGGTTGGCGCTGACCGCGTCGGTGCCCTGCAGCGTCTCGGTCATGGCCGGCATCGAGCCGCTCGCCGCCGACGTGAAGACGCGCGCCCCGTCGATGCGCGTGTACAGGCCGTTGCCGTTGAGCGTCGGCAGGGCGGTGGCGCGCACCTCTTCGACCTGCGCCTCGGCGCGATACAGCTCCTCGATCTGCTGCAGCACGCGCGGGTTGAGCGTCAGCGCGCGCCCGATCGCCTGCTTGAGCGTCAGGCTGGTCAGCTGCCGCGGCGGCTCGGCCGGCGCCGCGTGGGCCGCCGCCGCCAGGCACAAGAGCGCGGCCAGGCTACGCATGCGTGTCACCGCCGCCGGGGATGCCCCTGCCCCGCCGCTCGCGGAAGCCCTCCACGAGCACGTAGAGCACCGGGATGAAGAACAGGTTGAGGAACGTCGAGGCGATCATGCCGCCGGCCACCGCCGTGCCGACCGAGTGGCGCGCCGCCGGCGCCGGCGCCGGTCGCGAACACCAGCGGCAGGACGCCGAGGATGAACGCGAGCGACGTCATCAGGATCGGCCGCAGGCGGATGCGCGCCGCCTCGACCGCGGCCTCCGCGATCGACATGCCCGCGCTCGCGCAGCTGCTCGGCGAACTCGACGATCAGGATCGCGTTCTTCGCCGCCAGGCCGATCAGCATGACCAGCCCGATCTGGCAGAAGACGTCGTTCGGCAAGCCCGCGCAGCCACTGCGCGCCGAGCGCGCCGAGCATCGCCAGCGGCACGCCGAGCAGGATGATGAACGGCAGCACGAAGCTCTCGTACTGCGCCGCCAGCGACGAGGTAGACGAGGAGCACGCCGAGCCCGAAGATGAGCAGCGCCTGCGCGCCCGCCTTGATCTCCTCGAGCGACAGGCCCGACCACGCGAAGCTCGATGCCCTGGCGGCAGCACCGTCCGCGCCAGCCTGCTCCATCGCCGCGAGCGCCTGGCCCGAGCTCAGCCCGGGCGCCGCCGACGCCGTTGATCTCGGCCGAGCGGAACAGGTTGAAGTGGCTGATGACCTGCGGCGCCGTCGTCTCGCTGCACGCGCACCACGCGTGTCGAGCGGCACCATCGCGCCCGTCGCCGCGCGCACGTAGAACTGCCGCAGGTCCTCGGGCTGCGCGCGGAACTGGCTGGTCGGCCTGCACGTAGACGCGATAGGCGCGGTTGTTGAAGTCGAAGTCGTTGACGTACGCCGAGCCCAGGAAGACCTGCAGCGCGTCGGTGACCTCGTCGCAGCGGCACGCCGAGGCTGCTTGGCCTTGCTCGCGGTCGATCGTCGACGACGCAGCTGCGGGTCGTTGGCGCGTGAAGCTGCGCGAAGAGCCCGGCCAGCCCGGCCTGCGCTTGTTCGCCGCGCCGACCAGCGTGCCGTGGTCGCCTCGGCCAGCGTCTCGACGATGTCGCCGCCCGTCTGGTCGAGCAGCTCGAACTGGAAGCCGCCGAAGCTGCCGACGCCCTGGATCGCCGGCGGCGCGAACGGGATGACGAGCGCCGCCGGTGATCGCCATCAGCGGCGCCGCGCAGCCGGCCGAGCACCGCCGCGACCGAGTGCGCCGCGCCCGCGCCGCTCGTCGTACGGCCTTGAGCTGCACGAACATCGATCGCCGTTGTTCGGCGCCGCGCCGCTGAAGCTGAAGCCGCCGACCGAGAAGCACGTCCGTCGATCTCGGGCATCCTGGCCGAGGATCGCCTCGGCCTGCTTGCGCGATGCTCGATCGTGTACTCGAGCGAGGCGCCCGGCGGGCGCCTGCACGATCGATGATGAAGTAGCCCTCGTCCTCGTCGGGCACGAAGCCGGTCGGCACCGCGCGCGATAGAGCCAGCAGGTGGCGCCGAGGCCGGCGACGAACAGCAGCGCATCAGCCGGCGCGCGATGGCGCAGCGAGCGCTCGCGAGCGCGCGCACGTAGCCGTCGCGTGCCGCCGTCGATGACGCGGTTGACGGCCGTGAAGAACCGGCCGTGCGCGCGGCTCGCCGTGTCGAGCAGCAGCGCCGACAGCGCCGGCGTGCAGCGTGACCGCGTTGAACACCGAGAGCACCACCGAGAACGCGATCGTCAGCGAGAACTGCTGATAGAGCCGCCCGGTCGTGCCCGGGAAGAAGCGCCACCGGCACGAACACCGCCACGAGCACGAGCGCCGATGACGATGACCGCGCCGAACACCTCGCCCATCGCGTCGACGCCGCCTGCCGCGCGGCCTTGCCGCTCCTCGTCGCATGTGCCGCTCGATGTTCTCGATCACCACGATCGCGTCGTCGACGACGATGCCGGTGGCGAGCGACGATGCCGAACAGCGTCAGCGTGTTGATCGAGAAGCCGAAGAGCTTGACGAAGGCGAACGTGCCGATGAGCGACACCGGGATCGTGATCGCCGGGATGAGCGTGCTGCGCCAGTTCTGCAGGAAGAGGAACATGACGAGCGATGACGAGCACGATCGCCTCGACGCAGCGTCATGCAGCACCTCGCGATCGACTCGCGCACGACGCCGCGTGTGTCGAAGGCGAGCCGCGCACTTCGAGCCCGGGCGGGAAGCTGCTTCGCGAGCCGCGTCCAGCTCGGCGCATGCACGCCGCTGTACGACGTCGAGCGCGTTGGCGTCGGCAGCAGCTGGATGACGCCGATGCCGACGGCCTCGCGGCCGTCGAAGCGCAGCGTCGGCGAGTAGTTCTCGGCGCCGAGCTCGACGCGGCCGACGTCCTCGACCCGCACCAGCGCGCCGTCCGGCGCCGCCTTGACGACGATGTTCTCGAACTCGGCGCGGCTCGGTCAGCCGCCCGACGCGCGCGCACGCTGAGCTGGTACGTCTGGCCCGGCGCGCGCCGGCGCGTCGCCCGACGCTGCCCGGCCGCCACCTGCACGTTCTGCTCGCGCAGCGCGCTCACCACGTCGCCGGCGGTGAGCGCCGCGCGCCGCGAGCCGCGCCGGGTCGAGCCACAGCCGCATCGCGTACTTGCGCTCGCCGAAGATGATGACGTCGCCGACGCCCGGGCACGCGCTTGAGCGCGTCGCGCGACGTAGACGTCGAGGTAGTTGCTGATGAACGAGCGCGTCGTAGCGGTCGTCCTCGGCGTAGAAGCCGAGCGCCGACCACGAAGCCGGCGCGTGTTCTTGGTGACCGTGACGCCGGTGGTGCTTGCACCTCGTCGGGCAGGCGGCCCATGCGCCTGGTTGACGCGGTTCTGCACGTCGACCGCGGCCAGGTCGGGGTCGCGGCCGATGTCGAAGGTGACGGTGATCGTGGCTGACGCCGTCTGTTGCGTGCTCGACGACGTGCATGTACTTCATGCCCTCGACGCCGTTGATCGCCTGCTCGAGCGGCGTCGTGACCGCCGCTCTCGACCGCCTGCGCGTTGGCGCCGGTGTAGAACGCGACGACGGTCACCTGCGGCGGCGCCAGCTGCGGGTACTGCGCGATCGGCAGCGTCGGGATGGCGATCGCGCCCGCCGAGCATGATGACGAGCGAGCAGACCGTCGCGAGGATCGGCCGCCGGATGAAGACGTCGACGAACATCGCTACTTCGTCCCGCCGTCGCCGCCGGGGGGCGCCGGCCGGATGGGCGCGCCGTCCGCCATCTTCTGCACGCCGCCGACACGACCAGGCGCTCGCCGGCCTTGACCCCGGCCAGCACCGGATAGTCGTTGCCGACGAGCTCGCCGAGCGACACCGGCCGCTGGCGCGCCACCAGCTTGCCCGTCCTTGTCCTCGGCCACGAACGCGAAGTACTGCCCGTTGATCCGCGAGCACCGCCGTCACCGGCACGATGAGCCCTCGGCGCGTGCGTCCAGACGACGCGCGCGCGCACGAACTGCGCCGCGCGCAGCGGCCGTCGACGTTCTGCACCACCGCCTTGACGAGCACCGACTGCGTCTCCTCGTCCACCTGCGGCGAGATGAAGGTGATCTGCCCGGTGCCGAGCGTGGTGCCCGTCGGCGTCGACGAGCTCGACCGGCAGGCCGAGCTTGAGCGCGCGGCGCCTGCTCGACCGGCACCGAGATGTAGACCTCGAGCAGGCCGTTCTCGTCGATGGTGGTGAGCAGGGTCGACGGCGTCACGCGGTCGCCGACGCGCACCGGGATGTCGCCGACCACGCCGTGTGCCGGCGCGGTGACGCGGTAGTAGTCGAGCTGCACCTCGTTCTCGCGCACCTGCGCCTCGAGCGCCGAGAGCTCGGCCTGGGCGGTGTGGAAGCTGGAGCGCGCCTGATCGAGCTCCTGCTGCGAGACGGCGCCACCTTCGTAGAGTCGCTCGGCGCGCTCGAACTGCTGCTTGGCGTAGTTGAGCGTGGCCTGCCGCGAGGCCTGCGTCGCCTGCACCGAGGTGACCGACGCGCGCTGTCGGGCGGGATCGATCTGCATGATCGGCTGATCGGCCTCGACGGTGTCGCCAGATTTGACGAAGATGCGCGTGAGCTGCCCGTCGACCTGCGGCTGGAGGACGATCGACCGCCGCGACTTGAGCGTGGCCACGTACTCGGTGGTGTCGCGCAGCTGCGTCGGCTGCAGCGTCACCAGCCGCACGGCGATCGCCTGACCGCCCGACCTTCCGGTGCCAGCGCGATCGCAGCCGACGCCGATGAGAGGGGCGACGGTGACGAGCGCAACGATCAAGGTCCGCATCATCGATCGATCTAGCAAATTTCCGCTCCCACCTAGCAAATTTCCGCTCCCGCGTCGCGGCTTGGATGCGCGCCCGAGTCGGGCGGCTTCACGGCTCTCGCCGGCACGCACCATTGCCGCCGGCGTCCGGGCGCGATAGCTTCGAGCCGTGGACACGCGGATGAGCTCCGCCGCGACCCGCGGCCGCCGCCTTCCTGATAGCGCGCTGGCGCTCCTCCTGGCGATCGTCTACATCGCCGCCGCCAAGCTCGGCCTGATGATGGACGCGGTCGGCGGCTTCGCCACACTGGTGTGGCCGGCTACCGGCATCGCGTTCGCTGCCCTTCTGCGCGGCGGACCGCAGCTCTGGCCCGGGGTGGCGATCGGCGCCTTCGTCGTCAACGTCTGGATCGGCGGGCCGGTCGCCGTCTCCCTGGGCATCGCGGTCGGCAACACGCTCGAGGCCGTGCTCGCGGTCTGGGCGGTCCGGCGCCTGACGGGTCTGCGCGCCGCTCCCGATCGCCTGGCGGGGGTCGCCGGGCTGGTGCTGTTCGCGGCAACGCTGAGCACGATGGTCAGCGCCACCATCGGCACCCTCAGCCTCCGGGTCGGAGGCATCATCACGCCCGGGCACGTCCTGGAGACCTGGCGCGCCTGGTGGCTCGGCGACGCGGCCGGCGATCTCATCGCCGCGCCGATCCTGCTCGCCTGGAGCGTTCGGCCCAACCGCCCGCCCCCCGAACGCATTGGCCTCGGCCATATGGTCGAGCTGGCGGCGCTGTCGGCGTCGATCCTGGTCACCACGTTCGTCGTCTTCGACACGCGCAGCGCCGCCGACTATGCGTTCACGCAGATCTACCTGCTGTTCCCGCTCCTTTTGTGGGCCGCGCTGCGCTTCGGCCTGCGCGGCGCGACCACGGCCGCGTTCGCCATCTCCGCCATCGCCATCTGGAGCACCGCGCACGGCCATGGTCCCTTCGTTCATGCCCGGCTGGCGACGAGCCTCACCTTTTTGCAGGTCTTTCTGGCCATCGTGTCGATCACCGCGCTGGTGCTGGCGGCGGCGATCGCCGAGCGCGACGACGCCGTCCGCGCCCGCGACAGGCTCTTGGCCTCCGTCTCGCACGAGCTGAAGAATCCGCTGCACACGATCCTCCTCGGAACCGAGGTCCTGCTCACGCAGCCACGGGCCGATGAGCAGGCGCACAGGCAGCTCCTCGGCATGCGCCGCGCGACCTCGCGTATGGGCGCGCTCGTTCGCGATCTTTTGGACGTCGCGGCCATCGAGGCGGGACGGTTCTCCCTCGAACGCGCGCCGGTGGGAGCGCGGGCGATCGTCGAGGAGACCCTGGAGCAGGCCGGCACCCTGGCGGCGTCGAGATCGCAGACGCTGTTGCGCGAGCTCGGCAGCGCCGAGGTCTATGTCAACTGCGACCGCGGCCGCGTGCTGCAGGTCCTGGTCAACCTGGTCGACAACGCGCTCAAGTTCTCTCCGTCCGGCGGCTCGGTCATGCTCCGCGTCGACGCCGACGGCGATTGGGTTCGCTTCTCGGTCAGCGACCACGGCAGCGGCGTCGCGGCCGCCGACGCTCGCCATCTGTTCGAGCCCTATTGGCGCGCCCGCGACGCCCGCAGCGGCGGCACGGGCCTCGGGCTCTCCATCGCCAAGGCCATCGTCGAGGCCCACGGCGGCAGGATCTGGCTCGAGCGCCGCGACGGCGACGGCAGCACGTTCTGCTTCAGCCTGCCGATCCACGAGCCTGCCGACCGGGCGGTTCGGCGGGTGCCGCCGGTCGTCGCGCCCGGCCACTGAAAGCCGCCGCCGCCCTCAGGGCAGCGGGTGCGCGGAGAAGAAGGTCCACATGGCGTCGGTCGCCGACAGGCTCTGCGTAGTTCCCGGCAGCGGCACCGGGCTCCCCGGCCAGGCGTGGCCGCCGTCGCTGACGGTGCAGAGCGTGACCTCCACGCCGGCATCGCAATGCGAGTAGGTCATGCAGGTCACGTCACCGTTCTGATAGGTCTGCGCCGGCGTCGCATCCTGGCAATGGTCGCGCATCGCCCATCCGGTGAAGGTGTCCTGCACCGACGGCCAGCCGTTCTGCGCGTCGCCACCGTACGGCACCGTGGTGTCGGACATGCCGTGGAAGTCGAGCACCGAGATCGGGCGCGCCGGCGTGCAGCTCGCCGCCGGGATCCCGAGCACGCCGGAGACCGGCGCGATCGCGGCGACCACGTCGGCGAGCTCGCAGGCGATGCGATGGGACATGAACCCGCCGTTGGAGAAGCCGGTGACGAAGACCCGCTTGCCGTCGAGGCACAGGCGGGTCCCCGCCTCGGCGATGATCGCCCGGGTCAGCCCGATGTCGTCGACCATGTTCTGCGCCGCCTGACCGCAGCAGGCGCCCGCGTTGAAGCCGGTGGGCGAGCCAGTGCCTTCGGGGTACGCGACGACGAAGTGGGCGGTGTCGGCCTTCGCCGACATGTTCGACACCGCGGCCTGCTGCATGCCGTTGGAGGTGTAGCCGTGGAAGTTGATGACGAACGGCGTCGGCTTGGTCGGATCGTACGCCGCCGGGACGTGTACCTCGACGGTGCGATCGACGCCGCCCACGTGCAGCGTCCACGCCCCGTCGAGCGGCTGCGCGGCCTTGCCGCTGCACGCGCTCGGCGTCGTCGGGCCGCCATCGACGCCGCCTCCGCCCGCGTCGCCACCCGGGACGACGCCGGCGTCGCTCGGCGGCGTGCCGTCGCCGTTTCCGCCGGTGCCGCCCGGCGTGCCATTGCCGCCCGCGCCGCCGCCGTTGCCGCCGAGCTGCGATCCGTTCGACCGGGTGCAGCCGCTAGCGGCGACCCAGAGTGCGACGGCAATTACCGTACGAGCGAGACGCATACGCTCCGGCGTTGCAACCGATGCGCCGCCGACTGGCCGCGCCGCCGGGCTCGCGAAGCGCGCGTCCGCACTCGTGTTACGCCGCGCTGCTGCCCGCAGGTTGCGCGCGAGGGTGACCAGTCGCCAGGGCGTCTCGCCGCGGCCCCCGAGGCATCTCGCCTCGCTGGTCGCGTGGTCGCGTGAAGTTTGATGGCGGCATCAAACTAACCCCTGGGTTCGCCTCGATTGACCTGCTACTGACGATCTGTGCGGTCGCCTCGAGGACTGCGTCCTCGCTCCCTCGGTCGAAATACCGACGGGTATTCCTCGGTCGGTCGCTCCGGTCGCATCCACGATCCGCCTCACGCAGCTCGCCCTCGCTAGATCAACCGAGGCGAACCCTGGGGTTGATCGGAGGACCTCGCGCTTCAGGCTCGCTGCACGATCCACTCGACGGCCGCGGCGGCGCGATCGTACGCGTCCTCGAGCAGCGTCTGCGGATTCGAGTAGTCGACCAGCTCGTACGCGAGCCAGCGGCCGTCGATGCGCAGGCCCGCGCCGCCGTCGGGATAGAGGTAGACGTCGACGACGTGGCCGGCGCCGGCGACGGTGGCGCGCCGCAGCGGCCCGACGACGCCCACCGCATCTTCGAACTCCGAGTAGCCGAGGACGTCGGCGTGCGCCGCCGCCAGCGTCGCGATGCGCGCTTCGAACTCCGCGGCCGTCATCGGCTACGCCCCGACCCCATGAAAGACGATGCCACTCACGAAAGATCTCTTGTACCCCGGAGAGCCGTCGTTGACACCTGCGGCCGGGGCCGCGGCCGTGGACGATCCGGGGGGAGCGCCCGCCCCGCACTGTTGCGCCGGCGCCACGACTCGGCGTGCAACCCGGCGGATTCCGAGGCGATGTAGCTGGCTCGTCGCTTGCTGTGACCCCGGCGCATGAAACGTCTCAAGCTGTTGCTGCGCCGCCGACTGATCGTCTCGCTCATCCTCACCGTCGCCGTCGGAGGCGTCGCGCTCGCCGCGCCGCGCACCGGCAACCTCGTCCGCCCGCAGGCCGGCGCCGCCGGCACCACCTGCCAGGACACGCCGAAGCTCGCCTACGGCAACGGCCCGCTCATCCAGCACGTAAAGGTGGTCGACGTCTTCTACAGCCCCGGGCACAAGTACAAGGCGATGCTCGAGAGCTACTACCGTGCGATCGTGCAGAGCGCCTACTTCGACTGGCTCATCGAGTACAACACCACCAACTACAAGATCAGCCGCGGCAGCTTTCTCCTGTCGTTCGAGGACACCAACCCCAATCCGACGACGGTCAAGCAGGTGGACCCCAAGGCCTACCTACAGGGCCTTCTGACCGCGAACAAGCTGCCGGCGCCGGACGCCGACACCATGTACATGATCTACTTTCCGAGCGGGATCGATCCCAGCGACGGCAGCGGTCCGTCGTGCATCGCCAACGGCGACTACTGCGCCTACCACGACTCGTTCACCGCCACCGGCGGGCAGCTGGTCCGCTACGGCGTCATGCCCGACATGGAGGCCGGCAGCTGCGCGATGGGCTGCGGGCCGACCGGCTTCGCCAGCTTCACCGACGTCTCTTCGCACGAGCTCATCGAGGCGGTCACCGATCCGGACAACGGCACCGGCTGGCTCGACCCCGAGCCGAACCAGCAGACCAACTGCGGCGAGATCGGCGACATCTGCGCGGTCGGCGGCACGGCCGAGGCGGGCACCATCGCCGGCTTCACGGTGCAAAAGGAGTGGTCGAACAAGAACAACGCCTGCATCGTCACCGACCCGAACGTGATGCTCAACGACTTCACCGTTGCCGTCGCGCCGGCGGCGGTGAGCGTGCCCGCGGGCGGCATGGGCACGGCGACGGTGACGCTGACCAAGGTGGGCGGCATGACCGAGAACGCCACGCTGACCGCGGTCGGCCTGCCCACCGGCGTCACCGCGTCGTTTTCGCCGGCGTCGGTGACCACCGCCGGCGGCACCTCGACCCTCACGCTCGCCGCGGGCGCCACCAGCATGGTCGGCGCCATGCAGAGCTTCACCGTAAAGGCCACCGGCAGCGCGGTCGCGCCGACGGCGGATGTGGCGGTCACGATCGTCGCGCCGCCCGACATGGCGACCACGGGCATCGGCGAAGGCGGCGGCCCCGGCGGCGCCGGTCCCAGCGGCGGCACCGGCGGCAACGGCGCCAGCGCCGGCGCCCAGGGCGGCGGCTGCTCCGTCGTCGCCGGCGGCGGCACCGGCGGCGGGCTGCTCTTCGCCCTGCCCCTTTTGTTGCTTGCCCTCCGCCGTCGCCCGGCTACTTCGTCACTGCGAGGTTGATGCCGGGGACCACCGCCCAGCCCGGCACCGAGAGATCACCGAACACGTTCACGTAGGGCGAGATCGTCCAGCGGCCGGCGAAGATCGAGAAGCCCGCGCCCGCGCCGACGAGAAACTCGGCGGCGCCGAAATCACCGCCCGGCTGGTCATGCAGGATGGTGACGTCGACGTCGAGGCCGAGCCGCGCCTGCACGGCGAAGTCGGCGACCAGGGAGCCGACGAATCCCCAGCGCCCCACGTCGGCCGCGGCCTCGACGGCGAGCTGCGGGATCAGCGTGACCCTGGCGAACGGAAACACGAGCGAGAGCCCGAGATAGGGATAGAAGCCGAGGTGCTGGCGGTCCGGAATCGCCACCACCTCCACGGCGCCCACGTCGACCGCGACGTCGTAGGCCCACGCGGGCGCGCTCCCTCCCAGGAGCGCGAGCAGCACCAACGTCCCCCCGGCGCGGCGCATCCGGCGAGCATAGCATCGGGCCCCGGGTTGCCGCGCGCGCAGCCGGCCTATCGTATTGTTCATGAGCACCTCGTGGCCCCCGCTGCCCTATCCTGCCTGGCAGGAGACGGCCGCGACGTTGCAACGCTATGCGCAGATCGTCGGCAAGATCCGGCTCAAGCTGGCGCCGCTGAGCAACCACTACTGGAGCTCGGCGCTGCACCTGACCGCGCGCGGCCTCACCACCGGCGCCACGACGTGGGACGGGCGTCTGTTCGACCTCGAGCTCGACCTCGTCGACCACCGGCTGCGCGTCCGCACCACCGACGGCGAGGAGCGCGCGCTCGAGCTCGACGGGCGGCCGGTCGCCGTCTTCTACCGCAACCTGGGCACGCTTCTGTCCTCGCTCGGCATCGACGTGCACATCAACGACCACCCGGTCGAGATCCCCACCGACGCCATCCCCTTCAGCGCGGACTACCGTCACGCCACCTACGACCGGCAGGCTGTCGAGCGCTTCTGGCAGATTTTGTGGCAGAGCGCGATGCTGTTCGAAGAGTTCCGCGCGCGCTTCGTCGGCAAGTCGAGCCCGGTGCACTTCTTCTGGGGCAGCTTCGATCTGGCGCTGACGCGCTTCTCGGGCCGGCGCGCGCCCCCCAATCCCACCGCCGACGCCGTGACGCGCGAGGCCTATTCGCACGAGTGCTGGAGCGGCGGCTTCTGGCCCGGCGATGTGCGCTGGCCGGAGCCGGCATTCTACGCCTACGCCGCCCCGCCCCCGGCCGGCTTCGAGGAGGCGCAGGTCGCGCCCGGCGCCGCGCGCTGGTACGCGCCGCTCGGCGAATTCCTGCTGCCGTACGAGGCGATGCGCCTCGATCCGCATCCGCGCGCGGCGCTCATGGCCTTTCTGCAGAGCAGCTACGAGGCGGCGGCCAACCTCGGGCGCTGGGACCGGCAGGCGCTCGAGCGCCCACCGTCGCCACCGCGCGAGCCGACGTACCACCCGACGGCAGACGCTGCCGGGCGCGGGCTGGGGAAGCGATAGCCGGGCGACCCGGTCAGTAGATCCAGGGGATGATGCGGTACGGCACTCGCCGGCAGTAGTCCTCCCACAGCGCGCCGTACTTGGCGGCGCAGCGCCGATCGTCGAAGTGCTGCCGCGGCACCAGGAGCGCGACGTAGTAGAGCGGGTAGAGCCACGGCAGGGGCGAAGCGGCCAACCGAGCGCGAGCGTCAGGCCGATCGCCATGACGATCTCGCCGAGGTAGTTGATGTGGCGCGAGAGCCGCCAGAAGCCGCTGCACAGGAGCTGCTTGCCGTCGGCGGTGACGGCCACGGGCGCGATCAGGCCGAGCAGGCTCCGCCCGGGCGCGGTCTTGAACAGGAACTTCTGCAGGTTGGCGCCGCGCGACAAGATCCAGCCGGCGAAGAAGAGGACCAGCGCCAGCGCCAGCAGCGGCCGCGGCGTGTGCGGGTTGGGCCGTTCGACGACCGCCCACAGGCCGACGCAGTAGAAGAACGGATAGAAGACGAGGCAGCCCCAGCCGAGCTTGAAGCCGACGCGCTCGGCGAAGAAGTCGTAGGTGTAGAGGTGCACCTCTTCGAAGATGAGGTACTCGGCGACGAAGAAGGTGAAGAGCACGGCGTAGAGCAGGACGCCGGGCGACGGATCGTGCGGGTGGCAAAGGACGTGGTGCGCGGCGAACGACAGCACGTTCAGCTCGAGCATCACCGCGCCCACGAGGTAGAGGAACATCTTGGCGTCGACGCGGCCGCCGGCCCACTGCGGGTTGTCGAGGCGGCCGAGGTAGAGATCGGCGAGCAGCGCGCCGCGCGGGCGCGCCGGCAGCACGATGGCGAGCGTGAAGGCGAGGCCGAGCGCGCACGCGCCCGCCGCCATCGGCCAGCGCTCGCGCCAGAAGAAATCCCAGGCGATGAGCCCGCGCTCGGCGGCCAGCGCCCACAGCGCGACGGTGACCACGAAGACGCGCAGGCCGTTGAGCCGATAGCGCAGCGGTCGCCCCGTCTCTGCGTCGCGCACGTAGCCGTCGACCCAGCGCCCGGGGATGACGACGTGGAGGATGAGGACGAAGGCGTAGATGAGAAGCGGAAGCGAGAAGCCGAGCATCGTCTCCCTTGGGCGCGGTGCAGAACCGGTGGGCCAGTATAGTCGTGCGCGCGCGCGGACGAAATCCCACGACGCCGCGCCGGGCCTTCGTATACTGCGCTCCTCCTACAGATTGAGGCCCCCATGCGCACCGTTTTCGCCCTCGTCGCCGCCACTGCCATCCTCGCGCCGCCAAGCCCCGCCTACGCGCTCGGTCGGGACGAGGTCGTCGCGCGCGCAATCGCCGCCCAGGGCGGGGCCGACAAGCTCCGCGCCATCCGCTCGCTGCGCGTGACCGGCATCATGCACCTCGGCGGCGAGGGGTTCAGCCTCGACGCGCAGGTGGGCACGCTCTACCAACGCGACGGCCGCGTCCGCACCGAGTTCACGCTGCAAGGGCTCACCGCCGTCGACGCCTACGACGGCAACGAGGGGTGGAGCATCCAGCCGTTCGAGGGCCGCCGCGAGGCGCAGCGCGCCATCCGCCGACGACGCCAAGCGCGCATGGCGCAGGACGCCGACATCGACGGCCCGCTCGTCGACTGGCGCGCAGAAGGGCCACCGCGTCGACTACCTCGGCACCGAGGACGTCGACGGCACCGCCGGCGCACAAGCTGCGCGTCACGCGCAAGGACGGCGACATCGAGTACATCTACCTCGACCCGGACACGTTCCTCGAGATCCGCGATCGGTGCAGCAGTGCGCAGCGTCCGCGGGGTCGAGCAGGTCACGCGAGACCGACTCGGCGACTACGAGCAGGTCGCCGGCGTCTGGATCCCGTTCTCGATCGAGACCGGGCCGCAAGGGCGCGCCCGCAGACCAGCCGCGTGACCATCGAGCGCGCCGAGGTCAACGTCGACGTCGACGACGCGCTCTTCCGCTTCCCGCCGCGGGCGCAGGCGGTGACGCGCGTCGATCGTCGCCGGGCCGGCAGCGCGCGACCGTCGGCCGCGTCGCTGCCGCCGCCGCGCCGCCGCCGGCCACGCCGGTCTTCGACGCGGCGTCATCTCCGGCCTCGGCGCGCGCAACATCGGCTCGGCGACGATGAGCGGCCGCATCTCCGCGGTCGCCGCGCGCGACGAGGACGGCAAGACCACGGTCTACGTCGGCGCCGCGTCCGGCGGCGTGTGGAAGTCGCTCGACGGCGGCACGACGTTCAAGCCGGTCTTCGACAAGCAGCCGGTGCAGTCGATCGGCGCCATCACGATCGATCCCATCGAACCCGAAGACGGTCTGGGTCGGCACCGGCGAGTCGTGGACGCGCAACTCGGTCTCGATCGGCGACGGCATCTACAAGTCGACCGACGGCGGCGAGACCTGGACCAACATGGGCCTGCCCGAGTCCGAGCGCATCGCCCGCATCCTCGTCCACCCGAAGAACGGCGACGTCGTCTACGCCTGCGTGCCCGGCAAGCTGTGGAGCGACAGCGCCGGACCGCGGCCTCTACAAGACGACCGACGGCGGCAAGACCTGGTCGCTGGTCCTCAAGGGCGCGAACCTGTCGACCGGCTGCTCGCGGCCTCGCGATGGATCCGAAGAACCCGGACGTGCTGTTCGCCGGGCATGTGGGACTTCCGCCGCAAGGGCTGGACGTTCCGCTCCGGCGGCGACGGGCCCGACGCGCCGCCAGCGGCAGCGGCCTGTTCCGCTCGACCGACGGCGGCAAGACCTGGACGACGCTCGACGCCGCGACCGCCAAGGGCCTGCCCGCCGGCGCCCTGGGGCCGCATCGAGGTCGCGGTCGCGCCGTCGGACCCGACAGATCGTCTACGCGTTCATCGAGTCGACGCGACTCGGCGCTCTTCCGCTCCGACGACGGCGGCGCAGACCTGGGAGCAGCGCGACAAGAGCCAGATGATGGTCTGGCGGCCGTTCTACTTCGCGCACCTGGTCGTCGATCCCGACGAACCCGACCGCCTCTTCAAGCCCGACGTCGGCCTGATCGTCAGCGAGGACGGCGGCAAGAGCTTCGCCGAGCACCGGCGGCGGCTCGCACGGCGACTGGCACGACCTCTGGATCGATCCCGACGAACCCCAAGCACGTCATCGGCGGCGACGACGGCGGCCTGTGGATCTCGCTACGACGGCGGCAACCGCTGGTGGAAGGCGAACAACCTGCCGATCTCGCAGTTCTACCACGTGAGCGTCGACGACAAGGATCCCGTACCAGGTCTACGGCGGCCTGCAGGACAACAGCTCCTGGGTCGGCGACTCGGCGTATCCCGGGCGGCATCACCAACGCGCGCTGGGAGAACCTCTACGGCGGCGACGGCTTCTGGGCGATCGTCGACCCGACCGACCCGGACGGCGGTCTACGCCGAGTCGCAGGGCGGCTACATCGGCCGCGTCGACCGGCGCACGCACGCGGCGCGCGACATCCAGCCGAAGGCCGGCTACAAGGAGAAGCTGCGCTTCAACTGGAACACGCCGATCGCACGTCAGCCCGACGCAGAAGGGCACGATCTACATCGGCGCGCAGTTCCTGTTCCGCTCGCGCGACCGCGGCGACAGCTGGGAGCGCATCTCGCCCGATCTGACGACGAACGATCCCGAGAAGCAGAAGCAGGAGCAGTCGGGCGGCGTCACCGTCGACAACTCGGCGGCCGAGATGCACACGACGATCTACTCGATCAGCGAGTCGCCGAAGGACGCCGAAGCGTGATCTGGGTCGGCACCGACGACGGCAACCTGCAGCTGACGCGCGACGGCGGCAAGACGCTGGACGAACGTCGTCGGCAACGTGCCGGGGCTGCCGCAAGGCGTCGTGGGTGAGCTGGGTCGAGGCGAGCCGCTTCGACGCCGGCGACCGCGTACGCCGCGTTCGATCGCCACACCTTCGGCGACATGACGCCGTGGGTCTACCGGACCGACGGACTTCGGCAAGACGCTGGACGCGCATCGTCGGCGCCCGGCGCAGGGCGTGCGCGGCTACGCGCACGTGATCAAGGAGGACACCGGTCAAGCCGTCGCTGCTCTTCGTCGGCACCGAGTTCGGCCTGTGGATCTCGATCGACGGCGGCGCGCAGCTGGGCGCAGTTCAAGGGCGGCGACTTCCCGGCGGTCGCGGTGCGCGACCTCGCAGGTCCAGCCGCGCGACGACGACCTCGTGCTCGCGACGCACGGCCGCGGCATCTGGATCGTCGACGACCTGACGCCGCTGCGCGCGCTCACGCCGGAGACGCTCGCGAAGGCGGTGGCGTTCCTGCCCGGCGCGGCCGGTGCAGCAGCGCATGCCGGCGCTCGGCGGCTGGGTCGAGGGCGACGCCACCTTCGTCGGGCGCGAACCCGCCCGTCGGCGCGGTGATCACCTACTACCAGCGCACGCGCCACGCTCTTCGGCCGCATGAAGCTCGAGATCCTCGACGCCACGGGCAAGGTCGTCGACACGCTCGCGCCGCCCAAGCGGCGCGGCATCAACCGCGTCGTGTGGTCGATGCAGCGTCAAGCCGCCGCGCGTGCCGCGCGCGGCGCAGGTCGCGTTCAACGCCGACGCAGGGGCCGCGCGTCGTGCCCGGCACGCTACACGCGTGCGCCTGACCACGCGGCACGCGAGGTCGTCGAGACGAAGCTCGACGATCGGCCTCGACCGCCGCGCGCCGCTTCACGCTCGCCGATCGCAAGGCGCAGTTCGACGCCGTCGATGCGCGTCGCACGCGCTGTTCGGCGACATGAGCGACCTCGTCGACCGGATCGACGCGCGCGCGCGGCGCGGCCGCGGCGCGCGCGCAAGGCGCTGCCCGCCGGCGACCCGCTGGCGCCGCAAGCTGCGCGACGCTGGCGCAGCAAGCTCGACGAGACCAAGCAAGAAGATCGTCGCCACCAAGGAGGGCGGCGCGATCACCGGCGAGGAGCGCATCCGCGAGCACCTCGACATCGTGTACGGCGCGCATCAACGGCTGGGAGGGCCGCCCGGCGCGCTACCAGCTCGAGCGCATCGACGCGCTCAAGCGCGAGCTCGACGACGTGCAGCACGACTTCCAGACGCTGGTGAAGACCGAGGTGGCGCCGATCGGCGAGCTCCTGCAGAAGCGGCATCTACCCCCCATCGAGATCGCCGAGCACGACGGCGGCGCCGACGACGAGCGCGAGACCGGCATGACCTCGCCCTCGGCGGCGCGCTGCTGGGCGTCGCGCGGCACCGACTGCGCCGTCGCGGTGGAGGCGGATCGGCTGCGCTGACGGCGCCCGCGCACGTCGCGCGCGGATCGGCTGCGCTGACCGCGCTCGCGCTCGCGCACCTCCTTGTGGAGGTGATATCCTTGCCATCATGAGGGGTCTCTGTTGCGCGCTCGCGTGCGGGGCGCTGGCCGCCTGCGGCAGCGGCTCCGGCAGCCACCCGGGGCAGGACGCGGGGGCGCCGCCTCCACCCCAGGCGGTCTGCGATCTGCCCGCGCAGGCGGTCGACACCTCGTCGCCGACGACCGTCGTCGGCGACGGCAGCGCCGCCAGCTGCACCGAGGCGGCCCTGCGCGCGGCCGTCGCCACCGGCGGCATCATCACCTTCGACTGCGGCGCGGCGCCGGTGACGATCAGCGTGACCGCCGAGCTGGCCGTGGCCAAGGACACCACCCTCGACGGCGGCGGCACGGTGACGCTGAGCGGCGGCAACAGCTCGCGCATCCTGCACCTGACCAGCGCCTTCAACGTCGCCACGCCGCTGTTGACCGTGCAGCACCTGTCGTTCATCGACGGCTTCACCTCCGACGTCGCCAACACCACGAGCACGACCCAGGGCGGCGGCGCCATCTTCCAGGACGGCGGCTCGCTCACCGTCATCGACTGCACCTTCTCGCACGACCAGTGCGCCACCAGCGGCCAGGACGTCTCCGGCGGTGCGATCAACGGCCAGGGCATCGGCGCCCTCACCATCGTCGGCAGCACCTTCTCGGACAACACCGGCTCCAACGGCGGCGCGGTCGGCACCCAGGACGAGAACGTCACCATCGTCAACTCCACCTTCGCCAACAACTCCGCCACCGGCACCGGCGGCAACCCCGGCAACGGCGGCGACGGCGGCGCCCTCTCCTACGACGGCGCGCACATCTCGCTCACCCTGTGCGGCGACCGCTTCACCGGCAATCAGGCCAACGCCGCCGGCGGCGCGCTGTTCCGCGTGGGCTACAACGACGAGCCGGTCGATATCGACCGCTGCACCTTCGACGGCAACTCGGTCGACGCCAACAGCGGCAACGCCGCCGGCCTCTACCTCGAGAACGTGACCATCAACCTCAGCGGCACGACCCTCTCGAACAACCACGGCCACTACGGCGGCGGCATCTGGATCGGGCAGTCAGCCGTCGCCAACCTCACCAACGTCACCATCGCCGGCAACAGCGCCGCGGGCGGCGGCGGCGTCTGGTTCGCCAACGCGGTGACCGGGACCTTCCTCAACGTCACCGTCGCCGGCAACACGGGCGACGGGCTCTTCGGCGGCGACGCCGGCGTCAGCCTGCAGAACGCGATCGTCGCCAACAACGTCCGCGGCACGCTCGACAGCACCACCAACTGCGCCAAGGCGCACGGCCAAGGCGGCGCCAACCTGCAGTTTCCGGGGGGCGGCACGCTCTGCGCCGCGTCGATCACCGTGGCCGACCCGCAGCTCGGGCCACTGCAAGACAACGGCGGCCCTACCGCGACCATGCTCCCCGCCGCCGGCAGCCCGGCGATCGGCCAGGGCAGCGGCTGCCCACAGATCGATCAGCGCGGCAACAGCCGGCCGAGCGCGTGTAGCCTCGGCGCCGTCGAGGCGAACTGACGGATGTCGACGCCGCTCGGGTCTTTTTTGACGGTCGAGCGAAAAGGGGACCACCTGTGAATACCAGCGTCGGCGTGGGCAGGAGCGAGAGTCGAGACAGCTACCGTGCGGGAGACGAGGCGGCGGCGCAGGCCACCGCCCGCCTCGAGGGCGCGCCGGCGCTGGTCCTGGTCTTCGCCACCACCGGACACGATCAGGCGCAGCTCATCGCCGGGGTCAGAGCCGTCACCGGCAGCGCGCCGCTATCGGGCTGCTCGGCCGAGGGGATCATCACCCGCTCGGGCTCCGAAGAGGGCTCGCACGCCGTCGCGGTCATGGCCATCGCCTCCGACGAGCTGCGCTTCGTGACGCTGAGCGCGCGCGGGTTGGCGGCCGAGCCCCGCCGCTGCGGACGCGAGCTGGGTGCCGGCATCGCCGGCACCGGCGACGGCCGCCTCCTGCTGCTGTTTCCCGACGGGCTGACGCTGCAGAGCGCGGAGCTGTTCGCCGGGCTCGAGGAGAGCCTGGAGCGGCCGATCCCGATCGTGGGCGGCGCCGCGGGCGAGATGATGCACTTCGAACGCACCTACCAGTATCACGACGGCGCGGTGCTCTCCGACGCCGTCGCCGGCGTGCTCGTCGCCGGTCGGTTCGAGCTGGAGCTCGACGTCAGCCACGGCTGCGACGTCGTCGGCACCGAGCGCACGGTCACGCGCGCGCAGGGCGGCCAGGTGTTCGAGATCGACGGCCAGCCCGCCTGGAGCGTGGTCCAGGAGTACCTGGAGGACGGTTCCGAGGATCTCGACGGGCTGGCGGTGTCGTACTCCTGCCTGGCCGAGGCACTGCCCGCCCCGGCCGGCGAAGGCTACGGCGCGTTCGTCATCCGCGTGCCGCTCAAGCTCGACAAGAGCAACGGCGCCCTCTTCTTTCCCGGAGAGCTGCGCCCCGGCGCCAAGGTCTTCATGGCGCGCCGCGATCCGGAGCAGGTGCGCGAGACCGCCATCCGCTCCGCCGCGCGCATCGCCGGGCGGCGTCCGGGACAGACCCCGCTGGCGGTGCTGCAGTTCGACTGCACCGGCCGGGGCCGCATGCTCTTCGGCGAGCACACGACCAAGGATCTGATCGAGCCGATGCAGCAGGCCTTCGGGCGCGACACGCCCTGGCTCGGCTTCCACACCTACGGCGAGATCGCGCCCATGATGGGCCGGCCCTATTTCCACAACTACACCGTCGTGCTCTGCGCGCTCTATCGATGAGCGCGGGCGATGCAGAGGCGAGGATCGCCGAGCTGCAGCGAGAGAATCGCGCGCTGAGCGACCAGCACAAGCGCCTCATCAAGACCGAGAGCCGGCTCTACCGCACGCAGCGCCAGGTCGACGCGCAGCTCAAGCGCATCCACGCCCTCAACGCGTTCGCGCTCGCGGCCGGCCGGAGCTCGGGGCCGACCCAGGTGTTGGCGCAGGCGGCCGATACGGTGCTGGCGGTCTTCCCGTTCGAGCAGGTCGTCGGCCTCTGTTGCTCGGCCGGCGCGCTTGCCGCCGTGGCCACCCGGGCCGTTGCCGGGCGCGAGGCGATCGCCGCCGAGTGGTCCGCGCCCATGCAGCCCGCGCTCGAGCAGGGCGAGCTCCGGCACCCGATCCTGTTCGCGCAACGCCCCGGGCTCCAGCCGAGCGCCGCGCTCGCGCCGTTCGTCGACTGTTGCCAGGCGCTCTTCGGGCCGGCGCCGGCTGGCGAGCTGCCCTACCTGCTGTTGCCGCTGTGGCGGCGTCAGCGCACCCCGCTCGGCTTTGTGGTGGCGCGGCGCACCACCTCGATCGTGACGTTCCACGAGCCGCTGCCGGGCGAGCGCGACCTGGCGTTCCTGCAGCTCCTGACGCGGCACATCGAGAGCGCCATCGAGAGCGCGACCCTGATGCAGGATCTCGCGGATCTCGCCGCCGACCTGGAGGTGCGCGTGCGCAGCCGCACCGCGGAGCTCGCCGACGCCAACGCCCGGCTCGATGCCAACCTCCGCCAGCTCCGCGAGGCGCAGGACCAGCTGGTCCTGGCCGGCAAGATGGCGGCGCTGGGGACCCTGGCGGCGGGCCTCTCCCACGAGCTCAACAATCCGATCGGCGTCATCCTTGGCTCGGCGCAGGTCCTGCTCGAGCAGACCAGGGAGCCCTCGCCGGCGCTGCGTCCGCTACAGGCGATCGAGCGGCAGGCGCGCCGCTGCGCCAACCTGGTGAGCGCCCTGCTCGACTTCGCCCGCCAACGCTCGGCGGCCCGCGAACGCATCCCCGCCGGCACGCTGCTCGATCGGGTGGCGCGACTCGCCGCGAGCCACGAGCGGCGCCATCAGGTGCAGCTCACCGTGCATGCCGCCGCGGGTCCGCTGCCACAGGTCGAGGTCTGCGCGACCGAGATCGAGTCCGCGCTTCTGAACCTCATCACCAACGCCTTCGACGCCACGCCGGCGGGCGGGAAGATCGATGTCCACGGCGCCAGCGCCCCGGCGGGCGGGCAGCCGGGCGTCCGCTTCTCGGTGCGCGACACTGGCCACGGCATCGGCCCCGACGTGCTGCCGCGGATCTTCGACCCGTTCTTCACCACCAAGAACGTCGGCAAGGGGACCGGCCTCGGGCTCAGCCTGACGCGCCGGATCGTCGACGCGCACGGCGGCAGCATCAGGGTCGACAGCACCGTCGACGGCGGCACCACCTTCGAGCTGTGGCTGCCCGCGGTCGCTGGGGAGCGGCCGTGACGGCGAAGCCCGCGCTGCTCGTCATCGACGACGAGCCCGACATTTGCGACACCATCGCGATGGTGCTGGAGCCGGTGGGCTACGAGGTCGTCTCCGTGCAGAGCGGAGCGGCCGCGCTCGAGCTGCTGGGGACGCGGAGCTTCGATCTGGCGATCACCGACTTCATGATGCCGGGCATGGACGGAATCGAGACGCTGGGAGTCCTGGGGGCGGCGGCGCCCCAGATGCCGGTCCTCGTCGTCACCGGCTTCGTCTCCGAGGACATGGAGGCGAGCTGTCGCGCCGCCGGCGCGTGCGCGGTCATGAAGAAGCCGTTCGACATCCTGGAGCTGCGGCGGATCGTCGCCACTTCGTTGGCCGGGCCGTCCGGCCGCCGCCGGCCCTGACCCTCAGCGCGCCTTGGTCTGCTCGCGCGACGACGGCTCGGCGGCCTCGTCGAGGAAGACCACTTCGCCGGTCGCCAGATCGAGCTCGGCGCCGACCACCAGGAGGCCCTCGTCGAGCGCCAGCCGCTCGATGATCTCCGAGCCGTGGCGCAGATGGTTGACCGAGGCGCGCACATTGGCGCGCATGGCCTCGCGACGCAGCTGCTCCCGATCGTCGGCCAGGTCGGTGCGCACCAGCGCTTCGATGGCAGGACGCACGCGATTGACGATCGATCCCATGCTCTGGGAGGCCGGTCCCTGGGCGCTGGTGATCGCCTCCAGCGTGGCGTCGATCGCGCCGCACAGGGTGTGGCCCATCACCACCACCAGCCGCGTGTCGAAGCGCTCGATGGCGAACTCGACCGAGCCCACCTGCGACGGCGCGACGATGTTGCCGGCGACCCGGATGACGAACAGGTCGCCGAGCCCCTGATCGAAGACCATCTCGGCGGGAGCGCGCGAATCGGAGCAGCCGAGCACGACGGCGAACGGCGACTGCAGCGACAGGTCGCGGCGGCTGTGGCTCACCAGCGAATCGACGCTGCGCACGTTCTGCGAGTAGCGCCGATTGCCTTCGCGCAGGCGGGTGAGCGCGTCGGACGCGGACAGACTCGAGCGGTCGGACGGCATGCCTGAACTATGCCGGATTCTGCGCGCGCGCGAGCGAAATCTGACGCGCGGCTGTCGATGTTACCCCGCGGTTACGCGGCGCTCGGGTGAGCGACCGCTGGCGCCAGCGACGTGCGGCCGCCGTGCCGCGCGAGCGCCAGCAGCCGCTCCGGGCCCACCGGCTCCTGGGGCGTCCACGGGACGATGCCGACCCGCCGGGCGTGCTGACGCCGCACCTCGTCGATCTGCACGAGCTCGGCGGCGATGCGCCGCTCGAGCAGCGGATCGCGCGACCCTGCCGCGGCCAGGCTGCCGTTGATGATCCAGGCGAACGGCTCGATGCGCGCCCGCCGCAGATCGGCCTGCAGCTGCGCCGCCTCCGAGACCGGCGTCGTCTCGGCGAGCGTCACCAGCAGCACCTTGGTGTACGCCGGATCCTGAAGCCGCATCAGCGGCGTGACGACCTGCCCCCCATGTTGCGCGCTGTAGCCGTGAACCACCTGCCGGTGATAGGCGCCGGTGGCGTCGAGCAGGAGCAGCGAGTGGCCGGTCGGCGCCGTGTCGAGGACGACGAAGCCCCGGCGCGCCTCGCCGATGAGCCGAGAGAACGCGCTGAAGACGGCGACCTCCTCGTAGCAGGGCGAGCGCAGGTCCTCGGCGAGCAGCGCCCGGCCCTCGGCGTCGAGCCGCGGGCCGCGCGTCGCCATCACGCGCTCGACGTACGCCTTGGTCTCCACGGCGGCGTCGATGCGGCTGACCTCGAGGTTGGCCACCTGCCCCGCCAGCGTCGACGCGATGTGTGCCGCCGGATCGGTCGTGCTCAGGTGGACTGGCAGCCCGCGCGACGCCAGCTCGGCGGCGATCGCGGCCGCGATCGTCGTCTTGCCGACGCCGCCCTTGCCCATCACCAGGATCAGGCCGTGCCCGGGCGCGGCCAGGTCGTCGATGAGCGCCGCCAGCGGCGGCAGCGACGGCGGCTGCCACCGCCGAAGCGCCGCGGTCGGGCGGCGCGGCCTCTGGCCGCAGCAGCGCCCGCAGCGCCGGCAGCCCGACCATGTTGAACCCGCGCAGCGGCACGCGCTGCGCCGGCAGGCGCCGCAGCCGTTCCGGCAGGTCGGTCGAGCGCCTCGCGGCCGCGCTCCTCGAGCGCCACGGCGATCGGGTCGCTCCGATCGTGCGCTTCGAACACCGCATTGATCACGAGCTCCTGGTTCGCGAGCCCGAGCGCGTCGAGCTCGCCCGAGGTGCGATCGGCTTCGCGCAGCGCCGCATGGTCGGGCCGGGTGACCAGCACGACGGTGGCGCGGCGAGCGTCGGCGAGCGCGGCGAGCGCGGCGGCGAAGCGATCCTGGCGCATCTTGAGCCCCGAGTGCGGTCCGAGGCACGAAGCGCCGCGCGTGTTCGCCGCCAGAAAGCCGCGTCCACGCCCGCGGCAGGCTCAACAGGCGCAGCGTGTGGCCCGTGGGCGCGGTGTCGAAGATGACATGGTCGAACTGCTGTCCCTCCTCCCCGGCGAGCAGCCCGGCGAACTCGTCGAACGCGGCGATCTCGATCGTGCAGGCGCCGGCGAGCTGCTCCTGCAGATCGGCGAGCTGCGACGCGCTCCAGACGTCGCGATACGGCGCGATCACGCGCTCGCGGTACTCGTCGGCCGCGCGCTGCGGATCGATGTTGAGCGCCGACAGCCGGGGGGCGCCCGGGATCGGCGTCGGATGGTTGGTGAGCGCCACCCCGAGCATCTGGTCGAGGTTCGAGGCCGGGTCGGTGCTGACCAGCAGGATCCGCTTGCCCTCGTCGGCCAGGCGGAGCGCGGTCGCGCAAGCCAGCGCGGTCTTGCCGACGCCGCCCTTGCCGGTGAAGAACAGATAGCGACTCGGCGATTCGACAAAGCTCATGGCTTCTACCGCCTGCAGGGGCTGTGCCCGCCGATCCCGGCGCCGCCGCGCCCAGCGCGCGCAAAGCGTGCGTCCGGCACGGCGCGACTGCAGGAAATTCGCGATCGCGACGCCGGCGCGCGCCCTCAGCCACGCGGCAGCGGATCGAGCCGGCCCGGGGACGGGCGCAGGGACAGCACGCGCCGGCTCACTGCCGGCGCCGCGCGAAACTGGCGCGCGATGGTGCGCCCGGCCTCGAGCGCGAGCCAACCGTAGCCGACGAGCCAGGGCAGGTTGGCGCCGTAGAAGAGCGCGAAGCTCTTGCCGCTGCGCTCGAGCATGCCGTCGTAGCCGGAGACGATGGCGACCAGGAAATAGAGCACGACCGACAGCGCGAGGTAGGCGCCGATGCCGAGCTGCAGCGGCCAGCGATAGGGCCGTCCGCGCACGATGGCGTAGATGAGCACGAGGCACAGCGGCTGGATCACGAAGACGTTGATGCCCTCGAGCGCCAGCGCCAGCGGCGACACCGGATCGAAGTAGGCGCGATCGGCGGTGCCGTAGATGGCGAACAGCCGCGCGAACAGCTGCGTGTGCGCGCGCGCCGGCAGATCGCGGTGGCAGGCGACGAAGTAGAGCTCGAGCGTCGCGGCGATGAGCATGAAGAAGGCGAGCAGCCCGACGGTGATTCGATCGCGACGAGACATGCGGAGGTTGTAGGGCCGCCGAGCCGAGCCACCAGCGGCACGGACCGGGCGCGCAGCGGGGTGACCGGCGTCGCCATCTTCGCCGTGGCCACGCCGTGATCGGCTGCTACACCACCAGGCACTCGCAGCCAAAGGGACACGATGAATCAAGCTCAAAGGCTCCGTCGCGCCGTCATCATCTGGTCGCTCGTCTCCGGCATCGTTCACTTCACGTGGGAGCTCGGCTGGTGCGTCGTAAGCCGGCACCTCGACAGCCCCGCCGCGCTGCACGGCTGGCGGCGGATCTGGTCCCTGTACGGCGTCGCCGATCGGCGCTACCTGCACGCCGACTCGTTCATCCTCGTCCTCGAGGTCATCACCGCCACCGTCGGCGGCTTCCTCAACTTCTACGTCGTGTACCAGGCGCGGCGGCGGCGGCTGCAACGGGCCACGGTGGCGCTGCTCATCGTCTCGGTGATGGAGGTGTACGGCACCCTCATGTACCTCGGCTCGGAGCTGTTCGCGCACTTCGTCAACGTCAACACCGTCAGCTTCGTCGACACCTGGCTCAAGTTCTTCGGCATGAACATCCTGTGGGTCGTCTTTCCGGGGATCTTCATCTACGAGTCGGTGCGCTACCTGGTCGCCGGCGGGGCGTCGCCCTTCCTGGTCGCCTCGACGCCGGCCTCCGCCGCGCCCGAGCCGGTGGCGAACGCCGCCTGAGCGGTTGACAAAATCGATTGGTAGGACCAACCTACCAATCATGTTCGACCCCCTTCCGCCCCGCCCCTCCGCCGTCGACGCCTGCGCCGACGCCCTGCGCGGCCGCATCCTCGCCGGCGAGATCCCGGTCGGTGAGCGGCTCCCCCCCGAGCGCGATCTGGCGGCCTCGCTCGGCGCCTCGCGCGTCACCCTGCGCAGCGCGCTCGACCGGCTGGCCGAGGCGCGGCTGCTCTCGGTGCGCCAGGGCTCGGGCTACGTGGTGCGGGACTTTCGCCGCGCCGCCGGGCCCGACCTCCTGCCGGCGCTCATCGAGCGCGCGCGCGGGCGCGACGCCGCCGCCATCGCCGCCGATCTGCTGCTGGTACGCCGCCACCTGGCCGCCGCGCTGCTCGAGCGGCTCGCCGGCGGCGTGAGCCGGGCGGCGCTTGCACGCATCTCGGCCGCGGTCGACACGCTCGCCGCGCTCGCCGCCGCGGGCGCGGGCGCGCCGGCGATCGCCCAGGCGGACGTCGAGGTCGTGGCCGCCCTGCTCGCCGCGGCGCACAGCCCCGTGCTGCAGCTCTGCCTCAACCCCATCGTCGCCATCCTGCAGGGCATGCCGTGGCTCCGGGACGCGATGTACGGCACACCCGAAGCGAACGTCGCCGGCTGGCGGCTCCTGATCGAGTGGGCTCGCACCGGCGACCGGGCCGCGATCCCGCTGGTGCTCGCCGAGTTGGCGCGCCGCGACGAGGCGACGCTGGCAGACGTGCCGAGGAGGAGGAGAGGATGAGCCGACATCCGTGGTGGGCGCACGCGCTGCTCATCGATCCCGATCGCGTCGAGGCGCGGCTCGAGCGCATCCGCGGCAGCGGCCTGGTCGCCGACACGCCGAACCTGTGGCAGGTCGCGCTCGGCGTCTTGCGCATGGCGCACCGGGTGGCGTTCCGCGGCGACACGGTCGGCACCTGCACCGCAGCGCCGGTGCGCGCGAGCTGGCGCGCCCGCGCGCTCGAGTGGCGCGCGCTGCGTCTGCCCTTTCTGCTCGCCGAGCGCGCCGTGGCGCCGCTCGATCTTTCGGGCCTCGTCAGCTCGCGCGAGCGCGTCCTGCGCCATCTTCTGGCCGCCCACCACGACCGGCACCAGTTCGCGTACGACCTGCAGATGCTGTCGCTCGATCCCGGCGCGCTCGATGAGCTGGTGGAGCGCGCCCGCGCCGTGGTGACCGGCGCGGATCCGCGCGCCGCCTGGCTGCGCGACCTGGCCGTGTTCGAGGGCTACCACGAGAGCCTGCTCGCCGCCGCCGAGCGGGCGCGCGCCGGTGATCTGTCGCTGCCCGATCCCGACGCACGCGACCCCGACATCACCTTCTTCGCCTACCTCGACTGGTGCAGCGCGCAGCCGGCGACTCCGCGCGGGACCTGGGACGCGATCCGGCGGCGGGCGTTCACGCTGCCGGCCGGCGTCGCGGCGACGCCGTGACGCGCGACGAGCTTTTGGCGCTCGATGCCGCGGGCCTGGCGGCGGCGCTGGCCGCGGGCCACGCGATCGACCAAGCGGCGCTCGCCGACTCGCAGTACCGCGGCATCTCGCTCGGGCTGCCGCGCGCGATCGAGGCGCTCACGTGGAAGACCTTCCGCAAGACCTTCCATCGCGATCCGCACGACGGGCGGCTGCGCGGCTGGAACGTGCGGCTGGCGCAGACCGGCATCGACGGGCCGTCCGTCCCCCTCAAGAGCTTCGGCCACTATGGCGTCGGGGCGCTGGGCCCGACGCCGCGGCCGTGCGGGCCCGGCCTGCTCCTCGACTACTCGGCGGGCACGCGCGGGCCGATGGGGCGGCTGCGCGATCCGATCGTGGCCGTCAACCGCGGCAGTGTCGAGCTCCTGCTCGGCTGGTCCTATCTCGCGCTCGGCCCGGTGCTGCTGGCGACGCCGAGCTACTTCCTGTTGGCGCGCGAAGGCCGCCTCGACGAGATCGTGCCCGCCCGCCCCCGATAGGCGACCCGCCGTCGCCGTGGCCCCGGTTTACGCAGTGCGGCACTCATCTGCCAGGCCAACGGGAGCGACATGCTTCGTCACGCGAATATCCTCTTCTTCGCCTGTATCGTGCTCGCGGCCGCGACCGGATGTCGCGAGGTCCCGACCGTCCCGAACGGGAGCAACAACGGTACCGGCGGCGGCGGCGGCAGCGGCGGCAGCGGCACCGGCGGCAACGGCAGCGACGGCGGCGCCGGCGGCGGCATCACGGTCGTCGACGGCGGCATCGCCATCGGCGATGGCGGCATGCCGACCAACTGCACCCTGGGCGCCGCCGGCGCGCTCGCGCTCATCCCCGCCGAGACGATGGCGCCCGGCACGGCGTGCGGCGTCTGCCACCTCGCCATCGGCAAGCCGATCTACATCGCAGGCACCGTCTACCCGACCTACCACGACGCCGACCTGTGCCTCGGCGTCACCGACGTCAAGGTCGAGATCGTCGACAACGGCGGCACCTCGCACCTGCTCGACGTCGACTCCTCGGGGAACTTCCTCGATCAGAGCCTGCTCGAGCTGTGGCCGTCGCCCTGGACGGTGGCGGTGGTGCGCGGGTCGGCGCGTCGGCCGATGGTCAGCACCGCCACCAGCGGCGACTGCAACTCGTGCCACACCGCCGCGGGCGCCAACGGCGCGCCCGGCCGCATCGTCGCGCCCGACCCGACCCCGAGCAACTGATCGGCGGTTCACTCAATCGCACTCGCCGGTGGCGCGAATTCCGCTCACCGTGCGCTCGGAGAGCCGCACCTCCCAACCCCAGCAGTCCACGTTGATCCGGTAGCGCTGCGGTCCGATGCGTTGGCAGCGCCCCGGGCCCTCGCGCATCATCACCGCCGCGGCGCAGCGCTGCCGATTGTCGGGGGTGTCGGGCTCGGCGCCGTCGCAAAAGATCTTCTCCGATAGGTCCCGCACGAGCTCGGGGCACAGCTCGCCGCGGCAGTCGCGGCGGGAAGCGCGCTTGAGCGCGCGCCACTGTTGCGGGGTGCAATCGCGCACCGCGCTCTCCGGCGCGACCGGCGGCGGCGTCGTCGTCGAGGCCAGACAGGACTCGAGCACGCGCTCGAGGCCACGCCGCGCCAGCCCCCAGCGCGGCGCCAGGTACAAGAGCGCCGCGCGCCCGTTGGCCTGTCGCTGCCACACCGTCGGCGGCGGAGGCATCGGCATCTGCGTCGCGCGCGCCGGGAGCCACGTGGCGAGCCGCGCCGGCACCGGCCCTTGCGACCACGCCGAGCGCCCGTAGGAGCCGTGCGTCGCGCCGACCGCCAGCACCACGAGGGGAACACACTGGTCGGCGTCGAGCTCGAAGCGGGCGAAGGCGACGAGCTGCGGGCGGCGTGACGGCGGCGCGCGTCGTCGCTCGCACTCCGCGGTGTCGCGCTCGATGCTGCCGAAGAGGGAGGCGCCCGGCACCTGCCGCTGCCATTGGCTGGCCAGGCTCTCCTGACAGCGCTCCTCCCAGCCCGATGGGTCGGGGCCGGCGACCGCGAGGTCGGCGCCGGCACGCCGCGGGGCGAAGGCGGCGAGGCAGGCGCCTGCCGCCACGGCTCCGATCGCCGCGCGCGGCCGACGGCCGAAGGATCGGGAGCTGCCGGCAGCACAAGCCGTTGCGGTCATCGCTCCGTAGTACGAAGACCGCGTTCAAATCTGGCGAGCGCGCGCCCTGCCCCGCCGCCATGCGGCTGCGCTACTGTGCGCGCATGGACCTCTACGGTGCCAAGTCACGCAGCCTGCCGCAGAAGACAATCATCATCGCCGCCGAGCTGGCGCTGCTCTACCTCTCCTGGCGCATCCTCTTCGCCGACTGGGGCGCCGCCTTCGCCCGCTGGATGCACTGGCCCGCCGCCGCCGACCCAGGTCGCCGCGCCGCCGTCTTCGCCTTCAACGTGGTCGTCTTGTTGCGCATGACCTTCATGATGCTGGTACTGCTCGCGCGGCGGATCCCGCTCGAGGAGACCTTCAGCGTCCCGCTCGCCTTCGCCACCTATTACGTCGGCTTCGCCCTCATGACCCTGCGCACCTGGCGGCCGCTCGGCCCCGCCGCCGACCTCGGCATCGCGCTGTTCGCGATCGGCTCACTCCTCAACAGCGGCTCCGAGCTGCAGCGCCACTTGTGGAAGCGGCGCCCCGAGCATCGCGGCCACCTGTACACCGGAGGGCTGTTCGGCTGGTCGATGCACATCAACTACTTTGGCGACCTGCTCTGGGTCAGCGGCTACGCCCTGGTCAGCGGCAACCCCTGGGCGACGCTCGTTCCCATCTTTCTGTTCTGCTTCTTCGCCTTCTACAACGCCCCCAAGCTCGACGCGCACCTGGCACAGCACTACGGCGCCGAGTTCGCGGAGTACGCCCGCACCACGCGCAAGATCATTCCCGGGATCTACTGAGAACAGCGCAGGCGACGCCGATCGGCGCGCCGGCGGTGGCACGACGATTGAAACGCTCTGACCGCAGGATGTCTGCACGAGCGAGCAGAGGAGACGACGTCGCCGGAATGGTCGCCCAGATGGAGCGCGATCGAGCGCTGCCCGAGGGAGCGGACGAGCGCTTCCTAGGCTACGGAGTGATGGCGGCGCCGTTCCAGAGCGGAGACGTGCTGGCGATGCGGCGCTTCCCCGCCTCGTCGCTGGGGCATGCCTATACCAGCGTCTGGCACCGCAACCCCGACGGCGAATGGACCTTCTGGTCCGATCTCCCGCCGCTCGAAGCCTGCCCGCGCTACTTCGGCAGCGCGATCGCACACGCGCTGGTGGCGCCGATCGACGTGCGCTGGCCGGAGCCCGAGCGGCTGGAGGTCGCGATCCCCTCGGCCGAGCTGTTCTGGTCGGTCGAGCTGGAGGCGACCGCGTCGACGCGCTTGGTAAATGCGCTCGGGCGGATCCTGCCGGACCGGCTGTGGCGCAGCCCGGCGATCCTCGGGCTCATGGGGCGGCTCGCCGGACCTCTGTTGCACGCCGGGCGGCTCGGGCTGACCGGGCACACGCCCAACGGCCAGCTCTTCCTCACCAACCCGAAGCTGGTGTGGGGCCTGCGCTCGTCGACGGCTTCGATCGGCGGGCGCATCCTGGGACCGCCGGGGCGGCTGGCCGAGCAGGCGCATCTGGGCGACTTCTTCATCCCGCAGCGAGGCCTGTTCGCGATCGGTCGCGCCTTCTTCGAGCCGGCCGACCGCCAACGGCACAGCCTGATCCCGCAGGCCGTGCAGCCGGTCTAGGCAGGACGACCGTCATGCGGGTCCTCCAACCGCTGGGCGCCGCGATCGGGCGCGCACAGCAAGGGTGAAAAGATGAGAGTACTGGTCGCAGGCGCGAGCGGAACCATCGGACAGCCGCTGGTGCGCGAGCTGATTCGGCGCGGGCATTCACTCGTCGGGCTGGCGAGCAGCGAGGCGAAGTTTCCGCTGCTGGCGCGGCTGGGCGCGGAGCCGATGGCCGCCGATCTCCTCGATCCGGCGGCCACCGCCGCCGTCGTGGCGAGGGCGGCTCCCCAGGCCGTCGTAGACGTGGCGACGCGCTTCACCGGCTCGCCCCTGCGGGCGTCGCACGTCGAGCCGACCAATCGCCTGCGCGAGCGGGGAACGGCCAACCTGCTGGCCGCGGCCATCGCCGTCGGCGCGCGCCGCTTTGTGTGCGAGTCGATGGTCTTCTATTACGGCTTCGGGCCGTTCTCCGCCCCCGTCGGCGAGGATCAGCCACCCGGTCGCGAACGCAGCCCGGGCGTGCAGCGCATCATCAACGCCCTGTCGTCGATGGAGCGGCAGGTGCACAGAGCGAGCGTGCAGGGACGGATCCAGGGCATCTCCCTGCGCTTCGGCATGTTTCACGGCGCCGCGGCACCGTCGACGCAGCAGATGCTCGAGCTGGTGCGCCATCGCCGCTTGCCGCTCCTCGACGGCGGCCGCGCGCTGCACTCGTGGATCGACGTCGGCGACGCGGCGCGTGCGGCCGCCGACGCGCTCGAGCGGGCGCCGGCCGGCCGCGTCTACAACGTCGTCGACGACGAGCCGGTCGAGCTCCGGGACTACCTGGCCGAGCTGGTGCGGCTGACGCAGGCTCCCCCTCCCCGAGCGCTCCCGGCCTGGCTGCTGCGCCCGTTCGCCCCCTTTGCGGTCGAGATCCTGAGCCGCGCCCGGCTGCCCGTCTCGAACGCGCGCATTCGTCGCGACCTCGGCTGGGAGCCCCAGCTGCGCACCTACCGCGAGGCGCTCGCCGCGGTGCCGATCGCTCGCGCGGGCGTGGTCGTCCCCGCGCATCGGGCGATGACGCCGCTCGGAGGTGAGCCGTGAGCGCCCCGTCGGTCCTGATCACGGGCGCGTCGAGCGGCATCGGCCGCGCCTGCGCGACCTGCCTGGCCCAGCGCGGCTGGCGCGTCTTCGCCGGCGTGCGCAAGCAGAAGGACGCCGATTCTCTGACCGCGCAGAGCCCCACCTTGATCCCGGTCGCGCTCGAAGTGACCGACGCGGCGTCGATCGCCGCGGCGATGCAGGTGGTGCGCCAGCGCCTCGACGACCGTGGGCTCGACGGGCTGGTGAACAACGCCGGGGTGGGCGTGGTCACGCCGCTCGAGTACACCAGCGGCGAGCTGCTGCGGCAGCAGTTCGAGGTCGACGTGTTCGGGCAGATCGCGGTCACCCAGGCTTTTCTGCCCCTCATCCGCGAGGCGCGCGGCCGCATCGTGAACATGTGCTCCATCGGCGACCGCATCACGATCCCGTTTTTCGGCGTGCTGTGCGCGTGCAAGAGCGCGTTGGCGGCGCTGACCGATGCGCTGCGGCTGGAGCTGCGCCCCTTCGGCATTCACGTCTCGATGATCGAGCCGGCGACGATCGCCACGCCCGCCGTCGACAAGACGCGCGACGCCTCCGAAGCGGCGCTGCGCGCGCTGCCGCCCGAAGGCGCCGCCCGCTACGCCGAGATGATGCGTACCTTCTTGCGGCACGGCTACGAACGCGAGCAGCACGGCAGCCCACCCGAGGTGGTCGCCCGCGCCGTACACCACGCGCTGTCGTCGCCCAGGCCGCGGGTGCGCTATCCGGTCGGCAAGAATGCAACGATCCTGGCCACGCTGCCGAAGATCATCCCGGCGGCGCTGCTCGATCGCATTCGCCTGCGGCTGTTCGGGCTGCCCACGAAGTTCGGCAGCGCCTTTGACGACCGCGCGCCGATGGCGCGCTGAAAGAGGCGCGGATCAGCCGACCGCTACCAGCGCGGCTGGCCCGTCGCCGGATCGAGGAAGAGCCGCGGCGCCCGGTGTCCGCCGCGGAAGTCGAACATGTCGTGCAGCGAGCCGGCCAGCGCGTCGAACGACTGGTGGCCGATGCGGCCCAGGTTCCAGTTGTCCTCGATGAAGCGGAGGATCGACGACTGATCGGTGATCGTGTGGTCGACGCGTTCTGCTGCGCCCAGGGCGAGATCAGAAGGAGCGGCAGGCGCGGGCCGTAGCCGCAGCGCGCCGGATAGGCGCCCTGCCGCTGCACGCCGCAGGCACCGGGGCCGGTGAGCATGTCGACCGGCGTCGACGAGGTCATCGCGATCGGCGGCATCACGTGGTCGTACCAGCCGTCGGAGTCGTCGTAGGAGATGATGACGGCGGTCTCGTCCCACTCGGGCGTCTTCTGCAGCCGGTTGATCGTCTCCACCAGGAACTGCTGCTCGTCGAGCGGATCGGAGTAGCCGGCGTGGCCGTCCTGGTACGCGGCCGCCTTCAGGAAGCTGACCGCGGGCATGTGGTCGCGATCGACCGCGTCCCAGAAGTCGACCAGGTCGTACTGGTGGTTCGCGCGATCGGTGCGGCCGATCATCGCCGTCGACGACGGCGGCAGGTGGTGCGGGTTCGCGGTCGACGGATAGTACTGGAACGGCTGGTGGTGCGGGATGTAGTCGCCGACGGCGCCGGCCAGGCCGGTGTGCGTGGCCCCGCAGACCGCCTTGCCGCCGGCGCTCCACGACGTGGGCCGGAAGCCGCCCTCGAACAAGCCCCAGGTGACGCCGCGCTTGTTGAGCAGGTTGCCGACGTTGTCCCCCGACATCTGCACCTGCGCCCGGCTCGGGTTGGTGCAATCGTCGAGCGCGAGAGCCGGATCGGGATCTCCGATCACGGTGTTCTGCTCGACGTTGCCCGCGATCTGCCTGGCGTTGGCGCCGTGCGTCTGGCCGGAGACCAGGTTGAGCGCGCCCGGCGTCGAGGGGCCGAACGTGGTGCCGTAGGAGTTGTCGCTCATCGCGAAGTGCTGGGCGTAGTTCCACAGCGCGGTGACGGTGTTGCCGTCGTAGTAGCCCATCACCAGCTGTCGTGATCGCAGCCGGTGCCGCCGTTGCCGGTGAACTCGACGAACTTGTCCATCAGGCCGAAGTCGAACGCCGCCTGCTCGTCGGCGTAGTCGTGGTCCTGATCGCAGGTGACCGCCTGCGCGCGCGCCAGGCGGAACGGCGCCGTCGCGTTCGGGTTGTGCTCCATCAGCGACGGAATCCCAAGGCCGTTGACCGCCGGCGTGCCCGGCCGCGCGTAGAACGGCGGCTCGCCCGCCGGGTTGGCCGCGTGCGGGTAGGTGGCGAAGTAGTGATCGAACGAGACGTTCTCCTGGAAGATGACGACCAGGTGCTTGATCGGCGTCGCCGTCGCGCCGTCGTCGCGATCGCCGTACGCCCAGGCGGGAGCCGCCGCGAGTGACAGCGCCAGCGTCGACGCCAGCAGCGCGCGCGGACGGGTGAACCAGTGGTTGCTTCGCTTCATGGGATCCTCCTTGCCGTTTGGCGCGAGCACCATAGGCAAGGGCCCACGAGCGCCCGGTGGCGCCTGGGTCAAATCGACGTGAACGCGTACGACGTCGGCGCGACGCGCGCCGCCGCTCAGGGCTGGAGGGTCACCGTCGCCGGCGTGGCCGGCGGGGGCGTGACGATCTCGAGCTCACCCGCGCGCTCCTCGTACTGGCAGCCGCCGCAGTCGACCTGATAGCCGTTCGGGTAGCTGCGCGCGGGCACCGAGATCTCGGTGGGCAGCTTCGACCCGCGGTCGGGGATGTAGCTGAACGTGAAGGTCGGCGGTGGCAGCGTCGAACGCGTACGAGATCGGATCGCCGGCCACGCGCTCGGGGTACGGGCGCACCAGCACGTCGAGGAGCTCGCTCTTTTCGCTGCCGTCGGGAGCGAGCAGCCCGTAGCCGTCGCTCTTGTCGTAGGACCAGTACATGGTGCCGGCGGACACCTGCCCTGCCGCGTCGTACTGGGCCGTCATGTAGTCGACGATCCCCGGCGCCGACGCCACGCCGCCGTACTCGCCGATCCACAGGCCGGCGTCGAGCGCGTGCGCCTCGCCGGCGAGCTTGCCGACGTTGTCGAGGATCTGCTGGCGGTGCGACGGATCGAAGCCGCCACCGCCCTCGGCCGACTGATCGTACGAGTGCGGCGCATAGACGACGTCTGCGATCGGCATCTTGGTCAGCCCGGTGGCGATGCCCGCGTTGCGGCTGGCGCCCGGCTCGAGGAACGCCACCCAGCCCGGTGCCGCCGCGCGCACCGCCGCCGCGACCTCCAGGTACAGCGGCGTCAGTCGATCCTGCTCGAAGTCGAAGATCGAATACGAGCCCCACTCCGGCTCGTTGAGCACGTCGAAGCCGACGACCGCCGGCGCGGCGCCCAGCCGCTGGGCCACGTGGCGCCAGGCGGCGGCGAAGCGCTGCCGCAGATCGGCGCGCGTGTAGAAGTCGTCGACACAGGCCTCGACGTTGGGATCGATCGTGTTGACGAACCACGGCATCTGCGGCACGAACGCGGCGTAGCGCGCTTCGTCGCAGGCCCAGCGGGGCGCGCCGTCGAAGCCGAAGCCCTCGCCGTAGACGTCCTCGTGCATGTCGAGCACGACGGCGAGCCCGGAGGCCTGCGCCCAGCCGAGGCGCTCGGCGACGCCGTCGAGATAGGCGTCGTCGTAGCGCCCCTCGTCGGGCTCGACGGCGGCCCAGGTCATGACGAAGCGCACCGCGTTCATGCCCCAGTCGGTGCGAATGCGCTGGTAGTCGGCGAGCTGCTTGTCGTCGAGATAGGGGGCGTTCTTCTGCGCGCCCGAGAGGTTCACGCCGCGCAAGATGGCGGCGCGACCGTCGGGAGCGCGGAGGAGGTCGCCGCGGACGTGCCAGCCCGCGGTCGGCTTGCCGCAACCGGCGAGGACGAGCGCGCCGAGGAGCACCACCCGCATCATCGCGGCAACCCTAGCATCAATGCCGTTCACTTTGCCCGGGTAGTAGCGGCCGGCTTGGGCCGCGGAGGTAGGCGACTTCGACCTAGAACCAGGCGCCTCACGACCTCCGCGGCCCAAGCCGGCCCGCTACGACTGGGCCACAGTGAACGGCATTGACCCAGCGTGGCGGCGGCACGACGATGCGACGCGACTAGCAGGGTGTTGAAGAACTCCGGACCGAGCCGCGCGACGTGGATTTTCGCGAAGCGCGAGGCGCGACGAGGGAAGCTCCCCGTCGGGAACTGACCGAGGAGCAACGAAGCGATTCGCGAAAAGACCAAGCGCGGCGACGCGGAGCGAGTTTCAACACCCTGCTAGGGTGAAGCGGGACCCCGTCGGGTCGACGGCTGCGCCGCGATCTCACGGCGCTGCGCCAGGCACAGCCACGCCTTGGCGGGCGACTCCGTCTTGGCGCGGAAGTACACCGAGTGGAGCCGCAACAGCTCGAGCGCCGGCTCGATCGCTCCCGTGACGTCGCGCGCCGACCGGCGCGGCGGACCGACGTCGCGCGGCGGCCCCTCGGTGCTGCCGATGAGGCTGAGCCACAGCCCCGCCGGAGCGAGCAGCGCCGCCACCCGCGCCGCGAACCGCGCGCGCTCCCCGGCTTCGTCGAAGACGTGGAAACAGCCGCGGTCGAAGACGAAGTCGAACGGAGCGCCGGCCGGCTCGCGGACCAGGAAGTCGAGGACCTCGAACCGACAGGCGCGCCCGGCGGCCGCCTTGGCGCGCGCCTGGTCGATGGCCAGCGCCGAAAGATCGACGCCGAGCACGTCGAACCCCTGCTCGGCCAGCCAGCAGGCGTTGGTCCCGGTCCCGCACCCTACTTCGAGCGTGCGTCCGGGAGCGACCACGCCGCTGCGCACGAGCTCGACGAGGTGCTCATCAGGCTCGCCGGTGTCCCAGGGCAGGTCGCCGGCGGCGTACCGGGAGTTCCAGTCAGGCTGTGGCAAGGTCACCCTCCTCCTAGTGAGCTCGAGCCTGCCACCCCGCGGGTCGCCGCGCAAACCGGCGCCTCTCTTTCTTCTACCGTCACGCCTACTTGCGCCGCGCGCTAACGCTTTTGCCATCTCGTGCGTCCAATAGGGGACGGTGAGCGATCCATTGCCTCAGTTGATCCGCTCCGCCGCGGCTGGCGACCAGCGTGCGTTTGCGGAGCTGCACGCGCGCTACGCCGGCATGGTGCACGCGATCCTGCTGGCGCGCCTGCCGCCGGCGGAGGCCGAAGATCAAGTGCAGGAGGTGTTCCTCGTCGCCTGGAGAAAGCTGGCGCAGCTCGACGCCGCCGCCGGGTTCGGCGCCTGGCTGGGCACGATCGCGCGCAACCGCGCCGTCGACTGCCACCGTCGCCGCCGCCCGACCGAGGCGCTGCAAGACGGCTGGCCCGACGCCAATCGCCCGAGCTCGAGCGATGTGGCCCAGGCGCACCAGGTGCTGGCCGCGATCCGCAGCCTGCCCGACGCCTATCGTGAGACCCTGGTCATGCGCCTGTGCGAGGGCATGAGCGGCCCGGAGATCGCGGCGGTGACCGGCCTCGAGCCCGGCTCCGTACGCATCAACCTGCACCGCGGAATGAAGCTGTTGCGTGAGAAACTGGGCGTCGACGGAAAGGTGGCCGCGTCGTGAGTGACTACCTCTTCGACAAGCAGGGCGATCCGGATCCCGACGTCGAGCGCCTCGAGGGTCTGCTGGCGCCCCACGCCTACCGCGGCGCGGCGCCGCGCCTGCCCATGCCGCGCGCGCGGCGCTCCGTCGTCTTCGCCGCCGCGCTGTCGGCGGCGGCGGCGGCGCTGCTCGTGCTCCTCGTCGCCAAGCCGTGGCGACCGGGGGACCCGCGCGACCGCGAGCACGGCGGTCCCCCGGGCAGCTGGGCCGCGCTGGTGCGCGACGGCGCCGCCACCCGCGACGGCCAGCCAATCACGGGCGCGACGCGGCTGCCCATCGGCGCCTGGCTGGAGACCCAAAGCGGGCGCGTGCAGCTCGCGGTCGCCGACATCGGCACCGTCGAGCTCGCGCCGGGAACGCGGGTGCGCATCGTCGCCACCGGACCCTTGCGACATGAGCTGCAGCTCGCACGCGGCGCGCTCGCCGCCACCATCGACGCGCCGCCGCGCCGCTTCGTGGTGACGACCCCACGGGCGGTGGTGACCGATCTGGGATGCGCCTTCGAGCTCAGTGTCGACGAATCGGGGCGGGGTCGGCTCGTGGTCACCGCCGGCCGGGTCGCGTTGTCGAGCCGCGGTGACGCGCGCGAGATCGTGGTGAACGCAGGCGCGCGCGTGGATCTGTCCGAGCGCGGCCCTGAGGCGCCCTACGTGCCGACCGAACCGCGGCAGCCCGCGCCCGCGCCCGCGCCGATGCAGCCGCCGGCAGTCGCGCCGCGGCGCGCGCGCAGTCGCGCCCCTGGCGCCGCACGCAGTCGCGCCCCTGGCGCCGCACGCAGTCGCGCTGCCGGCACCGCGCGCGCCGAAGGGGCCGCGCCACGCCACGCGCGCGACGGCGACCAAAGCGCCCGCGCGCACGCACACGCCCCCAACGGCGCCGCCGCCCGGGCGCACGCCGCCGGCGCGCAAAGCGGACCCTGGCCCCCATATCGAGCACAACGCGCTCAAGGACCTCGAGCAATCCGGCGAGTGAGCGACGCCGTGTAAACGGAACGGCGGGCGACGACGTCCTTGATGCATGTGTCGCTGTCGCCTCCCCCTTCTGTACGCCTGTGCGGTCGTCGTCCTCTGGTCACCGCCGGCGCAGGCGCAGGACGCGGCGGCGCCGGCCTTCAGCCTGCAGACGTTCCGCCCCGCCGTCGACTCCAAAGGCTACATCACCGTCAACGCATCGCAGCTGCTCGGCCACCTCGACTTCTCGCTGGGCCTGATCGGCTCCTACGCGCACGACGTGCTCCACCTCTCGGGCCAGGGCGCCACGCTCGACGTCGAGCACTACCTGACGCCGCAGCTGCAGTTCGCCATCGGCCTGTGGAAGTGGGTCGAGCTCGGCGTGTCGCTCCCGGTGCACATCATGTTCGGCTCGCGCTCGCCGAAGTTCAGCGACGCCGACCCGAACCAGAACGACAGCCTCACCTTCGCCGGGCAGGGCGTCGGCGACCTCGGCTTCCACGCAAAGGCGCGCTTCCTGAACACGTCGAAGGATCCGGTCGGGCTCGGCCTGCTCCTGTCGCTCTACGCGCCCACGGGCGATGCCCACAAGTTCCTGGGCGAAGGGCAGGTGACGCTGCGGCCCGAGCTCATCGTCGACAAAGAGCTCGGCCGCTCGCGCCGCTTCAAGATGGCGCTCAACGTCGGCGCGCTCATCCGCCCCTCGGTGCACTCGTATACCGACCAGGGCACGACGCTCGGCGGCGTCGCCGACGTCGCCGGCGGCATGGCCTTCTGCCAGCCCTCGACGATGCTGGGAGCGGCGCCCGGGTCGGGCGCGTGCGGCACCCAACAGACGCGCGCGCTCGGCACGCAGCTGACCTACGGGCTCGGCCTGTCGTACGCGATCGTGCCGGCGCGCTTCGACCTGGTCGGCGAGCTCAGCGGCTACGCCGACGTCACCGGACGGGCGTCGGCCAGCCCGCTCGAGGGCCTGCTCGCGGCCAAGGTCTACCTCGCGGCCAAATCGTACTTCGAGCTCGGCGGCGGCGCCGGGCTGTTGCCGCGGTCGCTCGCCGGCGGCATGACCGGCTCGCCCGACTTTCGCGTCTTCATCGGCTTCCTGTTCGAGCCGTCGATCGGCGACCGCGACGGCGACGGCATCAAGGACGACGTCGACAAGTGCCCCGACGAGCCCGAGGACTTCGACGACTTCGAGGACGAAGACGGCTGCCCCGACCCGGACAACGACAAGGACGGCATCCTCGACAAGGACGACCAGTGTCCCAACGAGCCCGGCCCCGTCGAGAACCACGGGTGCCCGCTGTCCGATCGCGACAAAGACGGCATCCTCGACAAGGACGACGCCTGCCCCGACGTGCCCGGCCCCGCGGAGAACCTGGGCTGCCCGTGGCCCGATCGCGACAAGGACGGCATCCTCGACAAGGACGACGCCTGCCCCGAGATCCCGGGGCCCGTCGAGAACCAGGGCTGCCCCTTCCTCGACAGCGACGGCGACGGCCTGCTCGACAAGGACGACGAGTGCCCGCACCAGTGGGGCCCCAAGGAGAACCAGGGTTGCCCGCTCAAGTCGCTGACGCGCCTGCGCGGCGGCAAGCTGTTGGTGATGAAGCCGATCTTCTTCGAGACCGCCAAGGCGATCATCAAGCCCATCTCGTATCCCACCCTCGACGCGGTGGCCGAGACGCTGCAGGCGAACCAGCAGCTGCTCATCATCGAGATCCAGGGGCACGCCGACGAACGCGGCGATGACGACTACAACCTGCGGCTCACCGAAGATCGCGCGGCGGCGGTCAAGGCCTACCTCGTCGGCAAGGGCGTGTCGGCCGACCGGCTGCGCTCGCACGGCTACGGCGAGACCAAGCCGGTGTGCCGCCAGCACGACGAGCGCTGCTGGTCGCAGAACCGTCGCGTCGAATTCGTCATCCTCCGCCGCACCGACAGCCCCACCCCGTGACGCGGCCTCGCCCGGACGGTCAACCGCGGCGGTCGAGGTGCGCGCGGCGGGCGGCGACCTCGGCGAGCGCGCTCCAGTCGAGCTCGCCGTCGCCGTTGGCCAGCGCGTCGAGGAAGCTGTCGCGCAGGATGCCGGCCAGCGGCATCGGCACGCGCGCGTCGGCGGCCGCCGCCAGCGTCAGCGTCGTGTCCTTGAACCCGAGCCGCATCCCAAAGCCTTGCCCGGCGGTCGCGTAGGCCCGCTGGGCGATGATCGCCCCGTAGGTCCTGAACAGCGGCGCCGCGAACAGCGTGCCGGTCATGATCTCGAGGAACTCGCCCGCGGTGACGCCCTCGGCGCGGGTCAGCGCGGTCGCCTCGGCGATGGTCTCGATGGCCGAGGCGATCATGAAGTTGCCCGCTACCTTGATGACGTTGGCGCGCTCGGCCGCCTCCCCGACGGGCCACACGCTCTGCCCGACGGCCTCGAGCAGCGGCCGCACGCGGGCGATGGCGGCGGGCGGCCCGGCCGCGACCACGTGCAGCTTGCCTGCGGCGGCGGCATCGGGGCGCCCGAATACCGGCGCGGCGACATAGTCGATCCCGCGCTCGCGATGTCGCTGGGCGAGCTCGCGCGCCAGCGCCACCGAGATGGTGGCGTGGTTGACGTGGACGCTGCCGCGCGCCATCGCCGCCAAGGCGCCGCCGTCGAACAGCACCGCCGACAGCGCCTGGTCGTCGGCGAGCATGGTGTGCACGACGTCGGCCCGCGCCGCCTCCGCCAGGCTCGCCGCCGCGCGCGCGCCCTTTTGCACCAGCTCGTCGACGGGCGGACGGGACCGGTTCCACACCCGCACGTCGTGTCCGGCCGCGACCAGCCGCGCCGCGATGCCGCGCCCCATGGCTCCAAGCCCGATGAATCCGATCTGCATGAACGCCTCCGCCTCACACCTAAGGTCGCCCGCCCGCCGCCGCCAGCTCTGTGGGTCGACCAGTTGACGTTCCCGCCGGCAAAAAGGTATGATCGCATCGGGCCACCATGCGTAATGTCTTCCTCCTAGCGTCCCTCACCGCGTTCGTCGGCTGCGGGGGCTCCAACCGGCCCTCGTCGCCGGACCTGCAGTCGCCTCCCGACATGGCGCTGGCCCCGGGGTGCCAGCCGCCGTTCGGCAGGTCCTACATCATCACCAGCTTCAGCATGCGGCAGGCGGGCGACGGCTTCGACATCAACGGCGACGGCATCCCGGACAACCAGCTCGGCACCCTGGCCGACTTCGCCAACCCGAAGTGGCAGGACGCCATCACCAAGGGCTACGCCATGTATCTGTTCGACGTCCGCGACCTGGCCGGCCCGCCGCTGGTCGAGGGCGGCACCGCGGAGATGTCCTTCTTCATCGGAGTCGACGCCGACACCGACCCCAGCAACAACCTCGGCGGCATGGGCACCTTTCTCGTCCCCGCCGAGCAGTACGACGTCAACTGCATGACCACCGCCGGCTTCGACAACCCGACGGTGCACAACGGCGAGATTGACGCCAGCAAGTCCAGCGTCAACCTGGTCGCGCAGGGCGTCGGCAGCCTCAAGTTCGTCAACGTCATCTTGCACGCCAACATGAACGCCGACTACAGCGTCCTGTCCGGAACGCTGGGCGACGTCGGCACCTCCTGCGCCATGTCGCTGTCGCCCTCGGGCATCAACTCCAGCTCGCTGCTCGACGTCATCGTCGGCGGCTTCTCGCTCCAGCCCGACATCGACCTCGACGGCAACGGGCTCGACACCTTCACCGTCGACGCCAACGGCATCTCCTCCTGCCGCACCGGCGACGGGGTCGTCATCACCGGCCACGACTGCCCGTGCGACCCGCGCATCCAGGACGGCTACTCGGCGGCGATGGACTTTACGAGCGTGCCGGCCACGATCCTCGGTCTCACCGCCCCGCACTGATGCGCGCGCTGCTCATCGCCGTCGCCGTCCAGTGCGCCGCGTGCGAGCTGGTCACCAGCTTCGATCTGAGCCGCGTCTCGGAGAGCACCGACGCCCTGTGTGGCGATGGCGTCGACAACGACGGCGACGGGCTCACTGATTGCCAGGACTGGAAGTGCCTGGCCTCGCCGGTCTGCTGCAACATGCCGGTCATCGTGCTGCAGGACGACTTTAACGGCGCCCCCTGCGCCGCGCTGTCGTGCGACGCGCCCGACCCGACCTGCCAGCCCGATCCGAGCCGCTGGCAGAGCTGGGGCCTGCCGCTGCCGGTCGAGTGCGACGGCGGGCTGAGCCCAGACAAGGCCGAGGCCTGCTACGACGTCGGCGTGCTGTCGCTGCAGTCGCTGCCACTGCACCCGGGCCTGACGATCACCGCGCATGTCGAGGGCGCCCCGGAGCCGAGCGGCCGCCTGACCATCGGCGTGACGCTGCAGAGCCAGGCGGCGGGCGGCGTCACCGCCTGCTCGCCGGTGGTTTCGCCGACGGCGGTGATGGCGCTGCGCGAATCGCCGACGGCGAATGGGTACCAGATCACCGCCACCTTCGATCGCTCCGATCTGAGCTCCGCGCCCGAGATCACCGACGACCTTCCGCACGAGGTCCGGCTCAGCATCGGCGACGACCGGCGGGCCCACTATGCCGTCGACGGCGTGGAGTTCGCGCAGTCGCCGGCGGACCAGGCGTTCCCCGACGCCGCGCCGAGCTCGTACCTCATGATCGGAGGCCGCGGCGTGCGCGCTCGCGTCGCCGACATCAGCGTCGTCGACGGCACCCAGTGCGAGGCGCCCGACGCCTGGCAGGCCGACGATCCGCCGGTCGGGCTCGACGCCGAGAACCTGCTGCACGACTGGGACGCGGCCGCGGTCTACGCGCCGTCGGTGCTGGCGCTGCCGAGCGGCGATGTGCAGATGTACTACACCGGCTGCAACGAGACCACGGCGGGCGCCTGCTCGTCGCCGGTCGGCGTCGGACGCGCCACGTCGACCGCCGATCAGCCGTTCGTGCGCGATGGCGCCAATCCCCGGCTGCCCCCGCGGCGACGCGTGGCGCTCGACTTCGGCCTTATGCGCCCGCCCGTCGTCGGGGCGCCGCTGGCCGGCTTTGTCAGCACCAACGGCACCGCGGCCGAGACCACGCTCATCATCGAGGGCGCCACCGACGATGACACCAACGGCATCACCGAGCTGGCGCCGGTCGTCCGCCCGGGGGCGCCCGGCAGCTGGGACGACGCGGACGTCTGCTGCGCCTCGGCGGTGACGCGCGACGGCCGCATCCTTCTGTGGTACGCCGGCCGCTCCGTCGCCGATCCGACGTGGCGCATCGGGCTGGCCACCTCCACCGACGGCATCAACTACACCAAGGCCGCCGACAACCCGGTGCTCCTCGGTGGCAGCAGCAGCGACGCCTTCGACGGCCACGGCGCCGGCGACCCCGAGGTCGTCTACGACGCCTCCCGCCAGCTCTACCGCATGTGGTACACGGCCACCGCGTTCCTCGGCATCGCCAGCATCGGCTACGCCGTGTCCACCGACGGCGTGCATTGGAGCAAGTATCCGGGCAACCCGGTGCTCGCGCTCGACGCCGCCGGCCTCGACTCCATCGACAGCCCCGCGGTCGTCGTCGAACAGGGGCGGTTGCGCATGTGGACCTCGGGCCACGAGCCGGGCGGCTCGGGCGATCGCATCTACGCGTTCACCAACCGCGGGCGTCCGCCCGCTCGTTGACGCCGACGTCGAGCAGGCGCTCGGCGCGTGAGCTGCGGGGCCAGGTCACGAGGTAGTAGATGGCGCCGGCGACGCCGACCACCGCGGAGGCGATGAAGCTGGCGTCGCAGGCGACGGCGTAGCTGCGCCCCTGGTCGCGCACCGCCACCGACGGCTGCGCGTTGAAGCTCGACTGATCGCGCAGAGCCAGAATTCCGAAGACGAGGCCGCTGGCGGCGCCGGCGCTGGCGATGCTCTGGAGCGTCCAGAACAGCGCGCGCTGGGCGCGGGTGCGTCGCGCCGTCAGATGCACGCGCAGCCGCACGTCGCCGTCGTCGCCGGCGGGCAGCTCGCCGGTGAACGGGAGTCGGCCGGCGCTGGTCACCTCGAGCCGATGTGGCCCGGTGGTGACGCGCCGCTCGACCGGGGCGGTCCCGAGCGCGACGCCGTCGAGCAGCACCTTGGCCGGCAGCGGCGGCTGCACCTGCACGTCGAGCTGCCGCTGGCGCTCCAGCGCCGTCAGCGAGATCACCAGCGACACCTGATTGCCGGCGGCGACGCGGACCTCGCGCTTGACCGGCGCGAAGCCCGCCTTGTGCACGAGCACGCGATAGAGCCCGGCCTTGATTTCACGCGTCAGCGGCGCCGTGCCCTCGTGCTGGTCGTCGATCTCGATCTCGGCGCCGGCGACGTCGGCTTCGATGCGCAGCGTCGACAGCTTCTCGAGCGAGAAGTCGATGTCGGGGTGGACGCCCTCCTCCACGACCACCGTCTGCGTCTGCGCCAGATAGCCGGGCGACTCGACGGAGATCTCGTAGGTGCCGGGCTTGAGGTCGAGCCGCGCCGGCGTGCGTCCGCTCGGGCGGCGCGCCTCGCCGCTGCCCACGTACACCGCCGCCGACGGCGGCAGCGACGACACCTTGACCGGGATGAGCGTCTGCTCGCGGCAGCGCTCCAGGCGCTCCTTGGCCTGCGCGGTGCGCCCCTCGTCCCTGGACTCGGCGAGGTACTGGCGGAAGGTGAGCGAGCAGCCCTCGTAGTCGAACACCTTCTCCTTGCTGAGGCCGATGTTGAAGAGGATGTCGGGCGACGGCACCAGGTCGTAGGCCGCCTGGTAGAGGTGGAGCGCATCGGCGTAGCGCCCGTCCTGATAGAGGCCGTTGGCGTGCTGGAAGCGGCGCTTGGCCTCACGCACCAGCTCCGGGTTGGGGCGCGGCGCCGGCGGCGCGGCCGCGGCGACCTGTCCGACGACGAGCGACAGCAGCGCGAGGGCGCGCCTCACGGCGGAGCCTTGAAGTCGAGGTTCGGCGCGTCGGGCACCGAGCCGCGATGCGCCGGCGAGGTCGGGCGGCGCCGGCGCAGCGGCTGCAGCTCCCATTCGATGACCGTGGTGGCGCCGGCGGTCAGCGTCACCGTCTCCTCCCGCGGCTCGAACCCGCGCGCCTCGGCGCGCAGGTGGTGCGCTCCAGGGTCGACGTGGTCGAGCACCAGCGGGCCACCGGTGCCGACCGGCGCGCCGTCGAGCATCCAGGCGGCGGCGCCCACGGTGGTGCGCGCGTGCAAGACCCCGGGCAGCGGCACCAGCCGGATCGCCAGCGTCCGCTCGGCGGCGCCGCCTTGCAGATGCAGGATCTCGTCGTGCGGTTGATAGCCGACCTTCTCCAGGCGCAGCGCCACCTCCGCCGCGCGGGTGATGTGGAGCAGCGCCGGCGTCGGCGAGGGCTGCGCGCGGCCGTCGACGAACAGGGCGGCGCCGGGCGGATTGGTGGTGACGTCGAGCGCGACCGCCGCCGCCGCCGCCGGCGCTGCCGGCGGTCGCCCCCAAAAAAGGACGCCCACCGCGGCGGCCCCGAGCAGCGCCACGCCGCCGGCGACCAGCGGCCAGCGGCGCGCCGGCGCGGCCACGGTCGGTCGCGGCGTCAGGCCGCGCGGCGACGAAGCCACCGTCGACCGCGGCTGCGAGCCGCTGCCGTGCGCCGGCGAGGTGGCCGACAGCGCCGCCGGGCGCACGGGCGCCGGCAGCGGCGCGTCGCCGACGGTGCCGGCCAGCTCGCGCAGCGCCGTGCGCAGCTCGTCGGCGTGCTGCGGGCGGCGCTCGGGATCCTTCTCCAGGCACTGCAGGATCAAGCTCTCGAGCGCGGCCGGCAGCGGCGCGAAGTCGCTCGGCAGCGGCGGCGCCGACGAGATGTGCGCGTTCACCGTGTCGATGTAGTCGGCGCCGGCGAAGGGTAGCCGGCCGGTGAAGATCTCGAACATGATGACGCCCATCGCGTACAGGTCCGTGCGCGCATCGACGCCCTTGGAGCGACACTGCTCCGGCGACATGTAGTAGGGGGTGCCGATCGGCGAGCCGGTGCGGGTCTGGCCCAGGCCGTCGTCGGCGCGGCGCAACAGCTTGGCGATGCCGAAGTCGAGCAGCTTGACCAGCTTGGGCCCGTCGCTCTCGCACAAGATGATGTTGTCGGGCTTGAGGTCGCGGTGAACGATCTCCTGTGCGTGCGCCGCGGCCAGGGCGTCGGCGACCTCGGCCAGCACGGTGCAGGCCTCGGCCTGGGTCAGCGGCGGCTCCTGGTTGAGCCGCGCCTTGAGGCTCTCGCCCTTGAGGTACTCCATGACGAAGTAGTGGCGCCCCGACGGCAGCTGGCCGAACGCGAAGATGTCGACGATGTTGCGATGGCCGATCTGATTGACGGCGCGCGCCTCCTGCAAGAAGCGCTGCACGATGGTGGCGTCCTGCGACAGCCCCGGATTGAGCAGCTTGATGGCGACCTTCTTGCCGATGACCGGATGGACGCCGGCCCACACGACGCCCATGCCGCCTTCGCCGATCTTCTCGGTGAGCACGTACTCGCCGATCTGCGCGCCGGGCCCGAGCTGGTCGTCGATGGGCGGCGCGACCGGCGCGACCTCCGGCTCGTCGTCGAGCTTGGGAAATCCTGCCGCTGCCGAGGGTGTCGCTCGACGAGTCGCCGCTACGCGGCCTGCCTGCGTAGGCATGGCGCTTCGCCCGGCTTGCGGGCAGGGCAGCTCCGCACCGTGCTCACCCTGACACGTCGGACATAGAGGCACTGCGACCCATCATGTTATCACCAAACGCGACAATATTGGATGCGCCCGGTCATCGCTGCCCGCGTCCGAGTGGGCGTGATATCCTCGGCGCGGGGATCGATTGTCAGGCGACTACCTCCGGCTCCTGGCCTGCGCGCTCGTGCTCGGCGGATGCTCGTCGGGCAGCACCAGTGTGAGCGTGTCGATCCGCTCCGCCAGCCCTTCCACCATCGATTCGCTGCTCCTCGCGGTCGCGCTGCCGGCGCAGCAGCGGACGTTGCAGCGAGCGTTCGGCAGCGCGGCCGCCCCGCTGACCCTGCCGCAGACGGTCGTGCTGGAGCTGCCCGACCAGGCGATGCTGGTCACCGTCACCGCGACAGCGACCGCGACCGGCGGCGGAACCTCCAGCGCCACCGCGAGCGTCACGACCGTGCCGCATCGGCAGGTGAGCCTCGACCTCGATCTGCCCGCGGCGTGGCAGCCGGTCGCCGCCAGCGGCCCCGACCCGCGCCACAGCGCCAGGATGGTCTACGACAGCACCCGCGACCAGGTGCTGCTGTTCGGCGGCAACGGACCGAACGGGCTGCTCAACGACCTCGAGCGCTGGGACGGCACGCAGTGGCAGCCGATCGCCTCGGCGACGAGCCCTCCGGGCCGGGGCGGCTTCGGCCTCGCCTACGACAGCGCCCGCCACGTGGTCGTGCTCTTCGGCGGCACCACCGCCAACGGCCCCGCCAACGACACCTGGGAATGGGACGGCACCAACTGGACCCAGAAGATGGCGAGCGGCTCGGGCGCGAACCAACCGTGGGCGGTGCAGGCGACGGTGATGGCCTATCACGCCGGTCGCCAGCGCACCGTGCTGTTCGGCGGCTGGTCCAACGCGAACCAACAGGAGCTCGCCGACACCTGGGAGTGGGACGGCAGCAGCTGGACCAAGCAGGCGGCCGGCTCCGGCCCGGCGGGGGACCAGGCCGGCGCCCTCGCTTATGACAGCGCGCGCATGGTGATCGTGTACGTGCCGGGCGCGTCGCCTGCCGGCCCGGGGATCGACACCTGGGAATACGACGTCGCCGGCCACTGGACCCAGCGCACCACGACCGTGGCCCCGGCGGCGCGCCGGGCGGCGGGGCTGGCGTACGACGTCGCCAACGCGGTGACCGTGCTGTTCGGCGGGCAGGACCGCAACGGCAAGGATCTGGGCGACAGCTGGCGGTGGGATGGGACGAGCTGGACGCAGTGGATGGGCAGCGGGCCGGCCGGCCGGCGCTCGATGGCCATGACCTACGACCCAGCGCACGCCGAGGTCGTGCTGTTCGGCGGCTCCAGCGGCCACCACAGCTCGCGCGACGGCTCCCCGACGACGACGCTGGGCGATACCTGGCGCTTCTGAGAGGTCACGAGGAGGAAGCGATGAAATCGAGCCCGCATCTCACGTTCGCCGGTCAGTGCGAAGCGGCGTTCCGGTTCTATGAGCGGTTGTTCGGCGGCAAGCACCTCATGCTCTTGCCCTACGGCGAGTCGCCCCTGGCCGACCAGGTCGCCCCGCAGTGGCGGGCCAAGATCCTCCACGCGAGCCTGACCCTCGGTGACACCGCCCTGTTGGGGGCCGACGTCCGTCCCGAGCAATACGACAAGCCGCGCGGGTTCTACGTCCTCGTCAGTGTCGATGATCCCGTCACCGCCGAGCGCATGTTTGCCGCCCTGGCGGAGGACGGCGAGGTGCACATGCCGCTGCAGAAGACCTTCTGGTCGCCCCTTTTCGGCGCCGTCGTCGATCGCTTCGGCATCCCGTGGGAGGTCAGCTGCGAGCAGGCGCCGGGCGCAGGATAGCGACCGCGCCGCCGGGTTTGTCCGCGCCGGGCAGCGCGGTACACTTTTTCGCACGGCACCGATGCGCATGAGGCGGAGCTCCAGAAGCGTGCGCCGGCGGCAGCGCACGGTGACGCTGCTCCTGGCGGTCGGCGTGGCGCTGTTGGCGACGCTGATCATCCGCGCCGCGCTCGAGCCGAGCGCGTGGCAACGGGTCTACGCCACGCGCGAAGGCGAGATCGGCAAGCGCACCTCGACGGGGCTGCACATCACGCCCGACTCGCTCTTCGTCGCCCTGCCCCACCCGGCCGCGCTCGGCAAGCACGTCGAGGTTCGTTATCGCATGCGCGCGATCGTGGTGCCGGTGCTCGACGTCGGCCCCTGGAACATCGACGACGCCTATTGGGCCACGGGGGCGCGGCCGGCCTCCGAGCGCAGCCTGGGCCGCTACCGGGCGCCGTCGAACCGCGCCGGCATCGATCTGTCCGACGCGGTCTTCGCCACGCTCGGGCTGCGCGACAACGATTGGGTCGAATGGCGCTTCGTGCACAAGGGCTACCTCGTGCTGCCCTGGCTCTAACCCCTGGGTTCGCCTCGATTGACCTGCTACGGACGATTCTGTGCGGTCGCCTCGAGGACTACGTCCTCGCTCCCTCGGTCGAAATACCGACGGGTCTCATGATTCATCACATCTCCGCGTTTGATTGAGCGAACAGCGTCGCAGCGAGAGCGTGCGCAAACGCCATCCTTAGTGGCAGTGTCGCCGGTTGGCGCCGCGGGGCCGCGGGGCCGCGGGCGGTCGTCGGAGCTGTCTTGCCGGGACGGGCCCGCTACGCCGGCGGCCTTACCGGCCGGCGGCACGTCCGGGCCCTCGGCTCGTCGTTGGCGTCCGCCCTGCGGGCGGAGCGCTCCTCGACGCCCGGCAAGACAGCTCCGACGACCGCCCGCTCTATGGGCTCGTGGGAACCCCTAGCCACGCACGATTGCCGAAGCTCACGTGTCGGCGAGAGCACCCGCTGCGACCGTCCGGTTCTTGGACGAGCACAGAGGCTCCGCGCGCACTGCCCCGCTGGGCGAGTTCCGCAGCACAGGCAAGGGGGTCTAACCTTAATCGAGCACGGCGGTGCGGTGGCGAGGACTGTTTGAGCCCAGCGGGGCAGTGCGCGCGGAGCCGGACGTGGCGCTCCGGCGCGCTTTCGATGCGACGCGGTTTGAAGGCGGAACCCTTCGAGGGCTCGCACCGAGATGTGATGAATCATGAGACCGACGGGTATTCCTCGGTCGGTCGCTCCGGTCGCATCCACGATCCGCCTCACGCAGCTCGCCCTCGCTAGATCAACCGAGGCGAACCCTGGGGTTAGTACCACCTGGTCACTTCCCGGACCGAGCGTCGATGAGCGAGGAGCCCGGGATGCGAGGAGCGACGAGCGAAGCTATCCGGAGATAACTGAGCGAGGAGCGACGACGCAGACCGGGCCCGCAGCCGTCGACGCGACGGGAGGGAAGTGACCAGGTGGTACTAGCGCACGCACGGCGGCAGCGACGGCGCGTCCGCCGCTCCCCGCCGCTAGAACAGCGACCTCAGCTCCTGGTGTACGAACCCCGGCAGCGCCCCGCAGTCGACCCCGAACACGAAGAACTGGTTGGGGTTGTCGATCCCCGCCGGATGATTCGAGTCGGTCACCGTGCCGATGAAGTCGTTGTCGTTGGCCAGCCACAGCGTGTGCTCGAGCACGCCATCGACGACGACGTCGGGGCCGAACGCCAGCCCCTCGAGCTTCGCGGGGATGTCGTTGCTGGCGATGCCGTTGGCGTTGAGCGCAGCGACGACGTCGAGGAACGGCGTCTTGGCCACCGCCGTGCCGTCGAGCTCGTCCTCGCCGCTTTTGCCGCTGACCTCCTGGGCGCCGGTGAGATCGATGCGATAGAGCATCTTGTAGACCGCCGTCGAGTCGTCGCCCAGGCCCTTGCCGTCGCGCTCGTCGACGAGCAGCTCGTGGCCGTTGATCGCGACCACGTCGCTGATGGTGGGATACTTCGGCTTCTTGTCGGTGCCGATGTTGGTCAGCTCGTAGGCGTACTGGCGGACCGCGCCGCTCCAGGTGTCGATGCGGACGATGCGGGTGAAGCGACCGGCCGTGCCGCCATCCTGGATGAGCGGGCTCTGCATGGCGCCGAACAGCGTCCTGCCGTCGGGGCTGATGGCCAGGCCTTCCATGCCCTTGTTGGCGACGCGGCCGCTCGGGTTGCCCGCGATCTCCACGGCTCCCTGCGGGCTCGGGTGGGCCACGGCGAAGTCAGCAGGCAGCGCGAAGGTGCGCAGCCGCTGGCCGGTGACGCGGCTGAGCTCGTAGACGAACGGCCCGTACTCGTCGGAGACGTAGACCCGCAGGCCGTCGTTCGAGACGCGCACGCTCTCCGGATCGAGCCGGGCATCGCCGGGATCGCTCGAGGGTGCGGCCGGGTCGAAGTTGTCCGAGCGTCCGGTGAAATAGTGCGTGTGATCCCTCCGGTTCAAGGCGGGCTCGCCCGGCGGGACGTCGAGGCCGTCGCCGCTGCCGTAGGTCAGCGGCTGCCGGCTCGACAACAGCGTCGTCGCCTCGAGCCGCGGAGTGAGCGAAAACGGCAGCGCCGCGCCCCGCGCGCTCGGCCCGAGGCTCATGCGGATGGTGTGAAAGCGGGCGATGTACGAGGCCGTGTCGTCGACCGCGCTGTTGTACGCCACGGCGTTCGGCCCCCGATCGGGTACCGCGATGAACCGGCCCCAGCCCGCATAGGCGATGCCCGAGCCCAGGCCGCCGAGCAGGTTGCCGGGAACGCCGTTCTCCAGCAGGCCGGCGGTCGCGGCCGAGCGATCCGAAGTCGTGCCGGCGAGCTTGCCGACGGCGATGAGCTCAACCCCGGCGCCGCTCAGCGCGGCGGTGCGCGCGACGACGTCCGCGTCGTCGGCGGGCGCGGGCTGACAGCCGGCCGTGGCAGCGAGCACCACGACGAACAACCACTGCGATCGGTTCATGAAGGCCTCCGGTCAAAGGGCGGCCATCCTAGACGCGGGTTTCTCACATCCCGGCAACGCCTCCGCGAATTCCCCGCCAACGGGCCGCGCGCCACCAGGCAGCACCAGCGCAGTCGCTCGACCGAACGAGCAGCGGCTCCCGACCGCCGACGATCCGGACGCGCTCCCGGCGCCCGCCGGGCTGCCGCCGGGATCTACGGCACCTCCTCTATCGACAGCACCGTCGGACGGCTTATCTGCCTCGCATTACGCCCTTCACCGAGGTGGACGATGAGCGCAGCGAAGAGACGGGGGCTGTCTGTCGGCGCGAAGATGGTCGCGCTTTTGGCGCTGGCGTCCGCGCCGGCGCGCGTGGGCGCGGCCGATCCGCAGCCGGGCGCGACCGCCCCGCCGCCGGCGCAGACGAGCGGCGTCCCCGGCTCCCCGAGCGCGACGCAATCGCTCGACTCCAAGCATCTGCCGGCGCCGCCGCCGTCCTTCCAGGGCGTGATCAACTTCAACGCCGACCACTCCAAGCCCGCCTGGCCACCGACGGTGGTGCCGCCCAAGGGCGCACCCAACGTGCTCCTGATCATGACCGACGACGTCGGCTTCGGCGCGCCCAGCACCTTTGGCGGCACCATCCCGACGCCGGCGCTCGACCGCATCGCGAGCATGGGGCTGCGCTACACGATGTTTCATTCCACGGCGCTCTGCTCGCCGACGCGGGCGGCGCTCATCACCGGCCGCAACCATCACTCGGTCCACACCGGCGTCGTCATCGAGCAGGCCAGCGGCTTTCCCGGCTACGACTCCATCATCGGCAAGGACACCGCCACCATCGGCGAGATCCTCAAAGACAACGGATATTCGACGGCCTGGTTCGGCAAGGAGCACAACACGCCCACCTGGGCGTCGACCCAGGCGGGGCCGTTCGACAACTGGCCCATCGGAATGGGCTTCGAATACTTCTACGGATTCGTCGGCGGCGATACCAGCCAGTGGCAGCCGAACCTGTTTCGCAATACCACGCCGATTCAACCCTACCTCGGCAAACCCGGTTGGAACCTGACGACGGCGATGGCCGACGACGCCATCCGCTATCTGAAAGAGCAAAATGCCATCGCCCCCAACAAACCCTTCTTCGTCTACTACGTGCCGGGCGGGACCCACGCGCCCCACCATCCGACGCCGGAGTGGATTGCCAAGTTCAAAGGCAAGTTCGATCAGGGCTGGAACGTCGAGCGCGAACGAATCTTCGCCAATCAGAAGCGACTCGGCGTCATCCCCGCCAACGCCAAGCTGACACCGTGGCCCGACAGCCTCCCCAAGTGGGACACGCTGCCGGCCCTGGACAAGAAGCTGTTCGCGCGCCAGGCCGAGGTCTACGCGGCCTACCTGGCCTATACCGATCACGAGATCGGGCGCGTCATCCAGGCGGTCGACGACCTGGGCAAGCTCGACAACACGCTCATCTTCTATATCAGCGGCGACAATGGCGGCAGCCCCGAGGGCACCCCGGTCGGTACACCCAACGAGGTCGCCTCCCTCCAGGGCGTCAACATTCCGGTCAAGGAGCAGATGAAGTTCTACGACGCCTGGGGATCGGACAAGACCTACCCGCACTATTCGGTCGGTTGGGCGTGGGCGTTCGATACGCCGTTCAAATGGACCAAGGAGATCGCGTCGCACTTCGGCGGAACGCGACAGGGCCTGGCGGTCGCCTGGCCGGGCCACATCAAGGATGCCGGCGGCATCCGCGGACAGTTCCATCACGTCATCGACGTCGCGCCGACGATCCTCGAAGCCTGCGCCATCCCCCAACCCACGATGGTGAACGGGATTCAGCAGCGGCCGATGGAGGGCGTCAGCATGGCCTACACCTGGGACAAGGCGAACGCGCACGTCGCCTCCCGGCACAAGACGCAGTACTTCGAGATGTTCGGCGACCGGGCCATCTATCACGACGGATGGATGGCATCGACGACTCCGCCGCAGCCGCCGTGGCTGATGGGCACCGCGCCGATGCCGAAGGACGTCATGAACGGCTACAAGTGGGAGCTCTACGATCTACAGAACGATCCGACGCAGGACAACGACCTGTCGGCGAAGATGCCCGCCAAGCTGGCCGAGATGAAGGCGCTGTTCACCAAGGAGGCGACCAAGTACCACGTCTTCCCGCTCAACAACTCGATCCTGTCGCTCTTGCTCACCAAGCGGCCGGGACCGACGGCGGGCCGCAGCGACTTCACCTACTCGGGCGAGGTGACGCAGGTGGCCTGGGGCGGCGCGCCGAACCTGCTCGACAAGTCCTATTCGATCACCGCCGACGTCGACCTCCCGCGCGCCGGCACCGAAGGGATGCTGTTGACCCAGGGCGGCCGCTTCGGCGGATACGGCTTCTACCTGCTCAAGGGGCGGCCCGTGTTCGTGTGGAACTTCCTCGATCTGGCGCGCACCCGCTGGGAGGGGACGCGCGCCCTGGCGCCGGGGCGACACACGCTGGCGTTCGACTTCAAGTACGACGGCGGCGGCATGGGCAAGGGCGGCGTCGGCGTGCTCAAGGTCGACGGCAAGGAGGTGGCCAGCCGGCGCATGGAGCACACCGTCCCGTTCATCTTGCAGTGGGACGAGGCGTTCAACGTCGGCGTCGACACCGGCACGCCGGTCGACACCGACTACCAGGTGCCGTTCCGCTTCACCGGCAAGCTGGCCAAGCTCAGCGTCCACCTCGAGCCGGCGCCGCTCAGCCCGGAGGAGAAGGAGATCCAGCGGGTCAAGGGTCAGCGCAACAACAAGGCGAGCGAGTAGCCCGCCGGCTCACCGGCGCGGGCCGGACGCCTCGCCGAGGCGCTTGAACCGCGCCTGCGCGTACCGGGCCGGCAGCGCGAACGACAGCCCCTGGGCGTGCTTGAGCACGAAGGTCATGACGCCGATGAGCTCGCCGCGCGCGTTCACCAGCGGGCCGCCCGAGTTCCCTTCGTTGATGGGCAGGTCGGTCTGCAGGTACTTCAAGCCTTCGACCGGCCGGCCGACGAAGCTGACGATGCCGCGGGCGACGGAGAAGCCGAGCCGGCGCGGGTTGCCGATCGCATAGAGCTCCTCGCCCGGCTTGAGCGTGGTGGCGTCGCCGAACACCGGCGCGGGCCGCTTCTGCGGCGGGATCTCGATGAGCGCGAGATCGATCTTCCGATCGAACTCGACCACCTTGCCGTCGAACTGCGCCCCGTCCGAGAAGGTCACGCGCGGTGCGTCCATGTCCTCGACCACGTGGTAGTTGGTGAGCACCAACCCGGCGGCGGGCTCGACGAGGGTGCCGGCGCCGTAGTCGCCCGAGCCGTCGTCGATCACCACCGTGAAGGCGAGCGCGCGGGCGATGCCGTCCACCCGCACGACCTCCGGCGTCGATTGCCCGAAAGCGGCGCCGGCGACGCCGAGGGTCAGAGCCCATGTCAACAGTCGGAGCCGGCGCCTGGATGCCACGTCCCCGAGCGTGTAGCAGACGCGCGCGCGGCGGCAAGCGCGCCGGCGCCGCCGGTCTCGTTCGTCACCGAATCGAACCGCGGCGCGCGCCGCGGTCAGCGCAAGGCGTAGCGCGGCAGGCTCATCACCAGCGTCTGCACGCCTTCGGCGAAGGTCGGGTGCACGAACTCGGCGTCGACGATCGCGCGCGCGCTCGTGCGCGCCTGCATGAGCGGGACGAGCACGTGCAGCAGCTCGCCCGCGCCGGCGCCGACGATGGTGGCGCCGATGATGCGCTCGTCGTCGGGATCGAGGAGCAGCTTCATCAGGCCCGCCCGCTCGTCGTTCTCGATGGCGCGCGCCACCTGGCCGAACGGCATCGTCGCCAGCTCGAAGCGGACGCCGCGCGCCCGCGCCTCGTGCTCATGCAGGCCGACGTGCGCCACTTCCGGATCGGTGAAGACGGCGTAGGGGATCAAGCGGCCCGACGAGCCGCGCCGGCTGCGCCCGGTCAGCAGATCGAACAGCAGGCGGTGATCGTCCCACGCGGTGTGCGTGAACTGCGGCTCGCCAGCCACGTCGCCGACGGCAAAGACCCCGTTGGCGCTGGTGCGGTAGCAGTCGTCGACGACGATGAAGCCGTGGCGGTTGCGCGCGATCCCCGCGGCGTCGCAGCCGAGATCGTCCGTGTTGGGCTGGCGGCCGAGCGCCACGAGGAGGTGCGAGCCGCGCAGCTCCCGGCCGTCGCAGCGGACCAGCACGTCGTCGCCGGCGCGGGCGACGCTCTGCACCTCGCCGCCGAGCATCAGCCCGATGCCCTCGTCGCGGAACACGCCTTCGAGCGCGGCCGAGACGTCGGGGTCCTCGCGCGCCAACAGGTGCCGGTTGCGATCGACGACGGTCACCTCGGCGCCGAAGCGCCGGAAGATCTGCGCCAACTCGCAGCCGACATAGCCCCCGCCGAGGACGACCAGGTGGCGCGGCAGCTGGCGCAGCTCCATCACCCGCCGGTTGTCGAGCCACGGCACCTCGCCAAGGCCGGTGATCGGCGGCACCGCCGGCCGCGCGCCGACGTCGATCACGATCCACCCGGCGCGGTGACGCTCGCCGTTCACCTCGATCTCGCGCTCGCCCACGAAGCGCGCGCTCCCCCGCACCAGGCGCAGCCGCTCGCGCTCGGCGTCGAGCCGGCGCGCCACCCCCTGTTGCCACTGGGCGACGATCGCGTCCTTGCGGTCGACGACCGCGCCCAGGTCGACGCGCACGCCGTCGGTGTGCACGCCGAACCGGGCGGCGGTGCGCGCTACGTGGGCCGCGCGCGCGCTGGCCACCATCGTCTTGGTCGGCGTGCAGCCGTAGTTGCTGCAGGTGCCGCCGAGCGCCGCCCGCTCCACCACCATGACCTGCTTGCCCGCGCGCGCCAGCCGCGTCGCCAGCGGAACGCCCGCCTGCCCGGTGCCGATGACGATGACGTCGACTGTCATGAGGAGCCTCCCGACAAATATGCCGGCCGGGGCCGCGCCGGCAAGCGTTGCTCCCAGCGCAAACGCCCTACCTTGGTTGCCATGCCTAAAGACTCCAAGATGGCCCTCGCCGATGCCGCCGCCCTGGGCGCCGTCGCAGGGATGCGCGGCATGTTGCCGCTGGCCGTCCTCAGCCTCAGCGCTGGCCGCGGCCCCCGCCGGGCGCGCCGGCTGCGCCGCCGGCTGACCTCGACCCGCCTGCGGCTGCCGCTCCTCGTCGCGGCCGGCTCCGAGCTGATCTACGACAAGCTGCCGTCCGCCCGCAGTCGCCTGTCGCCGCCGTTGCTGGCGGTGCGCCTCGGCACCGGCGCTACCGCCGGCGCGCTCGTCTGCGCCACGCTCGGAGAGCCGAAGCTGCTCGGCGCGCTCGCTGGCGCCGTCGCCGCGCTCGGCAGTGCGCTTTTGTTCCACCGCCTGCGCGCACGGGTGGCGCGCGCGAAGGTGCCGGGCGCGGTCGGAGGCGTCGCCGAGGACGCACTGGCGTTCGGCCTCTCGTCGGCGGTGCGCCGCACGCTGAGCGCGTAGGTTAGTTGACGACGAGCGAGAGCGGCAGGGCCCGCGCGGATTGTCTCGCGCGATCGGCCGATTTACATTTTCTCGCGAACGCTCTATTGGATCTGGCCATGGCCCTGCCGACCGATCCGAAGGTTCCGTCAGGAGCGGGTGGACTTGGTGGGCTGTGCAGCGTCTGCTGCGCGGCGCCGGCGCTCATCGCCGTCGAGGCCAACGGCCTCCCGCAGAGCCGCTCGACGCTGTGCAAGAGCTGCTTCGCCGTGCGCCTGCGCGAGCAGCGCGCCCGACGCGTGACCCCCATCGGCGGCGTGCCGTTCCACATTCCCCCCGCCCATTAGCGTGGTCCGGCCGGTGACTCCGGGCCTCGTTGAACCGACCCGCCGGCGCAGGTAGGCTCCTCCGGGATGGACGCCAACGCGGAGCTGCAGAGCGAGTTCGCGGGCACGGCCCGCTTCCGCGTGCTGCGCCGGATCGGCGAGGGCGGCATGGGCGTGGTCTACGAGGCGCTCGACCTCGAAACCAACACCCACGTGGGGCTCAAGACCATCGCCGCCCCCGGCACCGGCTCGCTGCGCCGCTTCAAGAACGAGTTCCGCGCGCTGCAGGGCATCGAGCACCGCAACCTGGTGGGCCTGTCCGAGCTGGTGCACGAAGATGGCCATTGGTTCTTCACCATGGAGCTGGTGGAGGGCGTCGACTTTCTGCGCTACGTGCGCTCGGGCGACGACGAAGCGCAGCGGCGCAGCGACGAGCAGACGCGACCCTTCCGACCGGCGCCGGCGGCCGGGGAGCCCACCGTCGACCACGCGCGGCCGCCCGGGCAGTACGACGAAGCGCGGCTGCGCAGCGCGCTCGAGCAGCTGGCGCACGGACTGATGGCGCTGCACCGCGCCGGCAAGGTGCATCGGGACATCAAGCCGTCCAACATCCTCGTCGACGGCGCCGGCCGCGTCGTGCTGCTCGACTTCGGCCTCGTCGCCGACGTGAGCCGCGCCGGCTGCGACGACCTGGCCGGCACGCTCATCTTCATGGCGCCCGAGCAGGGCACGTCGGCGCCGGTGACACCGGCGGCCGATTGGTACTCGGTCGGGATGCTCCTCTACCTGGCGCTCACCGGGCGCGAGCCGTTCGCCGGGCCGCCGCCCGAGGTCTTGACCCTCAAGCGCACCGTCGATCCGCTGCGGCCGAGCATGCTGGATGAACGGGTGCCGGCGGATCTCGATCAGCTGTGCATGGCGCTGTTGCAGCGCACGTCCTCGGCGCGGCCCAACGGGCGGCAGGTGCTCGAGTGGCTGCACAGCGCCCGTCCCGGCGACGAGGGCGAAGCGGCGGCGGCGCGCCTGTTCGTCGGCCGCAAGGAGCCGCTGTCGCAGCTCGGCGCCGCCTTCGACGACGTCCGCGCCGGCCGTGCGGTCTCGGTGCTCGTCGACGGCGAATCGGGCGTGGGCAAGACCACGCTGGCGCACCACTTCCTCGACGAGCTGCGCGAGCGCGCCGACGCCCTGGTGCTCAGCGGCCGCTGCTACGAGCGCGAGTCGGTGCCGTACAAGGCGTTCGACGAGATCGTCGACGCGCTGAGCCGCTTCCTCTCGGAGCAGCCGCCCCCGGAGGTGGCGGCGCTGCTGCCCTCGGAGATCGGACAGCTGGCGCAGGTGTTTCCGGCGCTGGGATCGCTCGGCAGCGAGCCGGCCGCGCCCCGGCGCCGCACCGGCGATGCGCAGGAGGTGCGGCGCGCCGTCTTCACCAGCGTGCGCGAGATCCTGAGCCGCATCGGCGCGCGCCGCCCGCTGGTGCTGCACATCGACGATCTCCACTGGGCCGACGAGGACAGCCTGCTCCTTCTGGACGCGCTGTTGCGCGGGCCCGATGCGCCGGCGCTCCTGTTGGTGGCGACGCTGCGCCACGCCCGCGAGGGCACCAATCCCGATCTGGTGGCGGCCCGGGTACCGGGCGACGTGCGCCGCCTGCACCTGCCCGTGCTGCCGCCCGACGAGGCGCGCGCGCTCACCGCCCAGCTCCTGCGCATCTCGTCGGGCGCCGCCCCGTGGGAGGAGGCCGCGATCGCGCGCGACACCGCGGGCCATCCGCTGTTCATCGAGGCGCTGGTGCAACACCGCGTCACCGTCGGCCGCGACGACGGACCGGCGCGTCTCGAGGAGGCGCTGTGGGCCCGCATCGAGCGGCTGCCGCCCGGCGCGCACCGGCTGCTCGAAGCGGTGGCGCTGGCCGGCCGGCCACTCGAGCAGGAGGTGGCCGCCGCCGCCGTCGAGCTGGAGTGGGGCGACTTCAGCCGTCAGCTGGCGCTGCTGCGCGCCGCCCACCTCTTACGCACCAGCGGCGCGCGGCCCACCGATCGCGTCGAGACCTACCACGACCGGGTGCGCGAGACGGTGATGAGCCACCTCGTGGCGACTGAGCGCCGTCGCTGGCACGGTCGGCTCGCGCGCGCGCTCGAGACGTGCCGGCGCGGCGACGCCGCCACGCTGGCGCTGCACTTCCGCGAGGCGGGCGAGCCGGAGCGCGCCATCCACTACTTCGCGCTGGCCGCCGATCGCGCGCAGCAGACGCTGGCATTCGATCGGGCCGCGCGGCTGTACCGCCAGTGTCTGGCCCTTCTGCCCGAAGCGGCGCCCGAAGGCGCAGCCGCTGCAGATCAAGCTCGGCGACGCCCTCGCCAACGCCGGCCGCGGCGACGCGGCGTCCGCCGCCTATCAGACCGCCGCCAGCCGCGAGCCGTCGCCGCTGGTCGCGATCGACCTGCGCCGCCGCGCCGCCGAGCAGCTGTTGCGCGTGGGCCGCATCGACGAGGCGACCGTGCTCTTGCGCTCGGTGCTGTCCGCGGTGGGCCTGCGCATGCCGTCGCGGCCGGCCAGCGCGCTCGTCGAGCTGGGGGCGCGCATGGTGCAGCTCCGGCTGCGCGGCTTCCGCTATCGGGAGCGCAGCGCCGACGAGCTGCCGGCGCTCGAGCGCGCGCGCATCGACACCTGCTGGTCGATCGGCTGCGGGCTGACCGTGATCGATCACATCCGCGGCGCGGTGTTCCAGGAGCGCCACCTGCTGCTGGCGCTGCGCGCCGGCGAGCCCTACCGGATCGCGCGCGCGTTCGTGGTGGAGGCCTTCCTCCTGGCATCGCGCGGCCGCGCCTCACAGGCGCTGGCGGTGCACCTCACCGACGAGGCGGAGGCGATCGCCCGCCGGCTCGGCTCGCCGCATCTCGACGCTTTGGTGCACATGGCGCGCGCGGTCGAGGCGCAGTTCGCCGGCCGCTTCGCCGTCGCCCGCGCCCGCTGGGAGCAGGCCGAGGCGGAGCTGCGCAGCCGCTGCACCGACGTGGCCTGGGAGCTCACCAACACCGGCTTCTTCACGCTGCAGACGCTCGCCTGGCTGGGCGAGGTGGGCGAGCTGTCGCGCCGCCTGCCGCGGCTGATCGAAGCGGCCGAGGAGCGCGGCGATCGCTACTCGGCGTCGGTGTTCCGCACCGGCTGGAACATCCTGCCCGGGCTGGCCGCCGACGATCCGACCGCGACGCGGCAGGAGGTGGCCGAGGCGGTGGCGCGCTGGCAATCCGACGGCTTCCACGTGCAGCACTGCCTGGCGCTCCACGCCGACGTGCAGTTGGCGCTCTACGAAGGGCACGTCGAGGACGCGCGCGCCCTCATCGAACGGCACTGGCGCGGGCTGCGCCGATCGCTGCTGCTGGAGATCCACCCGCTGCGGCTCGATCTGCTGTTCCTGCGCCTGCGCTGCGCGCTCGCCTGCGCCGAGCGCCGGGTGTGGTCGCAGGATCAGTGGTCCGACGCCGAGCAGTACGCGCGCCGCATCCTCAAGCACGACCGCGCCTGGTCGGCGCCGTTGGCGCACCTCGGGCTTGGGGCCATCGCCTTTGGCCGCGGCCGCCCCGACCTCGCCGTCCACGAGCTGGCGGTGGCCGAGCGCGGCTGTAGCGCCGCCGGCATGGGGCTCTGCTCGGCGGCTGCGCAGCGTGTCCGCGGGCAGCTGGTCGGCGGCGACGAGGGGCGCGCGGCGGTGGCCGCCGCCGATCGCTGGATGGCGGCGCAGGGCATCCGCAATCCGGCAAGGCTGACGGCGCTGCTCGCGCCCGGCTTCGCGCGCGCCCGCTGTTGAGCCGCGGCCCGGGCCTCGTCAGTAGCCGAAGCGATTGGGGATGTCGACGGCGGCGGTCACCGAATAGGTGACTTCGTGGACCGGATCGTCGAGGACATTGAAGAAGACGCCGCCGGCGACCCGGACGCCGTGCACCGGCCCCACGAACAGCTCGGGCGCCACGAAGACGGTGGCGACCGGGGAGCGAGTCTGCGCCGGCGGCAACCCCGCCGTCCCGTCGACGTAGGTGGTGCTGTCCGCCTCGAGCTGGACATAGAGGGGAACGGCGAAGCGGCGCGGCGTCACCAGCAGCGAAAGCAGGCCGTTGACGAGGAACTGCCGGGCCGTGTCGCCGTGAACGATCGGAAACAGCGCCGTCAGGTTCAGCTCGACGATCAAGCGCCGCCAGAAGCGCTGCCCGGCGTAGACGAACGGGCCGAAGAAGAAGTCGCCCGAGCCGAGCCCACTCTGCGCCGTCGGCAGCGTCAGCTGCAAGCCGATGGAGACCAGGTCGTCGAGGCGGAGAGATCCGCCCGCCAGGTACTGCGCCAGGAGCTGAGCGTCTCCGGTGCCCCACGGCTGCCCGCCAAAGCCGAGCTGATAGGGCATGGTCACCACGAAGCCGAGGTGCGGCGTGGCGATGAAGGCGACCTCCGCCGCGGGAACGACGGCGCCGCCCTGCCTCCCCGTAAACACGCTCGCGAACAGCTGGACCTGCTGCTCGAGCTGGGGCGGCGCGCCGACGATGGGGAAGGGGAAGAACAGCTGCTCCCATCTGGTAGGCTGCTCGTCGCCGGCGGCGCGGCCGCTCCCGGCACAAGTCACCGCCAGCATCGCCAGCACGGTCGCGGCGCGCTTCATGCCCTGCCAAGATGGTGCGCGGGGCGTCGGATGCCAGGGAGCCGCGTCGGAGCGTCGTGCTATGAGCGCCGGGGGTCGCGCCCGACCGCGATCGACCCGGCGCTGAGCGAGGAGCGACGACGCAGACCGGGCCCGCAGCCGTCGACGCGACGGGAGGGAAGTGACCAGGTGGTACTAACCCCAGGGTTCGCTTCGGTTGAGCTGGCGAGGGCCAGCCGCGTGAGGCGGATCGTGGATGCGACCGGAGCAACCGACCGAGGAATACCCGTCGGTATTTCGACCGAGGGAGCGAGGACGTAGTCCTCGAGGCGACCGCGCGGATCGTCCGCAGCAGGTCAATCGAAGCGAACCCTGGGGTTAGTCCAGATCAGGCATCTCCCGGATTGCGCCCGCGGCGCTGCTGCCTAAAGGCGACGTGCAGCGGCTCCGAGCGAGCCGGAGGCCATGCATCGCCCCCCCACCATCCGGGAGAACCGACATGCCGCGCTTCAAGACCAAGGACGGGACCGAAATCTTCTACAACGACTGGGGCGCGGGACCGCCCGTCGTCTTCAGCCACGGCTGGCCGCTCAGCGCCGACGCCTTCGAGGACCAGATGTTCTTTTTGGCGTCGCGCGGCTACCGCTGCATCGCCCATGACCGCCGCGGCCATGGCCGTTCGGGCCAGCCGTGGGCCGGCAACGATCTCGACACCTACGCCGACGATCTCGCCGAGCTGGTGGCCCTGCTCGACCTGCGACCCGCGATTCACATCGGCCACTCCACGGGCGGCGGCGAGGTGGCCCGCTACATCGGCCGCCATGGCACGCGGCGGGTGGCCAAGGCGGTGCTGGTCAGCGCCATTCCGCCGCTCATGCTCAAGACGGCGGCCAACCCCGCCGGCACGCCGCTCGAGGCGTTCGATCGGCTGCGCGCCGGGGTCCAGGCCGACCGGTCGCAGTTCTGGAGGGAGCTCAGCCTGCCCTTCTACGGCTACAACCGGCCCGGCGCCAAGATCTCCGAAGGCGTGCGCGAGTCGTTCTGGCTGCAGGGGATGATGGCCGGCCTGCCGGCCTCCTACTTCTGCATCAAGGCGTTCTCCGAGACCGACCTCACCGGGGATCTCGAGCGCTTCGACGTGCCGACGCTGGTCCTGCACGGCGACGACGATCAGATCGTCCCCATCGCCGCATCGGCCCTGCTCTCCGCCAAGCGGATCAAGAACGCGCAGCTCAAGATCTACAAGGGTGCCCCGCACGGCATGTGCACCACGCTCAAGGACCAGGTGAACGAGGAGCTGCTCGGGTTCATCAAGGCGTAGAGCCGATCCCCGCTGATAGACAAGCCCAGGGCCGCGTTGGTACCGTCGGCCACCCTATTGTGGAGACAGCCATGAACCAGACGGGAGAGTCCTTGGGCCCGGCCGTGATCTTTCAGCTTCTGAACGCGTCCCAGGCGACGGCAGTTTTGTCGAGCGCGATCTCGCTCGGCGTCTTTTCCCAGCTCGCAGGCGACACGCGCGACGCGGCCACCGTCGCCAAAGGGATCGGCTGCCCCGAGCGCAGCACCAGGATCCTGCTCGACGCGATGGTCGTGATCGGCGTCGCCCGAAAGCAGGATGGCAAGTACGGCCTCACGCCGCTGTCCGAGGCGCACCTCGTCCCCGGCAAGCCGATGTACGCCGGCGACGTGGCGGGGATCCTGGCCAGTCCGGTGATGTGGAGCGGCCTGGCCCGGATGGCCGAGGCCGTCAAAGCCGGCGGGACCGTCCTGGCCGAGCACGCCGAGACGCCGAAGCATCCGTTCTGGGAGACGTTCGCGCAGTCGAGCGCGTCGATGGCGTTCGGCGCGTCGGCGGCGCTGGAGCCGCTCATCGGCGGCTGGCTCGCCGGTCGCCCGTCGGCGCGCGTGCTCGACGTCGCGGCGGGCAGCGGCATCTACGGCTTCAGCATCGCCCAGGCGCACCCCAACGTCCAGCTGACCTCGCTCGACTGGCCCAACGTGCTGGTCGAGACCAAGCAGTGGGCGGAGAAGCTCGGCGTCGACGGCAAGCGCGTGCGCTATCTCGAAGGCAACCTGTTCGACGTCGACTTCCAGGGGCCCTACGATCTGATCCTGCTCAGCCACGTCTACCACCACTTCGATCCGGCCGTGTGCGCCGCCCTGACGAAGAAGGTGAGCGCGGCGCTGGCGCCGGGCGGCCGCGTGGTGGTGCACGACTTCCTCGCCGACAGCGGCAATCCCGCCGGCGCGATGTTCGCGCTCACCATGCTCATCTGGACGCGCAAGGGCGAGGTCTATTCGGCCGCCGACTACGGCAAGTGGCTGGTCGAGGCCGGTCTCCGGCCGCCAACGGTGCACCACCTGCCCGGCATGCCCACCAGCCTGGTCATCGCCGAGAAATAGCCGCCGGCAAAGGGGAGTGAGCGCCCTCCCCTCTCTACTCCTTGTCGTCCTGCACGTTGATCTCGATGCCCATCTTGAGGAGCGTCCCCTTGAGCTCCGCCTTCTGCACCGACTTCATGTAGGCCTCGTGCGGCTCGACCTTCTTGGTCTTGACCAGCTCGATCAGCGCGTCGTTGAGCGTCACCATGCCGAGGTGCTTCGCCGGTCTGCATGATCGACGGAGATCTGGAACGTCTTGCCCTCGCGGATCAGGTTCGACGACCGCCGGCGTGCCGATGCAGGACCTCGAGCGCCGGCGACGCGGCCGCCGCCGATCTTCTTGCACAGCGTCTGCGCGATCACGCCGCGCAAGCGACTCGGACAGCATGATGCGGATCTGCGCCTGCCGATCGGCGGGGAACTGGTCGATGATGCGGTCGACCGTCGACGGCGCCGTCGTCGTGTGCAGCGTGCCGAAGACGAGGTGGCCGGTCTCGGCGGTCTCGATCGCGATCGCGATCGTCTCGAGATCGCGCATCTCGCCGACCAGCACGATGTCGGGATCCTCGCGCAGCGCCGCGCGCAGCGCGTCCTTGAACGAGTCGGTGTGCACGTGCACCTCGCGCTGGTTGATCAGGCACTTCTTGTTCTCGTGCACGAACTCGATCGGGTCCTCGATCGTGATGATGTGATCCGTGCGGTTCGGTTGATGTAGTCGATCAGCGCGCAGAGCGTCGTCGACTTGCCGGAGCCGGTCGGGCCCGGTGACGAGCACGAGGCCCTTGGTCAGGTAGCAGAGGTCGAGCACCTTCGGCGACAGGCCGAGCTGCTCGGCGGTGAGGATCTTGGACGGGATGACGCGGAACACCGCCGCCCGGCCCCTTGCGGTCGCGGAAGACGTTGGCGCGGAAGCGCGCCAGGCCGGCGATCTCGTAGGCGAAGTCGGTGTCGTGGCGCTCCTCGAACTCCTTGCGGTTCTTCTCGGGGCAGATCTCGTGCAGCAGCTCGAGCATCCGATCGGGCGTGAGCTCGGGGAAGCCGGGGATCGGCTTCATCTCGCCGTGCAGTCGCACCAAGGGCGGCATCGAGCAGGACAGGTGCAGGTCGGAGGCGCCCAGCTTCTTCATGGCGCGCAGCATCTCGTCGATGGCGGCGCCGCCGCCGGCGGCCCGCGCCTCCACCGGCATGGCAGCAGGTGCGGCGGCCGCGGTTGCCCCTCCGGCCGGCGCCCGCGGCTCGGACAGCGGCACCAACGGGATTGCGGCCGCCGGCGCAACGGGGGGCGGCCCGGGAGGCGCCACGCCGGCATCGGCGCCTTGAAAGGCGATGCCGCCGTCGCGCGCCTGGCTCATCGTCGGTGAATCGGTGTGCTGGGTGCGCGCTGCCGAGCGCGCCGAGGGCGCCGGCGGCTTCTCGATCTCGATCGGCGCCGCGTCGGCCGCGCTCTCGGCGGCGGCGATCACGATGCGCATGCGTGTCGATGTCGCCTCGACGGTGCAGGTGACCGGCCGCGGCCCGCGCGTGTAGTCGAAGCGCGCCGAGCCGCTGGCGAGCATCTCGCCGAAGGCATCGGGCGGCGCGCACTCCTCGACGATCGCCTGCAGCGCCTGCAGGGTGACCGTCGCGGTCGCGGGCCGATCACCCGTGGCCAGACGAACGACCACCTGCTTGCCGCTCTCGAGGATGATGGCGGAGGCTTTGAACTTGGTGAGGTACCCGATGTACGTGTCGATGGCGGCCACGCCGGCATCATATCCTGCGCGCGGCCCTGAGAGCGAGTCTTCGGGCCGCGGCTACTTGCGTCGCTTCGAGCACCAGGTTGAACGGGGTCTCGGTCGCGCGGCGGAAGCGCTTGAACCCCGCCTCCATGAACACCCCGCGAAGGCGCGCCTCGCCGGCCTGCGCGCCGAGCCCGAGCCCCACTTCCTGAGACAGTGAGTTCGGCGTGCAGACGAAGGTCGAGGCGGCGTAGAACATCCGCCCCACCGGGCTGAAGTTCTGCTCCAGCCGATCGTTGGCGAACGGCTCGACCAGAAGCACGGTGCCGTCGGGCTTGAGCGTCTCGTAGGCATGCCGGGCCGCCCCGACGGGATCGCCCATGTCGTGCAGGCAGTCGAAGAAGCACACCAGGTCGAAGTCCTTCTCCGGGTAGCTCTTCGCGCTCGCTTCGGCGAACTTCACCCGGTCGGCGACCCCGGCTTCGCTCGCCCGCTGCGTCGCGGTCTTGATGGACGCCCCATGAGAATCGAAGCCGAGGAAGCGGGACTTCGGGTAGGCCTGCGCCATCACCACCGTCGAGGCGCCGTGCCCGCAGCCGACGTCGGCGACCTTGGCGCCCCGCGGCCAGCTTCGCCACCACGCCCTCGAGCGCGGGCAGCCAGCTGGAGACCAGGTTGGCGCGGTAACCGGGCCGGAAGAACTTCTCGGTGCCGGAGAACATGCACGGGTGGTGATCGCCCCAGGCGAGCGCGCCATCGCCGCGCATCGCCTTCACCAGCTTGTCCTTGTCGATGTACATGCTCGCCAGCACCGACGCCCCACCCGCGACGTAGACCGGAGAGTCCTCGTGGGCCAATGCCATGGCCTGTTCCGGCGGTAGCCGGAAGCGACCGTCCGCGTACTCCACATAGCCCGAGGCCGCTTGCGCGCTCAGCCATTCACGAGTGAGCCGCGGGTTGCACTTCGTCTTGGCCGCGAGCTCATCGGCCGTGATGGGGTTGCCATCGGCCATCGCCCGGTACAGCCCCAGCTCCTCGCCGACGATGACGCTGGCCACGATCGCAGCGCCGCCCATGTCGCCCACCAACTTGCCCATGAACTCGTGCAGCTTTGCTTCGTCCATGTGAGTCCTCCCCCTTTTGGTCGGGCAGCCATCCTAGCCGATCCCCACCCCGCCAGGAACTGGCCGACGCCGGTCGCCGACGATCTCGCCGATTTCTACGCAACAGCCGCCCGATCGACGTGTCTACCGGGAGAAGGACTGACGCCCAGATTCGTAGGTTGGTTCGATCGGTGAGCTCGGCGGTTGACGCAAGTCACGCGCTCACCCGGGGGAAACGGGATGTCTCGCAGGACTCGATCGTCGGACCTCGCGCTGTTGGCGGCTATTTCGCTGTTCGGTGGTGGCTGCACCTATCAGCCGACGGCGAAGACCGCCGCCACTTCGTCGAGCGGTGGACTCGACGTCGCGATCACGCCGTTCCTCGTGCCCCCCGGCAGCGAGGTGCAGAACTGCTTCTACCTCAAGGTCCCCAGCGACACCGATCTCGATTTGGGCCGGGTGGTCATCGACTTCGCGCAGGGCACGCACCACATGCATGTCTACTATGGCGACGAGCAGCACGCCGACGGAGTCGAGGAGTGCTTCACGGCCGTCGATTTCGACAAGTGGCACCTGCTGGTCGGCGCCCAGAAACCGCACCTCGAGTGGGAGCTGCCGCCGGGCGTCGCCTTCCATGTCAAGGCGCACCAGCAGCTGTTGGTGCAGGTGCATTTCGTCAACGCCTCGACGTTGACCACCACCGACAACATGGCGCACGGGACGATCCACTTCGACACGCGCGCCGCGGGCGACGTGACGGCCTACATGGGCTCGATCTTCGGGCAGCAGCGCGACATCGACATCAAGCCCAACTCGACGCTGTCGGTCGACGGCATCTGCAAGATTCCGCACGACCTCAGCATGGGCGCGCTGGCCGGTCACTACCACCTCACGGGCGAGGACTTCACTGCCGCGCGCCTACACGCCGACGGCACCAACGACGACGCCTTCTACGCCACGACCAACTTCGCCGAGCCCAAGTTCGAGATCTACGGCGAGGACAATCCGCTGCGCTTCGGCGCCGGCGAACGCATCTTGTGGCACTGCGACTACGTCAACCAGAGCGACCGGGAGATTCCCTTCGGCCCCGAGGAGCTGACGCAGGAGCATTGCAACATGTTCGCCTTCTACTATCCCGCCACGGGGCAGCAGGAATTTACTCCCTGCGTGTCGTACGGGCGCTGCCCGGCACCGTGCGCCGCAGACGAGAGCTGCAGCGCGCAGGGCGAATGCGTCAAGAGCTGCACGCCCTCGTGCGGCGGCAATCAGTGCGGCGACGACGGCTGCGGCGGCTCGTGCGGCAGCTGCAGCAGCGGGCAGACCTGCATGAGCGGCATGTGCGGCCCGATTGCGGTTGGCTGCGACGCCAACGGCGGCTTCGAGGTCGAGCCCAACGACAAGTCGTCCCAGCCGACCGCGCTCTGCGCCAGCGGCGCCATCCAGGGCGCGATCGCGGCGCCGACCGATGTCGACTGGTACGCGTTTACGTTGCAGCCGGGCGATCATTACTCGGTGACGCTGTCCAAGCTTCCCGCCGACTACACGTTCACGGTCTATCATCTGGCGATGAGCGGCACCCTGTCCAAGATCGGCGACGCAGTCGACAATCACGATCTCGCCGACCAGGTCTTCACGTCCTATTCGATCAATGGCGGAACCTATCTCGTCAAAGCACACAGCGCCCTCGGCGACAGCAACCCGAGCGCGAGCTACGACCTGACGGTGGTCGCGCCATGACGCGCGCGCACGGCTCACGCTGGCCGCTCGTCGTCGCGCTGTTGGCCGCTTCGCTCTTCGCGTGGAACCTGGCGCACGGGGACGACGCGCCGCTGACGCCGGCTCAGATCGCGGAACGTACGATTCCGTCGGTGGTGCTGATTCGTGTGCCGGGCGGGCTCGGCTCCGGCTTCATCGTTTCCGCGGACGGCCGCGTGGTCACCAACCTGCACGTCATCGGCAGCGCGCGCGAGGCGACGGTGGTACTCGCCGACGGCCGCGAGCTCGGCCATCCAGATGTCATGGCCGTCGACGAGAAGCGCGACCTGATCGTGCTCCGCGTCGCCGCCGACCGGCTGCGGCCGCTGCCGCTCGGCGACAGCAGCCGCGTCCGCGCGGGCGATCATGTCGTCGCCATCGGCCATCCACTCGGGCTCAGCAACACGGTCTCCGACGGGCTGGTGAGCGCGGTCCGTGAGCTGAGCCCGGGGCTCTCGGTCCTGCAGCTGAGCGCGCCGATCTCGGCCGGCTCGTCGGGCGGACCGCTGCTCGATGATCGCGGACGGGTCATCGGCATCTCGACGCTGTTGTCGACGCAGGGGCAAAACCTCAACTTCGGGCTTCCGATCAACGCGCTCAAGCCGCTGCTCGGCCAGACTCGGGCGACGCCGCTGGCGAAATGGAATCCGCCGCCGGCGACGGGCCACGTGCGGGCGATTCCGCACCACGACCTGTCGCTCCTCGCCGACTGCACGCCCGACGCGGTCGATCTACTCGAGCAGGAGATCGCGGGCGCGATCTCGATCGGCGCGCCCCTCTACAACGAAGGCGACCGCGAAGGGTGCTACCGCGTCTATGCCAACGCCGCGCTCGCGCTCGACCGCAGGATCAACGGCTGCAGCGCAGCGCGGGCGGCGCTGCTCGATGGCGTGCGCCGCGCCGACAAGCTGGCGAGCGTCGACGACAAGGCGTGGGCCATGCGCGACGCCTTCGACGGGCTGCTCGATGTCATCGATCGGCGCCACCATGCGCCCGCGGCCGACACCGCGGGGCTGTCACGCTCGCTGCCGCCGCCGCCACCGCGCCAGGTGCCGCATCACGCCGTCACCCTGCTCGATCGCTGCGCCCCATCGAGCATTGCACGCATCGCCAAGACCATCGATGACGCCATCTCCGTCGGCGCGCCGCTCTACAACGAGGGAAACTTCACTGCATGCTTCCGCATCTACGAGGCGGTGACCCTCGAGCTACAGCGCAGCGTACCGGCGTGCGACGGGGCCAAGAAGGCGCTGCTGGCCGGGGTTCGGGAGGCAGCGCGACGCAAGAGCGACGTCGACAAGGCGTGGGCGATCCGCGACGCATTCGATGGAATGCTCGACGTGATCGAGCGAAGGCTGGGCAGAGCGGAATGAGACGCGAGCCTCGGCCGCGGCACAACTGTGTGCGCTGAGTAGCGATCACTTCAGCTGCTCGATCGCCTCGGCGATCGTGGTGCCGAAGCAGGCGACCGCGGCGGGCGGATGGCTCTGGTGCGCCAGGCGCACCCGGTCGAGCTTGATGAGCGCGCCGCGCGCCCGCAGATAGTGCAGGCGCCCGATCACCTCCACCGCCGCCTTCTTCTGCGCGCAGGTCTTGCCCACCTCGAGCATGCGCAGCGCCGCCATGGCGAGCTCCGGCCGTTGCGCCCCACAGACGGCTTCGAGCAGCCGTGAAGCGTTCTCGATCCGGATCGGGTCGGCGGCGGCGCGAATACAGCCCAGGAGCAGCGCCGGCGTCTGCTCGACGCCGAACTGCACGCGCAGAAACTGTTCGCCGCCGGCATGGTCGGTGGTGTCGACCGCCTCGCAGACGCTCTTGCGAAACGCCGCGTCGCTCTTGAGCCCGGGATCGAGGCCGAACGCGCTGTCCCATTCGCGGAAGGCGTCTCGTCGATAGTGGAACGCCTCGGCGTAGAGATCGCCCAGCCGCAGGTGCGCCCAGGCGTCGTCCTTGTCGAGCGCGATGCGGTCGCGCAGCTGGTTCTTCGCCGGATTGACCTTGCCCTCGTTAATGAGGGCGTCGATTTGCTGCCGCCACTGGCGCCCATCGGCGGCGATCGGTTCGTGGGCCCCGCCCCGCGGAGGCTGCGCCAAAAGCGGCGCCGGCGGCGTCGCCTTTACGGTCGGCGGCGCCGCCGCCATCGGTGCTGCGCGGACCATCGGCGGCTCCGTATCCGGCGGATCGGGCAGCTCGCCCGTGGCCGCACGACCTTCGTTCGCCGCGATCGGAGCGACCGCAGCATCGGCCTCTGGCAGCGCGGCGCCCTTCGCCATTGCGGGCGCGTGTGCGGGCGCGGCGGACGTCGGCGCTCGCGCCGGGCCTGCCGGTTCGCGCACAGCGGGCGCCGGCGCGCTCGCAACGGGCGCCGGCGCGCTCCCAGCGGGCGCTGGCGGTCGCGCTGCTGACACCGGCGGAGCGGCCGACCCCGTCCAACGCTGATAGGCGCCGACCGCCTGCGTCCGCAGGCGCAGGAAGTGGGCGCGCGTCCAGAGCGCTCCCATCGCGCCGAGCGCAATGCAGGCGGCCGCGGCGATGCCCATCAGCCGCCAGCGCCAACGTCGCGGCCGCCGGTCGCGCAGCACCGTCGGGGTCAGGGTCTCCTGCCCCTCCTGCGTGTCGTCGAGCGCAGTGAGAAACTCGGTCACGTTCTGGAATCGATCGGCGGGCCGCTTCTCCAGCGCGCGTAGGATCACGCGCTCCAGCCCCTCGCTGATCCGCTTGGCAGGAGCGGTGCGCCGGGGCGGCGGCGGCGGATCCTGCACCTGCATCCGCAACAGGGCGGTCGTGTCGCTGGCAACGAACGGCCGCTTGCCGGTGCAGAGCACGTAGAGCACCACGCCGGCCGAATAGATGTCGCTCCGCAGATCGGTCTTCTTGCCCAGCGCCTGCTCCGGCGACATGTAGCTCGGCGTGCCCGCCACCATGCCCTCGGTGAGCGAGAGCTCTTCGTTGACGCCGCTGATGCGCGCCAGCCCGAAGTCGAGGAGCTTGACCAGATTCTCGGTGCCCGTCATCTCGACGAGCATGATGTTGCTCAGCTTCAGATCGCGATGGATCACGCCGCGCGAGTGGGCATGCCGAAGGCCGAGCAGCACCTGGCGCAGCAACGCCACCGCCCGACTGGGCGTCAGGGTCTCGGGGTCGAGCTCGGTCAGCTGCCGCCCCTGAACGAACTCCATGACGATGTACGGCTGCCGCCGGTAGACGCCGAAGTCGAGGATGGAGATGCAGTGCACGTGATGCAGCCGACTGATGGCCTTCCCTTCGCGCTCGAACCGCGCCACCGCCGCCTTCGACGCCGCGACCGACTGGTGCAGAAACTTGATCGCGACCTGCTTGCCGAGGTTGATCCGCTCGGCGCGATAGACGACGCCCATGCCGCCGGCGCCCAACTGGTCGAGCACCTGCCAGCGACGATCGATGGTCGCGCCGATCAGCGGATCGCCCTTCTTGCTCGACTTCTTCGCCATCTGGCCGGTCGTGAGTATAGCAGCGCCGCTCGGCCGATCGCGCCCCTTGGGCCGCCTCGTTGCCGCGCTCCGACCAGGCATCTATAGTAGGTGCGCTTGCCGAGACATCGCCCATCGCGACGGATGGAGAGCATCAAGTCGCACCTCGTGGGGCTCTTCTGCGAGCTCGGCATGCTCGTCTGGGACGAGCTCGTCCTGGCCGCACAGCGGATCCGCGACACCGCGGCGCTCGGGCCGCGCGCGCTCTGGCAGCGGAGCGCCGCCCTCGTCGGCCGCGCCGCCGGCTACTGCGCCGCCACCGCGCTCGCCTTCGTGCTGGTCACGGCGCTCATCGCCGCGCACTGCCCCGGCTGGTTCGCGCGCGCGAGCCTGGGCGCGCTCAGCCTCTTCGTCGCGCCGCTCGCGCTCTGTCGGCTGTCGCTGTTGCGCGAGCGCCGCGGGGTCGCCACCGCGTGGAGCGTCCTGCTCGTGGTCGCCCTTCTGGTCGTCGGCGGCCGCGGCCTCGGCGGCGCGCTCCGCCGCCACGGCGACTGGTTCCTCGGGCAACGCACCGACCGGTCCGCCCTGTGGATGCGCAGCGCGATCGGCGGAACTGGCGAGCTCCTCGAGTGGTTCACGCCGCCCAACGAGATGTGCAGCCACGAGCTGCCGCCCGCGGAGTGGCCCCGCTTCTACGGGCCCTGGCGCGACGGCGAAGCGCCCTATTCCCCCGAGCCGGTCTGGGTGCGCTGGTTTCATCCGCTCGCCGAGGCGCGTCGGGCTCTGCCCGCCTTCGAGTCGCGGCGGTTCGGCGCCATCCGGCCGCAGCCGCGCCCGTGGGAGTGCGAGCTCGGCCACTGCGGCGTCGACCTGGCCGCGCCGCTGGGCGAGCCGGTGCTGGCGGTCGCCGACGGCGTCGTCGAGCGGGTCGAGCGCAACGCCGCCGCCGGCGGACGCGCCGGCCGCTTCGTCCGCCTGTCCCACTGCGACGGCGCCGTCGTGACCCGCTACATCCACCTCGACAGCATCCGCAAGGAGATCCGCCCCGGGCTCCACGTCACCGCGGGCGAGCCGCTCGGCACCGTCGGGCGCACCGGCGTCGTGGAGAACTTTCCGCACCTGCACTTCGGTCTGTCGCTGCGGGCGGCTAATGGGACCGAGCGCTACGTCGATCCCGAGCCCTTCTTGCGTCTGTGGGACCTGCGCGCGGAGGTGCCGCGGCGCGCCGGCCTCCCGCCGGCGATGATCGCGCTGCGCTAGCGCCAGAGCGCATCTCGCAGAGACTCCCGTCGCGGGAGGGCCGCATCTATGAGATGCGCTCCAGGGGAACTCCAAGGCTAGGGGATGATGCGCTCCCAGCTAAACGGTCCGAACGCATCGTCACCCTGCGGCGCGCGCGGGTCCGGGTCGATGGTGAGCTTGAGCCATTCGAGCGGCATCGTGCTCCCGTGCACGACGATCCGATGGAAGTTCGCGACATCGTACCCGGGATGGAGATAGGCGAGCGGGTTCGACGGCGACAACGGGTTGTCCGACAGATAGACGTGGGAGTCGCCGTTGAGCAGGAGCACGGGCCTACCGAGCTGCGTGGTGTGGGCGGCGATGTCCCGCACGAACGGCTCATACCCCGCCTGGTGCGCGGCCCCCTTCTCCGGATCCCACATATCGGCCTGCGTCTCGATGACGACGCCCTCGAGCTTCGCCGACCGCGCGACCGCGAACGCGAGATCCAGCCAGCGCCGGTCGGCGCCGGTGCGCTCGTCGATCTCGCGCTGTTGGGCAGCGGACATCGTCGGGGCGCCGTACCAGATGTCCGCGTCGTTGTTCGATCCACCGGGCAGGTTCACGGCGACGAACAGGACGCGCGACCGCACCCACATCACGTTCTCGACGAAGCGCTGATCGGACGGGTGCACGGGCGACGGAATCGCGGCCTGCGACAGCACCAGCGCCTTGTGCCGTCCGAGCGTCACGCCCGGGTAGCGGAAGAAGATGGAGCGGACCAGCTCGAGATTGGCGATCGGATCGCCGTTGGCGTAGTCGACCGGATTGCCGTCCGCGTCCAGCACGTAGTCGATCGTCTGGGTCGCGGCATCGTAGGTGCCGCCCCCTTCGGCGCCCTTGTGGCAGTCAGTCCATTCGTTGTCGCCTGGGGTGTAGACCAGCGGATCCTCGAACTGCTGCCACAGGTCGAAGATGGCCCGGTCGTAGGCCTCCGTGCAGTACTGCTTGCCCGAGTGGATGTCTCCGACGTGCAACACCATCTGGACGTCCGGGTCGGCGTTGATGGAGTCGATGAAGGCCGGACTGGCGAGGAGCTCGGTGTCGTCGGTCGGCGACGTGCCGTACGGCGAATCGCCGAAGACGGCCACCACCGAGGGGCGCTCGTCGACTGCCGGGAGCCGGGCGGGGCCGCGGGCCGCGGCGGGCGCACCCGCCAGCAGGAATCCGCAGCCCAGGAACATGGGAATCGCAAGTCCACGCATCGTCTCTTCTCCCTGTCTGGAGTTCGGCGCGGACCGTAGTCAATGCGTCGTAACCTCTGTTCGAAGCCTCCGCATCGATCCGGTGACAGCCCGACCTGGATGAGGGGCTGCAACCGTGATACTCGCGTTTCATGCCGCCTTTCAGAGTCCCGCTGATTGCGAGCACGAAGCAGTGGCTGCTCGCCGATCCGCGAAGGGCGCTCGTCGTATCGGGAGCCGTGCTCGTGGCAGGGCTGATCCTGTCGTGGTTCGGATGGGCGTGGTACCGGTCGTTTCCGGCGCAGCCGCCGCATCTGCCTCTGCAGGAGGCGGTCCTGCGGATTGATGCCGGACACGCGCCCTGGATCATCACCGACCCGATCGCCGTCGACTGTGCAGCAGAATTCTCGGACAACGACCGCCTATTCGCCCCCGCCACCGTCGCGGGGAACACCGGCGTCGTCGTCGTCGTCGACCATCCTCAAGTCGTGAGGTGCCAGGAGCTCGACGGACGTCCCGTCGTCGGCGTGCTCGACCGAGCTGCTCCGCGCCGACTGACACGTTGGGCCGAGCGCGGTCTTCGGCCGGCCAACCCCAGCAGCCAGGTCGACGTGCTCGTTCTCGAAACCGACGCCGGCCCCGCGGAGGCCCGGCTCGTGCTTTTCGTCGCCGCCGGGATGATCCTCTTCGGTGCCGCCTTGTATCCGATGGTCCGCAGGCAGCAACGCATCGCCAAGGCGAGGCCGTCAGAGGTCGGATGAGCGCGGCAGCGACGATGCCTGCCTGCGGGAAAAACGGCCGGCAGGGAGAACCAGTCCCCTCTGCTGGTCCTCCCTGCCGCCAACTCCCCCCCGCCCAATCATGCGCCGCCCGCGGCGCCGAACGCACCAGGGGGAAACCCCAGGTCGCGGCCACGTCATCGCCGGCGGGACGAATCGGTCAGACGGACCAGAACTTGGCGATCAGCTGCGTCCGACTCTGAACGTGCAGTTTGCGGAACAGGTTGGTGACGTGAAGCTCGACGGTGCTCTCGCCGCAGCCGTGCCGCGCGGCGATCTCCTTGTTCGCCAGGCCCGCGACAATGCCCTCCAGCACCTCCTTCTGGCGCGGCGTCAGGCGATGGACCTCGGCGATGTATCGCAGCCGCTCCTCGCTAGTGGCCGGCTCTGGCGACGGGGCGCGACCGTCCGGCGAACGCAGGGTCTCGCCGATCATCTCGTGAAGCGTGCCGAGCAGGCCGTCGAGCTGCTGACGATACTGGCGCTTGAAGCGCGCCGCGATGGTCCGCGACGGCGGCGGGGTCACATAGTAGACGCCCGTGCGATCGCCCAGCTCGGCCTCGATCTCCGCCGGCGGCAAGCCGAGGTAGCGCGGCACCGCGCGCATCGCCCCGACGCTGGAGCGACCGAGCGCCGCGCACGGGCGCGCGTCGGCGCGGATGCGATACTCGACGCGAAGGCGGCCGTCGGAGAGCTCTTCGTAGAAGAAGTCCACCGAGGGGAATGCGAGCGGATCGAGGACGCGAAAGATGAAGCGGTACAGCAGCACGGGGCTGACGAACGCGCCGGCAAGCTCGCGGAGCTCTTTGTACGGCAAGTGCCGGTCGAGCGCACGGTCGACGGCGGAGGGACCACCGCACATCGTCTCGAAGCGCTCGAGCAGAACGCAGTAGTCGTCCCAGGAAACCCAGGTCGCGCCGGCCAGGGAGCGCGGGTCGAACGAAAGGCCCTCGACGAGCGCGGCGGTGTCCACGCCCGAGACCTGGGCGGTCTCGAGCACGGCCGCGACACAGCGCCAGCTCACGCGCGGCAGGTGCTGCAGGTCCGTCCCGGGCCGCCGCGAGCCACGCCCCAGCGCTTTGGTCGCCGCCTCGAAGAAGCTCGGCCGTCGTGGATGCAAATCGGGCCGCGTCATCCGGAGATATACTACCTAATTCACGGGCCTACGGCATGCGACGATTCGCGCGCCCGCAAGCGGCGCGCCGGCTCGATCGATGCTAACGTGGACGCGTGTGCGCGGCAGTTGGTCGCTCGCAATCCCCCCTGCGGGGGACCGCTGCCAGCGCGCACGCTTAGTCCGACGTTGTCGACGGCATCCATCGGCCCCCGCGCGGTCGGCCGCCCCGCCGGTCCGGACGCTGCTGTCGCGAAACCTGCCGTCGCAGCGACGGGCGACGGGCCAATGTCGCCGTGCTCGATGGGGCAGACCCGTCAGTGTCGCCGGTTGAGGGGCCGCGGGAGGTCGTCGGAGCCGTCTTGCCGGGACGGGCCCGCTACGCCGGCGGCCTTACAGGCCGGCGGCACGTCCGGGCCCTCGGCTCGTCGCTGGCGTCCGCCCTGCGGGCGGAGCGCTCCTCGACGCCCGGCAAGACGGCTCCGACAAGCTCCCGCTCTATGGGCTTGTGGGAACCTTTAGCCACGCACGATTGCCGAAGCTCCCGCGTCGCCGAGAGCAGCCTCTCCACCCGCTGTGATCGGCGCTTCGGCAGCGGCGCGCGGATCGATTGCACGCGATCCCTACTTGGCGCAGCCGATGGGCGCCTGGTCGAAGATGACGTCGTCGACCCAGGCGTCGAGCGCGATCGGCGAGGTGCTGGGCGGGTAGATGGCGAGCCCGACCGAGAACAGGCCGATCGGTTGCGCCGCAGTCGTCGGCTGCATCAGATTGAGCGCCGCCACCGGTTGGCCGTCGACCCAGGCGTGCAGCTGATTGGGCGTGCCGGTGTCGACCTGCAGCTCGATGCACACCCAGGTGTCGAGCGGCAGCAGCGGCGTCGTCGAGGCCACGTAGCTGCCGGCGTTGAAGCCGTTGTAGATCGCCAGGGCGTCGTGATCGATCGCCAGCGCCACGTCGTCGTAGGGCGCCGCCTTCTGCGTGGCGTCGAGCAGCGTCGCCACCGCGGAGGACGCGCTCGCCGGAAAGTAATAGAAGGCGCGCACCCAGAAGGTCGCGCCCGCTGGCGAGAACGTGTGGGTCTCGCCGATGCTGGCCTCGGCCGAGCCGCTGCTGGCGACGACGTTGGTATGTAGGTGCAGCGCGTATTGGCCGCGGTGAACATGCGTCTGATCGACTGTGACGTTGGCGTTGCTCCGCGTCACCCCGTCGTCCCAGAGGGTGGCGCCGACGCTGCCGCTCTCGAATCCGTCGCACAGGAGCACTCCGCCGGGACAATTGACGGCGCCGAGGTCGGCAGCGACACCGAGGTCTCCGGGCGGAGGCGTGGCGAGATCCGCGCCCCCGCCCTGGTCGGGGGCCACGCCACCGTCGCCACCTTTGCCCGCGAGCTGCAAGGTCATCGACTGCGCGCTGGTCACGCCGCTGCGCAAGGTCAGCGTGGTCTCGCCGGTGAGCAGCGCCGTGCCGGCGCCGTCGCGCCCGGTGACGTCGAGCGTCACCTCGCCGCCGACCGCCGAGCGGATGACGACGCGCTCGGCGCCGCCGACCGCGAACGGCCGGGCCAAGGGATCGGCCGTGGTGCGGGTGAACAGGCCACTGACGTCGAGGTCGACGCTGCGCACGGCGGCGACGACGGCGGAAGGGACACTCGGGTCGACCGTGATGGTGAGATCGACCACGGCCTCGTGGCTACAGCCGCACAGCGCGGCGGCCAGCACGAGGCCGACCCCGTAGCTCCTCATCTGCGGCAACGTGGATCGTCAGATCGGGCGGCGGAGGCGATCGGCTCAGGGCTTGGAAGCAGATTCACGAGATCTCCAGTGCAACATTGCCCCCTTTGCCATTGTTGCGGAGATGGTGCGTTCGATTCAGTGCTATGGGCGACAGAGATTACGGCGCGAGCCGACGCTCGCCCGCGCGCTCAAACGCACACCGACCCCGGTCACCGCAGATCGACGTACGCCGAGGACGACTCGAACCTCGAACGCTCGCTGCGCTCAGCGGAAGGTGCCGTCGCCGTCGAAGACGAACGAGCCGAACGCCGCGCCGGAGCGGGCCACCATCGGCACGCCGGCGAAGCGCACGATGGCCGGGTTGACGCTGATGATGAAGATGTTGCCGCCCTGGTTTCCCCAGCCGGCATTCCCCACCGCGAAGTGCACCCGCTCCTCGTCGGTCGGCAGCTCGACGGTGGAGCCTGAGATCAGCGGCCCCGGGAGCAACAGCGTGACCAGGCCCTGACTCGACGTCGCCGTGAAGTGCACCGGCCCGTCGGGGCTGAACGAGACGGCCGCGGTCGACGAGCTGTAGGTTGGCAGCAGGAGCGAAGCGTCGCTTCGCTGGTCGAGGTGCAGCAGCACGGCGCCGGTGTCGTTGGGCACGCACCCCCCGACCGTCGTGAGCGCCACCACCAGCACCGCACCGAGCGCACGCATACCATCGACCTAAGCACCGTCGCCCGGCGGTCGACAAAATTCGTCGCTCGCCCCGCCCCGCCCGCCGAGAATCCGTTCGCCACCGGATGTGAAAAGAGCGCCCCGGTCGTCGGCGCCCCTACGATCCCTCGCGCTCTCGGACGTGAACGCGGAGCACCTGGCCCCGCTCGGTCTTGAACGCCGTCGGACGCGCCTGCCCGGCCTCGGCGGCACAGAAGACGAGGCGATCGCCTTCGAAGTAGTAGATCGCCAGGAAGGTCTTCCCCGCGTCGACACCGAAGGTGTCCGTATAGTCGACGGTCTTGGGTTGCCGGGTCGGATCGAGGGCGAACGTTCCCCGGATCGGAGTGCTCCCGTCCGCAACGGTGACCACGAACGCGTTGTCCACGAAGGTCGTTCGCGGCTGCCATCCCTGCTCGTCATCGTGCGGCTCGGTCACGCCGTCCCGCTCGTAGGCGATCTGCTTCCAGGTTCCTTGGAACTTCGCCAGCTCACTCTGCACCAGCCGCTCCATCTCGTCTTCCATCGACCCATCCTAACCGGTTGGTACAGGCGCGGCGCCGCGATCGTCCCCGTGCGGAAGCCGAGATGTGCCAAGATGCGCGGCGTCGAGGTGACGATGTCGGCTACGCGCGAAGAGCTGCTGGCGGTGGTGGAGCGCTCGCCCGAGTGGGTCGCGGCGCACCACCGCGAAAACTGGCTCGCCCTGTTTCGCGACGACGCGCTCGTCGAGGATCCGGTCGGATCGCCGCCCGCGCGCAAGGCGACCGGCGCGCTCGGGCGCTTCTGGGACACGTTCATCGCGCCGCACCAGATCCGCTTCGAGGTCCGACGCGACCACGTGATCGGTCGCGACGTGTTCCGCGACGCCGTCATCCACACGCGCATCGGGCCGCACGTCGCCATCGAGGTCCCCGCCTACCTGCTCTATCAGCTCGACGACGACGGCCACCACGGCCTGCAGGTGAGCCGCATGGCGGCCCATTGGCAGCTGGGCCGCCTGTCGCTCGGCGCGCTCAAGCTGGGTCCGCGCGCGTGGCTGCCCATGACTCGCCTGTTCGCGCGCATGCTGCGGCTCATGGGGCTGTCGTGGGTGGGCGGCTACCTGGCGTCTCTGTGGACCGGCATCGGCGCGCGCGGCCTGGCGGCCGTGACCGAGCTCGGGCGCGCGCTCGAGACGCGCGACGCCGCGGCGCTGGTCGCGCTCTTCGTCGACGACACGGCGACGGTCGAGCTGGGCACGACCCGACTGGCGCCGAGCGCGCTGCTGTCGGCGCTGCCGCCCGGCAGCCGCTTGGAGGTGACGGCGCCGGTCACCGCCGGATGGACCACGTCGTTCCGCTTCCGCATCGCCGGCCCCGCACCGACGGAGGGGCTGGCGCTCCTCGAGTTCGCAGCGGACCGGCGCCGCATTCGCCGCGCCCGCTTCTTCCCCGCCTAGAGAGGCTGCTCTCGACGGCCCGCCGCGCCCGACGCGCCCCATCCGACCGGCATTGCGCCCGGTGCTGGTCCGGCGTGCGCTACAGGAGATAGGGGATCAGCGCCTTGCGCTCGCGCGGATACTCGGGGAAGCGGGTGCGATACCAGCGCTGCGTGGCGAACGCGCGCGGCACCAGGTTGCCGAGGCTGATGACGAGGATGAACACGCCCGCCAGCGACCAGGTGCACAGCGCGAACCCCGCCCAGGCGCCGAGCTCGGTCAGGTAGCTGGGGCTCGTGACCCAGCGGTACAGCCCGCCCTCGGGGATGCGATAGCTCTTGATGCCCGCGTCGATCTCTTCGCGCGTGCGCAGCCGCCGGATGATCGCGTCCGACTGCAGGTTGAGGGCGAAGCAGCCGTAGTAGATGAGCAGGCCGCACAAGAAGCGCGGATCGCGCAGCCAGTCGCTCGTGTAGTGCGTGCCGAAGCGCGTGAAGAAGCTGGCGTGAAAGTAGCCGTGCAGGCTGGTCACGATCCAGCCCACGGTGATGACCATCAGGCTGAAGCTGCCCTGGTCGCCGCGCGCGACGCGCATGCGCAGCGGAAAGAGAAAGCCGCGGTTGGCGTAGTGGATGACCCACATGGCGAGGAACACGAGCGGCACCAACTCGGCGCGGCGCGGCCCCCGGACGTAGAAGTAGAGGAAGCTGAGCGTCGCCGGCAGCTCCATGAGGAACCAACCCAGCCGCGGTCCGAGGTTGACGCCGAAGCGCTTGGACGAGAAGCGCCCGTAGGGCGACGGCAGGAACCAGGAGATGAAGAAGACGGCGACGGCGAAGCCGAGACCGGCGGCGAGCAGCGTGTCGTAGGTCGGGTTGCCCGTGTACCAGCGCATCGCGCGCAGTATATGGATCGGAGCCCGGTCCGTCGAGAACGCCACGAAGGCCAGCTTGACATCCGCGGCGACGTCTCGTCCGATGTCACATGCCTTCGCATCACGAAGAGCGCGTGCGCCGGGTGGTCGAGCAGGTGCGGGCGCGGCCCCCGGGGCAAAGGCTGACGATCGGCAAGGCGCACCCCGGTCACACGCCGCACGACCTCCGCTACAAGAGCGGCTGCCACCCGGTCCAGGTCGACGGGCTCGATACGATCCTGTCGATCGACCGCGACGCGCGCCTGGCGACCGTCGAGGGGCAGGTGCGCCTGGGCGCGCTGTGCCGGCAAACGCTCGCCCTCGGCCTGCTCCCCAAGGTGGTGCCCGAGTTCGAGACCTTCACCGTCTCGGGCCTGATCAACGGCCTGGGCATCGAGACCAGCTCGCACCGGCACAGCGTCTTCCACGCCAACGTGAGCGCGCTCGAGGTCGTGCTCGGCAATGGCGAGGTGGTCCAGGCCGACCGCCAGCAGCGCCGCGACCTGATGACCCAACTGCCCGGCTCCTACGGGACGCTGGGCCTCGTCACCCGCGCCACCGTCGAGCTCGGCGAAGCGAAGCCGTTCGTGCGATCGCGCTACCGCCGCTTTTCCCGACGGGCCGAATACGTGCGTGCCTTCGCCGCCGCGCTCGACGAGCACGCCTTCGTCGAAGGCTTCGTCTTGGCGCCCGACCACTACGTCCTGGTGTCGAGCGACTTCTCCGAGCGCGTCGCGTCGCTCGACCAGTTCGCGGCCATGACGCCGGGCAGCCGCTGGTATTACCAACACGCGTCCGCTCAGGCGCGCGCCGGCGCGGAAGATCTCGTGCCTTCGTACCAATATCTGTTTCGCCACCAGCGCAGCCTTCTGTGGATCTCGGGCGTCTTCGCCGATCTCAGGCTCCTTTGCGACACGCGCTGGGGCCGGGCGTTCGTCGACCGGCAGGTGGAGTCGCACGTGCGCACGTCGGGCCTCCAGGGCAACATGCCGAGCGAGCTGGTGGAGCGTTGCCTCGTGTACCAGGACATGGGGATGCTGCTCGGCCGGCTCGAGGAGGGCATCGCCTACGTGCAGGAGCGCCTCGGCGTCTATCCGCTGTGGAATTGCCCGGCTGGACCGGTCTCGCTCGATCCGGCGGCGGCCGAGCCGCCGTTCACCATCCCGCGCCGGTTGCGCGCCACGCGCGAGATGATGGTCGACATCGGAATCTACGGCGAGCCGACGGTGCGCGGCTATCGCAACTTCGAGGCGATGCCGGCGCTGCAGAAGTTCGTCGACGTGCCGTCACTGTGGGGAGTCTGCTACCTGGCGCCCGACGAGCTGCGCGAGATCTACGACTTCTCCTCGTACGAGGCGGCGCGTCGCAAGTACCACGCCGAGGAGGCCTTCCTCACGCTCACCGCGAAGATTCGATTCATGCGGCCGTCGGCCAGCGACAAGGGACCGGTTCGACTGTGGCGACTGCTCAACCTCTGGTACGACCTGCGCGCCCGCTGGTCCTGAGCGCTGCCCCGTCGCGCCCGCTAGGCCTGAGCGCTGCCCCGTCGCGCCCGCTGGGCCCGAGCGCTGCCCCGTCGTCCTACTGCGTGCGACGGCGGACGCGCGCGACGACCAGGGCACAGGCGAACAGGAAGAGCACGAAGCCGTCGCTCGACCCGGGCCCGGCGACGGCGCAGCCGCCGTGGGAGCCCGATCCGATCGTGGTCCCGCCGTTGCCGCCGCTGCCCGGATCGTCGGCGGCCCCGCCCCCACCGCCGCCGGCGTCGTCGCTCCCCGCCGGCCCCGTGCCGCCGTCGTCGCCGCCCGGCGTGGTGCCGCCGCCGCCCATGTCCGCCGAGCCGGGATCGCCGGGTACGAGATCGATCAGCGCCTCGAGCTGATTGTCGGGCGGCCCGCCCTGTCCGTTGTCGCTGAACCAGGCCACGCCCTCCTGAACCACGCCGAAGAACTCTTGATAGGTCCCCGGAACGCAATCCGCCCCGGTGGGTCCATGAAACGAGAAGGTGAAGGTGCCGTTGGCGTTGGGCGCCACGGTTCCGCTGATCGCCGCCGCGCGGTTCGGCGCCGGCCAATCGGCGCCGGCGAAGATGCTCTTCCGATCGCGCTGCATCGTGGTTCCGAGCTTGGTGGAGCTGTCCCAGCTCTTGCTCCCCGTGTTCTTCAAGACGATCTTCGCGGCCACGCTTTGACCGCACTTGACGGTGAACGGCGGCATCGACGCGTACGGCCACGACTGGCTGACGAACGTCGCCGCGTACGAAGGCGTCACGCCGTAGGCCTTGAGCACCGACTGGGCATACGAAACGCGCTGCGTCTGATCGCAGGTTCCGCAGATCTCGTACTTGTCCATGAAGACGACGGTCGCGTCGGTGACGTTGGTGGTCGCCTTGAGCTGCGAGAAGCCATATCCGAAGGTGGTGAGCTCGTACCAGATGAACTCGAGCTGCAGGTTCAACGCCCCCGAGGACTCGCCCTTGCTGCTAGCGTACGACAGGACGTTGTCGTTCGCGGAGGTGTCCCACCTTCCGCCGACGGACCACTGCGCGATCCCGCGTCCCGGCCCGCCGCCGAACTGCACCGACCCGGGATTGACGCCCGACTCCTGATCCAGGTTGCCGACGATGCCGGCGGCCTGGAAATTCGTGAGGCCCTTGCCCACGAAGAAGTCGAACGCGGGCTTGTCATTGGCGAAGGCAGTCGCCAACGCCGACGTGCTCTCGCCGTCGACCTCGGGAGCGCCGACGCAACCGACCATCGCCGTGGCGGTAAGAGACACGAGCGCGACGACCTTGCCGAACCCTGTTCCACTCATGCCGACGACCACAGAGCAAGTCGAAGGCCAGCTCCAAGGCGATGCGATTCTCGACGGTTACGCCGGACGGCGGCAGACTCCAGGCCTCGCTTGTGCGACCAACTGTGTGCAGCGCCGCGGCTCGCTCGGCGCCGCGGCTCGCTCGGCGCCGCGGCTCGCTCGGCGCCGCGGCTCGCTCGGCGCCGCGGCTCGCTTAGCGCCGCGGCTCGCTCGCGCCGCGCGGGGCGAGCAGACCGTCGGGCATCGGCGCCGGGACGCGCTCGTCGAAGTCGATCCAGATGCGCGGGTCGTCGCGGCAGTCGAAGCCGCGGCAGGTCGCCGGCCGCTGGGCGTAGATGGTGCAGCCGAGCGTGCCGCGATCGAGGTGGGTGCAGTAGCCATCCTCCTCGTGCCGGATGACGTAGGGCTCCTCGACCTCCCAGCGCACCACACCTTCGTCGAGATCTTGCGTCGTCAGCTCGAACGACAGGGCGCAGCAGCGGCCGTGGCACAGGTGCAGGCGCGCCGCGCAGTCGATGTCGCCGTCGGGCAGCTGGTACTTGTCGACGAGCTGCCGCAGCCGCACCTTGGGTCGTTCGTGCGCGTGCGCGCGTTCGCCCAGCTTGTCGAGCAGGCGCAGGTGGCCGGGGGCGAGCACGCCCTTGGCGGCCAGGAGCTCGACGAGCTGTTGGTGGCGGGCGCGCAGCTCGGCCAGCTCGGCGTCGCTGCGCGCGCGGGCGTCGTTGGCGCGGCGGAGGGCGGCGGCCAGCGCCCGGTAGGCTTCGTCGGCGTCCATGGAGTCTCCGCCGACAGTCTAGCAGCGGATGCGGGCGCGAGGTTTGTGGCACAATTCGGCGTCATGCACGCCGGTGATGTTGCGCCTACCGCCGCGCAAGCGGCGTGGACGAGCCTCGGGTACGGGATGTTCGTTCACTTTGGCCCCTGGACCTTCTCGGGTATGGGCGACGGCAAGCTCGCGGCCGAGCGCGTGCACGCGCCCGACCTCGACATGCGGCAGTGGGCGCGGCTGGCGGCGGAGGCGGGGATGCGCTACGCGGTGCTCACAGCCAAACACGTCGACGGATTCTGTCTGTGGCCGAGCAAGCACACGGCGTACTCGGTTACGGCCACGCCGGCGCAAAGGGATCTGGTGGCCGAGTTCGTCGCGGCCTTCGCCGCCGCCGGGCTGAAGGTGGGCTTGTACTACGCGCTGCTCGACCGCCATTGCCCCTTCTACGAGGACGACGCCCGCTACGCCGGGTACGTGCGCGCGCAGGTGGAGGAGCTTCTGACCGGCTACGGCGAAGTCGTGGAGCTGTGGTTCGACGGCGCGTGGGACAAGGACCATCCGACCCGCGACTGGCCGCACGATCCGGCGTGGGAGGCGAGCACCGGTGCGCGCTGGGAGTGGACGCGGCTGTACGAGCATATCCACCGCATCCAGCCGCGCTGCCTCGTCATCCAGAACTCGAGCTCCGATCGCCCCGGGGTGCCGAACTATCTACCCGTCGACGCGCGGACCAGCGAGCACTACGACTTCGTGTGGCAGGAGCGGTTGTGTGCGCCCCGGCTCGATCCGGTGTTTCCGTCGGCCCATGGACCCGTCTTTCTACCGCTCGAGTACTGCACGACGCTCACGCCGGGGTGGTTCTGGCAGGCAGGAGCCTGCTACTCGCATGCGTCGGCGGAGACGATCGCCGGCTGGCGGCAGCGCGCCGGGCGCCAGGGCGCCAACCTCCTGCTCAACGTCGGACCCGATACGTCCGGACGGATTCCGGAGTACCACCGCTCGTTCCTGCTCGACGCCGACCGGCTGGTTCGCGCCGTCGAGCCCGCGCGGCAGTAGCGATGCGCCCGGCCGTCATCGTCGTTTCGCACACGCATTGGGATCGAGAGTGGTATCAGCCCTTCGAGGTCTTTCGCCTGCGGCTGGGCGACATGGTCGCCGCGCTCGTCGACATCCTCGACGCAGATCCGCAGTTCCGACACTTCATGCTCGATGGGCAGACGGTCTGTCTCGACGACGTCCTCGAGCTGCACCCTGCGCTCCGGTCGCGCTTGCAGGCGCACGTCGGCGCCGGGCGCATCAGCATCGGCCCCTGGTACGTGCTTCAGGACGAATTCCTCGTCGGGGCCGAAGCGATCGTGCGCAACCTGGCCGAGGGGCTGCGCAGCGCCCGTCGCTTCGGTCGGGCGATGACCATCGGATATCTGCCCGACGCCTTCGGCCACGTCGCGCAGATGCCGCGCATCTTGCGCGGCTTCGGGATCGAGACCGCGGTCGTGTGGCGTGGCGTCGGCGACGCGGCGCCCGGCAGCGAGTGGCGCTGGCGTGCGCCGAGCGGCGCCGAGGTCTTGTGCCTCTTTCTGCCCGGCGGATATGGCAATGCCCACGCGCTCGGCTCCGACCGCGACAAGGCCCTCGCCCGACTGCGCGCGGACCTGGCGAACGTATTGCCGCTGAGCCGTGCCGCGGTGCTGTTGTGGATGAATGGAAACGACCATCAGCCCGCCGAGCGGCAAGTCCCTGCCCTCCTGGCCGCGCTCGAACGGGCGCTCCCCGACGTCGACCTCGAGCACGCATCGCTCGAACGCGCGGCCGCGCTGGTGCGCGAGCGTGTCGATGTGGCCGCGCTGCCCGTGGTCGCCGGCGAGCTCCGCCGGGCGACGGCGGCGGCGCCGGTGCTCTCGGGTGTCTGGTCGGTGCGCAGCTGGCAAAAGCGCAGCCACGATCGCGCCCAGGCGCTGTTGGTGCGCTTCGCCGAGCCATTCCTCGCGTGGGCGTCGGCGGGGCCACAGGCATCGATCGATCGGCGCGAGGCGCTGGCCCACGCGTGGCGCCTGCTGTTGCAATGCCAACCGCACGACTCGATCTGCGGCTGTTCGGTCGACGAGGTTCATCGCGACATCACCGCGCGCCTCCGCCGCGTCGAGCAGATGGGCCGCACGCTGGTGGACGAGGCGGTCTATTCGCTGGTGGGCGCCCGCACGCCCGATTTCGCGCTGCACGAAGCGATCGCGATCGTCAATCCGCATCCCTTCGCGATCACCGCCCTGGCGGAGGTCGAGCTGCAGCGCCACAGCGACGGCGCGCCCTTTCGCGTCGTCGGCCCCACGGGCGAGGTTCCCTACGAAATCATCTCGCGCTCGCCGACGGACGGGCCCGACCGCCGGCCGGCTGAATGGCTCCGGTTGCGCCTCTATGCCCGCGACCTGCCGCCGCACGGCCTCCGCTTGTTGGCGCTCGAGCCGGGCGCACCGACGGTGCTCCTGGCGCCGGAGACGACGCTGACCGTGAGCCCCATCCCGGGCGGCCTCGAGGTCGTCGACGGCCAAAGCGGCTTGCGCATCGTGCACACCTTCGAAGACGAGGATGATCGCGGCGACCTCTACGACTTCTGCCCGCAAGAGGGCGCACTGCCGCGCAGCTCGCGCGACACCGAGCTCGGCATTCAGCTGAGCGCGCGCGCCATCGGCCGCCGCGTCGACATCGAGCTGGCGATCGACCAACGCACGCCCGATCACCGCCTGCGGGCGCGCTTCGACCTGTCGACGCCGCCCGGGTCGATCTGGACCGAGAGCGCGTTCGGCTGGATCGAGCGGACGACCGCCGGCACGCACCCCGTCTCCGCAATCACGGCGACACCGTCGTTCGCCGTCGGTGGCCTGGGGCTGCACGAGGTCGAACGCGCCGCCGACGGCGCTCTTTTCCTAACGCTGTTTCGCGCCGTCGGGTGGATGTCGCGCGGCGACCTGTCGACGCGCCCCGGCCACGCCGGATACAACGTGCAGACTCCCGACGCGCAGGGCATCGGGCCGCTCCGCTTCCGCTACTCCATCGCCGTCGGCGCCGACGCCGTCCGCCAGCTCGAGCCGGGCCTCATCGGCCCGCGTGCAGTCGCCCTTGGGCAGGCGCGACCGGGCGATCGCCCTTTTCTCTCCATCGAGCCCGCTACCGTTCGGCTCTCGATCTGCAAGCGTGCCGACGACTCCGATGCCTTCATCGTCCGCTTGTGCGGACCGCCGAACGTCGCCGTGACCGCGCGCCTTCGTTGGTTTCGCCCCCTTGGCCGCGCCTGGTGGTCGGATCTCGACGAGCGCACCGGCGCCGAGCTCGAAGTCGGCGGTTCGCGCCAGGAGCTGGCCGTCCCCATCGCGGCAAACGAGGTCGTGACGCTGCGGCTGGAATGACGAACCCGCCTCGTTTGCGCGCGGAGGCGCCGCACCGCGCCGGCGCGCGCGGCCTCAGCCGTCGGTACTGCCGAACGAGCCGCTTATCCCGCTCGGGCGCTGGAGCTTCTCGGTTGGGCGATCGTCGTCTTCGAAGAGGTCCCTCGCCGGGGTAGCATCGACCTGGCTGCCGCGCTCCTGCCGCTCGACCGCGCGCTGGGCCTCGAGGAGGCTGGCGAAGGGGCCGATCCGGCCGCATCCCCTCTCGGGATAGGCGAACCAGACGGTGCCCTGCACGCCGATGACCACGCCGAGGTCATCCTCCCACCACTGACCTTCCGGCGTCTCTCTCCATCCACCCATGACTGCCCTCCCCGATCGGATGCTACGCGCCGGCATATTTTGGGGGAGTTAGATCCAGGTTAATTCCATGTAGCCGGATGTATCGATACCCATCGCCTGTTCGCAACGGGAACACGCGACTGCGCGGTATCGCCGCGCCCGAAGCGGGGATCGCGATGGCGCGCCCCTTGCTCACGGGCCGGACATGTCCTTCCACCTGGCGCGTCCTTCGCTGCTGCTGGCTCTCGCACTCACGCTGCTCCCTTGGGGGGCGCGCGCCGACGTGGTGACGCTGGCGCTGCCCGCCCCGCCGCCGCCGCTGCCGCTGGCGCCCGAGCTGGGCGCGCCGCGGCTCCAGATCGAGAGCGACTTCCCGGTAACGCTGCACGAGGTCGAGCCCTTCGTCGGCGACGAGATCGTGTGTCAGGCGCCCTGTAGCCACGTCGTCGACGGGCGCGCCGGTCAGCGCTTCTACTTCGCCGGCGACGAGATCCCGGCGTCGCCGCCGTTCGCGCTCGTGGAGAAGAGCGGCGACGTCCTCGCCGCGGTGCACAAGGGCAACTTCGCGCTGCTCGCCACGGGCCGCGCGCTCCTGGCGCCGGCAGTGCTGCACCTCGTCGCCGGCGCGGTGCTGGTGCCGTTCCTGGCGCTGGAGCGCGATCCGGGGACCGCCCTCGATCTGCAGTATGCGACGGGTGCGACGATCGGCGTGGGCGCGGCGCTGCTGGTGACCTCGATCGTCATGCTGGTGGAGGGTCGGACGAGCTTCCGCTTCTATCGCCTTTGAGCGCGAGACGGCTATAATCTCGCGGCCGTGCGCACCGTCGTATTCGCCATGCTGCTGTCGTCGGCGACCGCGATCGCACAGGGCCTGCCCGGCGGCGGAGCGGCGCCGGAAGCGGCGCCCGCCCCGCCGGCCCCACCTCCACCGGCGACGCTGGAGCGGGCGCCGCGGCTGCTCAAGTTCGTCGCCGCCACGCCGCCGGCCGAGCTCACCGGCCGCGGGCGGGTCGACGTCGTGCTCACCATCGATGTCGACGACGCCGGCAAGGTCACCCAGGTGGCCGTGGCGAAGTCCGCCGGCGCGCCGTTCGACGACGCCGCCCTGGCCGCGGCCAGGCAGTTCGAGTTCGCTCCCGGGATCGCCGGCGGCAAGCCGGTGCCGGTGCGCATCACCTACCGCTACGCGTTCATCGAGAAGGTCGCGCCGGCCGCGCCGCCGCCGGCCCCACCGACGAGCGGGGCGGCGGCGAAGAGCGCCGCGGCGGCGCCGGCCCGCGAAACGGTTCCGCTCGACGGCACCGTGCGCGAAAAGGGCGAGCGCGTCCCCTTTGCCGACGTCTCGGTGCACATCGACGATCTGGTCGCGGTGACCGATGCCGACGGCGCCTTCCACTTCGATGCGGTCCCGGTCGGCGCGCATCAGGTCAAGCTGAGCGGCCCCGACGTGGCCGCGATGGCGCAGCTGACCCTGACGCTCGAGCGGCAGAAGCGCCTGGAGGTCACCTGGTACGTCGCACGCAAGCAGCGCTACACCTCGACGGTGCGCGGCCAGCGCGTCGTGCAGGAGACGGTCGAGCACACGCTGTCGGGCGACGAGCTGCGCCACATCCCCGGCACCCAGGGCGACACGCTGCGCGCCGTACAGTCGCTGCCCGGCGTGGCGCGCGCGGCCTTCGGCGGCGGCGCGATCATCGTCTGGGGGACGGCGCCCAACTCGACGCGCAGCTACGTCGACGGCGTCTACATCCCGACGCTGTACCACTTCGGTGGCCTGCGCTCGACGGTGAACAGCGAGATGGTGCAGGATCTGTCGTTCATCCCGGGCGGCTTCGGCGTCGAGTACGGCCGCGGCTTTGGCGGCGTCATCGAGATCGACACGCGCAAGCCCAAGGACTCCGGCATCCACGGCTTCGTGCAGCTCGACGCCATCGACGCCTCGCTCATGCTCGACGCCAAGCTGTCCAAGACGCTCTCGCTCACCGTCGCCGCGCGCCGCTCGACCATCGACGCGTGGCTGCCCTACGTCACCCCCAACAACTTCCAGCTCACGCCAACCTACTGGGACTACCAGCTCAAGCTGCGCTGGAAGCCGACGCCGCGCGACGACCTCGAGCTCTTCTTCTTCGGCTCCGACGACGCCATCAACGTCACCTTGCGCCGCCCCGATCCGGCGACGTCGGCGGCGCTGAGCTCGCACACCTTCTACCATCGCTTCCTGGCCCGCTACGAGCGACGGCTCGGGCGCGCCACGCTGACGATGACGCCGTGGATCGGCTACGACCAGCCCATCGCGGCCAACGGCAGCTTCGGCAACACGTCGATCACCTTCGGCGTGACGACGGTGGCGTACGGCTTGCGCGCGGTTGGGCGCGTGCCGCTGAGCTCGTGGCTGCGCCTCGACGGCGGCGTCGACTTCGAAGGCGCGCGCTGGAGCTTCGCCGGCTCGGCGCCGTTTGCCGGCGCCACCCGCGGCGGCATGGGCGGGGGGCTCGGCGGCAGCGTCGGCGGCTCGCCGGGCCTGATCCAGGACAGCACGTCGCTCTACAACAACCACACGGCGCCGTTCGTCGCGCTCACCTTCGCGCTCCTCGGCAAGAAGCTGACCATCACGCCCGGGCTGCGCCTCGACATCTACACCTTCGCCGGCTACTTCGGCACGCCCTATCAATTCTCGCACGCGTACGTCAACCCGGAGCCGCGCCTGGCGCTGCGCTACCAGATCAATCGCTGGGCGGCGATCAAGGCGGCCACCGGCGTCTACTTCCAGCCCACGCAGACGTTCGACCTCATCCGCGTCGTCGGCAACCCGGACCTTCTGCCCGAGCAGGGCTGGCACTACGTCCTCGGTGCCGACTTCGACCCGACGTCGACGCTGCACCTGGAGATCGAAGGCTTCTACAAGGATCTGCGCCAGCTCACGGTGCCGGGTGAGCACTACGGCGATCCCATCCAGACCAACGACGGCATCGGCCGGGTCTACGGCGGCGAGCTCCTGGTGCGCCAGGAGCTGTGGCACAACTTCTTCGGCTGGATCGCGTACACGGTGTCGCGCTCGGAGCGGCAAGACCATCCCGACCAGCCGTGGCACCTGTTCTCGTCGGACCAGACGCACATCCTGACCGTGATCGGCAGCTACAAGCTGCCGCGCGGCTATCAGGTCGGCATCCGCTTCCGCTACGTCACCGGCAATCCGTTCACGCCCATCCAGCAGAGCTACTTCAACGCCAACAGCGGCAGCTACGTGTCGCTGCCCGGCGATCCCTTCTCGCAGCGGCTCTCCGACTTCCACCAGCTCGACGTGCGCTTCGACAAGACCTGGACCTTCGACCGCTGGCGCCTCAGCGTCTACCTCGACATCCAGAACCTCTACAACTATCGCTCCGAGGAGCAGCGGCAGTACAACTTCAACTTCACGCAGGCGCAGCCCGTCACCGGGTTGCCGTTCGTGCCGGACCTCGGCATCCGGGGGGACTTCTGATGCGCGCCCTCTTCCTCGCGGCGCTCCTGGTCGCCGCCGGCTGCAGCAACGACTTCGATCCCGCGTCCTATCTGGCGCCGGGGACGCTACGCATCTTGGGCGTCGTCGCCGATCCGCCGGAGGTCGTGCCCGGCGCGACGACGACGCTGACGGTGATCACGCCCGACCTGCCGGCGCCGGTGAGCTACGAGTGGGTCGTGTGCACCCAGCCGCCGCTGCCCGGCTCGTCGTCGCTCGATCCGTTGTGCCTCGAGGCGGACATGGGCAACTTCCTCGTGCCCGTGGCCGGCAGCGGGCCGAGCGCGCAGGTGACGATGCCGGCCGACGCCAGCCCGAAGACGCTCGGCGTCCCCGACGTGACCGGCGGCTTCTACATCCCGGTGCGGGTGCGCGCGCGCATGGGCGACCAGACCGTCGACACCGTCTACGGCCTGCGGCTGGCGCTGCCGGGCGTGCTGCCGCCCAACCACAACCCGACCGTCGCGTCGGCCAGCCTCGTCGGCGAGCCGCTCGACGCCTCGCCGATGCTGGTGAGCGAGCTGTCGACGGATCCGGCGACGCCGACGCCGGTGGCGGCGGGCAGCCAGCCCACGCTCCGCCTGACCGTGACGCCCGACTCGCTCGAGGTCTATCCGCAGCTCACCGGGACGCCGCCGAACACGACGATCACGATGGCGACGGAGCAGCCGCGCTTCTTCTGGTACGCCGACGCCGGCCTGTTCACCGAGGACACCACCGGCGTCGATCAGCCCGATACCAAGCTGCAGCTCGACGACGCCAAGCACCATCGGCCCGCGGTCGGCGATCGCATCAACGTGTTCGTGGTGGTCCACGACGATCGCGGCGGCACCACGTTCACGCACCGCTACCTCGTCGTGCAATAGCGACGCGAGCCCGGGCGGCCGCGCGCGGGATCTCGTGCCGCGCCGTTGCCCCGCTGGCACTACCGCCCCCGCCACTCCCTCGCCGCACGCCCTGACCCGCGCGCACGGGGAGACCCAAGTCGCTTCCGGGACTCCCGCGCGGAGCCCGGCCGGCCGGGCTCCGCGGCGGGAGATCCCGCTGCGGCCACCTCCAACGTGTTTCTCGACCTGCGCCCGCAGACCAGGGTCATCTACGACGCTGGCAGCGGTGGAAGGCGGCACGGCCGTCATCCCGCCATCGTTGGCACCTGGCGCCGCTAACCGCCGTTTGGCGCTACTTCATGGCCGGGCGATAGATCGAGTTCTTCGGCTGGGCGAACACGCGGCGCAGCATCGGCTCGTAGAAGTCGAGCGGCAGCGTCTCGGCCTTGGCGTCGAACGCCGGGGCGTCGTACTTCGCGCAGAACTCCTCGGTGTGCGCAAAATGCGGCTGTCCGCGGAACGTCTCCCGCATGTCCCGGTCCATGCCGATATGGTGGAAGAAGTAGTAGCCCTGGAAGATCCCGTGGTGCGCGACCATCCACAGGTTGGCCTCCGACACGAACGGCTTGAGGATGGCAGCGGCGATGTCGGGATGGTTGTAGGTGCCGAGCGTGTCGCCGATGTCGTGGAGCAGCGCGCACACCACATACTCCTCGTCGCGGCCGTCGCGGTGGGCGCGCGTGGCGGTCTGCAGGCAGTGGGTCAGCCGGTCGACCGGGAAGCCGCCGAAGTCGCCGCCGAGGAGCCGCAGGTGGGCGAGGATGCGGTCCGGCAACGCATTCGCGTAGGGCAAGAACTGCGACAGGATCGTCATCCAGTCGGCCTGGGTGCTGGTCTCCATGGTCGCGAAGCTGGCGCGTGGAGCGTCGTCAGAGGACATGCGGCCAGTCTACTGCACTCACTGAATCTGATCCCAGGCGCCCGTCAACGAACCATCGATGCGCACCGACGGCGAAGCCGTGTCGGCCGGCTTCTCGGCGTCGAGGATGCGGATCGAAAACTGTCCGGTGGCCGAAAGATCGAAGGCGTCGAGCGCGACGACGCCGGTCGCGGCCGTCAGCGGCATGTCGATGGTCGCATCCTTTCCCCACACGGTCGCCGTCCCACCCGCGACTCCGATCGTCAACATCGACGAAGAGGCGGCGATCCCCTTGGCGAATGAGAGGAACACCGTCGCATCGTCGGACATCGCGAGAAGCGAAACGCTCTGCGGCAGCTGCGCGGCAAAGGGATCCACCGTCAACATGACCGGCGTGGCGCCGCCGACGCTGACGCTGAGCATGGTGGCGCCGTTGCCGGCGGACGATCCCGACGAGCCGCAGCTTGCGACGCCGACCAGGACGGCGACCATCAGGTGATAAGCGCGCATCGCAATCTCTCTCCGAGCCTGAGGGCAGACGTTGATCGCGACCAGGCGAGGGAGCTCGAGCATGCCACAGGTTCGTCGGCTGCTCGACCAGGTTGAGACACTCTCGCCCCGAACGCTCCAAGGGGCACTTCGAGGCCCGACCCGTGCGACGATTGGGACCCAGGATGACGACACCGCCGACGAGCGCTGGACCCGATTGGGTGCGGGAGACCATCGCAGTCACGCGCAGCGAGATCCGCCACTTCGCGGCCACCGTCAACGGCTTCTGTCGCCATCCATCGCGCTTCAGCGCCGCCTGGATGGCCGGGCAGACGCGAGCATTGAACCCGCTCGGCTTCCTCGCCACGGCCCTCGCCATCAGCGGCACCGTCGGATCGCTGGTCCCCGGAAATGACGAAGGCGGCATCCTGGGCAACCTCGCCGCAGCGACGCTGCCCTACGCCTACTACGTGTTACTCGGCGTGCTCTGTCATCCGCTGCTTCGCCTGGCCGGTTCGACCCGACCGCTGCGCGCCACGGTGGCGATCTCGCTCTTCGCCGGTGGTGGGCCAGGACTGTTGGTGGCGCTCGGCGGCGATCTCATGGTCTGTCTGCGCGTCGCGCTGTTCGGAGCCTACAAAGGCTCGGTCGCAGCGGGCGTTCCCCCATGGGCGCAGCCTCCACTGTTGCTTCTGCTCTTCGTTCCGATGCTCTTCCTTTTGGCGTCGCTGGCGCTGGGACTGGGCGGACTGCATGGGCTGCGACGCGGGCGCGCGGCGGTGGCGTTGCTGATCGCGCTCCTGCTCTCCGCGGTCCTGTTGGGCGTGCTTCACGGGAGGTTCGCCTTCGCGCTCGGCACGCCGCACCTCGTCTTCACGATGCGGCGCGGGTGGCCGATGTTCGACATCTACAGTTGACGGTGAATGGCGCGCTAGAGTGCATCTGTGCATCTCGTGAGCGCCAGCGCCGGGCCGCAAGCAGCGCGAGGCGCGACGACCGCGAATACCTCGACGGCATTTGAGGGAGGAGCAACGAAGCGATGCGCCGCGGAGTGGCCCTCACGCGACGGGAGCATTTGCCAGATGCACTGATGCACTCTAGGAGATCGGAATCAGGAAGTTGTCCCACGCCGGCGTGTGGTTCCCCTGATCAGCCGGCTGATTCCACAGGTACAGCGCCGGATAGGTCTTGACCGTGCCCCCGTCGACGACGATGGGCGTGACGAACAGCTGCGGGACCATCGGATCGATGCGCTTCGAGGAGAACGTCAGCCAATAGAACCTGCGGCTGCCCACCGTCGCGACATCGGGCGCCCACTTGGGCCAGCTGTTGGTCACCCCGGGGCTGGTGAGCCCGCTGCACGCCGGCGGATCGTTGGCGGCCAGGCGCGTCGCCGTCGTTCCCGGCGGGCCCGCCGCCGGAACCACGAGGACCTCGGCGGGCGTGTTGGTGGGCGTGTAGTTGTTCGCGCCCTTGGGCAACCGCGAGAACGCAATCCATTGGTCGTCGGGCGAATAGGTCGGAAAGTACTCGTTGAAGCTCGGGTCGCTCGCGCCCGGCACCGCCGCCGAAACTCCGCCCTGCCGATTGTTGAACGGAATGATGCGGAGGTCGCCGTCCGTCATCTGGTATCCCGAGGCGACGCTGCTGCTGCTGGCATACACGACGCTCGCGCCGTCGTGGCTGAAGGCGGCGGCACCGGGGCTGCCCGGGTCGTTGGTGCGCGCCAGCGTGCCCGTCCCGCTGCTGGTGGCGGTCGCTTCCAGGTCGGTCCAGGCGATGTCGTAGGTCGATCCGTTGTAGAGCATCGAGAGCATCGTGCGGTCGCCCGGCTTCCAGTGTGCCTGGGAGAAGCTCGGCAGCTCCTGGCCGGTGCGCGCGAGCAAGGTCGCCGCCGCCGCCGAGACGAAGCTCGGCTTCGTCAGCTGCCCGTCGGTGCTGAGCATCGCGATCTGCGCCGGATCGCCGTTGTCGATGACGGAGGTCCACGCCAGGCCGACGAACATGCCGTCGGGCGTGGAGACGTGGCAGGCCACGCATTGCGACGACGACGAGACCTGCGCCGGCGTGATCACGTCGTGGACCGTCTCCTCGCCGAACGTGAAGCCGCGGAGCGCCGTGACCTTGGCGGTGGTCTCGGTCCAATAGATGATGGCTCCCGGCGCGGCCACGGGCGCGATGGTGATGTCGCCGCTCGAGCCGAGCGCGGGCCCCGCGGTCAGCTTGGTGCCGTCGAACGCGGCGCCGCGCACCGTGACGGTGATCGGTTGATCGACGACGTGCGCCGAGAGGCCGGACCAGGTCGCCTTGTCCATCGTCCAGGTGGTCTGCGTCGTGTAGACCACAAGATCGTTGGCTTCGTTGGCGGCGTGCAGGCGGACCTCGAACAGGTTCTGCCCGCTCATGGGCGTGAAATGGAAGCGCGGGCGCAACCAATTCTGCGGAAACAGCGATCCCGGCTCGGGATCGAGCAAGCAGGGGCCGCCCGTCGGTGTGCCGCTCGACGGGCCGCCGAACAGACCGGGCGCCCCCGGCGGCGTGCTGCCGTTGGGATCGATCACCGGCGCGGGCGGGAAATCGTTGTAGGTGAGCGGCGCCATGTCGGGTGGCGCCGGCGGCGGCAGCGGCATGGCCAGGTCGGGCGTGCCCGGCTGGGCTTGCCGGGCCGTCGACGGGGCGCAGCCAAAGGGCAGAAGCAGCAAGAGCGCCAGCGCACCATGGATCAGCCGCATCCCGCGATCCTATCGACGTGGGCCCGCCCTCGCGACGAGAGAACCCGACCCGCGCACGCGAAAAAGTTTGAGACCCGGCTGCTCGGTTGGCCGACCCCGCCCGCATGCCTCGACCCGCGCGATGTCACCGCGCGGTTTACACCCGGGGCGGCCGGACCCGGCTGGCCTCGGCCAGCGGCCCGGAGGTTCGGGCCGGCGCCGACTCACCCGGGTGGCTTCATTCTTGCGAAGATGGGCTGCATGATGACCGCGCCGCGAACCCACGGGCCCCGTCCGGCGGGCTCGACCGGAATCGCCGTCGCGCTGACGCTGGCGCTGGTGCTGGCGCTGGCGAGCGGCTGCGCCAGGCGCCCCGCGACGACGGGTGGCAACCCCAGCGACGGCAGCGGCGGCGGCGGACCGACCGCCGGCAACGACGGCGGCATCGCCAGCGACGATCTGGGCAGCGGCGCCGACCTTGGAACCAGCGCCGACGGCGGCGACGGCGGAGCGGGCCCCGGTCCCAGCGCCGTCACCGAGTACGCACCCTACTTCTACACCTGGGGCTGGGGCGACAGCTCGTACGCCTTCTCGTCGCTGGCGCAGATGAAACAGCAGGGCGGCCCGGCGGCGGTCACCCTCGCGTTCGTGCTGTCGGGCGGCGGCTGCACGGTCTCGACCGACATCCAGAACAACCTGGCCGACGTCAAAGCCTTCCAGGCCGCCGGCGGCCACGTCAAGGCCAGCTTCGGCGGCGCCGACGGCACCTACCTGGAGAACGCCTGCGCCGACGCCGCCTCGCTGGCCAGCGCCATCTCCGGCTTCGTCGACGCCACCGGCATCACCGACCTCGACTTCGACATCGAGCAGGGAGCGACCTCGAGCAACACCACCGTCAACGCCAGGCGCGCCACCGCCCTGGCCACGGTGCAGGCGCAGAAGAACATCCGCGTCGCCTTGACGCTGCCGGTCAACCCCGATGGCCTCGACAGCCTCGGGCTCGACGTCGTCAAGGCGGCGTTGGCCGCGGGCGTGAAGCTCTCGTTCGTAAACGTGATGACCATGGACTACGGCAACGGCACGAACCTCGGGACCACGCCCATCTCGTCGGTGGACGCCACCGCCAAGCAGCTCCAGGCGGCGATCGCGGGCCTCTCGAGCGATGCCGCCTATCGCATGGTCGGCGCCACCGCCATGATCGGGCACAACGATGACACCGAGGTCTTCTCGCTCGACAACGCCACGACGCTCATCGCCTACGCCAAGCAGAAGAAGCTCGGCCTGGTCTCATTCTGGGCCATTCAGCGCGACGAGAAGTGCCCTTCCGGGATCGATCTGAACCTGTGCACCGGCGTCAACGCGTCGGCGTTCCAGTTCCACCAGATCTTCGACGGCGTCAACCACTAGACCAGGCCCGCCGTCGTGGGCGGCAGGGTCAGCGGGCGGCCAGCCACGCCGCCGCCGATTGCGCGTGCGTCTGCTCTCCGGCCGCCGCCCATTGTTCGTGCGCGCTCTGGGCGAGCGCACGCGCGCGTCTGTCGCCATGGCCGAGCGCGCGCGCCAGCTCGAGCTCGATGTCGGCCAGCATCTCCGTCGGATTGCGATCCTTGCGCCGCAACGCGAGCGCGCGCTCGAGCACGCCGACCGCTTGGCGCGGCCGCCCCTGCTCCAGCTCCAGCTGCCCCAGGCGGAGCAGCGGCTCCGCCAGATCGGGACAGTCGGGCGCCAGCGTCTTGCCGTAGATCGCAATCGCGCGCACCAGGTGCTGGCGCGCCTCCTTGAGACGATGCAACTGCAGCAGCGCGTAGCCGATATTGGTATTCGACACGCCGACGTTCTCGCTCTCGCTGCCGAAGACCCGCTCGTACGTGGGCAGCGCCAACCGCTCCTCGGCGATGGCCTCCTCGTAGCGCCCGAGCAGCCCCAGCGCCTCTGCCAGGTTCGTGTGCGTCTGCGCGATCATGAGGTGCTCGGGCGGCAGGCTCTTCTGCAGGAGCGCCAGCACGCGCCGTCCCAGCTCCAGCGCCTTGGCGCCGTCGTGCTTCATCGAATAGGCGTCGACCTCCTTGCGCATGATCGCCGCCACTTCGGGGTGCTCGGGCCCCAGCACCGACTCGGTGAGCGCGCGCGCCTTTTCGAGCAGCTGCAGCCCTTCGTCATATCGCCCTTCGTACTTGAGCACGTCGCCGAGGGTGCGATACGCGGCGGCGCGCCCGAGCGGGTTCTTGGGCACCTGTTGCGCTGCCAACGCGATCGCCTTGCGCGCGGCCGCCTCCGCTTCGGGATAACGGCTCTCGCGAAAATAGACGAGCGCGATCTGCACCCACAGGTCGACCTGGACCCCGCCGCCACCACCGCTGCGCCGCACCATCGCCTCGGCGAAGCGCATCCACTCGTGGGCGTCGGCAAAGCCGTGCAGATCGACGGTGACGTTGGCGAGCTCGACGGCGACGCGGCTCTTGAGCCCGTCGAGCCCCGCCTCTTCGGCGGCGTAGAGCGCGTCGCGCCAGGCGCGGTCGGCGCCCGCGTAATCGCCGGACTTGAAGCGCAGCTCCCCGATGAGCGCCTGCGCCTCGGCGACCAACGGACGGTAGCCGAGCTGCTGCGCAACCGGCGCCACGAGCTCGGCCCGGGCCAGCCCGTCCTTGTACTTACCGGCGGAGAGCCGCGCGCGCGCCGTCGCCAACTGCGTGCGCTCTTCGGTGATGCGGGCGCGCAGCTTGGGATCCGCGGGCAGCGGCACCACCGTCGACAACGTCTTGATGTCGGCGCACACCGACACCGGTGGCAGCGCCTCGACGGCCTGCACCGAGCGCTCGACCGTCTCATCGTCGGCGTCGACGAGCAGGTCGGTGAGCGCGGCCAGCTCCTTTCTGCGATCGTCGAGACAGCCCATGCGCAGCTGCATCATCGCTTCGGTCTGCTCGCCACGAATCCGCGTCGAATCGCAGGCGTCGGTGTGCGCCGCCGCCCACGCCGTCGCGTAGTCGTCGAGCGCGCGCGTGGTCTCGACGGCGGCCTGGGCCGCCCACACCTTGCCGCTGCGGGCGAAGGCGCGCTGCACCGCCTCGCGCCGTCCCTCGTCCCACACGCCCGCCAGATGGCGCTCGGCCCCCTGGCACAGCCGCACCTTCTGGGCGCTGAAGTGTCGCGCGGACAAGACCAGGCAGCCCGCCACCAGGACCGCGGCGCCGCCAGCGAGCCAGCGCCGTCGCCGCACCGCCGGATCGTTGGAGAGCGCCTCGAGCAGCGCATCCATCGACGGCCAACGCTCATCCTTGTCGACACGCAGCCCGCGCGAAAGGACCCGCCGCACCCACCCTGGCACCCTGGTGTCCGCGGGCGGCTCGCGCACCTCGCCGCCAAGGACGCTCTCGATGACCTCGTCGGGGGAGCCGCCGGCGAACGCGCGCTGCCCGTACAGCGCCTCGTACATCGAAGCGCAGAAGCCGAACTGATCGCCGCGCGCATCGACGGGCTCGCCGCGACATTGCTCGGGCGCCATGTAGCCGGGCGTGCCCATCATCGTACCCACGCGCGTCAGCGGGACCTCGAGCGACGCCTCGGGCGACGCCGGCTCCGGCAGCGCACCCAGCGGTTCGTCGTCGCCGTCTGGCGCATGCTCGGAGGAGGATGCGCTGCGCGCCAGGCCGAAGTCGGTCACCCGCGCGCGCCGGTCGTTGCCGATGAGCACGTTGTCGGGCTTGAAGTCGCGATGCACCAGGCCCGCGGCGTGCGCGGCGGCCAGCCCGCGGCCGGCGCCGAGAAACAGCGTCAGGATCTCGCGCCAGGTTCGCTTCTGCCGCAGCCACGCCTTGAGCGTGCCCGCCTCGACCAGCTCCATGGCGAGAAAGACGCGCCCTCGATCGATCCCGACGTCGTGAACGGCGATGACGTTGGGATGCGCCAGCCGGGCCATCGCCTTGGCCTCGCGCAGCATGCGCGCCGCGAAGCGCGACTCGTCCCCGCCGAGATCGCTCCGCAGCACCTTGAGCGCGACCTTGCGGTCGAGCTGGGGATCGAACGCCAGGTAGACGACGCCCATCCCGCCCGCACCGAGCCGATCGAGAATGAGATAGCGGCCGAGCTTGGTGCCGCGCTCGAGCTCGTCGTCGATCGCGGCGAGCGGGCGGGGAGTCGACGGCGGCCTGCCGCCGCGCGCCTCCGCGGTCGGCTCGGTCCAGCCGAAGCGCAGCCGACAGCTGTCGCAGCTCGACAGATGGCGCGCCGTCGCCGCGGAGGGCTCCGCACCGAGCAGGCCGGCCACGAAAGCCGCCCAGTCGGCTTCGGTCAGACACGCCACGGGGCCATTTTAGCATCGAATGGTGCCTCCTCGCTGAGCAGGCACGCCCGCTCGTGCGGAGACCTCGCCACGAGCGTGTCGCCCGGAGTCGACCACACCGGCCGAGCCAGCACTCCCCCCCGTCCGCTCTCAATGCTGGACATACGGTGATTGTGGTCACTGATGGGAGCACCCACTCGCGGGCAACATGCGCTTCGAGGTCAAGGCGATCACCGTCAGAGGGAGAGGGACATCATGACCAAGCTGCGCTGCTCTGTTCTGCTCATTCTGCTCGCGTGCATCTGCAACAGCGACGCCCACGCCGGCCTGCACTACGGCGGCCCGTCCGTGTCCATCTGGGATTCTTCGGGCACCACCTACGCCTATGGCTTGATGGGCGTTCGCTACACCGCTGACAATCTGCAGTACGTCGGCTGCAACACCTGGGGCTACGGGGGCGTCTGCCAGTTTCAAGACGCGGCTGGCCGCTATGTCGGCTGCTGGATCCAGGGCAGCAATACGTCTGCACTCCAAGCGCTGTCGGCCTTGACCAGCTTCTCGGAGGTTTCGGTCTCGATCTCCGGCGGCAACTGTGTGGGCGCGGTCGCCGTCAGCAACTCTTCGTACTGGCTGCCGTGATCTCGCGGATCGCAATCGTGGTCGCGCTGACAGCGGTGTCCGTTGTCGGCGGAATGTGGATCGAGCGACACCTGGCCGCGCGTTCGCCCGCCGACCTGCGACGAGCCACAGCGTTCGAGGCGGCTCCGCTGGCGGCACCGGCCCGGCTCGGTGCCGATGACCGGCGCGCCATCGCCGACGAGGTCACTCGTGCGGTGGTCGCTCAGCTGCGTCGCGCGCCGATCGCCACCGACAGCGCAGCGTCGACGAACGCGACGAACCCGCCGAGCGCCCCCGCGCCGTTGGGCCCGCCGGCGGACCCGGCCCTGTTGCAATCGGGCCTCGACGTCGTCGATACCGCGGTCGCACGGCACATGCTGAACGAGCAAGATCTGCGGTCGCTGCAAGACATCGTCATGCGCTTGCCGGGCGAGCAAAAAGGCGAGCTGCTCACGCCCTTCTTCAAGGCGGTCAACTCGGGGCAGATCACCGTCACCACGCACGGACCACTGTTCAGCAGCCTCGGCGCGCCCCCTCCAGCAGCTCCATAGGGCCGCGCAGACGCCATCGGAGGCAGCCGCTGCGCTCGTCGGCGGTCACGGCGTGTGACCCGCTCCGATGAGGTACTCTCGGTCTCATGTCCTTCCGACGCGACGCTTTGCTTGGCTTCTACTGCGTCGGATCGATGCTCGGTGCGGGCTGCGGCAACCCGCGCAGCGCCGCTCCCGACATGACCGTGGCCATCGCCAACGACATGGCCGTGGCCATCGCCAACGACATGGCCGTGAGCGACTCCGGCGTTCCCGATCTCGCCGTCGCTGCCGACCTTGCGATCACGCCGCCGGCCGATCTCCGGGCCTATTGCGGCGACGGCATCGTTCAGCTCGCGCTCGGCGAGCAGTGCGATCACGGCATCACCAACCCCGACGCGGGAGATGGCTGCACCTCCACCTGTCAAATCGCGAGCGGGAACTACCTCGACGAGACGGAGCCCAACGACACCCAGGCCGGAGGCAACAGTCTCGATGGCTACGCGGGCGCCGTCGGACAGATCGAACCCGCGGGTGACGCGGACTGGTACGTCGTCGACGTCACCGTCGCCGGTTCGTCGATTACCGCGGAGATCGGCGACGGCTTTGGCGGCTGCCCCGATGCCTTCGACGCAAAGCTCTCGCTCTACTCCCCGGCAATGGCGCTCCTGGTCTCCGATACCGCCGGTGGAGTGAGCCCCTGCTCGAAGGTCTCGCCGAGGAAGTACACGGCGGCCGGCAACCTGCCGGTCGGGAAATACGCGCTCAAGGTCGAACGCGTCAGCATGCTCCCGCAGTCGTACTACGCGCTCACGGTGAACGTTGCGCCGCCCGGTTGCGGCGACGGGGTGCGCCAGCCGGGCGAGACGTGCGATCCCGGCCCTACCCCGGTCGCCGGCTGCTCTGCGACCTGCCAGCTCACGGGTGACTTCATCCCGGAGACGGAGATCAATGACACGCAGGCGCTCGCCAACCCACTGGGCACGCACGCGGGCTTCCTCGGCGCCATCAACCCGGCAGGCGATCTCGACTACTTCAGCTTCGCGGTTCCCGGGCCCAGCTCGCAGGTGTCGATCCAGACCAGCGACGGCATCGGCGGCTGCCCGGCCGGCTTCGACTCCGTCCTTCGTCTCTACGATGCGGCGGGCCAATTGCTCGTCAGCGATGACGATGGCGGCGTCGACCTCTGCTCTTCGATCTCGCCGGCGCAGTATCCCGAGGCCATGAACCTCGCCGCGGGCACCTACCGCGCGCGCGTCGAGCTCAAGGGCAACAACGGCACCCAACCGCTGTACGTCGTGACGATCTCGGTTCAGTGACCGGGCCGTCACACGAGCCGCTGCGAGGCACCAGGCGCCACCGCGTAGCGGCGCGGCAGCTCAACCCGACGGGCGCGAGGCGCGCGCCAGCGCCGAAGCCGGATACTCGCGCAGGACCTTGCGCACCGCCTGTTGCGTCTTGAGCGTGGAGACGTCCGCCGGCCGGTTCACGACGTAGGACGCGTACCCTCGCCAGAACACGCGCCCCGAACGTGCGTCGATGAAGTCCAGGACCAGTGACTGCTCCGTATAGACGTAGGTCATGGCGGCGGGTAGCGGCGGAATCACGGTGGCTCCGGAGGCGCCGACCGTCGCCCCTACATAACCGCCGTTGACGACCGTCTGGATGCGCGGGCCGGTGCGCACCGTATAGTCGACCAGGAAGTCCGGCTTCTGCCCTGGCGACACCGGGTGGATGCCCCTGCCCGCCAGCTGGGCGGTGACCTGATCGCGAATCCGCTGGTCGACGAGACGATCGACGCTGGCCCCAGCTGGGGTCGTCCAGTCGTACGTCTGATAGTGCGTAAAGGGCGTCGCGTTACTGCTGGTCTCGCTCTTGACCGTCCAGCCGAGGCATCCGCCGAGCAGCAAGATCGACACCAGCGCGCCGGTTGGCTTCATGCTCCACCTCTGACGAGCAAAGTTAAGATGGCGTGGCGCCAAGACCATCGGGCAGGTCATGGAGTGCGGCGGTGGTTACCCGCGGCTTCCCCGCCGGTGAAGCCGCTAGAAGCAGCGGCGCGCCGGGCTACTCGGAGCGGCGACGGTGGTATGATGGAAGAGGTGCGTACCTTTCACAGCACCTTGCACGTCGGGGCCGCCAGCTGCCTGCTCGTGGCGCTCGGCTGTGGCCCGCAGCCGCTCAAGCGCGCGTGCATCGGCGGTGGCTCGAGCGAGCTGGTCAGCGGCGCCGCCGTCCTGCGTCTCGACGTGTACGGTGCGATGGCCCACTGCGCCGGCGACGCGCTCGCCGCCAGCGTCGGTCCGCCGATCACCTCGCACAGCTATCAAAGCGGCGAGCCCATCAAGCTCGACGTCCCGCCCGGCCAGTACGCGCTCGTCTTGACCAGCTACGCCGACAGCGCCGCCGCGATCCTGCTCGGCCAGGCGTGCAGCGAGGTCACTCTGCAGGCGGGCTCGCAGGTCTGCTTCGACCTGACGCTGGCCGCGCCGCCGCCGGGCGGCACCATCGATATGGCCGCCGGCGGCTGCGGCGCCAACAGCAGCGACGTCAACCATTGCGGCGGATGCAGCCCGTGCGATCAGACCCACAGCGTCGGCGCCAGCTGCGCCGGCGGCATCTGCGCCTATGCCGGCTGCCGCACCGGCTTCGCCGACTGCAACACCGGGGGCACCAACAGCGACGGCTGCGAAACCGACCTCGACAACGACCCGCAGAACTGCGGCGCCTGTGGCCGGGTCTGCAGCGGCACCAATGTCGCCGCGCTCCACTGTAGCAACGGCCTGTGCGACTCGACCTGCAACAGCGGCTTCGGCAATTGCAGCCTGCCGGCCGCCGGCACCGGCGCGCCCAACACGCCCGATGACGGCTGCGAATCGAACCTGACCACCTGCACCGGCCAGGCGTGCTGCTCGACGGCGACGCCGACGCCGGCCAACATGTGCCTGCCGACGGCGGCGCACAACAACGGTCCCGCCTCGTACGGCCTCGGTCAGACCTTCGCCGACTGCCACGCCCTCGGCGTCCCGGGCGACGAGACGACGTACACGATGCAGATGACTCAGGAGGCGCGGGCCGCGGCGCCCGCCGGCACCGACTCGGACGCGGTCTGCGGCACGGCCTACTGCCTCAACCGCGTCGCCAACGGCCACTGCTACGTCTGGTGCGGGTCGAACGACACCCTCTCCGGCGGCGTCGGCAACGTCGCCGGTCACGTCTACGAGAACCCGAGCGCCACCTGCAAGTACTGCCCGGCCGTCAGCAACCCGACGTGGAACTGATCGCGCCTCGAGCGGGTGCCCCTGGGAGGAGCGGCACCGCCTCTACGCCCGAGAAGGCTCGGTGATACCCGGGCCCGAGCGACGCTCGATCAGCTGGGTCACCCGCACCAGCAGGGTCTCGCGCGAGAACGGCTTGGGGAGAAAGGCAACGTCGCCGGTCGCCTCATCGCCCGGATAGCCGGAGATGTGCAGCACGCGCAGAACCGGGCGCGAGCGGCGCAACGCCTCTGCTACCTCGAAGCCGCGCATATGCGGCATCACCACGTCACTGATCAGTAGATCGATCTCGCCCTCGTATGCCTGCGCGATCTCGAGCGCGCGCGGCCCGTCCTCCGCATCGAGCACGCTGTAGCCCTGCTGGCGCAGCACGAAGCCGACGAAGTCGCGCACCGACTCGTCGTCCTCGACCAGCAGGATGGTCCCCCGCCCGCGCGGCGGATCGGCCTGCTCCACCACCGGAGCCACCGAGGCGGCGCTGCTGGCCGAGCGCGGCAGCAGCACCTCGAACAGCGCCCCGTGCCCGGGCTCGCTCTCTACGCGCACCTGCCCTCCCGCCTGCTTGACGATCCCATAGACGGTCGCCAGCCCCAGGCCCGTGCCCTTGCCAGGCCCCTTGGTCGTGTAGAACGGCTCGAACAGCCGCGCCCGCGCCTGCTGGTCGATGCCCACACCGGTGTCGCGCACCGTGAAGCGCACGAAGTCGCCGCGTTCGATGCGCGTGTTGGCCGTCGTCAGGGTGATGCGCCCGCCGTGCGGCATCGCGTCGCGCGCGTTGACCACCAGGTTCACGATCACCTGCTCGATCTGTGCGCGATCAGCGAGCACCGGATCGAGCCGAGGCGACAGCTCGGAGATCAACTCCACGTCTTCGCCGATCAGGCGTCGCAGCATGTCGGTCGTGCTGCGAATCACCTCATTTATGTCGAGGTCCTCGATCGCCACCGGCTGCTTGCGGCTGAACGCGAGCAGCTGATTGGTGAGCGCGGAGGCGCGCTGCGCCGCCTGCGCCACCCGCTCGGCGAAGCCACGCCGCGAATCGCCCGCCGGCAGCGCCGCCAGCAGGAGCGAGTTGTACCCGTTCAGCGCCGTGAGCAGGTTGTTGAAGTCGTGCGCCACTCCGCCGGCCAGGCGCCCGACCGCCTCCATCTTCTGTGACTGGCGCAGCTCATCCTGTAGCCGCACGTGCTCGGTCATGTCGTGTACCATCGCCAGCACGCGGAGCTCGCCGTCGACCTCCATCTTCTCGACGGAGAGCAGGACGTGGCGCCGCTTCCCGTCGGGCGTCTCGACGATCGCTTCGTGGTCACGAACACGTCCATCACGCGCCATCAGGTCGGCGACGCGCTGACGATCCTCGGGCCGGAGCCACAGGTTGAGCTCCGCCGCATCGCGACCCAGTAGCTCGGATCGGGGCTGCCCCGCGAACCGCTCGCACGCCGGGTTCACGTCGAGGATCCGCCCGTCGAGCATGGTGATGACCGCGGGGAACGGGCTCACCTGGAAGTAGCGCGTGAACCGCTCCTCCGACTGCCGCAGCCGCTGCTCCGTCTGTTTGATCTCCGTGATATCGGTCGATAAGCCGCCGATCGCCATCAGCGTGCCGTCGGCGTCGAGCACCGGAAACTTCGCCGTCAGATAGGTGCGCAACCCGTCGGGCTCCGGCACGGTCTCTTCGGCAGTGACCGGCGCCTGCAGGTCGATGACGCGACGATCGTTCTCCTCCATGATCGCCGCCATCTCCAGCGGAAACACTTCGCGCGCCGTCTTGCCCGCGAACGAGCCCACCGGACGCCCGCTGCGTCGCTCGTAGCCGGGGCTCATCCACAGGTGACGTCCCTGCAGGTCCTTCAGGTACAGCGCGTTCGGGCTGTGCTCGACGATGGCGCGAAGCTGCGCGCCGATCGCGCCCACCCGCGCCTCGAGCGCGAGCCGATCGGTCTCGTCGCGCGTGACCAGGATCGCGCCCCCTGCCTTGCCGTCGGGACGCGTGATCGGAGCCGCGGTGCCACTGATGGTGCGCGTCACGCCATCGGGGCGGCAGACGCGCCAGCGCCCCTCGCTGATCAGGCGCTCGACGAGCGTACGCTGCAGGGGAAACTGGTCGAACGGGAGCGGCCGTCCGTCGGGGCTGAGCAGCCCCACCAGATCCGCCCAGCGCTCCGCCTTGAGCCCGCGTCCGCTGGCGCCGTGCTGGTCGGCGGCGGCGCGGTTGAAGATGGTGAGCTCGCCGCTGGCGTCGGCAACGATGATCCCGTCGCCGCTCTGCTCGATGATCGCGCGCAACAGATCGCGCTCGGCCTCCGCGTGCTCCTGGGCCTGCAGCTCCGCCGTGACATCCTTGAACACGAACACCACGTAGGCGATGGCGCCGGCGGCGTCGAACAGGGGAAACGCGCTGCAGATCATCGCGCAACGACGTCCCTCGGTGACGTTCACCTTCTTGAGCTCACGAGGGTCGTACCAGGTCGGCGTGGTCTCGACCGTCTCTCCGCGGAACGCGCGCTTCAGAATCGACAGTTGCCCCGTGGCGTCGGCCACCTCGTCCTCGAGCACGCTGTACTCGGGCGGGGGCTCGGAGCCGAACAGCTCGAGGAACGCCTGATTGACCAAAAGGCTGTGACCGTCAGGGCTGTAGATCTGGTAGGCGACCGGTGCGTGGACGAACATGCCCTCGAGCAACGCCACGGGGTCGGGGACGGAGCGCAACCACTTGAGGTGCTCATTTCGCATCAATTGCACCCGTATCATAGGTCGAACGCGGCAGCGGGCCGGACTCGTTGCGCTGCTCTTGGAACCTGCGACCTGCGTCCCCGCAGGGAATCAAGGCATCGAAACTGCGTTATGGTTCAGCATGGCCGGCGTCGATAGCCTGCTCCGCATTCTCGCCCAGAACAACGCCGATGAGCTCCGCCTCGGGACCGACGAGGCACCGCGGATGCTCCAGCGTGGGTCGCCGGTGCGCCTGTCGATACCGCCGACCTCGGAGGAGATGCTGCGCCACCTGGTCGGGCCGCTCTTGACGGACGAGCGCGAGGCGGAGCTGCACCAGACCGGCAAGGTGGAGACGAGCTATGCCCTCGAGGGCGGCGACCGCTTCGCGGTCAGCTTCGGGCGACGCGATGCGGGCGGCTTGACGGTCGTGTTCCGTCGCGGCAGCACGCCACCGCCGGCGAAGGCCGCCGCCCCCTCGCCCGCGGCGCCGAGTCCGCCGCCACGACCGCGCGCCGCGATGGAGTCGTCCTTTACCGCGCTGCTCGAGCGCGCGCTGTCCCTTGGAGCCAGCGATCTGCACCTGTGCTCAGGTGAGCGGCCGTCCCTGCGGATCGACGGCCGTCTCCAGCTCGTCTCCGATCTGCCCCCGGTCTCGGTCGAAGAGCTGCTCGCTGGCCCGCTGGCGAGCGTCGCCGACCTGCTCGCCGCCGGGCGCTCAGCCGACGTCGCCGTCGATCTACCGTCGCTGGGCCGCTTCCGCGTCAACCTCTATCGCACCTCCGATCGCCTGGCGGCTGCCGTGCGCGTCCTGATGCACGCTGCGCCTTCGCTTGCCGAGCTGCACTTCCCGCTGTCGTTCGACGACGTCATCGACGCCCCGCACGGCATCGTCATCGTCGCCGGGCCAACCGGCTCCGGCAAATCGAGCACGCTGGCGGCGCTGGCCGCCGAGGCCGCCCGGCGTCGCGGCGCGCTCCTCATCAGCCTCGAAGATCCGATCGAGTACGCCATCACGGCCGCGCCCCCCGCGCTGGTCCGCCAGCGCCAGATCGGCCGCGATGTGCGCGACTTCCCGACCGGCCTGCGCGACGCCCTGCGGGAGGATCCCGACATCCTTTTGATCGGAGAGATGCGCGATCCGGACACCATCTCGCTCGCCCTCACCGCCGCCGAGACGGGTCATCTGGTCCTGACCAGCCTGCATAGCCGCTCGGCCGCCTCCAGCGTCGAGCGCATCGTCGATGCCTATCCCCCCGAGCGACAACAGCAGATCCGCGTGCAGCTGGCCGACGCGCTGCGCGCCGTGGTGACGCAACGCCTGGTGCCGCGCGCGCGCGGCGGCGGACGGCTGCCGGCGGTCGAGATCCTGCGCGGCACCCACAGCATCGCCAGCCTCATCCGTGAGGGGAAGACGGCGCAACTCGGAAGCGTGCTGCAGTCGAGCCGCAAGGAGGGGATGCTGCCGCTCGAGCGCTGCCTGGCGGACCTGGTCCGCAGCGGACAGATCGCGCGCGAGAGCGCGGTCGCCATCGCCAACGATCCGACGTCGCTGCAGTCCTACCTGTCGAGCTGAGCCGCGCGCCCGGCGCGCCGACCGGCGCCATCCACGACGAGCCGACCGGTGATATCATCGAGGTGACGTGTCTCCATCTGACCAGGCGGGGGAGCTGCTTGGAGGCGAGCGCTTCGTCATCCAGCGGCGGCTGGGCGCCGGAGGCATGGGCGTGGTCTACCAGGCGCACGATCTCGAGCGCGATCAGGTCGTGGCGCTCAAGACGTTGCGCGACCTCGATGCCGCCGGGCTGGTCCGCTTCAAGAAGGAGTTCCGCTCTCTGGCGGACTTCGCGCACCCCAACCTGGTGGCGTTGTACGAGCTGGTCTCGGCCGCGGACCGGCTCATGTTCACGATGGAGCTGGTCGACGGCCAGGGCTTCCTGCGCCACGTGCGCGGGGACTCGCGCCCCGAGCGTGCGGATCCCGAGCAGGCACCCACCGAAGATCCTGCGCGCACGGACATCACCGCCTTCGGCAAGCGGGCGCCATCGAGCGATCTGGAGCTCACGCGCGGCCGTGAGGCCCCGAGCAGCCTGACCGAACCGCTCGATGTGCCGCGTCTCCGCCAGGCGCTCCTGCAGCTCGCGCGCGGCGTGCTCGCGCTTCACGAAGCCGGCATGCTCCATCGCGATCTGAAGCCGTCCAACGTGCTGGTCACGCGCGACGGCGTGGTCAAGATCCTCGACTTCGGCCTGGTCACGGAGCTGGCACGCGAACGCACGCGCCACTCGGAGCCGGGATTGGCCGGCACCGTCGCGTATATGTCGCCCGAGCAGGGCGCGCGACTGCCCTTGACGCCGGCCAGCGATTGGTACGCCGTCGGCGTGATGCTGTACGAAGCGCTCACCGGCGCGCTTCCGTTCTCCGGCGCGCCACCCGACATCCTCGTCGAAAAGCAGCAGTACGAGCCGGCCCCACCAGGCGCGCGCGTGCCCGGCGTCCCCAGCGACCTCGATGCGCTGTGCGTCGAGCTCCTGCGGCGCGAGCCGTCCGCGCGCCCCTCGGGTCCCGACATCTTGCGCCGCCTGGGCGGTGACCCCGGCCTCCCTGCGCGGCCGCCCAGTCGCGCGTCGTCGCAGGATCGCCCGCGCCTGATCGGCCGTAGCCGCCATCTCGCGGCGCTCGACGACGCCTTTCGCACCGCGCTCGCCGGCCGCACCGTGGTGCGCTTCGTCCATGGCGAATCCGGGATGGGCAAGACCACGCTGATGCGTCGCTTCCTCGACGAGGTCGAGAGCCGCGACGCGGTGGTGCTGGCAGGTCGCTGCTACGAGCGCGAGTCGGTGCCATACAAGGCGGTCGACAGCTTGATCGACGCGCTCAGCCACCACCTGGCCCGACTCAGACGCATGGACGCCGAGGCGCTGATGCCGCGCGACGTGCATGCGTTGGCGCGGCTGTTCCCGGTGCTGCGCCAGGTCGAGGCCGTGACGGCGGCGCCGCGCCGCCAGATTCTGACGATCGATCCACACGAGCTCAGACGGCGAGGGTTCGCCGCGCTCCGGGAGCTTCTGCAACGCATCGGCGACCGGCGTCCCCTGGTGCTGGCGCTCGACGACCTGCAGTGGGGCGATGCCGATTCGGCGGCGCTCCTGGCGGCGCTGCTCAAGCCGCCCGACTCGCCCTCGCTCTTGCTGGTGGCCTGTCACCGCACCGAGGACCGCCAGCACAGCCCATTTTTGCGCGAGCTGCACGTGGCCATCGGCGCCGCCCTCGACGTCGGCGAGCTGGAGGTGGGCCCACTCCAGCCTGATGACGCCGACGAGCTGGCACACCAGCTCGTCGACGGGGGTCACGCGCTGTCGCCGCTGTCGCAGCAGATCTCCCAAGAGAGCGGCGGCAATCCTCTGTTCATCGACGAGCTGGCGCGCCACGCGCGGGAGTCGCTGCTGCAGTCCTCCGACCGGCGCATCGCGCTCGACCAGGTGCTGCGGCAGCGCCTGCAGCGGCTACCAGCCGACGCGGCGCGGCTGCTCGAGGTGATCGCCGTGGCCGGCGCCCCCATCCCGTTGGCGACGGCGCAGCGCGCGGCCGAGACCGCCGAGCTGCAGCCGCTGGCGGTGCTCAGGGCGGCCAACCTGTTGCGCACGCGCGGCGACGACGAGCAGCGCATCGTCGAGTGCTATCACGATCGCATCCGCAGCGCGGCGGTCGAGCTGCTCGACCAGGCGGCGCTGGCGCGGATCCACCTGCGCCTGGCGCGCGCGCTCGAGTCGTCACCGGCGCCCGATCCCGAAGCGGTGGCGGTGCACCTGCGCGGCGCCGGCGAGCGGGCGCGCGCGGCCGAGTTCGTGCAACTCGCCGCCGCCCGCGCCGCCGACGCCCTCGCCTTCGACCGCGCCGCCGGGCTCTACCGTCTCGCGCTCGAGCTCCACTCCGGCGGTGCCGACGAGCTCCGCGTGTTGCGCCGCCAGCTCGGCGACGCGCTGGCTCACGCCGGCCGCGGCCCGGAGGCGGCGGAGTCCTACCTCGCCGCCATCGAAGGCGCATCCGCCGCCGAGGCGATCGACCTGCGCCGGCGGGCGGCGCAGGAGCTGCTCCGCTCGGGCCATATTGCCGAGGGCATCCAGACCATCCAACAGGTCCTCGACGTCATCGGCATGAAGCTGCCGACGACGCGCTCGGGGTCGATGCTGTCCCTGGGATGGCAGCGCGCGCGCATCAGGCTGCGCGGCCTCGGCTTCCAGGAGCGGGACGAGTCGCAGATCGCGCCTGACGTCTTGACCCGCATCGATGCCGCGTACGCCATCACGGCCGGGCTCGCGCTGGTCGATGCCATTCGCGGCGCCAGCTTTCAGGCGCAGCAGCTGCTGCTCTCGCTCGAGGCCGGCGAGCCGCATCGTGCGATGCGCGCGCTGGCCGCGGAGGCCTGCTTCGTCGCGCTCCCCGGCGTCAAGGCAGCGCGCCGCTCCGCCGACGTGCTCCGCCGTGTCGACGCGCTGGCGCGGCGCCTCGACACCCCCCTGGCGCACGCGCTCGCCGCCGGCACCACCGGCATCATCGCCCACTTCGAGGGTCGCTTCCGCGCCTCGCTCGAGCCGCTCGAGCGGGCCGAGGAGCTGTTCCGCGATCGCTGCACCGGCCTGCCGTGGGAGCGCTCGACCGGGCAGATCTTCTACCTCTATTCCCTCTCGGTGCTCGGCCGACTGCGAGACCTGACCGCGCGGCTCGATCAGCTGGTGGCCGAGGCGCACGCGCGCGGCGACCTGTATGCCCAGACCAACCTGGCCATCACCGTCGGGTTTCAATGTCGGCTGGCCGAAGATCGCCCCGAAGAGGCCCGGCGCAGCGTGCGCGAGGCGCTGTCGCGCTGGAACGCACCCGACGAATTCCACATCCAGCATTTCAACGCCCTCATCGCCGAGGCCTGCACCGATCTCTACTTCGGCGACGCCGACTCGGCCTGGGATCGCCTGGCCGCGCTCGATCGATTCCGCAAGGTGGGCCTCATGCGGGTGCAGACGGCGCGCATCAATTCGCTGTGGTCGCGCGCCGGGGCCGCCGTGACTGCGGGGCGCAAGCGACCGGCGCTGTTGGCCAGCGCCGAACGCGACATCCGACGGCTCGCGCGTGAAGGCGTCGGCTGGGCGTCGGCGGCCGCGGCGATCTTGCGGGCGTCCCTCGCGGGCACGCGTGGACAGGCGGACGCGGCGCTCACGCTCCTCGGCGACTCGGAGCCGCTGTTGGAGGAGATCGGGATGGCGGCGCAGCTCGCGGCCGTGCGCTGGGTGCGCGGCAAGCTCGTCGGTGGCGACGCCGGTCAGCAGCTCATCGCCAAGGCGACCGCATTCTTCGACGCCGAAGGGGTGCGCAATCCCGCGCGCTTCGCCGCCTTCTACGTGCCCGGCTTCGCGTCCTGACCGCGCTCCGTCGCTCGCCGGGCCACGGCTGGCCGTTTTCCGGCGGCGCTTTACAATCGGGGCATGTCGCTGCCGCCAGGTCCCCGCGGCCCTGCGTTCCTCCAAACGCTCGGTTACACCTACTGGACGTTCCCCTTCTTCGAGCGCTGCGTCCGCCGCTACGGCGATCCGTTCACGTTGCGCATGCCCGGGTTCGGTTCGTTCGTCATGCTCTCCGCGCCCGAGCTGATCAAGCAGGTGTTCACCGGCGATCCCGAGCAGCTCCACGCCGGCAAGGCGAACGCCATGCTGGAGCCGGTGGTCGGAAGGCACTCGGTGCTGCTCCTCGACGGCAAGGAGCACCTGCGGCAGCGCCGGCTGCTCTTGCCGCCGCTGCATGGCGAGCGCATGCAGGCGTACGCCACCCTGATGGCGGAGATCGCGGCGGCGGAGGTGGAGCGGATGCCGCTCGGCTCGTCGTTCTCCATCCACGAGCGGATGCAGACCATCACCTTGCAGGTGATCCTGCGCGCAGTGTTCGGGCTCGACGAAGGCGCGCAGATGGACGAGCTCGCAGCGCTGCTGGTGGAGTTCACCCGGCCACCCCCGTCGCTGATGATCTTCGTGCCGCCCGCCTACCTGAAGTACGGCGACTTCCCGCTCAGCCCCTACCGCACGTTCCTCCGCCGGCGGGAGAAGGTCGATCGGGCGCTGCGCACGATCCTGCGGGCCAAGATGGCGGCCCCGGATCCGTCGCGCACCGATATCCTGTCGCTGTTGCTCTCGGCGCGCGACGAGGACGGGCGTGCGATGACCGAGGACGAGCTGCGCGACGAGCTGGTCACCATGCTGATCGCCGGCCACGAGACCACCGCCACCTCGCTCGCCTGGGTGTTCGCGTTCGTCTTGAGGCAGCGCGAAGTGGCGGCCCGGCTGCAGGAGGAGATCGAAGGCGCGCTCGGCGGCGACGGCACGCCCGACCTCGGCAGGTTGACCGCCAATGAGTACCTCGACGCGGTGATCAAGGAGGCGATGCGGCTGCGACCGATCATCCCCGACGTGGTGCGCCGAGTGCAGCAGCCGACCACCATCGCCGGCTACGACATCCCCGCCGGCACGTTCCTCACGCCGTGCATCTACCTGGCGCATCGACGACCGGAGAGCTGGCCCGAGCCGGAGCGCTTCCGGCCGGAGCGCTTCCTCGGCGCCAAGCTGCGATCCGTACAGCTGGTTTCCCTTCGGGGGAGGCATCCGCCGCTGTCTCGGCATGGCGTTCGCGCTCTACGAGATGAAGATCGTGGTCGGCGTCACCCTGGCCCGCGCGCGGCTGCGGCTGGCCACCGACGATCCCTTGAAGATCGTGCGCCGGGGCGTGACGCTCGCGCCCGCGGGCGGCACGCCGGTGGTGCTGGAGGAGCGACGGGCTCGCCGCGCCGCCGCCTAGCGGACGCCGTCCGACACGACGTGCTCGCTCCCCCGTTGCTCAGTCGCAGACGGGCTCGAGCGCGCCGCGTTTGCCGACGTAGAAGCGATGGCCGCGCCACTCGACTTCGGCCGACGCCGTCGCCAGGAGCGCCGCCGTCAGGATCAGCGACTCGCCGATGATGCCCGCCACCATCGCGCGCGCGAGCGAGCCTCCGATGCCGTACCAGCGGCGCAGCGATGCCGCGAGCAGCAGGCGCGCCAGCAGCAGCGTCGACATGTTCGCCAGCGCCAGCCACGCCAGCGGCGCGTGCAGCGCGGTCAACAGCAGCGTCGCCAGCGTCACCAGCGGCGCGCAGCCGAGGAGCAGGACGTAGGTCGCGAACAGCGTCGGCCTCTGCCGCCGCACTACGAGCGCCCAGCGCGCGTAGCGGCGAATGACCGCCGGCAAGGAGCGCCCCGAATCGGTGAAGCGGGCCGGCGTCATCGACGTCGCCATCCGCTGGCCGGCCGCGTGCAGGCGCCGCGCCAGCTCGAAGTCCTCGCCCAGATAGGGCTCGAGCGCGGCGAAGCCACCCACGGCGGCGAGCGCCGGGCGGCGGATCGCGAGCAGCGCGCCGGCGAGCAGCGGCACCGCGCCCGCCCACTCCGACAGCCCGGCCAACGCCAAAAGCGCGTTGGGCGTCGACGAGAGCAGCGCCGCCGAGGCACGATCGCCGACCGTGCGCGGGGCGACGTCGATGGGCGGTGCCGATGACGCGGCGGTCTGGGGATCGGCCTCGAGCGCGCCCACCAGCGACGGCAGCGAAGCGTCCTCGAGCATCACGTCCGAATCGGCGACGACGAGGATGCCGACATCGCCCGGCAGATGGCGCTCGACGAAGGCCAACTGCGCCGCCTTGCGATTGGCCGCTTGCCCCAGCTCGGTGACGATGAGCTGCACGTCGCCGCCCGCGGCCACGAGCTCGTCACGCACCTCGGCAGCGACGGCGTACGCGGGATCGTGCAGCGAGGGCACGCAGAAGAAGATGGCGCGCTGCCCGTCGTAGCGCGCGCGCAACGACGATCGGAGCGTCTCGCCGAGTGACGGATCGAGCCCCTCGCACGGCCGCACCAGCGCCACTTTGGGCCACTTCGTCACCTTCGCCGACGCGGCTCGCGAGCGCGTGCGCAGCCGACTCGTGGTGATGAGCGCCGTGAGCGTGAAGCCGGTTGCCGCGCCGCCCCAGGCGGCAATCCAAAATGCGAGGTGGCCCATTCAGTTTTGTCTCGCCACGAATTTAGCAAGAATCGGATGCCGCGTCCCGCGATCCGCCATTAATTGATGATGCGGCCTCGTTGCCAGCTGGCGTAGTCTGGCGGCATGTCGCTGCCGCGGGTGCGCCTCTTCGAGTTCATCGACTCTTCGTGGGCGCCCGCTTCGCTGCGGGAGTTCATCATGGAGTCGGTGACGCGCAGCCTCGATTGGGGACGCAGCCTCTCGGGGCTGGTGGCGCCCTTCGAGCGGTTCGTCGCCACGGCGGGCGCGCGTGAGGTTCTCGACCTCGGCGCCGGCATGGGCGGGCCGGCCCGATCGCTGACGCGCGCCATCCGCCGCGCCGGCAGCGTGCCGCCGCGCTTCATTTTGACCGACATCAATCCGTCGCCGAGCGCGTGGCAGGCGTTGTGCGCGGAGTATCCCCAAGACATCACGTTCGAGCCCGAGCCCGTCGACGCCACGCGGATTCCCCCGGAGGTGGCCAAGGGGCGCGCGCGCATCATCATGAACGCGCTGCACCACTTTCCGCCCGACTTCGCGCAGCAGCTCTTCGCCGACGCAGTGGCGACGTCGAGCGGCATCTTCATCGCCGAGCCGTTCGAGCGCAATCCGCTGCGCCTCCTGCCGCTCATGTCGACGACGCTGGTCTCGTTCCTGGCGACCCCTTTTCTGACCCCACGCGCCCGCTTGCGAAAGGCGCTCTGGATCTTGTCGACGCTCGGCCCCTTGGCGGCGCTGTGGGACGGCGTCGTCAGCACGCTGCGCGTCTACGACGAGGCCGAGCTGCGCGCGATGGTGGCGCCGCTCGGCGACGGCTTCACCTGGACCTATGGCATCCACCGTCACGGCCTCGGCGGCCGCGGCTACTACTTCTGGGGCGTGCCGCGCAACGCGACGCGCTCGAGCTGAGCCTCGCCGCTGCCGTGCGCGGCGAGCTCGCGGAGGTGGAACAGACGCTCGGCGTAGGCGGCGTCGTCCACCCACAAGCGCTGCGCCGCGCGCTCGATGAACGGGCGAAACAGCCGGCCGAGCGCGAGCGCGACGCGAAAGCCCGGCCGCGGCGACGCGGCCAGCGTTGCTTCCACGATGCGCGTGGCGTCGGGACCGACCGGCGTGGCGTGCGTCTCGACGACGCTGCCGATCCCCTCGCCGTCGACGATGGTCATGACGACGGTGCGTGGCTCGGGACTGTGAAAGGTGCAATCGGCCTCGACGCAAAGCGGGCCGAAGAGGCGGAAGGCGACGCGCACGCGCACGACGTCGTCGTCGTGATGAAGGACGCGCAGCCGCGCGAACGAGTAGTGGTGCAGATGCGTGCCGTGCCACGGATCGAGCCGATTGGCGATCACGTCGGCCGGTGTGCAGCGCACCTGCATCGCCACCACGCCCAACAGATGCTGCACCGGACGCGGCGGCAAGATCGGCGTCGCGGTCCCGAGGTGCGCCGGCCCGAGCCGAACCCAGGTGAGCACGCCGTCGTCGTGCACCGGCAGCGGCCGCCAGCCGCCATGCCCCTCGGCGCCGAGGCGCAGCCCATGCCAGGGACAGACGAGCTTGCCCGCGTCGACGCAACCCTCCGCCAGCGAGGCGCCCATGTGCGGACACTCGTTCGGCGCCACCTGCGCCACGCCGCCAGCGCGCCACGAGACGAGCTCGAGGCCGTCGACGACGTGCAGCCGCGGCGCGGCCGTGATGGCGCGACTGGCGTCGAGCACGTACCAATTCCCCGTCGGACGGCCGAGCGCCCGATCGAGCGCGCGCTCAATCCCCGCCGGTCGCGCCTCCCGCCAATCCTCGACCCGCGACGCCGGCTCGCCCGCGTCGCGCGAAGGACGGGCGCCCAGGATGAGCAGGCGATTTGTCCAGGGCCACAGGTTCATCGGCGCGAGTCTATCCCAATGTGACGACCCCGGGGGCAACGTTGCCAGGATGTCGCCCAACCGATAGAGTCTGATCTCATCCTTTAGGTGGGGGGACGTGGAATGGAGCTGCCGGCTGTTAGACGCTACCTGGCCGAGCATCGGGAAGTTCAGCCGGGCACGAAGATCCAGTACGGGCATCCGTCGCCCCGCTTCTGGAAGCCGATGCAGATGAGCGCGGCCGAGGTGCGCGCGCTGCGCCAGCCGAGCCGGCCGCTCTTCCTTTATCTGCACATTCCGTTCTGCCCGCGTACGGATCCGCCGGCGTGCGGCTTCTGCCTCTTCGCGCGCGAGGACTTCACCGGCTATCCGGCGGTGACCAAGTACCTCGAGTACATGCAGCGCGAGCTCGAGCTGCACGCGCCCTTCGTCGCCGGCGAGACGGTCGAATGCGTCTACTTCGGCGGCGGCACGCCCAACGTGCTGCGGCCGCGCGACTACGAGACGGTGATGGCGTCGCTGCGCGGGCTGTTCCGCCTCGCGCCTGACGTCGAGGTCACGCTCGAAGGCGTGCCTCAGCTGTTCGACAACGAGCGCATCCACGCCATGGCCGAGGCGGGCGTCACTCGCATCAGTGTCGGCGCGCAGCAGCTCAAGGACGAGCTGCTCCAGTACAGCGGGCGGCAGCAGACGGTGGAGCAGGTGCTGTCGACGATCGAGGAGTCGCATCGGCTGAACCTGAGCGTCAACGTCGACCTCATCTGCGGCTGGTTCGATCAGACGGAGCAGGATCTCGAGGACGATCTGCGGCAGCTGGTGCCGCTCGCACCCGAGAGCATCGTCGTGCATCCACTGACGCTGCAGGGGCCCTCGCACTTCGCGCAACAGAAGGCGCGGCTGCCGGCGACGACCGAGACCTGTGCGACGTTCATGCGCGGCCGCCGCTTCCTCGAGGAGCGCGGCTATTGGGGCTCGTCGTACACCGACTACATGTTGCGCAAGCCGCCGCGCGGACCCGAAGAGACGAAGTACCTGCGCTTCTATCGCGACTTCCTCCGCTACGATCGTCTGGGCGTCGGCTACGGCGCGAACTCGCTGTTCGCCGGCACGATGTCGTCGCCGGGCGTCACCTGGCGCAATGTCGACCAGACGGTCGGCTACTACGATCAGCTCGACGCCAAGACGCTGCCGGTGCTCGAGGGCTTCGCGTTCAGCAGCGAAGACCTGCGGCTGCTCTACGTCTTGAAGGGGCTCGAGGGGACGCCGCATTTGAGCGCCAGCGACTATCGCGCGCGGTTCGGCGGCGATCTCGAGGCCGACTTCCGGCCCTACTGGGACGGTCTGCGCGAGGTGCAGTGGCTCGAGGTCGGCGAGGACGGAACCTATCGCCTGGTCGGCGACGGCGTCTTCTACACGCCGATGGTCCAGCGCTGCCTGAGCGAGGACCGTAATGCCGAGCTGCGCCGCCAAGCTCCGCCGCAGGTACGCACGCGCAACCAGATCCACGTCGCGCCGGGCTGAGCCGCCGACGAGCGCGCGATTGTCCAAGTCTGCCAAGCACGAGAGCGGAGCCTTCTCTCACGTCGACGACCTGTTGGCCGGGGCGCATGCCTTCGTCGAGGTTTGGCTGGCGCGGGCGCTGCCGCCGCGCGACGCGCCGCCGCGACGCCTGCATTCTGCGATGCACGAGGCGGTCGTTTCCGGCAGCCCGCGCGCGCGCTCGATGTTGTGCCGGCTCGTCGCCGACCTGCACGGCGGCGGCGACGGCGAGCTGGTCGGGCGCTTCGCCGCCGCGCTCGAGCTGGTCTATTGCGCCTCACGCGTGCAGGACGGTCAGCAGAGCCACGCCGCCCATGACCAGGCGACGGCGATCCTCGTCGGCGATGCGCTCTTGACGCTGGCGTTCGAGACGCTGGCCGGGGCGCCGGCACGACAGGCGTCGCTCGCGTTCCGCTTGCTGGGCCTGCTCGCGTCGGCGACGGGCGGCTCGCACGGCGTCATCGGCGCGCAGGCGATGGAGCTCGAGCCGCCGCCGGACGAGGGCAACCTCGCGCCTGGTCTCGAGACGGTGGCGCTGCTCCGGGCCGCGGCGATCGGCGGCGCGATCATCGGCGGCGCCGACGGGGAGACGGCTCGTTGGGCACGCGTCGGCGAGCTCGCCGGGTTGGCGGTGCGCGCCGGCGACCTCGACCGCGAGCGCTTCGAGATCGCCGCGGCCCTGCGTGAACTGCTCGGTGCGTCGACGCTCGAGGCCGAGGCCATCCAGCGCTGGTTCGCGGACGCCAGATAGAAGAGCGTCGTCATCGAGCCACAGCCCGGCGCCGGGATGGCGGCCGAGGTTGCGCAGCGCCGACGCGTCGACCTGCCGTCGGTCAGCTCGGCTTCACGAGCGAACTCGCTTGTGCGCTGCGGGACGCTGAATCGCGAACAGCCGGCCGTTCGGTTTGTGGCGGACGAAGGAGGCCAGCGTCTTGTCCGCGACGCGATAGCGCCGCCCTCTTCGTGAGGTCGCGCGGTACGGATCGTTGACGATGAATTCGCCGTGCGGCGACAGGCCCACGATCGCGACATAGTGACCGCCCGTGTGCGCCTCCGACGGCGGCAGGTAGCGCGGGCGGCCCAGCGCCACGACCAGCCCACCGCGCCGCAAGACCCGCCGCACCCATGCGGCATCGAATCCCCGGTGCACGATCGCGCGCAGGCGCAGCGCGGCGGCCATGCGAACGATGCCCGCCGGCGCGGTCGCGCGGTTGACCTGACCGTCGTCGATCCGATCGAGCGAGTCGATGAGCGCCGCGTCGGACAAGCGCGCGCGCAGGTGGAATCCGCGGGCGACCATCGCCATGCTCGCTGGCCCGCAGCGGCTCTGGCCCCGATAGCTCGGCGTGCGACCGCGGGGGTACGTCTGGCTGATCACGGGCGCGAGCACGAGCGTCTGGGCCGCCAACAGCAGCGACGATAGAATCGGACCGAGCGGCACAGGCGCCCCAAGAGCAAGAACGAGACCGCACCGAATTCAGCAGGTTGCGCCGCCTCGGCTCTTCGATTTCCGGAGACCTCTCCGATTTTCGCGCGCGATTGCCAAGCGCTGCCGGTTTGGCCGCGTGCGCTCGCACCGCATTCAGCACCGAACACTTGGCGGCCGTGACCTACCGCACGCCACGCCACCGGTCGGCTGCCCGATTTGCCGGGGCGTTGTTGCCTGGTCGCCACGCTCTGCGCCCGGGCGACGCGGCCTCCCGTAGAAACCGGATGGCGGTCGCCACCGGCGTGCCGAAGAAGCCATCTGTTTGCGGGGCGGGTGGCCGAGGGCTCCTCGGCGAGGAGGTAGTTCATGCGCGGGTCGAGAAACGGTCGTCGCGGGCTGACCATCCATCTCGTCAGGACCATCGTCTGCGGCGCCCTCGTCGCCGGATGGCCTGGCGCACCGCGGGCACTGGCACTGTCCATCAGCGACGTCTCGCCCGATTTCCCCTTCGGCGCGACGTTCGACAACATGGACGGCCGGATCCCCGGCATCGTCATCGATCCCACCAACGACAGCATCCTGTATGCGACCACCGAATGGGCCGGCGTCTGGAAATCCACCAACGGCGGTCATGCCTGGTCTCAAGCGAGCGCGGAGCTGCGCAACGGCCTGGTGGCAGAGTCTGCCTATCCAAACCTGGCCATCGATGCCGAGAACCCGCAGCGACTCCTGTTTGCCTCACAGGACAAAGACGGTCGCGCGAACAACCTATGCCAAAAGGGGTGTGCGTTCGGCGGGCTCTGGATCTCGCGCAATGGCGCGTCGAGCTGGCAGCACGTCGATCTCTGCTCGACCCTCTTGCAACCCGACGGCATCTCGAGCGTGGTCTTCTCGTCCGGCCAGCCCTTTGTCGCGACCAACTGCGGCATCTGGACGACCGAGGACGCTCAGCTCTCCAACGGCACCTGGAGGCAACTACCATTACCGAGAGGCGTATCGCCGGCAGGGACCATTCTGGCCGCGGCGAGCAATGGTGGCAGACAGACCATCTTTGGCTGTCTGGGCGGCGGCAACAAGGTCTATCGCTCGCTCGATCTCGGTCAGACCTGGGACGCCGGCGTCGATCTGGGCGGCCGCTGCACCGGCCTCGATGTCGCCCCGCTGCCGATGGAGTTCCAGCCGAGCACCTCGGTCTCCATCCACTTCACGAGCGATGGGAAGGCCTTCGAGGTGTCGGTGGTCGATCATGACTTCGCGACCCGGCAGGATCTCGGCTTCGCCGGCGCGCCCCAGCCGGGGGGAAGCGGCCGCTCGGGCGTCTGGGTGGCGCCGCTCGACGGCGCGCCCGGCGCCGGCCCGAAAGCGGGCTCCGACTTCGACGTCTTCGTCGCCGAGAACCTGGCGTTCTATCACTACCTTGGCAACAACCAATGGTCTGGCCGCTTCAACATCCACGACGATACCTGGTGGCTGGCGTTTCCCCGTTCCTACAATCCCACGGCGAGCTCCTGCCCGCTGTTCGCCGCCAACGACGGTGGCGTCTATCTCAATCAACCATCCGCCTGCGACTTCAGCCAGTTCGTCGACGCCTCCTCGGGATTGCATGTGCAATGGGGAAACAAGATGACGGGCGTCTATTTCCCGAACCTGGATCTGAATCAGGAGCTGTGCCTGCTCGAAAATGGCGGGCGACCCTGTCCCCAGCTGTACCTGCCGACGACCGACGACGACACGTTCATCGATCAGAGCATTCCCAACTGCCTGGTCAGTGTCTTCGGAATCTGCCTCATTCCGGGACCGCCAAACCGCTACTGGACTACCCTGAAGGACGGGCTGGGCGACGCCGGCGTCGTGCTCGTCGATCAGGCGCAGCCGGGTCTGGCGCTCGCCTGCCGCAACGGCAACTACCACATGTTCGTCGGGGTCAACGGCTCGTTGCCGATCGACTCGACTCCCTACTACGACATCACGCCCAACGATTCCTGGCCGGGCATCGGCGATCCAACGATCGAGGGGATCAAGGTGATTCAGACCATGCCCAACGAGTCGCCGTCGCCGCTCGGCGATTATCTGGCCATCGTGAGCCCATGGGAGAATGACGACAACAAGTGCGTCGAGAACCACAACTGCGGCAATGACCAGATCGTGCGCAACCAGTCGGCCGCCGATCAGAGCAAGGCGCAGAGCTCGTGGGCCGACACCTCTCCGTCGACCCACTTCGGCCCGGGCCAGATCGCGGGGATCTATCCGTCGGGCGGACACGGCAACCTCACGATCTACGTGCTCACGTCCAACAACGGCGGCGTGAGCTACAGCGGCTATCCCTGGGGCCCCGGGCAGGTGTGGAAGGGGCAATCGATCAACGGCAACGCGGTGACCAGCTGGCTGCCGGCCATGGGGACCGGCCTCATCCGGGCCTACAACCTGCAGATCAATCCTTATGACCCGAGCGAGCTCTACGCCGTCGACCTCGGCCCTCCCGATCCCGCGCAGCGCTCGATCAAGGTCAGCCACGACGGAGGAACGACGTGGAACCCGGTGTCCGTGCTCAAGGACATCTCGACCAACTACGGCGAGTTCGACTTCGACTCGGGTAACTTTTCCTTCGGCGTCAACTACTTCGACAAGGAGATCTTCGGCAATCAGTGTCCGCTCACCGACATGGTCTTCCTGCGCGACGATCCGGAGATTCGCTTCGCCGCGCTCTATCCCGGTGGCGTCGCTTTCTCACGCGACGAGGGAAAACACTGGATGGCGCTCGACGCTACCGACGCGTCGGCGAGCCATCAGCCGATCGAGCTGCCCCAGTCGGCCTTCTACGACCCGTCCATCAACCTGTTCGGAAATTCGAGCCTGTTCGTCGCGCTGCAGGGCAAGGGTCTCGAGCGGATCGACGCGCCCTACGCGACGCTGGAAGGGGGGCAGCTCGTCTTCTGTCCCAGCTGCGTCCACCTCGTGGGAGAGATCCACCAGATCCAGGCGCTGGTCTCGGGCGCGGACGGCGCCGTCTCCCTGGGGCTCGGTGCGGACGGCATGTGGCGCGGCAGCGTATTGTTCGACGTGGCCCACACCGATGACGTCGCTTACGTGTTCCTGGTCGATGGCGTGCCCACGCGCAGATACCACCACGAGATCACCCGGACCGAGCGCAACAGTGGCCTCGCCGTGTTGAGCAGCCAGTAATCACATAGAACGCCTCTCTCCCGCCGATCCGCGGTGTAGACTGCATCGAGCATGAGCTTGGGGGCGCTCCTTTTGACCGGGGAACAGCTGGTGGGCGCCTGGCCGATGGTGGCAGCCGAACCATGAGCTGCTTTCACGGATACGACTTCGCCGCCGGCTGCGAGGAGGCGTTCGCCGTCGACACCAACGCGGTCACCTTCGGCCGCGGCGTGCTCGCCGAGTGCGGCGAGCACTCGCGGCGCTCGGCTGCCGCCGCGTCGCGCTCTTCACCGACGTCACGCGTCGCCGCCCTCCCGCACGTCGACGCGGCGCGCGCCTCGCTCGCCGCCGCGGGCCTCGACGCCGTCCGTCTACGACGAGGTGCACGTCGAGCCGACCGACGCTCCTTCGGTCGCCGCCGCCGCCTTCGCCCGCGACGGCCGCTTCGACGGCTACGTCTCGGTCGGCGGCGGCTCGGTCATCGACACGTGCAAGGCGGCCGCGCTCTACGCCACCTACCCCGCCGACTTCCTCGCGTACGTCAACGCGCCCATCGGCGCAGGGGCACCGGTGCCCGGACCGCTGCCGCCGCACGTCGCCTGCCCGACGACGTGCGGGCACGGGCAGCGAGTGCACCGGCATCGCCGTCTTCGACGCCGTCGAGCTGAGGCGAAGACCGGCATCGCCTCGCGCCGGCTGCGGCCCACGCTCGCGCTCGTCGATCCGACCTGCACGCGCACGCTGCCCGGCGATGGTCGTCGCCGCCGAGCGGCTTCGACGTCCTGTGCCACGCGCTCGAGTCGTACACGGCGCGGCCGTTCACGCGCGCGCCCGCACCCGGCGTCGCCGTCGGCGCGCCCGATGAGCCAGGGCCGCAACCCGTGGAGCGACCTCGGCAGCCTCGAGGCGCTGCGGCTCGCGCGGCCGTCATCTCGTGCGCGCGGTCGCCGACGCGAACGACGTCGAGGCGCGCGACGCCCTGGCCTGGGCGGCGACGCTCGCCGGGATCGCCTTCGGCAACGCGGGCGTGCACCTGCCGCACGCGATGTCCTACGCCGTCGCCGGCCTGGCTCACGATCGCGACTACCACTGCCCGGGCTATCCCGCACGACGAGCCGCTCGTGCCCCACGGCGTCGTCGGTCATCGTCAACGCGCCGAGCGTCTTCCGGGCGCCGGCGGCGACCTCGCCCGAGCGCCATCTCGAGGCCGCCGCGGGCGCTCGGCGCCGACGTACGCGCGGCGCCGCCGACGACGGACGCGGGCGCGCTCCTCGCCGACACGCTGGTGGCGCTGATGCAGATGGCGCAGGCGCCGAACGGCCTCGGCGGCGTCGGCTACGGCGAGGACGACGTCGACGCGCTGGCGCGCGGCGCGATCGTCCAGAAGCGGCTCGTCGACAACGCGCCGCGCGCCGTCGACGAACGCGGCGCTGCGCGGCGCTCTTCCGCGGTGCGCTGAGCGTACTGGTGATGCCGATGCCCGACGCCCCGACCGCACGCGCGACTATCCGCACCTTCTGGCGATCGCCACGCGGTGGATGGACAACGACCTCTACGGCCACGTCAACAACGTCGTCTACTACGCGTACTTCGACACCGTCATCAACCGCTGGCTCATCGACGAGGGCGGCCTCGACATCCACGGCGGGTCGGTGATCGGCTTGTGCGTCGAGTCGCACTGCGCGCTACTCGCGCGCGCTCGCCTTCCCCGACGCGCTCGACGCCGGCCTGCGCGTGGCGCACCTCGGCCGCTCGAGCGTGCGCTACGAAATCGGCGATCTTCGCCTGCGGCGAGGAGGCCGCGGCGGCGCAAGGCGAGTTCGTGCACGTCTTCGTCGACCGCGGCACCCGCCGCCCCGTCGAGCTGCCGCCGCACCTCCGCGAGGCGCTCGCGCGCTTGTGCGTCCCCGCTCCAACCTGACTTTCGCAATCAGCGCGTTTCGGTCGGAGCGCCAGCCGCGTACTATCGCCGTCGAAGGAGCGCGATGACAGAATCAGCCATCAGGACCGGCGCCTGCGCGTGTGGAGCGGTACGGTACGAGGTGAGCGGCGAGCTGACGAAGGTGACCTATTGCCACTGTTCCAAGTGCCGCCGCTGGCACGGGCACGTCGGCGCGTACACCGCGGTCGAGCGCGCGGGCTTCCGGCTGGTCGAGCAGCGCGGCCTCAGGTGGTACGCGGTGAACAGGACGGTGCGTCGCGGCTTCTGTGGTGAGTGCGGCTCCAGCCTGCTTTGGGACGAGGCGGGCGACGCGCGCATGGCAATCTGCGCCGGTACGATGGATGCGCCCACTGGGCTCGAGTCGAAGGCGCACATCTACGTGGGGAGCAAGGGTGACTACTACGCCCTCGCCGACGACGGGCTGCAACGGTACGACGAGCTCGAGTGACGCACGGCGCGCTGGGCGATCGCGCCACACAGTGACGGTGAAGAGGACACGCTCGATCGTGATGAGCGAGACGCCGCATGCCGTCGAAGATTCGGCCGCATGCGGCCAACGCGCTCACGGCGGACACGCGACGCCATTGCCGCAGCAGAGGAAGCCGCAGCCATTTTGCGTGGCGACGTTGGAGACGCACATCATGCCCTGACCGCATGCGCTCGCGGGCGCATCGCCGCAACGGCACGTACCGTTATCGCACCACTCACCCGCATTGCAACAGCCGGCGCCGCAGCACACGCCGGCGGAGCAGCCCGAGCAACTGGGAAGGCAGCTGCGGCCAGCGTCGGCTGCGAGGTCGACGCTGCCCGCGCCCGAAAGATCGCGCGCGGAGAGGTCGCCGCTGCCCAAGTCCAACGCGACGGCGAGGTCGATGCTGCTGCCGTTGGTGGAGCCGTCACAGCCCAACAGAAGGCCGAGGGCCAACGTCGCGATCAGGCGCATTGCTCACCTCCTCGCCGCTCTCAGGGTAACACGAGCACACGGCGCTGCACCTGCTCGGGGCCCACTGCAGGGTGAACGAATAGAGCTGTTGGTCGCATCCGGCGAGAACCGGTGGACCCACCGACTGGGGGACGACCTCACCCTATCGCGTCCTTCGGAAGGATATTGCAGGTCTCGGATTCTGAATCGAACACGATCACGACCTCTCCACGATCGAGTTGGCGAGCTACCGCGCTCTTCTTTTCCTCCAGCGTGTGTTCCTGCGACCCGTAGTCGGTCCCGTCACGGGTGACAAACTCCGCGATCAATCCGTCGAGAGCCTCGCGGCTGAGCCTCTTCGCGGGAATCTCTACCCAATGGCATCTCGTCTGAGCGCCAGGCTGTTCGTCTTCAGGCGGTCGAGATGCACGATCTCCCACGACTCACCGTCTCCCGCTGAACAGAGCAAAGCTGCGCAGCCGATCCTACTCCGACTGACTGGCGGGCTTCACCAACATCATCAACTGCTGATCCTGCGCCACTCGTTGTCGAGACTGGCGTTCTGATCGTCGCACCTTCTGCTCTGAGGCAGCGGCCTTCTTTCGGTCCCTGGATGCCGCGTAAGCTTCTCGTTGGCGCTCCCTCATAGCTTCCTTGAACGCGAGCTGTTTGGGATCGCTGGCGCGGTATTCCTTGGCACGAAGGTAGGCGGCTCGTCGTTGCTGCCTAGCCCATTCCTTGCGCGACAGCTTCTCCGTCGGCTGGTCGCTCATCGGCTCACCTTCCCTTCACGAACAAGTGGGCTTGTCGTGCAAGTTCGACCCAGTTGGCTTTCCCGACTCCGATGACCACCCACTCCTTCATGAGCCTGCCGTCGCGGCGAGGGTCGAAATAGTCCAACGATGACCTGTCGATCCCTGGCGAGCGCGGCTACGACGGGCGCGAAGGTCGGATCGATCTCAGCCGCCGCGGTCCTGGTGGGCTTCTTCTCCGTTCGCTTGATCCCCAGCTTATCCGACGGCCTCTTCTTCGGGGTCATCCCAGCCGCTCGACGAGGTGAAAGGGCGTGCGCTGATCGCGATCCTCCAGAGCGAGCACCTGCTTCAGATAGTCCTCGGTAGCCTGGTCCAGCTTGGCCACGCGCGCGTCGTCCATGGACATGCCGAGGATGTCGCGGATCAGAGTGTAGAGATCGGTGGCTCCATCGAGGATCATGACCTTCTTGCGGTGGTCCATGGGCACGCCTCCAGGTCAGCCGAGACTACCACTGTCCATGCGTTCAGGTCAAGAACAGCACCCGCTATTTCCTGCGCACATCGTTCCGCCGTTCCTAGCAGGGTGTTGAAGAACTCCGGACCGAGCCGCGCGACGTGGATTTTCGCGAAGCGCGAGGCGCGATGAGAGAAGCTCCCCGTCGGGAACTGACCGAGGAGCAACGAAGCGATTGGCGAAAAGACCAAGCGCGGCGACGCGGAGCGAGTTTTTCTAGACTAGCACTACTGGATCCAAAAACTTGCTCGCGATCTGGCGGCGTGATCTACCGTGTCCGTGGACACTGCGATCATGGATGCCGACGGACAGCGTCGGTTGCGTGAGTACTTCGACGGCGTCGGCGAGATCCTGAGCAACAAGTGCCGGCGCGCCTCCTTCGCGATGTATGCGATGGGGCTGCTCTCCGACGGGGAGCGCAAGAGTGCCGAGCCGATTGCGGCACGAGCCTGCGGCGATCCGGCGAGGGTCGACGCGGTGCACACGCGGCTTCTGCACTTCATCAAGGACTCGGTCTGGAGCGACCACGACGTGCGCTTGTTCGCCGCGCGCTACGGCATCGAGTCCATCTGCAAGCGCGGGCCGATCGAATCGTGGATTTTCGACGACACCGGCTTTCTCAAGCAGGGCAAGCACTCCGTCGGTGTTCAGCGGCAGTACACCGGCTCCGCTGGCAAGGTCACAAACTGCCAGATCGGCGTCAGCCTCTCGGTGGCCACTCGCGACGCTCACCTACCAGTCGATTTCGAGCTGTACCTGCCGCAGAGCTGGATGGAGGACCGTGCTCGTTGTCGCGTCGCACGCATTCCCGAGGACATGGAATTCAAGACCAAGATCGAGCTGGCCATGGAGATGCTCGAGCGCGCTGTCGCGGCCGAGCTGCCTCCGGGCATCGTTCTGGCCGACAGCTTCTACGGCGACGCGAGTGAGTTCCGCGCCAAGATCCGATCGTTCAATCTCGACTACGCTGTCGGCGTCGAGCGTCGGACCAAGGTCTGGTGCATGGACTCGCTCCAGCGCCGTCGCGGCGATCCGCTTCTCGTCGGCGAGCTGGCATCGCAAATCGACCCTGGCGCCTTTCGTCGTGTCACTTGGCGCCAGGGGACGAAAAAGGACCTCTCCGCGCGCTTCTCCTTCCTTCGCGTCGTGCCCTTCACCGATGAGAGCTCGGAGCCATCGACTCGCGAGGACGTCTGGCTCGTCATCGAGTGGGAGGACGGCGAAGCCGAAGCGAAGAAGTTCTATTTCTCGTCGCTGCCGCTCTCGACCGGCCACAAAGAATTGGTCCGCATCATCAAGGAGCGCTGGCGTACCGAGCGCGTGTACCAGGACCTCAAGGACGAGCTCGGCTTCGACCACTTCGAGGGACGCTCTTTCCCCGGCTGGCACCATCACGTCTCCGTCGCTCTTGCCTGCTACGCATTCGTCGTCGCAGAGCAGGCGCGACGTTTTCCCCCCTCGGCCGCCCGGCCGCTGGCCGACGACGCGCAGTTCGTCGCGGCCTGAGCGCCACTTCTACGATTCCTTCATCACCGTTAGGCTCGCGATTGCTCGCGTCCTCGCGACGTGGCTACCGCGATGTCCTTTTTGCCACCATCGACAGCATCCTCGTCGACGGGAAAGGTCACAGTAGTGCTAGCCTAGCGCGCGGTCGCGACGACGCCGCTCGGAGCAGCGTCGACGACAGCGGGAGGCGACTGCAGCTTGCGGTTGTCGGGGCGCAGGAAGTACGAGCTCATCGCTAGCGCGAGCAGCACCACGGGGATGATCGGCTTCGGCAGCGAATCGCCGGTCATGACGTGGGAGACGAAGCCGCCGCTGAGATCGAACAGGATGCCGGCGTAGGCCCACTCCTTGACGCGCGGAAGGCCAGGCGCGAGCAGCGTCACCACGGCGCCCGCCTTCCACGTGCCCAGAATCGCCGCGACGTACGCCGGGTACCCGAGATGTGCGAGCGTGGCCTTCGCCGGCCCGACGCCGAAGAGGTCCATGATCGCGCTGAAGGTGTAGACCGCGCAGAACAGACCGACCGTCGCCCAATAACCGCTGTGATTCTTCTTCATGACTGCTGCCTCCTGGTTGCCTGATTGGACTCGGAGGTGCGCAATTTCATGACCGGCACCAGGACGTCCGCCATCTTGGCGAACGCCTCGATGAGCGGACGCTCCTAGAACTTGCCGATTGGCGTGCAAGTGGCAGCCCGGCCGTGGCGCGAGGACCTAGTCCTCGCCGCGTTGTCAGCGCTCTCGCAATCGATTTCAGCTTAGCAGCGCGGCCGAACTCGAGCCCATTTCGAGTGCTGGCGGAGATCGCGGCCGACGTAACTACTGGTGGCTCCTCTCAGAATCGAACTGAGAACCTTACGCGTATGAGAGTACCGTCGACGGAGAATTGATCATTTCGAGTGCCGGAACGACGGAACCGCTGGTCATGCTTCGGCTTCCTCTGGTACTCGAAACGCACAGGCGAATCACTTTGGCGGACGGCGCTTCATACGCGCGACGACGAGGTACAGCAGTAGGAAGTAGACGAACCCAAACGTCACGAACCAGCCGGAGTCGACCGGATTGCCCGACGTTGGCAGTGGGTTGATCTTGAAGGCCCAGCATGTCGCGCCCGCGAGCACGAGCGCAGCAACGACCAGCGCGGCGACACCGCCGCCGCTGGGCTTCCACCCCGGTTCGCGCTCACCGTCCAGCATGCGTCTTTATCCCGGCGATGCCGGCGCGCTTCAATAGCGCGTCTTCCAACGCGCGGCGTGCATTCGATTCGTTGCCGTACTCTGCCATCAGAAGAAACGGCAACTCCGGCGACTGCTCGCGCGTGGCAAGACCGTCCTCGACCCCGAGCTTCATCGCCTCGCGCTGCTCCTCCGTCACGGCGCCTGGGTTGTCGTGCGAGCCCTTGAGCACGCAGTCGCTCCAGGCCCAGGCGTAGATGCCAATGCGCGAGTCGCGGTCTCCGGCCTCGTGCGCCTCCTGCACCGCCTTGATCCCGCCGATCGTCCACTCCCAGCCGATTTTCAGAACGTCGACGACGAGCCCGACCATGGCGGCGCGCTCGAAGATCTCCAGCGCGTGGTGGCTCAGCTCTCCGCTGAGCTTCCCGACGACGGCCTTGACGATCTCGACGCGCTCCTGCTGGTGGATGTTACCGACGACGTAGTTGACGGCGTCGGCGAAGCGGTGCGCGCGGAGTAGGTTCACCACGTGTGGCACGAGTGCGAGGCGCGATGCAGTCGCTGCGCCAGCGGTGCCGCCACCCTCGCCCGCGATGTCCTCCCCCACCTTGGCCGCCGCCTCTTGCGCGAAACCACCGCCCTCGCGCGATTGATCTTCCGTCTGTTCAGGGCGTTTCTCTTCGCCGTCGGCGACGCCACCCTCGACGGCCTCGTCGGCGCTGACGCCGGGACTGATCGCGCCAGCTTCCGTGTCAGTGAACGCGACGTCGGACTTCTCCTCGCCGCCCTCGCCCTTTCCCTTTGATTCCTTCTTGGCGGCGGCGAGCGTCTTAGGACCAACCTTGCCGTCGGGCGTCAGGCCGTGCTGCATCTGCCACTTGCGGACTTCGCGCACGGACAGGCCCGCGTTGTCGCCCGCGCAGCCGGGCGCGGCCCTCAAGAACTCTGCCACGAGATCGCCGTGCGCGGCGTTATACGCGGTCGCGCTCTTGACGATGGCGTTCCACTTGGCTTCACGCGGATCGCGCGCCTGCGGCGCAGCCGGCTTCGCTTCACTCGCGTCCTGTGCCCGCGCGTCGGCGCCCCTTGCGGCCGGCTTCATCTCCTTCGTGCTGCTCACTTCGTCCCCCCCCATCGCCGTCCCCTTGCGCAGCGCAGTGATTCGTAAACCTGCGCACTCCTGTGCTCATCGGGTAGTTCGGACGCCACCTTCGTTGGACTCACGAAGTCATTATCGGCGATTTCCAGCGGAAGTTGCGTGCCGGCGCGTCTCCGGACGCGTGAGGCGCGCGCTTCCCAGAACCTTACTGGTTTGCTCGAACCTCTCCGGCGCGCCGACGCAGACGAAACGATACCGGCGGGAGCTGCGCGCCTGCTAAGTCCTGGTGGCTCCTCTCAGAATCGAACTAAAAACCTTACGCGTATGAGAGTACCGTCGACGAAGAATTGATCATCTCGTGTGCCTAAACGACGGAACCACTGGTCGTGCTTCCGTTTCCGCCGGCACTCGAAACGAGGGACCGGGGCGCCCGCTCCTCCTTCCACACGAACCAGTCGGCACCAGCGGGCGGCCAGAAACCGCGCGATGAGGACTTGCTCCGCCGGTTGGTCCGCAAGCTTGGTGCTGCGACCAATCTCCATTGCAGACTGCACAGCGGCTGGCTCTCGCGGGTTGCACCGTGCGCCTCCCCCGCGTCTCGTCGGCGTTCGGCCGCCTCCGAAACATGCAAGTTACACCCAGCTGCCGACGCGGCGTGACCACTGCAAGCCGATACCGCGCCTGAATCGGCCGAACCCGGCGTTCTGCGCGGTCAACGCCGCGCGTCAAATTCGGCACGCTTTCTGCTCTGCCCGTTTCGCACCTGCAGCGGAGGCTTGCTCATGTTGGACGTTCTCTTCCTGATCATCACGGTCGGATTCTTTGCCCTGTCGCTCGCGTACACGAGCGCGTGCGAGAGGCTCTGACCATGGAGATCACGCTCGTCTCCATCGCGTCGGCGGCGCTCGTCGTCTATCTGTTCTGTCTCGCTGCTCAAGCCGGAGAGCTTCTGATGGATGTCCGCCAACGGATGGCTTCAGCTCGCGCTCATCGTCGCGGGCTTCGTGCTCATCACCAAGCCGTCGGGCATCTATCTGGTCAGGTCCTCGATCCCGAAGCGCGAGGGCGGCACGTTCCTCGACCGCGTCCTCGGCCCGTTCGAGCGCCTCATCTACCGCGCTCCTCGCGTCGACCCGAAGCAAGGAGCAGACCTGGAAGAGCTACACCGTCTCGCATGCTGCTCTTCACGGCGCGTCACGATGATGCGTCACCTACGTGCTCCTGCGCATGCAGCACCGGCTGCCGCTCAACCCGCAGGCGCATGGCGGCCGTGCGCCCGGATCTGGCGTTCAACACCGCGGCCAGCTTCGCCACCAACACCAACTGGCAGAGCTACGGCGGCGAAAGCGACGATGAGCTACTTCTCGCAGATGGTGGCGCTGGTGATGCCACAACTTCATCTCGCCGGCCATCGGCATCGCCATCGCCGCGGCGCTGGTGCGCGGCATCGCGCGCTCGTCGGGCACGACCGTCGGCAACTTCTGGCGCGACGTCGTTCGCCAGACGCTCTACCTGCTTCCTGCCGGCCGCGCTCATCTACGCCGTGTTCCTGATGTGGCAGGGGATCCCGCAGAACTTTCTGCCCTACACCGCGGCGCAAGACGCGTCGAAGGGCGCCACGCGCAGACGATCGCGCAGGGTCCGATCGCCTCGCAGATCGCGATCAAGATGCTGGGCACCAACGGCGGCGGCTACATGAACGTGAACGCCGCCCACCCGTTCGAGAACCCGACGCCGCTCGGCAACTTCGTGCAGATCGTCCTCTTCATCGCGATCTGCAGCGGCGCTCACCTACTACCTCGGTCGCATGGTGAAGAACCAGCGCCACGGCTGGGCGGTGTGGGCGAGCATGTTCGCGCATGCTGATGGTCGGCATCCTCGTCTGCTGGTGGGCGGAGGCGCACGGCAACCCGCGCATGCTCGCGCTCGGCGTCGATCCGGCGCTCGGCAACATGGAGGGCAAGGAGGTGCGCTTCGGCATCGCCAACTCCGTCCATCTTCGCCGTCGATGACCACGGCCACCGGGCTGCGGCGCGGTGAACACCATGCACGACTCGTTCACGCCGCTCGGCGGCCTCGTCACGCTCGGCAACATCCTCATGGGCGAGGTGATCTTCGGCGGCGTCGGCTCGCGGCCTCTACGGCATGCTGGTCTTCGTCTTCGTCGCCATCTTCATCGCCGGCCTGATGGTCGGCCGCACGCCCGAGTACCTGGGCAAGAAGATCGAGGCGCGCGACGTGAAGCTCGCGGCGCTGTCGCTGCTCGTGACGTCGGTCTTCATGCTCGGCCGGACCGCCTGGGCCAGCGGTCAGCGACTGGGGCGCCGCCGGGCTCAACAACGGCGGTCCGCGCGGCTTCAGCGAGATGCTCTACGCGTTCGCCTCGGGCGACGGGCAACAACGGCTCCGCGTTCGCCGGCCTGACCGCCGACGCCGGCCAACGGCAACATCATGTGGAACTTCATCCACGGGCTCGTCGATCCTGTTCGGCCGCCTCTTCCCGGCGATTCCCGGTGCTGGCGCTGGCCGGTGCGCTGGTCCAGAAGAAGGCGACCGCCGCCGACGCCGGCAGCTTCCCGGTCACCGGGCCGACGTTCGTCGTGCTGCTCACCGCGCACGGTCATCATCGTCGGCGCGCTGACGTTCTTCCCGTCGCTCGCGGTCGGGCCCATCGTCGAGCACTTCCTCATGACCTCGTCGACGCCTGACCTTCTGAACCTTCGAGGAGATACCATCATGACGTACCGCCAAGAAACGTTCCGTGTTCGAGCGCGGAGATCCTGGTCCCGGCGTTGCGAGCCAGCTTCAAGCAAGCTCGATCCGCGCCACATGGTCAGCAACCCGGTGATGTTCGTGACCGAGATCGGCGCGCTCGATCACCACGCTCGAGATCCTGCGCGCCAAGTCGCACGGCGAGTCGCTCGGGTTCGTCGTCCAGATCTGCGCTCTGGCTGTGGTTCACGGTGCTCTTCGCCAACTTCGCCGAGGCGCTGGCCGAGGGGCGCGGCAAGGCGCAGGCCGACGCGCTGCGCGCGAGCCGCAAGAAGGCGTTCGGCCGCGCGAGCTGCGGCCCGACGGCACGCACCGAGACCGTGCCCTCGGAGCTCCTGCGCAAGGGCGACGTCGTCGTCGTCGCCGCGCAGCGAGATCATCGCCGCCGACGGCGAGATCATCGACGGGCGCGGCGACGATCGACGAGTCGGTCATCACCGGCGAATCGGCGCCGGTGCATCCGCGAGTCGGGCGGCGACCGCTCGGCCGTCACCGGCGGCACGACCGTGCTCTCCGATCAGATCCGCGTCCGCGTGACCGCCGACCCGGGCGAGAGCTTCCTCGATCGCATGATCCAGCTCATCGAAGGGCGCCAAGCGGCAGAAGACGCCGAACGAGATCGCGCTCAACATCCTTCTGTCGGCGCTGACCATCATCTTCCTGCTGGTGTGCTTCTTCCTGCGCCCGTTCGGCGGCTACATCCACAGCTACACGCCGACAGCTGTCGGCCTCGGCCTTCTCGGTGACCGTGCTGATCGCGCTGCTGGTCTGTCTCATTCCGACCACGATCGGCGGCCTGCTCACCGCCATCGGCATCGCCGGCATCGACCGCATGGTGCAGAAGAACGTGCTGGCGATGAGCGGCAAGGCCGTCGAGGCCGCGGGCGACGTCGCACGTGCTCCTGCTCGACAAGACCGGCACGATCACCACGGGCAACCGGCAGGCGGTCGCGCTTCTGCCCGCGCCCGGGCGTGACGCGCGCGCGAGCTGGCGCGAGGCGGCGCAGCTGTCGTCGCTGGCCGACGAGACGCCCGAAGGGCGCAGCATCGTGACGCTGGCGCACAGAAGCTGGGCAGCCGTGCGCGATCCAGCGACGATCTGCCCGCCGCCGACGTTCGTTCCCTTCAGCGCGCAGACGCGCATGAGCGGCGTCGACATCGACGGCGCGCGATCCGCAAGGGCGCCGCCGACGCCGTCGCGGCGCTGGTCGGCGGCGCGCTTCCCGCGCGAGGTCGACGAGCGCGGTCGACGCAGATCGCGCGCGAGGGCGGCACGCCGCTCGTGGTCGCGCGACCGGCGCCAGCGTGCTCGGCGTCGTCGCAGCTCAAGGACATCGTGAAGGACGGCCTCGCCGAGCGCTTCAGCCGCTTCCGCGCCATGGGCATCACGCACGGTCATGATCACCGGCGACAACCCGCTGACCGCGGCCGCTATCGCCAAGGAGGCCGGCGTCGACGACTTCCTGGCCGCAGGCGACGCCCGAGGACAAGCTGGCGCTCATCCGCCGCGAGCAGGCGGGCGGCCATCTGGTGGCGATGACCGGCGACGGCACCAACGACGCGCCCGCGCTCGCGCAGGCCGACGTCGGCGTCGCCATGAACTCCGGCACGCAGGCCGCCAAGGAAGCCGGCAACATGGTCGACCTCGACTCGCAACCCGACCAAGCTCATCGAGGTCGTCGAGATCGGCAAGCAGATGCTGATGACGCGCGGCGCGCTCACCACCTTCAGCGTCGCCAACGACGTCGCCAAGTACTTCGCCATCATCCCCGCCATGCTGATCGGCGCGTTCCCGCAGATCGCGCCGCTCAACGTCATGTGGCTCGGCTCGCCCGGCAGCGCCATCCTGAGCGCCGTCATCTTCAACGCGCTCATCATCATCTGCCTCGTCCCGCTGGCACTGCGCGGCGTGAAGTTCCGCCCGCTCGGCGCCGGCGAGATCCTGCGCCGCAACCTGCTCGTCTATGGCCTCGGCGGGCTCATCGTCCCGTTCATCGGCATCAAGCTGATCGACCTCGTCGTCCACAACCTCTTGCGGATGGTGTGACCATGAAGGAAATCGCTCGCGAAACCGTCGATCTCGCTCGTCGCTACGCTGGTCTTCATCGTGCTCTGCTGCGTCCTCTACCCGGTGACCGTCTATGCGCATCGGCCAGACGCTGTTCCGGCATCAAGCCGAACGGCTCCTCGATCGACGCGCACGGTCGCTCGTCGGCACCCGGACGACGCGATCGGATCGAGCCTGCTCGGCCAGACCTTCACGACTGGCGCGTACTTCCATCCGCGCCCGTCGGCGGCCGGCGCCGGCTACGACGCCGTCGAACTCGAGCGGCACCAACCTCGGTCCGCTGAGCGACAAGCTGCTCAATGGCGTGCCCGACGATCCGAAGACCAAGGACGTCGACGAATCCTTCGCCGGCGTCAAGCAGCTGGTGGCGGCCTACCGCGCCGAGAACAAGCTCGCCCCCGACGTGCTCGTGCCGGCGGACGCGGTCACGCGGTCGGCCAGCGGGCTCGATCCCGACATCACGCCGGCCAACGCCGTCCTGCAGGTCGCGCGCGTTGCCGCTGCGCGCCACCTCGACGTCGCTCGCGTGCGCGCGCTCGTCGAGCGCGGCATCGGCGGTCGCGACCTCGGCCTCTTCGGCGAGCCGCGCGCCAACGTGCTCGAGCTCAACCTGGCGCTCGACCGGGAGCGACCGACGCGCGAGTAGGACGTCGCGCCGGCTCGCTCGCCACCCGCGTCGCGCTCATCCGTACTGGATGACGAGACTGCCGACCAGCACGATCGTCACCCCGACCCACGTCGAAGTCGCGACCTTTTCCGCGAAGAGCACCTTTCCCAAGACGACGCTGGTGAGCGCGAAGACGCCGACGTAGGCGCCGAGCAGTCGCGTGAAGTCGATCCGGAGCAGGTTTACGACCACGCCATAGGCGGCCAGGACGACGCATCCGAGCACCACCAGGGCCAGGCCGCCACTGCGCAGTCCCTTGCGAATGACAGCGTCGCCCCCGACTTCGAGGAGCGCGGAGGCGGCCAGAATGACGAGCGCGACGGAGTTGGAGGCCGGATCGAGGCGCATGCGCGCATCCTACCTTTTGGCTGCAGGCAAGTGGCGGCGGGCGAGCTGGCGGCAGGTGTCGTCACACTGCGGGAAATGGAGGATCAGCTCGGCCTGTTCGCGGCAGTGCTCGGCGAGCGCCGGCTGGTCACTGCACGTCGTAGACAGCTCCTCGAGCGCGCGTCGATAGCTGGCCTCCTGGACCCCGCGCGGCAAGGCAGCGATGGCGCGCGTCACGCTGTGCTCGTGCCAGGCGACCACGCCTGCCCACACGCCGAGCCCGGCAAACACGACGAGCAGCAGCGACGCGATCCGAGAGGTCTGGGAAACCGCGCGCGGCGTCGACGCGCTCGCACGATCTCTGGGCGGCGCCGGCGAGCGGTAGGGATGCCTTGCCTCTGTCTCGATCCTCTTGTCCCGCAGCATTTGGTGCCCCCCGCTTCATACACGATGCCAAGCCGGAGTCCGGGCGATTCCGGCCGCTTCCGCCGGCTGGAGCTTGCAGAAACGCAGGACGTTGCGTCCGGATGTCGTGCACAACGCAATCGGTTCGCCGACGCCCTCAGTCGAAGGACGAGCGTTCGCCTGGCTGTGTGCGGGCGCGGGCGATCCACAGCAGCACCGGCGAGCTGACGAAGATCGTCGCGTACGTACAGGCGATCGCGCCGACGTTCAAGGCGAATCCAAAATCGCGGATGACGCCAACGCCGAATACATTCATCGACACCGTCACGATGAACACCGTTGTGGCGGTCAGGATCGTTCGTGACAGCGCTTCGTTGACAGCCGCGAGATCTCGACCGGGCCGGCGAGACTCAGGTAGATCTTCTCGGGGCCTGCCGCGCCGCGTGCGCGCTCGGCGGTGACGCGCGATCGGAGCGACCGCACAGCCGCGTTGCATCTTCGCCGCTCGAGCGTTTCACAATGCAATTCGACGCACCACCCTTCCCGCGCACGTCGTGCGGTTGCTCGAAGGCACGCGCCATGCAGCAAGCGACCCGCCATGGATCGTCTGTTTGCGCACGTGCCGTCCGCGGAGCAGCTGACGCTGGTCGGGCTCGTGCAGGCCGAGGAGCGGTTGCAGCGCGTCCGCCGGATCCGCCGCGCGCTGGTCACCGCGACCGCGCTCGCCTCGCTCGCCTGTTGGGTGGCGGCACGGTTCCCTGCGGCGTCGGTGTTCTGCCCGCTTGTCTTCCTGACGTTCGGCGTCGCGGCGCTGGGCTCGTGGCTCGTGGAACGACGCGCAGTCCGTCTGCGCGACGGCTTGGTCGACCAACTGCCGGTCGAATATCAGGTTCGGCTCGGAGGCCTCCAATGAACCCCGTCGCCTCGAGTGCCCTGCACGCCGCCGCCGCTGCGTCGTTCGCGTTGCTGCTCCTGCTCGTGTTGGCGTCCGGGCGCCTGCTCGCCTGCGCCGACTCCGCGGTGCCGCCCGCGGTTCACCGCGCTCCGGTGCAACATGCGACCTGGTCGGCACGCCGCATCTGACTCGTTGCGCGAGGCGCTCGTCATGATGCGTGCGCTCCACCACGAGCGCGCGCGCCTGCGGCGACTGCGACGTGGGATCGTCACCGTGCTGGCCGCCCTCGGCGCGGGTCCGGCGCTGATGGCGACGCTGCCGTCGTCGACCGCGGTGCGCACGCTCGGACTGCCGTGGGCCAGCGTCGCCGTGCTTCTCCTTCTCGTCGCCGCCGAGGAGCTCCTGCTGGTATTCGACCAGCATCGCCTGACGGCGCACGTCGCGCTTGGCACGGCACAGTGCAATCCAGCGGATTGTGAAATGCGATCGGGACTCCGCGCGGAGCACACGAAACCCGCGATGGGCGCGCCGTTGCCGCGGCCGCGCCGCTGGCACGACCAATGAATTCGTTCCCTCCGAGGCCGTTGAGCCTCGGGGATTTCGATGCCAACCAAGATACCGCTCGCCCGTTGCCACGCCGCTGTGCCGCGCGACGACGAATCCAGCGCCCATCGCGTGCTCGACGCGCACAGCGCCGCGGAAGCCCTGTCGGCCGCCACGCGCGTCCTCGACATGGCGCCACGCTGCGGCTGCTGCATCTCGCACCGCGTCCACCTCGCCCGCTACGTCGGTTCCACCTTCTTCGTCGACGACGAACCGCAGAAGCTCGCGCGGGCGCTTCCCCCGCGCGAGCGGACGCCGTGGACCGAGCGGGTCATTGCCGCGTGCATCGTGCTGTATGGCCGCGCCCGCGAGACGTGGAGCTGAGCGATGGCCCGCGTCCGAGAATCGCCCAGACACGCGGTCGTCGATCTCTTGTACTTCCGTCCGACCCGCGCGGAATGCACGGCGTTCGATCAGGCGCTGTTCGACGTCGCCGCCGCCCATCGCGGCCGGGTGCGCCTGGTCGTCAAGCACAGCGACGAGTCGGGTTACCTCTTCGGCGGCTGGGTCAGCGGCCGCTGCCCGACGGTGCTCATGGTGTTCGACGGGGCGATGCTCTCGGAGTTCGTCGGCGAGCTCCCCGCGCGCGAGATCGACTGCCTCGTCCGCTCGGTGCTGACGTCGTGTCCCGCCGACGCGCCATTGCGCCGCGCCGCATAGCCGCCTTCACCTACGGCAGCTCGTACCGCTTGCGCATCCTCCAGATCGTCGAATCGTCGATGCCGAGGATGCGCGCCGCCTCGGACGTCCGACACGGTCGCAACAGCACCGCTTCGAGGTGGGCCTTCTCGATCTGCGCCATCGTGAAGTCGCCGCCCACCTGTGGACGGATCGCCTGCGGTCCGCGCAAATGCGCGGGCAGCTGCGCCGTCCCGACCTCGCCGGCGCCGCCGAGCGCGGCCCGTTCGAGGGTGTTGCGCAGGTCGGCGATATTGCCCGGCCACGTGTAGCGGCGGAGCTCGGCTTCCGCGTCGCCGGTCAGTCGCGCGCCCGGCGCGTAGTGGGCGAGGAAGTGGCGCGCCAGCGGCACGATGTCCTCGGTGCGCTCGCGCAGCGGCGGCACGTGGACCAGCGCCGAGGTCGCACGCAGCTCCTGCGGGAACTCGTCGCCGATCGTCACGATGATCTTCCGCCGCAGTCGCCCGAGCGCCGCAAGCAGCGCCTGTCGTCCTTCGGCGCACCAGAGATCGGCGTCGCGGACGAGCAATGTCTCGGGGCGATCCGAGGCCAGCAGCTCCCGCAGCTGCTCCGCGCCGGCGTCGGCGCGGACCTCGGCGGCGCCGAGCTCGACGAGGCCGTGACAGACATCGGCCGCGACGGCGCGGCCCAAGACGCCGCGTCCGGTACCGCGCTCGCCATGCAGCACCAGAGGGCGCGCATCGAAAGGCGCCTGCGAAAGTTGCGCGAGCGATCGCTGCATCGCCTTCGAACGAGCGATCGGCTTCGAGGCCGGAAGATCGTGCGCGACCATCTGTCGCAAGCGCTCGACCTCACGACGCAGGCGGACGTGCTCGATCGAGGCTGCGACGACCTGGCCGAAGTGTCGCGCGTTGAGCGGCTTCTGCAGCCATTCGATGGCGGGGTGTTGGGCAAGCCCCTCCTCGCCTGCCTCGCTCACCACGATGACCGCGACGCCGCGGTCGATCCAGGCTCCGATGGCGGCCCGTGCAGCGGCCGCTCCGATCACGACGAGATCGGGAGTGGCTGATCCGTTCGGGGCCTCGTGTGCTGCCGCCTCGCAACACATTCCGAGCGCCTCGAGACACGTCGTCACCAGCGCGCTCGTGGCTGCGTCCAGATGGACGAGGACGCATCGTCCAGCGTTCGCGGAAAACACCTCCAGCCGCCGAATGCACACCACACGCCAAATGCGACGACCGCAGGGAGGCAAATTGATCGCGAAGAAAATGCGGACGCGCTGTTGCGCACCGCAATTCTGTCGCGCCCGCGACTATGCATTTCGCGAGGCCGTCGACAAGGCTTGCATCGTGCACTGCGGCAAACCGACGTGTCTTGCGAAATTCCAATTTAGGTGGTCTCCCGCCATTACGAAAGGCCGCAGTTCTTGCGCGAGTCGCGACGCGCCGGCTGCGGCATGCCGCATGCCTAGGGCGGCGGCCATGCGCATCCTTGCTCCGAAGTCTCGTGTCTTCTTCGTTGCTCTGTTTTTCGCGTCGCTTGCCGGCACGGCACACGCCGAGCCAGCGCCCTCCACCAGTCGCTGTCCCGGCGGCTCTGATTGCAGCGCGCACTGCCAATCGTCGCGGGCCCTGGCGGTTCGCAATCCAGTTCCACAAGCGTCCGTGGCTGAAGAGCCGCGCCCGGCGTCGTCCGCGGTGGGCACGCGCGCTGCAGTGGGTCGGCGCCAGGACTCCCAGGTCATGGTTGCGCAGAACGAAACAGCGCCCGCTCCTCCGCCGCCCGCCGGCGAAACCATCGAGCAGCGGATGAACCGGCTCGAGCGCGAGATCGAGCAACTCCGCGCGCAACAGAAGCAGCAGGCCCAGCCGCCGGCGGCGCAGCCGGGGCCGATCGCGAACGTTTCCGAAGGCACGACCAAGCCGGCGACGAAAGCCTCGCTCACCATCGGCGGCTACGTCGAAGCGTTCTACCAGTGGAACTTCAACCAGCCGTCGAACGGCATCACCAACTATCGCGGCTACGACAACCGCCACAACTCGTTCATGCTGTCGAACGCCGTCCTCGACGCGCTCGGCACGCTCGGTCCGATCACCGCGCACGTCGCGCTGCAGGTCGGCGATACGCCGGCGAGCTACTACCTGAGCGAGCCGGTCGCGCCCGGAACCGCGGTCGTGCCCACGACCGGCCCGAGCACTTTCCAATTCATCCAGCAGGCGAACCTCGCCTGGACGGCACCGATCGGCCGCGGCCTCACGATCGACGGCGGCATCTTCCTCTCGCCGATCGGGCCTGAAGGCATCGCCGTCAAGGATCAGTGGAACTGGTCGCGCTCCGATCTGTTCTTTGCGCTGCCTGCGTACCACACCGGCGCGCGCATCACGTATCCGTTCACCGACAAGCTGACGCTGTCGCTGCAGGTCTACAACGGCTGGAACTCCGTCGTCGACAACAACCCGGAGAAGTCGATCGCCGGACAGCTGACGTACAACATCCCCGACAAGCTGACCTACCAGTTCCTCTACTTCACCGGCGTCGAGCGGCCCGTCGGCGCGCCCGAGGGCCGCGCCTGGCGCCACCTGTTCGATACGTATCTCGTGCTGTATCCGCTGCCGTGGCTGTCGACGCTCATCCACTTCGACGGCGGCGTCGAGCCCAACACCTTCGGCGACTCGGGTTGGGCGGCGGGGGCGCTGTACCTTCGCTTCCACCCGATCAAGTGGATGTACCTGGCGGCGCGCGGCGACTTCTTCTACGAGTGGATCGCGTCGAACGCCAGCGGCGCCGCGTCGCCGATCTTCTGGGGCGGCGCGAACTGGATGTCGTCGGCGACGGCCACCGTCGACGTTCGCCCATGGGACAACGTGTCCTTCCGCCTCGAGTATCGGCACGACCAGGCGCAGGCGCCGCTGTTCTTCGACGGCCAGGTGCAGGTCGACGCCATGAACAACTTCGTTCCCAACGCGCGCAGCCAGGACACCATCACGCTGGGCGCGACGGCCTGGTTCTGAAGCGAGGACGCCATGCTCGACGCCATCTTGATCATCGTGACCGTCGCCTTCTTCGCCGTGTCGATCGCCTACGTGCGCGGCTGCGACCGGATGTGACGGAGAACGAAGTGAGGAGAAGACCATGTCTGCCGAATATCTGATCAGCGCGCTCGTGTCGGTGGGATTGACCGCCTACCTCGTGTTCGCGCTCCTGAAGCCGGAGAAGTTCTGATGACCGCCAACGGCTGGTTGCAGATCCTCGTCTTCTTCGGCCTGATCCTCGTCGCGGTCAAGCCGCTCGGCGTCTACATGTATCGCGTGTTCGAAGGCGAGCGGCAGCCGCTGCCTCGCGTGCTTCGGGCCGATCGAGCGCTTGTTTTTGCGGCTGTGCGGCGTCGACCCGAAGAAAGAGCAGACCTGGGAGCGAGTACACCGTCGCGCTGCTCGTCTTCAGCGCGGTCGACGCTGCTCGTCACCTACGCCATCCAGCGCCTGCAGCACGTGCTGCCGTTCAACCCGCAGAAGCTCGGCGCGGTCGAGCCGACGCTCGCCTTCAACACGGCCGTCAGCTTCACGACCAACACGAACTGGCAGGCGTACGGCGGCGAGACGACGATGAGCTACTTCACGCAGATGGCGGGCCTCGCCTGGCACAACTTCATCTCCGCGGCCGCGGGCATCGGCGTCGCGCTCGCGCTCGCGCGCGGCCTCACGCGGCAGCCCGGCCGCCGACGGCGCGAAGACGCTCGGCAACTTCTGGGTCGACCTCGTCCGCGGCACGTCTACGTGCTGCTGCCGATCTGTCGATCGTCGTCGCGCTGCTTGCTCGTCTCGCAGGGCGTCATCCAGAACCTCTCGCCCTACATGGAGGTCGACGACGCTCGAGGGCGGCAAGCAGACTCATCGCCATGGGGCCGGTCGCCTCGCAGGAAGCGATCAAGCAGCTCGGCACCAACGGCGGCGGCTTCTTCAACGCCAACTCGCGCGCACCCGTTCGAGAACCCGACGCCGCTCACCAACTTCCTCGCGATGTTGCTGATCTTCGCGATCTCCGCCGGCGCTGACCTACACGTTCGGCCGGATGGCGCGCGACCAGAAGCAGGGCTGGGCGCTCTTCGGCGCGATGGCGGTCCTGTTCTTCGCCGGCGTCATCGCCTGCCTACTGGGCGGAGGCGCAGCGGCAACCCGGCCGTCGCGCGGCCTGGCGGTCGACGCAGGCGGCCGGCAACATGGAGGGCAAGGAGGTCCGCTTCGGCATCGCCAACTCGGCGCTCTTCGCGACGGTCACGACCGACGCCTCGTGCGGCGCGGTCAACTCGATGCACGACAGCTTCACGCCGCTCGGCGGCCTGGTGCCGCTGGTCAACATCCAGCTCGGCGAGGTGATCTTCGGCGGCGTCGGCGCCGGGCTCTACGGCATGCTGATCTTCGTCGTGCTGACGGTGTTCATCGCCGGCCTGATGGTCGGCCGCACGCCGGAGTACCTCGGCAAGAAGATCGAGGCGCGGGAGATGAAGCTGGCGATGCTCTACGTCCTCATCTTCCCGCTCGTCATCCTCGGCTTCTCCGCGCTGGTCGGCGGTGGCGCCGCTACGGCGTCTCGTCGCTGAACAACGCCGGCCCGCACGGCCTCAGCGAGATCCTCTACGCCTTCATCGAGCGGCGCCGGCAACAACGGCTCGGCCTTCGCCGGCCTCAACGCCAACACGCCCTGGTACAACGTCGCGCTCGGCCTGACGATGCTGATCGGCCGCTTCCTGATGATCGTGCCCGCGCTCGGCCATCGCCGGCATCCTGGTCGGCAAGAAGACGGTGCCGCCGGGTCCCGGGCACCTTCCCGACCAACGGCCCGCTGTTCGTCGGCCTGCTGGTCGGCGTGGTCCTGATCGTCGGCGCGCTGACGTTCTTCCCCGCGCTCTCGCTCGGGCCCGATCGTCGAGCACTTCGTAGCGCTCAGGCGGAAAGGTGTTACTGACATGGCTGACCCGCACAAGCAGACCTCTCGCTGTTCGATCCGCCGACATCGTGCGGCCGGCGCTCGTCGACAGCTTCCGCAAGCTCGACCCGCGCATCGTGGCCAAGAACCCGGTCATGTTCGTGGTCGAGATCGGCAGCGTGCTGACCACCGCGCTCCTCGCTGCGCGACATCTGCGCTCACGCGACCGGCGCCGCGCCCGCTGTGGTTCACCGGCGACGGTGACGCTCTGGCTCTGGTTCACCGTGCTGTTCGCCAACTTCGCCGAGGCGATGGCCGAGGGCCGCGGCAAGGCGCAGGCCGCAGTCGCTGCGCAAGATGCGCAAGGAGACGACCGCGCGCCGGCTCGTCGACGGCAAGCGCGAAGAGTCGGTGCCGGCGTCGACGCTGCGCAAGGGCGACGTCGTCGTCGTCGAGGCCGGCGAGATGATCCCCGGCGACGGCGAGGTCATCGAGGGCATCGCCTCGGTCGACGAGTCGGCGATCACCGGCGAGTCGGCGCCGGTCATCCGCGAGAGCGGCGGCGATCGCTCGGCGGTCACCGGCGGCACCAAGGTGCTCTCCGACCGCATCGTCGTGCGCATCACGCGCCGAATCCGGGCGAGTCGTTCCTCGACCGCATGATCGCGCTGGTCGAGGGCGCCACGCGGCAGAAGACGCCCAACGAGATCGCGCTGCACATCCTGCTCGTCGGCCTGACGATCATCTTCCTGTTCGCCTGCGTGACGCTGGTGCCGCTGGCGCTCTACTCCGGCATCGACGCTGTCGGCGACGGTGATCGTGGCGCTGCTGGTCTGCCTGATCCCGACGACGATCGGCGGCCTGCTGTCGGCCATCGGCATCGCCGGCATGGATCGCCTGCTCCGCAAGAACGTGATCGCCATGAGCGGCCGCGCCGTCGAGGCGGCCGGCGACGTCGACACGCTGCTGCTCGACAAGACCGGCACGATCACGCTCGGCAACCGCATGGCGACCGAGTTCATCCCGGCCGCCGGCGTGCGCGATGGAGGAGCTCGCCGACGCCGCGCAGCTCGCCAGCCTGGCCGACGAGACGCCCGAAGGCCGCTCGATCGTCGTGCTGGCCAAGGAGAAGTACGGGCTGCGCGGCCGCGACGTGCACGAGCTCGGCGCGCACTTCATCCCGTTCACCGCGCAGACGCGCATGAGCGGCGTGCGACCTCGACGGGCGCGCTCGATCCGCAAGGGCGCGGTCGACGCCATCGTCGCGCACGTCGAAGCGCTCGGCGGCGACGATCGCCGCCGAGCTGCGACGACATCGCCGCACGGCATCGCGCGACACCGGCGGCACGCCGCTCGCCGTCGCCGACGGCAACGCGATGCTCGGCGTCATCCACCTGAAGGACATCGTCAAGGGCGGCATCAAGGAGCGCTTCGCGCGCTTCCGCGCCATGGGCATCCGCACGGTCATGATCACCGGCGACAACCCGCTCACCGCCGCCGCGATCGCCCAGGAGGCCGGCGTCGACGACTTCCTGGCCGAGGCGACGCCCGAGACGAAGATGCGCCTCATCAAGGAGGAGCAGGCCAAGGGCAAGCTGGTGGCCATGACCGGCGACGGCACCAACGACGCGCCGGCGCTGGCGCAGGCCGACGTCGGCGTGGCGATGAACACCGGCACGCAGGCGGCCAAGGAGGCCGGCAACATGGTCGACCTCGACTCGAACCCGACCAAGCTGCTCGAGGTCGTCGAGATCGGCAAGCAGCTGCTGATGACGCGCGGCTCGCTGACGACGTTCTCGATCGCCAACGACGTCGCCAAGTACTTCGCCATCCTGCCGGCGATGTTCATGGGCGTCTTCCCGGAGATCGCGCCGCTCAACGTCATGCACCTCGCGCTCGCCGCTCGAGCGCGATCCTGTCGGCGGTCATCTTCAACGCGCTCATCATCATCGCGCTGATCCCGCTGGCGCTGCGCGGCGTGCAGTACCGGCCGCTCGGCGCGGCGCGCGCTGCTGCGCCGCTCGCTGCTCGATCTACGGCGTCGGCGGCGTCATCGCGCCGTTCGTCGGGATCAAGCTGATCGACCTCGTTCTTGCAGGCCGTCGGCCTGGTGTAGGAGGAGCCATGAGTGACCTTCGTCATCGCACTTCGCGCCACGCTGGTCACGCTGGTGCTGACCGGGATTGCTCTATCCGCTCGGCTATCACCGGCCTGGCCCAGCGTCTTGTTCCCTCAGCAGGCCAACGGCAGCCTGATCACCGACGACCACGGAAACGTCGTCGGCTCGGAGCTCATCGGGCAGGGGTTCACCAAGCCCGGCTACTTCCAGGCCCGGCCGTCGGCGGCCGGCGACAAGGGCTATGACGCGATCGTCCTCGAGCGGCTCGAACTTCGGTCCGACGTCGAAGAAGCTGCGCGACCGCGTCGAAGCGGACATCGCGCGCCTGCAGAAGGAGAACCCCGAAGCGCCAGGGCCGGTGCCGAACGATCTGGTGACGACCTCGGCGAGCGGGCTCGATCCCGACATTTCGCCGGAGGCGGCGCGCTGGCAGATCCCGCGCGTTGCGAAGGCGCGCGGAGTCGCGGCCGACCGCGTGCGCGCGGTCGTCGAGTCACAGATCGAAGGCCGTTCGCTCGGGTTCATCGGAGAGCCGCGGGTCAACGTGCTCGACGCTCAACCTGGCGCTTGACCGGCAGTTCGGAAAACCGACTGGATAGCGTGCGACTCATGAACGATTAGCCGACCTGGGGACGTCTGGTGCCACCCCGAACGGCCCGTTCCGCCGCGGCAGCCGTGCTCGCCACGCGGCGAAACGCACTGCGCCTGATTGCGAACCGCAATTGATTCGCGACTCGCCCTCAGCGTCTCCGCACCCTTCACACTGGTATCGAACGTGCTGATGGCTGGCGGCGATGAACAGCCGAGCTGCTGTGACAGCGCAAACGGTACGAGCGGTAAGCGCCCAGGAGCTCGAAGTCGCCTGGTCGCTCGACAATCGGCGGCACGCCCGCGCGAGGGGCGCGCTCGTCGATCCGACCCCCACGCCGGAGGACCAGCTGATCGCCGCCGAACGCTGGACCGCGCGCGCGGTCGCCTTCGCGACGGCGCTGGCGTCACTTCGGCCGGTCGAGCGCGCGCTCGTCGAGGTGCTGCACCTCGGCGACAAGTCGATTCCCTTCGAGCGTGTGGCGCAGGCGCTCGGTCTCCCCCCGGCGCAGGCCCGCGCGCTCGAGACGCGCGCGCTCACGCGCCTGTTTTCCGCTTGCGAGCCGAGCGGTGGGCCGGTGCTCTACGCCGGACGCCGTCTCCGCGCGACCGCCGCGACCGCGACGGCCGGTGGTGCGTGCGAAACGCTCTCTTTTGCCGACGACGAGACCTGCATCGACGCGGGAGGGCGCGGCGTACCGGCGGCGCCGTAATGGCCGTCAGCGGCGACGCAGCAGCCGACGCACCACGGCGCGCGCCTCGCCGAGACCGACGACATGCGCGACCGAGATAGCCCACGCCATAGACGCCGAGCACCACGACGCCTGAGACGACCGGCCGGCGGATGGGCGCCAGGCGGTGCAGCGCGAACGCCGGCGTCGCGGCGGCCAGCGCCGCGGCCCAGGCGCGCGCGATGGTGCCGCCGCCGAGCGGGATGCGGCCAAAGCGGCGATCGAGGCTGCCCTTGAGGCCTTCAGGATGTCGATCGGCTTCGTGTCGCGTATCATCGCGCGGCGCTCATCAACGCTCGCTCGTTCGCGTCGTTCTGCGTCGAGCAGGGTTGGCTCGGCTCGAACCCGTTTGCTGACGTGAAGGGCGTCGGTCGGCGCAACGCCGGCAAGATGCAGCACACGGGAAACGAAGCCCGCGTGTTCTACGCCTACTGCATCGCGCAGGCGCAGGCCGGTGACAAGGCCGCGCTCGGCGTGCTGCTGGCGTTGCTCATGGCGTTGCGGTCGGGCGACATTACCCGCCGCATCGTCCGCGACGTGGATCTCGATGCCACCGTCTTGCGCATCTCGAAGGGCAAGACGGTGAAGTCGAACCGCGTGCGCAAGGTGCCGGTCGTCTTGCAACCGCTGCTGCGAAAGCTGGTCGAAGGTCGGCCGGCGTTCCGAGCCGCTGTTCAAGACGCCCTACACCGAGGACGGGCACCACACGCGGCGATGGCTAGAGGAGGCCATGGACCGGTTCTGCGAGGCGGCCGGCGTGCCGTACGTGTGCCCACATGCGCTCAAAGGAACGGCCGGGTCGATTTTGGCCGAGACAGGCGAGAGCGCGGACGTGATTGCCAACCACCTGTCGCACGAGGAGGTGGCGACCACGATGAAGCACTACGTCAGGCCGGGCGCAGTCGAGGCCGGGCAGACGGAGCGCGTCCTCGCGGGATCGCCGCGCGGCCGATGGCCTGCGCGAGGTGGCTCTTGCCGGAGCCCGGCGGCCCGAGCAACAGCGCGTCCTCGCGCTGCGCGACGAAGCGCGCCGGTGGCGAGCTCGTACATGAGCGCGCGGTTCATCTTCTTGTTGAAGTCGAAGTCGAAGGTGTCGAGCGTCGCGATCGGGATCGCGGAAGCGCGCCTGCTTGGTGCGGCGCGCGAGGAGACGATCCTGCCGGCGCAGCGAGCTCGTCGGAGACGAGCGTCGACGACGAGATCGATCGGCGCGAGCTGCTCGGTCTGCGCCTGGCGCAGCCGCGTCTCGAGCACGTCGGCCATGCCGCGAGAGGCGCAGCTGGCGCAGGGCGCGGTCGAGTTCGATGAGATTCATTGTGCGGTCTCCTCGGTCTTGCGGTCGATGAGATCGCGGTAGAGCGATGAGCTGGCGGATGAGCGGATCGACCTGGCGGAGCGTCAGCGGCGCCGGCGGGCGGCGTTCGAGGTAGCGGCGCACGAAGCGATAGGTCGGCGACGCCGAGCTCGAGCGCGGCCGCGCACGCGTCGTCGACGACGGCGGCGCCGTGCTTCTTGCGCGAGCGCGAGCACGCCGAGGATGCGGCGCACGCCGAGCTCGCCGTCGTGCGCGATGGATGCTGAGCGCAGAGCGCGCCGATGTGCGGGCCTGCCGTGCGCGGCGCGCGCAAGCAGCGCTGCGGTGCTCGGCGGCGTCTGCGCGGGCGATCGTCGTCGTGCGATGCGATGCCGGCCGCGCTGCTGCGCGCAGGTGCTCGCGCAGGAGCGCGCCGGTCGTCGGGTCGAGGAGGCGCACGCGCAGGTCGTCCCACTGCACCTGGCACGCGGCGGCCGATCCAGCCCGGCGGCGCGCAGTAGTAGGCGCCGCCTCGACCTCGACGCGGCCGTCGAGATGCACGGTGCGCTCGCCGTACTGGTAGTAGCGAAACGGCTCGAGCGGCAGCGGCGTGCAGGTGCGGCTGCTCCTCGGCAAACATCGCCGGCGACCTGGCGCTTGGTCGTGCCGTGGATGCGCGTGTCGGCCCAGCGTGTCTCCCAGCGATCGAGATAGCGCCTGCGCCTCGTCGAGCGTCTCGAAGCGCAGGCCCTTGCAGCGGCGTCTTCTGCGCGTGGCCGACGCCGGACTCGACCTTGCCCTTGCGATCGGGATCGCGCGACGCGGCACGGCAGCGGCGACGACGCCGTAGTGCGCGAGCACGTCGCGGTAGAGCGGGTTGAGCGTCGGATCGTAGACGTCGGGCGTGAGCACGCCCTCGCTGCAGGTTGTCGAGGACGATGACGCGCGGCGCGCCGCCGAGCCGGCGAAACGCGCGCTCGTGCAGCTCGGCCCAGATCTGCGCGCTCGACTTCGCACAGTCAGCAGGCGCACCGACTTGCGGCTGCAGCCCGAGCGTCAGCACGAACAGCCGCGTGCGCCGGTACTTGCCCGGTCGGCCGGATCGCGCACCATCGGCCCGTCGCCGTAGTCGACCTGCGCCTCTTCGCCGGCGCGGTCGTGATCACGGCGCGCGCCTCGGGCGTCGGCGTCGCCGCGCAGCTTGCGCACGAAGCGGCGGACGCTCGCGTAGCCGCGCGGCGAAGCCGTGGTCGTCGACCAGGTCCTGGTAGATCGCCATCGGCGTTGCGGCCGCGGCCGAGCGCCTCCGCGATCAGCTCGCGGTACGGCTCGCACGCGCTCGCCGCTGGGCGCGCGCGCCCGGCGGCCGACGCCGGCGCGGAGTCGGTGGACACCCCCTCGCCACTGGCCGGTTTTGCCGTCCCAGAGTCGGTGGACACCTCCGTCGCCGCACTGGCCGGTTTTGCCGCCGGCCGCACCGCCGGCCTCGCGGCGCCGCGAACCGCGATCCCGGCGGCGCGCAGGTACGCGCTCGCCGTCTCGCGGCGCACGCCGGTCGCGTCCTCGATCCGCCGCAGCGACCAGCCGAGCCGCCCCAGCGCCACCACCTGCTGCTCGTTTCTCTTCGCTCAAGACGTTGGCCATCCCGGCGGCGGGACCACGGTCCCGTCGCGCCGCGTCAACGTCTCGGAGCGGTCATCGCCGGAGGCGTTCGGTGATTATTTCGAGTGCCTGGCGGGAAGAGGCGCTGCTAAGTACTGGTGGCTCCTCTCAGAATCGAACTGAGAACCTTACGCGTATGAGAGCACCGTCGACGAGGAATTGATCATTTCGTGTGCCTGACCGACGGAACCGCTGGTCATGCTTCGGTTTCCGCCGGCACTCGAAATGATCTGTGAGCGCAGGCGAGCCTATCGATGCGCAGCGTCGGCGGCACGGACCGAGGTGGTAACTCATGGCGACGAGCCTAGCGGCCGGCTGTGCGGCCGACGACCGCGGGCGGCAGGGCGCGATCTCGATCAGTCGTGCGTCGTAGCGCTCCAGTACTCGCGAAGGTAGCGCGCCAACGCGCTCGGTAGATCCGCGGTCCCGGGAACATCGAACAGACAATAGGTCGTCCCGGAAAACGGCGGCGGGGCGATGACCGCGCCCATCCGTTCCGCGACGTCACGGCGCCCATAAATCTGGCCGCCGAAATCCTGCGCCGGATGGTTGCGCCAGGCGTAATAGCGCGACGCTTCGACGGCGCCCGCCCATCCGTCGTCCTCGAGCATCTGCGGCAGATACTGGCGCGACACCCCAAGGAGGAAGATCCGCTGCGCTGCCCTGTCGCGATCGGGCGTCGCCGCGACATGGTCGAAGACTGAGCCCTGCGGATACGCGATGAGGATCCCCTCTCGAGGCGCCGCCGCCAGCGGCGCCTCGACGATCGTCGCCGGAGCGGCGAGCGCCTTGCCCAGCGCCTCGGCGAACGCGTCGAGCGCCAGCATCTGCCGCATCGGGCCGTGCACCGCGACCGGCTCGGCCGCGGGCGGCTCGACGACGATCGACACCGTCAGCGGTCTCACGACTTGCCTCCGTCGAACGGCATCAGCTCGAACTCGATGTCGTAGTTCCACAGCACGACGGTATCGCGCGTGATCTTGTACTGCTGCAAGAGCTTGTCGAAGTTCTGCCGCTTCTTCGCGTCACCGCGCTCGTAGTGGTCGAGCAGCTGCTTGAACGGCGTCTTCATGCCGCCGATGACCTTCGCCGATTTGATCTTCTTGCCGATCTGCGTGAGCGTCGTCTCGGCGTACCGCCGCGACTCGTTGTTCGCCATCAGCTCTTCCGGCTTGGCGCCGCTCTCGAGCGCCTGATGCAGCTGACAGATGCCTTCGATATTCTGAATTGTGCTCATCTTGACCTTCTCGAGCGACGCGGCGTCCATGCCCGCCTTCTTCTCCAGCATCTTCATCTGGCGCAGAGTGAGGAACGTCTGCGTCGGCGTGCCGCGTCCCTGAATCATCACGGGATCTTTGTGCTCGATCATGTTCTGCACGCCGGTTCCCTTGTCGGCGCCGGGCTCGATGAGGAACGCGTTGAGCATCACGAACTGCTTTTTGGCCGTGTCGTAGCCGCGCTCGACGAAGCCGGCCTTGCCTTGCGGGTCGACGACGTCGGTGCGCAACACGACGAGGTTGGGCTGCTTCTTGTCGGTCGGCTGCCAGGTGTCGGTGAAGTGCCAGCCGGGCGGCGTCGAGAGCGGATCGAGCTGCCCGAACAGGCCCGGGACGGGCTTGTCGACCTTCGGCTTGCCGCCCTTCTTATCGTCGACGTTGCGGAAGATCTTGCGACCGACTCCGCCGAGCTTGGCCGCAATCGGCGCCGGCTTGTGCGCCCCATTCGCGCCGGGCTCGGCGGTGTTGCCCTCCTTGTCGCCGCCGCCCTGCAGGTCGTCGCCAACCCTGTCGGCAACGGCGTCCGCCTCCTTCTCCGCAGGCTCGGCCGGATCGGACACCGCCTCGCCGGCCTCGTCGCCAGCGGGGCGATCGGCCTTGCGCTGAATGCCCGACTTCTGCCCCTGAACGACGTGCGTCAGCTCGTGGGCGAGGAGCTTGTCGCCTTCCTTCGTGTCGGGGCGGAACTCCCCCGCGTTGAAGTGCACGTCATCGCCGACGGTGAACGCGCGTGCGCCGAGCTCCTGCGCCTTCGCCGCGGAGTCGCCCGCGGTGTGCATCCGCACGTTCGACAAGTCGGCGCCAAGGCGCGGCTCCATCTTGGCGCGCACCTCCCGCGGCAACGGCGCCCCCGCGCCGGTCGGCACGGGCGAGGCCGACTGCGCCTTCATCCGCCCGTCGAGGCTGCGCGCGATCGTCTGCCGATCTCGGTCGACACGCACCGCGGGAGCCGTGCCTTCGGCGCCCTCGGTCTTGCGGTAGATGGTCTCTTCGTACGCCTCTTTTCGTTCGTCCCTGACGGGCTGCATTCGCTCGGCCGGATTGCTCGGATCGCACGACGGCGCGGCGCGACCGGGCTTGCCGACGCTGATCTCGGCCTCGAGGCCGCCGAGCAGATCGCCGACGAAGCTCCAGAACCCGCCGCCCGACTTCTTCTCTGGGCCGCCGCTCTTCGGCGGCGCCTTGCCCCTGCCCTCGGCCATCGCTCCCCGCCGCTTCCTCTCCATTGGTTATCGCACGTTCGCCGAAGAAGTTGCGTACCTGTCGCGCCTCCAGGCGCCGCGCTACCGCGAGCCGTCGGAGACGCTTCCTCCGAAGGAGATGCGAGCACGTTGTTGGTGACGGACGCGCGAATCAAGCACCGCATCAAGAGCAGGCAGTCGCGGACAAGATACTACGTGAACCGTTGGAGCCCAGACTGGCCGCATAGGGGCGCGAAGCCGCCCAGCAAGACGCCTGCTGACGAACGACGTGCACCGAGGCTCAAAGCCATCGGACGCGGAAGCTCAGAACCTTCATGGTTGCGCTGCCCCAGCGCCGGCTTTCGTCGAGATACACCGCGAATAGGGTTCGATTTCAAGTGCCGGCCAAGGAATGAGGCGGCTAACTACTGGTGGCTCCTCTCAGAATCGAACTGAGAACCTTACGCGTATGAGAGTACCGTCGACGGAGAATTGATCATTTCGAGTGCCCGAAGGACGGAACCGCCGGTCATGCTTCGGCTTTGGCGGGCACTCGAAATCACGCAAGGTCGAAGCGATCCAGGTTCATCACCTTGTTCCAGGCCGCCACGAAGTCACGGACGAACTTCTCCTGCGCGTCCGAGCTTCCATAGACCTCGGCCAGGCTGCGGAGCTGGGAGTTCGAACCGAAGATCAGATCGACGCGCGTGCCGGTCCACTTGAGCTCACCCGTCTTGCGATCGCGCCCTTCGAACACGTCCTGCGCGTCGGACACCGCCTTCCACGTCGTGCCCATGTCGAGCAGGTTCACGAAGAAGTCGTTGGTCAGCGCTCTCGGGGCGCTTCGTGAAGACGCCGTGCTTGGACTGGTCCGACGTTGGTGTCGAGGACGCGCAGGCCACCGACGAGCACCGTCATCTCGGGCGCGGTCAGCGTCAGCAGCTGCGCCCGATCGACCAGCAGCTCCTCGGCCGATACGGCGTACGCGCGCCTTCTGATAGTTGCGGAAGCCGTCCGCGACCGGTTCGAGCACGGCGAACGACGTGCACGTCGGTCTGCTCCTGCGACGCGTCCATGCGGCCCGGCGTGAACGGAACCGTCACGGCGTGACCGGCATTCTTCGCCGCCTGCTCGACGCCGGCGCAGCCGCCGAGGACGATCAGGTCGGCGAGCGAGACCTTCTTGCCGCCGGACTGCGCGCTGTTGAACTCCTTCTGGATGCCGCTCCAGCGTCGCGAGCACCTTCGCGAGCTGGGCCGGCTGGTTGACCTCCCAGTCCTTCTGCGGCGCGAGACGGATGCGGGCGCCGTTCGCGCCGCCGCGCTTGTCGGAGCCGCGGAAGGTGGACGCCGACGCCCACGCGGTCGAGACGAGCTGCGAGATCGAGAGGCCCGACGCCAGGATCTTGCCCTTGAGCGCGGCGATGTCGCTTTCATCGATCAACGCGTGATCGACCGCGGGGATCGGGTCCTGCCAGATGAGCTCCTCCGTCGGAACCTCCGGGCCGAGGTAGCGCGCGCGCGGGCCCATGTCGCGGTGCGTGAGCTTGAACCACGCCCGGGCGAAGGCATCCGCGAGCTGATCGGGATGCTGCAGGAAGCGCCGCGAGATCTTCTCGTAGGCGGGATCGAAGCGCAGGGAGAGGTCGGTGGTCAGCATCGACGGCGCGTGACGCTTCGACGGGTCGTGCGCATCCGGGACGGTGCCGGCGCCCGCGCCGTTCTTCGGCCTCCACTGATGCGCGCCGGCCGGGCTCTTCGTCAGCTCCCATTCGTAGCCGAACAGGTTCTCGAAGAAGTTGTTGCTCCACTTCGTCGGCGTGGTGGTCCAGGTGACTTCCAGGCCGCTGGTGATCGCGTCACCGCCCTTGCCCGTGCCGAAGCTGTTCTTCCAGCCGAGGCCCTGCTCCTCGATGCCGGCCGCTTCCGGCTCGGGCCCCACGTGGCTCGCGATCGCCGGCGCCGTGCGTCTTGCCGAAGGTGTGACCGCCGGCGATCAGCGCGACGGTCTCCTCGTCGTTCATCGCCATGCGGGCGAACGTCTCGCGAATGTCCCGCGCCGCCGCGATCGGATCCGGGCTTGCCGTTCGGGCCTTCCGGATTGACGTAGATGAGGCCCATCTGGACGGCCGCGAGCGGATTCTCGAGATCGCGGTCTCCGGAGTAGCGCTTGTCGTCGAGCCACTTCTTCTCGGAGCCCCAGTAGATGTCCAGTTCGGGCTCCCAGATGTCCTCGCGCCCGCCGCCGAAGCCGAACGTCTTGAAGCCCATCGACTCCAGCGCGACGTTGCCCGCGAGGATCATGAGGTCGGCCCAGGAGATCTTGCGGCCGTACTTCTGCTTGATCGGCCAGAGCAGCCGGCGCGCCTTGTCGAGGTTGACGTTGTCCGGCCAGCTGTTGAGCGGCGCGAACCGCTGGTTGCCGTTGCCGGCGCCGCCGCGGCCGTCGCCGGTGCGGTACGTGCCGGCGCTGTGCCACGCCATGCGGATGAACAACGGCCCGTAGTGACCGAAGTCCGCCGGCCACCAGTCCTGCGAGTCGGTCATCAGCGCCAGCAGATCCTTCTTCACGGCCGCGAGGTCGAGGCTCTTGAACTCCTCGGCGTAGTCGAAGTCTCCGCCCATCGGATTGGACAGCGAGGAATGCTGGTGCAGGATGTCGAGCCGCAACTGTTTCGGCCACCAGTCGCGATTCGACGTGCCGGTGCCCGCCTGATGTGTGAAGGGACACTTCGCTTCTGTCGACATTGGTTTCTCCGTGGGTCCGGTTCGGGGAGATGTTAAGGGCGCGACGTCTGCGCGTTCAAGCCGTCTGACCGCGCGACGGTGACTTGTCGACGATGCCCTTGCTCTTGCGGCCACCCGGCCCTGAGTCACTTGAAAATAGAAGACGCCATGAACAGTCAGGCCGCCGCCGCCGCTGAGACGACCGCGCTTGACGCCAGCTGCAACGCGATCGGGCGGATACGCGACGGCGCCATGGGCGGCAACGATTCGCGCTAGATTGTGGCGTGAAGTCGCCCAAGCGCTCAGAACCTTCACGGGCGGGTAACTACTTGGTGGCTCCTCTCAGAATCGAACTGAGAACTTCCTGCTGGTACTCGAAAGAGGCCCTATTGCACGCAACCGGGCATAGCGGGGGAAGGCCTCCCACGCCGTAGACGATCGTCCATGCCGCGGCGCGATCGACAACGTGCGAGCTGGCGAAACCTCACACGCGCGCGATCGGTCCAGGAATTGCGAGGTACGGCGGCATGAGTCATCTCCAAGAGCGCGACTTCGACGACGAGCCGGCGACCGCGGTGATGCCAGACCACATCGTCGCGGAGCTCACCGCGCGCTCGCGCGACGACGCCGCCGAGCCGCTTTCCGGCGAGCCCACGAAAGTCGCCAAGATCTCGGTCGCCGAGATCTTCGCCGCCGCCGGAGTGGCTCTCGTCGACGCTCCAACCGCTTCGGCGGGTGCGCGCGGTCTGCGCCTGACGTGGCGCCGCGCCGCCGTCTTCGTACTCGCGGCCGCGCTCGTCGCGGTGCTCGCCGTACTCGCCGGTCAGTCCTTCGGGGCCAGATAGACGCGCGCCCTGATTGGGACAGTCAAGCCGCACGCTCGCGGAGCGAAGCGCGAAGTGAAATCCGCGGTGCCGAGCCTTACTGGTCGGCGTGCGGCAGTCCGCTTGCCAAACGGACGAATCACGACGGTCTGTCGCCGTCGACGGTCGAGAATCTCTTCGCTCTCCCGAGCAGTGACCTGCTCGTCGACGGTGGTACGCCTTCGCGAAGTAGATCGGGTGTCTGGTACAATGAGGCGGCAGTGGATCTCGCGTTCACCGGCACGCCACGGTTCCAGATCTTACGCGCGCTCGGTGAGGGCGCGATGGGCGCCGTCTACGAGGCCCTGGATCGCGAACAGAACGCTCGCGTCGCGCTCAAGACCCTGCTCAAGCTCACGCCCGAAGCGATCGCACGCTTCAAACGGGAGTTTCGCGCGCTCCAGGACGTCCGCCATCCGAACCTGGTGAGCCTCGGTGAGCTCTTCGACCTCAATGGGAATTGGTTCTTCACCATGGAGCTGATCGAGGGAACGGACTTCTTCTCGTGGGTCCGTCCCGGCTGCGAAGAGCCACCCCCGGATCGGCTCGCGTCCGGTGTCTTCCCGCCACGCGCGTCGCTCGACGAGGAGCGCCTGCGAACGGCGCTGGTGCAGCTGGCGCGCGGGCTCGGCGCGCTGCACGCGGCCGGCAAGGTCCACCGCGACATCAAGCCGTCGAACATCCGTGTCACCCCGGCGGGGCGCGTCGCACTCCTCGACTTCGGCCTCATCGCGGAAGCGCAGCCCGGCGATCGCTCGAGCTTCGAATCGGTCGTGGGCACCGCGGTCTACATGGCGCCCGAGCAGGCGCACGGATCACAGGCGCGCCCGGCCGCGGACTGGTACGCCGTCGGCGTCGTGCTGTTCGAAGCGCTCACCGGGCGGCTGCCCTTCGACGGCGCTCCGCTGCAAGTGCTCTTCGACAAGCAGCGACAGGAGCCTCCGCCGCCGAGCCACTTCGCCGCCGTGTCCGACGATCTCGAACGATCTCACCCGCGCGCTGCTCTCCACTGATCCGGATGCGCGGCCGTCGGGCGACGAGGTCCTGAGCCGCCTCGGCGCCACTGCCCTGGCGCCGCGAGCGCAGCCAAGCCAGCAGCTGCAGCCGTTCGTCGGGCGGAGCGTGGAGCTCGAGCTGCTCACGCGGGCGTTCGAAGACGTGCGCCGCAAGAGCACGGTGATGGTGGCGATTCGCGGCGAGTCCGGTGTGGGCAAGAGCGCGCTCGCCCGCCACTTCATCGATCGCCTGCGCGCGGAGACGCCAGACGTGGTCGTGCTGTCGGGTCGCTGCTACGAGCGCGAGTGGGTCCCCTACAAGGCGCTCGACGGAGCGATGGAAGGCCTCGCGCGCCACCTCGCGCACATCGACCCCATCGACGCCGCGCTCGTCGTCGGCGACGAAGCAGGACTGGTAGCTCGTCTCTTCCCCGTCCTCATGCGCGTCCAGGCGGTGCGGCGCGCCGCGGCCAGGTCCCCGGACCTGCCGAACCCGCAGGAGCTGCGTAGCCGCGCGTTCGCCGCCTTGCGCGCGCTGTTTCGCCGCCTCGGCGAGCGCCAGCCGCAAGTGCTGCTCATCGACGATCTGCAGTGGGCCGACGCAGACTCCCTGGCGCTGCTCGGCGAGCTCCTGCACCCGCCGGACGCGCCGCCGCTCCTCCTCATCGTCACGACGCGTCGCCAGCCCCATGCGCTCGAGCCGTTGGCACGCCTGCTCGACGACCACCGCATCGTGGAGCTAGAAGGCCTCCGCCCCGACGACGCGCACGCGCTCGCGCGCCTGCTCTCGCAGAACCTCGCCAGCGACGTCGACCCCGCGCAGATCGCCCGCGAGGCCGAAGGGCACCCGCTCTTCCTTCACGAGCTCGTCCGTCACGCGGCGCTCGTGGGAGGTCGCGCCGGCGTGCGGCTGGAAGAAGCGCTGCTCGCGCGCGTCGACGGGCTCGAGCCGGCCTCGCGGCGACTGCTCGAAGTGCTGGCATCGGCGGGAGGTCCCCTGCCAGTGAAGGTCGCCAGCGGCGCCGCCGATCTCAATCCCGCCGAGGGCGCACGGCTGGCGTCGGTGTTGCGCGTGGCGATGCTGGCGCGCTCGCCGGGCCAGCGCGCGGACGATCTCATCGAGCCGTACCACGATCGCGTGCGCGCCGCCGTCGCGGGACGCCTCGCCACGCGCGCGCGCGACCTCCATGCGCGCATCGCCGACGCGCTCGAGGACGCCGGCGCGCAAGATCCGCACCTGCTCCTGTTCCACCTCGAGGCCTCCGGCGAAACGCAGCGCGCAGCCGAGCATGCCGCGCGAGCGGCCGACCTGGCGGCGGAGGCGCTCGCCTTCGATCGCGCCGCCGAGCTCTATCTGACCGCCCTGCGCCTCGGGCAACACGGGCCCGACGAGCGCCGCCGCCTGCACGTCCTCCTGGGCGACGCGCTGGCCTACGCCGGTCGCGCCGCCGAAGCCGCCTCCGCGTATCTGGTCGTTGTCGAGCACGCCGACCGCGTTACCCGGCTCGAGTATCGACGGCGCGCCGCGGAGCAGTTACTCATCGGCGGCCTCGTCGAGCGCGGCCTCGCCGAGCTACGGGTGGTCCTCGGCGAGCTCGGCATGCGCCTCCCCGAAACTCCGCGGGGGGCTCTCAAGTCGCTGGTGTGGAATCGCATCAAGCTCACCCTCCGCGGCACGCGCTGGAAGGCGCGCGACCCGAGCGAGATCACCATGAGCGACCTGCAGCTGCTCGAGCTGCACAAAGCGGTCGCGACCGGTCTGAGCACCGTCGACTACATCCGCGGCGCTGACTTCAATACGCGCGGCCTTCTGCTCGCGCTCAAGACCGGTCAGCCGCGACAGGTGGCGTGGTCGCTGCTCATCGAGGCCGCGCTGCGCGCCGCCGAGGGCGTGCACCGCCGGCCCGTCGTCGCGCGCCTCTTGGCCGAGGCCAGCCGCATCGCCGAGGCGGAACAAGACGACTATCTGCGCACCCACGTCCGCGGCACCACCGGCATCAGCGACTATCTGACGGGACACTTCGCCGAGGCTGCGCACAACATGGCGTTCGCGCAGAAGGCGTTTCGCGAGCGCCACGCCGGCACCGTGTGGGAGGTGAACAACCTGCGACTGTTCCTGCTCATGTCGCTGCGCTACCTCGGTCGGATGCGCGAGCTCAACGAGCTCGTCGATCGCTACACGCGCGACGCGGAGATCCGCGGCGATCGCTGGATGCAAGCCGGCATGGCGCGCGGCATGAACCAGATCTGGCTGCTCAGGGACGATGTCGCGCGCGCGCGGGCACTGCAGGAGTCGGCGTGGAGCCCGCCCGACACCGGCTTCTTCCACTTGCAGCACTGGTACGCACTTCTGGGCAAGGGCGGGCTCGCGTTGTACACGGCCGAGCCCGATCCCTTCACGCGCCTCCGCGACGCGCTGTCGGTCGTCGAGCGCTCGCTGCTCATGCGCATCCAGATCGTGCGCGTCGAGCATCACTGGATGGCGGGCCGCCTGGCGATCGCCGAGGGGCTTGTCGACGAGGCGCGCCGGCGCATCCGGCGGCTGCGCGCCGAGCGCGTCGTTTACGCCAACCTGTGGGCCGATCTGCTCGCTGCCGGCGTCGATCCGCGCCCCGAGACCCTGCGCGCCGCACTGGCGCAATCCGAAGCGGCCTGCAATACCCACGCGGCCGCGGTCGTGCGCTACCTGCTCGGCGATCCGGCCGGCGCCGTCGAGCTGGCCGACCAGGGCGTCCGCAATCCGGAACGCCTCTGTTGGCTCGTCGTCCCGCGCATCGAGTCGACATCGCGCTGATCGAGCCCGACAGCGGTACTCGTACCGGCGGGGAATTCGAAGCGGCGAAGTCCTGGTGGCTCCTCTCAGAATCGAACTGAGAACCTTACGCGTATGAGAGTGTCGTCGACGGAGAATTGATCATTTCGAGTACCCGACCGATGGAACGGCTGGTCATGCTTCGGCTTCTGCTGGTACTCGAAACGGTAGGACCGGTCGTTGGTTTTCGTTTGGATCCACGATAGCCTTAGGGCGGCGATGAGCGACGGTGGACGTCAACAGAAGCCGGACATGCCGGCCGAGGCGCACGAAGGAGCGCACGAGGAACCCGCGCACAAGGGGCATTCCGTCGAGGCTAACCGCGCCTGGGCGCAGAACCGCATCGCGAGCTTCTTCCGAGGTCAGCGCGTCATGCGCAAGGCGGACGGCGATTCCGCTGCTCACGCCGACGAAGGACACGACGCGAAGGTCTCACAGCCCGGCGAGCCTGCCGAGCACGAGGCCGATGCCGTCGCCGATCACGTCGCAGAGCAGTTGCACAGCGGTGGTGACAAGCCTGGAGCCCGGCAGGCGGCAGAGCCGAAACAGTCGGCGCCTTCGATAGGCGCCAAGCTGCAACCGGGCGCCATCTCTCTCGCCGGCAAGAACGGCGGCGGCGGGCAGGCACCAGCATGGAAGAACGTCGCAGTGTCGTCGTCGCGGCGAACACACATTCTCGTCGGAGACGCGACGGGGGGCGGCCATTCCCATAAGCGACGGTTCCGGGGAAAACGAAGTTCCCGGCTGGCTGGACCGACGACAAGGTCATTGCGGCGATCGAAACGGTCGCCAACACGGCGGCAAATTATCCGAACGGCAAGTTTCCGCAGCCCAAAGGACCAAAGAGCCGCTACGTCGCCGAAGCGACCGTCGACGGCATTGCGATCAAGGTCGTCGTCGAACCTCTGGGCGAAGGCATCATCACAGGGCATCCCAAATGAGCGCAAAAGTGACGTTTGACGACGAAGGCTATCGCTGGCGCGAGGACGAAATCGAGACGCTCGCTCCAACGGACGCGTGCGCGCTGTTGCTGACGGACGCCCGCGAAGAAGCAGAGCACCAAGAGTGGGAGGTCGCCTACCAGATCTTGCGCGAGCTCGTCTGGCGATTTCCCGAAACGCGGGAGGCGTGGCAGCTTCTCGCCAACGTTGCAGCACGGCTGGGCCGCACGGAGGAAGCGAAAGCTGCCGAGCAACACGCCCGCTGAGCGACGAAAGCGGAAGTTCAGAACCTTCACGCTCGCCGCTTCGGCCGCTCCGTTCCCGTCGAGAGAGACGGACAATCAAGCGCGATTTCGAGTACCCGACGAGGATTGTTGCGGTGTAACTACTGGTGGCTCCTCTCAGAATCGAACTGAGAACCTTACGCGTATGAAGCGTCTGCTCTAACCAGTTGAGCTAAGGAGCCGAGCGGCAGATTGCGTAGCATCGCCACCTGGCGCTGTCAACGCTCAAGCGCCGACGACGTGCTCCGGCCGCCGCCCCGCGAGCACGTCGGCGATCGAGCGCGCCGCCATCTCGGCCATCGCCGTGCGCGCGCCTACCGTCGACGAGCCGAGGTGCGGCATCAGCACCGCGCGCCCGCACGCGAGCAGGCCCGGATGCACCCGCGGCTCGTCCTCGAAGACGTCGAGGCCGACGCCGGCGAGGTGACCGCGCGCGAGCGTGTCGGCCAGCGCCGCCTCGTCGATGATGGCGCCGCGTGCGCTGTTGACCAGCACCGCGCGCGCCTTCATCGCTCCCAGGCGCTCGGCGTTCATGAGGTGGTGCGTCGCCGGCGACAGCGAGCAGTGCAGCGTCACGATGTCGGAGGTGGCGATCAGCTCGTCGAGGTCGACGCGCCGCGCCGGCAGGGCCGCCTCCAGCGCAGGCGCCGCCGGCCGCGGCTGCGCGTAGATGATGTGCAGGCCGAAGCCGCGGGCGCGCCGCGCCACCGCCTGTCCGATACGCCCCAGCCCGACGATGCCCAGCGTCGCGCCATCGAGATCCATGGCCGGCAGCTGCTCGGGCTCCCAGCCGTGCCACTGCCCTTGCCGTACCATGGCGCCCCCTTCGGGGAGCCGCCGCGCCGCCGCCAGCATCAACGCCAAGGTCAGATCCGCGGTCGCGTCGGTGAGCACGCCCGGCGTATTGGTCACGACGACGCCACGCCGCCGGGTGGCCGCCAGATCGACGTTGTCGTAGCCGACCGCGTAGTTGGCGACGACGCGCAGCCTGGGCGCGCCGTCGAGGAGCGCGTCGTCGACGGGAAGGCTCAACAGCGCCAGCAGGCCTTCGGCGTCGCGCAGCTCCGCGAGGAGCCGCGCGCGCGGCAGCTCCGCCTCCTCCGGGCGCGGCCACACCACCGTGTGCCCGTCGAGGATCTCGTCGATGCGGCCGGGCAGACGCGCGGCGACGACCACCTTGGCCATTACGGCGAAGCGAGCCGGGAGGCGAGCGCCCGCCCACCGTCGACGGTGCGGATCTCCCAGCCCCGCTGGCTGTAGTACTTCTTGGGCCCCTTGCCGCCGGAGAGCTCGAGGCAGTAGTCGAACTCCTTCTTCTCGCTGCACTTCCACGCGCGATACGATAGGCGCCCCTTTTGGCGCGTGTGCGGGAAGAGGATCTCGACCTGCCCGTCGCCGCGCGGCTCGAAGCGGAACATCTCCCACTGCCCCTTCCACATCGAGCGCTCCGCGAACCAGCCCACCGAATGCTTGGAGACGGTACCGAAGACGTTGAACCCGTCGGTCTGGGAGGCCGGCAGGTGGTCGATCCAGACGCGATCGTAGAAGAGCTGCTGCCCGCGGTCCGCCGTCGCCGCCTCGCTCGGCCCGCGCCACCAGCGCCAGGCCAGGTACGCCACCACCACGAACAAGAGGATCCATAGAAGCTTCTTCATGGCCGCGCCTCCGAGCGTGATCTTACGCTAGTTTGATCGGGAAACATCCCGTGCTAGGGTGCGCCGCTCATGAATTGCCCGGGCTGCGGAAACATGAATCGCGCCGGCGCGCAGCGCTGCAAGCGTTGCGCGGCCGAGCTGCCGCGTTCGTGCGTGGCCTGCGGGGCAGCCGTCGACGGTGACGCCGAGCTGTGCGAGAGCTGCCGCACCGAGCGCGTGCCGGCGGCGCTCGGCGCCGAGCTCGTCGACGACGAGACCGAGCTGCTCGACGACCACGACCTCATCGAGGAGCCGGCGCGCTTTCCCCAGGCGACGCGCTTCGTCGGGCGCAAGGCGCAGCTCGAGCGGCTGACCGCGATCGTGGCCGAAGCGTCGCGCGGTGAGGTCGCGTTCGTCGCGCTCACCGGGCCGTCGGGCATCGGCAAGACGCGGCTGGTCGAGGAGTTTGCCAAGCAGCTCGGCGCCGCCGGCACCAGCGTGCTCCGCGCCGCCGCCGGTGGGCCGGGCGCGCCGCCGTTCGCCGCGTTCGAGCGCCTGCTGCGCCAGCGCTTCGGCCTGACCGAATCGATGGCGCCCGAGCTGGGCCGCGCCCGCCTCGCCGCCGCCGTCGCCGAGCTGGTGCCGGGCGCGCGCGCGATGGAGGTGACGCACCTCATCGCGCAGCTGCTCGGTCTGCCCTACCCCGACTCGCCGGTCGTCGAGCCGCTGGCCGAGACCCCGGCGCAGCTCGAGGCGCGCACCTTCATCGCGCTCAAGCGCCTGCTCACCGCCGACGCCGCCCGCACGCCACTGTGCATCGCCATCGACGACGTCGAGCGCGCCTCGCCCGAGACCGTGAACCTCTTGCACTACCTCGCGGCCGGTCTCGGCTCGGCGCCGGTGACGCTGTTGTGCGTCGCGCGCCCGTCGCTGTTCGACACCCACCCGACGTTCGGTGACGGTGACGTCGGCCTGCAGCGCCTCGAGCTCGGCCCGCTCGACGACGCCGAAGCCGCGGAGCTGTTCGCCGAGCTCTGTCGCCCCGCCGGCGAGCCGCCTGCCGAGCTCATGCGTCACGCCACCGGGCGGATGGGAGGCGTGCCGCGCGCGCTCACCGAGCTGACCCGCTACCTCATCGAGCTGGGCGCGATCGTTCAGCGCCCGGCGAACACCGGCGGCGAAAGCTGGGGGTTCGACAACGAGCGGCTGCGCGGCGCCGCCCTGCCCGACGATCTCGGCGGCGTGGTCGCCGCGCGCCTGCGCGTCATGGCGGCCGGCGAGCGCGATCTGTTGGAGAAGGCCGCCGCCTGCGGCGAGGCCTTCTGGCTCGACGCCGTCGTCATGTTGGTGCGCGCCGCCGCCGTCTACACGGCGGGCGGCAGCGCCGATCCCGACGGTCCGACGCTGGGCGAGGTCGCCGCCGCCGGCGATCGCACGCGCGCCGAGGTCGAGGCGGCGCTCGCCGAGCTCGGCCGCCGCGGCCTGGTCGTCGAGCAGTCGCACGCGTCGATCCCCGGCGAGCGCGAGTATCGCTTCGCCTACCCGCCCTGGTGGGACGTGGTCTACGACGGCATCGACGGCGCCGCGCGCAGCCGCTATCACAAGCTGGTCGCGCAGTGGCTCGAGCTGCGCCCGACGGGGCGCGGCGAAGCCGAGCAGGAGGAGATCGGCCGCCACCTCGAGCGCGCCGGCGACGGCGACGGCGCGGCGCTGCGCTACCGTCGCGCCGGCGACGCCGCCCGCGCGCGCTACTTCAACGACAAGGCGGTGCGCCTGTACGACGCCGCGCTCAACTGCCTCGGCCAGGGCGACCTCGCCTCGCGCATCCACCTGTGGCACGACCTCGGCAGCGTCTTTCAGCTCAAGGGCGAATTCGACTCCGCGCTCAGCGCGTTCGAGCGCATGCTGCGCCTGGCGTGGGTGGTGGCCTCGCGCACCAAGGCGGCGGTGGCGTTCAACAAGATGGGGCGCGTCTACCGACAGAAGGGCGAGCTGCCGATGGCGCTCGAGTACCTCGAGCGCGGGCTGGAGCTGTTCGAGCAGGCGGGCGACACGCGCGGCATCGCCGGCTCGCTCGACGACGTCGGGCAGGTGCTGTGGCTGCTGGCGCGCTACGACGAGGCGCTCGACCGTTCGGCGGCGGCGCTGGAGTCGCGGCGCCGGCTCGGCGATCGCCGCGCGATCGCCGTGTCGCTGGTGAACATCGGCAACATCGAGCGCCACCGCGGCCTGTTCGACGAGGCCGAGGCGTGCTACCGCGAGGCGCACGAGCTGCGCCAGGGCGCTCGGCGATCAGGCAGGCATCGCCGAGTGCGACAATGTGCTCGGCGTGCTCGCCTTCCAGCGCGGCGACGTCGACAAGGCGCACAAGATCTGGCAGGCGGCCCTGGGCGAGGCCGAGCGCATCGGCGCGCTGCCGCTGCAGGCGCTGCTTTTGTCGCAGCTGGGCGAGGCGGCGCGCCTGAGCTCGCAGCGGGCCGAGGCGCGCACCCGCTTCGATGCAGCGCTGGCGCTGGCCCGCGATCTCGACGACAAGCGCATCCTGTCGCAGACCGAGCGCCACCTCGGCCTGCTCGACGCTCGAGAGCGGCGATCCCAAAGGCGGCCGCGATCACTGCGAGCGCGCGCTCGAGCTCGCCGAGACCGCCGGCATCCGCGTCGACGTCGGGCGCGCGCTGATCGCGCTCGGACAGGTGCACGCGGCCACGCTCTTCGACGACACCGGCCACGGCGAGCGGCTGGCCGAGGACTTCTTCACGCGCGGCGTCGAGCTGTTCCGCGAGATCGGCAACGAGGCCGAGCTGGCTTCCGGCCTCGAGCGCTTCGGCAAGTACCGCATCGAGCGCGGCGACGTCGACGCCGGCAAGCGCCTGCTGACCGAGGCGGAGGCGATCTTCCGCAAGCTCGGGATGCGCGCGGGCGACGCGCTTCGCCGCGTCATCGGCGAGCTGTGACGCGCGCGGCGGCGATCGCGCTCGTCGTCGCCGGCTGCGCCCCGCCTGCCGCCCCGACGGCACACCCGCAGCAGCAGCAGCAGCAGCAGCAGATGACCGCCCCCCTCCATCTCCTCGGCGAAGCGCCGGCGGCGCCGGCGAGCGTCGGCCCACCGGGCACCCTCGTCGACGCGATCTACCACGTCTGCCTCGACGAGGGCGGCCGCGTCGACCGGGTGGAGCCGGCGCCCGGGCTCGCCGCAGTCGACGAGGCCGTGACGGCAGCGCTGCACAAGTGGAGCTGGTTCGTCGTCACCAGCGAGGCGCGCCCCTGCTTCGACGCGCCGGTCCGCCTGGCCGTGCCCGCCCGCAGCCACATCCTGCGGCAGGCCAGCGCCGGCGTCGTCGCCCAGCTGACGCGCGGTCCGGCGCCGCAGCCACCCGCGTGGGTGTCATCGGCGCACGCGGGCCAGATCGTCGACGCCAGCTACAAGGTCTGCGTCGGCGACGATGGGCTGGTGCAGAGCGTGCGCCCCATGATGGGGGTCGTCGGCGCCGCGAACGCGCTCGCCTCCGCACTGCGCGCGTCGAGCTGGGATATCGTCGTCGGGCCGCTGGCGCAGGCGCCCTACTGCTTCGCCGCGCCGGTCCGCCTCGACTTCACGCGCGCGCGCCGCGACCTCGGACGATCGCCGGCGCTGCCGTTCACCAAGGGGGCCATGCACGACCCCGAGCGCGGCGTATCGGTGATCGTGCGCGCCCGGGCGGGCGCCCACCCGCCGCCGCACCTGCCTCCGCTCGTGGCGGCCCAGCTCGTAGCCGGCGGCGTGCGCGAGCTCGACCTCGCCTACCGGCTGTGCGTCGCCGCCGACGGGACCGTGGCCCGCGTCGACGCCATCCACCCGGCGCCGGGCGACGATCGAATCGGTCGTCGACACACTGCGCTCCTGGACCTTCGCCCTCGAAGGACCGCCTGGCGTCGGCTACTGCCAGCCGGCGCGCATCCAGCTGTCGCTCGGCCTGCACTGACGCTCGGCCTGCACTGAGCTCGGCTTCAACGGGCCATGTCGTGGCCCCGCTCGGCTTCGCGCCGATCGAGGTGCCCGAGCGCCTCCTTGGCCAGATCGCGCATCTCGGGGCTGTCGTGACCACTGGCGACGAACTCGAGGTACGAGCGCGCCTCGGCGCCGCCGATGGTGGCGAGCGCGTCGAGCACCTTGGGCAGGTCGCCGAGGTCGTTGAACTTGGCGACCTCGGTCAACGGGCGGACCGCGCGCGGATCGCCGATGGCCGCCAGCGCGCCGATCGCCCGATCGCGCACCGCGTGGTCATCGCTCTTGAGCCGACGCACCAGCGCCGGCACCGCCGCCGTCTGCCTGCGCTCGCCGGCCAGTTCGATGGCTTCGTCGCGCAGGTCGTCGTCGGGCCCGTCGATGGCGGCAACGACCGCGCCCGGGTCGCCGTCGGCGAGCTTGATGCGCGCGCCGACGCCGCCGACGCAGTCGCGGATGGCGTGCTCGGCGTGCGCCTGCCAGGCCGGCTCGCCCGGCTTGCCCGGTGTGAACGCGCGCTCTGCCAGCGCCGTCTGCTCGAACGAGAGCGCGCCCGGCTCGCCGCCGATGGGCGACAGCTTGGCGTCGACGAGCGCGCGCAGGTTGCCGCGGTGGGCGCGGACGTCCTCGGCGGCGCCGATCTCGAGCTCCACGCGCAGGCGATAGCGGCGCGGCCGGGTGCTGTCGACGCCGCCGTCTTCGCGCACCGGCACGCCGCTCGACGAGACGATGGCCGCGCGCGCCGCCGCAGTCAGCGCGGTGACATCGAGCTTGGGCGCGCCCGGCAGCTCCTGCCCCTTGTAGACGACGCGCACCTCGGCGATCTCGGGCGGCGGCGGCGCCGCCTTGGCCGGCCGCTTGCAGCCGAAGCCGAGCGCGGCGAGCGCGACGAAGAGGCAGGCGAGACGCGTCACCCCAGGATTGTAGCGCGCGTCGGGGCGAAGGTCAGAGCCTCTTGACCATGACCAGCAAATCGTCGCCCGGCCGATAGAAGTCGGGCAGCACCGCGCACACCGGATAGTCGAGCCGCTCGTAGAACGCGCGCGCGGCGCCGTAGCCGTCGAGGCGCGAGGTCTCGACGCGGACGAGGCGGGCACCGGCGGCGCGCAGCTCGGCCTCCATCGTGCCGACGAGCGCGCGGGCCACGCCGCTCTTGCGCGCGCCGGGGTCGGTGACGATCCAATAGAGGTCCCAGCTGCCCTCGGTCATCGGCGTCGGGCCGTAGCAAACGTAGCCCACCAGCGCGCCGTCGAGCTCGGCGATGAGGACGCGGTACTCGCCGCCCGGCTCAGCGAGCGCGCCGTCGACGAGCTCGAGCGCGACCGCGATCTCCTCGCGCGTGAACAGCCCGTCCCTCGTCAGCAGCTGGTGTAGTGGCGCGCGGTCGCGGAGCTGCAGCGGGCGCACCTGCCGCAGCGCCGGCAGGGGCGGGTGCGGGGGCTCGATTCGTTGCAGCACGGTTTCGGAGGACATGAGAGCTCGCTTTCGAATGACGCGCCATCGCCGCCGAGACGATGCGCTCGATGAGATCGGGATAGGCGAGCCCGCCGAACGAAGCCGCGCGGCAGACACCGGCACCTTCGGAGAGATCGCAGTTGGGGTTGACGTCGATGACGTAGGGCGTGCCGTCGGCCGCCAGGCGCAGATCGACGCGCGCGTAGTCGGACAGCTCGAGAGCGACGAAGGCGGCGCGCGCGGCGGCGGCGCAGCGCTCGGCCACGGCGGCGCTGACCTCGGCGCGCACCGAGCGCGTGCCCTTGTACTCCTGCGAGGCGGGATCCCACTTGCCGTCGTAGGTGACGATGTGCGGCGCTCCGTCCGGCATGGCGGAGAAGTCGACCTCGTGCATCGGCAGCGCGGTCAGCGTCTCGCCATTGCCGAGCAGCGAGACGTAGAGCTCGCGGCCGGGGATGAACTCCTCGACGAGGACCGGCTGGCGATAGCGCGCGTGCACCTCGGCGCACGCGAGCGGCGAGCTCGCGGCGCGTCTTGACCACCGAGCGCAGCCAGATGCCCGTCGACGCGTCCTCGCGCGCCGGCTTGACGATGCAGGGAAACGGCGGTGGCGCGGCGGGCAGCGTGCCGTCGGTGCTGACGGCGGCCAGCGGCGTCGGCACGCCAGTGCGCACGCAAGAGCGCCTTGGTGCGATCTTTTCTCAGCGCGGTGGCGAGCGCCAGCGGGCCGGAGCCGGTGTAGCGCACCCCGGCGAGCTCGAACAGCGATGGCAGGACCATCTCGTGGCGCGCGTCGCCGCCGAGCGACTCGCACAAGTTGAACACCAGATCGGGCGCGCGCCCGACGACGTCGGCGGCGACGGCGACCGCGTCGAGCGGCCCCGGCGGCACGCCGAGCCGGTCGACCGAGTGGCCGCGCGCGGCCAGCGCCCGCGACGACGTCGCGCGCGGCGTTCTCCACGTCGGCGCGCGAGGCAAACTCCGGATCGTTGGCGGTGTCGAAATCGCGGTTGTGCAGTACCAGGATGCGACAACCGGCGCGAATGACCCATCCAATGGCGTCCCGGCGTCGAACGCGCCGTCCCGAACGCACTGGCGGCTATTCTACGGACGAGGGGCGCAAAAGCAACGGGGGATCGGCGGAGGCGCAGGCGGTCCGACCGCTCGCGAGCTGCGGCGAACGCCGCGGCGAACGCGGCGGCGACGGCTTCCAGCGGCGGCGCCTTGCCGCAACGCTCTTCGATCGATGTCACACGCACGTCGCGCAGTCCGCAGGGGACGATCAGATCGAAGGCGTCGAGCGCGGTGGTGACGTTGAGGGCCAGGCCGTGGATGGCGACGCGGCGGTGCACGTGGACGCCGACCGCGGCCAGCTTTCGCTCGTCCACCCACACGCCGGGACGCGCGCGATCGAAGCGCGCTTCGATGCCGAGCCCGCCTGCGACCGCAATGGCCGCCCTGGCCAGCCGGCACACGTGATCGACGACGCCGCCGGCAAGGCGCATCACGGGATAGGCGACGAGCTGCCCGGGACCGTGGTAGGTGACGTCGCCGCCGCGTGAGGACTGGACGACGGTGACGCCGCGCGCCGCCAGCGCCGCCTGGGAGGCGACGATGTGCTCGGCGCGGGCGCGGCGGCCGAGCGTGATGACCGGCGCGTGCTCGAGCAAGAGGAGCGTCTCGGCCGCATCGTCACCGTCCAGGATGCGGGCGCGCAGCGCCTCCATGCGCGCCACGGCGTCGGCGTAGTCGACGCGGCCGAGCCACTGCCAGCGCATCAGCCCTCTTGCAGCTCCGAGAAGAAGTCGAGGTCCAGGTAGTCGATGGGCATGGCGACGCGGCGTACGCCGAGGCCGTGCTTGACCAGCAGGGTCGCCAGCGCCGCGCCGTCGTAGAGGGTGACGCCGCCCTGCTTGAGCTCGGCGAGCGCCTCGGCGTTGGGGCGGCCGGCGGCGAGCAGGAGGCCCTCGTCGTAGCCCTTGGCAGCCAGGCCGGCGCGCAATTCGCCGACGGCGCGCCGGTTCACCTCGCCCTCGCCGGGGCGGAAGGCGACGATGACGCGGGTCGTGGCGACGCCGCGGGGGCGCGTGCCGCCCCAATAGGTGACGCCCTCGCCGCGCCGGAGCAGCTCGAGCCCGCTGATGCCCAGCTTGTCGGCGAGGGTGCGGCCGAGGGCGTCGAACGCCGCCGGGGCCATGCGCCCCAAGCGGCGACGCACCGCGGCGCGCGTGGCGTCACGCAGGCGGCCGGCGCGGTCGCCGAGCTCGCGCTCGGCCTGCAGCAGCTCGGGATCGAGCTTCTTGTCGACAGTGCCGTAGTGGCCGCCGCCGAGCGCGCGCACGCGCGGGCGCAGGCCGTCGGCCTCGCGATCGCGCTGCTCGCGCACGAGCGCGGCGCGGGCCAGGCGCACCAGGTCCGCGGGCTGCGTCTTGTCGTCGATGGCGCGGCGCTTGAGCGCGGTGTCGACCAGGTGGCGCACGTGCATCGGGCGCCCGTCGGAGGTGCGCATGAGCTCGAGCAGCGCGTCGAGGAGGCCCCCAGTGCGCGGCTCGTAAGCCGGACGCGGCTCGTGCGGACGCGGCTCGTGCGGACGCGGCTCGTGCGCCGGACGCGGCTCGTGCGCCAGACGCGGCTCGTGTGGCGGACGCGGCTCGTGTGGCGGACGCGGCTCGTGCGCGCGAGGCTCCCGCGGCGCCGGCGGCCGCTCCCTGGCCTCGTGCCGCGGCTCGTGCGCCTTGTGCTCCGGGCCCTTGCGCTCCTTGTGCCGGTCGTGGCGCTCCTTGTGGCCGCGATGGCGACGATCGTCGCGGCTGCCGCGGATCTCGGGGCGCACGGTGCGATCGTCGTCGGTGCGCGTGACGTCCTCGGCGCCGAAGGCCGGCGCCAGCAGCGGGCCGGTGTGCTCGTCGATCTCGTCGATCTCCTCCTCCTCGGGCCCGGCCTCTTCGTCGAGCAGCTCGGCGTCCTCGCCGTCGGCCGCGACCTCGCCCTCGCCGGCGGGGGTGCCCGCGGCCGTCGCTTCCGACGGCTGCTCGGCGAGCGCCGACGGCTGCTCGTCGACCGGCTCCAGCTCCTCCTCGGCCCCCTCCTCCGCCTCCGGCACGGACGCGGCAGACGGCTTGGCCTCGACGACCTCGCCCTCGCGACGGCGGCGGCCGCGCCCGCCACGGCGGCGGCGGCGGCGCTTCTCGCCCGTGGGTGCGCCAGCCTCGCCGGCCGGCGCCGGCTCGCCCGCTTCGCCCTCCTCCACCACCTCGGGCTCGTCGGCAGCCGCCTCGACGGGCGCTGCGGTCTCGCCCCCGGCGGCCGCCTCGTCGCTGCGGCGGCCGCCGCGGCCACGACGTCGCCGCCCCTTCTTCTCCGCGGGTGCCGGCGCCTCGCCCCCCCCTTCGGCCGGCGCCGCGTGCGCCTGCGTGCCGTTGACCGGGTAGGGCTGGGGCGGATAGGCGTGCAGCCCGAAGGTGTCGGGCTTGAGCCGTACCAGGTCGGGATGGCGCGCGACGTGCTCGAGCGCGTCCTCGAGCCGCTCCTGCATCGTCGACTCGGGATCGCGCCCGACCACCGACAGTAGGTTCAACTTCACCGCCAGCTCGGCCAGGCGGCGGCTCGACAAGGGCTTGCCCTCGCGCTTGAGGATCTCGATCGCTGCTTCGACAAAAGTCATAGGGGCGGATCGTTAGCGCAAAAAGTTGCTCGTGTCGACGGGCACCTGTACCCAGAAGAGATGACACGGACGGCGTGTCCGCCGCGACACCGACCGCGAACCATCGGCGGCGCCTGCGGCCTTCGCCCCCGGCACGGAGCTTGAGATGAACCCACGCATGCGCGGTCGTCGAATCGGTGTCCTGATGGGTGGCCTGTCGAGCGAGCGGGACCAGTCGCTGCGCACCGGTGAGGCGGTGTATGCGGCGCTGATCGAGCGCGGCTTCGACGCGGTCAAGGTGTTCGTCGACTCGGACCTCGACCTCGTCTTGCGCGCCGAGCGCGTCGACGTGGCCTTTTTGGCCCTGCACGGCCGCTACGGTGAGGACGGCTGCGTCCAGGGCATGCTGGAGCTGTTCGGCATCCCCTACACCGGCTCGTCGGTGCTGTCCTCGGCGCTGGCGATGGACAAGCTCAAGGCCAAGGAGCTCTTCCGCCAGCACAACCTGTCGACGCCGCCCTACTACGTGCACGTCCGCGGCGAAGGCGCTCCCGGCGAGCAGCACGGCTCGTTCGGGTTTCCGTCGGTGGTGAAGCCGCGCGCCGAGGGCTCGTCGCTGGGCGTGCGCCGCGCCGAGGAGCTCGACGAGCTCGAGAGCGCCGTCGAGGAGGCGCTGCGCTTCGACGACCACGTGCTGGTCGAGCGCTTTGTCGACGGGGCCGAGATCCACGTCGCGGTGCTGGGCGGGCGGCCGCTCGGCGCGGTCGAGGTCGATCGCGCCGGACGGCTGTTCGACTACGCCGCGCGCCACCAGGGGGCGATGCCGCTGTACGCGCCGCCGCGCCTGTCGCCCGAGCGGCTGCGCGGCGCCCTGACGCTGGCCATGCGCGCCACCCGCGCGCTCGAGTGCACCGGGCTGTGCGAAGTCGACATCGTCGTCTCCGAGCGCGGCAACGAGCACGTGCTCGAGGTCGACACGCTGCCGTCGCTGGCGCCGCACTCGCTGGCGCCCAAGATCGCGCACGCCGCGGGGCTGACGTTCGAGGATCTGGTCGAGGCGGTGCTCCACGAAGCGCGGCTGCACACTGCCCGTCGCCCGTCGGGGACGCGGCGCCTGCGGCTCGACGAGCGGAGCTATGACGGGCCCGAGCGGCGGGCGCAGCCGACGGAGCCGCACTAGCCGTGCGCGCACGCTCGCAGCTGGCGCTGGCGGCGCTCGCGGCGGCGAGCGGCGCAGCGTGGAGCGTGTCGCTCTGGCAGTACCACTACCCGCAGCTGGCCCCGGCGATGCGGGCGGCGCTGGCGCAGGCGCTCGGGGTCGATGAAGCCGCGGTCACCGTCGGCGCGGTGCGGCTCGGCTGGCCGGCGCGGCTGGAGGCGCGTGACGTGGCGACCGGCGATTGGGCGGCGTCGCGCCTCGTCGTCGACGTCGACCCATGGGCGGCGCTCGGCGGCGTGCGGCGCATCTCGCGGGTACGTGCCCACGACCTCGCCACCGAGCTCGGCACCGTGGGCGAGGTGGAGGCGAGCTGGCTGCACGGCCACGCGCGCGTCGCGCTTCGGCGCGTGACCGCGACGCTGCCGGCGGAGCATTGGCTCGGTGGCCTCGGCCTGTCTATCGACGAGGTCGGGCTCGAGACCGAAGGCGGCAGGCTGGAGCGGCTGGCCTTCACCGGTGCGCGCCTGGGTGGCGTCGGCGACCTCGCTGGCGCCGCCACCCGCGCGCCCGACGGCGCGTGGCTGGTCCGCGCGGCGCGGCCGGGCCTTTCGACGACGGCACGAATCGACGGCGAGGGCGTGGCCGGCCAGGCGCAGCTGGAGCGGCTGGCGCTCGGCGAGCTGGCGGCGCCGCGCGGCCTGTCGCTCGGCGCGGCGACGGCCAGCGGGAAGATCCTCTTTGAGGCCGACGACGACGGCGCGCGCGCCACCACGCGGCTCGACATCGACGACGTCACGCTCGATTCGCCGGCGATCGCCAGCCGGCCCGTCGCCGGCGTGCACGCCCGGGTGGACGGCGAGCTCGACTGGCGCGGCGGCGCGCTGATCGCGCGCGCGCTCGAGCTGGGCGTCGGCAAGACGCGCGTGATCATCGACGGCAGCGCCGAGCCCGGCGGCGCGTTCGACCTGGCCGCCTCGCTGCCCAAGACGGCGTGCGCCGATCTGTTGGCGTCGCTGCCGCGGGCGCTGGTGCCGCACCTCGACGGCCTCCTCGTCGACGGCGAGATCGGCGGCCGCGTGCAGATCTCGGGCGACGCCGACGACGCGGGCGCGCTCCGGCTCGACGTCGGCGGCGTCAACGGCTGCCGCGCGCGCGCCGATGCCCCGCTGGCCGACGTCGCCTCGCTCGTGCGCGCCAACGCGCCGGTTCTGGTCCAGCACTCCGCGCAGGGGCGCCTCATCCCGCTCGTCCCGACGAATCCATCGTGGCGCGCGCTCGACTCCCTGCCGGCGCAGGTGGTGCGCGCCTTCCTCGTCGCCGAGGACGGCCGCTTCTTTTCCCACCACGGCTTCGACGTCGATCGCATCGGCCACGCGCTCGCCGCCGACCTCGACGCCGGGCGCTTCGACCGCGGCGCCTCGACCATCACGCAGCAGGTCGCCAAGAACCTCTGGCTGGGCGACGAGCGCACGCTCGGACGCAAGCTCGAAGAGGCGGTGCTGGCGTGGCGGCTCGAGCAGGTCCTCGACAAGCGGCGGATCCTCGAGCTCTACTTGAACCTCGTCGAGCTCGGCCCCGGCGTCTACGGCATCCAGGACGCCGCCGAGAAGTACTTCGGCAAGCTGCCCGACGAGCTCTCGAGCGACGAGGCGGCGCAGCTGGCGGCCCTGTTGCCGGCGCCGCGGCGCGGCATGGATGCGTTCTGGCAGAAGCGGTATCGCGCGCTCGCCGCGCGCATGCCCTCGGAGCACGTCCTTCTGCCCCCGGCACCGCCTGCGGCCAATCCGCCGGTCAAGCTCTCCCGCCGCTGAGCGCGATGCCGGTCAGTTGGCGCCGAGGGGCCGCAGGCGGTCGTCGGAGCCGCCTTCGCAGGACCGACCCGCTACGCACCGCTACGCCGGCGGCCTTACAGACCCGCGACGCCGCCCCTGCGGGCCCTATCCGACCGGCATCGCCGCTAGACGCCGATGAAGAGGCGGTTGCCGAAGTTGCGCTCGAGCTTGGCGCCGAAGATCTTCTGCGCCGCCGCGTCGATGTCGTACGCGACGCGCTTGAACTCGAACATGCGCTGGTCCGAGTCGTAGATCGTGTAGCTGGCGCGGTTGTCGTAGTCGCGCGGCTGCCCGACGCAGCCGACGCTGATGATGTACTTGTGCCCGGGCCGCAGCTCGAACTTCTGCGCCACCACCTCGTGCACGTCGTCGTTGCCCAGCGCGAACGACTTGCACAGGTGCGAGTGGCCGATGAAGGTGACGTCCGCCAGCCGATCCCACTCGGGCAGGCAGCGCGCCGCCTGCTCGGGCGCGAAGATGTACTCGAACTCCTCGAGGTTGATCGGCGAGCCGTGGCAGAACGAGATCACGTGGTCCTTGGGCATGCCGTTGGGTGAGTCGGCGCCGCCCTCGCGCACCTCGTACGGCAGCTGCTGCAGCCACTCCATGTTCTCGGGCGACAGGATCGACGCGTGCAGGTCGAGCGCCTGGCGGGCGGCGTCGTAGTAGTAGCTGTAGTCCATGCGCCCGGCGACGGCGGCGTCGTGGTTGCCGAGGATGGTGAACGCCGCCGCCTCGCGGACGAGGTCGCAGCACTCGTTGGGCGACGCGCCGTAGCCGACGGTGTCGCCGAGGCAGACGAACTTGTCGACGCCTTCGTGCTTGAAGGCGCCCAGCACTGCCGTCAGCGCCTCGAGGTTCGAGTGTGTATCAGAAAAGATGCCGACTCTCATGACCGCGCGATCTTCGATTGTAAGCTCAACCGCGTCCTCGCGGCAAGGTCGACTTCGGAGTGGGACTGGTAGATTCGCCGTCGATGGACGCCTTGGCAACCGTTTTCGGCGCCGACAGCACGGGAATGTTGGTGTGGGTGACGATCTCGTCGTCGTCCGTCTCGAACTCCGACACGTCGTCCTCCTCGACCGCCTCCAGCTCGTCCGGCGACAGCTCGATCGCGCCGGTGTCGCCGCTGGCGCCCCCCAGAACGTCGTAGAAGCGGCGCGAGAAGCCGCGCACCACCGTCCCCTCCTGCTGCGACCGGCGCAGCTCGGCGTCCGCGGCGCGGACCTCGGCCACGCGCGCCAGCGCCCGCTGCGCCGACGACGCGATCAGCGTGTCGCGCCCCCCGGCCAGGAGCTCCACCGCCTGGCGCGCCCCCTTCTCCCCCCGCGCCGCGATGTGCGCCAGCGCCTCGACCACCCGGTCGCGCTCGTCGAGGTCGACCTCGCGCACCAGCTTGCCCAGCGTCGCCACCGCCGCTCCGCCGGCATCGCCGAGCGCCCGCGCCACCTCGCCCCAGATCTCGGTCGGCTCGGTGACCAGGAGCTTGCACAGGGCGTCGATGGCCGCCGGCGTCTTGAGCGCGCCCAGCGCCAGCGCGCAGCCCTGCCGCATGAACGACTTCTTCGACTTCAGACCCTCGAGCAGCCAGCGCTCCGCCGCACCGCCGAAGCGCGTCACCGCCGGCAGGACCACGTTGGCCTCGTGGCGCGTCATCTTGCGCACGACCGGAAAGATCGCGGGCAGGGTCGGCGTCTCGCGCCGCTCGCACAGGATGACGGCCGCGTCGCGGCGCAGCTCCTTCTGCTCGAGCAGCGCGGTCAGCTCGGCCGTGGCCAGCGTGCGCAGGTCGACGCCGCCGCCGGTGCCGACGCGCGCGCGCTTGAGCGACGCCTGCGCCAGCTTGCGCACCTGCTCGTCGATGGCCACGCCGGCCAGCGAGCACTCCCGCAGGAGCAGCTCCCAGTTGTCCGCCTCCTCCGTCGCCGACAGGTCGTTGGGCTTGAGCCGCGCCGCGACCTCGGTGAAGCGCTTGATCTGGACCTCGAGCAGCTCCGGCCACGACGGCAGCGGCATCGTGTGGTCCTTGACCGTGCGCTCGACCAGCGGCTTGGTCACGGCGACCCCGACGTCGAGGGCGCGCCGGACCACCCGCGCCCGCAGCCCGCGCCACTCGCCGAGCGGCAGGGAGCGGATCTCCACCAGGTAGGCCTCGGCGTTGGGCTCGCTCCAGCGCGCCACCGTCGACAGGGCGGCGCGCACCAGGCCGGGACGATCGAGCGGCTCGTCGCTGGCGGGCAGATCGATCGGCGTGCGCCCCAGACGATCGTAACCGGCGGAGAAGAACTGCGTGCGCGCGCGCTCGAAGCTGCGCGTCGCCGGCGCCAGCCGTTCGAGGGCGTCCTTGGCCTCGGCGACCAGCCGCCGCACGTTCTCCTCCAAAGACGCGCCCACCGTGTGCGCCACGACCGGCAGATACTGCGAGTCGTAGAGCTCGAGCTTGAGCGTGCAGCGGCGGCCGAGCGCCTCCAGCACCACGCGGTGCGCGGCCCGTGCGATGTCCAGCGACAGCGACAGCACCCGCGCCTCCTCGGGCCGCGGCCGCGACGGCCCGCCTGGCGGATCGAGCGCCAACAGCGTCAGCGCCAGCAGCGGATACGACGGCAGCCGGTGCAGCTGCACCCGCAGCTCGATGTGCCCGGGCAAGAACGCCTCCAGCGCCGCCTGCGGCAGCGACGCGCACACCAGCACCTGATCCTCGACCAGGAACGCGGCAGGCCCCTCGCGCCCCGCCATCCAGCGCTCGGTCACCGCCGCCCGCGGATCGGGCACGGTCATGTGGGGCCGTGTGTGCTCGCCCGACTCGGACGGCGCGTGCCGATCGACCTGGGTCACGCCCCAGGCCGGCTGCGGCGCCGGCGTCTCCTCGTCCTTGAGCGACGGCAACAGCGCCAGCGCCGGTGGGGTCACCTCCGCGCGCCGGTCCACCACGACCGCGAGCGCCGGCTCGTCGGCGATGTGTACCACCGGCGTCGGGTCCGACGACGCCGCGTCGAAGGCCGCGTCCGTGGGCGGCGGCGCCAGCAGCGCGCGCAGGCCCGCGGCGCCGAACACCACCGCCGCCTCGAGCACGTAGGCCGTCGGCGCTGCGCCGTCGTCGGCGAGCTCGCGGAACAGCGCCGCGCGCTCGTGCAGCTCGCGGTGGCGCAGCCCTTCGGGTAGGACCAGCACCAGCCGCTCGTGCGCGCCGTCGTGGAACAGCACCGGCACCTGCACCTCGGCCCGCGCCTCGCACGACGGGCAGCGCACGTGGTTGAGCGTGCCGTCTTGCAGCTTTTTTGCCTCCGCCTCGTCGCGGGCGTCGACGGCCCGCCACACCGAGGCGGTGAAGCGCTCACCGCACGGGCAGCAGTAGACGACGCGCTCGGTCCGCGTGGAGGCAGTCCGTCCGGCATAGACGCGGCTCCCCATAGTGCGATCATTATCACCCGATGACACCGGCCCCCGTCCAGCCCTTTTATGATGCGGCGCGCAAATACGTGCAGCGCGCCGTCGGCGTCGAGCTCGATGACTCGGAGGAGTCACTCGCCTACGTCGACCACTACATCACCACCACCGCCCGCGCCGAGGCGCTCAAGCCCGAAGTGCTGGCGCTCGTGGCCCCCGCGCTCGGCGCCTATCTGGGACAGGTCGCGATCAAGCGCTTCGGCGGCAAGTGGATCCTCGAAGGCGACGACCCCGCCGGCTGGCAGGTCGAGCTGGCCCCCGCGCCGTTGACCTTCCACCCCATCGGCATGGCGGCCGAGGCGCTGCGCGGCGAGGAGGTCGAAGGCTACGACGCCTCCTTCACGACGACCGTGGGGCTCACCGGCCCGCTGTTGGAGGCGCTCGAATCCTCGCCCCCCGTCGACGAGGCCTACTACTACTCGCTGACCGGGCGGCTGGAGACGCTGGCGCACGCGCTCGACATCCTCGTCGAGATCGAGCGCAACAAGCGCGACCAGGCCAACTGAGCGGGCGCCGCTACGGCGCCGCGGGCTCGAGGATGACGTTGCCGTGCGCGGCGGTGAGCTCGAGCTGCGGCCCGCCGCCGAGGAACTCGCCGGTCAGCGTGGTCGGCGAGCCGACGGAGTGCGTGAGCTGAAAGCCGTTCTTGACGGCGCCGTCGGGCGCCCGCGCGTTGACGGTGAACGGCGTGTGCTCGAGCACCAGGCGCACCTCGCCCTGCAGCGCCGTGATGAGGTAGCGCGCCCCGGCCGTGTCGCCCCCATCAGCACCACGCCGCCCGACCTCGAGAACAGGCGCACCAGCGGCGAATGGATGCGGCGGGCGACGATCTGCCCGTCGACGACCGTGGCCTCGAGCGCCTCGCCGTCGATGGCGTCGAGCTCGACGTCGCCGGTGACGCCGTCGGCCTCGACGTTGCCGCGGATCGCGCTCAGCCGCTGCTTGCCGCGCAAGGCCTTGGTGTGCACCTCGCCGTCGATGTCCCAGGCGTGCACCTCGCCACCGCGCGACGACAGCTCGGCGCCGGCGCGAAAGCCGCTGACGTCCATGTTGCCGCTCCAGGTCTGCGCGCGCAGGTTGACGTTGCGCGGCGCCGTGATCGTGAGATCGATGCCGGCGCCGTCGGCGGCCGGCAGCGGCCGGAAGGTGTCGTCGACGCGCACGCCGGTGCGGATGCGAATCTTGCCGTCGAACATGACGAAGTCGACGGTGAGCTGATCGAGCGTCTTTTCGTCGCGGGCATGCTTGTGCGCGACGACGCGCACCTCCTGCTTGTCCCAGCCGTTGAGCTCGAGACGCCCCTGCGGCTGCTCGATGACGATCGACTCCACGCCCGGCGCCGGCACGCTGGCGAAGGTGACCTCGTTCTCCTCGGCGGCCGCGGGCAGCGCCAGCGACGGGACCAACAGGACGGCCAGCGCGGCGAGCTTCACTGCGCCTCCCGCATCATCTGATCCTCGTAGAAGCGGATCTCCTTGCGGTAGGCGGCGAACAAGAGCTCCTCGGCGTCGACGTCGGAGGGCTGCTCCTCGGCCACCTCGTGGCAGCGCGTCACCGCCGCCTCGAGCTGCGCCTGCGCCGCGTCGTATTCGGCGCGCTTGGGCACCGGCCAGTCGCGACGCTGGTTCTCGGCGACCCGACGCAGCTCGTCGACGGCGCGGCGATAGTGCTCGTCCGCCTTGTGGAACTCCGACTCGGCCTCGGCGATCACCGCGTTGGCCGACAGCCCGCGCCCCTTGTGCCAGCGCAGCCAGGCGCCGCCGCCGGCGACCATCGCCACCAGCGCCAGCGACGGCACGATCCAGCGCCAGCCCACGCTTGGCCACCAGCGCCGCGGCTCGGCTAGCGCCGGCTGGGCCAGCCGATTGACGACGATACTCCAGTTGTCCTCGCCGGCCCGCTCGGGCATGGCGGAGAGGCCGCGCTTCATGATCTCGAGATCGGCCAGCGCCCGCGCGCAGCCGGCGCACCCATCGACGTGGGCGCGCACGCGCGCCGTCTGGCGCGCCGAGAGATCGCCGTCGACGAGCGCCGACAGCCGCGCTACGTCGCACTGGCCGCGGCCGCTCACGGCGCCCCTCCGAGCAGCTCGCGCATCTTGGCGCGCGCCTTGTGCAGCTGCGACTTGGAGGTACCGACGCGGCAGCCGAGGATCTCGGCGATCTCTTCGTGCTGCAGCCCCTCGATGTCGTGCAGCACCAGCACGGCGCGGTACCCGGCCGGCAGATCCGCGAGCGCGCGCTCCAGGCGGGCGCGCAGGCGCGGATCGGTCGCCGGCGCGTCCTCCGCCGGCAGCGCCATCAGCGCCTCTTCGCCGAGATCGCGCCGCTGGCGCGCCTGCGTCCGGGTCGCGTGCGACAGGGCGGCGTTGACCGCCAGCCGGTACATCCACGTCGAGAGCTGGGCGTCACCGCGAAACTTCGCCAGGCCGCGGTAGGCGCGCAGGAAGACCTCCTGCGCCAGCTCCTCGGCGTCCTGCGCCCCGACGATGCGCGCGATCAGCGAGAAGACGCGCCGCCGGTACTTCTCGTAGAAGGCGTGCTGCGCCTCGCGTTCGCCGCGGCGGCAGGCTTCGACCAGCGCCAGCTCGGCGTCCCGGCCGGGGGCTACAGCGGGTGCGCGTTCCATGGGTACCGATTTCACCAAAGCGACGATCACTCCCCTTCGACCCACCCCGGCGGGCCCAGGGTTGCCTTGTATTAGATCGATCGGCGCGCCAATGCTAGCCTTTCGGCCGCGTGACCGCCCTCGTCCTGTGTTGCTTCTTCCTCTCCGGCGCCTCGGGCCTGGTCTTCGAGGCCGTCTGGACCCGCGAGCTGACCCTGGTCTTCGGCTCGACCACGCTGGCCATCTCGACGGTGCTGTCGGTCTTCATGGGCGGCCTCGCCCTCGGGTCGTGGCTGGCGGGACGGTTCGCCGATCGCATCGCCGATCGGCTGCGCGCCTACGCCCTGGCCGAGGCCGGCGTCGGCCTCTACGCGCTCGCCGTGCCGCTGGTGCTCGCCGGCTACCCGGCGCTCAACGCCGCCATGTACCGCGCTCTCGGCAGCTCCGCGGTCGGCCTGTCGCTGGTGCGCTTCGTCGCCGCCGCGCTCCTTTTGCTGGTGCCGACGACGCTGATGGGCGCGACCCTGCCGCTCTTGTCGCGCCACTTCGTGCGCGACGACGGCACCTCGGTCGCCGGCACGGTCGGCACGCTCTACGCGGTCAACATCTTCGGCGCCGTGGTCGGCACCTTCGTCGCCGGCTTCGTGCTCCTGCCTGACGTCGGCGTGCGCGCGACCAACGACACCGCCGCCGCGACCAACCTCTGCCTCGCCGCCGCCGTCTGGCTCGGGCGCCGCTGGCTCGAGCCCCCCGCCGACGACGAGCTGGCGGCCGTGCGCCGCCCACGAACGATCCGGCGCCACCCACGTTCGACGCCACGCTCCTGCAGCGCCGGGTCGCGCTCGCCGCCTTCGCGCTGCTCGGGCGCCACCGCCATGGTCGCTCAGGTGCTGTGGACGCGCGCGCTGGCGATCATCATCGGCTCGTCGGTCTTCTCGTTCACGCTCATCCTGCTGGCGTTCCTCATCGGCCTGGCGGCGGCGCCGCGCTCCTGTCGCGCCTGACGGCGCGCACCAGCGCGACCCATGGAGTGGCTGGCCGGCGTGCACCTGGGCACCGCGGCCATGATCGGCCTGTCGTACCTCGTGCATCGACAAGCTGCCCTGCGGTCTTCCTCGCCCTCCTGCGCGGCGGCAGCTTCTCCGTCGACGGCATCCTCTTCTGCCAGTTCCTGCTCGCCGCCCTGGCGGTCTTGCCGGCGACGCTGTGCATGGGCGGCGTCTTCCCGCTCACCATGCGCGTGGTCGGCGCGCTCGCTCGAGTCGGTCGGCCGCGACGTCGGCACGCGCCTACGCGCTCAACACGCTCGGCGCCATCGTCGGCTCGTTCGTCGCCGGCTTCGTCGTGCTGCCCGTGGCTCGGCCTGCAGCGCGGCCTCGGCATCGGCGCCGTCGCCGACCTGGTCCTCGCCGCCGCGCTCCTGGTGGTCGCGCAGCCCCGCGCAAGCGCCTGGTCGCCGCGGCGCTCCTGCCGGTGCTGGCGCTGGCCCCGTCCTCGCCCTGCCGCGCTGGAACCTGGCCACTTCTCGGCGGGGCTCTTCCGCGTGTCGATCGCCAAGGACATCATCGCGTCGAAGAAGTGGCAGATGCCCAAGCTGGTCTACTACAAGGACGGCATCGCCACCACGGTCTCGGTCGATCAGTGGCGCAAGACCGTCTCGCTCAAGAACAACGGCAAGGTCGACGCCTCGAACGACGACGACATGCCGACGCAGATCATGGTCGGCCTCTTGCCGCTTCTCTTCTGCACGCGGCGCACCCCCAGGCCGAGCCAAGCCGCGCGCCGCCGTCGTCGGCTACGGCTCGGGCGTCACCGCCGGCGCCGTCACGCAGTTCCCGATCGCCACGCCGAGGTCGTCGAGCTCGAGCCCGCGGTCATCGAGGCGGCACGCACTTCTTCGACACCGTGAACCACCGCCCGGAGAAGAACCCGCGCGTGCAGATCCGTCGTCGGCGACGGGCGCAACTTCCTGACGCAGCGACGGACCAGTACGACGTCATCGTCGGCGAGCCGTCGAACCCGTGGATCACCGGCGTGTCGAACCTGTTCACGCGCGAGTACTGGCAGCTGGCGCGCGCGCGCCTGGCCGACGACGGCATCTTCTGCCAGTGGGCGCAGCTCTACGAGATGGCGCCGTGGAACATCAAGACCATCCTGCGCCGTTCGCCGAGGTGTTCCCCTACGTCTACGTCTTCGCGGCCGAGGATCTCTCGTCGGACATCATCCTCGTCGCCACCAACCATCCGCTCACGCTCGACATCGCGGCGCTGTCGCACAGCTTCGCCGACGAGACGCCTGCGCAGAGAGCTCAAGCGCGGCGGCGTCGAGTCGGCCGACGACGTCCTCGCCTACCTGCTGCTCACGCCCGACGAGCTCCCCGCCTTCACCGCCGGCTCGCCGCTCAACACCGACGACAACGCGCTCATCGAGTTCGCGGCGCCGCGCGATCTGCTCGGGCTCACGCGCACCGCCGATCCCTACCTGGCCAAGGTCTACGGCACCGAGTGGCCCTACGGGCGCTTCGATCGCTACCTCGTCGGCCTCGGCGCGGGTGACGAGCGCTGGAAGACCGAGCTGCGCCTGGCGCGCTCGCTGCTCGCCCACGGCAAGCGCTCCGCCGCCGATCGCTTCCTCGCCGCCGCCCGGCGCCATGGCGCGCCGCCGGGCACGCGGGTGCAGCGGCTCACCGAGCTGCTCGCCGAGCGCGACACCGACGATCGCGAGATCCCGCTCGCCGACGCAGCGGGCGATCCCACGGGCCTCGAAGCCCTCGATCCGCCCCGGCTCCCCGAAAAGGTCCTCGGCGACTACCTCGTCGTCGAGCGGGCGGTGCGCGCCCGCGCCTGGGCGCACGCGCTCATGGCCATGCGCAAGTGGCCCGAGCGCTACATCCAGGAGGGCGGGCTCGACCTGCAGCTTTTGACCGGCTACCTCATGTACAAGGCCGACCTCGACGACGTCGCCTGCGATCGCCTGAAGCCGCTCGTCGACGACGCCGCCTACGCCGCCCGCCGCCCAGCGACGCTCTACTACCTCGGGCGCGCCGAGTACGGGGCCGGCCTGTTCGCGGCGTCGGTGCGCAACATGGACCGCTACCTCGACGCTACGGAGCGAGCGGCGACTTCGGCGCTCGCTCCGGCGCCGGCGCCTCCTCCGCCGGGGCCTTGACCACCTTGTCGAACAGGCGCAGCACGAACGGGTTGTCGGCCACACTGACGCTGCCGTCGAGCGTGAGCTGCGCCGCCGTCGTGGCCAGGCGCGCCTCCTCCGGCCGGCCGCGCGACGCCAGCAGCAGCGCCGTCTCGTATAGGCGCGCCGCGAGCAGCGCGCGGTAGTCGGTCGTCAGCGCCGCGCTCGCGACCTTGACGATCGCCGCCGCCAGCTGCTCGCCGCGCTGCGCCGGATCGACGATCAGCTTCGACGTGACGATGTTGCCCACCTCGAGGTCGAGCGCCGGCAGCGACTCCTCGGGCGGAATCCAGGTGCGCACCTCGGGCAGCGCGTGCAGCGACGCCAGCCGGGGCCGCGCGTCGAGCGCATCGGCGAGCGGCGGCGCCGCGTCGAGCGCGGGATGGCGCGTCTCCGGCTCGTAGTGCCCCATGCCCAGCCGCGCCCGCGCGAACTCCTCGGGCGGCACCCGCCCCTGGGCCAGCGTCAACCGATAGCCCTCCTCGATGAGCTGGCGCGCGTGCTGCTCCGAGATCCGCGCCACTGCCATGCGCTCGTCGGAGACGACGCGGGCGGCGTGCGCGCGCCAGTCCTTGCGCGGCGCGTTGGCCGTGGTGAAGCCGAGGATGCCGCGCGCATCCGAGAGCTGCGCCTCGAAGATGTCGTAGCCCTTGTCGACGGCGCGCACCAGCCAGACGATGCGCTCGCCGCGGCCGTCGATCATCGACGCCAGCGACAGCTCCTCGGCCGGCGCGTACGGCCCCTGCGGGCGGAACTCGCGCCGCGGCGCCGTCGGCGCGGTGACGCCGCGCGTGCGCAGAAGATGCAGCGCCTTGCGCGCGCGCTTGGCCAGCGCCTTTTCGGGCGCGTCGCCCAGGCGCTGCAGGCGAGTCGCGTCGCCGCGCTCGACCAGCAGCGCCACCAGCGCCTCGCCGGCCGCTTCGTCGATCGCCGACGGCAAGCAGATCGACGTCGCCATCGGCGAAGGCGCGCGCCGCTTCGGGCAGCTCGGGGCTCATCGGCTGGCCTTTATCGCTCGCTTCCGCATGGTGCTAGACTTCATAGCATGCGTGGCTTTGTCTTGTGCGCGCTCGCCTGCGGCTGTACGCAGTCGGTGAGCTTCCCGGCAAACGGCAACTGGCCGACGCCGCCGGTGCCTGCGTACGTGCACCAGGCGCGCTTCGCCGTCACCGACAACCTGTCGGACGAGCTGTCGTACGTCGACCCGGTCCAGCCGGTGCTGCTCGGCAACGCCCCCGTGGGCGACATCCCCGTCGAGCTCGAAGGGCCGCACCACCTGGCCGCGTCGCCCGACGGCAAGTACATCTACTACAACCTGTCGAACTACGTGCCCGGCACCGGCTCCGGCCCGCACGGCTCGCACGGCACCGGCAGCGCCCCCGGCTCGCTGGTCAAGCTGGACGCCATGACCAACGAGGAGCTCGGCGAGGCGCCGCTCGATCCCAACCCCGGTGACATCATCCTCTCGGACGACGGCACCTGGGCGTTCGTGTCCCACTACGATCTGCTCAAGCTGCAGCAGGCGCTCTTCAGCGGCATGAACCTGCCCCAGTCGGCGTACAGCGCCATCGCCATCGTCGACACCAGGACCATGACCCGCGTGTCCAAGATCGACGTCTGCCCCACCGCCCACGGCGAAGGGCTCTCCGCCGACGGCAACACGCTCTACGTCACCTGCGCCAACAGCGACCAGATCGGGGTGCTCGACGTGACCGACAAGACACACCCGACGGTGACGGCGCTGGTGAACGTGGGCCCCACCCCGGGCACGCTCGATCAGCCGAGCTACTCGCCGTACGCGCTGCGGGTGTCGCCCGCCGACGGCACGGTGTGGGTCAGCGACAACCGCTCGGCCGACGTGCGCGTCTTCGACCCGAGCACGATGCAGATGGACGGCAGCAAGACGGTCAACGTCAACGGCGTGGCCATGTTCGCCAGCTTCAGCCCAGACGGCAAGACGATCTACGTACCGCACCAGGGCGACGATCAGATGACTGCGATCGACACCCAGACGCTGGCGACGCGCACGCTGCCCCTGCCCCCGACGGCGTGCCTCAACGCGCACGCCTTCGTGCTCGGTCCCGACGGCGTCAACGGCGTCCTCGTCTGCGAGGGCGACCACGTCATGCGCCCGGGCTCGGTCGTGTTCATCAACATCGACGCCTTCGCCATCAACGGCTTCGTCAACGTCGGCATGTTCTCCGACGGCGCCGCCTGGCTCCCGGCGATGTAGCTCCCGCCTCTAACGGCTCTCGTCACGTCACGGAGCTCCGCTTTCACACCGCACCGCATCGCATCGCCATCGCCTCGCATCGCATCGCATCGCCTCGCATCGCATCGAGAGCGCGCCAAAGCGCCACCTCCGGCCCCACGCACACTGCCCCGCTGGGCTCAAACAGTCCTCCCCACCGGACCGCTGTGCTCGATTCTGCCCCTTGCCTGTGCTGCGGAACTCGCCCAGCGGGGCAGTGCGCGCGGGGCCTCTGTGCTCGCGTGAAGGCCCAGACCCGCTGCTGCAGCTCCGTCCGCGTCCCCTGGACGCCGTTTTCCCATGAGCCCATCGAGCGGGCGGTCGCCGGAGCCGTCTTGCCGGGCGTCGAGGAGCGCTCCGCACGAAGGGCGGACGCCAGCGACGAGCCGAGGGGCCGGACGTGCCGCCGGCCTGGAAGGCCGCCGGCGTAGCGGGCGCGTACCGGCAAGACGGCTCCGACGACCGCCCGCGGCCCCACGGCGCCAACCGGCGACACTGCCGCTCCCGCCTAGCAGGTGTTGAAGAACTCCGGACCGAGCCGCGCGACGTGGATTTTCGCGAAGCGCGAGGCGCGACGAGGGAAGCTCCCCTTCGGGAACTGACCGAGGAGCAACGAAGCGATTGCCGAAAAGACCAAGCGCGACGACGCGGAGCGAGTTCTTCAACACCCTGCTAGAACAGGATGAAGCTGCCGCCGAGGAGGAAGCTGATGCTGGAGCCGACCGGCAGGTAGTCGAAGGCGACCGCGACGGTGACGGCGCCGCGACCGAGCCAGACGTCGAGGCCGCCGCGCGCGCCTGCGGTGCCGAACGTCGCCGCCTGCGGACAGCGGCCCGGCAGCTCGTGCGCTCCCGCCTGGGCGCCGATGCCGCCGTGGACCTCGACCCACGGGTCGACCCACGACGCCGAGCGGCCGTTGCCGAGATCGGCGCGCACCCCGAGCGTGCCGGCAATCGCGCTCGGCCGCACCGGCTGCCCGCACGACGTGGCGTACTCGCCGGCGAGGGTGCCGATCGCCGTCGCCTGCAGCGACAGCGGCCCCCAGACGCGCGCCCCTACGTCGAGCATGGTGGGAAAGCGCGCGACCACGCCGTCGCTGCCGCTGGCGCCGCCGAAGCCTTGCGCCAGCGTTGCCCGCCAGCGCCAGCGCGGCGGATCGCGGACCTCCGCGCGCGCACCGCCCGGACGCTCGACGGCGGCGACGACGGCGACCAGGACGATGAAGCACGCGACGCGATGCACGAGCCGAGCGTCGCCGGCTCCGGCCGCGGCGTCAAGAACTCGACTTGAAGATGGTGATCGTCGACGGCGAGCGTGCTATCTCAGAGGCTCATGCCGCCGCGCCCTTTTCGTGCCGCGTTCGCCCTCGCCTTCGCCTCGGCGCTGGCGGCGGCCGTCGTCACGGCCGTAATCGATCTCGTCGCCACCACCGCCCGCGCCGGCGACCCGGTCGGCGCGGCCGCGTTCGCCTGGGCGACGCTCGCCGCCCTCGGTCTCTACGGCGCGCTCGCCGCCGCCGTCGCCGCCGGGGAGACGCTGGTGGCCGGCGGCCTGCAGGCCACCTTCGACGTGGGCGCCGGCGTGCGCCGACTGATCGACGGATCCCGGCGCGACGACGCCTTCGATCGCAGCGCCGCCGCCGGGCTCGTCGCCAGCGCGCTGTCGCTCGGCGTCGTCGGTGCCATCGTGCTGGTCTACGACCTCGCCATCGCCCTCGAAATGGCGGCCCGGCGGAACTCGGCGCTCACCACCGCCATGGTCGCGGTCGTCGCCGTGCCGCTGGCCGCCCTCGCCTGGTTCCCCCTGTATCGGTTGAGCCGGGCGCTGGTGGCCGTCCTGCCCCGGCCGCGCGCCCTGGTCGTGCTCGCCGCGCTGTGCGCGTTGGCCTTCGGGCTCGTCGTCGCCGCCGTGCTCTCGGTCGACTGGCGCGTCATCGACTTCGGCCCCGCCGAGTCGCTGGGCCTGTTCTTCGTGCTGCAGGCGCTGTTCGCGCTCCTGCTGGCGCGCCGGCTCCGCCCGCCGCGCGCCGTCGTCGCCGGCGGCTGGGCGCTGCTCGCCGTCTGCCTGGCCGCGACCTGGATCGGCTTCGGCGGCAACGCCCGCGCCGTCGCCTTCGCCGGCGAGGAGTCGATGGGCGTAAAGGTGCTGCTCAGGATCGCGCGCCGCCTGGCCGACCACGATCACGACGGCTACGCCGGCCGCCTCGGCGGCGGCGACTGCGACGACCGCGATCCCCGGATCCATCCCGGCGCCGAGGAGATCCCCGGCAACGGCATCGACGAAGACTGCGACGGCTCCGACGCTTCCGTCGAGAAGGTGCGCGCCCCGAGCGACCAGACCAAGAACGAGTCGGCCGCTGCCCGCGCGTTCAAGTGGAACGGCAACCTCCTTGTCATCACCATCGACACGCTGCGCGCCGATCGGGTCAACGCCAAGACGGCGCCGCACCTGTACAAGTTCCTGCAGGAGTCGGTCAGCTTCTCCCACGCGCGCGCCCAGGCGCCCAACACGCCGCGCAGCTTCCCGTCGTTCCTCACCTCGCGTTATCCTTCCCAGGTGCGCTGGGAGAAGATGAGCCTCAACTTCCCGCCCATGCTCGAGACCGCCGACAACACGACCATGTTCCAGGCGCTCAAGGCGGCCGACTACTACGAGGTCGGCATCTTCTCGCACTTCTATCTGACCAAGGCGATGGGCGTGACCGGCGGCTTCGACGAGTGGCACAACGACGGCGCCCTGTCGCTGCACGACTCCAACACCGACTCGGCGGCGCCGCGCATCGCCCCGCGCGTGGAGTCGGCGCTGCGCGGCCTCAAGAAGACGAAGATGAAGTGGATCCTGTGGACCCACTTCTTCGAGCCGCACAGCCGCTACATGGAGCACGAAGAGTTCCCCGTGCACGACGGCGGCCTCAAGGGGCTCGAGGAGAAGTACGACGCCGAGGTCTCGTTCGCCGACAAGTACATCGGCGAGGTCCTCGACACGCTCGCCCAAAGCGGCCAGGCCGACAACACCGCGGTGGTCATCTTCAGCGACCACGGCGAGGCGTTCGGCGAGCACCGCTTCGGGGGCGAGCGCATGTACTTCCACGGCCAGACGCTCTACGACGAGCTGTTGCACGTGCCGCTCATGATGCGCATCCCCGGCGTCGCTCCCCGCGTCGTCGACGGCAACGTCATGCTGCTCGACCTCGGTCCGACGCTGTGCGACCTGGTCAAGATCCCGCAGCCGCCGACGATGCACGGCCGCTCGCTCCTCGACGCCGTGCTGGGCAAGCCCCTTCCACCCGAGCTGGTCTACGCCGAGATGCTGCCGGCGACCTCGTGGAACCACAACTGGCGGGCGCTCGTCGACGGGCACTGGAAGCTGATCCAAAAGCTGAGCGAGAATACGATCGAGCTGTATGATCTATCGAACGACCCGACCGAGCAGCACAACCTCGCCGGCGACAAGGGGGATGAGGTGACGGCGCTCGGTCGCGAGCTCAAGGCGCTGTTGGCTGGGGAGGCACGATGAGGGGCGCAGCGGAGCGACGACGCGAATGAGTGCGAAACCGACCACGCCACTGCTGACCGTCGACATCATCATCGAGGTCGCGGGGGGCATCGTGCTCATCGAGCGCAGGAACCCGCCGCCGGGGTGGGCGCTGCCGGGCGGCTTCGTCGACGTGGGCGAGTCGCTCGCGCACGCGGCGGTGCGCGAGGCGCGCGAGGAGACCTCGCTCGAGGTCACGCTCGTCGAGCAGTTCTTCGCCTACTCCGATCCGGCGCGCGATCCGCGAGGCGCGACGGTGTCGGTGGTGTTCCTCGGTCGCGCCGGGGGGACGCCGCGCGCCGCCGACGACGCCAAGAACGTCGGCGTCTACGCGCTCGACGCGCTGCCGCCGCTCGCGTTCGATCACGCCCAGATCCTCGACGACTATCGCCGGTACCGAAAAGACGGCGCGCGCCCCCCGGTGCAGCGGTGACGCCGCTCGACGACAACGACAAGCGCGAGCTGTTGCGCATCGCGCGCGCCACCTTGCGCGAGTACCTGACGACCGGCTTCATGCCCCCGGGGGCGCCACACCGCCAGTCGCTGCTCGAGCCGCGCGGCGCCTTCGTCACCATCCACACCGACGGCGAGCTGCGCGGCTGCATCGGCCGCGTCGACGCCGACACCCCGCTCTACCTGGCCGTCGAGGAGCTGGCGGTCTCGGCGGCGACGCGCGATCCGCGCTTCGATCCGCTCCGTGCCGAGGAGCTGGCCGAGACCCGCATCGAGGTCTCGGTGCTGTCGCCGCTGCGCTCGGCCCGCCCCGAGGACGTCGAGATCGGCACCCACGGCCTGGCCATCACCCGTGGCGCCCGTCGCGGCCTGCTCTTGCCCCAGGTCGCCGTCCAGCACGGCCTCGATCGCGAGCACTTCCTCGACGAGACCTGCGGCAAGGCCGGCCTGCCGCCGGGCGCCTGGAAGGAGGCGGGCACGATCCTCCACCTGTTCACGGCCGAGGTCTTCCGCGAGCCCGAAGACTAGGGGGCGTCCGGACAACCCCCTGGCGCAATGCTGTTCAGTTTCGGCGGGTCAACCGGCCGGCTTGGGCCGCGGAGGTCGTGAGGCGCCTGGTGCCAGGTCGCAGTCGCGCCTGTCCATCGCATCGGGCGTCGAGCGGATGTAGAAAGGGGGATGCCGGCGGCGTGGAGGGCGCGGTCGCGCGCAGCGCGACATGAACGCCCCCGATGGAAGCGCACGCCGCGAAGCGGCGACTGCGCAGAAGGGATTCCGACGGCGGCATCGCCCCTTGCTACCTCCGCGGCCCAAGCCGGCCCGCTACGACTCGGCCAGAGTGAACGGCATTGCCCCGAAGCGTCACTCGACCGCGAGGTCCCTGCCGCTCGGCCGGATCCAGCCCGGCGCTACGAGCCCTGACGGAGCGCGTCCTGCTTCTTCTTCTCCGCCTCCTGCATCCCCTTCTCCGCCTTCCTCCTCCACTTCGGTAGAAAGTGGTTGTCTGCGTCGCGCGCCTGCGCGGCGAGCACCACCTGATACTCCTTCTTCGCCTCGTCGTAGCGCTCCGCCGCCACCAGCGCGTTGCCGAGCAGCAGGTTGTTGAGCGGCCAGTCGGGCCCGCACTTGAGCGCCTGCTGCAGGAACTCAACGCCCTTGTCGGGATCGCCGATCGACGCCGGCCACGGCGGCGCCTCCGCGTACAGCGAGCCGAGCACGCGCGGCGGCCCGCCATGGTCGTAGCAGGCCTCGATCTGCAGCGCCTTCTTCTCGGCGTCGCGCACCGACGGCACCATGAACTTGGCGCCGATGGTCCTGGTCGTCGCCGACAGCCCGATGTCCATGCCGCTGTAGTAGTGGCCCTCGACGCGCTTGGGCTCGAGCTCGATGGCCGCCTTGGCGTACTCGATGCCGCGCCCCGAGAAGTGCGCGCGCTTGGTCTTGTCGTCATACAGGTCGTCGGCCAGCCAGACGGTCGCGCGCGCCGCCTTCCACTGCGCCTCGAAGCACTTCGGATCCTCCTTGACCGCCTTGTCGAGGGCCAACAGCGCGTTCTCCATGTCCGCGGAGGTCACGGTGGGCCGGGCGTAGATTTCGTCGGCGTACTTGATGAGCTCGGGCACCTTCTCCGGCAGCTTCTCCGACGAGATCGTCGCCCCGCTCCTGATCGGCGGCACCGGGCAACCCGCCAACATCAGGATCGCGATCGTGAGCCCCCCAAGGCGAACGATCACTTTTGTGTGCTCGACTTGTCGCTGCTCGCCTTGTCGTATCGCTTCTCGGCGGCGCCGTAGGCCGCCTTGTTCACGGGAGCGAAGGTGTCGATGAACATCGACTCGCACACCTCTTTGCCCTTGCCGCTCGCGCACAGCTTGGGCAGCGCCTTTTGGAACGCAGCCCGATCGGCCGGCGTCGCGTTCTTGGTGAATGCCACCACCGGGGTCGGCGGCAGCGCCGGCGAGGTCCAGATCACCTTGAGGTCCGGCGCGATCTGCTTCATCTGCGCCAGCTGCTCGTCGTCGATGAGCGCCGCGTCGGCGCGCCCCGCCTCGACGTCCTTGAGCGGCTTGGAGGGCGCGATCGCCCGCACGACGACGAACTCCTGGTCGACGTCGAACTTGCCGTCGAAGGCCACCGTGCTCACGTACTTCAGAGACGAGAAGTGGTTCGACGAGACCCGCTTGCCCTTCAGGTCGGCGAGCGACTTCAGCGCCGGATCCTTGGTCACGAGCGAGTAGTGCCCCTTGTTGAACGTCTTGCCCTGGACCTCGCCGATCGGCTCCAGCGCATACTTCTTACGCAACTCCAGGAACACCTCGGGATCGAGGATGGCGAACCCGGGCTTGCGCTCGCCGATCGCCTTCTCGGCCCCCTTGAGGTCGTCGACCCACTCGCCCTTCGCCGAATTCGCCGGCCACCCCGTCATCGACTCGGCGATGCGGAGGAACTGGTCGATGTATGGCTGCGCGTTCTCCGCGTTGGCCCCTGCCCCCGCGTGCTCCGCGATGAAGTCCCGCCCGGCCGCGAAGCTGGTGCCGCAAAATCCGAATACGACGATGGCGATCGCCCGTTTCATGCATCCTCCGACGAGAATCGCGCGAGTTTTATTCCCCACGCACCCCCGCGTCAATACGTGAAGCGCGCTTTCACGAAGATCTCACTGGCCCCCGCCGCCGGATCGCCGAATTTCGTATCACGATCGCCAAGAAACACGAACGCGCCGACCGACAGCTCGGTCGCGTCCCACACCGCCCAGGCGATCTGCGGGAATAATACGGCCGTGAACTTCGGATCTTCGTCGCCCACCTGTGGAACCTTGAACGCGCCAAACAACCGGATCAATAACTGGTCAGAGAACAATTTTAGGTCGCTGCCGACCACCAGGTAGTGGCCGATGCGTGCCTCGCAACGATAGTCGTCGAACGTCACCTTGTCGCGCGCATAGCACTGCTTGCCCGCGCCGAACTCGTCGATGAAGCCGTACACGTACTGCAGGTTCGAGTAGAGGTACTTGTTCCACGTATAGTCCACGCCCGCCGTCAGCTTGAGGAACGGCGTCGACGGGATCACCGTCCCGCGCTGATACTCGGGCGCGGTGATGTGCGGGATGAAGACCTGGTTGCCGCTGGAGTCGGTGTTCCCCGTCGGCTCGAAGGTGATCGGATCGTGCCCGCCGAAGGCGTCGTTGTAGGTGCCGTAGGTGATCTTCTGCGGGAAGAACACGGCGGCCTCGACCCAGTAGCCGAGCCCCTTCAGCTTCTCGATCGAGCCCGCCATGTCGGCGCCGACCACGTCCATGCGCGGCCACATGACGATGGCGTCGACGACGCCGTTGGGCTTCTGCACCGCCCACGCCGGCGTCGCGATGCCCCAGCGCCCGTGGTAGTACGAGCCCGACACGTCGATCCCGGCTACGCGTCCGGCCAGACGCACGCCGACCTGCGAGTTCTCGATCGACGGATCGGGCTGCATCGTAAAGACGTTGATCTGCGTGGGCGGCATGGCCATGGCGAAGCTGCCCAGCGTGTTGCGGATGAACGGCTCCTGCACCGGCGCCGGATGATTGGGCGTCGTCACCGCCAGCGGCGCCGTGCGCGGCAGCTGCGCCGGGCGGAAGATCGGCACCCATACCGCGGTGAGGATGAGGTCGCCCCACGGATTCCAGTCGGCGCGGATCATGTTGTTCGCCAGCGCCTTGCCGAACAGCAGCGGGTCCGACAGATCGAGCGTGTTCACGTTGTTCGTCGGGTTGAACTTGTCGCCCGTGCCCCACACCACCACCTGGCGGCCGATGCGCAGGTCGAGCTTGGGCAGGATGTGGTAGATGTCGACGTAGGCGGCGTTGGCCTCGAGGCGATAGGGATCGACACGCTCGTGCAGCGTGTCGGCGTCGATGTCGTTGACGTCGGAGAAGCCGTACCAATAGAAGTCGACGTCGGCCACCGCCTTGACGCGGTCCGAGATCGCCAGCGTCAGCTGCGCCTTGATGAGGTTCTCGTTGCGCGAAAATCCGTACGGCAGCAGGCGCTGCTGCGACGGGTACGGCACCTCCGCCGTCGGGGCCGCCGGCGGCACCTCCTCACCGCCGAGCCGATAGCGGATGTCCGACGCGATCTGCCCGCCGAACTTGAGGTCGACGTCGGCGCGCGCCATCGCGCTCCAACCGACGCTCGCTGCAACTACGACGAGGAGCCCCCGCTTCGTCGTCATCATCTCCTAGTGTCCGCGGATCAGTGTGCGCTGCGTGAAGAAGTCGTCCTTCAGCCCCTGGTTCAACTTCACCTTCGTAAAGATGATCTCGCTCTTGTGATCGTTGCGCCGGTGATCGGTGACGATGACCTTCGACGGTCCCCAGTGGCTGGCGTCGTCGATGTGATAGTCGACGTAGTCGGTGGTCTTGAGCACCTTGCCGCTTTGGTCCATGAAGTCGATCTTGGTCGGCTGCTGCGACTTCTTGTCGACCCACATGTGCACCCGCGGGTACTCGATCTCCTGGCCCGGCTTGACGGTGAGCTCGAGCTCCCACGAGCCGGCGTCCTCCTTGACCAGCTTGGCATCATAGGTGGGCGAGTAGCGCGTCTGTGACATGTCCTCGTAGGAGAAGTCGGAGCCCATGAACGTCTGGGCTTTGACGTGGGTGCCGACGCGGCGCACCTTCTGGAAGCCGGGCAGAAAGACGTACATGACGTCTTTGTTCTCCACCAGCACGCCCATGCCCTTGAGGTCTCCCGGCGAGGAGAAGCGCACCAGGCGCTTGTCCGGAACCTTCTGAAAGGTGGTGAAGCCGATCTCGCGCGCCTGGCCGCCGGGATCGAGGATGAGCAGCTTGGACTGGAACTCGCCGTCCGTGAAGTTGTTCATGGCGGCGTCCACCTTGGCCAGCACGGCGGCGCCGCTGTCAGCGCGCGCGCTTCCGGCCACGAGGAGGGTTCCGACGAGGGCGACTGCGATTTTCATGGCTCGACTCTATTGAGAACGGCGGGAACGAGCAAGCATGTGAGCAGCGCCGACAGGAACATCGATAGCCCCGCCAGCGTACCGAACAGGTGCATGACCGGCGACTTGCCGAGCGCCAGCACCCAGAAGCCGAGCGATACGAGGAAGATCGAGACCGCCATCACCGGCCCGACGGTGCGCGAGACCTCGTCGGCCCGCTGGCGCTTGAGGTACCACAGATAGTGCATGGCGAAGTCCGAGCCGGCGCCGGTGGCGATGCCGGCCACGAGCGAGGTGCCGAGGTCGATGGGCACGGCGAGGAGGCCCATGACGCCGAAGATGAGCGCCATCGTCAACAGCGAGGCCCACATCGACAGCAGCGCCAGCCTGAGCGAGCGGAACAGCGCGAACATGAGCGCGAGCACGCACAGGACCGTGACGATGAGCGAGCGCACCTGGTTGTCGCCGACCGACCGGGAGAAGCCGCGATCGAGCACCGGCTCGCCGGCGATGCGCGCGCTCAGCGGCAGCGTCGGCCGCTCCGTGGGCGCGATGTGCACGAACAGGTCGTCGGCGAGCGTGGCCAGGTGGGCGCGGATGAAGGGGGCGTCGGGCCCGGTCTCGGGCAGGCCGGCGGCGCGGACCATCAGAGGCACCGCGCGCTCGACGGCGAGGCGGCGGCGCTCCTCGTCGAGGCGCGTGGTCAAGAACTGGTAGGCGAGGCTGCCCTCCTCCGCCGACGGCGCGACCTTGACCAGGGCGGCGGCGAGCGCCGGCGAGCCGTCCGGGGCGGCCACGGCCAGGCGGGCGAGGTCGGCGCGCGCGGCGTCGGACATCCGCGGCGCCTCTTCGCTCGTGAGGTACTCGTGGATGACGGCGGTGCGGCGCCGCAACCACTCCTCGTCCGCCAGGCCAGGGCCGCTCAGGGGCCGCAGCGTGCGCAGAAGATCGGCGCGCGACACCGCGCTGCCCCAGGCGCGCGCCTGCCACGCCAGCCGATCGGCGACGTCCTCGATGGTGGGCGGGCGCGGATCGGTGTGCAGCCCTTGCCGCGCGAAGCGCTCGAGCTCGGCGATCGCGGTGGGCGCATCGCCGTGCATGCGGATCTGTAGGAGCGCGTCCTTGCGCTCGGGCGTGATGAGCTGGCGGATGCCCGGCTGCCCTTCGAGGAACAAGAAGACGTTGGCCGCCTGGCTGCGTTTCCACGGCACCACGGCCAGGCCATCCATGCCGCTCGTCGCCAGCGTCAACGGGGTCAGCACCGACTGCACCTGGCTCACCCCCGGCAGCGAGCGCGCGAAGTCGGAGATGCGTCCCAGCTCGCGCAGCGTCGACGGATCGTCGAAGTCGCCGCTGAGCCAGATCTGCGCGAAGGTGGCCCCGCCGAAGTGTCGATCGAGGAAGCGCTCGGCCAGCCACGGCTCGGACCCCGGACGGAAGAACGCGCGCGGCTGCATGCGTACCCGCACCCGCAGCATCGGCCCCACGGTGAGCGCGCCCAAGACCAGCGCCCCCACGAAGAGCAGGCGGCGGTGGCGCTGCGCCCAATGCCACATGGCCACCAGCGCCTCGCCCAGGCGATCGAGCCGCACCTCCTTGTGCGCCTTGCGCGGGAAGAGCGCGACCACCGCCGGCACCAGCGTCAGCGACGTCAGCCAGCAGAGCAGGACGCCGGTGCCGCAGGCGATGCCGAACGACCGCATCGGGCGCACGTCGGTGGTGACGAACGAGTAGAAGCCGACCGAGGTGGTGCCGGCGGCGATGGCCAGCGGCGGCCCGACGATGCGCAGCGACTCGCGGATGGCGTCGGCCGCGGCCAGCTCGACGCGCAAAAGGTAATAGCGCCCCAGCACGTGCACGGCGTACGAGCTGCCCGAGGCGAACAGGATCACCGGCAGGGTCGAGCTGGCCACGGTGAACTTCTCGCCCCACCAGCCCATCCCGCCCAGGACCACGAGCACGGAGAAGGCCACGGCGCCGACGGTGAGCGCGACGCCCACCGGATCGCGGAAGGCGAGCACGACCACCAGGAGCAGCACCAGCATCGCCACCGGCGACAGGTGGCGCACGTCCGCCTGCGCCTCTTCATAGATGGCGCGCGCGGCGAACGGGGCGCCGCCGTAGTAGATGGTCATGCCCTGGAGCTCGCGCTCGGCGGCGGCGCGGATCTGCTCCTCGACCCGCAGCTCGCCCTGCTGCTGCTTGAAGCTGCCGGGATCGGCGAGGAAGGCCAGGATGAGCGCACCCCGCCCATCGCGCGACACGAAGTTGCCGACCGCGAACTCGCGCGAGAGCACCTTCTGACGCAGGGCGCGGCGCTCGGCCTCGTTGGTGGGAATAGAGGGGACCAGCGCGTCGAACTCGGCGCCCATGGGGCCCGACACGATGTCGGAGACGGCCGTGAGCGAGAGGATGAGGTCGACGCCGCGGACGTTCTTGATCGCGGCCGTGGCGCGCTGGATCTTGCCGAGCGACGCGGGCGAGAAGACGTCGTCGCCGGCCGGCGCCTCGACGCCGACGATGGCGACGCGCAGCGAGCCGAAGCGGCGCGAGACGTCCTGAAAGAGGCGGACATCGGGATCGTTGGTCGGCAGAAAGACGAGCAGGTCCTCTTCGTTCTTCAGGCGCGTGGTGCCGACAGCGGCGAGCGCGGCGATGATGAGAGAGAGGATGACGACGGTGCGCGGCCAGCGCGTAGCAAAGGAGATGATCTGATTCACCGCCAGCGACGGTACCACGGCCCGAAATGGCGACGAAACAATTGCGCCTGCAGAAGCGCCCCACTCGCTCCGATCAGCGGGGGATGAAGCTGGCGGCGCGGGCGTTGTCGATGTAGGTGTGCGCCTCGCTGTCGGAGATGATGCCTTCGCCGAGGAGCAGGTCGAACTCCTTGCGCAGCGTCGTGCCGAGGAGGTAGGTGCCGTCGGTGTTGATGGTCAGGCGCACGCCGGCGGCGCGCAGCCGATCGAACACCCGCCTGAGGTCGGCGATGTCGGAGACCGCGTGCGTGCGCAGGTTCGACGACGGGCACAGCTCGAGCACGATGCCGCGCTCGGTCAGCTTGCGCATCGCCTCTTCCGACTGGGCAGCGGCGATGCCGTGGCCGATGCGCGCCGGCTCGAGCTTCTCGATCACGGCCAGCACGCCCTCGGCGCCGGTGTGCGTGGTCTCGCCGGTGTGCACCGTGGTCCCCAGCCCGGCGGCGCGCGCGCGCGCGAACAGATCGCGGTAGCGGTCGACGTCGCCGCCGAGCTCGAGCGTGTGCTGCTCGGGTCCGGCCAGGTCGATGCCGATGACGCCGCGGCCGCGATACTTCTCCGCCTTGCGCACCAGGATCTCGTTGAGGTCGTACTCGAACTCGCGCGCCAGGCAGAAGATGAGCCCGGCCTTGACGCCGTAGTCGAGGCACGCGCGATCCATCCCGCGCAGCGCCGCGTGGATGATGTGGTCGAGGTCGCGCTCGCCGCCGAGGTTGCGCTTCATCGGGTTGAAGCGCAGCTCGATGGTCGAGACGCGCGAGCTGCGGTACTCCTTGCCGATGACCTCGAAGACCGAGCGCTCGATCGCCGCCGGCGACGACTGAATCTTCTCGGTCCAGCGGTGCATGATGTCGAGGTAGTCGTCGAGCGACGACACCTTGTCGGGATCGGCGTAGACCAGCTCGCAGAAGTCCCAGTAGGACTTGACCGGCAGCTTGAAGCCCTGAGTCGTGCGCGATCGACCACAGGATGTGCGGCGCCACGGCGCCGCCGACGTGGATGTGCAGATCGGTGAGCTCGGTGGTCGGATCGAGCTGCAAGGAGGGCGGCACCCGCGCGCGCCTCAGCCCTGCGACTTCAGCGGAGCACGGTTGAGGAACGCCTTGAGCTCCTGCCCCGGCTGGAAGGCGACGGTGATCGACGGCGGGATGACGATGGGCGCGCCTGTCTGCGGGTTGCGTCCGGTGCGCCCATTCTTGCGCTTCTTGGTGAAGGTGCCGAAGCCGGGATAGGTGAAGCGCGGCGTGGCCCGGCGCGTGACCTTGGCCTTGACGAAGTAGTCGCCCAGCTCCGCGAACACCGCGTCGACGAGCGTGGCCACGGCCTTCTTGGTGAGCTCGGGCGGCAGGCCCGGGGTGGCGGCGACCTTCTCGATCAGCTCTTGCTTGGTCATCGGTGGCCCCCAGGTGTTGCGACGCTGAGGTGGAATGTTTTGCGCTCGGCGCTTCCGGGTGTCAAGCGCGTTTGCGGCCAGCACGCGGAAGGCGCGGGCAGCGCAGGGCGTTTTTCGCGATCGACCGCTTGCCGCACCGAGCCCGAAGATCTATGCTTTTCAAGATGGCGCAGCGAGCCCTCGAGCCGCGGACGTGGGGCGGCCGGCGCAGAGGCGCCGGGCGCCCCCGCAAGGACGGAAGTGTCGGGCGTCCCCGCAAAGACGGAAGCGCCGGCGGCAGCGCGGGAGTACCGCACCTGCCCCGCGCGAAGCTGGCCCGGCGCTTCCCCGTGCACGTGACGTGGCAGATGCGACCCGAGCTCCCGAGCCTGCGAACGCGGCGCTGCCTGGTCGTCTTGCGACGGGCGATGTACGAGGGCGCGCACCGGTTCGGCTTCCGTCTGGTGCACTACGCGGTCGCGGGCCATCAGCTCCATCTGCTCGTGGAGGCGACCGATCGCCGGGCGCTCGCGCGCGGCATGCAAGGTCTCGGCGTGCGCATCGCACGCGCGCTCAACCGCGTGAGCGGGCGACACGGCCGCGTCGTCTCCGATCGCTATCGGGCCCGCCCGCTCGAGACCCCCGCGGCCTTGCGGCGTGCCCGCCACGACCTCGGCGTCACGGCGCGTCCCCGCCGCCGCGCCCCCGGCCGCGATCGCTTCGCCTCCACCCGGCCGCTCGTGACGCCGCGCACCCGGCTTCTGATCCGCCTGCGGCCGTGAAATCGCGCGGCGCCGCGGCGGCTATCCCAGCTTCGCCAGCGCCAGCATCTCCCGCGCCTCCGCCACCGTCGCGACGCTGCGGCCGTGGCGCGCACACAGCTCCACCGCCCGGTCGACCAGCGGCGCCGACCCGGCGGCGAGCACGCCCTTGTCCACCCAGATGTTGTCCTCGAGCCCGACGCGCGCGTTGCCGCCCCACATCGCCGCCAGCTCCACCATCGGGAGCTGATGGCGCCCGACTCCGGCGACGCCCCAGGTGCAGCCCGCCGGCAGCATCTCCTCCATCCGCTCCACCAGAAACTCCAGGTTCCGCTCGCTCGCCGACAGCGCCCCCTTGATGCCCAACACGAACTGCAGGTGCAGCGGCGCCTTGACCAGGCCCTGCTTCAAGAGCTCGGCCGCGATGTCGAGGTGGCCCGCGTCGTAGACCTCGATCTCGGGCATCGCCCCGTGCGCCTGGATCCGCTTGGCCATCTGCGCCGTGTCCGAAGCCTTGTTCATGAACACGTCTTCGCCGAAGTTGATCGTCCCGACGTTGAGGGTGGCCATCTCCGGCGCATCCGCCCCCACGCACTCGAGCGGCCCCGCGCGCTCGGCCACGCTCATGCCCACGGCGCCGCCCGTGGACGTCTGGATGATCACGTCGGTGCTTTCGCGAATCTTGCGAATCGCCGCGCGGAACCGCGGCCCCTCCTGCGACGCCCGCCCGTCGTCGTCGCGCACGTGCAGGTGGATCACCGCCGCGCCCGCCTTGGCGCAGCGCGCCGCTTCCGCCGCCAGCTCCTCCGCCGTGATCGGCAGGTGCGGATTCTGCGCCCGCGTCGTCTCCGCGCCGACGATGGCCGCGGTGATGATGCACGGCCCCGGCCGTCCTTGTACGTCCTTGCGCCGCACGTTTTCGGGGACCACGCAGGTCCCGCGCGCTCGACAGACCTCGATCGGCGCCGGCAATAGATCCGCCGACGACTCGAAGGTGTCATCGCGATGCGGCGTCGGCACGATCACCTTGCGCGCGACGAACTCCATGCCGAGCGACGTCTTGCCCCAGCGCGTGATCGTCCCCTCGGCCTCGATGAAGTCGCCGGCGCGCACCGGCGCCAGGAACTCGACGGCGTCGTAGGCGCGAAAAAGCCCTTCGTCGCCATCGGCGCGGATGCACAACTCGGTCGCGACATCGCCGAAAAGCTCAAGCATTTTGGCGCCATCGACCAGACCACCGGCGTAGTGCGCGTGGTTCGACCCCATTCTAATCCGTATGCGGGCTTTCATTTCACCCCTCCGATGTGCTAAAATAGGTCAGTGGCAGCACTTTCGTCTAGCGGCCTTCGCTCAGTAGCACGGGCCGCGATCGTCTCGCGCCATCCTTCGACCCTCAAACACGTCGCGCAGGCGCTCGCGGTGGGGAACCTCTCGTCCCGACAGGCGATCGGCCCCTCGTTCCTGCCGCGCTCGGCGCCCGGCGAGTTCGAGGTGGTGCTGCTCGATCTCGACATCGACCCCGAGACACCGCCACCGGAGCTATGTGCGCAGGTCGCCGTCGCTTGCAACGATACGCCCATCATCGTGCTGGCGGGCATCAACGCGCGCCACCGGCTCGTCCAGTCGCTGGCGCACGCGGGCGTGGTCGGCGCGGTGCCCAAGATCGGCGCCTGGACCGAATCGGCGCTGGCGCACGCGAAGCTCGAGGGCCCCGACGAGCAGATGCTCGGCCTGGCGCTCCGCCGCCGCGTCGAGCGCGCGTCGCAGCCGGTCGGCCCCGCCCCGTATCTGCTCTCCGGCACGCCCATCGAGGAGCGCCTGATCGGCCGCTCCGCCGACAAGGACGACGCGCTCGCGGCGCTGCTCGCCGACGCCGCGCGCTTCGGCATCGGCGACGAAAAAGTGCGCCGCATCGAGACCGCCGCCGACGAGCTCATGCTCAACGCGGTCTACGACGCTCCCCGGGACGACCGGGGTCAACCGCTGCACCTCAACATCGACCGGCGCACGCCCGTGACCCTGGCCGCCCAGGCGCAGGTGCGGGCCCGCTGGGGCTGCGACGGACGCACCTTCGTCATCAGCGTCACCGACCGCTTCGGCGCGCTGGAGCGCGCCACCGTCGGCGCCCACATCCAACGGCTGCTCGACGCGCGCTCGCCGCGGCTCGGCAGGAGCAGCCAGACCGGCGGCGCGGGCCTCGGTCTGGTCCTCACCTACAGCGCCGCCAACCAGCTGACGATCCAGGTCGCCCGGGGCCGCTTCACCGAGGCCACCGCGGCCTTGCACGTCGCCGGCTCGAACCGCTCGGCGGTGGCCCGCGGCTCGGCTCTCCACATCTACGATTAATAGTGGTACAATCTCGCACGGGAGTGTCTATGCACTTGGCCAAGGGTACGCGCTCCGCCGCGCTGGTCAGCCGCCACGGTCCGACCTGTCGCCGCGTGGCCCAGTCTCTGGGCGCCGCGGGCGTCCACGTGCGCACCTCGCCGTTTCCGAGCGAGCTCCCGGTCGACGATCTCGGCAGCGTGGTGGCGCTGCTCGTCGATCTCGACGTCTCGCCCGGGGAGTCGCCCGGCCTGCTGGTCTCGGAGGCGCGCCGCGGCTACCCGGACGTGCCGCTCATGGCCACCGCCGGCGTCGACGCGCGCGCGCGCCTGCTCGACGCCCTGTGCGAAGCCGACGTCAACCACGTCATCCCCAAGCGCGGTGCGCTGACGCTGCCGCGCGGCGGCATGCCGGTGCTCGGCTCGCTCGAGGGCCCCGACGAGCACGATCTCTTCGCGGCGGTACGCCGCCTGCTCGACGGACCCGAGTCCCCCGGCGTCACGCCCTACCTGCTCTCCGGCGCGCCGGTGCACGAGGTGAGCGTGCGCTCGAGCGAAGACAAGGATCGCGCGCTCGACAAGATCGTCTCGTTCGGCGAGTCGATGGGGCTGACTGGCGAGAAGCTCCGCCGCGTCGAGCTCGCGGCCGAAGAGCTGCTCATGAACGCGCTCTACGACGCGCCTCGCAACGCCGACGGGCGCGAGCGCAACTCCCAGCTCGATCGCCGGCTGCCGGTCGCGCTCGGCGCCGACGAGACGGTGCACATGCGCTATGGCTGCGACGGCCAGACGCTCGCCGTCGCCGTCGCCGATCCGTTCGGCTCGTTGTCGAAGAAGGCGGTCACCGACCGCCTGCGCAAGGTGCGTGACGGTATCCCCAAGCCCAATGCCGGAGTCGCCGGCGCCGGCCTCGGCCTGGTGATGACCTACTCCGTCGCCAATCAGCTCATCTTCGCGGTCTCGCCGGGGCGGCTGACCGAGGTGACGGCCGTCCTTCATGTCGGCGGCAGCAATCGGGCGGCACAAGAGCGCGGCACGGCGGTACACTTCTACGTGGCATCGACAGGTGAAGGCTACGGGGGCTGGTAATGGTGCAGATCGACAAACGCAAGTCGGCTGACGGCACCCTGCACGTGACCGTCGTCGGCAAGATCGACGAGCGCTTCGACGCGGCCACGGTGCTGCACGACGCGCACGGCAAGGTCGTCATCCACCTCGGCGGCGTGCGTTCGATCTCCTCGCTCGGCGTGCGTGCCTTCGAGTTCTTCGTCCAGTCGCTGCCGGGCGAGGTCGTGCTCGTGCACGTCTCGCCGGCGATCGCGACCCAGCTGACGATGATCCCGAACCTGTGCGGCGCCCGCACCACCGTCGAGTCGGCCAAGCTTCCCTTCACCTGCCCCACCTGCGGCGCCGAGAAGACCCACTCGGTGCCCTTCCGCGCCGGCGCCAACGTCGAGCACGCGCCCAGGTGCTCCTGCGGCGCCGCCATGGAGCTCGACGGACTGCCCGAGCACTACCTACCGATGTGATACCGTTGCGCGCGTGCGGTGCGACGCGTCGACGGCGGAATGCCTCATCTACACGTTTCGCGAGGGCCTCCTGGCCGCTGTCGGCCACGATCTCTGCCTGCGCGTGACGCGCTTTACGGTCGTGGTCGGCGAGGACGACGCGGCCCCTTCGATCACGGGCGACTTCGACGCCGCGTCGCTGCGCGTGACCGGCAACGTCGACGCCTCCGATGCGGGCAAGATCGAGCGCAGCGCCGCCGACGAGGTCCTGGCGGCGCGCCGCTTTCCCGCCATCGCCTTTCGCTCGACCCGCGTAACGCGCGACGGGGCGCGCGCGCACATCGAAGGCGAGCTGACGCTGCACGGCGTGACCCGCCCCATCGCCTTCGACGCCGTCGCCGATCCGGCGCGCTGGCGCGCCGAGGTGCGCCTCGACCAGCGCGACTTCGGCATCAAGCCCTTCTCGGCGATGCTCGGCACCCTGCGCGTGCGCGCGGACCTGCTCGTGGCCATCTCGGTGCCGCGCGCATGACGCGCCGCCGACTCGCCGCCGTCGCGGCCGCGGCCGCCGCGCTGCTCCTGTTCGGCGATCTCGCAGCGGTGCGCCTCGGCGCGCACGCCATCGCCGACGCGCCCAACCTGCACCGCACCCTCGCCGCGCCGGCTGCGCGCGCCGGCGAGCGCTTCATCGCCGTCGGTCCGCCCGCCGCCACGCTCGCCGTCGAGCTCGCGGAGCCGGCCGAGACGCCGCGGGCGACCATCTTCGTGCTCCATGGCATCCGCGACCGCAAAGAGCACCTGCGCCACTGGGCCCGCGAGCTGACGGGGGCGGGCTACCGCGCCGTCCTGGTCGACTCGCGCGGCCACGGCCAGTCGACGGGCGACTGGCTCACCTACGGGGTGCAGGAGTCGCGCGATCTGTCGCAGCTGGTCGACGCGCTGCACCTCGCCGGCCCGCTCGGCGTCATGGGCATCAGCTACGGCGCGGCCACCGCCATCGAGTGGAGCGCGCGCGAGCCGCGGGTACGGGCCGCGGTCGCCGTGGCGCCGTTCGCCTCGCTGCGCGACATCGTCCCCATCTACACCCCGCGCACGGTGCCCTTCATCGGCTGGCTCATCCCGCACTTCGTGCAAATGCGCGTCGTCGACGCCGCCGGCCGCATGGGCGGGTTCGATCCCGACGCCGCCAGCCCACGCGCCGCGGCGCACGCCACGCATACGCCCATCCTCGTCATCCACGGCCTTGCCGACGTGACGGTGCCGTTCCACCAGTCGGAGCTCATCGCCGCCGGCGCTCCGTCGGTGAGGCTGATCGCGCTCGACGGGCAGGACCACGAGCACATCTCGGGCGACCCGCGGCTGTGGCCGCCGGCGCTCGACTTCTTCGCGCGAATCTTTAAATAGTAGGGCATGGCGACCTCTCCCGAGGAAAAGGGATTCGGCCAGGGCAGCCCGGACCTGGCCCGCTGGGCCGAGCGCGTGTTTCACCCCGAGGACGACGTGCTGGTCGAGATCCGCGCCCGCTCCGTCGCTGCCGGGCTGCCGCCGATCGCCGTCGGCCGCATGGACGGCTTGCACCTCGAGCTCCTGGCGCGCGCCGCGGGTGCTCGCCGCGCCGTCGAGATCGGCACGCTCGGCGGCTACTCGGGCGTGTGCCTCTTGCGCGGCATGCCCGACGGACACCTCGACACCTTCGAGCTCGAGCCGCGCAACGCCGAGGTGGCGCGCGCGTCCTTCGAGAAGGCCGGCGTCGCCGCGCGCGTCCGCATCCACGTCGGCCCGGCCGCCGACAAGCTGCGCGAGATCGAAGCCGAGGGCCCGTTCGACCTGGTCTTCATCGACGCCGACAAGACCGGCTATCCGACCTACCTGAGCTGGGCCGAGGAGCATCTGCGCGTAGGCGGGGTGGTGCTGCTCGACAACGCCTTCGGCTGGGGTGACGTCGTCGATCCCGCGCGCGCCGACAACCCCCAAAGCGTGCGCGCGCTGGCCGAGTGCGCCGAGCGCCTGGGCCGCGGCGGACGTTGGCGCGCCACCATGCTGCCCACCGAGGAGGGGCTCGCCTTCGGCGTCAAAGTGCGCTGATGCTGGGGCGCCTCGCCGATCCGCTGCGCGTGCGCTGGATCGTGCTGCGCGGCCTGGGCGCCATCTACCTCTCGGTCTTCTGGTCCCTGGCCGGCCAGATCCACGGCCTCATCGGCCCCCGCGGCATCCTGCCCGCGACGGAGTACCTCGGGTCGCTGCGCGCCGAGCTGTCCACGCCCGCGCGGCTGTGGCTGGCGCCGTCGCTCCTGTGGCTGTCGGCGTCCGACCACGCGCTCACCGCGCTGGTCGTCGTCGGCACCGTCGCCGCGCTGGCGCTCGTAGCCAACCTGTGGCCGCGGGCGGCGCTGGCGGTGGCGGCGCTGGCGTTCCTCTCGTTCGTCGCCGTCGGCCAGGCGTTCGCCTACTACCAGTCGGACGGCATGCTGATGGAGGCCTCGTTCCTCGGCCTCTTCTACGCGCCGCGCGGCTTGCGCCCGCGCCTGGGCGCCGCGTCGCCGCCGTCCCGCGCGTCGCTGTGGCTGATGCGCTGGGAGTGGTTCCGCATCTACTTCGAGTCGGGCCTGGTCAAGCTCCTGTCGGGCGAGCCGCAGTGGCGCGACCTCAGCGCCATGGTCAAGTACTACGAGAACAGCCCGCTGCCGACCTGGATCGCCTGGTATGCGCAAGAGGCGCTGCCGCGCGCCTTCCAGTTGGGGCTCGCGTTCACGACGCTGTCCATGGAGCTGCTGTTGCCGTTCTCCGTGCTCCTGCCCCGCCGCTGGCGCGGGCGCGCGTTCGTCCTCTACACCGTCTTCCAGCTCGGCATCATCGCCACCGGCAACTACGCGTTCCTCAACTACCTGGTGCTGCTGCTCGGCTTCACCATCGCCTGCGACCTGCCTCCGCCGCAAAAGCCGCGGTGGCGCGAGCGCCTGAGCTGGGCCGGCTTCTCCGCCTATGCCCTTATGACGACGCTCGGCTTTGTCGCCACCGGCGCGCTGCGCTGGCCGGCCCGCATGCTGGCGCCGTTCCGCATCGGCGAGAGCTACGGCCTGTTCGCCGTCATGACCCGCGCCCGCTACGAGATCGAGTTCCAGGGCACCCGCGACGGCAAGACCTGGATCGCCTATCCGTTCCGCTACAAGCCGCAGGATCCGTTCGTCGCCCCCGGCATCTACGCGCCCTACCAGCCGCGCTTCGACTGGGACCTGTGGTTCGCCTCGCTCGACGACGTGTCCGAGTGGCCGTGGGTCATCACCGTCGAGGAGAAGCTGCTCGCCGGTGAGCCGTCGGTGCTGGCGCTGTTCGCGCGCGATCCGTTCGCCGGCGAAAGACCGATCGCGGTACGGACCATCAAGTGGCAGTACTGGTTCACCACGCCGGCGCAGAAGCGCGCCACCGGCGCCTGGTGGCGGCGCCAGGAGATCGGCCCCTACGCTCCGCCCGTGCCGTGATATGCCGGGGGCATGAGCCCGACCCGCCGCCAATTCCTCCTCGACGCCGCCGCCGTCGCCGCCCTGGCCGCCGTGGGCAACAAGCGCGCCCGTGCCCAAAGCGCGCCGCTGTTGCCGGCGGTCATCGCCACCTGGGACTATGGCCTTCCGCTCTGCGCCACCGCGCAGAAGGCGTTCGCCGCCAACAAGGACCTGCTGGATGCCCTGGAGGCGGGCGTCAACACCGTCGAGAACGATCCCAAGGTGATCACCGTCGGCTACGGCGGCATGCCCAACGCCGACGGCGTGGTGCAGCTCGACGCCGCGATCATGGACGGCCGCACGCACCGGGCGGGCGCGGTCGCCGCCCTCGAGCGCATCAAGAACCCGATCAGCGTCGCCCGCAAGGTCATGGAGCGGACCGAGCACGTGCTGCTCGCCGGCCGCGGCGCCAACGCCTTCGCCAAGAAGTGCGGCTTCGTCGAGCAGGAGCTGCTCACGACCGAGTCGCGCGCGGTCTGGCTCAAAGCCAAGGCCGACTTCTGGAAGACGCCCCCCGCCGAGCACCATGACACCGTGTGCTGCATCGGCATCGATGCGCACGGCGACCTGGCCACCGCGGTCTCGACCAGCGGGCTGCCGTGGAAGCTCCCGGGGCGGGTCGGCGACTCGCCGATCATCGGCGCCGGCAGCTACGTCGACAACGAGGTCGGCGGCGCCTGCGCCACCGGGGTCGGCGAGCTGACCCTGCGCACCTGCGCCTCGTTCGCGGTCGTCGAGCGTATGCGCGCCGGCGCCGACCCGACCGCGGCGTGCGTCGCAGTATTGAACCAGATTCTACGAATTGCCCCCGAAGTGCGCACCAACCCTGGCATGCAGCTCGCCTTCATCGCCATGGACAAGCGCGGCCAGGTGGGCGCCGCCGTCTACCGCAAGCAGAAGAAGGTGTTCCGCTACGCGCTCGTTCGCGGCAGCGAGCCGCCGGCGCTGCACGAAGTTCCCCCGCTCCTCGCCTCCTGATTGGTCCGACCATGTTGACTCCTACACCTGCGATGGTGTAGTCAGGGATGCGAATTTTGCCGGCCGGTTTTGGCCGCTCGGCGTGAGGAGGACCCATGGCGGCGACGACTTCGAACGCGACCCCGCGCAAGAATGGATTCGACTTTGCGGCGCTCACCGCGTCGGCGGGCAAGCAGGATAGCGCGGAAGAGCTCGCGCGTTTACGTGCGGCGCTGGAGACGCTGGCCGAGCTGGTCATCGCGCACGGCGTGATGGACGCCCGCACGCTCTCGTCGATCGTCGGCGACCTCATCACGCCGCCCATGGCTCCGGTCTCGCTGGCGGCGCCGCTGCCGCCTCCGGCCCCGTCGGCCGCCGAGGCACTGCTGCGGGGCGGCGTCCCCAAGCCGGCGGCGGTGAAGCCGGCGGCCGCCAAGCCCATCGCTCGCCCGGCGGCGGCCAGGCCGGCGGCGCCACCTATTAGTAGGCCCGCGCCGGCTCCGATGGCGCCTGCACCCGTGACTGCCTCGGCGCCGGTCGTGGCCGCGCCGGCGATCGTCGCTCCGGCACCCGCGCCCTTCGTGACCGCGCCCGCGCCGGTCGTAACCGCGCCCGCTCCCGTCGTGGCCGCTCCCGCTCCCGTCGTGGCCGCGCCCGCTCCGGTCGTAGCCGCGCCCGCTCCCGTCGTGGCCGCTCCCGCTCCCGTCGTGGCCGCGCCCGCTCCCTTCGTAGCCGCGCCCGCTCCCGTCGTGGCCGCTCCCGCTCCGGTCGTAGCCGCGCCCGCTCCCGTCGTGGCCGCTCCCGCTCCGGTAGCGCCCGCTCGCGTCCCGGCTCCGGTCACCACCAAGTCCTTCGATGCGATCGTCGTCCCGCCCTCGACGGTGCAGCCGGTGGTCGCCTCGCCGTTCCCCTCGGAGCCGGCGCCGGCGCCGCAGCCCGCGCGCAAGAACCCGTTTCACACCCAGGATGCGGCGCGGCTCGAGGCCGAGCTCACCGAAGCGCCGGTCCCGTCCCTCAAGGGGCAGGGCGGCTTCTTGTCGCGCCTGTTCGGCCGCCCCAGGACCTCTCCCGCGGCGGTCGCCAAGTCGGCCGCATCGGTCGAGTTCACCGAGCGCGTGCCGAAGCTCCCGGTCGACGGGCTCTACTCCGAGCAGCAGCGCGCCACCGAGCTGAGCTTCCCGCCGACCTCGACGGTGCAGCGCAAGCCGCGCGCGGTCGCTCCGGCGAAGAAGGCGCGCCCGGTCAACGCCGCGCCCGCGCGCTTCTGCGATCGCTGCTGGCGCCGCATGGATCCGAGCGGCACCTGCAAGACTTGCAGTCCCACCCTCTCCGCGTGACCATCCGGCGCGCGTGCGCCCTCTTGTCGCCCCCTTCGTCGTCGTCTGCCTCGCGCTCGGCGTAGGCCGCCCGGTCGTCGCCGCGCCGCCGCGCGCGCCGATCGTCGTCACCCTGGTCATCGACCAACTGGGAGCCTCGATCGCCGAGGCGCGATGGCCGCTGCTGCCACCGACGGGCGGCTTCGCGCGGCTGCGACGCGAAGGCACCTCGGGGACCATCGCCTATGAGTACGCCGTCACCGACACGGCGCCCGGCCACGCGACGCTCCTGACCGGCGCGCCGCCGCGGGAGTCGGGCGTCTACGCCAACGAGATCCTCGATCCCACCACCCGCCAGAAGGTCTCGATCTTCCGCGACCCGGCGACGCGCGTCCTGGCCAGCGACGGCAAGGCGCGCGCGCTGCCGTCGAGCTCGCTGAAGGCGTTGCGCCTGCCGACCATCGCCGACCTGTTCCGGCGCGCGCATCCGCAGGCGACCATCGTGTCGCTTTCGCTAAAAGATCGCGCGTCGCTGCCCGGCGGCGGCCGGGCGCCCACGGCGACGCTGTGGTTCAACGCCGGGCTCGGCAGCTTCGTGACGTCGACGGCGGTGGCGCGCGCGTTTCCTTCGTGGGCGCTGGCGCACGCCGGCCCCGCCGCGATGCGCGCCGAGTGGTCGCGCACCTGGACGCTCCTCGATGCCGGATTCGTCGAGAAGCACGCCGCCACGCCCGATGTGCAGCCGGGCGAAGGCGACCTCGACGGCCTGGGCGTGGCCTTCCCGCACGCGCTCGCTCGATTGACCGACCCGGCGCGCGCCTTCCGCGCCACCCCGTTCGCCGACGAGGTCCTGCTCGCGCTCGCCGTTGACGCCATCGACGCGGCGCCGCCGGCCGAGCCGATGCTGCTGGCGCTCTCGCTGTCGGCCAACGACTACGTCGGCCACGTCTTCGGCCCCGACTCGTGGGAGGCCTGGGACGAGCTCGAGCGCCTCGACGCCGCGCTGGCGCGCTTCTTCGCGGCGCTCGACGAGCGCTTCGGGCCGCGCGGCTGGTCGCTCGTGCTCGCGGCCGATCACGGCGTCACCACGATGCCCGAGGCCGCGCCGCGCGGACGCCCCACCGGGCGCCTCTTGCCCGACGAGCTGACGGCGCGGCTGCGCACCGCCGCCCGTCGCGCCGTCGGCGAGGGCGACTTCGTCCTCGGCATCGCCGATCCATACGTCTACCTCACCGACGCCGCCCGCGCCCTGCCGCCCGACAAACGGCGCGCGCTCGACGCCGCCCTCACCGCCGAGCTGCGGGCCCAGCCGGGCGTCGCCGGCGTTTACGACGCGCGCACGCCGCCCGCACACTGCGCCGCCAACCTCGGGCTCGACGCCTGCGTCTGCCGCTCGCTGCCGCCCGGGGTGCCGGGCGAGCTCTACGTTGCCGTCGCCCCGGGCTGGTTCTTCGATCCCGACCTCGTGGTCGGCAAGGGCACGAGCCACGGCTCGGTGTCCCCGAACAATCGCACCGTGCCCTTCGTGGTGCGCGCGCCGGGCCGGGTGCCCGCCGGGCGCGTCGTGCGCGGGCCGCTTCCGGCCGCGTCGTTCGCCGTCACCGCCTCGCACCTGCTGGGAACGCCGGCGCCGGCGGCCGCGCGGGGCGGGCGTGATCTGACGCGCTGACGTGGTATTCTGCGCTCGATCCATGTCGACGACGGAGGATTGGCGGGCGTTGGCGGCGGGACGCGGCAAGGAGGCGTTCGTTGCCGCGTACGCGTACCCCTTTTTGCTGGCGCTGTCCGGGCTCGACGCGCCGCCACCGCCGGCGCGCACCATCCGTATGGAGGGCGGCGCCGAGCTGATGAACGCCATCATGGCCGAGCGCCGGCGCATGATGACGGAGGGCGGCGTCAGCAAGAAGCCGATCGTCCTGCCCGTGCGCAAGGTGCAAGCGACCTTTCCCAGCATGATCACCGTCGGGCGCGCGCGCAACAACGACATCGTCGTGCCCGACGCGCTGGTCTCGAAGTTCCACGCCTTCTTCCGCCAGCTCGACGACGGCGACTGGGGCCTCGCCGACGCCGGCAGCGCCAACGGCACCCGGCTCGGCGACGTCGAGTTGCCGTCCAAGGGCCAACCCGAGCGCGTCCGCGCCGGGGACAAGATCATCTTCGGCGGGGTCTCCGCCTTCCGCTTTCTCGACGCCGGCGGTCTGTGGGCCGCGCTGCGCGAGCCGGCCCGCTGATCGCCGATCCGATCTAGTCGTTCGGCGACGTGGCGCGGAAGTCGGCCAGGATGCCGAGCACGCGCTCGAGCAGCGCCCGCGGCACCATCCTCGGATCGAGCTTGTCGCGGGTGGCGCGCGCCAGCTCGAAGAACTCCGTCGAGAAGCGGGGATCGACGGGCACCGTGGCCACCCCCTGCTTTCTGAACAGGCCGTCGAGCAGCAGCGCGTCCTGCCGGGTGCTCACGTCGGCGAACCGGGCGGCGAGCTTGCCGCCCGCCGAGCGGATGGCGTCGCGGGCGGCGAGCGGCAGCGGATCGAACGCCCGGTCGGCCAGGACGACGCACGCGGTGATGTAGTCGAGCCGCAGATCGGTGACGTAGCGCGCCGCCGCCGACCACTGAAACGCCAGCGCCACCGACGCCGGCGCGATGAAGCCGTCGATCCGCCCCTCGTCGTAGGCGCGACCTGCGTCGGCGATGGGCAGCGCGACCAGCCTGGCGCCGAACGCGGCGAGCTCGGCGCGCAGGACATCGTCGCGATCCCACACCCACAGCCGGCTCTGGCGCAGATCCTCCATCGAGCGGATCGGCCGGCGCGAGAAGAGGATGTGCGGCCCGAGCGTCGCCGCGCCCAGACCGACCATGCCGTGCGCGTGAAACTCGGCATCGAAGATGCTCCACAGGCGGCCGGCGACGAAGCTCGCCTCCTGGGGCGTAGTGAGCAGCCCGACGACACGCATGACCCGCATCGACGGCGCCAGCGCCTCACATAGCGGACCGCCCGAGGCGGCGCCGTCGAGCTGACCGCGACGGATGTGCTCGCCCATGGCCGGCTCGTCGCCGCTGATGCCACCGAAGTACCACTTGACGTGCACCTGACCGCCCGTGTGCGAAGCGACCTCGCGGGAAAAGGCGTTGAGCTCGCGCGCCCAGGAGGTGCCGGCGGGCGCCATGGTGCCCATGCGCAGCGTCACCTCGTCGGCGCGCGCAGCGGCGCCGGCGCACAAGAGCGCCAGCGAGGACGCGGCTACGATCGAGAGCGCGGGGCGCACCGCGCGGTCATTGTATCAGAACCACTCGGGGCGCATCTCGCCGAAGGACTGCTCGCCCGAACGGCACAGCGCGGCGTGGACGTCGGCGCGCCCGAGCTCGGTGGTGATGAAGTAGCGGCAGGCGGCGAGCTTACCGGCGTAGAAGTCGCGCGGGATACCGTCGGCGAGCAGCGCCTCGGCGGCGACGGCGGCTTGCAGGATCCACTGCCAGGCGACAGCGACGATCGAGAACATGGCGAGGAAGTCGGCCGAGTGCAGCAGCATGCCGTCGAGGTCGCCCTCGAGGCCGCGCGCGGCCAGCGCCTCGGTGGTGGTGGTGACGACGCCGACCGCCGTGGCCAGCCGATCGCAGAGCGCGCTCTCGACGCCGGCGGCGCGAGCGCGGCCGATGGCGGCGCCCACCTCGTCGACGAAGATGCCGAGCGCCCGCCCGCCCTCGGCGACGACCTTGCGGCCGAGGAGATCGAGCCCCTGGATGCCGGTGGTGCCTTCGTGGATGCTGTTGAGCTTCTGATCGCGCAGCCACGCTTCGCGGGATACTCGCGTCGAGTAGCCGTAGCCGCCGTGAATCTGCACGGCGAGCGTGTTCGACTCGAAGCCCCACTCGGCGGGGAAGCTCTTGGCCACCGGGGTGAGCAGATCGAGCAGCAGCGACGCGCGGCGGCGCTCGGCCTCGTCGGCGCGTGCGCGGCGAGATCGGCGTGCAGCGAGGTGGTGGCGACGAGCGCGAGGCCGCCTTCGACGATCGCCTTCTGCCGCAGGAGCATGCGGCGCACGTCGGCGTGCTCGATGATCGGGATCTGCGGCCCCTGCGTGCGCGCCGCCGCCGGACGCCCCTGGGTGCGCGTGCGCGCGTAGGCGAGCGACTCGTGGTACGCGACCGAGGCGGTGGCGACGCCGTTCATGCCGACCATGATGCGCGCCTCGTTCATCATCTGGAACATGTAGCTGATGCCGCGGTGCGGCTCACCGACGAGCCAGCCGCGGCAGTCGCCGCGCTCGCCGTAGCTGAGGACGAGGCTCGGGATGCCCCTCCAGCCGATCTTGTGGACCATGCCGGCGACGTGGACGTCGTTGTCGACGAGCGCGCCGCTCGCCGCGCCCGCGTCGGCGAAGCGGCGGCTGGGCACGGCGAACAGCGAGACGCCCTTGATGCCGGCGGGCGCGCCGTCGATGCGCGCCAGCGTCAGGTGCACGATGTTTTCGGTGAGATCGTGGTCGCCGCCGGAGATGAAGATCTTGGCGCCGCTGATGAGGAAGTGGCCCTCGCGCGTCGGCGTGGCGCGGGTCGCGACGTCGGCGAGGCTGGAGCCGGCCTGCGGCTCGGTCAGCGCCATGGTGCCGGTCCATTCGCCGGCGTACATGCGCGTCATGAAGCGCTCGCGCAGCGACGGCGATGCCGAACGCTTCGATGAGGTGCGCGGCAGCGGCCGTGAGCCCGACGTAGCCGGTCGCCGCCAGGTTGCCGGCCATGAGGTAGGCGCTGCCCAACGCCGAGACCGTGATCGGCAGCTGCTGGCCGCCGACGGCCGCGGGCCGCGTGGCGTTGGTCAGGCCGAGCGCCACCAGCTGCGGATAGATCTCGCGCAGGCGCGGATGGACCAGCACCCGCCCGTCGACCAGGCGGGGCGGCTCGGTGTCGATGGCGCGGTACGACGGCGACAGCACGTCGCGCGCGAGACGGCGTGCGCTGCCGAGGAAGAGATCGAAGGTCTCGCGCCCGTGGTCGGCGAAGGCCGGCAGCGCCAGGAGGCGATCCTGGACCGCCAGCACTTCGTAGAGCAAGAAGTCGACGTTGCGATCGGAGAGGAGCGGGTTCGCCATGACCGGATGCTACAATGATCGAATGCAAATGCTCGCCATCGGATTCGCGCTCGTCGCTGCGGGCTGTGCCGCGGGGGGCGGCGGCAGACATCGCGCCGAGCACGTCGCGCCCGCGCCCGAGTCCGCCGCCGACGGCGAGGGCGTGGGCGGCGGCCCCGAGGCGAGCGGTCCCGAGCACCAGCCCGAGGTCGTGCACTCGGGCAAGAGCTTCCGGCTCGGCTTTGGCGCGGCGAGCGCCCGCTACAAGAAGGGCGAGCGCTGCGGCGGCGACGACGCGCCCGACCAGGTGATCGGCCAGCCCGATCAGAAGAACGAGATGCAGATGGGCCGCGACCACGTCGTCACCTACGGCTTCCGCTTCGCCGAGGGCAGGCTGCTCATCCGTTGCCGCGCCGATCATGTCGAGGTCACGCGCGCGTTGAAGTAGTGGAACGGTGCTACACTGACTGCGTGCATCGGTTGTGCGCGCTCGCCTTCGTCGCCTCCGTCGCTGCGTGCGGCCATCCGGCGCCGACGTGCAGCGGCCTGTGCGTCTCCCCCAGCCTGTCGACGCTCGATCTCGTCGCCGGCCAGCCCGGCGGCAGCGGCTGGGTCGACGGCGTCGGCGCCGATGTGCACTTCGCCGACCCGTGGACCTTCGCCGGCGACGGCGCGGGCACGCTCTACCTCGCCGATGGATCGCTCATCCGCACCATCGACGAGGCGTCGGCGACGGTGACGACGCTGGCCGGCAGCTTCGGTGTCGTCGGCGGCGTGGACGGCGTCGGACCCGCGGCCGCGTTCTACCAGCCGGGCGGCCTGGCGCTCGTCGGCGGCACGCTCTACGTCTGCGACACCGAGAACCACGCCATCCGCGCCATCGACGTGGCGACCGCGACGGTGACGACCTTTGCCGGCATGATCGGCACGGCCGGCTCGAACGACGGCGACGTGGCCACGGCGCGATTCCGCGAGCCGGAGGGGCTGGCCTACGACGGCGCGGGCAGCCTTTACGTCGCCGACGTCGACAACAACACCATCCGCCAGATCGTGCTCGCGACCGGGGCCGTCACCACCGTCGCCGGCACCGCGGGCGTCGCCGGTAACGCCGACGGCGTGGGCGCCGCCGCCAGCTTCAACAAGCCCAAGGCGCTCGCCTTCGACGGCGCCGGCCAGCTCTACATCGTCGACAGCCTCAACTCGAGCATCCGCGCGCTCGCGCTCGCCGACGGCACCGTGACCACGCGCGCCGCCTTCGCGCTGCCGCCGATCGGCGTCGCCAGCGATGGTGCCGACGTGCTCGCCACGCTCGGCGACCACCGCCTGGCGCGCATCGACCCCGCCGGCACCGTCACCACCGTCGCCGGCCTCATCAACCAGAGCGGCTTCGTCGACGGCGCCGCTGGCGACGCGCGCTTCTTCCGCCCGGCCGGGCTGTGGGTCGAAGGCGGCCACGTCTTCGTCGCCGACGACGGCAACTACGCCATCCGCAGCGTGGCGCTCGCCGACGGCACCGTCACCACCGAGCTCGGCGCCATCTCGGCCGGCACCACCGACGGCATCGGCGCAGCCGCCCGCTTCTTCGCACCGCAAGGGCTCGCCGCTGCGGGCACGACGGCCTATGTCGCCGACACCGACAACCACACGCTGCGCAGCGTCGATCTGCCGAGCGGCGCCGTCACCACGCTGGCCGGCGCCGCCGGGCAGGCCACCTATGCCGATGGCAACGGCAGCGATGCGCGCTTCAACACCCCGATCGGCGTCGCGCTCGACGAGGGTGCCCACCAGCTGTACGTCGCCGACTCGGGCAATCGCTCCATCCGCGCCGTCGATCTGAAGAGCGGCGCCGTCTCGACGCTGCCGACAAACGGGGCGCCCGGCTCCATGTTCGCGCGCTTCAACACCCCCTCGGGGCTGGCGCGCGACGGCACCCACCTGTACGTCAGCGACTCGTCCGACCACGTCGTCGTCGCCATCGACCTCGGCACCAACCTCGTCACCCCGGTGGCTGGCTCGCCGCGCGTCGCCGGTGCCAGCGACGGCGTGGGAGCGCAGGCGCGCTTCAACGCGCCCTCCGCGCTCGCCGCCGACGGCAGCGGCGCGCTCTACGTGGCCGACACGCTCAACGACGCCGTGCGCAAGATCGACCTCGCCACCGGCACCGTCACCACCGTCGCCGGCGTCCTCGGCATCCAGGGCAGCGACGACGGCCCCGCGGCGACGGCGCACTTCGCGCAGCCGAGCGCGCTCGCCGTCGACGGCGTGGGCGATCTCTACGTCGGTGACTCGCTCAACGGCGTGGTGCGCCGGATCGATCTCAAAGGCGGCACCGTGTCGACGGTGATCGGCGCGCTCAAGCAGTCCGGCGTGCGCACCGGACCGCTCCCGGCGCAGCTCGGTCAGCCGACGGCGCTGGCGCTCACGCCCGACGCCCAGCTCCTCGTCGTCTCCGAGAACGCGCTGCTCGTAGCACACTGACCCGCGCCCACCGGCCCCACGCTCGTCGCGCTAGCGTGGCGGACAACGGTGGATACGACACTGTGCCCGGCTGTAGGCGGTCGATCGTGGGTTGTTCGCGTCGCTGGCAGGCGCATAATGAGGAAGCTGGAGGTGGCCGATGGGGATCCATCGGGTGGGGTTCGGTCCTGCTGCCGACGTTCGCGTCGCGCCGGCATGGGCCGAGGGAGCGTGGACGGGGCGGACGGTGGCGTCGGCGGTGCATGGCGCCGACGCGCGGGCGATTGTAACGGTCGCGCCCGACACGCCGTGCTCGCAGGCCGATGATCGCGCGCGCTCGCTCGGTGTGCGGCACATGTTCGTCGTCGACGGCGGCAAGCTCGTCGGCATCTTGTGCCGCTGCGACCTGTATCCGGAGCCGGAGGCGAGCGCCGAGGTCGCCTCGCGCATGGCGTCGCACGTCTACGCGCTCGAGCCGACGGCGACGCTCGGCGAGGCGGCGGCCGCCATGAAGGAGCTCAGCGTCGGTTGCCTTCCCGTCGTGCAGCGCGATCGACCGATTGGCCTGGTGACACGCGGCGACCTGCGGCGTGCCGGCGTTCCCGAGCCGGCGCTCGGCGCGCACTGCTGCGTCGAGTGCGGCAGCGTGCACGGCGTCCGACCGGACGCGCACGGCGGTCTCGAATACTGCCTCGACTGCATCGATCTCTTCACCGCCCTCGGCAACGACTACGGCGAGGGCGACTAGCGAGCCGAGGCGAGCGCTCGCCCTCTGGCTTCGATCGCCGCCAGCGAAGCGGCGACGGCCCACTCCACCGCAACCGCCACGCGCCGCGCGGCATCCCATCCACGACGCCATGGCCGACGACTCCGACTTCTCCATCGCCTCCGCCCTCGAGCTCACCGCCCCATGCCGCTATCGCGCCCAGCTGCCCGACGGCTGGCAACAGGGGCGCGGCGCCTTCGGCGGCCTGGTCCTCGGCGTCCTTTTACGCGCCCTCGAAGCGGCCGAGCCCTCCCCCGCCCGCACGGCTCGCACGCTCACCGGCGATCTCTGCGGCCCCGTCCTGCCCGGCCCGGCCGAGATCGCCGTGCGCCTCCTGCGGCGCGGCAACAACCAGTCGAACGTCGCGGCGGAGCTCACCCAGAAGGGGGTGGTCCTCGCCACTGCCACCGCCGTGCTCTCGCCGCCGCGCGCCGCCGCCGCACCTGGCTTCACACCGGCGCCGCCCCCGCCCGGGCCGCCCTTTGGCGAGCTGCCGATCGTCGCCGTCGCCCCGCCGCCCGTCGGTCCCGTCTTCACGCAGCACTACGAGTACCGCTCGGCGAAGGCGACCTTCGCGTCGACCGGTGACGCCACCACCGACGGCTTCATCCGCGAGCGCACGCCGCTTGGGCGCGTCGACGCCCCTGCCCTCATCGGCCGCCTCGACGCCTGGTGGCCGACGCTCTTCTCGCTCGACGGCGCCCCACGCCCCGTCGCCACCGTCAGCTTCGCCGCCCAGATCCTCGTGGACCCCGCGTCACTGCCGCCGCTGGAGCCGCTGCGCCATCGCGCCCGCATGGCGGCGCTGAGCGACGGCTTCTTCGTCGAACTGCGTGAGCTGTGGCGCGGCGACACGCTGGTCGCGCTCAACCAGCAGACCTTCGCCATCCTCCGGTAGCCGGCGCAGTCGTCAGAGCTGCGCCGGGATCAGCTCTTTGTCGGGATCGGCCGGCTTGTCTTCCTTCGCCGGCTTGGCGACCGCCGGCGTGACCTCGGCCGGCTTGGTCACCACCGGTGCGGGGGCGGCGGGCTTCACTTCGAGCGGCTTCGCTCCGGGCGGCTTCGCCTCCGCGGGCCTGCTCGCCGTCGCCGTCCTGGCTCCGTGCCGCGTCGGCTCCTTGAGCAGATTCACGTCGAGCTCGCGATTGAGATCGGAGGTGATCGTCCGCTTCTCGCTGCGATAGCCCTCGAGGTTCAGCTCCACCTCCAGCGCCGGCGAGCCCTTGTCGAGCCGCATCTTCACCGGGGTGACTCCGACGATGACACCGTCGGTGCGAACCACCTTCGCTCCCGGCGGATCGCTCCTGACCGCCACCTCGACCTGCTCGGGCGGCCTGGCCTGGGGCGCCGCCGCCACCGGCGCGGCCACGGCTGGTGGCGCGGCCACCGTCACTGCCGGGGTCGTCGCCGCCGCTCCGCCGCCGAGCTTCAAGAAGGCCACCACGCCCGCCGCCGCCACTACCGCCACTGCGCCCGCCCCGATCACCGCCGCGCGCCGCGTCCCGCCGCGCGCCGGCTCGCGCACCGCCGACTCCGAGGCCGCGCCCGACAGCGTCGTGTCCGCCTTCTTCTTCGTCGCGATGATGGTCGCCGCGTCCGGCGCCGACGCCACCGGCGCGACCGTCGGCCCCGACGGCGCGTCGTTGATCGCCGGCACCGACGTGGTCGGCGCCGCCGCCACCGCGCCGAAGTAGGCCACCGCTCCCGGGCTCCGGGCGAACGCCGCCGGATCGCTCAGCGCGACGCCGAACTCCTCCATCGACTGGAAGCGCCCGTCGACCTCCTTCTCGATCGCCTTCATCACGATCGCGTCGAGCTCCGGCGGCACGTCCGGGCGCAGCGCGCTCGGCGGCTTGGCCGCCTCGGTGAGGTGCGCGACGACGATGTCGCCGAACCCTTCGCCCTTGAATGGCACGTGCCCGGTCAGCATCTCGTACATGACGATGCCGAGCGCATAGACGTCCGAGCGCGCGTCGATGTTGCCGCGTCCGGCGCACTGCTCGGGGCTCATGTACGCCGGCGTGCCGATGAGCGTGCCGGTGCGCGTCTTGGCGTTGGTCGACGCGGTCGCCGTCAGCTTCGCGATGCCGAAGTCCAGGATCTTGACGAAGTTCTCGTCGCCGCCGCGCTTGAGCAGGAACAGATTGTCGGGCTTGAGATCGCGGTGGATGATGCCCTTGGCGTGGCTCGCCGCCAGCCCCGAGCAGCACTGCTGCAGGATGTGGCGCGTCTCGTCGAAGGTCAGCCGCCTGGTGTCGAGCCGCGTGGCCAGGCTCTGCCCTTCGAGCAACTCCATCACCAGGTAGACGATGTGGCCGCCGCCGTCCTTGTCGAGCTTGCCGAAGTCGACGATGTCGACGATGTTCTGGTGGCGGATGTCGTTGGCCGCCTTGGCCTCGTTGAAGAAGCGTGTGACCAGCGTTTCGTTGGCCACCAGCTCGTCGAGCAGCACCTTGACCGCCACCCGCTTGCCGATGAGCGGATGCTCGCCCATGTAGACGGCGCCCATGCCGCCCTCGCCGAGCTTCTCTTTGATTTCGTAGTTGCCGACGCGCGTGCCGATCATGGACATCCAGCCTACATCTTACCGCGCTTTTGCTCCGCCCGGCGCGCCATTGCGTCGCGGATCGATCGTGCCAGCGCCCGGTCGTCGGTGGGCTCGGTGTGGTTCTTCAACAGCGACGCCAGCGCGCGCTGCATCTCCTCGGCCCGCTCGAAGCGATCGGCCGGATCGAACGACAGCGCCGTGTGCACCACCTCGCACAGCGGCAGCGGCACGTCGGGGCGCGCCTCGCGCAGCGCCGGCACCTGGTTGGCCATGATGCGCTTGATGGTGTCGTAGGCGTCGCCGCCGCCGAACAGCCGCCGGCCGGAGAGCGCCTCCCACAGCACCACACCGACGGAGAACAGGTCACTGCGCGGGGAGGCCGGCGCGCGCTTGACCAGCTCGGGCGCCAGGTACGACAGCTTGCCCTTGACCGTGCCCGGCGCGGTCATGGTGGCGCGATCGGCGGCGCGCGCCAGGCCGAAGTCGGCGAGCTTGACGATCCCCTGGACGCTGAGCAGCACGTTCTGCGGGCTGACGTCGCGATGAATGACCGGCGCCGGGCGGCCCGCGCCATCGACGCGCTCGTGCGCCGCGCCCAGGCCGCGCAGGATCTCGACGCCGATGGCGGCGACCTCGTGCCACGGCGTCGGCGTCGAGAACGACGCGATCCAGCCCTCGAGATCGAGCCCGTCGATCCACTCCATGACGATGAAGTAGCGCCCCTCGGCGTCGCGATCGAAGTCGTGCACCTGGACGATGTTGGGATGCTGCAGCTCCGAGGCGACGCGCGCCTCCTCGACGAACATGGCGACGAACGCCGCGTCCTCGGCGAGGTTGGGCAGGACGCGCTTGATCGCCACCCGGCAGGTGAACCCGGCCGCCCCGTGGGTCACGCCGCGATACACCGTCGCCATGCCGCCTTCGCCGAGCGGCGCGACCAGCTCGTACTTGTTGGCGATCATCTTCTTGGGTTCGGTCTTGTCGGCGGACATCAGCGCGCCGCCTTGAAGTCGAACGGATAGGTGAAGCGCGTGAACTTCCCGCTCGGCGACTTCGGATAATGCAGCGTACGCGACAGCTCCTCGATGCAGGTCGCCACCTCGGGGGCGGCGAAGCCCTTCTCCTCGGCGTCCGGCTGATCGAGCTCGCCTTCGGGGTCGAGGTAGAACGTCAGCTTCACGCGCCCGTTGACGCCGGGGTGCGCCTTGCTCCATTTGTCGAAACAGGCGCGAAAGCCCGCCCGGTTCTGCTTGACGACCAGCGTGATCCCCGGCAGTCGATCGCTCGTGGTCGTGGTGGCGGGCCTGGTCAGCGGCGTCGGCGCCGGTGCCGCCATGTCCGGCGTCTCCTTGACCGCCACCACCTCCTTCCGCTCGAGCTCCTTGATGCGCCGCTCGACGTCGGCGTGCTGCTTGGCCTGCGGCGCCGCCTTGGCGAACGCGCGGTAGTACTCGAGCGCGCGCGCCGGCTCGTGGCCCAGGCGATAGGACTGCGCGGCGTTGTAGAGCAGCGCCGGCTGCGGGATCGCCTTGTACACGGCCAGGAACTCCTCGGCGGCGGGCGCGTACTCGCTGGCGTTGAAGTGGTTCACCGCCTTGTCGTAGTGCTCGCGGGCAACGGCGCGCACGTCGGCGTTGGGCTCGGCGCGCGCCGCGATGGCGCAGGCGAGCGTCAGCGCAACCGCAGTCAGAGATCGCATCATGGCCCAATAGTGTACAGCGTTTGCAAACGACGGTGCGCAGCCACGGGGATGTCTTCCCCACGGCGCCGATCGCAGCGGGGCCGTGGCGCTTTTCCCCGCCGCCTTTGGGTTGCAAACCCGCAAAGTCGTTGGAATCGCGTGACTCACATAAAGGAGCGGGTTGGCCGGCGAATTGCTGACGGGAGCGAGGTCACGCAAAGGAGCGCACATGACGCGCAGCATCTCGTTCCGCACCGCCCTGCTCGCGCCACTGGCGCTCGGCCTCGTCGCCTGCGTCGGCGGCGCCGCGCCGCAACCGACGACGACGGTGACCGCCTCGGCTGACGAGGCGCTCGCCGGCCCGGTCTACGAGCGGGAGAATTGCCAACTCGGCCGCTGGAAGTGCCACTCGCGCGTCCGCGTCGACGCGAGCGGCAACGTCGCCCCGGCTGCCGGCTCGCTCGGCGCCACCGACCTCAAGGCGGCGTATGGGCTCGACACGTCGGTCGCCGGTCAGACCATCGGCATCACCGACGCGTTCGCCTACCCGAGCGCGGAGAGCGATCTGGCGATGTACCGCAGCATGTACGGCCTGCCGGCGTGCACCGTGGCATCGGGCTGCCTCACCATCGTCAACCAGGACGGCCAGACCTCGCCCATGCCGCCGGCGGCGCCGGCGAACGATGATTGGACCGGCGAGACCGCGCTCGACCTCGACATGGCGTCGGCGGCCTGCCCGCTGTGCAAGATCGTCCTCGTGCTTTCGAACAACGACATGGACGACGGCCTCATGATCGCGCAGGAGACCGCGGCCAAGCTCGGCGCCGCCGTCATCAGCAACAGCTGGGGCGGGCCGGAGGACGGCATGGAGCTGTCGACCTACGAGGCGTACTTCAAGACCTCGACCGGCGCCGCCATCTTCGTGGCCTCGGGCGACAGCGGCTACGACGACGGCGGCCAGGGGCCGGACTATCCGTCGACCTCGCAGTACGCCATCGGCGTCGGCGGCACGACGCTGACCAAGTCGACGACCACGACGCGCGGCTGGACCGAGAAGGCCTGGTCGTCCGGCGGCAGCTCGTGCAGCAAGTCGATCCCGAAGCCGGGCTATCAGACCGATCCGACCTGCACCTTCCGCGCGGCCTCGGACATCGCCGCGGTGGCGAGCAACATCCTGACGATCCACAACGGCGGCCAGGAGCCCGTCGCCGGGACGTCGTGCGCCTCACCGCTGGCGGCCGGCATCTTCGCCCTCACCGGCCACGGCTTCAGCGATGCCTCGTTCGTCTACGCGCATACGAGCGCCTTCAACGACATCACCAGCGGCACCAACGGCTCGTGCGGCAACATCCTGTGTCAGGCGGGCTCCGCCTGGGACGGCCCGACCGGCGTCGGCACGCCGATCGGCAGCGTGCTCAAGACGATCCCGGGCAACAGCGGACCGCCGGTGGACATGGCCAGCCCGCCCGACATGGCGCAGCCGGTGCCGGACCTGGCGACGGGCGGCGGCGGGAACGGCGGCGGCGGCGGCGGTGGCGGCGGTGGCACCGGCACCGGCGGCAACGGCGGCACCGGCGGCAATGGCGGCGGCAACGGCAACAACGGCGGCAGCGGCTGCGCGATGGGCGCCGCCGGACCGGTCGCCGGCGGCTGGCTGATGGTGCTCGTGGTCGCGGCGGCGCTGGTGGTGCGCCGTCGGCGCGCGCGCGCATGATATGACGGTGGGCGCATGCGCCCACTTTTGCTCCCCCTCTTCGTCCTCCTGACTCCCCTCGCAGCCTGTCATTCCAAGGATCCGCCGTGGGCCACGGCGCCGGTCGAGCATCGTGGCGAGCCGACCATCGCCGGCGAGCCGCTCGCCGTGCCCAAGCTCGGCAGCGCCCCGATCCTCGACGGCAAGCTCGACGACGCGGCGTGGGCAGGCGCGGCGGTGCTGGGCCCGCTGGTCGATCCGACCGGCGGAGGCGCCGTGCCCTCCTCGCCGGTGGCGGCGTTCGCGCGCATCGGCTACACCGACGACGCGCTTTGGCTCGGCGTGGTCGTGCACGATCGCGCGCCCGTGGCCCCCTTCTCGCGGGACGACGTCGATCCGCACGTGTGGGGCAAGTCGTCGGGCATCGAGCTCATCCTGCAGCCCGGCGATCCAGGCGACAACCGCGACTACTACGAGCTCCAGGTCGACGTCGGCGGCGCGGTCTTCGACAGCCACTTCGACGACTACAACGCCCCAATCAGCGGAACCGGCGCGGCGAAGATCTTCGGGCACCAGGACTGGTCGAGTGGCGTCGCGCGCGCGACCTTCGTGCAGCGCAAGAGCTTCTGGAGCGTCGAGGTGGCGCTGCCGTGGCGCGCGATCGCCGGCGCGCGCGTCGCCGTACCGCCGCAGCCCGGCGACGTATGGCGGCTCAACCTGTACAGCTTCCGCGACGGGCAGCGCTACGCGCTCGCCTGGTCGCCGCTGCGCGGCCAGGGCAACTTCCATCGCAGCTCGCGCTTCGGACGCGTGCGCTTCGTCGGCGCTAGCGGTGCGACCCGCGATAGTCGCTGAGCCAACCCATGACCTGCGTGATCAGCGCCGTTGGCACCACGTCGCTCGGCAGCTTGTCACGCGCCTCTCGGGCCGCGTCGAAGAAGATGATGCGGAGTTGCTCGCTCGCCGGCTGCCGCTTGACGCCCTGCTTCTCGAACAGCCCGCCGAGGAGCGCGTCCTCGAGGGCGCCGTTGGCCTCGCTGATGCGGAAGTTGAGCTTGGCCGACGCGTTGCGCATCGCCGTCTGTGAGGCGATCGGCAAGGCATCGAAGACGCTCGTCGACACGAAGCTGCAGCCGGCCATCGCCGCCACCGGCAGGTCGGTGAAGTAGCGGCTGCGCGCCGACCACTGATACACCAGCGCCGCCGACGGCAGGGCCAGGAGCCCATCGACCTGCCCGCTGTCATAGGCGGGCCCCGCCTCCTCGACCGAGAGCGGCACCACGTGCAGGCCGAGGTGCTGCATCTCGTTGCGCCACACCACATCGAGGTTCCAGATCCACAGCTTGAGCTTGCGCAGATCGTCCATCGTGCGCACCGGCGTCTTGGTGAACAGGATGTCGGAGCCGAACCAGGTGAGCCCGAGCAGCGCGAAGCCGTTCTTACGGAACTCGGCTTCGGCGGTCGGACGCAGGCGATCGATGACGTAGATGGCTTCGTCGCGGCGGCGAATCAGCCCCGGCACGCGCAGCACCCGCAGCGACGGCGCCATGCGCTCGCAGGTGACCGCCGCCATCTCGCCGTCGAGCTGGCCCTTCTTGATGCGGCCGGGGACCGCCGCTTCGTCACCGGCGATGCCGCCGAGGTAGAGCTTGAGGCGAAGCTCGCCCCCGGTGGACGCCTCGATGTCGCGCGCGTAGGCCCGGAGCTCGCGCGCCCAGGCCGTGCCCTCGGGCGCCATCGAGGCCACGCGCACGGCCACCGGCTCGGCTCCGGCGCGCGTGGCTGGAAACACCACGGCAACAAGGGCGACAGCGACGAGGGCGGATCCGAGGCGCATCCGCCGTCATGATAGCGCGAGCGCGATCCCTAGAACAGCGGAAGCGGCATGTTCGGAGGCGCGCCCGGCAAAAAGTACATGCCGAGGCCCATCACCCCGATGGCCGCGGCGAGGAGCAGGATGCCGGTGGCGGCGGCGATCGTGAGCATCTTGCGCTCCAGACCGACGGCGTCGGGCGGATACTGCTTCGGCGATGGGGCGGCGTGATCATCCATGCGGAAGTCATAACGCGTGAGGCCGCGGTCGCGCAAGCCTCGCTCCGCGGCGGGCGCTCATTTTTCGTCGCTGCCACCGCCCAGGAGCGAACGGGCGGTCGACCAGGCGCGGCGCAGCCCGCCGCGAATCAGGCGCACGGCGATGACCGCGTCCGGGGGCCGCTGCCGGCGCGAGCCGATGCGCCACAAGGCGATGGCGCCGGCGGCGATGAAGGCGTGGATCGCCGTGGCGTAGCCGGGTACGAACAGCGCCACCAGGCACAGGACCAGCGTCGCGCCTGCGGCCCAGCCGGCGGCGCGTACGCCGAAATAGTAGAGCGCGAGCGCCCCCAGCACCAGCACGGCCAGCAGCATCCTTCTATTGTACGCCGCCGGGCGCGCTATGCTGCCGCCCATGCGGATCCTTCATACGATGTTGCGGGTCGGCGACCTCGAGCGCGCGATCGCGTTCTATCGCGACGTGCTCGGCATGCAGCTGCTCTCGCGCAAGGACTACCCCGAAGGCAAGTTCACGCTGGCCTTTTTGGGCTACGGCAAGAACCCCGAGCACGCCGAGATCGAGCTCACCCACAACTGGGACACGAGCAGCGTACGAGCTCGGCAACGCGTTCGGGCACATCGCGCTCGGCGTCGACGACATCTATGGCGTCGCCGAGCGCATCCGCGCCGCCGGCGGCAAGATCACCCGCGAGCCGGGCCCGATGAAGCACGGCTCCACGGTGATCGCCTTCGTGCAGGATCCCGACGGCTACAAGATCGAGCTCATCGACGAGAAGAGCCGGGGGGCGCGCTGATCGAACTTGACAGCCGCAACTGTCACGGTTATGAATGTCACAGATGCCGCTGAGACGCCGGCAACTGGAGGACACTCATGCCGTCTACCGCCACCGCGCGCACCATCAGGGCCACCGACGAGCTGCGCCGCTTCGCCGAGGAGCTCGACCAGATCCGCACCCGCGCCGAAGCGCGCGTCGGCGCCGATGACGTCCGCGCCGTCAAGCGGCTCGACCGCTTCTCGCGCACGATGGAGGTCGTCGGCCGCGTGCTCATCCACTTCAGCTTCGAGCCGATCGACTTTCTCGCCGGCGTCGTGGCCCTGTGGCTGCACAAGCAGCTGCAGGCGACCGAGATCGGCCACACGGCGCTGCACGGCGCCTACGACGGGCTACCCGGCGCCGAGCGCTTCTACGCCAAGACGCTTCCGCTGGGACACGCCGATCGACGAAGAGTCGTGGCGCCGCGGCCACAACGTCCGCCACCACCAGTACACCAACGTCGCCGGCCGCGATCCCGACATCCACTTCGGCCCGGTGCGCCTGACCGAGCAGACGCCGCACGCGCCGCACCACCTCTGGCAGCTGCCGTTCGCCCTGTTGCGTCGCGTTCCCGACCTTCGCGTTTTCGATGAACCTGCACTTCACCGGCCTGATCGACGTCTACGCCGGCAACGGGCGCGCCGAGGAGCTCGACTTCCTGCCCGAGCGCTCGCGCAAGCGCCGTCGTCGACGCGCACAAGCGCGCGCTCCGCAAGTACGCCCCCTACTACCTCTACAACTTCGTCCTCTTCCCGCTGCTCGCCGGCCCCGGCTTCTGGAAGGTGCTCGCTCGGCAACGGGCTCGCCGAGCTGATGCGCGACCTCTACTCGGCGGCGACCATCTTCTGCGGCCACGTCGGGCCGCAGACCGCGTCCTACGCCAGAGGGCACGCGCGCGCAGCGGCCGCGGCGACTGGTACGCGATGCAGGTCGAGGCGACCAACAACTTCGAGGTCAGCCGGCCCATCTCGATCCTGTGCGGCGGCCTCGACCGGCAGATCGAGCACCACCTGTTCCCCCAGCTGCCGCCCAACCGCCTGCGCGAGATCGCGCCCGAGGTGCGCGCCGTCTGCGAGCGCCACGGCGTCCACTACCGCACCGCCAGCTGGGGCCGGACGCTCGCCGCCGCGCTCGGCCACATCCGCACGCTGTCGCGCGACGCCGGCGGCGGCGTCGCCGGCCTGCGCGCGGTCGCGCGGCAGATGACGTAAGATGCTCGCCGCCGCCATGAGCGACGAAGCCGCGAGCAGCTACACCATCGACGAGCTGGCGACGCTGACGCGGGTGCCGAGCCGCACCATCCGCTTCTACCAGTCGACGGGCGCGCTGCAGGCGCCGGCGATCCGCGGGCGCGTCGCCTACTACGGGCCCGCTCACGTCGAGCGGCTCAAGCTCATCGGCTCGCTGCAGGATCGCGGGCTGCGCATCGACGCCATCCGCGATCTGCTGCCTGCAGGTCGACAAGGGCGAGCTGTCGCTCAACGAGTGGCTCGGCCTCGAGCAGCAGCTCCAGGAGCCGTGGGCCAACGATCGGCCGCGCCTGCTTCAGCCTGCCGAGCTCGAGCAGCTCCTCGGCGAGCAGCGCCCGGGCGCCATCGCCGAGCTGGTGCGCCTGGAGCAGATCGAGCGAAAGGGCGACAGCTACCTCGTGCAGAGCCCGGCGCTGTTGCAGGTGGCGCTGCGCCTGGAGGCCGCCGGCATCGACCTGCCGACCGGCGTCGGCGCGGCGCAGATCCTGCGCAAGCACCTGGCCCGCGCCACCGACGAGCTGACCACGTACTTCTACAAGCGCGTCGGACAGGGCTTCGGGCGCGACCTCACGGCGCGCGACGTCACCGACGCCTACAAGGCGCTGCGTCCGCTCGGGCAGGAGGCGGTGCGCGTGGTGTTCGCCCAGGAGATGGAGCGGGCGCTGCGCCGCCTCGTCGACTCGGGGGCCGCCGCCGAGCTGCCGGCCAAGGCGCACCACAAGAGGCGAAAAAAAGCTGACAAACGTGCCATGCTGCGACCCATCCAGTCGAGGGGAACCATGAGCACCCGTGCACTCGCCTTCGCTTCGTGTCTCGCCGCGTTCACGATCGCCGCCGGCAGCGCGCACGCCGCCGACGCCGAGGCCGGCAATCGCGATGCTGGCCCTCGAAGAGGAGGCGCCGCACGCGGCCGAGGTGGCGCAGCAGGGGCAGCTCCTGCCGCAGACGTTCAGCGCCACCATCGGCCACAAGCAGGTGATCGGCCTGTTCCTCGGCGGCTACGACTCCGCACAGCAGCAGGGGCCGCAGTTCAGCGCGCTCGTCGAGGGGCAGCTCTTCGACCGCGTCGCCTTGCGCGTCGGCGTCGACTACCAGGACGGCATTCACAATGTCTATCCGTCGGTGGGGGTGCGCGTGGGGTTGTTGCAGCAGGCGCGCTACAAGATCGATCTCGGCGTTTTGGCCCAGTACAAGAACCTCGGCTTCTCCGAGGCGTCGGGAGAGTTCGAGCTCGGCGTGCTGGTGGGGCGGCGCTGGGGCAAGCTGGGCGCGCAGCTCAACGCGCTCTACGGCCAGGGGCTCGACGAGGGCGAGCGCGACGCCGAGGTGCGCGCCTCGCTCTTGTGGTACGCGCACCCCCGCATCAACGCCGGCCTGGACGTGCGCGCGCGCTTCGACCTCGGCGCCGACGATCCGGGGCGCGCCAAGGCGCAGCTCGAGGCCGACTTCGACCTCCTGGGCGGCGTCATCGGGCAGATCACGGTGGTCAAGCACCTGGTGCTGATGGCGGAGGTCGGGCCGCACGTCGTCGTCATCAAGGAACAACCGTCAGCAGGCGTCGCCGCGCTCGCCGGCGTCGGCGCCACCTACTAGCGCGTGCCATCGCAAATCTTCGTCGTGCGGCACGGGCAGGCCTCGGCCCGCTCGCACGACTACGACGTGCTCTCGCCCCTGGGCGCGCGGCAGGCGGCGCGCCTCGGCGAGCGCTTCGCGCGGGCCGGGGTGCGCTTCGACGCCGTCTTCGCGGGCCCGCGCCGCCGCCACCGGGACAGCGCGCGCCACCTGGTGGAGGCCGCGCGCGCCGCCGGCGTCGAGCTGCCGGACGCCATCGAGCTGCCCGGCTCCGACGAGCTGCCGCTGGGCGCGATCCTGGCGCTGTGGCTGCCGCGCTTCATCGAGACCGATCCGGTGGCCCGCGCCATCGCCGAGGGGCGCTTCGACTACAGCGACGACGAGATCCGCACGCTCATCGGGCGCGCCATGACCGACTGGGCCATCGGCGAGGTCGCCTCGCCGTCGCTGCCGAGCTTCGCCATGTTCCTGGCGCGCATCGGCGACAGCCTGGCGCACCTGCGCGCGCACGCCGAGACGACGCTGCTCGTCACCTCCGCCGGTCCCATGGCGGCGACGCTGCACCTGTGCGGCCACGGCGCGGCGCCGACGCCGGAGGCGACGATGGCGCTCACCGTCGCCATCGAGAACTGCGCCGTCACCCGCGTGGTCGCCGACGGCGTGCGCCTGGTCATCGGCGACGCGCTCGACGTCTCGCACCTGGCCGACGCCGAGCGCTCGCTGATGTAGAGCGCGCTACTCCTTCTTCAGCGTCGCCAGCGTAGCCGTGATCCGCTTCTTGTTGGCCGGGTCCTTGACCATGGTCAGCGCGCGCGCGTAGTTCTCGATGGCGGCGCTCTTGTCGCCCTTGTTCAGGTACGCCTCGGCCAGGCTGTCGTAGACGTTCCACGACTTCGGGTGCTCTTTGACGTTGCGCTCGAAGATCGCGATCGCCTCGTCGGTCTTCTTCTGCATGAGCAGGCGGTAGCCGAAGAGGTTGAGGTCGTTCTCGTCGGCGACGGTCATCGCCTGCGCGCGCAGCGCCTCGGCCTTCTTCGGATCGCCCTTCTTCTCCGCCACCTCCGAGCGTACCAAGAGGGCGCGGAAGTGCTCGCCGAAGGTCAGCGCCTTGTCGGCGAAGCGCTGCGCCTCGTCGAGGTTGCCGCCGTTCTGCAGCCAATAGCCGGCCGCCTGCGCCCACGGCTCCCAGAAGAACTGCGCCAGGCCCCGCAGCTCGCCGCGCATCGACGCCATCACCACCGCAGGCGTGTCGACGTCGAGGCGCACCGGCACCGCCAGCTTCTCCCAGCGCAGCGTCAGCGTCGCCGATTTGTCACTGACGTCGTCGAAGCGGTAGGAGAGGCGCTCCTCGCTGTCCGCCGTCGGCTGCGGGTGCACGGTGACGCGCAGCGCGTCCTCCTTCGGATCGTAGGTGAAGCTGCCCCAGGCCACGCTCATCTTGCTGAAGATGACGGTCCAGTCGTGCGCCGTCGGCAGCATGTGCAGGCCGTAGGTGCCGGCGGCGAGGGTCTTGCCGCCCACCTTGAGCGGAGTCGAGGTGGTGAAGGTGGTGTTCTCGTTGGCGCCGGCGCGCCACACCTCGCCGAAGGGGACCAGGCCGCCCCACACCTTGCGCCCCTTGACCGCGGGGCGGTGGTAGTCGACCTGCACCGTGGTGAGCCCGACGGTCTGCGACACCGACGCGGCGGGGCTTGCCTGGGGCACTTTCAAGGTGGGCGCGCCCTGCGCCAGAGCGGTGGACGAAGCGAGCGCAGCGACGGCGAGAGCGACGAGCTGGGTTGTTCGCATGCCCCATCTAACACCGATTGGGCGCCAAAGGTTCGTGCTACCAGATGGCGCTCGGGCGGCTGCCGTCCATCTGGGCGCCGCGCCGTGGCGGTCAGTGCATCATCACCTCGCCGCCGGGGCGCGTGCGGTGCATCAGGAACGCCAGCGGCGTCAGCAGCGCGCAACCGACCGCCAGGAGCCAGAGCACGTCGACGAACGCCAGCGTCACCGCCTGCTGCTGCACCATGCCGTAGATGATCGCGTACGCGCGGCGCGTCGCAGCCACCGTCGCGGCGCCGCGATGCGCCAGCTCCTGCTGGAGGCCACCGAGGAGGCGCCGCAGCGCCGGCGAGTAGGCGGTCACGTGGCTCACCAGATGCGTCTGGTGGAACTGCTGGCGCCGGGCGAGCAGCGTCTGCGCGATGGAGATGCCGATGCCGCCGCCGAGGTTGCGCGCCAGGTTGGTCAGCGCCGAGACCTGGTTGTTCTTGCCCGCGGCGGAACGCCGACGTAGGCCGACGGTGGTGATGGGGATGAACAGGAACGCCAGGCCCACCGACTGGAACATGCGGTACTTGACCGCGGTGCCGAACGAGATCCCGGGATAGATGTTGGTCATGTGGAACAGCGCCATCGCGCTGATGGCGAAGCCGAAGGCGAGCAGCCAGCGCGCGTCGACCTTGGCCAGCAGGCGCCCGACGATCGGCAAGCAGAGGATGACGACGAGCCCGCCGGGCGAGAGCACCATGCCCGCGTCCTCGGCGCTGTAGCCCATCACCACCTGCACGTACTGCGGCAGCAGCACGGTGCTGCCGAAGAGCACGACGCCGAGCATCAGCATCATGAAGCAGGCGACCGCGAGGTTGCGGCTCTTGAACAGGCGCAGCTCGATGATCGGCTGCTCGTGGTGGAGCTCCCACACGATGGTGGCCGCGATGGCCAGCATGCTGATGACGAACATGCCGGTGATGAAGCCGCGAGGCGAACCAGTCGTCGCGCTGCCCCTTGTCGAGCACTACCTGCAGCGCGCCCAGCCCGACGACGATGAGGCCGAGGCCGATGTAGTCGATGCGGATCGAGCGTCCGCGCGCGCGCACCCACGGCGGGTCCTCGACCAGCCGCTCGGTCAGCAGCAGCGACACGATGCCGACCGGGACGTTGATGAAGAAGATCCAGCGCCAGCTGAAGTTGTCGGTGATGTAGCCGCCCAGCGTCGGGCCGATGGCCGGCGCCAGCACCACCGCCATGCCGTAGATGGCGAACGCCATGCCGCGCTTCTCCGGCGGAAAGGTGTCGGCCAGGATCGCCTGCTCGCTCGGCTGCAGCCCGCCGCCGCCGGCGCCCTGCAGGACGCGGCAGACGATGAGCGCGCCCAGGTTGGGCGCCAGGCCGCACAGGAACGAGCTGACGGTGAACAGCGCCACGCAGATCATGTAGAAGCGCTTGCGCCCGATCACCGTCGACAGCCAGCCGCTCGACCGGCAGGACGATGGCGTTGGACACGAGGTACGAGGTCAGGACCCAGGTGCTCTCGTCGATGGCCGACCGACAGGTTGCCGGCGATGTGCGGCAGCGAGACGTTGGCGATGCTGGTGTCGAGCACCTCCATGAACGTCGCCAGCGTGACGGTCATGGCGATCGCCCAGGGTTGTGGCGCGGCTGCTCCACGCGCTCGCGCGCTCATCGCAGCCGGACGGTCGGCTCGACCGACATGCCCGGGCGCAGGCGATGGTGCGGATCCTGATTGGGCGCGATGCGGATGCGCACGGGCAGGCGCTGCACCACCTTGACGAAGTTGCCGGTGGCGTTCTCCGGCGGCAACAGGCTGTAGCGCGCGCCCGAAGCGCCGGCGAAGCTCTCGACGCTGCCGTCGAGCTTCTCGTCGAGCGCGTCCACCTTGATGCGCACCGACTGGCCGATGCGCAGCACGTTGAGCTGGGTCTCCTTGAAGTTGGCGGTGACCCACAGATGGTCCAGATCGACGACGGCGAGCAGCTCCTCGCCCGGCTGCACGCGCTGGCCGAGCTCGACGCTGCGCTTGCCGACGACGCCGCTCAAGGGGGCGACGATGCGGGTGTAGGAGAGATCGAGCCGGGCGCGCTCGACGGCGGCCGCGGCCGCCCTGACCGCCGCCTGCTTGGCCTCGATGTTGGCCTCGCGAATGGTGAGCTGATGGGGCGCGTTCTTGTTCGCTTCGCCCTGGCGGCTCTGCGCCTGCTGAGGCGGGCCCGCTGCTGGTCGACGCCCTTTTGCGCCGAGCGGGCGAGCGCGCGCGCGGACTCGACGTCCGCCCGCGCGGCCCTGGTGTTGGCCAGCACCTCGTCGTAGCGCTCCTTGGGGACCGCGCGCTGGCCGAGCAGGTACACGGTGCGCGCCAGATCGGCCTCGGCGCGAGTGGCGTTGGCCTCGGCGGCGTGGACCCGCGCCACCGCCGACTGGTAGTCGCGCTCGGCGGCCATGATGGCCGCGCGTGCCGCGACCACTTCGTCGCTACTGGTGGCGATCTGGGTGACGTTGGTGGTGGCGGTGATGGGCACGTTCGGGCTCTCGGCGTCGAGCGCGGCGCGCGCCTGCGCCAGCTCGGCCTGGGCGCGATCGAGCGCCACCTGGTAGTCGCGGGGATCGAGCTCGACCAGGAGCTGGCCGCGCTGCACCGTCTGGTTGTCCTCGACGAAGACGCCGGTGACGGTGCCGTTGATGCGCGAGGAGACGGGGGCGATGTGCCCGTCGATCTGCGCGTCGTCGGTGCTCTCGCGCGTGTGAAAGTACCACCAGATGAGGACGCCGGCGGCGACAGCGACGACGAGGCCGATGAGCAGGAGCACGACCAGACGCGGATGCTCGCGCCCGAGCCGCCGCAGCCGCCGGCGCAGCGGGGGACGCGGGTGCGCCGGCTCGTCCCTGGCCTCTTCGTGCGCGTCGGGCACCTGGCCGTCGCCGTCGTGCCGGGGCTGGGGCGCGGGATCCATCGTCCCGGTTATAGACAGCGCGCGCGCGGGTTGAAGGAGCCGGGCTAACCGAGCGCGCGCAACAGCTGCGCGCACAGGCCGTGCAGCGCACGCACATCCCGCGTCTCGAGGGCGGCGGCGGCGAGCAGCCGGCGCAGGTGCACCAGCGAGCGCGCCCGCTCGGCGTCGTCGCGAAAGTAGCCGGCGGCGTCGAGCGCGGCGCCGGCGTGCCCGACGAGCGCGTCGAGCTCGACGCGGGTCGCGCCCCCGCGCGCGGGCGGCGCGACCTCGAGCGGGCGCCCCAGCTCCCACAACGCCAGCGCCACCGCCTGCGTCAGGTTGAGCGACGGCAGCGGGCCCGGCAGGTCGATGCTGGCCACCACGTCGCAACGATCGACGTCGGCGGCGGTGAGGCCGGCGTCCTCCGGGCCGAAGACGAGCGCCACCCGCCCCGACGGCGCACGCGCGGCGAGCAGCGCCGGCAGCGCGCGCAGCGTCACCATGGGCCGACCGCTCCCGCGGCGCGCCGAGAAGCCGACCACGAAGCCGGCGCCGCCCAGCGCCTCGTCGAGCGTCGCCGTCACGCGCGCGGCCGACAGCCGGGCGCGGGCGACCCGCCCGACGACGAGCGCGCGCGGATCGTCCGGGCGCGCTCGCGGCGCCACCAGCGCCAGCGACCCGGGCGCGAAGTTCTCGACCAGCCGCGCCACGCCGCCCAGGTTCTCCGGATTGGCGGTGCCGACGAGGACGAGGTCGCAGCGGGCCAGCATCAGCGGCTCCGGCGCACGCGATCCATGAGCCGCAACAGGCCGTCGCGCGAGTGCACGCCGAGGCGGCGGTAGAGATCGTGCAGGTAGACCTTGGTGGTGCCGTAGGTGAGCGTGTTGGCGGCGGCGATCTCGCGCAGCGTGCGATGCTCGGCGACCGAGCGCAGAAGGCGCAGGTCGCGCGCCGAGAGCTGGTTGCGCCCGCGCATCAGCTCGAGCACTTCGCCGAGCCGCACGCGCTCGTCGGCGAGGCGGACGACCAGCGCCACCGGCGGCAGTGCCTGCACGGCCGTGCACGAGACATAGACGTCGAGCGCGCCGTCGGGCGTGGTCAGCTTCAGCGGAGCGCGCCGGCGGGGAGCGCCGTCGTCGGCCGGCTGCTCGAGGTAGGCGCGCGCCGCGGCGGCGACGGCTTCGGGCAGCGGATCGCCGGTGCGGAAGGCGGCTGCCCCGGGGAAGCGGCGCAGGATCTCCTTGGCGCGCCGGGTGGCGAACAGGACCTCGTCGTGCTCGGTGCACAGGGCGAGGTTGATGCGAAGGCGCTCGAGGAGCTGGATGCACAGCCGGCTGACGCTGGCGTCGTCGAGCACGGGAACCTTCCGCATGCGCTTCCACAAGTATCACAACCGCGATTTTCCGTTACCATCGCCGGCATGCGGCTGCACCTCGTCGACGGGACCTACGAGCTGTTTCGCGCCCACTTCTCCAAGCGCCCCGATCACGCCACGCCCGAGGGCGCGCCGGGCAAGGCGACGCTGGGGCTGGTGTCGTCGCTCCTGCAGCTCGTCGCCGATCCGAGGGAGCAGGTCACCCACCTGGCGGTCGCCTTCGACAATCCGATCCGCTCCTTTCGCAACGACCTGTTCGCCGGCTACAAGACCGAGGAGGGCGTGGAGCCGGAGCTGCTGGCCCAGTTCGACGCCGCCGAGGAGGCGGTGCGCGCGCTCGGCATCACGGTGTGGTCGATGGATCGCTTCGAGGCCGACGACGCGCTGGCGACGGCGGCGGCGCGCTTCCGCGACCAGGTCGATCAGGTCCGCATCCTCACGCCCGACAAGGATCTCGGGCAGTGCATCCTCGGCCGTCGCGTCGTGCAGGTCGATCGCATGCGCGCCAAGGAGTACGACGAGGAGGCGCTCGTCGCCCGGCGCGGCGTGCGGCCGGCGAGCATCCCCGACTGGCTGGCGCTCATCGGCGACACCGCCGACGGCGTGCCGGGCCTCCCCGGGTTCGGCGCCAAGAGCGCCGCCGCCGTGCTCGCCCGGTTCGAGCACCTGGAGCAGATCCCCGACGATCCGAAGCTGTGGCCGAAGACGGTGCGCTGCGCCGAGCGCCTGGCGGCGACGCTCGCCGGCGCGCGCGCGCTGGCCCTGATCTACCGCGCGCTGACCCGGCTTCGGACCGACGTGCCGCTCGCCGAGTCGCTCGCCGATCTCGCGTGGCGCGGCGTTCCGTCGCTGAGCTTCGATGAGTGGCGCGAGCGCTTCGGCGCTACTGGCGCGCTGGGCTCGCCACCGCGCGCGCCTCGCACTTCCCACTGACGCACGCGGGCTCGCGCGCCATCCGCGGCGGCGCGCACTCGGTCGCCGGGCAGCCGCCCTTCGGCTTGGCGCATTGTTGGGCGTACTTGTCGAATGCCTCGGCCGACGCCTTGGACACGACGCGAGGGGGGCACAAAGACGGGCAGCATTCGCCGTCGGCAAAGGAGGTGAACGCGCAATCGGCGTCGCTGGTGCAGGCGTCGGAGGCCGTGGGCGCCTTGTGCGCCCGCTTCTTCTTGCGGGCGTGGTGCGCCACCGGCATCGGCCCCGGCTCGTCACCGTGCGCGACCAGGAATGCTCCCAGAAGCGTAGCGCAGACTACCAAACCACGTCCAAAACGACGCTTTTTCATGGCGCAGACCCTACCGTCTATTGACGGCGAGCCGTGAAAAAAGTTCTCTCAGGGGGTCGTCGGAGGCCCTCATGCAAATGTTGTCGAAACGTTGGCTGCTGCGCGGCGCCGGTTTGGCGCTGATCGCGGCGGCGCTGGTGTTGACAGGCGCGCGACCGCTCGCGCACGCCTGGGGTCGGTGGGAACGAGCGCAGTGGCACAAGCAGCTGTTCGACGCCTACAACCGCATGCAGCACGACGACGGCTCGCCACCGCTGGTCCTACCCGAGCGCGAATCCGGCGACGACACCGACGAGGACGACGCCACCGTTCGCCGCCTCTACACCCTCGCCTACTACGGCAACTTTGCCACCCCCGACGTCTCGGAGCAGCTCCTGGGCGCCGGCGCCCGCGAGGCCACCCGCTGGCCGTCGCTGATGCGCAGCCCGGGCGTGCACCCCAACGCCGTCGTCGCCGGGCAGAGCTGGCTCAACCTCGGCCCGACAGACGCGCGCATCCAGAAGAACGGCAGCGTGTACAACGGCATCGACTCGGGCCGCGCCGCCACCATCCGCGTCGACCCGCGATCGAAAGACGTCGTCTACCTCGCCACCGCCTGGGGCGGCGTGTGGAAGACCTACAACTTCACCGCCACGCAGCCGTCGTGGTCGCCGATCACCGACACCATTGGTAGCCTCGCCGTCGGCGCCTTCGATCTCGATCCCAACAATCCCGACACGCTCTACCTCGGCCTCGGCGACACGCTCGACGGCACGCTCGCCGGCGGCGCCGTCTACAAGTCGACCGACGGCGGCGGCACGTGGACGATGCTGACCGCGCGCCTCGCGGGCACCTACCCGGCATCGGCCGGGGCTCGCGCCGAGAGCGCGGTCACCATTGCCGACCTGGCGGTCGATCGCAGCGACGGCAACAAGCTGCTCGTCGCCACGGACATCGGCCTGTTCCGCAGCGTCGACGGCGGCGCGCACTTCACGATGCTCCCGCTGCCCGATCCGGCCGGCACGCTGACGCTCGAGCAGGAGACCTGGACCATCGCCTATCTCGGCGCCGCCGGGGGGCAGTCGGCGTGGGTGGTCAGCGGCGTCGACGCGTGCGCGACCAATCAGGCGCCGCTCGGCTTCGGCCTCGACGAGCCGGCCGGCGCGACGACACCGATCGCCTGCACCGGCGGCACGCTGGGCGACATCTGGCGCTCCAGCGACTCGGGCGCCACCTGGACCTCGTTGCGCGCCACCAGCAAGCTGCCGACAGCGGCCTCCCTCGGCAGCGACTACGCGCGCATGGCAGTCGCCGCCGGTAGCCCGGCCAACGGCCCCGACGCCACCGTCGTCTACGCGCAGGTCGCCAACATCGACGACGCCAACTCGAAGCAGCTCGCCGTCTTCAAGTCGACCGACGGCGGCAAGACCTTCACCACGATCGCCACCAGCACGACGGCGGTGAGCGATTCGAACAGCAGCTGCGCCAACATGGACGTGGCGCACGCGCAAGCCTGGTACAACCTGGCCATCGCCGTCGATCCGACCAACGACAACAACGTCCTCCTCGGCGGCAACCTGTGCGGCGTGCGCAGCACCAACGGCGGCACTTCGTGGGACAACATCTCGTACTGGCTGCCCGTGGGGGTCAACCTGCCCTACGTGCACGCCGACTGGCACGCGGTCACCCTCTCCAACGTCGGCGGCACCCTGACGGCGTTCGCCGGATCGGACGGCGGCGTCTTCTCGTCGACCAACGTCTTCTCGGCGGCGTCCGGCCCCGCCGTGGCGTGGAACTACACCAACAACCGCGGCATCGCCACGCACCTGTTCTACGGCATCTCGTCCGGCGATCCGACGGTCGGCGACGAGAACGTCGTCTTCGGCGGCTTACAGGACAACGGCACCCGCTTCCGCGATCTCGATCCGACGCTCGGCAAGCCGACCACCTTCAACCAGGTCATCGGCGGCGACGGCATCGGCACGGCGCTGGCGCGCGGCCCCGCCAACGCGAACGTCTACTGGTCGTCGCTGCCGTCGCAGCGCATGCTCTGCAAGACCGATCCGGTCACCACCTGCAGCCAGGGCACCGGCTGGGCGTCGGGGCCGAATCTGGCCAACGGCACCATCGATCCCGAGCCGTTCTTGATGCGCTACTCGGTGATCGACGGTGACGCCAGCGGCTCCCTTTTGACGGCGACGACGTACCGCGTCTACAAGCTCAACTTCGATGGCTCCGTGAAGACGGCCCTGACGGCGGCGAAGGCCTCCGCCGCCGCGGCGCCGCCGCTCGGAGGCGTGGTGCGCAACGTCCAGGCCTCCCCGTTCACGCACACCAACTGCGGAGCGGCGGGCGGCCAGACGTGCCGCCTGTACGGCATCGCCCTGTCCGGCGGCGGCTTCGTCGTGCTCACCGACATCGGCGGCACCATCACGCAGAGCATCGCCGCCGCTCCGCTCGGCATCGGGGCCGGGGCCAACATGCACATGTCGTACACGACCTCGATCGCCTTCCCGTCCTCGGCGGCGCACTTCTCCGCCGGCGCCGTCGACGGCAAGGTCTACATCGCCGGCTCGACGGCGCCGCGCCTCGCCGACGGGCAGACCGTCGTCCCCGACGCCATCGGCCGCATCTTCCTCACCACCGACGGCGGCACCACCTACACGCCGTTCCACGGCAACGGCACCTCGGATCTCCCGAACGTGCCGGTGCAGGTCATCGTGTTCGATCCGAGCGACACCACCGACAACACGATCTTCGTCGGCAACGATCTCGGCGTCTACCAGACCACCGACATGGGCAAGACCTGGCACCGCTACGGCGTCGGTTTCCCCATGGTCCGCGTCTCGGAGATCCGCATCGCCAAGAACTCGGGCCTCATGCGCGTCGGCACCTACGGACGCGGGCTGTGGGAGATCTACCCCAACGCCAACGCGGCCCCCGGCGTGCGCGGCGACGGCGATTGGGATCGCAACCTGGCCATCGACTTCCTCGATCTCGGCGCCATGGCCGCGCGCCTCGGCGACACACCGGCCACGGCCACCCAGCCCTATTACGATTGGCACCTCGACGTCGTCGGGACCGCGGCCAACAGCATCGCCGAGGACGATCTCAGCGCCCTCGTGGCGAAGTTCGGGAGCAACCCATGAAGCCCATTGTTCGATCGATCGTCCTTGGCGCGTGCGCCGTGCTCGCCGTCGGCGGATGCAACAAGAGCAGTAGCCACGGCGACGGTGGCGGCGGCGGCGGCGGCGGCGGCGGCGGCAGCAGCAGCGGCCTGACGATGATGCTGAGCGGCCTCGGCGGCTCGGTCACCACCTCGACGCCGCAGATGGTGCACCTGGCCGTGCTCAACAAGGACGGCTCCCCGGCGACCAGCTACGTCGGTACGGTCGTGTTCACCTCGACCGACGCGGTCGCCTACCTGCCGGCGCAGTACACCTTCACCGCGACCGACGCCGGCGGGCACGACTTTGTGACCACGCTCAACACCGTCGGCATGCAGACGCTCACGTCGACCGACGCCGCCGACAGCGGCCTCAACGCGAGCCTCGACACCGCCGTGGCCGGCCCCGCGTACTATTACGTTCCGCCCACGACCGGCAAGATCCGGCTCATCCCCAACGTCGCCTTGTCGACGCCGACGCTGGCGGTGCTCGATCTCGTCGCCCTGGTCGATCTCACCGGCTACTTCGTCGGCTTCGACGTCGCCGTCGACGGCAGCAAGCTCGCCCCCGACGCCAGCCTGATGACCAAGGGCGACGCGCTCGATCCCGGCACCAATCCGCCGGCGATCGCCGGCGGCATCCCGGCGACCGGACCGCTGGCCAACGCGCTCGTCAGCGGTCTCAGCCAGAAGGCGAGCGGCAACGGCGCCGTCCCCACCGACGCCACCATCCCGGCGGGCAAGGTGTTCTACACGCTCAAGCTGCCGCTCAAGTCAGGCGCTACCGGCGGGATGATCATGGACGGCACCGTCGCCAAGAACCTGATCCGCGCCGGCCTGCGCAACCGGGTCGGCACCGAGATCGTCGGCGCCACCGATTTCGGCGTCGGCAAGCTCGTCTACACGCCCTGATCCATCTCCAGCGCCAGCACCAGCGCTTCGCCTTCGCAGACGATCGCGCCCGCCTCGTTCACGCACGCCACCCGCAGGTTCACCAGGCGCTTGTCCGGCCGTAGCCGCACGATCTCCACCGTCGCGGTCAGCCGCTCGCCGACCCGCGCCGGCACGCCGAAGCGCAGCGTCTGCTTCATCCAGTTCGTGCCCCGCCCGGGCAGCGTCGTCCCGAGCAGCGTCGAGAACAGGCCGCCGACGAGGCCGGTCGGCACGAGCTGCCCGGCGCCAGAGCCGGCGCCCACCAGCGCGGCGAAATCGGCGACGTCGGCGGCGCCGAAGCTGCGCGCCAGCTGCGCCCGCTGCCCGACGGCATAGTCAAACATCGACGCCCAGAAGCGTGCGCACCTCGCAGCCGAGGCCGCCGTCGCCGCCGCGGCGGATGCACGTGCGCACCTCGACGCGGCCGGCCTGCGCGTCGACGCCCACGACCTCGGCGTCGATGGTCAGCTCGTCGCCGGCGAAGATCGGGCCGGGGAACACCAGCTCCTGCTCGAGCTCGACGCTCCCGGGCACCAGCTCGCCCTGGATGGTCTGTACGACCAGGCTGTAGAGCATCATCCCGTGCGCCAGCGTGCGGCCAAAGCGCGTGCGCGCGGCGAAGGCCGCATCGACGTGGATGGGGTTGTCGTCGCCGGAGATGCGCGCGAAGCGATCGAAGTCGTCCTGCGTCACCCGCCGCCGCGAGCGCACGGCGCGCCCGATCAGCGCTCCCGGAGGGGTCGGCTGCGCGCGCGCGCGCTCGCGCCCGCTCACATCGGCGTTTCGAAGAGGATCCATTTTACGCTCACCACCGCCTGCGGTTTGAAGACGTCCTTCTGATCGCCCTTGAAGTAGAGGTACGAAGTGGTCTCGCCGGGATCGATCGCCGACGGGTCGAGCGCCACCTCCACCACCGACATGCCGTTGCCGTGCGCCAGGTAGGTGACCGTGCCGTTGCCCGCCCACGGATGCCCGCCATAGGTGTCCTTCGACGCGTCGGGATCGTTCTCGTGCGTCACCGGCATCGTCGTGTCGGCGGCGGGCGCCTTCTGCCCTTCGTACAGGTTGGCGAACTCGGTGTAGATGGGGCCCGACTGGAACAGCGTCCAGTCGTTGCCGACGACCCCGGCGGCGAGCGCGCCCGTCGCCGTGTACCAGGGGCCGTTGGTCTTGTCGCGGTGCATCGGATCGGAGACGCATTCCGGCGGATCGACGTAGGTCGACGAGAAGAACGAGTTCGACAGCAGGCCCGAGTGCGCCAGCGTGTACTGCCCGCCGCAGCCACAGGTGCAGGTCGGGCTCGACGGCAGCGCCTCGCCCGACGGCGCCCCCGAGGGTGCGAACACGTAGAACTTGGCGCCGGCGCGGATCGGAGCGTGATCGATCCGCACCTTGGGGCGCACCCACTTGCCCGAGTGGAAGAACAGGTAGTCCCAGGCGCGCGCCCAGTCGCCGTCCATCAGCACCAGGTTCTTCGCCGGCGCGCCCGGCTGCTCGTAGATCACCATGAGTGACCACGAGGCCGCGCCCGAGCACGAGTTGTAGGTGGTATTGCCGGCGGGATTCCCACCGTTGTTGATCGAGTCGTTGCCGCTCGGATCGAGGCGCTCGGGCGGATTCACCGTGATGTCGAGCGATCCACTCGCCGCGGCGAGGATGCCGGTGACGTCGAGGCGGTTGGCCCAGACCGACTCCTTGACGTTGGTCCAGGTGCCAAAGTGCGGCTGATAGACGATGGGCGAGATCTGCGCCGCCGAGCCCACCGACGAGGGGTTGGGCGCCAACCGCGCGCTCGAATCGAACGGGCCATATTTCGTGCCGCCGATCGAGAAGGTGATTCCGTTGCCCTGAACGTCGGCCGCGGAGTCGAGCGCTCCTCCGATGTCGGCCGTGTAGTCCCCGGTGGCGCCGTTGTCTCCCGGCTTCATGAAGATCGCGCCGCCATACCAGAGAAACGCATATTTCACGGTCGCGCCGGCCGGGATCATCAACGTCGCCGACGACGACAGCGGCGTCGTGCGCGGGAAGCTCGAGCCGCCCGACGCGTCCGAAGCCAAAAGGTGCCCGCCGCCGATGGCGACGCCGTAGCTGCCCTGGAGGTCGAGCACCTTGGCGAGCGCGTGCACGCTCTCGGACGCGTTGTCGTACGGCGCGCCGCGCGGCGTCACGACGCCGATCGGCACCGCCATGTCGTCCCCGCCGCCACCGCCGCTGCCGCCCGCGCCGCCGCCACCGGAGCCGGCCCAGCCGCCCCACCCGCTCGAGCTACCGTTGCCGCCGCTGCCGCCGCTGACGGGCCCGGCGCAGCGCAGCGACAGGGCGACGGCGCCGACCAGGAGTCCCGCGATCAGGTTGCGCATGCCCGGCCGCCAGAGCACGCGCCGTGCCGCGCGCAAGCCCGCGCCGCCCCTTGGCCCCGCCGGTCGCGACCGTCACGCCGGCGATACAGCTGCCGCGCCCGCGAGACAGCAGCGCCGCTGCAAACAAGTCTCCGCACGCGCGCTCGCGGTCGCTCGTGTTATAGCGAATCCATGACTCGCCTCGCCCTGGCCGCCGCGCTCGTCTTCGCCGCCGGCGGCTGCAGCTCGACTCCCGACCCGTGCAGCGGCTGGAGCCAGTGGTCGCAGGGCGCCAGCCACGCCGGCGACGTCTGCGTCGCCGCCCAGTCGCCGGTGCACGAGCTCGCCCATGTCCAGGTCGATCCGTTCGCCAACACCGAGACCGTCATCTCCGGTGGCGACATCCTGGTGCACTACCAGGTGCCGCTGGTGGTCGGCGACGACGTCTACACGCTGCACAAGCTCGGCGACTACAGCTTCCCGTGCGCTCAGCCACCGGACGGCACCGACTTCGCCTGCCACTCCTGGGATTCCCAGCTGTGGACCGAGGAGCTGCACCACTGGTCGGGCGGCAAGCTCGAGTTCGTCTGGAGCGCGGGCAGCGACTGGAAGCCGGTGCCGTCGGACGTCGCCGGCGACGAGCCGCTGTTCCAGCCGGTCGTCGTCGGTGACAACCTCTATCTGCCGGCCCGATACGGCGAGGTGCTGCGGGTCGACCGCCATTCGGGCGTCGTGCGCGCGCACATCGCGCCCAGCGTCTTCGGCCCGGTCCCCTACGTCACGGGCCCGCTGGTCGCCGACGCTCAGGGCAACGTCTACTACAACGTGATCTCGTTCCTCGATTCCCAGCCGCTCGACACCGACGTCCAGGCGTGGCTGGTCCGCATCGCGCCCGACGACAGCTTCACCACCGTCCGCTACGACGACTTCGTGACCGGCGCGCCCAAGGGCGCCAACTGCCACGGCACCTTCGCGGCGATGAATCCGCCGCCCGATCTACCATGGCCACCGCCGCCCAACGCCGACGGCTCGCCGGTCGTGCCGCCGCTCATCACCTGCGGCTCGCAGCGCCCGGGGGTCAACGTCGCGCCGGCCATCGGCCCGGACGGCACCATCTTCACCGTCAGCCGCCCGCACTTCACCTCCCAGGACAGCGCCGTGGTCGCGCTCAATCCCGATCTCACGACCAAATGGGTGACCCCGCTGCGCGACATCCTCAGCGATGGCTGCGGCGTCAACGTCCCCACCGACGGCGACACCGACATGCACAAGTTCGACTGCCGCCCCGGCACCACCCCCGGCGTCGATCGCAACACCAACCTGATGCCGGCCGGCCGCATCATCGACGAGTCGTCGTCGTCGCCGGTGGCGCTGCCCGACGGCGGCGTGCTCTACGGCGCGTACACCTCGTACAACGGCGTCCGCGGCCACCTGTTCAAGCTCGATGCCACCGGCAAGCCGGCCGGTACCTACGACTTCGGCTGGGACTACACGCCGGCGCTGTGGCAGCACGACGGCACCTACTCGATCGTCGTCAAGGACAACCATTACGAGTTCGATCCGGTGGCGATGGTCAACCTCGGCCCCTATTACATCACGCAGCTCGACGCCAACCTCAACGTCGAGTGGCACTACCGCAACACCAACACCCAGAGCTGCAGCTACGACTCGCACCACGCCCTGCACTGCGTCGCCGACCACCCCAACGGCTTCGAGTGGTGCATCAACGCCCCGGCCATCGACGCCGACGGCACGATCTACGCCGGCGGCGAGGACGGGGTCCTGTACGCCATCGGCCAGGGCGGCGTCGACAAGGGGCACCTGTTCCTATCGATGTCGCTGGGCGCCGCCTACACGCCCATCAGCATCGACCATGCGGGGCGCCTCTATCAGCAGAACGACGGCATCCTCAGCGTCGTCGGCAACTGAGCCCGCCGCCGCCGCCGGGACGTCACCCGAGCGGCAGCTCCACCGTAAACGTCGATCCCTGGCCGAGCTCGCTGGCGACGCGAATGGTGCCGCCGTGCGCCTCCACCGCCTGTCGCGCGATCCACAGGCCGAGCCCCAGGCCCCACGCCTCCGAGGTCACGCCCGCGCGCTCGAAGCGCTCGAAGATGCGCGCCTGATCGTCGGGCGCGATGCCGCCGCCGCGATCGTGCACCACCAGGAGCGCGCGCTCGCCGTGGCGCGCCACGTGGATCGCGATCGGCTGCCCGCCGCCGTACTTGCACGCGTTGGACAGCAGGTTGCCGACGAGCTGCTCGAGCCGCTGCCGATCCCAGCGCCCGTGCACCTGCGCGTCGCCGCCGAGCTGCACGCTGCAACGCGCGCTCTGCAGCGCCGGCGCCGCACCCTCGATCACCTCCCGCACCAGCCCCACCAGATCGAGCTCCTCGACCGTGAGCGCGATGCAGCCGGTGACCAGCCGCCGCACGTCGAGCAGGCCGTCGACGAGACGGGCGAGCCGATCGAGGCTGCGCGTGGCCTTGGTCAGCCGATCGCGCACCGTCGCCGGCTCGCCGCCCTCGGCGAGGCGGAGCAGCGACTCCATCATCAGCTGCGCCGCGGCCAGCGGCGTCTTCAGCTCGTGCCCGGCGATGGCGAGGAAGTCGTCGCGTAGGCGCAGCGAGTCGCGCAGCTGCTGCTCGACCGCCTCGCGATCGGCGATCTCGTTCTCGAGCGCGTGCGCCCGCTGCTGCAGCTGCACCACCTCGCGCAGGCGCGAGTCGTCGTCGCCGAGGCGAGCATAGCGCTCGGTGGGGATGACGTGCGAGTGCGCGTTGCACACCCGCGACAGGCGGACGCCATCTTCGCCGCCGGGGAAGTGCCCCATGTCGTACGCGCACAGAAGCGAGAACGATCGCTCCTCGCCGAGCGCGTTCCACTCGGCCTCGACCGCCAGCGCCGCCTCGGAGTTGCCGTTCGCCCAGAGCAGATCGACCGCCTCGCCGTAGATGCGCAGGGGCGCATGGCAGCTGGTGCGCCCGAGCTCGGCGAGCACAGGCCCGACCAGGTCGCGGAGGCGCGCCGCATCGAGCCTACCGTCGACGATGATGCGACCCAGCAGCTCGTGCGCGTCGAGCAGCATCAGGCCGCCCCGGGCGCGCGCGCCGGCGACGTCGACCCCTTTGGCGGCGAGCCGCTCGACGAAGGCGTCGCAATGCGGCGCGGTCGCGATCAACAGCGTCGGCTCGGCGGCCGCCAGGCCGGCGCCTGCATAGTGCGCGACGACGTCGGCGAGAAAGAAGTCATCCTCGTAGAATTGGACGGCGTGATGTTCCTGCGCCGGCCGCGCGAGGAACTCGTGCGCCACGTGGTGCCGCTCGGACTGCACGCTGACACCGATCGGGCCGCTCGCCATACCTACAGTCTAGGCGGATGTTTCTCTACTGCAACGGGCACGTCGTACAGTGTTTGCACGCCCGCTCGCCGAGCAGGCGTCCGATGGTGACGCATCGCTTGCGCCGGACGACAGCGAGTGCTCGAATGACTTGGTGCCGGCGGACGGGTTCATCTTGATCGCGGAGGACGACGAGACGGTTCGCGAGGCGATGACCCTCCTGCTCGAGGAGGCCGGCTATCGCGTCGAGGCGGTGGCCAACGGCCTCGACGCGCTCGAGGTGATGAAGCGCCGCCTGCCCTGCCTGCTGCTGCTCGATCTGATGATGCCGGTGATGACGGGCTGGGCGCTGCACGCGACCATGCGCGCCGACGAGCAGCTGCGCAGCGTGCCGATCTGCGTCGTGTCGGCGGTGCCGGCGCAGGCGCCGCCCGAGGCCGACTGCGTGCTGGAGAAGCCGGTCGAGGTGGCGAAGTTGCTCGCGCTCGTCGCCCACTACTACCGCTGAGTCGGGGCGCCGGGCACCCAGCGGTTGTGGTGCGCCTTCGAGGCACGCTATCGTGCCGCCTTTGGCCCCCTACGATCGCACCGCCGTCGGCGGCACGACCCACCGGATTGGATAGAATGCCCGACCGCCTGCGCCGTGCGCTCATCGCTGCCCTCGCCACCGTCCTGCTCGCCGCCGCCGCCCCGTGCGCCGCCGCCGACGACGCCAGGCCGACGGTCCCGGCCGAGCCGTTCACCCACGACGAGTCGCCCTACGCCCTGCGCCTCGACGTCGACATCGCCACCCTCGTCCTCGGCGGCGTCTTGTGGGGCGGCACCAGCCTCATCGGCGCCACGACGCAGCCGCCCTTCTGCGGCGGCACCAACACGCCCCCGTGCAATGCGAGCGCCGTCAACGCGTTCGATCGCCTCGCCATCGGCCACTCCAGCCAGGCGGCGCGCACCGCCGCCGACATCTTCAGCTTCGTGCCGATCGCCTACCTCGGCCTCGACATGCTCGACGTCGGCGTGCGGCACTGGAAGACGTACCTCACCGATCTCTGGGTCGTCGCCGAGGCGCTGGTGTGGAACGGCGCGGTGCAGGACATCGTGCGCCGCGCCGTGGGCCGCCCACGGCCGTTCCTCTACACGGCGGGCGTCTACCCGTCCGAGCGCGACAGTCCGGACGCCGGCTACTCGTTCTACTCCGGCCACACTTCGTTCGCCTTCGCGTTGGCCGTGTCGTGCAGCTACACCTTCACCTTGCGCCATCCACGCTCGAAGTGGCGCTACGTCATCTGGCCCGCGCTGTTGGCGGTGGCCTCGATCGAGCCCGTCCTGCGCGTCTACTCCGGCGATCACTTCCCCACCGACGTCATCGTCGGCGCGGTCGCGGGCTCGGCGATGGGCCTCTTCTTCCCCGCGATCCACCGCCGCTTGAAGTCGCTGCCCAAGGTGGTGACCGGCATGCGCCTGGTCCCAACCTTCGGCCCCCAGCAAACGACGCTTTCGCTCGTTGGCGGATTCTGAGCCGCACTGCGACATAATGACGGACGTTCTAGATTTCTAGTGTTATTTCCATTTGTTACAGACATATGTCGGTGCACGTAATTCTTCCTCGTCAATATCACACCTCGCGATTACCGATGATTCGTTCTGCGCAATCCCATACAATGATCGAGGGGGGAGATCACGGAGACCTGGTGGCTGACTCGTCTCGGAAGACTCGCGCCGCGGACCCACCGCGCATCGAGCCGCTCAAGCCTCGACGTGACACCTGGAGCGCGCGCTTGATCCGCTGGCACGCCGCGCCGCCCAAGAGCGGCGAGAGCGTGCGCTGGGAGAGCCTGGACGGCCGCTGGATCGCCATCTCCCTCGGCGAGGGCGACGACCTCGGCCGCGCCGTCATCGCCGGCGTCGACGGGCGCCGCACCGTCGTCGACAGCTACGAAGAGGCGCTGATCGTGGCCGCAACCTGGCGCACCTGATCCTGCCCTCCTGAGCCGCGCTCCGCACCCGCACCCGCCCGGCCATCGCGGGCCCGGCCTCGTCTTTTCCTGAAACCGATCGCCGGCGCGGCGCACATCGGTCGTGATGACCGGACTCCTCCAGGATCTGCGGTTCGCAGCTCGTCTGCTCGTCAAGGCCAAAGTGTTCACCGCCGTCGCCGTGCTGGCGCTCGCGCTCGGCATCGGCGGGAGCACCGTCATGTACAGCGCGGTCGACGGTGTGCTCATGCGCCCGCTGCCGTACCCGCGCGCCGGGCGGCTGATGCGCCTGTGGGAGACCTGGAGCAGCGGCGGCCGCGGCTCGGTCTCCTGGCCCAACTTGCAGGACTGGCGCGCTCAGTCGCGCACGCTCGAGCTGCTCTCGGGCATGAGCATGGACAACCTGACCCTGGTACACGACGGCGTCGGCGAGCGCGTCGGGGCCGCGCGGGTCACACAAGACTTCTTCGCGCTCGTCGGGGCGCAGCCAGCGCTGGGGCGCCTCTTCTCGGCGGACGCCTTCGTGCACGGCAACGAAGTGCTGCTCAGCCACGAGGTGTGGCTGCGCCGCTTCGGCGGCGACGCCAGGGCGCTCGGGCAGCGGCTACGCCTCTCCGACAGCAGCTACGTGGTCGTCGGCGTGCTGCCGGCCGGCTTCCGCCTGCCGAGCTTCGCCGGCGGGGTCTATCTGCCCTACGTGCCCGACGCGCACGCCGCCGGGCGCGGCAACCACTTCCTGCAGGTCGTGGGCCGCCTGGCGCCGCAAGCGACGCTGGCGCAGTCGCGCGCCGAGATGAGCACCATCGCGCGCGCCCTCGCCAGCGCCTATCCCGACAGCAACAAGGAGCGCGGCGTGCTGGTGCGCTCGTGGCAGGAATCGATCACCGCCGGCTTGCGACCGGCGATCCTCCTGCTCTTCGGCGCCGTGCTGCTCGTCCTCGTCATCGCCTGCGCCAACGTCGCCAACATGCTCCTGGCCCGGGCGGCGGCGCGGCAGGGCGAGCTGGCCGTACGCGTCGCGCTCGGGGCCAGCCGCGCCCGCGTGGTGCGCCAGTTGTTGACCGAATGCCTGCTGCTCGCGGCGCTGGGCGGCATCGCCGGTCTGGCGCTGTCGCTGTGGGGCATCGACGCCGCGCGCGGCGTGCTGCACGCCGGCGGGATCTTCGAGCCGGCGCTGAGCCTGCGCGCGCTCCTCTTCGCCGCGGGCATCGCGCTCGGCAGCACCTTCGCCTTCGGGCTGTGGCCGGCGCTGCGCGCGGCGCGCGGCGACCTGGCCACGGTGGTCAAGGAGGGCAGCCGCAGCGTCACCGGCGCCCGCTCGCGCCTGCGGGCGACGCTGGTCGTGCTCCAGGTGGCCCTGTCGTTCGCGCTGCTGGTCGGCGCGGCGCTGCTCGGACGCAGCTTCATGCAGGTGGCCGGCGTGGCCCCCGGTTTCGACGCCCGCGGCGTCGTCACGATGCAGCTGTCGCTGCCGGGGTCGAAGGATCCGCTGCCCTTCTTCGAGCGTCTCCTCGAGCATGTGCGGCAGCTGCCCGAGGTGGCGACCGCCGGCGTCACCGATTTCCTGCCGCTCTCGCAGAGCAACATCAACGGCGGCTTCGACATCGAAGGCAGGCAGCTCATCGATCCCAACCGCACCACCGAATACATGATCGCCTCGGCCGGCTACTTCGACACCATGCGCATGCACATCGTGCGCGGGCGCGGCATCACCGCCGGCGACACCGCCACGTCGCAGAAGATCTGCGTCATCAACCAGGACATGGCGCGGCGCTGGTTCCCCGGCGAGGATCCGATCGGCAAGCACATGCGCCTCCAGTGGAGCGACGACGACAAGTCGTGGCTCACGATCGTCGGCGTCCTGGGCGACAGCCGCCGCTGGGGCCTCGACGGTGAGCCGACGCCCGAGACCTACCTGCCGTTCACGCAAATGCCCTATCGCCAGGTGGCGCTGGCGGTGCGCGGGCGCGGCGGCAGCCTCGGCGATCTCGGCGCCCGGGTCCGGCGCGAGGTCGCAGCCGTCGATCCCACCGAGGCGACCTTCGACGTGACGACGATGGCCGAGGCCGTCGACGACTCGCTCCGCCCGCGCCGCATGCTGCTCGACTTCACCAGCTTCTTCGGCGCCGTGGCGCTGGCGCTGGCCGCCATCGGCCTGTACGGCGTGCTCGCGGTCCAGGTGGCGCAGCGGACGCGCGAGCTCGGCATCCGCATCGCGCTCGGCGCCCGGCCGGTCGCGCTGCGCACGTTGGTGGTGCGCCAGGCGGTGGCGCTCGCCGCCTTCGGGGTCGGGGTCGGCGCCGCGACGGCACTGGCGCTCTCGTCGCTGTTGTCGAAGCTGCTGTATGGCGTCGCCGCGACCGATCCGCCGACCTACGCTGCCGTCGCCGTCACGCTCCTGCTGGTCGCCTTGGCCGCTGCCTGGCTACCGGCGCGGCGCGCCACTACCATCGATCCCATGATCGCGCTACGGGCCTGAGCCCAGGGCCGGACGGCATCAAACATTTCTTGCTCGGAACCGCCCCCGCCCCGCCCCGCTCGTGGTATGACGTGCAAATGAATTGTGCAAAATTGATTTCTTCATTTGCCGTCCTCGCGACCGTCGGCGTCGCCGCGCCGGCGTTCGCTCACATCAGCGTCGATCAGGGCGGCACCCACCTGTCGCGCTACGGAGACTCGTACCTGAAGGATCAGCCGTGCGGAAAGGCCGGCGGCACGCGCGGCACCAACATCTACACCTACGCGCCCGGGGCCACCATCACCGTGAGCTTCGTCGAGACCATCTCGCATCCGAGCTACTTCCGCTTCGCGTTTCAGCAGAGCGGCGACGACGAGTTCAAGGAGCCGGCGTCGATCAAGCCCATCGATCCCAATCGCCCCTGCCCGATCGACTCGGGCGATCACTGCGGCGCGTCCGACTTCTACAACACGCCCAATGTGCTGCCGGGGATGGACGACCTCGACCCGCACCTGGCCGGCGCGTCCAAGACCTGGACCTACCAGGTGACGCTGCCCAACGTCGAGTGCGACAACTGCACGCTGCAGATCATCCAGGTGATGGAGGACAACCAGTTTCACGGTGACTACGATCCGACGCCGGGCGTCGGCATCGAGGACATCTACCACCAGTGCATCGACCTCGTGCTCAAGAACGGCGCGCCGACCACCAACGATGGTGGCACCGGCGGCGCGGGCGGCGGCGGCGGCGGCACTGGTGGCACGGGCGGCAGCGGCGGCGGCGGCACCGGCGGCAGCGGCGGCGGCGGCACCGGCGGCAGCGGCGGCGGCACCGGCGCCACGGGATCGAAGGGCGGCTGCGCCATGTCGGGCGGCGCGCCCCTGGCGCTCGGGTCGCTCCTGTTCGCCGCGCTCGCGCTGCTCGCGATCCGTCGACGCGCGCGCTGATCCGTGGTCAACTGCGCGCATGCCGCAAGCGCACGCCAACGGGATCGAGCTCGAATACGAATCGCTGGGCGACGACCACGCCCCGCCGATGGTGCTCATCATGGGCCTCGGCTCGCAGATGATCGTCTGGCCCGACGAGCTCTGCCGCCTCCTGGTCGCGCGGGGCTTCCGCGTCATCCGCTTCGACAACCGTGACGTCGGGCTGTCGACCAAGCCGGCCCTCCCCTACAGCCTCGACGACATGGCCGACGACACCGCCGGTCTGCTCGACGCGCTCGATCTGCCGTCGGCGCACGTGGTCGGCGCGTCGATGGGCGGCTTCATCGCGCAGCTTGTGGCGCTGCGCCATCCGCGCCGCGTGCGCAGCCTGGGCATCATCATGTCGTCGACTGGCGCGCGCGACGTCGGCCACCCGGCACCGGACATCCTGCCGATGCTGCTGCAGCCGTTACCGTTGGAGCGCGCGGCGCACGTCGAGTCCCGCCTGGCGATCGCGCGCCGCCTGTCGTCGACCGTCTATCCCTTCGACGAGCCGCGCCTGCGCGCACTCATCGGCGCCGCCTTCGATCGCTGCTGCTTCCCGCTCGGCGGGCAGCGCCAGCTGGCCGCGGTCATGGGCTCCGCCGATCGCACCGCGCGCCTGGCCGAGGTGCGGGTGCCGACCCTGGTCATCCACGGCACCGACGACCCGATCGTCCACCCGAGCGGCGGCGAGGCGCTGGCGCGCGCCATCCCCGGCGCGACGCTGAGCCTGTTCCCCGGCATGGGCCACGATCTGCCCGCCGCGCTGTGGCCCGCCTTCGCCGACGCGCTCGCGCAAAACGCGCGCGATCGCGCGTAAGACCTACCGGTGCGGCGCGGCGTCGCCGGCGTCGAGCGCCTCGTTGTCGGCGGGGGCGTGCAGCTTGTCGCGATCGATGATGCGGGCGCACGAGTTCCAGCGCAGGATCGCATCGTCGTTGCCGCCGGCGGCGCGCGCCTCGGCCTGCTCATAGTGCTTCATGGCGTCGTCGAGCCAGGCGAAGGCCTGCCGCCCCGGATCGCCACTCTGCAGCAGCGCCAGCGCCCAGCGCTCGCGGATGATGCCCGCGTAGTAGATCCGCTGGTACTCATCGGCGAGCTCGACCAGCACCTCCTCGGCGCGGCGTACGCACGTCGTCGAGTGCGCGCGGAACTGATCGGTCAGCGCCAACAGCAGCGTCACCAGCGCCGTCTGGTTCTTGGCCTCGACGGCGAGCACGTCGCGGCAGATGCTCTCCGCCTGCTCGGGCTCGTTGAGCAGGCGGTAGCGCTCGGCCTTGGCGAGCGCCGCCGGAAGCGCCGCCTGCGAGATGCGCTTGAGCTCCATGGTCACCCTCCGCTGAAGACTCGGAACAGCCGCTTGACCGGATCGTAGAAGCGATCGACGACGCGCTCCTTCAGCGGAATGATCGCGTTGTCGGTGATCGTGATCTCCTCGGGGCAGACCTTGGTGCAGCACTTGGTGATGTTGCAGTAGCCGATGCCGCCCTGTCTTGCGCAGATCGTCGAGGCGATCGGCGGTGTCGAGCGGGTGCATCTCCAGCGCCGCCGTATAGACGAGGAAGCGCGGCCCGATGAACTCGGCGTGCATGTGGTGGTCGCGCAGCACGTGACAGACGTCCTGGCACAGGAAGCACTCGATGCACTTGCGGAACTCCTGCACGCGCTCGACGTCCTCCTGCTGCATGCGCCAGGTGCCGTCGGGCGCGTCCGGCTTGCGCGGCTTGAACTTGGCTGATCCCCTTCTTGACCTCGTAGTTCCACGACACGTCGGTGACGAGGTCCTTGATGAGCGGAAACGCCTTCATCGGCTCGACGGTGACCGGCTGATCGAGCGGCGATCGCGTCGAGCCGCGTCATGCACATCAGGCGCGGCATGCCGTTGATCTCGGCCGAGCAGGAGCCGCACTTGCCGGCCTTGCAGTTCCAGCGCACCGCGAGATCGCCGCGCCTGCTCGGCCTGGATCTGGTGCACGGCATCGAGCACGACCATGCCCTCGCCGACGTCGGTCTGTGTAGTCGACGAACGCGCCCTTGTCGCGGGTCGCCGCGCCAGACGCGGAACGTCGCCGTGCGCCATCTACTTCATCTCCTCGATGATCTGCTTGAGCTCCGCCGGCATCTCCGGGATCGGCACCGTGCGCGATCTGCATCGCGCCGTCGCCGCCTTTGCGAACGACGATGTTCATCTGGCCCCACTCCTCGCTCTTCTTCTCGGGTAGTCGTCGCGGAAGTGGCCGCCGCGGCTCTCCTTGCGCTCGAGCGCCGCGCGCGCGATCGCCTCGGAGACGGTGAGCAGGTTGTGCAGGTCGAGCGCCGTGTGCCAGCCGGGGTTGTACTCGCGGTTGCCGGTCGACGCGCGACCTGCGTCGGCGCGTTCTTCCGCAGCTCGGCGATGCCGTCCAGCGCGCGCGTCATCTCCTCCTCGTCGCGGACGATGCCGACCAGGTCCTGCATCATCTCCTGCAGGTCGTGCTGAACCTGATACGGGCTCGTCGCCGCGCCGCTCGCGCTCGAACGGCTCCAGCGCCCGCTTGGCGGCGGCCTCGATCTGCGTCGTCGTCGACCTGGCCGGCGCGCCGTGCTCCTTGGCGTACTTCGCCGCGTACTCGCCGGCGCGCTTGCCGAACACGAGCAGGTCCGAGAGCGAGTTGCCGCCGAGGCGGTTGGCGCCGTTGATGCCGGCCGCGCACTCGCCGGCGGCGAACAGGCCCGGCACCGTCGACATCTGCGTGTCGGCATCGACGCGGACGCCGCCCATCACGTAGTGCGTCGTCGGGCCGACCTCCATCGGCTCCTTGGTGATGTCGACGTCGGCCAGCTCCTTGAACTGGTGGTACATGCTCGGCAGCTTCTTCTTGATGTGCTCCTCGCGCGTTCGGTGATGCGCGCCTTGATCCACGCGATGTCGAGGAAGACGCCGCCGTGCGGGCTGCCGCGCCCGGCCTTGACCTCGCGCACGATGCAGCGCGCGACGTGGTCGCGCGTCAGCAGCTCCGGCGGGCGGTCGCGCGTTCTTGTCGCCCTGCACGTAGCGCCAGCCTTCCTCCTCGTTGTCCGCGGTCTGCGGCTTGTAGTTGTCCGGGATGTCGTCGAACATGAAGCGGCTCGCCCTCGTTGTTGCTGCAGGACGCCGCCCTCGCCGCGCACGCCTTCGGTGACGAGGATGCCGCGCACGCTGCGGCGGCCAGACCATGCCGGTCGGGTGGAACTGGATGAACTCCATGTCGATCAGCTCGGCGCCGGCGTCGTAGGCGAGCGCGTGGCCGTCGCCGGTGTACTCCCAGCAGTTGCAGGTGATCTTGTACGCCCGGCCGATGCCGCCGGTGGCCAGCACGACCGCCTTGGCGCGGAAGACGAGGAAGCGGCCGCGCTCGCGGTCGTAGGCGAACGCGCCGCACGATGCGGTCGCCGTCCTTGAGCAGCGCGACGACCGTGCACTCCATGTGGACGTCGATGCCCTGGTGGATGCCGTGGTCCTGCAGCGTGCGGATCATCTCCAGGCCGGTGCGGTCGCCGACGTGCGCCAGGCGCGGATACCGGTGGCCGCCGAAGTTGCGCTGCAGGATGCGGCCGTCCTTCGTGCGATCGAACACCGCGCCCCAGGCCTCGAGCTCGCGCACCCGGTCGGGCGCCTCCTGCGCGTGCAGCTCCGCCATGCGCCAGTTGTTGACGTACTGCCCGCCGCGCATGGTGTCGGCGAAGTGGACCTTCCAGTTGTCGCGGTCATCGACGTTGGCCGAGCGCCGCGGCGATGCCGCCTTCGGCCATGACGGTGTGCGCCTTGCCGAGCAGCGACTTGCAGACGAGCCCGACGGAGACGCCGGGCGGCCGCGGCTTCGATGGCGGCGCGCAGCCCCGCGCCGCCGGCGCCGATGACGAGCACGTCGTGCTCGTGCGTCTTGTACTGGTCACCGGCCATCAGAAGATCCTCCAGTCGTGAATCACGCCCATCGAGCACAGGCGGACGTAGAGATCGGTGAGCGCCACCGAGAACAGGCTGCACCAGGCCCACAGCATGTGGCGCCGGTTGAGGCAGCTGACGCAGTCGTACGCCGCCTTGCGCGCGGGGCGCCCGGCGAACTTGTCCATCCAGCCGCCGACCAGGTGGCGCAGCGAGTGGCAGCCGAAGGTGTAGCAGCCGAGCAGGACGACGTTGGTCGCCAGCACCAGCGTGCCCAGGCCGACGCCGAAGTGGCGCGCGCCGTCGTCGCCCGCCCACCACAGCGCCTCCCAGACGTCCCACGACAAGATGCCGATGAAGGCGATCGCCAGGTACAGGAAGTAGCGGTGGATGTTCTGGATGATGAGCGGGAACGAGCGCTCACCGAGGTAGGTGGCGCGCGGCTCGCCGACGGCGCACGAAGGCGGATCGGCCCAGAACGCCTTGTAGTAGGCGCCGCGGTAGTAGTAGCAGGTGAGGCGAAAGCCGGCCGGGATGGGCAGGATGAGCATCGCCGGGGTCACCCACAGCGGCATCCACTTCGGCTGGGCGCCGAACCAGGCCGGGAACTCGCTCGAGAACAGCAGAGGCGAGTAGAAGGGCGACAGGTACGGTCCCCAGCGGAAGTGCGCGCCCTGCAGTGCGGCCCAGGTCGCGTAGACCAGGAACGACGACAGAATCGTGAAGACCACCAATGGGGTCACCCACCACGCGTCCCGTCGCTGCGTCTCACCGAAGCGCAGGCGGGAAAGCGGTACGTCCACTCGAGCCATTACTCCTCCGGACAGAATTTTGCCGGCGCGAGTATATGCACGGTGCGCCCAAAGTTGCCACAGGATGGAGCGCGGCTACGGGCGGCGCGAGTACGTCAGGTCGTAGTCGACGCTCCAGGTCTTGCCGCCGTCGCCCGAGCTCTCGCCGAGCTGGCGCACCCGCCCGCCCGGCAGCGGCGAGAAGGTCAGCCGCTTGCCCTCGGCGGCGTAGCGCATGCTGCCGCCCACGAGCTGCCCGGTGTACTCGGTCACGTGGCCGCGGTCGTCGACCCAGGTCTGCTGCCAGCGCCGGTGCGGCTGGTCCCAGAAGTTGAAGCTCTTGCCGGTGCCGCCGAAGGCGCCGGCCCAGTTTTCGAGCACGACGCAGTCGTTCAAGATGAGCTGGATGCTCGAGTGGCCGACCACGCGGCTGCGCGGATCGCGCACTTCCCACTCGCCGACCCAGAAGTCGAGCTGCCGCGCCTCCGGGCGGGTCTTGCACGGGTTGGCGACGGCGCGCACCCGGGCGACGGCTCCGGGCCAGCGGGCGTCGCCGCGCAGCTTCGCCAGATCGGGATCCTTCTCCATCGCCTCGACGGAGCCAAAGCCGACCGCGATCGCCTTGTCGAGCCACTCGAAAGAGCGATCGATCTGGCCCGCCAGGGCGTACTTGCACGCCAGGTTGTAGCGGCCGATGGGATCGGTCGGCTCGGCGGCCGCCAGCGCCGGCGACGCGAGCGCCAGCGCGACGGCGAAGGCGACGGCGCGGCTCACAACGTGACCTGGTCGAAGACCGCGCCGTGGACGTCCTTGGCGCTCATGGTGGCGACGTCGCCGTCGACATCGAGCAGGAGGTAGTGCGGCAGCGCGCGCGAGGTCACGGTCGTCGGCTTGGCGACCGCGTGCCCGAGGGTGGCGCCGGCGCCGCCGCTGATGAAGTAGTGCTGCCCATCGGCGATGCCGTGCTCGTAGATGTTCTCGTGTCCGCTCACGATCGCTTCGACACCGTAGCGCCGCGCGACCGGCACGATCGCGGCCAGCGCCGCCGCGCCGCGGGCGCCCGCCGACCACGGCCCCCAGTGCATGACGACCAGAAGGTGGCGCGCGCCGCGCTTCTGGGCGGCGGCGAGATCGCTGTCGAGCCAGCCCGCCTGATCGTCGAGGTTGGCGGTGGAGTCGAGCAGCGCCAGATGCACCGCGCCGACGTCGAGCGAATAGGCGCGCCCGGCCGCGCCGAGGCCGCCGAAGAGCTGCGAGAAGCGATCGCCCCAGGGCTGCAGATCGCGCTCCCCCGGCACCGGCGCCAGCGGCACCGACGCCAACAGCGCGGCGCTGGCATCGAAGAAGGTCTGCCACTCGGCATCGGCGCCCGAGGCGACGACGTCCCCGGTGTGCACGACCAGATCGGGCACCTCGGCGGCCACCGCGTCGAGCACGGGCGTCGGCAAGGCGCTGTCGGCCCGGGTGTCGCCGATGATGGCGATGCGCACCGCCGCCCCCGGCGCCGTCGAGCGCAGCGCGTGCGGCGCAGAGTGGATCGCCTGCGCCAGCCGGTTGCAGCCGTCGCGCCGCTGCAGGTACTTCCAGAACTCGTCGTCGTCGAGGTTGGGCTCGATGTAGGCCTTGCTCGCCGGCGCGCTCTGCAGCCCCTGGCACTCGGGCGGCAGCGCGCTCGACTGCGCCGTCGCCACGTAGAACGAGTAGACCCGGCCGGGAACGAGCCCGTCGATCTCCACCTCGTGGTGCATCGCCCAACCGCCGTCGTACTGCCGCCCGTCGACGACCAACCAGGAGGGCGCCGAACGGTCGCTCTCCCAGGCGATGCGCATCGACGTCGGCGACGGCCGCGAGCGATAGGGCTGCTTGACCACCTGCACCACGTTCTCGGCGCTGACGTCGTCCGGCACCAGCGCGGCGCTGATGTCGACCGGATCGTGCGTCTCCGGGATCTGCAGCGCCAGCACGTTGCGCTGCGCCGAGAGCAGCGAGGGGAACAGGCGCAGATCGAGCGTGTAGGTGCGGTTTTCCGGCGACGGGCGCGCCGCCGGCAGCTCGTCGTCGTCGGTCGACCAGTCGAGCCCGCCGCCGTTCTGCACGTCGCCGGCGAGCGGCTTGCCGGCGTTGAGCAGCGCGTGCGAGCGGGTCGAGAGCGTGATGGTCAGCCAGCGATAGCGCGAGACATTGGGGCCGACGTCGAAGGCGGCGCGCAGGCAGACTCCGCCGGTCGGCACCGATGCCATCGGCAGCGTCGCCCGCTGCCAGCCGCTGTCGTCGAAGTCGCCGTCGCCGAAGCGCTGCGGGCAGTCGCCGCCACCCGAAGCGATGATGCGCACCGCATCGCCGCGCGCAATGAGCGGCAACACACCATCGGACGCACCGCAGCTCGTGCAGACCGCCGCGCCCATGAGCGCGACCAGCCTCGCCATCGTCGACACCAGGCACCTCGCCGACTACTGAGGCGAGAATATCCCGGCCAAACGGACGTTCCAAGCGCCAAAAACGCGTTTTTGCTGGCCCTGCCGCCGCCGTTGCCGGATCATCGGGGAATCGGTGTCGAAGGGTCTGAGGGATGAATCAGGCCTCGATGGAAGCGCTCTACCGGACCTACGGCGGCATGGTGCTGCGGCGGGCTCGTACGCTGCTCGGCGACGAGCACGCCGCGCAGGACATGGTGCAGGAGGTGTTCATGAAGGCGATCCGCGCCTTCCCGAGCTTCCGCGGCGAGTCGTCGCTGACGACCTGGCTGTACCAGGTGACCACCAACCGCTGCCTCAACACGATCCGCGACGGCGCGCGGCGGCGGCGGGCGCTCGAGCGGCGCATGCCGGCGCGCGAGCCGGTGACCGAGTCGGCCGAGGATCGGGTGGGCGTCGATCAGCTCTTGCAGCAGCTGCCGCGCGAGCTGTGCGAGGTGGCCATCTATTATTACGTGGACCAGATGAACCAGGACGAGATCGCCACGCTGCTCGGCATCTCCGAGCGGACAGTGCGCAACCGGCTGCGCGACTTCAAGCACGCGGCGCGCGGCCGGCTCGATCCGAAGAACGAGGAGGCGGCCTCCTGATGGGCGGGCAGATCGATTTTTCGCGGCAACGGCGGGACGCGGGCTGCGCGTCGGACCTGGCGCTCGATCGCCTCGTCGCCGGCGAGCCCGTGGCGGCGGAGCTGGCGGCCCACGTGGCCGGCTGCGCGCGCTGCGGCGAGCGGCGGGCCGGCTTCGAGCACGAGCGGCAGCTGGCGGCGGCGCTCCTTAGGGAGCGGCCCGGGCGCCGGGCGGTGACGCCGCTGCACCGGCGGCGTTGGCTCTGGGCGGCGGCGCCGCTGATGGCCGCCGCCGCGCTGGTGCTCCTGTGGCTGCCGCGGCTGCGCCAGCCCCCGCCCGAGCGGGAAAAGGGCGGCGGCGCCGCGCTCGCGCTCGACGTCGTGGTGCGCCACGCCGACGGGCGGGTCGAGGCGCTGGCGCCGGGCGGCCGCGTGCGCGCGGGCGACATGGTGCGCTTCCTCGTCTCCACCGCGCGCCCGGGCCACCTGGTCGTCCTCGGGCTCGACACGGCCGGCAAGGTCTCGGTCTACGTCGCCGACGGCGACGCGGCGCGCGCCATCGACCGCGGGCAGCGGCAAGCGATGCCCGGCAGCATCATCCTCGACGCCACGCCGGGCGCCGAGCGTCTGGTCGCGCTCGAGTGCGCGGCCCGCTTCGCCGTCACCGACGCCGTCGACGCCGGTCGCCGCTCGCTGGCGAACGCCGGCCGCGATCCGCGGCGCGCCGGCGCCCTCGGCCTGCCCGGCTGCCAGGAGGCGGCGCTGACGATGGACAAGAGCGAGTGACGCGAGGGCGGTTCGCGGCCAGCCTGCTCGGTGCGCTGCTTACCGCCGCCTCGCCCGCTGCCGCCGAGCCCAACCGCTTCGCCATCGTCATCGGCGCCAACGCCGGCGATCGCGACGAGGTGACCCTGCGCTACGCCGAGTCGGACGCCGAGCGCGTCGCCGGCGTCTTGCGCACGCTCGGCGGCTTCCAGTCGGAGAACGTGATCTCGCTGCTCGACCTGCCCGCCGCCGAGGTGCGCCGCGCGCTCATCGCGCTCAACGCGCGCGTGCGCGCGCTCTCGGGCGAGTCGCTCATGATCGTCTACTACTCCGGCCACGCCGACGCCGACGCGCTCCACCTGGGCGGCACGCTCCTGCCGATGAACGAGCTGCGCGATCTGGTCAGCGGCTCGGCCGCCTCCGCGCGCGTGCTGGTGCTCGACGCCTGCCGCTCGGGAGCCATCACCCGCGTCAAGGGCGGCACCCGCGGGCCCGCGTTCGCCATCGACCTCGGCTTTCCCGTCGGCGCCGAAGGGGTGGCCATGCTCTCGTCGTCGGCCGCGGGCGAGAGCTCGCAGGAGTCGGACGCGCTCGGCGCCTCCTTCTTCACCCACGCGCTCGTCTCCGCCCTGCTCGGCGCCGGCGACGCCAACCACGACGGCGCGGTCACCCTGGGCGAGGCCTTCGCCTACGCCAAGGAGCGCACGCTCGCCGCCACCTCGCGCACCGTCGTCGGGCCGCAGCATCCGACCTTCCGGCTCGATCTCGGCGGCCGCGAAGATCTGATCCTCACCCGCCCCGGCGCCGAGCATCGCAACGTCGGTACCCTCGCCTTCGCCCGCGCCGGCCTCTACGTCGTGCACCGCGGCAGCGCCGAAGGGCCGGTCGTCGCCGAGCTCGCGGCCGACGACGGCGGCGGGCGCATCGCGCTCGACGCCGGCCGCTACTTCGTCACGCGGCGCGAGCCCGACCACCTGGAGCAGGGCCGCTTCGACGTCGCCGTGCACGCCACCACGCTGGTGGCCCCCGAGGAGATGGCGCGGCTCGAGTACGCGCGGGTGGTGCGCAAGGGCGGGACGGTGCGCACCGCCGCCGGCAGCCTGTTCGCCGACGGCGGCGTGCGTGGTGAGGTCTTCGGCCTCGGCACCGCGTGGCGCACCGAGGTGGGCGGGCGCGTCGATCTGCGGCAGCTCTCGGCCGCGCTGCGTCTTGGCTTTGGGCAGTCGGATCGCGACAACGGCCGCCTCGACATCACCACGCGCGAGCTCTCGCTGGCCGCCGACGGCCTGCGGGCGTTCGATCTCGGTCCGGTCACGCTCGACGTCGGCCTGGAGCTCGGCGTCAGCTGGTTCGCGCAGGCGTTCCACGATACGGCCACGGCCGACCGCGACTCGTTCGGTCCGTTCGTGGGCGCGCTCGGCCAGCTGGAGGTGCCCCTGCCCCACCGACTCTACGCCCGCCTCGAGGTGGCCGGGCTCTTCTACTTCTTGCGCACGAGCGCCGGAGCGGCGATGTCGAGCGCGCCCACCTATCGCGCCGGCGCCGGGCTGGGGGTCGCGTTTTGACCCTTGCCGCATTTTTACGCACCCGGTGTCGAACGGAGCGTGACGGATGAAGCACGCGCTCGTGATCTGCTTCGTCGCGGTCGCCGCGTGCGACCCGCTGGCGACGGGCAGCTTCCGTCCGCCCTACGTGACGATCGCCGGCAGCATCGACGGCTCGTCCGCGGCGGCGACGCCGAGCGACGTACGGGTCGCCCTGTTGTGGCAGAACGATCACACCGGGGACAGCAACTTCGCGGTCCAGCTCGCCGAGGTGCTGGCGCAGTTTCCGGCCGCCTTCACCGTCGACATCACGGCGCTGCCGCCGGCGGACGTGATCGACTCGCTGCCGCCCGACAGCTCGGCGACGGCGACCGGGCTCGATCCATCGATGCGCTGGTCGGTCGGCACCCTGGTGGTCTACGCGGACGACGGCGATCAGAAGCTCACGATCGTCGGCGCGAACGATCCGCCCTCGCCCGACCGCGTGCTCGCCGCGACGACCGATCTCGATCTCTTCTGGCTCCTGGCGGGCCGGCCGGCGCCGGCCGATCTGCTCGGGCTTCTGCCCGTCTCCGCCGGCTTCAGCCTGGTGCACGAGCCGCCGCAACGCGATCCGCTGCCGGGCGAATGCGGCTACTTCACCGCGCAGGGACACTTCAGCGACCTGTGCGGCCCGACCGCGCAGCCGGAGCCGATCGACCTTCCGAGCTTCACCGAGCACCTGACGCTCGCCGACGACCCGCGCCTGCAGGGGTTCACCTGCAGCACCTTCTGGGGCGCGCTCGAGTATCCCGACTACCTCCTCGATCCTACCAATGTCTGCGACGGTGGGGCCTGCAAGTTCTGTCGCGGCTATCAGTGTCCGCCCGATCTGCCGCCGCCGGGCGTGACGCCGGTCTGCGCCCCCGACAAACTCTCGTACGTCTACAAGAGCTGCGTCGACGACGCAGCGCTGTGCGGCACGCGCGTCTGCCACTACGGGCATGGCGAGCGCATGGCCGCGGATCCAGCGCCGCCCGACTGGCCCTGTCCGTAGCGGACAGCTAGGCGGCGGCCCAGCAGCACGGAGATCGCGAGCGCCGGCTCGCGTCCAGCCGCGCTTTTGCCCAAGGAGCGTTGCATGCGTACGGTTCGCCGTCTTGCCGTCTTGTGCGTCGTCGTCGCCGGCACCGCCGGCGTCTCGACGGGCTGCGACGACACCACCCTCGGCCACCCGAGCGATCCGGCGGGCCCGCCGCGCCTGGTCAAGGCGCTGGTGCAGGATGCCGCCTTCGTCGGCGGCTTTCCCTTCCAGCGCGGCGCCGTCGCCGATCTGCTCGACCGCGCGCCGCCGCCGTCGTGCAGCGACATCAACCCGTGCATCAACCAATACCTCGTCGCGCAGGAGACGCCGCCGCTCGACTGCTCGGACGCGCAAGGCGGCGTGTGCGTCGATCCGCTGGCGGTGCCGGCGGCAGGCGTACCGCTCAACGCGGGCGCGTCGGTGATCCGCCTGGTGTTCAACAAGCTGCTCGACTCGAGCATCGAGACCGTCACCGTCGACGGCAACGGCGCCCCCACCGGCGCCAACCCCTACACGCTGCAGGCCGGCATCGTCGAGCTCCTCGGTCCCGGCGGCGCGCCCGTCCCCGGCACCACCGCGCTCTGGGACAACTCCGGATCGCCCGACTTCACCTCCGACGTCATCCTCATCCCGTTCGGCCCGGCCATCGTCATCAACCCCGGCAGCCTCGATCCGTCGACGAGCTACACCATCCGCCTGCATCCGGCGCTGCTCAAGGATCGGCAGGGGCTGGGCGCCGCCGATGCCAACGGCGTCGCCCTCGCCGATCCGACCGATCTGGTCTTCACCACCGAGCCGATCACGCCCAACCCCGACCTGTCGTTCCCCGACTTCTCGACCGCGCCGACGACCATCGCCCCCAACGAGGTGCTGCAGCTCGCCTTCTGGGCCCTGCTCGACGAGACCACGGTGACGGTGACCGCCACCGGGCCGGCCGGCTTCGACGCCACCCTGGTCGAGGCCTACGCCGATCGTGGCAGCTCGCCGGTGGCCGCGGACTGCGCCGGCAGCGAGAACGACGCCCAGCTCGACTTCGTCTACACCGCCGGCGCCGGCGCCGCGCGCATGCCGGCCGACTGGCCCGCCGGCGACTACACGCTGGCGTTCACCGTCAAGGACGGCAGCGGCAGAGCCACCTACAGCTCGCCCTCGCTGCAGTTCACCGTCGCCGGCCCGGACGGCGATCCGATGTCCGACGCCAACGCCTCCGCCCAGCACGTCACGCCGGAGCAGTGCCTGTGAAGAACAAGGAGCTCGTCATGGCAAGTGTGGCAAGAGTCTTCGCGGCGGTGCTCGTCGCCGCCGCGGCGCTGGCACCGTCGCCCGCGCGCGCCGCCACCACCGGCGCCATCGAAGGCACCGTCGTCGATCAGGCCACCGGCAAGAAGCTCGGCGGCGTCACCGTCACCGTCACCTCGCCGGCGCTGCAGGGCGAGCAGACCGAGTTCACCGACGGCGACGGCCACTACATCATCACCGAGCTGCCGCCCGGCGAGTACCTGGTGCGCTTCTACTTCGCCGACATCAACGTCGAGCGGCCAGGCGTCATCGTGCAGGCGGACAAGACCCTCTCCGCCAACATCGCCTTCCCCACGCAGAAGGCGGCGGTCAAGACCTACCGCATCACCGAGAAGGCGCCCACCGTCGACGTCGGCAACACGCAGCAGCAGACCGCCGTGACCAACGAGCTGGTGCGCAACACGCCGGTGCAGGGGCGCACCTACGACGCCATCATGAGCCTGGCGCCCGGCGCCGCCGCCGGTACCGGCGAGGCCGGCATCGGCAAGGGCGCCAGCGTCTCGTTCAACGGCGCCACCGGCCCCGAGAACAACTTCCTCATCGACGGCGTCAACTCGACCAACCCCGCCTTCGGCCTGGTCGGCACGCAGCTCACGCTCGAGTTCATCGGCGAGACCGAGCTCATTACCGGCGGCTACAACGCCGAGTACGGCCGCGCCACCGGCGGCGTCGTCAACGTCATCACCAAGTCGGGCTCGAACAGCTTCCATGGCGACCTGTGGCTCTACGCCACGCCGTTTCAGCTCGAGGCGCCGCTGGTGGCCCGCGTCGGCGAGGCCATCGGCGGCCGCACGCACGAGAAGTACGCCATGGACTTCGGCTTCGATCTCGGGGGCCCGATCGTCAAGGACAAGGTCTGGTTCTACGCCGGCTTCGCCCCCACCTTCACCACCTTCGAGACCGCGCGCTCGCTGCGCACGCGCCTCGACAACGACATCCCCGCCGGCTTCGCCGGCGCCTACAAGGGCGACCTCGACACCAACGTCACCTGCCCGCCCTGGCTCGACAAGCGCTTCTGCACCACGCCCGGCTACGCGACGCAGAATCTTGGGGACTCGTACACCCGCCGCTACCAGAGCGACACGCGCCTCTACAACTGGATCGCCAAGCTCAACTTTCAGCTCAACCAGAACAACTCGCTCGTCCTGCAGTACATCGGCAGCCCGCAGTCCTTCGACGGCGTGCTCGGCTCGCTCAACGGCTCCGACGGGCAGCTGCTCGGCTCGACGTTCGACAACACGCACGACGCGCTCATCCACTTCGTCTCCAAGCTCGCCGACCGCAAGCTCCAGCTCGACGTCATCGCCGGCTACCACTACGAGGACGCCACCACCACGCCCTCGGCCGCCGGCGCCGGCCCCGGCGTGCTCTACTCGGTCACCGAGCCGCTGTCGACGTTCGAGCCGGGCGTGACCCCGTGCGCGCCGCAGACGCCGTCGGCGGGGGTGAGCTTCAATCCCTGCCCGGTGCTCAACTACGTCGACGGCGGCTTCGGCTTTCTCGCCCACACCACGAGCCAGCGCATCTCGGCGTCGGCGGCGGCGACCTACTTCGCCCGCCTGGGCGGCACGCACGCCATCAAGGTCGGCTTCGACTTCGAGGACGACATCTACCGCGACGTGCGCGGCTACTCGGGCGGCACCTTCTACCGCGTGCGCGCCGGCGGCCCCGAGATCTACCGCCAGTACGCCACCAAGATCCCCGGCAACGGCCCCAACGGCGCCGGCATGGTGCTCCTCGATGGCTTCGACGCCACCACCACGACGTTCAACTACGGCGCCTACCTGCGCGACTCGTACAACGTCGGCTTCGTCCCCGGCCTGACGGTCAACGCCGGCGTGCGCTGGGAGGGCCAGCAGGTGCGCGACGTCAACGGCGAGACGCAGATCGGCATCTTCGACAACTGGGCCCCGCGCGTCGGCGCCGTCTACGACTTCACGCGCAAGGGGCGCAGCGAAGCTGTTCGCCAGCTACGGCCGCTTCTACGAGTCGATCCCGCTCGACATCAACGACCGGCAGTTCTCGGGCGAAGGCATCGTCGCCGGCGTCGGCGTGGACCTGCAACGCCAACGCCGCCGGGCGCGTCGACCCGGCCACCTGCAAGGGTCCGCAGATCACCAACTCGCAGGTCAACGGCGGCAGCTTCGGCGTGGTCTCGCCGTCGCTCAAGGGCATGTTCTCGGAGGAGATCACCGCCGGCCTGCAGTTCGACGTCGGCCTCGACCTCGTGCTCGGCGCCTCCTACATCCATCGCAACCTCGGCCGCGTCATCGAGGACGTCTCACCCGACGGCGGCAACAACTACATCGTGGCCAACCCCGGCGACGCCGTCGATCAGGGCGCGGTGCACGACCTCGAGAGCAAGATCGAGAAGCTGCCGGCCGACCCGTCGACGTGCAACGGCAACCCGGGGCCGATGTGCCCGCGCGCCAACGCCCAGCAGCAGCTCGCGCTGTACAAGGATCTGACGCAGGGCTTCGCCGCCCCCAAGCGCAACTACGACGCGCTGGTGCTGACCGCGACCAAGCGGCTGTCGCACAACTTCTTGCTGCTCGCCTCCTACACGTACTCGCGCACCGTCGGCAACTACCCGGGCCTGTTCCAGGCGTCGAACGGCCAGCTCGATCCGAACATCTCGACGCAGTACGACCTGCGCGAGTTGCTCGTCAATCGCGACGGCCCGCTGCCCAACGATCGCCCGCACAACCTGAAGCTGCAGGGCTCGTACTTCGTGCCGTTCGGCCGCTCGATGGTGGTCCTGGGCGCCGCCTTCAACGCGTTCTCCGGCAGCCCCATCGAGGTGCTCGGCGCGCACCCCTCGTATGGGCGACTCGAGACCTACGTCCTGCCGCGCGGCTCGGGCGGACGCACGCCGTTCTACACGCAGGTCGATCTGCACGTCTCGTATCGGCGGCAGCTCTCGCCGCTGTTCGCGATGGAGGCCTACTGGGACGTGTTCAACGTCGCCAACCAGTCGGCGGTCGTCGCGGTCGACCAACGAGTACACCACGTCGAGCGTCAAGCCGATCCCCAACGGCACCGCCGCGGACCTCGTGAACCTCAAGACCCTGTCGGGCGGCGCGCCGATCCTCAATCCCAACTACGGCCGGGCGACCGCGTACCAGGCGCCGCTGTCGATGCGCTTCGGCCTGCGCCTGTCGTTCTGAGCGGCGCCGATCAATCGCTGGCACCACCGTCGGCGACGGCGCCGCGGTTCGAGAGCAGCAGATCGCTCTCCCCGCACTTGTCGCCGAGACGGACGGTGGCGGTGTCGACGCCGAGCACGGTGGAGCCCTGCAGCGCGCTCACCACCAGGTTCACGACCGCGAACGAGGGATAGCCGCTCGGCCAGGTCACCTCGACGGTGATGTGCTCGACGCCGATCGCCGCCGCCGCCGGATTCGGCGTGTGCGGGAAGCTCTGCGACACGGCCGCGCCCGGATCGTCGCCGACGACGGTGATCGTATCGGCGAGCGGAGAATCGTCGAGGAGCGCGATGTGCAGCAACAACGTACCAGGCCGGCAGCTCGAGCCGGAGCAGGCGACGCCGAGAACACCGGCCAGCGACAGCACGAGCACGCCGGCGGCGGCCACCATTTTCCAGCGCATGTCCCCTCATACTACGCGGCGACGCATGCCATCACGCAAGCGATCGTGATATGAACGGGCTGTTCGTGCGCTGCGCGGTTCGCCATCTGGTCCTGTTCGCGTGCATGTCCGCGCCGGTGATCGCGAGCGCGCAGCCGCTGCCGCTCCCCGACCTGGCGCAGCCGCTCCTCGGCGAGGTGCGCGGCCGCGGTGACCGCGTGCCGCAGGCCGGCATCAAGGTCATCGTCGACCAGGGCGCCGCGACCACCGTCACCGACGCCCAGGGCCACTTCCTGGTCGAGGGTCTGCCGGTCGGGCGCCACCTGTTGCACCTCCGCGGCACGGACATCACGGCCCTGGACCAGGAGGTCTGGCTGCGCGTCAACCTGCCGACGGTCCGCAAGCTGTTCGTCGACGTCAAGCCGCGCTACGTCTCACACGTCAAGGGGCGCACGGTGCTCTCCGCCCCGGTCGAGCAGACCATCTCTTCGGAGGAGATCCACCACATCGCCGGCACCCAGGGCGACGTCCTCAAGGCGGTGCAGAACCTGCCGGGGCTGGCGCGCGCGCCGTTCAACGGGGGCCTCATCGCCACGTGGGGCTCGGCGCCGGGCGACACCCGCGTCTATGCCGACGGCGTCGACATTCCCACGCTCTATCACTTCGGCGGCGTACGCTCGACGGTGAACGCGGCGCTGGTCAACTCCCTGACGCTGTTGCCCGGCGGCTACGACGTCGACCACGGCCGCGGCCTCGGCGGCGTGGTCGAGATCGAGACGCGCGCGCCGCGCACCGACGGCATCCACGGCTTCGCGCAGATCGATCTCGTCGACGCCTCGGGACTCATCGAGGGCGGCATTGGCAAGCGTCTTCTCGTTCGGCGCCGCCTTCCGCGTCAGCCTGCTCGAGTTCTTCCTGCCCTACTTCCTCAACGAGCGCACCCGCTTCGAGCCGAAATACTGGGACTACCAGCTCAAGCTGCACTTCCACGCCTCGAGCCGCGACGACGTCGACCTGTTCTTCTTCGGCTCCGACGACGAGCTCGCCGTCGGCCTCGTCGACAACACCACCGGCGGGCCGTTCCACGAGTTCGACCAGCACACCTATTTCCATCGCGGCCTGCTGCGCTGGCAGCACCGTTTTGCCGGCGGCGCCACCCTCTCAGTGACCCCGTCCGTCGGCTACGACGTGCCCTACGGGCTCGACGTCACCGTCGGCAACGGCACCTACACGCACACCGACGGCCAGGTGGGCTGGGGCCTGCGCGCGATCTATCAGCTGCCGATCTCGCGCCTGCTGCGGCTGTCGGCGGGGCTCGACTACGAAGGCACGCGCTACACGCTCGACGCGCGGCAGAACGAGGCCGGGCTCTATCGCGAAGGCGACACCGGCGACTTCCTCGGCTACACGGCGCCCAACCCGAACGAGGCGGTGCTCAACGATCACACGACGCTCTATACCAACCACGTGGCGCCGTTCGCGGCGCTCACCATCGCGCTGTTCCACCAGCGGCTGGTGGTCATGCCGCAGTTCCGCCTCGAGGCGATGACCTTCGTCGGCACCCGCGCCGAGAACTTCACGTCGACGGCGGTCCTGCCGGAGCCGCGCGTGTCGGCGCGCGTGCGCGTCTCCTCGCGGGTGGGGCTCTTGGGCTCGGTCGGCGTGTACCACCAGGCGCCGGGCTCGGCCGACTTCTCGCGCGTCTTCGGCAACCCGGCGCTGCAGCCGGAGATGGCGATCCACTACGTGGCCGGCGTGGAGGTCAGGGCGACCGCGACGCTGCATGTCGAGGTGCAGGCGTTCTACAAGGACCTGCGCAACCTCGTCGTGCGCGGCGTACTGCCGAGCGATCCGCTGCTGGAGGGCGGCGGCGTGGGCCGGGTCTACGGCGCCGAGCTGCTCGCGCGCCAGGAGCTGTGGCGCAACTTCTTCGGCTGGATCTCGTACACCGTCATGCGCTCGGAGCGGCGCGATCATCCGGGTGATCCGTGGCGCCCGTTCCAGTACGACCAGACCCACATCCTGACCATCCTCGGCAGCTACAAGCTGCCTTATGGTTTCCAGGTGGGGCTGCGCTTTCGCTACGTGACCGGCAACCCGTACACGCCGGTGACGCGCGCCTACTACGACGTCAACAGCTACGCCTATGTGCCGATCTACGGCGCCCCCTACTCGGCGCGGCTGCCGTCGTTCAACCAGCTCGACGTGCGCATCGACAAGACCTTCGCGTTCGACGCGTGGAAGCTGGCCCTCTATCTCGACGTGCAGAACGTCTACGACTCGACGTCGGCCGAGGGCGTGATCTACTCGTACGACTACAAGCGGCCGGAGTACCTCAACGGGCTGCCGTTTCTGCCGATCCTCGGCGCCCGGGGCGAGTTCTGATGCGCCCGTTGCTGCTGGCGCTGCTGGTCGCCGCCGGCTGCAGCGGGGCAGATCTATCGGACGCCTCGTTCGTCGAGGGGCTGCGCCTGCTCGGCGTGCAGGCCGAGCCGCCCGAGGCGGCCCCGGGCGACACCGTGAAGCTGACCGCCTGGGTCGTCGATACGCACGGCGGCGCCATCGACGTCACCTGGAGCGCCTGCATGTTGCCGTCCAACGGCGTGGCCAACCCCGGCTGCACCGACGGCAGCGGCAACGGCCTCGTCGGCCTCGGCGGCGGCCTCGCGATCTCGATGGTGATGCCCGAGGTCGACGCTGACGCTGCTCGGCCCGCCCGACGCGACCTACGGCGTGTACCTGCCGATCGTGGTGCACGCGCGCAGCTCCGGCGACGCGATCGATGCCGTCTATCGGCTGCGCGCGCGCGTCCTGGCCCCGCCCGGCTGCACGATCGAGCCGCCCTACCGGCCGGGCTGCACGCCCAACAACAACCCGGCGTTCGTCGGCATCGACCCGCTCGGGCCCGAAGACCCGCCCCAGCCTGCGCACAGCGGGCAGATCTGGGGCTTGCTGGCGAAGTACGCCTCCGGCGGCGAGGAGTACGCCATCCCCGGCTCGACGAACCCCACCGCCTTCGAGCGGTTGACGACCCAGTGGTTCGCCACCGCGGGCAGCTTCCCCAACCAGCCGGTCGGCGGCACCGCGGTGCAGAAGTTCACGCTCGATCGCGCGCTGCCACCTTCTGGGGGAGCGATCGATCTGTGGGTGGTCGGCCACGACGAGCGCGGCGGCACCGCGATGCTCCATCGCGCATTCGTCCTGCAGTAGGATGCTGCGTAACCGGCGCCGGCCGTGAGGCGTAGAGTGCAGACATGGAGCTCCCGAAGCCGTTGATCGCCGTTCGCAACCTCATCCGCATCGTCGTCGCCGAGCTGCAGTGGCTGCCGCCCTTGTGCGCGCGCCTCGTCCTCGGCGTCGTCTTCATTCAGTCGGGCTGGGGCAAGCTGTCGGACCTGGCGAGCACGACGGAGAACTTCGCCAGCTGGCACATTCCCTTCCCACACTTCAACGCGATCCTGGCGTCGGGGACCGAGTTCGGCGGCGGCTGCCTCATCCTGCTGGGCCTGTTCACCCGCCTGGCCGCGGTCCCGCTCATCGTCGTCATGGCCGTCGCCGTCGCCTCGGCCAAGTGGGCCCACATCGAGGACTGGACCGACTTCTTCGGCTTCGACGAGGTGGCCTACGCGGTGATGTTCTTGTGGCTCGCCGTCCGCGGCGCCGGCAAGGTCTCGCTCGACTACGTCATCGGCAAGCGGCTCGGCCTGCTCGTCGACGGCCGCGACCGCGACCGCGACGCGTAGGAACGACAGCGCCGCGCCACGCCACGGCCGGCCCCGCGCGCCCTGCCTCGCCGGGGCCCAAGCACTCCTCGCCCCCCCACCCCTGTGCTCGATTCAGCCCCTTGCCGGTGCTGCGGAGCGCGCCCGGCGCGGCAGCGCGCGGGGCCTCTGGGCTCGGGTTGGAAAGGTCGCGATGGCACGACGCATTGGAGCTCCCGCAAGGAGATGTGGCGTAGCGCTGGCCGAGTCGTAGCGGGCCGGCTTGGGCCGCGGAGGTAGCAAGGGGCGCTGCCGGCGTCGGAATCCGGCGCAGACCGCGCCCTCTACGCCGCCGGCATCGCCCCTTGCTACCTCCGCTCGACGCCTGGTGCGATGGACAGGCGCGACTTCGACCTAGAACCAGGCGCCCATGAGCGGAGGTCGTGAGGCGCCATCCCGGCGGCGTAGAGGGCCGCGTCGCGCGCAGCGCGACATCAAGCGGCCCGATGGAGGCGCACGCCGCGAAGCGGCGACTGCGCCGGCTTCCGACGCCGGGATGGCGCCTCACGACCTCCGCGGCCCAAGCCGGCCCGCTACCACTCGGCCAAAGTGAACCGCATTGGGCTCAGCGCGATGCTTCTTTGGGATCGATCGCCGCGTCGACGCGCATGCCTTCGCGCAGCGACTCGCTCGGGCGCAGCACCACGAGCTCGCCGGCGTGCGCGCCGCCGCGCACCTCGGCCGCCGTCGGCGACTCTTCGCCCACGTCCAGCGTCTGCGAGCGCACGCGGCCGTCGGCGACGGTGAAGGCGGCCCAAGAATCGCCCCGGCGGAACAGCGCCGCCGTCGGCACGCGCAAGACGTCGTCCGCCTGCCAGACGACGATGTGCACCTCGACGCGATAGTTGTCGCCGAGCGCGTGCCACTCTGAGGGCGCGCCGGCCAGATCGAGGATCACGCGCACCCGCTGCTCCTCGACGCCCAGCGCCGACACCTTGGTGAACCCGGAGGGATCGACGCTGCGCACGCGCGCCTGCAGCGCGTGCGCCCCGCCCCAGTGGTCGATGTCGGCCGCCATCTTCGGCCGCACGCGCACCGCCTCGACGGTCAACAGATCGGCGACCACCTCCAGCGCGCTCGGATCGCCCACCTCCACCAGTGCCGTGCCCGCGGTGACCACGCCCTCGCTCTCGCGCAAGACGCGGAGTACGCGCCCGGACGCGGGCGCCACGATCTCGAACTCGTCGACGCGGCCCGAGCGCCCGCGCGCCAGCGCCGCTCGCGCTTCGGCGAGCTGATGATCGGCCACCTTGGCGCCGAACTCCGCGGACGCCAGATCCTGCTCACGCGCCAGCGTCTCGCTCTCGGCCAGCTCGAGCTCGTGCGCCGAGATGGCGTTGCTCCGCGCCAGCGTGCGCTTGCGGGTGACGTCGTCGCGGGCGATGGCATCACCGACGCGGGCGCGGGCCACGCTGGCCCCGGCCTGTGCCACGGCGGCCTCCGCCGCGTGCAGCCGCGCCTCCTGCTCGGCGCGCGCTCGCGGATCGAGCAGCGGCGCGTCGGCCGGCACCAGCCGCGCCAACACGTCGCCTTCGGCGACCTCGTCGCCCACGTGCAGCTCGATGCGCAGAAGCTTGCCCGACAGCGGCGCCGACACGACGTAGCGCCGCTTGACCTGGGCCCGCCCCTCCTCGTCGATGGTGACGCGCAGCGGCCCGCGCGTCAGCGCCGCGGCGTCGACGCGAATCGGATGCGGCCGCATGGCGAACGCGATCAGCGCCAGCAGCGCCAGCAGCGGAAGGATCCAACGAAGCAGCTTCGATCGAGCCTTCATCGTCATTCTCTCGTTTTCAGGACCTCGACCAGGTCGAGGCGATCGATGAGCCGCCGCATCTGCAGCGCGCTCAACAGCGACGAGCCGACGACGACCAGCGTCGCCAGCGCGTAGGTCGCCGAGGTGATCACCATCGGCATGCGGAACTCGTCGGCGGCCGTACCGAGCACCGTGCGCTGGGCGAACCAGCGTCCCAACAGGAGCCCGAGCGGCACGCCGAACGCCAGCACGATCCCCATCTCGCCCAGGAGGATCGTGGAGACCTCGCCCCGCGTGAAGCCGAGCACGCGCAGGCTCGCCAGATCGCGAGCGCGCTCGGCCAGCGCCACGCGGGCGCCGTTGTAGACCACGGCGATGGCCAGGGAGGCCGAGAGCAGCGCCAGGATCAGCGTCATGGTGCGCATCGACTGGGCCACCGCCTTCTCGAAGTCGGCGATGGCCCCCTCGCGGCTGCTGACGCCGATGACCATCGGCAGCTCGCCGAGCCGCTGCAGCAGCGCGGCCTCCCGTCCCGGCTGGGCGCGCAGCAGCGCCGAGCTCATGGTCGGCGCCTCGCAGGTGAGCTCGGTGAGCGTCGTCAAAGAGGCGTAGATGTTGAGGCCGAGCTCGTCGTCGACGGCGGCGCGCACGGGCAGCTTCACCCGACGCGGGCGGCCCTCGAGCGTCTCCAGCTCGAGGCGATCGCCGACGGTGGCGCCGAGGTGCCCGAGCAGGCGCCGGCTCACCAGCAGGCCCGAGGGCGGCACCGAGACCACCTTGCCGTCGAGGTCGACGATGCGACGCAGCTGGCCGCCTTCGGCGAGCGCGGTGACCGCGAGCTGCTGGCTGAGCGGGCCGAAGTGGGCGCGCACCGGCACCGTCGCCAGCGGCTCGCAAGCGGCGACGCCGTCGACAGCCATCAAGCTCTGGCAGGCGTCGCGGCTGATGGGCCGGGCGAACGCGACCGAAAAGTCGTCGCGCATCGCCACGTCGAACTGGTGGTGCACCAGCGCATCGAGCGCGCCGCCGAAGAACGAGCCGGTCACGCACAGCGCAGTGGCGAAGGCGAGCGCGGCGATCGAGGCGCCGGCGCGCAGCGGCGCCAGGCGCAGGTTGCGCGCCACCATCAACAGGGCCGCGGGCACCCGCCGGGCCACGCGCAGCCGCTCGAGCCAGCCCCGATGGTAGACCGGCGGCGAGGGCGGGCGCATCGCCTCCACCGGATGCAAGGCGACGACGCTGCGCATCGACTGCAGCGCCCCCACGGCCGCGGCGGAGAAGACGACGGCGAGCGCGCCGCCAAGCGCGCTCCAGTTGACGCCGTAGCCGACCAGCGGCAGGCGAAAATAGTGCACGAACTGACGGATGAGCGCCGCGCCCAGCTCCAGCCCCAGCGCGATGCCGACGATCGCGCCCGGCAGCACCGCCAGCATCCCCATGGCCAGGTAGTGGCGCGCCAGACGGCGATTGGTGTAGCCGAACGCCTTGAGCGCGCCGATCTGCTCCCGCTGCCCCTGTACCAGCCGCCGGAGCACGACGTTGAGCACGAACGCCGCCACCAACAGGAACAGCGTCGGCAGAAACACCAGCATGCCGCGGATGCGCTCGATGCGCACGTCGAGGAAGCGCGCCGACATCTGCTGATCGCGGCCGTAGGCGCCGTGACCGCCGTAGGGCGCAAGGTGCCGATCGAGCGCGGCGATGACGTCGCCGCGGACGGCGCCGGGCGCCAGCCGCACCACGGCGTCGTTGAACGCGCCGCCGAGATCGAACGCCGCCTCCAGCGGCGCGCGCAGCATCCAGGCCACGCCGTAGCGCTCGTCGTTCGGCGCCACCGCGCCGGGCGCCATCTGGAAGACGAACTCGGGCGAGATGCCCACGCCGACGACGCGCAAGCGGCGCAGCCGACCGTTGAGCACCGCGGACGACGGAGTCGCCCGGGTCGAGGTGCGTGGCCTCGGCGAACGGCTCGTTGAGCACGATCTCGTCGTCGTGATCCGGATCGGGCAGGCGGCCCCGGCGAATGCGCACGGCGTCGAGCGGCGCCCTCGCGCCCGGATCGATCGACACCAGGTGCACCGTCGCCGGCTGCGGCTTGCCCGGTCGCAGCACCGGCACGTCGCCGACCACATGCGCGTCGATCTGCGCCACCCCCGAGATCGCCGCCAGGTCGGGCAGGAGCGCCCGCGGCGCCCGCTTGAGCGACACGAACAGATCGCCGAAGCGCTGCGCGCGGAAGTACTCGGCGCGGGCACCATCGAGCGCGTCGACCGTGACCTTCATGGCCACGAAGACGGCGGCGCCGCAGGCGACGACCAGGCCCAGCGTCGCCACCTGCGAGCGCAAGCGCACCAGATCCCGCAACAGCGCCCGGTCGATCGCCTTCACCAGCTCAGCTCGCTCGCGCTCCGGCGCGTCGGGTTGGTCTGCGTGTCGGCGATACGCCCGTCGTGGAATCGGATGACGCGGTCGCCCATGCCGGCGATGGCGGCGTTGTGCGTGATGACGGCGGTGGCGGCGCCGAGCTCGCGGTTCATCCGCTCGATGACCTCGAGGACGATGCGGCCGGTGGCGAAGTCGAGGGCGCCGGTGGGCTCGTCGCACAGGAGCAGCGTCGGCCGCTTGGCGATGGCGCGGGCGATGGCGACGCGCTGCTGCTCGCCGCCCGAGAGCTGCGAGGGGAAGTGATCCTGACGCTCGGCCAGCCCGACCAGCTCCAGCGCCTCCGAGGCGCTCATCGGGCTCTCCGCGATGTCGGTGATGAGCGCGACGTTCTCGGCGGCGGTCAGGCTGGGGATCAAGTTGTAGAACTGGAAGACGAAGCCGACCTGCTGGCGGCGATAGCGCGTCAGCGCGTCGTCGTCGGCGGCCGTGAGATCGAGGTCGCCGAAGCGCAGCCGCCCGCTCGTCGGCGAGTCGAGGCCGCCCAGGATGTTGAGCAGCGTCGACTTGCCGGAGCCCGAGGGGCCGAGCAGCACCACCAGCTCGCCCGGCGACAGCGTCAGGTCGACGCCGCGGAGCGCCGCCACCTCCAGCTCGCCCATCTGGTAACGCTTGGTCACCGCGCTAGCTTCGAGCACGGACGTCGTCGGCATCGGGTCACGCCTCCGGTCGAGCGGCGAGCGCCCGCTCGCGACTTGAACGATGTTCAAGTTATGCAACTGCGACGGGTGGGCGTCAAGGCGAAGTTGAACAGCGTTCAAGTTGCGGTACGCTGTCGGGATGCGACTGAGCCGCGGCGCCGTGCTCACCCGCGCCCTCGCGCTTCTCGACGAGGTCGGGCTCGAGGCGCTCACCATGCGTCGGCTGGCGGCCGCGCTCGGCGTGCAGGCGGGCGCCATCTACTGGCACTTCGCCAACAAGCAGGAGCTGCACGACGCGATGGCCGAAGAGATGATGAAGGGCCTGCTCGAGCCGCAGCTGCGCGGCGCGTGGCACGAGCAGCTGGCCGAGCTGGCGCGCCGCCTTCGCCTGGCGCTGGCGCGGCACCGCGACGGCGCGCGCCTGGCCGCCGAGGCGCTCAAGCCGGGACCGCACGGGCTGGCGGTGAGCGAGCGGATGCTGCGCATCATCCGGCAGGGCGGCATGTCGCAGCGCCTGTCGCTGTGGGCGGCGGCGGTGCTCGGCTACTACGTGCTCGGCTTCATCATCGACACGCAGGCCGGCGAAGCGGCCCGCACGCACGGGCTCGATGACCTCGTGCAGTCGTTCAAGCAGCAGCTCGATCCCAAGCGCTATCCGCACCTGCTCGCCATCAGCGACGAGACGATCGTCGAGCTGACCGGCGAGCGCGACGCCGAGGCGCGGTTCGAGTTCGGCTTGCAGGTGATCATGAGCGGGCTGAGAGCGACGGCGCGGGCGCGGCGCGTGCGCCCAGTGCGGGCGCGCAAGCGCCGCGCGCGCTGACGGCAGGACGGATAGGGGCGGCGACTTGGAATCGCGGCTCCCCGCGGCGCTACTTCTTCTCGGTCTCGTCCGCCGCCGGGGCCACGGTGCCGCCCTTCTTGGTGCAGCTCTTCTCGCTCATCTTCATCCAGCCCTTGCCCTTGCAGTCGTTCTTGCCCTTGCAGTCGTTCGTCGCCGACTTGCAGGCGCCCTTGCCCTTGCAGCTGTTGACGCCCGCGCAGTCGACCTTGGCGCTCTTGGCGTGCGCCACCGCCGGCGCGCCCGCCGCGAACATCCCTGCAACCGCTGCCGCCACCATCGCTCCCTTAACCGTCATTGTCTTCCTCCGGTAGCCTTTCGTTGGACTGCGATCGATTGCTGCCGCCGGATTGTCACCACGGTTACGGGCGCCGGGCAACCCCTTGCCGGCGTCGGGAGCGCGCAGCCGTTTCACACTCATTGTCCGCCGGCCGGCGCTATCATGCGCGCCCGGAGGTGACCATGAAGACCCGCGCCGCCGTCGCCTACGAAGCCGGCAAGCCGCTCGTCATCGAAGAGGTCGAGCTCGACGGGCCGCGCGCCGGCGAGGTGCTGGTCGAGCTGAAGGCCACCGGCGTCTGCCACACCGACGAGTTCACGCGCTCGGGCGCCGATCCCGAGGGCCTGTTCCCGGTCATCTTCGGCCACGAAGGCGCCGGCGTCGTCGTCGACGTCGGCGCCGGCGTCACCAGCGGTCGCGAAGGGCGACCACGTCATCCCGCTCTACACGCCCGAGTGCCGCGCGCTGCAAGTCGTGCCTGAGCCGCAAGACCAACCTGTGCACCGCGATCCGCGCGACGCAGGGCAAGGGCCTCATGCCCGACGGCACGAGCCGCTTCTCGCATCGGCAAGACGAAGATCCACCACTACATGGGCTGCTCGACCTTCGCGCAACCACACGGTGCTGCCCGAGATCGCGCTCGCCAAGGTGCGCAAGGACGCGCCGTTCGACAAGATCTGCTACATCGGCTGCGGCGTCACCACCGGCATCGGCGCGGTGATCTACACCGCCAAGGTCGAGCCGGGCGCGAACGTCGTCGTCTTCGGCCTCGGCGGCATCGGCCTCAACGTCGTGCAGGGCGCGCGCATGGCCGGCGCCGACAAGATCATCGGCGTCGACCTCAACCCGGCGCGCGAGGCGATCGGCGCGCAAGCTTCGGGCTGACCCACTTCGTGAACCCGACGCAGCGTCGGCGGCGACCTCGTCGCGCACCTCGTCGAGCTCACCGGCGGCGGCGCCGACTACAGCTTCGAGTGCGTCGGCAACGTCAAGCTGATGCGCCAGGCGCTCGAGTGCTGCCACCGCGGCTGGGGCGTCTCGCGTCATCATCGGCGTCGCCGGCGCCGGCCAGGAGATCGCGACGCGCCCGTTCCAGCTGGTCACCGGCCGCGTGTGGAAGGGCACGGCGTTCGGCGGCGCGCGCGGCCGCACCGACGTGCCGCGCATCGTCGACTGGTACATGGAGGGCAAGATCGAGATCGATCCGCTGATCACGCACAAGCTGCCGCTCGAGCGGATCAACGAGGCGTTCGACCTGATGCACGCGCGGCAAGTCGATCCGCACCGTCGTCGAGTACGGCGCGTGAAGACGCGGGCCGAGCATCGCGCCTTCGACGGGCGCCAGGGCTTCTACGAGCACGACAGCGCCGCCTGCGCCGGGCCGATGCGCTTCGTCGGTCTACCTGCCGCCGGCCGCGGAGGCCGGCACGCCCGTGCCCGCGCTCTACTTCCTGCGCCGGGCTGACCTGCACCGAAGAGACCTTCGCGATCAAGGCCGGCGCGCAGCGCGTCGCCGCCGCGCTCGGCCTGGCGCTCGTCACCTGCGACACCAGCCCGCGCGCCACGCGCCTGCCCGGCGACGACGACGGCGTGGGACTTCGGCCGCGGCGCCGGCTTCTACCTCGACGCCACCGAGGCGCCGTGGTCGTCGGCCTACCGCATGCACAGCTACGTCGCCCAGGAGCTGCCGGCGCTGGTCGAGCGCGAACTTCCCGATCGCCGCCGGGACGCGCGGCATCTTCGGCCACTCGATGGGCGGCCACGGCGCGCTGGTGCTGGCGCTGCGCCACCCCGATCGCTACCGCAGCGTCTCGGCGTTCGCGCCGATCTGCGCGCCGAGCGAGGTGCCGTGGGGACAGAAGGCGTTCAGCCGCTACCTCGGCGCCGATCGCGCAGCCTGGGCCGCCTACGACGCTGTCGCCCTGTTCGGCCACGCGCCGCTTTCCCGGCACCCTGCTCGTCGACCAGGGCACGCGCGACAAGTTCCTCGTCGAGCAGCTACGCCCCGAGCTGCTCGCGCGCTGCCTGCGCCGACGCCGGCCAGCCGCTCGAGCTGCGCCTGCGCGACGGCTACGACCACAGCTACTGCTTCGTCGCGAGCTTCGTCGAGGCGCACCTGCGCCATCACGCGCGCGCGCTGCTATGATGACCTCCCTGTGAGGAGGCGCTGATGCAGAGCACGATGCAGCCGTTTCCGCTGACCATCGCCGGGATCCTGCGCCACGGGCGCGCCGCCCACGCCGACAGCGAGATCGTGACCTTGACCGAGTCGGGCGTGCGGCGCGCGCGCTTCGCCGAGGTCGCGGCACGCGTCGAGCGGCTGGCCGCGGCGCTGCACGCGCTCGGCGTCATGCCGGGCGACCGCGTGGCCACGTTCGCGTGGAACTCGCAGGAGCACGTCGAGGCCTACTTCGCCGTGCCGTCGATGGGCGCGGTGCTGCACACGCTCAACCTGCGGCTGGCGCCGGCCGAGGTGGCGTACATCATCGACCACGCGCGCGACAAGGTCATCCTCGTCGACGCCGACCTGGTGCCGGTGCTGGCGCGCGCGCTGCCCGCGCTGGCGCACGCCGTGGAGCGCTTCGTCGTCATCGGCGACGGCGATGCCCGCCCGCTCGGCGAGCGGGTGCTCGGCTACGAAGCGCTGCTCGCACAGGCGCCGGCGTCGTTCGCCTGGCCCGCGCTCGACGAGAACGCCGCCGCCGCCATGTGCTACACCAGCGGCACCACCGGGCAGCCCAAGGGCGTCGTCTACAGCCATCGCTCCACCTACCTGCACTCGATGGCGCAGTGCATGGGCTCGGCGCTCGGCATCTGCGAGCGCGACACGGTCCTGCCGATCGTGCCCATGTTCCACGCCAACGCCTGGGGCCTGCCGTATGCCGCCTGGATGTCGGGCGCCGATCTGGCGCTGCCCGCGCGCTTCGCCAACCCGGCCGGCCTCTGCCGCCTCATCGACAGCGCCCGCCCGACGGTCGCCGCCGGCGTGCCGACGGTCTTCCGCGACATGCTCGCGCACGGCGAGTCCAACCAGATCGATCTGTCGTCGCTGCGCGGCATCCTGTGCGGCGGCGCGGCGGTGCCCGAGGCGCTCATCGCCCGCTTCGAGGAGCGCTTCGGCGTGCCCATCTATCAGGGCTGGGGCATGACCGAGACCTCGCCTTTGGCCGCGCTCGCGATGCCGCCCAAGCGCGGCGACGGCCGCTCGCCGGCGCAGTACCGCGGCATGACCGGGCGCGTCCTGCCCGGCGTCGAGCTGCGCATCGTCGGCGACGGCGGCGGCGAGCAGCCGTGGGACGGCAAGGCCGAGGGCGAGATCCAGGTGCGCGGCCCGTGGGTGACGGCGAGCTACTACGGCGAGCCGACGCCGGAGAAGTTCCACGACGGCTGGCTGCGCACGGGCGACGTCGGCACCGTCGAGCCCTCGGGCTTCATCCGCATCACCGACCGGGCCAAGGACGTCATCAAGTCCGGCGGCGAGTGGATCTCCTCGGTGGCGCTGGAGAACCTCATCATGGCGCACCCGCACGTGGCCGAGGCGGCGGTCATCGGCGTGCCCGACGACAAATGGGGTGAGCGACCGCTGGCGTGCGTGGTGCGCCGGGCCGGGCAGGCGGTCGACGCCGCGGCGCTGTGCGCGCACCTCGACGGCAAGGTGGCGCGCTGGTGGCTCCCCGAGCGCTGGACCTTCGTCGACGAGGTGCCCAAGACCAGCGTCGGCAAGTTCGACAAGAAGGTCCTGCGCCGGTGGCACGCGGACGGCCAGCTCGTCGTCGAGCAATACCTAAAGTAATACTTTAGGTATCATCACCGAATCTCGCGACCGCGCGATCGCGTGGTGTGCACGATTGGCGGCGATTTGCGCAACCGATGGTGCGCAAACCGAGGGGCAACGTCCTCGCCAGCAGGGCCGCAATGCGGCGAAATCGCACCCGCGGCCGGCTGGCCCCGCGCTTGAACAGGCGGCGGCCGAACAGGCCGAGAGGGGCTTTGCATGACCCACGTGACCCGATCGTTATTCCTCGCCGCCGCCGCCGCGCTGGTCGTCGGCGGCTGCAGCGGCCAGGCCGGCAACATCGCCGGCGAGACCACCGAGGGCTACACCTATCGCTGCTCCGACAACGGCACGGTCCTGCGCGGCGTCGACGTGTCGAGCTATCAGGGCGGCTCGATCAACTGGAGCGCGGTCAAGAGCGCCGGCCGCTCGTTCGGCTTCGCCAAGGCCACCGAGGGAACCGGATATCAGGACGCCACCTTCAACCACAACTGGAGCGGCATGAAGGCCGCCGGCCTGGTGCGCGGCGCCTACCACTTCTTCCGGGCGTCGATCGACGGTCGCACCCAGGCCGACTACTTCGTCAACTTCGTCAACGCCAACGGCGGCTTCGGTGCCGGCGATCTGCCGATGATCGACCTCGAGGTCACCGACGGCGTCAGCGCGGGCACGCTGATCGCCCGCACCAGCGACTTCCTCAACGAGGTCAAGGCGCGCACCGGCAAGACCGTCGTCTTCTACACGGGCCTGAGCTTCTTCCAGGACACGCTCGGCAATCCGAACTTTTCGTCGTACCCGCTGTTCGTGGCCGACTACGACGGCGTCGCCTGCCCGTACATCCCGACGTCGTGGAGCGACTGGCGCTTCTGGCAGTACGGCGACGCCGACTCGGTGTCCGGCATCCCCGGCGGCGTCGACGGCGATCTGTTCAACGGCACGCTGGCGCAGCTGCAGGCGCTCGGCGGCGGCGGCCACACCGGACCGAAGCCCCCGATCCCACCGGCCCCGACGGCGTGCGGGGCCATCGAGCCCGGGCACGGCCTCGGCCCCGGCGGCGCGGTCAAATCTTGCGACGGCCGCTTCACGCTGGCCATGCAGACCGACGGCAACTTGGTGCTCTACTCGTTCGGCGTGCCCATGTGGGCCAGCGGGACCAACGGCCGCAACGGCTACATCGCGATCATGCAGAGCGACGGCAACTTCGTCGTCTACGACGACACCTCGGCGCCGCTGTTCGCCAGCGGCAGCAGCGGCCACGGCGGCGCCAGGCTCGCCGTGCAGAACGACGGCAACACCGTCGTCTATGCCGGCACGACGGCGCTTTGGGCCACGCACACCGACGGCATCGGCGCGGCGCCGACCGGCTGCGGCGGCATCGCCCCCGGTCACGCGCTGGCTCCGGGCGAGTCGGTCAAGTCGTGCGACGGCCGCTTCAGCCTGGTCATGCAGGGCGACGGCAATCTCGTCCTGTACCTGGGCGGCTCGGCGCTGTGGGCGTCGCACACCAACGGCAAGGGCGGGCGCACCGCCGCCATGCAGACCGACGGCAACTTCGTCGTCTACGCCGCCGGCCGGCAACCGGTGTGGGCCTCGGGTACCAACGGCAACGGCGGCGCTACGCTCGCCGTGCAGAATGACGGCAACGTGGTTCTCTACGCCGGCAGCCGCGCCATCTGGGCGACCAACACCTCCGGACACTGACGGCCCACGCGGCGGTGCCGTCGCGGCCTAACCTCAGATACAGAGGCCGGCCTGCGTGGCGCAGTGCTTGCCCGCGGCGCAGTCGGCGTCGACGTGGCAGGTGGCCACCGGCAGACAGAAGCCGAACGCGCAGTCGAGCGTGCCCGAGCAGTCGGAGTTTTGCGTGCACGATTGGCCGACGCCGCTCCAGGCGCCCAGATCGAACGGCCAGCCCGATCCCCCCGACGGCAGCTTGGGCACACAAACGCCCGCGAGGCACTGGTCGCCGCTGGCGCAGTCGGCGTCGTGGTCGCACAGGGTGACCCCGCCGTCGTCGAGCTGATGCGGCAAGCAGACGCCGTGCTCGCAGAATCTCGCTCGTCTTGCAATCGGCGGTGGTGGCGCAAAGGGGGATGCCGAGATCGGCCGGCAGCTTGGGCACGCACACCTGCCCAAGGCAGCTCTCGGTCGTCTTGCAGTCGGCGTCCGTGGCGCACTTTTCGCCGAGCGACTGCGCCGACGCGCTCGAGCCGCCGTCGCCGGAATTGCAGGCCGCGGCACCGGCGATGATGAGGGCGAAGCCGATCCACTTCGTCTTGAGCGTCATGGAATCCTCCTGGGTTCGAGGGCTCGCACTGCCAGCGCTGTGCCGGCGGCCAAGCCCTTGCCGGTCGCGGGCTTGGGCGCGCCGCGCGCGTCGCCGTGGGGGGGCAGGCACCGGCGCGCCGTTCGCTTCTGCAACGCTTGGGCGCCGCCGGGCCGCGACGGGTGCGGGCGCCGGCGCTGGCCTCGACGGTGCAATGGCCGAGCGCAGGAGGTCCCGATGCTTCGACACACGGTTCGCTCGCTGGTGCCGCTCGCGCTGGCCGGCTGCCTGGGGGGCGCCAACGGCGATCCCGGCGCGGCGTCGCAATCGGTCGGCAGCTGCCCGCCGTCGCCGGCGCCGGGGCTGTTCGCCGACGCGCTCTGTCTGTGCGGCAATCTGGCCTCGGTGGGCACGGCGCTGGTCACCCAATCGGCCAACGGCGGCGCCGCGTCGGTCGGGGTCAACGGCCACTCCGACATCGTCGGCGACGATCAGATCGGTGGCAGCTTCGTCGCCTACGCGGGCGCCAGCGGCGTCGGCAGCGTGACGGTGCACGACGATCTGATGACCACCGGCGATCTGGCGGGCGTCGGGCGTGTCGACGTCGGGCACGATCTCTCGGTCGGCGGCAACCTGGCCGACGTCGGCGTGCTGTCGGTCGGCGGCAGCCTGCGCGTACAGGGCCAGCGGGTCGGCCTCGGGCTGTCGACGGTGCAGGCCACCGGACCGTATCAGGCGCCCGCGGGGCCGCCCTGCGCCTGCGACGGCTCCACCTTCCTCGATGTCGCGGCCAGGGTGGCCGCGGCCAAGGGGATGAACGACAACGCCGCGCACGGCCTCGCCACCTCGCTCGCCGTCGTCGGCAAGAACGAGGTGACGCTGACCACGGGCAGCTACTACTTCGACCACGTCGAGACTGTCGGCCTGCTGCACTTCACCATCGACGGCGTAGTCGCGCTCTACATCGACGGCTCGCTCGACGCCGTCGGCGCCGAGAACGTGGCGCTCAAGCCGGGCGCCACGCTCGACCTCTATGTCTCGGGAGCCGTGCGCACCGTGGGCAAGCTCGACCTCGGCTCCGATCCGTCGGCGGTGCGCCTGTACATCGGTGGCGGCGGCGGCGGCGCGCTGGTCACCGTCGGCGAGCAGACGCTGTCGGCGGCCATCTACGCGCCCACCGCGCGTGTCGCCTTCGTCGGCGACACCACCATCCACGGGGCGCTCTTCGCCCACGATCTCGACGGCGTCGGGCGGCTGGCCATCGACTACTCGGCGCCGCAAGCGCCGGCGCCGGGCCAGTGCGGTACGCCGTCGGGCGGCAGCCCCGGCGGCGGCGGCACGACGGGCGGCGCGCCAATCAATTGAGCGTGTTACGATCGCAACGCGTGAGCGAATCGGGGACCGAGCCGTTCGAGCAACCGCGCGCGTACGTCACGCAGTTTCGCCTCGACGTCGACGGAGACGAGGCGCGCGCCTTCGCCTCGACGAGCGACCGGGCCGTCATCGGCACGCACGAGAGCTGCGATGTGGCGCTGGCCGACCGCACGGTCTCGCGCTTCCACTGCGAGAATCGTCGTGCGCGACGGCCGGGCGCACCTGCGCGATCTCGGCAGCAAGAACGGCACGCTCGTCGACGGCGTCTCGGTCGTCGAGGCGCACCTCGACGACGGCGCGCGGATCGCCGTCGGCCAGACCACGATGCGCTTCCACATCGGCACCACCGCGGTCGCCATCCCGCTGTCGCGCACCGAGCGCTTCGGCGGGCTGGTCGGCCGCTCGGCGCAGATGCGCCACGTCTTCGCCCTGCTCGAGCGCGCCGCCGCCTCCAAGGCGACGCTGCTCGTCGAGGGCGAGACCGGCACCGGCAAGGAGGCGGCCGCCGAGTCGGTGCACCAGGCGGGGGCGCGGCGGGATCAGCCGTTCGTCGTCGTCGACTGCTCGGCGCTGCCCCCGCACCTGCTCGAGTCGGAGCTCTTCGGCCACGAGAAGGGCGCCTTCACCGGCGCCAGCACGCGCCGGCTGGGCGCGTTCGAGACCGCGCGCGGCGGCACCGTGTTCCTGGACGAGATCGGCGAGCTGTCACCCGAGCTGCAACCCAAGCTGTTGCGCGTGCTCGAACGGCAGGAGATCAAGCGCGTCGGCGCCGACCGCTACCACAAGGTCGACGCGCGCATCATCGCCGCCACGCACCGCAACCTGCGCAGCGACGTCAACACCAAGCGCTTCCGCTCCGACCTCTACTACCGCCTCGCCGTCGTCGTGGTGACGCTGCCGCCCCTGCGCGATCGGATCGAAGATCTGCCGCTGCTCATCGAGCACCTCCTCGGCGGGCTCGACGCCGGCCACAAGGGAGAGGCGGCGCGGCTGCGCACGCCGGCCTTCCTCGCCGAAGCGGCCGGCCACCGCTGGCCGGGCAACGTGCGCGAGCTGCGCAACTACCTCGAGCGCGCGCTGGCGCTGGCGGGCACGCCGGCGGGCGGCGCGGCCGGGCCGGCGTCGTACAAGCAGGCCAGGGAGCGCTGGGAGCGCGCCTACGTCGAGGAGCTGCTGCGCGCGGCCGACGGCAACGTCGCGGCGGCGGCGCGCGAGGCCAAGCTCGACCGCGCCGCCTTCTATCGCCTCCTGTGGCGACACGGCATGCGCTAGTACCTCGCCACAGTGATTTCGACCGCTCTGCGCCGGTCCTCGACGCCCATGGCTTCGTTGCTCCTCCTCGAAATACAGACAGTATTCCCTCGTCGTCGCGCCTCGCCCGGGCGCCGAATCCTCGGCGGATACCAATCAAAATCACTGTGGCGAGGTACTAGCCTACTTCGGCGTCAGCGCGACGAAGTCGACGGCGCCGATGCCCGGGATTCCGGCCAGGCCGAGCGACGCCTGCTTGGCCCCGGTCGCTCCCGCGGCCGCCTGTGTGGCGTCGAACATGCCGATGATGTCGTCGTCGACGGCGGTCTGCATGCCGGTGGGCGCGCTCCAGGCCAGCCCCTCCGACATCGCCGAGACGAACATCGTGACCAGCATGTCGCCCGAATGCGTGGTGGTGATCGACGGCGCGGTGAAGGCCGTCCCCTGGAACTGCTGGCTCGAGGCGACGTCGATGGGCGCGGTCGCGTCGACGCCACGATAGCCGACGGCGGCGGCGGCGGTCGCGTTCGAGGCGGCGCTGAGCGCGAACGCGTAGCTCGACGGCTCGGCCGCGGCGACGACGTGGGTGAACCAGACGGCGTGGAACTCGCCCGCCACCGAGCCGTGGAGCTCGAGCTGCAGCGAAAAGCCGGCCGGCGGCGTGATCCCGACCTGCGCGTTGTCGGCGAAGACGCAGGCGAGGACGACATCGCCGGCGGCCAGGTTCGCCGGTGCCGGCAGCGTCACGGCCGAGCGCTGCGCGGGGGGAAGGCTGCTGCTGCCGACGCGCGTGATCGATCCGCCACCAGCGCCGCCACCGCCACCGCCCCCACCGCCACCGCCGCCGTCGACGCTAGCGACGCACTGCCCGGCCAGCCCCGCGAGCCCAAAGTCGCCGTAGCGCTGGCCGTCGGCGCAGGTGGCGTCGGGGAAGCTGCAGGCGCCGGTCGCTTCACAGCGGCCGTGCGCACCGGCGAACACGCACTGCCCATCGGTGGTGCAGTGATAGCTCGACGGCAGCGACGGCGCGCAGCCGGCCAGCGCCAGCCCCAGCACCGCGACAAGGACGCGCATCAGCGGTGCCTCCGCGCGGCGACGATCGCCAGGCGCACCACGCCGGCGACGACCAGCGCGCCGCCGACCGCGAGCGTGACGACGCCGGCGGTCCACCAGGTCGGCGCGCTGCGCGCATCGGCGTACGCCTGATAGCTGCCGCCGGCCGCGGCGCCGCGCGCGTGCGCCACCCCCATGAGCGCGCCACCGACGGCCGCGCCGGCGATACCGATGCCGCCGAGCGACAGGCCGAGCGCGTCGCGCGACCAGCGTGCGGACGGCGCCGCGGCGGGCGCGGGCGCAGCCGGCGCAACCACCGCCGCCGCCGGTGCGACCACCGCCGCCGCCGGTGCCGCGGGCGGCGCTGCCGCCGGCACGACCGACACCGGCGCTGACGCCGCGGCCGGCGGGCTCGCCGGCAGCTGCGCCGGCTCTTCCTTGGGCTCGCCCTCGGTGACCTTGCAGCGCTCGATCTGCACCCGCAGCGCCGCTGCCGCCGCCGGATCCTTCACGAGGCCGAGACACGACTGGTAGTACTCGATGGCGCGCTCGCAGTGCCCGCGCCGCCGCTCCGCCTGCCCGAGCGCGTACAGCAGCTCCGGCTGCGGATCGATGGCCAGCCCGGCGCGCAGCTCGACCACGGCGTCGTCGTACTGCCGCCGCTCGTACAGCTTGAGCCCGCGCTCGTAGTGCGCGCGCGCCTCGGGCTTCATGGCGCGAGCGTCGGCAGCGGCGCGCCCGCCGGCGCTGGCGGCCACGACGACGACGACGGCGGCGAGGATACCGACGAGGCGCATGTCAGTGCGGCAGCACCGGCGCTTCGGGGTCCCAGCGGCTCGGCGCCCGCTTGGCCGGGTGGGCCCGCGGTCGCGGCTTCTGCGCCCGCGGCGCGGGTCGCGTCGGCGCCCTCGAGGTAGCGCTCGTGGGCGGCGGCGGCGCCGTCAGCGGCGGCGCCGTCAGCGGCGGCGCCGGCGTGGGCGGCGCGCTCGACGTCATGGTCGCCGTGACCGGCGACGGCGGCTTCGCGCTGGCCCGCGGCACCACCGTCGCGACCGCCGGCGTCGCGGGGGGCGTCGCACGGCTGGCGTGCCGCGCCGCCAACACCACCGCCAGGCTCGCTGCCGTAGCCACCGCCACCACCGCCGCCACCATACGCCGCCCGCGCCGGCTGCCGTCGACGAACGGCGGAGGCGCCAGCGTCATCGGCACGGTCGCCGCCGCCTGCCGCCAGCGCTGCGTCGTCGACTCCCCGGCCTCGTCGATCGACAGTGTGCGCGACTTGGTCACGTGATCGTGCAGCGGCGTGCCGCGGCTCTGCGCCGCGTGCCACGCCTCGAGGTCGCCGGCGAACAGCTCCTCCATCAGCCGGGCCACCGTCACCGCCGACACCGCCAGCTGCCGCTGGCGCGCGAACGCCTCCAGCGCCAGCTGCAGCTCGCGCGCCGTCGCCCAGCGCTGCTCGCGATCGCGATGCAGTCCGCGCAGGACGATGCGCTCCAGCTCCTCCGGATAGCCCGGCCGCAGCGTCGACGGCCGCCGCACCGGCGCCTCGAGCGTCTGCTTGAGCGCCAGAAACTCGGACGGCGCCTCGCCGTGCGGCCGCGCGCCGGTGGTCAGCTCGTACAGGACGACCGAGAGCGCGTAGAGATCGGCGCGCCGATCGAGCGGCAGCCCCAGGCACTGCTCGGGCGACAGGTAGCTCATCTTGCCGCGCAGCGTGTTGGTCCCCGGCTCCGCCGACGCCGCCTGCGTCGCCTTGGCGATGCCGAAGTCGGTGAGCTTGACCGCGCCCTCGAAGCCGACCAGCACGTTCGACGGCGAAATGTCGCGGTGCACGATGCCGAGCGGCCGCCCGCCGCCGTCGGTGCGCTCGTGCGCGTGATGCAGCCCGGCGCACACGCCGGCGACGATCGAGATCGCCTCGTCGACGGTGACGGCGCGCGTGCGCCCGGCGGCGACGTCGATGATCGCGCGCAGGTCGCGCCGTGCACGTACTCCATGACGAAGAAGTACTCGCCCCGCTCCTGCCCCGCGTCGTAGACCTGACGACGTTCGGGTGGCGCAGCGTCGCCGCCAGCCGCGCCTCGTCGAGGAACAGGCGGACGAACTCGGGATTGGCGGCCAGGTGCGGCCGGATGCGCTTGACCACCGCGAGCGTCTCGAAGCCGCTCGGGCCGCGCTGGCGCGCCAGAAACAGGTCGGCCATGCCGCCTGTCGCCAATGGACCGACGATCTCGTGTCTGCCGTAGCGGCTCGGGCTGCGCGTCGCCATGGTGCGGGCGGCGCTCCCGACGAGAGCGCCGCGTGCCCATTCTACACCAACGAGGCGCTGCTACGGCGCGTCGCCGGTGAGGATTTTGTAGATCGAGCGGCGGATGGCGTCGTGCCCCAGCGCGTTGGGGTGGAGGCACGAGGCCGAGTCGTACCAGACCTGGCTCGCGTCGGTGTTGTTGTAGCCGTGGCCGAGGAAGTCCGCGTGCATGTCGTAGAGCGCGCCGCCGACCTTGCCGATGTTGGTGGACATGACGCCGTTCCACCCGTCGAACGCGGTGGCGACGGCCGAGGGGCTGATGTTGACGCCCGGGCCGCACCCCACCGCCGCGAAGTCGCCCATCCCGTCGGTGAAGTCGTAGATGTTGGCGAGCACCACGTAGACCTTGCCCGCGCCCAGGCGCCCGGGCGTGGTCAGCTCGGCGAGCTCGGCCGTCAGGTGCGCGTCGAGCTCGGTGCGGAAGGGGCCGTCGGTGCCGCTGATGGCGGCGAGCGCGTGGGCGTTCAAGTCGTTGCCACCGATCGTGATGGTGACGACGACGTCCCCGGGGTAGCTGTTGCCCAAGCCGTCGATCTGCGTCTTCAAGAGCGGCGCGCCCGAGGGCATGTTGTCGGAGAAGACGTCACTGATGGCGCCCTGCTCCGCACCGTGCACGTAGGTGAGACCGGGGAACTTGGCCGTGAGGTCCGTGTTCAACAGATCGTAGAAGAACGGTCCGGCGCCCCCGCGATCGGAGATCGAGTCGCCGAGCGCGATGTACGTTCCCACGTTGGCGTCGGCGGGCAAGAGCGGACCCGCGTTGCCGCCGGTGCCGCCGGTGTCGGTGCCGCCGCCGCCGCCACCGCCGGTGCCGCCCGCGCCGCCGTTGGCGCCGACGTGTGCGGCGCTGCCGCCGCAGCCGGCCAGAATCGCCGAAACAAAGAGACTGAGAATGGTGCGCGTCGCTTTCATACGCACTTCATAACGCATTTCAGAATCGCTGATCAATAAAAACTTCTTTATTTTCGCTAAGTTGTAATATTTGTAAGATTCGCAGCCGATATCACATGGGGACGCTGAATCAAATGCAGTTTCGATTACCTTGGTTTCAGTTTGATCGTTGGCGGCGTCGGATGTCACCGCGCGAGCGGCACGGCGGCGCCGGGTAGGTCGCGCGCAAATCAGCGCGGCGCGGCGGCGCGCCAGCTCTCCCGCGACTGCAGCCGCGCGACCCAGCCGCGCACGCTCGGGTAGGGGGCGAGGTCGAACGCCAGCGACGGCGCGAGCTCGATGGTGCAGCCGAGCGCGAGCGCCCGAATCTACTGGGCCACAGGCGGCGGCGGCAGCGCCTACGAGCTGCAGCGGAGCGGCAACAGCGCCAGCATCGTCGCCACCATCGGCCTACAGAGTCTGCCGCGCGCCATCACCATCGACGCCAACGCCGTCTACTGGACCAAGGAGAACGACGGCACCGTGATGCGCCTCACCAGGTAGGCACGTTGCCAAAATGGAAACGATTGTGCGCGCCCCGGGACGTGGTCGCGCGCGTGCGGCGCAATTACCCTGCAGGTGAAAGGAAGTGCCATGAAACCGATGCACGCTCTGTTCACCGCGCTGCTGCTGGTCGCCGGCTGCGGCTCCTCGAAGTCCCCCGCACCCACTGGAAGCGGCGGTGCCGGCGGCACCGGCGGCGGCGGTGCCGGCGGCGCCGGCGGCGGCCCCGGCAGCTCGTGGCTCACCGGCGCCTCGGCGACGCTCTTGTCGTCGAGCGACGGCGCCCGCTTCGTCGCCCGCAGCGCGCCGACGAGCGCCGACCTCTATGCGCTCGTGTGCGTCGGCCACCTCGACGGCTGGGCGGCCGGCGCCGGCGGCACCATCCTCGGCACCGTCGACGGCGGCGCCAGCTGGGCCGTCGAGCCGACCGGCGTGACCCAAAGCCTGCGTGCCCTCGCCTTCGCCGATCGCGACCACGGCCTGGCCGTCGGCGACTCCGGCGTGGTGCTGCGCACCGTCGACGGCGGTGCCAGCTGGCAGCGGGTCGCCGTGGCCACCGACGCCGATCTGCGTGGCGTCACGCTCTCGGCCCTCGACGGGCGCGCCTTCGTCGTCGGGGCCGGCGGGTTGATCCTGCGCTCGACCGACGGCGGCGCCAGCTTCGGCGCGCCCTCCACGCCGGTCGCGGCCGAGCTGCGCGCGGTGCGCTTCGCCGGCGAGGCCGGAGTCGGCTTCGCCGTCGGTGACGGCGGCCTCGTGCTCGTCACCCGCGACGGTGCGACCTGGCAGCCGCTGGCGCGCGCGCCCGCCGACCTGGCGGCGGTCTCGCTCTCCGCCGACGGCGCTCGCGTCGTCGCCGTCGGCGCGGCGGGCCTGGTGTGGCGCTCGGTCGACGCCGGCCTGACCTGGCAGTCGGCCCCCAGCGGCGCCACGGCCGCGCTCGCCGCCATCGGCTTCTCCGACGACGCGCCCGGCCTCGGCTGGGCCGCGGGCGCCCACGGCACGCTCCTGACCACCCACGACGGTGGCGCCAGCTTCTCGCCGCTCGTCGCGCCGACCACGCTCAATCTCTACGCGGTCGAGGATCTCTAACCCGCGCGCCGCCGCCCGCCGGACGAGCCGCCTCAGCTCGGGCTGCGCCGCCGGGGCGTGGTGGGAATGGCCGCTTCGGTCGGGCCCGTCGGCAGCGCCTGGCTCACCAGGAGCGCCGCCAGCGCCTCCAGCGGCGGCGCGTGCGCGGCGTCGGCGATGCGCCCGAGCTCCAGCCCCAGCTCTCCCGCCGGTGGACGCGCCGCCGGCTGCTCCTCCCGGCAGCGCCGGATGAGCGCGGCCAGCGACGCCGGCACCTCGGGCATCTCCAGCGCGGCATCGGAGCCCTGTCCGCTCAGCATCTGGTGCAGGAGCACGCCCACCGCGTATACGTCGGCGCGGTCGCTGACGGCGCCGCCGCCTTGCGCCTGCTCGGGAGCCATGTAGCCGGGGGTGCCGACGATCATGCGCGCCTCGGTGCCGCCGTCGCCGGCTTCGTCACGGCCGGGCGGGAGCTCTCCTCGCCGCACGGCGGACGGGTCGCGTGCCACGGCGTCGTAGAGCTTGGCGATGCCGAAGTCGAGCAGCTTGAGCCCGGGCGGCGCGGCGGTGAGCATGATGTTGTCGGGCTTGACGTCGCGATGCACCACGCCGAGCGCATGCGCCGCCGCCAGCGCGTCGCACAAGACCGCGCCCACACGCGCCGCCAGCGTCAGCGGCAGCGGCCGCCGGCGCAGCTGGACGAGCAGCGTGTTGCCGTCCACCAGCTCCTGCACCTGGAAGAGCAGGCCGTCGTCGGTGACGTCGACGTGGAGCATGCGCACCACCGCCGGATGGCTCACCGTCGCCGCCGCGCCCGCCTCGCGGATGAAGCGGCGCATGGCATCGAGCTGGTGCGAGCTCGACGCCTGAATGACCTTGATGGCGACGCGGCTGCCGGTGGTGCGATCGCGGCCGGCGTAGACCGTGCCCATGCCGCCGCGACCGATGGGCTCGTCGACGACGAAGCGGCTGGCCAGCGTGTGCCCGTGCGCCAGGGTGCCGTCGGAGTCGCGCTGTCGCGCCAGCCGCGCCAGCGCCAAGGAGAGCTCGCCCGAGCGCGCCACCACCTGCGCCTGCAGCTGCGCGTTGAGCCGCTCCACCTCGTCGACGCGCTCCACGATCTCGCGCACCTGATCGCGCACGCGCTGCTCGAGGCCCAGGTTGAGCGCGGTCAGCTCGTCGCGCTGGCGATCGATGGTGGCACGCTGCTCCAGCTCGCGCCGCCGCCCGTTGTCGAGCAGCCAGGAGATGGCGATGCTCGACCAACGCCACCGTCGCGCTCGTCGGATAGTTGGTGAGCCGCGCCGGCGCCGAGTGCTGGAAGGTCACCAGGCTCGCCACCATCACGCCCTCGGCGAGCGCGTAGATCGCGATGCTCACGCGCGGCCGCAGCGACAGGGTCACCGCGATGCCGACGCAATAGCCGATGTAGGCGCTGATGTTGGTCGTGACCATCTGGTCGATGCCGGCGACGATCGCGCCGTGCACGACGTACAAGAGCGCCGTCGCCGGCCCGTAGAAGCGGGCCAGCCGCGGGGCGCCCACGCGATAGGCGAGCGCGGTCAACAGCACCACCAGCGGCAGCGTCAGGCCGTGGGCCATCACTAGCGCGTCGCGCCAGCGCTGCGTCACGAGCGGCATGGTGGCGCGCTGCGCCGCCGGCACGTGAAAGAACAGCACGTGCGCGGTGTGCAGGATGATCATGAGCGGGCCGAGCACGCGCACCCGGCGCCGGTTGAGCTCGACGAGCGCGGCCGAAAGCTCCGTCACGGTCGCATGGTATCACCTTCGCAGCGGAGCCGGCGATGCCGGCCCGGCACCATTCGTGAAGAGGGATCTCTTGCCTGAGACCGTCCTGGCGGCCTTGAGATCCTGAACCGCTGGTCCGCGACGGAGGACGAGGCGCGAGCGACGGCGCCGCGATGACTCGTTGCGGTTTCATTGCGGCAGACGATCTGCCAGACAGCGAGGTGGAAAAAAACCTGACTAATCTAGTGGAGCAGAAGGGGATCGAACCCTCGACCTCCGCAATGCCATTGCGGCGCTCTCCCAGCTGAGCTACTGCCCCGGTGTCGTCGTCGTCGAGCTACCGCCTCTTTTCCGCCATCTCGGCGTGCTCGTCAACCTCGTTCTCTGCCAACGCGTCGTCTTCTTCGTCTTCGCCGTATCCGCCCGCCTCCGGCTCGTAGCCGCGCGGCGCGCCGTAGGCGTTGTCGTGGGCGCGCCCGGCGTCCGCGTTCATCCGCGCGTCGACGTCCTTGATGCGCAGCCAGATCTGCTGCAGCGTCTCGGGCACCTCGATCGCACCCTCGTCGAGGAGCCGCCCCAGCTCGGCGCCCAGGCGCGCCAGGAGCTGCTGCTTCTCGCGCGCCAGCAGCGCGAGATCCACGCGCAGCCGCCCGGTCTGCGACGAGCGCACGACCACCTCTCGCAGCGTGTCGAGCCCGTCCGACGCCATCTTCCAGATGGTGCCGAACTGCCGACGCAGATCATCGCGCCGATCACTCACGGTGCACGCTGTCTAGCAAGCGCACCGCGTCATGTCAACGGTGCGAAACAATGGTGGAGCCGTGACGATCCCGTGACAGTCGCGGCGTCATGATCAGCTTGTGAACCTTCGATCATTGTCGTCCTACGCCCGAGAAGTTCGGCCGTCGCTGCCGGTCAACGCCTTCGATCCCGTCGTGTCGCGCCTGGCCTGGCTGGCGCTCCACCTCGGCATCATCGCCGCCGGCATCACCGCCATCTATTTCCGCTGGGGAGGCTTCTGGGCGGCGCCGCTGTACGCGCTCGCCATCGGCCACAGCTTCGCCGGCGCCGCCTTCGTCGGCCACGAGACGCTGCACGGCGCCGTGGTGCGGCACCGCGGCGCGCGCAATTTCATCGGCTGGATCTGCTTCCTGCCCTTCACGCTGTCGCCGCGGCTGTGGGTCGCCTGGCACAACAAGACCCATCACGCGCACACGATGGACGAAGCCAACGACCCCGACTGCTTTCCGTCGCTGGCCACCTACGAGAAGAGCCGGGTCGCGCGCATCGCCGACCACTTCGCGTTCGGCCCGCGGGCGCCGCTCGGCTGGCTGACGCTCGCGCTCGGCTTCACCGGGCAGTCGACCCAGATGCTGCTGCGCTGGTCGCGCAGCGACGCCATGACGCCCAGGCGAGCGGCGTCTGGCGATCCTCGAGACCCTGGCCGGCATCGCCGTGTGGATCGGCGTGCTGGCGCTGGTCGGCCCGGCGCGCTTCGTCTTCGCCTTCGGCATGCCGCTCGTCGTCGGCAACGTCATCGTCATCAGCTACATCCTGACCAACCACAGCCTGTCGCCGATGACGGCGGTCAACGATCCGCTGGTCAACTCGCTCATCGGTGACGCTGCCGCGCGTGTTCGAGAAGCTGCACCTCAACTTCGGCCTGCACGTCGAGCACCACCTGTTCCCGTCGATGAGCTCGCACTACGCGCCGCTGGTGCGCGACGAGCTCGTCCGTCGCTGGCCCGAGCGCTACCAGTCGTTGCCGCTGCTGACCGCGCTCGGCCGCCTCGCCCGCACGCCGCGGGTCTACGGCAGCGACAGCCGCCTCATCGATCCGCGCACCGGCGTCGAAGCCTCGACGATCCTGCCCCGCCCCGTGGCGCACCCCGGCCGCCACCACGGTCAAGGAGCAACCGATCGCCGCGCCTGCCTCCGCCGAGCCCGTCGCCGTCTAGCGCCACCGGCCGCCACCTCCCCCGCTCCGATCCCTTGACACGTGCCCGACGGCACGACGAAGATGTCGTCGGATGAACATGCCCGTCGGCCGCGTGGTGAGCGCGCTCGCGCTGGTGCTCGCCGCCGGTGCCTGTCACCGGCACGCCACCCTGCCGCCGCCGGCGACGCCCGCCCCCAAGCCGCCGAGCTTCACCGCCTCGCGCATCCTCTCCTTCTCCGACAGCCTCGCCGTCACCGCCATCGCCGATTCTCCGTCGGCGGTCCTGGTGGGCACGGCGCGCGGCCTTGTGCGCTGGGAAGGCGGCCGCTACACGCTGCTGACGACCAGGGACGGCCTGCCCAGCGATCGCGTCGCCGCCATCGCCGGCGATCCGCAAGGCGGCATCCTGCTGGCGACCTCCAGGGGGCTGTCGCGCGGCTACAGAAACGCGTGGACCAATTGGCCCGCGGCACCGGTCGGCAGCTTCCTCACCGGCCTCGTCTCCGACGGCAGAGACGGTGTGGGCCAGCGGCCCCGAAGGGTCTGAGCCGGCTGCACGCGGGCAAGTGGGAGCACTTCTTCGCCGACACCGGCGTGACCGCGCTCGCCGCCGGCTACGGCAACACCGTATGGGTCGGCACCGACGGCGCCGGGGTCCTGCGCATCGCTCGCGGCGGCGAGAAGATCGAGCACTACGGGGCGTCGCAAGGCTGCGAGATCGACGTCGTGCGCGGCATGGTCGCCGTCGACAAGACGCTCTTCGTCATCGGCGAGGGGCCGGCCGGGCCGCGCGCCGCCTACTACGACGGCGAGCGCTTCTACTCGTACGAGCTCACCTCGCCGGCGGTGCTCGAGTGGGCCGCGCGCGCCGGCGCCCGCACGCTGGTCGGCTCCGGCGCTCACCTCTACACGATCGCCGTGGCGCCGCCGCCCGAGGCCAGGACCGACGCCGACGCCCGGCGCCGAACGACTCGCCGGTGCAGCTCCGCGCCCTGCGCAGCTACGTCGTTGCGCCGCGCGCCATCGCGCTCCGGGCGGATCTGCCGTCGACGGCGCTGGACGATCCGCCCGAACGCGCCCAAGCCGCCCAAGGCGATCACGCCGCCCTCGCTGCCCAAGGGCACCAAGATCGTCGCCGTCATTCCGCCGGCGCCGCAAGGTCCGCCGCTCGTGGCCGAGGAGTCGGCGCTCCGCCTGCCCGACGGCGTCACCGCCGTCGCCGGCCGCGAGCGCGGGCTGCTCGTCGGCACCCGCTTTTTGGGCGCGCTGCGCATCGAGAACGACGTGCCTCGGCAATTCCGCATCAACGATCTCGCCGCCGGCGCGGTCCGCCTCACCGTCGCCTGCGTGGCCGGCAAGAACGCCGTCGACGACTGCTACCTCGCCACCGGCGGCACGCGCGCCTTCCGCTTCGACGGCCAGGCGTTCGAGATCGCGCAGGTCGATCCCGAGCCGGGCTCGCACGTGCTGGCGGTCCTGCGCGATCCCAAGGGCGACGTGCTCGCCATCCACCGCGGCAACGACGACCGCCAGCTGCGCATCTCGCGCGTCGACGACGGGCGCTGGACGCCGATCGGCATCCAGTCGGTCCAGGTTCCGCTCGGCGCGCCCGGAGCTCAACTTCGCGGAGTTCGCACCCAACGGCCACCTGTGGGTCGGCCTGCGCTACGTCGACAACGACGGCGACGCGCGCGACTTCGGCGCCGACGAGATCGCCTTCGACTCGGGCAAGGTCGTGGCGCACAAGGAGCTGCCCACCGACGTCGTGGCCATGTACTTCCGGAAGCGCCCAACGAGGCGTGGTTCGCCACCCGCTCGGGCGCCGCCCGCCTGCTCGACGGCAAGCTGCGCGTGTTCACCGAGAACGACGGCATGGAGAGCGAGCTGACGCGCGACATCGGCCCCGGGCCCGACGGGCAGGTCTTCGTCGCCACGCGGCGCGGCACCGGCCGCTTCGACGGCACGCGCTGGACCTTCTCCCGCCTCGGCGCGTTCTATCCGCCCGCCACCTCGCTCGGCGCACGACGCGCACGGCAACGTCTTCATCGGCACCGACAAGGGGCTCTTCTGCGTCGGGCGAGTGCGCGCCCGACGCCATCGATCAGTCGCGCGGCCTGAACGAGCGACCAGGTCGACGACCTCGCCGTCGACACCCACAACCGGGTCTGGGTCTTGACGGAAAAAGGGATTAACATCGTCGAACCGTAAAATTTGGACTGGAGGCGACCATGAAGAAGCTTTTGCTCGCGAGTCTCATGATTTCGGGCCTGGCGCTGGCCGACAAGCCGGCGAAGTCGAAGCTCACCGGTGAGGTCGTCGACATCACCTGCTACGCCAACCACTCTGCCAAGGGCGAGAAGCACGCCGCTTGCGCGCAGAAGTGCCTGCAGGGCGGGATGCCCGCCGGCATCGTCGCCGACGGCAAGCTTTGGGTGGTGACGATGGCGGATCACACGTCGCCGTCGACGAAGCTGGCGGCGTGGGCGGGCAAGACCGTCACCGCCGAGGGCGAGAAGATCGAGAAGGACGGCGCCCACATCTTCGAAATCTCCACCGTCGCGCCCGCCAAGTAGCCGCCCGGCGCTCGACCAGCGGCGCTACTCGACGAACGGTAGATCGGCCGCTGCCTTGGTGCGGTAGGTCGTGTCGATGTAGTCCTGCAGCTCGATCAGCTCCGATTCCGCCTGCACGTCCCCTTCGGGGTGCTCGGTGTAGAACGTCCCCTCCTCGCACAGGTCGCCCGACGTCGGCAGCGGCGCCTGCGACACGTCGCCGCCCGGGCGGCAGGCGCCGTCGACCAGCACGATGATGAACTTCGGCATGCGCGTGGTGTCCGACTGGCGCGTGTCGACCATCGCGTTCTGCGCGATCACCGAGATCTCCGCGATGCCCTCCGGATCCATGCCGTAGCCGTGCATGAAGTAGACGACCGGATAGCGCTTGCCCGCGTTTTCCGGCTGCGTGTAGCCGGGCGGCAGGATCACGCTCGTACGGCGACATGCGGCCCGACGACGCCGTGAACGTGCCGGTGATGTGCGAGTTGGCGGAGTCGACCGGCGCGAGCGCGCGATCGCCGTCGGGCCAACGGTTGGCGAGGTAGAACAGGAGCGCCTGCGCGCGGTGCACCGCCTGCGTCGCCGATGCCGACGTGGCGCCCATCGCCGGTGGCTTCGACGACGGCCTCGGTGAGATCGGGATTGCCGTAGCGCACGTAGACGTGGCGCCCGAGCGTCGACCAGTCGACGTGGTTGACGTCGAAGGCGTTCTCGTTGGCCTGCGCGCCGCCGACGATGGCGGGGAAGCCGTCCCACACGCGCACCGGCGCGCCCTTTTCGCCGAGCGCGCCCATGAGGCTGTTGGTCGAGACCTGCGCGTTGAAGAAGTCGCGGATGCCGGCGTCGTACCAGGTATCGAGGCGGTCGATGTCCGCCGTCCCCAGCGCCTCGAGGTTGGTGCGCGGATCGGCCGCGCGCCAACTCGCCTGCCCCGGCGCGTAGTCGAAATGGCCATTCCCTTCGCCGTAATCATAACAATTGGGAACGCCGTGCGCGGCCTGGCAGCCGCCAACCGACATGGGAACGCCGTCGACGCCGACATCCTGGTAGGGCTCGCCCTCGTCATATCGCCAGTTGTTTTCGGTACCGGCCGGGTTCCATAGATAATGATAGTCGTCGCCGTTGGGATCGGGATTGGAGACCGGGTCGTAGCCGGGCTCGTCGGCGTCGGCGAGGCCGTCCATGCCGACGTCGTCGAACGGCTCGTTGCCCTGCACGATCACCGGCTCGCCCGAGTCGCGCTTGCCGTTGCCGTTGACGTCGACCGCGAGCAGGATCTGCACCGGGTCGGTCTCCGGCACCGACGGATCGAACTTGCCGAAGCCGTTGGCGTCCGAGTCGTTGCCGTCGCAGAAGGTGATGACGTCGAGCTTGCCGTCGGGGTTGTAGCGCTCGTCGAAGAAACTCTTGAGCACCACCGGCTGCGCGCAGGCGTCGGCCGGCGCCTGCGCCAGCGTCGACGCCGGCACGCCGGGCGGGAGGTAGGGCGAATCGGGGTTGTAGTAGACGCCGTTGCCGAGGGCGCGCGACAGATCGCGGTTGGCGCGCACGTAGAGCGAGCGCCGCAGCGTCAGGCCCACGCCCTCGCCGGCCTCGTAGAGGAACGACTCGAAGGACGACATGCGCTCGCCCTGATCGGTCAAGAGCGCCCGCTTGGGCGGGCACAGCTGGCCGATCTTGCCCGCGCCGTCGTCGGCGGTGCAGAAGCCGGAGAAGAAGAAGTCGTGGATCATGCCGAGCGTGTAGGTCAGGTCCGGCCCCGGATCGGCGCCCATGACGCCGACGGCGTCGTAGCGCTCGGGATGGAGCCAGAAGTTCACCGACGAGCCGAAGCCCGCCCATCGACACGCCGGCGACGGCGCGGTAGGTGTAGTGGCGGGTCGTCTTCTTGCCGCTCGTGTTCTTGACGGCTATCTGGAACGTGGCCACGTCGGGCGCGTGAAAGTGGACGCGACCGTGCGCGCTCTCGACGACGACGTTGGAGACCGCGGCCGCGTGCGCCGGCCAGTTGCGCTTCTTGACCAGCACGACGATGCCGAGGTCGCTGGCCACCTTGCGCGGTGGAGTACGGCAGCACGAAGTCGATGCCGTGCGGGAACGGACCCGCGCCCGTGAACGTGTAGGCCGTGCCGACGACGGTGTAGCCGTCGGCGGCGAGGTCGCTGTCCTTGGCGATGGTGACGCCGCCCGCTTCGGTGCACGCGGAGGAGCCGTCCGCTCCGGTGATCGCCGTAGCGCCCATCGGGATGGCGAGGCTGCATGCCGGCAGCGGCGCAGTCGAGCTACAGCCGATCACGCATATTAATGATGCAGCCGCACAAACCAGGTACTTCATGGGCGCGGAGTGTACTAGAGTCCGCACTCATGGCGTTCACATTTCCCAGCCAGGAGTGGGCAGCGGAGTTCAAGAAACAGGTGCAGCAGTCGGCCGCGTACAAGCAGGCCGCAGCGACGTGGACCTTCGGCCCGGTGGCGCTCTTGACGCAAGGCCGACGCCGCCCTCGGCCTTGCCGAGGACGTGGGCATGTGGCTCGACATCGAGCGCGGCAACTGCAGCGACGTCCGCGTGGTACCCAAGGCGGAAGCGGAGAAGGCGCCCTTCTGCATCTCGGGCGAGTACGCGCGCTGGAAGTCGGTGCTGCGCAAAGAGCTGGATCCGATCAAGGCGATGATGCAGAAGAAGCTCGAGCTCAAGGGGCAGATGACGACGATCGTGAAGTACGTCAACGCCTCCAAGGAGCTGGTCGAGTGCGCCACCCGCGTGCCGACCCAATTCCTCGACGAGAAATAGCGCCATGGCATACGGGGCCGACCTCAACTTCAGCGTCTATCAGCCGACGCGAGTCGTCTTCGGCGATGGCACCGTCGCCGAGCTGGCGCTCGAGTGCAAGCGCCTCGGCATCGAGCGGGCGATGGTGGTGACCGATCGCGTGATGCGCGAGCGCACCGACGTGGTCGCGCGCGTGGAGAAGGCGCTGGGCACGCGCCTCGGCGCCATCTACGACGGCGTCATCCCCGACACCGGGGTCGACATCATCGACGAGGGAGCGCGCCTCGGCAAGGAGCGCGGCTGCGACGGCCTGGTCTCGGTCGGCGGCGGCTCGGCCATCGACACCGCCAAGGGCATGGCCATCGTCATGACCGAGGGCGGCTCGATCCGCGACCACCAGGGCGCCTCCCGCCTGTCGCGCCGGCAGACGCCGCACGTGGCGGTGCCGACCACGGCCGGCACCGGCAGCGAGGTCAGCCTCTACATCGTCGTCAAGGATCACCGCGCCCACGAGAAGATGCACTTCATGGACGACCGCATCATCCCCGACGCGGCCATCCTCGATCCCTCCGTCACCCTGGCCATGCCGGCGCCGCTCACCGCCGCCACCGGCATGGACGCGCTCACGCACGCCATCGAGGCCTACACGGCGATCAACAAGAACCCGGTCGCCGATGGGCTGGCGCTGCAGGCGATGCGCCTCATCGCCCGCCACCTGCCCCGCGCCGTCGCCGAACCGACCGACAAGGTCGCGCGCGGTCAGATGCTCATCGCCGCCAACATCGCCGGCCTGGCGTTCAACTCTACGGGCGTGGGCCTGGTGCACGCCATGGCCCACGTCGTCGGCGCGCGCCACGGCGTCCATCACGGCACCGCCAACGCCATCTGCCTGCCGCACGTCATCCGCTTCAACGCCGACGAGCTCGGCGCCTGCTACCGCGACGTCGCCGAGGCGCTCGGCGTCGACGCGCGCGATCTGGGCGACGAGATGGCCGGCGAGGCGGCGGCGCAGGCGGTGGCGCAGCTGTCGGCGCGCGTCAAGCTGCCGCCGCGGCTGCGCGACGTCGGCGTCCCCGAGGGCGATCTGGACGCCTGCGCCGAAGGCTCGCTCTCCGACGGCGCCATCGTCTACAACGGCAAGTTCGCCGCTGACAAAGAGCTGGTGCTCGGCGTCTACAAGAACGCGTATTGAGCGAGGAGCAACCATGGACGTCGTGACGCTGGACGCGCAGGCCGCCGACAACGGCCTGGCGATGATGCTGCAAGGCCTGCTCTCCGAGAACCTGGTCGGCGAGCGACAAGAAGCGGCGCGACTTCGAGTCGATGTCGTCGACGTTCGGGATCGTCGCGCCCGATGCGGAGGTGACGGTGACGCTCGCGTTCGTCGGACGGGCGCTGCACCATCTTCGACGGCCTGCGCCACGAGCCCGACCTCGTCATCACCGCCGACTCGGGCAAGATCCCGGAGATGAGCCTGTCTGTCGATCCGCTACGGCCTGCCCTGGCTGCTCGACGACAACGGCAAGAACTTCGTCAAGGCGCTGCTCAAGCGCGAGATCCGCATCGACGGCCTCATCCGCATCCCGCCGTCGCCCTTCGCCGCGCTCAAGACGGCCAAGGCGGCGCTCGACCTGGTGCGCCTGACGCGGATCCTCTCGGTCAACTCGTAAGCCCGGTCGCGAGTTCCGACGACATTCTCGACCCCTAGCCGCGTCGCGTGAGAATTTTTGCGGACGAAAGTCCGCACTGGCAGCATCGAGCTACGTTGATGCGCGCGTGGCCGAGCGTCTGGGTTCGCCGACTGAGTATCGCGGCGCTGGTTGCCGTTGCGCTCGGCTACGTGCCGTACCATCTCTACGGCTCGTCGGGCCTCGCCCGCTACATGCACTTGAGGGCGAGCGCGACGCGCTCCACGAAGGCAACCTGAAGCTGCACGCGGAGAACCAGCGGCTGCGCGCCGAATTGGAGGCGCTCAGCGACGACGATCCCGATCCCGGCTCGCTTCGTGACCCGGAAGCGGGCAGCCACACCCTGTCGCGCGCCGCCGTCGAACGCGCCGCGCGCGACGAGCTCGGCCTGGTCAAGCCGGGCGAGGTCGTCTATCAAGTCGCCGAGCCGACAGCGCCGCCGCCGCCGGGGTCGCGCTGATGCTGCTCGGCTTCAAGCTGCGGCGCCTCTTGTGGCGCGTCCGTCGCGTCACCGTCGACCTGTGGGGCGCCGCCACTACCATCGGCGGCGCCGCGCTCGTCGGCGCGCGGCTGGTTCCCCGATCTCCGCGCGTCGACGGCGGACCTGGGGCCCATCGTCGCGGCCTGCGCGCTCGGCGCGCTGGTCGTGGCCAAGGTCGCCGCGCGCCTGCGCGCCGTCCCCACCGGCACCGACCGGCGCCGCAACGGCCCGCGCCCGAGCCGAGCGGCGGCGACGCCAGCGGCGACCTCAAGCGCGACCTCGAGCTCGGCGCCGCGCTGGTCGTCGCCACCTACGTGACGCTGGAGCTCTCGGGCGGCCTGCACTCGCCCGTCTACCCGCTGGTCTACGCGCTGACCGCGTTCCTGGTCACCTTCCACCGCCGCCTGGTCGGCCTGCCGCTGGTCGCGGTCACCCTCGGCCTCGAGGCGCTGCTCTATCGCGCGGCGATCCACGCCGGCGCGCCCGAAGCGCACGCGCGTCGAGGCCGCGCTTGTCGCACGCCACCTTCATCGGCTTCTTCGCGCTGACGCACTTCGTGTTCCTGCAGGCCGAGGTGATGCGCCAGCGGCGGCAGCACCGCTCGACGCTGGCTCGCGCCATCCGCAACGCTGCGCGACGAGGCGCGCGACTTCCGCCTCATCTCGTCGTCGCTGTCCGCCGATCCCAAGGCGCGCTCGCGCGAGAGCGACGAGGAGCGCCTGGCCATCGGCGCGGTCCAGACGATCCACGACACCATCTTCTACACGCTCGATCTGCTCAAGAAGTCGCTCGAGCTGCACACCTGCGTGCTGCTCTGGCTCGACGAGACCGGCGAGCGGCTCAAGATCAAGGAGCTGGTCACCGACTCCGACTGCATCGTCGAGACCGCCATCACCGCCGACGCCGGCGCGCTCGGCACCGTGGTCAAGAACCGCCTGCTGGTGAACCTCAAGGATCCCAAGCGCGGCCACCTGCCCTACTACGCCGGCGCCCGTCGAGGTCAGCGTTCCTCGGCGTGCCGGTCATGGAGGACGGCCACCTGCGCGGCGTGCTGTGCGCCGATCGCGGCGGCGATCGGCCGTTCAGCGAGCGCGAGGAGCAGCTCCTGCAGGCCGCCGCCGAGCAGATGCTGCGCGGCATGCAGTCCGAGCGCGTCTTCGCCGCCGTCGAGCGCTCCAAGTACGAGCACGAGCGCTTCTTCACCGCGCTGGCGCGGCTCAACCGCGCGCTCACCGCCGAGCGAGGTCTACGCCACCACCTTCGAGGCCACGCGCGAGATCTGCGACTTCGACTTCGCCGCCATCACGCTGTTCGACAAGAGCGCCAAGCGCCACACCGTGGTCAGCGCCGTCGGCGACGCGCCCAAGGGCCTCGACGGCCTGTCGTTCGGCGACAACGCCGGCATCGCCTCGATGGTCGTCAAGAACAAGCACTTCCTGCCCGGCCGGCGGCGAGCTGCGCGACAAGGACGCGCTCGTCTTCACCAAGAAGGTGCGCCTCGACGGCATGGAGTCGCTGCTGGTGCTGCCGCTGCTCTGCGCGCGACGAGGCGATCGGCACCTTCGCCGTCGCCGCCCAGCGCGCCCGCGCGCGTTCGGCAAGGACAAGCGCGAGATGCTGGGCGTGATCGCCAACCAGGTCGCCGTCTCGCTGTAGAACGCGCAGCTGTACGGCCGCATGGAGGAGATGGCCACCACCGACGGGCTGACCGGCCTGGTCAACCACCGCACCTTCCAGGAGCGCTTCGCCGAGATGCTGGCGCGCGCCGAGCGCACCGGCGGCGCAGCACGCGCTGCTGCTCACCGACATCGATCACTTCAAGAAGGTCAACGACACCTACGGCCACCCGATCGGCGACGAGGTGCTGCGCGGCGTGGCCGCAGGTGGTGCGCGACTGCGTGCGCAAGATCGACCTCGCGGCGCGCTACGGCGGCGAGGAGTTCGCCATCGTCCTCGAAGGCACCGACCGCGCCGGCGCGCGCCAGCTCGCCGAGCGCATCCGCGCCGAGGTGCAGAAGCAGCTGTTCCCGTCGGCCAAGGGCGCCTTCTCGCTGCACGCTGTCGCTCGGCATCGCCGTCTACCCCGACGACGGCAAGGACGGCAAGACGCATCATCGATCACGCCGACCAGTCGCTCTACGACGCCAAGCACGGCGGCCGCAACCGCGCCGTCGCCTGGCCCGATCTGCAGAGCGGCGCCGTCAAGATCAAGGCCGTCAAGGCCTCCTAGAACTTTCGCCTCGCCTCCCCCGTAGTACGTCTCATGCGACGCACGATCTTCCTCCTCGCGCTCGTCGCGCTGCCGCCGCGCGCGTGGGCCAAAGAGACGCTCGAGTATCTCGACATCCTCACGGCGGAGGCGGTCGGCGAGCTGTCGCCGCAAGAGCTACGACGAGCGCGTCGACAAGCGCTTCGTCGGCACCCGCGACGTCGCCGGCGTGCTCGTCGGCGGCGGCATCGGCATCCGCCCCGTCTTCGTCCTGCCGAGCGGCGTGCGCTTCTCGATCGCGGTCGGCGGCACCTGGGGCCGCCTGCGCGACGCCGATCCCGGCGTCGCCTACTCCACGGCGACGCGGTTCGAGTTCCTGACCGGCCTCGGCTACGAGCTGCACCTTGGGCGCACAGTCTCCCTGCACACCGCGACGCTCCTCGGCGTCGACGCCCAGTGGCTCGACCGCGCGCAGAACGTCGCGCTCTTCGACGCGTCGGCGGCCGGCGGCGCCGTCGCGCTCTCCTCCTCGTCGCTCTCGCGAGTCGACCTGCGCCTGGGCCAGCAGCTGGGCGCGCACGTACAGCTGGCCGGCGCAATCGCGCTTTACGCCGACGGTACCATCGACTACGACGGCCAGTGGCGCCTGCGCGCCGGCATCGCCTTCGGTCGGATCCTGCGGTAGTGTCGCGCCATGTCCGTCTACCTCAGCCGCATCTACACCAAGACCGGCGACAAGGGCCAGACCGCGCTCGTGGGCGGCAAGATGGTCGCCAAGGACTCGCCCCGCATCGAAGCCTACGGCACCGTCGACGAGCTCAACGCCGTCCTCGGGCTGGTGCGCAAGGCCAACCGCGACGAAGCCGGCCCCGATGCCGCCAAGGCGCGCCTCGACGCCATCCTCGAGCGCGCGCAGAACGAGCTGTTCAACCTGGGCTCGCTCCTGGCGACGCTGCCCGAGGATCTCGATCCCAAGCAGCCGCGCATCGAGACGCGCCACGTCGAGGCGCTCGAGCACGACATCGACGCGCTCAACGAGCAGCTGCCGCCCCTGCGCAGCTTCACGCTGCCGGGCGGTGGCTGGGTCAGCTCGTACCTGCACCTGGCGCGCACCGTGTGCCGCCGCGCCGAGCGCGCGATCGTGCACCTCGGGTCGCTGGAGCCGGTCGACGCCGAGTGCGTCCGCTACGTCAACCGGCTCTCGGACGCGCTCTACGTGCTCGGCCGCTGGAACGTGCGCGAGCGCGGCGAGACCGAGCCGCTGTGGACGCCGGAGACGACCTAGCCCGTCAGCCGAACAGGCCGATGCGACAGACGTCGGGCACGCAGCCGCACTCGTTCGGAACGTTCGCGTTCAGGCAGGTGCAGGTGGAGCTCTCCCCGCACGTCGACGTGGTCGCGTTCGGGTCGCACAGCATCGTGCAGAAGTAGATCGGCCCCTGCTGAATCGGCATCAGCGTCGAACAGACCGACGCCGACTGCCCCATGCACATCGTCGAGTCGGTGCAGTATTTGCCGACCCCCTTGGAGTTGCCGGTGTCGCCGGGATGCCCGCACAACGAGTTGACCGACAGGTCACCCGTCGAGGTCGTCATCGCCAGATCCGGCGGAGGGGTAGTCGTGGTGCTGTCGTCGCCGCAACCGGCCGCGACGAGCGCAACGAGGAACAGACAGACGCGCATGCGGCCATCGTATCCGCCGGCGCGCGCGTGTCAAATGTCGCGTGACCGTCGCGCACTCGACGCAGCCGCGTCGTGACCGTCGCTACTCGATGCAGCCGCCCGGGCTGATGCTGATGTCGAGCTCGGTCTGGTCGCGCTCGTCGTGCGGCTGGATCGGGTTGTGCTCGATCCCGTGCGGCGGCTCGTCCGACGCCACGAACATGGTGTCGACCGCCCCACACTCCGGGCAGTGCGCCGGCGCCGCCTCGGAGCCGTCCACGAATCCGCAAATCGTGCACTTCCAAGTGTTCATTGTCATTTCAAGCTGCATCGGGCGCGCCATCTGTGATACCCACTAAGCTCACAGAGATGCGGAAGAACTTCGTCCTCGACACCAACGTCCTGCTCCACGATCCGCGCGCCATGTTCCACTTCGCCGACAACAACGTCGTCATCCCGATCTACGTGATCGAGGAGATCGACACGTTCAAGAAGGATCAGTCGGAGCTCGGCCGCAACGCGCGCCAGGTCGCGCGCCTGCTCGACGAGCTCCGCAGCCGACGGCGGCGCCTGTCCGACGGCGCGCCGCTGCCGCAGCGGCGGCACGGTGCGGGTCGCGCTGGCGACGCGCCCGCTGCCCGACCGCTGCGCGACTCGCCGGTCGACGGACCAGCGCATCCTCGAGCGTCGCGCTCGAGGTGCGCGACGCCGACCGCGACGACGCCGACGATCCTCGTCACCAAGGACGTCAACCTGCGCATCCGCGCCGACGCGCTCGGCCTGCACGCCGATGGACTACGAGGCCGAGCAGATCGACATCGACGAGCTGTACTCGGGCAACGCGAGCTCGCGGTCGCCGGCGCCGACGTCGACACGTTCTACGCCGCAGGGCGCGCTCGCCGCTCGACCGGACGCCGACCTGCACGCCGAACGAGTACCTGCTGCTGCGCGATCGCGACAACCCGTCGCACAGCGCGCTCGGCCGCTTCGACGGCGCCGGCAAGAAGCTGGTGCCGGTGCAAGAAGCTGCGCGAGGGCGTGTGGGGCATCCGGCCGCGCAACAAGGAGCAGCACTTCGCGCTCGACCTGCTGCTCAACGACGACATCAAGCTGGTGACGCTGGTCGGCAAGGCCGGCACCGGCAAGACGCTGCTCGCGCATCGCCGCCGGCCTGCAGAAGGTGCGTCGAGGAGCAGACGTCTACTCAGAAGCTGCTCGTGTCGCGCCCGATCTTCCCGCTCGGCACGCGACATCGGCTATCTGCCCGGCGACATCGAGGAGAAGCTCAACCCGTGGATGCAGCCGATCTACGACAACGTCGAGCTCCTGCTCGGCCTCGTCGAAGACCGGACAAGAAGGACGGCCGCAGCTACCAGGAGCTGATCGACCTCGGGCTTCGTCGAGATCGAGCCGCTGACCTACATCCGCGGCCGCTCGATCCCGAACCAGTACATGATCGTCGACGAGGCGCAGAACCTGACGCCGCACGAGGTCAAGACGATCATCACGCGCGTCGGCGAGGACACCAAGATCATCCTGACCGGCGACCCGTACCAGATCGACAACCCGTACGTCGACGTCGTCGAACAACGGCCTGACCACGGTCGTCGAGCGGTTCAAGGGCGAGGCGATCGCCGGCCACGTCTCGCTGGTCAAGGGCGAGCGCTCGCCGCTGGCCGAGCTCGCCGCCAACATCCTCTAACCCCAGCGTTCGCGTCGGTTCCGTCGGTATTTCGACCGTGGGAGCGAGGACGTAGTCCTCGAGGCGACCGCGCAGATCGTCCGCAGCAGGTCATCGAGGCGAACCCTGGGTTGAGTCTCCCCGCCGCGCGCTTTCCGCTGCCGGGAAGATCGTGCACGCGCCGCCCGTTTCATCCAGACGGAGGGATCATGAAGAAGCTCCTCGTGGCGGCCATCGTCTGCGGCGTCGGCGGCTACTTCGCCTACGCCAAGGTCTTGCGACCCGCACCCAAGCGCGCCTGCGACCGCCTCGCCGAGCTTTGTGGCGACTCGGGCCGCGGCACGTCGGACCAGCAGGAGTGCACCGACTTCTTCGACACGCTCGCCAAGAGCGACAGCAACGAACGCGGCAAGACCGCGCAGTGCGTCCTCGAAGCCAAGAGCTGCCCCGAGGCCCTCGGCTGCACCGCCGGCGGCGCGGTCAAGCTCGGCGCCGGCGTCGCCAAGGGCTTTCTCGAGGGCTTCGGAAAGTCGGTGCGGTGAGGGTCAGCCGGCGCCGACCCCAAGGTCGCTACTTGCGCGCGGGCGGCGGAACCGCCATGAGCTGCGCGTAGCGGTCCTTCTCGACGTCCTCGATGCGCACGCCGACGCCGCGGTCCGGCCGGGCGTAGACCACGCGTCCGGAGACGCGGATGGGCTCGCGCGAGCCGGGCAGGGGGAACTCCATCAGGATCGGGTCCCCGGGCCGCTCGAGCGGGAAGCGGTCGTCGAACGAGAAGCCGCTCGCCGAGATGTTCCGCACCAGCCGGTAGTACAGATCGTTGCCGCGAATTTCGACGGCGAAGAAGGCCGTATCGGTGCGCGGCTCGATTCGCCGCTCGTCACCCGTCTCGCTCTCACGGTCACGCGTCACCATCAGCACTCCCAGGGTATGGGCATGTCCTACCTGCGCGTATCCGCGGTGTCAAGGTGAATCTATGCACGGCGTAGTCCCACCTACACTCCTAACATTGACGAATGACCAGAAGCGGCCGAAACTAATAGCAATGTTACGCCTTCTCACGATCGTGGCCAGCGTCGCCTTTCTGGCGCCCGCGCGCTCCGAGGAGCCGGACTTCCAGATCGTCGGCACCGTCGAGCATCAGACGCTGTCGCTCTCGATCCTGCCACGTGCGGGCTATCGCCTCGGCGCCGACACGCCCGTGGTCGTGCGCCTCACCGGCACCGGCCTCGAGCTTCCGCGCCAGCTCTACCGTCGCGAGGACGCCGTCGACCCGCGGGCCGAAGCGCCCCGCTTCGAGGTCGCCTTTCGCGCCGCGACGCCGGGTGCGCGCATCGACGCCGAGCTGACCTTCTACATCTGCAAGGCGGCGCGCTGCCACCCCGTGGTCACGCGCTACGGCACCAGCTTGTAGCCGTGGCCGTAGATGGTGAGGATGTGGCGCGGCTCTTGCCGTCGTCCTCGAGCTTCTTGCGCAGCTTGACGATGAAGTTGTCGACGGTGCGGTTGCTCGCCGCGCCCGTCGACGCCCCAGATCTTCTCGAGGATCTCGTCGCGCGACACCGGCTGCTCGCGCGCTCGTACAGGAGCTGAGCAGCTCGACCTCGTAGAAGGAGAGCGGCCAGCTCTTGCGCGCGCGCGTCAGCGTGTGCTTCTTGACGTCGATCGACCGCGGCGCCGATGCTGGAACGTCTCCTCGCTCGCGGGCGCGGCGCGCCCGAGGCGGCGGAAGATCGCCTTGATGCGCGCGACCAGCTCGCCGACGGAGAACGGCTTGGTCACGTAGTCGTCGGCGCCGACGTCGAGCCCGCGGATCTTGTCGGTCTCCTGCGAGCGCGCGGTCAGCATGATGATCGGGCACCAGCGGGTTGAAGCCGCGGATCTCCTCGCACACCGCGAAGCCGTTGATGTCGGGCAGCATGAGGTCGAGGATCACGCAGTCGGCGCCGCGCTCGCGCATCACGCGCACGCCGTCCTTGCCGAAGCCCGTGGAGACCACGTCGAAGCCCTCGAACTCGAGCGCGTCGCGCAGGCCGCGCACGATGTCCGGCTCGTCCTCGACGATCAGGACGCGCTGCTTGGTCGTCCGGTCGCGGCTCGGCGCGTCAGGCTCGTGGCGCAGCATGCGCGCCGTCCGTGAGCGGCCCGCGCTCGACGGCGTCTCGCAGCTGCTGGCCGCCTCGATCGGTTCGGCCAGCCGGGATGTCGACGGTGAACGTCGCGCCCTTGCCCGGCTCGCTCTCGACGGTGACGCGGCCGCCGTGCGCCTCGGCGATGTGCTTGACCAGCGACAGGCCGATGCCCGAGCCGCGCACGTTGGTGCCGCGCGCCTGGCGGCGTGCGATAGAAGCGCTCGAAGATGCGGCGCTGCTCCTCGGCGGGATCCCCGGCCCCTGGTCGCCGACGACCAGGCGCAGGCGGTTGCCCGCCGCGCGAGCTAGACCGCGACCTCGCCTCGCCCGTACTTCACGGCGTTGTCGACCAGGTTCAGGAGCAGCAGCGTCATCGCGTTCTCGTCGAGCATCGTCTCCGGCAGGTCGGGCTCGATCTTCGTCGACAGGCGCAGCCTCTCGCGCTCGAGGCGATGGCGGTAGACGTCGAGCGCCCGCTCGACCACCTCGTCCAGCCGCCCCGGCGAACTCGTAGGTCACCGGGCCCGCGCTCGAGGCGCGCGAAGTCGAGCACGTTGTCGATGAGGTGCGACAGGCGCTCGGACTCGCGCGTGATGATCTCGGCGTACTCCCTGCCCTTCTCCGGCGACTTGTGCTTCCCGGTGGCCAGCAGCTCGCCGAACATGCGGATCAGCGACAGCGGCGTCTTGAGCTCGTGCGAGACGTTGGCGATGAAGTCGCTCTTGAGCTGATTGGCGCGCTGCTCCTTCCACGTGGCGTAGAAGAGAAAGCCGATGCCGGCCAGGATGGTGCCGAGCATCATCGTGATGAGCAGGAACTCCGAGCGCCGGCGCGCGTGCTCGCCCGAGGTGAGCCGCGCGGCCTCCGACGGCGCCATCTGCAGCTTCCACAGGTATAGCGTGGTCGGAAAGCGCTCCTCGTAGAGGAAGCGGCCCGGCAGCCCGATGGGCCCGCCGTACTCGATGTGGCCCTCCTCGTCGCGCACGCAGAACAGGACCTTGCCGAGCAGCGGGTTGAGATAGTCGGCGAACAGGTTGTTTTTCACGTACTCGAGCGAGACCTTGAGCACCACGTAGTAGTCGCGGTCGTTGTGCGACATCTTGATGTAGGAGATGAGGTAGTCGCGGCCGCCGTAGGCCTTGTGCATGTGCTTGTGGAGGTCACGCTTGAGCCCCGACAACTGCAGGTCGGGCAGGATGCGGCGCATGAACAGCGACTTGAACGCCTCCTTCTCCGCGCCCCCCTTCTTGGAGACGTACCCGTGCGGCAGAGGCACGAGCTTGTCGTCGAGGAGGAAGGCGGCCTCGATGGCCGGCGAGACGCGCACGATGTAGCTCCAGCGCTGCTCGAAGTCCGCGGGGTGCTCCAGATCGACGAGGTCGAAGAGCGAGCGATCGGAGTCGATGATGGCGTTCTCGATGCGCTCGACGGTCTGATGCCCGAGCAGCCTGTTCGAGTCCACCAGCGACTGCTCGGAGGCCTGGGCCAGCTGCGCGGCGTAGCGGAAGCCATAGGCGCCGAGCGCGATCGCCGCCGCCAGCACGACCGGCACGATCACGTACAACAGCGAGAATCGCCGTTTCTGTACCCTCGGCGCCACGCTCGATTTGTACTCTACAGCTGGTGGCGCTTCAAATAGTCGAGCACTTCGTCGAACTGGCCCGAGTCGTTGGCGTAGGTGGCGAAGTTCTTTGCCGTCGAGAACCACTCGATCGTCGTCGGCCGGACCTTCTTCTGCGCGGCGCGCAGGTCGGCGGTGGTGATGGTACGAACGGCACCGCCGCGCAGCGATTCGGCCAGCGCCGCCTCGATCGCCGACTGCACTACGTGGTCGAGATCGGCGCCCGAGCAGAGCTCGGTCGCCCGCGCGATCTCGGCCACGTCGACGTCGGGCGCCACCGGCTTGCCCGCGAGCTTGAGCTTGAGGATCTCGACGCGCGCGCGCAGATCGGGCGGCGGCACGAACAGCACCTCGCCGAAGCGCCCCGGCCGGCGAAACGCCGGGTCGACGTCCCAGGGCGCGTTGGTCGCGCCGATGACCAGCACGCCCTCCGACTGGCCGTTGACCCCGTCGAGCTCCGAGAGGAACTGCGTCACCAGCGTGCGGTAGGACTCGTGTCGCAGCCCCGAGCGCCGTCCGCCGAGCGAGTCGACCTCGTCGAAGAACAGGATGGCCGGCGCCTTTTGCCGCGCGCGGTCTTGAACAGCTCGTGCAGCTTCTTCTCCGACTGCCCGAGCCACATGTCGAGCACCTCTTCGATGCCGACGGCGACGAAGTGGATGCCCGCCTCGCCGGCGGTGGCGCGCGCCAGGAAGGTCTTGCCGCAGCCCGGGCGGGCCATACAAGAGCAGCCCGCCGCCGATCTTCTTGCCGAACGCCTTGTACAGATCGGGCCGCTTGAGCGGATAGAGCACGCGCAGGCGCACCTTCTCCTTGAGCTCGTCGAGCCCGCCGACGTCGGCGAACGTGATCGTCGGCTTCTCCACCTCGCCCACCTGCGGCGGCGGCTCGCCGGCGTCGCGCTTGTCGTCCTTGCCCGGACCGTCGGCGACGAGGCGGATGCGCGCGCGCGGATCGTCCTTGGCGTGCCGGATCTTGCCCTCGAGCGCGGCATCGGCGAGCGCCACGTCGGCCGCCACTGCGGCGTCGTAGGCGGCGAGCGCCTCGACGTGGCGGCCGACCTCGTACAGGCAGCGGGCGCGACCGAGCTCCGCGGGCCCGTCGCCGGCGGCGCGCACCAGGATGGCGTCGTACTGGGCGAGCGCCCGATCGGCGTCGCCGGCCCGCTCGAGCGCGGCGGCGAGCTGCCGGCGCAGCGCCAGATTCTCCGGCAGCGCCCGCACCGCCTCCTCGAGCGACTCGATGGTGTCGTGACTCATTGGCTGCGCTCGCTTCGCCCGCTCATTCGCCGCCTTCGCTCATGGGTCTTCACATTGTACGAGCCGCAAGGCGAGATTCTCGATCAATAGGTCGATCTCCAGATCGCGCGCCGGACGGGTGAGCCCGCCGTCGAGCCAGCGCTGCCACAGCTCCTCCCACGTGCGCTGCCCATCAGCGACCACGCCGCGCGCGTGGGCGCGCGCGGCATCGAGCCGACGCCGCTGCGTCAGGTACGCGACCCCCGCCGCCGCCGCGCCGAAGCCGAGCGGCACCAGCGCCGCGGCCCCCATCGTGCGCAGCGCCAGCGCCACCGCCGCCCCCGACCAGCGCCGCTTCGCGCGAGTACAGCCCGCGCGCCGCCGCCGGCGCCTCGACCAGCAGCGCCGCCATCGTCGTGCGCGCCGCGCGCCCGCGCCGCAGCTCGCGCATCAGCTCCTCGAGCACGCCGTCCCAGCTGCGGTAGCGCGCCGGCGCGCCGGGCCCCAGCACCAGGCTCAGGTTGCGCTGCGCCCGCTCACCGCGCGGGTCGAGCCGCAGCGCCTCGCGGAAGCGCGCCTTGGCATAGAGCGGCCGGCCCGCCTCGAGGTCGAGGCAGCCGAGGTTGTTCCAGGCCGCCGCGTCCGCTGGGTCGATCGCCACCGCCCGCTCGTAGGCCTCGCGCGCCAGCTGCTTGTCGCCCGCCGCCGACGCCACGAACCCCAGCGTGACGAAGTTCGCCCCCCGCTCGGGCGCCACCTCGGTCGCGCGGCGGGCCAGCGTCAGCGCCTCGCCGTGGCGACCGAGCTCCGAGGTCAGTTCGGCGAGCGCCCGCAGGTAGACCGGCTCGTCCGGGCAGCGCCGGAGCGCCTCGCCGAGCGGCCCCTCGGCCTCGCGCGCCCGCCCTGCCTCACGGAGGCAGAATCCGTAAAGATAGTGGGGATGTGGGACGTCGGGTGCGGCCGCGATGGCGCGCCCGAGCACCGCGAGCGCGCTCGGCAGATCGCGCCGACGCAAGTGACAGAGACCTTCGATCTCCAATCCTTCCGGGTCGTTATGGGAGGTCGCCAGGACGCGCCGAATCTCCGCGAGCGCCTCGTCCGCCCGACCGAGCTCCAGGAGCATCCGCGCCCGCCGGCGCTGCGCGGCGACCGCGTCCGGGTCCTGCACGGCGGCAAGTGTAGCACCAAACTGGCGGCGGCTACGGAGGCGGGTTATAAAATTTGGACACCGAAATCCTTTTTGATTGCTGCGCTTCGGCGGGTGTGCTAGGTGCAGCACATAGCATTATCCGGGTGAGCGAGGCGATATGGAGGAGTTCATCTTCGACGATGATGTGGATGAGGTAGGGGCCGAGGTCGAGGCTCACTGCCCCAAGTGCAAGGCGGATACGCAGCACGTCGTCGTCTCGAAGTACGAGGACGAAATCCGCCGAGTTCAGTGCAACCCGTGCGGGGACGTGCACCCCTACCGCAAGCCCCGTGGCGAATCGGACGAAGAGGAGCCGGCGCCGGCGGTGAAGAAGAAGGCGGTCAAGGCCAAGCCCACCTGGGAACAGGTGATGGCCAAGCACGCGAAAAAGCAGCCGAAAGCGTACCAGCTCGGCGAGTACTTCAAAGAGATGGAGGTCTTGTCGCACCCCAAGTTCGGGGTCGGCTTCGTCACCGAGAACATCGGCGACGACAAGATCGAAGTGACGTTCAAGGACGACAAGCGCGTCCTGGTGCACAATCGCAAGGGGCTGACCCTGCCGTTCATGCGACCGATGGCGCAGCCCAAGGGCAAGAAGGGCAAGGCTGCGCCGGTCGCGCCGCGCCAGCGCCAACGGGAGCGCCAAGAAGGGGGCGGTCAAGCCGGCACCGGCCAAGGCGCAGGCCAAGCCGCCGAAGCCGGCGCCGAAGCCCGCGCCGAAGAAGCCAGCCGGCAAGCCCAAGGCCGCGGCGCGCACGGCGGCCAAGAAGCCGGCCAAGACCGCCGCCAAGAAGGTCAAGAAGGGCCGCTAGCCCTTCGCGGCCCCCTGCTCCACCAACCGATCCACGGCCGCTCCATCGAGACCGAGCACTTCGGCGAGGACGGCGCGCGTGTGCTCGCCCAGGCGGGGCGGCGGCGTGCGCACCGCGCCCGGCGTGTCCGACAGCCGCACCGGCACGCCGGTGACGCGGATGTCGCCGGCCGTCGGGTGCGCGAGCGGCACGACCATGCCGCGCGCCCGCACCTGCGGGTGGGCCAGCGCCTGCGGCGACGTCGAGGATGGGGCCGCACGGAATGCCGGCGCCGTCGCACAGCGCGATCCAGTCCGTCGACGGTGCGCGCCGCGACCAGCGGCTCCAGGATGGCGGCGAGCTCGGCGCGGCGCTCGACGCGCGCCGGCGTTGGTGGCGAAGCGCGCGTCCTCGGCGAGCGCGTCGAGCGGCGCCCCGACCGCGCGGCACAGAGCGCGCGCCACTGCGCGTCGTTGCCGACGGCGATGTTCACGAAGCCGTCGCGCGCGCGATAGGTCTCGTAGGGCGAGATCGACGGGTGCTGGTTGCCGCGGCGCGCCGGCACGCGCGCCGGTCGCGAAGTGGATCCCCGCGTGATAGGTGAGCAGCGAGATCTGGCCGTCGAGCATCGAGACGTCGACGTGCTGGCCGCGGCCGGTGCGCGCGCGCGCGTGCAGCGCCACGAGGATGCCGACTGAGCGCGTAGAGGCCGGCGATCATGTCGGCGATCGAGGTGCCGACCTTGTAGGGCGCGCCGTCGGCGGGGCCGGTCAGCGACGCCAGGCCGCCCATGCCCTGGATGGCGAGATCGTAGCCGGGGCGGCGCACCCAGTCGGCGTCGCCGGTGTGGCCGAAGCCGGAGATGCTGCAGTAGATGAGGCGCGGGTTGAGCGCGCGCAGCGTCGTCGTAGTCGAGGCCCAGGCGCGCGAGCGCGCCGGGGCGGAAGTTCTCGAGGAGGATGTCGGCGCGCGCGGCCAGCGCGCTGCAGCAGCGCCCGGCCCTGCGCGTGCTTGAAGTCGATGGCCACCGACTCCTTGTTGCGGTTGATCGACATGAAGTAGGTCGACTCGCCGCCGACGAAGGGCGGGCCGAAGCCGCGCGTGTCGTCGCCGCCTTCGGGGTGCTCGAGCTTGATGACGCGGGCGCCGAAGTCGCCGAGGTACATCGAGCAGTAGGGGCCGGAGAGGATGCGCGACAGGTCGAGGACGGTCAGATCGTCGAGCGGAAGCATCCGCGTCCAATAGCACGGCACCGTCAGTAGCGGTACCCGAGCGCACAGGTGAGCGCGAGCGACGAGCCGGTGTCGATCGGATCGCTGCTGGTGTTGTCGATGTAGTCGTAGCCGACGCGGCCGAGCGCGTAGAGCGCGCCGTCGCGGCGCGTACGCACCAGGTCCACCGACAAGGTGCCGTTGACCCCGGCGCTGAGCCCCCACACGGCGGGATCTCTCGCCGCCGTCGCCGAGACGCGCTCGTAGACCAGCGCGCCGAAGGTGAACGCCAGGGCGAGCCGGATCCGCGGCGAGACGCGGAAGCTCAGCGCCGGGCCGATGGTCAGGAACTGATACGGCAGGCCGACACGCGTGGCGCCCAGCGCCGCCGAGAAGCGGGCCCCCATGCCGAAGGAGCGGTTCTGCGCGCCGACCTCGACCTCGACGGCAGCGGCCGCGAAGTCCTCCTTGAACGCGCGGCGGTAGGTCGGTCCGACCAGGACGTCGAGGAGCAGCGTCGGCGGGGGCGACGGCGGCTTGACCGCAGCGACGACGCAGCACGGCGGGCGCGGCGGCGTGGGGATCTCGACCATCTCTTGCGCTTCCGCGGTGGCGGCCCAAACCGCGACCGCGAACAGCGGCAAAAGCCCGCGCATCACGGCAGGCACGCGCGCGCCGGCGCGTTGCACGCGCCCGAGGCGTAGAGATCGTCGCAGCTCGAGTCGCGCAGGCACACCGACTGCGCCGGCGTCAGGTCCGCGGCGTGATCGTCGCAGCCCCGCCCGACGTAGCAGTCGATGGCCTTGGGCACGGCGTCGTTCGGGCAGCAGTCGATGAGGTGCTTGACCGCCTCTTCGCACTCGAGCTCGCCCTTGTCGATGCCCTCGGCGCCACCGAGGAGCGCGACGGTGAGCAGCGCCATGGGTAGCATCAGGATCCTGGGTCTCCGCATGCGGCGCTGCCATTGCAACCGCGCGGCCAGGCCGAACTGCGCGCCGACCGTCGGCGCGAGGCGTCCGGATCGCGACAGGGCTGTCCGGATTTCGACGCCAAAAAAATTGCGCGCCCCGTCGGGCGAGCGTTTCATGGAATCATGTCGTCCCTGACCGTTCGCTGCGTCGTCTGCGCCCGCGAGTTCGCGCCGCAGTTCGCCTACCAGGTGGCGGTTCCCGGGGGCCCGAGCGGCAGCGATCGCCGCTACTTCTGTACGCTCGACTGCCGCAAGGCGTCGCTCGGCGACGCCGCGTTCGCCGGCCAGCGACGTTCGCGCCGCGTCGCCATCCTCAACCAGAAGGGCGGCACCGGCAAGACCACGACGGCGGTCAACCTCGCCGCCGGCATCGCCGATCGCGGCTACGACACGCTCCTGGTCGACGTCGACGCGCAGGGCAACGTCGGCACCTCGCTCGGCATCCGCGGCGAGCGCACCCTCTATCACCTGCTCGTCGACGGCGCGACCAGGCCCGAAGAGGTCGTCGTGCCGGTGCGCGGCCACCTCGACGTCATCACCGCCGACGCGACGCTGGCGATGGCCGAGGTCTTCCTGGCCCGCATCGACGGTGCGCGCGACCGCGTGCTGGCCGATCGGCTCGCGACGCTGCGCACCCGCTACCAGTACATCGTCCTCGACTGCGGCCCGTCGCTGTCGCTGCTCAACCAGAACGCGCTGACGCTTTGCCGACGAGGTCCTGATTCCGGTGAGCTGCGACTACCTCGCGCTGGTCGGCGTCAAGCAGGTCTTGAAGACGCTCAAGGACATCGACAAGCACCTCGGCCACACGGTGCGCATCTCGGGCGTGGTGCCGACCTTCTTCGACGCGCGCACCCGCCTGGCGCGGGAGGCGGTCGACACGTTGAGCGGGCACTTCAAGGAGCGCCTCTACGAGCCGATTCGCCGCTCGACGCGGCTGGCCGAGGCGCCCAGCCACCGCCAGACAATCTTCGAGTACGCGCCCGACTCGCCGGGCGCCGAAGACTACCGCCGCCTGGTCGCGCGCTACGTGGCAAACGCGGCGCCGATCCCCCACCCGCGTCCGGAGGCCGCATGAAACCGCAACGCCAGGTCGAAAAGCGCCTCATGGGCGACGATCCGCTCGCCGCAGACTCGATCCTCGAGCGCTTCTACAAGCCGGTTCCGGAGCCGATCGCGGCCAACGATGCGCCGGCGCTCAAGCCCAAAGAGAAGCCGACCCACTACAAGGTGGTGTGCATTTCCCTCTACAACGAGGACATCGAGCATCTCGAGTCGATGGTCGACGAGCTCAAGCGGCGCGGACACACCAAGGCCAATAAGTCGCAGCTCATCCGCGCTGCCCTGGCCCAGGTCGACCTCGGTAAGATCCCTAAAGGTTTCTGAGCCGGCGCCCGGTCTGGATGTGGTATCGTGGGGCTCGGCGGGTCCAAACCGGGGTCCGCAGCCCCACATGGGGGACGATTGTCCAAATGGAATCACGTCCTTGCCGAGGCACGGCGCTTGCTGAACGGAACCGCATGCGAATTTTCTACGGGTTTGTGATCGTGGTAATGGCCGGCTGCACCGGGGACCTCGTGGAGCTCAGCGCGTCGGGCAGCGGACAGGATATGTCGTTCGCCCAGGTCGACCTGAGCCAAGGGGGCGGCGGCGAGATGGGTCCAAATGCTGCGAAGTTCTTCCCGGACATCCAGATGGACCTCGATGCCAAAGGCTGCACCATCACCGCGTGTCACGGCACGGCCGGAGACGGCTCGGTCATGACCGTCAAGGCGAACGCCACCGCGCAGGCGGACATCGATGCCAACTACATGTCGGTGATGAACGAGCTGAACTTGACCGCTCCCGATCAGTCACCCTTCTTGCGTAATCCGTTGGCAGGGTCCGGCTCCGGGCATGCCGGCACCACCCCCTTCGCTTCGGTCAGCGACCCGACGTACATGAAGTGGCTCGCCTGGATCCAGGCAGGAGCACCCAAACAGTGAAGCTACGCCGTCCTCTGCAGGCGGTACTCATCGTAGCGGTCCTCGTGGCCACGGCGTCGGCGGCGCTGGCGGCGTCGGTCGAAATCAAAGTACGCACCATGCTGCGCGAGAAGCCGACGACGTCGTCGCGCATCGTCGAGCGGCTGCCGGCGGGCAAGAAGGTGCCGATGCTCGGCAAGACCGAGGACGGCAACTGGGTGCACGTGCGCGCCGGCGGTCATGAGGGCTGGATCCAGGCCGCCGCGGTCAAAGGGCTGCGCGCCGAGGACGAGGACGCCGGCGAAGAGGCCTCCGACGACGAGCCGGTGCGGCCGCTGGCCAAGCCGCGCGGCGTTCGGCCCGAGGCCTGGGTCTCGAAGTCGCGCTATCACGAGGGCGAGGAGCTCAAGCTCATCGTCAGCGTCAACGAGGCCAACCTGTACGGACGGCCGTCGGCGACGGGCGCAGTGCTCGGCATCCTGCGCCGCGGCGAGCAGGTGCAGATCGTCAAGCGATCGGCCGACAAGAAGTGGATCAACATCGACATCGGCGGCGGTGAGACCGCCTGGATCCAGGCGCGGGCGGTCAAGCCGGGCAAGGTGGCGACGTCGACACCGCCACCGGACGAGTCGGCGCAGGAAGAGGCCGCGCCGCCACCGACCATCACGCCCGAGGGGGCCAAGAAGAAGGCCAAGCTGGCCAAGGCCGAGGAGCCGCCGCCCGAAGAGGAGGCGCCCCCGCCCCCGCCCCCGAAGAAGCAGAAGAAGCAGGCCAAGGTCGAGCCGCCGCCCGAAGAGGAGGCGCCCCCGCCCAAGCGCAAGGCGCGCGATGTCGAGAATGAGACGCCGCCGGGCCTGGCGGCGGATGGGGGCCAGTCGGCGCAGCAGGGCGACGAAGAGGAAAAGCCGAAGAAGAAGAAGCGCAAGCAGAAGAAGGTGGCCTCCCGCAGCGACGAGTCGTCGGAATCGGCGGAGGGCACGGTCGTCAAGGACTACTGGACCTCACACGGCAGGGTGTACCTGACGCCCGCCGTGCGCGCGGGCATCGCGATCCTGAGCCAGCGCTTCACCTCGAACGGCATGGGCACGCTGGCCAACTACGAGGGATCGACCAACGCGTTCGGTGCGCAGATCGGGCTCGGCGTAACCGGCACGGTCGGCAGGTACATCTTGCTCGGCGGCGATGCGAGCTACATGTTCGCGGGCGCGGCGGCGCTCCGCTACATCCAGCCGACCGACGGCACGGCGGTGACGCTCGGCGTGCAGTCCCACACCATCGACGGCGGCGTGTCAGCGGGCATTCACTTCGGCGTGGTCGGCGGGCTCAGCGTGCGCCTGCGGCTCGGCGGGCAGATGGTGCTGAACCTGGTGCAGCCGGACGTGCGCGTCAAGCTGCCGTCGGACCGCATCCTCGGCATGACCATCGGGCTCAGCCTGGCGGCGCCGGCGCTGTTCACGCTGGCTGGGCGACCGTTCGGCATCTCGCTTTTCGGCGGCGGGCTGGTGCCGGCGCAGCGCGCCCAGACCGTCGGGCTCGAGGACGGCGCCCAGTCGACCACGTTCGGCGCGTTCTTCGGCGGGGCGCTGTCGTTCGTCGTGATGCAACCCGGTCAGACCAAGTACAAGGGGCAGCTGGCCATCGAGGCCGCCTACGCGTACGAGTTCGTGGCGACGCACTACACCGGGCTGTCGCGGCGCAACAACACGATCACCCTCGCCGACCGCGGGTCGGCGCAGCACCTCATCTCGCTCGGGCTAGGCTTCTACTACTAAGCCTAGGGCCAGCCTCTCATGATTCTTCACATCTCCGCGTTTGATTGAGCAGGCAGCGTCAGTGTCGCCGGTAGGCGCCGAGGGGCCGCGGGAGGTCGTCGGAGCCGTCCGCCAAGCACGATTGCCGAAGCTCGCGCGTCGTCGAGAGCAGCCTCTCCACCCGCTGCGACCGTCCGGTTCTTGGACGAGCACAGAGGCTCCGCGCGCACTGCCCCGCTGGGCGAGTTCCGCAGCACAGGCAAGGGGTGGAATCGAGCACAGCGGTCCGGTGGCGAGGACTGTTTGAGCCCAGCGGGGGGGCAGTGCGCTCGGAGCCGGACGTGGCGCTCTGTCGCGCTCTCGATGCGACGCGGGTTTGAAAGCGGAACCTTTCGAGAGCTCGCACCGAGATGGGATGAATCATCAGAGCGCCAGCCTAGCGCGGGAGCGTGCCCGGCTCGGGGCCTTCGATGAGGAGCTCGGCGCGGCGCTCGCGCCACAGGCGCACGACCGCGTCATTGATGGTGTCGCCGCGCTCGATGATGCCGCGGTAGGTCTTGTCGAGCGTGGCGAACTCGGTGTGGCGCGTAGCGAACTCCTCGGCGGAGAGCTTGCGCACCAGCTTGCCGTGCACCTTGCCGTAGGCGCCGACGGCGAGCGCGCCCACTTGCGCCTCGAAGCGCGCCAGGTAGTCGAGGTAGGGATCGCCAGCCATCTACGAGAGCCTAGGGCGTCAGCCGCGGACTAGCAAGACGTAGATGTCGTAGAGCGCGTGCGTATAGACGGCGACGGCGAAGCCGCGTGTCTGGAAGATCGTGGCGAACACCAGACCGCACAGGATGCGGTAGGTGAAGGCGCCCACGTGGAACGGCTCACCGCCGATGATGTGGTGCGCGGCGGAGAAGAGCACGGACGAGATGGCGAAGGCCAGCGCGATGGCGAGCCAGCGGCGGAGGCCGAAGGCGCGCTCGAAGAGCCAGACGCCGCCGCCGACCATGACGAGGCGGAACAGCAGCTCCTCGTGCACGCCGGCGCCGAGCGACAGCACCAGCTTGGCGGCCGGGCTCGCCTGCTCGGGACCTGCGGCGCAGCCGATGAAGAGCTTGGGATCGATGTGCAGAAAATCGATCATCACGAAGCAGATGAGCGAGCCCATCGTCAGCGCGTAGATGGCGCTCTCGAGGAGCACGGGTACGAAGAGGCGCGGGTCGAAGGTGTTCTTCCGTCGGAGGACGAGGACCAGGAGGAGAAACAGGAGCGCCAGCGCGACGTTGACCAGGAGATAGGTATGGGAGTTGCCGTGGAGCAGGTGCAACATCTCGGAGGTGATGAGGTCGGCGCCGTTGTAGGTCGACGGCATCGACAGGACGCCGATCTGATAGACGACGAACAGCGGGAACACGAGCAGCAGGCTCGTCAGCGGATCGGAGCGGCGCAGCATCTCCTTCTTGTACGCCGGCTTCGCCATCACTTGCTCCCCTGGTCGAGCTTGCGAATGGCGGCGTCGAGCTCGCGGCGCATGCAGCCGTTGATCGACTCCAGGCCGAACAGGCCGCCGCGGCGATCGCGCGCCGCGCGCAAGCTGTCGAGGTAGCGCTTGTCTCCCGTGCCGATGAGCTCGAGCGCGGCCGCCTTGCGCTCGCGGCAGCTCTTGCCGCTGCGCAACCGCTCCACCACCTCGGCGGCGGCGTCGTCGTCGTCGAGCGGCTTGCCCTCCTCGGCGATGAGCTTGGGGCCGCCGATCTTGATGGCCGATTCGGCCGCCTTGCGACGGACGCGGTCATCGCGGCAGCTCTTGGCGCAGGCGACCAGATCGGGCAGCGCCGCCTTGCCGATGTCGTCGGCGAGCAGGGCGACGGCGGCCGGTCCTTCGTTGTGGCGGTCGAGCATGGCGCGCACGTTGGCCCGCAGGACGGCGTCGTTGGCGTAGCCGCCGTCGAGGCGGACGGCGTCGTGGTAGTCGGCGAGCGCGCGCTGACGCTCTGATTGCGCATAGTCGAGGTTGCCCAGAAGGTAGTGCACGCGCGCGGTCTCCGGATGTTGTGACTGCAATTGCTGTAACGCGGCGCGAGCCCCTTCTAATTCCCCACGCCCGAGGAGCGCCTCGGCGTGCCGCAGCGCATCGGCCAGCGCAGCCGGCGCCGGGCGCGGCCCTTCGCCGCGTCGCATGACGAAGACGATGGCGACGAGGGCTACCACCAGCGCCAGGCCGGCGCCGACGAACGCGCGCGGCAGGGGCACGCCCGCCTCGCGCGCGCGCCGCACCAAAAAGCCCCACGCTCCACCGATGCGATCGCGGACGGCCACGCGTGCGCGCTCCAGCGCGGCGAGCGCCCCGAGCGACGACCCACCCGGCACCACCGACATGCCGAGCGACGGGCCCGCCGACCAATCGAGCGCCTGCAGGAACGCTTGCGCCGTGGCGTAGCGCTCGTCGCGCTTCTTGGCCATCGCACGCTCGACGACGCGATCGAGCCACTTGGGCACGCCGGCGTCGGGCGCCGCCTGCGTCACCGGCATCGCCTGCTTGGTCAGGTGCATGGAGACGATGGCCACCTTCGAAGGGGCGTCGAACGGCCGCTTGCCGGTGAGCATCTCGTACAGCACGATGCCCGCCGAGTAGAGGTCGGCGCGGCGGTCGGCCTCCTCGCCCATCGCCTGCTCGGGCGACAGGTACTCGGGCGTACCGAAGACCACGCCGGCCTGGGTGAGCGCCTCCCCGCTCGGGGCGGCGCCGGCGGCTCCGCCCGCATCGGGCGCGGTCATCTTGGCGATCCCGAAGTCGAGCAGCTTGACGACGTCGCGCTCGCCGTCGCGCTCGCCGATCATGACGTTGTCCGGCTTGAGGTCGCGGTGAACGATGCCGCTCGAGTGCGCGTGCTCGAGCGCGCGCAGGATCTGCCGCTCGATGTGCAGCGCCCGCTCCACCGGCAGCGGGCGCCCGACGCCGCCCGGGCGGATGAGCCCGGTGAGCGACTGCCCCTGCAACAGCTCCATGACGAGGAAGAGCATCCCGTCGGCGGTGCGCCCGAAGTCGGTGACCTGGACGATGTTGGGGTGGTCGAGGCGCGCCGCGGCCTCCGCCTCGCGCTCGAAGCGGCGCGCCACCTCCTCCAGGCGACCCAGCTCCGGGTGGAGGAACTTGAGCGCCAGCTCCTTTTTGAGCATCACGTGCTCGACGCGGTAGACGGCGCCCATGCCGCCGCGGCCGAGCGTCGCCAGCACGCGGTAGCGATCGGCCAGGAGGCGGCCGACGATTGGATCCTCGGGCTGCGTCGCGTCGACGGGCACGGGATCCTGATTATGACACCATTATCGCCGCGTGCGATTGCCGCCGGCACGCGCGGCTTTGTCGGCGGCGCGTGCGGCCTTGGTCCTGGCGGCGAGCGGCGCGGCCTCCTCCGGCTTGACCGTGGCGACGATGGCCCGCCGGCGATCGAGGTACTTGGCGGCGACGCGCTGCACGTCGGCGGCGCTGACCCCGAGGATGCCGGGCGCGTAGCGGCGGTACTCGTCCCAGCCGACGCCGTAGGCCTCGTGAAACGCCAGCGTCGAGGCGAGCGCAGCGCGCCGCTGCAGCGAGATCTCGTGCGCGCCGACCAGGTAGCGCTTGGCGCGCTCGAGCTCGGCCTTGGGCACGGGCGTGGCCGCGACCTTGCCCAGCTCCTCCTCGATGCCGCTCTTGGCGACGGCGAGGTTCTCCGGCGAGGTGGCGATGTAGACCGCGAAATAGCCCGGGTCGACGCCCTCGACCGAGAACGCGCTCACCCGGTAGGCGAGGCCGCGCTTGTCGCGCAGCTCGACGAAGAGGCGCCCGCCCTGCCCCGACAAGATCGTCGCCAGCACCTCGAGCGCGAAGCGATCGCGGTCGATGATCGTGGTTCCGGGGAAGCCGTAGACGACGTGTGCCTGCTGCTTGTTCTGGTACTTGAGCACCTCTTGCCCGACGATCGGATGCGCCGCGTCCCAGGGCGCCGCTGGCGCCGCCGGCGACGGCGCGGCCTTGCCCGCCGATCCGAACAGGGCGCGCGCCTTTTGCACCACCGCCTGCGGATCGACGTCTCCGACGATGGCCAGCGTCATCTGCGACGGTGGCCACGTGCCGCTTGTAGTAGTCGACCAGGCGCCGCCGCGTCAGCGCCGCCACCGCGTCGGCGGTGCCGATGACGTCGAGCCGATAGGGATGCTTCACGTACAGCGTCTGCTGGAACAGGCGGAACGCCTCGGACGAGATGTTGTCCGCCTGGGTGCGGATCTCCTCCAGCGCCTGGCGCCGCTCCTTCTCCAGCTCCTCGTCGCTGAACGCGGGATCGAGGATGCAGTCGGCGACCAGCTCGAGGCCGCGCTCCCAGTGGCGCGCCAGCATCTCGGCGCGCAGGCCGAAGGAGTTGCGCCCGGAGAAGCCGCCGATCGAGCCGGCCATGGCCTCGACCTCGTGGGCCAGCTCGTCGCCGGTGCGGGTGCCGGTGCCGCGGGTGACCAGCGCCGCCAACAGGTTGTTGACGCCGTTGGTGCGCGCGTCCTCGTAGCGCAGCCCGCCCATCCACACCGCGCGCATCGCCACCAGCCCCACCGACGGAGTCGCGCTTGACGAGCAGGCGCGCGCCCGAGGGCAGCTTGACGCGCACGACCTCCTCGTCGCGCGACGACGGCGCCACCGCCGGCGGCACCCAGTAGGCCCGCGACTTGTCCGACGCGCGCCGCCAGCGCCGCGGTCAGCTGCGCCTCCAGCTTCTTCGGCTCGGTCGACTTCTTGTCCGGGACGAGCGCGGCGATGGTCGCGTTGTCGACGGTGAGGTACTTCTGCGCCGCCGCCATCAGCGTCGCCGGCGTCACCGCGCGCACCTGGCGGTTGTACTCGTCCTCCCAGTCGATGCCGCCGCCGACGGTCTCGAAGAAGCCGAGCTTGCGCGCCTGCCCCTGCACCGTCTCCTTCTGATAGATCGCGTCCGACTCGATGATCGCCTTGGCCTTCTGCAGCTCGGTGTCGCTGACCTCCTCGTGGCGCAGGCGGAAGGTCTCGGCCATCAGGCCGGCGAACGCCGCCTCGAGCTCAGCGGGCGGCAGCGTCGCCCCGGCGACGAGCAGGCCGGGATCGCGCGGCGTGTACGAGTAGGCGAAGGCGTCGGTGACGAGCTGATCGCGCCGCTTGAGCCACGCGGGTCAGCCGCGACGAGTCGCCCTGGCCGAGGATGATCGCCAGACAGATCGAGGGCGGCGGTGTCGTCGTGGTGGATGCCCGGGGATGTGGAAGGCGACACCGACCTGGGTCTCACGGACGTCCTGCGTCACCACCTTGCAGCGCGACCGTCTTCTGCTCCGGCTCGCGCCGATCGCTGGGCGCGCCGCGGGCGCGACGGCATCTTGCCCCAGGCCTCGGCGATCGCCGCCTGCGCGCGCTTGACGCTCGAAGTCGCCGACGACCACGAGCGTCACGTTGTTGGCGACGTACCAGCGCCGGAAGAAGTCGAGCAGCCGCTCGCGCGTGAACGACTTGACCGTCTTGGTGTAGCCGATCACCGGCCGCCGGTAGGGATGGCGCGTGAAGGCCGCGCCGAACAGCGCCTGGGTGGCGACCCGCGACGGGTTGTCCTCGCCCTGCTTCACCTCTTCGAGCACTACTTTGAGCTCGCGCTCGAGCTCCTTGGGATCGAAGGACGAATTTTGCAGCGCGTCGGCGAGGATATCGAGCCCGGTGTCGAAGAAGCGCGAGGCCAGCACCAGGTGGTAGACGGTCTGGTCGAAGGAGGTCCAGGCGTTGATCTCGCCGCCCGCCGCCTCGACCTCGCGCGCGATCTGCCCGACGCCGCGGCGCGCGGTGCCCTTGAACAGCATGTGCTCGAAGACGTGCGCGATGCCGGCCAGCTCGGGCGGCTCGTCGGCCGAGCCCACGGCCACCCACGCTTGAAACGCGACGACCTTGGCCGCGTGGTTCTCCTGCAGGACCACGCGGAGGCCATTGGGCAGCTGATAGCGAACGGCAGTCATGGATGCGGGCGTGCTCCTCGTCGGCTTCGTGTTGGCGTGCTCGGTCGTCGTCGCGATCGCCGGCGTGCGGGCGGCGTCAGGTCCGGCGGGGGGCCGCGCATCAGCGTCGTGGCCAGGGCCGGCCGCCATGGCCGGGACGCACGCCCCAAACGAAGAGAATACGTCCGGAGGTCGGCCGGAGCCAAGCGGCAAACTGCAGCGTCGCGGGAGTCGCCGGCCGGGCGTGATCGTAGGATCCGTTTGCCGTAGCGTCTTTTGTGACACGCGTGGTAAGCTTCGGTCCGCACACGGGAATCGTGCACACGACCGAATGGCCGCCGCTGCTATCGACGAGCTTTTGAAGAAAGCGCAGGCGTCACGCGGCGGACCCGCCGCGGATGCCTATCGCAAGGCCGCGCAGCTCGTGCGCGAGCGCGGCGATCTCCTCGGCGCCGTCGACCTGTACGAGCGCGCCGTCGCCGAGGCCGACAAGGGCCCCGCCGAGCCGCGGCTGCGCGCCACCATCGATCTCGAGCTCGGCGCGCTCTACGAAACCGATCTCGGACGCATCGATCGAGCGATGGCGTCCTACGAGCGCGCGTTCAAGATCGATCCCGACAACGCCCACGCCATCGACGCCGGCCGCCGTGTCTATCGTGCGCTCGGCGACTGGCCGATGGTGGTGCGCCTGTACGAGGTCGAGCTGGAGACGACGTCGAGCCGCGACAAGCGCGGCGAGATCCTGGTCGCGCTCGGCCGCATGCTCGCCGACAAGCTCAAGGACTGGGGCCAGGCCGCGGTACGGCTCGAGGAGGCGGTGCGCTTGCGCCCGCACGACGCCGTCGCCAAGGAGGCGCTGGCGTCGCTCTACATCTCGCCCGATTTTCCGATGGCCGGGCAGGACGAGGCGCAGCTCGACCGCGCCGCCCGTCTGTTCGTCGAGCTCGCCGACGAGCGCGCGGCCCGCGGCGACGTCGAGGGGCAGATCGCCTTTTTGCGGCGCGCGCTCGGCGCCGACCCCTATCACCTCGACGCGGCGACGCGCCTCGAGCGGGCCTACCTCGACGCCCGGCGGCCCGACGAGCTGCGCCGCTTCTATCGCCAGGGCGCGCCGGTGCCGCGGCGCGCCCTCAAGCTGGCGGAGCTGGCGATCGAGGCCGGCGACGCCGAAGAGGCGACCGCCGCGCTCGTCGAGGCGCACGACGAGGGCGACGACACCGCGCTCGTCGTCGAGCGGCTCGAGGAGCTGTTGACCACGCAGAAGCGCTGGGCGCAGATCGCCGAGCTGCGCGAGCAGCTGGTGGGCGACCTGGAGGGGCGCGATCGGGCCGATCTGCTCGTCGACGTGGCCACGCACTGGCAGCGCGCCGCCAACGGCGAGCGCTACGAGTCGTCGCTGCTCGAGGCGCTGGCGGCCGATCCGGTGCACCCCGACGCCTATCACCTGCTCGCCGATCACCTGACGCAGAAGCGCGACTACGCGACGCTGGTCGGCATCGCCGAGCAGGCGGTGGAGGCGGCGCCGCTGCAGCGATCAGCCGCGGCGCCTGGCCGAGCTGGCCGACCTGTACGAGAAGAAGCTGGGCGACATCGCCATGGCGGCCGACGCGTGGCGCCGAGCGGAGGCGCTGGCACCGTCGCCCAAGGGCGGCAGCGAGCTCAAGCGGCTGACGCAGAAGCAGGAGCGCTGGGCGTCGATGACCGCGTCGCTCGAGCGCGAGCTCGAGGGCGCGCGCGACAAGGACACGCGCGCCGAGGTGCTCAAGCGGCTGGGGCAGGTGCACCGGGAGCGGCACGATCTGCCGCGCGCGCGGCAGCTGTGGAACGACGCCCTCGAGCTGCGGCCGCAGGACGCGTCCATCTATCGCTCGCTGGCCGAGCTCTCGGAGCGCGAGGGCAACCAGGCCGAGGTGGCCGAGACGCTGCGCAAGCAGCTGCGCGCCGCCAAGGAGAAGGTCGAGAAGCTGAACCTGCTGCGCAAGCTCGCCGTGCTCTACGACGAGCGGCTGCACGATCTCGAGGGCGTCGAGTGGGCGTGCGGCGAGATCCTGGAGCAGCTCCCCGGCGACCGCGACGCGCTCCGGCGCCTGGAGGCGGCGGCCGAGCGCGGCGGCGAAGCGGCCGAGCCGCGGCTCATCGAGGTGCTCGAGGCGCACGCAGGCGCGGCGGCGACGCCGGCGGAGCGGATCCCACTGCTCCACCGGCTGGCGGCGCTGTACGAAAAGCACGGCGACGCGGCGGCGGCCGCGGAGCGCTTCGAGCGCATCGTCAAGCTCGACAAGAACGATCTCAAGGCGCTCGAGGCGCTCGGACGGCTCGAAGCCGAGCTCGGCAAGTGGCCCGAGGCGGCGGCGGCGATGGAGCGCACGCTGGCCAAGGTGCCGGCGGGGCCGGAGGGCACCGAGCCGTGGAAGCGGTTTGCCCGCATTGTCGACGGCAAGCTCAACGACGCCATGCGCGCGGCCCGGGCCTGGAGGGAGGTCATCGAGCGCCGTCCGACCGACAAGGAGGCGCTCGAGGGGCTGACCCGGCTGGCGCGCGCGCGCGGCGACTGGGCGCTGCTCGACGATGTGTTACAGCGGCGGCAGGCCCACGCCGAGGGCGCCGACGCGGTCGCGGTCGCGCTCGAGCGGGCGCAGCTCGCCGACGAGAGGCTGAAGAACCCGGAGCGCGCCATCGAGATCTTGCGTCACGTGCTGGCCGAGCTGGCGCCGCGTGATCTCGAGGCGCACGCGCGCCTGCAAAAGCTGCTGGCGGCGGCCGGCGATCTCGACGGCAGCCTGCGCATCGCCGAGCGCGAGCTGTTCCTGACCGAGGATCCGGCGCAGAAGCTGTCGATCGCCATCGACATCGCGCGCCGCTGGGCGCCCCGCAAGCAGGCCGGCGGCGCGGGCGAGGACAGCGGCGTCGACGCCCGGCGCGCCATCGCGGCGTGGCGGCGCGTGAGCGAGCTGGGGCCCGACAGCGTCGAAGCGCTGCAGGCGCTGGCGGCGCTCTACCGGCAGGTCGAGGATTGGGAGGCGCTCTGCTCCGTCGACGAAAAGCGGCTGGAGCTGTCCGAGGCGGCGAGCACGCGCCCGGAGTCGATCGCCATCTTGCGCGCGCTGGCGACGACGGCCGAACAGAAGCTGCGCGATCCCAAGCGCGGGTTCGACTACCTGCGCCTGGCGTCCGAGCTCGGCGGCGACGACGGCATCCTCCCCGAGCTGCGGCAGATGGCGGAGCGCCACGGGCTGTGGGAAGAGATGTGCGCGGTCTGGGCGACCATGCCCGGGCTCGAGTCGCGGCTGCAGGTCGCCGCCATCGCCGACGAGAAGCTGCACGATCCCAAGCGCGCGTTCGCCGTGGTGCGCTCGGCGCTCGAGCTCGATCCGCACGGCGAGCGCCTCCTGCCCGAGCTGGAGCGGCTGAGCGTGCGCGCCAACGACGCGCAGGGCCTGCTCGACGTCTACGAGCAGCTGATCGCGCGCGGCAGCGCGACGCAGAAGCTCTTGCTGTTGCGCAAGCGCGCCGAGGTGCGCGAGCAGCGGCAGAAGGACGCGTCCGGCGCGCTCGACGAGCTGATGCACGCGTTCCCCTATGCGCCGGCGGACACGGTGCTGCTGGGCGAGGTGCGGCGGCTGGCGGAGCAGACGCGCCGCTGGGACGACGCGCTCGCCGTCGAGGGCTATCGTTTTCACTGGGCGCCCGAGGAAGAGCAGCTGGCGATCGCGTGCGAGGCGGCGGCGATCGTCGAGGAGAAGGTCAAGGATCCGCTGCGCGCCTTCCGCGCCTATCTGCGCGCGTTCCAGCTCGCGCCCAAGGACGAGGCGATCCGCGGGCACCTGTGGCGGCTGGCGCGCATCGTCGGCGAGATCAAGGAAGAGCCGAAGCCGCCGCCGGTGCTGCGCGTGCCGGTGTCGGCACCGCCGCCGATGCCGCACGCCAGCGCCGCCGGCGGCATGCTCATCGAGAGCAGCAAGCCGCCACGCGAGCCGACCCTGGAGGTCGCGCTCGACGACGTGATGTTCGAGGACTCGCGGCCGCACCGACTGGCGCCGCGGCGCGATCCCACCGTCGAGCTGTCGATCAACGATCTCATGACCATCGCGCGGCCGCAGAAGCAGCCGCCGACGATGGAGCTGTCGATCTCCGACGTCGCAGTGGTCGTCGGCGTGGGGCGCAACGGCGCCTCGGCGCGCCGGCCGACGCCGCCGCCACCGTCGCCGTCGCCGAAGAGCCCCGTGGTCCGCGTGCAGCCGCAGACGCTCGAGGGGCCGCACTTGGCCTGGGACGAGCTGGCGCTGGTGCAGCTCAACCTGCCGGCCGAGGACGAGCACGAGCACTTCGGCCACCTGCTGGCGGTCAGCGAGATGTGGGAAAAAGGCGCCGGCGATCTCGACAAGGCGTTCGCTGCGCTGGCCGGCGCGTTCAAGCTCGATCCCGACAACGAGGCGGCGCGCAGCGCGCTGGAACGGCTCGCCGAGTCGAACGACGCCTGGGGCCAGCTCGTCGGCGTGCTCGACGCCACCATCGAGCAGACGGGCAACGCCGAGCGCGCGGTGCGCCTGTTGATCGACTCGGCGCGCGTGCGCGAAAAGCAGGGCGACGCCGCCGACGCCGAGCAGCGCTACCTGCGCGCGCTCGGCATGCAGCCCGACGACGAGGCGGCGATGTCGCGGCTGGAGGCGGTCTATCGGCAATCCCAGCGCTGGGGTGAGCTGGCGACGCTGCTCGAGCGCCGCCTGCACGGCCTCATGGAGCGCATGCCCACCGGCGACGCGCGCAAGCTGCGCGCGCTCGAGCTCGCCGACGTCTACGAGAAGCTGGGCAACACCTACGAGGCGATCGACGCCTGGACGCACGTGGCACGCGAGTATCCCGACCACGCGCCGGCGTTCGCCAACCTGGCGCGGCTGTACGAGTCGGTCGGGCAGTGGTCCAAGGTGATCGAGTCGCTGACCCGCGAGCTCGACGTGCACGACTCGCAGGGCAAGAGCGGGCAGCAGCAGGCGCGAGCGATCCGGAGGCGCATCGGCGCCATCTTCGAGAAGGAGCTGGAGCTGCCCGAGCGCGCCATCGAGGCCTACGGCGCAGTGCACGACGCCGACCCCGGCGACGACGAGGCGGCGCAGGCGCTCGAGCGCCTCTACGAGAAGCAGTCGCGCTGGAAGGATCTCGAGGGCCTGCTGGCGCGGCGGAGCGATCACGGCGATCGCGCGGCCAAGGTGGCGCTGCTCGAGCGGCGCGCGGCGCTGATGACCGATCGCATCGGCGATCACGCGGGCGCGGCGGCCGTGCTGCGGCAGCTGCGCAAGATGCACCCCGAAGACGACGCCATCGCCGCGCGGCTGGAGCGCGCGCTCGGGCGCGCCGGACGGGTCGACGAGCAGGCCGAGGTGCTGCGCACGCGCATTCGCGCGGCCAAGCGGGGCGGCGCGTCGAAGGCGGAGCTGGCGCGCATGCACGTCGATCTCGGCGCGCTCGAGGCGCAGCTCGACGACGCGGTGGCGGCCGAGCGCACCTTCGAGCACGCGCTCGAGCTTCAGCCCGAGGATCCACGCGCGCTCGCCGAGCTGGCCAAGCTGCGTCAGGGCGGCGCCGATTGGGACGGCTACGCGGCGGCGCGCGAGCGCGAGGCGGAGGTCGCGTCGTCGACGGCGCAGGCGGTGACGGCGCTGGTCGATGCCGCACGCGTGCACATGGAGCGCCGCAAGGATGACCAGGCGGCCAAGCGGGCGCTCGAGCGGGCGTTGCAGAAGGATCCCGACGCGCCCGAGGCGGTGGCGCTCTACGGATCGCTGGCCCGCCGGCTGCTCGACGACACCACCGCCGACGAGCTCGCGCTCAAGGAGCTGCACGGCGCGCCGACGCCCGAGCGCCAGGCGGAGCTGCACGCCGGCCTCGGCGCCTCGGCGTTGCGCCGTGGCGAGCCGGAGGAGGCGGCGCGACGCTTCCGGGAGGCGGTGGCAGCCCGGCCCGGCTATCCGCCGGCGATCCAGGGACTCGCCGATCTGGCGGCGCAGTCGGGCGCGTGGGACGAGGTCGAGGCTCTGCTTGCGCGACGCGGCGTCACGGGAGGGCGTGCCGCCGCAGGTGACGGCGCAGTTCCATCGCCGGCTCGCCGACGCCGCCGAGCAGCAGGGGCGGCTCGACGACGCCTATCAGGCGCTGCTCGAGGCCGATCGACTGACGCCGGGCGATCTGCACACCCGGCTGCTGCTGGGCGAGAATCGCTATCGCGCGCATCGCTATCGCGAGGCCGCGCAGTATCTCGGCGCGGTCGCCGATCATCCGGACGCCGAGCGGCTGCCGGAAGAGGCGGCGGAGGCCGTCTATCACGGCGCGCTCGCCGAGCTCAAGCTGCGCCGGCCGGACAAGGCCATGCCGCTCGTCGAGGCGGCGGTGCGCATCCATCCCGGCCATGTGGCGGCGCTGGGCCTCCTGGCCGAGCGCGCGCTCGAGGCGGGCGATGTGGCGCGTGGGCTCGAGCTGCTCGAGCTGCAGGCGCAGGCGACGCGCGAGCACGAGGAGCGCGCGGTCCGGTTCGAGCGCGTGGCCGACGCCATCTTGTCGGAGCTGAACGACACCGCGCGCGCGTCGACGAGCTACGACCACGCGGTCGCGGCCGCGGGCGAGGCAGCATCGGTGAAGCTGCTGGAAAAGGCGCTCAACCTGCAGCGGGCCGGCGGACGCATCGAGGCCGCCGCAGCGACCGCGGCGCGCCTGCTCGAGCGCGAAGCGCCGCCGCCCGAGCGGGCCAAGCGGCTGCGCGAAGCGGCGGCGCTCGATGCCGCGCTCGGACACAAGAGCGAGGCGCGGGAGCGGCTGCAGCAGGCGCTGGAGCTCGATCCGCTTCGATCACGAGACGCTGGCGGGCCTGTCGGCGATGCTGGTGCAGGAGGGCAAGGACGAGGAGGCGGCGCAGCTGCTCACGCGCGCCCTGCCGCTTCTGCCGGCTCCGACGCCTGGACTGCGCGCGGCGCGCGCGAGCTTGTGGATGCGCCTCGGAGAGTGTCGCGAGCGGCTGCGCGACGCGCGCGGCGCGGTGGTCGCGTTCGAGAAGGCGCTCGAAGCCGATCCGGCGCGGCGGCCCTTGCGCGAGCTCTTGCTCGAGCGCTACGGCGAGGATCCGCAGTACGACGAGCAGGTGCGGCTGCACCGCACGATGCTCCTGCAAGAGGAGCCGCTGCACGCGCCCTCGCTGCGGGCGCTGGCGAAGATCGACGCCCGCACCGGCGCGCGCGACGGCGGGCGTCGCTTCCTCGAGCTGCTCGCCATCTCGGGCGCCATCAGCGACGAGGAGCGCCGGCAGCTGACCGAGACGGCGCCCCCGCAGACCGAGGACGACGGCGGCGGCTCGCTCGACGAGGACGACCACACGCTGCTCGCCCACCAGGAGGCGCTGGCTCTCGCCGGGGTCTTCGCCGCGCTCTTCGAGGGCACCGCGGCCGAGCGGGCGCCGGGGCTCGAGAGCGTCGGGGTGGGGCCGAACGAGCGCGTCTCGCCGGTGGCCAAGACCGATCTGGCGCGGGCCTACGCCGATTGCGCGCGCCTGCTCGGCAACCGCAAGACGGCGATGTATCTCCGGCCCGATCCCTCGTTCACCGAGGTGGCGCTGGTGGCGCAGCCGCCGACCGCGATCGTCGTCGGCCCCGCGCTCACCGAAGGGCGCCCCCTCCCCGAGGTGCGCTTCATCGTCGGGCGCGCGCTCGAGATCGCGCGTCCCGAGTACATCCTGGCCGCGGCGCTGCCGCCGCCCGAGTTCACCCGCCTCTTCGCCGCCATCTTGCGCGCCTTCCATCCCCGCCACGCGCGGCGGCGGCGCCCCGATCAGACCGGCGAAGCGGACGAGGCGCAGATGTGGAAGCGCGCGCTGCCTTACAAGGTCGCCAAGCGGCTGGCCGAGCTGTTCCGCGACCTGGCGAACACCGAGTTCTCGTCGCACCGCTGGCGGCGCGCCGTGCAGAAGACGGGCAACCGCGCCGGCCTGCTCGCCAGCGGCGACATCGTCGCCGCCGCACGGGTGCTGCAGGCCGAGGATGATCGCGACGGCATCGAGGATCTGGCGCGCTTTGCCGCCAGCGACGACTACCTGGCCCTGCGGACGAAGCTGGACGGCGCGTTCGGTCGACGGTAAAGTCCGCGTCCGATGTATCTCGGACGCGTCATCGGCACCGTCGTCGCCGAGCGGAAATACGAGGGGCTCGAGGGCAAGAAGCTGCTCGTCGTGGAGCCGATCGACCACCAGGGCCGGCGTACCCGCGACCCCGAGGTCGCCGTCGACACCGTGCGCGCCGGGCACGGCGACCTCGTGTACCTGGTCGGCTCGCGCGAGGCGGCGCTGGCGCTGGAGCCGTGGTTCGTCCCGGTCGACGCGGCCATCGTCGGCATCGTCGACGACATCGACGCGGCGGCGGAGCGGCACGAGCCATGAAGCTGTGCCGCGTCGAGGGCAGCGTCGTGGCGACGGCGCACCATCCGGCCTACGACGGGCACAAGCTGCTCATCGTCCAGCCGGTCGACGGCGGCGACTCGTTCCTCGCGGTCGATCGCGTGCAGGCGGGCGTCGGCGATCTGGTGCTGGTGAACCAGGAGGGCAACGGCGCGCGCCAGCTCCTGAAGCAGGGGCAGGAGGTGCCGATTCGCTCGCTCATCGTCGGCGTCGTCGACGAGGTGCAGCGCGATGAGTAACGAGCGCGCACGCGCGGTCGCCGACTACGCGCAGCGGCTGCACGCGCGCGGCTGGGTCGCCAATCACGACGGCAACGTCAGCGTGCGTGACGGGCAAGGGCGCTACCTCTCGACGCCGACCGCGACCTCGAAGGCGGCGGTCCGCGCCGACGGGCTGGTCGTCGTCGACGACGCGGGCACCAGGTCGGCGGGCGCGGCAAGCCCTTCTCCGAGATCGGGCTGCACCTGACGGTGTTCGGCAACCGCGGCGACGTCGACGCGGTCATCCACGCGCATCCGCCGACAGCCACGGGCTTCGCCGTCGCCGGCGTGCCGCTCGACGAGGCGTTCCTCGCCGAGGCGGTCGTCTCGCTGGGGCCGGGCGTGCCGACGGTGCCGTTCGCCGCGCCGGGACCCGACGCCTGCCGCGCGCTGGCGCCGTTCACGCAGCGGGTACGACGCCGTGCTTTTCGGCGGCCACGGCGTCATGACCTGGGGCCCCGATCTGGAGACCGCGTACCTGCGCATGGAGCTGGTCGAGCACCTGGCGCGCATCGCGCTGGTCGCGCGGCAGCTCGGGGGCGTGCGGCCGCTGCCGTCGACGGTGCTGCCCAAGCTGCTGGAGTCGCGCGCCAAGGCGGGCCTGGGTGCGACCACGGCGGCGGGCGCGGCGCCGCCGTCGAGCAGCGGCAAGAAGGTCGTGGTCGCGTGCGCGCCGCCGCCGCCGGGCAGCGACGTCGAGGTCTACGATCCCAAGCGCGCACGCGCCGCCGTGCTCCCCTCCCCTGCCGACCTCGCCGCCATCATCCGCCAGGAGATCGCGGCAGCCCTCAAGAAATAGCGGCGCCGAATCGTCGCCGGGCGCGGACCGGCCCGCGGCGGCGCCGGCTAGCGTGCATCTCGTAAATGCGGACCGGGCGCGAGCGCCGGGCCGCTCGCAGCGCGAAGCGCGACGACCGTCGCGCTTCGCGAAAATCCACGTCGCGCGGCTCGGTCCGGAGTTCTTCAACACCCTGCTAGTAGCGCGCCTGCAGCGTGAGGTTGAAGCCGAGCTCGTTGGGGTGGTTGAACTCGCGCAGCGACGTGCCGTCGGCCGCCTTGACCAGGTGCGTCTGGTTGCCGTCGTTCTGGTAGTAGACCTGCAGGATGCAGCGCGAACCACTCGAGGAAGTCCTCGCGCAGCTCCGCCTTCGCCGCGAAGATCGGCACCTCGTGGATCGCGCGCCCCTGTGCGTCCTTCTCCGGCAGGATCGAGATGTCTCCCTCGTTGCGCACGACGATCGTCGCCGACGTGGCGAGCGTGCCGCCGGTGTTGCCCTGCAGCGTGCCCGGCAGGGTCCCGCCCGCCGGCGGCGTGAAGGTCGCCGGCCGCTCGATGCCCACCGACAGGCCGCCGGTGAAGCCGATCCGCTCCCAGAAGTAGTCGAGACCGAGCACGCCGAACAGCTCCGACCCAATCTGCGAGCCTGCCGGGAAGTCCTGATACGGCACCAGCGACGGCTGGTTGATGAGGATGTAGCTGAGGCTGCGCGTCTCGAAGTCGGCGCGCAGGCGGACGTGCCCGGTCTGCGCGCGCAGGTTGACGTCGCCGGCGTAGGCGAGCTGGGTGGTGGTCGAGTTGGGGCGCGCGACGTCCTGCAGCGTGCTGCCGAGCGTGGTGAACTCGCCGGACGCCATCCAGTTGAAGCCGGGCCCGTAGGCCGGGCGCTGGAAGTAGCGCGACGCCGTCACCATCGGATCGTTGCGGTAGAGCGCGAAGTCGGCCGACTGCGTCGGCGAGATGCCGTTGAACACCGAGACCTGCAGGGTGCCGCCGTACGACTGCCACCGGATAGTCGGTGAACGTCATGCCCATCGGGCCGACGCTGGTGCCGAAGAACAGCGGGTTGGTGCCGCGGTCGAAGTAGCCGCCGTTGGCCTCGATGCGCAGGTGGTTCGGCGATCACGTCGACGCCGGCGCCGGCGAGCGCGCCGTAGACCGCGACCTGCTCGTTGACCTGCGGATTGCGGTTGAGCAGCATCGACGTCTTGAAGCCGGCGTAGGCGTACCAGCGCTCGTCCGAGATCTGCAGCTTGGCGCCCGGCGCCGGGTTGGTGTTGGTCACGAACGGCGCGGCGCCGACGGGAAGATCGGGGTTGAACTTGAAGAAGATCGGCGAGCCGCCCCACGAGATGCGGTAGCTGTAGCCGAGGCGCATGCGGTCGGCGTTGAGCGGGAAGGCGGTGAACGCGATGTTGGTCTTGTGCCCGCCCGCTTCGTGGTTGCGATCGAACCAGTAGGTCAAGCGGATGTAGCTGCCGTCGTCGATCGACGACAAGTTGACGTCGGTGAACTGCAGGAGGCGCAGGACGTAGGCCGCCTCGGCGGTGAAGCGCGAGGTGCTCATCTTCTTGTAAATGACGAGATGGGTCAGGTTCTCATAACCGGTATAACGGGTATCGTAGTTATCGAAGAAGAGGATGCCGAGCGAGTTCGGCTGGCCGATGCGCACGCCCGGGACCGAGGGATTGGTCTCGCCCGGCTTGACCAACAAGTTCTCGTCGGTGAGCGTGAAGTTCAGGCGCGTGTCGACGTAGTCGCCGGCCCAGGCCGATCGTGCGGCCAGGAGCGAGGCGAGCATACACGTCAAGGTGAGAATCCGGCGCATATTATCCCCTGTAGAAATTGAAATCGGTTTTTCCGTTTACGGCGCGATGACGATGTCTTCCTGGCGGCGCGGATCGAGGGTCCAGAAGTTGAACGCGTTCTTGTAGCAGGTGCCGGTGATGCAGGTCCCCTTGGCGCAGGGCACCGTCGACGAGCAGGAGATGGCGTTGCCGTTGGCGTCGAGATACGGGTTCTGCCCCGAGTTGTTGCGCAGCATGCCGGTGAAGGTCGCGCTCTTGCCGATGCTCTGCAGCGGATCGAACGCTGCCCAGCACCTTCGACGGCAGCTCGACGGCGATGTTGGTGAAGTCGTCGCAGGTCTGGTCGTTGTCGACGACGAACTGGTTGTACTTGTTCCAGCTGTCGATCGTCTTCTGGATGTTCGGATCGTTCGTCGGGTTGGGCGGCAACGGATTGCAGATCGTGCCCGTGTAGCTGACGACGCTCGACGACGCGCCCAGCATCTTGGCGATGTTGCCGATGTCCGCAGTACGTCAGCGGCACCGGCGGCGGCACCGGCGCCAGCGGCACGGTGTTGTCGGCGACGTTGAAGAGCGGGAAGTTCAGCTCGGTGAAGCCGACGAACTTGGAGTAGTTGCCGCTGAAGTCGGTGATGACGCGGCCCTCGACGATATCGGAGGGCGGCTTGCCGAAGGCGAACAGATAGATGCTGTTGAACTGCCCGGGCGCGACGCCGGTGTCGGTGACGGTGAACGCGTTGGAGTAGACCGCGGTGACCACCAGCTGTCCGGTGCCGGTCGCGTGGTCGAAGACGAGGAACTTGCCGTTGAACGGCGAGCAGAAGGTGGCGTTGGTGGCGGTGAGGTCGGCCGGCGTCTGCGCCTCGGCGATGAAGGCGTTGCGGAAGTAGATGGTGGGCGATGCGCCGGTGGCGCCCGACACCGGCTCGTCGACCCAGATCGACGTCGAGCCGAAGGCCAGCGGCAGCTGCACCGTGTGGTTCATCAGCATGCCGCCCTTGAGCGTGACGCGCTCGATGGGCTGGGTGCCGCTCTCGTCGGCGCCGCAGGCGGAGTTGGCGCCGGTCTTGACGCCGCCGAACGAGATGAACACGTCGACGTCGACGTCCTGGTTGACGACGTTACCCTGCTCGTCATGGGCGATGACGTTGAACGTGGCCTGCTTGACGTCGACCGGCGCCATCGGCGAGCCGAGCCCGTCGGGCGGAGGATCGACGAGCTGCACGTCGAGCGTGGTGAGCAGCGCCGCCGTCGGTGACGCCTTCTGTTGCGCGCAGCCGACCAGCAGCAAAGCCACAAGCGTGTAACGCATCGACATCAATTCTCCGCCGTGGTGAACATCTGGATGCGCCCGTCGTGCGCGTCCACGTCGGGCCCGAGGCAGGCGATGCCCCGGTAATCGTATGGCGCGGGAGACATCGACTGCGCCTGGCAGCTGGCGAAGTTGGCGTCGCCGTTGCAGAGGCTGGTGCAGTCGTAGGTCTCAGCCTGCTTGTCCTTGCAGTTGACGCCGACGATGTTGGTGAACATCGTCGGATCGGTGCAGCGGTTGGGCAGCGTGCGAATGTAGTCGACGAGCGCGTCGCGCAGCGAGATGCCGGTGTTGAACTTGGTGGTGTTGCGCTTGAGCACGGCGAAGCCGGAGCCGCCGTTGGCGATGTAGTCGTTGACCGCGACGCGATACTCGCCGTAGGGATCGAGCGGCTTGCACGACGTGCCGTTGAACGTGCCGTCCGGCATGCGGCAGTGATCGCCGAGGTAGATGTTCTTGGCGCAGGGTCCGGGGTGGCCCAGGCGCATGTTGCAGTCGGTGTCGTCGTCGGCGCAGATGGCGTCGAAGTAGATGCCGGCGACCTGCGCCTGCGTGCGGCAGCCGCGCTCGGCCGAGCGGGCGGCGACGAAGTCGAGCATCTGCTGGATCTCGTCGCCCGACAGGTACATCGTCGTGATCGTGTTGTCGAACGGGAACACGTTGTACATCTCCTCGAGGTTGAGCGGGCCCGACTCGAAGTCGGCGCGGATGCCGAGCGAGTTGGTGACGGCGAAGTCGGCCTCGACGCCCTGGCGGAGGCGCATCGAGGTCGCGACCAGGTTGCCGAGCTGCGAGTCGCCGCCGTTGTTGTCGCTGCGCAGGGTCTTGGGGCAGTTGCCGGCATCGTTCGCCAGGCACGGCACGACGGCGTAGACCTGGTTGAGGTTGAGGAACGCGTTCATCTTGAGCTGGTAGGGCTCGAGCAGGTTGTCCATCGCCGGATCGTCGGGGATCGAGTCGTCGATGGGGATGATGCGGTAGGTGTAGGCCTTGACGCCCGACTTGTCGCCGGGGACGTTGGGATCGGCGACGTGGACGACGAGATCGAGCCGGCCGACGTACTTGGCGAACGCGCCCGAGTGGCAGAGCACGGTGTGGCCGCTGACATGCCCGTCGGTGGGATCGATGTGCGGCAGATCCTTGGGCGGGTTGAGCACGATGTGCAGGTGGCCGCCGAAGATGATGTCGACGCCGTCGATGGCGACGGCGGCGTTCTGGTCCTGCGACTCGGCGGCGCCGGCGGCGACGCCCTCGTCCTCGTCGAGCCCGAGGTGCGAGACGATGGCCAGGACGTCGACCTGCGGGCGCATGACCTCGACGGCGTTGGTGATCGCCTGGGTGGCGTCGATCGGCCGCACGCCGAGCGAGTTGCCGCCCTCGATGATGCCCTCGATCGACGACAGGTTGCCCAGGCCGATGACGCCGATCTCGCAGCCCGCCGACGTTGAGATCGCGGTCCAGTCGTGGATGATGTCGCGCAGCTTGGGCTGCGTTGGATCGCTTGGGATCGGCGAACTCGTAGTTGGCGGCGAGGATGGGGAAGCCGCCGAACTTCTGATACTGCAGCTCGAGGTTGACCGAGCCCTTGTCGAACTCGTGGTTGCCGAGCGCCATCGCGGTCAGCCCGAGCTGCGACATGGCGCGCATCTCGACCTCGCCGTTGAACTGGTTGAACACCGGCGCGCCTTCGAAGATGTCGCCCGAGTCGAGATGGATCGAGCGCGCCGCGGGCGGGCCGATGAGCGGCTCGAGCGCGTCGCACGGCGGGCCGGTGTAGATCCCGCGGATGCACTTGACCACCGTCGAGACGCGGCCGATGCCGCCGACGACGGCGAAGTCCTGCCCGGTCTTCGGGATGAGCCCGAGGCCCTTGTCGATCTGCCCCGGCGCGAAGTAGTACGGGAAGAAGCGCGAGTGCAGGTCGGCCGTGTGGATGACGGTGAGGTGCACGTCCTGGCCGGCCAGGACCGGGATCGGCGCCTGCTCCGTACAGCCAGCCGCCGCAACCGCGCTCATCAGAAAAAGGAAGAGATTCTTCATCGGGTCCTACTTGTATGTGTCGGGGGCTGGCGGTCCTTCAAAAAAAGTTATACAGCGGTACCCCACAATGCGACGAGCGAAGATCGTCTGCACCCTCGGCCCCGCTTCACGTGAGCCGACGTTCATCGGCAAGCTCATCGACGAGGGCATGAACGTCGCCCGCCTCAATTTCTCGCACGGCGACCCCGAAGAGCACCGGGCGGTGATCGCGGCGGTGCGCTCGGAGGCGGAGAAGCGCGGCCGGGCCGTCGCGGTCCTGCACGATCTGCAGGGGCCGAAGATCCGCGTCGGCCGCTTCGCCAAGGGATCGACCGAGCTCGAGCCGGGCGCGGACTTCACGCTGACCACGCGCGACGTGCCGGGCACCGACGAGATCGCGTCGACGACCTACGCGGGGCTGCCCCGCGACGTCAAGCCCGGCGACGTCCTGCTGCTCGACGACGGCCTCCTGTCGCTCGAGGTGATCGAGACGACCGACACCGACGTGCGCGACCGCGTGCTCATCGGCGGCACGCTCAAGAACAACAAGGGCATCAACCTGCCCGGCGTCAAGGTGTCGGCGCCGGCGCTGACCGAGAAGGACGCGCGCGACCTGGCGTTCGGGCATGCAGCTCGGCGTCGACTTCGTCGCGCTGTCGTTCGTGCGCTCGCCCGAGGACATCGTCGAGGCCACGCGCCTGGCCAAGCGCGCCGACGGCAAGCGTGTGCCGATCATCGCCAAGATCGAGAAGCCCGAGGCGATCGAGCGGCTCGAGGAGATCATCGACGCGCCGACGGCATCATGGTCGCGCGCGGCGATCTCGGCGTCGAGATGGGCGCGGAGAAGGTGCCGCTCATCCAGAAGCGCATCATCGAGCTGACCAACGCCAGGGCAAGATCGTGATCACCGCGACGCAGATGCTGGAGTCGATGATCACCAACCCGCGGCCGACGCGCGCCGAGGCCAGCGACGTCGCCAACGCGGTGCTCGACGGCACCGACGCGCTCATGCTCTCGGGCGAGACGGCGTCGGGCAAGTATCCGCTGCTGGCGGTGCGCACGATGGCGCGGATCATCGAGGAGATCGAGGAGTCGGCGCGCTTCAAGACGCAGGTTCGACGCCGCCAACGCTCGACTTCGCGACCTCGGCGAACGCGATCGCCAAGGCGGCGGTGGTGGCGGCGCGCCAGATGAACGCCACGGCGATCGCCTGCGTGACCGAGTCGGGCGGCGTGGCGCGCCTGGTGTCGGAGTATCGGCCCGAAGGCGCGCCTGGTGGCCTTCACCTCGCAAGAGGACGTCTATCGGCGGCTGGCGCTCTACTGGGGCGTCGAGCCGCTCAAGTCGCAGCAGGCGTCGTCGTTCGACGCAACTGCTGGTCGATATCGAGAAGCGCCTGGTCGACGGCAGGTTCGTCAAGCCGGGCGACCTGGTGGTGCTGGTGGTCGCCGTGCCCATCGGCGCCGGGCAGTCGGCGAACACCCTCCACCTGCACAAGATCAACGGCTGAACCTCGACAGTGTTGACAGCCGCGGGGCCGTCTCATATAGAAAGGCGGCCGTCGCGAGGATGGCGGAACTGGTAGACGCACTAGCTTGAGGTGCTAGCGGGTAAAGCCATGGGGGTTCGAGTCCCCCTCCTCGCACTCCGACAAAAATGAAACAGACACCCCTGTACGGCCGGCACAAAGCTCTCGGCGCGAAGGTGATCGACTTCGGCGGCTGGGCGATGCCGGTCCAGTACTCCGGCATCCTCGACGAGCACAAGGCGGTGCGCGAGGCCGTCGGCCTCTTCGACGTCTCGCACATGGGCGAGGTCGTCTTCCGCGGGCCGCGCGCGCGCCGAGGCGGTGCAGCGGCTGGTCACCAACGACGTCGGCAAGCTCGCCGACGGCCAGGCGATGTACACCTGCGCCTGCCTGCCGACGGGCGGCATCGTCGACGACTGCATCGTCTACCGCGAGCGCGCCGACGACTTCCTCATCGTCGTCAACGCCTCCAACATCGACAAGGACTTCGCCTGGTTCCGCGAGCACGCCGGCGCCCTGTGCGACGTCGACGACGCCTCCGACGCGACCGCGCTGCTCGCGGTGCAGGGGCCGCGCGCCGTCGCGCTGGTGCAGTCGCTCGCCGACGCGCCGGTCGCCGCGCTACAAGTCGTTCGACTTCGCGACGAGCCACCGTCGCCGGCGTGCGCGCGCACGTCGCGCGCACCGGCTACACCGGCGAGGACGGCTTCGAGCTCTTCGTCGCCGCCGACGACGCCGGCGCGCTGTGGGACGCGCTGCTCGAGGCGGGCGGCCGGTGCGGCCTCAAGCCGATCGGCCTCGGCGCGCGCGACACGCTGCGCCTCGAGGCGCGCCTGTCGCTCTACGGCAACGACATCGACGAGGAGCACACGCCGCTCGAGGCGGGCCTGGCTGGGTGGTCAAGGGCACGCGACTTCATCGGCGAGGAGGCGCTGGCGCAAGCAGAAGGCCGAGGGCGTCACCCGCAAGCTCGTCGGCTTCGTCATGAAGGAGCGCGGCATCGCGCGCCACGGCTATCCGATCGTCGACGGCGAGGGCCGCGCGATCGGCGTGGTCACCTCGCGGCACCGGTCGGCCCCACCGTCGGCGCCGACATCGGCCTCGGCTACGTGCCCGTCGCGCCAGGCGGCCGCGGGCACGCGCCTCGTGCATCGACTGCCGCGGCAAGCGCGCCGCGGCCGAGGTGGTCAAGGGCCCGTTCTACAAGCGTCGCTCGTAAAGGAGAGCGGAACATGAGCACCGACTATCCCGAACGACCTCCGCTACACCAAGGAGCACGAGTGGGCGCGCGTCGACGGCAACGTCGTCACCGTCGGCATCACCCAGTTCGCCGTCGAGCAGCTCGGCGACATCACCCAGGTCGACCTGCCCAAGGAGGGCGAGGACGCTCAAGCAGGGACGCCGTCTTCGGCACCGTCGAGAGCGTCAAGGCGGTGTCGCGACCTGTTCGCGCCGGTGCTCCGGCAAGGTGGTCAAGGTCAACGACCCGCTCGGCGACTCGCCCGAGTACGTCAACGAGGACTGCTACGACGAGGGCTGGATGGTGCAGGTCGAGGTCGAGCGACCCCAAGGAGCTCGACGCCCTCATGAACGCCGAGCAGTATCAGGCGTACCTCAAAGAGCAGGAATCGCACTAGCAGCACCGCACGGAGCAGCTCTGTCGAACAAGCATGCGCTACATCCCGCACACCGACGACGACGTCGCGCGCATGCTCGGCGTCATCGGCAAGCCGATCGGTCGAGTCGCTGTTCGCGCACATCCCCGCGCGGCTGCGCGCCGACGCGGCCGCTCGACATCGCGCCGCTCGACGAGGGCTCGCTGCTCGAGCACCTCGGCGAGATCGGCGCGCGCATCGCGCCCGGCGATCGGCGCCACCTTCCGCGACGGGGCGGCGCTGTCGTTCCTCGGCGCCGGCGTCACGCCGCACACCATCCCGTCGGCGGTCGACATGCTGCTGCAGCGCAGCGAGTGGTACACGAGCTACACGCCGTACCAGCCGGAGATCTCGCAGGGCACGCTGCAGGCGATCTTCGAGTTCCAGACGATCGTCGCGCGAGCTCTACGGCGCTCGGCGTGGCCAACGCCTCGATGTACGACGGCGCCTCGGCCGCCGCCGAGGCGGTGCTGATGGCGCGCCGCGTGACCGGACGGCGGCACGCGCTCGTCGCCGGCGCGCTGCACCCGCACTACGCGCAGACGATCGACACGTACCTCGCGGGCGAGGACGTCGGGGTCGCACGCCGATCTCGCCGGACGCGCTGCGGCGACGACGGGCGCGTGGCGCTCAGGCGCTCGAGCAGGCGCTGGCGAAGTCCGAGCGACGTCGGCCTGCGTCGTGGTGCAGACGCCGAACTTCTTCGGCGTCGTCGAGGACCTCGCGACGCTCGCCGAGCTGGCGCACGCGCGCGGCGCGCTGCTGGTCGTCGCCAACACCGAGCCGGTGGCGTTCGGCGTGCTGCAGTCGCCGGGCGCGCTCGGCGCCGACATCGTCGTCGGCGAGGGCCTCGGGCCTGGCCATCCCGCCGACGCTCGGCGGCCCGGGCGTCGGCCTGTTCGCGGCGCAAGCAGCGAGTACACGCGCGCAGCTGCCCGGGGCGCCTGGTCGGCGAGACCGTCGACCAGCGACGGCCGGCGCGGCTACGTGCTGACGCTGGCGACGCGCGAGCAGCACATCCGCCGCGAGAAGGCGACGTCGAACATCTGCACCAACCAGGGCCTCATCGCGCTGGCCTTCACCATCCACATGTCGCTGCTCGGCAAGCGCGGGCTGCGTCGAGCTGGCGCAGCTGAACCTGGCCAAGGCCGAGTACGCCAAGGAGCGTCATCGGCCAGCTGCACGGCTTCTCGATCGCGCTTCTCCGGGCCCGACGTTCAACGAGTTCGCGCGTGCGCGTGCGCGGCGGCGACGCCAACGTCACCGTGCGAGAAGCTGGCCGACCAGGGCATCTACGCCGGCGTGGCGGCGACGGCGCCGGGCATGCTGCCCAAGGGCAAGGCGCGATGACCTCCTGATCGTCGCGGTCACCGAGCGGCACACGAAGGCCGACATCGACAAGCTGGCGTCGGCGCTCGATTGGGTGCAGGCATGAGCGACGAGCGAAGCGACCGCTGGATCGACTCGCGTAGCCCATCGAGCCGGGCTCGCCGGAGGCAAGCCGATGAGCGACGACGACCGACGGACGCCGATCGCGACCAGCAGCTGTTGCACACGTCGCGGCCGATCTTCGAGCAGGGCGCGCCCGGGCGCTCCGGCGCGTCGCTGCCGCCGCTCGACGTCCCCGCCGTCGACGCCGGCAAGCTCTTCGGCGCGGCCGCGCGCACCGACGCCGGCCCCGCGCTGCCCGAGGTGTCCGAGGTCGAGGTCACGCGCCACTTCACGCGGCTGTCGCGCTGGAACTACGCCATCGACATCGGGCTCTACCCGCTCGGCTCGTGCACGATGAAGTACAACCCGAAGGTCAACGAGCGCGCCGCGCGCATGCCGGGCTTCGCCGGCCTGCACCCGGCGCAGCCCGAGTCCACGCTCGCAGGGCGCGCTCGAGCTCATGTGGGGCCTGGAGCGCGCGCTGTGCGAGATCGGCGGCTTCGCGCGCGTGACGCTGCAGCCGGCCGCCGGCGCGCAGGGCGAGCTGTGCGGCCTCATGATGATCCGCGCCTATCACGCGGACAAGGGGCGCCGCCCGACCAAGGTGCTGATCCCCGACACGGCGCACGGCACCAACCCGGCCTCGTGCACGCTCAACGGCTGCGAGACCGTCTCGCTCAAGACCGGCGCCGACGGCCTGCTCTCCGTCGAGGCCGTCAAGCAGGCCTGCGCCGCGCACAAGGGCGACGTCGCCGCCATCATGATCACCAACCCGACCACGCTCGGCCTGTTCGAGGAGCAGCTCGGCGAGATCGCCGACGTGGTGCACGAGGCGGGCGGCCTGGTCTACATGGACGGCGCCAACCTCAACGCGCTGCTCGGCAAGGTGCGCCCCGGCGACACGGGCGTCGACGTCATGCACATCAACCTGCACAAGACGTTCACCACGCCGCACGGCGGCGGCGGCCCCGGCTCGGGCTCGGTCGGCGTGGTCGGCCAGCTCGAGCCCTATCTGCCCACGCCCACCGTCGAGAAAGTCGGGCGACAAGTATCGGCTTCGAGTACAACCGACCCGAAGTCGATCGGCCGGCTGCGCAGCTTCTTCGGCAACTTCGGCATGTTCGTGCGCGCCTACACGTACATCCGCGAGCTCGGCGGCCCGGGGCTGACGCTGGCCACCGAGATGGCCGTGCTCAACGCCAACTACATCCGCGCCAAGCTCGCCGACGTCTACTCGCTGGCGTACGACAAGCCGTCGATGCACGAGGTCGTCTTCACCGACAAGAAGCTCAAGAGCGAGACCGGCGTGCAGACGCTCGACGTCGCCAAGCGCCTGATCGACTACGGCTACCACCCGCCGACGATCTACTTCCCGCTGCCGGCGGTGACCGGCGGCGCCGGCGCGCTCATGATCGAGCCCACCGAGACCGAGACGCCGGAGACGCTCGACGCCTTCTGCGACGCGATGCGCGCCATCGCCGTCGAGGCCAAGGACGATCCCGAGATCGCCAAGAACGCGCCGCACCGGCACGGCGCTGCGCCGGCTCGACGAGACGCGCGCCGCGCGCAGCCCCAAGCTGCGCTGGACTCGCGGCCAGTAGCCCATGACGTTCGGCCGCTGGCAGAAGCTGGCGGCGGCGACGCTGCCGCGACGGCGCGGCGTCTTGCAGGCTCGCCTGGCCGACGGGCTCCAGGCCTATCCGCGCGGCAAGAGCGCGATGGTCTATTACGACGGCGACGAAGATCTCGCGCGCGCGCTCGGGCGCCTGGGCGCCGCGGTGCCGCCCGGCGCCGACGTATTGGTGCGCTTCGGCGAGTGCAGCGATCCCGCCGCCGAGCTGGCGCGCAAGCTCGACGAGTTCACGCGCCGCTTCGGCACGGCGCCGGCGTGGAACGGCGACGGCTGAGCCGCCCCCGCCGCCTCAGTTGTACTTGTAGACCTTGAGCGAGGCGTGCCCGCTCAGCTCGAAGACGAACGCGAAGTTGAAGTGGATCTGCCCGTCGCCCTCGACCAGATCCTTGGGCGGATTGGGAAACGGCGCCCCCTTCTTGAAGGCGTCGATCGCCTCGTCGTCGAGAAAGTCGACGCCGCACGACTGCAGCACGGTCCAGCCCGCGAGCTTGCCGTCGGGCTGGAGGTGGATGCGCAGCACCGTCACCCGATCCTTGACGCCGTAGACGTTGCCGTTCGGATCGTGGCGCACGTAGACGAGCTCGGGGTGCCACTCGTCGGCGACCTGCCGCTTGACGCGGTTGAAGAACGGCGCGTGCTTCCACTTCTTGGAGTTGAGCGCGGTCGCGTCGCCGTCGTCGACGTCCTTCAAGTAGTCCATCGAGCCGGCGCCCTTGCCGATGGCGCGCTGGAGCATCTCCGGCGTCGGCATGATCTCGGGCCGCCTCTGGCCGGGCGTGCCCACCGGCCCTTCGGCGCCGGGGGTGCGGCGAATGCCGTCGCCGTTGTCGCCGAGTTGCTGTCGGGGCGACAGGGGCTGCGGGCTGCCATGCTCGCCCGAGCGCTGGTGTTGGCCGTCGCGCTCGACCTGCAGCTCGTTGTGCGCGCCGCGCGGTTGCGGCTTCAACAGATCGCGCATCGCCAGCGGCCCCGGCCGCCCGCCCTTGCCCGACTGCGCCTGCGCCGGGCGCGCGTTGGGCGCGTCACCCGCCGGCAGCGACGGCGGCATCGGGGTGGCGCCGTCCTTGGCGCCACCGTGATCGCGCCCGTACAGCTTCATCTCGTGATCGACCTTGGTGTCGAACTCGGAGACGTAGTTCGCCTTGTCGGGCCGCTCCTCGAGGAGCGGCTTGGCGACGTCGACCACCTGCCCGTGGGGATTCTTGTCCTCTTCTTCCTTCTTCTTCTCCGCCTCGCGCTTCTTCTCTTCCTCGGTCTTCTCGTCGGGCGTCTGCAGCTCATCGACGAGCTGCTGGATCTCGAGAGGCTGATCGTCCTTGGCCTGGCCGTTGTCCGCCACCTTGGGCATCATCACCGGTCCGTGCGGCGAGCGCAGTGACGAGATGAGGTCGAGCCAGCCGAGCGACTCGGCCACCACCAACGCCACCAGATGCGCGCTCAGAGCCAGCGCCATCGCCAGCAGCACGGTCACGGCCGAATTTTTGCGGCGGACGGCCAAAATGCACCAACCTCAATTATAGAAGCGCTCGCAGGGCGCGGCTACCGGATTGCCGGATTCGACCCTTCGAACGGCGCCGTCACGCGCAGCTCGTCGCCGAGCGTCGCCGGCAGCGGGTCGAACGGCGCCGCCTTTCGGATCGCCGCCACCACATTCTTGTCGAAACTGTCGAATCCCGAGCCCTTGAGCACGCGCAAGTCCTTCACCGCCCCATTCCTACGTATGGTGAATGCTACGAGCACATCGCCCTGTTCCATCCTCACCGCCAGCTCGCGCGGGAACTCCCACAGCGGATCCACCCTCTGCCGCACTCCCTGAAGGTATTGGTTGTAGGCGCGCTGGAAGGTCGCCTGTGCCAGCGCGCGCGCATCGGGCAGCGCCGGCGCCCCCGCCGGCACCGGCGCCGCGCCATGGGCCAACGGCAGAAAGCCCAGCGCGCCGTCCCCGCGCCCGCTCGTCGCCGCGCCGGGCGACGTCGGCCGCGACAGCTCCAGCTTCGCCGGCTCCTTCTCGTCGGAGACGAGCGCCTCGTCGACGCGGTCGCTGACCTCGGCCGACAGCTGGGCGGCGTCGGTGGCCGCCGGATGCTGCTGCACGTCGGGGCGCGCGAACCCGCCCGGCGAATCGACCGCCTCGGCGGGTGGGGCGTGGTCGACCTCGTCGGCGCGCGCCCTGGCCGACGCCACGGCGCGAACCTGCCGCTCGCTCCGCCCGTGCCCCGAGCCGCCACGCGACGCCAGCCACGGGGTGCGGTCGGGGTGCGGCGTGGCACGCACCTCCTCGCGGCTGAGACGCCGTCGCGCGGTCTCGATCCGCTGCAGCGCGTAGCCGGTCGCCGAATCGTACGGCTGGGCGCGCAGCGTCGCCGGGTCGGCGCGCTCGGTCACCAGCGTCGGCGCGCCCGCGCCGTGTCCCGACGAGCGCGCCGCCGTCCCCGCGGCCAGGTCCGGATTCGGCGCTGCCGTCGGCGCACCCGGCGCCGCGACGTCGACGCGCGCGTCGGCAGCGGTGCGCAGCTCGATCGCCGTCGGCGCGTCGCGCACGGCGACGGGCGCGTCCGCCGCGACCGCGGCGTCCACCGTCACCGGCGACGCGGGCGCGGACGCAGCCCGCGCCGACGGCACCGTCGCGCCCAGCCACGCCAGCCCGCCGAGCAGCGCCGCGTGCACGCCGAGCGACCAGGCGACTGCACGTGCCAACACGGTGACAAGGATAGCACCTGCGCCCCTGGGCGCACGCGGACCGCTTGTTGCAACCCAGTCCGTCATGGCACGCATCGCCGCCACTGCCACCGCTGTACCGACCTACCGCCTCGATCGCGAGACCTACAAGCGCTACTGCGCGATGGTCTTCGCCTCACCCGCGCAGCAGCGGGCCGCCCGCCGCATCATCGACAACACCAAGATCGACGCCCGCTACCTGACGCTGCCGCCCGAGGTGCTGCTCCAGCCGCGCCCGCTTGGCGACAAGAGCGCCGAGTACGCGACCCACGCCCGCGGCCTCGGCGAGTACGTCAGCCGCCGCGCGCTCGATCGCGCGCAGCTCGCCGCCGACGCCGTCGACATGATCGTCACTACTTCCTGCACCGGCGTCATGATCCCGTCGGTGGACGCCTACCTCGCCGACACGCTGGGCCTGCGCCGCGACGTCATTCGGCTGCCCATCACCGAGCTCGGCTGCGCCGCCGGCGCCGCCGGGTTGGCCCGCGCCCGCGAGCACGTGCGCGCCTATCCCACCCACAGCGTGCTCGTCCTGTCGATCGAGCTGCCGTCGCTGACGTTCCAAAAGCAGGACCTGTCGATGACCAACCTCGTCGCCGCGTCGATCTTCGGCGACGGCGCCGCCGGCTGCGTGGTGCGCGGCGAGCGCGCCCCGGGCGCAATCGACCGTCCGGGCCCGACGCTCGTCGACTCCATGTGCCACCTCTACCCCGAGACGCAGTACCTCATGGGCTTCGAGCTGGCGGACGGCGGCTTCCACATCGTGCTCGATCGCGACGTGCCCCACGCCCTGCGCGGCCGCGTTCGACCGCTGGTGGAGAAGCTGTGCGCGCAGAACGGCGTCGCACTCGATGACCTCGCGTTCTGCGCGCTGCATCCGGGCGGCCGCCGCATCCTCGAGGACCTCGACGCCGACCTCGGCCTCGCCGGCATGACCGAGCCGTCGTGGGACGTGCTGCGGCTGTACGGCAACCTCTCGTCGGCGACCGTGCTCTTCGTCCTCGACGAGGTCCTGCGCCGGCAGCCGCCGCCGCACGACTCCTACGGCCTGCTCGCCGCGTTCGGCCCCGGCTTCTCCGCCGAGCTGTCATTGATGCGCTGGAGCTAGCGCGTAAGATCCGGGCGTGATCGGCAAAGCGCCGCTGGGCGAGTTCGTCGCCTCCGAAGCCGCCGGCAGCCTGGTGCTCATGGGCTGCGCCGCGTTGGCGCTGATCGTGTGCAACACGCCGCTCGGCCCCGGCTACGAAGCGGCCTTGCACCACCTCCGCCCCGCCGTCGACGACGGCCTGATGGCGCTGTTCTTCCTCCTCGTCGGCCTCGAGATCAAGCGCGAGCTGGTGCGTGGCGAGCTGGCCGGCGTGCGCAAGGCGGCGCTGCCCATCCTCGGGGCGCTCGGGGGCATGGCGCTGCCGGCCGCCATCTACCTCCTTTGGACCCGCGGGACGCCCTACGGCCGCGGCTGGGGCATCCCCATCGCCACCGACATCGCCTTCGCCGTCGGCGTGCTGACGCTGCTCCGCCGTCGCGTACCGCCGTCGCTGCAGGTGTTCCTTACCGCGCTCGCCATCGCCGACGATCTCGGCGCCGTCGTCGTCATCGTGCTGTTCTACGCCGCACACCCGGTCGTCTGGGCCCTGGCGCTGGCCCTCGGGCTCGCCGTCACCCTGGTCGTCCTCAATCGCGCCGGCGTGCGCCGACTCTGGCCCTACCTCGTCGTCGGTGTGCTGTTGTGGATCGCCGTCTACCGCTCGGGCGTGCACGCCACCATCGCCGGCGTCGCGCTCGGCATGAGCCTGCCCTGCGACCGGGCCGCGGGCGCGGGCCCATCGCCGCTGGAGCGCCTCGAGCACGCGCTCGAGCCCTGGATCGCGTTCGTGGTCTTGCCGCTGTTCGCCTTGACCAACGCCGGCGTCGCGCTGCCGTGGCGCCACCTGGGCGGCGCGCTCCTGCACCCGGTCACCATGGGCGTCTTCGTCGGTCTGGTCGTGGGCAAGGTGCTGGGCGTGTTCGGCTCCACCGTCGCCGCCACCCGGGCCGGCTGGGGCACGCGCCCGAGCGGCGCTTCGACGCGTCAGCTCTTCGGCGCGGCCGCGCTCGCCGGCATCGGCTTCACCATGTCGATCTTCGTCGCCACGCTCGCTTTCGGGGACGGCGAGCTGCTCGACGCCGCCAAGATCGGCGTCATCGCCGCGTCGCTGGTCTCGGCGCTGATCGGAAGCCTGGTCCTTCGGTTCAGTCGCTGAGCCAGTTGGTGTGCACGAACGGCGGGTCGGGGACGTCGTTGCGCTGATAGGTGTGGGCGCCGAACGCGTCGCGCTGCGCCTGCGTCAGGTTCTGCGGCAGCTGCGCGGTGCGATAGCCATCGAAGTAGGCCAGCGACGCCGCCAACGCCGGCACCGGCACCCCGCAGGACTGGGCGCCGGCGACGAGCGCGCGCAGCGCCGCCTGCCCGTCGCCGACAGCGCGCCGCACGTCCTCGTCGAGGAGCAGGTTCGGCAGGTCGGCGCGTCGGGAAAAGGCGCGCATCACGTCCTCGAGCAGCCGCGCGCGAATGATGCAGCCGCCGGTCCAGATCCGCGCCATCTCCTTGAGATCAACGCTCCACTTGAACTCGCGCGAGCCGGCGGCGATGAGCGCCATGCCTTGCGCGTACGAGCAGAGCTTGGCCGCGTAGAGCGCGCGCGGCATGACCTCGAGCAGCGCCGCGTCCGCCGTCCCCGCCGGCCCGGAAAACAACGGCGCCGCCGCGACGCGCTCGGCCTTGAGCGTGGACATCAGGCGGGCATCGATCGCCGCGTTGATCGTCGGGATCGGCACCCCCAGGTCGAGCGCGATCTGCGCCGACCACTTGCCGGTGCCCTTCTGCCCGGCGACGTCGAGCACCTTGTCGACCAGCGGCGCGCCGGTCTTCTCGTCGCGTACGCGCAGCACCTGCGCCGACAGCTCGAGCAGGAACGAATCGAGCGCCCCCTGGTTCCAACGGTCGAACGTCTCGGCGATGCGCGCGGCGTCGTAGCCGAACCCGCGCCGCAGGACGTCGTAGACCTCGGCGATGAGCTGCATGTCGCCGTACTCGATGCCGTTGTGCACCATCTTGACGAAGTGCCCGGCGCCGTCGGGCCCGACGTAGGCGACGCACGGCCCGTGCTTGGAGTGGGCCGAGATCGACTCCAGCGCCGGCTGGAGCGCGTCCCACGCCTCCCGAGCGCCGCCCGGCATCATCGACGGCCCGCGCCGCGCCCCCTCCGAGCCGCCCGACACGCCCATCCCGACGAAGCGCAGCCCCTTTTCCCGCCAGGCAGCTTCCCGTCGCTGCGTGTCCTTGAACCACGAGTTGCCGCCGTCGATGACGATGTCACCCGCCTCGCACAGCGGTGCCAGCTTCTCGATGGTCATGTCGACCGGCGCGCCCGCCTTGATCATCATCAGCATCCGCCGCGGCCGCGGCAGCGCCCGCACCAGCTCGGCGAGCGTCTTGGCGCCGACGGCCTCGGGATGCGCGGCGACGAAGCGGTCGGTCCACGCGCCCTCGAGGTTCCAAACGGCGACGGGCGTCCCGTGCTCCATCAGGTTCAGCGCGAGGTTCTCGCCCATGGTACCGAGCCCGATGATCCCGAACGTGGGAGACGATGGCATGCCGGGCATACTACAATGCGACGGTGCGCCTTTCTAGAACGGTAGTAACCTTAGTCGCGCTCGCCGGCTGCAGCTCGTCGAACGTCACGGTTCCCGATGCGGCCGTGCCGCTCGACATGCACATCGCGGCGCCGACCACGCTCGGGGCCGCACAGACGCTGACCAACTGCCTCGCCGCCGACGCCAACTTCGTCTACTGGTCCGACGGCACGCCCGCCGTCATGAAGGTCGCCGTCGGCGGCGGCACGCCGGCGCAGGTGGTCGCCGGCGGCGACAAGAACGGCTGCGTCGCCGTCGACGGCAGCGGCGTCTACTACGTCGACGCGGACCAGATCATGAAAGCCCCGCTGTCGGGCGGCGGCGCGATGGCCCTGGCCTCCGGGCAGCACGCGCTCAAAGGCGCACCGCTGGTCGCCGCGGGCGGCTTCGTCTACTGGGCGACCGACGTCTACGGCGACGTCGACGCCTACAACGGCAAGAACGCGATCGTGCGCGTGCCCACTGCCGGAGGCGCAGTGCAGGTGGTGACCGCGGAGCTGGTCGGCAACCCCGGCGGCCTCGCCGTCGACGACAGCAACGTCTACTACAGCGATCAAAGCGGCGTGTTCGCGCGCCCGCTCGCCGCGCCGGCGACGTCGACGTCGTTCGGCCAGTCGGCGCTGCACGGCAACGCGCTCGCCGTGGCCGGCGGCCAGCTGGCGATGAACGAGATCTCCGGCGTCGGCGCCGGCGACGTCGCCGTCTTTCGCAGCGACGGCATGAACCGCGTCGTCGTCTCGTCGTCCCTGGCGCAGCCGCTCGCCGTCGACGATCGCGGTGTCTACATCAACGGCACGGGATCGCTCGAGCGCCTCGCGCTCGACGGCTCGGGCGCCTCGCTCCTGGCCACCCAGCCGCCGCGCGCCGTCGCGCTGTCGGCGAGCACGATCTTCTTCACCGACGGGACCGCGATCTACTCGCTGCCCAAGTGAGTGGTTTCCTCGCGCGTGCCGGCGGTGTATAGGATGTAACCATGCAAGCGCGTCGCACCATCGAGCACGCCACCGACGGGGGCTGGTCCGCCGTCGCGGTGCACCTGCAATCCGCCCCCGCCGGCAAGGAGGGCTTCTACCTCACCCTCTTCCCCGACGCGCGCCCGCCGACCGTCGTCTTCCTGCGCCCGCCGCAACTGTCGCAGCTCGTCGATCTCGCCGGCCAGGCGAACGTCACCGACCAGCAGATCTGGGATGTCGTTGCCAAGATCCCGATGGAGCCGCTGCTGCCCAGCCGCACGCTCTATCCGCGGCTGCGCGCGCTGCTCGTCGATTGCGCGTCGTCGATCCGCGCGCAAATCCGCGCGCAGGAAGATCGGCCGCAGCCCCGGAGCTCGCCGATCGACGAAGAGCCGGCGCCGGCAGCGGAGCCCACGTTCATCGGCTCCCCGGATTCCGCTGGGGGCGGCAGCCCCGATGACAGCGGCTCGGGAGTTCCTTGACCCGGGGCAACTGTGCAACCTCAAATGTGAACACCCTGGGGCCTTCGGATCCTCGCAGTGGGAGTGCAGTCCCCACCTCTCGAGCAATTCCGCAATGATTTCGAGAAAACGAGCTGGCTTGCTGCGTGCACTCAACGCGCGCACGAGGGAGGTTCCACGTCGTGAAGAAGATCGATTACTACGCGGTGCATAACCCCTGGCGGATGCCCAAGTGGCTCGGGGCGACGCTCGGCGGAATCTTCGGCGTCATCGTGATCGGCTCGATGATCACCATCGTGCAGCTCACCAAGTCGCCCACGCCCCCGCCCGCTCCGGTGGTGGCGCTCGCGGCGGCCCCCATCGCGCAGGCGCCGACGGCAGCGCCGGTCGCGCCGGCGGCGGCGGTCAAGGCGAGCGCGCCCGTGGCCAGCGCCGATGAGGTCGCCCCCGTCGGAAAGCGCCACTCGTCGCGGCACCACCATGCGTCGGCGTCGCACGGCAAGAGGGGCAGGCTGCTGGCTTCAGCGAAGCACTCGTCGTCGGGCTCGTCGCTCGGCGCCGCGCAGCGGCAGACGATCCTCGCCAAGCACGACAGCAAGGACAAGCGTCACGACAAGGACGCCCTCGACAAGCTGCTCGGGCTGTAGCTCCTCACCTCAGCTCTTCTTCTTCCCTTCGATCCCCGGCAGCAGCTCCCGCGCGCGCTCGATCGCGGCGCGCGCCGTTTGCGCGTCGCCGTCGTCGAGCAGCGCGATCGCCTCGGCGAGGCGATCGGCGAGCTGGCGCAGGGGGTCCGTGGAACGGGGCGCCTCGTCGGGTACGACAGCCGCCGCGACCAGGCGGGGGGCTGGCGGCTGGGCGCTCGCCCCCTGCGATTCGGCTTCGATCGCCTGCTCGCCTTCGACGTAGGACGGATAGCGCAAGCCGTAGTCGAGCTCGCGCTTGAGGAGCGCGTTCGACACCCGGCGGTTGCGCACGCCGCGGCGCGGAGCGCCCGGAGCCAGCGACGGCACCGACGGGGGCGCGGCGACGCCGAGGCGGGCGACGAGCCAATCGGCGTACTCGCGCTGCGTCGACGGGCGATCGTCGGCCACGCAGTAGACGGCGCCCGTGGGCGCGCGCTCGGCGGCGGCGCGCACGATGCCGACGATGTCGTCGACGTGGACGCGCGAGAAGAAGTGGGCGCCGTCGTCGATGAGCTTGTAGCTGCCCGCGCGGAGCCGCTCGCGCACGCCGCGACCGGGACCGTAGATCGCAGACAGGCGCAGGATCACCGTCGATAGCCCGGAGACGCGCGCCATGTCGACCGCGCTCTCCTCGCCGATGCGGGTCATCGCCTCGCCGTCGCTGATGGCGACCGCGGTCTGTTCGTCGACGGTCTCGCCATCGGGCGTCTCGCCGTACACCGCCGTCGAGCTCAGGTAGATGAAGCGCGACGCGCCGACGGCGGCCGCGGCGTCCGCGGCGCGGCGCAGCGGCTCGCCAGACGGCAGGTTGGGCAACGGCGGGATCGAGTACAGCACGATGGGCGAGGTCAGCCCCCAGAGCGCGGGGCCGAAGGCGCGCGACTTGGCGGCGTCGAGCGCGTGCACCTCGGCGCCGAGGGCCCCGAGCGGCGCCAGACGGGTCGTATTGCGCGCGCAGACGCGTACGCGGTGGCCGCCCTCGGCGCACAGGGCGCGCCCCAGGCGCGTGCCGACGTACCCGCAGCCGAGGATCGCCCAGTCCGCCATGGTTCGTTACCGTAGCATGAGACGGCGGCGCAGCGCCCACGCGGCGGCGGCGGCCGCGAGCGCGAGCGCGGCCAGCCACGCGACCGCGCCAGCGACGGGCCAGCGGAGCGCGAACCAATCGATGACCAGGCGCGGCCAGATGTGGTCGAGCTTGGGCGGGTTGGCGAGCAGCAGCAGGTACGGCGGGTTGATCTCGAAGCGGCGATCGTTGCGCAGCCGATGCGAGAGCAGCCAGGCATGGCCGAGGATGGGCGAGAACTGCGGGATGAAGTGACACTCCGACGGCTGCTCGCCGAACCAGGACGGCGCACCGGTGGCCGCGCGCACGTCGGTGACGACGCTGAGGTAGGTGGTCGGGGCGATGCTGATGCCGACCGTTTGCACGGCGATGCCCACGGCGGTGAGCAGCACCAGCGCAGCCGAGGCGCGACGGCGCCCGGGCTGGTCGGACGATCGGGCCGACCAGGCGAGCGCGACCGCTTCCAGCAACAGCGGCACCAGCGGGACGGCGCGGCGCGGGCCCCAGGTCGGATCGCCGTGCCAGTCATCGAGCTGCGCCGCGGCGAGCAGCACCGCCGCGCTGACGGCGATCAGCAGCTGCGCCTGCGCGCGGTGGGTCCGCCACAGCCACAAGAGCGACGGCGGGGCCAGGATCGCCAGCGGCGCGTAGAGGAAGATGCTCTTGCCCGTCGACAGCAGCAGGCCGTCGAGGCCTTGCAGCAGCTCGCCCGTGGGCTCGGCGTGCGCGCCGACGTGCCAGCGGTAGGCAGCCACCACGGCGATGCCGGCGACGAGCGGCGCGGCGACCCGGGCGGCGACCGCGGCATCGAGGCGCGCGTGGCGATAGAGCCCGCACCAGGCGACGAGCACGAGCGCCGCCAGCAGCAGCGCCGGCTCGACGACCACCAGCGCACCCAGGGCGAGACCGAGCAGCAGCGCCGAGCGGCGATCGTCGGCGGCGACGAAGCGGCGCGCGGCCCGGGTGGCGCACAAGAGCAGCAGCGTCGCCAGCGCCGTGCCGTCGGGGACGCGGGCAAACCAGACCAGCGGCGTGGCGAAGCCGAGCGCGAGCGTAAAGGCGAGCGCAGCTCGCGGTGACAAGCCGTCCGAGCGGAGCAGACCGAAGAAGACGACGCAGACGAGCGCGGCCAGCGCGGCGGCGGTCGCGGCTTCGGCGGCGTGCGCGACCAGGGCGGCGGGATCGACAGTGCGGGTGGCGGCGGCGAGCGCCGCGGCGGGCACCAGCGCCAACGCCGCGCCGAGCGCAGTCGTGGGGCGGCGGCGGCCGGCGTGCACCACGGTCGACGGCAGGGTGTCGCTGTCGGCGAAGGGCGCGACGTCGAGCGTGCCGGTGGCGACCAGAGCGCGCGCCGAGAGGGTTACGGTGCGCGCGATGCCCGCCAGCGGCGCCGCCGGCGCCAGCATGGTGAAGATCGCGAAGACGAGCACGAACAGCGGCAGCCGCACGCGCGTCACGGCGCCACCACCAGCGGCCGCGGCGCCTGCGCCAGCTCGTCGCTGGTCTGGACGCGGAGCTGCCACGCGGCGCCGCGTGCCGCGGCGGGCACGCAGGCGCTCACCGCCACTTCGCTCCACGCCGCGCCCTTGCACGACGTGTCGGCGGCGAGCGCCCGGCCCCAGCGCGGCACCAGCCAGATGCCGTCGCCGGCGCTGGGCGAGGGGCCGAAGCCGCTGCCGTGCAGGGTCACAAGCTCGCCCACCTTCGCCGTCGCCGGCGCGGCGCGGATGGCGAGCGGCGCCATCGAGTGCGAGGCGCGCACGACCACCTTGTCATCGCCCGTGGCCGTGCACTCCGCCCACGCCACTCCCTTGTCGGGCGGCTGCTCGAGCGCGAAGGGCTCGTCGGTGGCCACGCCCCAGCCGATCTGCCGCACCCCGGCGGGGAAGCGCCACGCGTACTTCACCGGCGGCTTCAGCCCTTGGGCGCGACAGCGAAACACCAGCTGCCGCGGCCGCGGCCCGTCGAGCACGCGCGCCTCCACGCGCACCCGTGGCGGGCGCGCGCAACCGCCGACGCAGGCGCCGGCGACGAAGAGGAGAGGGAGGAGCGCCGATCGCAGCATGTGCAACGGCGCGCGAGGCTCAGGCGCTGGCGCTCGGACGGCCGGGACCGCGGCGCTTGCGTCCACGCTTGCCGGCGGGCTTGGATGCGCCATTCTTACCGTGTGCGGCGCGATACTTTTCCTTTTCCGACTTCGGAATGTCCTTGTGCAACGCCGCGCAAAACATGCCAAAGCGCGGAGCGGCGACGTTGCGGCAGCCGGGGTAATAGCAGAACGTCTTGCCGCGCGCGCGTCCGGCGCCACCGGCGCGACCACGACGGCCTTGCAGCGCGTTGCCGCTGGCGCGCACGGCGGCTTCGATTCTACCGACGGTGAAGCGTTCGACCACGGCGGCGAGCCGATGCGCGAAGTCCAGAATGATCGGATTGATGAGCGAAGTCGGATCGTTCTTGCGTGGTCTTGGCATGGTGCGCAGGATGATACCAAAACTTTAGGTCACAAGGACAAAAATACCGTTTATAAGGATTCGGCATGATCCCCTGGTTCAATATCAACTTCCCCTCGATCCCGTTTCCGATAATCGGAAAACTGACCATCCACGCCTTCGGAATCCTGGTCGCGACCGGAATCCTCGTGGGCCTCAAGCTCACCAAGAAGCGCGGACGCGAGCTCGGCCTCGTCGACGAGCGGGTCGACTCGATGGTGACCTGGGCGCTGGTCTTCGGCTTCATCTGCGCGCACCTGTTCGACGTCGTGGCGTATCAGACCTTCGGTGCGCATCCGCGGCTCATCGATATTCTCAACCCTATAAGCGGTTTCTCTTCGTTTGGCGGGTTTACCGGGGCGCTCATCGGACTATTCGTTTGGTGCCGCCGCAATCGGCAGCCGGTGATGCCTTATGCCGATTCGCTCGCCTACGGCCTCGCGACCGGCTGGATGTTCGGACGGCTGGGCTGTTTCACCGCGCACGATCACCCTGGGCGGCACACATCTTTTTTCCTGGCCGTGCACTACCCCGGCGGGGCACGCCACGACCTCGGCCTCGACGAGGCGCTGTTCGCGGCCTGCGTCGCCCTGCTGTTCGCCTGGCTGCGCAGCCGGCGCAAGCAGCCGCTCGGCACCTACGTGACCATCCTGACGCTGGCCTATGCGCCGGTCCGCTTCTTCTTCGATTTTCTGCGCGCCACCGATGTTCCCGAGCCAGACGCGCGCTATTTCGCGCTGACGCCGGCGCAGTGGGGCTGCATTCTCGTGCTCTTCGCCGGAATCGGGCTCGCGATCTGGACGCGCCGCCACGCGCGCGTCGCCGCGGCTTAGCGCCAACGCAGTCCGCTTTCGGCGGGTCATACGGCCGGCTCAAGCCGGCCCGCTACGACTCGGCAAGAGTGAACGGCGTTGGGCTTAGCGCAAGCGCGCTACGGGCACCATCTGCCCTACGCGATCGATCAGCGGAACCCTCGACGGAAGTAGTCGCCGATGACCGCTTCGGCCGGCTTGTCGGCCGGCGAGAAGTCGGTCGGCCCCTCGGCGTCGCGGCTGTCGGTGAACCACTTCCAGACGTAGATGCCGGCCAGCCACGGCCGCCCCCACAGCGTCGACAGCGCGGCGCGGAAGCACGAAGCCTGCTCCGCGCCGTCGAAGCGCGGATTGGGATCGGCCTCGGGCCAGGTGGCGGGCGCCATCGCCGCGTCGCGCGTGGCGCGGTAGCCGAGCTCGGTGAGGATGACGCGCTTGCCGGTGCGCTTGGAGAGCGCCTCCAGGCTCTTGGCGAGCGTGTTCCACGCCAGACAGAGCTCGGGCTCCCGGGCGCCCGGCCTGGTCGCGATCGGCGCATAGGCGTCGACGCCGATGAAGTCGAGCGCGCTCCAAAAGGGCACGCGCTCCACCTCGTCCCAGTTGGCGGCGTAGGTCAAAGGGCCGTGATAGACGGTGCGCAGCTCGGCGATGAGCGCGCGCCAACACGCGGGGTCGCAGGCGGTAGCGCTCTTGAGCTCGGTGCCGATGACGAGCATGTCGTAGCCGTCGCGCTCGGCGAGCGCTGCGTAGCGCAAGATGAACGCGCGGTAGCTGGCGAACCACTTGCGCCAGGCGCCGTCATCGGCGAACTGCAGCCCGCCCTGCCACTCACCGTGCCGGATCCAGAGGTGGGGCTTGAGCGCCACCTTCATCCCGAGCGCGTGCGCGTGGGCCACCTCGCGGCGCATGCGATCGTCGCTCTCGCCGTCGCCGTGCGCGGGGGCGACGCGGATCTCGACCGCGCTCTTCGACTCCATGAAGCCGAATGGAGTCAGCGCGATCCACTGCACGCCGAGCCGCTGAAGGCGGACGAGCGTCTGCTGCGAACTCGCCGAGCCGTAGCCGGCGTCGCCCCCGCCGCGCCAGGCGTGCGCGTAGCAGACCCCGCGCTGAAACGGCAGTGCGTCCTGGCGCGCCTGCGCCGGCGCAGGCCCTGCCAACATCGCGCACACGAGCCAGGGAGCGAGACGCATGCACCGCCGACAATAGCACCGCCGCAGCCACGACAGGCGGCGCGCGAGAACCCTGGATGCGGGCGTCGAGATCGCGCCGAGCTATGCGCCGAGCGAGCGGCGCAGCCGGCTGGCGTCGTGGCGACGCAGCCGCGCCAGGGTCGATCGATAGGCGAGATCGGTCAAGCGCGGCGCCAGGCGCGCATCCATCGGGTTCCAGCCCATCGCCGCCGCCACCTGCCGATCGGGCTCGAACAGCGCGACGGCGACGCCGTGACGCCGAAGCCCGCGCAGCTCGGCGCGCAAGAGCAGGCGAAGAACGGCGAACCGCGACAGCGGCGACGAGACCACTACCAGGCGGAGCGCCGGGGCGTGCGGCGCGTTGGCTTGCGCCACGAGGTCGGCGTGGGTCGCCGACGCGATCCCGCCGTCGATATAGCGCGCGGCTCCGACGCGGACCGGCCGGCGCAAACCGGGCACCGCCGACGAGCAGCGCACCGCAGTGCCGACGTCGACCTCGGGCGCGCCCTTTTGTCCGAAGATGACGCGGGCGCCGCCGTCGAAGTGCACGGCAGTGATCCACAGCGGTCGCACCGGCCAGCGCTCTTCATAGATGCGGGCGAACGCCTGGCCGAGCGGCTCGCTGTCTTGGGTGCCCTCCGGAAGCGCGGCGGCGATGAGCCGCCCCGGGCGCGCCAGCCACGGCCGCCGCATCGCGCGCCGCAGATACGATGATGATCCCGGCCAGCTGGCGCGCGCGCCGTCGGGCAGCGGGAGCAGACCGGCCGGCCATGCCCACACCAGCGCGGCGCCCTCCGCCGAGGAGCCCCTGTCGCCCATGGCGTGGGCGTAGAGATCGTGCGCGCTCGAGCCGGCGCGGAGCAGCGCGCCGACCTGCGCGCCCGCGGAGGTGCCGACGATGAGATCGGCGTGTCGCGCGTCCCAGCCGCATTCGTCGGCGAGCGCGCGCAGTACGCCGGCATGAAACGCCCGCCCGACAGGCCCGCCGGCGCCGAGGACGAGCGCGACACCTCTCGATGCCTGGCGCAGCTGCGGGTCGCTCATCAAAGGAAGGATGAACGCCCGCCCGGCCGGCGCAAGCACAGTCGGCTGCGCGCGATCGCCTCTGTCGCCCTGCAGCCGTGCGCTCGGCCGCCGTTGCGCGCTCAAAACGCCCGGTCATAGTCCGGGCATGCAGAAGCTGCTCATGATGGTCCCCTTCCTCGCGCTCGCGGTCGGTGGCTGCAACAACACCACGGGAAACACCGCGGTCTACTGCAGCGAGCTCACCACCACCAAGGCGACACCACCACCGGGCTGGGGTGGCACCGTCTTCACCATCGTCATGGAGAACCACGGCCTCAGCCAGATTCGTGGCAGTGACGACGCCCCCTTCATCAATCGGCTCATCAAGCAGAACGCGCTCGCCGCCGGCTATCACGACTCCTACGTGCACCCGAGCGAGCCGAACTACCTGTGGATGGTCGCGGGCGAGAACTTCGGCGTCCTCAACGACAACGATCCGGGACCGACCAACCACATCGCGACCTCGTCGCACCTGGTCGATCAGCTCGAGAAGGCGGGGCTGACCTGGAAGAGCTATCAGCAGAGCATGGGGCAGCCGTGCGGCCTGGCCTCGCACGGGACCTACGCGGCCAAGCACAACCCGTTCATCTACTTCGACGACATCAACGGCTGGGACGGCACCAAGGTCAACGTCACCCAGCGCTGCACGGACCACATCGTCGACTATTCACAATTCGACGCCGACCTGGCCGCGAACAACCTGCCCAAGTACGTCTTCATCACGCCCGACCTGCAAAACGACATGCACGACGGCTCGGTGGCGCAAGGCGACCAGTGGTTGTCGCGCGAGGTGCCCAAGATTCTCGGCTCCGACGCGTTCAACAACGGCGGCGTGCTGTTCCTGCTGTGGGACGAGGGCACGACCGTCGGCGTCCTGGCCAGCGACGATCCCCCGTTCATCGCCATCTCGCCGAACGCCAAGCCGGGCTTCGTGTCGCAGACCAACTACGACACCAGCTCGTTCTTGAAGACGGTGGAGACGATCTTCGGCATCGACACGTTGCCGTGCAATTCTCAGGGAGCGGCGGTCAAGACCATGGACGACCTGTTCTCCGTGCCGCTCTCGGCGGCGGCAGCGGATGGGGGAACGCCGGCAACGACGCCGGATGGGGGGACGCCGGCGACGACGACCCCGACAGCGGCCACCCCGACGACGGCGCCGGCAGCGGCCACGCCGACGGCCGCGCCGGCAGCGGCCATTCCGACGACGACGGCGCCGGCAGCGGCCACGCCCACTGCGACCCCACCCGCGAGCGCAGGCGCGACTCCGACGCCTTCATCGTAGACCGCGGCGCGACCCGGTGGCGGCGCGAGGCGGCGCTGACGCTTGCGGATGAGCCCGAGCACCACGACGATCCATCCGAAGGTGATGACGACGAAGTCGCGGGTGGGTAGCGCCAGGCTGGACCCCACCCAGACCACGACCGCCGACAGCACGTCCCCCGCGCGCACGACGAACGTGTCGACCATCATCTTCACTTTGTACTTAGCCTCGCTCGGCGTGACGAGGTAGAGCGCCTGCTCGGCGGTCTTCTGCAGCGAGTAGTCGACGCCGTTCTCGCCCACCTTGACCACCATCAGCACGCCGAGCGTCAGCTGGGCGGCCACCCATCCGTATCCCAGCAGCGACAGCAGCGGCGCCAGCAGCAGCGAGCGCGCCACGCCCGCGTGCTTGAGGACGCGCCCGACCAGGAAGAGCTGCAGGACCACCACCAGCGCGCTGGTGTAGGTGAGGTAGTGGGCCCTGAAAAGGGCGACACAGCGGCGCCGCGAGCGCGGCTCCGGCCAGCGCGCCGAGCGCCCGCCGGCGGCGACCAGCGGGAACAGCCGCTCCCCGGCGGATCTCGATGAACGGCCCGAAGGCCCGCTGCAACTGGGCCCGGTCATGCTGTGCAATCCGAGACAACCCTGACCATGCAGTGCATGCGCCGGACCCTGCAGGTCGACCGTCCGCGTTGCTGACCGCTACAGCCCGCGGCGCGCCGGCGGGCGTCAAGAGGAGGAACGCCGAGGGTGGCGCCCCCCTTTGGGCGTGCGCATGAGCGCGTAGTAAGAGGGCGACGCGCGGGGAGAGCCGCCCCGCCGGGGCCTCAGCCGGGGCGCGTCAGCCGCGTATAGGCGCGGTCCAGCCTCCGGAAGAAGATGGCGCGCAGGCCTCCGTGGCCGAAGTCGAGCGCTTCGTGACGCCAGGCCACAGCCGGATCCCATCCCTCGACCAACACGCGGTAGAGCGCCACGACCAGCGAGGTGCGATCGCGGCCCCGGCGGCAATGGACGTACACCGGCGATTCGGGCGCGCGCAGCTCGGCGACGACGCGGCGGAGGAGCGTGGGATCCGGCTCCGAGAGGCCGCTCAAGGGGTAGTTGTGCACCGTCAGGCCGAGGCGAGCCGCCGCTTCGGTTTCGGCGCGCACCACTGCCGGATCGTCGACGAGCGCCACGATCGTACGCACCCGGAGCTGGCGCAACAGCCGCAGCTGCGCCGCGGTCGGCTGACCGCCGCGATAGATCGACGGCGTGACCTGCGCGAAACGGTCCGGACCGCGCGCCGAGGCCAGCAGGTCGAAGGCAGCGCTGGCGGCTGCACCTCCGCTGACCGCCGCCGGGCGCGGAGGCGCGGCCTGGTAGGTGTGGCCACAGCCCAGCCAGCCGATTGCCATGATCAATGACGATAGGACGGCGCGCCGCGCGAGGCGCCGCTCAGGCTGGGGCGCGTCCCTGCGGCCGTCCTGGCGCTGCGGGCGAACGGTCATGGGTTTCATTATGTCGGCGAGGGGCGGCATGGCCAGCGCAAGGCGATCGGCAGAAGCGCAGGCGACCGATGGCACCGTCGCGGGCTGCCCCGTCGGCGTGGTGACGGCCGAGGATTCCCACTTGACTTGGTGCCAGGCCACGCGGCATACCTTCGCCTCGCATTACATGATGGCCGGCGACGACTTGGCGCAGGACCAAGGCCAAATCGGGCCCCGAGGAAGTCCAGACGACGCAACGTACTCGCCGATGTAGCTCAGGGGTAGAGCAACGGTTTCGTAAACCGTAGGTCCCCGGTTCAAATCCGGGCATCGGCTCAAAATCATTGAGGTTGGTTCTGCAGCGTCACGGTCCGCGCCGTGCCGGCGTCCCAATGACGGGCGTTCGCCTCACTTCAAGCGCGCGACGATCTTCTGTGCCAGATCGGCGATCGCCGGCGAGAAATTGCCGTCGCAGAGCGACGACGACTGCGACGTCACCGCCGACTGGATCACCGTCGCAAGACGCACCGCGGGATCGCCGAAGAAGAGCGGATCGGCCTGGTTCACACACGAGTGGTTCTCGATCGGACACTGCGGCGTGTTGACCTGATCGGAACATGGCGTCGTCACCATCACACCGACCGGTGTCGGCGGCGGGGCGATCGACACGAGTATGACGTCGCTCGGATCGGCCTTCACGCCGCCCGGCCGACTGAAGAAGTCGATGTACTTCTGCACATCGATGAGCTTCCCGCCTTCTGAGGGCGCAAGCGGCCGGCAGTCACTCGCTACGAACGACATCGACGGCAGCGGCATCGGAGTCGCGCCGCAGGTGATACCGAACTGCACGCAGCGGAAGTGATGCAGCACGCCGTACTTGGCGACGCCGTCGGGCGATGGGTCGTACAGATCGCTGTCGGTCGTCATCGAGCAGTCGTCTTCGTCGGCGACGTAGAAGACCACGAGCAGCGCGTCGGAGCGCAGGAAGCCGGCGTTCTCGGGGACATTCTCGTGCAGCGCCCAATAGGTCGCCTCGAGATTGTGCTGGGGACCGCAACCGCCACTTCCGACGGCTGACATGCAACTGAACGCGGTGGGCACGTCAGGCACGCCCACGATGTTGGTCGTGCCGTTGATCTGGTCGTAGTCGATGAACCGTTCGCCGCCGCCGAGGCTGAAACTGCTGCATTCCGCCGGCACTCCAACGCTATTCGGGTTCGGACTGACCTGCAGCCTGCCACCGTCGCCGCCGGGATGGCATTGGCCCTGGTTCAGCACGTAGGGACCGGCGCCGAGGTCGGGTGTGATGATGCCGATGTGATAGGAGGCAGGATGCGCTCCGCCCGCAGCTTGGAGCACCCTTACGAATTCGGGGAACCGCGTGCGCAGCTCGTTGCGATCCTGCGATGTACTAACTTCATTTCCGAGCACGAACAGGATGTCGACCTTGTCGTGCGCGGCGAAGGCGCCCGCGGAGGCCATATCGACGCCGGTGCTCGAGCCACCGGCGCTGCGATGACCGCAGCCGCCGAGCGCGAGCAGCGCCGCGACAACCAATCGCCCCATCCGTCCCAGTGTATCAGACGACGTCGCCAACCGGCGCTGTTCGGCGTGTCGTGTCCCAACTGGGTCCTAGACGAGTACGCCCTGACGTCACGCACGCACGGACGCGAATCCGGATCCGGCGTATAGCCGTCGTACCGGGGTGACGCGCTCCTCGCGAACAATCCGTGCCACCAGCAGTAGACCGGTGCAAGGCGAGCGACCAGTGCGGACCCGTCGCTCCAGTGCGTAGGGGGCGCTCGGGCTCGGCGACCTGGGAGCTAGCCGGTTGCTCCTCGACGGATCACACCGTCACCCTCACGAACGCGGGAGCCGTCAGCACCGGCACGTTGAGCGGGTACGCCGGCGCCGGCCCCTTCTTCTTACAGGGCGGCCCGTTCAATGACTCCTCTGCTGGGTTCCCGGGCACCGCAGCCACGTGCAACGCGGTCGGAAGAGCTGCACGGTCGTGTTCACCTTCAGACCGATCCGCGCATGACATTCGGCGGCGCAGCCAACTTCGAAATTCGTTCGCGGCTCGCAATGCGACAACGGCAGCGGCGGTGGGCCCAGGCTCCCGCCGTCGGCGTCACCTTCATCGGCTCCGACTGACGAGACCGCCGCAGCGCCGACCGACGCTCAGCCGCGACCGAGGACGCGGTTGATCTTCCAGATCAGCTCGTTCATCTCGAACGGCTTGGTCAGGTAGAAGCGCGCACCGACGTTGATGCCGTCCACCATCTGGCGCGCATCATTGCTCGCGGTCAGGAAGATGACCGGGATCTTGCGCGTCTCGTTCTTGGCCTTGATCGCGCGCACGAAGCCGATCCCGTCGAGCTCCGGCATGTTCATGTCGCACACGATGATGTCGGGCAGCGACCGCTCGAGCTGCATCAGGCCGTCGAGCCCGTTGGCCGCGACCATGACCTCGAAGCCGCTGACCGTGAGCTGCTTGCGCAAAAGCGTCTGCGTTCCCGCGTCGTCCTCGACGACGAGCACGCGCACGACGTTAGGCATCGCCGCCCCTCACGCATGCAGAATACACGAGGGGCCTGGGACGAACTTGCCAAATCGGCTCAGCGCTTCGAGTAGAAACGATCCAGAAACGCGCCGACGACGCGCACGCCGGCATCGCCATCGCGGTCGTCCCAGCTGAGCGCCATGCCGCCGGCGTCGTGCCGCACCACCCTCCCCTCGACGTGCGCCGCCGCGTCGAGATCGCCGCTGGCGTCGACGATGGTGACAGCAAGCGCATCGCCGAGCGAGAAGACCGACAGATCCTCCCCGCCATCGCCGACGAGCACGCCGCCGCGCGAGATGTTGCGCACCGGCAGCTGCAACAGCGCGCCCGAGCCGTCGCCGCGGGGCACCTCGACGACGGCGCTCAGCACCAGACGCGGATAGCGGCGCGGGCGGGGATAGCTCGGAGGCGTCTGTACGGTATCCACGAGGCTCGTTCAGTGTCCGCCGGCGCGCCATTGGCGGCAACTTTTCCGGGGCGCGCCCGCCGCGCACTCCGCGCTGGCTGTCACGCGCGGGTGACGCTACACTGGCGCGCGTGCGAACATTGACCATCGCCCTCCTCCTTTCGTCGACCACCGCCTTTGCCGCACACCCCGTGTTCGACCTGGTCGCCAACCGTACGCTCGCGCACGCCGAGCGCGCCGGCGCGCTCTCCATCGCCGCCGGATCGCCCGGCTTCGCGCGCTACGTGCACTTCTCGCGGCCGCTGGCCACCTGGCGCCTGCGCGAGTCGGAAGACGGCAAGCACGTGGCGCTGGCGCACACGCAGGCGGTGCTCGAGGTGCCGCTCACCGCCGCCGAGGCGCGTGGCGGCGTCATCACCCTGCGCCTCAAATCGCCCGTCAGACAGACCGTGCGCGCCACCGCACGGGGCAAGGCGTCCCCGGCGGTGCCGCTCGCCGAGGGCTGGCAGACGGCGCACGTGCCGCTGCCGGCCGGAGCGCTGGTCGAGGGTGAGAACAAGATCGTGCTCGGCTTTGCCAACTGGGGACACTTCGGCGACCAGAAGGCGTCGGCGGCGGTCGAATGGATCGAGATCGGCCCCGCCTCGTCCGAGAGCTCGCCGCCGGAGATCTTCGACGGCAGCGCGCTCACCATCGCCAAGGGCGACGCGCTTACCTGGTACGTCATGGTGCCTTCGGGCGGCGCGCTGGTGGCGCACACCGAAGGCGCGGGCTGCAGCGTCAAGGTCCACGCGGCCGCGCACGGCGGCGCCCACGTCGACGGTACGCTCGCCAGTGACGCGCCGCTGTCGCTGGGCGCGATCGCCGGCCAGGTGGCGCGGCTGACCCTGACCGCCGCCGGCGGCAACTGCGCCGTCAAGTCGGCGGCGCTCACCGCCGCCGGCGACGCGGCGACGGTCAAGCGCGGGCCGCCGCCGAAGAACGTGGTGTTCTGGATGACCGACGACACGCGCTCGGACAAGTTCAACCTGTACAACCCGAAGACCCGCGTGGAGACACCGGTGGTGGATGCCTTCGCCAAGAAGGCGACCGACTTCAAGGTCGCCTATGTGCAGGGCAACGAGTCGCGCGTCTCGCATGCGTCGCTGTGGACCTCGCTCTATCCGCACAACCACCACTTCATCTCCGAGAAGGCCAAGCTGGATCCGAAGTTCGTGACGCTGGCCGAGGCCATCAAGCCGACCGGGCGCGAGACCATCGGGCTCATGGGCAACGGCTTCATCGACGCCTTCTGGGGCTTCGGCCAGGGCTGGGACGTCCTCAAGAACCACATCCACGAAGGCGGTGGGCTCAAGGCCGAGGACTTCGTCGCCGAGGCCAAGGGGATGCTGCAGCGCTACGCGGCGAAGCCGTTCTTCATGTACCTCGGGACCATCGACGTACACGTGTCGTGGCGCGCGCACGAGCCGTGGATCGACCGGTACGATCCCGGCCCGTACACGGGGCCGTTCGTCAAAGCGTGCCTCGATCCGCAGCTCGACAAGATCGTCGCCGGCAAGATGGGGCTGACCGAGCGCGACAAGACCCGCATCGTCGCGCTCTACGACTCCGACGTCAGCTACAACGACCACGAGTTCGGCAAGCTCCTGGAGCTCCTCGATGCCGACGACACCATGATCATCTTCACCGCCGATCACGGCGAGGAGCTGTGGGACCACGGCAAGATCGGACACGGGCAGTCGCTGCGCGAGGAGCTGGTGCACGTGCCGCTCCTGATCTCGTACCCGCCCCTGTTTCCGCCCGGCAAGAGCGTGACGGAGGGGGTCGAGATCATCGACCTCCTGCCCACGATCGTCGATGCGCTCGGCGGCAAGATGCCGGCCGATGCGCAGGGCGAGTCGCTCATCGGCCTGGCGCAGGGCGAGGGCGCCGGCTACCCGCGGCCCGCGATCGCGTCGCAGTACGAGCTGGCGCACACCATGCGCCTGGGACGCTGGAAGCTGTGGGTCGGCGGCTCGGGCGACGTGCGCTTCTTCGACGCGCTCACCGATGCCGCGGAGTCGAAGGAGCTGTCGGCGGAGCGACCGCTCGAGAAGCGCTTCGTCACCGACGCCATGGGCGTGTGGATGGCCTATCAGTCGCAGTGGAAGAAGTCGCGCTGGGGCGTGGCCTCCAACCAGAAGGCGGAGCTGGCGCGCGACCTCGAGTCGACTACGGCAGCCGCTTCCAGCAGATGATCTCGTCGGTGTCCGCGCGCACGAAGGCGGGCAGGCGCCCCACCTCGGCGTAGCCGCGGCGGGCGTAGAAGCGGCGCGCCCCCTCGTTCCAGTGCGAGACCAGCAGGAACAGGTGGCGCGCGCGGGTGGCCACGTCCGCTTCGACGGCGTCGAGCAGCGCGCCGCCGGCGCCCTGCCCTTCGGCGCCGGGGGCCAGCGTGATGAGGCGCAGGTAGCCGCCGACGCCCAGGGTGCCGGCGTAGAGGTACCAGGCGAAGCCGCGGGCGATACCACCCTCGTCGGCGACGAGGACCGGCTCGCCGCGGCCGATGGCTTCGGCGAGCAGCTGCCCCAGGCGGGTCGACGAGATCTCGTAGCGCGAAAGCAGCTCCTGCCCCGCCACCGCCATTGCCAGCGACGACAGCTCGTCGAGCCGCGCCGGGCGGATCAGCATCGTGGCTCCGCGCCGCTGGCCCGCGCACCGTCGACGATCGCGGCCCACGGCATCCGCGCCGTCGACGTGTGATGCCCCACCTGCCCGTCACTGCCGACGAGGATGACGCCTCCCGAGCCGCCGACGCGCACCAACTCGGCCACCGCCGCGCGTGCCGCCTCGTCGGGCGTCGCGCCGGCGCGCAGGCGGTCGATCGCCACCCGCGTCATCAGCGCGCGGATGATCGACTCGCCGTGCCCCGTCGCCGAGGCGGCGCCGATGCCCGCCTCCGCCCACGTGCCGGCGCCAGCAAGCGGCGTGTCGCCGACGCGGCCGGGCCGCTTCCACGGGATGCCGCCGGTCGAGGTCGCCGCTGCTACGCGCCCGGCGGCGTCGACCGCGCAGGCACCGACGGTGTCGCCGGTGCGCATACGCTTGTTCGCCTCGCCCTCGTGCCGCAAGAAGCGCGCCTGCGCCCGCGGCGACACCATCGTCGCCGCCGACTCGGCAGCGATGCCCTGCTCGCGGGCGAACGCCAGCGCGCCGTCTCCGACGAGCAGGACATGCTCGCCATCCTCGAGCACGCGCCGCGCCAGGGTCACCGGATGGCGCAACCACGGCACCGCCCCCACGGCGCCGATGGCGCGCTCGCCGGTCATGACGCAGGCGTCGACCTCGACGGTGCCGGCGCGCGACAGGACCGCGCCGTAGCCGGCGTTGAACTCCTCGTCGTCCTCGAGCGCGCGCACCGCCGCTTCGACCGCGTCGAGCGCGCCGCCGCCACCGTCGAGCTTCGCCCAGCCCGCCGCCGCCGCCGCCACGCAGCCGTCGATGCAGCGCCCGCGCCGGGCGTCCTCGATGTCGCCGGCGCCGCCGTGCACGATGATCGCTGCCTTCACGTGCGCAATGCTAGCATGTCACCCGTGCGCCTTTGGCCGACGTTGCTGCTCGTCGCGGCGGGCTGCTCGTCGGCGGCGAGCGGCCCCGAGATCCTGTCGTGGCAGCTCGCCGACGGCCGCGACTGTTTCACCGCCGGCATCGCCGCCGTCGAGGCGCGCACCTCCTCGTCGCTGGCCACGACGCCGCTTGCCAGCGCACGCTGCACCGACGGCTTCGCCCCGGCCGTCTTCACCGTCGACGACGCCCCCGGCAGCGGCCCCCTCTACCTCGACGGTATCGCCAGCCTCGGCACCGACCTGTACCGCGGCGAGCTCGCCCTCGACGCCGCCCCGCCCGGTACCGGCGAGACGCGCCTCGTCACCTTGTACGCCGTCGCTGCCGAGTAGCCCGCGCGCGCAGCTTCGCCTCGTAGGCGAACATGACCCGCTCCTCGGCCTTGGTGGCGTGGTCGTAGCCCATGAGGTGCACCACGCCGTGCACCGCCAGGTGAAACAGCTCGGCCAGAAGCGAGTGCTTGGCCGCCCTGGCCTGTCGCGCCGCCGTCTCGACGGAGATGACGACGTCGCCGAGCAGCGGCGCCGTCTGCTCGAACGACAGCACGTCGGTCGCGTGATCCTCGCCGGCGTAGGCGCGGTTGAGCGCGCGCAGCTCCGCGTCGTCGGTGAGCGAGAGCGTCAGCGCGCGATCGGCGACGCCGGCTGCGCGCATCGCCCGCCCCACCCGCGCCCGCAGCGTCCGCGCCGTCGACGGAGGCACGCGCGCGCCGTGGCGTATGTCGATGAAGACGTCAGCCCGAAAGGACACGCTGCCAGACCTTGGAGTCGATGAAGATGCGCAGCAGCTCCTTGTCGCACTTGCCGTCCTTGACCTCGAACCCGAGGATGTCGAGCGCCTTCTGCAGCGGCACCGCCTTCTTGTAGGGCCGGTCGCTCGCGGTCAGCGCGTCGAAGATGTCGGCGATCGTCATCATGCGCGACTCGATGCGGATCTCGTCGGCCTTGAGCCCGCGCGGATAGCCGGTGCCGTCGAGCTTCTCGTGGTGCGAGCCGGCGATGGTCGGGATCGCCCCGCAGCCGCCGCCCCCACGGGATGTTCTCGCAGGAAGTTGTAGGTGTGCACGACGTGGCTCTCGATCTCGAGCCGCTCCTGCGCCGGTCAGCGAGCCGCGCGGCAGCTTGCAGCGCGTCCATCTCCGACGGTGTCAGGTACGGCCGCGGCTCGCCCCGGGGATCGATGTAGCGGTGCTCCGCGATCTCCGCGAGCCGCTCGAAGCTGCCCTCGGCCGAGCACGGTCGGCTCGTTCGACTTCAGGATGAACGCGATGAAGTCGTCGAGCTCGGGCCAGGCGCCGCTTCTCGTCGCCGTCGAGCTCGCCGAATTGGCGCTCCACCGCCGCCATCCCGTCCCGCAGCACGAGGTCGAGCTTGCGCCGGGTGGCATCGGCCTCGATCCACTTTCTGATGAAGTCGAAGCGCTGCAGCAGCAGTCTCGCGCTCGTCCTCGTAGAGCTTCTTGGCCTTGACCAGCACCTTCTCGCGCACGCCGACCTTGCCGAAGTCGTGCAGGAGCGCCGCGTACTCGATCTCCTTGATGTCGTCGGGCGTGAAGTGCACCGACGCGATACAGCCCGTCGGTGCGGTCGACCATCTCGCGCCAGGCCGACGGTGAGCTTGGCGACCCGCTTGCGAGTGGCCCGAGGTCGTCGGATCGCGCGACTCGATCGCCGTCACCGAGGCGTTGACGAAGCCCTCGAACAGCCGCCGGATGTCCTCGTAGAGCAGCGTGTTCTCGAGCGCGATGCCGGCCTGCGACGCCAGCGTCGTCGTCAGCTCCTCGGACCGCCGTCGAACGGCACCACGCTGCTCGTCGAAGTCGATGGGCGCCTCGAGCGCGGCGGCGCGCCCTCGCTTGCGCTTGTTGATGAGCTGGATGACGCCGATGACCTCGTCGCGCTGATTGATCATCGGCACCGTCAGCATCGAGCGCGTCTGGTAGCGCTTGCGTCGAACAGCGTCGAAGCCCCGCGGTCGTGCCGTTGCTCGCGCGCGCAGAGTCGGCGATGTTGATGAGCTGCCGCGAGATGATCGCACTTGCCGACGATCGGTCTTGTCGTCGACGGGGAAGGTGTGCTCGGAGAAGTTGATGTCGACCGAGTCGTTCTGCGACACCATGAAGCGCAGCGTGCGCTCGCGCGGATTGAGCGACTGCCCCTCGACGATGTAGACCGAGCCGGCGTCGGCGCCGGTGACGTAGCGCGACTTCTCGCAGGATGAGGCCGAGCAGCTTGCCGATGTCGCGCTCCGACGAGATGCGCGCGCGCGATCGAGACCAGCTCGCCGAGCTCGTAGCGATAGCGCTCGGCGGTGCGCCCGCGCTCGAACGTCGCGCGCCCGCAGCGCCACGAGATCGAGGTAGTTCTTCATGGTCACGTACAGCCGCGCGCGCGAAAGCGGCAGCGTCACCAGCGCCAGCTCGTAGCGGTCGCGCAGCGCCTCGACGCCGCCCAGCTCGTCGTCAGTGCCGACGAGCAGCAGCATGGTCTTGCCGGCGGCCGAGCGCACCAGGTGCGGCTCGATGGCCGCCGCGTCCTTCAACAGCGCCGTCGACGCCAGCGTCAGCCCGCCTTCGCCGACGCGCACCTCGACCCAGCCGTCGCCGCTGCCGGTGAGGTGGTAGACGCCGAACCGCGAATCGCTGGCGAGCACGTTCCTGAGCTCGTCCAGATTGCGAATGTCGTCCTGTGGCACCGGCGCCCCCCACGGCAAAGGATTACGGCGCCTTCAGAATATCAGGTTTTCTTGGCGAGCGCCTCGGCCGCCTTCTTGGCGGCGTCACGCGCGTCGTAGGCCTTGATGATCTTCTGCACCAGCGGGTGGCGCACCACGTCGACCTCGGTGAAGTAGCACGATCGCGATGCCGTCGATGTCGGCGAGCAGCTCGCGCGCCTCGCTGCAGCCCCGAGCGCTGCCCCGTCGGCAGGTCGATCTGCGTGACGTCGCCGGTGATCACCGCCTTGGAGTCGAAGCCCAGGCGGGTCAGGAACATCTTCATCTGCTCGGTCGTCGTGTTCTGCGCCTCGTCGAGGATGACGAACGCGTCGTTGAGCGTGCGCCCGCGCATGAAGGCCAGCGGCGCCACCTCGATCACGCCCTTCTCCACCAGGTGCTCGGCGCGCTCGAAGTCCATCATGTCGTGGAGCGCGTCGTACAGCGGGCGCAGGTACGGATTGACCTTCTCCGCCATGGTGCCGGGCAGGAAGCCGAGCTTCTCGCCCGCCTCGACGGCCGGACGCGCCAGCACGATGCGCTTGACCTCCTTGTCGAGGAGCGCGCGCACCGCCAGCGCCATCGCCAGGTAGGTCTTGCCGGTGCCCGCCGGCCCGATGCCGAAGACGATGTCCTTGCGCGCGAATGGCGTCGACGTAGCGCTTCTGCGCCAGCCCCTTGGGCTGGATCGGCCGGGCGCGCGACGCCATCAGCACGGTGTCGCGAAACACGTCCTTGATCTGCGCGCTCTGATCGCCGGCCAGCACCCCGACGGCGCGCGCGATGTCGCTCAGGGCCAGCGGCCGCCCCTTCTTGGCCATCTGGTAGAGCTGCTCGATCAGCGAGCGGCCGAGCGCGACCCGATCGGACGCGCCGACCAGCGTCAGCTCGTTACCGCGCACGCCGATGGTCAGGCCGACCTCGCGCTCGATCGCCTTGAGGTTCGCGTTCGACTGACCGAACAACAAAAGCGCCGCCGAGTTGTCGTCGAGGACGACCCTTTCGCGCGCTTCAATTTTGTTTGGCTCGGCCGTGGTTGTCTCTTGTCCGCTTATGCTAATGCTCCTGGCTGTCTGTCCAGTCTAGCAAACTTTGGAGCGTCGATGGCCCCCGTGCAACGCGGAACGACATTTCCCGAGCTCGTCGAGATCATGCAGAAGCTGCTGGCGCCCGACGGCTGCCCCTGGGATCGCGAGCAGACCCTGCAGACGCTCGAGCCCTTCCTGATCGAGGAGGCCTACGAGGTCCTCGAGGCCATCGACGCCGGCGACGCCCGCGAGCACTGCGAGGAGCTCGGCGATCTGCTGTTCCAGATCGTCTTTCAAGCGGAGCTGCGCGCCCGGCGAAGGCAAGTTCGGCATCGACGACGTCGTGCGCGCGATCGCCACCAAGATGACCCGCCGCCACCCCCACGTCTTCGGCGACGCCAAGGTCAAGGACGCCGACGAGGTGCTCGCCAACTGGGGCAAGCTCAAGGAGGCCGAGCACAAGGAGAAGGGCATCGTGCGCCGGGCGCTCGAGGGCGTGCCGGTGAACCTGCCAGCCCTGTTGCGCGCGCAGCGCATCGGCGAGAAGGCGGCGGCGGTCGGCTTCGACTGGCCCGACGTGGCCGGCGTGCGTGACAAGGTGCTCGAGGAGCTGCGCGAGATCGACGAAGCGGTGGCGGGCGGCGATCGCGCGCAGATCGAGCACGAGGTCGGCGATCTGCTGCTCGCCGTCAGCCGCCTGTCGGCCAAGCTCGGCGTGGCGCCGGAGGACGCGCTGCGCTCGGCGCTGCATCGTTTCCAGAGCCGGTTCGAGGCCATGGAGGATCGAGTGGTCGCCCGTGGCGCCAAGGTGGGCGAGACGCCGCTCGAAGAGCTGGACCGGATCTGGAACGAGGTAAAAAAAGTCTCTCCAGGCGTGCCTAAAAAATAGGCGTCCCCATAGACGCCCTCATGTTTCAAGTATGTTGCGATTCCGACACGTCGTTATTCACAGGTTATCCCCAGATCTCGGTGGATAGGAAACGCACACTTTTTTCGGTACGTGTTTGTGCGCTAGTGTAGTTGACGCACCTGCTAACAAACGTGTGCTCACGGCCGTAACTACTTGACTCGCGGGCTCCGGGCAGCTATGTATCGCCGGCTCTATTTTCCAGGAGACATCACGTGGCGAACGTTCCATCGGCAGAGAAGCGCAACCGGCAGCGCATCAAGCGGCGCGCCCGCAACCAGTTCCATCTCTCGACCATGCGCACCCATGTCAAGCGCGTGCGCGTGGCGATCGATTCCAAGGCCGGCAACGTGGCCGAGTTGATGAAGGCGGCCGTGGCTGTCATCGACAAGGCGGCGTCCAAGGGCGTCATCGACAAGAAGGCGGCGTCGCGCAAGATTTCGCGCCTCACCCTGTCGCTCAATCGCGCGAACGCCTAAGCGCGCTCGCGTTTCGCGTTCGTCCGAGTCAACTCCAGGATCAACGCCTCGAGGATCCGCGCGTCGTCCAGACGCGAGGACTTGAGGTTCTTGTCGGCGGCGAACAGGGCCGCGTGCATGCGCTTGGCGCGCGCGCCGTCGATGCTGCGCGCCTGACGGATGATGTCGTCGGCGAAGAACGGCGGGATGCCGAGCGCCCCGGCGATCTCGAACTTGTCACGCGTCTTGAGCAACAGCTCGCTGGTGATCCAGAGCTGGCGCAGGTGGCGCGCCAGCATCGCCACGATGCGTACGCCCGACTCGCGCGCGCCCAGCATCGACGACAGCATCGCCAGGGCACGCGCGCGATCGCCGCTGCCCACGGCGTTGGCCAGCTCGAACACGCTGCGCTGGCGCGTAGTGGCGACGACCTGGTCGACGTCCTCGGCGACGATCTGCTTGCGCGCGCTGTCACCGGACGCCGCATCGCGACCGGTGACGTAGAGCGCCAGGCGCTCGACGGCGTCTGCGAGCTGCCCGAGCTCGGCGCCGATCTCGTCGACCACCATGGTGACCGCGTCGGGGGCGAGCGTCACGCCGCGCGCCTGCGCCTCACCGCGCACGAAGTCGGGGAGCTGCCGCTCGTAGAGCGGATCGAGCTTGACGAGCACGCCATGCTTCTTGAACGCCGAGAAGAACTTCAGCCGCTGATCGGCCTTCTCGGCCACGAACACCAGGCAGGTTTCGGGCGCCGGATCGCTGACATAGGACATCAGGCCCGCCAGCTCATCCGCCTTCATCTCGTCGGCGTCGCGCACCAGGATGAGGCGTCGCCGGGCCATCATCGGCAGCGTGCGGGCCGCCTGCGCGATCTTGGAGGCGCCGGCCTCCTTGCCGTAGAAGAGCTCGTAGTTGAAGTCGCGGGTGCGCGGATCGAGGACGCGCGCGCGCAAGAGATCGACCGCGCGGTCCAGGAGGTAGCGCTCCTTGCCGTGCAGGAAGTACAGGGGGCCCGGCTCGCCTTCGCGCAACGGGGCGAGCGGATCGGCGCTGGCGGCACGTGCCATGGTTGGTGCGCACCGTAGCACGCTCGCCCTATCTTTGCGGAGATGGACGGCGCCTTCCGCGAGGCCCACCTCGACCAGCAGCCGATTCGCAACCTCGGCCTCGCTATCGCCGGCACCCGCCTCGAGCCGCTCGTCGCCGCCTTCGAGCGGGAGATCGCCGCGGTCGGGCTGGCCCATGTGCGCGCACGCTTCTACCTGTCGACCGAGTGGGGCGTGCCGTTCGGCACGGTCGCCGTCGCGATTCCGTTCTATCTGGCGCGCCCCGAGCTGGCGCGCCTGCACCTCGAGCGCACGGGGATGATCGAAGGCTTCGACGCGCCGGAGCTCCTGCGCTACCTGCGCCACGAGCTCGGCCACGTGGTCAACTACGCCTATCGGCTGTACGAGCGGCGCGAGTGGGTGCAGGCGTTCGGCGCCATCACGCAGCCGTACGTCGAGGAGTATCGCCCGCTGCCGTTCTCGCGGCGCTACGTGCGCCACCTGCCGGGCTGGTACGCGCAGAAGCACCCCGACGAGGACTGGGCGGAGACGTTCGCGGTGTGGATGACGCCCGGGCTCGACTGGCGCGCCGAATACGCCGACCGGCCCACGGCGCTGGCCAAGCTCCTTTTGTGCGCGGGGCTGATGCGCGAGCTCGCCGGCACGCCACCGCTCGTCACCGACGACGCGCCCGACGAGGAGGTGGCCACGCTCGGCCTCTCGCTCGACGACTTCTATCGCGGATGGGACGCGGCCACCCCCGGCGCTCCGCCCGGGCTCGACGGCTCGTTACGGGCGCTGTTCGCGCACCACGGCCGCGCCAGCCCGCTCGGCGACGCCGCGCTGCTGGTACGCAAGCTCGAAGCGACGCTGTGCACCGAGGTCTATCGCTGGACCGGACACTTTCCCGAGCGCACGCGGCCGCTGGTGCGCCAGCTGGCCGAGCGCGCGGCGGCGCTCGAGCTGCGCTACGCGACGGGCGACGAAGCGCACATCACCGTCGCGCTGACGGCGCTGGTCACGGCGCTGTCGATGAACTACGTGCATCACGGCAGCTACGTGCCATGAGCGGCGCAGCGGACGGACGCTACCTCTTCGGCGGGGTCCGGGGCGTCTCCTTCGGCGGGGCGAACTGCGCGTCGTCGACGGGGACGTTGTTCTTGATCTCGCTGTACGTCGTGGTCGATGCCTCACCGCCCATGTTCGTCTTGACGACGAACGGCAGCTTGACGCCGTCGACGGTGCGATAGTCCTCGTAGTCGAACTGCTGCGGTAGATCCCCGACCGGCGTCGGGATCCGCACCGTCATGCGCGCCAGAAGGCCGGTCTGGGCATCGAGCCACAAGCGCACCCGGGCGTCGCCCTGACGCCCTTCGACGACGTGCGCCGTGCCCTTTGTGAGCGGCGCATCGGCGACCACCTTGAGCCCGGTCAGGAGCTTCGGCAGCGTCAGCGGCGGTGCCAGCTGCGCATCGCGGCGCACCTCGTCGACCGCATCGAGCGGGTGCACCTGGCCGGCGAAGCTGCGCCACCCCTGCTTGCCGTCCCATGCCTGCTCGAACGTGCCGCGCGGCATCGTCAGCTTCATGCGCCAGCGCTCGGGCGCCGCCTGCACGATCTCGACGGGCATCGGCTTGGGTGCGAAGCCCTCGACGCTGCTCTGGCTCACGCGGGTGCGCAGCTTGCCCCACGCCGCCGCGCCGCCCGACGCTTGCACCCACTTGTCGAGGAGCTGCTTGACGGTGAGCGCCGGCGGCTTGGCCTCCTCCCCACCCCGCTCCTCGCTCTTGGCGACGCGCTCCAGCGGCGGCACCGTGCGCGGCTCGGCGCGACCGTTGTGGCAGGTCGCGCAGGTGACGGCCTGCTCGCCGCCGAAGAACTCGTGGTTGATCCGCTGCATCATGGTGACCATCTTGCGCGCCGTGCGCTTGGCCTCCTTGTCATCCTTGTCCATGGCGGGGGGCCGATTCGGGCCGCCCGTGACGTGGCAGTGGTTGCACTCGACGCCCAGCGCGCCGGCCATGACGTCCATGGTCGCGTTGAGCTGTGCCGCCGGCATGCCTTTGAGCACCTGGATGTTCTTGTACTGCTGCTCGGCCGTCTTGGGCTCGGCCGCGGCAGCCACCAGGCTGAACACGAGAGCTGCGATCGCGAGGATTTTCGACATGGCTCCGCATATCAAAAGGCGATCGCTTCAGGGAGAAAAAGTAGGCATCGGCGGGCCGGCGACGGGATGGACCCGGTGGGCAAAGCGCTCGCGGGCCAGCTCGGCGATGCGGTTGACGAGTGCCGTGTAGTCGATTCCCGCGACCTTGCCGGCCAGGGCGAGCTCGCCGTGCTCCTCGAGGTAGCAGCTGGCATTGACCTCGATGACGTAGGGCTCGCCGCGGTCGCCGAGCCGCAGATTGACGCGTCCGTAGTCGCGCACGCGCAGCGCCCGGTAGGCGTCGAGCGCGATCCGCTGCAGGCGCGCGCGCAGCTCGGCGGGCAGGTCGGCGACGACCGCGCGGGTGCCGCGATACTCGGCCGAGCGCTCGTCGAACTTGGCGCGCACGCCGAGCACGTGCGGCGCACCCGCCGGCAGGCCGGAGAAGTCCATCTCGACGATGGGCAGCGCCTGCGGCTGGTCGTTGCCGAGAATGCCGACGTAGAGCTCGCGGCCATCGATGAACTCCTCGGCGAGCGCCGCGTCGTGAACCTGATCGTGGATGGCGCCGACGCGGCGAGCCAGGCCATCGGCGTCATGGACCAACGAGGTGGCATCGTCGACGCCGACCGATCCGTCGGTGCGCAGCGGCTTGACGAAAAGCGGCATGCGCAGGTCGCCGCCGCCCCGGCAGGCGGCGCCCGTCGGGAACACGGCGAAGCGCGGATAGGTGATTCCCTGGTAGCGGAGCATCTGCTTGGCCAGCGCCTTGTCCTGGCACAGGTAGAGCTCGCCCGGGCCGCTGCCGGTGTAGGGCACCCCGACATAGCTCGAGCAGCCCGGCGACACCGACGTCGCCGATGAGGTTGTCGTCGAACATCTCCATGAGGTTGAAGACGAGGTCGGGCTCGGAGCGGCGCACGCCGTCGACCAGCCGCCGCAGATCGCCGTGCACGCCGACGACGGCGACGTGATGACCGCCGCGCTCGAGCGCGGCCGCCACCTGGTCGACGACGACGTCGGGCTCGGTCGCTTGCTCGCTCGGAAGCCAGGTGAGGACGGTGACGCGCACGCCGCCGATTCCGTTGCACGACCGGGGCCACTTCCATTAGGCTCGGCGCATGCTGCTCACCTCCGACGTGGCGCTGGTGGACGGCGTGGTGCGCGAAAAATTCGCCCTGCGCGTCGAAGCCGGCGCCATCGTCGCCGTCGGGGCGCGCGCGGGCCTCGCGCGGCCCGGCGAAGCGGTCGTCGATCTCGGGCGGCGCGCCATGCTGCCGGGCACGGTCAACGCGCACAACCACTCGTTCCAGTCGCTGCTGCGCGGCTTCGGCGACGATCTGCCGTTCCTCGAGTGGCGCGACAGGGCGCTCTATCGCTTCTCGCCGCGCCTGGGCCGCGAGGGCGTCTACACCGGCGCGCTGTTCGCGTTCGCCGAGATGGCGCTGCACGGCGTCACCACCGTGTGCGACTTCTTCTACCTCAACGACGGCGGCAACGACAACGCGCGCGCGGTCATCGCGGCGGCGCGCGCGCTCGGCATGCGGCATCGTGCTGGCGCGCTGCTTCTACGACTGGGACGGCGCGCCGGCGCTGTATCGCGAGCCCGTGGCGCAAGCGCACAATAATTATTTGCAGCTGCACGAGGAGTTCCGCGGGCGCCCGGGACGTGCTCGTCTGCCCGGCGCCGCACTCGCTGCACGGCGCCTCCGCAGGAGATGATCCACGCCGGCGCCGACGCCGCCCGCCGCACCGGCACGCGCTGGCACATCCACCTCGCCGAGGAGAAGTACCAGGTCGACGACGCGCGGGCGAAGTACGGCACCACGCCGCTGCGCGCGATCGAGAAGATGGGCCTTCTCGACCGAGGATCTGATCGCCGTCCACGGCTGCTGGTTCGACGCCGGCGAGCGCGCGCTGCTCGCCGAGCGCGGCGCCAAGCTCGCCTACAACCCGAGCTCCAACATGTTCCTCGGCGACGGCGTCACCGACGTCGTCGACCTGGTGGCGCGCGGTGCGCGCGGTGGCGCTCGGCACCGACGGCGGCTGCTCGAACTCGCGGGTCAGCGTGTTCGACGAGATGCGCGCCTGCGCGCTGCTGCAGAAGGTGGGCGCGCCGTCGGGGGGCACCGGACGCCGGGCAGGCGATCGATGCCGAGACCGTGTTCACCATGGGCACGGCGTGGGGCGGCGAGGTGCTCGGCCTGCCGATCGGCCGCCTCGCCGTCGGGCAGCGCGCCGACGTGGTCTTCGTCGACCTCGACGATCCGTCGCTGTGGCCGGAGCAGTCGCTGCGCCAAGAACGTCGTCTATTCGCTGTCGGCGCGCGCGATCACCGACGTCTTCGTCGAGGGCGAGGCGGTGGTCCGCGACCGCGCGCTGGTGCGGGTGGCGCTGGCCGAGGTCCAGGAGCGGGTGCGCGCGCTGACCCGCGACTGGACGCGCGACTAGTACCTCACCACAGTGGTTTTGATTGGTATCCGCCGAGGATTCGGCGCGCAGGGCGAGGCGCGACGACGAAGGAATACTCTCTGTATTTCGAGGAGGAGCAACGAAGCCATGGGCGTCGAGGACCGGCGCAGACCGGTCGAAATCACTGTGGCGAGGTACTAGCCCGGCTCGCCCTTCTCGACCAGCGCGACGACCTCGACGTGCCAGGTCTGCGGCATCATGTCGACCGGCCAGACGACGCGGCGTGGCGTAGCCGTGGCGGGACAGCGCCGCCAGATCGCGCGCCAGCGTCATCGGATCGCACGAGACGTAGACGAGCGCGCGGGCGCGAGCGCCGGCAGCGCGGGCCATGACGTCGGCGGCACCGGCGCGCGGCGGATCGAGGACGACGACGTCGAACCGTTCTGGCCCCCCGGTGGCGGCGCGCGCCAGGCGCTCGACGGCGCGCGCCGCCGGCTCGTTCTGCCACCTGCCACGTCGGATGCGCGCGCAAGCGCTCGCGCAGCCGCGCGGCGGCCGGCCGATCGCCCTCGACGGCGACGCCGGCGCCCGCGACCGCGGCCAGGTCGCGCGTGAAGTTGCCGTCGCCGGCATAGAGCTCGAGCACGCGCAGGCCGTCGGCGCGGGCGGCTTCGCGCACCAGGCGGCGCAGCGTCTCGTTCTGCACCGCGTTGGCCTGGGCGAAGCCGGCCGCCGGCGCGTCCGCGTCGTCGACGGTGACGCGGGCGATCGCCGCCTGACCGACGAGCGCCCGGCCGGCCGCGGCGAGGAGCGCCCGATCGGCGCCCGCCCCGCGGTCACCGCCAGCTCGACGGCCCCGTCGCCGCACCAGGCCCGCGATCGCGCCCTCTTCGCCGACGAGCGGCGCCGAGCGCGCGCCGCGCCGCCTGCATCGCCGCGTCGAGCGTGGGATCGAGCGCCAGACAGCGCTCGACGTCGACGATCTCGTGCGAGCGCCGTCCGGCGAATCCGATCGCGCCGCCGCGCACGCGTCATGCGCGCGCGCGTGCGATAGCCGAGCGCCGCCGGCGCCGGCGCGATCGGCTCGATCGCGCGCCCCGAGCTTGCCGAGCGCGCGCGACGACGATCGCCTGCTTGGCCGCGAGCTGCGCGTCGAGCGCGACGTGCTGCCACGGACAGCCGCCGCAGCGATCGACGATCGGACAGGGCGGCGCCACGCGCGCACCGCCGGCGGTGACGACGCGCACCAGCTCGGCGCGCACGAAGCTGCGCTTGTCCTCGACGACGCGCACGAGCACGCGATCGCCCGGCGCGCCGCCGGCGACGAATACCACGCGCCCGTCGCCGGCGCGCCCCACCGCCTCGCCGCCGAACGCCAGCGAGTCGAGCGTCAGCTCGAGCTCGGCCAAGCCTAGTACCTCGCCACAGTGATTTCGACCGGTCTGCGCCGGTCCTCGACGCCCATGGCTTCGTTGCTCCTCCTCGAAATACAGAGAGTATTCCTTCGTCGTCGCGCCTCGCCCTGCGCGCCGAATCCTCGGCGGATACCAATCAAAACCACTGTGGCGAGGTACTAGTAGGCCTGCGCCGCCTTGCCCTGGCGCACGATGAAGTCGAACGATGCCGGCAATGTTGCCGCCCGCCGCCGGCGTGGTCGGCACCCCGCCGAGCCCGCCGATGGCGATGCTGCCGCCGGTCGACGACCGTGAAGCTGAAGGTCGCCGCCAGCCGATCGCCGAACTGCGATGCCGTCGGTGGCGGTCGCGCGCTGCCGAAGCTCTGCCAGGTCATGGTGCCGTCGAGCTCGGCCTGCGACCTCGGCGTCGGGGCAGGTCTCGTTGAGCGTCAGCGTGGCGCGCACGTTCGTGGTGCGGGCCGATGGTCATCGGCTGGTTGAGCGCGCCGGCCACCTCGCGCGTCGTCGGCGACGGCGATGTAGAGCAGGTCCGCCTCGTCGGGGCGGTTGCCCGTCGGCTGCACGCGGATGCGACACCTTGTTGATCGGATGCAGCGGCTGCGACGACGCCAGCGCGTTGACCGGATCGGCGACGAAGTAGGCACGGGTTCATGTTGTAGGGCGCCGGCGCCGCCAGCGAGCCGTAGTCGACGTCTGGTTCGTGCAGCCGCGCAGGTAGAGCGTGCCCGGCGAGCGCGCCCGTGCCGTCGCCCAGGCCGCAGCCAGCGACAGCGACGACAGCGCCACGCCCAGCGAGCCCGACGACCCGCATCCCGCTCATTATAAGACGCGGCGCGTTGACATTGAAGGGCCAACGTTTACGATTCGCGGCGGAATGGACAAGACCTTCACCGACGCGCGCGCCGCGCTCCACGATCTCCGCGACGGCGCCACCATCCTCGCCGGCGGCTTCGGGCTGTAGCGGCAACCCGGAGAACTGCATCCGCGCCATCCGCGCGCTCGGGCACGCAGCGACCTCACCATCGTCTCGCAACAACTGCGGCACCACCGACAAGGGCCTCGGCGTCCTGCTCGCCAACGGCCAGGTCAAGAAGATGATCTCGTCGTACGTCGGCGAGAACAAGGTCTTCGAGCGGCTGTTCCTCGACGGCAAGCTCGAGGTCGAGCTCTGCCCGCAAGGCACGCTCGCCGAGCGGCTGCGCGCCGGCGGCGCCGGCATCCCGGCGTTCTACACGCCCACCGGCTACGGCACCAAGCGCGCCGAGGGCAAGGAGACGCGCGCAGTGGAACGGCCGCTGGTGCGTGCTCGAGGAGGCGATCACCGGCGACTTCGCGCATCGTCAAGGCGTGGAAGGGCGACCGCTGGGGCAACCTCGTCTATCGCAAGACGGCGCGCAACTTCAACCCGATGTGCGCCACCGCCGGGCGCGTCACCATCGCCGAGGTCGAGGAGCTCGTCGAGGTCGGCGCAGCTCGATCCCGACCAGATCCACACGCCCGGCATCTACGTGCAGCGCATCTTCCAGGGCACCGACTACGAGAAGCCGATCGAGCAGCGAACGGTCCGGGCGCGCAGCCGGTCGGCGCGGGCGCGGGTCAGCGATGAGCAAGATGGTCGCCGTCACGACGCTGCGCGACGCCGCCGGCGCCGAGGTCGCCAAGGAGCTGCTCGCCGAGCGCGGCATCACCGCCGAGATCCGCCGCATGGGCTACAACCCGTACTTCGGCTCGCCGACGGCCGAGGAGTTCGAGGTGCGCGTGCCCGAGGAGGCCGCTGGCCGACGCCGAGGCGCTGCTCGACGGCATGGCCGAAGAGCTCGAGCGGGCGGCGCTGGCCGAAGCGGGCGTGCCGCCCGGCGACGACGACGAGCGCGGCGCCACCGAGCTGCCGCCTCCGGAGCTGCGGCCGCGCAAGGTGGCCTGGGCGGTGGCGCTTGGGCCTGGTCGGGCCGCTACCCGGCTGCGCCCTGCTCTACGCGCGCTCGTTCGCGCTCGGCTGGTCGATGGCCGGCGCGTCGCTGGCGCTGTTCGTCGGCCGCCGTCGTGGCCGGCAACCCCGACTGGCTGGCCATCGTGGGCGGGCTCAAGGCGGCCGACATCGTTGATCGCGCCCTTTCGCCGTCGTGCGCTTCAACCGCAAGCTCGAGGAGCAGCATGCCCCTACAGCGTGAACAGATGGCCCGTCGCGTCGCCAAGGAGCTGCGCGACGGCTACTACGTCAACCTCGGCATCGGCATGCCGACGCTGGTCGCCAACTACATCCCCGCCGGCATCGACGTCGTGCTGCAGTCGGAGAACGGCATGCTCGGCATCGGCCCCTTCCCGCTACGAGGGCGACGAGGATCCCGACCTCATCAACGCCGGCAAGCAGACGGTCACCGAGATCCCGGGCTCGTCCTACTTCTCGTCGGCGGAGTCGTTCGCCATGATCCGCGGCGGCCACATCGACTGTGCGTGCTCGGCGCGATGCAGGTGTCGCGAGACGGGCGACCTCGCCAACTGGATGATCCCCGGCAAGATGGTCAAGGGCATGGGCGGCGCCATGGATCTGGTCGCCGGCGCGCGGCGGGTGATCGTGATGATGGAGCACACCGCCAAGGGGCGAGAAGAAGATCCTCAAGCGCTGCACGCTGCCGCTGACCGCGGTCGCGCGCCGTGCACCGCGATCATCACCGATCTGTGCGTCCTCGACGTCGACGCCGGCGGCCTGGTCCTGCGCGAGCTGGCGCCCGGCGTCACAGTCGAGGAGGTGCAGGCGCAGACCGAGCCGACGCTGCCGCATCGCCAGCGACCGTTCGAGACGATGGACGTGCGCGACGCTGAGCGACGAAATCGAAGCCGAAGCTGCGCAAGGCCGAGGTTCGCAGACCGACGCCGAGATCCCGCTCAAGGACGTCTACCGGCCCGCCGGAGGACGCCGTCGACTACGACACGCGAGCTCGGGCTGCCCGGCGCAGTTCCCGTTCACCCGCGGCGTGCAGCCGACGATGTACCGCGGGCGCTTCTGGACGATGCGCCAGTACGCCGGCTTCGGCAACGCGGCCGAATCGAACCAGCGCTACAAGTTACCTGCTCGACGCAGGGGCAGACCGGACTGTCGGTGGCGTTCGATCTGCCGACGCAGATGGGGCGCGATCCCGACCACCCGCTGGCCCGCGGCGAGGTCGGTCGCGTCGGCGTCTCGATCGCGTCGATCGACGACATGCGCGTGCTGCTCGACGGGCTGCCGCTCGGCGACATCTCGACGTCGATGACCATCAACGCCACCGCGTCGACGCTGCTGGCGCTCTACGTGGCGGTCGCCGACGAGCGCGGCATCCCGCGCGCGCGCTGTCCGGGCACCATCCAGAACGACATCCTCAAGGAGTACATCGCGCGCGGCACGTACATCTATCCGCCGCGGCCGTCGATGCGCCTCATCGCCGACACCTTCGCCTGGTGCAAGGCCGAGGTGCCGAAGTGGAACACCATCTCGCATCAGCGGCTACCACATCCGCGAGGCGGGCATGCGACGCGGTGCAGGAGGTGGCCTTCACGCTCGCCGACGGCATCGCCTACGTCGAGGCGGCGCATCAAGGCCGGGCTCGACGTCGACGAGTTCGCCGCCGCGGCTCTCCTTCTTCTTCAACGCGCACAACGTGCTGCATCGAGGAGGTGGCGAAGTTCCGCGCGGCGCGGCGGCTGTGGGCGCGCATCATGCGCGAGCGCTTCGGCGCCAAGGATCCGCAGCTCGTGGCAGCTGCGCTTCCACGCGCAGACGGCGGGCTCGACGCTGCAGGCGCAGCAGCCGCTGGTCAACGTCGTGCGGACGACGGTGCAGGCGCTGGCCGGCGATGCTGGGCGGCGCGCAGTCGCTGCACACCAACGCCTACGACGAGGCGCTGGCGCTGCCGACCGAGGCCTCGGCGCGGCTGGCGCTGCGCACGCAGCAGGTGCTGGCCCACGAGTCGGGCGATCGGCGACGTCGTCGATCCGCTCGGCGGCGCCTACGCCGTCGAGGCGCTGACGCGCGAGATCGAAGAGCGCGCCGCAGGAGCTACATCGACGCGCATCGACGAGATGGGCGGCATGGTGGCGGCCATCGAGCAGGCGTGGCCGCAGCGCGAGATCGAGCAGCGCGCCTACGAGTACCAGCGCGCCATCGAGACCAAAGAGAAGATCATCGTCGGCGTCAACGAGTTCCAGATCGAGGAGCCACCGCCCACGGACCTGCTGCGCATCGATGCCGCGCTCGAGCGACAGCAGGCCACCCGCGTCGGCGAGCTGCGCGCGGCGCGCGACGGGCAGAAGGCGGCCGAGGCGACCCGGGCCCTGGCGGCCGCGGCGCAGGGCAGCGAGAACCTGCTCCCGCGCATCGTCGACTGCGTGAAATCCGCAGTCACCGTCGGAGAAATCTCGGATGCGCTGCGCTCGGTGTTCGGCGAGCACCGTGAGGGCCGTCACTAGTTGTAGGCCGAGGTACGCGATTTTCCTCTTGATCCGAGCGAGGTTAACGCTGTATCGTGGGGCCTTCGGAGGCTGAACCATGCAGGGGACGCGTAAAGAGGAAGGCAGCGTGACGAAGAGCGACCTGATCGAGACGGTCGCGCAGAAGCTCCATCTGCCAAAGGGAAAGGCAGAGCTGATCGTCAACTGCGTCTTCGACTCGATGGAGGACTCGCTCAAGAAGGGCGAGCGCATCGAGATTCGCGGGTTTGGCAGCTTCGAGATCCGGCACTACAAGGCCTACGAGGGGCGTAACCCGCGCACCGGCGACCCGGTCGGGGTCCAGCCCAAGCGCCTGCCCTTCTTCAAGGTCGGCAAAGAGCTCAAAGAGCGAGTCAACGAGGCGGCGCAAAAGAAGGATCTGGAGAAGTCGGCGCCGCCGACGCCGATTTCCGCCAGCGGCTGACCGCCGCGGCCTTCGCCCTCGAGAACGGCTCATGACGATGCTGGTAGCGCTGCCGCCCCGACTGCGGTTGCGCGCGCGTCTGCCCGTGGAGCCGGCCGGGCGCATGGCGTGGACGCGCAGCGGCGACCGCCTCATCGTCGCCGACGGGACGACGACCGCGATCGTCGACGCGGCGACGGGCAGCGAGCCGGGCGCCATCGTCGGACGCTGGCCGCACGCGTATACGGCGTTCGCCTGCGGTGGAGACGACCGCACGGTGGCGGCGGCAACCGCGGGCGGGTTCGTCGAATTGTGGCGACTCGGCGACGATCGTCAGCAGCGCCGGAGCGAGCCGCCGATCGGGCGGCCGCGAGGGCCGCAGGCGCGGCATGGCGGGCGCATCTGCGCGATCGCTTTTGCCGACGACGACCGACGTATCTTCAGCGCCGGCGACGACGGTCACGTCGGCATCTGGCGGGTCTCGACGCTCGACGCCCGCTTCTTCCCGGTCGGCGGGCGCGCGCACGACCTCGCCTTCGACGGCGGCAGCGACCGACTGGCCGTCGCGGCCGGACGCGCGGGCGTGGTGCTGCTCGACGGCGGCAGCGGCGCGCGGTGCGCGGGCGTACGGCCGCCCGATCGCGCGACCGCCGTGGCCTGGGCGCGCGACCTGCTGCTCGTGGGCACGCGCGAAGGGCAGCTGGCGTCCTACGATGCAGCCCGGTTGGAGCCGGCGCGGGCGACGGCCGCGCTCGAGGTGGGCGCGATCGCACGGCTGTTGCCGCTCGCCGACGGCGTCGTCGTCGAGGGCAGCACCGCCATCGCCTTCGTCGACGCGACGACGGGCACCGTGCGTTGGCGCTGGCCGCACGGGGCGGCCGTCGCCGGCGGATCGCTGGCGGTGCACGCGGGGCAGTCGGCACTCGCGATCGCGGTGCCGGCGGCGACGTCGATCCTCGACGTCGAGCCCGAGCCGGCTGCCGCCGCCGTCGAAGCGTCCGCCGCGGCGGGGGGTGAGCTGCTCGCGCTCCATCACCCGAGCGACGAGGCACTCGCCGGCGCGGTCATCGATCACCTGCGCGCGGGTGGCGCGCGCGTCGTCGCCGTCGCCGACGACTCGCGCAAATTCGTCGAGCTCGCGCGGCGCGCCGACGGCGCCGTCGTCTTCTACGGGCCGAGTGGCCCGCCCTTGCGGCACGACTACGCCGTCGACGTGCTCCAGACGCGCGGCGTGCGCGTGGTGCCGGTAATCCTACCGGGCGGCGCCGTGCCCGCGGCACAACGGCGCTTTCACGGCACCGCCTACGTCTGCTTCCACTCGCGCGTGCAAGACCCCGACGCGCTCGCCCGGGTCAGCCGCGCCGTCCTGCCCGGGCTGAAGAGGTGACGTAGAAGCGCCCAGACGAGCTCGCGCTTGTGATCGGCGAGTACCAGCGTTCCGGCGACGCGCGCGGCGTAGAGCTCGAGCATGCGCTCGTCGCACAGCACCAGCGAGAGCCAGCGCCGCCAGTCGCCGCGGTAGAGCAGGCGCGCCAGCCAGCGGTCGAGCGCCAGCTCGCGCCCGACGGTGGCGCGACGCACGGCGCGTCGATAGCCGCGGAACCTGAAGTCGCCGCTGCCGAGCGCGGAGACGACAGCTTCAGCGGCGACGAGCGCCTGCTCCATGCCGACGGCGATGCCTTCGCCGGTGAGCGCGTCGATGCCGGCGGCATCCCCGACGGTGAGCAGGCGGGGCGCGGCGATCGGCGCCGACGGCGAATAGCCGAACGCCGGCCAGCCGCGCGCGGCCCGGGGCAGCGTGATCCCGAGCCGGTCGAGGGACCGGCGCAAAAGGGCGTCGAGCTCGCCGCCCGAGCGCGGCGCGCCCGGGTCGTGCATGAGGCCGACGTTGAGCCGGTCGCCGTCGACAGGGAAGACCCACAGATAGCCGCGCAGCCCGTCGGTCATGGGCGAAAAATCGTAGAGCATGGCGTCCGAGCGCCAGGAGCCGCGCGCCGGCACCTCGAGGCGGAACAGGCGGATCGGCGTACCGTCCGATTCCTGGTTGAGGTACTTGCGCACGCGTGAGCCGACGCCGTCGGCACCGACGAGGACCCGGGCGCGCAACCGCTCGCCCTGCCCGACTCCGACCTCGACGCCGTCGCCGTCCACGGCAAAGCCGGACAGCGGCGCCTCTTCGCGCACCTCGACGCCGAGATCGCGCGCCTGCGCCACCAGGCTGGCGTCGAAGTCGTCGCGGCGGATGATGCGCACGGGCTTACCGAGCGCGACCTCGCGGCGGAAGTCCCAGAAGCGCACCTCGGCCCGCGGCGACGGCACCGCGGGCACGGTCAGCTCGAGCCCGAGCGCCGCCATCGCCTCCTCGGCGTGTCCGGTGAGCCCGCCGCCGCATGGCTTCTCGCGGGGGAAGCGGGCCCGGTCGAGCACGACGATGCGCTTTTTCAGCGACGGATCGTGCCGTACCAGCGCCACCGCCGTCGAGACGCCGGCCGGCCCGGCGCCGGCGATGACCACGTCGTACTGCTGCACGGGCGAGCTATAGCATGCGCGCCCGCGTCGAGGAGGCGCTACTTCAGGACCGAAAACTCCACCGTCGGGCGCACGAAGAACGCGATCGTCCCCGTCGGCAGCGGATCGCCGGCGTGCGCTACCAGCTTGGTGTGGGCGATGAACTGAAACGGCGTCTTGTAGTCCTTGACGAACGCCGCCAGCGCCGATTGCCCGGCGTCGCTCAGCTTGACGTCGCACACCGGCGCGCCCATCGCCGCCGTGTCGCCGCTCGGGTCCGCCGAGTCGGCGCACGCCGCCGCGCGCGCCGGCAGCTTGGCGACGGTGCCGACGAGCTTGGCGCTGGCGTCGTTCTGGTCCTTGGCCGCCGCCGACGCGACATACAGGTCGATGGCCGGCAGCTCGACGTTGACGGTGTCGGTCATGATCCAGTACGCGATCTTCTGGATGCTCACCTTGTCGACGCCGTACTGCACTACCGGCGACGGCACGCTCTGCATCGACAGGTCGACCGGGTATGGCAGCACCACGTCGACGACCGCCGCGCACATGCGCGAGGTGGTGTCACAAGAGAGCCGGGCCGCGCCCAGGAGCGATGGATCGAGCAGCGACGAGCACTGGTCCGTCGCCGCCGTCGGGTCACACGCCATCTGCGGGACCGTCAGCATGGACTTCTCGTCGCCGAGGTTCTCCATGAACTGCTGCGCGTCGAACGCGTACGGGTAGCTGAGCGTGTTGGAATTCACGAGGCCGCAGCCGGCAGCCGCCAGCGCGAGCGCCCACGGGTGAAGCTTCATCCTGCAAGACCTCTAAGCGAAAACTACGCTATAGCGTCAGTATATCATTCCACGGCGCCGGCGACGGTGATTGCTCGCACCAGCTCGTCGGCGGCGCTGTAGGGATCGAGCGCACGCGTGGCCACACGCTCGATCAGCCCGGCCCGCGCGGCCAGCTCGGCATCGACGGCCCGACGCACCGTGTCCAGGACGTGCTCGCGTACCGTGGCGTAGGCGCGCCGGCGGCGGCGCTCGCTCACCGGCCCGTTGACCCCGGCCGCTTCGCTCTCGGGCGCGCGCAGCCCGCGGGCGCGATGGCGCTCGCACGCCTTGGCCAGCTCGTCGATGCCCTTGCCCGAGGTGGCCACGGTGCGGACGATCTCCACCGGCTCCGCCTCGTGCGGGCGCAGCTCCAGCATGTGGGTCAGGTCGCGCACCGTGCGATCGGCGCCCTCGCGATCGGCCTTGTTGACCACCAGGACGTCGGCGATCTCCAGGATGCCGGCCTTGATGGCCTGGATCTCGTCGCCGAGCCCGGGCACGGTCACCACCACCGCCGTCTCCGCCTGCGAGACGACGTCGATCTCGTCCTGCCCGACGCCGACCGTCTCGACGATGACGACGTCGAAGCCCATGGCGTCGAGCACCGCCACCACGTCGCTGGTCGAGCGCGACAGACCGCCCAGGTGGCCGCGCGTGGCCAGCGAGCGGATGAAGACGCCGTCGTCGGTGGCGTGGCGCTGCATGCGGATGCGGTCGCCCAGGATGGCGCCGCCGGAGAAGGGCGACGACGGATCGACGGCGACGACGCCGACCCGCAGCTGCGCTTGCGGTAGTGCTCGATGAGCGCGTCGACGACCGTCGACTTGCCGGCGCCGGGGTTGCCGGTGATGCCGAGGACGTAGGCGCGCCCGGTGTGCGGATAGAGCCGCTTCAGCACCTCGACGGCGCCCGGGCGCGCATCGTCGAGATCGCGCATCAGGCGGGCCGCGGCGCGCACGTCCGCTTCGAGCACCGCGGCGGCGATCTCGTCAGCCGGCGGCAATGAGGTGCCTCGCGATGACCATGCGCTGGACCTCGTTGGTGCCCTCGCCGATCTCGCACAGCTTGCAGTCGCGCAGCGCGCGCTCGACGGGGAACTCGCGCGTGTAGCCGTAGCCGCCGTGGATCTGGATGGCGCGATCGCAGGCGCGCATCGCCGCCTGCGCCGTCCACAGCTTCGCGATCGACGATTCGTAGGTGTGGCGCTGGCCGTTGTCGGCCAGCCATGCGGCGCGCTTGATGAGCAGGCGCGCCCGCGTCCAGCTCGGTCGCCGTGTCGGCGAGCATGAACTGGATCGCCTGGATGTCGGCGATGGGCCGGCCGAACTGCTTGCGCTCCTTGGCGTAGGCGCGCGCGGCCTCGAGCGCGCCGCGGCCGAGGCCGAGCGCCATGGCGGCGATCGCGATGCGCCCCTTGTCGAGGATCTGCAGGGTGTCGATGAAGCCGTGATCGAGGGCGCCGAGCTGCCGATCGGCGGGCACCTCGACGTCGACGAAGTTGAGCTCGGCGGTGTCGGACGCGTGGCAGCCCATCTTCTCGATGTGCTTGCCGACGGTGAAACCCTTCTGGCCCCGCTCGACGATGAACGCGGTCAGGCCGTGCTGCTTCTTCTCCGGCGTCGTCGAGGCGATGATCACGTAGACCTGCCCGACCGAGCCCTGGGTGATGAAGGTCTTGGAGCCGTTGAGGATCCACGTGTCGCCCTGCTTGACCGCGCGCGTCTTGGCGCCGGCCGCGTCCGAGCCCGACGACGGCTCGGTCAGGCCCCAGGCGCCGAGCCACTTGCCGGTGGCCAGGTTGGGCACGTATCGCCGCTTCTGCGCGTCGTTGCCGGCGAGCAGGATGTGCCCGATGCACAGGCCGTTGTGCGAGGCGACCGTGAGCGCCACCGAGCCGTCGACGCGCGCCAGCTCCTCGATGACGATGGCCACGTCCTGCATCGACATGCCGGCGCCGCCGCAGCTCCTCGGGCGCCCTCATGCCCATGAGGCCGAGCTCGGCGAGCTTGGGGATGAGCGCCGACGGGAACGTCTCCTCCTCGTCCCACTTGCGCGCGTGCGGCGCGATCTCCTTGCGCGCGAACTCGCGCACCGTCGCGCGCAGGATCTTCTCCGACTCGGTCTCTTCGAAGTCGAGGCTCATCGCTCGCTATTTTTCCTTCTTGAACCGCTGCTCCGGACCGCCGGGCGCGTAGATCTGGATGGCGCGTAGCGCCTCGGTGACCTTCATCGAGTGCGCCGTGTTCGCCGGCGATGCGCAGCGCATCGCCGGGCGCGGTCTCGTACGCGTGCTTGCCGACGGTGGTCGTGGTGCGACCGGCGAGGAAGTAGAGCTCCTCGTCTTGCGCCTGATGCTTGTGCGACGAGATGGCGGCGCCGGCCTCGGCGTCGATCTCGTCGACGGCCAGCTTGGCGCTGGTGCCGTCGAGCAACAGGCGCGCCGTGGCCTTGCCGCCCGCGATCTTGTAGCTCTTGAGCGTCGGCGGCGTGGATGACCTTCTGCCCCGTGCCCTCGCCGTGCGCGCGGATCTCGAGCAGCGTGAGCGGCTTCTGGGCCCGTGGGCGTGATCGCGGGCCGATCGCTGTGCGCGCCCAGCCACAAGACGTCGCCGGCAGCGAGCGCCGCCGCGCCGACCTTGAAGCCACCGTCGAGGACGTAGAGCGCGACCTCCTCGTCGTCATCCTTGCGCGACTTGCCGGGCGACATGCTCTTGGGCGGCACGGTCAGCATCGACACGCTCGCCAGCGGCGCCTCGCCGATGGTGCCGTCGTCGATGACGAAGCGCTGCGGCCCTTGCGTCTCCTGCGCGCTCATCGGCACCAGCACCCGCTTGTCGCCCTTGCGCAGCTCCTCCGGCTTGAAGACCAGCGGGAAGACCACCTGGTCGCCCGCGGCCGCCTGCAGCGACCCCAGGTCCCACTTCTGCATCTTCGACTGCAGGCAGGGCCCCAGCGCCGGCAGCCCGGTCTGATCCTTGAGCACGTCGGCTTTGACCGGACGCTGGTTCGCGCCCACCACCACGCGCAACAGCATCTCGCCCTTGACGCGTGCCGTTGGCCTGGGCGACGCAGCCGAAGACGTCGGCCTGGTGCGCGTGCAGCAGATCCTGCACCCGTCTGCCCATCGCCGCGTCGTCGCCCTCGGCCGCGAAAGCCGGCACCGCGCCCAGGACGACGGCCAGCGCGATCCCCGTCATCGCCCGCCCCCGCTCATGCACCCTCGTGCTTGGGCCGGATGTTGGTCTCGACCCAGTCGATGATCTCTTGCGTCGACGCGCCCGGGCTTGAAGATCGCCGACACGCCGCCCTGCTTCAGCAGCGTCACGTCTTCGTCGGGGATGATGCCGCCGCCGAACACCAGCACGTCGGTGGCGCCGCGCGTCTTGAGCGCGTCCATGACCGCGGGGAACAGCGTCATGTGCGCGCCCGACATGATCGACAGCCCGACCGCGTCGACCGACTCCTGCACCGCCGCCGCCGCGATCATCTCCGGCGTCTGGTGCAGGCCCGTGTAGACCACCTCGTAGCCGGCGTCGGACGAGCGCGCGCGCCACCACCTTGGCGCCGCGGTCGTGGCCGTCGAGCCCGGGCTTGGCGACCAGGATCCGGATCTTTCTGCGCTCCAACTTCTTTTCGCTCATGCGCTCCTGCCATCCTGGAGCAGGCTGCGCGCGATGACGATGCGCTGCATCTCGCTCGTGCCTTCGTAGATGCGCGTGACCGCGACAGTCGCGCGCGTACGCGCTCGACGGGAAAGTCGCGCGTGTAGCCGTAGCCGCCGTGCAGCTGGATGGCGGCGTCGCAGGCGCGCCACGCCGCCTCCGACGCGTAGAGCTTGGCCATCGACGCCTCGCGCGAGAACGGGCGCCCCTGCTCCTTGAGCCACGCCGCGCGCATCGTCAGCAGGCGCGCCGCCTCGAGCTCGGTGGCGACGTCGGCGAGGCGGAACTGCACCGCCTGAAACTCGGCGATGCGGCCGCCCGAACTGCGCGCGCTCCTTGACGTAGGCGCGCGCGGCGTCGAGCGCCGCCGCGCCGATGCCGAGCGCCTGCGAGGCGATGCCGATGCGCCCGCCGTCGAGCGCCGCCAGCGCCACCGACAGCCCGCCGCCGAGCTTGCCGAGCAGCGCGTCCTCGGGCAGCTCGCAGCCGTCGAACGACGAGCGGCACCGTCGACGAGCCGCGCAGGCCCATCTTGTCCTCGTGCTTGCCGGCGCTGAGGCCCGCGCGCGCCGCCGGCGACGATGAACGCGCTGATCCCGCTTGCGGGCGCCGGCGCCGCCGCCGCGCGTCGCGTCGGTCGCGCCCACACGACGAAGCACGCCGGCGCGATCGCCCGAGGTGATCCACTGCTTGGTGCCGTCGAGGCGCCAGCCGCCCGCGGTGCGCGTCGCCGTCGTCGTCATCGCCGCCGGATCCGATGCCCGCCTGCGGCTCCGACAGGCCGAACGCGCCGCACCAGCGCCTCGCCCGAGGTCAGCTGCGGCACCCAGGCGCGCTGCTGCGCGTCGGTGCCGAACTTGACGATGACCTCGCCGACCATGTTGGTCACCGCCATCGCCACCGACACCGATGCGTCGCGCGCGCGCGATCTCGGTCATCGCCAGCGAGTAGGCGACCACGCCCGCCTGCGCGCCGCCGAGCGACTCGGGAAGGTTGACGCCGAGCAGGCCCAGCCTGGCGAGCGCGCGCAGCTCCTCGACGGGAAAGGCGCCCGAGCGATCGCGCGCCGCCGCCTTGGGTGCCAGCTCGCGCCCGGCAAGCTCGCGCGCCATGTCGCGCACCTGGCGCTGCTCGTCGGAGAGCTCGAAGTCCAGCCCGCTCACTCCGCGACTCCCATCGTCGCCTTGGCGATCTTGCCCAGCGGATCGTCGAACCGCCACGCCTTGGTCTTGCCGACGAGGCACGCTCCGAAGGCATCGTCGAGCGGTGCGTCCGCCGCCAGCCCCGCCGACGCGACCCTGCCCCCCGGCGCCACGTACACCGTCATCGACAGCGACGGCGGCAAGCCGCCCGGCGCCTTCGCCTTGCACTCGTGCACGTCCTTGCGGTGGCGGGCCAGCGCCGGGGAGACCCGCGCCTCCTGCCACGTCTGTACCGGCCGCCGCGCCCGGAACTCGATCGGATAGCTGAACTCCGCCTCGGCGCCGCCGTGCGGGCGCGAAAAGTGCAACTCGCGCGCGATGGCGAGCACGCAGCGCTCGGCCTCGTAGTTGCCGAACGTCGACGCCACCACGAACACCGACTTCGGATCGCCGCTCGTCGTGACGCGCAGCTTCAGCTCGATCTTGCCGCCCAGGTACTGCTGCTTTTGCGCCACCTCGTCGTAGCAGCGCGTGATGTCGTCCCAGCGCCGCTGGAAGGGGCCGGCGATCTCGTCGTCGCTGAGGCTGCCGAGCGTCCCCGTCACCTTCATCTCGTCGGCCGCCTCGGGCGCCGGTGCCGCCGGCGCTCTGCGCCACCGGCGCCGGCGCCGGAGCGGGCGCCGGCTGCCTGGTGCGCACAGCCGGCCGCGGCGAGCGCCGCCATGAGCAGCCGCTTCATCGCTAGAACTGCGCTCCCAGGTGAACCGTGCGCGTGTAGGGCACCGTCGCCTTGCCCTCGGGGAAGGTCCAGCCGCTCGAGCTGCTGCGCCACGCAGCTCTCGATGTCGTGGTTGTTGAGGGTCGACTTCAAGATGCGCACGTTCGCCGTGTCGCCCGACGGCTTGATGTCCATGCCGATGGTCAGGTCGCCCTCGAGCTTGCGGTCGTGCGTCTTCTCGTACTCGTTGCTCCAGCAGTCCTGCAGCTCGACCGTCTTGCGCTGGAACGCACGCTCGATCGCGTCCTGCCGCTCGGGCTCGGTGGCGTTGGGGTCGGTCGCCGAGGTCGGCTCGCCGCCGCCGGACGACTCCGGCACCGTCGACATCTGCTGCGTCGAGCCCGACTGACTGGCGCAGGCGCCCAACAACCAGGCGCCCGCCACCACCACCACCACTCCCTTGGCTGTACGCATCGGCATTACTCCTTGAGCAGGTTGCCTGCGATGACGAGCCGCTGGATCTCGCTCGTGCCCTCGTAGATCTCGGTGATCTTCGCGTCGCGGAAGTGCCGCTCGACCGGGAAGTCGCTCGACGTAGCCGTAGCCGCCGAAGATCTGCACCGCCTCGCTTGGCCGCGCGGTTGGCGACCTCGGAGGCGAACAGCTTGGCCATCGCCGCCTCCATGCGAGTGGCGCTGCCCGCGGTCCTTCAGTCACCGCCGCGCGCCAGGTGAGCAGGCGCGCCGCGTCGATCTCGGTGGCCATGTCGGCCAGCTTGAACTGGATCGCCTGGTGCTGCGCGATCGGCTTGCCGAAGGTCTTGCGCTCGCTGCGCGTAGCCGAGCGCGTCCTCGAGCGCCGCGCGCGCGATGCCGAGCGCCTGCGCGGCGATGCCGATGCGGCCGCCGTCGAGCGTCGACATCGCGACCTTGAAGCCGCCGCCGACCTCGCCGAGCAGCGCGTCGCTCGGGCAGGCGCACGTCGTCGAGGAAGATCTGCGCACGACTGCGAGCCGCGGATGCCGAGCTTGTCGTCGGGCGGCCCGGTGCGCACGCCCTGGTGCTTCATCGGCACGATGAAGGCGGTGATGCCCTTGTGGCCCGCTGGCCGGTCGGTCATCGCGAACAGGACGCACGACGTCGGCGACCGGGCCGTTGGTGATCCAGTTCTTGGTGCCGTTGATGACGCAGTCGTCGCCGTCCTGCCGGGCCACGGTCTTCTGCGCCGCGGCGTCGGAGCCGGCCTCGGGCTCGGACGAGCGCGAAGCAGCCGAGCAGCTTGCCCGCCGCGAGCGGCGCCAGCAACTCCTGCTTCTGCTCGTCGGTGCCGAACTTGAGCATCGGATCGCACACCAGCGAGTTGTTGACGCTCATGATGACGCCCGTCGACGCGCAGGCGCGCGAGATCTCCTCCATCGCCAGCACGTAGACGACGGTGTCCATGCCGGCGCCGCCCCACTGCTCGGGCACGGCGACGCCGAGCAGGCCGAGCTCGGCCATGCGCGCGACCAGCTCGTTCGGGTGGCGGTGCTCGCGATCGATCTCGGCGGCCTTCGGCAGCACCTCGTTCGTGGCGAAGTCGCGCGCGGTCTTCTGGACCAGGCTGCTGCTCGTCGGTGAGCTCGAAGTTCCATGGGCATCCTTCTCGGCGCCTGCGAACTTGCGCCGCTGCGCGCTCGCGGCCGCTTGCCGAGGAACGCGCGCATCCCCTCCTTCTGATCGGCGGTGGCGAAGAGCAGCGCGAAGAGCTCGGCCTCGAGTCGTTGCCCGCCGGCAGGCTCAGCTCGGCCGCCTTGCGCACGGCGCGCCTGGCCTCGGCGACGGCGAGCGGCCCCTTGCCCGCGATCTTGTCGGCGCACTCGCGCGTCTCGGCCATCAGCTCCGCCGCGCGGCACGACCGCGTTCGACCAGGCCGATGCGCAGCGCCTCGTCGGCGCCGATGAGGTCGCCGGTGAGGAAGAGCTCCTCGCCCGCGCCGACGCCGACGCGCCGCGCCAGCCGCTGCGTGCCGCCGAAGCCGGGGATGACGCCGAGGTTGACCTCGGGCTGGCCGAACTTGCGCCTTGTCGCTGGCGTAGATGAAGTCGCAGGCCAGCGCGAGCTCGCAGCCGCCGCCGAGCGCGAAGCCGTTGACCGCGGCGATCGACCGGCTTCTGCGAGCCCTCGAGCACGTCGCCGACGCGCGCGGCCGGCCGCGGCGAACGCCGCGCGCCTCGGTCGGGCGCCTGAGCTCGACCATCTCGCGCGATGTCGGCGCCGGCGACGAACGCCTTGTCGCCCGCGCCGGTCAGGATCACGCACGCGGATCCGCGCGTCGCCGTCGGCGTCGCGCAGCGCCCAGCCGAGCTCGTTCGAGCGTCTGGCGATTGAGCGCGTTGAGCGCCTTCTCGCGCGCGACCGTGACGGTCGCGATCGACCCGTCCACTTCGTATCGAACATTTTCGTACGATGGCATTTCGGGTTTCCTCTGTCGTCGTACTCGTAGAAGCCGCGCCCGCTCTTCCTCCCCAGCCAGCCGGCCGCGACGTACTGGCGCAGCAGCGGGCACGGCCGGTACTTGTCGTCGCCGAGCTCGCGGTGCAGCACCTCGGCGATCGCCAGGCAGGTGTCGAGGCCGATGAGGTCGGCCAGCTCGAGCGGCCCCATCGGGTGGTTGAGGCCGAGCTTGACGCCCGTGTCGATGTCCTCGACGATGCCGAGCGCCCTCGTGCAGCGCGAAGCAGGCCTCGTTGAGCATCGGGATCAGCATGCGGTTGACGATGAAGCCGGGGATGTCGCTTCGCCGTCACCATCGTCTTGCCGAAGCGCTTCGCCAGCGTCCGACACCGCCTCGTAGGTCGCGTCGTCGGTGGCCAGGCCGCGCACGATCTCGACCAGCTTCATCACCGGCACCGGGTTCATGAAGTGCATGCCGATCACCCGCTCCGGGCCGCTTGGTCGCGCGCCGAGCAGCGGTGATCGAGATCGACGACGTGTTCGACGCCAGGATCGCGCCCGGCTCGCCGACCTCGTCGAGCTCCTGGAAGATCTTCGTTCTTGAGCTCCTGATTCTCGGTCGCCGCCTCGACGACGAAGTCGCAGCCCGCGAAGCCGGCGTAGCCGTCGGCCACGGCTGGATGCGCGCCATCGCCTGCGTCGCGCTCGCTCGGCCGTCGAGCTTGCCCTTCTCGACCAGCCGGTCGAGCGGCGGCGTCGATCTTCGTTCGCGCCCTTGCTCGGCGCAGCTCGCGCTGCGCGTCGACGAGGATCGACGTCGATGCCCGGCCTGCGCCGCGACCTGCGCGATGCCGCTGCCCCATCTGCCCGGCGCCGATGACGCCGAGCCTGGTTGACGCGTCACATCAGCGCTCCACGACGCAGCGCGACGCCTTCGCCGCCGCCGATGCACAGCGACGCGCACGCCGCGCCTTGCGCCCTGCGCCTGCCAGCGCGTACAGCAGCGTCGCCAGGATGCGCGCGCCCGAGGCGCCGATCGGGATGGCCGAGCGCCACCGCGCCGCCGCCGCACGTTGACCTCGCTCGGCGTCGAGCCCGAGCAGCTGGTTGTTGGCGAGCGACGACGACCGCGAACGCCTCGTTGATCTCCCACAGGTCGACGTCGCCGCGTCCGAGCTTGGCCTTGCCGAGCGCGCGCTCGATCGCCACCGCCGGCGCGGTGGTGAACCACTCGGGCGCCTGCGCGCGCCTGCGCCATCGCGACGAATGCGCGCCAGCGGCTTCCAGCCGCGCGCCTGCGCGACGTCGGCGCCGCACAGCACCACCGCCGCGGCGCCGTCGTTGATCGACGACGCGTTGCCCGCGGTGACCGTGCCGTCCTTCTGGAACGCCGGCTGCAGCGACGGCGAGCTTCTCGATGTCGCCGCTGCTCCGGCTCCTCGTCGGCGTCGACGCCGCTTGGGCGCGCCCTTGCGCTGCGGCACCTCGACGGCGACGATCTCGGCCTTGAACGCGCCCGCCTTCTGCGCCGCCAGCGCGCGCTGGTAGCGACTCGTCGGCGAACGCGTCCTGCGCCGCGCGGTCGATCTCCTTCTCCTCGCGCGCACAGCTCGGCGCAGTTGCCCATGTGGAAGTTGTTGTACGCGTCCCACAGGCCGTCGTGGATCATGCCGTCGACGACGGTCTGGTTGCCCATGCGCATGCCGGCGCGCGCCGTCGGCAGGTAGTACGGCACGTTCGACATCGACTCCATGCCGCCGGCCACGACGACGTCGGCCTCGCCGGCCGCGATCGCCTGCGCGCGCCGAGCATCACCGCCTTGAGGCCCGAGCCGCACACCTTGTTGATCGTGGTGCACGGCACCGCTGTTGGGCAGCCCGGCGAAGATGCTCGCCTGTCGCGCCGGCGCCTGGCCGACGCCGGCCGGCAGCACGCAGCCCATGAACACTTCGTCGACGTCGCCCGGCGACGCCCCGGCGCGCTCGAGCGCCTCGGCGATCGCCACCTCGCCGAGCTCGGGCGCCTTGAGCGGTGCCAGCTCACCTTGGAAGCTGCCGATCGGCGTCCGCGCCGCACCGACGATCACGACCTCGCGCATGATGAACTCCTTCCGCGGGGAATAACGCACGCACTGGCAAAGGTCAACCTGGCTTAACCCTTTTCAGCCTTTTCCGATTTGACGCTGTGCAGCCCAGACGATACGGTGCAGGGAATGCCCTCGTCTGTTCGCTGGCTGGCCCCGCTCGTCGCCTGTGCGGCCGCGGCGTGCAGCGGCCAGACCGGCCCGCCGATGCGCATCCGCCTGGCGCACGCCGTCACCGCCGATGCGCGCTGCTTCGTGCCCGGAGGCGGCCCGCAGCCGGAGGATCTGCAGCTCGCCGGCGTCACGCTCGACGACCTCAAGATCGACACCGTGCGCATCACCATCCGCGCCCACGCCGCCGGCGATGTGGCCGGCAACTTCCTGTGCGACCGCGTGCTCAAGGTGCCGCGAGAGTTCCCCAGCCTGCGCATCTCGAAAAGCGGCGTGCAATCGGTCGACATCTATGCCGAAGCCTGGGCGCCCATCGCCCCCGGCGACAGCATCCCGCGCCGCGTCGCCGTCGGCTCCCTGCTCGGCGTGCCGCTGACCTCGAGGTCGATCGCCGATCTGCGCCTCTATCCCGACGAGCGCTTCCGCTGCCTCGACCAGGCGCTCAATCGGCCGCGCGCGTTCCACACGGCCACGCTGCTGCCCAACGGCGAGGTGCTCGTGGTCGGCGGGCTGACGCCCACGCCCGACGCCTCCGACGAGACGTTCGGCGCCCCGCCGGTCTTCATCACCTCCGAGGCCGAGATCTACGATCCGTCGACCGGGCAGTTCATCCCCGTCGGCGAGGACGACGGGCCGTTGCCGCGCGCCTTCCATCAGGCGGCGTTCGTCGGCACCACCGACGACGGCAAGTATCAGGTCCTGCTCGTCGGCGGCGCCACTGCCGATCCGACGATGCCGGCGTTCGGCGTCAACACCGGCGCCGCGCCGGGCACGCGCCTGGTCCCCTTCGACACCTCGGGCACCTTTCCCAGCCCCCTGGCCGTCAGCGCCGCGCCCGCCGAGCTCCTGGTCTACAACCCGGTCGATCGCACGGCGACGCGCACGGTGATGGGCGGGTTCACGCCCGGCGCCTACCAGGCGGCGGCCCCGTTCGCCGACGGCATCGCGGTGGCCGGCGGCATCGACTGGATGGGCATGCCGCTGGCCGCCACGATCCCGACCATCACGCAGCTCCAGGTCTCGCGCGCGTTCGAGACGCCGCGCTCCGCCATGCTCGGGGCCGCGCGCATGGGTGCGACCATGACCGCGCTCGGCGACGACACGGCGCTGGTCTGGGGCGGGCAGATCGCGCCCACCGATCCGGCCGGCGAGTTCGCCACCGGCCTCGCCAGCGGCGGCGCGCCGGCGCTCACCTCGGTGACGCTGGCGACGGCGCCGCCGACGCAGTTTCACACGGCGACCCTCTTGCCCAGCGATGGCACCACCAGCGATCGCACCATCGTCGTCACCGGCGGCTTCGTCGAGACGACGATGAACATGGGGCAGGCGCTGCAGCCGCCGGCGCCGATGGCGGCGGCGCGCCTGCTGACGGTGACGGCGACGGGCACCGTCTCCCAGACGACGCCGGTGTTCTCGATGTATCCGCTCGACTCGACCTGCATGATGGACGGGCGCTATCGCCCCGCCGGCTGGGAGAGCGCGGTCGATCTCGGCCGCGGACGCGTGCTCATAAGCGGCGGCGCTCCGACGCTGCTCGGCAGCTGCAACGACTGCGACGACGGTGGCAGCGACTTCCGCTGCGCCACCGGGCAGGCGTCGCTGTTCACCAGCCCCGCGACGCTGTCGCCGGCCAAGGAGACGCTGCAGATCCCGCGCTACGGCCACACCTCGACGCTCCTGCACGACGGCAACGTGCTCATCATCGGCGGCGTCACCGCGGCGGCGGGCAATCCGCGCATCCTGCGCGACGTCGAGGTCTACAACCCGCGGCCGATCGTGCCGCAGTTCGACGCCAGCAGCGGCACGCCCGATCCCGACGATCCGGTCGCTTCGGACCTGACGACGATGGCGCGCACGCCGGGCCAGCCGCTCTCCGCTGCGACGCAGTGCAGCGAGCTATAGGGCGTTTCGCGCGCTGACGCGTATACTTGGTCCATGCGCCAATTCGCGTTGGTCTTCCTGGCGGTCGCTGCCGGTTGCACGTCGATGCAGAAGGACGCGCGCATCCAGCGGCAGGCCGAAGAGGTCGTCTGGCGCGAGATGGCGGCGCCGTCGCCCGCGGTGCGCGAGCACGCCACGCGGATCGCCGCCGATGTCGCCGATCCGCGGCTCGATCCGGGGCTGGGGCCGCGCCTGGGCGACCCATCGCCCGCGGTGCGGGCCACGGCCGCGGTGGCGCTGGTGCGCCAGACGCCGCCCGCGGCCGACGTGCTGCGCGCGATCCTCGTCGGCAATGACGCCGCCGCCAAGGTCATCGCCATCGACGCCATCGGCGCGCTCGACGACGGCAAGGCAAGCCTGGCCAAGCTCGCCGCCGACGCCGACGTGCGCGTGCGCGCCCGGGTGGCCACGGCCATCGGGCAGTGGAAGCCGGACGACGCGGGGGCGCTGCTCGGCAAGCTCCTGCACGACCCCGACGCCGGTGTGCGCGGGCAGGCGCTCGCGGGCCTGGCGCTGTGGGGCGACAGCGACGCGCTCGCCGACGTGACGCAGGCGCTCGACGATCCGTCGCTCGCCGTCCGGCTGGCGGCGTTAGGCGCCCTGGTGCACCTCGGCCACGACGCCATCGGCACGCAGCTCTTGGCGCTCGGCTCGGGAAGCGACCGCTACGTCGCCCTGCGCGCCGCCGTGCAGCTCGGGCGCAGCGGACGCCCGCAAGCGGCGCTGGCGGCGGTGCGCGCCGCCGCCGCCGCGCGCGAGGCGGCCGTGCGCGTCGCCGCGATGAACGCGGCCGGCGAGCTGGGCAGCGATGGCTACCCGGTGGCGCTGGCCCACCTCCGCGATCCCGACCTCGACGTGCGGTTGGCCGCCGCGCGCGCCGCGATCGCCACCGGCCACCACGAGATCGCGCTGTCGACGCTGGCCGGCGCGCTGTCGACCGCGCGCCGCCTCGACGCCGCCGACGAGCTGGCCCGTCTCGGCGACGCGCGCGGCCTGGCGGTCCTGCAGGCCGCGGCGCGCTCGCCCGACGCCGGGCAGAGGCGCGCCGCGCTGGCGATGCTGGCGCCGCTGCCGGACAGCGGCGACCTGCTCACCGCCGCGCTCGCCGACCAGGACGTCGAGATCCGCCTCGACGCCGCCGGCGCGCTCTTGCGCCGCCTCTTCCGCTACGACCGCTGACCGGTCACGAGCGCGGTCAGCAGCGCCACGTCGTCGTCGCTGAGCTTGTCGGCGCCGAATCTGGTCATCTCGTTGCGGTCGCTGAACAGCGTCTCGGCGCCGCCGTCGCGAATGAGCCGGCGCACCCAATCGGCGCCGGCGTGCCCGGCGAGGTTGGGCGCACCGTCGACGCCTTCGGTCTTGCCGTCGGCGGAGTGGCAGTCGTCGCAGTTGTCGCGCTTGAAGATCGCCTCGCCCCTGGCCGCCAGCGCGCGATCGAACGTGCCGCCGCCTTCGGAGTAGATCCACTCGACCAGCGCGCGCAGCTCGTCGCCCTGGGCCTTGACCGGCTTCATCCCGTGCAGCCTCTTGGTGTGCCCGAAATACTTCGGCGTGTCCGGCTGCTTGAGGAAATCGGTGAGCCAGGCGCGCGAGGCCCAATTGGTGAGCAGGGGCCCCTTGGCTTCGCCGGCGCCGTCGAGCACGTGGCAACCCGCGCAGCGCTCGGCGAAGAGCTTGCGCGCGCGCGCCTGCGGATCGTTGTCGTACACCGCCAGTCCGCCGGCGGGCGGCACGCCCAGGCGGGCCAGCGCCAGCGCCCGCCTGGCGTCGGCTTCGGCGCGCGCCCGGCCGCGCTCATAGGGCCGGTTGCGCGCGTCAGCGAAGCGCGCCTGCAGCGCCAGGCCGCCGGCGGCGCCGAGGATGGCGACGACGATCCCCACCGCCGCGCGGCGCGGCGCGCGCGGCAGCGCGAACAAGAGCACAGCGACGCAGAGCGGCACGCCGAGCGCGCCGATGGTCTCGAGCCTGCCCGGTAGATACTTCAGGAGCTGGAACAGCGGCAGGAAGTACCACTCCGGCCGCGCGTCGTACGCCGACGACGGATCGGCCGGCCCCTCCAGCGGCGCGCCGTGCGCGTGCACCACCAGCGCATAGGAGACGGCGACGACGCCGGCGGCCGCGAGCGCGTCGCGCCAGGCATCGTCGGGCCACCACCTGCCGGCGCGCCGCGACCAGCGCACGTGCACCACCACCAGCGCCGTGGTCAGCGCCGGCAGCAGCATGGCGTGCAGCGCGTAGAAGTGCGTGAGCGTCAAGCTGCCGTAGTCGCCCCCGCCCTGCACGACGCGGCGCAGGTAGTCGCCGACGAGCGGCGTCTCGCCCAGCAAGCTGGTCACCACCTGCGTCGCCCAGTAGCCCTTCTGATCCCAGGGCAACAGATAGCCGGTGAGCGCGAACGCCAGCACCAGACCGCCGATCCCGAGGCCGAGGTACCAGTTGCGCCGCGGCGTCGCGGCGTAGCGGCCCGAAGCGACCGACTGCAGCAGGTGCAGCGCCAGAAGCGCCACCGTCATGCTCGCGCCCACCGAGTGCAAGCCGCGGATGAACCAGCCGAGCGTGACCTCCTGTTGAATGTAGGCGACCGCGGCCCACGCCGTCGTCGACGAGGGGGCGTAGTAGCTGGCGAGGCACAGCCCGGTCACCGCCTGCAGCCCCAGCGCGAACGCCAGGGCGGGACCAAAGACGCGCCCCCAGCGGCCGCCCGGCACTAGACCGGCTCCTTCTTGCTGGTCGCGGTCTGAAAGCGGCGCCACACCACCGACACGCGCCCGTCGGTGATGTCGACGTCGAGCGTGTCCATCGGCCGCGGCGACGGGCCCGACGTGCGCTCGCCCGTCGGCGAGAAGCGGCTGTCGTGGCAGGGGCAGACGAAGGCGCCGCCCTCGCCGTCCCAGTCGACGGCGCAGCCCGCGTGCGGGCACACGGTCGACAGCGCGCGCACTTCGCCGCCTCGGCGCATGAGCCAGCAGGCGCCGAGCGTCACGTCGGTGAACGCGCTCCACGCGTCGCGCCGCCTGGGCGCCACTACGACCACCCGCACCGGTCGGCCCTCGGGCAGGGCGTCGAGCCGCGCCACGTCGAGCGGCTCGTCGCTGCCCGACACGGTCCGCCGGCGCGTGGGAAAGGTCAGGAACGCCGCCGCCGGCACGGCGATGGCGACGCCGACCACCGTCGCGATCGCCCCCGCGATCACCTCGAGCACGCGTCGTCGAGTCATGGGCGGCCCATCATAGCCGATGGCGGATCGCGGATGCTCGACAGCTTCGCCCGGCTAGGAGCGCTTCTTGCGGCGGCGGCGCTCGGCGTTCGCGTTCGCCTTGGGCAGCGACGACGGCACCGGCACGGCCGGCCCCGCGGCGACCAGCGCCCGGCCACCGGTCCACAGCTGCATCGCAGCCGGATTCTTGCGGTAGCGCGAATACAACCACGAAAGGAGCGCGGCGCCGGCGAGGAACGTGGTCACGCCGATGAACTGCGACGTCGACAGCGGGCCGACGTTGCCCCGCTGCTCGTCGGCGCGCAGCGCCTCGACGTAGTAGCGCAGCACGGCATAGCCCATGGTGAACGCCACGAACATCTCGCCCGAGAACTTGCGGTAACGACGGACCAGGAACAAGAGGCCCAGGAGCATGAGCCCGTTGAGCGACTCGTAGAGCTGCGCCGGATGCACCGGCAGCGAGTGGGTGGCGCCGGGCGGCAGCAGGCCCTCGACACGCTGCTGGTTGAACGCGGGCGACCCGGCGGGGAAGACGATCGACCACTTGCCGTTGAACGGCTTGCCGAAGTCGCAGCCGTAGAGCAGGCAGCCGATGCGCGTGATCATCAGGCCCGTGCACAACGAGGGAACCGCGCAGTCGGCCCACGCCAAGAGGCGAATGCCCTTGATGCGGCAGAAGACCCACGAGCCGACGAAGCCGCCCAGAAAGCCACCGTAGGCGACCAGCCCGCCCTGCCACACCTTGAAGATGTCGAGGACGTTGTCGAAGCGATCGAGGTTGGTGAGCACGTAGAGCACGCGGGCGCCGGCGAGCGCGGCGCCGGCGGTCCACATGTAGCAGCGGCCCATGGTCTGCCGATCCATGCCGTCGCGCGCGCACAGCTCGAGCGTGAGGTACCAACCGACGATGAGCGACAGCGCCAGCATGAGCCCGTAGCTGTAGAGCGGCAGGTTGGCGAAGCCGAGCGGGATATGAAAGAGGACTGGGCGCATGTCGAGGCGTAAGTATTGCCCACGGAGCGCGACCGTCAAGCTATGCTCGCAGGCCGATGGTCGGCACCGACTCGAGTCGGCTATTGCGCGAGCGCATCCTGGTCGCCTCCATCGCGCTATTCGCCGTCTTCCTCATCGGCACCTTCGGCTACTACACGATGGGGCACGTCTACCTGGGCCGCTACGCCTGGGACCTCGGCGAGTGCGCGTACATGACGGTCATCACCATCACCACCGTCGGGTTCGGCGAGCTGCCGCACCTCGGGCGCGTCCCCGGGGGGCGGCTGTTCACGGTCGTGGTGCTGCTGGCGGGCCTGGGCGTGGCAGCCTACTTCGTCTCCGCGCTGACGACCTACTTCATCGAGGGCGAGTTCACCAAGGCCAGAACGAGGAGACGGATGACGCGAGCGCTCGATCAGATCCGCGACCACATCATCGTGTGCGGCGTCGGCACCACCGGGGTGCACGTCGTCGAAGAGCTGGTGTGGACCAAGTGGCCGCTGGTGGCCATCGACCGCGATCCGGCGCGGCTCGAGAAGCTGCAGGAGCTCTCGGTGTCGATCCTGCCCACGGTGGTCGGCGACGCCACCGAGGACGAGGTGCTCGAGCGGGCGGGGATCCGGCGCGCGCGCGGCATCGTCGCCGCCCTCACCGCCGACAAGGACAACCTGTTCATCGTGGTCTCGGCGCGGCAGCTCAGCCCTTCTCTGCGCATCATCGCCAAGGGGGTCGACCTGGCGGCGTCGGAGAAGCTCAAGCGCGCGGGCGCCGACAGCGTCGTCAACCCGGCGTTCATCGGCGGCGTGCGCATGGTCTCGGAGATGATCCGGCCGCAGGTCGTCGAGTTCCTCGATCTCATGCTGCGCGACAAGGACAAGAACCTGCGCATCGAGGAGGTGGTGGTGCCGACCGGCTCTCCGCTCGTCGGCAAGCCGATCCTGGAGGCGCAGATCCGGCGCTACACGAACCTGTTGGTGGTGGCCGTGCGCGAGCCGCCGGCGGCGCCGTCGCAGCCGGGCAAGTTCGTCTACAACCCGGGGCCGGAGACGCGCATCGCCGAGAACATGGCGCTCATCGTGCTGGGCGAGACCGAAGATGTGCACAAGCTGCGCAGCTCGATCGCACGCGGCTTCGACGCCCCGAAAGCGTAGCGCCCGCCCGTTCGCGCCGCGCCGGCCTCGACCTACCTTCGTACGGCATGAGGTGGCTGGTGTCGCTCGTCGTGCTCGCGGCCGGCTGCTCGGCGACCGGGGCCGGACGTCACCCATCCGCCGCATCGACGCCGGAGCGGGTGTATGCCCTCGACCGTGTCGTCTTCCCTCCGGTGCGCGCCGGGCAGCTCTCCGCCTCGCGCGAGTGGCAGCGCTCGGGCGCCGAGCGCGCCGTCACCGCCGCCGACGACGCCGCGCTGCGGCAATCGTTCGTCCACGAGCTCCACCGCGTGCTGCCCATGGACGCCGCGGCGCCGCTGCACATGCGCGTGACCCTGACGCTGCAGGACACCGGCTACTTCGAGGGTCTCGCTGCCGAGACCGCCGACGTCACGCTCGTGGCCGAGCTGCGCGACGATGCGGGGCACCTGTTCCGCACCATCACGCTGCGTGAATCGGCGGCGGCGCCCCTACAGCGCTCGGCGTCGCGTCGCGCGCGCCTTCAGATGGCCTTCGACCGCCTCGCCCGCCGCCTCGCGGCGCAGCTCTGATCGGGCGATCGCCGTACGATCAGCCGTACGCCTTCTCCATCCGCTCCTGATCTTCCTTGCAGCGGATGCACAGCGTCGTCTCCGGCCGCGCTTCGAGACGCTTGATCGAGATCGGCTCCTCGCACTCCTCGCAGATGCCGAAGGTGCCTTCTTCGATCTTGATGAGCGCGCGCTCGATCTTCTTGAGGAACGTCTTCTCGCGCCCGCGCAGGCGGAACGTGAACGACTGCAGGTACTCGGACGAAGCCAGATCCATCTCGTCCGGCAGGTCGTCCTGGTCGAGGGTCATGTCCTCGTTCAGGGTCCGCTTGGCGTTCTTGAGGATCTCCTCCTTCTTTTCCAAGAGGAGGTCGCGGAACCGCTTGAGTTCCTTCTTCTTGAGGCCTTCTGGATGCTTGGCCGTCATCGGGCAGCTCTACGTGGGTGAACCTCAACCATAGATCCGCTCCCGGCCCGGGTCAAGCCCTTAGACAAACAGGCCCTTCAATGTAAACGCGATGAGCTCGCGCCCGAGGTGCTCGAGGTCGAGCTTGGTCGGGTCGCGCTTGACGAACGCCCAGTGCACCAGCTCCTTGGCCGCGCCGAGGATGGCGTGCGCCGCCAGCTCGGCGTCGCACTTGCGCACCAGTTGCATCGTCTGCCCGGTCTGCACCGCCGAGACGATGAGCGCCTCGATGCGGCCGTAGAACTGCGCCAGCTTGGCGTCGAACTCGTCGTCGATGCCGACCGCTTCGCGAAGCAGGATGCGAGCCATCTCCCGGTTCTCGACCAGCGTCTGCATCACGCGATCGACGGTAGCGTCCATCTGGTCGACGGGCGGCGCGGCGCCCGGCCCCACCTCGATGCGCTTGACCTGCCCGGCCAGCGTCGTGAACAGCTCGTCGAGCAGCTCGTCGAAGATGGCGCGCTTGGACTCGAAGTAGAGGTAGAAGGTGCCGCGGGCGATGCCGGCCGTCTCGATGATGTCGTCGATGCTGGTGGCGTGGTAGCCCTTGTCGGCGAAGATGCCGCGGGCGGCGGCGAGGACAGCGGTGCGCCGCTCGGCACGGGCCCGTTGCGCGCGCGCCACGCGCCCGTCCTGTTTCTCGCCGTAACGCGCCATCGAGTGTCTTGCGAGCTTAGCATGCGTTGACACCGCCACGGTACGGCTCTATACGGATCTCCTGCCAAATGGGGAGGACATCATGAGCGTCCAGCTAGGAAGCACGGCCCCCGATTTCAGCGTCGACACCACCGAGGGTCCGATCAAGTTCCATGAGTGGATCGGCAACAAGTGGGCGGTGCTCTTCTCGCACCCGAAAGACTTCACGCCGGTGTGCACGACCGAGCTCGGCTACGTGGCCCGGATCAAGCCCGAGTTCGACAAGCGCGGCGTCAAGGTCATCGCGCTCTCCGTCGACCCCGTCGAGTCGCACAAGCGCTGGATCGGCGACATCGAGGAGACGCAGAAGATCAAGATGAACTTCCCGATCATCGGCGACAGCGACTCGAAGGTGGCGAACCTGTACGGCATGATTCACCCCGAGGCGGCGGCGACCATCACCGTGCGCTCGGTGTACATCATCGACCCGAACAAGAAGGTGCGCGCCACCATCCAGTATCCGCCGTCGACGGGGCGCGACTTCAACGAGATCGTGCGCGTCATCGACTCGCTGCAGCTCACCGACAACTACAAGGTCGCCACGCCGGCGAACTGGAAGGACGGCGACGACTGCGTGATCTCGGGGACCGTCAGCGATGAAGACGCCAAGACGCGCTTCCCCAAGGGCTTCCGCGCGCTCCGTCCGTACCTGCGCATGACCCCCCAGCCGAACAAGTAGGCGTCGCCCGCGCTCCCGAGCGCCGGGTCCGGCTCCCAAAGGGCGAGCGAAATACAATCAGTAGCCTTGACACCTCCGGTATGCGACCCGTACGATAGTCGAGCACTTTTCAGACTTGACGACACGCGGAGGCGCCATCCATGGCCGGCAGCGACAAGCGTAAGCAAAGCCTTTACTTCCCCGAGGAGATGCTCAAGGAGATCCAGGACGAGGCGGCCCGGCAGGACCGGTCGCTCTCGTGGATCGTTCAGAAGGCCTGGAAGCTCGCCCGCAAGGACATCATGAAGTATCCGTCCGTCAATGAATTCCCGGGCGAAGAAGACGAGCGCGGCGCCGCGGAGTAGCAACTCCGGCAACGAGGGTTTCTCCGACGGCGACGGGCGTAACACGCTCGTTGATCGGCAGGGCTTTGCCGTCGGCTGCGACGACACACCGATCTACTACCGCGTGCGCGGCCCCGCCCAGGCGCCGGCGATCGTGTTCTGCGACGGCATCGGCTGCGACGGCTACGTCTGGAAGTACCTCGAGGCCGCGCTCGCCGCCACCCACCGCATCGTCCACTGGCATTACCGCGGGCACGGCCGCACGCCGATGCCGCGCGATCCGCGCCGCGTCGACATCACCGATCTCGCCGACGACCTGGCCGCCGTCCTCGACGCCGCCGTCGGTGACGGCAGCGGCGCCGTCGTCGCCGGCCACTCCATGGGGGTGCAGGTGTGCCTGGAGGCCTACCGCCGTCATCGCGGGCGCGTACACGGCCTGGTGCTCTTGTGCGGCAGCTACGGCACGCCGCTGCGCACCTTCAAGGGCAAGCGCACGCTCGAGCAGGTGCTGCCGTTCGTGCGCTTCGCCGTCAACCGCATCCCCGGCATCGCCCAGTCGCTGGTGGCGCGCCTGATCCCGACGGAGCTGGCCTATCAGATCGCCACGCGCTTCGAGATCAACGGCGAGCTCATCCGCCGCGACGACTTCTTCCCCTACCTCGAGCACATGGCGCGGGTCGACGTGCGGCTGTTCCTCGAGATGCTCGCCGCCGCCGGGCGCCACACCGCGCGCGAGCTCCTGGCGCATGTCGCGGTGCCGACGCTGATCGTCGCCGGCGACCGCGACGGCTTCACGCCGGCCGATCTGTCGGCGGAGATGCACCGGCTCATCCGCGACTCGGAGCTGCACGTCGTCGCCGGCGGCTCGCACACGGCGCCGATCGAGCGGCCGGCCGAGGTCACCGAGCGGATCGCCACCTTCTTGCGCAAGAAGTTCTGAGCAGTCGTGCGCGCGTTCCATATCCACCGCGCCGTTCGCGTCCTCACCCTCGTCCTGTTCGCCGCCGCCTGTGGCCTCCTGCTCAACCGGCTGCGCCGCACCCCCGAGCAGCAGGAGCTGACGCATTACGTCCAGGTCGAGATCCCGTCGCTGTTCTCGGTCGAGGCCCCGATCGACGAGCGCATCGCGCGGCTGGGGCAGGCGCCCGGGCTCAAGCCCGAAGAGGCACGCTCGCTGCTCGTTGACGACATCATTCCGCGCCTGCTCAAGCTGCGCCGCCAGGCCGAGGGTCTCCAGCTCGCCACCGACGAGGCGCGCCGGTTGAACCAGGAGTACCTGGGCGTGCTCGACCAGCTCATCGACGCCTGTCGCGCCTGCGTGCGCGTGATCGACGATCCCAAGCTCCCCGACGGCGCCGGGCTGGTGCTGGTGCGCGAGCGTTTCGCCGACGTGCACCACGCGCTCGAGGCGTGGGACGAGCACGTGCGCGCGGCCTGCCTGCGCCATCGGTTGGCCAAGCCGGCGCCGCTGCCGCACCGATGAGCGCCCTGGCGCCCTTTCGCCCCGGTGCGCGGGAGGCGCTCGCGCGCGGCTTGCGCGAGCTTTGGCGCGCGCCGGCACCGACCCTGATGGCGCTGGCGGGCACGCTGACAGCGGCGCTGGGCGCGCGCGCGGGCTGGGTGAGGGCAGGCCAGGCCCTGGGGGCGGCCGAGCCGGGCCGGGCGGCGCTGACCTGGCTGGCCGGCGCCGGCGCCGCCGCGCTCCTCGTCGACGTGACGCGGGCGGCCGCCTTGACCGCCTACGCCGGCCCGCCCCGCCCGCTGCCGCAGACCCTCGCGCTCGGCCTTTTGCGCACGCCCGGTATGATCGGCGTGCGCGCCGCCGAGCTCCTCATCTACTTCCCGCTCGGGCTCGGTGATCTGCTCCTTCTCGGACGCGGTCTGGCTCCCGCCGGCGCGGATCCAGGGCGTCGGGCGCTGCTCGCCGCCCTGTGCCTGTTCCCGTCGCTGGTCTTGGGCCTCGTCGTCTTCACGGCGTCGCGCGTGGCGCAGACGGTGATCGCGCGCGGGCTGCCGCTGGCGCCCGCGCTAGCGCACGGCTACGACGTGGTCCTGCGCCGCTTTGCCTCGCTGGCGCGCCTCGGGCTATGGGGCGCGGCGGCCGCGGCGCCGTTTCTCCTCGGCGCCCTGTTCCTGCCGTTTCCCCTGGGCGCGCTGCTGCTCGGCTTCGTCGCGCTCTGGCTCTACGCCGCGCTGGCGACGCTGGTCGGCCGCGACGGCCGCCTCGCCCTCGGCTGATCACGCCTTGCCGTAGTCCTTGAGCTTGCGCAGAAGCGTGTTGCGCCCGATCCCGAGCAACTCGGCGGCGCGCGAGCGGTTGTCGCCCACGGACGCCAGCGTCTTCAGGATGTGCTCGCGCTCGACTTCGGCCAGCGGTCGCGGGCGAAACTCCGCGCCGCCCGCAGCGGCGCCGCGCCCACCGGGCGGCAGCGCCAGCTGCTCGGAGCCGATCTCGCTGCCCTCGCACAGGACGACCGCACTCTCCACGCAGTGCTCGAGCTCGCGGATGTTGCCGGGCCAACGATGTCGCACCAGCCGCTCGCGCGCCGCTGCGCCAAAACGGAGCAGCGGCTTGCCGTGCTTGCGCCGGTAGACGTCGAGGAAATGCTCGGCCAGCCGGATGATGTCCTCGGCGCCACGCTCGCGCAGGGGCGGCAGCACCAGCTGCACCACCTTGACCCGGTAGTACAGGTCCTCGCGAAACTGACCGCGGCCGACCATCGCCTCGAGATCGCGGTGCGTCGCCGTCACCACGCGCACGTCGGCCGTGAGCGTGCGCGTGCCGCCGACGCGCTCGAACTCGCGGTCCGGAGAGGAAGCGCAGGATCTTGGCCTGCAGCGGCAGCGGCAGCTCGCCGATCTCGTCGATGAACAGGGTCCCGCCGTCGGCCGCCTCGCACTTGCCGCGCGCGCGCGCCTCGGCGCCGGTGTAGGCGCCGCGCTCGTGGCCGAACAGCTCGTTCTCCATCAGCGTCGGCGGAATCGTCGTGCAGTCGAGCTTGACGAACGGCCGGTCGCGCCGGGCGCTGTTGTAGTGGATGGCGCGCGCGATCAACTCCTTGCCGGTGCCGCTCTCGCCGCGCAGGAGCACGGTCGCGTCGGTGGTCGCCGCCTTGCGCGTCAGCGCGTACACCTGCTGCATCGCCGCCGATTCGCCGACGATGCGGTTGTAGCGATAACGCACCGGGAGCGGCGGCGCCGCCGCGTCGCGCCGCCGCGGCCGCACGAGCGCATAGAGGGAGGTGTTCTCGACGACGAGCGCCGCCTCGGCCGCCAGCCGCTTCAGGTACTCCTCCTCGGCGGGGCCGAAGCTGCCCCGCTTGGCGTTGAGCACCTGCACCACGCCGATGACGTTGTCGTCGCGGTCGCGCAGCGGCGCCGCCAGCACGCTGCGCGTGCGATACCCGGTCTGGCGGTCGATCTCCTTGAAGAAGCGCCGATCGCCCTCCGCCGACGGCAGGTTGAGCGTCTGCCCCGTCGCCGCCACGATGCCGGCGATGCCCTGGCCCACCTTGAGGCGAATCTGCTTGAGCTCGGGCAGGTGCGCCGCCTTGGAGAAGAGCTCGCCCGCCTCCGGATCGACGAGATACAGCGTGCCGCGGTCGGCCGCCAGCGCCTGGGCGATCTTGGTGACCAGCTGATCGAGCAGCTCGTCCAGATCGACCTCGCGCTGCAACAGCGGCCCCACCGCCAACAGCACGTTCGGCTTCTGCGCCATCGGATCCTCGCTGATCCGTTCTGGATCAGATGGCGATGGTAGCAGAAGGTCGGGCACGGCGCACCTCAGGCGGCGCTGCGCGCCGTCCGCGGATCGAGCGTCAGCACCAGCCCCTCGCGCGCCGCCACGGTCGCCGGGAAGCGCGCCCGCGTGGCCGCCTCGATGCGCGCGATCTGCCAGTCGTCGTGCGTCGGATCGTGGTGATAGAGGACCAGCTGGCTCACCCCCGCGGCCTCGGCCAGGCGCGCGCCCTCCTCCGCCGTCGAGTGGCCCCAGCCGCGCTTGCCGGCGTATTCGTCGGCGGTGTACTGCGCGTCGTAGATGAGCACGTCGGCGCCGCGGGCCAGCTCGAGCAGCTGGCGATCGATCCGCCCCGCGGCGTCGTGCTCGGTGTCGGTGGCATAGACGACGCTGCGCCCCCCGGCGGCCACCCGATAGGCGAGGCAGCCGTTGGGATGCTTGGCCGCCGCCGCTTGCACCGTGGCCGCGCCGACCACCAGCTGCGCCCCCGCCGCGACCGCGCCGAACGACAGCTCGGCGCGCATGGCGTCGAGCCCGACGGGGAAGTGCGGCGCGCGCATCTGCGCGTCGAGCGCCGCGCGCACGTCGCCGTTGGTGGCGCAGCGCTCCGGCGCATACAGCCGGATGCGATTGCCCGGCGCGTACGCCGGAGCGAAGAAGGGGAAGCCCTGGATGTGGTCCCAGTGCAGGTGGCTGAGGAACAGGTGCGCCGCCACCGGCCCGCGCAGGGACTCCCCGAGCCGGCGCAGCCCGGTGCCGGCGTCGAGCACGATGAGGGTCTCGCCGGCGCCCGCGCCGACGCGGACCTCGACGCAGCTGGTGTTGCCGCCGACCTGTGCCGTCTCCGGCCCCGCCGCGGCGATGCTGCCGCGCACGCCCCAGAACCGTATTCGCATCATGATGTCGCCTCCTCCCCCGACGATGAGCAAGCTACGGGCCACGGGGCATGCGTGCGCTTTCGCGCGCTTACCGGAGGGGGACGTGATCGAAATCGATCGCCTGATCCGTTCTGGATCAGCCGTTCGGGTGCAGGAGGATGGTGGCGCTGGTGCGCGCCGGCTGGGCGTAGAAGAGGAAGTTGACCAGCGCCGGCTCGACCCCGTAGCGCTCGGTGTACTCGCCAGCCACCGCCTCGGGATAGGCCTTGTCGACGAGGCCGAAGTCGAGGTGCTCGATGTCGCTGGCCTCGACGAGATCGACGATCGCGCGCATGCGCTTGAGCAGCTTGGCGTCGTAGACGCCCGGCTGCGGCAGCTCGCGCAAGAGCCATCCGTCGGCCGAGCGGTCCAGCTCCATCGCCACCTCCTGAACGGTGGCGATGCGCGCCACCGTCGACAGGTGCACGCGCAGGTAGCGCTCGCGCACGTGGTCGGCCTCGGGCGGCGCCAGGCCGTCGCGGACATCGATGAGCGCGGGCTCGCGGCCGAGGCACAGGACCCAGACGTAGTGGCACAGGTCGTCTTGTCCGCCGGCGCGGAAGTAGGTGGGCGCCTTGGCCGCGGTCGCGATCGAACGGCCGAGCGCGCGCGCCTCACGCTCGGGGATGCCGGCGCGGAAGCGCGCCTCGTCGTCGGGCCGCCCCCAGGTGCGATCGGGATAGACGGCGCGCATCACCGCGTCGATGACGGTGCGCTGCGGCCCCTTGTGGCTCTCGCAGCCGCCGCCACCGCTCTTGCAGTCCGCGCATCCGCCCATCGTGACTCCGCTCCTGGCCGCCCGCCGGCCGCCTTCAATCTACCTCATCCCTTGACTACCGCCACTGGCCTCAGCCGAGCGACCTTGAGCGTGATCCCGGCGTCGTGCATGACGTCGACCACCTGCCCGGCATCCTTGTACGCCTCGGGCATCTCTTCGGCGAGCGTCTTTTCGGCGCGGCTCAGCACCTCCACGCCCTGTTCGCGCAGCTCCTGAGCGATCCGCCGCCCCCTGGCCTTGCGCAGCGCCGCCCGCCGGCCGAGCAGCCGGCCGGCGCCGTGGCAGCTCGAGCCGAAGGTCTCGGTCATCGCCCGCCCCGTGCCGCACAGGACGTAGCTCGCCCGCCCCATGTCGCCCGGGACCATGACCGGCTGGCCGAGCTCGCGATAGCAGGCCGGCAGCTCCGGCGCTCCCGGTCCGAAGGCGCGGGTCGCGCCCTTTCTGTGCACCAACAGCGTCCTGGCCTCACCCCCCACCTCGTGCCGCTCGCGCTTGGCGATGTTGTGGCAGACATCCCAGAGCAGCGCCGCGCCCAGCTCCCCGTCGGAGATGCCGAGCACGCGCTGGATCGCGCGCTGGGCCAACCCCATCATCGTCTGCCGATTGGCCCAGGCGAAGTTCGCCGCGGCCGCCATGGCGCCGAGGTAGCGGCGGCCCTCGGGCGAGTCGATCGGTGCGCACGCCAGCTGCCGATCGGGCACCTGGATCCGATAGCGCGCCATCGCCGCGTCCATCGCCGCCAGGTTGTCGTCGCACACCTGGTAGCCGAGGCCGCGCGATCCAGAATGGATCATCAGGCACAGCTGCCCCACGAACAGGCCGAAGGCGCGCGCCCGTTCGGCGTCGAAGATCTCGTCGACCCGATCGACCTCGATGAAGTGGTTCCCCGAGCCCAGCGTGCCCACCTGATCGCTGCCGCGACGGAGCGCCGTCTCCGAGACCAGGCTCGCCTCGGCCCAGTCGAGCCGGCCCCCCTCCTCCGTCCGCTCCAGATCGCCCGGCGCGCCGAAGCCGCGTCCGATCGCCCAGGCTGCTCCGTTTTGGAGCACCTGCCGGGTCTCGGCGGCGTCGAGGGCGCCGATGGCGTGGCCGGCGCCGACGCCGGCGGGGATGGCCCGCTGCAGCGCCAGCGCCAGCGCGTGCAGGCGCGGGCGCAGCTCGTCGACGACGAGCCCGGTGGTCATGAGGCGCACGCCGCAGTTGATGTCGTAACCGACGCCGCCGGGGCTGACGACACCGTCGTCGTCGGCGGCGATGGCGGCGACACCGCCGATGGGAAAGCCGTAGCCCCAGTGGATGTCGGGCATCGCCAGCGACGCGCGCACGATGCCGGGAAGGTGCGCGACGTTGGCCACCTGGGTGAGCGCGGGATCCTCGCGCAGCCCCTCCATCAGCGCCGCCGAGGCGTAGACGAGCCCGGGGACGCGCATGCCGCCTTCGCGCGCGATCTCCCAGCGATTGGCGTCGAGCTGGCGCAGCTTCATGGTCGCCCCGCCGAGCCTCCCCGGGGTTGGACTCCCGGCGGACGCGCGGGTTGCGCGCTCGTTGGAGGATCGTGAGCGGTCATCTCAGATGTCGAAGATGAGGCGCGCGGTCCAGCGATCGCCTCCTCCCTGCTCGAAGCGCGCGCCGCCGTAGGTGACGGCCTTGACGTCCACACCCTCGCCGTGTAGCGCCGGATCCCAGCGCGCGAACCAGCCGCTGGCGGTGAACGGGGGCCCCAGTCGGACGTCGATGGCGCAGAGGATGAGCCGCTCGTCGTAGAACGCCGCGAGCACGTCGCGGAGCAGCCCGACGAGCTGCGAGACGCGGTCGTGGCCGGCCGGCTCGAGCGTGCGCTCGACCTGCTGCGTCAAAGGACCGCCGCCGGCCAGCATCTGCCCGAGGGCGAGCGCGGCGCGCGCATATACCTGCTCCTCCTCGGCGCCGTCGACCTCGATGGCGACGTCGGCGGTGTGGTCGAGCTCGCGGTACTCGACCGGGGCCTCGATTTTCATGCTAGGTCACTCACCTGGTGCAGTAATTTGTGGGCCGGAGGGCCGTATGTACAAGCTCCGTTCGGGACTTCGTAAGGCCATCGCCACGCTGGCGCTGCTTTCGCTCGCAGCGTGTGCGAGCAAGGGCTGCTCGTGCGTGCAGCCGATCAAGGGTGGTTTCCCCGTCGCCCAGCGGCGTGACAACGCCATCCAGATCCGCGCCACGCAGTCGCTGTTCGATTACATCTCGACCAACGGCGCCACGCTCATCCCAGGGCTCATCGGCGGCAACACGTTCACCGTGCCGCCCTCGTGCGGCGGGTCGACCGAGATCTGCTGCGCCATGCCGAACCAGGTGTGCACGCTGAGCTTCGACTTCAAGTCGCTCGCCCTGACCCCGACGGCGCCCAACCTCCTGCACCTGTCGACCGACGTAGTGGTCAAGACCGTCCAACCGCTGCCGATCAACGCGCCGGTCCTCGGCGCCTGCGACGTCACGATCGACACCACCAAGGGCAGCCCGCAGACGATGAACGCGACGTCGGACCTGGCGTTTACCGTCGACAAGACCAGCAACACGACCGGTCTTTCCGCCTCCAACACCGCCATCACCATCCAGGACGCCGCGATCACGCTGTCGGGCGGCATTCTGTGCACCATCACCAACGCGGTGGCCAAGGGCATCGTCGTCAGCATCTTGCAGTCGCAAGTGGCGAGCCAGATCCAGACCCTGATCGGCACACAGGCCTGCGAAGCCTGCACGACCAAGGACGACTGCAACAGCTTCGCCGCCGCGTGCACCAACGGGCTGTGCATGGAGGCGGACGGCACCACGTGCGTGCCGTCGCTGGGCATCGAGGGAAGGATGGACGTGGGCAGCCTTCTGGCCTCGTTCGCCCCGGGGCTGCAGGCCAACATGGACATCCTCGCCGTCGCCGGCGGGTACGCGGCAGCCGATACCGGGCTCTCGCTCGGCATGCTCGGCGGCGGCCTGGCCGATCCGCACAACTCGTGCGTGCCGGTGGTCCCGGCCCCGCCGACCCCCGCGATCGCGCAATCGCAAGACCTTCTACACCGACGTGCTGCCCGACAAGGCCACGCCGTACCACCTCGGGATCGGCGTGCACAGGACGCACCTCGACACGCTCGGCTGGTCCGCGTTCGACGCCGGCGCGCTCTGCCTGCACATCGGCACGCCGACGGTAGCGCTGCTGTCGTCGAAGACAATCGGCCTCATCATCCCGTCGCTGTCCGACCTGGTGCATGTCCCCAACGCGCCGATGTTCATCGCGCTCAAGCCTTCGCTGCCACCCACCTTCACGCTCGGCAAGGGCACCTTCACGACCGACGCGCAGGGTCGCACCGTCGTCGACGACGCGCTCCTGCACATCCACGTCCCCAACTTCGCCATCGACTTCTTCGCCTGGGTCGACGACCGCTACGTGCGCATCATGACGCTCACCGCCGACGTCGAGCTGCCGCTGTCGCTCGAGGTCGACGCCGCCGGGGCGCTGACGCCGGTGTTCGGCGATCTGACGCAGGCGTTCAAGAACGTCGTGGTCACCAACTCGGAGCTGCTCGCCGAGTCGCCGTCCGACCTCGCCCAGGCGTTCCCGATGCTGCTCGGCGTCGCCGTCGGGCAGCTCACGGGCGCGCTCAGCGGCATCACGCTGCCGGCGCTGGCGGGCCTGAACATCAAGCCGATCGCCATCACCTCGACCGACCCCGACCCGGATGGCGCCCTGCAGTTCCTGTCGATCTTCGCCAACGTCTCGGCGGCGGCGCCGTCACGGCTGCACGTCGAGACCGACGCCTGGCTCGAGACGATGCAGCTGCCGCCGACGCGCGAGTTCGCGGTCGGCGCGCGCGGCACCACCGTACCGGCGGCGGTGCTACAGCTCGACGGGCGCGGCCCGGGTCCGCTCGAGTACGCCTGGTCGGTCGACGGCGGCCCCTGGTCTGCCTACACCGAGTCGACGCGGGTCACCGTCTCCGATCCCCAGCTGTGGATGCAGGGTCGCCACACCATCGACGTGCGCGCGCGCTCGGTGGGGGTGCCGCCGACGACCGATCCCACGCCGGCGCGCGTCGACGTCCTGGTCGACACCGTGGCCCCGAGCGGCGGCTTCGACTTGGCCGGCCACGAGCTGCGCATCAGCGCCACCGACGCGGTCTCGCCGCCCGAGGCGCTGCAGTTCCGCTGGTCCATCAACGGCGGCGCCTTCGGCCCCTGGGTGGTCGGCGATCACGCGACGACGCCCGAGGTGCTCGACGTCGCGCACCTCACCGTGCAGGTGCGCGACGAAGCCGGCAACATCGGCTCGCTCGGTTTCCATGGCCGCTCGACCGCGCCGTCGACGGCCGGCTGCTCCTGCGACGTCGCCGGCCATGGATCACGCGGCGAGACGGGCGGTGGGCTGCTCCTCATCCTCGCCACCGGGTTCGCGCTGACGCTCTCGCGCCGCCGCTACGTCTGGCTGCGGCGCATCGCCATCGTCGGCGGCGCCGCCTGCCTGGCGGCGACGGTGCTCGGCGCCGGCGGCTGCTCGCACAACCTCGGCAAGGGCGACTTCGCCAACCCGCTCGACGAGATTGGCCGCTATCACGACGTCGCCTTCAACGGCGGCACGCTCTACGTCAGCGCCTACGACGACAGCATGGGCGATCTCGTCTACACCGAGCTCAAGGATCCGACACAGACTCCGAGCTGGCAGGTCATCGACGGCGTCGACCTGACCGAGTCGGCCGACATGCCGGGCGGCTATCGCTTCGGCATCAGCGACCCCGGCCCCGACGTCGGCCAGTACACCTCGATCGCGCTGTCGTCGGGCAAGCCGATGATCGCCTACTTCGACGCCTCCAACGGCGCGCTCAAGTTCGCCCGCGGGCCGCACCCGTTCGACGTCATCACCGTCGACCAGGGCAGCGACGCCAGCGTCGACGTCGGCATGTACGCCGCGCTGTCGCTCGACTCCGGCGGCGTGCCGACCATCGCCTACGTCGCCAGCGGGATGTCGGCGGGCGACCACTACACGGCCGAGCTGCGCGTCGCCGTCGCCGCCAACGATCATCCGGCGGCGAGCGACTGGTCGATCTCGACCGTCGACTCGACGAACATCTCCTGCGCCGGCCGCTGCGGCGGCGGCAGCGCCTGCATCGTGCCGGCCATGGTCAACGGCATGCCCAACGTCGATCCCTCGACCTCGACCTGCGTCGCCGTCGATGCCGCGCCCTGCGCCGCCACCTGCTCGGCGACGCAGGCGTGCATCAACCAGACCTGCACCGACGCGCTCCAGGCGCCGACAGCCCCGGATCTGGTGGAGGGCACCGGCCTGTTCGTACAGGCGCGCCGCAACTCGGCGGGCCAGCTGGTGCTCGTCTACTACGACCACGAACAGGGTGATCTCAAGATGGCGGTCGGCTCGCCGGGCGCCTGGCAGGTCTCGTTCATCGACGGCAACGACCCCACCACCGACGTGGGCCAGTTCGCCACCGCGGCCCTCGGCTCCGACGACAGCGTTCACGTGGCCTACGTCGACGCCATCTCCGATCGCCTGCTCTACAAGCACGTCGCCGGTGGCGCCGTGCCGATGACCGCGGACCTCGTCGACGACGGCACGCGCGACGACGGCCCCCACTCGGTGGGCGCGGGCGCCAACCTCGCGCTCGACCAGAGCGGCAGCCCGCGGATCGTCTACCAGGATCAGCAGAACGCCGACCTCGACGTCGCGACCAACCCCGGCGCCTGGACGCACATGGGCCTGGAGACCGGCCTGGCCGGCTTCGGCTTCTACCCGCACCAGCTCTACGCCGGCGGCAAGCTCTACATGACCGAGTTCGTCTACGACCGCGAAAACGGCTCGGGCTCGCCCTTCGGCACCTTCCAGGTCAGCGTCAGCGCGCCCTGATCCCGTCGAGCAGGAGCGTCTGCAGGTGCGCCTTCCACGCGTCTGGCGCGGCGCGCGCCGGGTCGAGGAAGAGCGCGTGCGAGTGGCGGGCCGCGGTCAGAAAGCAGATGATCGAGGTCACCGTCATCACCGTCAGCGCCGGGTCGAGCGGCTTGAGCTCGCCGGCCTTGATGCCCTCATCGACGATGGCGCGCGCGTGCACGTGGATCTGCTTGAACAGCTCGGGCCGCTCTTTCCACAGCGCCTTCAAGTGCTTCGCGCCGTCCAGGAGCTCACGCACCAGGACATCGGCGAAGCGCGGATGCTCGGTCAGAAGGTCGATGTACAGGCCGAACGCCTCGAGCGTCCGGTTCGGCGCCGACGGCGGCAGCTTCTTGAGGATGCCGCCCATCTGCTCGTAAATACTCTGTAGCACCGCCCGATAGACGCCCTTCTTCGAGCCGAAATGGTAGTAGATCATGCGCACGTTGAGGCGCGTACGGCGGGCGATGCGATCGATGCGCGCGCCAGCGAACCCTGCGGCCGCGAACTCCTCGGCGGCGCCCTCGAGGATGCGGGCGCGGCTGGTCGACTCCTTGCTGGCGGCGGGTGACACCCGGCGCATGCTTATCAAAAAGCCGTGTTCTGGTCCACGAATCCGTGATACTGTAAAGTTACAGGAGATGATGTGCGGACGATCGCTCTGGCACTAATGGTTGGCTTGACCGGCTGCTCCACCCTCTCGGGCTCGACGACAAATCCGTCGGGCGAAGCGAAGACCCAGATCACGGTGCCGGTGAACGAGGCGCCGCCCGCGGAGAAGGCCGAAGGCTCACGCCCGGCCGCGCCCGGCTTCGGCTACATCTGGGTCGGTGGCTACTGGGACTATCTCGACGGCAACTACATCTGGCGCGACGGGCGCTGGGTGCAGGGCAAGCCCGACTACGAGTACGTCCGCGCCCGCTACGAGTACGACGGCAAGGCGTGGATGTTTCATCGGCCGCACTGGAAGCGGCGGCAGAAGACGACCGAGTCGACGACCGTGCCCGCGCCCAAGCAGTAGCGGGCTACGGGTTGCGGCGCAGGACGGCGGCGAAGAAGCCGTCGCTGTCGTGCACGTGCGGCAGGACGCGCAGGCGCAGCCCGTCGCCGAGCTGCTCGGCGCGCGCGCGGCCCAGGATCTCCTTGGCCGGCACGGCGACGAACTCGGGGTGCGCGGCCAAAAAGCCGTCGACCACCGCATCGTTCTCGGCGGCGTCGACGGTACAGGTGGCGTAGACGAGTCGGCCGCCGGGCGCGACCAGCGGCGCGTAGCGCTCGAGGATCGCGCGCTGCAGCGGCGGCAGCTCGTCGAGATCCGACGGCTGCAGGCGCCAGCGCGCCTCGGGGTTGCGGCGCAGGGTGCCCAGCCCGCTGCAGGGCACGTCACACAGCACGCGATCGGCCCGCCCGTGCAGCGCCAGCTCCTCGGCGTCCGGCAGCTTGGCATCGACGACCAGCGCGCGCACGTTGGTGAGCCCGGCGCGGCGTGCGCGCGTGCGCAGCTCCTCGAGCTTGACGTCGGAGACGTCGAACGCGGTCAGACGGCCGCGATTGCCGAGGAGCGCGCCGAGCGCCAGCGTCTTGCCGCCGGCGCCGGCGCAAGCATCGACCACCACGCCGCGCGGCGGCGGCGCCGTCAGCTCGGCGATCGCCTGCGAGCCGGCGTCCTGCAGCTCGAAGCGGCCCTCCTTGAACGCCTGCAGCCCGTAGGCGTTGACGTGGGTGACGAGCTCGAGGCCGTCGGGCGCCAGCGGGCAGGGCTCGGTCGGCACGCCCTCGTCGGCGAGCAGCCGCGCCAGCTCCTCGCGCGTGTTCTTGAGCCGATTGGCGCGCGCGGTCAGCGGCGCCCGCCGGTTCATCGCCGCCGAGCAGCTTCTCCGCGTCGTCACGCCCACGCTCGGCCGCGAGCCGCTCGACCAGCCAGGTCGGGTACGACAGCGCCACCGCCAGGCGCTCGTTGTCGTCGCCGATGGCGGCCAGGCGCGCCTCGACGCCGGCCACGCGCGCCGGATCGATCCCCGCCACCCGCAGCTCGGTCTCGACGACGGCCGGGATCCCGCCCGGCGCAGCGTCACCGGCGAACTCGGCGGCGAGCCAGACGAGGTACATCGCCAGCGGTGTCGCGTGCTCGCTGCCGATGGCGAAGCCGAGCCGCCGGCGCCAACGGATCATCCCGTACACCGCATCGCTCACGAAGCGCCGCTCGACCGAGCGCAGCTCGCGGGCGCCGCGAAACGAGCGAGCGATGACCGCCGGCGCCTGCCCCCAGTCGCGCGCCGCGGCGCCGTAGATCTCCACGGCGCGCCGGCGAATCTTGCCGTCCCGCGCGGCGACGGCGACGGCGACGCGGTGCGGCGTGTTTCCAACAGGTAAATTCGATTGACCGGACACGGTTTGGCTGCTTAGAAAGGTACCCACCATGTCACAGAAAGATCCGCCTCCGCAATCTCCTGTCGCCGTCGTCGCCAAGCCGGCCACGACCCCGACCTCCGTCGAACCCAAAGCCAACGAGCCGTCCAAGCAGCAGCAAGGGAACCTGTACTCCATCGTCCAGATGCAGCTCGAGAAGGCTGCCCGGGCGATGAACCTGTCGCGCGACACCGCGCTCATCCTGTCGCAGCCGAAGAACGAGCTCATCGTCAACTTCCCCGTCCGCATGGACGACGGGTCGTTCAAGCTCTTCAAGGGCTACCGCGTCCAGCACAACAACATCCTCGGCCCGTTCAAGGGCGGCATCCGCTACCACGAGGACGTCACGCTCGACGAGGTCAAGGCGCTCGCGGCGATGATGACGTGGAAGTCGGCGCTGCACGACATCCCGTTCGGCGGCGGCAAGGGCGGCATCAAGTTCAACCCGCGCCTGCACTCCAAGGCCGAGCTCGAGCGCATCACGCGCCGCTTCACCCACGCGCTCGGCGCAGAACATCGGCCCCGAGTACGACATCCCCGCGCCCGACGTCGGCACCAACGCGCAGACGATGGTGTGGATGATGGACACGTACATGAACATGGTCGGCTCGGCGAGAAGAAGGCCGTCCGGGGCGTCGTCACCGGCAAGCCCGTCTCGGCGGCGGCAGCTCGGCCGCGAGAAGGCGACCGGCAGGGCGTGGTCCACTGCATCATCGAGTGGGCCAAGGAGCACCGCTTCAACCTCGACGGCTGCAACGACATCGTGCAGGGCTTCGGCAACGTCGGCTCGCACGACGTCGATGATCCTGTCGAAGCTCGGCGCCACGCTCGTCGCCGTCGGCGACCACACGGGCTACATCTACAACCCCGAAGGCTTCAACCCGCACAAGCTGTCCGAGCACGTGGCGGCGACCGGCTCGATCGCGGGCTACCCGCGCGGCAAGCCGATCACGCGCGAGGAGTTCTTCGCCGTCGAGGCCGACATCTTCGTGCCGGCGCGCTCGAGATCGAGATCGGCGAGAAGGAGGCGCGCGCGCTCAAGGTGCAAGGTCGTCGTCGAGGGCGCCAACGGCCCGACCTATCCCGAGGCCGAGCAGATCCTCCTCGAGCGCGGCATCGACGTCCTCCCCGACGTCCTCGCCAACTCGGGCGGCGTCACGGTCAGCTACTACGAGTGGGTGCAGAACAAGCGCTCCGAGCGCTGGGATCTCGAGGAGGTCGAGCGCCGTCTCGAGGCCGGCATGAAGCGCACCTACGGGATCGTGCGCGACTACGCCGAGGAGCGAAAGCTCGACTTCCGTACGGCGTCGTACGCGATCGCGCTCGATCGCCTCGAGAAGGCGTACTCCGAGCGCGGCATCTTTCCGTAGGCTACGGCGAGGGCGGCGGAGGGGCGTAGTACGGCGCCTCCGCCCCTTCGTTGCTGATCGGCCGCGGCACGCGCACGAACTCGCTCGGCGACAACGACGGATCGCGACCGGCGGCCGCGGCCTCGGTGGCCTCGGCGCGCAGGCGCGCGAAGCGCGCCGCGTCCATCGGCGGCAGCTTCGAAGGCAGGAGCGCCGGCGCGCGGCGGCGCACCGTCTCGTAGGCGTCGAGCACGCTCCAGGGCGCGGCGTCGACGGCGTGGTCGTTGGGCTGGATGGCCAGCGGCTCGATGGCGACCAGACACAGGAGCTCGGGCTTGGGCGTGACCCGCGCGCGCATCGCCCATCCCGGCGCCGGCAGATCGGCCACGAGGTCGATGTGGTCCCCTTCGCGCATTGCCGGACGGAGCTGCCCGACCGTGGAGAGGTGATCTTCGAGCAGGGTGATCAGCGCCTTGACCCCTTCGTCGTTCGACGTTGCGTTCTGGCTCGGCACCAGGCGCGTCGTGTCGGCCGTGAAGATCTGGCCGATGGTCGCCGTCGGCTCGTACGACGAGACCACCTCCGCTTCGTGAGCGTGGCCGCAACCGGCCCCCAGAAGGACTACCAGGATCTGCCATCTCACCTTCGTTCGCTGCCGCTTGGGGGTCATGGCTCGAGCTCCTTGTGCAGGGTGCGCACCTCGGTGTCGCTGCTGTCGATCTTCTCCGCGGTGCGAAGCAGATGCCGCGCCGTCGCGCGATCGCCGCGCGCCTCGGCCACCCGCGACAGGCCGACCAGCGGCGCGACGGCGTCGCCGGCGAGCTCGCGGGCGGCGGTGAAGTCGCGCCCGGCGCCCTCGAGGTCGCCGAGGACGAGACGGTAGCGCGCGGCGTTGAGGCGCGCCACGTAACGATCGGGATCGCGCGCCAGCACCGCCTCGACGAGCGCGAGCGCGCCCGGCAGATCGCCGCCGCGCGCGCGCACGACCGCGAGGTCGACGGTGGCGGCGGCGTCTCCGGGGCGCACCGCCAGCGCCGTGGCGAATAGCGCGTTGGCGCGCGCGGCGTCGCCACGCGCGAGGTACTGGCGGCCGAGCGCGACCAGCGCCTCGCACTCGACGCTGCGCACCGTGGGATCGCGCGCGGGCGCGAGCAGCGCCGCGATGCGCTCGGCGAGCGGACGCGCCGGCGGCAGCGGCGCATCGACCCAGGCGTGGTAGAGCGGGACGTCGGGGACGATCGGCGAAGGCGGCGGATCGGTCCCGGGCTCCCACAGCACGGGCGGGTCGTGACGTCCCGATCGTCCGTCGTCGAGCTCCGCGAGCGCGCGGACGCCGGCCCGACGCGCGCGCGCTTGCAGCTCGACCTTGTCCCATGCGTGCTGGCGCACCTCGACGAGCACGTCGGGGCGCGCACCGGCGACGTACTGTTCGTACGTCGTGCCGGCGGCCGAGATCATCCGATTCGACGAGCACGTGGGCGCGCGGCGGCGCCTCGACGAGCGCGGCGCGCGTCCAGGTCGCGGCCTCAGGCCCGAGGCCCAGCTTGTAGTCGACGTCTGCGAGCGCGGCGGGCACGCACAGCAGCACCGCCATCGCGCCGGCGGCCCAGGGCGCAGCCCGACCGAGGCGGCGCGCGGCGGCGAGCGCCCCGGCCCCGGCGGCGATGGCCAGGACCAGCGCGGTCGGATGGCCGTCCTGCAGATCATCGAGCGCCATCGGGTTGATCGCGGCCGAATAGAGCGCGTCGCCGACGAGCACGATGACGAGCACGATCCCGAGCGCGCGGTGGCGGCGCGCAGCGCACAGCCACAGGATGCCGCCGAGCGCGCACAGAAGCGCCGGCAGGCCGAGCTGCGCCTCGGTGAGCCGCGCGAACGCGGCCAAATGCGCGCCCACGCGATGGAACATCTCGCCGGCGAACGCGCGCCGGATCCGCGCCGCCGACAGATGCGCGAGGACGCCGCCGAACGTCTGGGGATCGCTCCAGTTCGCCGCCGGCGCCCGTGCGGCGCGCAACGGCAGGTAGGCGGTGACGGCGGCGCCGAGCGCGAGCGCACTGGTGGCGACCAGCGGCCAGCGGTCGCCGCGCCGCAGGCGCCACAGCGCCACGGCCACCGCCACCGGGCCGACGAGCAGGCGCACGTGCGCGTGCAGCCCGAGCGACAAGCCGCCCAGGAGCGCCAGCACGATGCCGGCGCGCCGATCGCCACCGGCGGCGCGTGTGCACAGCAGCATCGCCGCCGCCAGCGCCGCAGCGGTGGGCGCGTAGACCTCGGGCACCGTCGCGGCGCGGAAGAAGGTCACGCCCGCGCAGGTGAGCGCGGCGGCCGCCACCCCGGCCGCCGCGGCCGCCGGCTCCGCCGGCCCCAGCGTCCGCACCGCGACGTACGCCAGCCAGGCCGTCGTCGCTCCGCCGAGCGCCGAGAAGAAAGACACCCGTGTCGCCACTTCGCCGACGGGCACGAGCGTCGCCGCCTTGGCGAGGAGACACCACAGCGAAAAGCCCGTCGGATGCGCGATGCCGAGCGTGAACGCCGCCGTGGTCAGCTCGCCCGCGTCGCGCAGGCAGAGGCCGGGCGCGGCACAGGCCACGAACAGCGCGAACGCCGCCACGAACACCACGGCCCCGAGCGAGACCTTCTGCACCGCCGTCATCGTAGCCCATGGGCACCGCCGCGCAAACATTGCCGGCCCGGGGGCGGGCGCCCTCGATTGACAGCGCAATCCGCGCACGTTACGACGGTGCCGCTTGACGCCGCACGGCTGAGCCCCATTTCTAGGCAGCCGCGGCCAACCATGGACACCTTCCGCGGCCACACATCCCTGCCCCGACGCCTCCGCAACGCGGTGGTGGCGATCGGGAATTTCGACGGAGTCCATCGCGGCCATGCGCACATTTTTCAACAGGCTCGGCGCCTCGCCGCGGGCCTCGACGGGGAAGCGGTCGTGCTGACCTTCGATCCGCATCCGGCCAAGGTGCTGGCGCCGGCCTTTGCCCCGCCTCTCATCACCCCGCTTTTGCGCAAGCTCGAGCTCATCGCCGCCCAGGGCATCGAGGCTACCGTGGTCGAGCCGTTCGATCGCGCGTTCGCCGGCAAGTCGGCCGAGGAGTTCGTGCACGGCGTGCTCCGCGAGGGGCTGGGCGCCCGGCACGTCGTCGTCGGCTACGACTTCACGTTCGGCTCCAAGCGCAGCGGCAACGTTCAGCTGCTCGCCGAGCTCGGGCCCCAGCACGGCTTCGGCGTGACCGTGGTGGCGCCGGTGAGCGTCGAAGGCATCGTCTGCTCGTCGACCAAGGTGCGCGAGTTCGTGCTCGAGGGGCGCGTCGACGGCGCCGCGCTCGTGCTCGGGCGCGCGCCCGAGGTGCAGGGCGAGGTCGTCCACGGTGACGGGCGCGGCCGCAGCATCGGCGTGCCGACGGCGAACGTGAAGAGCGAGACCGAGCTGGTCCCGAAGAACGGCGTCTACGCCGGATGGGGCGAGCGGCTCGCCGACGGCAAGCGCTGGACGGCGGCGATCAATGTCGGCACCAACCCTACCTTTGTCGAGGGACACAATGTTCGCGTCGAAGCGCACCTCCTCGACTGCGACGAGGATCTTTACGGCCAGACGCTGCGCCTCGGCTTCTTGGCGCGGCTGCGCGACGAGGAGCGCTTCGCTTCCCGGGAGGCGCTGGTGGCGCAGATCCGCGACGACGTCGCGGCGACCAAGAAGCTCATGAGCGCGCGTTCGGGGGATTGAGAGCATGGATCGAGAAGAGCTCGCCAAAATGAACCTGGAGGCGCTGCGCCTGTTGGCCGCCGAGCGCGGCGTGGAGGGCGCACGCAGTCTCGGCAAAGTGGAGCTGATCGAGCGGCTGGCGCCGCGGACGATCGTCGAGCGCGCCAAGGAGGCGGTGGCGCACGCGGTCGAGGTCGTGGGGGGCAAGGCCCACGAGCTGGCGGACCGGGTGCACCGCAAGGGGCCGGTCGACACCAGGCCGGTCGTCGCCACGGAGAAGGCGGCGCACCCGGGCAACGGGTTCGGCGTCCCTTCGGCGACGGTGCATCCGCATGCGCCGGCGGCGCCGGCCACCCATGCGGAGCCGATCGGCATGCTCGACTTCGAGGAGCTGCCCGAGACCTACGGGATCGACGAGTGCGAGGTGCTGTTCAAGGATCCGTTCTGGGTGTTCGCGTACTGGGAGGTCACCGAGGGCGGCATCTCGGCGGCACGCGCGCAGCTGGGGCAGTCGGCCGAATCGGCGCGGCTGGTGATGCGGCTGTTTACGACGGTGCCGGTGCCCGAGGGCGTCGATCGGCGGACCGAGGACGTCGACCTGCCGTGGAACCATGGGCGGCGCTACCTGCAGGCGCCGCGCGCGGGCGCGCATCTGCGCGTCGCCGTCGGCCTGCTGTCGGGCGAGGGCTACTTCGCGCCGATCGCGCACTCGTCGCTGGTGCGGGTGCCGCCGGCCGAGCCGCAGCCGGGCGAGGTCGAGTGGATGGAGGTGTTGCCGGCCAAGACCCGCGGCCGGCAGCGCGAGCCGCTGGTCGTGGTGCGGCGCGGCGGCGCGCACGACGAGCGCGGCATCATGGCCCCGGACGGGTCGGGCGGCGGAGCGCGCGGCGGCAGCTCGCCCTCCGGCTCGCCCTTCGGCCCGCCGCTCGGCAGCAGCTCTTCCCCGAGCGGTAAGCGCAGCGGAGGCGGCTGATGGCCTCCGGGGATCTGGCGCTGGTGCTGCACGCGCACCTGCCCTTCATTCGTCACCCCGAGCATCGCTATCACCTCGAGGAGAACTGGCTCTACGAGGCCACCGTCGCCACCTACCTGCCGCTGCTCGACGTCTTTCGCGGCCTGGCGCGCGACGGCGTTCCCTTCCGTCTGACGCTCTCGCTGTCGCCGCCGCTGTGCACCATGCTGCGCGACGATCTGCTCAAGACGCGCACCGCGCAGTATCTCGATCGCCTGCTGCGCCTCGGCGAGTCGGAGGTGCGCCGCACCGCGGGCGACCCGACCTTCCACCGCATCGCCCGCTTCTACGCCGATCGCTTCGGGCGCCTCAAGGCGCTCTACGACGAGCTGCGCGGCGACCTGGTGGGCGCCTTCCGCGCGCTGCAGGACGACGGCTTGCTCGAGATCATCACCGTCGGCGCCACCCACGGCTTCCTGCCGGTCATCCGCGAGCCGCAGGCGCGCCGCGCGCAGATCCTCGGTGGCCTGCGAGAGCTACCAGCAGCATGTTCGGCCGCTGGCCGCGCGGCATCTGGCTGCCGGAGTGCGGCTACGTCGCGGGCGTCGACGCGCTGCTGGCCGAGGCAGGGCTCCGCTACTTCTTCGTCGACGCGCACGGCATCGCTGAACGCCAAGCCGCAGCCGCCGCTGCGGCGTCTACGCGCCCGGTGTTCTGCACGACCGGCGTGGCCGCGTTCGGCCGCGATCTCGAGTCGTCGAAGCAGGTGTGGAGCGCCGAACGAGGGCTACCCGGGCGACGGCGTCTATCGCGACTTCTACCGCGACATCGGCTTCGATCTGCCGCTCGACTACGTCGGCCCGTACATCCACCCCGACGGCATCCGCGTGCACACCGGCTTCAAGTACTTCCGCGTCACCGGCCCGGCGTCGACCTGGCGCACAAGGAGCCGTACGATCCCGAGCTGGCGCGCGCGCGCAGCCGCCGAGCACGCCGGCAACTTCATGTTCAACCGCGAGAAGCAGATCGAGCACCTGGCGGCGCACATGGATCGCCGCCCGCTGGTGGTCTCGCCCTACGACGCCGAGCTCTACGGCCACTGGTGGTTCGAGGGGCCCGAGTTCCTCGACTATCTGGCGCGCAAGGTAGCGTTCGACCAGACGACGGTGCGCGCTGGCCACCTGCGCCGACTATCTCGACGAGAACCCGGTCAACGCGGTGGCCGAGCCGTCGCCCTCCTCGTGGGGCGACGGCGGCTACTCCGGCGTGTGGGTCGACGGCACCAACGACTGGATCTACCGCCACGTCCACCGCGCCGAAGCGCGCATGCACGAGCTCGCCCGGCGCTGGCCCGACGGCGCCGACGACATCACGCCGGCGCGCGCTCAACCAGTGCGCGCGCGAGCTGCTGCTGGCGCAGTCGTCCGACTGGGCCTTCATCATGAAGACCGCGACGGCGGTCAAGTACGCCTGCGACCGCGTAAAGTCGCACCTGGCGCGCTTCCGCCGCCTCGACCGCGAGCTCACCGCCGGCTTCGATCAACGCCGAGTGGCTCGCCGATCTCGAGACGCCGCGACAACGTCTTCCCCGAGCTCGACTACCGCGTCTACGCCTGATCGTCGTAGAAGTCGTTCTCCGCGTCGCTGAACTCCCCCCGGGCCGCGGCGCGGCGGGCGCGGCGGCGCGACCAGAAGGCGACGACGACGATGAGGGCGTAGCCGTGCAGGCCGGCGGCGGCGGTCAAGAGCGCGACCCACAGCACGCCAGGATGGCGCCCTTTGACCAACAGCGGCGTCCTATCGAGATCGAGGCGCAGCGCCTGCGCCGCGTGGCGCGCCAGCGTCGTCGATCCGGTGCTGTAGCCGATGACGCCCTCGATGAACGCGGGCACCGGCGGCGGCGCGACGCGCGCCTTGTAGACGCGGCCGATGGTGTTGTCGAGGGCGTCGTCGTCTTCGATGAGGGCGAAGATCCTCTTCGGCGGCCTGCCCTCTTCGCAGTCGTCGCGCCCCGACAGCGGCGTGAACACCCGATCCGCCTGCCGCTCCTCCTCGGTGCGCGCGCCGGGCGCCGGCCCGCCGAGCGCGTAGACGTGGCCATCGGCCGTGGTAGCGACCGCGAGGTCGTGGCGCACGCAGCCGAAGGCCGCGACCCAGCCGCGCGTCGCCGGCGTCAGCTCGTTGGCCGCGTAGTCGGCGCGGTGCGCGATCCGCGCCAGCCGCGCCTCTTGCACGCCGAGCCACAGCGCCGCAGTCGAGCCGGCGAGCAGAACCCCGAGGAGCGCAATCACGAGCGCGCGCGACACAGCTCTAGTCTAGCATCAGCCGCGCCCGCCCCTGTGCGAGCGAGCACGGGCTGCACAGACCGTCGTCACCGACTGGCGTGGATGTGCACAGCTGGTCCGCAAGTCCCCGGGGCGCGTGGGCGGTTCCGCGGGCACGCGCCGTGCAGCCGTATTTCGTGATGGCCGACGCGACCACCGCCGCCGAGTGGACCGATGTTCCCCCGATACCCCGTCTGGCGCGCCCGCCCCGGGTGCTGCTCGTCGATGACGAAGAGGACTTCCTCGAGCTGACCAAGGCGATCCTCGAGGACTCGGGGTTCGTCGTCGAGTGCGCGCGCGCCGCCGGCGAAGCGATCGCGCGCGCCGTCGCCAATCCGCCGGATGTCATCCTGCTCGACATCCTGTTGCCGGGCTGCGACGGGCTCGAGATCCTGGAGACGCTGCGCAACGAGCCGGAGACGGCGGAGGTGCCGGTGCTCGCGTGCACCGCGCTCGGACATCGCGACTCGGGCGCGCTGCTGGTGCAGGCGGGCTTCGACGGCCTCGTCAAGAAGCCCATCGACTGGCACGATCTCGGGCGCCTGCTCACCGCGGTGATCACGCCCTGCGCCGCCTGAGTTCGTGCTAGCGTCGCCCCCATGTTCGCCGGAGCGATGACCGCGCTCGTCACGCCGATGCGCGACGGGCAGGTGGATGAAGCGGCGCTCGAAGCGCTGGTCGAGTGGCAGATCGCCGAGGGCATCGATGCGCTCATCCCGTGCGGCACCACCGGCGAGTCGGCGACGCTGACGCACGAGGAGCACGGCAAGGTGATCCGCTGCGTGGTACGCGCGGCCAAAAAGCGGGTGCCGGTCATCGCCGGCGCGGGCTCGAACGCGACGGCGGAAGCGATCGCGCTGTCCAAGGACGCGCGCGCGGCGGGCGCCGACGCGCTGTTGCAGATCACGCCGTACTACAACCGCCCCACGCAGGAGGGGTTGTACCTGCACTTCGCCGCCATCGCCGAGGCGGTGCCGCTGCCGCTGGTGCTGTACAACGTGCCGGCGCGCACCGGCTGCGATCTGCTGCCCGAGACGATCGCACGCCTGTGCGAGCTGCCGTCGGTGGTGGCGGTCAAGGAGGCGCACGGCACGGTGCAAAGGACGCAGCAGATCCTGGCGCGCACCGGTGACCGGCTGGCCATCCTCTGCGGCGAGGACGCGATCAACTATCCGCTCTACGCCGTCGGGCGCGCGCGGCTGCATCTCGGTCGTCAGCAACGTGGCGCCGAAGCTCATCGCCGGCTGCTGGGACGCGCACGCCGCGGGTGACGCGGCGCGTGCGCGCGCCCTGCACTTCCAGTCGCTGCCGCTGGCCGAGGCGCTGTTCTCGGAGGCGAGCCCGATCCCGGCGAAGACGGCGCTGGCGATGATGGGGCGCATCGCGCCCGACATCCGCCTGCCGCTGCACGCGATGTCGGAGGCGCCGAAACAGAGGCTCCGCGCCGTGCTGGCCGAGCTCGGGATCGCCAGGTGAGCGAGCGCCGAGGCGAGCTGGGCGTCGGCCAGGTGCGCCCGTGAGCGACGGTCAGGCGCGCGTGCGCATCGCCGTCCCCGGCGCCGCCGGCAAGATGGGACGCATGATCCTGAAGGTCATCTCGGAGACGCCGTCGACGGAGCTGGTGGCGGCCGTCGAGCGCCCGGGATCGCGAGCTGCTCGGCCAGGACGCGGGGCTGGTGGCCGGACTGGGCGAGCTCGGCGTTGCCATCCGCGCCGAGCTCGACGATGCGCTGGTGAACGCCGAGGTCATCATCGACTTCACCGCCCCGGCGGCGACGGCGTGGACCGTCTCGCGCGCGGCCGAGCGCGAGGTCGGCGTGGTCATCGGCACCACCGGCCTCGGCGAAGCGGAGAAGCGCGCGGTGTGGCAAGCGTCCGAGCGCATCCCGATCGTGCTATCGGCGAACATGTCGCTGGGCGTCAACGTGCTCTTCGGCCTTTTGGCGCAAGCGGCGCGGGCGCTTGGCGACGATTACGACGTCGAGATCGTGGAGCTGCACCACCGACAGAAGAAGGACGCGCCCTCGGGGACGGCGCTGGCCATGGCGTCGGTGGTCGCCGAGGCGCTCGAGCGCGACCTGAGCAAGGTCGCCCGCTACGGCCGCGAGGGGCAGGTCGGCGCGCGCACGGCGGAGGAGATCGGCGTGCTGGCGGTGCGCGGCGGCGACATCGTCGGCGAGCACACGGCCTACTTCTGCGGCCTCGGCGAGCGGCTGGAGATCACCCATCGCGCTTCGTCGCGGGAGACGTTCGCCCGCGGCGCCGTGCGCGCGGCGGCGTGGCTGCGCGATCGCGACCCGGGGCTGTACGACATGCAGGACGTGCTTGGTCTAAGGAAGTAAGTGGCGTCGCGCAAGCGCCCCGACTACGCGCGCCTGGCGACGGAGGCTCCGCATCCGAAGTCGGCGCAGCTGGAGACGCTGTCGACCGAGGAGCTGGTGGCGCTCTTGTTGGCCGAGGAGCGGCGGGCGCAGCAGGCGGCGTTTGGCGCGCGCAAGGAGATCGCGCGCGCCGCCGATCGCGTGATCGCGGCCCTGCGCGCCGGCGGACGGCTCTTCTATGTCGGCGCCGGCACCAGCGGGCGCCTGGGTGCGCTCGACGCCGCCGAGCTGCCGCCGACCTTCGGCTCGTCGCCGGCGCAGGTGGTCGGCGTCGTCGCCGGCGGACCGCGCGCACTGCAGCGCTCGGTCGAGGGCGCCGAGGATCGCCCGCAGCAGGCGGCGCAGCGCCTCGGTCGGCTCGGCCTCGAGGCGCGCGACGTGGTGTGCGCCATCGCCGCCTCCGGGGTGACGCCGTTCGCCCGCGCCGCGCTCGCCTACGCGCGCGACCGCGGCGCCGCCACCATCTTCGTGACCTGCGCCCCCGACGCCGCGCACGAGGCGCTCGCCGACGTTGTCATCGCCGCGCCCGTTGGCCCCGAGGTGCTGGCCGGCTCGACGCGCCTGAAAGGCGGCAGCGCCACCAAGATGATCCTCAACGCGCTGTCGACGACCACCATGGTCGCGCTCGGCAAGGTCTACCGGGGACGCATGGTCGACGTCGTCGCCTCCAACGAGAAGCTCAAGGATCGCGCCCGCCGCATCGTCGGCGAGCTCTGCCGTGTCGACGAGCGCACCGCGCGCTCGCTGCTCAAGCGCGCCGGCGGGCGGCCCAAGCTCGCCGTCGCCATGCACGCGCTCGGCGCCGGCGCCGCCGAAGCGGCCGAGCGGCTCGCCGGCGCCGGCGACGATCTGCACGCGCTGTTCGAGGGCGAGAACGAGCGCCGGCGCGGCGCTAGACGAACACGTCGCCGACGGTGACGAAGCCGCGCGGCGCCGAGCGCATCCGCGCCAGCGCGTTGACCGTGGTGCCGACGGTGGCCCGATCCCCCTGGGTGCCGCCGGCGATGGTCACGTCCATGGGCGGATCGGCGTCGAGCTGCACCCGGTCGTGTGGGCCGGGCGCGCCGACGTACATGTCGAGCGCCAGCTCGATCTTCGGTTCGCCTCCGACGGTCGCGGTGCCGCGCTGACGGATGCCGAGGCACCTGCCGTCGTCGCCGACGACCGGATCGATGGTCTCGACGTAGCGGTCGATCTTCCAGCCCAGCCCGCGCGCGATCAGGAGCGCCGATTCGCGCAGCCCGACATGGCCGAGCCGCTTGGCGTCGACGCCGGCGCGGAACTCCTCGGGCGAGAGGCCCTCGCCGACCTTCCTGCGCAGCGGCCCGCGGCGCTTGGCCGCGTCGACGACGCGATCGACTCGCACGCGCGACACCGAGACGCAGGCGCCAGCGAGCTGCAGCGGCAGCCGATCCATCACGAACCCGGGGTTGACCCCGGTGCCGAGCAACGTCACGTCGGCGTGGCGCGCATGATCGTCCAGGCGGGCCCAGATCTGCGCGTCGCCGGCCGGCGCGGCCATCTCTTCGCACGTCGACACCACGTGCACGCGCCGGCGAATCGCGGTCTCCAGATCGACGACGATCGCCGGCAGCCGCGAGGTCGTGGTGAGCGCGATCGCCTCGACGCGCCCCCCCGCCAGCGCCGCGTCGAGCGCGGGCTCGATGCGCACCTCTGCCGGCGCTCCCGGCAGCAGCTCCTCCAGCCGCCGGCCGGCCAGCTCTGCCGACGAATCGACGGCAGCGACGATGCGCAGCTCGCGCCGCGCCAGGATCGCGCGCGCCACTTCGAGACCGATCGGTCCCAATCCGACGACACCGACGCGCAGCTCCGTCATGCCCATCCGCTCCTCCGCTTACGCGTGTCCGTTGCGTGCCGATTCCACCGCGCGGCGTACCTGCTGCTCGAGCGCACCGACGCGCTCGGCCTCGCCGCGCAGCTCGAGCTCGAGCCTCCCCAGCCGCTCGCGCGCCACGTCGAGCTGGCGCTCGGCATCGGCCGCGCGCGCCCGCGCCTGCGCCACCGTCTCCAGCGCGTGCCGCTCCGCCGCCATCATCCGTTCGGCGCGGGCGCGCTCGTGCGCCGCCGCCGCCGCCGCACGCTCGACCTGCGCCTCTTTGCGCGCCAGCTCCTGCATGGCCGTGCCCAGGCGCGTCCGCGCCACCGTCAGCTCCGCCTCGAGCCGCTCGATCTCGTCCGACGGCGGCGTGCGCTGCTCGAGCGCCGTCAGCCGCGAGTCGCGCTCCGACAGCTCGTGCCGCAGCGCCGCGACCTCGCGATCGCGCTCGCGCAGCGAGTGGCGCAGCCGCACCGCCACATCGGCGCGCTCCTGCGTCTCGCGCTCCATGTCGGCCACCAGCTGCGCCGAGCGCGCGCGATCGGCGGCTGCGATGGCGTCGGCGTTCATCAGCTCGCGCTCGAGCGCGTTGACGCGCCCGCGCAGCGTCACGTCGCCGCTCGCCTCGGCTGCCGCCGCGTCGGACCCACTCGGCGGCAGCGGCGGCGGCTCGCTCGGCGGCAGCGGCGGCGGCACGCTCGGGGCCGGTGGCGCCTGACGCGCCGCTGCCAGCTCGCCGTTGATCCGCTTGACCTCGGCGAGAAGCTCCTTGCGCTCGCGCTCGGTGCGCGTCAGCTCCTCCTTGAGCGTCACCGCCTTCTTCATCGCCTCTTCGGTCGCGCGCGTCAGCTCTACCGACGCCAGCTTGCGCGCGTCCTTGAGCTTGCGCACCGTGTCCTCGCGCACCTCGGCCGCCGCCGACTCGGCGTCGGCGCGCTGCTTGATCGCCTTCCAGGCCTCGGCGCGCGAATCCGCCTCCTTCTGCTTCAGCTTCTCCACCTCGGCGCGGAGCGCCTCCAGCTCCTGGCTCCCGCCGATCCCGCTCGCGCCTGCCGGCAGCGTGCCCCCGGCCCGCAGCCTGAGGATCGTCCCCTCCGCCTCCGCCAGCCGCTTTCGCACCTCCCGCTCGGAGGCCTCCGCCTTGTCCGCCCGCCCCTCGGCGCGCCGGGCCCCCTCGCGCAGCCGCGCAATCTCCCGCCGCTCGCCATCCAGCTCGGCGACGTAGGCGTCGCGCTCCGCGAGCTGCGCCCGCAGCTTGAGCACGAAGTCCTGCAGCTCCGCCTTGCCCTTGTGCGCCGCCGCCAGGAGCTGCTTGAGCTCCTCGTCCGTCTGCGGCTTGGGCGCCGCCGCCACCGGCACCGGCGGCGCCGCGCGCACGGGCGCCGGCGGCGGCGTCGTCCGCCGCTCCGCCGGCAGCGCCGCCACGTCGCCGAGCGGCACCTGCATCACCCCGTACCCGCGCGACCCGGGCCGCTTCGGCCCGCCGACGACGACGTACCACTCGACCCGCTCGCCCTTGGGCACCAGGGTGCCGTCGAGCAGCGGATCCGGGTCGGCGGCGCCGTACTCCACCAGCGTCGCGCCGGCGAACGGCGCCTGCCCCACCATCTTCACCGACGGAAACATCGGCTCGAACAGGTCGACCAGCTCGTAGTAGGTCGCCCCCGTGCGCGCCCCCGGGCGATCGCGGCTCGGCACCGCCAGCACCACCGTGCCCTCGGGCTTGACCACCCGCCGCATCGCCTTGGCCACTTCGCCCAGCTGCGCCGCATCGACGTCCAGAGCGAACGCCACGTCGAACTCGCCCGCCGCCAGGGCGCCCAGCTCCTCCGCCCGCGCCCGCCCGACGCTGCGCGCCCCGCGCGCGCGCAGGAAGTCCCCGCCGCTCTCGCTGCCGACTTCGAGCACGTGCGCCCCTGCCAAGAGGTCTTGCACGTACAAGTAAGTGGTCAGGCGTCGCAGGCGCGCGTCGAGGAACATGGTGCGGGACTCTAGCATGAGGGCCCCTTCGGCTGATAAACTGTGGCCGTGGCCGGAGATCGCGATCGCAACATCGTCGTCATAGAGAGCGATGGCCGGCTCAAGCTCGACGCCGAGGCGCAGCGACGCCTTGCCGGCCGCCCCGGCCGCTTCCGCGTCGTGCCAACCACGGGCGAGATCGTCATCCTGCAGCGCGTCGCCGACAACCGCGGCGGCACTTCCGTCAGCGCCATCGCGCCCGGCCGCGTCACGCTCGCCGGCGAGATCGACGCCGTCGGCGGCCTGGTGGATGTCATCAACTTCATCCTCTCGCAGCAGTGGTCCGGACAGCTCGCCATCGTCGACGGCGTGGCGCGCAAGACGCTCTACTTCAAGCGCGGCGACGTCCGCACCGCCGCGTCCAACGTCCCCGAAGATCGGCTGGGCGCCATCCTCTATCGCTACGGCGTAGTCAACGACGAGCAGCTCCAGCAGGCGCTCGGCGCCTCCGGAGGCGCCGCCAAGCTGGGGCAGATCCTCGTCGAGCAGAACCTACTGACGCCGCACGACCTCTACACCTACGTGCGCAAGCAGGTGGAGGAGATCTTCTTCAGCGTGCTCGTGCTCCACGGCGGCGCCTTCTACTTCTATCGCACCGACGAGGACCAGGGCCCGGTCTCGCAGCTCTCGCTGTCGACCAAGCAGCTGCTCTTCGACGGCGTGCGCCGAATCGACGAGCTCAGCTATTTCCGCGAGAAGCTGCCCTCGCCCGATCTGGTGCTGCAGCGCCGCCACCCGCCGCCGCCGACCAAGCTCGACGCCAAGGAAGAGCGCGTGCTCCAATTCATCGACGGCGTGCGTGACATCGGCACCATCGCGCGGCTGTCGCACCTGGGCGAGTTCGAGACCACCAAGGTGCTCTACCAGCTCACCACCTCCGGCTTCGTCGACACCAAGCAGCAGCCGGTGGTCAAGCTCTCCTCGTCCAAGCCGGGCGATTCGCTGCAGGACATCTTCAGCAAGGTGGTCGACGCGTTCAACGAGGTCTACGCCAAGATCTTCAGCGCGGTGGAGCAGCGCGGCAAGGCGCAGCCGCTGCTCAAGGGCCTGGAGAGCTTCTTCGGCTCGGTCGCCGAGTTCGCGCCGCTGTTCGTGGGGCTGGCGATGGACGAGCGCGGCACCCTGGCCCGCGAGCAGCTCCTGGCCAACCTGCACATGGCGCCCACCGACGACAAGCTCGACTACCTGCACCGCGGGCTGAACGAGCTGCTCTTCTTCGAGCTGTTCACCGCCGGCGAGGCGGTCGATCGCCGCGAAGAGATCGAGCTGCACCAGCGGCTCAATCAGATCATCCGCGACCGCGGCGGCGACGGCGGCGGCGGCAGCGGCGACGGCGGCAGCGGCGACGGCGGCAGCGGCGACGGCGGCGCGCGCGTCATGGTCGCCGAGCCCGGCGACGCCAACGAGGAAGCGATCTAAATTAGGACCTCCCGGCGACGGCGCGCCTCCGAACCGGATGGAGCTCGTCGTTCGGTGCGAGGCCAAGGCGCTGCACGTGGCCATCGATCGCGTCGCGGGCAGCAAGCGCCCGCTCCCCGCCGCCTTGCGGGAGCGGCGGCTGGTCGCCTTCGCCCCGTTACTACTCGGCCAAAGTGAACGGCATTGCCCTTAGTAGCGACGGATCTCGAAGCGGCTGAGGTCGTCGTCGACCTCTTCGTCGTCGGTGGTGAGGCGATCGACGCGCGCCCCGGCGGGGCCGTTCGCCGCCCACGCCAGAAAGCCGTCGACGGCGCTGGCCTCGCCCTGGGCCACGCCCTCGACGTCGCCGGTGGGCAGATTGCGCACCCAGCCGACCACGCCCTGGTACAGCGCCGCGTCGACGGCCGACGCGCGATAGGCGACCCCCTGCACCCTCCCCGAGACGCGAAACCTCACCCTCCGCTGCATCGCCATTTCCCTTGACAGGGCCCCGCGCACCGCCTAGCGTTTTCGGCGGACCGAACCAGCAAACCGTATTTCCCACCAATACTCAAGAGACTCCCCTTCCGGCCGGTCAGGCCCGCTCCTGGAGACACCCTCATGAATCTGACAGAGTTGAAGCGCAAGAAGATGGCCGAGCTCATCCACATGGGCACGGAGCTCAACATCGAAGGCGCAGCGGCATGCGACGCAGGACCTCATCTTCGCGCTCCTGCAGGCACACGCGGCCAGACCGCGGCGAGGTCTACGGCGACGGCGTCCTCGAGATGCCTGCCCGACGGCTTCGGCTTCCTCCGCGCGCCCGACTACAACTACCTGCCCGGCCCCGACGACATCTACGTCTCGCCCTCGCAGATCCGCCGCTTCGACCTGCGCACCGGCGACACCGTCGAGCGGGCACGATCCGCCCGCCCAAGGAGCGCGAGCGCTACTTCGCGCTGCTCAAGGTCGAGACGATCAACGGCGAGCCGCCCGAGGCGAGCGCGCGACAAGATCCTCTTCGACAACCTGACGCCGCTCTACCCGAACAAGCGGCTCAACCTCGAGCACGACCCCAAGAACTACTCGACGCGCATCATCGACCTGCTCGTGCCCGATCGGCAAGGGGCAGCGCTGCCTCATCGTCGTCGCCGCCGCGCGCCGGCAAGACGGTGCTCCTGCAGGACATCGCCAACGCCATCACCGCCAACCACCCCGAGGTCGATCCTCATCGTGCTGCTCATCGACGAGCGGCCCGAGGAGGTCACCGACATGCAGCGCACGGTGAAGGGCGAGGTCGTCGCCTCGACCTTCGACGAGCCGCGCCACGCGCCACGTGCAGGTCGCCGAGATGGTGATCGAGAAGGCCAAGCGCCTGGTCGAGCACAAGCAGGACGTGGTCATCCTGCTCGACTCGATCACCCGCCTGGCGCGCGCCTACAACACGGTCGTGCCCGCCGTCGGGCAAGATCCTCTCCGGCGGCGTCGACTCCAACGCGCTGCACAAGCCGAAGCGCTTCTTCGGCGCGGCGCGCAACATCGAGGAGGGCGGCTCGCTCACCATCATCGCCACCGCGCTCGTCGACACCGGCTCGCGCATGGACGAGGTGATCTTCGAGGAGTTCAAGGGCACCGGCAACTCGCGAGATCCACCTCGACCGCAAGCTCATGGAGAAGCGCATCTTCCCCTGCCTCGACATCAACAAGTCGGGCACGCGCAAGGAGGAGCTGCTGCTCGCCGACAAGGATGCTCAACCGCGTCTGGATCCTGCGCGCAGCTCCTGCACCCGCTCAACGTCATCGACGCGATGGAGTTCCTGCTCGACAAGGTCGCGCAAGACCGACACCAACGACGAGTTCATCGATTCGATGTCTTCGTAGTTGTAGTATAATGAGGCTGTGCGCAGCCTCGCCCTCCTGCTCGCCTTCCCACTCGTGACCTCTGCGGCGCGTGCCGACGAGGAGCCGATCACGCTCCGGATGGCCGCGATCGCCCCTGATGGCACCGGCTGGGCACGCGAGCTCAAGGCCATGGCCCGCGACGTCGACGGCGCCACCCACGGGGCCGTCCGCGTCAAATGGTACCTGGGCGGCATCGCCGGCGACGAGCCCACCGCGGTCAGCCGCGTCCGCCGCGGCCAGCTCGACGGCGTCGCCGGCGCCCTGTTCTGCGGCAGCCTGTCGCCGACCCTGGCGGTGACCCGCGTCGCGGGCCTTGTCCAGAGCCGCGAGGAGGCGGCCACGCTCGTCAACCACCTGCGCCCGCGGGTCAACGAGGACTTCAAGCGCGCCGGCTTCGTCGGTCTGGCCTTCGGCAACTTCGGAAGCGAAGTCTTGCTCTTACGCGACCGCGCCGAGAGCTTGACCGAGCTACGCAAGCGACCCATCTGGATCTGGGACGCCGACGCGGTGCTGCGGCGACAGCTGGCGCTCATGGGCATGCACATGGTGCCGGCACCGATCGACCAGCTCTCGGCCATGTACGACGGCGGGCAGATCGACGGCATGTTCGTCATCCCCACGGCGGCGCTGGCCTTTCAGTGGACGACGCGCGCCAAGTACTTCATCGACCTGCGCAGCACGATGCTGGCGGCCTGCGTGGTGCTGAGCCAAAAGTCCTACGATCAGCTCGACTTCGCCCAACAACAGGCGCTGCTGGCGGCGGCGGCCAAGCTCGGCGTACGCTTCGAAGATCTCGGCAGGCGGGAGGACGCGATGCTGCTCGGCGGCATGCTCGAGCAGCAGGGCGTGCACAAGCTGGCCGCCTCGGACGGCCTGCGCGCGGCCTTCCTCGAGGCCGCCTCGGCGGCGCGCGGCGAGGTCGAAGACAAGCTCATCCCGAAGAGCCTGGTCAAGGAAGCGCTCGACGTCCTGACCGCCTATCGGGCGGCGCACAAGCCGCTGAACTGACCGGCCCCGGTGGCATCCCCCTTGATTTTCGCGCGTTCCTGGATTAAATAGTCCTCCCTTTGGAGGTCCTGGGTCATGGCAAAAGCAGGAATTCACCCCGCCTATAGCGCTGCGCAGGTGACGTGCGCGTGCGGGGCGGCCTTTACGATGGCGTCGACGCGCGGCACGTTCGTCGGTCGACATCTGCTCGACCTGCCACCCGTTCTACACGGGCAAGCAGAAGTTCGTCGACACCGCCGGCCGCATCGAGCGCTTCCAGAAGAAGTACGGCCAGGGCGACGCCTCCCGCGACGACGACCTAAGCGCCCGCCTTCGCTCGCAGTCCGCTGCCATGCTCGACAAGCTCGCCGCCGTCGAGGCGCGCTATCGGGAGCTCGAACGGCATGCTCGCCGATCCGGACGTGCTCGGCCAAGCGCGCCGCAGTTCCAGAAGCTCGCCAAGGAGCACGCCGACCTCGTCGAGCTGGTCGAGACGTTCCGCGACTACAACGACGGTCATCGCCGAGCTCGAGGCCAACCGGCCGCTCCTCGAGGAGAAGGATCCCGAGATGCGGGCGATGGCGCGCGAGGAGGAGGCCGAGCCTCGGCGCCGAGCAGGCGCGGCTGGAGGAGCAGCTCAAGCTGCTGCTCCTGCCGCAAGGATCCGAACGACGACAAGAACATCCTCCTCGAGATCCGCGGCGGCACCGGCGGCGAGGAGGCGGCGCTGTTCGCCGCCGATCTGTTCCGCATGTACACGCGCTTCGCCGAGCGCCACCGCTGGAAGCGTCGAGATCCTGTCGCAGCTCGACGCGGCCGGCCGGCGGCATCAAGGAGGTCGTGGCCGCGCGTCGACGGCGGCAAGGCGCTACTCCGCAGCTCAAGTACGAGTCGGGCGTGCACCGCGTGCAGCGCGTGCCGGCCACCGAGGCGCAGGGGCGCATCCACACCTCGACGGCGACGGTGGCCGTCATGCCCGAGGTCGAGGACGTCGACGTCAAGATCGAGCCGAAGGACCTCAAGATCGAGGTCATGCGCTCGGGCGGCCCCGGCGGCCAGTCGGTCAACACCACCGACTCGGCGGTGCGCATCCACCACATGCCGATCGGGCCTCATCGTCCACTGCCAGCAGGAGAAGTCGCAGCACAAGAACAAGGCGATGGCGATGAAGATCCTGCGCGCCAAGCTCTACGAGATCGAGCGCGAGAAGCAGGCAGACCGCCGAGCGCGAGGCGCGCCGCAGCCAGGTCGGCTCCGGCGACCGCTCGGAGAAGATCCGCACCTACAACTTCCCGCAGGATCGCCTGACCGATCACCGCATCGGCCTCACCCGCCACAACCTCGCCCGGCATCCTCGACGGCGACCTCGACGACGATCATCGAGCAGCCTGCGCGCGCACTTCCAGGCCGAGGCGCTCAAGGGCGCCGAGTAGGCGCTACTTGCCCAGAAGGTCGTCGAGCTCCTGCTTGAAGCGGGCGACGTCTTGCGGCCCGTCGAAGCCGGCGTTCACGTAGCGGACGAAGCCCTTCTTGTCGACGACGAACGAGGTCGGCATCTTCGGCAGGTCGTAGGTGCCGGCGACGGAGCCGGCCGGGTCGAGCAGCACGTTCAAGCTCAGGCCGAGCTGCTTGACCATGCGCTCGGCGTTGTCGCGCTGCTTGTCGATGTTGACCGCGACGATGACGACGCCCTTGGGCGCGTACTCCTTGGCCAGCCGATCGAGCTGCGGCAGCTCCTTCTTGCACGGCTCGCACCACTGCGCCCAGAAGTCGATCAGCACCACCTTGCCGTGCATCGACGACAGCGTGACCGTCGAGCCCTTGAGCGAAGGCAGCGAGAAGGCGGGCGCGCGCTCGCCCTTCTGCACGCCGGCGAAGGCGACGCCGGAGGTGAGCAGCACGAGCGTGAAAAGAATCTTCTTCATTTGTTGAGCTCCTCCTCGATCCAATCCTTCAGCTCTTCATAGGTCGGCGGGCCGTGGAACTTGCGCCCGTTGATGAAGAGCGTCGGCGTGGCGTCGACGTTGACCTTCTCGCCGTCCGCGCGGTCCTTGTTGACCTTGTCGGCGGCGGCGACCATGTCGCGTTTCCACCGGGGGATGTCAAGCTTGAGCTCCCGCGCGTAGCGCTCGAGATCGGACGGCGACTCCTTCTCCTGATCGCCGTTGAACAGCTTGTCGTGGTACTGCCAGAACTTGCCCTGCTTGCCGGCGGCCACGGCCGCCTGCGCCGCCAGCTGCGCGTAGGCGTGCGCGCCGCGGATCGGGAAGTTCTTGAAGTAGAGCTTCACCTGCGGATACTCCTCGAGGATCCGCTCGAGCGCCGGCTGGGCGTGCTTGCAGTGCGGGCACTGGAAGTCGGAGAACTCGACGATGCTGATGGGCGCGCCCGGATCGCCGCGCACCGGCGCGTCTTTGACGTCGATGTTCTTGTACTGGTAGACGCCGGGCCCGAAGCGATCGGCGTAGTGCTCCTCGACCTCCGATGGCAGCAGGCCCAGCAGGAACAGCTTGACCATGTAGCGGGCGGCAAACACCGAGCGCTTGCACCGGGGATCGCTCTTGAGCGACTGCTCGAGCGACTGCGCCTTGCCGCAGGCCGAGGGGAGCTTCTCCAGCAGCTTCATGAACGAGGCCTTGTCACCGTCGGTCAGCCCCGACAGATCGACGTTGGGCACCTGGGCGAAGGCGGCGAGCGGGATGGCGAGCGCCAGAGTGAAGGCCAAATTTCGCATGATTCGGGGTGTGTAGCAGCCCATTGCCATATCGGTCAAGACGAGTCGACGGGGCGCGCCATTCACTCTTGACGCGCGACGGTGAGAGATTATAAAACACGACTGAATGAACAATCATTCAGCGCGCACGCGGGGCAAGGCGAACGGGGGTCGGCGCGCGTCCGGCGGCAAGAAGAAGGAAGCTGCGCCGACGGCGCCCGAGGGCAAGCGCGAGCGCATCCTCGACGCGGCGATCAAGGTGTTCGCGGCCGAGGGCTTCTACAACGCCAAGGTCTCGCAGATCGCGCAGCAGGCCGGCGTCGCCGACGGCACCATCTACCTCTACTTCAAGTCCAAGGACGATCTGCTCATCACCCTGTTCGAAGACCGCATGGAGCGCGTCAACGCCAACCTGCGCGACGCCATCGACACCGAGACGTCGGCGGTGGCGCGCCTCAGCGCATCGTGCAAGCTGCACCTCGAGCTGGTCGAGCAGAACCGCGACATGGCCGAGGTCATCACGGTCGAGCTGCGCCAGTCCTCCAAGTTCATCAGCGAGTACTCGAACCCGAAGTTCGCCGAGTTCCTGCGCACCATCGCCGGCGCGGTCGTCGAGGGGCAGCGGACCGGCGAGCTGCGCACCGGCATCGACCCGACGTGTTCGCGCGCGCGCTGTTCGGCGCGCTCGACGAAATTGCGCTGGCATGGCTTGTCAAACATCCCGGAAGCAAGGCTAGTATCGAGCTCCCGCGCGCCGCCGAGCAGCTGGGAGATCTGTTCATTCGACGGGCTTGCCGCCCGCTAACGAAGGAGTCTCGCCGTGAAGATCCTCGTCACCGCCAAGCGGGTCCCCGACCCGGAGCAGAAGGTCAAGTTCAAGGGCGGCGAGCTCGACCTGTCCGGCCGCCAACTGGCAGCTCAACAGTTCGACGAGTACGCCGTCGAGACCGCGCTGCGCCTGACCGAGAACGGCCACGGCCGGCGACGCGCGCGCGGCGAGGTCGTCGGTCGTGTCGATCGGCCCCAAGGACGTCGCGCAGCAGCTGCGCTCGGCGCTGGCGATGGGCGCCGACCGCGCGATCCTGCGTCGCCGGCGAGGACGACGGCGCTCGACGCCGACGTCGGTCGCGCGCACGTCGCAGAAGCTGGTCGAGCGCGAGAAGCCGGACCTGGTCGCTCATGGGCAAGCAGGCCGTCGACGGCGACTCGAACCAGGTCGGCCAGCTGCCTGGCCGGCATGCTCGGCTGGCCGCAGGCGACCTTCGCCGGCGACCATCGAGGTCGCCGCCGGCGGCAAGGCGCGCTCGGTCGGCGCGCGAGGTCGACGCCGGCGTCGAGGACGAAGAAGGTGCCGCTGCCGGCGGTGGTCACCGTCGACCTGCGCATCATCGCGCCGAAGGCGGTCAAGAACGGCAAGACGCCCGCCGACGCACGCCTACGCCGAAGGCGCCGCGCTACGCGTCGCTCAAGGGCATCATGGCGGCGAAGAAGAAGCCGATCGAAGAGACCACGCTCGCCGACGCTCGGCGTCGACGCCGCGCCGCACGGTCAAGGTGGTCGACGCTCGAGGCGCCGCCGGCGCGCAAGGCGGGCATCAAGGTCGCCGTCGGTCGAGGAGCTGGTGCAGAAGCTCCACAACGAAGCGAAGGTGCTCTGATGGCGCGAACGTCCTCGTCGTTCTGTCGAGATCGCCGAGACGGGCACGCTGCGCACGGCGTCGCTGCCGGCGCTCACGTCGGCGCGCGAGCTGGCCAAGCAGCACGGCGGCGAGGTCGTCGCGCTGCGTCATCGGCGCCGGCGTCGCCGGCCGCGGCCGCCGAGGCCGCGAAGTACGGCGCGGCCAAGGTGCTCGCCGTCGACGACGCCGCGCCTCGCGCACTACCTCGCCGAGACCTGCGCGCCGATCGTCGCCGAGCGCGGCCAAGGACGCAGGGCGCGACCGTCGTCGTCGGCGACCGCGACCTCGACCGGCAAGGACCTGCTGCCGCGCGTCGGCGGCGCTGCTCGACGCCGGGCATGGCGTCCGACGTCATCGCCGTCGTCGGCGCCGAAGCAGTTCCGCCGGCCGATCCTACGCCGGCAACGCCATCGCCGACGGTCGAGGTCGACGACGCCGATCGTCGTGCGCCACCGTGCGCCAGACCGAGTTCGAGCCGCGCCGCGCCGCCGGCGCGGCCGGCGCCGGTCGAGACGTCGCGCGCCGGCGGCGGTCGACGCGCTCGGCGCCGAGTTCGTCGGCGTGCACGCGCACGAAGAGCGAGCGCCCCGAGCTCGACCGACGCCAAGGTCGTCGTCTCGGGCGGCCGCGGCATGAAGGAGGGCGAGAACTTCAAGGTGCTCGAGGAGCTCACCGATCTGCTCGGCGGCGCGCATGGGCGCCAGCCGCGCCGCCGTGCGACGCCGGCATGGTGCCCGAACGACCTGCAGGTCGGCCAGACCGGCAAGGTGGTCGCGCCCGCAGCTCTACATCGCGGTCGCGATCTCCGGCGCCATCCAGCACCTGGCCGGCATGAAGGGCTCGAAGGTGATCGTCGCGATCAACAAGGACCCCGAGGCGCCGATCTTCCAGGTCGCCGACTACGGCCTGGTGACGACCTGGGAGAAGGCGATCCCGCAGCTGATCGCCGAGATCAAGAAGCTCAAGGCCGCCGGCTGAGCTAGAGTCCGCCCCGATGCGACGACTGCGCGTCGGAGATCGCAACCTGCGTGTACGCGACGAAGGAGAGGGCAAGCGCCCTCCCCTCGTCTGCGTGCACGGCGCCGGCTCCTCGTCGGTCGTGTGGATGGAGGTCGTCCGCCGCCTGTCGCGGACGCGGCGCGTGCTGGCGCCCGACCTGCCCGGGCACGGGCAGAGCGATCGCTGGAACCCGCCCGATGACGTCACCATCGCCATGTACCGCGACGCCGTCGGCACTGTGTGTGCGCAGCTGGCGATCGAGCGCGCGGTGCTCGTCGGTCACTCGATGGGCGCGCTGGTCGCGCTCGACGCCGCGGCGGCCTGGCCCGAGCGGGTCGCCGGGCTGATCCTGGTCAACGGGGGCGCGCGGCTGCCGGTCGCGCCCGAGGTGTTCGTCAAGCTCACCGGAGACTTCCCGCGCTTCGGCAAGTGGCTCTCCCGCGTCGTCTGGTCGCCGGCCACGCCGCTCGACGTGGTCGACCGCTGGGGCTCGGTGGCGTTCACCGCCGCCCAGGAGGTCACGCTCGCCGACTTCCGCGCCGTCGACCGCTTCGACGGCACGGCGCTGGGCGCGCGTGTGCGGGCGCCGACCCTGGCGCTGGGCGGCGAGGACGACCTCATGACGCCACCCAGGCTCACGCGTGAGCTCGCCGCCTCGATCGCGGGTGCGCGCGCGGTCGTCGTCCCCGCGGCGGGGCACATGCTCGCGCAGGAGCAACCGGAGCAATTCTTCGCCGAGCTAGAAAGCTTCTTGATTACGTCAACCTAGGGTACGATGTGGCGTCCCGACGGATGACGCCGACTCGGAGGAGGCCGCAAGTAGCCTGGGTGGCTGCGGCGGGCGCGGTGGCGCTCGCAGTGGCCTGGTCCTTCGTTTGCCCGTGGCTGGTGGCGCTGCCCCCGACCCAGGCGCACATGCTGCTGCCGCTCGAGGCGCTCGCCGCCGTCGGTGTGGGGCTGTCGGCGTGGCGCGCGACCGAGAGCGCGGTGGCGCTGGGGCCGCGCGGCGCGGTCCGCCTGGGCGGCGTCGTCACGCTGGTCGGCGTGGCGGCCTCGATCGCGCTGGCGGCCGGGCTGGTGCGCTCGCTCGGCGCCGCCGCCGCGATCTCGTTCGCGCTCGCCGCCGGAGGGCTCACGCTCTGCGTCGGCCTGCTCGTCATCCTGGTGGCGTCCTGGCGCATCGGTCGTCGCCGCGGCGACGAAACCGCCGGCCGCTCGGTGCCGCTGCGCGCGCTCATGGCCGGCGCCGCCGGCCTTCTGGCTACGGCCGCCTGGGCGCTGGCGTCGGGCCACGTGCTCGGCCAGCTCCACAGCGACGGCGAGCGGCACGCGCTCGACGAGGCACGCGATCTGGTCGCCATCGTCGCCCAGCGGGCGCTCATCTCCAACGAGATCGATGCCATCGCCCCGGCGCTGGCGCCGCCCGGTGGCTACCTCGTCTCGCTCGATGACGCCGGGCATGTCGTCGGCGGCGTCGGCGCCGGCGTCTCGGCCGGCACCGAGGTGACCATGGTGTCGGCCGATCTCTGCCGCGTCGGCCGCCGCGCGCTGCCGTGCGCGGTCCGCCGGCTCGTCGACGGCAGTATCGTCGCCGCCGCGGTGCCGACGGTGGCCATCGCTCCGACGGTGGTGTTGGGCTTCGGCATCGCCGGCCTCATCGTCGCGCTCACCGCGCTCGGCATCGGCGCCCTCATCGGCGGCGGCACCGCGCGCGACCTGGCCCGCGTCGCCACCACGCTCGACGAGCTCGGTCGCAGCCCGCGCGGTCTCGACCGCCCGGTCGTCGCGCTGTCCAACGACGAGGTCGGCGATCTCGCCACCGCGCTCGGCAAGCTGCGCGCGCGCTTGCAACCCGGGCTCGCCGACTACCAGGCGGCGCTCGAGAAAGCGCAGGGCGCCGATCAGGCGCGCACCGAGTTCCTCACCCTGGTCTCGGCCGAGCTGCGCAACCCGCTCGACCGCATCCTCGCGGGCGCACGCATGCTGCTCGATCCCGGGGCCGAAAAGCTGGCCACCGAGCAGAAGGAGGACGTGCGCATCGTCCTCACCTCGGCCACGCACCTGGTCGACCTCATCGACGAGGTGCTCGACATCTCCGCCATCGCCACCGGTCAGGTGTCGCTCAAGCTGAGCGACGTCGACGTGGGCCAACTGGTCGGCGACGTCGCCAAGGCGCAGCGCCCGCTCGTGCAGCACAAGAGCATCGAGATCAAGATCGACATCGAATCACCGTCGCCGCACGCGCGCGCCGACGAGCGCCGGCTACGCCAGGTCGTCACCAACATCATCTCCAACGCCGTCAAGTTCACCGAGAAGGGATCGATCGAGATCGGCGCGCGCCAGGATGGCGAGCACGTGGTCATCTCGGTCAAGGACACCGGACCGGGCATCGCCGAGGAGCAGCTGCCCAAGCTGTTCTCCGAGTTCGTGCAGCTGGGATCGCTCAAGCAGCGCGCGCGCGGCACCGGGCTCGGCCTCGCCATCTGCAAACGGCTCGTCGAGGCCCACGGCGGCCACGTCGGCGCCGAATCCACGCTCGGCAAGGGCTCGACGTTCCGGGTGACGCTGCCGACGCGCGGCCCCGAAGACTCGCCCCTCCTCCGGCTGCGCGAGGGCACGGCATGAGCCGGGGCGCGCTCAAGCAGGCGGCGGCGATGAGCCGCGTGCGCCTGTTGGCGGCGTGCGCGGCGCTGGCGCTGCTCATGGCGCTGGCGCTGCCGTGGCTATTTCAGTGGATCATGCACCTTTCGCCCGAGGAGGCCGCCTATACGAGGCGCTCGTTCCTCATCGGTGCGCCGCTCGACATGCTGGCGCTGACGGTGACCGTGCTCGTCGGCCTGCGCGGCGTCGACCGCCCGCCGCCCGACGAGGCGGCGCGGTCACGGGTGCTCGCCCTGCCCTTCCGCCTCGCGCTCGTCACCGTCGTCGGCGGCGAGCTGGCCACCCTCGCCGCCATGGTCTACGACCAGTGGCGCGGCGTGACCCCGCTGCCGGTTGCCGTCGGGCTGGTCCTGTGCACGAGCGCGATGGTCGCGCTCGTTGCCGTGCCGCTGTACGCGTTGGCGCGCGCGGCGCTGGTGCCGCTGGCGCTGCGCCATGCCACCGAAGCGCCGCCGCGCGGGCGGCCGCTGTCCCTGCGCGTGCAGCTCGGCTATACGGTCTTCGCCGTGGCCACGGCCGCGCTGGTGCCGGCGACGGTGTTCGGCATGGCGCAGCTCGGCGCGGCGGCGACCGCGGATGCGCATGCGCGCGCGCAGAAGACCGCGACGCGCCTGGCGGTCTCGGCGGCCGAGCTCGACGTCGTCGAAGCGACGCGCCTGCTCACCCGCACGCCGCTGTCGGGGCGTGAGCGCGTCATCCTGCGCGCGCCTTCAGGCTCGCTCATCCCCGAGGACGCGGCCGAGGAGGTCGCCGGCGAGCCTTACGTCGAGCGCGCGCTCGGCGGCCAGCTCGCCGGGGGAGCGCTGCGCATCTACTACGCGCCGCGGATCATCTCGCCGGTGGCGCTCATGGTAGTGACGCTGGGCCTCTTGGTGCTGGCGATGGTGGTCGCCTCGACGCTCGGCAGCGCGGTGGCGCGCGACGCGCGCGGCGTGGCCGAGCAGATCGCCCGCGTCGCCGACGGCGAGGAGCCGCAGCCGCTCGGCGCCGTCGCCACCATCGAGGTGCGGCGCGTGGCCATGGCGGTCAATCGCCTGCTCGAGCGCATCCCGCGCCTCACCGTCGAGTCGTTCCTGGCCGTCGAGCGCGCCGACGAAGCGCGGCGCCTCAAGTCGCAGTTCTTGGCCAACATGAGCCACGATCTGCGCTCCCCGCTCAACTCGATCCTCGGCTTCTCGGAGCTGCTCTTGCGCGGCCTGGAGGGCGAGATCTCGCCCGGCCAGCGGGTCGTCCTCGCCTCGGTGCACGCGACCGGGATCAATCTTCTCCGCCTGCTCACCGAGATCCTCGACACCGCCAAGGTCGAGAGCGGCAAGATGGAGCTGCACCGCCAATCGACGCCGCCCACCGAGATCCTCACCCAGGCGCAACAGGAGGCGCGCCGCGGCCGCGCCGCCGCGTTCGGCGACAAGCTCGCCGTCGAGCTGCAAGCGGGACTGGGCCCGATCTACGTCGACCCGCTGCGCATGACGCAGGCGCTCACGCACCTTCTCAACTACGCGCTCGATGCCGCCGACGGCGGCCGGGTCACGCTCCACGTCGCCGAAGGCGAAGAGGCCGACAACCGCGTGCTGGTGATCGATCTCGAGCACGACGGCGCGCTCGCCGCCGAGGATCGGGCGCGCGTGTTCGACAGCTTCCGCCGCCTCACCGGCACCAAGGGCGGCCTCAATCTGGCGCTGCCGCTGGCCAAGCGGATCATCGAGCTGCACGGCGGCTACATCGACCTTCTGGACAGCGCGGGCGCTGCCGGGCAGCCGCGCTTCCGGGCCGTCATCCCCGTCGGGATCCGGCGCGAAAAGGCGACCCCCACCCGCGGCGTGCCGCACATTCCCTAGCGTGGTACAATGAGTCGCGAATCTTCATGACCCCCGTCGCTCCGGTTCCGACGATCAATCCCGCAGTCGACGCGCGCGCTGCGCTCGCCCGACTGGAAGCAGCCGTCACCCGCGTCGTGCACGGCAAACCGGCTGTGGTGCGCCTGGCCCTGGCGGCGCTGGCGGCCCGCGGCCACCTCCTCATCGAGGACGTGCCCGGCGTCGGCAAGACCACGCTGGCGCGCGCGCTCGCCCGCGCCGTCGGCGGCACCTTCCGCCGCATCCAGTTCACCAGCGATCTGCTGCCGTCCGACATCCTCGGCGTCAGCGTCTTCAATCAGGAGACCGGGCGGTTCGAGTTCCGGCGCGGCCCCATCTTCGCCAACGTCGTGCTCGCCGACGAGATCAACCGCACCACCCCGCGCACGCAGTCGTCGCTCCTCGAGGCGATGAGCGAGGGGCACGTCTCGATCGACACACACACCCACGAGCTCGAGCAGCCGTTCATCGTCATCGCGACGCAGAACCCGCTCGAGCACTTCGGCACCTACCCGCTTGCCCGAGTCGCAGATGGATCGCTTCCTCCTGCGCCTCCGCATCGGCTATCCGTCGCCCGCGGACGAGCGGCGCGTGGTCACCGCCGCGCAGCTCGAGGATCCCGTCGAGGCCATCGCGCCCGTCGTCGATCACGGGCGACGTCGCCGGCATCCAGGCGGCGTGCGCGCGCGTCCGTGTCGAGGAGGCGCTGCTCGACTACGCCCACCGCGTCGTCGGCGCCACGCGCGAGTCGCCGTTCCTCGCGCTCGGCGTCTCGCCGCGCGGCTTTCAGAGCTGGTACCGCGCCGCCAAGGCGCGCGCGCTCGTCGCCGGCCGCGACTACGCCGTGCCCGACGACTTCAAGGAGACCGCGGTCCCCGCGCTCGCGCACCGCTTGGTCCTCGCCGGCGGCTCGGCGGGCGAGCCGCTCGGCCGCGCGCGCGAAGAGGCCGAGCGCGTCATGAACGAGCTGCTCGAGCGCATCGCCGTCCCGTCGTGAGCGAGCGAGGCGGCTGACCGCATGGCGCGCCGTCGCAGCAACTGGGATCGCGCCGCCCGCCGGCTGAACGTGGGTTTGGCGCGCCTCGGCAAGTCGTGGCGCCGCTGGTTCCGGCCGCCGCGCCGCCTGTCGTTCACGCGCGAAGGCAAATACTTCGTCGGCATCACCATCGGCGTCGGCTTCGCCGCCATCAACACCGGCAACAACCTGCTCTACCTGCTGCTCGGCATGATGCTCTCGCTCATCATCGCCTCGGGGATCATGAGCGAGATGTCGCTGCGCGACCTCACCGTCACGCGCCAGCCGCCCACCCGCATCCACGCGCGCCGCCCCTTCCTCATGGGCATCGGCCTGTCGAACGGCAAGAAGCGCCTGCCCTCGTTCTCCGTCGAGGTCGAGGATCTCGGTCGCCGACCGGCCGCTCGACAAGAAGTGCTACTTCCTGAAGCTCCCCGCGGGCCGCCTGCAGCACACGTCGTATCGTCACACCTTCCCGCGCCGCGGCCGCTACACCTACTCGGGCTTCCGCCTCTCGACGAAGTTTCCCTTCGCGCTCTTTCGCAAGTCGCGCCTCGTCGATCTGACCACCGAGGTGATCGTCTTCCCGCAGCTGGCGCAGCTCGGCCATGCCGCGCCGCCGCGCGCGCGCGTCTCCGGCCTCGAGGCCCAGGGGCGAAAAGGGCGCCAGGGCGACTTCCACGGCCTGCGCGAGTTCCGCGACGGCGACGATCCGCGCGACATCCACTGGCGCTCGACGGCGAAGGCGGGCCGCACGCTGGTGCGCGAGCACGAGGAAGAGGCCGCGCGCCGCGTCACCATCTACCTCGACAACGCGCTCCCCGAGGGCGTCGCCTGCCCCGACGAGCTGGCCAAGGACGGCCTCGAGCGCGCCATCTCGCTCGCCGCCTCGCTCGCCGCCGACTACCTCGAGCGCGGCTACGCCGTCCGCGTGGTCACCCGCGGCGACGTCGTGCCGCCGTGGCTGCAGGGATCGCCGCAGCTGGTGCGCCTTCTGCGCACGCTCGCGCTGCTGCCCACGGTGCAGCCCGACGTGCCCTTCCCCGCCGTCGTCGACGGCGCCGCCGAGCCGATCCTGGTGGTCCGCCGGGGCGGCCCGCACGCCTCGTTCTCGCGCGTGCTCGAGGCCTGATGCGCTTCTCGGCGATCCACAAGGCGACGTCCTACCTCATGGTCGCCGCCGCCTTCGCCACGCTGGCCCTGTCGCGCGAGCTGTCGCCGCTCACTGTCGGCGCCACGATCGCCGCCAGCCTCCTGTCGTACTTCTTCGAGCCCGCGCGGGTGCCGCTTCTGCGCACGCGCTCGTGGACCGCCGCCTGGAACGCGCTCACCCTCGCCGTCTTCGCCTGGACGCTGCTGGAGGCCATCCGCGGCGAGCTGCTCGCCTCGGGCATCCGCTTCCTCTGCTTCCTGCTCGTCAACAAGCTGTGGAACCGCAAGTCGTCGCGCGACTACCTGCAGGCCTACGTCGTCAGCTTCCTCATGCTCGTCGCCGGCGCCGCGCTCAACAACGATCTCGCCTACGCCGGCTGCTTCTTCGCCTACGTCGTATTCGCCACCTGGACGCTCACGCTCTTCCACCTGCGCCGCGAGATGGAGGAGAACTACCTCATCAAGCACTCCGACGACGGCGCCGAGCGCGTCGAGGTCGAGCGCATCCTGAACTCGCGCCGCATCGTCGGCTGGAGCTTTCTCGGCGCCACCTCGCTGGTGTCGCTCGGCGTCTTTTTCTGCGCGGCGCTCACCTTCTTCCTCATCCCGCGCTTCGGCTTCGGCTTCTTCGCCACCCACCCGCGCCGCGGCAGCCTCACCGTCGGCTTCTCCGATCGCGTCGACCTCGACGCCTACGGCCGCATCAAGGACAACCCGCAGGTCATCATGCGCATCGAGTTCCCGTCGGGCGCGCCGCCGACGCAGCCCCTGCACCTACGCGGCGTCGCCTTCGACAAGTACGAGCGCGGCCGCTGGACCCGCACCGTCGACGAGCCGACGCGCCACCTGCGCAACTGGGGCGGCTACCAGATCCTCGTCGCCGACGGCGGGCGCCTGACCGGCCCCAAGGTGCGGGCGCTGCTCGATCACGCCGTCGAGCAGCGGGTTTACCTCGATCCGCTCGACACCTCGGTCCTGTTCGCCGCCGCCACGCCCGTCGCCTACGCGCTGCCATCGAGCCCCGGCGGCATCCCCGGCCCCTACGCCCTGGTGCTCCACGGCGGCGACGAGCCCTACGCCATGGAGCGCCGCCTCAACCGCAGCATGACCCGCGACGAGCTCACCGAGCGCAAGAGTGGCCTGCGCTACAGCGTCTGGTCCGATCCTCGACGGCCCCGATCCGCGCACGCTGGCCGCCGCCGGTGACGTCGACATCGACGAGGCGCTCGCCCCCTACATCATCGTGCCCGCCGACCTGCCACAGCGCATCCGCGACCTGGCGCAACGGATCACGGCGCACGCGCGCGGCCCCTGGGCCAAGGCGACCGCGCTGCGCGACTACCTGCAGCGCTACCGGTACACGCTCGATCTCAAGCGCGACGAGCGCTACGAGCCGCTCGAAGACTTCCTCTTCGTGCAGAAGGCCGGCCACTGCGAATACTTCGCCTCGGCGCTGGCCATCATGCTGCGCACGGTCGGCGTGCCGACGCGCTCGGTCAACGGCTTCTACGGCGGCGAGTGGAACTCGTACGGCCACTACCTGGCGGTGCGCCAGGGCGACGCCCACTCCTGGGTCGAGATGTGGATCGAAGGCGCAGGCTGGGTGACGATCGATCCGACGCCGCCCGGCGCCGCCGTCGCCCCCTCGGGGCCGTGGACCGCGGTGCGACAGATGCTCGACAACGTCGAGCTCGCCTGGTTCAAGTACGTCATCGAGTACGACCTCGGCAAGCAGGTCGAGCTCGCGCGCACCGTCGGACGCTGGGCCCAGCTCGGCACCAAGCGCGAGGCGCTCTCACGCTTCGCGCGCAAGCACGCCACCGAGGTCGGCGGTCTGGGCGCGCTCCTGGCCGGGCTGTGGCTGACCGTGCGCGCCTGGCGCCGACGCCGCGCCCCGGCGGCGCGCATCCGCCGCGGCGCCGAGGCGCTGCACGCCTACGCCCGCGCCCTCAAGGCGCTCGAGCGCCGCGGCTTCTCCCGCGGCGCCGGCGAGACCGGCCGCGAGCTGGCCGCACGCGTGAGCGCCGCCGCCGACCCGGCCGCGGCGCCGTTCGCCGAGCTGGTCGAGCTCTACTACGCGGCCCGCTTCGGCGCCGCCGCCGTGGCGCCCACCGACCTCGACCGCCTGGCGCACGCCGTGCTGGCCGCACCGCCGCCCGCGGCGCCGGCGCGCGCCGCCTAGCACCTTTGACGCGCCCCTGCCGAGCCATTACTGTGGTGACACTTTGACGCTCCCCGGACCCCACGCGTGACGCGATGACGCCACACGCCCTCGTCGCGCGCCCCAAGCACGTGAAATTCCACGCGGCATTCGCCTTGCACCGCGGGGCGCCCATGGCTTTGCGCTTCGCCGCCCTGATGTGCCTCGTAGGCCTGCCGCTCGCCGCGCGCGCGCAGTCGACCAGCGGCGGCACCGGCACCTGCAGCGGCATGATGACGGGCACCATCGGCCTCGCCGTTCCCCAGAGTAACGGCAGCTTTCTGACCATCCCCTCGTCTCAGATCGCCACCGGCGTCTTCGGCCGCGCCGAGTGCGACTGCGCCGCGGCGGCGAACAACCCCGACCTCAACCTCGAGATCAAGCTCACCTCGCCCTTCCCCGCCTCGACGGCGGGCACCGCCGAGATCTGGGTCGGCGACTCGAGCTGCACCAACGCGACGACGCGAACCTCGAGCAGCAACACCACCTGCCAGAAGATCGCGTCGCCGTCGATCCAGGACTTCACCATCAACAGCAACGGGACCTCTTCCAGCGGCCTGCACTACGTGCTGCCGGCCAACGCGCTGTCCGACCCGTTCAAGCTGATCTGCGACCCGGCGCAGGGCGCCCTGTCGACGCCGTCGAACAGCGTCTATCTGTACATCTACACCGACCCCAGCATGCCGCTGGCCACCTGCACCCTCACCCTGTCGGAGCGTCTGGTGGGCCCCGATCCGGTCACCGGCACCTCGGCCTCGGGCGGCGACGGCGCCGTGACGCTCAACTGGACACCACCGGCGACCGGCTCCAACTCGCCATCGTTCTTCCAGATCCTCTGCGCCGACGACTGCGGCAACCCGATCTCCGATTCGCCGCCCGCGCAGATCTACTCGGTGTGCGAAAACGGCGTGCTGTCGCGCCGCGATCTCACCTCGGGCGGCTCGAGCCCGAGCACCGGCACCGACGGCGGCACCACGACCTCTACCGACATGGCGACGATGGCGCTGAGCATCGACGTGCGCGATCGCCTGGGCTGGCACCCGAACGTCGCCGCCTGCCCCGCCGACATGGGCCTGAGCGCCTTCGCCGACGGCGGCGCGCTCGGCCCGGGCATGACCAACCCGTTCGCCAGCCTCGATCCGCGCTACATCTGCTCGACGCAGATCACGCCGAGCACGACCTCGCAGCGCATCAGCGGCCTCGTCAACGGGCAGAACTATCACTTCTACGTCCTGTCGGTGGACGCCTACGGCAACGCCACCGCTTCGGACGAGATCAACGGCAGCCCGCAGCCCACCGAAGATCTGTGGCGCCGCTACCGCGACGCCGGCGGCGGCCCCGGCGGCTGCTTCATCGCCACCGCCGCCTTCGGCTCCTACGAGAACCGCTGGGTCTGGGTGCTGCGCGACTTCCGCGATCAGGTGCTGCTCCATCACGACTCGGGCCGCTCGTTCGTCGAGTGGTACTACGCCAACAGCCCCCCGGCCGCGGACTGGATCGCGGCCCATGGCTGGGCGCGCGCCCTGACTCGCGTCGCGCTCGCGCCGCTCATCATCGTCGCCTGGTTCTGGCTCTACGTGCCGCCGTGGCAGCAGGTGCTGCTCGTCGCGCTGCTCCTGGCGCTCTTCTGGCGCAAACGCATCCGCCGCCTGCTTGCGAGGAGCGCCACGTGAATCGGCTCGCCTTCGCCGCGCTCCTGATCATGGCCGCGCACGCCCACGCCCAGGAGGGCATCGGCGGCAACCCGCCCGCGTTCGGGGAGAACGCGCCACGCAATTATGAATCGTCGCAGCGCTTCGCCTTCGAGCTGAAGTTCGGCCCCTACTCGCCCAACATCGACGCCTCGCCGGGCCTCAACGGCAACAAGCCGTTCGCCGATCTCTTCCCACCCGACAGCGGCAAGTCGCGTCCGCCCGGCCGCCTGCTCACCCAGGCCGAGTTCGACTACCAGTTCCTGCACAAGTGGTACGGCAACTTCGCCATCGGCAACACCGTCGGCTTCTACCGCCGCACCACGCACTCGTTCGCCTACAACATGGTGCCCGGCAACCCGATGCAGGCGTGCAGCACCAACCCCAACGACACCACCAACCAGTGCTCGCGCTCCGGCGACACCACCGCGCTCAACATCGTGCCGCTGTCGATCATGGGCGTCTACCGCTTCGACTATCTGGCGCGGCGCTGGAAGATCCCGTTCGTGCCCTACTTCAAGATCGGAATCGCCTACTACGTGTGGTGGATCGAAAACGGCGGCGGCTCCTTCTCCATCGCGCAGTACACGCCCCCCGGCACGACGTCGAGCCAGGGCGGATGGGGCGGCACCTTCGGCTGGGTGATGAACCCGGGCGGCGCCTTCTTGCTCGACGTGCTCGATCCGACCGCGGCCCGCGTCATCGACGCCGAGCTCGGGATCAACCACTCCTACCTGTTCTGCGAGTTCCACTACGCCGACATCACCGGCTTCGGCGCCGCCAACAAGATGAACCTCTCGGACACGACGCTCAACGCCGGCATCGCCTTCGAGTTCTAGTAAGCTCCCCCGGGCATGCGCTTCAAGCTGACCGTCGAGTACGACGGCACCGATTTCGTGGGCTGGCAACGCCAGGCCAACGGGCCCAGCGTACAGGCCACGATCGAGGACGCGCTCACCGAGATGCACGGCGGCGCCGCCACGACCATTCGCGGCGCCGGCCGCACCGACGCCGGCGTGCACGCGCTCGGGCAGGTGGCGCACTTCGACGCGCCCGCGACGGCGCGCATCCCGCCTCTGGGCTACCAGCGCGGCCTCAACGCGGTCCTGCCCCGCTCGATCGCGATCCTCGGCATCGAACCGGTGGCCGACGACTTCGACGCCCGCTTCTCCGCGCGCGGCAAGCTCTACCGCTACAGCATCTGGACGGCGCCCGTGCGCTCGCCCCTGCGCGACCGCGCGGTCTGGCACCTGCGCCGCGCGCTCGACGTCGCCCGCATGCAGGAGGCGCGCCGACCTGCTCGTCGGCCGCCACGACTTCTCGGCGTTCCGCGCCGCCGACTGCGAGCGCCGGACGACCACTCGCACCATCAGCAGGCTGGCGCTCGCCCGCGGCGCCGGGCCCTCCTTTGACCTCGTCACCGTCGAGGTCGAAGCGGACGCCTTCCTCAAGAACATGGTGCGCATCCTCGTCGGTACGCTCGCCGAGGTCGGCTGGGGCAAGCGCCCCGCGGCGGACGTGCGCCGGGTCCTCGACGGGCGCGACCGGCGTCAGGCGGGCGTCACCGCCCCGCCACAAGGGCTCGCCCTGGTGCGGGTCGACTACTAAATTGCTATCATATGAGGCCGATGAACCTGCGGAAGACGTTCTTCATCTTGCCCAACCTGTTCACGCTCTCCAGCGTGTTCTGCGGGTTCTTCGCCATCACGCTGTGCGCAGGGCAGCCGACCATCGACGGGCTGTATCAGGCCGCGGTCGCCATCTGCTTCGCCTACTTCTTCGATCTCGCCGACGGCCGCGTCGCCCGCCTGACCAAGACCCAGTCGAACCTCGGCCTGCAGCTCGACTCGCTCGCCGACGTCATCAGCTTCGGCGTCGCGCCCGCGCTCCTGGTCTATCGCTGGGGCCTGACGAGCTTCGGTAAGTACGGGATCTTCATCGCCTTCCTATTCTGCGCTGCGGGCGCGCTGCGGCTAGCGCGCTTCAACGTGCTGGCCATGCAGCACGACTCGGACAAGCCCGGAAAGTTCATCATCGGCCTGCCGGTGCCCGCGGCGTCGGCGGTGCTGGTCTCGCTGGTGCTGCTCAACCACCAGCTCTCGGGCTCGTTCGTCGATGTCGGCCAGCCGGCGCTCGCGGTCCTGGTCGTGGTCCTGTCGTACCTCATGGTGAGCCGCATCCGCTTCCGCTCGTTCAAGGACCTCCGCCTCTCGCGCCGCACCATCACCGGCTTCCTCGCCGTCGCCGCCTTCACCGCCGTCGTGCTCATCGGCCGCATGCACTCGGCGCTCATCTTCGTCGGGCTCATGGCCACCTACGTCGGCCTCGGCCTGACCGAGGAGGTGTTCTTCTACCGCCGCCGTCGCGAGGAGGAGCGCGCCGCCAAGAATCCGCAGCCGACCATGCTCGAAGCCGAAGGCGGCGCCAAGAACGACGAGGAGGTGCTCGAAGAGCTCGGCGCCTACGACGTCGACGAGGACGAAGGGTGCACGCCAACATCATCAGCGACGACGAAGCCCGCGTAGCGGCGCTGCTCCGCTCGACCCGCCGCGTGGCGGTCCTGGGCATCAAGACCGAAGCCCAGGTCGGGCAGCCCGCGCTCTACGTGCCCGAGGCGCTGCAGCGCGCGGGCGTCGAGATCATCCCCGTGCCCGTCTACTACCCCGAGGCCGCGACGATCCTCGGCCAGCGCGTCTACCGCCGCGTCGCCGAGGTGCCGGGCGAGGTCGACATCGTCGATGTCTTCCGCCGCGCCGGCGACATCGCCGCGCACGTCGACGACATCCTCGCCAAGCGCCCCCGCGCGGTCTGGCTGCAGTCGGGCATTCGCCACGACGCCAGCGCCGAGCGCTTTGCCGCCGCCGGCCTCCTCGTGGTCCAGGATCGCTGCTTGATGGTCGACTTCGAGCGCTACGGTCTCTAGCGCCGACGGCTGCGCGTCGGCTAGGCCTTTTTGGCGGGTGCCGCCGGGGCGTCACCGCCCGCGGGCTTCTTGGGGGGCGGCGCGTCCTTCTTGCCGCCACCGTCGTCCCACTCGACGAAGACGCCGTAGATGACGCCGATGATCGGCGCCAAGATCGGTCCCGAGCGGAACGGCACGTGCTCCAGCCCTGTCTTGAGCGGCTTGACGTAGACCTCGGTGTCGGGCCCGAAGTGCACGGCGAGGGCGGCCAGTCCGACGCCGATGCCGGCGCCCACGACCATCTTCAGCACCGGTGTCCAGATCGTCTCCGCCTTCCAGGGTGCCCGCCCGGCGACCACACCGACGAGCGCGCCCACGATCGCGCAGGCGACGTACGCCAGTGCGCCTGACGTCCAACCCAGGCGTAGAAGCCCGTAGCCGACGCCGCCACCGACGATCAACCCCTTGACCAGCCCAATGATGACGCGCATGGGAGCGGCGCCTCCTCGACAACAGTATACTTCTTCTATAGCGCCTTTATTCCCAGATGCACGTCGGGCTACGGCATGGGCGACAGACCGTGCGCAACCAGGCGATCGAGCGGCGGCATCACCTGGATGGCTGCCAACGTCTGCAGCCGCGGCCCGATGATGTCGGCGAACTCTTGCCGATACTTGTCGGCGATCGGCGCCTCGCGCGCCGGCTTGAGCTTGAGCGGATCGATGAACTGGCCGTTGATCCGCACCGAAAAGTGCAGGTGCGGCCCCGTCGCCAGCCCGGTCATCCCCACGTAGCCGATGACCTGCTTCTGGCGCACCCGCTGCCCGACCGCGAGCCCGCGCGCGAACTTCGACAGGTGCATGTAGGTCGACGACATGCCGCCGGCGTGATCGATGATGATGGCGTTGCCTGCCCCGCCGCGCGGCCCGACCCACGACACCCGCCCCGCCGCCGTCGCCCACACCGGTGTTCCCGTCGGTGCCGCGTAGTCGACGCCGAGGTGGGCCCGCTCGGTGTGCAGGATCGGATGAAAGCGGTGACGGTCGAACGTCGACGACACGCGCACGTACTTGAGCGGCGTCTTCAGGAGCGATTTGACGATGCTCTCGCCGTGCTCCGTGTAGTAGCTGCCCGGCGAGCCGTCCGACGGCTGGAACCAGAACGCGCGGAAGGTGCCCGTGCGCCCCTTGTACTCCGCCGCCAGCACGCGCCCGTACTTGTAGAACTTTCCGCCGAGGAACTTCTTCTCGACGATGATCTTGAAGCGATCGCCGGCGTTGGAGTCGATGTAGAAGTTGATGTCCCAGGCGAAGGTGTCGACAAACCAGCCCACCAGCGACGTCGATTCGCCGGTCCGCTTGACCGCGTCGTACAGAGACGACCCGATGACGCCGCCGATCTCGGCGTTGCGTGTCTCGAGTGGCTTTTCCTCTTTGGTCGCCTTCCACCTATCCGTCGCCAGATCGCGCGCCACATGATACGCCAACGCCGGTGACACGCGATACTCGACGGCGCGCAGATGGTCCTCGGCGTCGAAGCGCAGCGTGTAGCCGTGGCCCGCGCGCACGGTGCGCAGATCGAACTGCTTGCCGAGCGCGACGGCGACCGCGTTCACCGTCGCCGGCGGCAGGCCGTCAGCCTTCCAGCGCCGCTCGACGGTGTCGTTGTCCGCCATCGTCCCCTCGACGACCCGCGCCTCTTCTGCCGACGGATCGTCCGAGCGCGCTCGCACGCCCGCGGCCCCGGCCGTCACCGGCGCCGCCACCAGCGGCGACGCCCCCGGGCTCGCCTTGGCCAGCTCGGTCGTCTTCATGAGCGCCCGCAGCGACGTACCGCCGCGCAAGAAGAAGAAATAGACGTTCACCCCGATGAGGACGACGAAGACCATCCCGAGGCGCACGCTCCCCTGCCATGGCGAGGCGCGACGTTTGCTGTGACGACCCTTCTTGGCAGGCATGAGCGTGTCCTTCTAGCCGTTACCACGCACGCGCGCAGCTAGCCAATTTTTCCACTGGATCCGAGTATTTGAACGATTGTTCAGTGTTCCTGTCTCAGACGTCGGCCGCGCGGGCTCCCTTGAGCAGCTCCTCGGCGTGGGCGCGCGCCTTGGGCGTCACCTTGCCGCCGAGCATGCGCGCGATCTCCTCCTTGCGCTCCGACGGCGAAAGCTTGCGCACTTCGGTGTGCACGCGCCCGCCGCGCTCCTCTTTCTCGACGCGAAACTGCACCGCCGCGTGGGCCGCGATCTGCGGCAGGTGGGTGATGCACAGCACCTGCTTGTCCTCGGCGACCGCGCGGATCTGCCGCCCGACCACGTCGGCGACGGCGCCCCCGATCCCGGCGTCGACCTCGTCGAAGACATAGGTGGCGACCTGATCCGCGCGCGACAAGATGCGCTTGAGCGCCAGCATGATGCGCGACAGCTCGCCGCCCGAGGCGATGCGATGCAGCGGGCGCGGCTCGTCGCCCTTGTTGGCCGCGAGCCGGAACTCGACGCGATCCCAGCCGGACGCGCCCAGCCGCCGCCCGTCGAAGACGAACGCGGGGTCGTCGCCCTCGCGCACGGCGGTGGGTGTCACCACCGGCACCAGGCGCGCGCCCGCCATGGCCAGCTCCGCCAGCGCCGCGCCCACGCGCGTCTGCAGCGTCTTGGCGGCCTTTTCGCGCGCGGTGGTCAACGCCGTGGCCAGGCTCGAAGCGGTGGCGCGCGCGGCGTGGAGCTCGGCGGCGAGCTCGGCGCGCCGCGCCTCGTGCGACGTCAGATCGCCGAGCTCCTGGGCCAGCGCGTCGCGCTTGCCGATGAGCGCCGCGACATCCTGCGCGTCGCCGCGATGCTTGCGCAACAGCCGGGCCAGCAGATCGGTACGCTCGTCGAGCTGGGCGAGCCGCTCCGGATCGGCGTCCAGATGCTCGGCGTAGTGTCGCAGATCGCGCGCCGCCTCCTCGAGCGTGACCCGCGCCTCGTCGATCTGCTTGCCCACGCGCCCGAGCTCGGGATCGATGCGCCCGAGCTCGACGAGATCGCGCCCGATCGTCCCCAGCTCCTCGGCGATGGCACCCTCGCGGGCATAGATCGCGTCCTCGCCGCGCCGCGCTGCCGACAGCAGCTTCTCCGCCGCACGCAAGCGCTCGCGCTCGAGCTTGAGCCGCTCGTCTTCGCCGGCCTCCAGCCGCGCGTCGACGAGCTCCTTGAGTTGGAACTGGAGGAACTCCTCGCGCTCGGCGCGCGTGCGCTCGTCGAGCGTCGCCGCTCCCAGCGCTCGCGCCGCCGCCTCGATGCGCGCCTGCGCCGCCGCCATCGCCGCCAGCGCCTCGCCGTGCCCGCCGAACGCGTCGAGGATGCCGAGATGATGGGCGGGATCACCGAGCGTCTGATGCTCGTGCTGCCCCGCCAGCTCGATGAGCACGCCGGCGACGTCGCCGAGCGCCGCCGCCGTGGCCAACACGCTATTGATGTAGACGCGGCCGCGCCCCGCCTTTCCGATCACGCGCCGCACGATCAGGCCCTCCTCGACGGGATCGATTCCGGCGCGCCCCAGCCGCTCGACCAGCGCCGCGGCCGCCGGTCCGTGCGGCGGCTCGAAGATCGCCTCGACCCGCGCCTCCTCGGCGCCGTTGCGCACCACGTCCGCCGAGGCGCGCCCGCCGCGCAACAGCGCCACCGCCTCGACGAGCAGCGACTTGCCGGCGCCGGTCTCGCCGGTGAGCACGTTGAAGCCGGGCCCGAACTCGATCTCGACGTCGTCGAGCAGCGCGAAGTCGGTGATGCGCAGGTGCGTCAGCATGTCTTCTTATCGTGAGGTTGAAGAGAAAGTTGCGCGCTACTTTTCGCCCCAGTTCATCTTCTCGCGCAACACGTCGAAGTAGCTCTGCGGCGAGCGGAACAGGCGCAGCGGCTCGACCGCGGCCGAGATCTCGACGCGATCGCCGTCGGCCAGGCCGGTGCCCCACTGCCCGTCGACGGTGAGCTGCACGTGCGCCGCCGGGCCGCCCAGGCGCACCATCACGCGCGACGTCGCCGGCACCACCACCGGCCGGTTGGTCAGCGCGTGCGGACAGATCGGCGTGACCACGAACGCGCGCACCTCGGGCGTCACGATCGGCCCGCCCGCCGCCAGCGTGTACGCCGTCGACCCCGTCGGCGTGGCGACGATGAGCCCGTCGGCGCGATAGCGCGTGATCAGCCGATCGTCGAGGAAGGCGTCGAGCTCGATGAGCCGCGCCAGCGCGCCCTGGCTCACCACCGCGTCGTTGCACGCGCACCGGGTCATGCGCTCGCCGGTGCCGCGCACGACCTCGACGCGCAGGCGGAGGCGCTCCTCGAGCGGCAGCTCGCCGGCGAGCGCGCGCTCGATTGCCAGGTGCGCATCGGCGGGCGCGCACGAGGTGAGGAAGCCGAGGTGCCCGAGGTTGACGCCCAGGATCGGGATCTTGCGACGGGCCACCAGCGCGCCGCCGCGTAGCAGCGTACCGTCGCCGCCGAGCACGACCAGGAGATCGATCGGCTCGGCGATCTCGGTCAGGTCGACGAAGCGCGCCTCGTCCGGCGGCGACTCGTGATCGCCGATGACGATCGCCTCGTCCCCGCGCGTGCGCAGCCACGCCGTCAGCTCGTCGGCGATCTCGACCGCCTCGGGCTTGCCGCGCTTGAGCAGGAGGCCGACACGACGCACGAGCGCAGTCTAAATCACTTCGGTTGAAACAGGTAACCCTGATGCTGATACAGACAGATCGATCCGGCGCCCTCCTGCCGCGCCCGCTCGAGCGCGCGCGCCGCCATCCGCAGAAGGTCGGTGGCGTCGTTGACGTCCTTGCCCGGGTAGAAGGCGATGCCCATCGACACGACCGCTTTGGTCTCGTCGACGGCGGCGCCGGCCGTCTCGACGCGCAACCGATCGGCGCAGGTGAGCGCGCCGGCCAGGTGGGTGTTGGGCAGAAGCGCCGCCAGCTCGTGCGCGCCGTAGCGGGTGACCACGTCGATCTGGCGCAGCGAGCGCAGGGCGGCGTTGGCCACGGCCTGCAGCAGGCGATCGCCGGTGCCGATGCCGCGGCGCTCGATCACCTCGCCCATCCCCTCGACGACGAGCAGCACCAGCGACAGCGGCTCGTTGTAGCGCACGGCGCGCTTGAACTCCTCCCCGATGCGCTCGCCCAAAAAGGCGCGGTTGCGCAAGCCGGTGGTCGGGTCGGCATAGGTCTTGGCCTCCGACTCGGCGCGCTGTATCCGCAGCCCGTCGACGATGGCGCGCGTGCGCAACAGCGCCGCCACGCGCGCCACGACCTCGCGCGCGTCATAGGGACGAACGACCACGTCGTCGGCGACCGTCAGCGCCGCCGCCCGCGCCGCGGCGTCGCGGGAGGACAAGACCAAGACCGGCATGAACGCGGATGGCGACTCGGTCTTCATGCGCAGCGCCACGCCGAGGCCGTTGAGCCGCGCCGCCGCTTCGTCGAGGATGGCGAGCTCGTGCCGCTCGGTGCGCCAGCTCTCCAGCGCCGCCTCGCCGTCGCCGACCACGAGCACGCGGTGGCCGGCGCCGCCCAGCGCGCGCTCCAGCTCGTCCCTGGCCGCCGACGGCGGCTCGACCATCAGAACCGCGGCCACGCCTGCACCAGCGCCCGCGCGTCGTCGTCGAGACCATAGGCGTCCATCACCAGCCGGTCGAGCGCGCCCGCGTCGCCGGCCAGGGCGGCACCGGCGATGGCGCGACGAGCCGCCGCGGTCGTCGGCGGCAGCGGCAGCTGCTCCAGCTGCGAGCGCAAGACGCGCGGCATGACCCAGCGCGCGCGATGCAGCCAGCGCACGGTCGACGAGTTGAGCCACGCCGCCACGAAGTCGAGCTCGAGCGCCGCGTCGTCGAGGGCAAAGGCGTTGGCGCTGTTGAGCGTCAGCCGCCCGCCGCGATCGACGGCCGCCACCGGATGGCGGCTGACGAACCGATAGACCACCTTGTCGCGCGCATAGGCCGCCCGCGGGGCCGCCTGCTGCACGCGCGACAGCGGTACCACGAGGCGCCGCCGCGGCGTCGCGATGCGCATGGGGCCGACGTCGCGCCCGGTCACGATCGGCTCGCCGGCGTCGCCGAGCGCGCGCCGGTTGTCACCGGTGACCACGCCGAGGATGAAGCGCACGCGCCCGGCCAGCCGCTCGCCGTGGCGCTCGAGCCGCGCCGCCAGCGCCCGCTCGCCCGGCGTCAGGCGCGCGTTGAGCGCGCACGTCGGATCGCGCATCAGCTCCGCCTGCGCCACCGGACCGCCCGGTGTCTGAACGATCTGCGCCGCGCGCGCCGCGGCGTCGGGCTCGCGGCGCGCGATCAAGAGCGCCGCCGGCGCGTGTACGCCCGCGAAGACGTCGCCCAGGTGCACCAGCCGCTCGAGCGCCGCGCGAGCGCACAGCCGCCGCCGCGCCGAGCTGTGCGCCGCCACCTCCAGCCAGGCCGCCGGCACCAGCAAGCACAGCCGGCCACCCGCCACCAGGTTTTCGACCGCCGAGTCGACGAAGGCGCTCACCGACTCCGCGCCCCGCCGCACGTGACCGACACGCCCCGCGCCCCACGGCGGATTGCCGACCACGCAGTCGAAAACCCCGCGAAATCGCGTACCGTCCGCTTGGGTGAGGGTCGCCGCCGGCAGCTTCGACCGCGCCGCGCTCACCGCCGCGCCGTCGACGTCCACGCCGGCCAGCGGTACCTCCGGCCAGCGCCCCGCGACGCCCTCCAGCCACACGCCCTCGCCGCAAGCGAGGTCGATGACGCCGCCGCACGGCCGCGGCAGGTATGCCAGCGCCGCCTCCACCAGTGCCCTGGGCGTGTAATACGCGCCCAGCGCCTTTTGGTCCTCGCGGACCCTTGCCCCGGGTCGTGCCAATGGTCTTCCGCCTGGACCATCATATCATGGTGAAACAGCTTGACACCCAAGGCGTCCCCGAATATAAGTCCCTGCCTTGTTTCCAAGGTTTTGGGGATCGATCCAATGATGCGGAAGACCTTCTCGATGAAGACTGATGCCGCCGTCGCCGACCGCAAGTGGCAGGTCGTGGACGTGGCCGGCATGACCCTGGGCCGGGCGTGCACCCAGATCGCGCACGTCCTGCGCGGCAAGCACAAGCCGACCTACACCCCGCACGTCGACGCCGGTGACTTCGTGGTCGTCATCAACGCCGTCGAAGATCGCGCTGACGGGCAACAAGATGCAGGGCAAGCTGTACTACAACCACCGCTGCACCCGGGCGGCCTGACCACGTTCACCGCCGAGCAGCTGATCAAGCGCAACCCCAAGGAAGTGATCGAGCGCGCCGTGTGGGGCATGCTCCCGAAGGGTCCGCTCGGCCGCCGCATCTACAAGAAGCTCAAGGTCTACGCGGGCGACAAGCACCCGCACGCCGCGCAGACGCCGGCCGAGCTCAAGCTCCAGCCGGCTCGCTAAGCGAAGGACGAGGAAATGGTTCAGGTCGAAAAGAACGCGTTCTACTCGACGGGTCGCCGCAAGCAGGCGGTGGCGCGCGTGTGGATGATGCCCGGCACCGGCAAGATCGCCATCAACCGCCGCGAGATCGACGATTACTTCGGCCGCGCCACGTCGAAGATGATCCTGCGCCAGCCGCTCGAGCTCACCGAGACGCTGGGCCGCTACGACATCTTCGTCAACGTTTCGCGGCGGCGGCCTCTCGGGCCAGGCGGAGGCGATCCGCCTCGGCGTCACGCGCTCGCTCATCAAGATCAACGCCGCCTTCCGGCCTGCCCTCAAGAAGGCCGGCTACGTCACGCGTGACCCGCGCATCAACGAGCGCAAGAAGTACGGTCAGCGCGGCGCGCGCGCCCGCTTCCAGTTCTCCAAGCGCTAGCCCATGCAGCGGACGCCGGTCGCCGTCGTCGGCGCCTCCGGTTACGTGGGAGCCGAGCTCGTTCGGCTCCTCGTCCGCCACCCCAACGTCACCCTCGCCGGGCTCTACGCCCATCGGCACGCCGGCCACGAAGTCGCCAAGGACTTCCCGCAGTTCGCCGGAATTGTTAAAGCGAAATATGAAGCCTTCGATGGGGCCGCAGTGGCGCGCGACTGCAAGGTCGCGTTCCTGGCGCTGCCGCACGCCGAGAGCGCCCGCGCGGCCAAGGAGCTCTACGACCGCGGCCTGACCGTCCTCGACCTTTCGGCCGACCTGCGGCTGCGCTCGGCCGAGGTGTACGCCGAGTGGTACGGACCCCACGCTGCGCCCGAGCTCTTGCCTACGGCGGTCTACGGCCTGGTGGAGCGCCACCGGGACGCGCTCGCCGGGGCGCGCCTGGTCGCCGTGCCCGGCTGCTATCCGACGGCGTCGATCCTGGCGCTGGCGCCGCTGCTCGGCGCGCGCCTCATCCGCGCCGAGGACATCATCATCGACGCCAAGAGCGGCGTTTCGGGCGCCGGTCGCGAGCCGCAACGTTCAACCAGTTTCTCGGAAATCGGCGAAGGTGTGCGTGCCTACAAGGTTGCCGCGCACCGGCACACGCCCGAGATCGAGCAGGAGCTCGGCCGCGCCGCCGGGCAGCCGGTGCGCGTCGTCTTCACGCCGCACCTGGTGCCCATGGCGCGCGGCATCCTCGCCACCGCCTATGCCCTGCCGACCGATCCGTCGCGCCCGGCGCAGGCGTACGCCGACGAGCTGCGGCGCGCGTACGCCGGGGAGCCGTTCGTCACGGTGGTCGATCACCCGCCGGACACCGCCCACCTGCGCGGGTCGAACCGCGTCCACGTCGCCGCCTGGCACGACGCGCGCACCGGCCGGGTCATCGTCTGTGGCGCCATCGACAACCTCGTCAAAGGCGCCGCCGGGCAGGCGGTGCAGTGCCTCAACGTCCTGTCCGGTTGGGACGAGACCACCGGGCTCGACGGCGTCGGCATCTTCCCGTAGCCGCCCGTGTACAATGGCGGCGTGGCGCGCCGCGTCCCGATCCTCGCCAAGCTGCTCGGCGCCTACCTCGTGCCGGCGGTGGCCACGTTCATCGGCTTCGGCGTGGTCGCGCACTACGTCGCCCGCCGCGCGCTCGAGGACGAGCTCGGCCGCCGATTGACCTCGATCGCCGCCGCCGCCGCGGCGCAGATCGCCGACGAGAACGTGGCCCTGCTCTCGCCCGGCGACGAACAGACGCGCACCTACCGCAACCTGCAGCGCCGCCTCGGCGAGCTCGCGGGCGAGACCGGCGCCGCGCGCATCTACGTCTTCGCAAGAGACGGCACCTCGCGCGCCGACACGCGCGGTGGCGTGCCGATCGGCGAGCGCTACTACGCGCTCGACGCCTGGCAGTCGGAGCTGCGCCGCGTCTTTGCCGGAACGCCCACGGCCTCGGTGCTGTTCCGCGGGCGCGATGGCAGCTTCTATAAGTCCGGCTTCGCCCCGCTGCGCGACGCCTCCGGCGCCATCGCCTACGCCGTCGGCGTCGACGGCGCCGCGTCGCTCTACGCGCAGCTGGCCGGCTTCCGCCGCACGCTCTTCGCCGTCGGCGCCGCCGGCGCGCTGGCCATCGTCGCCCTGTCGATCTTCGTCGCCCGCCTGCTGGCGCGCCCCATCCGCCGCCTGGCGCGCGCCGCCGAGCGCATCGGCCGGGGCGACCTCGACGATCCGGTGCGCCGCGAGACCAACGACGAGATCGGCCTCGTCGCCGACACCATGGACCAGATGCGCGAGCAGCTGCGCGCGCGCGACGAGCGGATGCAGATGATGCTGGCCGGCATCGCGCACGAGGTCCGCAATCCGCTCGGCGGGCTGGAGCTCTACGCGGGCCTCTTGCGCGACGACCTGGCCGGCGACACCGAAAAGCTCGCGCACGTGCAGCGCATCGAGCGCGAGCTGTCACGCCTCAAGATCATCGTCAGCGACTTCCTCGAGTACGCGCGCCGACCCAAGCCCACCGTCGGCGCCTGCAACGTCGCCGACCTGCTCTCCGAGGTCCACGACATCGCCGTGGCCGCCGCGCAGCCGCGCCACGTGCGCGTGCAGCTGCAGCTCGCAGCGGCCCCGGTGCGCGTCGCCGGCGACGAGGGCCAGCTCCGCCGCGCGCTGGTCAACCTGGCGCACAACGCCGTCCAGGCCTGCGCCGAAGACGGCTCGGGCGAGGTCACGCTCGGCTGTGCGCGCGCCGACGGCGAGATCCTCGTCACCGTGCGCGACACCGGCGCCGGCATCGATCCCGACATCCTGGCGAAGATCTGGACGCCGTTCTACACGACCAAACAGAGCGGCACCGGCCTCGGCCTCGCATTCGTGCGCGACATCGCGCGCGACCACGGCGCGCGTCTTGCAGTCGACAGCGCGCCGGGCCGCGGCACCACCTTCACGCTCGCTCTTCCGGAGGCACTGTAGTGGCGACGATCCTCATCATCGACGACAACGAGACGATGCGCGAAGGGCTCGGCGCCACGTGCGTCGGATGGGCCACGAGCGCCGTCGTGGCCGCGGGCGGCCGAGGAGGCCTCGAGCGCTTCAAGCAGACGCGCGGCCGACTTCGTCATCACCGACCTGAAGATGGAGGGGATGGACGGCGCTCGACGTGCTGCAAGCGCGGTCGCGCGAGCTCGATCCCGACTGCCCGGCGATGATCGTCGACCGCCTTCGGCACCGTCGAGACCGCGGTCGAGGCGATGCAGCTCGGCGCCTTCGACTTCCTGCAGAAGCCGTTCGCGCCCGAGGTGGTGCGCCTCAAGGTCGAGCGCGCGCTGGAGCTGCGCGCGCGAGCGGCGCGCGCGCGAGCGCGGCCGAGGCGGAGAACGCGGCGCTGCGCGCCGACGCCGCGCGCGCCTACCGCTTCGGCGAGATCGTCGGCGACACGCCGGCCGATGCGCGCGGTCTTCCAGATCATCGAGAAGGTGGCGCCCACCGACGCCTCGGTCTACATCCACGGCGAGTCGGGCACCGGCAAGGAGCTGGTGGCGCGCGCCATCCACGCGCGCTCGCAGCGCGCGCAGCGGGCCCGTTCGTCAAGGTCAACTGCGGCGCGCTCACCGAGACGCTGCTCGAGTCCGAGCTGTTCGGCCACGAGAAGGGCGCGTTCACCGGCGCCATCAAGCGCAAGCTCGGGCGCTTCGAGCTGGCCGACAGGCGGCACGCTGTTCCTCGACGAGATCGGCGACATCACCCCGGCGCTGCAGCTCAAGCTGCTGCGCGTGCTGCAGGAGCGCGAGTTCGAGCGCGTCGGCGGCGAGGAGACGCATCAAGGTCGACGTGCGCGTGGTCGTCCGCGACCAACCGCGACCTCGCAAGCCGAGGTCGCCGACGGGCGCTTCCGCGAGGACCTCTACTACCGCCTGCACGTCGTGCCCGTGCACGGTGCCGCCGCTGCGCGAGCGCAAGGGCGACATCCCGCTGCTCGTCGCGCACTTCATCGCCAAGCTGGCGCCGCGCACCAACCCGCGGCGTCGCGGCGGCATCGACGACGCCGCGCTGGCGCGCCTGCTGCGCCTACCGCTGGCCGGGCAACGTGCGCGAGCTCGAGAACGTCATCGAGCAGGCGCTGGTGTTCGCCGACGGCGACCGCATCGACGTCGGCGCGCTGCCCGCGCGCTGCGGTGCGCGGCGGGCGGCTGCCCGACGACGACGCGCCTGGCCGCTGCCGCCGGCGGGCGAGATGGCGCTGCCCGACGCTCCTCGAGGACCTCGAGCGCCAGCTCATCCAGCGGGCCTACGACAAGAGCCGGCGGCGTGAAGACCGAGACCGCGCGCCTGCTCGGCATCAAGACCAGCGCGCTCTACTACAAGCTCGAGAAGTACGGCATCGGCTGAGCGATTGCGTCGCAATCTCTCGACCATCGCCAACCTGTATTTCGAGGAGGAGCAACGAAGCCATGGGCGTCGAGGACCGGCGCAGACCGGTCGAAATCACTGTGGCGAGGTCCTGGTTTTCGCATTGCGAAGCCCGGACGCCCACGGAAAACTGAGGGGTATGAGACGTAAGTGTCGCGGTTCGACGGGCACTTGGCGCGCGGCACGCCGGTTGCGTATGCTGGGGGCGTGATGCGGTTGGGATGGCTGCTCGTGCTCCTACTGCTGGCGACGGCGCCGGCGCGGGCCGACGTGTGGGCCGATCTCGGCGCCGACCAGCACGCCGTCGCCCAGCTGCAGTCGGCGCGTCACGACGCCGACGCGCGCCGGACGCAGCTGGAGCAGCAGAACAGGGACCTGGCGGCGCAGATCGAGCGCGTCAAGAGCGAAGGCGGCGTGCGCCGCGACCTCAGGCTGCAAGGGCTGCTCGCCGCGCAGAAGGCCAAGAGCGACCAACTCGACGAGCTTGCCTCCGACCTGCGCGGTCGCGCGTCGCTGCTCGCGGGCGCGCGGCGCAAGCTCATCGGCGACTGCGACCGCGCGCTGACGTCGCCGTCGCTGCCGGAGGCCCAGCGCCTGCAGCTGGCGCGGCTGCGCACGACGCAGGCGGCGGCATTGGCGGCGCCGGAACGGCCGATCGGCGTCGCCCGCGCCGCCGAGGATCCGCTCGATGGACCGCGCGAGCTGGAGGACAAGGCGGACCTGTTGCGCGACTCGGGCGACAAGCTGCGCCGCGAGGTCACACGGCTCGCCCAGCGGATCGACGGCGTCGAGCGCCGGCGCCACCTGCGCGAGCGCGCCGGCGCAGTCGACGAAGACCTCTTCGGCGAGGCAGCGTCCAACCGCCGCTCGCCGCGCGTCGCCTCGACCACGTTCGGAGGCCCCAGCCGCGGCGGCACCGGAGATGTGTCGAACGGCACCCCCGCGCCGACGGCGGGCGGCGCGACCGGGGGCGGCGGCGCCGGCGGCTCCGGCGGCGGCGGCGCCGGCTCGCCCGCGCCGCCGACCGGCGGCGGCGGGCCGACCGGCAGCGGCGGCTCCAACGGCGGCGGCTCCGGCGGCACCACCGGCACCGGCGGCACTACCGGCCTCGGCGCCAACAGCGGCGGCGATACCACCGTGCTGCGCAACCTCGTCGATCCCGCCACCCTCGACGAGCTCCGCCGCAGCGATGGTGGCGACGACCTCGACCGCCAGCTCCGCGCGCTGCGCCGCGCCCAGGGCGAGCTGAGCGGTCTGGCCAACGAGCTCGACCGCCGCGCCCGCGCCCTGTCGCAACGCGCCGACGAGCTCAAGCACAAGAAGTAGTAAAGTCACAGCGTGCTCTCGCTCGCCGCGTTGGCGGTCGTCCGCTTCGGCCTGACGCTGTCACTCGGCCCCGAGTACGACAGCAACGCCAACCGCGCGGAGGTCGTCGCCAACGCCGAGTCGCCCGATCAGGCCATCGGCAGCTTCCTGCTGCGCTCGACGGGCAGCGCGCTCCTGACCTGGAAGACCAGCAGCAACATCCTGCGCCTGGCCGTCGGTGCCGGCGGCAAGATCTACTTCAACCCCGCCGTCTTCGATCAGGACGTCTTCGCGCTCACCATCAGCGGCGAAGACCGCGTGCGCGTCGCCCGCTTCCTCCACCTGGCGATCGTCGGCGACTACTACGACGCGTGGCAGCTTCCGGTGGCGCCGTTTCGCGCCCGCGACTTTCGCAGCGGCGCCGCGCTCGGCCGCATCTACTTCGTCGATCCGCTGGGCGAGGTCGCGCTCTCCGGGGGCTATCGCGGCTTCCAGTACAAGCCCGATCCGTACTTCGACTTCCAGTCCGCGCAGGCGACCGCGTACGCCGTCGCCCGCCTGGTCTTCGGCGCCAACGGCGATCACGAAGTCGACGTCGCCGCGACCTACCACTTCGAGCGCCGCTGGTTCAACGGCAGCGTGCAGTACTTCCAGCAGGACGACACGCCGCCGCCCGGCGTCGCACCGCCGGTGCCGCCCTGCGCGTACGGCCAGCCGATCCAGGACCGCTGCCTGGTCGCCGGCAGCGCCGAGCGCGACGATTGGTTCCACGAAGGCGGGCTCGAGCTCACCTACGTGGGCCCGCTCCTCATCGGCATCGGCTACGGCCTGCAGCTCAATCTGTCGAACAGCTTCGGCCAGTCGCTGCTGCGCCACATCGTCACCTTCAAACTGGGCTATCGCCTGCCGTGGAGCCTGTACGCGACGGTCAAGGCGCAGCTCTACGTGTCGCTCTACCTCGATCCGGTGCTGCTCGACCGCGCCTTCAACACGCAGCAGTTCATCACCATCGAGGACGAAAATCGCAACAACGTCATCGTCGACCTCGAGCGCCCGATCGGCGATACCGGCCTGGCGGTCAACGCCCGCTACTCGGTCTTCACCAACGAGCTGACGCCGTCACCGGTCTCTTTTCTGCGTCAGGTCGTCTACCTCGGGTTGACCTATCGCGTCGGCGCGCGCTAGACATCAAGCGTGGCGCTGCGCAACGCGTATGACGCGCTCTCGGACGACGATCTCGTCCAGGCGGTGCTTTTGCGCGAGCCGGCCGCCTGGCCCACGTTCTTCGCCAAATACGAGCGCCTGGTCATCAGCTGCATCCGCAAGGTGATGCGCCGCTACGGCGCAGCGTTCAACGAAGAAGACGTCGAGGACCTCGTCTCGGCGACGGCCCTCAACATCGTCAAGGATGACTACAAGAAGCTGCGCGCCTTCGATCCGACGCGTGGATACAAGCTGTCGAGCTGGATCGGCCTCATCGCCACCAACAGCGCGCACGACGCGCTGCGCCGGCGCGCGCCGACCGAGGTGTGGGCCGCCGTCGCGCTCGACGACACCGCGCCGGTGCCGCTGGCCAGCGAGGACACGCTCGCCTCCGAGGCGCTCGAGGCCGAGGACGAGGCGCGCGAGCTGCGTGCGGCGATCGCGCAGCTGTCACCGGCGGATCGGCTCTTCATGGACTACTACTACATCCAGGAGCTCGAGCCGGAGGCGATCGCGCGCCTGATGTCGATCTCGGTCAACACCGTCTACAGTCGCAAGAACAAGATCCGGGAAAAACTCCGTATCATCGTGGGCAAGCAGCAAGATGGTCGGACCAGGAAGGGCGAGGCGCCCCGCGCGTAGCACGAAGGGCCAGGAACGAGACGAGAATAGATGGCTGACGACGAGTTTTCGCAGAGAGACGAGCTGGACGCCGCGCTGACCGCGAGGTTGCGCGCGGTGCGCCCGTCCTCCGCGGTGCCCGACGCCGGCCCTGACGAGCCTTCGGACGACGAGCTGTTGCGCTATGTCGACGGCTCCATGGACGACAGTGAGCGGGCGGCGCTGGAGGTGCGGCTGGCCGACCATCCAAGCGCTGCCGAGCGCGTCGCCATCGTCGCCGAGGCGCTCGCCGAGGGGGGCTGGGGCCCCTTGGCGAAGGTGGAGCCGGTAGGCCGCCGCGCCGTCAACCTCGCCTCGCGCTTCGTCTTTCGCCTCAGCAACGGCGTCCTCAGCTTCTTGCGCGGCACCGACCTGCCCCGCGGCCTGGAGCCGGCCATGGCGGTGCGCTCGAGCGCGCCGGCGCAGCCCCAGAGCTTCTTCGAGTTCGTCTCGCAATACCCCTTCGAATCGGGCGAGGTCGACGCGCGCCTCGCGCTCGAGCCCGTCGCGCAGCAGGCGGTGGACGTGCAGCTCGAGGTCACGCAGGCGGGGGTCCCGCTCGAGGGCGTGCGCGTCAAGCTGCTGCGGGATGGCCGGCCCGTCGGCTCGGCGCCGACCGAGAAGGGGCGCTGCACCTTCAGCGCGCTCACCGCGGCGCGCTACGAGCTCGAGATCCGCAAGGGTGGCACCGAGGTCGGCCGCATGGTCCTCGACATCCGCGGCGACGGCACGGCATAGCCGCTCGATCGGCAGTTCACTTCCCCACAGTGTGACGGCGGCCGGGGTCGAAAGACTCGCCTTCCGGGGCGTATTGACCGCATCCCCGCTTACTCCCTCGAAGAATATTCTAGTCCTTACGTAGTATTGGGCGCGTGACAACCAGCGCAATTTTGGCATGACAACTGCTGCAGAGGGACGTCACGGAGACGATGGGAATTCTGATGCGTAGTCTAATGTGCGTAATCACGCTACTTACCTCCAGCATGGCGGCTGCTAAAGCGGCCACGCCGCTGGCCGCTGTCCAAAACGAGGACATTCGTGTCCTCGGTCGACTCAATGTCAACAGCGCCTCGCGCGAGCAGCTGTTGACAGTGCCGGGTCTCGACGCCGCGAGCGTCGATGCCATCCTCAGGCAGCGCCAGACGGCGCCGATCTCGAATCTCGGGACGTTGACGCTGCCGGCCGAGGCGATCGACCACCTCAAGATCGACGGCGACTCCGACTACCGCCGCATTCGCCGCCTGCCGCTCCAGGTGCTCGACACCGTCCAGACGGCCGCGCGCTAGCCCCAAGCGTTCGTTTCGATCGACCCCGCCGCGGACGATCCCCGCACCGTCGCTGCGACGCCTGCGTCCCCGGGTTGGCGCCGATCCTCGACGAAAAGAAAAAGGGCCCTGGGTCTCCCCAGGGCCCTTCGTGTTGCTTCGGAACGCGGCCGGGCTACATGCCCATGCCGCCCATGCCGCCCATGCCGCCCATGCCGCCCATGCCGCCGCCGCCACCGCCACCGCCGTGGCTGTGCGCCTCCTCCTTCGGGCGCTCGGCGACCAGCGCCTCGGTGGTGAGCATCAGCGACGCGACCGAGGCCGCGTTCTGCAGCGCCGTGCGCACGACCTTGGTCGGGTCGATGACGCCGGCCTCGACCAGGTCCTCGTACTTGTCGGTCGCGGCGTTGAAGCCGAACGCGCCCTTGCCTTCCTTGCACCTTGTCGACGACGATCGAGCCTTCCATGCCGCGCGTTGCTGCGCGATCTGGCGGCAGCGGCTCCTCGAGCGCGCGGCGGACGATGTCGACGCCGACCTGCTGCTCGGTCGACGAGCTTGAGCTTCTCGAGCGCCGGCAGCGCGCGGATGCAGCGCGACGCCGCCGCCGGGGACGATGCCCTCTTCGACGGCCGCGCGGGTCGCGTGCAGCGCGTCCTCGACGCGCGCCTTCTTCTCCTTCATCTCGGTCTCGGTGGCCGCGCCGACCTTGATGACCGCGACGCCGCCGACGAGCTTGGCCAGGCGCTCCTGGAGCTTCTCGCGGTCGTAGTCGGAGGTGGTGTCCTCGATCTGGGCGCGGATCTGCTTGACGCGCGCCTCGATGTCGGCCTTCTTGCCCGCGCCGTCGATGATCGTGGTGTTGTCCTTGTCGATCGTGATGCGCTTGGCGCGGCCGAGATCCTTGAGCGTCACGTTCTCGAGCTTGAGGCCGAGGTCCTCGGTGATCGACCTGGCCGCCGGTGAGGATGGCGATGTCCTTGAGCATCTCCTTGCGGCGATCGCCGAAGCCCGGCGCCTTGACCGCGCACGACGTTGCAGCGTGCCGCGCAGCTTGTTGACCACCAGCGTCGCCAGCGCCTCGCCCTCGACGTCCTCGGCGATGATGAGCAGCGGCTTGCCCGCGCGCGCGACCTGCTCGAGCAGCGGGCAGCAGGTCCTTCATGTTCGAGATCTTCTTCTCGTGGATGAGGATGTACGGCGTCCTCGAGCACGACCTCCATGCGCTCGGCGTCGGTCACGAAGTAGGGCGAGAGGTAGCCGCGGTCGAACTGCATGCCCTCGACCACGTCGAGCGTGGTCTCCATCGACTTGGCCTCCTCGACGGTGATGACGCCTTCCTTGCCGACCTTCTCCATCGCCTCGGCGATGATGCTTGCCGATCGTCGTCGTCGCCGTTGGCGCGAGATGGTGCCGACCTGGGCGATCTCCTTCTGGCCCTTGGTCGGCTTGGACAGCTTCTTGAGCGCGCTCGACGATCGCGGCTCGACGGCCTTGTCGATGCCGCGCTTGATCTCCATCGGGTTGTGGCCCGCGGCGACCATCTTGCGCCCTCGCGGAAGATCGCCTGCGCGAGCACGGTCGCGGTGGTGGTGCCGTCGCCGGCGACGTCGGAGGTCTTCGAGGCGACCTCCTTGCACCATCTGCGCGCCCATGTTCTCGAACTTGTTCTCGAGCTCGATCTCCTTGGCGACGGTGACGCCGTCCTTGGTGACCGTCGGGGCGCCGCAGGACTTCTCGATGACGACGTTGCGGCCCTTGCGGGCCGAGCGTCACCTTGACCGCGTCGGCGAGCATGTTGACGCCGGCGAGGATCGCGGCGCGGCGCGCCTCGTCGAAAACTGAATTTCCTTGGCTGCCATGGTTCGTCTCTCCTTGTTACTTCTCGATGATCGCCGAGGACGTCGTCCTCGCGCAGGATGAGGTGCTCGTCGCCGTCGATCTTGATCTCGGTGCCGCGCGTACTTGCCGAAGAGGACGCGGTCGCCCTCCTTGACGTCGAGCGGGCGCACGCTTGCCGTCGTCGCTGACCTTGCCGTTGCCGACGGCGATCACCTCGCCCTCGACCGGCTTCTCCTTGGCGGTGTCGGGGATGATGATGCCGCCCTTGGTCTTCTCTTCCTCGGCGACGCGCTTCACGAGGATGCGGTCCTGCAGCGGACGAATCTTCATCACTCTCCTCCGGTTGGCGTACGGATGTTGCTCACTTCGTTAGCACTCATCCGAAGCGAGTGCTAACAGGCGCGCATCGTAAGCATTCCACTGCCAGGCGCAAGGGCCTTTTGACGGATTTCGTTCACGTTTTCGAAGTGCGCACATTCCCGCAAATTGTGGGTGACAGTGCGAGACATCGGTCGCCCGGAACGGGTCCTGCACCACCTGTTAGAGGTTCAGAAACAAAGACGAAAATTGATCTTCTCGGGATGGCTGGATGAACATGGAGTTGTCGCTGGAGGTCGGCTCGATGGACTTGACGGTGAACGGCTTCCATAGCCGAGTTTTTTCACGATCGCGTGTCGGAGGCCATCCGCAATCAGGGTGTGGATGCCACCGACCCCGACCGAGTGCTATCTGGTCAGCCTGCTCGCGGACTTCACCAAGGCGCCGCCCGATGACGAGCCGCTGGCGCTCAAGCTGGCCGCCGCGGTGAGCTCGCCCGATGAGCGCGTCCGTCAGCTCAAGGACGTCGGCGACACGTCGCTCTACGTCTCGGGCTTCTTCGCCGACTCGCTGCAGCGCAAGCTGGTCGACGTCGACTACTACATCCAGATGGGCGGCGCGGCCTACAACGAGCTGGCGCGCTTCTTCCGCGGCAATCCCAACTCGGCCGTGTTCGGCGAGGTCTACGACGAGCTCGGCCACGAAGTTCCCGCGCTTCGTCGACGTGCTTCGCCGAGGTCGCCGAGGAGACGATGACCGGGCAACCTCGACCTCGTGCGTCTCTACGAGCGCTGGCTGCGCACCGGCTCGGAGTGGATGGAGCGCCGACTGCGGGCGCAGGGCGTGATTCCGCCCAAGGGAGACCTGCAGTAATGCCGGCCGTCCTGCGCGCGCTGCAGGGCGGTCTCGAGTCGATGTATCGCGTCGAGACCGATCTCGACGTCTGCGACTTTCTCGTCGGGGGCGACGAGCGCGACGCGCTCAACGTCGAGCGCGCGCCGCGCGAGCAGCTGCTCATCCGAGCGCGACGACGAAGGGCTGCAGCTGGGGCTGTTCGTCGACGAGCGCACGCTGGAGAACCTGGCGATGCGCGATCCGCGGCGCCGGCTCGACGCGCAGAACCTGCAGGACTTCCTGCTCGCCGTCGAGGGCGTGAGCCACTTCGTCTATCTCGTGCATCGCGCGCCGGCAGGAGCGCCCGGTGTCGGCAGTCGAGCTCGAGCTGCAGGCCGAGGTCGACAAGTACCTGGTCGCGCTGTTGGTGAGCTGGAATCAGACCGGCGATCCACCGGCCGATCTGCGGGAGCGATTGTTCGCGAACATCCGCTTCGCCGGCGATCTCTCACGCGAGGAGCGGGAGCGTTACGAGCTCGCCAACTCGGCCGCAGACGAGTATGCGGCCTCGCTCGAGCAGCGCTTCGTACGCCCGCGCGCCGTCGATGACATGCTCGGCGAGGTGCGTCGCTTCTATCGCAAGGGTCTGGCGGAGAAGCTCGACTACATCAGCCAGCTCGCGGCGTAACCCGGGCGCGCTTCTTCGCGCGCGCCGGCTTCCGCGACGACGCCCTGGCCGGCTTCGACGAGGGCGGCGACGCGACAGGGGCCGCCTCGACCTTTTCTGTCGGCATGGTGGTTCGCTCGGGCGTATGGACCACCGGGACGTCTCGTTCCGGCGGGGCGGTCGGCAACAGCATCGGCGCCGGTGGCTTGCGCATCAGCGCCATCGACAACACGGCGCTGGCGAGGAAGCCGCCCAGGGCCAGCGACGGCCACAGCCAGCGCAGCCGCCCGCGCACCCGCGACTCGCCGTCGCTGTCCATCGGCAACGCATCGTCGGCGGCAACGATCGCCGGCGGTGGCCCCACCGGCGTCCCGTCCGCCCGCTCCTCGGTCAGGTCGACAAAAATGCGGAGCCGGGCCGATCCGGATCGCGTGACGTCGAGACCGATCCACTGTACCCGCCCGTCGCAGGCGCGATCCGGAGACAGCTCGGTGGTGACCTGGCTGCCGAGCCGGAGCCAGGGTAGCTCCGCTTCAATCATGAGTCCGCGCTCGGTGAGGTCGCGCGCGCTGGCGCGCAGCGGCGCGGCAAGCGACGGCAGGTGGATGCGCACGTCGCGCTTGCCGAACTGCGTCGGCTCGCGCTTCTGCACGAGGCGTTGAATCCGCCGGCGCGCTACGTCGTCGAGCGCGACGAAGCGCAACGCCATCCCGCCGTCTGCGCGCCGCAACACCTGCGCGTCTACGTCGAGCGGCGATGCCCCATCGCGCAGGTTGACCTTGAGGTGCACCTGCGCGCCCGGGTCGAGCTGCTCCTCGGCAGCGATGAAGATTCCACCCGTCGACAAGTTCACCGCCCGAGCGCGGTGGCCATCGCCGATTTCCACTGTCGCATCGTGCGCTACACGCGGCGCATTGACCGAACGCATGGACCCCTCCCCACGCAAGTTGCGTTCCCACTCTGCCAACGCTCAAGTCCGCGAAACCCTGGAGGCCCCTCCTCCGGAAATCGGAGGACCGATCCGAATTCCGGCAACTCGAGCGTAGCCTGACTTACAACTTGCCTACCAAATCCTTGCGCTGCAACTTTGCTGTCGTCGTAAGCAGCTCGGGCTCTTTGGCGATGCCCATCGTGATGACCAGCTTGAAAGCCTGCTGCACCGGCATGTCGAGCTCGCGCACCAGGGTCTTCTCGACGAGCAGATAGAAGCCGGAGGTCGGGTTCGGGGTCGTCGGCACGAAGACGCTCAGGAGCTCCTGCCCATCGCCCGAGCGCACCGGCACGTCGCTGGCAGTCACAAAGGCGATCGCGAAGATGCCGGGCCGCGGGTACTCGACCAGCACCGCACGATTGAAGCTGTCGGCGCCCTGCGCGAAGACCGACTCGAACACCTGCTTGATGAGGCCGTAGGTGCCGCCGAACAGCGGCACACGCTGGAAGCTCCTGTCGAAGAAGGCGACCAGGCGGCGCCCGATGAAGTTGTGTGCAAAGATGCCCATGAGCAGCGCGAGCACGAGCACGCTGAGGACGCCGAGACCCGGCAGCGGATGGCCGAAGAGCTTTGGTCGCAGCTCGTCCGGGAATAGCCCGTCGATGCCGCTGACGATGAGATAGACGAGGTAGGCCGTCCCGGCGACGGGGGCGAGCAGCACCATACCGGTGATGAGCTCGTTCTTGAGCAGGCTGGCAAAACGCTTCACGGGCGGCAGTCTACGGGGCGAGCAGTTGATTGTCGATGAGCCGTGTGGTGCCGACGAAGGCGGCCACGGCCATGACCGCCGGGCGGCTCACGCGACCGTCCAGCGACGCGAGGGTTTCGGCGTCGCGCAGCTCGAGATAGTCGAGGCGAACTCCCGGGGTCAGGTGCAGCGTGGCCCGCGCACAGTCGACGAGACGGGCCGCATCGCGCTCGCCGTGCTCGAACGACTCGCGCGCGGCCAGGAGCGCACGGGAGAGCGCCAGCGCCCGTAGCCGCTCATCGCTCGACAGATACGCGTTGCGCGAGGACAGCGCAAGCCCGTCGGGCTCGCGGACGATCGGCAGGCCGACGACCTCGACCCCGAGATCGAGATCGCGTGCCATCTGGGTCAACACGCGAAGCTGCTGATAGTCCTTGCGGCCGAACAGCGCCACGTGGGGCTGCACGGCGTGGAAGAGCTTGAGCACGACGGTGGCAACGCCGCGAAAGTGACCCGGCCGGCTGGCCCCGCACAGCCCCGCTTGCAGCTCGCTCGACCTCGACGAAGGTCTGATAGCCGGGTGGATACATCGACGCGGCGTCGGGCACATAAGCGACGTCGACGCCCACGCTCTGCGCCTTGGCCAGGTCGCCGTCGAGATCGCGCGGGTAGCGCGAGAGATCTTCCTTCGGTCCGAATTGGGTCGGGTTGACGAAGATCGAGAGCACCAGCACGTCGCCGCGTCGACGCCCTTCTTCGAGCAGCGAGACGTGCCCCTGGTGCAGATAGCCCATCGTCGGCACGAACGCGATGCGCTTGCCACCGGCGCGCCACGCGTCGGAGCGCGCCCGCATCGCCGCTGGCGTGTCGACCCGCTCGACCGTCACGTCTCAATCATTTGTGGCGCGGAAACGGCAACGGGATGCAGGCGGCGCCGGTGGCGTCCGGGTCTCGCTCGCTGCTGCCGCCGCCGGCGGCTGCGCGCGCAGAGCTATACGGCGTGGCCGTTTCTGGCCGCGGTGGCGCGTCCTTGGAGAAGCTGTGCTCCTCGTCGGGAAACTGCTCGTTGCGCACCTCGGTGATGTACTGCTCGACCGCGGTCCGGATGCGAACTGCCAGGTTGTCGTACCGCTTGACGAACTTGGGCCGGAACTCCTCGTTCATGCCGAGGAGGTCGTAGATGACCAGGACCTGACCGTCGCAGTGAACGCCGGCGCCGATGCCGATGGTCGGGATCGAGATGCCGTCGGTGATCTGCTGCGCCAGCTCGCGCGGAATACCCTCGAGGACGAGCGCGTAACAGCCGGCCTGCTCGAGCGCCCGCGCGTCGTCGAGCAACCTCTTGGCCTGCTTCGCCGACCGACCCTGCACCTTGAAGCCACCCATCGCGTGCAGCGATTGCGGCGTCAGTCCGATGTGCCCCATGACCGGAATGCCGATCTTCACCAGGCGCGCCGCGAGCTCGGCATAGTCGGCGCCACCCTCGAGCTTCACTGCCTCGGCGCCGCCCTCCTTCACCAGGCGGCCGGCGTTGCGAATGCCGTCCTCGAGCGACGCCTGATACGACATGAAGGGCATGTCACCGACGACCTGCGCACGCTCCGTGCCGCGGGCGACCGAGCGACAGTGATAGATCATCTCGTCCATGGTGACAGGCAACGTATTGCCCGCCCCCTGCACGACCATGCCGAGCGAATCACCGACGAGGATGATGTCGACGCCAGCCTGATCGACCAGTCGCGCGAAGCTCGCGTCGTAGGCGGTCAGCATCGAGATCTTGCGATGCTCCGACTTCATCTTGGCGAGCGTGTGGACGGTGACCTTCGGGATTCCAGTCGACTTCATGTGCCACCTCCGTCTCGTTCCCTCAGCGGGTTCCGAGCGGGCTGTAGTGGGAGACGCCGGCCCTGGTGCGTTGGATGACCGCAACGAGATCGTCGAGATCTGCTCGACTCTCTACGAAGTCGATCTCCGAGGTATTGACCACCAGCAGCGGACTATCCCCGTAATGGAAAAAGAACTCTGCGTACGCCTGTGCGACCCTTTCAATGTAATCCCGTGGCGGCAATCGTGCATCCATTGCCCTCCGTCTGAGACGGGATACGAGCACGTCAGGCCGCGCTTGTAAGTATACGACCAGATCGGGCCGCGGCACCTGAGCGCCGAGGAGGCCATAGATCTTGTCGTACAGCGCCAGCTCGTCGCGGCTGAGGTTCAGCTGCGCAAAGATGCGGTCGCGGGCAAACAGGTGATCGCTGACGACGCCACCCCGCGCAAAGAGATCCTGCTGGTGAACATCGTCCTTCCGCTGATAGCGCGACAGCAGGAAGTACAACTGCGCCTGAAAGGCGTGCCGCCGCGGATCATCGTAGAACTCGCCGAGGAACGGGTTGTTCGTCGACTCGAGGACCAACCGCGCGCCGAGGCGCGCCGCGAGGAGTCGCGCGAAAGCGGTCTTGCCCACGCCAATGGGTCCTTCGATGACCAGATAGCGTGGGCTCACGTCCACTTGTGCAATATAGGATCAATCGTCGAAGGCGTCTACGGCGTCGATGCCGCACCGCGGCGCCCGGCCAGAGGCACGGTGACGACGCCCGCGTGCACCGGCGCAAGAACGCTCTCATCTATGCGAGACAACACGCGATCGAGACACTCCGCCGCGGGATACGCCGGCTCGCAGCGGAGGCCGCCCCTCTCGACCAGCAGCCGAACCCGAACGACGCGCTGCGCGGGCAGGCATGACTCGAGCGCGCCGACGACCGGCCCGAGGGCGCGCGCCACCAGGCGAGTGTCAATACCGGCCGCAGACACCTCGAGCTCACGCGGATCGACAACCTGCTCGGCGTCGGCCAACCGCTGGCGTGTGTGTGCAGCGTACGGGCCGGCCGGCAGCTGAGCGAGAAACGATCGCAAGGAGACTCGCGCCTCAGCGGTCGCTCCCCGCTCGAGCAGCGCGAGCGCGCGATAGTAGTATGCATCGGCAGGAGGCACGAAGAGGTAGTCCTCGGTCGAGAGGCTGCGTAGCTCGGGGTCGAACGCCAGCACTCCGCTCAGCTCGGCGCGCGCCTGATCGATCTGCTCGTCGCGATCGAGCGCGACCGCCAACGCCAGACGAACGACCGGCTTGGCGGGCGCAAGCGTCACCGCACGACGATATTCCTCGATCGCTTCGGCGAGTCGACCGCCGGCCATCAGCTCGTCGCCGAGGTTGTAGTGAACCAAGTACTGATTCGGCGGCGGCAGACCGCCCATCGCCTCCAGTCGACGGTGCTCCTCGACTGCGCCGTCGAGATCCCCCGTCACTTCGCGTGCGAAGCCGAGATGAAAGGCGAGCGCGAGCTCTTGTTCGCGCGTCCCGGGGACCTGGTCAGCGAGCACTCGCGCCTGCTCCAGGCGCTGGCGCCCTTCGGCAAGCTCGTGGGCGCCGAGCAACGTCTCTCCCGCGCTCTGCAAGACTGCGCGCTCCGAGGGGCAGAGCGCTGCAGCGGTACGCGCCATCTGGGCAGCAAACTTCCATTGGCGCGCATCGCCCAGCTTCGAGGCTTCGCCAATGAGTCGAGCACAGCGACGATGATTGGGATGTGCGACGTCGTCCCAGGGCGTGGCCTGGGCAGAGGCGGCGGCGCACAGCACCGCGACGAACAGCAGCGCGCGGCGGTGCGCGCTCATCGGCCCGCGAATGACAGCGTCAGGACGATCTCTTCCTGCTCGTCGACGTCGCTGACCGAGAATCGCCAGGTGCTCGCCGCGAGCTCGACGCAGTGCCCGAGACGGTCGCCGGCTACCGTCGAGAGCAAGACCCGCGCTGGGGCGTACAGCCAGCCGGACGGCTGAATCACCAATTGCAGCCGCAGCTCTCCGCGCGCTTGCGGCTCGGTGCGAAGCACGCGCGCATAGCAGAGGCGCAGCTCGTCTTGATGTTGCGCCACCACATCTCGCAGCGCCGACGCCGACCGCAGTCCGCGGATGTCCATGATCTCGCCGACGCTGACACGCACCCGAGCGGGATCGACAGTCGACGGCTGCAGCGGCGCGCGCTTGAGCGCGCCGAGATGCGCGCGTGCTCGGCGCGCATACTGAGACGAGGGCGCTTCGGCGAGGAACGCCCGCCACGCCGCCAGCGCCAGCTCTCGATCGCCGGCGACCTCGTGCCCGAGGGCTTCGTAGTAGCGCTTGTCTCCTGCGGGCTCGAAGAAGACACTCTCGTCCGTCAGGTGCGCCATCGTCGGGTCGATGTCGAGGGCGCGCTGGATCGCTTCCCTCGATCTTTCGATCTGCTCGTCACGGTCGAGCGCGACGCCCAAACCCCACTCGGCAAGCTCCCACTCGACATTGTCGCCCTGGGTCGACGTCGCTGCCGCCTGGCGGTAGCGATCGATCGCGGCATCGAGACGACCTAAGGCCATCAGCGTCTCGGCGGAGTTGCCATACAGGACCCCGCGGCTGTAGTCGTCGAAGAGGCTCGGTTGACGCTCTGGATCGGTCAACTTGAGGGCGCGATCGTACTCGGCGAGAGCGTCCTCGTACTTGCCAACACGCGATAGAACCAAGCCGAGCTCTGTCGCGATCGGCTGCGCCTCAGCGCCGCTACCATCGAGGCGGCGCGCCTCCTTGAGCTCGGCGATGGCGCGCTCGCAGCTCCGGGCCCGACAGGTCTCGGGGTGCTCGGGATCGGCGATGGTCAGTGCTCGCGCGAGCACGATGTGCGGCGCCGCGTCCCGTGGATGCTCGCGGATCGCCTGCTCACATAGCGCTTGCGCCTGATCGGCCACGGCGAAGCGATGCTCGCGATCGCGCTGCTGCGAGACCGTGCGCAGGAGCTGCTCCGCGCGCTCGACGAGCCCCGCCCGCGCCTGGGCCGGCGTGAGCACGAATGCGAGCAAGAGCGCACGAACGATCCAGCAGCGCAGCTGCACGCGCTTCAGTATACGCCGTCGATTGACCTGACGCCGCGTCGGGCCGTATAAGCGGTCCCAATGGCGCGCATGCTCGGGCCTGGGGTTCCCGTGGGCGGGCTGATCGCCGGCGTGGCCGCGGTCGGGCTGTGGGTGTCCGCGCTTTCGCTTCGCTGGCTCGACGCCATGGTCGGTCTGTTGCTCGTCACGGGCCTGGCCCTGGCTCTGGCCGGCTACCTGCACGGAGCCGACGATCGCACCCGCCGCCTCGGCGTCGTGGCCATTGGCTGGAACGCGGCCGGGCTGGCGGCGCTGGCGATCCTCTACGCAGCCGGCTGAAAGCTTCGTCCGATCGCCTGCGCGATTCCGTGGATTTGTGCGCTCAGCTCGGTGATCTGGTCCGGTAGCAGCGACTGCGCTCCGTCGCACAACGCCTTCTCCGGCTGATTGTGGACCTCGATGATGAGGCCATCGGCACCCGCTGCGATCGCTGCGCGCGCCACCGGTGCGACCAGATGGCGCAGCCCCGTCGAGTGGCTGGGATCGACGACGATCGGCAGGTGCGACATCGCCTTCACGACGGGAATCGCCGAGATGTCGAGCGTGTTGCGGGTCGACGTCTCGTACGTGCGGATCCCACGCTCGCACAGGATCACCTGCTTGTTGCCGCCGGCCATGATGTACTCGGCAGCGAGCAGCAGCTCCTGCAGGGTTGCCGCAATGCCGCGCTTGAGCAGCACCGGGCGTCGCACCTTGCCCAGGTCCTTCAGCAGATCGAAGTTCTGCATGTTGCGCGCACCGACCTGCAGGATGTCGACGTAGCGCAGCATCATTTCGATCTGCGACCGATCCATCACCTCGCTGACGATGAGCAGGTTGTGACGATCGGCGGCGTCGCGCAGAAATTTGAGCCCCTCCTCCCCCATGCCCTGGAAGGAGTACGGCGAGGTCCTCGGCTTGAAGGCGCCGCCGCGCATGATGCGCGCTCCGGCCGTGGCCACGATCGGCGCGATCGCTTCCACCTGCTCCTTCGACTCGATCGTGCACGGTCCGGCCATCAGTACGACCTCGCGCCCGCCGACCTTCACTCCCCTGCCGACGTCGACAACCGTGTCCTCTTCCTTGAACTGGCGCGACGCCAGCTTGAACGGCGACGAGATCCGCACCACTTTCGCGACGCCTTCCAGGACCTCGAACTGCCGCGGATCCACATCGCGGTCGACGATTCCGACGACACCGATCACCGTCTGTTCCTTGCCATCGGAGCGGTGCGGCTGGAATCCCTCGGTCTTGATGCGCTCCAGCACCGAGTCGATCTCCTCGGGCGTCGCATGCGGCGTCATCACAATCATCATGGCGGCGGACTCCTCGGCGCGAAGTATACTCGGAACGATGGTGACGCTCTTTGGTTACAGCATTTCTCCCTGCGTGGCCAAGGTGCGCGCCGTCCTCCGATACAAAGGCGTGGCCTTCGAAGAACGGACCGTGCACCCGCTCGAGCGCGGCGAGGTCGTGAGACGGTCGGGGCAGGTCGCCCTCCCGATCCTCTAAGGTTAGTACCTCGCCGCAGTGGTTTTGATTGGTATCCGCCGAGGATTCGGCGCGCAGGGCGAGGCGCGACGACGAAGGAATACTGGCTGTATTTCGAGCAGGAGCAACGAAGCCATGGGCGTCGAGGACCGGCGCAGACCCGTCAAAACCACTGAGGCGAGGTACTAGGACGCTGGGACGGTCGTCGCCGACTCGACGCGAATCGTCGCGTTTCTCGACGAGCGGTTCCCGGCGCGGCCGGCGATCCCGCGGGATCCGGCCTTGCGGTCGCGAGCGCTCCTCCTCGAGGAGGGGTTCGATGAAGGGCTCGGGGCCACCATCCAGCCGATCCGTTGGATGATCGCGTCGAATGCGCGGAGAACGGCGGCGCGGTTTCGCGTGCCGTACCCCGCGGGGCTCGTCGGCAGCCTGCGGATGGCACTGTTTTCCGCGTTTCTTCGGCTCGACATGCGCCGGAAGCACGGCAGCCGCGCGCTCGACGCGCCGCCCCCGGCGACACTGCTGTCGCGGCTGGGAGAGCTGCTCGACATTCTCGACGCCGCGCTGGCCGAGACCGGGTGGCTGGCCGAACCGGCGCCGTCCGTTGCCGACTTCGCCCTCTACGGCTGGCTGGTGCAGCTCGACGGCCTCGACGGCTGGGACGCGGTTCGCGCACGTCAACGCGTCACCCGCTTGATACAGCTGCTCTCCGAGCCAGCCCAGCAAGCGGCCGGCACCGCGGAGGATGGCAGCGAGCAGCCCCTGGGCCACGACTCTCGTCGGGCACAACGCGCCAGCGAGCCGCCACCTTCTCCTTGACCGGCGCCCGTGCCGATAGACCTTCCGGCTGAACCGCGGCAGCCACGGACGGGCCGGCGCACGCCGCGGCGGCGCCTTCTTACGGCGGCCTGCTCTTGCTCGAGGCTTTTCGATCTCGCGCTTCATCGCCGCCTCAGTGCGCGAGCCGTGCGGGCACGCAGAGCTCGGGCAGGCGCGTCCGCACCTCGTCGGGAAACGGCACGCGCGCGACGGTCTCGACGAGCAGTGCGATGGTGTCGTCAATCCCGTCGCCGAGCGCCAACGCCTCGGACAAGCTCAGCGTGTCCGACACGACATAGTCGACGATCGACGACTTCGCGCGCTCGAGCTTGGCGATGGCGACACGTACCCGTCGGTGCCATCGCTCCGGCGACAACTCCCCTCCCGCCACGGCAACGATTCGCTCCGACGCATGGACCAGCGGCGTCTCCAGACGCTTCAGGCTCGTCCCTGGGGGGCAGCGCCGTCTCAGCTCCGCGATGAACCCGAAAACGCGTAGGAGGGCTCGCCACGGAGGGAATGACTCGTGCGGGAAGAGTTGGCGGTTGTACGGCGGAACCACGAATTCTCGTGCTCGGCTGCGCATGCCGGCCGCCATCGCACGAAACGTGCCGCTTCTTCGCGATTCGCGCGGCCCTTGGTTGGCGCGCCATTGCAAGAAATCGTCTGCGATTCGAGGTCCGGCCGGCCGGACACGATCCGCATACCGGACGCCACCCGGATTCGCGCTACCGCTGTCAGCCAGCGGCGGCGCGCTAGGTCAGCCGGCCTGGCGGACGCTCGAGTCGACGAACTTGAGCTCGCCGTTCGGACCGACCAGGATCACCCCGCGCTCGTCGAGGCCTAGCTTCTCGGCGTCACCGACGTTCCACGAAATGGTCGTGTTCGAACCGGCCGGCCCGACGACCGGAACGCCGTCGATACGCCCACGCTGGCCCACGATCGCGACGCGTTGGCGCGCCACGAACCGTCCATTGGAGATGGGGAATCGCGGCTCGAGCGCATCCGAGCCGAACAGCGAGGAGACGTGCTCGGCAGAGAGGCGGACGAAGCGGGGAGAATGGGGCTTCCGAATCACCCATAGACAATAAGCAAAGGCGGCCACAGCGTCAAACCCCGACGCTGACTGCCTAGACGTCGATGTCTTTGGCCTCGGCGGCCCGCTCCATGATGAAGCGGAAGCGCGCCGACGCGTCCTTGCCCATGAGCTCGTTCATGATGCGATCGGTCTCGAGCTGGTTGTCGACCACCACGCGCAGCGCCGAGCGGCGCTTGGGGTCGAGCGTCGTCGTGCTTGAGATCCTCGGCCGGCATCTCGCCGAGGCCCTTGAAGCGGCTGATCTCGGGCTTGGCGTTCTTCGGCGCCTTGCGCAGGATCTGTTCCTTCGCGTCGTCGTCGAGCGCCCAGTAGCGCTCCTTGCCGACCTCGATCTTGTAGAGCGGCGGCAGGGCCAGGTAGACGTGCCCGTTCTCGATCAGCTTGCGCAGGTGGCGATAGAAGAACGTGAGCAGCAGCGTCGAGATGTGATGCCCGTCGCTGTCGGCATCGGTGAGGATGAAGATCTTGCCGTAGCGCAGCTTGTTCTCGTCGTAGTCCTCGCCCAGGCCGCAGCCGAGCGCGGTCACGATGTTCTTCAGCTCGACGTTGTTGAGCACCTTCTCCGTCGATGCCTGCTCGACGTTGAGCACCTTGCCGCGGAGCGGCAGGATCGCCTGCGTCCGCCGATCGCGCCCCTGCTTGGCCGAGCCGCCGGCCGAGTCGCCCTCGACGATGAACAGCTCCGACTCTTCCGGCGACGTCGACGAGCAGTCGGCGAGCTTGCCCGGCAGGTTCAGGCGATGGCTGACCGCCGTCTTGCGCGTCACCGCCTGCGAGGCCGCGCGCGACGCCTCGCGCGCGCGCGCGGCCAGGACGATGCGCGCGACGATCCCCTCGGCCGTCGACTTGTTCTCGGTGAGCCAGTTCTCGAGCGCCGGTGCGCACGACGCCGTCGACCTCGCCCGCAACCTCGGGGTTGTTCAGCTTGTCCTTCGTCTGCCCCTGAAACTGCGGGTGCAGGATGTAGACGGACAGCACGCCGAGCATGCCCTCGCGAATGTCCTCGGCGGTGATGCTCACGCCCTTGGGCGTCAGGCCGTGGGTCTCGATGAAGTTGCGCACCGCCTTGACCAGGCCCGACTTGAAGCCGGTCTCGTGCGTGCCGCCCGCCGGGTCGGGATGCCGTTGACGTAGGAGCGGACGTGCTCGTCGGTGGACTCGGTCCACTGCAGCGCGACCTCGACGCGCGGCTCGTCCTTGGCCATCGCGAAGACGTTGGGGTGGATCGGCGGCTTGCCCCGCTCGGCCGCGATCTTGACCAGGTAGTCGGCGATGCCGCCGTCGTGGGTGAACTCGATCTTCTCGCGAGTCGCCTCGTCCTCGAAGATGACGTGCAGCCCGCGGTGCAGGTAGGTCTTGGCCTCGAGGCGATCGCGCACCTCGGCGGAGTCGAACTTGAGCTTGGCGCCGAAGATGTCGGGATCCGGACGGAAATAGGTGCGCGTTCCGGTGTGGCGCTTCTTCTTGGTCGACCTTGAGCTTCGAGGTCGGCTTGCCGCGCGCGAACGACTGCACGTGCTCGAATCCGTCGCGCCAGATGGTCGCGGTCAGCTCCTCCGAGAGCGCGTTGACGACCGAGCTGCCGACGCCGTGCAGGCCGCCCGAGTGGATGTAGTTGCCCTGCTCGAACTTTCCGCCGGCGTGCAGCGTGCACAGGATCAGCTCGAGCGCGTTCTTCTTGTACTTCGAGACGTAGTCGACCGGGATGCCGCGGCCGTCGTCCTCGACGGTGGCCGCCGCGCCGATCCTTGTCGAGCGTGACCCAGATGGTCTTGGCGAAGCCGTTGATGACCTCGTCGACCGAGTTGTCGACGATCTCCCACAGCAGGTGGTGAAAGCCCGCGCGAGTCGACGCCGCCGATGTACATGCCGGGCCGCTTGCGGACCGGCTCGAGCCCTTCGAGGACGGTGATGTCCTGACCGGTGTACTTGCGCTCAGCCATTATTCCTTGGTCTCCGACTTGGCGTCCGGCGCGGCGAGCTCCGGCACGGTCGGCGATGCGGTGACGACGCGCGCCACCCTCTCCTTGCGCGAGAAGACCTGGCGCCCCTTGGAGCCGCGCGGCACACGATCCTTCTTCAACGCTCGCACCTCCGCCGTCTTGCCCTTGTCGCTCTCGAGCGTGAGCGGCTCGTTGATGGTGAACCCCATGACGTCGACACCCTCTTCGGTCTTGATGACCGTGACTCCGCGCCCAGGATTGGCGAGGATGTTCACCTCGGCCACGTCGCAAACGAGCGCGTGAGAATCGCCCGTGGCGACGACCAGCACGCCGTCGTCGGGCGCCGGCCGCACGCCGACGATCTCGTCGCCCTCGCCGACCTTGGCGAAGCGGCGCCCAGCGCGCGTCGAGACTTCGGTGTGCGGCGCCAGCCCAAAGCGCAGGCCATAGCCGCTCTTCGACACCGCGAGCAGGTTCTCCTCGGCAGGCTTGACGCGCGCATCCATGGACAGCGCGGAGACGACCCGCTCGCCGTCTTTGAACTTGAACAGCTTCTGCACCGGGTCGCCGTAGCCCGTCGATGCCGGGATGTCGACGATCTTCGCCACGTAGGCCGATCCGAAGTTCGTGAAGAACGCGATCGTGCTCTTGGTGTTGCCGGCAAGTACTTCGGTGACCGCATCACCTTCGCGCACACGGGTCGACGACGCGTCCTTGAGCTCACGGACGCGCTTGACCCAGCCGTCGCGCGTGAGCACGACGTTGGCGTCCTCGTCGACGATGTAGGCGTTGGGATCGAACTCCGGCTCGTCGGCGGACACGCTGATCTTGGTCCTGCGCTTGTCCCCGTACCGCTTGGCGATCTCCTGCAGCTCGTCTTTGACGACCCCCCAGCGCTTGGCGTCAGACTTGAGCATCGCCTCGAGGCGCTTGGCCTCCTTGCGCTTCTCGGCCAGCTCCTCCTGGATCATCAGGATCTCGAGCCGCGCCAACCGATAGAGCTTGAGCTCGAGGATGGCGTCGACCTGCTCCTCGTCGAGCTCGAAGCGCTTCATCAGCTTCTGCGCCGCGTCCTGCTTGCCCTCGGACTTGCGGATGATGCGGATGACCTCGTCGAGCGCGTCGTAGACCTTGGCGAAGCCTTCGAGGATGTGGATGCGTCGGTTGAGCTCATCCAGGTCGAAGCGGAAGCGGCGGGTCACCACCTCGAAGCGGAAGTCGAGGAAGTGGCGCAGGCAGCCCTTGAGGTTGAGCCGCTCGGGGCGTCCGACCTCCGGGTTGTCGGTCGGCACCAGGCAGGTCAGGTTCACCTGCACGTTGGTCTGCAGCGCGGTGTTCTTGTACAGGTACGCCATGATCAGCGCGGGATCGGCGTCCTTCTTGATCTCGATCTCGATGCGCACGTCGGTCGTCGACTGATCGAGCACGTCGACCATCTGCGGCAGCTTGCGCTCACGAATGATCTCGCCGATCTTCTCGACGATCGACTGCTTGGTCGGGCCGTACGGAATCGACGTGATGACCAGCGTCGGCTGCTGCTTTCGGCCCTTGGGCTCTTCGAGCTCCCACTCGCCGCGCAGCTTCAGCGAGCCCGAGCCCGATCTCGTAGATCTCCTTGAGGTCGCGCTTCGAAGCCAGCACCTGGCCGCCCGTCGGAAAGTCAGGACCCTTGATCGACTTCAGCAGGTCCTTCGACTCGAGGCTCGGATCGTCGACCAGCGCCACGCACGCCTCGACGACCTCCGCGAGGTTGTGCGGCGGGATCGAGGTCGCCATGCCGACCGCGATGCCCTGCGTACCGTTGACCAGCAGGTTCGGCAGCTTGCGAGGGCAGCACCACCGGCTCGGAGCGCGTACCGTCGTAGTTCGGCCGCCACTCGACCGTCTTCGAGCGGATCTCGTCGATCAGCTCGACCGCGATCTTCTGCAGCTTGCACTCGGTGTAGCGCATCGAAGCCGCGGCGTCGCCGTCGAGGGAGCCGAAGTTGCCCTGGCCGTCGACGAGCGGATAGCGCAGCGAGAAGTCCTGCGCCATGCGCACCAGCGCGTCGTAGATGGCGCTGTCACCGTGCGGGTGATAGTTGCCCATGACGTCGCCGACGACCTTGGCGCACTTGCGGTGGCGCCCGTCGGCCATCAGCCGCAGGTCGTGGAACATCGTGTAGATGATGCGGCGCTGGACCGGCTTCAGGCCGTCGCGAACGTCGGGCAGCGCGCGCGCAGTGATGACGGAGAGCGCGTAATTGAGGTAGCGGCGCTGGGTCTCCTCGGAGAGCGGAATCGTTTGAATGTCTTGCATGTCGCCGCGCGCAAGATAACGGGTGAGACGCGCACGGTCAAATGGCTGGCTGTGGTGGCGAGTAGGTGCTAGGTGTTCGGCTGCGGCTTGCGCTTCTTGTGCGGGTGGCCCATGTCGCTCGTGCCGGGGGGCGAGTAGTCGGTCCAGCGGTACGACGGCTCGGGACGAATGTCGACGTGTACGAAGCCGGCCCGCGGATAGATGCCGATGCCCATGCCGCCGGTGTCGAGGGACTCGACGAACGCGTGCAGCACCTTGTCCGAGATGCCGGGGATGCGAATGTCCGAGGCTGAGCCGTGGAAGTGGAAGGACGAGGTTCGCTTCTGATTGCGGAAGCCCGAGACCAGCTCGATGCGCTTACCGAAGTGGTCATAGATGCGCGAGAGCATCTCGTAAAGGCGCGGATCGATCGCCTTTTCCGTGCCGGTGCGCTTGCAACGCCAGAAATGATTCAGTTGATCGAGCGCGTCGGGGCTGTAGCGACCGCTCTTATCGTAGAGGTCGACGCTGAGAGCCTCTCCGAAGTTGACTGCGTAGAGCTCGATCTTCCCCGATGGCTTCTCCAGCGGCTCGTCGCGTAGCTCGTCCGGCGACGCCAGTCGTCCGGAGAACACGGCATGGCCCCGCCGCCTCTTGCTCTTCTTTCCCCTGACGACCGTCGCTTTCGGCCGGGCGGCATCCTGCTCGTCGGCGCGTGCGGCGCCGAGCCAAGCAGAGCTAGCGAAGAGAAGCGCGACGAACCAGATCGATTTTCGCAATGGCCTCTGCCTCCCGAAAACTGTCGTTGCCATGCTCGTGCCGCCCGTCGGATCGGCCAGGATCGTGTGGGCGGCGGGACCACTATTGCCCTACATCTCGAATGGTCCCCTAGGGTTAGGCCCCAGCTCAGATATACTTTTTCGACAGTAGCCAGCGCAAAAGCGATCCGTCAAGAAAATTCTTCTTCTCTCATTTGGACGGAGGTGTAGGTGACGCGGAAGTCGGCATGGGCCCGGCGTCCGCAAAAGGTAGGTGATGCAGCTCCACGTTGAGCTGCTTGGCAATGTCGAAGATGCGCGCGTCGCGATAGAACTCGCCGAACACGATCCGGCGGATCCCGGCGTTGGCGACCTGCTTGAAGCAGTTCCAGCACGGGGAGGCGGTGACGTAGATCGACGCGCCGTCGATGCTCACGCCGTTCTTCGCCGCCTGCACGATCGCGTTCGACTCGGCGTGGATGGTGGCGACGCAGTGATCGTCCTCCATCATGTGACCGACCTCGGCGCAGTGCGGCATGCCGCGGATCGATCCGTTGTAGCCGGTCGACAGGATCGTCTTGTCGCGCACGATGACGGCGCCGACGAACTTGCGATCGCAGGTCGAGCGCGACGAGACCACGCGCGCGATGTTCATGAAGTACTCGTCCCAGGAGGCTCGCTCGGCCATGGTGGCCAGCATGATACAGTTGTCGCGTGCAGGCAGGAATGCTGATGTGTCCCAATTGTGGGGCTGCGGCCGCCCCGACCGACGTGCAGTGCAGCTACTGCCGGGCGCAGCTGCAGACGGTGGCGTGTCCGTCCTGCCTGGGCATGATCTTCCGCGGCGCCAAGCACTGCTCGCACTGTGGGGCGCGCGCATTCGATCCCCCGGCCGACGATGCGGCCGGCGCCGGCGAACACCCTTGCCCGCGCTGCAGCACGGCCCTGGTGGTGACCGCGATCGGCTCGGCCTTTCTAGAGGAGTGCGGCGCATGCGGCGGCGTGTGGGTCGACGCACAGTCCTTCCAGCAGATCTGCCGGAGCCGCGAGCAGCAGGCGGCCTACGTAGGTGCCGGATCGCCGGTGGCGCCGCCATCGCTCGGCTCTGCCGCCCAGCACCTCGAGAGCGTGCACTACCTCAAGTGCCCGGCATGCGCGCAGCTCATGAACCGCATGAATTTTGCGCGCCACTCGGGCGTGATCGTCGACGTGTGCAAGCGTCATGGCACCTGGTTCGATCGCGACGAGCTCCGCCAGATCGTCGAGTTCATCCGCGCCGGTGGGATCGACGCGGCCCGCGACCAGGAGCGCGCGGAGCTCGCGATCGAGCAGCAGCGGCTCAAGGAGCGCGAGCGCGCCCTGGCGTCGATGCCGGCTCCTGCCGCGGGAGCGGAGAGCGATTATGGCGGTGTGGTCGCGGCGGCGGGCGATCTGATGCGCTGGCTCATCGGTTGAGCCGCGCTCCGGCGGGTGCGCGCCAGGCGGTCAGCTGGCCGGACCCTGGTGCGCGATCGCCATGAGGTCGCGCGAGCGTGGAATGCCGCGATAGAGCGTGCGCGCGATGTCGCCGCGGCCACGGACCCGCCGGCAGCTTTGCCCGACGCTGATGCCGCGACGCGCGGCCTCGGCGAAGCATTGCACGCGCAGCCAGTAGGCGCCGTGGAAGCCATGCCGGGCGTAGCGCACACCCGAGTTGTAGTAGTTGAGGCGGCAGCGATCGAAATCGGCGTGGCCGCGGCACGCGCGTGCGTACTCCTTCATCTCGCGCGCGGCTTCCTGAAACGCGAGCCAGTACGAGTGTCGCAGCTGCCGGCACTTGTACTTGGTGATGGTGATGCGCGTCTGCGTGAGACCGCAGTCCTTGCCGTCAGGACCGCGCATGGACTCGATGAAGTCCGATTCGTTGCGGGCGATGCCGACGAGCTCGTAGGGGTCCACCCCGGCTCGCGTGCCATGAACCGTCGCCGCGACAGCATACTGGGCCGCTTTTTCTACCGTGATCGGCACACCGGGCGCCTGGATGGCAAAGATGCCGACGGTGAGGCGCGCCAGCGCCGCAACCTTCATCACCGTGGCGAGGTACAATTCGACCTGCATTCCGATCGTCCTCCGCTGGCCGGGACAATCGCAACCGACGTGCCGGGATCGCTTTACAGGCGACTCCTGCCGCTTCGAGCGCGCTCGGAAGCGGCAGCGGAACGGTCCTTCCACGGAAGCGGCGCAAAAGGACGCAAACAAGCGCCCTCTTCCGCCGCGCGCTATGCTGGGTGCGTGAGAAGTTTGTGTACGCTGCTCGCGGCGCTGGTACCGCTGGCGGCGTCGGCGACCGAGCCGGAGCTAGGGGCTGACGCGGGCCGCGCGTTCATCGTGCGCGACCAGAGCGGCGATCGAATGGAGGTGGCTGCTCAGTTGGTGTTCGACCACCGCGCGAGCGCGACGGCCAGCGGCGCGCCCCGACTGCAACCGGTGCGCTGGAAGTCGGACGCCACCGCGACGCTGACCACACCCGACGGCGCGCTCGACGTGGTGCTCAGGCTGGAGCGCACCGAGGTGGGCACCATCGCCCTCACAATCGACGGTGCATGGCGACGGCCGACCTGGGTGCACGTGTTGGCGCTCGAGGTGGTGCTGCCCGCCGATTCGGTGACGCTGTTCGGGCGCGACCTCGTACCGATCTCGGCGCCGCCGCTGGCGGTGCTCGAGCGGTTCGACCCCAAGTGGCTGAGCGTGCGTCGGGGCAACGGTGGGTATACGCTCGTCGTCGACGACGACGTCGACGCGGTAGTGGTCAAGAGCGGCGGCGGACGGGTCAGCTTGCGCATCGAGCTGGAGACGACCGAGGCGAGGCCGTTCGTGCACGACGCCGCCTGTCGCGGCCAGTGGCGCGAGCCGAACGCGCACCTCACCATACCGGCGCGGCTGCGCACGGTCGACGAGCACGTCCACGCGCGGATGCAGTGGATCCCGGACCGCCCGCCGATGCTGGCCAAGGCCAAGTTCCCCGACGGCCGGCGGGCGGCGCTGGTGATCACCGATCACGCCGACCAGACCACCGAGCGCACCTTCGCCGCGCTGGTCTACGGCCGCAGCGACAAGCCTTCGCCGACGATGGGGCTTCTGGCGCATCGGCTGCACATCACCAAGTCGCTGTTCGCGCACGGGACCGATCGACCGCAGCTCGAGAGCCCCGAGGTGGTGCGGCTCGCCGATCAGCTCTATGTCGCCGGGTCGGAGATCGTGCCCCACTCGGCCACGCCCAAGCGCGACGACCGCTCGGTGACGATGCGGGCGCTGGATATGTTCGCGCGCTGGCACGCGCGCACGTGGATCGATCATCAGCCCGAGACCAACTGCGAGGCATTCGGCGACCAGGGCTATCGATCGACCGGAAAGTTCGCGATCGCCGATCTGCTCGCGGCGCACGGTTACCAGTACGTCTGGGCCGAGGTCGACCTCGACCCTGGGCCGCTCAACCTGTTGCGCGCCGACCACCTCGCGCAGCGGGCGCCGACGCTGTGGCCGCTGGGGCGACTGGACCTGGGCGGGCCCTCAGGCTTGTGGATGTTCCGCTCGCAATGGGCGTTCCTCGATTCCAGGCACTTCTACAACATGTACTCGGCGGCGGCGCTCGATCGGCTCGAGCGGGAGCGCGGCCTGCACATCGCGCACACGTACCTCGAGACCTATCACCCCGCGCACACCAAGTTCGGCCTGAAGAACCTGATGGTGCCTGTCGATCCGGGCGACAAGGCGGGCGGCAGCGGGCCGGTCCAGCTGGCGCCGGAGTTCGACCGCCTGCTAGCGTCCCTGCAGGCGCGACAAGCGCGCGGCACGCTGTGGGTCCCGACGTTGGCCGCGCTCGGCGACCGACTACGGGCCATCGCCGACATGAAGATGACGGTCGGCGCCGATCACCGTGTGCTGGTGCAGACGCCGGTGCCCATCGACGGCGCGACCTTCGTGGTGGCGCGGCCAGCGGCGTCGGTGCAGGTCAACGGCCAGCCGCCCAAGGGCCTCCGCAGCGAGCACGGCGAGACGACCTTCTGGACCGATCTGCCGACGGGCGACAGCTTGATCACGATCGAGTGAGCGCACGCGTCTCGCCGACGTCGAAGATCCACAGGCGATCATCGGCGAGGGCGCGGTCGGCGAAGAACGTGCGCATGCGGCGCGGCGGCTCGCCGAGCGGCTCGTCGGTCAGCTTGAACGTGCCCCAGTGCATGGCACAGAGTCGGCGCGCGCCCAGGCGCACGAACGCCTCGCCGGCGTCCTCGGGGTTCATGTGCTGCGGCTCCATGAACCAGCGCGGCTCGTAGGCACCGATGGGCAGCATCGCCCAATCGATGGGACCGAGCCGCTCGCCGATCTCGGCGAAGTCGTCGAACAGCGCGGTGTCGCCCGAGTGGTAGGCGACGCCTTCGCCCGCGCGGTACACGAAGCCGCCCCACAAGGCGTCGTTGCGGTTCCACGGGACGCGCATCGACCAGTGGCGCGCCGGCACCAGCGTGATCTCGAGCCCATCGACCGTGTGCGACTGCCACCAGTCGAGCTCGACGATGTTGGCGGCGCCGGCCTTCTCCAGCCAACGGCCGTTGCCGAGCGGTGTGACGTAGAGCGGCTGCGCGCCGATGCTCGCGATCGTCGGCGCGTCGAGGTGATCGTAGTGGTTGTGCGAGACGGTGACCACATCGAGCGGCGGCAGCTCCGCGAGCGGGACCCCGACCGGGCACCTGCGCTTGATCACGGCCAGCCGCTCGGACCAGACCGGATCGGTCGCGATCAGCTTGCCGCCGAGGCGCAGCGCAAAGGTGGCGTGGCCGATCCAGGTCAACGACGGCGCCGGCGAGGCGATGAGCCCCAGATCGGGGGAGCCGGTCGGCGTGACGAAGGCGGGATCGTCATCCTTGACGCGGCGGCCGGCGAGCGTGTCGCTCACCCGCCACCGCCACATGTCGGCGGGTCCGCGCGCCGGCTGGGTCGCGCGGTCGTCGAAGCGGCCCATCAGCCCGAGCTGCGCGCGCGCGCGGGCACGCTCTCGGTGATCCAGCTGTTGCCACCGATCACGGCGCCGCGGCCGATGATGGTCTCGCCGCCGAGGATGGTGGCGTTGGCGTAGATGATGACGTCGTCCTCGATCGTCGGGTGGCGCTTGGCCGACGCGAGCTGGCGCGCCTTGCCTGTCGGCAACGAGAGCGCTCCGAGCGTGACGCCCTGGTAGATGCGCACGCGGTTGCCGATGATGGTCGTCTCGCCGATGACGACGCCGGTGCCGTGATCGATGAAGAAGCCCTCGCCGATGGTCGCGGCCGGATGGATGTCGATGCCGGTCTCGGAGTGCGCCAGCTCGGTCATCATGCGGGGGACGATTACGGCGCCGAGCTGATACAGCTTGTGGGCGAGGCGATAGACGCAGATGGCGGCGATGCCGGGATAGGAGAAGACGACCTCGTCCGCGCCGGTGGCGGCCGGATCGCCTTCGAAGGCGGCGCGCACGTCGGTCATGAGCAGCGCGCGCACGTCGGGCAGCGCATCGATCAGCCCGTCGCTGATGCGCTCGGCCGCTTGCTGGCACGCCGCGCAGTCGGCCCCGACCACGCGGCACCGATGGTGCAACCCCCGGTAGACCTGCTCGGTCAGGTGCACGCGTACCTGCGCCACGCGCGCGGCAACGTACCCCTTGAGCGACACGCCGGACGCCGGTCGCGCGCCGCCGGTGAAGCCGGGAAAGATGAGCTCGCGCAGATCGGTGACCACCGCCCGGACCTCGAGCGGTGACGGCAGCTCGTGGCCGGCGGCGATCGAGAGCGGCGCATCGGCCGCGTAGCTCTCCACCAGCGCTTCGGCGATCGACGCGTCGCGACCCTTGTCGTCGGAATCGGAGGACATCTATGCCGATTTTACCTTACATCACGTAGAAGAGCGCGATCTGGTAGATGGCGAGCAGCACATAGAGCGGAAACAGGATGAAGAGCGCGATGTCGGCAGCGCGGCGGCCGGGGTGGAGCGCGATCCCGAGGACGCCCGCCGAGGCGAGCAGGTGCTTGACGATGAGGAAGTGTCGGGCGCCGCGATGAAGGAGCGCCAGCATGAACGGGTTGAGCTCCTCGGCGCCGTGCTCGAGGTGGCGCAGCGTCGCGAAGGCGTCGAGCAGGTTGAGGCCGAGGATGGCGACACACAGAAGCGCGGTGCGCGTATCGAGTCGGCGGGAGATGGCGCGCCGGATCGTCTCCATGCCCGGCTATGGAGCAAGCGATGTGCCGCTCACGGCGCGGGCGAGCGGCGCGCACAGGCGGAAAACGCGCGCGACGTTGGGAAGCGCGGCGGAAGCGGAATGGAACTACTCATCCGTTGAGCTTCTGCAGGACCTCGTCGAGGCGCGCCTCCTTGATACTGACGCGCGTCGGCATGCCGCCGCCGAGGTCGAACAGCTTGACGAAGTCGATTCCCGAATCGAACGCGGCGGCGAGCGTGATCATGCCGGCGTCGCGCACGATGGCGACGGGCGCGCGCTTCTGGCCTTCGAGCAGCAGCATCGTCTTGTCGAACGGCGCCTTGGCGTGCACACCGGCGTCGACGAAGACCGCCTTGCCGCGACGTTCGTACAACGCGGCCAGGCGTGCGCTCTCGGCCGCCATGCGGTCGAAGTCGGCGGCGGCCTCGGCGATCTCGCGGCCGAGCGGCTTGTCCTTCATGCCGTCGACGAGCCAGCGGACGATGCGGTGCTTGAGCCCTTCGTCGCGAAAGTGCGCGCGCAGCGCCTTGTCGATCATCGTGCCGGTGACGCTGGTCGTGCCGAGGCGCGTGTCGACGGCGCGCGCGTCGTCGTCGGCGCCGCTGTAGGGCTCGTTGCCGCCGAGGACCCACTTGACGGCGGCGTACAGCCCGTCGAGATCGACGTGTGCGACGATGGTGTCGACCGGGCCTGCGTTGCGCACGACCTCGGGCGTCACCATCTCCGGGCAGGCTCCGTGCTCGGCCTTGGTGGCGAGCGTGAAGCGCGCGTCGCCGGCGAAGTCGGCGTGGCGCTCGTGATCGTGGTGATCGACCCACGCGGCGAGGCGCCCTCCGAGCTCGGTGATGAACGCGCCGGTGGTCTCGGCGAATGGCGTGCCCATGCCGTCGGCGGCGAAGGCGATGTCGACGACGGCGACGCGACCGCGCAGCTTGCGCGCGTCGGGCAGGCTGCGCGGCGTGGTGAAGACGATCTCGGGCAGCGTGGCCAGGCGCGACATGCGGCCTAATCTAGAGAGGACCACGGTCGGGTGCAAGGAGGCGGCTCAGCGGCGGCGACGCTGGGCGAAGTGGTGCTTGGGGAAAGCCGGCGCCTGCGCGAGCCGAAGCGCGCCGGTAGAATGTGCCGGCGACGCGGCGCGCGCGCCGGGCGGCGGCGGGATGGACGCGGGCGGCGCGGCAACCGGGGCGGCCGGCAAGGCGACGTGGGCGGGCGGTGCGGCGACGGGCGCGGCGACGGGCGCGGTGACGAGCGGCGCCGCCGAGCTCGCGGCCGGTGACGCGGTGGCGAGCGCGCTCGCGGCGATCGCGATGATGACGAGCGCAAGACCGCCGAGCAGCGCGAGCTTGGTAGCGCCAGACATGCGGCGTCGAAGATCGAAGGTGCCGGTGTCGGGCGTCGAAGGCTCCGGTGCGCCCGGGACCCGCCCGACGAATGACGGCGGCCAATCCGCCAGAAACCAACGGTCGGTGGCCTCGGGGAGCGCTCGCCACGGCTCGCCGCCGAGCTCGTCGCACGCCGCGTCGTAAGTGCGCAGTGTCGGCCCGGCGACTTTGTCGCGCCAGACACGTCGGGCTCGCTCGAAGACCCTCGCCAGCACGGACGCACCTCCCCAGCGGGTGCCTGGGAGCAAGACGTGCGCCAGCTCGAACCGCCCAAACCCTGCGGAATCATGACGGCGACACGCCCGAGGACGTCGCCGCAATGGGGCGCTCACCCCCAACGAGCAACAGCGGTTGCACCGAACAGCCATCACTCGCGCCGCCAGCGACGCGCCGGGTTTCTTGGACGGGCCGGCGGCGAACGCTCATAATGGAGGGTCAGATGGATCGTCGCGTTGTCGGGCTGTTGGTCGGCATGACCATCGGCGGGGTGGGTCATGCCGCGCCGGCCGAGCTCGCGGTCGCGCAGCCGCAGCCGCAGCCGCAGCCGGCGCCGGCCGATGCGGGCAGCGGGTTCCGCCTCGAAGGCAAACCGGCCGTGGACGATGTGTTCGGCGACGCGTCCGACTATCGGCGCACGATCGACCGCTTCATCGATCTCGCGACGCAGATGCAGGCCATGCGCGACGAGTTCGCGCGCTCGGTCCAGTCGGCGCTCAGCGGGCTCAGCGCGCACGCCGCGGACAAAAAGAGCACGGACAAGCGGCCCGCCACGACGAAGAAGGCTTCGCGCTGCCCGATCGACGCGGTGGCCGCGCCCTACACCAAGGCGCACCACCTGGGCGTCGAATACCTGCGGGTCGGACGCGAGCTGACGCGGCACTACGACCAGGTCAAGGAGTTCGATCGTCTCGGCGAGTCGATTGGGCTGACGCCGGATTATCGCTGGAAGGTCAAGCGCGTGCTGCAGCAGTACGCGACGCTGCTCAACGACTACCGCGAGATGAAGGTCGCGTTCCACGACCAGCTCGTCGACGAGCTGAAGTATGCCGGCTGCGACTTGCAGGAGCTGCTCAACGGCGATCCCGGGGCCAAGGCGGGTACGGACGATTCGTGGCCACAGCCGGGACAGCCGGGCGCGCCTGGCGTGCAGGTGGCGAAGAACGACCTCCCACCGGGCGACACGGCGCCGCCGCCGAACCTGCCGAGCGAGCGCGTGCCGCCGCAGCGGCCGATCCTGCTGCCGAAACACCCGGCGCCGGCGGATCCGACGGTCTCCGAAACCCGCTCGGGCGTGCTGTTCTACGTCGACAACACCAAGTGCCAGCGCGGTGCGACCGTCTATCTCGACGGCAAGAAGATCGGCGAGGTGCCGGCGGCGACGCGGGTCGGCTTTCAGGCGATGCCGGGGCCGCACGACCTGTGCCTGCTCGACCCGACCAAGAAGGAGTGCGGCGCGCCGGGCACCGTGCGCCGATCGTACCTGCACGAAGGGTGGACCATCTCGCTACGTTGCGAGTGAACGCTCGCTATCTTAGTATCAGGCGCGCGCGCGGCGGCGGGCGACCAGTGCGAAGAAGTCGTCGCTATGGCGCTTGCGGTAGCGCTTGACCGCCTCGGCCACGACCTCCTCGGCGGCTGACTGCGGATCGTGGTGGCGCCGCACCAGCCGATCGGCGATGTGCGCCAGTGCGACGGCTGGCGGCAGACGACGTTCGGCGTCGGGGGGCAGCCCGTCGTCGAACAGCGCAAAGGCGCCGTCGGCCAGCGAGCACTGGAACGGACGCAGCGGCGCCGACAGACGGCGTGCCCCGAGCGATAGCGGCTCGCCCAGCGCGACGTCGTGCAGCGCCCCGATCGCGTCGATGACCACGGGCGCGCGCAGGCCGGCGATCACGCCGCGCACGCTTCCGTCGGCGCCGAGGCGAGCGCACAGGATCTCGACTTCGCGCGACAGCGGCGAAGCGTCGTAGTCGGCGAGGAGCGCGGCGACGCGGGCGGCGGGCTCGGCCGCCCTCCCCTGCCGCCGATACAGATCGCGCAACACGACCGAAGCGAAGGCGGCGTCGACGCCGGTACCTTCGGGAACAGCCAGCATGAGATCGATCGAGCCGTCGTCGCCCGCTGCCAGGTCGTAGACGGTGCCGCCCAGGCGATCGGCCTGGGCGAAGGCAACACCGAGCTCGCCCGCGCCGTACGCGGGCGTCTCCGGCGTCGACGAACGGATCGCCGTGCGCGCCGCGGACAGCGCCGCTTCGAGGTCGAGCAGGCGCAGCTTGGAGCGGCGGGACAGCACGTTCTGCACCAGGATGAGGCACACGAAGAACAGCGTGATGCCGAGCCCCTTCCCGAGCTTGCCCAGCACCGCGCGGTTCATCCGGTCGTGGCGAAACGCGACCAGCACCACGCCGGTCGCATCTCCACGCTCCGAAGTGATGATGCCGAGCGCGTAGGACAGGCCCCGATCGAGCTGGCGCGCGCCGTCGTACAGGCGATCCTGATAGAGGATCGTCGGCGGCGCCTCATGCGCCGGCGGCGGGGCGGAGAAGCGCGCCAGCAGGTGGTTCTCGGCATCGGTGAAGGCCTGGATCAGATCGCGATGGCGGCTCTGCGCGATGCGGTCGCGCAGCTTGAGCGGATCGGTCATCATGCCGTTGGCATCGCGCTCCATCTGATAGCGATAATGATCGCGGAAGCTGACGCCGTGCTTCTTGGCGTAGGCCGCGGCGTAGTCGGCGCGCACGCGATCGTGCAGCGTGTTGCCGAGCACATCGGAGAAGCGGACGTAGACGACGTCCTCGTCTTCGAACAGGCCCCGCGAAAGGTCGTCGAGCGCGTCCCAGTCGTAGGCCTCGACGGCGGGCTGCGCGGCGCGGCCCAGGATGTCGACGTAGTCCTCGCCCTTTTGCTTTAGCGAGGCACGCAGGACGTTGACCTCGTAGAGCGTGGAGTTCCAGTCGACCGCGACCTCGATGCCGCACGCGACGACAAGGCCGATGAGGAAGACGCGCGAGCTCTTGCCGAGGCGCTCGCTGAGCCGTTCGATGAACAGATTCCAGCGGCCGAGCGCGCCGCGCCTCATCGCTCGGACCGGAACCAGGCGTTGTAGCGCGCCGCGAGCAGGTGGAACTCGCCCGATGCCTTCGACTCGCGCAACAAGAGGTTGAGCCAGCCCAGCCAGTCGGCGTCACCGTGGCGCACGGCGAAGGCGAAGTGCTCGACGGTATAGCGCCGATCTTCGAGCGGCTGCAGCGGCACGCGCAAGTGGCCGCGCACCTCGGCGTCGCGCGCGCTCACATAGTCGATTACGGCGGCGTCGGCGTCGCCGCCTTCGACGGCGGCGAAAACGGCCGCGTCATTCGCCAGCGGGCGCACGACGGCACCAGCGAGCGTCGCCCGGGCGAACGATTCGGCGGTGGTGCCGGCTCGCACGGCCACGCGCGCGTGGGCCGTCCCGAGCGCGGCCAGCGTGGAGAAGTGTGCGCTCGGCGGCACCAGCACCTGCAGGCCCGACGCGAAATAGGGGTCGGAGAACGCGACCAGCCGCGCGCGCGCCAACGTGCGCGTCAGGCCGCTCATGACCACGTCGTACTTGCCGGCGATCAGCCCGGGCAAAAGGTCGTCGAAGCGATCGACGAGCACGATCTCCAGCTTGGCGTCGAGAGCGCGCGCGGCGGCGGCGGCGAGGTCGACGTCGAAACCGGCGACCGCCCGACCATCGGCGGCGCGCCGCACCTCGCCCGAGGCGTGGCTGAGGCGGCGCAGTTGGTCGGCGTCGCCGCCGGCAGCCACGAACGGCGCCAGGCTCGGGTACATGCCGACCCGCAAGACGCCACGCCGCGCGATCGCTGCCAGCGTGCCGGGCTGCCCGCTCGAGGCTGACGGCGCGGAATCGGCGCGCCCGATCGCTGGCGACAGGGCGCCGCCCAGGAGCACCACCGTCACGAGCACGCAGGCGCGCATCAGTGATGCGAACGATACGATTTCGACTCGAGCGTCGCCAGCACCTTCTGCGCCCGCCGGCGGAGCAACGGCGTCGACCCCGACCTGGCGGCGCGCTTGAGGGCCGGCGCGGCGCCACGCCCGACGTAGTCGAGCAGCAGTCGGCGCGCGCGCGCGTAGGTGTTGCGATCGGCGAGGGCGTGCACGCTGTTGTTGAGCAGGATCTCGTTCTTCTTGGCGTGAGCATCGAGCGTGATCGCGAAGCGATACTCGCGCAGCCCGTCGGTCCACCACTTCTTGTCGAAGTAGAGGCCGCCGATGAGCATCGCGATCTCGCTCGCCTTCGACGCGGAGGGCGTCGGCTTGCCGTGGCGCAGTCGATAGAGGCCAGCGAGCGCGCCGTCGGTGTCGCCCTTGCGGATGAGCGCCCGCGCATCGCCGACGCTGCGAATGGGCGGCGCCGGCCGGTTCTGCACCGCGGCGGGCTGAGGCGGCGGCACGCGGTCGTTCTCGCCCGATCCGTCGTCCGCCTTGGTCGAGGGCGTGTCGTCGTCCTCGCCGTCGTCGCTGGCCACGGTGGCCGTGGCGGCGTCGGGCGTGCGCGCGGCCACCGCCGCCGTCGCCAGATCGGGCGGCGCGCTGGCGGCCAACGGCGTGGCCAGATCGGGCCGATTCGCCGCGGTCGCCGTCGGCGCGGTCTTGGTGGGGTGCGCGGGCCCGGTCATCTTGGTCGCCGGTCGAACGTCAGACCCGGCGGCGGCGCGCCCGGACTCGCGCGGACGTAGGTAGTCGCCGAGCGGCGAGTAGGCGACCACCGCGACCGCCCCTGCCGCTCCGACGAGCACGCCGGCGAACGCCCACGCCGCCGTCAGGCTGGCGCCCTTGCGCGCGCGCGCCCGGCTCGCCGGCCCCTCGGCGCGCGTCGCGTCTGCGGCCGGCGCCGGGGTCGGCGGGCGTGGCGGCATCGCCGCCGAGTCGTCGCCTTGCCAGCCGCGCTTGTACTCCGGCGTCTCGCACAGCGCCTTCACCATGTCGCGCGCGTGCTGATAGCGCTTGGCGGGATCGCGCTGCATCGCCCGATACAGCGACTCCTCGAGCGCTTTGGAGATCCCCGCCCCCGGCCTGATCTCGCGAGGAGACGCCGGCGTCTCCTCGCGATGGCGGCGCAGCACCGAGCGCACGTCGTCGCCTTCGAACGCCTTGGTGCCGGTCACCAGGTGATACAACAGCGCGCCCGTACAGTAGATGTCGCTGCGCCGATCGCTCGGCACGCCTGCCGCCTGCTCGGGCGACATGTAGCCCGGGGTCCCGATGGCGATGCCCTCGACGGTGACGTCGCGCTTGTCCTCGCCCGGCCACGCCAGCTTCGCAAGGCCGAAGTCGAGGATCTTGACGAAGTCGCCCGGGTAGCCCTCGCAGTCGACGATCATGACGTTCGCCGGCTTGAGGTCGCGATGCAGGATCCCGCGCTCATGCGCGTGCTCGAGGCCGGCCAGGATCTGGCGCGCGATCTCGACCGCGCGTTCGGGACGAACGGCGCCGTGGTCGAGCAGGTCGGCGAGCGTCTTGCCCTCGACGTACTCCATGACGAGGTAGGGCGCGCCCTCGTCGATGCCGAAGTCGACGAGTGCGACACAGTTGGGGTGATTGAGGCGCGCCGTGGCGCGCGCCTCGCGCTCGAAACGGTCGACGATTCCCGGCTTGTCCGACAGCACCGCGTGCAGGAACTTGACGACGACGGGCCGGCCAATGCCGACGCGCTCGCCCTTGTAGACGACGCCCATGCCGCCTTCCGCCAGCAACGAGAGGATGCGATAGCGGCCCTGCAGGACCTTGCCTTCGCGCGGATCTGCCATGCGGGTCAGTATGAAGTGTAGCCGAGATACACGACATGCGCGCGTCCACCGCGTCCGGCGCGGTGTTTTTCCACACGGAACCCGGCGTCGGCTAGCCGGCGCTCGAAGCGCGCGTCGGGCTCTTCCGACCAGACCGCGAAGACACCGCCCGGTCGCAGCGCCTCGCGGACACGCGCGAGCGCGCGCCCACCGTAGAGCGGATCGGCGGGCGACTGGGTAGCGCTGTGCGGCCCTTCGTAGAGATCGAAGAGGATCGCGTCGTAGGCGCCGCCCGGCGCGCGCGCCAGGTGATCGCTGACGTCGGCGAGGACGACCGTCACGCGCGGATCGGCCACCGCCCCATCGGTGAGCGCCGACAGTGGCCCCCGGCACCAGGCGGCCACGTCACCGTTGAGCTCGACGACCGTGACGCGCGCGCCGACGGGCAGGTGGTCGAGCGCGGCCCGCAGCGTGTAGCCCATGCCCAGGCCACCGATGAGCACGTCACCTGGCTGCGGCGCCGGGCGCCCGCGCAGCGCCAGCGTTGCCAGCGCCTCCTCGCTGCGCCGCGCCTGCGAGGTCATGAGCACGCGGCCGGCGATGGTGATGAGAAAGTCGGCGGCGCCGCGCTGGCGCAGCTCGAGCGCACCCTCGGGCGTCTCGACGCGTGCGATCGTCTGCCAGGGGCGCGTCATGCTTGACGGAGTCACGATAGCGCAATACGTTTCCGGGGAACATGAGTGAGCGGGATCGCGGGGACCGGCCCAAGAAGTCGTGGCGCGAGTTGGACGCCCAGCGCGGCAAGCCGCGTCCGTCGCGCGACGAGCGTGGCGACGCGCGGTCGAGCGGGATGGACGCGCGCGCCTCCAAGCAGTACCGCGCCGCGCTCGACGCGCTCTTCGAAAAGGGCGAGGTGGGCAAGCTGGCCGAGAAGCTGGGGCCGGGCTCGCCGCGCATCGATCCGCATGATCTGGTGCGCGGCACGCATCGCGGCAGCGAGCCGCCGGCGATGAGCGGCGCTGGCGCGAGCGGCTCGTCGAGCGTCGGAGCAGGCGGGTCGCCTCCCGGTGGCGCGACGGCACCGGCCAGTGGCGGTCCCGAGCGTGCGGCCGCGCGGGCGCCGGCAGCCGCGTCGCCCGCGCCGCAAAAAGAAGACGGCCGCGCGGCGCTGCGCAAGAAGGTGATCGAAGCGCTCGGGCGCGACGAGATTTCGCGAGCGATCGATCGCTATGTGAAGGCGCACGGCTGGCCGAGCGACTTCGAGATCCTGGAGCAGGCGCTGGAGCACAACAAGGCCGATCGCCAGGCCGAAGCGATGGACGCGCTCGGCAAGCTGCTCGAGCGCGAGAAGCCCAAGCGCTCGCGCACCCTGGCCGGCAAGCTGCGCTTCATCGAGGAGACGTCCGACGGCGAGCTGCGCGATCACGCCGCGCGCATCCGCGCCAAGCTCTAACCCCAGGGTTCGCTTCGGTTGAGCCAGCGAGGGCGAGCCGCGTGAGGCGGATCGTGGATGCGACCGGAGTGACCGACCGAGGAATACCCGTCGGTATTTCGACCGAGAGAGCGAGGACGTAGTCCGCGAGGCGACCGCGCGGATCGTCCGCAGCGGGTCAATCGAGGCGAACCATGGGGTTAGTCCAGGCGCGCCACCACCGGCGGTCAGAGCTTGTACTTCTTCACCTTCTCGTAGAGCGTCGACGGCGAGATACCAAGCGCCTTGGCGGCCTTGGTCTTGTTGCCGCCGCACTGCTCGAGCGTCTGCGCGATCGCGTTGCGCTCGATGCTCTCGAGCGTCTTGCCCGCCAGCGGCAGCTTCTCCATGGTGGGATCGCGCCGCCGTGGCTTGAAGAACATCAAGTGGCGGGGCTCGATCTGGCCACTGTCGCCGGGGTCGACGATCGCCGCCGCGCTCTCGATGACGTTCCTGAGCTCGCGCACGTTTCCGGGCCAGTCGTAGCTCTCGAGGATCTTCATCGTCTCCGGCGAGACGCCGATGGGCTTGCCGAGCGAGACCAGCAGCGCCTCGACGAGCACCGGCAGATCTTCGGCGCGATGGCGCAGCGCCGGCACCTGCACCGTCACCACCGAGAGGCGGAAGAAGAGATCCTGCCGGAACGCGCCCTCCTTCACCTTCTGGTCGAGGTTGCGGTGCGTGGCGGCGATGATGCGCACGTCGACCGGAATCTCCTTCTGCCCGCCGACCGCCTTGACGCGCCGCTGCTCGAGCGCGCGCAAAAGCTTGGGCTGCAGCTCCAGCGAGAGCTCGCCGATCTCGTCCAGGAACAGGGTGCCGTTGTGCGCGCGCTCGAAAGCGCCTTCGCGATTGGCATCGGCGCCGGTGAAGGCGCCCTTGACGTGCCCGAACAGCTCCGACTCGATCAGGTTCGGCGCCACCGCGGCGCAGTCGAACACCACGAACGGCCCCTTGGCGCGCGGCGACGATTTGTGGATCGCGCGCGCGATGACGTCCTTGCCGCTGCCGGTCTCGCCGCCGATGAGCACGGTGAGGTCGGTCGCGGCGATGCGCTCCAGCACGCCGAAGACCTCGCGCATGCGCACCGAGCGCCCGACCACGTCGCCAAAGGCGTGGCGCGGGCTGACCGCGATCTCCTCGGCGCGCCCCTCGTCGGCGAGAAACTTGATGCGCGTCTCGCCCACCGTGATGGTGGCCCCCGAGTGCAGCAGGCCCTCTTTGACGGCGACGTCACCCACGCGCGTGCCGTTGAGCGAGCCAAGATCGCGCAGGAGCCAGCCTTCGTCGGTCTTGCGCAACTCGGCATGGAAGCGCGAGGCGTGCGGATCGTCGATGACCACGTCATTGGACGAGCCGGCGCCCAGACGCACGTGCGGCACGCCGAGCACCACGCTCTTCTCGCTGCCGGCCGGCGGCATCACCACGAGGCGTGCGGTCGTGTAGGCCGCCGGGTCGCGTGTCTTGATCGCGATGGTCGAGGGACGGGAGTCGCGGGACACTTTCCGCATAGTAGCACGAGATTCTGCGGCTTTCCGATCCTCGGCTTTTCGGAAGTGGTCTCCGGATTTCGGAGAGTCGAGGGGTCGCGGACTTAGCCGATGTGACTTTCGAATCTTCCGTGATGACGCGCTGTTGAGGCGCACTTCGCGATTCGGCACGGACCCTGCTCTTCAAGTCGCCAGCGCCCCAAGGAGGCGATGCCATGATCCCGCTGCTCACAATCGCTTTGACCCTGGTTTCGAACGTGATGGACCTGGCCCACATGTTCGTATCGGACAAGGTGGACGACCGTCCGGGCATGACGTTCTACTTCGAGAATCGACATCAGGAGGCCACGTTCGCCCTGTTCGACGAGGACGGCAACGTGCAGCCCGACGTCATGAAGGACTTCTCGCACTTCGTTCGCTGCTGGCGCACCGGCCGCGAGAAGCCGATGAGCCCGCGCACGGTCGAGATCGTCAGCGCCATCGCGGAGCACTTCAACGTCGCCCGCATCGACGTGGTGTCGGGCTATCGGGCGCGTCCGTACGGCGCGCCGCACTCGAAGCACTTCCTCGGCCGCGCGATGGACATCCATGTGCCGGGCGTCAAGTCCAAGGTCGTGGCGGCGTGGGTCTGGCAGAACTTCCGCCACGTCGGCGTCGGCTACTACCCGAAGCAGGAGTTCGTCCACGTCGACTCGCGCGACATCGACGTGCGCTGGGTCGACACCTCGGCGCACGGCGAGAGCGCGCACGCGCGCTACTTCGGCCGTCTGCCCGCGGACGAGCTGCCGCCGGACGCGCCGCTTCTGGCCTACGACCGCACGCACATGAAGAGCCCGGTCGACAGCGACGTCGAGCTGGCGGCGGTGCAGAACATCCTGGCCTCGTCGTTCGACCCGCTGCGCTTCTAACCTTAGATCGCGCGGAGGGACGACCGAGATCCGCCTTCTTGCCCGCTGCCAGGCGCGTGTGCAGCACGATGTCGAAGAGCTCCACGGCGTCCGCGAGGGTGAGCAGGCGGCCATCGTGCAGGTACGGCGGCGAGTCCTTGATGCCGCGGAGCGAGAACGTCTTGGCCGGCCCCTCCCCGCGCAGCTCCGCGCCGTCGACCTGGAAGGGATGAGAGGGTTGGCCGGGTAGATGCCGTAGGTGATCTCCACCCGCGAGTGAGCTCGGCGTGCGGAAGCTGTCGGCGTCGCGGACCTGGTCCGGAGACCAGGCGGCGTACTCTTCCCAGCTCTATTGTTCACGCCGCGGCTCTGCTGGAGAAAGGTGTCCTCGTCGCTGCGCGCGAGATTTCCGTGCGCATTGGCCCGCGAGCCCGAACAGCGCCGCTGCCATCAGCGCGCGCGCGCGCACCGGATCCGCCTCGGCAAGGCGTCCACGCCTCCCCTTGTTTCCGGCGCAGTATTTCGAATGCGCGGAGCCGGCCACGGCGAAAATGTCGCGGCCCAGTCTCGGATTTCCGAGGGGCGGCCATGAGATCCCGCATGTTTGAAGTGCTATCCGACGCGGCACGCGCCTTGTATGATGGAGGGGGGTCCGTTACGCTCGACGCGATCCCTGGAGGCTCTCGATGCGAAGGTGGGTGGTCAATCTCGGTTTGGCGGCGCTCGCGGCGGGTTGCCATGGCGGGCCCACCGGCAGCGTGCTGCTCGAGCCGCCGCCGGCCGGTCAGGGCTTCCAGCTGGACGTCCCCGAGTTCTCGGTTCCCGCGGGTACCGAAGTGCAGAACTGCTACTTCTTCGCCGTGCCCGGCGCCGCGGGCCAGGACGTCTGGGTCAACCACTTCACGCTCGCAGCCAACGACGGCACGCACCACATGAGCGTCTTTCGGGTCAAGACGATCGTAGGCCTCGGCGGGCAGCCGGGCGACGTCGTCAGCAGCACCAACGGCGTGGGGCCCTGCTTCGTGTCCTCGAACTGGGCCGACTGGCCGCTGGTGGCCAACACCCAGTCGAGCGGCAGCACCGATTGGACCCTGCCCGACGGCGTGGGCCAGAAGTTCAGCGGCGGCGATCTCTTGATGGTCCAGATCCACTACGTCAACGCGACGACGCAGAAGACGCCGGCGGGCGGGCGCGGCGACGTCAACTTCTACACGACCACCAGCGCGCCGGCGATGGAGATGGGCACGATCTTCGCCACCAATCAGAACATCCGCGTCTGCCCGGGCGACAACGACAAGACCTTCGAGACGCACTGTCGGACCCCGATGGCGGGGGCGACCATCATCGCGGCCAATGGCCACTTCCACTCGCGTGGCGTGGAGTTCACGATGAACGTCGTCGACTCGCAGGGCAACGACATGCTGCCGGCGCCCTTCTACACGTCGACCTCGTGGGACGACCCGCCGATGGCGCGCGATCTGGCCATCCCCATCCCCGACGGCGGCGGCGTGAGCTGGACCTGCTCGTTCTCGGCCGACGCGTCGTCGTGCGGCAACCCGGACGACTCGTGCTGCTTCACGTTCGGCGGCAAGGTCGAGTCGCAAGAGCACTGCAACGCGTTCATCTACTACTATCCGAAGATGCAGGACTACAGCTGCTTCTGACCTTGCGCGTCCTGCTCGCCGCCGCCCTGGTCCTGAGCGTCACGGGCTGTAAGAGCCCGACCAAGCCGCCGCCGCCGCCGTGCGATGACACCTTCATCGGCGATCCGGCGCTGCCTGCGGAGGCGGTGCTGGTGATCACCGACGGACTGTCGGGCGCGCTCGTCGATGTGAACGCGGGCGACGCCGTGCCGCTGGAACGCCCGCCGCAGGGCGGGCAGGTGACCTACGCAGCGGCGCGCGTACGCAACGTCAACCGTTGCAACGTGCAGTTCAACGCCCGCTTTCGCGACCCGACGACGATGAACGAGCTCGGCTTCGACGGGCGCAACACCGACCTGGTCGTCGACGCCGACGGCTGGGGCCATCCCGACGCGGCGCAGCTGTCGAACCTGCCCAACATCCCGCTGTGCCCCGACAACGATCCGACCCGCGACAACCAGGGGCAGACGGCGCTGCTGGAGATGGCCGTGACCGACCACTTCGGGCGCAGCGTCACCGTGTCGCTGCCGGTGGTGCCGACCTGCGCTTCGCCCGACGCGGCCATGCGCGCTCTGTGCGTGTGCGAATGCGACCACCAGCCCCCGTCCGGGCGCAACTGTAGCGTCGCCGACGGCGGACCGTAGCCCGCTACATCCGGCCCACGCAGAGCACGGCGCCCGGCGGGGTCGGGTTGCAGATGCGGGGAGTGCCGGCGTTGCAGTCGTTCGACAGACACTGCGGCGATGAAGTGCACGCGGTGCCGTCGGCGAGCTTGGCCTTGCAGATCGGCGTCGCCTGCGTGCTGTCGCACCACAGGGTGACGTCGCAGATGGCGCCGTTGTCGCACGGCTGGTTGAGCTGGGCCGGCTGATCGCAGGTCGCGGGCGACTTGTTGAAGTTGCAGAAGTACGGCGTGGCGCACTGCCCCGACGTCGAGCAGCTCTGGTTGAGCGTCGGCAGCGGCCGGCAGGTGCTGGTCGTACCCGTCGAGCTGTCGCAGTACAGGCCGGTGTCGCAGGCGATGTTGCTGCAGTCCTCGCCGCTCTTGGCCAGGCCCATGCAGACGCCGCTGGTCGAGGTGCCGGTGGTGCGGCAGGTCAGGTGCAGCTTGGGATCGGGGTCGCACGACGACATCACGCCCGGGGGCGGCGGGGACAAGCAGGGCTCACCGGCGGCCGGGAGCTGCTTGCACGTGGTCGACACCGGATCGCAGTAGACGTTGCCGATGCTATTGTCGCACTCGACGAGCAGCGGCAGCCCGGGCCGGCCGGAGGCATCGAGCGAGTAGGCGCACTTCTCGCCCAGCTTGGCGCGCACGTGGCACTTCCAGTCCTGTTGCGCGCAATAGAGCTGCGCCACCGACGGATCGCAGTCGCTCGAGCCGTTGCAGATCTCGCCCTCCTTCTGATACGGCTCGCACACGCCGACGGCGGGCGTCAGCTTGTCGAAGACGCAGTGGGAGCCCTGCTCGCACTCCTTGGCGAACTCGCACGGCTGCCCGACCGACGTGGTGCCGACGAAGATGTCGGCGCAGACGTCGATCGCCATCGTCGGCGGCGTCGCCGGCTGGTTCGGCTTCGCGTTGCACGCCATCATCATCATCTGCGCCAGGCAGGCCTGCGATTTGTCGTGATCGAGGCGCAAGCGGCCCTGATGCGCAGCCAGGAGGTTCGAGTAGAGCTCGTCCTGCAGCGCGAGCTTGTGGTAGGGCACGCAGTCGCTCTCGGTGCTGAACTTATGGCTGTCCTGCGCCTGGATCTCCGCATCGGTGCAGCAGCGGAACTCCCAGGAGCACTGCTGGGTGGCGATGGCGGTGACGAAGTCGTCGATGCTGGAGCTGTCGTCGGAGCCGCAGGCGGCCAACAAGAGGCTACACAGAACGAGGGTGCGTTTCATGACGACGAGATACGGAGCGGCGCGACGGATCTTTCGTGAGACGGATCACTCGTCGTCAAGCGTGTCGGCGGCGGGGAACGGAGCCGCGCAGGAGACCGACTCGCTCATGTCGACGGGCTGGCGCGTCCACCAGGCGCCGGTGGCGCGGCGCTCGGCGGCGGAGGTGAAGTGGTACTGCCAGAAGACGATACGCACCGCCTTCGGGTGCGGCGATGGAGGCGTGGCGAACAGCGTCTGCACCGCTTGGGGGTCGCGGCACAGGCGCTCGAGGAGCGTGGCCACGTACTCGGGCGCGCCGGCGCGATAGCCGAGGCCGTAGAACCAGAGCTGGAAGTCGACGCGCGGCTGGTGCGGCGCGACGAAGTCGGGGCGGCGCCTGGGATCGCCCGGTTTGTGGTGGAATTCGTGCGCGGTCCAGGTGACGCCGTCGTCGGTGGTCTGGAAGTCGGCCTCGATGCGCGCGCGCGTGATGTGGCCGAACAGGTGGTAGGTGTTGACGATGCGAAACGGCGCATAGATGCTGCGAATGGGCATGAGCGCGCCGAACAGCGCCTCGGAGTCGCCGAAGCTCACCAGCGCGTCGATCGCACTGAGGGCGACGAAGGCGGTGACGAGCGGCAGGACCGCCCATCGCTGCCAGCGGCGAACGGGAGGCTCGGTCGGAGGCGCCGCCGGTCGCAGCCGCAGGCGGGAGCGCACCGCGGCGACCAGGCGGGCGACGTCGGCGTCGTCGAGAAGGAAGACGTGCAGCGCGACGGCGAGGTAGCAGAAGAAGCCGTAGTTGGCGGTGGCGACGTTGATGAGCTGGAAGCCGGTGAGGATCGCCGCGGCGGCGAGGCGGACCCGGCGGAAGCCCACGAAGATGGCGAAGGGCACGCCGAGCTCGAAGGTGAGCGTCGCCCAGGACTCGAAGTGGTGCCACCAGACCGGCGCGTGGTGCAGGTACCAGGCGAGGGCGGTCGGCAGCGGCGCAGTCTCGTAGTAGTAGGTCATGGCGCTGCCGTCCTGCCAGTCGTGCAGGTGCGACTGCCACTTGGCGACGCCCGATTCCCAGTAGAGCTTGAACAGGATCAGGCGAAACAGCGTGTGCATCCAGGGCGAGCGGCGATCGCGCGGCAGGAAGATCGCGAAGAACGCGCACTCGAGGAGCAGGTTGTCCCACTGGAAGTTGAGAAAGGTGCGCGCGGCGGTGGCGAAGCTGAGGTAGAGCACGACCTGCGCGGCGGCGGCGACGCGCGGCCAGCGGCCGAAGATGGCACAGAGCGCGAGCGCGACGCCCAGGCAGATCCCGATGGTGAGCGTGGTGTCGTTGACCCCGAGCCAGAAAAGCGTCGGGAACTGGGCGAACGAGAGCTGGTAGCGCGCGCGTGCCAGAAACCTGGCGATGGGCATGAGGCCGCGGGCGCCGATGAGCACGTGCACCTGCACGCCGAGCGAGATCCAGGCGTCGAGGAAGACCAGGCCGAGCAGGAGATGGAAGAGGCGCGCGACCGCGGGGCCGCTGTGATCGCGTGGTAGGAGGCGGCGCAGAAGATCGCGCACGCCGGTCATGCGGCGGCGGCGAGCGCGTGCGCGCGCGTGAAGATGGCGTCCAGCATCGGCTCGGTGAGCCTGCCGGTGAAGGTGTTCTGCTGCGACGGGTGGTAGCAGCCGACGAGTGTGTAGCGACCGATGGCCGCTTCGGCGGCGTGCGCGAACTTGGCGCGGGCGGCGCGGGGGGAGGCCGGCGCGCCGGTGGCGGCGAGCGCGCGCAGGACGCCGTCCCAGGCGAAGGCGCCCAGGCAGACGAGCACGCGCGCGCGACGCAACAGGCCCAGCTCGTCGACGAGGAACGGCAGGCAGGCGTCCCGTTCGCCGGGCGTCGGCTTGTTGTCGGGCGGGGCGCAGCGGACGCAGACGGTGACCCAGCAGTCGCGCAGGCGCAGGCCGTCGTCGCGGGCGACCGAGGTCGGTTGGTTGGCGAAGCCGGCGCGGTGGAGCGCGCGGTAGAGCCACTCGGCCGCTGCGATCGCCGGTGAAGACGCGGCCGGTGCGGTTGGCGCCGTGAGCGCCGGGAGCGAGGCCGACGACGACGAGGCGCGCCGCGGGATCGCCGAAGCCGGCGACCGGGCGCCCCCAGTAGGTGTCGTCGGCGTAGGCGGCGCGTTTGTCGCGGGCGACCGCGGCGCACCACGAAACGAGTCGGTCGCAGCGACGACAGCCGACGACGCGGGTGGCGAGCGCGGAGAGAGAAGGCGCGGCCCCGGACGGAGCGCCGGTATCATTCGTATGGCCTGGCGCGCGCCTCACGGCTGGCGCGGCTGGGCGACCGGCGTCGGCGCCGAGCCGTCGAAGGTGGCGACGAGGCGTTGCAGCGCGGCGCGGCCGCCCTGCAGCATGCACTCGCCGTCGGCGACGAGGAGCGTGTCGAAGTCGAGCTCGCCGGCGATGCGGCGCAGCGACCGGCGCAGCTCGTCGGGCGCATCGATGACGGCGGGCGGCAGGAGGCTGAGGCCGCCCGGCGGCGTGCCGACGCAGGCGTCGCCGACGATGAGGATGCGCTTGTCGGCCCAGTGGAATGCGACCTCCCCGGGCGACTTGCCGGCGGCCGGCACGACCACGAACGGGCCCACGCGGTCGCCGTGTGCGAGCGCGTCGTCGACGGTGACGCCCCGCTCACGTACGAAGGCGGCGTCGGCCGGATGGATCGCGACGCGTGCCCCGGTGCGCTCGGCGACGCGCGCGGCGGCGCGGTAGTGATTGCGGTTGGTGATGAGGATGCGGGCCACGCCTTCGCGCGCGATGGCGGCCAGATCGTCGTCGGTAGGCTCGACGGGATCGATGACGAGGTTGCCGTCGGGGCGGCGGACGAGAAAGCCGTTGAAGTCGTAGCCGAAGCGGGCGGAGTACCAGGGCCAGGTAAGGATGCCGGGTACGATTTCGCGCATGACAAGCCGGTACCATGCGCCGGGGCCGAGATCCACTTGACTGGGGGTTCGGTGGTTGATAGTGCGCCCGAAGCCGGCTAGTGCCTCGCCACAGTGGTTCTGATCGGTCTGCGCCGGTCCTCGACGTCCATGGCTTCGTTGCTTCTCCTCGAAATTTCCTTCGTCGTCGCGCCTCGCCCTGCGCGCCGAATCCTCGGCGGATACCAATCAAAACCACTGCGGCGAGGTACTAACCCCAGGGTTCGCTTCGATTGACCTGCTGCGGACGATCCGCGCGGTCGCCTCGAGGACTACGTCCTCGCTCCCTCGGTCGAAATACCGACGGGTATTCCTCGGTCGGTTGCTCCGGTCGCATCCACGATTCCGCCTCACGCGGCTGGCCCTCGCCAGCTCAACCGAAGCGAACCCTGGGGTTAGTGAATGACGTCAGCTGGCCTATCCGCGGTTGGATGGGCCTTCGGAATCGAGAAGAAGAACGTACTCCCGCGGCCCAGCGTGCTCTCGACCCAGATGCGTCCGCCGTGAGCTTCGACGATGCCCTTGGTGATCGGAAGCCCGAGCCCAGCGCCGTGACGCCCCGCTCTGGTCGCTTGCCAAAATCGGTCAAAGACACGGGGCAGGTTCTCGGACGCGATGCCAAGGCCGGTATCCGCAACCCAGAACACGACCTCGTGCATCTCTCGATGTCCGCGCCCACCGTGATACGACCGCCAGTCTTCGTGAATTTGATCGCGTTGCCAATGAGGTTCTCGAACACCTGAAGGAGCCGATCGCGATCACCCCAGACCTCGGGAAGCTCGGGGTCCACTTCGACTCGAAGCTCAAGAGAAGACGACGATGCCAGCGGTCTCTGCATATCCACCGCCTCGACGATCAGCTCATCCGCAGATAGTCGCGCTCGCTCGATGGTCAACTGCCCTGCCTCCATGCGTGCGACATCCAGGAGATCCTGAATCAGGCGGTTCATGCGCGTGGCTGCGCGGTGGATGATCTCCCTCGGCTTCTGAGATCGCCGTTCGGGCTCCGCGCCGCGACGCTTCAGCGCGGAGGCCTGCATCAGGATCGCGCAAAGCGGATTCCGCAGGTCATGAGCCACGACGCCCAGCACCTGATCACGAAGTTGGGTGGCGTGGACCGAGGCCCGGTACAGACGTGCATTCTCGATTGCCACAGCCGCCCGGTCCGCGAGCGCCTCGAGCCAGACGAAGATCGGCGTCTCCGTAGGTGCGAGACGGAGTGGAGGAGATGAACGCCAGCGTGCCGAGAAGCCGTCCACGCATCAGGAGCGGCAACGCCATGACCGATCTGGGGTTGACGGCGCGGAGCGCCTGCAGGTGCTCCGGCCCCTGCGCAACGGATTCGAGGATCTCAGGGGTGACGTGCTCGATGAGCACGGGTTGCCTCGTCTCGATCACGCCTCGGATGAGGTGAGGGCGATCTCGATCGATCGTCATCTGCTCGCAGAAGGGCGCACAGCGCCGCATTGGCAGGGTCCGCGCTGACGACCTTCAGCCGCCTGAGGTGCTCATGTTCGTCCAGGACCTCGACGACGCACCAGTCGGCGACATCACGAACTACCAGCTGAGCGACGGTCGCCAGCGTCTGCTCGTAATCGAGCGAGCGTAGACCAGCGCGCTTCCCGCTTCCGCCAGAAACTGCTGTTCCTTCTCGATCCGCTTTCGCTCGGTGATGTCATCCGATATTCCGAGCAGACAGATCGGGTTGCCTGCTGCGTCGAGGATCGGGACTTTTTTCGTGTGCAGGATCCGAACGCCCTGATGACGCGTCTGGATCGGCTCCTCGGGGATATCGACGACCGTGCCGCGCTGCAGCGTCGCGCGATCTTTCTCGACGAAGAAGTCGGCCTGCTCCTTGGGCCAGAAATCGTAGTCGTTCTTGCCGATCAACGACGTGCTCGGCCAGCCGAGCAGCTCTTCGCCGGCGCGATTGAATCGCAGGAATCGCAACGACTTGCATTCCTTGATGAACAACATCATGGGGATGTTGTCGATGATGGCGTCGAGATAGAGGTTGGCATCCCTGAGCTCTTCCTCGATTCGTTGGCGCTCGCTGATGTCGCGCAGCGCAACGGTGAGCAGCGTCTTGTCGCCGACCTGTAGCTTCGAGATCGCCGCCTCCGCCGGGAACTCTTCACCGTTCTTGCGCAGACCGGCGATCGTGGCCAGCCGCTCCCCCATGCGACGCGCGGTCACCGGACCGGCGGCAAACGTCGTCGACGTGCTGACGATGGGCCTCGCGAAACCGCTCGGGAATGAGGAGGTCGAGCGGAGCGCCGATCGCCTCGGCCTTGGAGTAACCAAAGATCTTCTCCGCTCCATTCGTTGAAGATCGTGATTCGCTGCTCGTCATCGATGGAGATGATCGCATCGGCAGAAATCGAAACGATCCCGGAAAACTTCGCCTCTGACTCCTTAAGCCTCTGTTCCGCGACTTTGATCTGTTCGATATCGGTGCACGTGCCGAACCATTTGCGAATCTCTCCGTTCGCGCCGAGCAGCGGCACGCCTCGGATCAACCACCACCGGTAGACGCCATCGGCGCGCCGCAGACGGCATTCGAGCGAATAGGTGTCACGGTGTTGCGTCGCACGCTGCCAGGCATCCCACGCGCGCTGCCGGTCGTCAGGGTGGAACGGAGTGATCCAGCCTTCGCCGTAGCTCTCTTCCAGGGTGAGGCCGGTGTAGTCCACCCATTGCTGATTGAAATAGATGTTCAATCCATCGGCTCGGGTGGCCCAGACGATCTGCGGCATGGACTCGGCCAACGACCGAAACTCGTGTTCGCTTCTCTGCAGCGCCTCCTCTGCACGCTTGCGCTCGGTGATGTCTTCGATCTGAGCGATGTAGTAGAGGGGAGCGCCGTCGCGACCGCGAAGGATCGAAGCGCTGAGCATGATGTCGACGATCGTCCCGTCCTTGCGGAGGTAGCGCTTCCCGAGCTGGTATCGCTGGAATCTCGCCCCGCGCGAGCTGACCGGCGAGCGCGAGATCCGCGTCGAGGTCGTCGGGATGGGTGATGGCCTGGAACGTCAAGTCGAACCAGCTCCTCGGGCTTGTAGCCGACGATCTCGCACAGCGCACGATTGACACGGACGAAGCGGCCATCGAGCGCAACCAGGGCCATCCCGATGGGTGCTTCATCGATCGTGAGCCGAAACCGCTCCTCGGACTCGCGCAGGGCCTCTTCGGCAAGTCTTTGTCTGGTCAGGTCGCGAGTGACTTCGGTGAAACAAAGAAGGTTGCCGTTCTTGGGATCTTTGACGGCTGTAACGATGACGTTCGCCCAAAAACGCGATCCGTCTTTTCGCAGGCGCCAGCCTTCACACTCGAATCGTCCCATCCGGGCCGCTTCCTCCAGCTCGCGCTCGCACACGCCTGCGCGGACCTCCTCTTCCAAATAGAACCGCGAGAAGTGTTGACCGACAATCTCGTCGGCTCCGTATCCCTTGATGCGTTCGGCGCCGAGGTTCCAGCTGGAGACGATCCCCCTGGGGTCGAGGGTGAAGATCGCGTAATCGACGACGCTCTCGACGATCAGACGGAAGCGCTCTTCGGACTCGCGTAACTTCTCATTGGCCGTTTCGGCCTGCTGACGGGCTCGCTGCTCGCGAGCCAGAAGCTCCTCACTCTGCCGAGCGATCCGTCGTGCCTCCGAGATGTCACGGGTGACTGTGCCCATGCCGAGAAGCCGCCCGCTCTCTGGCTCGCGGATCATGAAATGCTCGTCGGAGACCGGGATTGCCTCTTCCGTTTGCCAGTTTCGAAAGAAGGTCTCGCCGGACCAGCGGCCGAGCTCGACCATCGACTTGAGGATCACATCAGCGGCAAAAGAACGCTGCTCCGGTGGGTAGTACTCGGGGATTTGGGTTTGCTCGATCGGGTAATCGGCCGGCAAGCCGACCATCCGACGACCGGCGGGATTGACGTAGATCGGCTTTCCGCTCGGATCCGCGATCCCGATGAAGTCGGAGGAGTTCTCCAAGAGAGACACGAATACCTGACGCTCGTCCTCGATACGCTTGCGCTTGCGGATGTCGCGCACAAAGGCCTGCCAATGCCCGCCTTCCAGGATCTTTGTGCTCACCTCGACAGGGATGAGGACGCCGTCCCGCGACCTCTGGGTCCACTCCGCCACCTCGACCACGCCTGGTGTGAGCAGGCGATCCCGGGCGGCTGCCAGCCTGGGGAGGCCCTCGGGCGGGATGGTGTCGGCGATACTCTTCCCGATCAACTCTTCACGGCGGTAACCGAGCAGCGCGCAGGCGGCAGCGTTCACGTCGGTGAACCGGCCATCCAGATCGGCGAGGAAGAATGGATCAGGGGCGTCTTCGATGAGCGCGCGTCGCAGCGAGTCAGCCTCGGCGCGCTTCCGCGCCATCTCGTCGATGGCTCGCGCCAGGTCGCCGATCTCGTCTTCGCGCTCCGTCCCGGCGATCGTTGCCTCGGCGCCCGCTCCAAGCTCGCGGGCGTTCGCGGCCAGAGCGCGCAGGGGCCTCGTGATCGATCGAGTGAGGATGAGGATCGCTGCCAGTATGACGACCACCAAGCTGGCCACGAACGCGGCGATGAGCTCAAACGCGCGGCTCGCCCGATTGGTCATCCGGGCCATCCGCTCGCCGAGAAGCCGCAGCTCTTCGCCCCGGAAGGCAGCAAGCTGCCGGCGGGCCTCGTCCATGATCGACTTGCCGGCCCCAGCTCGAATCTGAGAGGCAGCCGCGTCGAACCCGTTCGAACGCCGCAACGCTACCAGGCTTGCGGCGTTCTCGACCCCACGCCGGCTGACCTCGCCGAGCGCCGCGACGCGCCGCAGTTGATCCGGGTTGTCGACGACGAGCGTTTGCAGCTGCGTCAGATCGCCGGGGAGCCTCCCGATCCCGCGTTCGTACGGCTCGAGAGACTCTTTGCGGTCGGTGATGAGGTAGCCGCCCGTCCCGGTCTCCACGTCGACGAGATCTTCGAGCGCAGCGTCGGCCTTTCGCACCACCTCGTTCGTGTGATCTACCCAGCGAACGGTCTGCGAGAGCTCGCTCGCCGCTCGCCAGGAGAGCCCTTCGAGCACGACCACCACCACCAGTGCCAAGACGAAAACGGTCGCGATGCGCGTTCCAATTCGCATACCCTGCCCCCCCTACCCGCCGGCTCGGGAGTACCATATCTTTTAGGTCCGCAGGAAGCGGCGGCTACCAGCGACGCTGGACCTACTCCGTCCATCGGCGCCAGCACGAGGCGATGCGGGCGGCTCGTTTCCGTCCTGGATCGGGGCGGGCGCGCGTGGCGGGAGTTCATGTCCGCTTCGATTCGCCACTGCGCGAGGTCGCACGCGAGGCGTGCGCGCCGCGTGACGACGTCGGCGAGGATGAGTTCTGCGAAGGTTGACGCGATGTCACGCAGGCGCTGGGCGGCCCGGTAAGGGAGAGGATGGGGGAGCACGACTCGTCGGTAGAGCTGGAGGAGAAGCAGGCGGCCGTCTGGGCAGTCGGCAAGCTCGCCCACCTTGGGTGGATGGAGGCCCAAACTGCGGACGGGAACGAGGCGAAAACACGCTTGACAGCGATCTCGGTGCGGACTAGAAACATCCCTCGTTCCAAGCAGTTCGTTGAAATTCGCGGGAGTAACTCAGTGGTAGAGTGCCACCTTGCCAAGGTGGACGTCGAGGGTTCAAGTCCCGTCTCCCGCTCTGGCTAAGTACCTAACAACCCAGCACTTTCCCCCGGGAGAGGCTGGGTTGTTGGCATTTTGTTGGCACGACTTGCCAACATGAGGACGATCCGCCGATCTGGGTCGACCTCGCCCGCAGCCGCCTGCAGGAACTCGGGCGGCATCGGGCGCATGTGCTCCCCCGCCATGTGGACGTAGAGGTGGGTCTCGTCGATCCGCTTGTGCCCCATCCAGGCCTGAAGCCGCCACGGATTTACGCCCAGCATCGCGGCATGCGTTCCGAAGCTATGGCGCATCGAGTGCCAGCCGCGTTCGGGCAGCCCCGCGCGCCGGAAAATGCGCCGGAGCGTGTGGTTGGTCTGCCCGTCGTTGAGCTGCGTGCCGTCCGCGTTCCGCACGACGAACCCGGTACGCACGACCTCCTGGCGTTTGAGCGCGGCCAGTAGCGTCGGGTTCATCGGCACCTTTCGGCGCGTTCCGCCCTTCGGCGTGCCGGTGATCCCCTTCCGCGTCTGCTGATTCACCGTGATGGTCCCGGCGATCAGATCCACGTCCTCGCGCCACCGAAGCGCCCTCACCTCTCCGATGCGCAGCCCGGCTTCACCCGCGAGGCAAACGGCCGCGTACCACTGCGATCCTTCCACCTTCGCGGCCTCGAGGATTCGCTGGTACTCGTCGAAGTCCCACCACTGAATCTCGGGACGCTCGACCTTGAGGAGGCCAACCTTCGGCGCCCTCATGATCAGCTCGACGTCTACCGCGTAGCGCAACGGTTTCGACAGGATGGCGAGGATGTTGTTGATGCTCTTCCGGCTGAGCTTCGGCTGCCTCTGCAGAAGCGCAGCGCGGAAACGCGCCACCTCACCCACTCCGATCTTGTCGATCCGCACCTGGCCGAAGGCCGGTCCCAAGTGGTTCTTGAAGACCGACTTCTTCGCCTCGCATTCGCTGGGCTTGTTCTCGCGCCCGATGACCCACTCCTGCCAGAACCGTCCTTCGAACCACTCCCGGAACGTCGGCACCTCCTTGTTGGTGGACGGATGCATTCTGAGCACGGCAGCCACGGCAGCACGCTCTTCCGCTTCCGCGGCGTGCTTGGTGTTGCGGTCTTCCGGTGCTGTTCCGCTCAGTTTTCGCATCTCGCCGTTTGGTAACTTGAACCTCGTACGCCATCTCCAACTGCCGTTTCGTTTGTCGCGATACGCTGGCATTTCAGCCCTCCAGCGACGCGACGGGCTCTTGCCTACCGACGGTAGCACGCTGCTGGCCGCACGCACCGCAGTGGGATCTGTGATCTGGATCACGCTCGACCAGCGCCCACCGCGGAATGCGAAGCGAGCGGCGGATGCGACGGGCCGGAAGCTCCTTGGCGGCGATCGCCCGGTAGATGGTCTTGATGTCGACGCCAAGAAGCGTCGCCGCTTCCTTGACGGTCAAAAATCTGTTTTCCATGGTGTCCTTGTCAGCTGGCGAAGCAGGACCGCGCCGAGCTGGAAGAGGCCGCTAGGACAAAGGAGTCTTAAGAATGCCGCGGTACCTGATCTCGTTCGACGATGGCGCGATGACCTTCCCAGAAGAGGATCTGCCCGCCGTGGGCGAGGCCGCACACGCGGTGGTCCGGGAGGCCCAGGATGCAGGGGTCTGGATCTTCGGCGGCGGAGTGCAAAGCCAGCGAGCGAGCATCGTGGCGACCGACGGGAAGGTCACCGACGGCCCGTACCCGGAGACCAAGGCGGTCATCGGCGGGTTCTCGATTATCGACGTGCCCTCACGCGAGGAGGCGCTGGCGTGGGCTGCCAAGTTCGCTGCCTCCTGCCGATGCGCGCAGGAGGTTCGGGAAATCATGTTTGATCCGCTTGTCTGATGCATCCCCTGCGATGCGGCAACGAAGAGGTTCTTCGCGGCGATCAGCCGCTTTGCCTCCTCTCTCCGTCGCCGCGGTGGTCGGGATGAGCGCGCGACGACGTGAGCCGCTCCCGCAACGAGGCGCGGATCTCGGAGTCTTGCGCTGACAGCGTGACGCCGAGAAGCTTTCGCGGCCTCAGCCGTCTCGTCGTCGCCCTCGGCGTGAGGCTCTCGCAAACTAGTTCGGGCTTATCGGAGGTGGCTAGTCATGGATCCCATCGTTGAGGAGATCGTCTCCGACGACCGATTGCTGAAGATCGAAATCCGTCGCCGTCCAGACGGGACGCTTCAGTTATTCACCTTCTATTGGTACGAGGAAAACGTTCCCGAGTACGACTTCGCCCAGAGTGGGTGGGCAAACAGGCACGCGGACGTAACGATCACTGACACGATCGAACGCGCTCGCGCGAGGGCCCAAGAGATCCTACGAGAAACGCCGAGGCCCACGACGCGATAGATTCAACTCGCCTTCTCGGAAGATGCAGTCCGTCCCGAAGACTTAGAGCGGACGATCAAAACCTGTGACCATTACGGCGGATCGCCGCGCGATAGGCGATCATGGCGCAGGCGAAATGAACGAGCGCGAGATAGTGCTGCGCGATTGTTTCCCACCGAATGCGGAGTGCTCGGAAATTGTTGTGCCAGCTGTTTGTGCGCTCGACGACCCAGCGACGCGGACGACCGCTTTTGCACCGCCGCGCTTTCTCGCCGCGCCGACGAAGATGCAGCCGGATACCACGGCGGGTGACCTCGCGCGCGGTATCGTCGTAGTCATAGCCTTTGTCGAGGCAGAGGTTCCGTGGCCGACGCGGACCGCGCGGCGAACGCAGCGGAACAGCGTCGAGTGTTTCGCCCGCGAGCCACTTGTCGTGGATGTTGGCGCCGGTCAGCGTGACTGCGACGGGGACGCCGCGACCGTCGGTGAGGACGTGGCGTTTCGTGCCAAGCTTTCCACGATCTGTAGGATTGGGACCAGTGAGGCCCCCCCTTTTGGCGCCTTCACCGAGGCGCTGTCGAGAGAACACCAGTTCCAATCGATTCCACGTTTCTCGTCGTAGTACAGCAGCATTTCGACGTGCATCATCTTGAAGACGCCCGCCTTGGTCCACTCGACGAAGCGACGGTAGCAAGTGCTGCGGCTGCCGAACTCCGACGGGATCGCGTCCCACTGGCAGCCGGTGCGAAGGCGATAGAGGATGCCGCTCAACGCGCGCCGATCCGCGATGGGCGGGCGCCCGCCCTTCGCACCACGCCGACGCCTCGGGATCCATGCTTGGATCCGCTCCCACAGCTCGTCTGGAATCTCGGCGAAGCTCGTTTGCATCGCCAGTACAGATCACGCCGAGAAACTCAGCACAACTTTTTCACCAGGTTTTGAGCGCCCATTCTTAGCGTGAAAAATGTTCAATACCTGTGATGTCTGTGGCGCCTACCGGGTGGATAAGATCATCGACGACGTCCGGGGCCACGCCACCTGTCCAGAGTGCGGCCATCGCCACTCCTTCGTCTGTTCGCCTCTGCTATTGGTGTCGGGCGCAAGCGGTACCGGCAAGAGCACGGTCTTCCGACGCATGCAGGGGACGCTGACCGATGCAGTCCTATTCGACAGTGACATTTTGTGGGGACCACATTTCGAGAACGATGGGCACCTCTTCCTCGAAACTTGGTTGAGGGTCTGCAAGAACACCGCGCAGTCCGGCAAGCCCGTGGTGCTCTTTGGCGCGGGCACCGGTGACGTGCCCTGATTCCTCGGACCAATCAATTCTGGAGAACTGCCTCATTGGACGTTTTTGAATGCTTCTCCTCAAACAGCTTCTTGAAAGCGAGCGGTGTCTGGTACGCGAGGCTCGAGTGGGGTCGCACACCGTTGTAGTGGCACCGCCAGGTCTCGATGATCGCGATCGCCTCTGGCCTCGCACGAAACCACTCCATGCTCAGGCACTCGTCGCGGAAGCGCCCATTGAAACTCTCGTCGGTGCCATTCTGCCACGGCTTGCCCGGCGCGATATATGCGGTCTCGATGTTCTCGTCGGCGAGCCAGCGAATGATCGCAAGCGACGCGAACTCGGGGCCGTTGTCCGAGCGCAGGTACTTCGGCGCTCCGTGGATGCTGATGAGTTTGCCCAGGACCTCGATGAGCCTGGTAGAGCGAATGCTGCCGGCCACGTCGATGGCCAGCGCCTCTCGCGTCCACTCGTCGACAACGGTGAGGCACTTCAAGTGCTGGCCGTTTGCGCATGTATCGAAGACGAAGTCGTAGGCCCAGACCTGATTCGGTCCAGTCGCCGGCAGCGGTCTCGGCCTCGAGGCGGCGACCCTACGGCGGGGACGGTGGCGAGGCACCTGGAGCCCGGCGATGCGCCACAGGCGGTGCGCGCGCTGAGGGCTCATTTCGAATCCCTCGCGCTCGAGGAAGATGCGCACGAAGCGGTAACCGTACCGCGGGTATTGCGCGGCGATCTGGCGCATCCGTGCGGTGGCAGGCGCGTCTCGCACCGCCAGCCGCGAGACGTACCCCAGCGTCGAGCGCGCGACGCTCATCAGCGAACAGGCCAGGCGGCAAGAGAGCCCTCGTCCTCGCGCGTACTCGACCTGCCGTCTCCGGCCGGACGCGCTCACCATTTTTTTGCGGCGACTTCTTTCATCACCTCGATGGCGAGCTGGCTCTCGGCCAGCATCTTCTTCAGCCGGGCATTCTCCGCTTCGAGAGCCTTCAGCCGTTTGGCCTCATCGACGCTCATCGCGCCGAAGCGTTTGCGCCAGATATACAGCGTCTGCTCGCTGACACCGTGCTTCTTCGCCACCTCGGCCACCGAGCTCCGCTCGACCTCGCGGAGCATCTTCACCATCTGCTCGTCCGTGAACCTGCTCTTGCGCATCCGGGTCCTCCTGGTGAGGTCCGCGGAGGCATCTTCTCACGTTTCAATTGGTCCGAAATTCTCGGGGCACGTCACCGGCATGCCGGAAAATCTCGAACCCTGCGTCGAGCGACGCTACTTCACGACCCTCTATTATCTCGCCCTGACCTGCGACGACGTCGTGCTGGCAGAACGGCTCCGGCGGCGGCCCTCATGGCGGAACTCCGGCTCCGACGCCTACGTCGAGGAACACCTCAGTTTCAATCGCTGGTTCAAGGAGAGCGGGCCGAACGCATCGCCCCCCATCGATCTCATCGACACGACGACTGAGACCGCTGATCAAACAACAGCGCGAGTAGTCGCCTGGATCCGAAGCCGCCTGACCACGTCGTGACAATCTCCAGCATCCGAGTCCGCATTCCAGGGTCCCCACCCACGGTCACAGGACGATTTCTCCAACGCACGCGGCTGAACGCACCCGGGCGACAAGGTGGTTTTTCGCGGCGATTAGCCGCTTCGCCTCTTCTCCGTCGCCGCCGTGGTCGGGGTGAAGGCGCGATGACCTCAGCCGCTCGCGCAGCGCGGCGCGGATCTCGGAGTCCGACGCCGACAGAGAGACACCGAGCAGTTTCGCGGCCTCGACCGTTTCATCGTCGTCCTCGGCGTCTGCTTCCTTGCAAACTGGTTCGGGCTCATCGAGATGAGCGGCCGGCGCCAGGCTCTGCGCCGCCAGCTCGGCTTCTACGACCCGCGTGAGGACGTGAAGCGCGCCACCGACGAGACCAGCGACGAAGGCGGAGCCGAGCGCCTTCCGGGCCACGTCACGCCAATCGATGGGCGCGGGTTGGTTGGTCTCTTCCATGTTGGTTAGCTCCTTACGCGCTGGCGGCCCATGCGCCACCACAGTGTGTGTCCGTCCATGACGTTGTCGCGCGGCTCGTGGCGCTGGATGAGCGCGTACTGATCCGCGACTGGATCGTCGAGTGGCGTCTCTGCGACGATGACCGCGATCTCGACGTAGCCGGGGTGGTACGACGGCCCCGCGCCCTTCCCGTTCCACGCGTAGAGGTGCCTCGACAGCGTTTCGTAGAGGCGCCCGGTGTGGCTCTCGCCGATGTAGACGATCTCGCGGCTTCTCGCGTCGCGGATCAGGTAGACGCCGCTCAGCCCTTCACCGCGCAGACCGCCGAACCAGTCCGCGAAGCCTTCCCCGTCCGCCGAAATCGGGGATCGCCATTTGCGTCTGGCCATCACACCACCGCCGGACCGCTCAGGCGGTAGGCGAACCCCGCCTCTTGGGGATCGAAAAACACCTCGTCGCCGCCCCGCTGCTCCTTCACGGCAAAGTGGAAGAAGCCCGTCCTGTCGACTGCATTGCGCGCGATTTCGCGCCAATCGTTCGAGGCCGCCACAGTCTGTGGCGAGTCTGGTCGGTTGCGTGTGGACATGGATTCTCCTTGGTAGTGCTCACAGCCAGGCTGACCGACCAGCCATCTGTGATAGGAACTGTCTCGTGAGCAGACCGGCGCGATTTCGAGTCTTGCCGGGCTTACCGGCAACGGGTCCTCTCCCTGAGCAGTTCAGCGACTCCGGACAGGGGAAACACCGCGAGGGCTTCGTCGTCGAGTTCGAACCTTCCGATGGGGCGTCGTGGATCGGAAACTTCCAGCCCGGATACGCGCAGGGTTACTCCCAGGTAATCCTGCATCCCGACGGCCAAAGGCTATTGGTCATCGCGGGAGGCACTGCGTACGTCGTCGACCCGGAAACGCGCGAACTTATCGCTACGTTCGGCGGCGGAGTCGAGATCGTGCTCGCAGACGAAGAGCGTCATCAACTCATCATCGGCAACGGCCTCTGGTTTGAAGCTGTGACCGCTTCAGGAATGCGCTGGCGGTCTCGCCGACTCTCGTGGGACGGTATACAGAACGTGCGGATCGACGGTTCCGCGCTCCGCGGCGAAGCCTGGAATCTCTCCGACTGGAGTGAGTTTACCGTCGACCTTCAGACGGGCGACGTCGTGGGCAGCTCATACAACGGGCCAGATTGATTTGGTCGCTGCGGCGTCGGTGATGAGACCCGACAGGACTTGGTCAGATTATCGCCGCTTCATCCATTGACCTCGTCAAAGCGGGTAGTCGTTCCGCCAAGCAACATCGAGAAGCTGGACGCCGACCCCGAGGGCGGCCAACTTCCCCAGTAGATCGTCATCGCCGATTGCGATGTGATTCTGTCTATTGAGCATGTCGTCTTCGCCGAACCAGGTGTTCTCCAACGAACGTGGCAATTCGAATGTCCGAATGCGATAGATGGGCTCCTCGCTCGCCGGATGCACGAGGATGCCTTCGCGCGCGAGATCTTCGCGATAGTTGGTCCGCTGCAGTGGATAGATTCCAACCCAGGCGCGCCGGTCGCGATCCGCACACGGCAGCTCGCCAGCCACGATGTTTCCCTTCCGCAAATAGTGAAACAGCTCGTCGACCACCACGGGCGCATCCTACACTCGGCGAAGGCCGGCCGTTTGCATAGGCCCCTACGAAACCCTCACGCGACCTGCGGGCCACTCCGCTTGTAGTCGAAGCCCGCCAGCAGCGGATCGAAGAAGAGCTCGTCGCCGGCCCGCTGCTCTTTCACGGCAAAGTGGAAGAAGCCCGTCTTGTCGACGGTGGCTATGGGATCGCCGATGCGCACGTGGTCGCCTGGCTTCACCAGTGGCGTCCCGAGATCGGCGTAGACAATCGCGGCGACGCTGCGCGCACCTGGACGCCACGACGACGGCGGATCGAGCTTGAGCTTTCGGACCGTCTTGCCGAGCCCCGGATCCGTCGCGACGATCACGCCGTCGCCGACTGCGAGCACCTTAGAGCCCGCCTTCGCCGCCAGGTCGACGCCTTGATGAAGGTGAACGGGCGGACCCGAGCGAGGTGCACCGTAGTACCCATGCGGCGTCACCAGCGCCGTCCCAGCACCTTCGAGCGGCGACTGAAGCTGGCGTCCAAGAAGCGGTGCCGAATTGCGGGTGAGCAACAGAAGCGCCCCCGACCCGACGCCAAGCCAGACCAGCGCGTTGCGGTTCATGACGCGCCTCCCTTCGGTCGGCCGTACGGCCACAGCGGGCGCCGACCCTCCGGGACACGCTTGCTTGCGACGTCGCTCCAAGCGTGGCGGGATCGTACCGTGATTCGGGTGAGCCCGTTCTTCGCCCGACACCGGGACGTCCGATGCTGATCTCGATGTTGCCGCTCGCCGAATACGAGACCCGCGTGGCCCGCCGAGCGCGCGCGTGCGCCATTCTGGCATTGCTTGTCTTCGGTCTGGCGCACGCGACACTTTTCGTCGGCTACGACGCACTCCGTGTCGCCGGCCGCGTCGTACTCGCGGATGCCCACTCGACGGGACACCGGCCGAGCGTCATGTTCAACAGTTGGCCGGTCTCGCTGGTCCTGCCTGGAGGACGCGTCGTCGGAGAAGAAGGCTCATCGCATCTCTATTACCGCGTCGAAGGCGGTAAGGAAGCCGCCGTGCCCGTCGTGACGGCGGAACGGTTCCATCAACTCGCCGTTGTGCCCACGCGACGACGAGCCCGAGCTCGCAGCGCGACTCGCCGAGCTTTTCGTTCGGCGGTGACGTCAGCGCCAACAGATGCGTATCCAACCGTTCGCGCCAATCTGTTGGTTGACCTGTGTGGCCACGCTCTGGCCACGCCGTGGCCACGAGGTTTCTGAGGCCACTGTAACAAGCGATGTAACAAGTCCATGCCCTTCCCCGTCGAGAATGGTCGGAGCGCCGTTTCCGGCTGCGAGCTGCGGCTACTCGATGACGGAATTGTTCCGGCGTTCGACGAGCGCACCCGTCGTGCCGAGCACAGGCGCGGGAGGTGACACGATGTCACCGACACTGGCGCCCGCTTGGCGCCGAACGTCTCAGGTCCAGCGACGGCGCGTCAGACCCGCGAGCAGGACGAGGAAGATCAAGCCGGCCCCGGCGCCGCCCGACGCACCGGCAGCGATGCTGCAGCCGGTCTTACCCGGCCCGACGCCGTTGCCGCCCGAGCCCTCGTTGCCGCCCGAGCCGCCGTTGCCGCCGATCTCGCCGCTGCCGCCCATACCCATGTCGGGCGACCCCGTCTGCACGATGAGCATGCCGCTCACGCTGTGTTGGATGATGCCGTTGGCGGTCGTGCCGGTGACGCTGTACGGGTAGCTGCCCGGCATCACCGTCGGCGCGACGGTGAGCGTGAGCACCGACGAGGCGTTGCTCTGCACCGACGCGGGCGCGAACGACGCGGTCACGCCCATCGGCAGCGTGTCGGCGGTGAGCGCCACCGCCGTCGGCTGCGAGCCGGTCGCCACCGTCGCGCTGACGTTGACGTTGACGGTGCCGCCGATGGGCGCGTTGGCGGTCTGCGGATCGAGCGCGAGCGCGAAGTCATTGACCACCACGCTCGAGTCGTGATCGATGCACTTGTTGTTCTTGTTCGACCACTCGAACTGCACCGCGTAGCCGGCGGCCATGCCCTTCTGTGGAAAGCAGATGTCGCCGATCTCGCCGCACTGCTGCGAGGTGTCGTCGCTCCACGCCTCGGCGACCTCGTAATAAGGATCCGTGACTGATTCGATGAGCTCGTGCGACGAGATCACGGTGGTGACATCGAAGGCGGCGCCCTGCAGCGGGTAGTTCTGGCACGAACCGGTGCTGAAGTCCGGGATCACGGCGTACGCGACGTTCTTGCCGGCGATCTGCACCGAATCGTGGAAGCCCGAGGATCCGCCGTTCACGCACAGCGTCTCCGACGTACCGCCGATCGCGTCGGAGACCGAGATCTTGGCGGGGAAGTGGATCACGTAGAGCGTGTCGGCGTCGGGCGCCGGGACCTTGCCGGACTGCACGAGCGCGGTCACGTAGGGCTTGATGTCGCGGTCGTTGTCCATCTGCGTCTTCTGCGGGGGGTTCGTGTCGACGTACTTCTGCACGAAGCTACCGCGCCCGATGGAGAAGCCCGGCTCGTTGTACTCGCTCAGCCAATCGAAATAGGCGCTGTTGGTGACCGCGGTGTAGAACTGCGACAGCTGATCCTGGAACGGATAGTCGCTGCCGAAGAACACCGTCACGACCTTCACGTGCGCAAGCAGCGGCGCGCCTGGCTGATGGTAGCTCAGGTGGCAGGTGGTGCCTGCCCCGGCCTGGGCGCGAGCTACGCCCGACGCCAGCAACAAGACGAGCAGCGTGACGCGGAAGGGGATCTGTGCCCTCATGCCTCCGGACCTCCGCCATGGCCAGAGAGCAACTCGGATGCCGACCGAGGGGGCGCGCCGAACCCCGCAGAACTACCCAGCCTCACCGTTCGACGGCGCCCTGATTGCGGCATCGAGTGAGCAACTTGCCGACAGCACCATCATCCGGTGCCCCACCCGCCTGATGCGCCCGCTGTGCCGCCGCGTGATCCCGACGGTGCCGACGAAGGCTGCGGTTCCTGCACATCCCCGTCGAGGACCAGCCCGTCGAATATCTGAAGTCGCTCGGTGGGTGGAGGCGAACCGTCAAGTGGATGAAGGCGAGCGCTACATAGTCGAGGGCGCATCCGATGAGATGATCGACCACATGAGCATAGGACGGACAAATGCGGTTCTGTCACGGCAGCGACGGTGCCACACGTGACCGCAGGCCCCAGCCCCAGGGACCGATAGGTCCTCTTAGTCAACTTTCGTTGCGTGCGGAGTTTTTCGCGGCCGCGCGAACGATCCGCGGCGATTTGCCGAAACGGTACGTCTCGAAGGAACTGCGCGAGCAGGCTCTGGCGATGCTCGCCGACTACCGTGGCGAACAAACAGCGCACGTGCGATGACACAACAGGTTTTCGATAGCGGCGAACGCCTCGATGTGCAGCACCAGTCGCCGCACGAACGCGCGTTGATGACGACGCATCCCGGCAAACGCGCCTGGTTGACGTCGTCGTCGCATTGATCGCTCGCGTGGCGCAGCTCCGCCGGCGCTTTGAACCATCGCCTCTCGGCGAACGTCACGGACGCGCTCATGGGGCGTACACGATGGCGAGGCGCGCCGGGTTGTGAACGCCCAGCTCAACCAGACGCTGCTCGGCGCTCGCGACCAGACCACGCCCTTCATCGCCACCGATGAGCAGCCCGCGCCGTCGACGCGCCGCCGCGGCGTAGGCCCACATCTCGCTGGCGTCGAGCGCCAGCGCAGCGTCGGATAGAAGCGTGCTCGCGCGCTCGTTGTCTCCGCGTCCGAGCGCCTGCTCGGCGCGCAGCAGCGTCGCCACGGCCCGACAGAATGGAAATCGCTCGGCCTCGAGCTGACGCGCCAGGCGCTCTGTCTCGGCGAACAGACGCTTCTGCTGCGCGCCGCGTGCGACCAGGGCGAACGCCGCCGCCGCGCGCGCCCGCACCTCCAAGACCTGAATGCGGGTGATCTGGAAGTGGAGCAGGAACGAACGGCGCAGGCGCGGCCAGGTCTCCACCATGCGGCGGTATGCCCGTTCAGGCTCGCCGACGTACAGGCTGCAGTTGCTCCGAGCCACCTCGGCGTACAGATGTTGCAAGTAGAACTCTTGCCCGGACCAGTGCGCTATCGCGCCGTCGACCTCGAGCGCCGCCGCCTCTGGATCATCCTGAGCCAGATAGGCCAACGAGACCGGTCCACAGATCATCGAGGCGCGGGCGAAAAGATCACCCCGGCCGAGCGCCATGTCGGCGTGCTTGAAACCGCGCCTACCGAGATCGCCGAGCGTGCCGAGCATGTTCATGCCCCAAAGCAGGTTCGTTCGGGCGAAGGCGAGTTCCCAATGGTTGCCTGTACAGCGCTCGGCGAAGATCGTCTCCGCTCTCTCGTTGAGGTCGCGAGCCTCCCGCCAGTGGCCCTGCGCCAAGGCGGCGAAGCCCGACGCCGCGAGGAAGAACCCGAGCGCTTGCGGTTGTCCGCACTTCTCGGCCAGCGCTTGCGCGATCTCGATCAGGCGCGCCGCCCGACGCGGTCCCCGCCCCCCCGACGTCGCTGCGAACCCGGCTTCGATTGCCAGCGCACGTGCGAGTCGGTAGGGCTCTCCGGCCTTGAGCGCGAGCAAGACATGGCGCGTCTGGAACTCGGCGCCGCGAATGACGTCGACCCAGACCAGCCCCTGCGAAACCGAGAACGTGAGATCGATCAGCTTGAGGACACTCGGCGCAACATCAGCGGCGTGGCGCTCGCGAAACCCGACCCCGCGCAGACGGATGCGTGCGCGTCGAATAAGCAGCGCGAAGAGCGCGCGTCGCGACGTGGTCGGAAGCCGCAGACCCGCGGCGGCCAACACCGGGTCGACCTCGGCCAGCCCCTCGGCGATGCGCCCGCTGATGAGGAGCTGCTCCGCCGCGCGTCGCGTCAGATCGAGGGCGTCGGGGCCCTTGGCCAAAGCGCACGCCGCCCGGAACGCTTCGGCGGCCTCGGCGCTCCGGCCGGCATTTGCCAGCGCCTCGGCGAGCAGGGTCCTGATCTCCCGCTCCTTGCTCGCTTCGAATGGATGCGTGACGAGCGCCGTGCGATACAGCTCGGCGGCGCGGTCGAAGGCGAGGGCCTTGGCGGCGCGAGCCGCGGCGATGACCGCGTAGCCGGCGGCGCGGCTGGGTTCGCCCGCTCCCTCCCAGTGGACTGCGAGCGCCTCGGAGTCGTCGCTGCCGCTCGCTTCCATCGCCAGGGCCAGCCGCTTGTGGCACTGCGCCAGGCGCGCCGCCGACAGATTGTCGTGGACCGCAGCGCGAACGCGATCGTGGTAGGGCTCCATCGCGTCGGTCGAGCGCACTCCTTCGGTGCGCACGAAGTTGGCGCGCCGGAGGTGGGCCGCAGCCTCGCTGAACTGCCCCAGGTCGAGGCCGGCTGCTCGCGCGACCAGGGCCTGTGAGAGCGGCCGTCCCGCCACGGCGACCACTTCGAGGACTCTGCGCTCGGCAAGGTCGAGAGCGTTGACCCGCTCCCACAGCGCCTCCTCGAGCCGCGGTTCGGTCGCGGTATTGCCGTGCGACAGACGGTGGCGAATCAGCACATCGATGAACAACGGATGCCCCTCCGACTCCTCGGCGATGGCGTCGACGTCGACCCTCCCCTCGGCATCCGGCGCAGCCGCGAGCAGGCCGACGAGCAGGCGCGCCTCCGCCCGCGGCAAATTCTGCAGCCAGACATGGCGGGGATCGGCGAGCAGCGGTGCCCAAGAATCAAAGGCACGCTGGGTCACCGCCGGCTCCGACACCGTGCGCACGGTCCCAATCAGGAGCAACGTGGGCGGCATCGGCGGTCGCAGTACCTCCGCGAGCAACGCGAGGCTGTCGGCGTCGGCCCATTGAAGATCGTCGATCATCAGCACCACCGGGTGACGATCGCTCAGGCGCGTGAGCAGCTCGCGGAGCGCCGCGAACACGCGTGCGCGCAGCTCCTGCGGGTCGGTGAGCTCGTGCTGAAGACGGGGAGCAGCCGCGAACGGCTCCACGTCGAGTAGCACCGGGAACACGTGCGTCAAGAGCGAGGCCATGCGCGGCAAGAGCGCCGCGGCATCGACCTCGGGCAGACGCCTGAGGTGCCGGCTGAGCCCATCGACCACCTCGTCGATCGCCTTGTAGGGAACCGACTCGCGCTCGTAGCAGCGTCCTTTGAGCACGACGGCGCCCTTTTCGTCGCGCACCAGCTCGTCGGCGAACCGTCGCACCAACGTGGTCTTGCCGACGCCGGACTCGCCGTGCACCAGCACCGTTACGGCGCGTCCAGCGCGGCTGTCCTCGAACGCGCGTCGCAGCTCGCCCAACTGCTGGTCGCGACCGACGAACGGAGCCTCGGTCGTCGAGGTCGCGCGGTTCGGCAGGGACGCCGGCTCGGCACCCAGCCGACGCAGCACCTCGAGCCCGCTCGGTCGGCGCGCTGGGTCGATTTGCAACAGCTCCATGCACAGCAGATTCAAGTCGGCGGGCACGTCGGGCGCGATCGAGCGCGGCGGCGGCGGCTCGCACGTCCGCTTGAGCTCTATGAGCACATCGCGAGCGCCGACGAGCGGCGGTCGCCCGGTCAGGGCAACGTAGAGGAGCACACCGACCGCGTACCAGTCGGCGGGCGGACCGACCGGGTTTGGCGTCGTCTGCTCGGGCGCCATGAAGAAAAGGGTGCCGGCCACCTCGTTGTCGCTCTGGCGCGCGTCGTCGAGCAGATCGGAGACCAGCCCGAAGTCGAGCAGCACGACGCGTGGCTCCGCCGTCACCAGGATGTTGGAGGGCTTGATGTCGCGGTGCACCTTGCCCGCGTCGTGCAGCGCGATCAGACCCCGAGCGAGCTGGCGCAACCCTTCGCGCAACCGTCCATCGTCGAGTATCGGCGCGCTTGCGTTTGGCGGACGTGGCGCGGTCGCTCCGTCGTTCTTCGACCTCTCCCCGACCATCGTGGTGTGCGTGACGCGAATGGTCGAGACCGAATTCATGCGCTCGGGCGTGGCCACACCGGCCCAGCTCAGGAGGTCTACGCCGTGCACCAGCTCCATCGTGAAGAACCAGTTGCCCGCCGACTCGAACAGCTCCCCGAAGCTCACCAGGTTCGGATGTTGCAAGTCGCGGAGCGCACGAAACTCGTGCTTGAGACGCAGGATCGCGCGCGGCTCTCGCGTGCGCAGCGTCTTCAACGCCACCCGGCAGTTGCGCTCCTGGTCGTGCGCTTCATAGACGACCCCCATGCCGCCTTCGCCGATCTGGCGCAGGATGCGGAATCGTTCCGTCCCTCCGAAGCGCAGCGCCGATGGAGTCACAGCGCTTCGATTATCGCAGGAATCTGGTGGCCTGAGCCGAAAACTCTCTACGCCCCGCCGCCGAGTCGGTTAGCCGCGTGCGCCTGGCGCAGTCGAGCCAGCGCACGCTGCACGACCTCGACATCGGTGACCGTGATCGCGTGACCGCAGTCCGGGATCACCTCGAGCTCGGCGCCGCGGATGCGCTGCGCGAGGATTCGGCTGTTGCCCGACGGTACCAGCGCGTCGTCGCCGCCCGTAACCACGACTGCCGGGCAGGAGAGCTCGCCCAGCCGGGAGCCTGTAGAGTGGGTCGCGACTCCGGCCATCTGCGCGAAGACCGCCCACGTCGGGGTCGGCTCCGCGAACATTGCCGCTGGCCACTCGGCGAGCAGCTCCAACGCGCGGGGGCGGTGAGCCTGAGACAGTAGCAACTCGCCCAGGGCGCGACGCGGATCTCGCGGTCGCAGGATCGGCAGAGCGAACAGGGTGGCGATCGTCTTCAGTCGCGGCAGGCGCACGTCCGGGAACCCCGCGCTCGTCGCCAGAAGCGCCAGACCGAGGACGCGTGCCCGGTGACGCAGCCCGACCTCCTGCGCGATCATCCCGCCCATCGAGATCCCGACCACGAACGCGCTCGTCGCTCCCGCGGCGTCCAGGACCGCGGCGACGTCATCGGCCATGTGCGGAACGCGATAGACGCGAAGCGGTCGGGCGCTCCTTCCCGTCCCACGATTGTCGAGGACGACGACACGATATGGATCGCGCGTGTCCGCCGCGAGCCGTCGTGGAAGGTCGAACCAGAGCCGCGACGACAGGCCGAGCCCCTGAATGAGGACGACGTTCGGGCCCTCCTTGCCGTGCACCTCGTAGTAGATGCGAGCTCCGGCGTGGCCGATTGCTTGTGGCATGGCCGCTACTCCGGCTGCGCGGGGCCGGCGGGGCGCGCGCCCGGACGGGGCTCGTTCCCCGTAGCGGCGCCGACGCCGGTGCACATGTACTCGTAGGGATCGACGGTCACCGGATCGGCGAGCGCCAAAGACGAGGATCCGAGGAGGAGACGAAGGGTGAGTGCACGCATCAGCGATGATCCGATCGATAGTCTGCCAGCCAGCCATTGATTGAATCGAGCAACGCTTGCGTAGTCAAGGATCCCCCGAGCGCCAGCCGCGCCGTCCGCGCCGCCTCGAGGAAGTTGGCGCGGAAGCTGGACGGCACGTCCTCCCGGTGCATTCCCTGCTTCTCGAAGAGCGAATGGATGAGCGCGTCGTCCTGCTGCTCGCCCATGTCCTCCATGTGGCGCATCAACATGGCCGCCGCGCTGCGCACCGCCTGCTGCGCCTCCATCGGCAGTGGATCGAAGGCCGCCTGCGACACGACCAGGCAGCCGAGGACGTAGCCGACGCGCAGATCAAAGTAGTAGCGCGCGCGCGTGGACCATTGGAAGGCGAGCGCCGCCGAGGGAATGCCGATGAAGCCGTCGATGCGCGCGGAGTATAGAGTATAGGAGGAATGAATGCGGTTTCGTGGGGCCGCTACGCCGGGGCTCGGGGCTTGAGCCTCCCGCCGACTACCTCCGATAGGGTGACCTGCTCCCGACAAAGTGGACTCGAACGAGAGGCTGTTTTCTCGTAATTTGAAGGAGTCCAATGTCGCGCAAGTGAGCGTGCAGGCTGCTGCGGCTGCAACGCAGCACGTTCTACAAGAGGCGCACGCGGCGGGACGACCGGCGGCTGCGGCTGCGGCTCCGCGAGCTGGCGCTGGCGCGTCCGCGATACGGCTACCGGCGCCTGCACGTGCTGCTGCGACGAGAGGGGTGGCTGGTGAACATCAAGCGCATCCATCGGCTGTATCGACTGGAGGGGCTGATCGTGCGACAGCGACGGAAGAAGAGGTCGGTCGGTCACCTGCGCTGCCTGCCGCCGGCGCCGCTGCGGATCAACGAGCGATGGGCAATGGACTTCGTCTCGGACGCGCTGAGCAGCGGGCGGCGGATCAGAATGCTGACGGTGGTCGACTGCTATAGCCGAGAGAGTGTGGCGATCCACGTCGATCATGCGCAGCCATCGCGGACGGTGACCGCGATCCTCGACGGAGTCATCGCGCAGCGCGGGACGCCCGGCATCATCACGGTCGACAACGGGCCGGAATTTACGTCGCAGCATCTCGACGAATGGGCATTCACACGGAAGATCCAGTTGGACTTCATCCGGCCGGGGCGGCCGACCGAGAACGGCTACATCGAGAGCTTCAACGGGAAACTGCGGGACGAGTGCCTGGACGCGAACTGGTTCGCGTCGCTCCAGGAGGCTCGAGAGATCATCGAGAGCTGGAGAAAGGACTACAACGAAACGAGACCCCATTCCTCGCTTGGAAACTTGGCGCCGGCGCAGTACGTGGCCCGTCTGCTGGCGCCCTCGGCGAGGGCAATTAAGAGTAGGAAAATTCGCCCCGAAAACTGTCCACCGCTTGGGGGCCGGTCAAGAGTAGGAAAATTCGCCCCGAAAACTGTCCACCGTTTGGGGGCCGGTCAGCTCGCCGCCAGGATCCGCGGCTCGTGACTTGTCCGGATTAGTTCGTGCCTCGGAGAACAGTGCCCTCCGTTGCGGCGGTGGCTGGGCGCAAGGCATCGCCGTCGCTGCCTTGGAGATCGATCGATCTCAGCAGATACCAAGACCGGCTTGCTCGCTCGACGAACGCGTCTTCGACACTGGCGAGCGGCGCTCACGGTGTGCCCCTCATAAGAATCATCTATCCGATCGATCCATTCGACCCATAAAGCAGTCCCCAGTGAGCGTTTCACCTGAATAAGGAGACGCAACCATGCCACAAAATCCGCGTAACCCGTCGGGACCGAGCACGAACGCCTCCGCGTGGGGCCTGCGTTACCCGGGCCTCCTGATGGGCAAGGGCAGCAAGAACGAGGTCATGGAATTTACCGGAATGTGGGCTCTCAAGCCCGACGCCGACCTGGTGAAGCTCACCAAGGCGCTGGCCCCCGGTGGCTGGATCAACCCACCTGGAGAGACGTTCTCGGAGCAGATGACGAAGCTCGGACTGATCCGGACCGCCCGCTGGTTTGTCGCGAAGACTCCCGATTTCGACGGTTGGACCCTCTTCTTCATTTCTCAGTTCGACGGCAGCGTCGAAAAATATTTCGACGACTTCATTCTCAACGGTAAGGACAACCTGTCAGCAGTCTGGGGCCATTGTGTCGGTTGCCCGATTGGTCCCAATGTGTCGGCGCGCGACATCGTGGCCTTCATCGCAAGCGGTCAGATCAAGACGCTGGCCGTGTACGACGTCGCGCCGAGCCTCAGCATCACCCAGATCTACAAGGCGGCGGACTGGTACGCGAAGACGCAGAAGTTCCAGCGAGCCGTCAGTGCAGCCGGCGGCAAGCTCGAGGACCAGGTCGAGGCCTTCTTGAAAGAGCTTGCCGCGCCGTACGAGCCCATCAAGAGCGACGCCATGATCGACACGGATGTCGGCCGTCAGTGGCAGTACGAGGACGTCGCCGAGCACGAGCACTTTGCAGAAAACCGGCCGAGCGCGACTCACTGACCACGAAGGAGCGAACGCCTGCTCCGAGGAGCGCGACGATGAGCACTCGAAACCTGACGGCGGCGGACCTGAAGGAGAACCTTCACGACATTCAGGACAACGTCGTCGCTCCCATCCTGATGCGCTTTGGCCGCCACATCTTCGTGAAGTTCACCGACGGCGGCAAAGCGCGGATCTGGCTGCGCAACCTGTCGAAGCGCGTCAACGCGCTGCAGGAAGCGCACGGTACCCGATTCACGGTCAACATCGGCTTCACCTACGAAGGGCTGAAAGCGCTCAGGCTTTCTCGGCCCTCGCTCGACAGCTTCCCCGAAGCGTTCCGGATGGGCATGCGGCGTCGCGCGGCGGCCGTCGGTGATGTCGGGCCGCATGCGCCAGAACACTGGGAAGGCGGGCTCGGCGGTCCCGACATTCACGCGATGGGGTGGATTCGAACCGATTCCGACGAAGGTCGTGAAGAGGCGATGCGCGTCATTCGCTCCGAAATGGACGCGACGGGCGGCGTCGAGGTCCGCTTCATTCAGGACACGAAGGCGCTCGCGCACGAAAACGGGATCGGCTCGGAAGGCCAGCACTTCGGCTTCTACGATCCGATCTCGCAACCGCCGATCGAGGGCTCCGACACACCGATGTCTCCCGGTGATGGCGTGCTGCAGCGGGATGGCACGTGGCGCCCGCTGAAGCCCGGCGAGTTCCTGTTGGGCTACGAGGATGAGGTCGGCCCCGAAGGCACGACGGCGCCCGAGCCGCTCGAACTGCGTCGCAACGGAACATACCTCGTGTTCCGCAAGCTCTATCAAGACGTCGCAGCGTTTCGTCGATATCTGGCGACCGCCGCGAAGTCGCTCTACGGCTCCGACGATGAGTACCACCAGGAATTGGTCGCAGCGAAGATCGTCGGGCGCTGGCGCAGCGGATGTCCGCTCGATCTATCGCCGGAAAAGGACGATCCGGCGATCGCGGCCGATCCTCAGCGTCGCAACAACTTCACGTATCAAGGCGACGAAGGCGGCATGCGCTGCCCGCTCGGTGCGCACCTGCGCCGCAGCAATCCGCGCGGGTCGACGTTGCGACGGTCGACGGAAGTTCGACGGCACCGATTGATCCGGCGCGGTGTCGAGTACGGTCCACTTCTCGCAGACGGCGCGCTAGACGATGACGGCGTCGATCGCGGGCTCATCAACATCTTCATCAACGCCAACATCGAGCGGCAATTCGAGTTCGTGCAGCACGAATGGATGAAGGGCGGCGAGTTCATCGGGCTCGATCCCAACGAGCAGGACCCGATCAATGGTGTTGGCGGCGAAGGGTCCCAGATGTCCGTGCCCGGCGCCAAACGACCGTTCCTGTTCGATCTGCCGACGTTCGTCCGAGTCAAGGGTGGCGAATACCTGTTCGTCCCCGGGCTGAATGCGCTCGCGGGGATCATCGACCAGAAATTCTAAAAGGGGTGCGACATGGGAACTGCAAAGCGGCCGGGACTGAACGTGGGAGCGAGAACGGAGTTCCTCGTCATCGGCGATGTGATCCCGGGACACGAGGAGACGCTGCGCAACGTGCTGAAGGAACACATGGCGAATCCGCGTACGCAAGAGGCCGTCGCACAGATCGGCACCTTGCATGAAGCGCGGTTCGTGCTCCTCGACGGTGGCAAGCGGCTGATGTTCGCCAGCAGCTTCGACGGCGATTGGGACAAGTACATCGACGACTTCGCGGCAACGGCGATCGGAAACAACTTCGACGAGACCTGGAGTCACGTCGAGGGATACCCGGGCGTCAAGTCGCCGAAGGTCAAAGATTGGTTCCAGGCGCACGCGACCGAAGCGGGCAACTTCGTCGCCGCCTATCCGCAGCCGACGGTGAAGCAGGTCTTGAAGGCGCTGGAGCTCGAGCGCGCGTTCGAGAAGGTGCTCGACACGCCCGGTGCCAGCCGAGGCGCTCAAGAACCCGGTGTTGAAGCCGCTTCTCGATCTCGCGTCCGCCTGACCACGAAGGAGCCGACCATGTCTGATCATTTCTCCGGGCCGCGGGCCATCGCCGGTCCAGCCGGCGACATCTGCGACGTGTACGCATTCCCGAGCCCCGAGCGGCCCGATCATCTCGTGCTCGCGATGGACGTGTACCCGCTGGCGAGGCGCGCTTCGTCGTTCTCGGACGCGATCGTGTACCGCTTCCGACTTCGGCCGCTCGCGATCGCAGCCGACAAGCCAGCTTTTGTCTTCGGCGCGAGAGGAGACGGAGCTCGTCTTTGCGTGCAGCTTCGAGGCGCCGCAATCGCGAGGCGGCGATGCACTGCCGGAACAGTGGGGCGTGTGCATTGGCCCGTCCGGTAAGCCGCTACGCTTTCGCGTGAACGACGAGCGCGGCGCGCAAGGCGACGGCATGCGCGTCTATGCCGGACTGCGCTCGGACCCATTCTTCATCGACCTGCCGGCCTACCTGGAAACGATCAAGACCGGCCGGCTCGCCTTCAAGAACCCGGGAGACAACAGCCTCACCGGGCTCAACGCGTTGAGCCTCATCGTCGAAGTCGACGCCAAGCGGCTGCCGCGCAACGGCGGTCCGCCGCTATTCGGAGTCGTCGCCGAGACCGTCGTCGCCGGCAAGCTCCCGATCCGTCTCGAACGGTTCGGTCGACCCGAGATCAAGAACGTGATCATGTCGATGAAGCAGTACGACCAGGTCAATCGCGATCTGGAGGTCCGCGATCTCTACAACCTCGAAGACGCCTTCCATATGAGCAAGGACTACCGCGGCGCTGTACCGCGCCCGGCTGAACGCGAACCTCGCCGCGATGGACCAGTATCGACGGCAAGACCGACTGGCCACTCGGGCCGGACGGCGTCGCATCCGTTGACCGACCTGCTGCTCGCCGACTACCTCGTCGTCGACGTCGCCAAGCCGTTCGCCGAAAACAGCTTCTTCGAGATCGAGCGCGCGGTGCTCGAAGGACGCCCGCACGAGACGTGCGGCGGCCGATCGTTCAACGACGAGATGATGGACACGCTGTACAACTTGATCATCAACGCGGACAAAGGACCGCGCATCACCGAGGGCGTCCAGCAGGCGACGGTGCCGGCTTCCAGCGTGTTTCCGTACCTCGCGCCGCCCAATCCGCCGATCCCGATAGAGCGCGAGCGGATGCTGAGCGCGCTCGTCGGGCGGCCGATGGACGACCACCATCACCATCACGAGCAACCACAACATTCGCCCGCCGGGTGACGACGATGAGCGGGGATTCGGCGGTCCGCTTGGAGCTCGACGACATTCAGGCCGCGGTCCTGTACCCGCGCCCTTCGCCGTACGTCGGCACGCTCATGCTCGCGCGCGTCGACGATCGCCGCGATGGGCGCGAGCTCCTGCGCCGCCTGATTCCCACGCTCGTCGCCGCGGCGCCGAGCTCGCAAGACCCGAAGCGCGACGCCTGGGCCGCGGTCGCGCTCACCTTCCAGGGGCTCAAGGCGCTCGGCGTGCCCGCGGACAACCTCGCCACCTTCCCCGAGACGTTTCGGCAGGGAATGGCCGCGCGCGCAGACCTCCTCGGCGACACCGGTGCGAACGCGCCCGAGCGCTGGGAGCCGCCGCTCGGGCGCCCGGACGTCCACATCGCCATCTACGCGCTCGCGCCGGACGCCTCGCGTCTGAGTGCGGTGCTGCAAGGCGCCCGCGCAGCGCTGCGCGACCTGACGGGCGTGCCCGCGATCTGGCAGCAGGACACGTACCAGCGACCCGACGAGCGAACGGCCTTCGGCTTCAGGGACGGCATCGGCCAGCCGGCCATCGAGGGCAGCGGCATCCCGGGATCGAATCCGCGCGAGCAACCGCTCAAAGCCGGGCGAGTTCGTCCTCGGCTATCCAAACGAGAGCGGCGATGTCGCGCCGCTGCCGAGCCCGAGGCGCTCGGCAAGAACGGCAGCTACATCGTGTTCCGAAAGCTCCACGCGCGCGAGGCAGCGTTCCGCCAGTACGTGCGCGCGCGCGCTCAGAGTCGAGCCGAAGAAGAGCTCCTGGCCGCCAAGTTCGTCGGCCGCTGGCCGAGCGGTGCGCCACTGGTGCTCGCGCCCGAGCACGACGATCCGGAGCTCGGGGCCGATCCAAAGCGGAACAACGCCTTTCTCTACGCTGCGGCCGACGACGCTCGCGGGATCAAGTGCCCGCTCGGCGCGCACGCTCGTCGGATGAACGCACGCGACGCGCCCATCGTCGGCGTCGTGCGCCGGCACCGGATGATCCGGCGCAGCACGAACTACGGCCCGAGCTGCCCGACGGCGTGCTGGAGGACGACGGCGCCGACCGCGGCATCTTGTTCACCTGCATCGTCGCTGACCTCGATCGGCAGTTCGAGTTCGTTCAGACGCAGTGGATCAACGACGGCACGTTCATCGGCGCGCCCGACGAGCGAGGATCCGCTCGTCGGGCCGCACGTCGAGCCCGGCGACCAGTTCACCGTCCCCCAGGTGCCGATCCGCCGTCGGCTCGCCGGGCTGCCTCAGTTCGTCGTCAATCGCGGTGGCGAGTACTGCTTCATGCCCGGCCTGCGAGCGCTGCGCTGGATCACCGAGCTCGAAACATGATGCCGACGGCTGCGTTGTGCTGCCTCGTCTGTGTGTTGTCGCTTGTGAACGCTCGGACACTCTATGCCGACGACATCACATCACCACCGACGGCACCTGCATCGCAGCCGACAGCACAGAACGTTCCCGCCAAAGACAAAAGGAAGTTGCCCGAAGCCGGACAGAACCCAATCTCAGGCCTCGACAGTTTGACGATCGGGTTCAACTTCGACGGTGGCGTCGGCACCTTTAATCGAACCGCGGCAGGAGTCCATCTTCAGCCGACCGTTCCCATCGGGTTGACCAGGCGGCTCGCGCTGATCGCGATTCTCGACGTCTCTGTCAAAGGCATTCCCGACCTCGACAATGGCACGGGCACGAGTTGGGGATTCGCCGACTCCGAGCCGGAGTTCTTCTTCGCCATCAACGTCGGCGAGCTCTTCATCGGGCCGGGCGTGGATCTTCTGTTGCCCACCGCTACCACCGCCGCCATCGGCCAGGGGAAATGGCAGATGGGCCCCGCATTGATCTTCGTTTGGGTCCACAAATTCATCGTGGCGGGATTCACGTTCTCGCAAAGGTTCTCCGTCGGTGGCGACGACGCGCGGCCGAATGTCTGGAAGTTCGCTCTGCAGCCGAACGTGTTCATCAACCTGCCGAGGGGAACGTTCCTCATCTACGCGCCTCTGTTCGCGCAGGACTGGAAGCAAAACGACGCCTGGATCGTGCCCGTCGGAGCCGGTCTCGGGAAATTGGTACAGCTCGGAAAGCAGAACCTGAACATCAACGCGCAGGGCTACTGGAACGCCGTCGCTCCGTCGATCGGCCCCAAATGGACCGTCATCTTTCAGGTGCAGCTCCTCTTCCCGGAAAAGGGAGCAATCATTCCTCATTGACTCATTTAGGGCCTGTCAGTGACTCCGTATCTCGTTTGCTTGCCACTCCACGCTCAGATCGAGCTCGCGTGCCGCGGCGGCCGCCACGTATGCGAGGTTCCCTGTGTACGTTGGAAACGAGAGCGGGACCTGAGCGAGATCATCCGCGCGCATATGCGCGGAAATGGCGATCGCAGCGACCTGCGCGATCTCGACGGCCCGCTCGCCCACAACATGGCAACCCAAGATCTGGGCGTTGGTTCGGTCGACGACGAGCTTGCAAAAGCCAGCCGTCCGCCCGTCGATGATGTTGCGGACGCTCGCGTCGAAATGGACGAGCGCGGTCAGGACGTCGTGCGTTTCACGCGCCTTCGCTTCCGTGAGCCCAGCCCGCGCATACTCCGGGTCTGTGAAGCCGGCAATCGTATTCACCCGCTCCACACGGGGCAGCTTCGGTCCTAGCACCGCGTTGGTCGCGGCCATGAAGCCCTCTTGCATCGCAGGCGGCACGAGCATCTCGTGCCCCGTGACATCGCCAGCGGCGAAGATATGGGACGCCGAGGTCCGCAGGTATTCGTCCACCTTCACGAACCCTCGGGCATCACACGCCACGCCTGCTGCGGCGAGATCCAACCCGCTGGTATCGGCTACCCAGCCTAACGCCACGACAGCAAGCGCAGCCTCGACGCTCTCCTGCTTGCCATCCTTGGAGAAGTTCATCCGGACTCCCGTCGGAGTCCTTTCGAACGAATCGATCGCCCCGAAGCTCTCTCGCACCACCATCCCGGAGTCGCGGAATCCGGTCGCAACTGCCATCGCGAGATCGTCATCTTCCGCCTTGAGGATGCGCGGGCCTTTCTCGAACAGCTCGACGTGTGTTCCGAATCCGTTGAGAATCGAAGCGACCTGCACACCCGTTGATCCGCCGCCGACCACGAGCAACGACGGAGGCACCGACGTCAACGCCCAGGCGTCTCGATGGGTGGTCGTAAACTCGACCCCGGGAACGTTCAACGACCGGCCGGTGCCGCCAGTGCAGATGACGAACTTGTCAGCTGCCAGCCGTAGTCCTGATTGGGTGATGATCTCGTGTGGGCCGACGAAGCGTGCATGGCCGACGTTCTCGTGGATGGTCACGCCCGCGCGATCGATCTGCTCGTGCAAGGAAGACCGCTCACGAACGTCGCTGACGACCTCGCGAACGCGCGCCAGCAGGCGTGGATAGTCGAGCGCCGGCTCACCGACGGCGACGCCGTATCGGCCGAGTTGGCGAGCGTCGCGAATCAGCTTGGCAACATACGCCAAAGTGCGCACTGGAACTGGCCCGTCGTTCGCGGCCATGCCTCCGAATTCGGCGCTCGCCACCAGCGTGGTGCGCGCGCCAAGGTCCGCCGCACGAAGGGCCGCCAGCACGCCGGCCGGTCCCGCCCCTATCACGATGATCTCGGTCATGGTCGGTTTCCTCTCGAATCAGGTTTGAAGGCCTGTGGCCGCCGCCGCATCGCGCGTAGGCTCCGTCACGATCAAGGTGCGCTCGATGCGTCTCCCTCCCGTCGAACGAGAGTGATCGAGGGCGACATCGACGAGCCGGAGCGCGATCTCACCCGGCACCGGCGCAAGCCCGGTGTCGACGATCGAGACCCAGCCCGCTGCGCGGACGGCCCCGGTTGCCTGCAGAACAGAGAGCGAAGAGGTGATTATCTCGCGGGCGACGGTTGCATCTGAATCGCGCTTGAATAGGGCGATCGTCTCGCTGTCTCGGCGGCACACTGCGAGCCGGGGCGATCCTCGATGGAGAATTTCGAGCGCATCCGCCGAACCTCTCGCCCCCAGGTCCATCTCGACGACGAGCAACTCGAGCGCGCCTCGCCCTCGATGAAGCAAGGCGAGCTCGCTCGCAAGCATGAGATCCATCAGCGGCGACGGGACGAACACCGAGATTGCCGAGCAGCGGGGACTCAGGGCGCAGCGCCTCCGAGAAATTGCGCCCCACTCCTTCGAGGATCAAGAGGTCCTCTGCCGTGAATGGATGAGGCACGCGGTCGAAGAGGCCGAGCGCACCGATGGGCACATCCTCGAACAACAGTGGGACCGCGACGAGAAACTGCAACCCGTACTCCCTTCCATGAGGACCGCGTAGCAGCTCGGCATTCTCAGTCGCCAAGAACGACGAGCCGGCTGCCAGGACACCCGTTTCGAACAGTAGCTTCGACGACAGCTTTGTTCGCGCCGGGATGAAGCTGTCGCGGCTCACGCCCGCCAGGCGGATTCCGTTGTCTTCGGCGAGCGCGACGCCTGCGGGCGCAATGCCGAAGTAGCGCGAGACCCACTCCGCAACAACCGGAAGCGACCGACCCAGCGCTGGACCTTCGGCGGCGAGGGTGGCACATAGCCGCGCAGCCGCTGCGGCCGCGCGCGCCCGCGCGGACTCCACGGCAGAGCGTTCGCGCTCCAGCTCGGACGCCTCGGCCGGTTGGCCGATGAGCACCTGCTCGACAGCTTGCAGCAACACCGCTGACTCGACGGGCTTGGCCACAAAGCGGACGGCACCGAGCGCCATGGCCTTCTCGGCAGTCATGTCGAAACCCGACGAGACGATCACCGGAGGCAATGGCGGACGAAAGTCGCTGCGCAGATGCACGAGAAACTCGAAGCCATCCATGACAGGCATCGCGATGTCCGTGATGATCAAGTCGGGCCGGTGCTCGCGCACGGCATCGAGCCCTTCACGCCCATCCGCCGCGACACGTACGCCGTAGCCCGCCTTTTCGAGCACGAACTCCAACAGTTCGCGGATGTCTTCGCTGTCGTCGACGACCAGGATGCGCCGGCGTTCGGTGGCCATGACGACAACGGTAGGTCGTAATCTCTCGTGCTCTAGGTGGTCATTCCCCTACTCCGCTGTGGGCACGGGCCGCCTCTTGTCGCCGTCGGGCGTCGGCGCGCACTGCAATCGCGACCTCGTCGGCGAGCGCGCCCACGTCGCGCGATAGCGCCGCGACTGCCGATTGCGTGTCATCGTCCTTTGCGAGCGGCCGGCGTTCGTGAGCGGCGCCGTGCGCGAGAACCGTTCCATTCTTGTCGCGGACGGTCCAGCGCGCATCGAGCACCGCGCCCTCGCCCAGCGACACGTTCGAAGTGTTGCACCTCGATCGCGACGGTGACGTCTGGCTTCGCGGAGGGCTCGAACGGTGCGGCGGCGACATTGCCACCGAGCTCCTTCTCCAGATCGCGACGCAATGTGCGCGCGAAGCCGTCCTTGATGGGCTCGCCCCAGACCTCGTATTCGGCTATTTGGAGCTGGTTCGAGCCGGACCGCGTCACCAGCTCGGCCCTTACCAGGTATTCCGGCAGCTCTACGCGCTCGAGCCCGACAGCGATCGCCGGCGGCGGCGCCGGCTTCTCAGGCGCGCTCGCTGTGAGCACGAAATAGCGCGTCGGATCTGAACGCGCCTTCAAGAACGAACAACCGGTGGCGAACAGCGCCGCTAATTGGATTGGAACCAGCATTCGAGGCATTCGCAGCATCAGGGCCTCTTGCGTCCGACGATCAACGCATTCGGGTTGCGCCGAAGGTATTCGGCGAGCTGGCGGACCGATTCGGCCGCGCGTTGCACGTCACCGAGCGTGCGCTCGAACTCCGTGAAGACGGGACCGCGAACCGCCAGCGACGTTTGCAGGCCCTTCCCTAGCTTGTCGAGCCCGGCGTCGACGTCCTGCACGAGGTGCCGTACCGATGCCACCGTCGTCGGCAGCTCCTTGATCGTCCGGGCGACGCTCGGTGTGTTGACGAGGACATTGATCCCCTCGATCGCGCTCGATAGCGATCGCGCGGTACCCGATAGATCGAGTGTCTTGAGCTGCGCGAACAGCCCTGACAGAGACTTTTCCGCCTCTTCGAGCGGCGTCGGAATCGTCGGGATCTCGGGATATCCACCCTCAGCGTGCAGCAGACGGGCCGCTACTTCGGGATGCATGTCCAGGTTCACATAGAGCTGGCCGGTCACGAGGCTTTCGCTCTCCAGCCGTGCGCGGAGACCCGCCCCGATGAGCTCCTTGACGATCTTCGATGTCGCCGCCTCCGAGGCGCCGAGCTCACGCAGCCGCTTGCCGCTCATCTCGACGAAGACCGGAATGCGCGTGTCGTCTCTCGGCTGCTGAAAGCGGATGCGCATGCCGACGACCTGGCCGATGGGAACACCGCGGTACTTGACCGCCGCGCCAATCTTGAGACCGTTGACGGAACCCGGGAAGTAACAGACGTAGTGATAACGGCGGTCGAATAGGCGGCCCGAGCCCCAGACCGCCACGGCAGCGACGAGCAGCAGCGCCGCGCCGACTACGAATGCGCCCACCAGCGTTGGGCTCGGTTTTCTAGACACCGGCGCCTCCTTCGACGACCGACGAACCGCCCCGCGTCAGAAACTCGCGAACGCGCTCGTTCGGCGGATGTGCCAAGAGCTCCTTCGGTGGTCCGCTCGCGCTGATGGAGCGCATCGTCGTGTCGAGAAAGATCGAGGCGTCACCAATGCCAAGAATGCTCGCCAGCTCGTGCGAGACGATGACGACCGTCGTGCCCAAGCTGTCGCGCAGTTCCACGATGAGCTCGTCGAGCCGGCGCGCCGAGACGGGGTCGAGCCCAGCAGACGGCTCGTCGAGAAACAGGATCTCCGGATCAAGCGCCATCGCACGCGCGATGCCCGCCCGCTTTTGCATGCCACCCGACAGCTCTGCCGGGTAGAAGTCCTCGAATCCGGCGAGGCCCACGAGCGCGAGCTTGAGCGCAGCCACCCCGCGCACGGCGTCGGGCGCGAGATCTGTGAACTCGGTCAGCGGCAGGCTTACGTTCTCGCCCACGGTCATCGAAGAGAAGAGGCCGCTCGACTGATACAGCACGCCGATCCGGCGCAACGTCAGCTCGCGCTGCGCGTCGTCCTGGCGCAGAAAGTCGTCGCCATCGTAGAAGATCGCGCCGCTCGCTGGCTGCTGCAATCCGATGAGCGCACGCATGACCGTGCTCTTGCCACTGCCGCTGCCACCCGTGATGAAGAAGATGGCCCCACGCTCGACGGCGAACGAGATGTCCTTCATCACCACGAAGCTGCCGTAGGCCAACGTGAGCTTCTCGACGGTGATTTGCGGGTGCAGGTCCATCAAATCCCCATCACGTTGAGCAAGAGGGCAAACACGCCGTCGAGAGCGATGATCGCAACGATCGAGCTGACGACAGCGGCGGTCGCGGCCTCGCCGACGGCGGCAGCGCTCTTCGATGCGCGCAAGCCGGCGATGCAGCCGCAGAGTGCGACGACGACGCCGAAGACGATACTCTTGATGAAGCCAACCCAGAAGGTCGTCAGCGTGATCGCACCCTTGACTTGCACCGCGTAGGTCGTGATCGAGCCGCCGCCGGCGCCATAGACGAGACCACCCGCGCCGAGCGCGATGAAGTCGCCGTAGACGACCAGGAGCGGCATCATCAGCGACAGCGCCAGCGCGCGCGGCAGCACGAGGAAGTCGCTCGGCGGCAGCGCCATCGTGGTGAGCGCGTCGATTTCTTGCGTGACCTTCATGGTGCCGAGCTGCGCTGCGTAGGCGGAACCGTTGCGACCGGCGATCACGATGGCGGTCATGATCGGGCCGAGCTCGCGCACCATGGCGATGGTCACGACGTTGGCGACGTAGAGCGTCGCGCCGAACTGCCGCAGCGTTACGCCGCCGACGAATGCGAGGATGAGGCCAAGCAGGAAGCTGACGATGCCGACGATGCCAAAGGACCGCACGCTGGCGATCTCGATCTCCGCGAGGAGATCGCGCGGACGCACTCGCGCACGGCCGGCGACGAAGCGCATGAGCGAGTAGCTCAGCTGCCCGACGAATTCCAGCACCAGCAGCGTCGTCCGCCCACGTTCGATCGCGCGGGTACCGACGCGCGCGAGTAGCGACATTCTTGGCGGCGGGGCCGCCGGCGGTTGCGAGGCCACCGCGGTCGACAGCGCCAGCAGCCTTTGGAGGCCCGCGGGCAGCCCGCTCGTATCGGCGGGCACGCTGTTCCGTCGACACCGATCCAGGATGCGCCCAACCACCACGGCCAGCGCGCTGTCCCAGTCGGTCACCGCGCTCGCGTCGAATGTCAGAAGGCGTGCGAGCGGCGGGCCGGCGACCGCAGCATCAACAGCCTGCGGCACCGCCAGATCGCCGCTGAGATGCCAGCGGCCCGCGATGCGCACGAGGACGGTCGCCTCCAGCGATCGCTCGACCGTCAACTGCCCCTCCATCACCGTGCTCACCACGTTCGTTTGAATGCAGGCGGTGCGCCACGAGAGCAGGCGTCGCGCGGCAAGTACGCGACCAGGCGGATGGCAGCCGTATCAGTGCGACGGCGAGCTCGGCAGCGGCAAGGTCGCCAGGCGCTCCACGCGCCGCGCGTCGACGCCCAGGCCGCGCAAGACTACGCGCACGATCATCTCGTCGTATTTGCCGCGAGCGCGGCCCTCGACGACCGTTCGCATCGCGGCGAGCGTCGTGCCGAGCACCAAATCGAGCGCGGACTGATCGGATTCATATCGCAGCTCGCCACGACGGTGGCCGTCGCGCAGGTCGGCGAGCACATGCCTCGTGAGAACGTCGCTCCAGCGCGCACTTGCCGTGCTCGCTGCTTGGATCGAACAGCTCAAACCGGAGCTGACCGGTCGCTTCGCGACCGATCGGTTGGCGCCACTCCTGGATGCGCTCGTCTCGGCGCTCCGAGCGCCTGATGTCCACATGGAGCCGGCAGCGGCGGAGCCTGATGTAGGCTTCGACGTCGACGCCGATCTAGCGACGTTGCACCTCCTCGAGCAGGTCGTCGCGTTGAAATAGCTACGGTACCTCGTCGAGCACCAACTGCAGATGGCGCTGGTTCAAGATCAGGATGTGTCGCTCGGTTGGGCGACGCCCTGGAGCACGTCCGCATCACGCCGTGAACCTGCGAACTTTGGAAGCTTGAAGATGCGCCGCCAGTCGCTGGAACTCGAGGCGCAGATGCGCATCGGCTCCGTCGGAGAGCTCGCGGATGAGCTAATCGGTCGGCACAGGTGTGGAGATCCTGTTCGACAACCTTCCGGAGGTCATCGAGGCGCTGCCGCGATGATGTCGGATAGTGCTAGCTGGTTGTTGACCGGCGATGACTCGCGCGGACTCGATCCGCCAAACGGTTCTCGATAGTGCGGCGCACATCGGTCGACATGCCCGCCAGCATAAGGCCTACCGCCGGACCTGCTTCTCGAGGCGCTCGTGCATCGCGTTCGCTTCCTCGCTTAGGGCGAAATCGCCGACGTCGATGAGCCGGCGGATCTCGAGCTCACCGCCGTTCTTGTCCAGCGGGAAGCGCTTCATCCACTCCACCACTTCGTCGATCGACTTCGCCTGCAGCATCCAGTAGCCGCCGATGAGCTCCTTGGTCTCCGTGAACGGACCGTCGGTGATCTCGCGAGTCTCGCCCTCCAAGCGGATGCGCTTGCCCTGGCTGCTCGGCCACAAGCCGCCCGCGTCGAGGAGAACGCCCGCCTTCACCATTTCCTCGTTGAGCTTCATCGTCTCCATGATGAGATTCTCTTCGGGGTGCTTACCTGCTTCGGAATCCTTGGTCGCCTTGACCAGTACGAGGAATTTCATAGTCTGTCTCCCGATTGTTCTATGAGGCGACGAACGAGCGCCGCCTAGATCGACAGGTTTCGCGACAATTCTCGCTGATTTTGCAACCCACCGGAATCCCGGGCATATGCTCGAATCGTGAGGCTGCAGTCGGATCTGGAACGAGCGCGTCCCGCGTTCAACGTAGTTGACGGAAGAGAGCCCAGGGTCATCGGTCGCTGCCGTTTGCGAGTCCATGGTGCCATATAGGACCGTCGCTGACGAGACAGAACAGAATCTGTCGGTGGTATGCGTCGCACGAGTTACCATCCGCTCATGGCAAGGCTCGTGTTCGGGATGTCGCAATCGCTCGACGGCTACGTCGACGACGCGGCGGGTACGCTCTGCATGCCGCCGCCGCGCCCGGCGCTGTTTCGTCACTTCATCGACGTCGTCGCCGGCCACGCCGGCGCCATCTACGGCCGGCGCATCTACGAGGTGATGCGCTACTGGGACGTCGATCGGCCGGAGTGGGACGTGGCGGAGCGCGAGTTCGCCGCCGCCTGGCAACGGCAGCCGAAGTGGGTCGCGTCGCGCACGCTCGCGTCGGTCGGGCCGAACGCGACGCTGATCCGCGGCGACCTGTGATCGAATCCCGCGCTGTTAGATCGCGCGATTTACGAGATGCACTCTAGCCACCGGGGCGCGGACAGTCGATATAGGATTGGCGCCCATGCGCCTTTTGACGATCGTAGCCGCAGCGGCGACCGTGGCCGGCTGCGCCGCCACCGGCCTCGACGAGGCCGGCGCCGACCTCGGGGCGACGGATTCGCCGATGGGCGGGGCCGATCTGGCGACGGCGGCGCCCGACCTGGCCGTGAGCGTGCCGGACCTGGCGGTCGGCGCGCCGGACCTGGCAATGAAGCCGGCCGACCTGGCGATGAAGCTGCACGACCTGGCCGTGCCTCTCGACCTGCTGCCGGGCCCGGACATGGCGCGGCAGCTGGCGTGCGCGCCCGCCGGCGGTGCGTTGCGCGCGCAGTACGTGTGGAACGCCGTGCTCGTGCCGATGCAGCGTTCCGACTACGCGTTCGACCTCAACGGTGACGGGCGCGCCGACAATCAGTTCGGCAACATCTATGGCGCGCTCGCCGGACAGAACCTCGACGTGCAGAACGACGCGACGCAGGCGGTGACCAGCGGCCAGAGCCTGACGCTGATCGACGCGCACGCCGACGACTTTTCCGACGACGCCTGCGCCGCCAGCGACGTCGAGGCGGCCGACGCGATGGCGTCGCCCGACTTCTCGGGCGCGGGCCACTTCACCGTCGATGCGGCGGCAGTACCGGGACACTTTGCCGGCACGTTCGCCGCCGGACACTTCTCGTCGCTGCCGCTGCCCGAGAGCGCGGCCACGCCGGTGGTCATGATGTTGAAGCTGCCGCTGCTCGGCGCGATCATCGGCGTACAGCTCGTCGGCGCGCACGTGCAGTACACGCGCGCGGCCGACGGCACGGTCACGGGCGGCCAGCTCAACGGCGCGATCCGCAACAGTGACGTCCAGAACCTCGTCATCCCCGCCCTGGCCGCGTCGCTGACCGCGCAGGTGCAGGTCACGCCGGTCGGCCCGCGGGCGATGGTGCTCCTCTCCATCTTCGACACTGGCGGCAAGGCCGATCCGACGTGTGGCTCCGGCACGTGCAAGAATCCCGACGGCACGTGCGCAGTCAAGGGCGACAACAAGATCGACGTCTGCGAGGTCGCAACCTGTGGGCTGATCCAGAACATCCTCGCGCCCGACGTTCAGATGTTCGACGCCAACGGCAACTATCAACCGAGCCCGGGGAACACCCACAAGGACTCGTTGTCGATCGGGCTCGGCTTCAGCGCGGTGCCAGCGACGTTCTAGGGACAACCCTAACCCCAGGGTTCGCTTCGATTGACCTGCTGCGGACGATCCGCGCGGTCGCCTCGAGGACTACGTCCTCGCTCCCTCGGTCGAAATACCGACGGGTATTCCTCGGTCGGTTGCTCCGGTCGCATCCACGATCCGCCTCACGCGGCTGGCCCTCGCCAGCTCAACCGAAGCGAACCCTGGGGTTAGTACCTCGCCGCAGTGGTTTTGATTGGTATCCGCCGAGGATTCGGCGCCCAGGGCGAGGCGCGACGACGAAGGAATACTGGCTGTACTTCGAGGAGGAGCAACGAAGCCATGGGCGTCGAGGACCGGCGCAGACCGGTCAAAACCACTGTGGCGAGGTACTAGAGTGCCCCCACTGCGAAGCTGCTGCTTCGCCGAATCGCACGCCCGTCAGCGGGCGCAGCGCGCAGATGACGCGACGATCTTCCTCGATGCGCGGATCCGAGATGAACATTGCTGGCGGTTGATCGTCACGTGCCTCCGGTTTCCTGAGCGGCGAAAGCGCTACCTTGACAGCCGCAGCGCGCGGCAGAAATCATCCGGATGCGAGCATTGCGCATTCACGAGCGCGGCGGGTCCGAGCAGCTCGTCGAGGAGGAGGCGCCGCTTCCGACGCCGAGGATCGGAGACGCGCTGATTCGCGTCCACGCGGCCAGCTTCACGCCGGACGAGCTCGGTTGGCCGTCGACGTGGATCGATCGCGCGGGACGCGATCGCCGTCCGGTGATTCCGGCGCACGAGGTGTCGGGGGTGGTCACCGCGCTCGGCTACGGGACGACCGGCGTCTTCGTCGGCGACGCGGTCTACGGATTGACCGACTGGTACCGCGACGGCGCCGCGGCGGAGTACGTCGCCGTCGAGGCGCGCAACCTGGCGCCAAAGCCGCCGGCGCTCGACCACGCGACGGCCGCGGCCGTGCCGATGATCGCGCTGACCGCGGTGCAGGCGCTGTTCGTGCACGGGCGACTGGAGCGCGGCCAGCGCGTGCTCGTGCTCGGCGCCGGCGGCGGCGTGGGAAGCTTCGCGCTGCAGCTCGCCCGTGCCGCCGGCGCGCACGTCATCGCCGCCGCGCGCGGCTGGGCGCGCGACCTTGCGCGCGAGCTCGGGGCGGAGCGGTTCGTCGACGTCGACGAGGGTGGGCTGGCGGATGCCGTCAGAGACGTCGAGCTCGTCTTCGACCTCGTCGGCGGCGAGGCGCTGGCGCGCGCGAGCGCCGCCGTCAAGGCGGGGGGCGCACTCGTGTCGGTAGTCGAGCAGCCGCCGGCGACGGGTGGAGCGGCGGCGCGACGGGTCTTCTTCGTGGTCGAGCCGAATCGCGAGCAACTGACGGCGATGGGCGCGCGCATGGCCGCGGGTGAGTTGCGCCCGATCATCGGCGCCACATGGCCCCTCGGTGAAGGGCGCGCCGCGTTCGCCGCCAAGCAGCGCGGTCGCCTCGCCGGCAAGGCCGTGCTGCGCGTCGTGAACGACGACGGCAACGCCCGGCTCGGTTGACAGTGTCGCGCGGGGTCCAACACCCCGGCCAGGCGCGCGCCGTGTGATTGGCGCGGCGGAGGCGAGGAAGTTGCCGCTTCGTTTTACCGGGAGGTCTGGATCCAGTCCTGGTAGTGCGTGGGCGCCAGGTGTGCGTCCGGGCTCGCGGTGAGCACGTCGCCGGTGACGGCCGCGAACATGCCGGCCTTGTCGTCGGTGATGACGGTCCGGCCGTCGTGATGTGCTGCCAGCGTGACCCTGCCGAGCTCGTCGAGGGAGAAGACATCCGGGCCGGCAACGTTCCAGATGCCTTGCAGCGGCTTGCCGGTCGAGACCTCGACGACCGCATCGACGACGTCCGCAGAGGCGATCGGCTGCAGGTGGATCGAAGGCAGGCGAACGGTGGTGTCGTCGGAGGTCCAGGACAGGAGCGCATTCATGAATTCGAAGAACTGGGTGGCGCGCACGATCGAGTACGGCGTCGGCCCCTGGCGGAGCAGCTCCTCCTGCACGGTCTTGGCACGGTAGTAGACCAGCTGGGGCGCCTGGTCCACACCGACGATCGAGAGGATCACCTGATGCCGGACACCGGCACGCTTTCCCGCGGCCAGCAGGTTGTTCATGGACGTGCGGAAGAAGTCCAGGGACGCCTCGTCGAAGGTCGGCGAGTTCGCCAGGTTGACCACGACCTCGGCGCCCTTCAGCGCCTGATCCAGGCCCTTCCCCGTGATCAGATCGACACCGGTCGACAGTGACGCCGGGACGACCTCGTGTCCGGCTGCGGTCAGCTTCTTGACCACCTGCGAGCCGATCCGTCCCAGACCGATGACTGTAAGCTTCATGGCTCTCTCCTTTCTGCGACGGGGCGCGCCACTGTTTGTCGAGGACGCATCCCCACCTGGGATTCTTCAGGCCAAGATAATGTTCGTGCCGTCCATCGCGAGGGTGCCAGCGAGCGATTGCTGGCCGCTGCCGCCCTGCGTGGGCAGCACGATCAGCGGGGCGAGGTAGCGTTCGCAGCCCCGCCACGCTGCCGAGCAGCGAACGCCAATAGAGAATAGAATGGAGCACAGCGCCGTCGCCGAGCGATGGGCTGTCTCGTCGAGGGATCCCGAGCGATGAATACGACGACAGCACCACTTCCTCAGCTTCAGGTGTTTCTCGCCGTCGCTCGCCTGAGCAGCTTCAGCGCGGCGGCGCGCGAGCTTCGCGTCTCGACGTCGGCAGTGAGCCAGTCGGTGAAGCAGCTGGAGGAGCAGCTCCGCGTGACGCTCCTCGTTCGCACGACGCGTAGCGTGTCGCTCACGGACGAAGGACGGCGATTGGTCGAGAGCGCGGGCCCGGCGCTGGGACAGGCGATCGACGCACTCACTCAGGTGTCGGCGCAGCCGTCTAATCGTCTCGCCGCGCGCGGCGTACCTTCTTCTGCGTGCAAGGAAGGGAGCGGAAGATGGAGATCAAGCGCAGCGGGTCGCAAGCGTCTGCCAAGCCGGCGGCCGATTACTTCACCGGCACGGTGCGAATCGATCCCCTGTTCCAGCCGCCGCCGCCGGCCCGCGCGCTGGGCGCCAGCGTCACGTTCGAGCCGCGCGCGCGCACGGCATGGCACACGCATCCGCTCGGCCAGACGCTGATCGTCACCGCCGGCTGCGGCTGCGTGCAGAGCTGGGGCGGGCCGGTCGAGGAGATTCGGCCGGGTGACGTGGTCTGGTTCCCGCCGGGCGAGAAGCACTGGCACGGCGCGACGCCGACGACGGCGCATGACCCACATCGCCATTCAGAAGCAGCTCGACGGCAAGACCGTCGACTGGATGGAACAGGTGACCGACGAGCAGTACCAGGCCGGCGCCAAAGACGAACGAATCGAGGAGCACAAGCTCATGTACAACGCGAAAGCCTACTCCGCTCGCCAGCGCGACGTCGCCGCTCGCCCGCACCACGATTCCGCGGCGCGATCCGACCGACCGCGACGTGCAGATCGAGATCCTCTTCTGCGGCATCTGCCACTCCGACCTCCACATGGTCCGCAACGAGTGGAGCGGCGTCATGCCGACCGTCTACCCGATCGTCCCGGGCCACGAGATCGTCGGCCGCGTCACCAAGGTCGGCTCGGCGGTCACGAAGTACAAGCCCGGCGACCTCGTCGGCGTCGGCTGCATGGTCGATTCGGACCGGACCTGCCCCGAGTGCCAGGCGGGCCTCGAGCAGTTCTGCCCGAACCATGACGCTCACCTACAACTCGCCGGACAAGCACCTCGGCGGCGTCACCTACGGCGGCTACTCCGAGAGCATCGTCGTCGACGAGCACTTCGTCCTGCGCGTCCCGTCGAACCTCGACCTCGCCGGCGGCCGCGCCGCTCCTCTGCGCCGGGATCACGACCTACTCGCCGCTGCGCCACTGGGGCGTCACGCAAGGGCAAGAAGGTCGGCGTCGTCGGCCTCGGCGGCCTCGGCCACATGGGCGTGAAGTTCGCGCACGCGCTTCGGCGCCCACGTCGTCGTCTTCACCACCTCGCCAAGCAAGAAGGACGACGCGCTGCGCCTCGGCGCCGACGAGGTCGTCGTCTCGACGCAACGCCGACGAGATGCAGAAGCACGCCGGCAGCTTCGACTTCATCCTCGACACCGTCTCCGCCGATCACGACATCAACGCCTACCTCAACCTGCTCCGCCGCGACGGCAACCTGACGCTCGTCGGCGCGCCGCCGAAGCCGCTCGCCGTCGCCGCCTTCGCCGCTCATCTTCGGGCGCCGCAGCCTCTCCGGCTCGCCCATCGGCGGCATCGCCGAGACGCAGGAGATGCTCGACTTCTGCGGCACAGCACAACATCACCGCCGACGTCGAGGTCATCCCGATCCAGAAGGTCAACGAGGCCTACGAGCGGCTGCTCAAGCTCGGACGTGAAGTACCGCTTCTCGATCGACATGGCGTCGCTCGAAGGCGGCGAAGTCGAGGACGCACCATGCAAAAGCGCAAGCTCGGCAAAGCATCTGGAAGTCTCGGCCATCGGCCTCGGCTGCATGGGCATGAGCTTCGGCTACGGCCCGCCCGCCGATCGCAGGAGATGATCACGCTCCTCCGCACGGCGTTCGATCGCGGCGTCACCTTCTTCGACACCGCGGAAGCGTACGGCCCGTACACGAACGAGGAGCTCGTCGGCGAGGCGCTGGCGCCGTTCCGCGACGAGGTCGTCATCGCCACCAAGTTCGGCTTCAAGTTCGACGGCGACGGGCGGCCAGTCCGGCCTGGACAGCCGGCCCGAGCACATCCGCGAGGTCGCCGAGGCGTCGCTGAAGCGGCTCAAGGTCGACGCGATCGATCTCCTCTATCAGCACCGCGTCGATCCCGAACGTGCCGATCGAGGACGTGGCCGGCACGGTGAAGGAGCTGATCCGGCAGGGCAAGGTCAAGCACTTCGGCCTGTCCGAAGCCGGCGCGCAGACGATCCGGCGAGCGCACGCGGTCCAGCCGGTCGCGGCGCTCCAGAGCGAGTACTCGCTGTGGTGGCGAGAGCCCGAACAGGAAGTCTTCCCGACGCTGCGAGGAGCTCGGGATCGGCTTCGTTCCGTTCAGCCCGCTCGGCAAGGGCTTCCTGACGGGCAAGATCGACGAGAACACGAAGTTCGACAAGTCCGACTTCCGCAACATCGTGCCTCGCTTCGACGCCGGAGAATCGGAAGGCGAATCACGTTCTCGTCGAGCGCGTCGACCGCGATCGCGGAGGGAAAGCAGGCCACGCCGGCGCAGATCGCGCTGGCCTGGCTGCTCGCGCAGAAGCCGTGGATCGTTCCCATCCCGGGCACCACGAAGCTGCATCGTCTGGAGGAGAACATCGGCGCTGCGAACGTTCAGCTCACGCGTGACGATCTGCAGGCCATCGAGAGCGTGCTCTCGACGACGGCGGTTCAAGGGGCTCGTTATCCGGCGCACCTCGAGCAGCGCGTGGGCCGCTGAACGGAGGCGTTGCCTTTCCATCAGCCAGCAAGTGCAGCGCAATCAATTGTGCCCGCTCCTGGCGGACGGCTGCGTGGGCGGCGAGCCGCCTGGCCAGCACCCGCCGCTCCGGCAGACACAGGCGACGGGCCACGCGTCGAGCGGCGTTTCGTATGCGTCATCGTGCGCTCGTCGCCGCGATCGACGCCCCGGCGACGCAGCGCGCGTCATCACCGCCTTCGAGGTCGACGTCGCGCCGGATCGATCACTTGTGCTCGGCGCGATAATCGGCGAGCAGCTTGAGGACGCGGTCGAGCAGCGGCTTGGAAACGTACTTCTCGGCGACCTGCTCGCGCGCGCGGCGGGCCGCCTCGAACAGCTCGTGGCGGAACATCTCGCTGACCGGCACCGGCGTGGCGCCCATCTTCTTCAGCAGCCCGCCGAGCAGCGACTCGTCGATCTCGCGCCCGCCCACCTCGATGCGCGCCCCCGCGTCGGCGGCCTGCCGGCGGAGCACCTCCTGGTCGTCGGGCGGGAGCCGCTCCAACGAGTGCTCGGCGACCATGAGGCAACCCCAGATGTAGCTGGTCCGCAGATCGATGACCCACTTGGCGCGCAACGCCCACTGAAACGCGAGCGCGGCGGTGGGAATCGCGACGAAGCCGTCGATCCTTCCCTCGTCGAACGCGCGCGCGGCCTCCGAGAGCGGAAGCGGAACGATGGTCAGCCCCATCGCGCGCGAGATGGCGATGCCCACGTCGTCGAGGTCCCAGCGCCACAGCTTCAGCTTGCGCAGCTCCGCCAGGCTGTGCACCGGCACCCGCGTGAACAGCACGTCCGGGCCGACGCCGAAGTTCGACAACAGCGCCAGCCCTGACTCGTGCGCCTCGGCGCGGAGCTGAGGCTCGAGTTGGTTCATCACGAACACGGCCTCATCGCGATTCTGGAACAGCCCGGAGAGGCGGGCCACGCGCAGGGTCGGGGCCACGCTCTGGCACCAGAAGTGGCCCGAGGTGCCGCCGTCGAGCTGGCCCCGCCGCACGCGCTCGCCCTGCTCGATCTCGTCGCCGGCCATGCCGTTGAAGAACCACTTGATGCGCACCCGGCCGTTGGTCTGCGCCTCGACGTGCCGAGCGTAGACCCTCGCCTCGCGCGCCCAGAAGCTGCCGTCGGGCGCCACCGACGCCATCCTCAGCGTGTATGCGTCGTCACCACGCACGACCGTCGAGCAAAGCGCTGCCGCCACGACGAGGCTCATGCTCCGCGCCCGGTTCATCGGCCCTCCGGATCGAGGGAGACGTGGGCGTACTCGCCGTGGCGGATCGTGACCCGCGCCGCCGCGCGGACCGCGCCATCCTCGCGGAGCTGCACCAGATGCTCACCGACCGCCACCAGGATCGGGGAGGTCGGCGCCAGCAGCGTCGTGTCGGCGCCGTCGACCCAGACCGGGAGCGTGCGACTGGACTCGACGATCAGGTAGCCGCGCGGGCGGCTCTCGGGTTGCAGCGTCACGCTGATCTCGGCATCCCGATCGTCGGGAGTGATGCGACGAACCGTCGGCGCGTAGCCGAGCAGCTCCACGCGCACCTCGTGGAAGTCGCCGTCGGCATAAGACAGCCGCGTGGGAGTCACGCCGCCCACGCGACGCCCGTCGAGGAAGACCGACGCACCGGCGGGGAGGCTGGTGACGCTGATGAAGCGGCTGGCGGGCGGCAGCGCGATCTCGACAAGCGCCCGTTCGTCCTTGCCGAGCATGGCGACCTGCTCGACCGGGTCGCGGCCGACGTGCTGGACGCGGATGCGGTGCTTGCCCGGCGCCAGCCCGCCCTGCGCCGTCGGCGTGGTCTCGGCCAGCACCCTGCCGTCGATCACGACGGTCGCGCCCGGCGGATCGGAGGCGATGAGCAGACCGCTCGACAGCCCAGACGGACGACGCATCGCGAGCCATGTCACCAGGACGCCGACGACGCCGCCGAGGGCGATCCCGACCGCCCACATCGGCACCCGCGAGCGCGGGACCTTGCGCACGCGGCTCGTGTGGGTCACGGCCTCGGTGCCCGGCAACATGACCACGGTCTGCGGCTTCGGGCGCACCACCTCGGCGAGCGCCAGCGCCATCTCGGCCATCGAAGCGAACCGCAGCGCCGGATCCTTGGCCAGCGCGCGCTTGAGCACGCGGTCCAGCTCGGGCGGCGCATCGGCGACCACGTCGGCGAGCGCGGGAGGCGGCCGCTCCACGTGCTGCTGCAGGAGCTGGTACTCCTCGAAGCCGGCGAACGGCGGACGCCCGGCGACCATGTGATAGAGCACGCAGCCGAGCGCGTAGATGTCCGAGCGTTCGTCCACCTCGGCGCCGGTGATCTGCTCCGGGGACATATAGGCGGGCGTGCCGACCATCTGCCCGTGGCGCGTGAGTTGCGAGTCGAGCGGGCCGGTGAGTGTCTTGGCGACGCCGAAGTCGATCAGCTTCGGCTGCTCGCCGCACTCCGCGTCGGGGGCGAGGATGATGTTCGACGGCTTGACGTCGCGGTGAATGACGCCGGCGCGGTGCGCCGCATCGAGGCCCCAGCAGAGCCGGCGCGCCAGCTCGGCGGCGCGTACCGGCACCAGCCGCGTCTCGCGCGCGAGCACCGTTGTCACCGTCGGACCGTCGACGTACTCCATGATCAGGAAGGTCGGGTCGCCGACGATCAGATCGATGAAGCGCACCACGTTCTGGTGCTCGACGGCGGCGATCGCCTCGGCCTCCTTCTGGAAGCGCTTGCGGAACGTGTCGTTCTCGAGCAGCTCGGGCTTCACCACCTTGAGGGCGACCTTCTGGCCAATGGCCAGGTTCTCGGCGACGAAGACGCGCCCCATTCCACCACCACCCAGCTCGCGCACGATGCGGTAGCGGCTGGCCAGCACCTCGCCCGCGACGTACTTGCGCCGCGACAGCATCTTGGCGAATTCGTCGGCCACCGTGTCGATGCGCGACACGGAAGCTGGCGGCACGCCGGCGCCCGTGGGCAGGCTGTCTTCGGCCTGCAACGAGGGGTGAACCTCGTCGGGCAGCTTCGGTGGTGACGGCATCTCCCCCGCGGGCGATCTTATCATGTTTCTGGGCGTCGAGGCGCTCTCCGGCGGGGTGTCCAACCTGCCTCCTTCACCGCCCAATGAGCAGGCGCACTCCGAATTTGTGCCAGGCGCTTGCCGATGGCAACAAACGCAGTCGTGACCCAATCGCAAGCCTGAACGTCGTAGAAGGGAGAGATCGGTCGTGCCCGCGCATCTGATTCACTGCCAAGCGGAGCAGGCGGTGAGCTTGATGCTCGACTTCCAGATCGATGAGCCGGCGAACGCCGTCCACGTTCAGGATCGCCGCGACCGATTGGTGTTAAAGTCGAGTCGTGCGCGGTACATTTCCTGCGGACTCTCCACTACACGCGTTCACCGATGCAGAAGTGGATGCGATCTTCGGAGCGGGCTCCCTGCGCCTCTGTGCGGAGGGCGAACGGATCATCACGCAGGGGGAGCCCGGCGATTCGATGTTCTTCCTCGTCGAGGGCGAGGCCGAGGCCATCCTCGACACGGGCAAGGTCGTGCGCAGCTACGGGCCCGGCAGCTACTTCGGCGAGCTCTCGTTCATCAACCCGGGGCACCATCGCAGTATCTCGATCGTGGCCAAGACGGCGGCCAGAGTGCAGGTCGTCGACCAATCGAGCGTCCAATCGCTGCTCTCATCCCACCCCCGAGCGATCTTCACCCTCCTGCGCCGCGCATGCGCGTTCCTGGTCGATGCCGAACGCAACTTGATCGCGGACCTTCGTCGGCGAAACAGCGAGCTGCAGGAAACCATCAAGAGCCTCGAGTTCACGCGCAAGCGGCTGAGTCAAGAAGAGGAGACCGCGCGCACCGACGGGCTCACGGGGCTCTACAACCGGCGCTGCTTCGACGCCGAAATCCAGATCTTCATGGAGCGCGCCCGCGCGATCGGGAGCGGCCTGGTCTTGATCGCGATGGACCTCGATCACTTCAAGCCCGTCAACGACACGCTCGGTCACGCGGCCGGGGACTTCGTGCTCAAAGCCGTGGGCACCATCCTGCAAGAAGGCGTGCGCAAGACCGATCTCCCCTGTCGCGTCGGCGGCGACGAGTTCGTTCTTGTGCTCGCCGACCTCAGCGCAGAGGAGGCGCGCACCCGCGCCGAGAAGCTCCGCACCGAGATCGGAACCTTTCCCCACCCGGGGAACGAACGCGGCATCCGCATCACCTCGACGATGGGTGGAACGCAGTACCGGCCTGGAGAGAGCGCTGCGGAGCTCATGCATCGCGCCGACGAGGCACTGTACGCGGCCAAGCGCGCCGGCAGAAACCGGCTGGGCTGGGCCTGAGGAGGCGCCCCCAAGCGACGGACGACCCCGGCGTGCACGCTGGTCGGGATGCTGCTTCGTGTACGCCAGCGGACGGGCGAATTTCTTTGTTGCGGGCGCTTCCGCGGGCATGATCGGGTCGTGAGCCAGATTCTGATGCAGGTCTGGGGTTGTCGCGGCGGCCGCAATAACTGCAACTCGCGGATCGGCAATTCGACCTCCTGCTACTCGCTCGCGGTCGGCGCCGACCTGTTCATCTTCGACGCCGGTCGGGGACTCTGCTCGCTGGCCGCCTCGCTCGCCACCGACGAGCGCCTCCGCGGCATCGAGCGGCTTTCCGTGCTCATCACCCACGCGCACATGGACCACTGGGAAGGGCTCAAGGACGCCGAGTGGATGTGGCGCCGGGACAACGGCCTCGAGCTCACCGTGCTCGCCCCCAAGGAGGCGCTCGACACGATTCGGGCCGGACATCAGCCGCCGGCGTTCGTCGCGCTCGAAGTGCTCGCCCTCGGCACCCTGCAGCGCTTGTCCTTCGTCGAGCTGGTTGCCGGCGGCAGCGTCGAGCTGCCGGGCGCGAAGTTGGAGGCGGTGGCGCTCCACCACTACAGCGGCATCGCCCCGAACCAGCGTTACCTCGACACGCTCGGCTACCGGCTTGCGGTCGTCGGCGGGCCGACCGTCGCCTACCTGAGCGACCATGAGCCGACGGTGGCGACGCGCGCCATGGAGGACGCGGTGGTCTCTTCGTCCGATCTCGTGATCGTCGACGCCAACCATAGCGACGTCGCCCAGCACACGTTTGGGCACGGATCGATCGAGTACGCCGCGGATCTGGCACGCCGCCATCCCGATACCCGCGTCATTGCCGGTCACCACGGCCCGATGCAGTCGGATCAGGAGATCGAAGACGCGTTCCGCCGTCACGCCGCCGGCAGCAAGAATCTCTCGATTGCGGTCGAGGGCGGCGCCGAGGTGTGGGATCCGCCAGCCGGCCGCTTTCTTCCCGGCTAGAAGCAATGCCGCTCACTTTGGCTGAGTCTACGAGCGTCCCGCGAGATCGGTCGAGCGCTCGGGCGACTGCTGCTCCAGCTGTTGCTCGACGAAGCTCTCCACTTGCGGAGGTACCGCCGTGAAGCGCAATTTGCACGAAGCACCGCTCTCGATCACCTTGGCGTAGAGGTCGCCCTCGATGCTGCTGCCCGACGGCGCGAAGACCCTGATCTTGAGGTTCTTGAAGGCTTCGAGCGCACCGCCTGCCTCGAGCACGGCGCCCGTCGCGGACATGGAGATCAAGCGGCCCCTGCACTCCGGCCCCTCCTCGTTCTTGCTCATCATGAGCCGGTAGCGCACCTCGAGCGGGCGGGCCAGCGCCACCAGCGCCAGGTCCACCTCTTCGAGGAAGAGGCCGTACTCGCCGCCGATGCCCTCGACTTCGAACGCCGGGATCGGCTGCGGAAAGCCCTTGGCGACGATCATCTGCTTCTGGCCGATCTTGATGTCCGGGCCGGCCAACTCTAACGTGGTGCCGGAGACCAGCACCTGCCCACCGACGGTGTTGGACTCGATGCGCGCGGTCAGGTTCACGTGGCTGCCGACCACGCCATACTTGATGTGCCTCTGCGATCCGATGTTGCCGACGATGACCTCGCCGGTGTTGAGCGCGATTCCCATCTCGATCGCGGGCAGGCCGAGGCGCGCGTTGTGCTCGTTGATGCCCTTCATCGCCCGCTGCATCGCCACCGCACAGGCCACCGCGCGGCGAGCGTCGTCGGAACGCGCGAGCGGCGCGCCGAAGATCACCAGGATGGCGTCTCCGATGAACTCGTCGATCGTCCCCTGATGATCGACGATGATGTCGGCCATCGTGCCGAGGTAATTGTTGAGCAGGCCCAGCACCTGCTCCGGCTCGAGCCTTTCTGCGGTGGCGGTGAAGCCCCGCAGATCGGACATCATGATGGTCAGCTTGCGGGTCTCTCCGCCCAGCTTGAGATTGCCCGGGTCCTTCAACATCTCGTCGACGACGGCCGGCGCGAGATACTTGGAGAAGGTGCCGCGGATGAGCTTCTTGCCCCGCTCTTCCTGGACGTACTTCACGGCCAGGGTGGCGACGAAGATCGTGATCAGCTCGCCGAACAGAAACACCGAGTCGAGATCGATGTTGCGCCGGCTGAACAGGGCCACGTCCACGAGCGCCAGCGCGCCGATGACCGCGATCGAGACCAACAGCGCCGGCAGCGCGGCCAGCCGCATCATCGCCCAGCCGAACAGGAGCGCGCCCAGCGTCATCATCACCAGCACCAGGCGCCAGTCGCAGAGGCCCACGCCGGTGCGGAGGAACTGACCGGAGAGGATGTTCTCCAGCACCGTCGCGTGGCCCTCGACGCCCGGTCCGTGCGAGGCGAAGGGGAAGTTACGCAGATCGTTCACGCCCTGCGCGGAGAGGCCGACGAAGACGTAGGCGTCCTTGAACAGCTCCTTGCGCGCAGCAGACTCCACCTTGCCGCCGCGGACGAACTTGATCGTCTCGTCCTCACCGATGAGCTGCATCGCCGGCACCCAGGGAAATGCTCCCTGCTGATACCCGGGCCCGAGAAAATTGATCGGCAGGACGCCGTGCCGCGAGACCGGCAGGCGGCGGCCCGAGCGCGCCAGCTCGACGCTCGCGAGCTCGCCCCGGCCATCGAAGGTGGCGGCCAGCTCGTCGCCGAGGCCGACGCGCGCCATCTCCAGCGGCAGCGACGGGAAGACATGTCCGTTTGCGGTCACGGCGACGAAGGTCCTTCGCGTCACGTCGTCGAAATCAGGAAAACCGAGGAAGTAGCCCGCGTGCGCTGCGGCGTCGTCGAATCCGTCGATGTTGGCGGTGATGGTGGGGATGGCGACCAGCGCCGTCGAGGCCTGACGAAAGGCGCCGCTCACCTTGCCGAACGCGAACTTTTGAAAGCCCTTCGGCAGCGCGAGCATCGGATCGCAGGGCTCCCAGGCGGGCACGCAATAGTCGTCGCTCATCCAGCCGAGCACGAGGTGGTCGCGGTGCAGCGCGATGATCCGCTGTAGGTAGAGATCGGTCTCGAACGCCGGGATCCGGTCGCCGAGGCCCTGGGCACGCAACAAGTCGCCCACCGCCTCCGGCACGCGCACGTCGGGCTCGGAAAAGGCGATATCGAGCCCGACGACGCGCGCGCCCGCGTCGAACGCCGACTGGATCAGGACCGCCATCGCGTCGCGGTGCCACGGCCAGCGGCCGATCTGGTCGATCGCGTCCTCGTCGATCTCGACCATGACGATCTTGGGGCCGAGCGGACGCCGACCGCGCAGGCGAAACTTCAGGTCGGTGGTGAAGCCCTCCATCATGCGCAGCGTCGGATAGATGCGGGTGCGCAGGGCCTGGCTCGTGAGCGTCCGCTCATCGCCGCGCTGGGCGACCAGGAACGCCATCGTCCACACCAGGACCAGCGGGAGCTGCACCAGCCAGACGCGCCGCTTGCCCATCAGCGCTCCAACCCCCTCGTCCCGAGATGCACGGATGACTCCCAGCCGAATGCCGGCGGCGCTTCAATGTAGAAGCTCGACTGTAGACCTGTCAATCGCGCCGAGGGTATGATGACGCAACCGGGAGCGTGCATGAGCAACGACAAGTCTACCCCCACCACCGTCGCCCACCTCCGTAACGCTCAAGCGGGCAAAGCGGACCCGCCGCTCGGCTCCGCGCGCAACGACGACGCGAGCGACGACAGCAGCGTCCCCTGGTTCGAGGGCTCCGTGGACACCTGGGAGTCGCAGCGTCGCGGCCCGCCTCCGACGCCGGCGGCGGCGCCGCCGTCCCTGCGCGGCAAGGAGCGCCTGCGCGACGAAGGCGAGATCGCGCGCGGCGGCATGGGCTCGATCCGCCGCCTCTACGACACCGACCTTCTGCGCCACATCGCCATGAAGGTCCTCGACATCGAGTGGGCCGCCCATCCGGGATCGAAGGAGCGCTTTCTCGACGAGGCGCGCATCACCGGCCAGCTCGATCACCCCAACATCGTCCCGATTCACGAGCTGGTCCTCGACGCCCGCGGCGTTCCCAGCTACTTCACGATGACGCTGGTCGACGGACAGACGCTCACCAGCCTGATCGCCGCCCAGAAGACCCAGCGCGACCTCGAGAGGCTGCTCGAGATCCTCGTCAGGGTCTGCGACGCCATGGCCTTCGCGCACAGCCGCGGCATCATTCACCGCGACCTCAAGCCCGACAACGTCATGGTCGGCAGCTTCGGGCAGGTCTACGTGATGGACTGGGGATGCGCCCACGTCTGCGACGACCGTCGCTTCGCCCCGCGGCGTGCTGATCCCGAGGGAACCGTGATCGGCACGGTCCAGTACATGGCGCCCGAGCAGGCCTGGGGGCGCATCCAGCAGATCGATCATCGCACCGACGTGTTCGCGCTGGGCGGGATCCTCTACAAGATGCTGACCGGTCGCCGCCCTATCCCGGCCCGGTCGAAGTGGCGCTGCCGCTGGCGCAAGGTCGGCAGCTCCGTCCGCCCGAGGAGAGCATCGGCGTCGCGATCAAGCCGCCGCCCGCGCTCAGCCGGATCGCCATGAAGGCGATGGAGGGCGATCCCGACAAGCGCCACCAGACCGTCGGGGCAGCTGGCCGAAGAGCTGCGCGCGTTCTTGCGCGGCGGCAACTGGTTCGCGATGCAGAAGTTCCAGCCCGGGGCGGTGATCGTGCGCCGAAGGCGAGCCCGCCCGCGCCGCCTACATCATCACCGGCGGTCGCTGTGAGGTGCGCAAGCGCGACGCGACCGATCCGAGCCGCAGCGTGACGGTGCGGACCCTGGAAGCCGGGCAGGTGTTCGGCGAGACCGCGATCTTCGCCGACGCGCCGCGCTCGGCCAGCGTGGTCGCCATCGACGAGGTGAGCGCCGTGGTGGTCGAGCGGCGCGCGCTCGACGAGCTGGTACGCAACTCCTTTCTGGGCCTGTTCGTCAAGGCGCTCGCCGATCGCTTTCTCGAGCACGACGCGCGCCTGTCCGCGCTCCAGGGCGGAGCCGACGACCCTTCGCGCTGACGCCCGAGCCAGCCGCGGCGACGCAAGCGATCGCAGAGATCGAGACGCTACCGAACGAACACTTCGACGCGCCGGTTGCGCAGCTCCGCGACGTTCTTCTTCTTCACGGACACGGCCGGCTCCGTCATTCCCTTGGAGATCGCGTGCACGCGCTCGGCCGGAATGCCGGCTGCGATCAACCGGTCGGCGATGAGCCGCGCCCGCAAAAGGCCGATGCGCTGGTTCGCGGATCGAGAGCCGCGCTCGTCCGTGTGACCGACGACGTCGATCTCGTAGGTCGCCCGCTCCGCCACCTCGGCGACGATGTTGGCGATCGGACCGGTGAGGTCGCGCACCGGCTCGGCCCGCCGGTCGAAGTAGATGATCATGCGGGCGCCGGGCGGCTGCGCGGCCATCGCTCGCGCGAACTTCTTCGCCACCTCGGCCGGAGGAGTCTGCAGGCCGCGCGCCCGGCCGTCGACGCCGACCTCGGCCGAGGCGTAGGCCTGATCGAGCACCGTCTTTTCGCGACCGTCGTCGACCTCGACGCCACCGACGTGGCCGTTCTCGTCGGGCAGGACCACCACCTCTTCGACCGTCTTGGGACAGCCGCTTCGGATCGGGTCCGCGCTCGGCGCTCCGGCGCGATCCGGGCACGCGTCGTCAGCGTCGGCGACGCCGTCGTCGTCCCGATCCGGCACGGGCATCGCCTTGGCGATGGCCGCCAGCGCCCGCGACACCGCCTACACCGGAGGGCTGGGCGCCAGGTGGGCGCGGCCGTCCGCGCCCACTTCGGAGGTGGCATAGGCTCGATCGAGCACGATCTTCATCTTGCCGTCATCGACCTCGACGCCGCCGACGTGCCCGTCTGCATCGGGGAGGACGATCACCCGCTCGCTCACGTTCGGGCAGCCGTTGCGCAACGGGTCGGGTGAGGCGACGCCGGCGCGCGCGGGGCAGGCGTCGTCCTCGTCGCGGATGCCGTCGCCGTCGTCGTCCGCGACGGGCAGCGCGCGGGCAACTGCCGCGACCGAGCGCTCGACCGCGGACCGCAGCGAAGGCGGCAGCGCGCGTACCCGGCCGTCGACGCCCACTTCGGAGCTGGCATACGGCTCGGCGATCAACGTCCGCGTCTTGCCGTCGTCGACCTCGACGCCGCCGACGTGACCATCCGGGTCGGGCAGCACCACCATCCGCTCGAGCACGGGCGGGCATCCGCGGCGGAGCGGATCCGGCGAAGCGACGCCCGCGCGGTCGGGGCAGGCGTCGTCGTCGTCGAGGATTCCATCGTCGTCGGCATCCGGCGGCGGCAGCACCCGGGCGACCGCCGCCACCGAGCGGGCCACGGCCTTGGGCGGTGGTGGCGGCACCGCGTGCGCTCGACCATCGGCGCCCACTTCGACGCCGGCGTAGGGCCGATCGATCAGCGTCCTGGTCTTGCCGTCATCGACTTCGACGCCGCCCACGTGTCCGTCGGCGTCCGGCAGCACCACCACCTTCTCCGACGCCTTGGGACAACCGTTGCGGATCGGATCCGGCGACGCAATGCCGGCGCGATCCGGGCAGGCGTCCTGCGCGTCGACGATGCCGTCGCCGTCGCGATCCGGCGGCGGCAGCACTCGCGCCAATGCCGCCACGCTCGGCGACGTCGCCTGCGGGGAGCTCTGCACCGGATGCACGCGATTGTCCTTCTTGCTGATCTCCGTCGAGGCGTAGGCCTTGTCGAGCACCGTCCGGCTCTTGCCGTCGTCGACCACGACGCCGCCGACATGACCGTCCGCGTCGGGCAGGACCACGACGCGCTCGAAGCTCGAGGTCCGCCGGCGCAGCGGCGCATACGCGAGCGAGAAGATGAGACGGAAGTCGGGCGGGCCGGGTGCGCCGGCGACCGCGGCGCCAACGCCCAGCCCCAGAAGAAGCGTATCGGCGACCAGGTAGTGCGCGGCGCCAAACAGCTCCAGCGTGGCGAGCTGTTGCCCGCTGGGGAGATCCTTCGCCACCGCGATCGACAGGAGCGCCTCGGGGCCGACGCTCAAGCGCCGCTCGAGGCCGACGTAGCTCAGACCCAAGGCGAGCTGAACCTCGGAGCCGACGCTGTTGCCGGCCGGCGAGAGGGTGCTCGAGATCCGTGCGGTTCCGCGGTAGAGGAACGCGCCGTTCACCGCCCAGCGGAGGTGCTCGAGGGCGAGCCCGCCCAGGCTGAGCCTGGGCATGAACCGCACGCCGGCATCGCCCGTCAAGTTGCCCTGCTCGCCGATGGGAATCCATAGATAGGCGGAGGCGCTCAGCGAGAGCTTCGAGTCGGGCTGCCCGATGATGCGCCCGCGCACACCCACCCGCGGATCGCCGGCGACGGCGCCGGTCGGCCCGATGCCGGCGAGCGCGGTGCCGCTCTCGTACAGCACCATCGGCACGCTCACGGTGAGCGCGATGCGATCGAACAGCGAGCCCGCCAGGTCGAGGTGCCCGTCGAGCTGGTTGGCAATCGGCGCCGGCGCGCCCTGCGCCAACAGGAGGTGGTGCGCGTAGTCGAGGGTCAGGCCCCCGGCGAACCAGCGCGTCGCGGAGTACCAGGGGTACTCGACGATGGTGAACGGATCACCGGCCGGGGTGGGCTCGAAGCGGTTGAGCTGGTAACCCGCCGACTGGGCGACGGCGGGTCGCACCAGCGCGAGTGTGCACAGAAGGCCGATTGCGACGGACCATCCGAATCGAGGCGCGCGGAGCACAGGTGCTATTCGTCAACAGAAACGACGAAGGTCGTGCCACGCACGCCGAGCACGGTTCGTGGCGTCTTGACCTGCACCGAGCCGGGCTGCTGCCGGGTCAGCTCGCCGGAGCGGACCATCATGGTCCCCTTCTTGATCTGCGCCAGCAGGTGTCCCTTCAGATTCTTGGGGTCGAAGAAGTAGGTGTCGATCGCCACGCGGCTGTTGGGCCCGATCGAAAACGACGTATTGTCGATGAACGTCAATCCGATGCTGCCGTCGGGACCGGTCTCGAAGACGTCGTGCTCATTGAGCGCGTCGCCCACCTTCACCGTCAGCTTGGTGGCGCCGCGGATGACCGTGACCCTTCCGTTCACGATCTTGGCCTTCCCGATCGATGCCGGATCGGCCGCCGCCCCCGTCGAGAATACCGAGACTGCTGCCACTGCGAGCGCCACTCGGAGCCACTGCCGCATCATGCCCCCCTGGTCCTCCGGGATGCGTCACTTTATCACGCTCACCCAACCAGCAGAACAGCGATGTTTTCTCTTGGCTGGTCGATCTCGCGAATGCGAAAATGCCAGGAGTGCGATTCTTCGCCGTGGGCCGCGGATGGAGTCAATGATGGCGCGCGCCGGCGTCGGAACGCTGGTCGCGATCTTGCTGGCCGGCTGCTCGACTCCGGCGGAGGTCGCGTGTCCTGCCGGGCAGTCGCCGTGCAACGGATCGTGCATCGAAAGCACCGTGGCCTGTCCCGGCGCCGCCTCCGACATGGCCGTCCCCGACCAGGGGAGCGGATGCAACGTGCCGAGCGACTGCCCGGCGCCAGCGACCGCGTGCCAGAGCAACAGCTGCAGCGCCGGCGCGTGCGGGACGACCAACGCCGCTGCCGGCATGCCCTGCAGCGACAGCGGCGGTACTGTTTGCGACGGCAACGGCTCGTGCGTCCCCGGCTGTTCCATGCCGGCCGACTGCCCGAACATCACGACGACGGCCTGCCAGGCCAACTTGTGCAACCCGATGGTCAGCCTGTGCATGCTGGTCGACGCTCCGCCGGGCCTCCCGTGCAGCGACAACGGCGGCACGCTGTGCGACGGCAACGGCGCCTGCGTCGCCTGCTTGATGGCGAGCGACTGCGCGCCGCAGACCACCACCTGCCTCCTCAACTCGTGCGATCCGACGGCCCACACCTGCGGCAGCATGCCCGCCGCACCGGGCACCTCGTGCAGCGACAGCGGTGGCACGATGTGCGACGGCAATGGTAACTGCCTGCCGTAGGCTGCCCCGGGCGGCCCAGGCACACGGAGCAGCGCCGGGTGCGTTCCGAGCGAGTGCCGCGGTGTGCGGAATCGAGGGGGTTCCAAGGTCTGAGCGCGGTGAGCTGTCGAAGGATGGGAACTGGCGGCGGCTGGTGGTTGTCAGGTGGAACATGAGGTCGACCGCGCGCGAGCCTTCGATCCGCGGCATTGCCATGCTCATGGTGCTGGCCGGGCTCGGCGGCGCCGCCGCTGCTGAGCCGCCGAACGGCGTGGGTACAGTCGTTGATGCGGGCGTGCGCTGGATTCAAAGGTGCGCCACCCACGCGCTCGCCTTTCGCACGCCGTCGGACGGCTGGCTGGCGAACGCCTGCGGGGGCCTCTACCGCAGCCGCGACGGCGGCCATCACTGGGTCGCGCTCGACGATGCCCTGCCGCCGCTCTCGCTGGTGCCGACGTCGAGCCTCGGCCGCGACCTCCACGGGATCAAGTGGCTCGACGAGCGTACCGGCCTCATCGTCGGCCCCGAGGGCTTCGTGGTTCGCTCCGCCGACGGCGGTCGGTCCTGGCAGCGGCGCGCGCTCCCTGGCAGCGACTCCGCCTACCGCATCGAGCAGGTCGGCGCAACCGTCTGGGTCTGCGACAGCCGCAGCAACCTCTTCCGCTCCGACGACGCCGGCGACACATGGCGCCGCATCGCACAGGTGCCCGCTTCGTTCGGGTGCTACGGCCTGTCGTTCGCCGATCGCGATCATGGTTGGGTGACCGCGTCGATGGCTGGTCAGCTATGGCAGACGAGCGACGGCGGCGCGACCTGGACGGTGGTGCCCACGCCCCCGAATCTGCAGAACCCGGACGTTCTGCGAATCACGCGAGACATCGGCTGGATCTATTCAGACGTCGCGACGCGTACAGGCCTCTCCCCGGTCGCCTATCGAACGAACGACGGCGGACAAAACTGGACGCAGGCGCCGTTCCCGTCGCCGCCAACAACCTGGATCCTTTCGCGGGTGCGAATCGGAGACCGCGAGCACGAGCTGACGGCGGTTGCGCCGATCAACTCGGTCGCCGATCTCGATCGCATCACGCCGGTGCCGCCGCACGAGAATCTGAAGCGGCTCGACGAGCACACGACGGTGCGGCTCGATAACGGGCTCATCACCTGGTATCGCGACGGACAGCGCGCGGGCCATGCAGGTCTCTTGTCACCGCCGAGCGGAAACACCGAGCGACTCGCGGGCGTCGTTTCGTTGTCATCGGGCAAGGGTCGCTGGGCATGGACGGAACAGCACGTCTACCGCTCGGAGGACGAGGGATCGGGGTGGTTCGTCGTGTCGGATACGCCCGAGCGATTCGAGCGCATGATCCTGCTCAACGACGTGACCGCCCTCGCGCGTGCGCACTCCGGAAAACTGTACACATCCTTTGGCTGGTTCAAAGACTGGCGCGAGACGACGGAGCAAATGGACCGGTGGGAGTGGTCGCGCCGTTTCCCCGACAGCGGGCGTGTCGCCAGCCCGGTGGCGTGCCTATCGACCGCCAGCGAGGGAGCCGTGTCGCTGAGCATCGTCGAGCAGGGTTGCTTCCATCATCGGGCCCACACGCTCGAGGCGCGCTGGAGCAGCGAAGGAGCGAGCCTACGCGTCGTTCCTGCCAATGGCGCCGCGCCAACCGCGGTGAGTCTGACGCCGGGCGGCGCGCGAGCGCTCGTCACCAAGATTGTCGGCATCGTCGAGCGCGGGGATGGCGTTCCCGCGTGCGTGAGCACGTCAAACATCGGCGTGACGATGAAATGGCGGTGCGGCGCCACCGCCGAGCAGCAGACGCGCTTCTCGGCGCCGAGCTGTGGCGGCGGCGATCCTGGAACCGTCTCGCGTGGCGGCGCACAAGGCGACTTCATGCGCGCAGCCGCGCTGTTCGAGCTGTTCCGATCAAGCTCGAAGCGATAGCACCGAGAACGCGCCTCGGCGGAGCATCGGAGGATGCCTACTTCGAACGCTTCGGAGCCGTCAACGTGAGGCTGGAGCCGTCAGGTCGCCGGCGCGGAGTAGGTGGTCTTGCTGCCGTCGAAGTATTGCGTGCGGCGCAGCGACGTCGGCACGCGCGCGCGGCAGCGGTCGCACTGCAGCGTCACGGGGCCCGAGCCGACGTAGTCGGCGTCGCCGCCGACGGGATGGCCCCCCTGGGCCACGTCGTCCTCGGGATCGATGAGCGTCCCACCGCACTCGCACCGGGTTCCCGGAAGCGGGTCGCTCATCTCAGTCCTCCACGATGGTGAGCGGCACGCGGCACTCGTCCTCCATCGGATTGTACGGGTAGAGGTACTCCCACGTGCCGAAGCGCACCCGATAGCCGGTCAGCGCCTCGATCTCCTTCGCCAGCGCCGGCTCCTGGCTCTTCTCCCACGGGCGGCCGCGCGAGTTGAACTCGTACGGTTTGCCATCGCGCAGCCTGACCAGCCGCGAATACGAATCGTCGAAGTACTTCATGGTCTCTTCGGATGCCATGCCCCAAATCATACTCGCGCTGCAAGAGCGGCCAATCTTCAGTGCCGCCACATCCCGCCGCGGAGCAGGAGTAGCCGTCACGGCGTCGAGCCGCGTGGACGCCCCGCGCCGGGGGCGAACACGCTCGCGAAGCGCCGTGGATCGCGGAATCCCTGCTGCGCGAAGTAGCTCTCGGCGCGCGTCACCAGCGCCGCGCCTTCGTCGCCACCAATCAGCTCCCCCAGGAGCAGCCCGCCGCACAGCGGCCCGGTGCGAAACCCGAGCTCGGTCATGCGCTCACCTGATTGTCGCAGCTTCACGATGGCCCCCTGGCGATCTCCCCGGGCGGCGGCGAGGCAGCCCTCCATGTGAAGGCCCCAGCTGTCCGCGCCGCGAAACGGCTGGCGCCGCATGTCGCGGATATCGCGGCGGGCGCGGGTCAACAACCCGCTGCGATCGACGCCCGGCTCGTACGACGTCTCGATCAGGCTCGAGATGCGCAGCGCGAGCCCGAGGGTCTGCAGCACGCGCACGCGCATCAGGCCGGCAGCGCGCAGCGAGGGCCAGCGCTGGTCGATGTAGGCGAGCGCCGCGCCGGGCTCGCGGCGGTAGAGGAAGATGTACGCGCGCGTCTCCACGTCGTAGAAGTGCTGGTAGTGCATGTGCGTCGAGCTCCAACGGGCCAGATACGCGTCGAGCTCGCGCAGCGCCGCGTCTGGGTCGTTGGCTGCCAGGTGCCGCACCCAGCCGAGCGCCATCCCGAGGGTCGCCGCGCCGTAGAGATCGCCGCGCTGCTCGGCGGCACGCACCTGATCCTGCACCAGTAGCGCGGTATCGCGCCAGTCGCCGAGGAAGGTGCGCGAAAAGTTGGCCAGCGACTGCATGGTGAGGATCTCCCAGGACACACCGCGGCAGCGCTCGCGTAGCTCCGCCTCGGCCGCGGTGCACTCCTTCACCGCCTCCGACATCTCGCCGGCGAAGTATTGCTGCACGCCGTAAGTGGCGTGCTGCAGGATGCGCACGTATTCATTGCCCGCCTGCTCGGCGGCGACCGCCGCAGCCACCGCCATCTTCTGCCAGCCGCGCGGCGTGACACCCGACATCAGCGTCGCGTGCAGCATGAGAAACTGAGCGATGCGCGACCGCTCCCCCGCCTCGAGCGCCAGCCGTGCGCCGCGCGCCGCGAACGCGGTCGAGTGCATCGGCGACACGCCAGCCAGGCCGTGCGCCACGGTCCAGCACACGTCGACGCGCCGCAACAGCTCGGCCGGCACGTCGGCCGCGGCGCGCTCGCGGTAGCGGAATCCGCGCAGCTTGAGGCGCGCCGAATGCCAGACCACGCTCGCCAGCGCCGCGCCGTCGGAGTGCGGAAACGACAGGCCCACCGAGCGAAGCACCGAGCCGAGCACCTCGGTGCCCGCGTCGATTCGCCCGCTCATGAGCAGCTGCTCGGCGGCGCGGCGGCGCAGCTCGAGCGCGCTCTCGCTGTCGAACAGCTCGGCTGCCTGCAGATAGACTTGCCCGGCGCGTGCGCCCTGGCCCGCGTCGGCGAGCGCGTCGCCCTGGTGGACCAGCAGCTCGCGCCGCTCGGTCGAAGACCAGGCCTGGAGCTCGAGTGCGAGGCCGTACAGCTCGGCCGCGCGCTCGAACGCCAGGGCGTTGGCGGCGCGCCCGGCCGCCGACACCGCATGGCGGGCGGCGCGATCGAGATACCCGGCGCCCCGCCAATAGACGGCGAGCGCCTCGGGATCGCCACCGCCCGCGACTTCGAGCGCGATCGCCAGCCGCTCGTTGCACTCGGCGAGCCGAGCCTGCGACAGCTTGCCGCGCACCGCCGCGCGCACCCGGTCGTGATAGGGCTCGATTGCGTCGGTCGAGCGCACGCCGTCGGTGCGCACGAAGTTGGCGAGCCGCAGGTGCGTGACCGCCGGGCTGAAGTCGGCCGGCTCGAGCGCCGCGGCGCGCGCAACCACGGCCTGCGGCAGCGGCCGTCCTGCCACCGCCACCACCTCGAGCAGCTGCCTGTGCGGGGCCGCCAGCTGCCGCACCCGCTCCCACAACGCTTCTTCGAGGCGTGGCGCCGTCGCCGTCTGGCCGTGTGACAAGCGATGGCGCACCAGCGCGTCGATGAACAGCGGATGGCCCTCCGACTCGTCGGCGATCGAATCGAAGTTGAGTCGGTCACCCTCCGGCGTGGCGCTGAGCAGGCCGACCAGCTGGCGCGCCTCGGCGTGCGGCAGGTTCTGCAGCCACACATGGCGCGCGTCGCCGAGCAGAGCCAGCCACTCGTCGAGACGGTTGCGCTGCGTGGTACCGGGATCGGAGACGGTGCGCACCGTGACGAGCAGAAGCACGGTGGGGGGCATCGGCGGTCGCAGCACCTCGGCGAGCAGCGCGAGGCTGTCGGCGTCGGCCCACTGCAGGTCGTCGATCGCCAGCACCACAGCGTGACGGTCGCCCAGTCGGCTGAGCAGCTCGCGAAGCGCGGCGAAGACGCGTGCGCGCAGCTCGTGCTTGTCGGCGACCTCGGGCTGCGTGCGCGGCGCCTGCGCGAACACGTCCACGTCGAGCAGCACCGGAAAGACGTTGGTGAGCAGCGACGCCATGCGCGGCAGCAGCGTCGCTACCTCGACCTCGGGCAGGCGCCGGAGGTGGCGGCTCAACCCGTCGACGATCTCGTCGATCGCCTTGTACGGCACCGACTCGCGCTCGTAGCAGCGGCCACTGAGCACGATAGCCCCCCCGTGCTTGGGGCCGACCCGCTCGAGGAAGCGGCGCACCAGGGTGCTCTTGCCGACGCCGGACTCGCCGTGCACCAACACCGTCACCGCGCGGCCGGTACGGCTGTCCCGGAACGCGCGCCGGAGCTCGCGCAGCTGCTCTTCGCGTCCCACGAACGGCGCGTCACGCGGGGGCGACAAGGCTTCGCGCCGCAGCGCCGGCTCGACACCGAGGCGGCGCTGCACCTCGGCAGCAGTCGGCCGGGCCGCCGGATCGATGCGCAAGAGGTCGACGCATAGCGCGTCGAGGTCGGGCGGAACCAGCACACCCAGACGGCTCGGGGATGGGGGCTCGAGGGTGCGTTTGAGCTCGAACAGCACGTCGCGCATCCCGACGATCGGCGGCCGTCCGGTCAGGGCGATGTAGAGCAGCACACCGACGGAGTACCAGTCGGCCGCGGGACCGACTGGGTTGGGGGTGGTCTGCTCGGGCGCCATGAATACGTAGGTCCCAGCGACCTCGTTGTCGCCGTCGTCGTAGACCAGGTCCGAGACCAGGCCGAAGTCGAGGATGACCAGACGCGAATCGGGGGTGACCAGAATGTTCGAGGGCTTGATGTCGCGGTGGATCTTGCTGGCCCCGTGGAGCGCTTCGAGGCCGAGGGCCAGCTGGCGCAGGCCCTCGCGCAGCCGCCCCTCGTCGAACGCCACCGGGGCCTGAACGGCCTCGCCGGCGCGCGGGTCACGGGCGATGGCGTTCGGCGAGCCCGCCACCGTCGCCGTCGACGACGGATTGACCTCTCGCGTCGAATCCTCGGCAACGGGCTCGGTCGCCACCCGCACCCAGCTCAGCAGGTCCTGGCCGCGCACCAGCTCCATGGTGAAGAACCAGTCGCCCGCCGACTCGAACAGCTCGCCGAAGCTGACGAGATTGGGATGCTCGAGGTCGCGCAGCGCACGGAACTCGTGCTTGAGCCGCAAGATCGCGCCCGGCTCGCGCGTGCGCAGCGTCTTCAACGCGACCCGGCAATTGCGCTCGAGGTCGAGCGCTTCGTACACGACCCCCATGCCACCCTCGCCGATGCGGCGCAGGATGCGAAAGCGATCGGTGCCGACGAACGGCACGGATAGCGGCGTGATCATGGAGCGGTCCGCCTTTAGCATACGGTACGTCTGACAACGACTTCAAGGATCGGCCCGGCGGCTGCCGTCGCCGCGATGATGCAGTCGCTACGTCAGTTCAGCAGGCAGCGCGCGCAGGCCGTCCGGCAGCCGAAGCCATCGGCAACGAAACGCTACTCGTTAGGCGGCGGAGTCGTACAGACCGCGCCGCAGTCAGGCTGCGGGCTGGCTTGAGCGGCGTTAGGGAATGGGGCGTTTCTTCTCGAGGGTGCGGCCCGAGGGCGGTTCGTTGGCCTGGTCGGCGCGCAGGTCGGCCAGCCAGCCCAAGACTTCGCTCAGCAACATCGGGTTGACCGCCCTCTGCCGCAGCATGTCCTCCACCACCTTTTCACGTGCCCGGCGGGCCGCCTCCCGGAACTCATCAAGGAATCCCGCCGAGAGCTGCACCCGCTCGAGCCCCTGGTGCTCGAACAAGTTGGAGAGCAGGGCCTCGTCCTGCGCCTGGCCCAGGTCGCCGAAGCGCACCATGAACTTGGCGCTCGCGGCCTGCACGATGTTCTGTTGCTCGATGGGGAGCTGATCCAAGGCGCGCTGCGACACCACGAGACAGCCAGGCAGGATCGCCGCCGACAGCTCCGTGAAGTACTTCGCCTGTGCCGACCACCGAAAGGCGAGGCCGGCGGTGGGGATGGCGATGAATCCGTCAATCTGTCGGGCGTCGTACGCCGCCGAGGCGGCTTCGATGGGCAGCGCCACCGCGTGCACGCCCATCACCGGCAGCTCCTTCACCCAGAAGTCGTCGAGGTCCCAGGTCCACAGCCGGGTCTTCCGCAGATCGGCCATGGTCCGCACCGGCTCGCGCGTGAAGAAGATCTCCGAGCCGAAGTTGCCCAGGCCGCCGAGCATCACGAAGCCGTGCAGCTGCATCTCCGTCTGCACGGTGGGGAGCAGCCGGTTCAGGATCCGCCTGCCCTCGTCGCGATCGTGGAAGAGACCCACGATGCGGGTCAGCCGCAGCGATGGGGCGAGCTGCTCGCAGAACATCGCGCCCGCGAGCCCGTCGAGCTGGCCCTTGCGCACCCGGCCGAGCGCGGTCCGCTCGTCGCCGGCGATTCCGCCCAGGTACCACTTCATGCGCACGGCTCCATGCGTCCCCGTCTCGATGTCGCGACCGAGCGCCTTGAGCTCGCGGGCCCAGGCGGTGCCGTCGGGCGCGATCGCCGCCATCCGCAGCGTCACCACGTCGGCGCGCAGCCACGAGGATGCACAGAGCCCCAAAAGGATCATCGAGGCCCGCGCAAGACGCGTCGCCAGGCCAGCACGGTAGGCGCGCTTCACGACGTCGCCCGCTCGAGGCGGCGCACAGGCGTCGAAGCTTCGGGGTCGTCGTCGAGATCCTCGGGGAGCGGAGCCGCGAGCACGACCCATCCGACTCGCTTCATGCCCTCATGGTGGGTTCGCGGCGGGAAAAGGTTAGTTCCTTTGTGTTCCGATGCCGTGAATCGCGCGCCGCCTTTCCCTTCGCCCTCCTCCCGTGCACCGCGAGCGTCGCCCGCCCGGAGCTACGCCCGGTTTCGGTCGCTCAGGGCGCGACGAAGATACGAGAGCAGGCGAAGCGAGCTGCGCTCGAGCAACGCCACCCGCTGCTCGAGGACGAGCACGCTGTCGAGGTCGGCGGCCCTGCGTGGGTCGCGCGACCGTTGCTGCCGCGGAACATAGCGGCGGGTCACTTCCTCGTCGTCCCATTCGCCGTTCACGGACACCTCCTCCCCCGCGGGATCCATATCCGCGGCGGAGGTTGCGATTGTGGAAACTCCCGGCGACGATTCTTGGAGGGTCCAGCGGCGGTCGAGCGCGCGACGGCCGCCGTCGGGCAGCCATCGGCGCCGGAACCTCAATGGCCGATAGAATGCTCGGCGCGATAGTCGGCCAGCCAGCCCAGCACCTGCTCCAGGAGCCGCGGCGACACCAGCGCTTGCCCGACCTGCGTGCGCATCTCGCGCGCGAGGTTGAAGACATCGAGGCGGAAGCGCTCGCTTATGGGCACCGTCTTCAAACCCTGACGCGCGAACAGCCCACCGACCAGCTCTTCGTCCTGGCGCCGCTCGAGATCATCCATGCGCGCCCGCAGCTTACCCGAAGCGGCATGAATGAATTGCTGCACCTCGATAGGCAGCGGATCGAACGCGCGGCTGGCGATGAACTCGCAGCCAGCACGATAGCTGAGACTCAGATCTTCGAGATAGCCGGCCTGCGCCGACCACTGGAACGCCAGCGCCGCCGACGGCATGGCGACGAAACCGTCGACGCTCTTGTCGTCGTAGGCGCGCGTCGCCTGCTCGAGCGACAGCGGAATGATGTGCATCCCGAGTGCCCGTGTTTGCACTTGCAGCGCGCTGTCGAGCTCCCACACCCACAGCTTCGTCTTGCGCAGCTCGACCAGGTCGCGCACCGGCTGCCGCGTCATCAGGAGCTCGGGGCCGAGCGTCGCCTCGCCCATATTGATGAAGCCGGCGCGCAGGAATTCTCCGTCGACGATGGGCTTGAGCCGCGACAGGACGTAGCGCACCTCCTCGCGGCTTTGAAACAGCCCGACGATGCGCGTCACGCTCATCGAAGGCGCCAGGCGGAAGCAGCTCTCGGAGCCGATGGCGCCGTCGAGTTGGTCGCGCTTGATGCGAGCGAGGATGCCCAGGTCGTCGCCGCCGATGCCAGAGAAGTAGATCTTCATGCGCACGGCGCCGTGGGTGCCGGCTTCGACGTCGCGGGCGTAGGCGCTGAACTCGCGCGCCCAGCCGCTTCCTTCGGGCGCGATGGTTGCCATGCGCAAAACGACGGGATCCGCCTCGGTGCGGCGCGAGGCAGCGAGGACGAGAGCGAGAGCGAGAGCGGGGATCAGGAGACGGGGCCAGAGGCGCATGCGCCCCTCATCGTATCACGTCAATCGAGCAGCTCTGGCGTCGCGCTCATTGCACCGCCATGACGCAGTACGTCCCGCCACCGACTATGGGCGTACAGAACGTGCCGGCGCAGCAGGCCGGCGCCGCCGGATCGCACGTTTCACCCGCGCCCGCGCACTGCGCGACGCCACCGTCGCTGTCGATGGGGCGCAGACAGACGGTGCGTCCGGGCTCGCCGCCGCAGAACCCATTGCAGCAGTCCTCACTCACCGCGCACGCCGCGCCCACGGGGACACAGGCCGAACGGCAGGAGCGGATGCCGTTGGAGTCGGGCACGCAACGCTGCGAGCAGCACTGATCGGGTGCCGCGCAGGAGGTGCCGTCCGGCAGACAGGCCGCCGCGTCGAGGCAGCGCATCGTGGGCTGCAGACCTACCCGGCAAGTGGATCCGCTGCAGCAATCGGTGGGCTTCATGCAACGGTCGCCGAGCGCGCGACAGCTTCCGCCGCCGCAACGTAGGACGCCGTCGGGACCGGCGGCGCAGCTTCCCGAGCAGCAATTCGCCGTGACCGCGCACCGCTCGCCAGCCGGACTGCACCCGGCCAGGGGTTGGCAGCGCAGCACCCCCTCGGCGCCAAAACGACAAAGGCCGGAACAGCAGTGCATGTCATCGGGGCAGACCTCCCCGACGACGGAGCAGCCGCCGATCTTCTGGCAGACCGATGCGCCCGATGGCTGCACCTTGCATTGGCCGTCGCAGCAGTCCGATGGCCGGTCGCAGGTCTCGCCGTCGACACGACAGGCGCCCAACGCGGAGCAGCGCAGGCTGCCCATCGCGGACTGGCACAGCGCGGAGCAACAGTCGCCGTTGGCGTTGCACGTCTCCCCTGCCGGACGACAGCCGGGCGCCGGCAACATGCACTTTCCGGTGGTGCACAGGGCGCCGCAACATTGAGTCGCCGTGTTGCACGCCGTCATGGCCGGCGAGCACAGCCCCGGCTGGCAGGTGGCGGTCGCGGAGTCGCACTCGAGCGAGCAGCACGCGCCGGCGCGGTCGCAGGGCTGGCCGTCGGAGGCGCAGCCCGCCGGATTCTTGCAGACCCGTGCGCCGCTCGCGTTCTCGCCGCAGAGAAACGAGCAGCAATCGTCGGGCGCGCTGCAGGTGTCGCCCTCGAGGCCGCAGACCGTGCTCTCGATGCAGACGGCGCCCACGCAGCGCCCCGAGCAGCACGCCTCCGAGCTCTCGCAGCTGGCGCCGTTTGGTTGGCACTCGACGGGGCTGGCGGACAGATCGGCGGGGTTCGCCGACAGATCGGGCGCGACGACCACCTCGAAATCCCGTCGACAGGCGGAGGCGAGAAACAGCGCCAGGAGCAGCGCCAGGCGCTTCACGGCACGTTGCCCCTCTCGCTGCCGAGGACGCGGCGCGCTTGCGTGGCACCGATCCCCTTGGGGAACGCATCGAGGTAACGCCGAGCGGCCGCGGTCGCGCCCACGTGGTCACCCGCTTGCTCCGCGACCTCCATCGCCCCCAGCATCGCCTCTTCGCGCAGTGCCCCGCCCGGGGCCGCCGCCAGGGCGCGATCGAAGTCGCTGCGGGCGGCCCCGAGCTTGCCCAGACGCCGCTCGAGCTGCGCGGCGGCGTAGAGCGCGTTCTGCCTGGTCGCCCGCGGTGCGTCGCGATGATCGAGCATCTTGTAGGCGGCGACCGCCTCGTCGAGACGGCCGGATTCCCGCAAAGCCTCCGCGCGGAGGTAGCCGAGCTCGTTGCGACACGGGACGGGGCGACAGCTGGGCCGCGGCCGCAAGGCCGGCTCGATGAGCGATTGCGCGCGTGCATAGCTCGCGGCGCGAATGGCGCCGCGAACCGCTTGCGTCAGGCGACCGCAGCGAACGGGAGCGGAGGCGCAGACCTCCCGCGCCGCCGATACCGAGGCGGGATTCGGCGCTGACGGCGCTGACGGCGATGGCGACGCGAACTCGTGCGTCTCACCGGTGGCGACGCTCCATTCGCCACCCTCGTGGTCGAAGACCGCGACCCGTCCCTCGTCGACCCGCACCCAGGAGCCGGCCGCCTTCGCCATCACCACGAACCGTGTGCCGCGCACCTCGACGCGTCCTTGCGGGAAGGCGACGACGAACGTCTGTCCGGGCCGACGATGCGCGACCTCCGCCTGCAGCTGCCCCTCGTCGAGCTCGAGCGCCACATGCTGGTCGTCGCCGCCGAGCGTCAGCTGCGCCGGACCCACGAGCGTCAACGATGCCAACGTCGCGAGTCTCATCGTGGCGCTGCGTCCCGACGACACGACGACGCGGCTACCCGCAGCGAGACGCTGGGCCGCGGGTGCATCCGCGAAGGTGAGGACGGCGAAGGCCGGCGGTGGGGGGGCGACGACGGGCGGCGCATGCCTGGGGGGCCGCAGCCACACCACGAGCGCCGCCGCGGCAGCCGCGGCCAGCGGCACGGCGAACAGCGGCCAGCGGCGCCGCGATCGGGCAGCAAGCGCCACCGGCTCGGCGAGTTGCCGCTCGATCTCGAGCTCCATCCGTCGCGCTCGCATCGGGGTGGGCGACGGCGGCGCCAGCGCCCGCATCGCCGGCAACAGCGCGTCCCAATTGTCGGCCTGGTGGCGGCACTCGGCGCAGCTCTCCAGGTGCGCGTGGACCCGCAGCTCGCTGGCGGCGTCGAGCCGGCCGTCGTGCAGATCGACCAACGCGTCTTGGACCTCGCGGCACGTCATGGCCGCTCCTTGCGGCCGACGCGCTCGGCGAAATAGGCATCCTTGAGTGCGCGACGCCCGAGCTCGCGGCGGGCGTCGTGGATGCGCACCTTGACCGCGGCGACCGAAGCGCCGACCATCGCCGCCGTCTCCTCGACGGAGTAGCCCTCGAGCGCGTGCAGCACGAACGCCACGCGCTTCTTCGGGCTCAGCGTCGCAAGCAGCGCGTCGAGCCGCCGCAGCCCCTCCTGTGCGGACGCCGCTTCGTGCGGATCGCCTGTCGTAGCGACGCTCTGGGGCGCGTGGTCGAGAGGTACGAGCGTCAGCGCCGGTCGCCTCCTGGAGCGCATGCTGACGCGCACGGCGATACGACCGAGCCAGGTCGAGAAGAGGGACTCGCCGCGAAAGCTGGGCAGCGAGCGAAATCCTTCGACGAAGACCGTCTGCACGAGATCGTCGACATCACACGACGAACCGACGACGCGATAGACGATGCGGTGAACGCGGGACAGGTGGAGCCGGAACAGCTCGCGGAACGCGGATGGCTCGCCGCTGCGCGCCCGCTCGACGAGCGCCGCGACTTCGACGGGTGGTGCGCGGTCAGCCACGGAACCCACTTCTCATTAGTGGGCGTCGCCGGGGAAAACGGCGAGAAAAAAGCGGCGCTACCACACCGCCACCGCCAAGCCAGCGGAAGCGCCCACTTGCAGGCGCGAGAGGTCGAGCAGCCGCTCGCCGCGCACGGAATAACGCGGGCCGTCAAAGAGTCCGACCGCAGACGCCTCCACAAAGAGCGACAGCGCGCCCGTGAGTCGCACGCGTCCCGACAGATCGAGGCCGAGCCCCGGCGCGGCCGTGCAGATCCGACCGGACGGCCGCCGAGGCGCTCGATGCGTCCATCGAGACCACCAGCGCCTCGGCGATCGCACCAACCGCGCCCTGCCAGCGGCCGCGGCTGCCGTGCACCCCTCCGCGCAGCTTGATCGGCACCGCAACGAGGACGGCGCTCACGTCCTGTCGCGTCGCCTGCACCGGCGCCACGGCGTCGGCGCCGAGGCCGAGCTCGAAGAGCCGGCCCAGGGTGACCCGGACATCGACGGCGACGCCGTGCTCGACGGCGCCGTAGAGCGGAAACGAGACCAGCGCGTAGCCGGCGTCGAGCGACCAGCGTCGCGGTCGCGGCGGCGCGATTGGCGCTGCGACGAGTCGGCTCAGCGCCGGCGCCGTGGTGGCGAGCGCCTCTCGTCGTTCGTAGAGCGCGGAGCGGAGCAGCGCCTGCATCTTGAGCGCCAGGGCCCGATAGAGGTCGGCATCGCGCGGCGGCCGCGCCAGCGCCGCCACCAGCGCCTTGTCGCCCAGGCGATCGACGAGCGCGATCTCGACGGTGCCCGAGCGCCCACCGGCGACACGGATCGACGCGATCGCGCTGAGCTGCGCTCCCGAGGCGTTGGTCGCGTCGAGCTGCGCGCGCAGCTCCGCGTCCGTCGACGCGGGAGCCGTGACCACGTCGACCGCGAACTCGTCGAGGTACGCGCGCATCGCTTCGGCCAGCCGGTCGGCATCGATCGGAGCGACGGCGGTGACCACGACCCGGTAGCGGCCCGCGTGGGCGGCGGCGCTGTAGGCGAGCAACATCGCAGCCATGCACACGATGCGCACACTTCAGCGTATCACGACCTAACCTTTTCCGTCGTCGTCGCCACGAGAGTTGTATGCGGTTGATGTGTTGGATTGTGTTGCTCACAGCGGGCGGGTGCGAGTTCCGCCTCACGGGTCTGCCGATCTCCTCTCCCGACGCGACGGACGCGGCGACTGGCTCCTTCGATCCCGCCGACCCTGGCGGCCCCACGAGCTGGGACGACGCGGATCTCGCCACGACCGACTTGGCGTCCAATTGCTCGTCCGACTGCGGCGCGCTCTGCAGCCCGTGCTGCGCTCAATCATGTGGCGCCGCGGCGACCTGCTCGTTCAGCTGTGGAATGAAGAGCTGTAGTTGCCGCTTCACGTGTGAGACCGGAAGCACCTGCAGCGCAAGTTGCAGCGGCGGCAGCAGCTGCAGCGTAGCGGTGCAGGCGGGTCTTTCCGTGGACGTCTCGTGCTCGGCGAAGTCCACCTGCGACGTCGACTGCACGGCGGCGCTGTCATGCAAGGTCGATTGCAGCGGCGGCTCACACTGCTCGTGCGCGGGCGCCGGCTGCACGTTGACCTCCTGCAAGCCGATGACCTGCCCCAACGGCGTCCAGGTGTGCGGCAAGCCTTGTCCGTGAAGCGACGCAGGCCGACCTAACCTTTTGCGCGGCGGTCGCCACTACGGAGACCGGAGGCACCATGCGCAAACTGCTCTGGGTCGCAATGCTCCTCGTGGGCGCAAGCTGGCCCGGCTGCTCGTGTCAGCACAACGCGGACATCGCCGGCGATGGTGGGCTCGACCTCTCGCTCAACCCCGACGCCATCGCCGGCGGCGATCTCGTGATCACACCCAAGGACGCCACGCTCGATCTGCAGGCCGGCGGCACACCGCCGTCCCAGGCGTACGCGGCGACGACGCTCGCCGGTGCCGACGTGACGGCGATGACGACGTTCACCGTCGACGACACCACGCTCGGCAGCTTCAGCGGCGCGACGTTTACCGCGTCGGGCGCGCACGGCGGCACGACGTTCGTACGCGGCAACTTCCAGGGCATGAGCGGATACGCCACCTTGAACGTGAAGCTGCACGCGACGGTGCCGTCGGACAATTGTCCGGGGTGCCCGCCCTTCCCCGGCGCGGGCACGCCGATGTGCACGGCCACGGCCCAGACGCCGATCGTGCTCTACCCGCCCGACGGTGCGCTGGTGCCGCCGAACATGAACGTCTTGCAGCTGCAGTTCGACGAGGGCGTGGGCAACACCTACTTCGAGATCGACTGGGAGAACGCCGCCACCGACGTGCGCGTCTTGACGATGTGCGCGCCGATCACCGATTCCAAAGGCAACCCGACCAACGGCTGCGTCTACGATCTGTCGCAGCAGGTGTGGGACTACATCGCGCAATCCAATCGCGGCGGCGATCCGCTCGACATCATCGTGCGCGCCACCGACGCCAACGGCACTTGCGTCGCCACGTCGCAGACGCAAGTGCGCCTCTCGTTCGCCGAGGAGGATCTCAACGGCGGCATCTACTACTGGCAATCGGTCGCCGTCACCGGTCTGCAGGGCGCCACCGGCGGCATCTTCCGCTACGACTTCGGCAAGCGGGGTCAGACGCCACAAGCGTTCCTGGCGCCGACGGCCTCGGGCGGCATGATGCAGCGCTGCGTCGGCTGCCACTTCTTGTCCCGCGACGGCGTCAAGATGACGTACGGCAACGACGACCCCGACGCCGACGACGAATACAGCGATCTCAAGGTCAACCTGCTCGACGTCGCCACCAAGGCGGCGACGCCGCTGACGCAGGCCGGCTTCCAGGCGTTCACGCCCGATCACTCGCTGCTCGTCGCGTCGAACGGCGTGGGCAAGGCGCCTGCGACCAACCTCTTTTTGTTCGACGGCAACAGCGGCGCCGCCGCGACGCCGGCCACGGTGGCGTCGGGCGCGCGCGGCACGCAGCCGGACTACAGCGCCGATGGTCGCCAGCTCGTCTTCGTGCAGCCCGGCGACTTCAGCTTCTCGACCTACAACCGCATCGACGACAACCACTTCACCGGCGGCAGCCTCTTGACGATGTCGGCGAGCGGCACGACGTTCGGCGCGCCCACGGCGCTGCTCACATCGACGGGCGAGAACAACTACTACCCGGCCTTCTCGCCCGACGCCGCCTTCGTCGTCTTCAATCGCGTGCCGCTTTCGGGCACGGCGAACGCGTGCACCGCCGACTCGTGCCCGAACGACGCGTTCTCCAATCCGAACGCCCGCGTGATGCTGATGCCGGCCGGCGGCGGCACGCCGATCGATCTGGCGAACATCAACGGCGCCGGCCCGCTCACCAACTCGTGGCCGCGCTTCGCGCCGACCACGCAGCACTACAAGGGCGACACCATCGCCTGGGTGACCTTCTCGTCGACGCGTGACTACGGCGACGTCGTCCGCAACTCGACGATGGTCAACGGCATGATGCAGCACCTCTGCTATCCGCCCGAGTCGCCGGAGAACACCTCGACGAACAAGAACGTCACGACCGATCCGATCTGCTCGCAGCCGCAGCTGTGGATGGCCGCGATCGACCTCACCAAGGCCGCCAGCGGTGCCGATCCGAGCCTGCCGGCCTTCTGGCTGCCGTTTCAGGATCCGAAGTCGCACAATCACATCGCGCAGTGGGTCGTTCAGATCGTCGGCCCGCCGGCGATGGGCGACGGCGGGACCTGCATCCCCGACGGCGTCAGCTGCACGGGCGGCGGCGTCTGCTGCAACGGCGTCTGCTGCGGCAACGGCACCTGCGGGTGCATTCCGTAGCAGGATCCTGCGCAGACTCGCGAGCTCAGGGCGCTCGCGAGCAGGCGATCCAGCGCGCGAAATCGAAGGTGGAGAGCATGCCGATCAGCCGGCCCTGCGCCTCGACGACCGGCAGGTGGTGCAGGTGCTCGCGCAGCATCACCGAGGCGGCATGGGCGACGGTGTCGTCCTCGCGCACGCAGAGGACGGTCGGCGCCATCACGTCGAGCACCCGGGAGCAGCTGCGCACGGTGAGCTGCAGCGTGTCGGACTGGTCGGCGGTGGCGTCGAGCGAGGTGTCGAACCCGTCGCGCACGAGGTCGGTCTTGGTCAGGATACCGATGGGGAACCCCTCGTAGTCGACCACCGGCACCGCGCCGATCCCGGCGTCGAGGAGCAGCGCCGCCACCGACTCCAGCGCCAGATCGCTGGTGACGCACGTGAGGTCGGTGGTCATGATCTCGCACACTGGCGTGTGCGCAGGATCGACCGCCTGCCGCTTCAGGCGCGCCCAGAACGCGCGCTCCTCCCCTTGCCGCTCGGTGGTCGGACGACACGAAACGGCGGTCTCCTGTCCATCGGCTCCGCGGGTGATCGTGACCAGGTGCTCGCAGTTTTCGCAGCGCGCCAGTGGGATGGATCCATGGGTCGGACATGGGACCGAGTGGTTGATCTCGAACACGCCGCGGGTCCCGGCAACGCGGAGCGTACGGATGGGCAGCACGGTAACCGGCTTTTTCGACACAGCATCCTCCCCTCGCCGGCATTGGAAGAGCCGTGCCAGCGTCGCCCCGCTGCCCCCCGTGCAAAGCACGCCCTCGCCCCCGCAGATCTTGCGTCAAGGCCCCGGCAGAGCCGCACGGATTGCGCGAGCGATCCCGGGCGGTCCGGCAACGCCACCATCGACGCCGCCCACGTCGGCTGCGGCACGAGCGGCGCCGGCGCGACGTACACGGGCGTCGGCAACGACTCGACGCTCGCCGCGTGGCTGGCGGCGGTCGGCGCCATCCTTGCCGGCTCCAGCTCGGTGATGCTGACCGGCCATCTCAACAAGTGGTTGGTGATTCAGTCGCTACCGACATCGACCAGTGAGGTCGTCGATGCAACCGCCCAAGCACCTCCCTCGCCGACGGCGACGACGCGGGGCCCAGCCATGACCTATCCGCAGACGATCCGCTTCGATGTGGCGGCACCAGGATCGATGCAGGCGTGCGGGCGCGCGATCTACTCTTCGTATCACACGCTGCCGACGACGACGTCGCCGGACCCGACGCAGCTCGTGCCGCAGGAGCGCATCCTCGAGTACCTCATGCTCGAAGCCGGCAAATACTCCCGCGTGATGGACGCTCCGCGGCGCATCGCTTCGTTGCTTCTCCCTTGAATGCCGGTCGATTCTGCGCGAACGGTGCGTTACAGGCCGAGCAGCCGGTCGATGTCGTTCTTTGGCTGCCGCTTCGTCCTGGGCTCTTGCTTGGCCAGGATCGCGTGCCTCTTTCCGCGCGCTGCTCCACGTCTCTTCTTGATCGCCACGACGGCCGTGTGCGCCACCACTGGCGCGGTCGCTTTGACCTCCGGCACCACTGGCGCGGTCGCTTTGACCCCCGGCACCACTGGAGTTGTCGCCGTCGGTCCCACGACCGGCGCGGTCTTCGCCGCCACCACGACGGAGGCGGTCGCGGGACGCACCGGCCGCGTCAGGTGGATGATCAGTCCGATGCTCACGACCAGGATTAGCGTAAACACGCCCCCGAGAATGGCACCGAGCCATTTCGGCATTCTCCAACTCGGCCACGACGCGTAATAGTCCATCTTCAGTCCCCTCTCATCGATCGCGCTAAGACTTCGAGCTCGCTTTTGGCTTGCGCACGCGCGCGCGCCGACGCTTCACCGTCGGTGTCGTGATCTCGCTGGCGACCGCCGCCCAGGCACGGGCGAGCGCGTCCAGCTCGGCGACGATTTTCGGATTCATGGCAGCGAGCATGTGCTCCTCCTGAGCAGCGTCGAGGGACGACCACGTCGATACGCGCGCGTCACAGGCAATTCCCACGCCGTCGGCACCGGGATGGCCCAGGGCGCTGGTGCTCGTACAACTCTGCGAACGCAGTGAGCTGCAAACGGATGACATCAACGGCGAGGGCACGGGGCTCCAGGTCAGGTTGCCGCACCCACGGGGAGCGATGCCCCGTGCCCGCTTGGCTCCTCTTTCGCCGCGCTGGCGCTTCGACCGCGGATCGAACAGCTGCCCGGCCCCGCCGCCAAGGCGAGCCGCGCGTCGAACGGGAACGCGCCGGAAGCGCCCCCTCGTCCGGCGGCGCGCTGCGTTCGAGCACCATCGGCTGGGCCGTCGACCTGGGGGGAAGTGACCGGGCGCTGGCCTGCCCGAGTGTTCGCGCGATGCCGTACTATCTTAGCCATCAGGTGGCAGGTGCGCGTGTGATCGGGCTGGAGGATGTAAAGGAACGATTGGCACAGGTTGCCGACCCGGTCGCGCTATTGGTGGGCCTCTTTGCCAACGCGCCCGTCGGGTTGCAGATCTATCGCGCCGACGGACACTGCCTTTTGACCAACCAGGCGTTCCGCGACATCTTCGGCGGTGAGCCCCCGGCCGAGTACAACATCTTCGACGATCACCTGCTCGCGCGCGACGGCGCGCTCGAGCTGACGCGCCGCGCTTTTCGCGGCGAGAGCATCACCATGCCTGCCGTCTGGTACGACTCGCGCGACCAGCCGCTGCGCCAGGGCCCGGGCCGCCGCTGCGCAGTCATCTGCACCGCCTTCCCGCTGTTCGATGCGCGCGGCGGGATCGGCCACGTCGCCCTCGTATTCAAGGACGTCACGGCCGAGTTTCTGGCGCGCGAGCAGGCGGAGGCGGAGCGCGATCTATTGCGCCAGACGCAGAGCCGCCTGCAGGCGTTCCTCGACAACGCGCCGGCCGTCGTCTTCGTCAAGACGCTCGACGGCAAACACCTGCTGGTCAGCCGCGAGGCGCGGCGCGCGCTGGGCATCGACCTCGACGGCGTCGGCGGGGCGACCGCAGCCGACCTGTTCGGCTCGCCCTACGCGGAGGTCAGCGCCGCCAACGAGCGGCAGGTGCTCGAGCGCCGCGAGCCGATGCAAGCCGTCGAGGCGCTGCCGACGGTCCAGGGCATCCGCCAGTTCCTGCTCACGCGCTTCCCCATCCTCGGAGAGAGCGGCGAGCCGACGGCGCTGGGCGGCATCGCCATCGACATCAGCGAGCGCAAGCAGGCCGAGGAGCAGCTGCGCCGGTCGGAGCAGCGCTTCTCGCAGGTCTTCCACGCCCTGCCCATGGCGGCGCTCTTCTCGCGGATGTCGGACCGCCGCTTCGTCGACGTCAACGACGCGTGGGAGCGGCTGACCGGCTTTACCCGCGACGAGCTCCTCGGCACCACCTCGATCGAGCTGGGCCTGTGGAGCGATCCATCGCAGCGCGAGGAGCTGTTCCAGGCGCTCGCAGAGCGTGGCTTCGTGCGCGACTTCGAGGCGCGGCTGCGGCAGAAGTCGGGCTCGTTGCGTGACGTGCTCTTGTCGGTCGATCGCATCGAGCTCGCCGGCGAGGACTGCTTGCTGCTGCTGGCGCGCGACGTCACCGAGCTGCGGCGTCTCGAGCGCGAGCTGCGTCAAGCGCAGAAGATGGAGGCGATCGGTCGACTCGCCGGCGGCGTGGCGCACGACTTCAACAACATCCTGACCGCCATCAGCGGCGCGGGCACGCTGCTGCTCGACGGCCTCGGTCCCGCTCATCCGCTCCGTCGCTATGCCGAGCAGATCAAGCGCTCGACGACGCGCGCGGCGGCGTTGACGCGCCAGCTGCTCACCTTCACGCGCAAGCAGCCGCTACAGCCGGTGGTGCTCGACCCCAACGAGGCCGTACGCGCCACCCTGGAAATGTTGCAGCGGATGATCGGCGCCGACATCGAGCTGCGCGCCGAGCTCGGCGCGCGCGGTCGCGTCAAGGCCGATCCGGGATCGATCGAGCAGGTCCTCATGAACCTGGCGGTCAACGCGCGCGACGCCATGCCGACGGGCGGCACGCTCCTGCTGCGCACCGCCGACATCGACGGCGGCGATGGCGTGCCGGGCGGCGCGTGGGTCCTGCTCGCCGTGACCGACACGGGCGTCGGCATGGACGCGCAGATGCGTACGCACCTGTTCGAGCCGTTCTTCACCACCAAGGAGCAGGGCAAGGGCACCGGTCTCGGCTTGTCGACGGTCTACGGCATCATCCAGCAGATCGGCGGCCACATTCTCGTCGACAGCGAGCCCGGGCGCGGCTCCAACTTCAAGGTCTATCTGCCGCGCGAGCGCGAGCTGGAGCCGCCCGCGATCGAGCCGTCGGCGGCGGGCGCCGAAGCACCCACGGGCGGACGGGAGACGATCCTCCTCGTCGAGGACGACGAAGGCGTTCGCGACTTCGTCCGTTTCGTGCTCAGCACCCTCGGATACCGCGTGCTCGAGGCGGGCGACGGCGCCGAGGCGCTCCGGGTCGCCAGCGGCTTCGCGGAGCCGATCGATCTGCTGCTCAGCGACATCGTCATGCCACGCCTGGGCGGTCTGGAGCTCGCCCGGCAATTGGTGCAGCTGCGGCCGACCATGAAGGTGATGCACATGTCGGGCTACCCCGGCGACTCTGCCGAGACGCGGGCGGTGACGGGCGGACGGGCGCGGCTGCTCGCCAAGCCCTTCGAGCGCGACACGCTGGCGCAGCACGTCCGCGGGATTCTCGACGATCGGCTGTGACCCGCCGCGACCCAGGCGGGGGGCGCCCTCTCGGATCAGGTCCGACAAACGCATGCATCGCGGTCAAAGAAGTTTGAACGACCGCCGTTTCGTGATCTTCGTCGTGCATTTTTGACGCGCCGCGCGGCATACAGGGCGAATGGAATTTTCGAAGAACACGCGGCGCCTCGCACTCGTGGTCGCGCTCGGCGCCATCGCCGCCTGCAGCGCCACGCCACCGACGGCGAGCACGGAAGAGGGGCTGGGCGGGTTCCTACCGCGCAAGTCGCTGCGCATCGCAGTCGTCGGCGCCGGTCCCTCGGGCCTGACCGCCGCCGACACGCTCCAGCAGCTCGGCTACCAGCACGTCACGGTCTTCGAGAAGAACGACCGGGTCGGTGGCAAGGTCTACTCCTTCCGCAACGGCTCGACGGTGAGCGAGCTGGGGGCGGTGTTCGCCTCGCCCGACTACCAGCTGGTGCTGGGGCTGGCCGACAAGTACGGCATCCCCTACCAGCCCTACGTCACCACGCAGTCGATCCTCGACGAGCACGGCGTCAAGCAGACGGCCCAGAGCTTCTTGACCAGCCGCTACAGCACGCTGCAGATCCTCGGCGCCACCGTCGCCTACGGCGCCGCGCTGACGCTGTTCACGGAGATCCAGGAGAACGGGTTCGCCTGGCTCCTGCCCGACCTCGCCATGCCGTTCGACCAGTTTGCCGCCAAGTACGGCTTTGGGCCCATCGCCGAGCTGGTCCGCAGCGTCATGATCGGCTTCGGCTACGGCTACTATGAGACGGCGCCGGCGGCGAACTTCATGAAGCTCATCGGCTGGCTGGTGAAGATCGGCGGCTCCCAGGGGCTGCAGCAGGCGACCTACTACACCTTCCCGACCGGATATCAGTCGATCTGGGAGGCGGTGGCGCAGCACCTCGACGTGCGCCTCGACTCGGCGGTCACGTCGATCACGCGCCGGCCGCCGCTCTCGGGCCAAAGCCGCGTGACGCTCACCATCAACGGCGGTGACAGCTACGACTTCGACGTCGTCATCATCTCGGCGGCGCTCAACCGCGTGGGCAGCTTCATGACGCTCACCGACGACGAGCAGGCGCTCTTTTCGCAAGTGCAGAGCGAGCGCTATGTCGTGAGCCTGTTCGCCGCCGGCGGCCTGACCACCGACGAGGTGCTCTTCTTCCACGACAACGCGCGGCCCGATCGCATCAACCACGTCAACGTATGGGCCAACCGCGACAGCGCCAATCCGCTGTACGTTGGCTATCAGATCGCCGACCCGACCATTCCCCTGTCGCAGGTGACGGCGACGCTGGCGGCCGATGTCGCGGAGCAAGGCGGGCAGTTCGGCGGCGCGCTCTTGCAGCAGGAGTGGGACTACTTCCCGCACGTGTCGACGGCGGCGATGCAGGCCGGCTTCTACGATCGCGTGGAGGCGCTGCAGGGGCACAACAACACGTTCTACGTCGGCGGCACGCTCAGCTTCGAGACGGTCGAGCACAGCGCGCGCTACGCCCAGGCGCTGGTGCGGAAGAACTTCCCGACGCCCCTCTTCTGATCGCTCGCGGCAATCCTGCAGTCAGCTCTCGAGCGCGACTAGCAGCCGCACTTGAAGGCCAACGGCACAGCCTGCCCAGCGGGCGGTTCGACCCATTGAATGCACGCGCTGGCGCAGGGCTGGATGAGCGTGTAGCGCAGCTCGGTGGTGACCGAGCAGTCCTGCGCCGGTAGCCCGCCGATGTCGAGGCATGGCTGCGCGATGTTGGCGTGGTTGCTGAACGTGTCGACGACGCGCGCCGCGATCGACTCGGCCGTCTGCGCTTCCATCGTGATCACGCGGTGCTGGTTTACGTTGCAGTTGGCGACGTCGGAGGTCGCGCTGCCGTCGACGACGTCGCTGCCGCCCCCACCATGGCCAGTCTCGTCGTCGGGCGTGGCGGGGAAGAACGGATCGTCGAACCACAGGTTCACGGTCGATTGCCCGTCGGCGATGACCTGGGCGGGGATGCTGTCCATGCCGTTGGCAGGCGCCGGCGAGCAGTCGCTCGTGCGCGTCTCGTCGACCTGGTAGATCCCCGTCGGCGCAGCGCCGCCGTCTGCGCCGTCGCCGCCGTCGAGCGGTCGCGATGCGCAGGCGGAGGCGAACAGACAGCAGCTCGTGATCGCGATCATCTTCATGACGTAGCCCTCTGTCCTATGACGGAGGGCCGGCGCCATCATTCAACCGCGGTTCCCGCCTCTCGCGGCTTGATCCCGAGTCGCGCGATCACGTGCCCGTCGGCGACGGCGTCGCGGGTCGGGTCCAGCAGGCGACCCTCAGGGCTGGAAGTCGTACTGCCCGCCGACGCAGGGATACGCGGTCCCGCCGGGCCCGTTCGGATTGGCGCCGGCGACGCAACCCGAGCTGTTGTCGTCGACGTAGACGCCGAGCGACCTGGCTCCGGTGCGCACGCGCTCGAGCGTGGCGCCGTTGTCGCCGCTCGGGCGCGGCATGAAGGCGTCGCCCACGGCCATGAGGTAGATGCCGTCGCCGTCGTAGGCGTCGAAGGTGAATCCGCCCAGCTCGTCGGCGCCGTAGACGCGGTCGAGGGGGATCGCGAGCCGCTTCCACGCCGGGCTGCCGCCCATGTAATCGGCGGTCATCTGCGGGCCGTCGAGGGTGGCGCCGCTCTTGGTGTGCACGCGCAGGACGAACCCGCTCGATACCGTCAGCGCGCACAGCCGATCGCCCGAGCCGCCGACGTCGGCGGCCTGCACGTCGACGAAGAGGTAGCGCTGCATCGGCAGCGACTGCGTGCCGTCCTGTCTTGCCTTCGCGCACCAGCTCTTCGTCGGTGATGCGGTAGAGCCACGGGGCATAGGTGTCGACGACGCCCTCGCGGCGTCCACCCGCCGTCGCGTAGCCGACGGCGTCCATGTCGACCGGCAGCGGGCGAATCGTGATCGTGAAGTCGGCGTCGTGTGCGGCGTCGCTGCCCGGGTTCTGCACGTTCCAGCCGGCCAGATCGCCGTCGGCCTTTTCGGGCGCGCCGCTGCCGCAGGTGGCGCCGTAGCCGGCGCGGCTCTCGAAGAGACGATTGTGCCCGTCGCCGTAGTAGAGGATCGGGTGCCCCGCCTCCATGCGCGGCGCGCCGGCGGCGACGGCGACGGTGCCGGTGCAGCGCTCCCACTCGGGCGTGCCGCCGTAGCTGTAGACGCCTTCGATGTCGCAGGCGCGGCCCCAGCGCGCGATCTCGGCGGCGATGCCGCTCGAGCCACCGCCGCACTGCACGACGGTGCCGCCGTTCTCGTTGGTGTAGAAGAGCTCGTAGTGCTTCTTCGCCTTGGACCAGCCGAGCAGCATCGGCAGGTCGTCGAAGGTCTTCTGCACCGGCCACTGCAGGATCGGCGCGTTCTTCAGGCCCTCGCCGGCCGCGCCGAGCTCGGTGGCGGAGCGCAGCGTCGGTGCGCGCACGCAGGCGGCCGGGGTCGCGCTCTTGGCCGAGCGGCTCGACACGCGCACCGCGATGGCGTCGCCGGCGGCGAGCGCGCCGACGTGCATGCCGTAGACGAAGCGCGTGTGCCCCTGGTGCAGCACGAGGTGGCCGATGAAGGCGTCGCCGCGCAAGCACGTCGAGCACGAGCGCCTCGTTGCCCGCTTGCGCCCACGAGGTCGCCGACGCCGACTGGGCGTCGAGCGTGAGCGCGTACTCGTCGCTGGTGGGCGCCGTGGCGATCACCACCGGCGTGGTGGCGACGTCGATGCACGCGTCGGGGTTGGCGAGATCGGCGTCGCCGCCATCGTCGGGCGCGCCGCCGTCCGCGGCGAGATCGGGCGCGCCGCCGTCCGCGGCATCGCCCGCGGGATCCCCCCCGTTGCCACCCGTGGACAGCGGCGCGGGATGGAAGCTGCACGCCGGAGCGAGCGCCGTGGCGGCAGCGAGCACGAATAGGATCGAGCGCATCCAGCGGGCGATGTGCAACCGCGGGGCCGCGCCGATCCGCGCGGAATTCCACGACACGATCGTCCTCGCTGGGGCTGGTAGACCTGAGCGCTGCCCACGGCCGTGGGCTGACCTTCCGGGGCGGACGAAAGCTTCGAATCATTATGTGCATTTGCAAATTAATTATTGTGCGTGCGCGTATTTTTCTTGACGCAACGCGTCGCCGGCCTTAGGTTCCCGTCGCTGCCGGGGCGGATGAGCGCTCGGGCGGTGCAAGACACCCCGAAGTCAGGAGGCGTTGATGATGAGGAAGATGGGTTTGGTGCTGCTGCCGCTGATCGCTGCTTTCGGTTGCAGCGCCCAGGACGGCGGAGACACGGGCTGGGTCCGCGCGAGCGACGCGCTTTTGGCACACGGCGTCGCGCAATATCGCGCGAGCGCGACCGCGACGGGTCAGAAGGTCGTATTGCGCGATGGCGCGGCGCAGACGATCGGAGAGGTCGAGCTCGTACAGTCGGAGGGCGCGAGCACGATCTCGCTCCAGTTCCGCGCCGACGCTTGGAAGCAGATCGTGGTCGCGGCCGACGGCAAGATGACGCTGTCGCTCGATGGGCGGCAGGCGGTGCTGCAGTGGGAAGCCGGCGCCTGGGCCGGCGACGCCGCGGCGCAGGCGCTGCTGACCGATTCGCAGCCGTACGCCGACTTCGTGCGGCTCGTCGGCGGCGAGGCTGGTCTCGGCACCGCCGTGGCGCCGGGATCGACGCCCGCGTCGCCGGCGAATGCGCCGAAGCCGCCGGCGGATCTCGGCGCCACGCGACCGCCGCCGACGCTGTGCTGCAGCGACGCGGTGACGACCGGTTCGGGTTGGGCCTGGTACTGGGAGACCAAGCCCGAGCAGATGGCGTGCAAGCGCGCGGTCGACGCGCTGCAGGCGACCTGCGCGCTGTCGTCGGGCTACGACTGCTGCAACGTGCAGGCGAGCGGGTGCACGGCGTGCGTCGACTGGGGCACGGGGTTCGCCTGCTCGACGGCGGGATATCTGCAATACGCGGCGCCGCCGGGAGGCGTGTGCAAGTAACCGGCTGAAGCGGGCGCCGCGCCAGCGCAAGATCGTGGCGCGGCGCTCGCAGTAATTTCCGAAACACCGACAGAAACCAGTTCCGATGAGCCTCGGCAAACATCAGACAGAAGCCCGAGGCCCGGATCCATCGAGCCCGTCTGGCGGACCCTTCACTTCACGACGCGTTCCGGATCGCCTACCAGCGAGCGCGCGATCAGGCGCGACACGCCGGGGAGCCTGGCAAGCTTGAGGCTCCAGTTGCGCATCAGGATATGGCGCCGGTCGCGCGGCACGATCCATTGCGCCGCGCGCCGGCCGGTCGCCTGCTTCTTCTCGACGAGGGGCCGCAGCCGCCTCTGATAGAGCGCCAGCCCTTGCTCGATCGACGCGCTGCGCCCGACCGACTCCGCCAATCGATAGGCGCCGGCCATCGCCAGCGACGCGCCCTGCCCCGCAAGAAGCGACACCGCATAGGCGGCATCGCCGACGAGCACGACGCGACCCCGGCACCAATCGTCGAGGGCGATCTGCGCCACCTGGTCGTAGTAGATCGCGGCTGCGGCCTTACCGCCTGCGAGCGTCGCCGGCACCAGCCAATCGAGATCGCCGTAGACGCGCCCGAGCTCGGCCAGCGGATCGCCCGGGCGGCGCGGATCGGCGGTGGCGTGAACGAAGAAGCACGCAATCCGGCCGTCGCGAATCGCGTACAGCCCCACCTCGCGTCCGGGCACCGAGATCATCCACACCCGGCGATCGAGCGCCGCCTCGACGGACGCGTCGTTGAAGATGAACGCTGCCGTGTGGTAGCCGAGATAGCGGAAATAACGCTCTTCGGGCCCGAAGGCGAGCGCCCGCACTTCGGAATGGATGCCGTCCGCGCCCACCAGGACGTCGGCCCGCAGCCGCTCTCCCCCAGCGAGCTCCACAGCCACGCCGTCCGGGGAGGGATGAATTGCCGAGAGTGAACAGGAAAAGCGCCGCTCGATGCCCGAAGGGAGCGCGCCATAGAGCGCGCGCTCGAGATCGCCCCGCATCAGGCTGAGGAGCCGCCCCTTCTCCGCGCGCTGGAGCCTCGCGTAATCGAGGGTCGCCTGCCGTCTGCCCTGGGCGTCGACCCAGACGGCTTGGGGAACCGCGTAGGCGAGCTCGGTGAGAACGGAGACCAGCCCCATCTGTTCGGCGACCGCGAAGCCGGGGCCGAAGAAGTCGATCATGTAGCCTTCCTCGCGGGGGCCGGAGGCCTTCTCGAGCAAGACCACGTCCCAGCCGGCGTGGGCGAAGCCCCACGCGGCAGTCAGTCCGGCAATCCCGGCACCGCACACCACCACCTTCATGCTGATGGTGTAGGCACCTGGTTGCGGGCTCCAAGCGAGGAGGCACGTGGCGACCGGGATCCGTCGAGGACGCGCCTTCGACCACTGGCGCCATCCTCGACGACGATGAGCTCGCGCCTCCCTCGCTCGCGCCTCGCAGCCGATCGCGCCCGAGCAAGAGTGACCTCCGCGCCAACCCGGCGGCGGGGGGCTTGCATCCCTGGAGTGCGTGAGGGCCCGCCTCGACCGACTGACGCCTGACCAGGAGTGCGACCGGCTCTTGCAGATCTACCAGGCCGACTTCGATCGCCTCAGCATCGCGCTCGATCGACAATTCCGGACCCTCCACAACCGCGCCCAGCTGCTTCTGGGAATCTGTGGCGTCCTCATCAGCGCCAGCGTGGTCGTCACCACCGGCCGCATCATCGGGCGCCCCACGTTCGAGCATCAGCACCTCGCCGGAATCCTGCTGGTCGCCGCAGGAGCGCTGGAGATCACGGCAGCGGCGATCGTCGTCGGAAGCGTCATGCGCATCCGCTGGATCACCCAGCAGCCGGGCGCCGACCTGCCCGCTTGGATCCACGCGAATCTCGCCTTCCGCGACGCCAAGACGCGGAGCTACCGGATCGCGATCCTGTTGGTGCTGCTGTCGATGTTCGCCTATCAGGCCGCGATCGCCATCGCGTTGGTGCAGCTCTGAGCTCGCCATTGCACAGCCGGCCGTTCGCAGGGTGGAAAGAGCGTCTCGGCCGAGCGGTGCCGACTTCGCGCTCCGGTCGGCGCATGGGCGGCGTGCAACGATGATCGGCGCCGGTTGGACCCTCTTGATCACCGGCGCTGTCTGGCTGCTCTTTTCCTACAACGCCCTGTGGCCACGCTACACGCGCGCGCTCATCGCCGCCGCCAGCTTCTTCGCCGGCTGGCTGCGAGCCGAGCTCGCGTTGCACGCCCTCCTCTTCGAAGCGCTGCTGCTCGGGGTGCTGATCTGGAATGGCGCCCTGCGCACCTGGCCCGGAGGCATCGGCACCCTTCTCTACTTCGCTTCGATGGCCCTTTTGTTGCTGTCGCTCCACAAGAGCTTCATCAGCGGCCGGGTCATCGATGCGGCGCTGATCGAGTTCGTCGATGACGCGCCGCCATCGCCGAGGCTTCCCTGGCGCACCTTGCTGTTTCCCTTCCCCATACGCCACCCCGACGTCGAGCGCCTGCGCAACCGCGTCTACCACGACGACGGCGACGTGCGCCTCCGACTCGACATCTATCGCCGCCGCGGCGCGGAGCACAATCCGACGAGCTTGCGGCCGGCGCTGCTCTTCATCCATGGTGGAGGGTGGGTCATCGGCAGCAAGGATTTCCAGGGGCTGCCCATGCTGCACCACTTCGCCGCGCTGGGATGGAACTGCTTCAGCATCAACTATCGGCTCAGCCCGCGAGCGACCTTCCCCGACCACATCGTCGACGTCAAGCGCGCCATCGCCTGGATTCGCAGCCACTCGCTCGAGCACGGATGCGATCCCGACTTCCTCGTCATCAGCGGCAACTCCGCCGGGGGGCACCTCGCCTCTCTGGCCGCGCTGACGCCGAACGATCGCACGCTGCAACCTGGCTTCGAAGAGGCCGACACCTCGGTGGCCGCCTGCCTCTCGTTCTACGGTGTCTATGACTTCGCCGACCGGCACGCGCACTGGCACAACCGGGGCCTGAAGGCGCTCCTGGAACGCTTCGTGATGAAGGCGCGTCTGGCGGACGCGCCCGAGCGCTTCGAGGCGGCGTCGCCGCTGGCGCACGTCGGTCCCCATGCTCCCCCTTTTCTGGTCGTGCACGGTGACCGTGACTCCATCGTTCCCGTCGCCGAAGCCCACGCCTTCGTCGCCGCCCTGCGGGGTGCGACTGCTGCCGCGTGCGCGTACATCGAGGTTCCAGGTGCGCAGCACGCTTTCGAGATCTTCCCGTCGGTGCGAACGCTGCGCCTTCAGCGCGGGCTGCAGCGCTTCGCAATCCACGTACATCGCAAGTACCTGGCGTCGTGCGGTCGAGTGTCGACCCGATGACCGGGCGACCTCGTCAGTACCGCAGCGTCCACGAGAGATCGACGGCGCCCACCCCCGCATCGCCCCAGCGCGCGCCGACGACGAGATGCCTTCGGAAGCGATATTCGACGTTGGCCTCGTGCGCGTTGGTCCGGTGCACGTCGCTCATCGTCGTACCGAACTGGTGCACGTAGCTGATGTAGATATTCTCCCTCAGGTATTTGCCGACTTCGAGCCGCGCGTTGCCCAACCCGCCCCCGGTGCCTCGGTCGGCACCGGTCTCGAGCTTGATGACGTCGATCGGCAAGCCGGGCGCGATCTGATCCCTGATCTTGCTCACCAGGACGCCGCTGATCGCGCCCACCAGCCTCTGGTCGATCGACGGGGTGTCGATGCGTTGGCTGTCCGGATCCCCGGAGACGATGATGCCGATGATCTGCGAGGCGTCGTAGATGGGCGGATCGGACCGCAGCTCCAGCTCGGGATCCCTGGCGGTGCCGTGCACCTCGACGACCACGGTGGCGTCGGCGGTCGGGCGCGTCAGCCGCACGTCGATCACGGGATCGATCTCGCCATTGAAGCTGGCGCGGGCGCGCTCGATCTCGTACTGGCGACCGAGCAGCCCGAAACGGCCCGCCGTCGTCTCGACGTGGCCGTAGATCCTGGGCTCCCCTTCGGTCATGCGGACCTCGAGCTCTCCGCGCAAGTCGGCGAGCATCTCTGGGGACTCGATTCTGAAGGGACCGGGGATGTGCGCGACCACGTGCGCGGCGGCCAGCCTGCCCTTACCATCTTCGGCTTCCGCGCTCTTGCGTCGTCGCGGTCCCGACTCGCCGACGAACTCCACGTCCTCGAGCGGAGCGGTGGATTGCAGCGTCTGGGCTGCCTCCAGGGTAGGTAGCCGCGCCGTGCCTTGCGACACGGTGAGGTCGCCCTGGAGCGTGTCGCCCACCTGTCGGCCCCGCAGCTCGAGGCGGGCGTCGATCCACGCCTCCGCGTTCCGCGCCTGAAACGGAAACCTGTCCGCGTCGACGACCAGGTCGACCGCGGTGGGACGCAGACCGTCGAGCCCGAAGCGGCCGTGCGCCGTCAACTTGCCGCCGCCCACCTCGACCACCATCCGGTGGAGCTCGACCCCGCCCGCCTGCGCCGCTACATCGAGACTGAGATCCTGGTACAGACGGGGATCCGATCCGCCGGCGAACGCGCCGTGGTCGATCTTCAGAAATCCCGCGAGGGTCGCGTGCGCGCGGGGGCCGTGGAGCTGCAGGTCGGCGTTCAGGGTGCCCTCGAGCCGGCGCAGGCTACCCAGGTCCTCGATCGCCAGGGTCAACGCCTCAGCCCGCAGCGTCGCGTGCACCGGGGCGTTCCGGTCGACGGGCAGGCGCGCATCGAGGTGCAGCGCCCCTTTGGGCAACGCCGCGCCGTCGAGCTTCGCCGTCAGCTCGCGGCCGTCCCAGGCTGCGCGCGCGTCGAGCTCGGCGAAGCGAAGACCCGACAGCGCCAGCTGGCGAGCGTGCAGCTCCGCCTTTGCCGTCGGATGCGCGAGCGTGCCGCGCACCTCGGCCCGACCCTGCAGCGTGCCGCCGAGCTTCGGCACCGCCGAGAGATCGAACGACGGAATGCTCGCATCGGCGGTGAGCGGGACCTCCCGCCACGGCTGACCGTCCACGATCCGCTGCAGGTCGAGCCCCGACTCGGCGCGCGCGGCCAGGATGACGCCGCCGTGCACCGCTGCGTTCAGCGTTGCCCGGGCGCGACCGTGCTCGTACCCGGCCTCCAGCGTGACCTCGAGACCGTCCACTCCCGACACGCTCAAGCCGTGCCCCTCCACCTGCAACTGCGCCTCGGGAGCGCGCAGCGTTCCGCGCACGTCGGCCGACAGCTCGACGACGCCCGCGTGCACCGCTCCGGGCAGACCGAGCGCGCCGAGCGGCAGCCGTGACAGGTCGAGCGCGTGACCGCGCACGGTCAGCGCCAGCGCCGTCTTCGGCGCCAGTCGGTCGCGCAGCTGGCGCTGGTCGAGCGCCAGATCGACGGGCAGGTCCAGCTGCGCGACGAGCGCCCCGGCACCGCCGCCGGCGCCGAACCGTGCGTCCAGCCTCGCCTCCAGCCGGGCACGCCCGATAGCTCAGGTCGAGCGAGGTCCGGTTGCCGGAGCGATCGCCGAGGCTCCAATCAGGCACATCGACGTGCGCTCTCAGCTCGGGGTCGAGCGCCGTGCCCGCGACGTACGCGCTGATGTTGGCCCGGCCGGAGAGCGACCGCAGCGCGGACGGCAAAAGTGGACGCAGCTGCTCGAGCACCACGCCGCCCCCCTGCACCTCCGCCAGCAACTCCTGCTTGCCGTCCCCTCCGAGGGGCGCGTCCAGCAGAGCACGCAGCGTCTGCCCTGCGGACGAGGCAGCGACGGTGGCGCGGAGGTGCCGCCCGCTGCCAGCAGCGTCGACCGCGAGCAGGAAGGCAGGAAGTTGGTGGCGCGTCCAGGGGAGCGTGCGACCGTGCAGCTCGAGCGCCAGCTCCGGTGACGCGCGCGTGCCGCGAAGCTGCGCGTCGAGGTCGAGCTCGGTGTGCGGCAGGTCGACCGGGGCGGGCGCGAGCTGCGCCAGCCGGTCGGCGTCCAGGTGGCGACCGTGCAGCGCCGCTTCGAGCCGACCGCTGCCGCGCTCGAGACTGCCGGCGAACGTCAACCGCTGCTCGTCGGCGTCGAGCGCGAGCGCAACCTCGGCTGTGCGCCGATCGATGCGCAGCCGGCCCGGCGCCCTCGATTGCCAGCGCTGCCCGCGCGCGCCGAGGACGAGCCGGTCCAGGGCGAGGTCGAGCGCCCAGCGACCCTGGTCCGGAATCGGCGCGCCGTGCGCGCTCAGCTGTGCGATGACGCCGTGCGGTCCCGCCGCATCGACGGTGAGCGCGAGGCGCGCCTGGTCGCCGGAGGCCGCCAGCTCGACGGAGCTCAAGCGCACCGCCGCCGCGTGGGGCGCATACGGCGCGTGGGACACCTCGAGCTCGTGCGCGCTCAGGCGGGCGTCGCCCTCGAGATCCTTCGCGTGGACGCGCGCCTCGAGCGAGGCCACGCGCGCCGGGCCGATGCGCAGGTGACGGGCCATCACCGTCCCGTCCACGTAGGTGTGCGACCTCAGCCGTTGGACGTGCGCACGCGCGTCGAGCGCGCCGGACAGGCCGGGCACGCCGGCGCCAGCGAGCAGCGCCAGATCCGCGGAGCGCACCTCGGCGCGCACGTCGGCCGCGAGCCTCCCCCCGAGCTCCACGGTGCCGTGCGCGGACGCCCGCGTACCGGCGGCGTCCAGCGTCAGCTTCTCCACGTCGAGCGTGGCGGTGTGCCGGCCACCGTGCGCCTGCGCCATGAGCTCGACCACGCCGTGCGGCGCCCCTTGGAGCAGCCCGCCCGGATCGAGATTCTCTCCGTGCGCGGTGGCGCGCCAACCAAGGGCGCCGCCGAGCGGCATCGCCGCGTGAGCGCGCACGCGCAGCTCGCCGCGGGCCGGCCTCAGCACCAGCTCGGCGTCGATGCCCTCGGGTGGGCCGTCGGCGCGCAACGTCGCTTCGAGCGGGCCGCGCAGATGGGCCGACGGCTGCCATCGCTCGAGCTCCCGCCCTTCGGTGCGGAGCTGGACGCGCAGGTCGCGCAGCGCCGGCGCGCCCCAATTCCCGACGATGCCGCCCGAGGCATCGACCGTCGCCCGCCCAGGCGCCTCGGTGACGAGGCCCAGGTGGCCTACCCGAACGTCGTAGCGGTCACCGACGACGCTCGCCCGCCCGTCGAGCGCGAGCTTGCCACGGAGCGGCGGCTGGCCGGGGCCATCGACGAGGATCTCCACCTCGCCGCGCAGCGCCCCGATCGCGATCGTCCAAGCCCGTTCGCGACCGCCCTTCTCTTGCTGCGGCGGCCCCTGCGGCTGCGTCCTGGCCAGCTTCGCGAGATTGAGCTCCCCATCACGCCCGAAGCGCGCGCGCACCCGGGCGCCCTCGACCGCCAGCGAGCCGATGCGCACCTGCCGCCTGAGGAGCCCGGTGAGATCGTATTCGACCCCGATCCTCTCCACCACGATGGCGAGCCGCTTGTCGCGGTCGTAGACCCGCAGGCTTCCGCAGCACCAGCTCACGCGTCAGATCGCCGTCCAGGCCGCCGATCGTCAGCCTGCCGTGCAGCCGCTGCTGCACGGTCGAGACGATGGTCGACAGGATGATGCGCCGTCCCGACGGCGATCGCGCCCACAGGATCAGCGTCAGCGCGGCGACCAGCACGAGCAGCACCAGGGACAGTGCTGTCCACCCGACGGCGCGCCCCACCCGCCGCAGCTTCCGCCACACGCTAGAACGCCTCTCCCAGCGAGAGGTGGAACGCGAAGCGCTGGCCGGGATCGGGATTGGGCGTTCCGTCGGGCTCGGTCGGCGTCAGCCGGTTGAGTCGGACGCCGAGGTCGGCCCGGATGCTGCCGAGGATCGTCCGGTAGCGGAGGCCGCCGCCGGCCGCCCAGTTGAGATCGCCCCAATCGACGGTGCTGCGGATCGCCAGGCTGGCGCAGCTGCTCGAGCCGCCGCAGCTCGGCCCGCCCACGTCGCCACCATCGACAAAGGCGGCCAAGGCCAGCCAGCGCCCGAACAGCCGCACGACGTCGACGCGCAGCTCGGCCGAGATCAGCACCATCTGATCGCCACCGATCGGGATCGGCGATACACCCGCCTGCCCCGAGGGCACTTGCGGGGACAGCCGATCGTAGTTGAAGCCGCGCTGCGAGTTCGGCCCACCGAGATAGAAGCGACGGGTGATCGGGCTGCCGAGCTCGCCTTGGGTGAACAGCTGGCCGAACCAGAAGCGGCCGGCGAGCGTGACGCGGCTCCCCAGCGGCGCGTAGCCGCGCAGCTCGGGCATGATCTTCTGGTACTGGAACGCTCCCCCGGCCCACGCTCCTCCCTCCTCGAAGCTGGCAGCGACGTAGACGCCGACGTGCGGGTCGAGCGGCTGGTCGCGCAGGTCGAGCGCGATGTCCTGCTGCAGCCAGCCGATGCGGTACGGGTTGGTGTACCCGAACAGGCTGCCGGCCAACATCGGGTCGTCCAGGATCACCGGATCGGTGTCGAAGAATTGCAGGAATTGGAAGTTGTACGAGGCGCCGAGCAGCAGGTGCTCGTGCCACAAGCCGCGCGACAGGCCGAGGCTGCCGCGCGGGCCGTGATACTGATAGGCGTAGTCGACCCCGACGTCGTAGGCGGCCGCGAGCTCGAGCTTGCCGAGCGGCAGCGGCCAGTCGGGCTGCGTCAGCCGGGCTTCCGCGAGCAGCGCCGGACCGGTGCGCTGCGGATCCCAGAAGGTCGGCACCGCCACCCACGCGGGCTCGAGGCGCAGCTCGAGCCGGCGCAGGCCGCCGAGCCAGTTGCGACGCGTATAGCGCATCAATGCGTGAACGTCGGTGCGATAGAAGTCGAGCCCCAGGCCGACGCCGAGACGCAGCTCGTTGAGCGTGCTCTCACGCACCCGTACGATCACGTCCGCCGTCGACGGATCGTCCTTGCGCTGCTCGTAGTCGACACGCACCGACGAGAACACTCCCAGGCTGTAGATCTGACCGCGTGCGGCTTCCAGCCGCGCGGGATCGAAGGGCGACCCTTGGGCGATGCCGGCGTGCAGCGCGATGCTGTGCTGCGAGACGCGCTCCTGGCCTTCGATGCGCAGCGCGCCAAAGCGCGTCAGCTGCCCCGGCTGGGCCGTCAGCTCTACGTGCGCCTCGCGGGCGCGACGATCGATCTCGACCCGGCCATCGACCTCGGCCCAGGCGTAGCCCAGGCGCCTCAAGTCGTCACCGAGCTCGCGCTTGGCGACCAGGTACTGGCCGTGGTCGAAGACCGCGCCGGGCGCGAGCTCCGTGCGCACCTTCGTCTCCAGCGCCTGCGTCTTCGGCGCCTCGGCCAGCCCGGCTACATCGACCTTGGTGACGTGGGTGGGCAACCCCTCGTCGACGACGAAGCGCACGTCGACCGCCTCGGGTGAATCCGGTGGGCCCTTCCGCGGCAGCACCTCCGCGGTGGCCACGCGCGCTTCGAAGTAGCCGTGCGCGCGGTAGTACGCTTCGATGCGCTCGCGATCGACCTCCACCGCGAATGGATCGAGGTAGCGCCTACGGAGGCGCAGCGGGCTCGACTTCTCGACGGCGAGCCTGCTCGCCAGATCCTTCACGTTCACCGACTTGACGCCCTCGAAGAGGACGTCTCGAACCCATGGCCGCCCATCCGCCTGCTCCGCCGTGCAGCCGCAAAACAGGAAGAGGCAGCCGCAAAGCGCACAGACGACCTCCATGCCTCCCCGCAGCGCGCGCCGAGCTTGGTAGCGGGCGTCGCTTTGCATGTCAGCCGTGAAAGCAATTCGGGTGCCGCCGTCACAGACGCCGCAGCGCGCACTTCCCCCACCTTCGTGGACAAAGATCCGCTCAATGCGGAACGGCAGTTCAACCGGGAGCCGCCGGGCGATTCCCGCGCCGCGCCGCGCCGCCTGGAATCGCGCCGATCCGGCTTGAACCGTCGGCGCGGTTCCGCGGCGTCTGGCTGCGACGAGGTCGGCGATGCATGTTCCGTGACGCGCGCAACAACGGACGATCCCGTGGCACCTGCGATGCACACGATGGTAGCGAGCGATCTTTCGTCCCTGCCGGTCGTGAGGTGATTCATGGATACCGCGCCCGAGCTGGAGCTTCAGCAAGAGCTGCAGCGCTTCGTCACGCAGTTCACCGATCGCATCACCCAGGCGACGGCGACACTGGAGCGATCACTGCGGCCCAGCATCCGGGACGAAGCGTTGGAAAAGAACCTCCTCTACGTCTCTTCGGCCATGGAGATCGCGACCGGCCCCACCGCCGAGATCAATCTTCTCGACATGATCGTGTTCGTGCGCCTCAGCCGGACCGTGCTGGAGCGGCACTGGATTCCGGAGCTCTACGGAGAAGAGGGCGCCGACCTCGTCGAGGTGTTCGCGCGATCCGAGCGTGAGCTCTGGTCCGTCGCCGAACGGGCGATGAGCCCCGAGCAGCGCGAGCAGCTCGCCGCCCTCATCGAGGCGTGGTTGGCCGAGAACCGCGCCCAGGTCCGCGTCGAAGGAGTTCGCCTCGCGGATTTTTCGGCGGCGGCGGGCGCTGCCAGCGAGCGCGCCCTGCAGGCCCGGGGGTTGCTATCGAGTGTCAAGAAGGCGACGCAGGCGGCGAACCTGGCCTTGCTGCTCAGCGAGCGGGTCCTGTTCCTCTTCAACCGTATGCCGTTTCTCTGGCGCCTCCAGGCGCGCCTGGGGGCCCGTGAAATGCTGGGAGATGCGGTCGCGCAGCTGTCCGAAGGGCCGCAGGCGCCCATCACCAGACTGACCGGGCAGGCGCAACATCTCATGCGCCGTGGCCTGACCTACGTCGCGCTGCTCGGTGGCGGCGGAATGCTGCTGTGGTGGCTCGGTTCGTTCGCGCGCAAATGACGTCGGCGCCGGAGACCGGCCGCTCAGCTCAGCTGTGCTCCTGCCGACTCCGCCTCCTGCGCCACCACCACACGCCGAGCGCGAGCACGACCACGAGGGCGCCGACCACGACCGCGCGGTTGCCATCGTGTTGGAACAGGGACTCTCCCAGCACGATGAGCGCCACCCCGTAGGCGCCGGTAATCAGCATCGACGCGGCGAAGTACAAGCTGAACGGTACTCCGGCCACACCGAGCCCATAGTTCTTGACGAACGCGGGCACCCCAGGCGCCAACTTCACCATCAGCGTGAATCGCAACGCGCCCTTGTACCTCTGCTCGAAGTCCGGCAGCTCGTAGTCGAAGCGCCGCAACACCCAGACGAGCCAACGACGCAACCCACTGCGCGCGATCCAGTAGCAGATGGCCAGGTTCGCCGCGAGCGCGATCCCGGAGCCGAGCAGGCCCAGCCGGCGCCCGAAGGTGGCACCGGCGAGGATGAACAGCGGCGTCACCGGCACACCGAGCGCCGGCACGATCGCCATGACCACGAAGAAGGTCAGCGGGCTCGCTTCCTGCTTCCAGGCCGCGATCGCCTCGCGATCCCACGACGACCACAAGACGTATGCGACCGCCGCCAGACCCACGACCACCAGGGCGCGCCTTGCCCAACGCCAGGGCGACTTGGTGCCGCCGCCGTAGGTGCGATCCATCGACCCGGAGATCGCGTGAGCCATACTCCTGTAGCTAGAGCGCGCGCAGCCCCGGGGAAACGCGCCGGGCAGAGATTCCGGGAGCGGCGGTATCCGTCCCCGGCCTGGGCTCGAGGGATTTCGCGGGGATGATCGATGCGCGGATCGCGGCAACCGTTTCCAGAGCTGGCTCATCGCCCCATGCCGGCCCCTGCCCGTGCCTCCGACGTAGCTCGCCCTGGCATGTGGCATGCCTCTTCACCCCTCGAGGATCTAGATGGCGGCCGAACAGACGCTCCGCGCGTATCGGATCGGTGAGGGCGGTCCACTCCGTCGCATCGAGATCGCCGCGCACCTGACGAGCCTGCCGCTCCAGATCGCGACGGCGGTGGCGGGCACCTGGCTGCCGGTGATGGTCATCGGCCTGTTGGAATGGCGCTTCACCGGACAAAGGGAGCCCCTTCTGCGCGATCCGTCGATGCACGTGCGACTGCTCGTCGCCGCGCCGCTGCTGCTCGCGCTCGATCACATCTTTCCCCGCGTCTGCCGCACCATGCTCGAGCAGCTCCAGTGGAAGTCGTTCGTCCCCGCCGCCGATCAGCCGCGCTTCGACCGGGTGCTGAACAGCGCCACCCGGCTCGCCGACGCTGCGCTGCCGGAGATCCTGCTGGCGCTGCTCGGTCTCGGTCTGGGAGTGGGAGCGCTCTTTGGCCTGCTGGGGACGGACGGCCTATCCCGTCACGCCACGTTCACGGCGGCACAGCTGTGGTACACGCTCACCGATTGGCCCTTCTTTCAGTTCCTTCTCTGGCGCTCGCTCTGGCGCTGGGCGATCTGGGTCCGCATCCTCGTCGGTGTTTCGCGGATCGAGCTCGATCTCGTCCCAGCGCATCCCGATCGCTGCGGCGGTATCCAGTTCTTGCGCCTGCCCTCGGTGGGCTATTGCGCCGCGCTCCTGTTCGCCATCTCCAGCGTGTTGTGTGCCGCGTGGCGGGCGAAGTTCAGCACCGGTGCCACGCTGTCGAGCTTCGCACCGCTCCTGCTGATCTTCGCCACCGTCGGGGCGCTGGTCGCCCTCGGACCGCTGTTGCTGTTCGCCCCTCGACTCTCGCGCGCTCGTCGCGACGGCCTCGCGGAATACGGCGGATTGGCCGTCGACGTGGGCCGCCACCTGCGACGGCAGCGCGACCTGGCCCACGACCCGCAGCGCCCCCTGGACGACAGCGACATCGCACCGATGGCCAACCTGGTCGAGGTGTATCGCGAGGCGATCGACCGGCTCGGCCTGCTGCTCTTCGACACGCGCGATCTGATCGTGCTCTTGGCAGCAACCGTCGCGCCGCTGGTGCCGCTGATGCTCTTTCGCGTTCCCGGTGAAGACTGGCGCGCGCTGCTCAGCGCGATCAGCGGCGGCCTTTTGTGACGCCGCCGCGCGACCCGCGCCGGCGGCCTTGCTCTCCGAGCGTCGGCGCTCCATATGGTCGGCAGCGTTTGGCGGAGGCCGAAGCCATGCAACCCGAGCGCAAGACCAAGACAGACCTCTCCGTACGTGCGATGAGAGCGGCGCGCGGCAAGTCCCTGCGCCGGAGCGCGCCCCGCTCCAGCCACGCGCTGTGGACCCCGCCGGCGGACCGTCCCAGCCCGCTCGATCTGCTGGTGCGCTCGCACCGCACGCGCCTGGCCGAGTTGGAGCCGGTTCGCTGGGGACGCATGATCGCGTCGCCCTTCGCCTTCCTGCGCGGCTCGGCGATGCTCATGGCCTGGGACCTGGCGCACCTGGCGCACACCGATGTGCTGGTGCAGGCGTGTGGAGACGCGCACCTTTGCAACTTCGGCATGTTCGGCACCCCGGAGCGGCGTCTGATCTTCGACCTGCGCGACTTCGACGAGACCCTGCCCGCGCCGTGGGAGTGGGACATCAAGCGATTGGCGGCGAGCATCGCGGTGGCCGCGGGCGAGCGCGGCCTGTCGCGCGCGAGCGTCGAGGAGGCAGTTCGCTCCTCCGTGGCCAACTATCGGGAGACGATGCGCGCCTCGGTCGAGCTGACTCACCTCGACATCTGGTATCGCCGCGTCGACGCCGAGAGCCTGGCCGTGGATGCGGCTCCGCAGAGCCGTGATTACACTACGCGCTCGATCGAGAAGGCGCGTCGCCGCACCTCGCTGCGCGAGCTCGACCGGTTGACCGTCGTGGTCGACGGCGAACGGCGCATCAAAGAGGCCCCTCCGATCATTTTCCCCGTCGACGATCAAAAGTTCGCAGACACCGCCTGCGCGGTCCTCAGAGATTACGCGGCGACGCTCGGCCACGATCGCGAGACACTGTTTCGGCGTTATCACCTGGTGGACATCGCGTATCGCGTGGTGGGCGTGGGCAGCGTCGGCACCCGCTGCCTGATCGCGCTCTTTTTGGGTGACGGGGACGACGATCCCCTGTTCCTGCAGATGAAGGAGGCGAGCCGGTCGGTGCTGGAGCCGTTCACGCGCCCGAGCGAGTTCGACAACCAGGGCGAGCGCGTGGTCCAGGGTCAACGGCTCTTGCAAGCGGCGAGCGACCTGTTTCTCGGCTGGAAGAGCGTCGGCGGCCACGACTACTACGTCAGGCAGCTCAAAGACATGAAGGGCACCATCGATCTCGCGGACATGTCCTGCCGAACCATCCTGGCGTTCGCCGGGCTCTGCGGACGGACGCTGGCACACGCGCACGCGCGCACCGGCGACTTCTGCCAGATCGCCGGCTACCTGGGAAGGAGCGATCGCTTCGATCGCGCGCTCGTCGACTTCGCGTCGAGCTACGCCGAGCAGGTCGAGCGCGATCATGCGAGCCTTGTGCACGCCGCGCGGGAGGGCTGGCTGCCGGTGGAGCTCGGCGCGTGAGGAGCGGGCCGATCGAGCCCGGTCACGGGTGCTGACGGCGACGCTGACTCAGCTGCAGCGCCCGGGCTCGGGCTCGGGCTCGGGCTCGGGCTCGGGCTCGGGCTCGGGCTCGGGCTCGAGTTCGAGCCCGAGCGAGCGGACGAGCGCCCGGCGCAGCTCCGCAGGCGAGCCGAAGCCAAGGTCGACGGCGACCTCGCCGACCGAGCGCCCGCGGGCCAACATCCAACGGGCCCGTGCCACCCGCAGCGCCCGGCGATAGCGCGACGGACCGACTCCATAGCGCTGTCGGAACGCGCGCACCAGCTCGAAGGAGGTCAGCCCCGCCTTCGCGGCCAAGGCGCCGATCGTCGGCTCCTGCGCCGGGCAGTCGTGGAGGGCATCGCGCGCCCGCTCGACTCCGTCGCGGATGTCTGCTCCGCGGAGCGGCGAGCCGGTAAGCCGTGCGAGCAGCGCCCCGACCAGGCCCACCAGCGCCTCCGATCGCGCCGTCGCATCGCCCGGGCAGCGCAACACCTTGTGCGTGGTCCAGAACGCATCGAGCAGCCCCGGCATCACCACCTGCGATGGGTCGGGCAACGACGAGCGCGCCGGCCACTCGGCCAGGAGCCGCGCGAACAGCTCGGGCGCGAGCTCCAGCGAGAGGAACGCGCCCACCGCCCGGGGCGCCGACCAGACCGTGCCCGGCAGCTGCACGAAGGTGACCTTGCCCGGCGTCTCGGTGCGGCGGCCCTGGATCGTCGCTTCGTGGGTGGGCCCGATCAAGAGCGAGATCTCGAAGCCGTCGCACAGCCGCGTGGGCCAACGTCGTACCGCCGGCGCCCCCGACTGAACCTCCAGCTGTCCCTCGAACTCCTGCGGACGAGAGACCTCCACCCGCTGCAGGCCTGTCAGAATGCCGCCCATCCGGTCGTTGCGGCCATTCTACCATGGCCGATCGAGCGGGCCGCGGAACGCCATTCCGACCGCCCGGCTGACCGCAGGATCAGTTTGTCTTGAACCGACTGACGACGCCGAAGTGGTCGGAGGGCCAGAGGTTGCAGGGCGCCACCTGAGCGTCGAAGATCAGGTGGCTGTCTTCGACCTCGGGCGAATTCACGAAGACGTAGTCGATCCGCAGATTGGCCTGGTCCGTCGGATCGTCGAGCGACTGCGTCTGGTAGGCGGTGAATCCGGGCGGCGCTCCGGCGACGCCGTAGCTGTCCACCAGCTCGCCGTTGAACGCCATCACCGCCGCCGACGTGGGGACGTCGTTCAGGTCCCCGGTGAGCACGATGGTGCCGCCCGGCGCGCTGTTGTCTCGAATCCATGCCGCCAGCTCCTGCGCTTGCGCCGTTCGCACGTCGCTGTCGCCGCCGCTCTGCAGATGGGTATTGAAGAAGTCGAGCGTGCCGGCGGCGAATGGGACCTGTACGTGCAGCGCGCCGCGAACCACGACGCCGTTGGTGCCGGGCACGAAGTCCGCGGCCGACTCGAGCGTCCCGAAGGTCAGCGATCCGACCTCCTTGGCGGACAGGCGCGGGCTCACCAGGATCGCGCCCCGGTCGGCGATGCGGATTCCTCCGAACAGCGGGAGGCTGTCTTGAATGAGCGCGTTCTCCCGCTGGAACGCGCGATACTCGGGGCCGCCCGCGCTCTTGATGGCCTCGATGAGCTCGCCGATGAAGTCGACCAGGACGTCGTCTTTGGACCGGTCGTCGAGGTCACGCGCGAAGCTGATGAGCAGACCCTCCTGAATGCCGATGACGTCCGGCTGCTCGGCGACGATCTGGCGCGCAGCGCCCTCGATGCGACAGCGAAACTCGGTGAGCGTCCGGGCGTTGAGGATCGCGCGCGCGCTGGCGCTGAGGCTGCCCGCGCGCAGATCCTCCGGCAGAAGGTCGGAGGCGAGGCCGTAGTACATGTTGTAGGTGAGCGCCGTGAGGTCGCCGGGCGACACGCTCAGAGGCTGCACGACCTGTCCGCCGCCCCCGCACGCAGACGCAAACAGCACGACGCAGATTGTGAGTCGCATGCTCTGTGACTAGTCATGCAGCGAGCGCGCACAAGCGTTGGGCGCCGTAGCGCGAGACGGCGGCCACAAACCGGGTCAGCGACCGCCCCGACTCCGCTGGCGCTGGCCGCGCGCCCGCGCCGCCCGCGCCCCCGGCGAATGCTTTCGCCGCTGCTGACGACGCGCCAGCTTGTTTCCGCCCTTCTGGCGATTGGCGCTCTTGCGGGTCGACTTGCGCGACGGCGTCGTCGCCGACTCCTCCTGCACGTACACCATTCCACGGCGACGGCGCCTTCCCTTGCGCACCTCCGCTGCCGGGGCCTGGCGCCTCTGCGTCCGCGGGCTCGGCTCCGGTGGGAGCGGGCCCGGCAGCGGCGGCGTGCCCGGCAGCTGCGGCGTGCGCAGGCCGACGCGCTCGACCGAGCGTGTCATCGCCCGCGCCACCGACGATGCGGCGCGCCCCAACGCCCGCTCCGCGTCGAGCGCTCGCTCCTCGACGAACACCGACGGTCGCCCGGAGACGGTGACCTTGATCCGACAGACGGTGTCGATGCCCCCGCGTGGACCATTGAGATTTTCGAAGCGCACGTGGACCCGCTCGATGTGCGGACCAAATCGGCCCAGCCGGCGCCCCAAGAGCGCCCGCGCCTGATCGTGAAGCTCTGGCTGAACATCGGTGCCGCTCACCCGGATGCGAAGCGCGGTCTCGGAGACTCCGGTGCGGCCCGCTCGACGCTTGGCCGAGCGAGGTACCTTGGCGGCAAATTTGGGGGATGGACGTTTGGACATGCCAACCGAGGGACGCAACCGGCGTACCAACCGGGTCCGCCCTCGCCCGAGCGGCCCACCAACCAGCCGCACACGATGACGCTGGCCACCGAAGCTCACTCGAAGTCGTGCTGGACATCGGCACGCTGCGTCGTCGCCGTCGGCTCGCGGGCGATGACCCGTGTCGGGAACGGGATCACGATCCCCTCGCGGGCGAAGGTGCGGGTGAGCAGCTTGATGAACTCGTGCCGGATGAGGAAGGTGTCTGCGAACTCCTGCACGCGGAGGATCACGTTGAAGTCGATGGTCGACTCGCCGAACGCGTTATAGCGGACGAACGGGTCGAAATCGGGGAGGCCCCCGGCGACGGTCTTGAGGATCGTACGCGCGACCGCGACGGTCACGCGCTCGACCCGTTCGAGATCGCTGGCAGGGTGAACCCCGACCTTGACGAGCAGCACGAAGCTCTTCGTCGGCAGGTGGTAGTTGGACACCACGCTGTCGGCGAGCTGGCTGTTGGGAATCAAGACCGACTGGTTGAACAGCGTCCTCACCCGCGTCGTGCGCCAGTGGATGTCATCGACCCAGCCCTCTTCGCCACTCTCCAGCCTGACGAAGTCTCCAACGCGGATGTTGCCCTCGAGCATGAGCTCCATGCCGGCGAACAGGTTGGAGACGGTCTTCTGCAGACCGAGCGCCACGGCCAGGCCGCCCAGCCCCACCGTGGTCACCACCGGCGCCAGAGAGATGCCGAGCGTGTTGACGAGCACCAGCCCACCGACGATCAGCACTGCGATTCGCGCCAGGTTGCGCACGACGCCGGTGGCCGAGGTGGCCTTTTCACCTCCGCGGTGGAGCAGCCGCGCCACCAGGTTGCCCGCCCACAGCGAGAGCGAAACAATGAGCGTCGCCAGCAGCAGCTTGTCGATGATGGGCGACAACCACGGCGGTACACCGGCGATTCGCGTGGCAACGAAGGCCCCACCCAACAAGAACCAGAGCGGCAGGTGGTTCCGCAGCGAGTCCACCAGGATCTCGTCCGCGGCCCACGGGGTCTTGCCGGCCGCGCGCGCCAGTCGGACCAGGACCGTCCGGCGCGCCAGATAACCCAGGCCGAGCGACAACAGCACGATGGCCACCGACGCGAGCAGGGGCAGATATCCGGTGACCACCTTCACTTGGTCCGATGTCCTCTCCATTGTTGCAGGTGCATGGCTCCTGCCACGCTCTGTCCCGCGCTCGTCGAGCAGGGGCGCGCCGCGGCGGGTCGCTTGGGAGCCCACGAGCGCCTACCGCTTGCGCCGGTGCCCCGACGACCTAAGAAACCTCGCGCCCGTGCATGCAGCGCGAACCCACCCCCAGGACGGAGGCTAGAACCATGACGTTCCCCTCACTACATGCGAGTGTCCAGGCCGACTTCAATCCGGCTCCGTCGATGGCCAAGCCGGCCATCACCAAGGTCGGCGTCGCCCCGTCGATCCCGAAGGGCGCCGGTGGCGTGGGCTTTCCCGTCGGCGTCGACGGCGACGTGCCGCGCGAGCTCGGGATCGATCGCGCCGCGCTGAGCGCGGCCGGCTTCGAGGGCAAGATCGGCCAGACGCTGATCATCCCCCGCTCGGGTGGCCCGATTCTCGTCGCGGTCGGCATCGGCAAGCGCGCGGAGCTCGACGCCGCCAAGCTGCGGGACGCCGCCGCCGCCTTCGGCCGCTCCATGCGCAAGCAACCGCACATCGCCGCGATGATGGTGGAGGCGGGCGGCCTGGCTCCCGACGTCGCCGCGCAGGCGATCGTCGAGGGCGCGCTGCTGGCGCGCTACCGCTATCTGCCGCTCAAGCAGCCGCCGGAGCACGAGCTGCCTCTGGGCGAGGTCACCCTGGTGGCCGCGTCGACCGATCCCATCAAGGCGGGGATCGAGCGGGGCGCGATCGCGGCGCGCGCCGCACACCTGGCGCGCGATCTCGCCAATGCGCCGGCCACGCTCTTGACCGCCCGCAAGATGGCGGAGATCGCCCAGACCCTGGCCACCGCCAGCGGGCTCGAGATCGAGATCTTCGACGGCGAGGCGCTGGCCAAGCTCGGCTGCGGCGGCCTGCTCGGCGTCAACGCCGGCAGCGCCGAGCCGCCGCGCATGATCAAGCTCAGCTATCGCCCCAAGGGCGAGCCGGTCGGCAATCTGGCGCTCGTCGGCAAGGGCATCATGTACGACTCGGGCGGCATCAGCCTCAAGCCGAACGATCGATGCACGCGACGATGAAGGGCGACATGTCCGGCGCCGCCGCCGTGCTGGCCTCGATGTCGACGCTGTCGGCGCTCGGCTGCCGGGCAGCCGTGACCGGCTACCTCATGTGCACCGACAACATGCCGGGCGGAGCGGCGATGAAGCTCGGCGACGTCCTGACCATCCGCGACGGCACCACCGTCGAGGTCCTCAACACCGACGCCGAGGGCCGGCTGGTGATGGCCGATGGCCTGGTGCTGGCCACCGAGCAGACCCCGAAGCCCGATGCCATCGTCGACATCGCCACGCTCACCGGCGCCTGCCAGCGCGCGCTCGGCGTCTGGAGCGCCGGGGTCATCGGCAACGACCAGGGGCTCGTCGATCAGGTGGAGGCGGCCGCCGAGCGCACCGACGAGACGGTGTGGCAGCTCCCGCTCGATCGGCGCTACCGCAAGGAGCTCGACTCGGAGATCGCGGACATGAAGAACGTGGGCGGCGACAACGCCGGCGCCATCACCGCCGCCCTGTTCCTCGAGGAGTTCGTGGCCGACCTACCGTGGGCGCACCTCGACATCGCCGGAACCGCGCGGGCCGAGGCCGACGACTCCTGGCGGTCGCAGGGCGCTACCGGCTACGGCACGCGCCTGCTCATCGACCTGCTGATGAACTTCACGCCGCCCAAGGAGACGCGCCACTAGTACCACTTGGAGGCGCCGCTCCAGCCAGCCGCTACATGGCCTTCTTCGGCACCACGCTCGTGGCCATCGCCACGGTGTAGGTCGCCTGAATCTTGTCGCCCACCTTCAAGCTCTTCAGCTGAGCGCGCACCTGAGGATCGCTCACCCGGACGGTGTTCGTCTGGCCGGCCGGATTCTCGATGACCAGCTCGTGATTGGCTGGCTCGAGCTTGGTGATCTTCGCGGTCGTGGTGATCTGCTGGGCCGCCATGCCGCCCGGAAGCGCGCCCGGCGTCCGCTCGCCCATCGTCTTGCTCTGCTCGCCGATCGGCGCCGCGCCCGGCTTCTGCAGCGAGACCGCCACCGACTCGTAGAACGCGACCTTGACCGTGTCGCCCTGCTTCACGTTGTCCAGCCGGTTGACACTCTCGGGCACGCTGATGGTGAAGGGCTTGCCCTGGGCCGCCTTCAAGCTCAGCTCGTGCTTGTCGAGGTTGACGCTCTCGACCTTCGCCGACGTCGTGATCAGCTTCGACGCGGAGGCGCTGGGCGTCGCGGCGCCCTCGTGTTGCGCCGGCGGAGCGTCGCCGGTCGCCTCCTGTGCCAGGACCGCGCCGCCGCCTACCCAGCCGACAAACGCGCCGGCAGCGATGAAGAGCATGCTCTTGTGTCTCATCTCGGACTCCTCTCTGTTCGCCCGGGTTGGTGCGAACGCCTTTCCGTTCGTCGTCTCGCTGTTGCAACTCACTCGCCAGGATCCAATCGGCGACGTCCGCGCGCCCTCGTTCCTGGGAGCGATATCCGTCGCGACACCGATTCCACGAAGGTCTGCGTTGCCCCGTCGAGGCCACTGCCTAAGCAATTGCGAGCGAGACGAACGGCTCGCGTGCCCAAGGGGTGATCTCATGAGTGAGACCAAGGGGAAGGCCGCCTCGCCGAACAAGAGGAGCCGCATGGAGCGGATCCTCGATGTCGTGGAACGCGTCGGAAACAAGGTGCCGCATCCCGCGGTCATCTTCGTCATCCTGACGGTCTTCGTCATCCTGCTGTCGCACGTCATCCATCTCATCGGCGCCAGCGTCACGTTTCAGTCGGTCAATCCGGAGACCGACAAGGTCGAGAACGTCACCACCGTCGCCAAGAGCCTCTTGAGCGCCGACGGCGTGCGCTTCATGTACGAGAACGTCGTCAAGAACTTCATGGACTTCAACGCGGTCGGCGTCATCATCGTCGCCATGTTGGGAGTCGGTGTGGCCGACTCCGCCGGGCTCATCGCCGCGCTGATTCACCTGCTGGTGCAGGTAGCTCCACGCCGCGCGCTCACCTACATCCTGGTCTTCGTCGGCATCGTCTCGAGCATCGCCGCCGACGCCGGCTACCTGGTGCTGATCCCCCTGGCGGCGACCGCCTTTTTGAGCCTCGGCCGGCATCCGCTGGCGGGCCTCGCCGCCTCCTTCGCCGGTGTCGCCGCCGTGTTCACGGTCGAACATTTTGATCAAGCCGCTCGACGGCATCCTCACCGGGATCACCAATGACGCCATCCACCTGCTCGATCCCAGCGTCTCCATCGATCTGACGGCGAACTTCTGGTTCTCCCTCGCTTCGGTTCTGCTCTTGACGGTCGTGGTCTCGGTCATCACCGACAAGGTGGTCGAGCCCCGTCTGGGCGAATACACCGGGGAGAAGCCGGCGGAGGAGACCGAGGGTCTCGCCGCGGCGGAGAAGCGCGGGCTCAAGTTCGCGGTCCTGGGGCTCCTCGGCGTGCTCGTTTTCTTCGCGATCCTCACCCTGCCGTCGGGAGCGCCGCTGCGCAATCCGGAGACCGGAGCGCTCATCGGCAACTCGCCGTTCATGGAGGGTCTGATCGTCGCCATCACGATCCTGTTCCTGGTGACGGGCCTCGCCTACGGGATCGGCGCCGGCACCATCAAGGGCATCGTCGACGTCACCAACGCCATGGAGAAGGCCATCGGGAGCCTGGCGAGCTTGCTCTTCCTCCTGTTCATCATCAGCCAGTTCCTCGCCTTCTTCAATTACAGCAACATGGCGACGCTGGCCGCCGTGAAGGTGGGCGACGCGCTCGAGCACGCGGGCCTGGGTCCCATTCCGCTGCTCATCGGCTTCGTGTTCGTCACGCTCGTCCTCGACTTGATCATGACGGGCGCGATCCCGAAGTGGGCGATCTTCGCGCCCATCTTCGTTCCGCTGCTCATGCGGCTCCACGTCAAGCCCGCCGCCGTCCTCGCCGCCTACCGCGTCGGCGACGGCCCCATGAACGCCGTCTCTCCGCTGAACGCCTATTTCGCGCTCGTCGTCAGCTTCGCCCGGAAATACCAGAAGGACGCCGGCGTGGGGACGCTGGTGGCGCTGATGTTGCCTTACGTCGTGGCCGTCTCGATTCTCTGGATCATCCTGCTCGTGGTCTGGCAGTTGCTGGGGATTCCGTGGGGACTCTAGGCGGGGGCGAAGACCATGACCAAGCCGACGCGCATCGAGCGTGACCTTCTCGGCGAGCGCGAGGTTCCAACGTCCGCGTACTGGGGCGTGCACACGTTGCGTGCCGCCGAGAACTTCCAGATCACCGGCACCTCGATCTCGATCTATCCCGACCTGGTGGAGGCGCTCGCCTGCGTCAAGCAGGGGGCCGCGCTGGCCAACCACGAGCTCGGCCTCCTCGACGAGCAGCGCACACGCGCGATCGTCACGGCCTGTGAGGAGATCCGCGCGGGCGCGCTTCACGATCAATTCATCGTCGACGTGATCCAGGGTGGTGCGGGCACCTCGACCAACATGAACGCGAACGAGGTGATCGCCAACCGCGCGCTCGAGCTCATGGGGCACGCCCGGGGCGACTATGCGGTGCTGCATCCCAACGAGCACGTCAACCTGAGCCAGAGCACCAATGACGCTGTTCCGACGGCGCTCAAGACCGCGAGCTGGTTCGCCATCCATCGGCTCATCGACTCCATGGACCTGTTGCGTGAGGCGTTCGCGGCCAAGTCGCTCGAGTTCGAAGACATCCTCAAGATGGGGCGCACCCAGCTGCAGGACGCGGTGCCGATGACGCTGGGCCAGGAGTTCTCGACCTACGCCGTGATGCTCGCCGAAGACGTGCTCCGGCTGCGCGAGTCGACGCGCCTGATCTGCGAGATCAACATGGGCGCCACCGCCGTCGGTACCGGCATCAACGCCCACCCGGATTACGCAGCGAGCGTGTGCCGGCACCTGGCCCGGATCACCGGCATCCCGTTCGTGACGGCGCCCAACCTCGTCGAGGCGACGCAGGACGCGGGCGCGTTCGTGCAGGTATCCGGAGTGCTCAAGCGCGTCGCGGTCAAGCTGTCCAAGGTGTGCAACGACCTGCGGCTGTTGTCGTCCGGGCCGCGCGCCGGCCTGGGCGAGATCAACCTGCCGCCGATGCAGGCGGGGTCGAGCATCATGCCGGGCAAGGTCAACCCGGTGATCCCGGAGGTGGTGAACCAGATCGCCTACGAGGTGATCGGCAACGACGTCACGGTGAGCTTCGCCGCCGAGGCGGGGCAGCTGCAGCTCAATGCGTTCCTGCCGATCATCGCGCACAGCGTCTTCGAGAGCCTGACGCATCTACGCAAGGGCTGTCTGGCGCTCGCCGAGCGCTGCGTGGGCGGCATCACCGCGAACCGCGACCGGCTCGAGGAGCACATGCGCCGCTCGATCGGCATCGTCACCGCGCTCAATCCGCACATCGGCTACGACAACGCCAACCAGATCGCCGAGGAGGCGCTGCGCACCGGGCGCAGCGTGATCGAGCTCGTTCTCGAGAGGAAGCTGCTCACCCGGGAGCAGCTGGCCGAGATCCTGCGCCCCGAGGCGCTCACGCAGCCGCGGGCGACGGCGGGCGCTTCACGTCCCGAGCCGCTTCCGACCTGAAGGAGCACTCATGACCACGCCGCAGAACGCCGGCGATGACCGCGCCTGGTACGTGTCGACGGGCCACCTGCCCTCCTCCGTGGAGGTCCGCGCGTTGGTGGTCGAGGCGTACGAGCGATACCGACACAACCAGGAGGGCGCGAGCTCGACGGTCTACCCGGCGCTGGCGGCGGTGCCGCGCGAGCTACTGGGCGTGTGCGTGGTCGCCACCAGCGGCAACGTCTTTGCGGCCGGGGACGCCGACTACGAGTTCTCGATCATGAGCGTGTCGAAGCCCTTTGTGTTCGCGCTGGTCTGTCAGCTCCTCGGGGCCGAGAGCGTTCGCGACAAGCTGGGCGTCAACAGCACCGGGCTCCCGTTCAACTCCCTGGCGGCCATCGAGCGCAGCGCGGGCGGCAGGACCAACCCGATGGTGAACGCGGGCGCGATCGCGACCACGAGCCTGGCTCCGGGAGCGACCCCCACCGACAAGTGGCGCTTCCTACATGATGGTCTGTCGCGCTTCGCCGGCCGAACGCTGGCGCTCAACGACGAGGTCTACGCCTCGGCGACGCAGACCAATGACCGCAACCAGAGCATCGCGCGCCTGCTCAACAGCTGCGGCGGGCTCTACCTCGACCCGGCGGAGGCGACCGAGCTGTACACGCGGCAGTGCTCGCTGAACGTCAGCGCGCGCGACCTCGCGGTCATGGGCGCCACGCTCGCCGACGGCGGCGTCAACCCGCTCACCAAGGAGCGCGTCGTCGATGCGGCGGTCTGCCATTACACGCTGGCGGTCATGGCGACCGCCGGGCTGTACGAGACCTCCGGCGATTGGCTCTACGACATCGGGCTGCCGGGCAAGAGCGGCATCGGCGGCGGCATCGTCACCGTCGCTCCCGGCAAGGGCGGGCTCGGCACCTTCGCCGCGCCGCTCGACGAGGCCGGCAACAGCGTCAAGGGGCAGCTCGTCGCCAAGTTCTTGTCGCAGCGGTTGGGATTGGATCTGTTCGTGTCGAAGCCGATGGAGTGAGCGGCGCTGGATCACGCAAGGAGAGGCGCGATGAGACGAGACTCTATCGGTTGTGCGCTGGTCATCCTGCTCTTGTCGATGACGGCCTGGGGCTACGGAGGCGACGATCTCGAGGAAGCGGCAAAACAAGAAGAGAACCCGCTTTCCGGCGTCGTCAACCTGCAGGTCCGGAACAGCACCAACTACCTCATCGGTCCCTTCGACCGCAGCCAGAACATTCTACAGCTGCGGCCCACGCTGCCGCTGCGCCTCGGTCCGTGGGTCACCATGAACACCGGCTTCATCATCCCGCTCGTGTGGCAACCCGACTCCACGACGCCGCACGACAGCGCGTCCGGGCTCGGCGACATCACCCTGAACGTGCCCTTCAGCATGACGTTCCGCGAGATCTTCTTCTTCGGGCTCGGTCCGACGTTTCGCTTCCCCACGGCGACCGACACTCGCCTGGGCGGCTCCGACAGCGGCATGTTCTCGATCGGGCCGACCGGCTCGGTGCAGATCACGCCGGGGCACTGGGTGTTCGGGCTCTCGTTCGACAACACCTGGTCGGTGGCCGGCCGCGGCTCCGGCAGTACGGTGAACGTCTTCACGCTCACGCCGGCCATCACGTTCAACCTGCCGCTCGGCTATTTCATCGTGATGCAGTCGCCGATGGCGGCCGACTGGACCGCGCCCAACGCCAGCCGCTGGGTGGTGCCGTGGGGCGGCGGCATCGGCGGTGCCAAGCTCTTCCGCGAGAAGGTCGGTATCACCTACGAGGTGCAGGCGTATTGGAACGCCGTGCGCCCCGACGGCGCGGCGCTGTGGCAGCTGCGCTTTCAGCTCTCGCTCTTCTTCCCGCGGCTGACGCCGCGCGGCTAACCCCAGGGTTCGCTTCGGTTGAGCTGGCGAGGGCCAGCCGCGTGAGACGGATCGTGGATGCGACCGGAGCAACCGACCGAGGAATACCCGTCGGTATTTCGACCGAGGGAGCGAGGACGTAGTCCTCGAGGCGACCGCGCGGATCGTCCGCAGCAGGTCAATCGAAGCGAACCCTGGGGTTAGTACCTCGCCACAGTGATTTTGATTGGTATCCGCCGAGGATTCGGCGCCCAGGGCGAGGCGCGACGACGAGGGAATACTGTCTGTATTTCGAGGAGGAGCAACGAAGCCACGGGCGTCGAGGACCGGCGCAGGCCGGTCGAAATCACTGTGGCGAGGTACTAGCCAAGAATACGGTTTCCGGTTGATAGCCAGCCCGATTGCCGGTGCGTAGTCATGGTCCATGCGGACCCTTCTGGTTCTTCTCCTCGTCGGTGGAGTCGCCCACGCGGAGCCGGCCGAGCAGCCAGCGGACGCGCGCAAGTGGCATCTCGGCATCGAGGGGATGACCGACTTTCCGCTCTCGGTGGGGGCGCAGGTGTGGGCCGAGCTTCCGTATCGCATCCGCCTGTCGATGTCCTCGGGAGAGATGCCGGACGCGTACCTGCAGGCGATCAACTCCATCGCGGTCTCGGCGGGCGCGTACAACCAGTCGCAGGCCGACTTCATCACCGAGCTGCTCGACCGCGCGGCCACCTGGCGGCTCCACGTGGGCTGGCGGCCGTTCCGCCGTCGCGGCGCCTATATCGAGGGAGGGTTCGGGATTCTGACGCTGGAAAAAGGGCTCGCGCTCGCCGACGTGATTCAGCTGGCGACCGGGTTTCCGGTGCCGCAGGAGGCGAACATCGGCCTCGGCTACAAGGTGAACTCCGTCGTCGAGACCCTGGGCGTCGAAGTGGGCTGGGTCTGGTACCCGTGGCGCAACCTGACGCTGCGGCTGTCGATCGGTTTTGCCGCCGCAGTCGGCGCGCAGGTGAGCATCACGCCCAACTTCTTGTCGACGACGCAGCAGCTCTTCACGCACTTTGCGGAGGACTACGCCGCGGAGCTGCTCCAAAAGCACCTGGTCATTCCGACGGTCGGGCTGGCGGTAGGCTGGCGCCTCTTCTAGCACGACGGTCACGCTGCCTTGTTTTCGATCTGCCGCGCTTGCTGGCTGAGCACGCCCGCGATGTCCTGCCAGCAGTCGATACGACGCAGCTTCAGACTTAGTCCGTTGGCGACATCGCTCGTACCGTCGAGAGCATGGTGGTGTCCGACACGGGCGGCGTCGAGCAATCATCGGCGAGCAGGGCGGCATCTCCGATGTCTGCCCACTCTGCCCTCAGCGGAATGCGAACAGCGTAAAGCCCGAGGGAACGAACAGGGTCCCTTCGGCGATGACCATCGACTCGATCTCGGGTTGGTCCAAATTGAGGCCGTACGCGCCGAGATACGTCGTCCAGGCGACGTTGCCGCTGGTGTCGAGCCCATACAGGTTGCCGGTCGACGAGCCGACGAAGACCGCGCCTGCGCAGGCGATGGGCGCGCTGCTGAGCGAGCCGTCGCCTGTGAACGACCAGCGCAGCGTCGCGCCGGCGACGTCGACCGCCTCCAGCGTCCCGCCGCTGACGCCCTCCTTCAAGAAATAGCCGACGCCGTCGACGAACGACGGCGCTTGCATACCGTCGAACGTGCCGAGGATCTGGCCGCCGGCCGCGTCGAAGAGCTTGTTGCTCGTCGGTGCACGCACGTAGACATCGTGCGCGTACACGGCGGGCGCGGTTCCGCCGCCGCCGCTGCAGGTCGGCTCATACACCCACAGCTGCTTGCCCGTGTTCGCATCGAACGCCGCCGTCCGCGCGCAGGAGTTGGCCAGATAGACGACGCCGTCGGCATATGCGGTCGTGCCGTCGTTGCCGGACCCGGTCGGCGCCGTCCATAGGATCGCACCCGTCGTCCCCGACACCGCAAACAGCGTGTAGTTGGCGTTGACGAACACCTTGCCGTCGGCTGCGAGCGGCGGCGCGTCGAAGAAGATCGTGGTTGCGCTGCCGAGCTCGATCGTCCACTTGGTGGTCCCGGTGGCAGCGTCGGCCGCGGTCAGCGAGCCCGAGTGCCCGAGCACGTAGAGGACGCCGCCGTCGTAGGCGCACGCCTGCATGTCGCTGAACGGCGTCGGGCCCCACAGCGTCCCGCCGCTCTGGGTGTCGAGCGCGGTCAACGTGCCCTGCCCACCGAAGACGAAGACGCGGCCGTCGGCGACGAGCACGCTGTGCACGAACTTGGTCTCGACGTGCTTCCATGACAACGACAGCGGCAACGCGAGGTGGTCGCGCGGCTGCCCGCCCGTATGGGCCGCGTCGATGCGAAAGCTCACCGCGCGCGTCGGCCCCGTGGTCGGCAGGGCGAAATCGGGCGGAGGGGACATCCCGCCGTCGGCGATCGCGCCGGCGTCCCCGATCGATCCGCTGCCGGCGTCGCCACCACTGCCGATCGGTCCGTTGCCGCCGGCGCCGCCGCCGCCGGCGCCGGCGATCGGCAGCCCCTCCGCTGCGCAGGCCGCGAGCAGCGCGGCCGCCAACGCCGCCCGAGCGAGTCGTGCCATGCCCCAACCCTACAACCGAACGCCGCTCGGTTCTCGGGAACTCGGTCTCGAAACGTCCGAAAGGTCTCCATCGAATTTGCGTACACTGGGGCGATGGCCACACAGCAATCGGGAGAGCTCACGCTCAAGCAGGCGGGCATCATGCTGCTCGTCATCGGCGTCGCTCTGGTAGGGGTCGAGTTTGGAAGGCGTGACGCCGAATGATTCGAATCTTCGACATCCTGGTCCCAAACCCATCATCGGCTGAGCGAGGTTGCGAGAGATGCGATTGGCCACATTCGCCCTGTTCCTGGCAACGATGCTCCCTGCCTGCAAGCAGAAGCCTCCGCCGGAGCCGGCCGCGCTGGTGACCTGCGAGCAGCTGTGCTCCGACGCGAAGTACGATTCGTACAACGATCCGAAGACCGCCCTCACGGTGCAAAAGCGCGTCACCGTCGAGGGCTACCTCGACCTGCCGCACGGGACGGTGGTCCTGTGCGGCTACGGGACCTGTCCGGTGTCGCTCGTGCGCAGCCGCGGCGCCAAGGACGAAGACTTCTCTGTCAGCTTGAAGACGGGCAGCGACCCCACGCAGATGAAGGAGCTGCCGCAGAAGTACAGCCAGCAGGACCTGGTGGTGCACACGACCGACGGCCGCACCGTGGGCGTCGGCGCCAAGGTCCGCGTCACCGGGAGGCGCCTGGGGACGACCAACGATGGGAGCTGCAAGCTCGAGCACAAGAGCTGCCAGATCACCGAGGTCGATCGCATCGACGCCCTGTGAACGGCGCTCGGCTACCGCGGGGCGACGCTGCCCAGATCTGGAGCAACGGCACGCTACGTTGCCCGGCATGGGCTGGCACGTTGCTGAACCCGAGCGTCGGGCCACAGCCTTGCACCTCGCTTCTGCGGCGGCACCTTAGCCCCTGTGGGAGGGCAAGCAAGATGGGTCATTTGTCGAGCTTCATATGGCTGGTTCTGTCGACCTTCGTTTTCCTGACCTACCTGGTGGTCATGTTTCAGGTAGTGGTCGACCTGTTCCGCGACCCCGAGATTGGGGGCTTCGGCAAGGCGCTGTGGATCCTGGGCCTGATCTTCGTGCCCATCATCACTGCCCTGGTCTACGTCACCGCGCACGGCAAGGGCATGGCCGAGCGGCAGCGGATCGCGCTGCAGAGGACCAGGGCCGAGGAAGCGGCTGTCGCGCGACCGACGGCGATGCCGCCGGCCGATCAGATCGCCAAGGCAAAGGCGCTGCTCGACGCCGGAGCGATCAGCAACGACGAGTTCCTGATCCTCAAGGGACGGGCGCTCACCTGACCGGCGGTAGCGATCTCTGAATCGCTACTGGAACAGCTGGGAGGCCGCAGCGAAGTAGCCGTCCGGCTCGTCGCCGATCGAGTAGAGGCCGATGCCCGCCAGGTGGTGCTGCTTGGCCAGCTGCGCCTTCTCCATCATGCTGGCGGTGTCCTCGAACCATACGTCTCCCTGCGGCGTTGCACAGTGCGGCGCCAGCCCCGCCTCCTGATGACCATACGGACAGCTCGCCATGTGGTCGGTCGCCGAGTCGTAGGTCCCGCCGTTGCAGCGGCTGGCTGCGTCCCTCGCCGAGGTGTACCAGCCGGCGGCGATGCCGTAGTTGGCGATGCCGAGGATGAACTTCTGCGGCTGTCCCAGCGACTCGACGTAGGTGACGACGTCGCTGATCCACCCTTTGGGCGCGAGCGGGCCGAGGTGGTCGCCGCCGAAGTAGTGGTAGTCGTAGCCCATCAGATGAACGACGTCGACGTTCTGCTGCAGGAAGCCGTAGTCGTAGGCGCTGTCGGAATTGGGGCCGGAGAAGGCCGATACCGCCACCGAGACCAGCTTGCCCTGCGCGTGCAGCAGCTGTGACACGGCGCTGATGACTGCCTGGTAGGAGCCGCGGTAGCCGGACGACCAGAGGTGCTCGTAGTCGAGCTCGACTCCGTCGTAGCCGTGCTGCAGCACCATGTCGGTGAGCGCCTGCGCGTGCGCCTGGGGATTGGCGGCAGCAGCGGCGAAGTACGAGGCGTCGTCATAGTCGATGAGCGGCATCAGCTTGACGTTGTGCTGCTTGGCCGCCGCCATGATGTCGCGATCGTCCGCAAGCGAGAGCATCTTGATGCTGCCGTCGGGATTGAGCGTCGCCCACTTGGGGTGGATGGCGTCGTAGAAGTCCGGGTTGGCGAGAAACGAGGTGCGCCCCGCATCGGCGGTGTCGGCGCCGATCCAGCCGCAGCGGTGGTGTCCCGTGTGCGTGGACGTGATGTAGCCGCCGGCGGGCGAGGTGCCCGGAGCGCCATTACACCCAGCGGTCACCAGGGTCGCGCAGGCAGCGAAAAGAGCGTTGCCGAAGAGTGTGCGAGCGTTGATCATGCGGCGCCCCCTGAGCAAGCCACGCGCCAGGCATGGAGTCGGCAGATCCGTGGCCGACGCCCCCATGACTTGTCGCCGCGGCGTCACAGCGGCGGCCGCGTGTAGCTCGTGTGACACAGGGACTGCGAGTACCAGGATTCGAGCGCGCGCTGCGCCGCGCCGGCGAGTCGCCGCGCCGGCGCGCAATCGGCATGGCGCCGCGGTCGACTCCTGTCGAGCGGTGTGTCGGTGAGGTTCCGGTGGGAGCGGTTCAGCAGCGCGGATTCAACGGGCCGATCGGCTCATCCGCGGGGGGCAGGGTAACCTTCAGCGTCCTGACCCAGCGGTCAGGACGCGGGGCAAAGAATCGTCAGCCGATCTTGCGAACGTTCGCGGCCTGCAGGCCCTTGGGGCCCTGAACCGTATCGAACTCCACCGCCTCGCCTTCGGCGAGGCTGCGGAAGCCTTCGCTCGCAATCGCGGTGTGGTGGACGAACACGTCCGGCCCGCTCTCGGGAGTGATGAAGCCAAAGCCCTTTGCATCGTTGAACCACTTCACAGTGCCTTTTGCCATTTGCAATTCCCCGTGTGTTCCGGCTCGTGCGAAGGCCACGAGCGCGGTGATGTGATCGCTGGACGGTTAGAGTTAACTGGGAAGAGGTCGACGATCGGCCCGAACCCACCAGATCCGAAATCCGCGCTCCAGCAACAGTTCCTATAACCGAGGAGACTATCACGTTCGCCGTCATCTACCAGTACGAGCGTATCGCCGGACCTTTTACGGGCGGGCGCCCGGCCGGTCTCCCCCTTGCCGGTGCCCCTTGGCGCCACTCCGGCAGTGATATCGCCTGGCGATCCTTGGAGTTGCCGCGACTCTCCTTGCCGGCCTGTGCTGCCCCCTTCCCCGGGCGCTCGCCCAGCCCTGCCCGCCCGCCATCCCCCACCCGCGCGATCACGAAGACCGATTGGACGGCAACAGGCGCCTCGAGGCAGGCAGCGGGCGCGGCGGCTATTCGTAGCGCAGCCCCTCGACCGGCGGCAGCCGCGCCGCCTTGCTCGCCGGGTACAACGTGGCCAGAAGGCAGATGGCGAGCGTGATGCACGCGGTCATCACCAGCTCGTCGACGTTCACCTTCACCGGCAGGCGATCGATCAAGTAGACGTGCGGATCGAGCTTGTAGTCGTAACGCCGCAAGACGGCGATGGTCGTGAGCCCGATCGCGAGGCCGCAGCCGGTGCCGATGAGCCCGATCAGAAGCCCCGCCGACTGAAACACGCGCGCCACGGATGCCGAGCGCATCCCCATCGCCTTGAGGATGGCGATCTCGTGCGACTTGCCGATGACCAGCATGGTCATCGCCGCGATGATGTTGAACGCAGCGACGATGATGATCATCGTCAGGATGCAGGCGATCGCGACTTTTTGCGTGCGCAACGCGGCGAACAGGTTGTGGTTGAGCTCCTCCCAATCCATGACGTGATAGGGCGATCCGGAGAGCTCATCGAACGGCCTGTTGCCGCCGAGATCATCGAACAGCTTTCTGGCGACGTCGCCGGCCTGATCGATGTCGTCGACCTTGAGCTCGATGCCGGTGACGACGTCGCCCTGCCCCTCGTACAAGCTCTGCGCGTCGGCCAGGCTCACGTAGGCGAGGTGCGAGTCGTACTCCTCGAAGCCGGTGTTGAAGACGCCGCCGAGGCGGAACTCGCGCGTCGCCGCGCCGGCGCTCTGCTGGCCCCAGCGTGACGGATCGAGCATCGCCTTGGGCGAGACCACGCGCACGCGCTCGCCGATCTTGAGCTTGAGCTTCTTGGCCAGCTCCTCGCCGACGAAGATCCCGGGCAGCGGCGCGCCGCCGTCATTGGGCGAAAGGCGCCGGGCCAGATCTTCGACCCGCCCGACGCGCATCGAGGTGCGCAGGTCGAGGACCTTGGGTGAGAGCACCGGATCGATGCCCTTGATCTCCGAGCCCGACATCGAGTGGCCGGCCGCGAGCATGGCGTCGTAGAGGACGAAGGGGGCCGCCGCCAGCACGTGCTTTTCGCTCAACGCCGTCTTCTCGACGGCGCGGTACTCGGAGAAGTCGGACTTCAAGATGTCGATGTGCGCGTTGGCGCCGAGCACCTTCTGCTTGAACGACTGCTGGAAGCCCGAGGTCACCGACAACACGACCACCAGGGCCAAGACGCCGATGGCGACCCCGACGATGGAGATGGCGGTGAAGCCGGAGAAGAGGTTGAGCAAGAGGAAGAAGAGAAACAGGATGAGCGCCGGCAGCGAGATGCTGATGCCGATCAACTGGGCGTTGCCGTGCGTGCCGAACGCGGCGGCGAGGGCGACCGCGGACAAGAGGCCGAACAGCACCATCACGGACGGCAGCGTACCGCCATGCTGGCGGCGATAGAGGTAGCGCCAGGCGATGAACGGCTCGTAGCGGTCGGACGGCCAAGCCACGCCCGAGTCCTAGCACATCCACCGCCTGCCGACGGCGGGGTTCCCGGCGACGGCGCGGCTACGGCTGCGGGTGCGCCAGGAAGAAGTCGTAGCCGAGTGTGGTCGCGTCGGGGCCCGTCGGATCGCTGAAGGTCGCCGACGGCGCGCCGCCCGGCCAGGCGTGACCAGCGCCGTGAACCACGTAGTAGTCGATGAGGAGCGCGCCGGCCTGATCGTCGAACTGGCTCCGATCGTAGCTGCGGCCATTGGGTACCTGCAGCGTCGCCGTGGCGGCGGCGACCGTCGGCACCGAGGCGTTGTGCGCGCCGTCGTCGGCGTAGTCGTCGGCGGCGATCCACTGCTCGGTCACCTGCTGGCCGTTGATCGGCGCGACCACGGGGTCGGCGTCGCCCTGGAACACGATGACCGGCACCGGCCGCGCCGCCGCGGCCATCGCCTGGTACGCCAGCTGCCCCTGCGTCGCCGGATCGGGGCCGCCCGACGAGCCGCAGGGCGTACCGGCGAACTCGCACCCCGCGATCACGCCGATGGCGGCGAAGCGATCGGGATAGGTCGCGCCCATCACTACGGACATCGCGCCGCCTGCCGAGGCGCCGATCACGTACACCTTCTTGGTGTCGACCGACCAGCCGTCCACCACCGTCTGCGCGATTCCGGCGATCAGCGAGGCTTCGCCCTGCCCGCGCGCCTGGCTGCCTGGATCGAACCAGTTCCAGCACAGCGCCGCGTTCGCGCTGCTCGACTGCACCGGATAGACCACCAGGAAGGTGCGCGCTTCGGCGAGCGCCGCGTACTGCGTGGTCGCGTCCATCTGCTCGGCGGTCATCGTGCATCCGTGCAGCACCACGACCAGGGGCGCAGCGGTGCCGGCCGAGTATCCCGACGGCACGTAGAGGCGGTAGTCGCGCTGGCCCTGGTCGTTCATATAGGTACCGTCGATCCAGCTGCCCATCAGGGTGCCGCCGTCGCCGCCGCCCCCGGCATCGGAACCGCCGGCATCCCCCGGCGCCGCGCCGTCGACGGCCCCGGGGCCGCCGTCGGCCGCCGGGCTGCCGCCGTGGTTTCGAGCGCAACCGACGGCGCCGGCGAGCAGCAGGACCGCAGCGAGCGCCGGTCTCAAGAGCGCCGCCGTGCTGGCGGACGGGCGCCGACGATGCGCAGCGCGAACTCGGCGTAGACGGCGGTCAGCTGATCGATCGATCGGCCATCGCTCGGGCGGAACCAGTGGGCGACGCGCATTCCCATGCCTCCAATCGCCGCCGTCGCGAGGAACGCGTCCGGCGTGGCGAAGCTCCCGTCTTCGATGCCGCGGGCGATGACATCCATCAGGAGCCCCTCGGCCTGCCGGCGCAGCGCCAGCGCCGGCGCCACCAGCTCCGGCGACAACGAGTGCATCTCGTTGTTGGCCACCACGGCCAGCATCGCATACTCGGCGTGGAAGCGGACGTGGGCGCCCACCAGCCCCGTGATCTGCCGCGCCGGGCCGCCCTCGGCGTCGACCAGCGCCCGCCGCAAGGCGCGCAGATGCTCCTCGTGGCCGAGCCGCACCAGCTCGGCCAGGAGATGCTCTTTGGACGGGAAGTGATCATACAGGTTGGCCGGCTTGAGCCCGAGCTCGCGCCCGATGTCGCGGATCGACGCGCCGTGAAAGCCGTTGCGCGCGAACAGCACCAGGCCGACCTCGAGGATGCGGCCGGCCGTCCCGCCCGGCATGCTCCCCGCGGGAAGCTTCGCCTCTTGGCTCAGGAGTCGTGGGGCGGTGACCGGAGCCATGCCTCTTCAGGCTGACCGATCGACCGGTCAGTGTCAAGTGGTCGGACCAGTCGCGAATCGACGGTCGCAGCAGGCGTGGAACGAGGGACACTCCAGCTAGTACCTCGCCACAGTGATTTTGATTGGTATCCGCCGAGGATTCGGCGCCCAGGGCGAGGCGCGACGACGAGGGAATACTGTCTGTATTTCGAGGAGGAGCAACGAAGCCATGGGCGTCGAGGACCGCGCAGCCGGTCGAAATCACTGGCGAGGACTAGGACGCCGGCGGACCGCCGGCGGGCACGCCGTCCGCCGGTATGGCCGCCAGCACCGTCGCCGCGGCCGGCCGCTCGGCCGGCGATCGGTGCAGACAGGCGTCGATCAGGCGCGCCAGCGCCCCGTCGATCGCCGGCACCAGCGACGCCAGCGGCGCCACCGGCGGCAGCGTCAGGCTATCCATCACCGCCAACACCGGCGGCCGGGCAAACGCGCGCTGTCCGGCCAGGAGCTCGAACGCCACCAGGCCGAAGGAGAACATGTCCGACTTCGTGCTCGCCCGTCCCGAGCCATCGGCGAGCTCGGGGGCCATGTACATCGGCGAGCCGATCATCATCCCCGCGCGCGTGATCTGCAGATCGCCGGTCGCCTGCTCCTCGACCGCGCTGCCGCCGCGCAGGGTGTCGAGCTCGGTCGAGCCGGGCGGGCGCGGCCGCTGCATCTGCGCCACGCCGAAGTCGGCCAGCTTGAGGCGCCCCTCGGCGACGAGCAGGTTCGACGGCTTGACGTCGCGGTGGATCACGTCTCGCGCGTGGATGGCAGTCAGTGCTTGCAGGAGCTGCGACACCAGCGGCAGCGCCCAGCCAACGTCGCCGAAGCGGGCCCGATCGGCCTCGAGCGAGCGCCCCTCGACCAGCTCCATGACCAGATAGAAGAGGCCGGCGCGGCTGACATTGAAGTCGAGGATGCTGACGACGTTCGGATGGTCGATGCTGGCCACGACCTCGGCTTCGCGCGCGAAGCGGGCCAGCGCCTCGGGATCGGCGCCGCCGCGAATCAGCTTGAGCGCCACCGGCCGGCGGTCGGTGATGCGCTCGGCGCGAAACACCGTGCCCATGCCGCCTTCGCCCAGCGGCGCGACGATGGAGTACTGCTCGGCGACGACGTCGCCCGGCTGCAGCGCCGCCGCGTCGCTCGAGTGCGCCATCATGATCACCGCCTGCGACAGCTCGTGCGAGCGGCTGGCGATCTGCCGCTTGAGCTGCTCGTTGAGCAGCCGCAGCTCGCTGTTGAGCCGCTGCACCTCGTCGTTGCGCAGCTCGAGCTGCTTGGCCCGCCGCTGGTTGAGCAGCGCCAGCAGCGCGGACTGGAAGATGACGAACACGGTGACGCCGTACTGCGCGATGAAGCGGATGTGCACCACCGAGCGCTCGCGCAGGATGTCGAGACAGCCCGCCAGGCCGAGCGCCAGAATACCAATGAGCATCAGCACCGGCGGCGCATCGCGCTCGCGCAAGGCGGCGCGCAGCACGCCCGTGACCCCGACGGCGATCACCCCCACCGTGAGCACCTGGTACAAGGGCACGACTGCCGAGTAGAAAGAGACCGGCAGGAAGAGGCTGGCAACGAAGGCGAAGCTGATGACGACGACCGGCTGGACCACCCATCGCGCCAGATCTTTGGGGAACAGCTCGCGCAGGAACAGCGCCGCGGCCGGGACCGCCAGGTAGAAGGTGAGGTAGTCGAGGCGGGCCGGCACCCACAGCGGCACCGAGGGCCAATCGCCCTGCAGGTAGCGCCCGAGAATGAACAGGCGCAGCGCGATCAAAAGGCACATGCCTGCGAACCACAAGGCCGCCCGTTCGCGCCGGCGCAGCGCGAACAGGACGAGGTGATGCAGCCCGGTGATCACGAGCAGACCGATGAAGAAGAAGTCGGCCATGCGCTGGTGACCGACGAAGCGATCGACGGCGGCGGCGGTGCCGAACAGCGGCGAAGCACCGGCGGAGCCGCCGCGGGCGTGCTCGAAGTTGCTCACCTGCAGGGTCAACGTCACCTCGCCGGCGGCCGGGAAGGTGAGCTGGCTGCGCGCCAGCGAGCCGTGCGAGCGCGCGCGCGTGGTGCCGACCTCGCCGCCCCCGATCGGCCCCGCCACGGCACCGTCGGCGCCGGTGACCCACAGCCGGCAGGCATCGATGACCGGATCGAGCACCACCGTGAACGGCTCGCGCCCGCCGGGGGGAAGCAGGACCCGCATGCGATAGGTGGCGAAGCCCTTGCCGGGAAGCGCCCGCCCGTCGAACAGCTTGAGCCCGTTCCACCGGCGCAGCGGCAGCCAGCCGTCGGCCGCCGCGTGCCCGTCGGGTGCCACCAGCTCCTGCCAGTAGAAGTCCCAGTCGCCCTCGAGCGTCAGGGGGCCTGCGCGCGTGAAGTCCCACGCGCGCAGGTCGAGCACGCCGTGGGCTGCCCTGGGCGGCGCCGCGCCGCCACATCCCCCCAACAGGAGCACCACCACCAGGATCACACGATGCACAACCTCTCGATTGTACCGGATCAGGGCGCGAGCAGCAGATCCGATTGGAACGAGACGCCGCCGAGCAGATAGGGCACCGCGGCGCTGACGTCGGCGCCGGTGCGGTAGCGATGCTCGAGGTACCAGGCGGCGACCCCGAACAGGGTCACCGAGTGAAACCGGGTAAAGCGACGATCGAGAAACGTATAGGCCAGCGCCGGCCCCAGCCGCTGCTGGCGGTTGAGCGCCGGGTCGTGCACGTCGCCGGGCTCGTAATGGCGCGCCGAGTAGAGCGGCACCGCCAGCGAGTAGCGCAGCGCGACGGCCAGGTGCACGCGGGTCAGCCACGCGAGGTCGACGTCGTTGGAGAGCACGACGCCGTCGTTGGGGACGAGCGTGTCGGAGCCGGCCTCGTAGAAGACGGTGTCGCCGGGGCGCAGGTGTAGGCTCCAGAACTCGACGGTCACGTGGTCGCGAACGGCGATGGGGCCGAAGCGCAGCTGCACCGTGGGCTCGAAGACCAGGTGCACGCCGTCGGTGGGGTAGCTCCGGCCCGCCGTGCCGTTGCGACCGAGCGCGTTGTCGGACCAGTCGGCCCAGGGCGAAGCGAACGACTGCACCGAGTCGAAGATCCCCCAAAAGCGCACCAGCTCGCCGGTGAAGCGCAGCGACAGGATCGACAGCGGCTGCAGCTCGATCTGCGGGCCGAACCGCAGCGACGATGCGGTCACGCGCGGCGCGGCGGCGAAGAGGAGGAAGTTGTCACGCAACAGCGGCCGCCCCGCCCGGTACAGACGCACCGCGACGCCGACGCGCATGAGGTCGGCGAGGGCCAGCGGATTGATGCGCCCGACCAACACGTTGTCGATGGCGATGCGGATCGGCGGCGGTCCCTCGTCGGATGCGGCGCCGCGGCTGGTGGCGACGACGACCAAGAAGGCTACCGTCGCCATCCTCATCTTGCGCTCAGGATACCGCAACCGACGCCACTGGCGGCGGCCGACCGCGCGCTCCGCTCAGGGGACGCGCTCTTCGCGCGCGTCGGTGGCGGCCACCTCGTCCTCGTCCGCGACCTCGGCCGCCTCCTCGGCGGCGACGCGATCGTCTTCCGCCTCGTCGACGTGGTCGAGTAGCTCGTCGCTGGTGGGAGGCTCCGCGCTCCGGGTGTCGCCCGTCTCGGGCCCGCTCTTGCTCGTCATGATCACCTCGGGCCACAAGGTAGGCCGCCGTCGGCGCAGGCGCGCCGGGGGGAGATCGGGACGCGGCTCGGCCTGGAGCTCAGCCGGCGGTCTGCAGCCCGGCGGCGATGCCGTTGATGGTGACGAACAGGACGCGCCGGATGCGCTCTCGCTCCTCGCCGCCGGCGGCGCGCAGCCGCCCGAGCAGCGTCACCTGGGTGTGGCTGAGCAGGTCGACGTACGGATTGCGCCGCCGCACCGTCGCTGCGATGGTCGGCCAGGCAGCCAGGATCTCCGCCTCTCCGGTCACCTCCAGCACGCGGGCCACGGTCTTTTGGTGCTCGGTGACGATGGCGTCGAAGATCGAGCGCAGCGACGGCTCGGCCAGCCGCGCGTACTCGGCGGCGACGTCCATGTCGGAGCGGATGAGCGCGACCTGCGCGTTGTCGACGAGGGCGGCGAAGAACGGCCAGTCGCGATAGAGCGCGCGTACGCGCTCCGGCCCCGCCTCGGCGAACAGGGTCTCGAGCGCGGTGCCGAGGCCGAACCAGCCGGGCAGCCCGTGGCGGCTCTGCGCCCACGAGAACACCCACGGAATGGCGCGCAGGTCCTCGAGGGTCAGCTTGGGCTTACGCGACGAAGGGCGCGAGGCGATCGGCAGCTCGGCGATCTCCTCGAGCGGCGTCGCCGCCAGGGCGTAGCGGGCCAGCCGCTCGCCGTCGCCGACCAGCCGATCGTAGGCGGCGCGCGCGGCCACGGCGGCGTGGCGCAGGGTCTCGCTGGCGGCGGGACGGGGCGCGCCTGCGCCGACCAGGGAGGCGGAGACGACCGCGTGCACCATCTGCTCCAGATCGCGCCGCGCGATCTCCAGGTGTGCGTAGCGCGCGGTGATGGTCTCGCCCTGCTCGGTCACGCGCAGCCGGCCGCGCAGCGCCCGCGGCGGCTGGGCGCGGATGGCGCGGCTCGCCGGTCCGCCGCCGCGGCCGATGGCGCCGCCGCGGCCGTGGAAGATCGTGAGCACCGCGCCGTGCGCGTCGGCGACCTCGGCCAGCGCCGTCTGCGCGCGCTCGAGCGCCACCTGGCTGGCGACGTAGCCGACCTGCTTCGACGAATCGGAGTAGCCGACCATCACCTCCAGCTCTCCGCCGATGGCGGCGCGCATGGGCGCCAGGCGCAACAGCTCCTCGGCGATGGTCTCGGCGCGCTCGAGATCTTCGAGCTGCTCCAGTAGCGGCACCGGGCGCAGCTCGTCGGGCGCCAGCCGCGCCGCTCGGGCGAGGAACAACACCTCGAGTAGATCGCTGGCCGACCGCGTGAAGCTGACCACGTAGCGCTCGCACGCCTCGGCCCCCGAGTCGCGCCGCGCGCGCCCGACGACGTCGAGCGTCTCGAGGATCTCGCGCGTCGCCGGCGACAGGCCGGTGCGACTGCGCGGCGCGCCCACGTCCGCGCGCTCCAACAGGCCCCCGAGCAGCACCACCCGCTCGGCCTCGGGCATGGCCGCGTAGCCGCCGACCCCGCCGTGGGCGAGGAGCTCGGCGACCGCGCTCTCGTGCACGGCGGAGTGCTGCCGCAGATCCATGCTCGCCAGGTGGAAGCCGAACACCTCGCCGCGCCGGCGCGCGTCGCGCAAGCGGCCCCGGCGCAGCGGCTCGAGCCCGGGCGCCGCCAGGCTCTCGTCGAGCAGGCGCAGATCCTCGAGATACGCATGCGCGTCGGGATAGGCGCCCTCGGCGCGATCGCGCGCGCGCTGCAGGCGGGCGCGCACGTACCACAGCTTCTCGCGCCACGGCTCGCCGCCGTAGCGCGACGCGCGCGCGGCCACCTCGGGCAGGCGCGCCCGATCGGCGGCGATCGACTCCTTTAGCGCCGGCGGCGGCGCCACGCGGCCGGCGGAGACCGAGAGCTCGCGGCCGAGCAGCTGGGCGTCGCGCACCAGTCGATCGATGGCCAGGCGCCGCTGCCGCTCCAGCGCCACGCGCGTCACCTCGGCGGTGACGTTGGGGTTGCCGTCGCGGTCGCCGCCGATCCAGGTGCCGTAGCGGAGAAACGGCCCGACGGTGAACGGCTCGCCCGGATAGGCGGCCCCGAGCACGTCCTCGAGCTCGCGATAGAGCGCGGGGGTGACCTCGAGCAGCGTGCGCTCGAACACCTGGAGGCCGGCGCGCACCTCGTCGCCCGGCGCCGGGCGCACCCGACGAGCCTCGTCGCTGACATAGAGCGCGACGATGGCCTCGCGCAGCTCTTCGGTGAGGCGGCGCGCGCTGGCGGAGCCGCAGCGCGGATCGTCGAGCGCGTCGAGCGCGGCCGAGACGTCGGCCAGATGGTCGAGCACCGTGCGCCGGCGCGCCTCGGTCGGGTGCGCGGTCAGCACCGGCATGATGAACAGCCGCTCCAGCAGCGCCCGCACCTCGTCGGCCGGCACGCGGGCGCGCGCCAGGTCGGAGCCGAGCGCGGCGATCGAGCCCTCGGGCGGCGCGCCCGCGCGGTCGCGGCGCCGCAAGACGCGCATGCGGTGCTGCTCCTCGGCGGAGTTGATGAGGTGAAAGAAGACGGTCGTGCCCCGCGCCACCAGATCGAGCGCGCCCAGATCGAGCGCGGCGACGCGCTCGGCGAGCGCCGCCCGTCCGCCCGCGAGCGTGCCGGCGCGCAGCTCCAGCGCCAGGCGGCGCAGCTCGTCCACCACGGCGAGCGCGTCGGCGCCCTCGCGCGCGCGGATGGTGTCCTCGAGGATCTCGTCGAGCCGGTGGACATCGGCCACCAGCTCGTCGGCGGCGTCAGCGGGTGGGGAGCGCATCGCCGTCACGCTAGCAGAAGGCAGGTCCCGGTAGAAGCGGCGCCGACTTGTCGAACGGCCGGTGGCGCCGAGATCAATAGGGGAGACTCATGAGTGAGCGCACGCCCCTGGGACGGCTGATCGGCAGCAGTCGATTTCTCATGCTGGTCGGAATCTTCGGCCTGCTCGCCGGCGCCGTCGAGGCCTGCTGCTGGAGCGCGATCAACGCCTACCACGTGATCGCCGCGCTCTTGCGCAATGAGCCCTACGCCACCGGGGTGGTCGGCCTCCTGCACATGCTCGACGCGTTTCTGGTGGCGGCCGTGCTCCTCTTCGTCGCCATCGGCACCTATGGGCTGTTCATCGCGCCGCTCCGCGACATCCCCGAGTCGCTCGTGGTGAAGAGCTTGCACGAGCTCAAGGCGCGCTTCGCCAGCATGCTGATCCTGCTCATGACGGTCACGTTCGTCGAGCACCTGCTCTCATGGAGCGCCCCGTGGAGCACGCTCGTGTTCGGCGGCGCGATCGCCCTGGTGGCGCTGACCCTGGTCGGCTACAGCCGTTGGGCGGAGCACTGAGAACCGATCCGGCGGGCGCCCTGCTCTCGCATGCGCTCCTTTGCCCGACCTCTTGCCTCCGGATTCAGGAGCCCGCCCCCGCCCGGCGGGCGCTGCGCCCGGGCTGCACCGCGGCCACGAACCGCGCCTTGGGGTTCTCCTCGGCGGCGCGCCGCATCGCCCACTCGCTCTCGAACAGCACGAGCGGTCGCGCTTCCACGTCGAGGACGCAGGTGCTGTAGCCGCGCGACTCGAAGCCGGCGAGCTGGAACTCGCCCTCGAGCCAGCGGGCATGTTGATGGGGCAGCCGCTCGAGCCCGATGGCGACGCCGTACTCCGAGCGCAAGCGGTGCTGCACGACCTCGAACTGCAGCACGCCGACCGCGCCCAGGATCGGCTCGCGCTCCATGCGCTCCCGATCGAAGAAGAGCTGCACCGCGCCCTCCTCCGAGAGCTGCTCCAGCCCCTTCTTCAGCTGCTTGCGCTTGCTCGCGTCCGTCAAGCGTACGCGCACGAAGTGCTCGGGCGAGAAGCGCGGGATGCCCTCGAACTCGACGGGATGCCCCGCGCACAGGCTGTCTCCGATGCGCAGGATGCCGGGATCCCAGATGCCGATGACGTCGCCGGCGTACGCTTCGTCGATCTGCTTGCGCTCGTGCGCCAGAAAGTTGAGCGAGCGGGTCAGCGCCAGGCGCTTGCCCGAGCGCACGTGCAGGACCTCCATCCCGCGCAGAAAGCGCCCGCTAGCACACCCGCGCAAACGCGATGCGATCGCGATGGCGCGGATCCATGTTCGCCTGGATCTTGAAGACGAAGCCGGAGAAGGCGGGATCCGCCGCCGACACCGTGCTGACCGCAGTCTTGCGATCGCCCGGCGGCGGCGCGATCTCGACGAAGCGATCGAGGAACGGCTCGACGCCGAAGTTGGTCATGGCCGAGCCGAAGAAGACGGGCGTGATCTCCCCGCGCACAAAGGCGTCGTGCTCGAAGGGTCGGGCAGCGGCGTCGAGCAGCGCCAGCTCTTCGCGCAGCCGCGCGTGGGCGCTCGGATCGATGGCCGCGACGAGCTCGGGATCGTCCAGGCTGCCGACCGTCGTCACCGCCCGCTGCGCCCCGCCGTCGGCGCGCTCGAAGTGAAGCAGCTGGCGCGACGCCCGGTCGAACACGCCGGCGAACCCCGAGCCGGTGCCGACGGGCCAGTTCGACCGGCACGCACGGGATCTCGAGCACGCGCTCGATCTCGTCCATGAGCTCCAGCGGATCGCGACCCATCCGGTCCATCTTGTTGATGAAGGTGACGATCGGGATGCCGCGCATGCGGCAGACCTTGAACAGCTTGATCGTCTGCGGCTCGACGCCCTTGACGCTGTCGATGAGCATCACGGCCGAGTCGACGGCGGCCAGCGTGCGATAGGTGTCCTCGCTGAAGTCGTTGTGGCCGGGCGTGTCGAGCAGGTTGACGCGACAGACCGCGATAATCGAACTGCAGCACGCTCGTCGAGACCGAGATCCCGCGCTGGCGCTCGATCTCCATCCAGTCGCTGGTCGCCTGCCCGCCCGCCGCGCCGCTGCCTGACCGAGCCGGCGAGGTGGATGGCGCCGCCATAGAGCAGGAGCTTCTCCGTCAGCGTCGTCTTGCCCGCGTCGGGGTGCGAGATGATTGCGAAGGTGCGGCGCCGGGTGATTTCGGCGCTGAGTTGCTGAAGATCCATCGTTCCGCTTTCGGCGAAGAGCCCTGACTACGAAAATAGAAAGATGCGCGCGAACGAGCGCGCTACGGTGGCGGGGGCGGGGTATATGCGGTCGGCCGCATCAGCGTCCTAAAGCTACGTGAAGGGTCCACCAAGCGCAAGGGGCAGCCGCTCCGACGCGCGACCGCCCGGGGGCGGCGCAAGCCGTCCGTTCGCCCGCCCGGAGCACGACGACGAGATCCCGTTTCGAGAGATCGGGGTTGGCAGGAAACCGGCGGCAGGCCCGCGCGCCTAAACCGATACCGATCCAGGTGCGACACTGCGCCGCACCCATCCGTTCAGCGATATCGAGCCGACCTGCCGCGACTCCTTGACAATCGAAAATCGCGCGATTTACGCTGACCCATACGCGATCTCGAGAGGTCCTCGCCCTGAAACCTCGCTCTCCGACGGGACGACGTGCTCCGGCTGACGTAATTGTCGAGTGGTATGACGAGAAAACCGAGTTTCTTCTCGACAAATACGGGCCGGGACCGCGCATTCACTATCATACCGGCTGGGCACCTGCCGATATCGTCCCCGCTCCCCATCGAAACGAGCTGCGAGTGCAAATCGTCGGTTCGCAAGAGCAGATGCTCTGGCAGGCGGCCAAGGCCTGGGACGCTTCCCACCGCCTGCGGGGCCGCATCCTCGACGTCGGCTGCGGGCTCGGCGGAACCGCGCTCTTCTTCGCCGCGGAGCTTGGCGCCCGGGTGACGGCGTTGAGCCCCGTCGCCCGGCACCTTCGCCTGGTCGAGGAGTTTGCCGAGCGCGCCGGAGTCTCCGACCGCGTCACTCCCCTGTTCGGCGACGCGCACGATCTCGAGGGTCCACCCCGCTTCGACGCCGTCGTCTCGTTTGGCGCCACGACCTATTTCGATCGAGCCGTCTACTTCGAGCGGCTGGCGCGGCTGCTGCACAGAGGCGGATGGGTGTTCATCGAGGACACCTTCCTCGGTCGACCGGAATTGGCAGCCCCGTTCAACGACTACTGGACGTCGAACATCGGCTGGCAGACCGAGTACGAGCAGGCAGCAGCCGGCGCTGGTTTCGACGTCGTCGACGCGCGCGACGTCTCCGTGGACGCCGCCGGCTTCTGGCGGCTCAGCGTCGCCTACAGCCGGCTTTTGGTCGGCGAGGGGATGGGGCCGGCGCGCCAGTCGTCGATCCGGTGGCAGTCGGCGATCTACGAGGCGTATCTCGACGGCGGTCTGCGCAACCTGTTCCTCTGCTTCCGTCTTCGCTGAGCGCGGCGTCGTCGCGCGCGGCCTGGCGTGCATCTCGCAACTACTCCGCCTCTAGACTAGCGCACCTCTCTCATTCTCATGATTCATCCCATCTCGGTGCGAGCCCTCGAAAGGTTCCGCTTTCAAACCGCGTCGCATCGAGAGGGCGCCAGAGCGCCACGTCCGGCTCCGCGCGCACTGCCCCGCTGGGCTCAAACAGTCCTCGCCACCGGACCGCTGTGCTCGATTCCACCCCTTGCCTGTGCTGCGGAACTCGCCCAGCGGGGCAGTGCGCGCGGAGCCTCTGTGCTCGTCCAAGAACCGGACGGTCGCAGCGGGTGGACAGGCTGCTCTCGGCGACGCAGGAGCTTCGGTAATCGTGCTTGGCGGAAGGTTCCCACGAGCCCATAGAGCGGGCGGTCCCTCGGCGCCTACCGGCGACACCGACGCTGCTTGCTCAATCAAACGCGGAGATGTGATGTCTCATGAGAGCGCACCTCTAGCGCCCTCTAGCGCCAGCTGACGCCGAACCCGCCGGGACAGGCGCCGACCTCGATGTTCAGGCGCCGCAGCTCGGCCCGGTCCGCGCCGGCGACCGCGGCCACCAGGACGCCGATGGCTTGCACTCCCGCGGAGAACAGCAGGAGCGGCGCGTTCCGATCGTCGACCGGATTGCGGGCCGCGGCGACGATGGCGCCTGCGATCGGGATCCCCTCCACGGTTGGCAGCGAGTGCGGCTGCGCCGTCGCATAGAGCGTGGCGAAGAGGTAGCTCACGATCGCCGCCGCCGCGCCTCCCGCGATCACCCCGGTCAGCTCCCGGTCGGTCGCCCCGATACGGTCCATGCCGCAACAGCAGCAGGGCGCAAGGGGGGACGCGGTCGGCACGAGCGCATCGGGCTCGTCGTCGGGTACGGGACCCGCGTCCTGGAGGCCGACGATGCTGCTCGGCTGGCCCCGCGCCACCGATGCCAGCGAGAGGATCGTCATCACCATCACCGCCGCCGCCGCAATACGCGCCATGGATCACCTCGCTCGGCCTGTTTGGCGCGCGCTCTCGACGAGTCAAGCGGCGGATCCACGACGAGCCGCACATGACCGCGGGACGCCGGGACTTTGGCATCGCGCGCAGCGCATCTTCTCCGCGACGCGCGCGAGCTCGCGCGCCGTCGACGATCGTCTTCGTGTTGCAGGTTCTGTCACGCGCTGTGCAGCCGCAGCTCGTGTCGGTGCAGGTGCGCGCGCAGCGACGGGACTGAACCGCGCCACCGAGATCAACACGCGCCGACGCGGGCGACCTTTCCCTTCGTGACCGACGGCCGCGATCGCGTGCGCGCGTTGTCGAGCGACGAAGAGCGCGTCTTCGCCGAATCAGTGTCCGGCCGGATTGTGTCGGGAGGAACCGTGCCGAATCCCCCCTGCGAAGGCGATCGGATGGGACCGATCCCCGGTGCGCGCGAACGAGCCAGCAGCAGGGTCGTCGCCCGCGCCACCGTCGCGGCCGGTAGGCGGTGCGCCCCGTTGCCGAAGGCGCGCGCGCGTGGGATGATACCGGGGCATGGCCCTGTCCGCGCAACCAGACGACGGGGAACCGTTTGGTCGCTATCGCCTCATCGAGCGGATCGGCGCCGGGGGAATGGCGGTGGTGTACCGCGCGCTGGCACCCAGCCCCAGCGGGCAGGCGGTGGTGGTGGTCAAGCGGGTGTTGCCGGCGCTGTCGCGCGATCAGACGTTCGTCAAGATGCTGGTCGCCGAGGCGCGCCTCTCCTCGCGCCTGAGCCATCCCGGCATCGTGCGCATGCACGAGCTCGGCCGCGTGCGCGACGAGTACTTCCTGTCGATGGAGTATGTCGACGGGATCGACATGCTGCGACTGCTCAATCGCTGCGTCAGCAGCCGCACGCCGGTGCCCATCGGGGTCGCCTGCTACGTGGCCCAGCGGGTGGCGGCGGCGCTCTCGTACGCCCACGACCTCAAGGACGCCGAAGGGCGCCCGCTCGAGATCGTGCATCGCGACGTCAGCCCCGCCAACATCATGGTCACCTTCGACGGGCACGTGAAGCTGCTCGACTTCGGGGTCGCCAAAGCGGCCGAGCACGTCCGCGACGATCACACGCGCACCGGAACGCTCAAGGGCAAGATCAACTACCTCTCGCCGGAGCAGGCCGAGGGGCTGGCGATCGACGGTCGCTCGGATCTCTTCGCGCTCGGCATCGTGCTGCACGAGTGCCTGACGCTCAAACGGCTGTTTCGCGGCGCGAGCGACCTGGTCACGCTACGGCTGGTGCGCCAGTGCGAGGTGGTGCCGCCGTCGCATCTGCGCCCGGACGTGCCGCCGGAGCTGGACACGATCGTGCTGCGGATGCTGGCGCGCGATCGCGGGCAGCGTTTCTCCAAGGGCGACGAGATCGCCGCGGCGCTGGCGCCGCTGGCAGAGGCGCACGGTGGCGCTGCGGAGCGGCTGGCCGAGTTCCTCGCGCAGATACGACCGCTCGAGGTCCCGGGCACCACCAGGCAGGAGAAGGAAGACACCGAGCTGCTCGAGATCGAGGTCGGGGTCGGGGCGGCGGAGACGGCGGCGGCGGCGAGCGAGCTGGTCGCAGCCACCGCCGACGCCGGCTCGTCCTCGGTCTCGATCATCGTCGGGGAGGAGCACGCGCCGGCCGCGCCGGCCGCAGGGGCAGCCGGGTCCGGCGAGTCGACCGGGGAGGTCACGCCCGCCCCGCCGGCGCGCCGCGGCCGCACGCTGCTGGCCGCGGGCGCGCTGCTCTGCATCGCCGCCGCCGCCGTCGCCGTCTCGGCGGGGCGCTCGACTCCGCGCCAGGTGCCGCCGGCGGTCATCCCGGGGGCGGTCGCCGCGCCGGTGGTCGCCGTCGTGCCCAAGACCGCGCCCGTGGTCGCGGTCGTGCCCAGGCCGGCGCCGGCGAAGATTCCGCCGGCGCGGCTCACGATCGAGCTCGACGTCGCGGCGGCGAAGATCTGGCTCGACGGGGCGTTGGTCGGCGACGGCGTCCGCCGCGCGCGCCTCACCGTCGATCGTCCAGGCGAGCATCTGATCAAGGTGCTCGCGCCGCGCCGGCGGCCCTACCATCGGACGATCCTCGTCGCTGCCGGCGCCGATCTCGAGTACCGCATCAACCTGGCACATGCGAGCAGCGCCTTCGACAAGGCCAAGGTCCGCACCAGCGACGGGGACTACCTCGTCGATCCGTTCGGCCCCAAGCGCTGATCCGCGCCCGCGCGCCGACGCGCCCTTCGCTCCCGAGGGGGCCGAGCGGCCGGCCGCGACGTCGGCCCGGCGACAACTTCGAACAATCGAGTGGGGCCGCCTTTGCATACGCAAGGAGCGAGAAGGAGGGCCCATGAGTCGAGCACTGATCATTGTTGCGCTCTTGCCGCTGGCGGCGTGGGATACGGGCGCGCGCCCGGCCATCGATCCGCGCGCCGACGTGCTGGTGCACCGCATGAGCGACGAGCTGGCGAACCTGCACAGCTTCCGTGTCGACGCCGGCGCCGCGGACGAGGTGGTCCTCAAGTCGGGGGAGAAGCTGCAGAACGTCACCCAGTCGCGCGTCGCCGTCAAGCGTCCCAATCGGCTGCGGAGCGACCGCATCGGGCCGATCGCCGACGTGGTCTTCCGTTACGACGGCGACCAGATCAGCCTCTTCGGCAAGCGCACGGGCATGTACGCGACGGCCAAGGCACCGGCGACCCTCGACGCGACGATCGACTTCAGTCGCGACGAGCTGGGGCTCGAGGCGCCGGCGGCCGACCTGCTCTTCAGCCGACCGTACAAGGTGCTGATGGACGGCGTGACCTCGGGCGAGTACGTCGGGCTGGAGCCGATCGACGGCGTCCCCTGTCATCACCTCGCGTTCCGCTCGCCCGACGTCGACTGGCAGATCTGGATCCAGGATGGGCCGCACCCACTGCCGCGCCGCTACGTCATCACGACCAAGACGGTGCCGGGCCAGCCGGAGTTCGCGGTGCGCCTGACCAACTGGGAGCCCGATGCGCCGCTGCCCGACTCGACGTTCAAGTTCACGCCGCCGCCGGGCTCGAAGAAGATCGACTTTCTGACGCGGTCCAAGATCAAGGGCTCGCGATGAACCGGAGGTGTGACATGGACAAGAAACGAAGCTTGCGTCGGCTGCTGCTGCTCGTCGCCGCGGGCGTGCTCGGCTTCGGCGCCGAGGCGCACGCGATCATCGGACGTCCGCTGACCCCGATGAGCTACGCGGGCGTGGCGCGGCGGAGCGTGCGGCGCACCGCGTACGCAGCGCCCGCGGTGGCGGCCGGCGCGGCGGTCGGCGCGGCGGCGGTGGCGGCCCACCCCGTGCTCCCCGCCGGGTGCGTCGCCTATGCGCCCTGCGGCGGCGTCGTCTATCGCCCCGTCTACAGCGGTCCGACGGTGGTCTACATGCCGCAGTGACCGGCGGCGCGAGCCCTCTCGCCGGCCTGCCTGGAGCGCAGCAAACGCGCTCTAACCCCAGGGTTCGCCTCGATTGACCTGCTGCGGACGATCCGCGCGGTCGCCTCGAGGGACTACGTCCTCGCTCCCTCGGTCGAAATACCGACGGGTCTCATGATTCATCACATCTCGGCGCGAGCTCTCGAAACGTTCCGCTTTCAGACCCGCGTCGCATCGAGAGGGCGCCAAAGCGCCACGTCCGGCTCCGCGCGCACTGCCCCGCTGGGCTCAAACAGTCCTCGCCACCGGACCGCTGTGCTCGATTCCACCCCTTGCCTGTGCTGCGGAACTCGCCCAGCGGGGCAGTGCGCGCGGAGCCTCTGTGCTCGTCCAAAAAACCGGTACGGTCGCAGCGGGTGCAGCGGCTGCTCTCGACGACGCATGAGCTTCGGCAATCGTGCTTGGCGGAAGGTTCACACGAGCCCATAGAGCGGGCGGTCGTCGGAGCCGTCTTGCCGGGCGTCGAGGAGCGCTCGTCGCGAAGCGACGATGCCAGCGACGAGCCGAGGGCCCGGACGTGCCGCCGGCCGGTAAGGCCGCCGGCGTAGCGGGCCCGTCCCGGCAAGACGGCTCCGACGACCGCCCGCGGCCCCTCGGCGCCTACCGGCGACACTGCCGCCAAGGATGGCCTTTGGGCACGCTCTCGATGCGACGCGTTTGCTCAATCAAATGCGGAGATGTGATGAATCATGAGACCGACGGGTATTCCTCGGTCGGTCGCTCCGGTCGCATCCACGATCCGCCTCACGCGGCTCGCCCTCGCGAGCTCAACCGAAGCGAACGCTGGGGTTAGGCAGCCTTTCGCACCGCGACCGCGCGCACCGGCTCGCGTACGCGCAGCGGAATGACCGTCATCGGCAGCCCCTTCCACTGCAAGCGCCGTTCGACCTGATACGCGGTCTCGTTGTGCAGGAGGCGCTGCCACCAGCTCTCCCGCTGCCACAAAAGCTTGCCGGCGAAGAACATGATGCGCGGATAGCGCTCCGCGAGCTCGAGGCAGACCTTGGTGATCTCGTCGGCGGGATCGATGCCGGTGCTGGTCGCCGATCCGGCGTTCCAGCCCAGGCGGCGCGCCAGCTCCACGTACTTTCGCAGCGTGTCGTCGACGCTGGCGCGGAGCGCCTCGACCTCTTCGGCGCCCTTGAAGGTGCCCGAGTCGACGACGGCGACCGACACGAAGATGATGTTCTTGAAGTAGTTGGGGATCATCTTGTGAATGGCGAGCATCGAGTGGATGCCGATGCCGCCGTATTGGCTGACCAGGAGCACCGCGGTGGGCTGCCGCGGATCGGGCTCGCGGCCCGCGTGATCGTCGCTGGGCAGCTCCTCGAACTCCCGGTTCAGCTCGGCGAGCTTGCGGGCGACGCCGCGGTAGTGCCGTCGCACGCCGATGCACAGCGCGATGACGGCGCCGGTGATGACCAGCGTCAGCCAGGCGCCCTGCCGGAACTTCTCGACGACGGTCACCACCAGGATGAAGGCGCACAGCCAGGCGGCGACCACGTGGATGACGATCTTGCGGCTCCAGTCGCGACGCTTGCGCCGGTGCTGCAGCCAGAAGCGACACATGCCGACGTTCGACAGCGAGAAGGTGACGAAGACGTTGATCGCGTACATGACCACCAGCGCGTCGACGCGGCCGTGCATGGCGACCAGCACCACGATGGCCGAGATGCCCATGAGCAGGATGCCGTTCTTGGTCGTCAGGCGATCGGAGAGCGAGGCGAAGCGGCGCGGCAGCCAGGAGTCGACCGCCATGTTGGCCATGACGCGCGGCCCGTCGATGAAGCCGGTCTGGGCGGCGACGAACAGGAGCGCGCCCTTCGGAGGCCAGCGTGCCACGACGAACCATCGCCCGACAGGCAGGCCGAACAGCGGCCAGCGGCCGGCGAACGCGTCGGCCAGCACGGCGTTCAGCGTCTGGCCCTCGACGGGCTCGACGGCGAACAGGAGGTAGCAGAGGAGGATGCCGGTCGCGGTGAACGCCAGCGAGATGGCCATGTAGATCATGGTTCGCTTGCCGGTCTGCACGCGCGGCTCGCGCATGATCTGCAGGCCGTTCGAGACCGCCTCGATGCCGGTGTAGGTGCCGCCGCCCAGCGAGTAGGCGCGCAGGAAGAGGAGCAGCAGGCCGCCCAGGCCCAGCGTCGACAGCCCGTCGCGCAGCCCGGTCGACGACCTGGTGCGCGACCTCGGGCGCGCGTCCGGCGTGCGACGACGATGCCGCCCACGATGAGGACCACGTGCGTGACGAGGAAGACGATGAAGATCGGCATCAGCGTCGTCACCGACTCCTTGACGCCGCGCAGGTTCAGGATGATGAGCAGCGCCGATCACCACGACCTCGAGCGGCAGCTTGGCGACCGCCCACTCCGGCGGCAGCAGGCTGAAGATGGCGTCGCCGCCGGCGGCGATCGAGACGGTGATGGTCAGGATGTAGTCGACGAGCAGCGCCGCAGCCGGAGACGACGCCGGCGTGCTCGCCGAGCAGCTTGGTGGCGACGACGTAGCCGCCGCCGCCGGTGGGGAACTGCTCGATGATGCGGCTGTACGACAGCGAGATGATGAAGCACCGTCAGTCGCCATCGCCAGGCCAGGAAGACCGCCAGGTAGGTGTGCGCCGAGCGTTGCGGAACGCCTCTTCGGGGCCGTAGGCCGACGACGAGAGGCCGTCGGCGCCGAGGCCGACCCAGGCCAGGAACGGGATCAGCGCGATCTTGTGGAAGATGCCCGGGTCCTGGACGTCGCGCGGGGCGCCGAAGACCAGGCGGCGAAGGCGGGACAACGGGCTTCTACTGTCGGGTTCGTCGGTCATGGCACGCTCCGTCGGGCGCGCCACTCCCGCGCGTCCTTCCAAAGCCTGCGGGGTTAGCTGACGGGCTCGGAGGGGAAGGTCTCCGGCGCGATGCGCTTCGCCCCTGCTGCTCGGGTCCCCCGTTCGGCGAACGACCGCTGCGCTCTCCGATTCGGCTGACGATCACGTTTAGCCGACGGGGGGACGCTGTCAAGCAATCGCGCATGTCTCCCCCGTCGCTGGCGCGAGAAATCGACCAATCGTGCACGGCTGCAATCTCACCGGGCGCCGATCGTGCAAAACTGCAATGGCGCGGCGGCGGCTACGAGTCGGCGCGCTTGCGCTTGCGCCAGAGCGTGGAGGTGTCGACCCCGAGGACGCGGGCGGCGTCCTCGACCTTCGGGTGGCTCGCGACCACGCGCAGCATGTGCTCGCGCTCCACCTCGTCGAACGTGAAGTCGCCACCCAGGTAGACGGCGCCGCCGCGCGCGCCCGCCGATGCGCTCGGGCAACAGCTCGCGGCCGAGCTGGTCGCCGGCGGCCAGGATGGCGCCGCGCTCGATGGCGTTGCGCAGCTCGCGAATGTTGCCCGGCCAGTCGTAGCGCAGGAACGTCTCCTCGGTCTCCGGCGTCAACACGAGGGTGCGGCGCTGCGTGGTGCGGGCGAAGAAGGCGGCGAAGCGGCGCGCCAGGGGGACCATGTCCTCGCGCCGCTCGCGCAACGGCGGCACCGTCACCTCGAAGGTGTTCAAGCGATACACGAGGTCTTCGCGGAAGCGGCCCGCCTTGACGTCGGCGGCGAGATCGCGATTGGTGGCGGCGACGATGCGCACGTCCGCCTGCCGCGTCGTCGTCTCGCCGATGCGCTCGAACTGCTTCTCCTGCAAGAAGCGCAGCAGCTTGGCCTGCAACGGCGGCGGCAGCTCGCCAATCTCGTCGAGGAACAGGGTGCCGCCCTCGGCGGACTCGACGCGGCCGGGCTGATCCTTGACCGCGCCGGTGAAGGCGCCGCGCGCGTGGCCGAACAGCTCGCTGGCCAGGAGCTCCTCGGACAGCGTCGGACAGTTGACGACGACGAAGGGCCTGGCCGCGCGCGCGCTCTTGTCGTGGAGCCGCCGCGCGAACACGCTCTTGCCGGTGCCGTTCTCGCCCTGCAGAAGGACAGGCACGTCGTGCTGCGCGGCCTTGTCGAGCATGGCCAGAAGCGCGTGCATCTTCGGCGACACCGTCTCGAACGTGATCTCCGGGGCGGCGTCGCTGAGCTGCGAGCGCAGATCGCTGACCTGCTGCTCGAGCGCGCGGCGCGCGGCCAGCCGCTCGACGAGCTGCCGGATCTGCGCCGGCGTGAACGGCTTCGGGATGTAGTCGCGCGCGCCGTGCTGGATGGCCTCGACGGCGGTCTGCACGGTGGCGTACGCGGTGACGACGATGACGTCGAGGTCCGGCGTCGCCGCCAGCAGCTCCGGGAGCAGCGCCATCCCGCTCTCCTCCTCCAGGCGCAGGTCGAGGAACGCCAGGTCGTAGTGGTGACGGGCGACGGCCGCGCGTGCCGCCTCGCCGCTGCCCGCTTCGCCCACCCGGCAGCCCAGGCCCTCGAGGCACACGCGCAGGGTCTTTCGGATGTTCTTCTCGTCGTCGATGACGAGCACTTCGAGGCTCACGCAGCCACCTCCCTCGGATGTCCCAGCCAGCCGGCAGCGTAGACCAGATGGCGCCGCCGTGCCCGACGCCGCCCGTCCACTGCTTGAAATACGCAATCCATCGACGGAGACCAGATTGCATCTTGCACTGCAACGGCGCGCCGCGGCAGCCCCAACTGGCCGCGCTGCCGGCATCGACCGCGTGGCACATGCGCTGCAATGTGCCACGATCGCCATGGACCGGCTGCTTCAGCCCCTCCCCTGCTTCGCCGACACCCTGCTCGCTGCGCTGGCGGAGCTGGACCGTTCGCTCTGCCACCGGCAGCGCTGGCGCCGCCGGTTCGTGGCCGCTACCGTCGCCGCGAGCGTGCTGTGCTGGGTAGCAGGCCGCTTCTCGCTGCCGGGACGCCACCTGGCAGCGCTGCTCTTCGTCGCCTTCGCGCTGGCGGCGCTGTGCCTGGCCAGGAGCGAGCGACGTGCGCAGCGGCACCGCGAGCGTCTCGCTGCCCGCCTCCCGGCGGAGCTGCGCAGATGAGTGGCGCCTCCGAGGTCGTGCAGCAGCTGGCGGAGAACGACGAGCTCCGGCGCCATGCCCATGAGTGGCGCGACGCGCTGGCGACCGCAGCGGCGGTGGCCGGCACCGTGCCGTTCCTTCGGGCCGTGGCGCCTTGGCTCGTGCCCGACGTGCTGGGCCGGGGGGCGATTGCGCTGTGGGCCGCGCTCGTTCTCGGTTGGGCGACGCTTTGCGTCCACTCGCACCTGCTGCGCTTCGAGCGGCGCCGGCTGCTCGAGCGTCCCGGCGCCGGGGCTGGCATCGATGATGACCCGCGATCCTGATACGGGCACGCCGCCGGGCACCGAGCCGGTGCTCGACGTCCTCGTCGTCGACGACGAGAAGAACATCCGCACCACGCTGCGCGGTCTGCCTCGAGGATGCGGCTGCCGGGTGGCGGCAGGCTGGCAGCGCCGAGGCGGCCCGGACGGCCGCTGGCGCGCGCAGCCGTTCGATCTCGCCTTCCTCGATCTGCGCCTCGGCGACGAGAGCGGGCTCGACCTGCTCCCGGCGCTGCTCGCCGCCAGCCCGCTCTCGACGTCGTGGTCGTCACCGCCTACGCGCACCGTCGAGACCGCGGTCGAGGCGATCCAGCGCGGCGCCGCGCGACTACCTGCCGAAGCCGTTCACGCCCGACGCAGATCCGCGCACGTCGTCGCGCAAGGTGCGGCGCGCGCCGCTCGCTCGAGCGGCGCCTCGCCGAGCTGCGCAAGCGCAGCTCGCGAGCGCCAGCGCCCGAGGTCGACCTCGCAGAGCCGACTCGCCCGCGGTGCGCGCGCTGCTCGACACGTCCTGGCGCAGGCGGCGCTCGCGCGACGTCGCCGGTGCTGCTGCGCGGCGAGAGCGGCACCGGCAAGGGCGTGCTCGCGCGCGCGCTCCACGCGCTGAGCGCGCGCGGCCGGCGGCCGTTCGTGGTCGTGAACTGCCCGACGCTGTCCGAGGAGCTGCTGGCGAGCGAGCTGTTCGGCCACGCCCGCGGCGCCTTCACCGGCGCCGTGCGCGACCAGCCGGGCCGCGTCGAGGCGGCCGAGGGCGGCACGCTCTTCCTCGACGAGATCGGCGAGCTGCCGCCCGCGCTGCAGGCCAAGCTGCTGCGCTTCCTGCAGGACGCGCAGTTCGAGCGCGTCGGCGAGACGCGCACCCGCACGCGCCGACGTGCGCATCGTCGCCGCCACCAACCGCGACCTCGAGGCCGACGTGCGCGCGGGCCGCTTCCGCGAGGACCTGCTCTACCGGCTCAACGTCGTCGAGGTGCGTCGTGCCGCCGCTGCGCGAGCGGCCGCGAGGACATCCTGCCGCTGGCGCGCGCGCTTCCTCGCCTTCTTCGCGCGCAGCGCCGGCGCGCCGCGCGCCGAGCTCGTCGCCCGCGGCCGAGGCGGCGCTCGCTCGCGCTACGCGCTGGCCGGGCAACGTGCGCGAGCTGCGCAACGCCATCGAGCGCGCGTCGATCCTGTGGCCGGGCCGCGTCATCGAGCCCGACGGCGCTCCCCGAGCGCATCGCCGCCGCACGCGCCCGCGCGCCGCACGCTCGGCGGCGACTTCACGCTCGAGGACGATCGAGCGCGAGCACATCCTGCGCGTGCTCGCGCGCACGCCGACGCTGGAGGAGGCGGCGCGCATCCTCGGCATCGACGCCTCGACGCTGTGGCGCAAGCGCAAGCGCTACGACGGGCGCTGACCGCCGTCGGACGGCGACTCCGGCGCGCGCGGCAGCGTGAACCAGAACGTGCTGCCGCTGCCCGGGCTCGCTCTCGACGCCGATCTCGCCGCCGTGCGCGCGTCACGATCTCCTTGCGATGGAGAGGCCGAGCCCGGCGCCGCCGGCGGGCGCGCCCGGCGACTGCGAAAGAACTTCTCGAAGAGCGCGCGGCAGGTGCTCGGGCGGCGATGCCCGGGCCCGGTGTCGCGCGACCTCGAAGCGCACCGTCGCCGTCGCTCGGGCGCCGCGCGCAGCGCGACGCGACCGCCGCGCCGGCGTGTGGCGGATCGCGTTGGCGAGCAGGTTGGCGAAGACGAGCTGGACGCGCTCCGGGTCGGCGCGCACCGGCCGGTCCGGGCAGCGGCGCGCCGCAGCTCGAGCTCCACTTGCCGCCTGTCGGCGCGCTGCGCGCGGTGCGCGTCGAGCGCGCGCTGCGACCAGCGCGCGCGGCGGCGACGCGGCGCGCGGTGCAGCTCGATGCGGCCCGCCTGGATGCGCGACAGGTCGAGCAGCTCGTCGACGATGCGCCTGCAGCCGCTCGCAGTCCTCGCGCGCGGCGTAGAGCAGATCGGCCTGCTTCGTCGGTGAGCGGCCCGACCGCCTCCTCGAGGCACAGGTGGATCGCCATGCGCAGCGAGGTGAGCGGCGTGCGGAACTCGTGCGCCACGGTCGCCACCAGGTCGTTCTTGCAGCTCGTCGAAGCGGCGCAGGCGGGTCACGTCCTGCAGGACCACCGTCGCGCCGGCGACGCCGCCGTCCTCGCCGTAGACCGGGGTGGCGCGCGGCAGGAAGTAGCGCTCGCCGTCGCGCGTCGCGCACCGCGCACCGCCTCCTCGAAGCCCCTGCGGCACGTAGGCGCCCTTGCCCGCGGAGCACGTGCGCGCGCACCGCGCTCGACCGCGTCGCGCAGCGCCGGCTCGAGCGCGCGCGAGCGGCGTCGCCGGCCGCCTCGGCGTCGACGCCGAGCAGCGTCTCGGCGGCGCGGTTGACGTTGAGCACGCTCGCCGTCGGCGTCGAACACGAGCACCGGATCGGGCAGGCTGTCGATCGCCGCCTGCGCCGCCTGCTGCGCCTGCAGCAGCTCGCCGAGCGAGCTCGCGCGGTACTCGGCGAGCCGCTCGGCCATGGCGTTGAACTCGTCGGCGAGCTGCGCGATCTCGTCGCTGCCCGGCGACGCGCGCGCGCGCGTCGAGGTCGCCCTCGCCGATGCGGCGCACCGCCTGCGCGCAGCACCGCCAGCGGCCGCAGCAGCGCGGCTGGTGAGCATCGATCGACGGCAGCGACGCCGAGCAGCGAGCGCGGCGAGCGCGAGCACCGATCATCACGCGTCGCATGCGCGTCGGCGCTGCGCGCGCGCGCGGTCGCTCTTGCGCACCATCGCGTCCTGGTTGAGCGCGAGGATGTCGCTCGGCGGCCGCTTGCAGCCGCGAGAGCGCCGGCTCGAGCTCGTCGAAGTAGCGGTCGCGCGCCGCGCTCGCCGGGCGGCGCCGCGCAGGCCGCGTCGAAGCGCGCTCGGTAGCGCGTCCCAGCGCGCGCGCAGCGCGCGCGGTCGCCTCGCCCTCGCCGCGGCTCGGTGATGTTGCCCTCCTGGACGCCGAGCTCGCGCTCGAACGCGCTGCGCTGCGCGCGGCGATCTCGCGCGCGCCGCGCCTCGCGGCGCGCCGGCGACGCAGCGAGCAGCGCCGCGCGGTCGATGCGCTCGAGCGCCTCCTTCATGCGCTGCGCGGCCAGCACGCTGCGGTAGTTGTCCGCGAGGATCGCCTCGCGCGCTGCGCCCGAGCGACGCGATCGGTGCGCACCGCGAGCACGCGCCGACCAGCGACCAGCGCCAGCGCCAGCGGCGCCTGCGCCAGCAGCAGCTTGGCGCGCAGGGTCATGCGCGCGCTCCTCGTCGTCGAGCGAGACGATGTGCAGGTCGAAGCCCGTCGGCCTCGCGCACCAGCCGCAGCGGCACCGAAGCGCGCCGAGCAGCTGCCGCCACCAGCGGCTGGTGCGAGCGGCCGATGATGATGTGGCCGACGCCGTGCGAGCGCGCGAAGTCGAGGAGCGCCGCCACCGGGTCGCGCGCCCTGCAGGCGCACGCACCTCGGCGCCGAGCTCGCGCGGCCCGCTCGATGTTGGCGAGCAGGTGGCGCTGCGCCTCGGCGTCGATCCGCTCGGGCGCCTCGCTCGGGCGTCTCGACGTAGACGACGAACCAGTCGGTGTTGAGCCGGCCGGCCATGCGCGAGCCGCGCCGCAGCAGCGTCGCCGCGCGCGGCGGATAGCGACGACATGCACACCATCACGCCGCCCGCGCCGCCGGCGCGCCGGCTGCGCCGTCGGTCGCGGCCGCGGCGCGCCGGCGCGTGCGCTCGAGGCTCTCGGCCACCTCGCGCAGCGCCAGCTCGCGCAGCGTCGACGAGGTTGTCGCTCCTGGAAGAAGTGCTCGAGCGCCCACGCGACCTTGCTCGGGCGCGTAGATCTTGCCGGCGCGCAGCCGCTCGAGCAGATCCTCGACGGCGAGGTCGAGGTTCACCACCTGGTCGGCCTGCTTGAGGAAGCTGTCGGGCACGGTCTCGCGGACCGCGACGCCGGTGGCGCGCTCGACGAGGTCGTTCAGGCTCTCGAGGTGCTGGACGTTGAAGGCGCCGATGACGTTGATGCCGGCGTCGAGCAGCTCGAGCACGTCCTGGTAGCGCTTGCGGTTGCGGCTGCCGGGGACGTTGGTGTGCGCGATCTCGTCGACGACCGCGACCTGCGGGCTGCGCGCGCAGGACCGCGTCGAGGTCCATCTCCTCGACCGACGACGCCGCGGTACTCGATGCGGCGGCGCGGCACCGCCTCGAGCCCGTCGACCAGCGCCGCGGTCTCGGCGCGGCCGTGCGTCTCGACGAAGCCGAGGACCACGTCGACGCCGCGCTTGCTGCAGCGCGTGCGCCTCCTCGAGCATGCGGTAGGTCTTGCCGACGCCGGCGGCGAAGCCGATGTAGAGCTTGAGCCGGCCGCGCTCGCGCGCGCTGCGACGAGCTCGAGGAAGTCCTCGGCGCGCGCGCCGGTCGGCATGGTCGCCGGTGCATCGCGAGCCGGAGCTACGCGCATCGGCTGACGTCATCGCAGGTCGGCCGAACTGGCGGTCGAGCGCCAGGTTCAGCGCGCAGCACGTTGACCCGCGGCTCGCCGAGGAAGCCCAAGGTCGCGCCCCTCGATCGTGCGCCTCGACCACCGCCCGCACGCGCTCCGGCGCGACGCCGCGCGCGCCGCGCGACGCGCGGCACCTGCCAGCAGCGCCGCCGCCGGGCGAGAGGTGCGGGTCGAGGCCGCTCGCCGAGGCGGTGACCAGCTCCGCCGGGCACCGGCCCGGGCGCGTCCGGGTTCTCCTCGCGCAGCCGCGCGACGTCGGCCGCGACGCGGTCGCGCAGCTTCTGCGAGGTCGGGCCGAGGTTCGAGCCCGCCCGACGCGCGTGGCGTCGTAGCCGTTGTCGCCGGCCGCCGAGGCCGCGGCTGGAAGTAGCCGGGCTTGGCGAAGCGCCTGGCCGATCAGCTCCGAGCCGACGACCTGGCCCGCGCTCGTCCGTGACCAGGCTGCCGTTGGCCTGGCGCGGGAAGAGCACCTGGGCCACGCCGGTCGATGGCCAGCGGATAGAGCGAGGCCGGTGAGCACCAGCGTGACGAGCGGTGACGCGCAGGGCGATGACGAATGCGTGCTTCATGATGGCTCACCTCAGACGAGCCCGACGGCCGCGAGCACCAGGTCGATGAGCTTGATGCCGACGAACGGCGCGACGACGCCGCCGACGCCGTAGATCGAGCAGCGAGCGGCGCAGGAGCGCCGCCGCGCCGAGCGGCCGGTACCGCACGCCGCGCAGCGCCAGCGGGATGAGCAGCGACGATGATGAGCGCGTTGAAGATGACCGCCGAGAGGATCGCGCTGAGCGGCGACGCCAGGTGCATGACGTTGAGCGGCGCGATCTCCGGGAAGACGCCCACGAACATCGCCGGCAGGATGGCGAAGTACTTGGCCACGTCGTTGGCGATCGAGAAGGTGGTGAGCGCGCCGCGCGTCATGAGCAGCTGCTTGCCGACCTCGACCACCTCGAGCAGCTTGGTCGGGTTGGAGTCGAGGTCGACCATGTTGCCGGCCTCCTTCGCCGCCTGCGTGCCGGTGTTCATGGCCACGCCGACGTCGGCCTGCGCCAGCGCCGGCGCGTCGTTGGTGCCGTCGCCGGTCATCGCCACGAGCTTGCCCTTGGCCTGCTCGTCCTTGATGAGCTGCATCTTGGCCTCGGGCGTCGCCTCGGCCAGGAAGTCGTCGACGCCGGCCTCGCGGGCGATGGCCGCCGCCGTGCGCGGGTTGTCGCCGGTGATCATGACGGTGCGGATGCCCATGGCGCGGAAGCGGGCGAAGCGCTCCTTGATGCCGCCCTTGACGACGTCCTTGAGGTGGATGATGCCGAGCACGCGGTTGCCGTCGGCGACGGCGAGCGGCGTGCCGCCCGTGTCGCGCGATGCGCGTGCGCGATCGTCGTCGAGCTCGGCCGGCGACCGCGCCGCCCAGCGCGCTGCACGTGCGCGACGACCGCGTCGACCGCGCCCTTGCGGATCTGCGCGGCCGTCGAGGTCGCAGCCGCTCATGCGCGTCTGCGCGCTGAACGGGATGAAGCTGCGCGCCGAGCTCGTGCACGTCGCGGCCGCGCAGCCCGTACTGCTCCTTGGCCAGCACGACGATCGAGCGCCCCTCGGGCGTCTCGTCGGCCAGGCTGGCGAGCTGCGCGGCGTCGGCCAGCTCCTCGATCGCGCACGCCGCCGACCGGGATGAACTCGGTCGCCATGCGGTTGCCGAGCGTGATCGTGCCGGTCTTGTCGAGCAGCAGCGTGTCGACGTCGCCCGCCGCCTCGACCGCGCGGCCGCTCATGGCGAGCACGTTCTTGCGCAGCAGCCGGTCCATGCCGGCGATGCCGATGGCCGAGAGCAGGCCGCCGATCGTGGTCGGGATGAGGCAGACGAGCAGCGCGACGATCACCGTCGCCGAGAGCGCGACGCCCGAGTAGAGCGCCGAGCGGCACCAGCGTCACGCAGGCGATCAGGAAGATGATCGTCAGCCCGACGAGCAGGATGTGCAGCGCGATCTCGTTGGCGTCTTCTGCCGCGCCGCGCCCTCGACCAGCGCGATCATGCGGTCGAGGAACGACTCGCCCGGGATCGGCGGTGATGCGCACGACGATGCGGTCGGAGAGCACCTTGGTGCCGCCGGTGACCGCCGAGCGATCGCCGCCGCTCTCGCGGATGACCGGCGCCGACTCGCCGGTGATGGCCGACTCGTCGACCGAGGCGATGCCCTCGATGACCTCGCCGTCGCCGGGGATCGAGCTCGCCCGCCTCGACGACGACCGCGTCGCCCTTGCGCAGCGCGGACGCCGGCACCGCCTCCTCGCGGCCGTCCACCGAGCTTGCGCGCGCGTGGTCTCCTTGCGCATCTTGCGCAGCGTCGCCGCCTGCGCCTTGCCGCGCCCCTCGGCCACCGCCTCGGCGAAGTTGGCGAAGAGGACCGTGAACCAGAGCCAGAGCGTGACCGCCGCCGGTGAACCAGCAGCGGCGCGGCGCCGGCCGTGGCGGCGACCAGGTCGCGCAGCCAGCAGCGACGGTGGTGAGCACGCTGCCGACCTCGACCACGAACATGACCGGGTTCTTGGCCACGTGCCGCGGCGTCGAGCTTGCGCAGGCTGTCCAGCGACCGCCGGCCGGAGGATGCGCCGGATCGAAGAGCGAGACGGCTTGCGCTTGCGAGCGGCCATGCTAGAACACCTTTCCGTGCCGGCGCGAGGAAGTGCTCGACGATCGGGCCCGAGCGACAGCGCCGGGAAGAAGGTGAGCGCGCCGACGATCACGATCACGCCGACCGAGCAGCCCGGCGAAGAGCGGCGCCGTTGGTGGGGAAGGTGCCCGGGCCCGGCGGCACCGATCTTCTTGCCGACCATCGAGCCGGCGATGGCGAGCGCCGGGACGATCATCAGGAAGCGGCCGACGAGCATGGCGAGGCCGAGCGTCGATGTTCCACCAGGGCGTGTTGGCGTTGAGGCCGGCGAAGGCCGAGCCGTTGTTGCCGGCGCCGCTCGTGAACGCGTAGAGGATCTCGCGACAGGCCGTGCGGCCCGGCGTTGTTGAGCGACGAGACGCCGTAGCGGCGCCACCGCCGCCCAGGCGCGCGAAGCCGAGGATGACGAGCGGGAAGATCGAGCACGTAGAGCATCGCGAGCTTCATCTCGCGCGGCCTCGATCTTCTTGCCCAGGTACTCCGGCGTGCGGCCGACCATCAGGCCGGCGATGAAGACCGCGAGCACGACGAAGACCAGCATGCCGTAGAGGCCGGCGCCGACGCCGCCGAAGATGACCTCGCCGAGCTGGATGTTGACCAGCGGCACCAGGCCGCCGAGCGGCGTGAAGCTGTCGTGCATGGAGTTGACCGCGCCGCACGAGGCGTCGGTGGTGACGGTCGCGCACAGAGCGCCGAGTTGGCGACGCCGAAGCGGACCTCCTTGCCCTCCATGTTGCCGAGCGCCTGCGTCGACGCGCGAGGCCCTGCGAGCGCCGGGTTGCCGCGCGCCTCGGCCCAGTAGGCGACGCGCGACGCCGGCGAAGAACAGCAGCGCCATCGCGGCGAAGAGCGCCCAGCCCTGCCTGCTGGTCGCGCGCCATCCGGCCGTAGGTGTAGGTGAGCGCCGCCGGGATCGCGAAGATCAGCGAGCATCTCGAGGAAGTTGGTGAGCGGCGTCGGGTTCTCGAACGGGATGCGCGCTGTTGGCGTTGAAGAAGCCGCCGCCGTTGGTGCCGAGCTGCTTGATCGCCTCCTGCGAGGCGACCGGCCCCATGCGCGATCGTCTGCTTCGCGCCCTCGAGCGTCGTCACCTCGAGGTAGGGCGCGAGGTTCTGGATCACGCCCTGCGCGACGAGCACCAGCGCGACGACGATCGCAGAGCGGCAGCAGCACGTAGACGATGCGCGCGGATGAGGTCGACCCAGAAGTTGCCGAGCGTCCTCGGCCGCCGTCCGGGCCGGGCCGGCGCGTGAGGCCGCGCGCGAGCGCCAGCGCGACGCCGATGCCGGCCGCCGCCGAGGTGAAGTTGTGCCAGGCCAGGCCCGCCATCTGGGTCAGGTAGCTCATCGTCGACTCGCCGCCGTAGCGCCTGCCAGTTGGTGTTGGTGGTGAAGCTGACCGCGGTGTTGAAGGCGAGCGTCGGCTCGACCGCGGGCGAGGCCCTGCGGGTTGAGCGGCAGCACGTGCTGCAGGCGCTGGATCGCGTAGGTGACGAGCACGCCGAAGGCGCTGAAGACGAGCAGCGCGACCGCGTACTCCGTCCAGGTCTGCTCCTGCTTCGGGTCGACGCCCGCAGAGGCGCAGCAGGAGCGCGCTCGACCGGGCCGAAGACGCGCGGCGAGCGGCTGCCGGTCGCCCTCGAACACGCGGTACATGTAGACGCCGAGCGGCTTCGTGACCGCGAGGATCACGACCGCGAAGAAGACGAGGATCTGGAGCCAGCCGTTGACGGTCATGGTCCCTCAGAACCGCTCCGGGCGTGAGCAGCGCGTAGACGAGGTAGCCGGTGAGCAGCACCGACAAGACGGCGCCGATCAGATATTCGGCAGACATGGTCGTCTCCTCACATCCGGTCGCAGGCGTGGACGTACGCCAGCGACACGGCGAAAAAAGCGATGTTCACCAGGATCAAGATGGCGTCGAGCATTGGCGTCCTCAGAACCAGGCGGTGGCGCCCAGCGTGATGGTGTCCTGGCTGCGTGCGTTGGGAACAAAGTTGTTCGTCGCGTCGACCAGCACGGGGCCGCGGAAGAACAGCGGCGCCTGCGCCTGGTCGTGCCGGTATTCGAGGCGGAAGGAGACGTTGTCCCACGGGCGGACGTCGACGGTGGCGGTGGCCGAGGACATCCAGTTGGCGCCGCCCCAGAAGATGGGCGCCGCGGTGCCGCTGGCGTTGCTGGCGATCCACTCGTAGAAGAAGTCACCGCGCGCGGCCAGATACATCCACTTGATCGGGTGGAAGCGGAGGTAGAGCGCGCCGGCCGCCCAGCCCGAGTTGCCGAAGTTGTTGGGCTCGACGCCGCCGTCGAAGTGGATCAACGTGGCCAGCCACGGCCGCGGATAGAGCGCGAGATAGGTATCGAATAGATGACGCCAGGCGCGGCCTTCGGGCGCGCCGACATTGCGCTCCACGCCGGTGAAGTAGAGAAACTGGTATGTGATCTTGTCCGCGATGTTGTACGTCAACTGCCCGGCGAGCGACTTCTCCGGGTTGTTGTCGACGACGGAGTTCCAGCCGTTGTAGAACTGCAGCGACCCGGTGAGGCGATCGGTGAACGGATAGGTCGCGCGCGCGCCGGTGTGATACGCGGGCAGCACGAAGAACAGGTCCGAGCGCGACCAGTTCCACTGATCCTTGACCGCCACTCCCTCGGGACCAATCGGCGACAGGAAGATGCCGCCATCGAGCGTCAGGCCGCGGCCGAGCGGCGCCGTCCAGGCGACATTGGCCTGCTGCACCCATTGAAACGTGCCCGGACCCGTCGTGGCCACGACGCTGGTGCCGGGCGAGACCGGCTCCGACAGGTAGTAACTGGCGGGCGTGTCGCCAACCTGCAGCGCGACGTGCGCCGTGACCGGGCCGAGCGTTCCGACCGCGTCGAGCACCGCGTTCGACAGCGTGAACGAATCATGCCGATTGTCGTAGCCGCGATAATTGGTGATGCCGTTCGACGGCTGGTTGAAATTCCATTGATAGAAGGCCTCGACGTAGCCGCCGATGGTGAGCGTGGCTTTGGTAGCGGGCCTGGTCGATCCTTCGGAGACGTTTGCGATCGGACCGGACGGGCCCGCCGCGGGCATCGGCGCTGCCTGCTGCTGCTGCTGCGCTGGGTGCTGCTGATTCGCCTTCAGCTCCTCGAGCTCGCGCTCGACGCGCGTCAGCCGCTCCTCGAGTGTCTCGCTCGACGCGGCGCTGGACGCACCCGTCGCGGGCGCTTCGCTTTGCGCAAGGAGCGTCGTTGACATCTCCCGGGACCCATTAGCATTGGACATGCCGTCTTGGAGAGCGTCATAAACACCTGGCTTACTGCCGCCAAGCAAGCGCGAATGACTGCGAAACGCAATCGGCCGTCGCGAACGAGAATGCATCTTGCAATCTGATGCCCGGTCGCAGGTTGGCCCTGGTTGGGCGGTCTTGGCCTGCGCCCGAGGAGCTGTCCCAGCGAGCAGGCCTGCGGCGACCACGATGGGGAGCCGTTGTCCAAGGCGGGAGCATCTCATGGTGACGAGCCCAAGGCAGGAGTCGTGCCGTCGAGCAGGTTGGTCGAATCTATCGAATCCCGCGGCGATCCCCGGGCACCTGCAAGCCGTCCGATCCGAAAGCTGCAACTCGGGCGGGGTGCCAAGGCTGCACAATGCAAGCGACCGCAGAAGTGGCAAATGCGCAACCCTTGCCGCTGATGGCGAAAGAGCAAGCAATCGATGCGGGTAACGCACCAGCAGCAGCGAAGAGCGCTTCGGTCGAGTGCGCCGCAAGCGGCGCGCTCCGGGCGAAAACATAGGAGGTCGACGATCGCCGGGCGGGGGTGCCGGCGCCATGCGTCAGCTCGTCGCAACGGTGACGCGCGCGCGGCCGTAGAGAATGATGCAGGCCGCGAACAGACGTTCGGTCCAGGCAGTGCGCTCGCGCGCGGGGACGGCCTCGGCGAGCTGGCGCGGATCGTCGTCGATATAGAGCGTCGATCCGACGTACTTCGTCAGGTGGACACGATGCGAGATGCAGCAGCCGCAGCGGGGCGCGTCGTCGAGCACGCGGGTCGCTCTGGCAGTGGCGTCGGCGGAGCAGGTAGCGCCGAGCGCGCGAACCGCCCGGGATGCGCCCGTCGCGTGCGCCAACGTGAAGCGGCCCAGCAGCACGAGATCCGGTGGCATGGGGTTTCTCCGAGGCACTCCGGCCTCGCGGCGACTGCATTACATCGCCCGTGCCAGCGCCGGATCGGCCGCGAACATGCGCCTGACGAGGACTTCACGGGGCCGGCTCGTGCAGCCGAGCGCATTGTTTACTCCGGCGCATTGCAGTCTGCCGTGACGTCCGCGACCTGGCTGCCCCGGCGACGCCGAGGGTCACGTCAGATCCGATGCGCAACCCAGGTTGCGTGCTGGATCGGAACGTGGATAACGGCTCGTCCTGGCCGCGGCTCCCCTGCGAGCGCGAGCTCGATCATGGCGAGGATCAACAGCACCAGCAACGTGGAGGCGAACGACGCGGGTGCGGCGACGGCAACGGGGCTCATGCGATTGCTCCTGGAGGCAGCGGCCGCGTTCGGTGCACGCGCCGTACCTCGTCGAAGCCCACATGCTCGCGCCGCTGGCCGTGGCGCCGGGTTGCATTGTGAGATCTGGGAGGGTTTCTTTCGCAATGCCGCCGGGGCGGGAGCTGGCGGAGCGGGAGTTAGGTTGGATGGGCGCTTACGGGCGGGTCAGTGCAGGCCGTCGCCGAGGAAGCGCTTGCAGGTAGCCGTGCGCTCCGACGTTGCCGATGCGAGTTGCAGGTCGGCGACGCCGAGCCGGCCGGGCAGTCGGTGTCGCGGTCGTACGACCAGTAGTGGACGCCGGCCATCCCGTTGCGCGAAGCGCGAAGCTCGCCACCGTGTCGGCGTCGGCGAGCGTGAACAGCTCGCCCTGCGCGTCGTTGCCGCCGATCATCGGCGTGAGCTCGATGTTGGCGAACGGCACGCCCCAGTGGTCGTGGAGGTTGTAGGCCGCCTGGAGCGCCGACTGGCCCATCTGGCAGATGCCGCCCGCGACGACGCACACGCCCGGCGCTCGGCGAGCCGTAGTCCATCGTCATCAGGTTGACGGTGACGTAGCTCGGCCAGCTCGACGCCGAGCCGTTGAAGCCGAGGACGCTCTTGACCGCGTTGAGCGTCTCGTCGCCGTAGACGTTGAAGCTGTCGGGCGCGCCGGCGCCGAGCGACTGCGCGCTCGAGGCGCCGTTGTTGTTCGCCAGCGTCGCCAGCGTCAGGCTGAAGCGCAGGCTCGGGAAGCGTCGCGTGCGCGGTCTTGATGCGCTGGACGAGATCGTTGATGACGCTCTGCGACTGACCGGCCTCGATGTCGAAGTCGACGCCGATGAGGCCCGCCGAGGCCCAGCGGTCGATGAAGGTGGCAAAGCCGGCGTCGGAGCCGCAGGTGAACGAGCCGGCGGCGCCGCCGGTCGACAGGATGTACTTGACGCCGGCGCCGCGAGCAGCGACACGTTCGCCGACGCCATGGCGGCGCCCGGCACGCCGCCCCAGTTCTCGCTGCCGCACTCGCCGGTCGCGAAGGCGAGCGTGATCGTCTTGCCGCCGTTGGCGCGTCAGATCGGTCGGCGAGCGCCGTCGCGCGTGCCGGAGACGCTGGTGGTGATGACGTTGGTGTTCCAGTTCATGTTGATGCTGGTGTCCTTGTAGGCGCTGAAGACGAGCGGCCGTACCGTTGCCGGTGCCGCCGCCGCCTCCTCCGCCGCCACCGCCGCCGGTCCCGCCGCCGCCGCCACCGCCGCCGCCGCCAGCGCCGCCGCCGCCGCCGCCACCGCCGCTCCCGCCGCCGCCGCTGGTGCACGTCGTCGGGCTCCAGAACCAGGTGCTGATCGTCGGGTCGTAGCCGGGGTTGTCGTGGGTGGCGACGTAGTAGCCGCCGTTGCTCGGATACAGGACGACGTCGCCGGTGTGGTACGACGCGCCCGCCTGCCAGGTCGTCGCGTTGCACGTGTTGCCGCCGCCGCCGCCGCCGCTGCCGCCGCCGCCGCTGGTGCACGTCGTCGGGCTCCAGAACCAGGTGCTGATCGTCGGGTCGTAGCCGGGGTTGTCATGCGTCGCGACGTAATAGCCGCCGTTGCTCGGGTAGAGCACGACGTCGCCCGTGTGATACGACGCGCCCGCCTGCCAGGTCGTGGCGCTGCACATGCCGCCGCCGCCGCCGCCCGCGCCGCCACCGCTGCCGCCCGCGCCACCGCCGCCGCCGCCGCCCGTGGCGCACTGCACCGACTGCCACAGGGCGGGGACGGCGTCCGGCGTCCAGTTGCTCAGCGCGGTGTGCGCCTGCCGGCATTGGTAGCTGCTGCCGTTGTACGTCACGAGCGCGCCGACCGCATACGCGGTGCCGGGCGTCCATGCCGGTAGAGTCGCGGGGCAGTCGACCGAAGCCGTGCCGCGCGTGCCGTCGTTCGCGGAGCCGGAACATCCGGCCGCGGCAGCGACGAGTACCAACACCAACGATGAGCGAATCCGAAGTCCCATGGGAGCCTCCCGCGAACGGTCCGCACGGGGGCAAGTGCAGTCGCGGCGCCAGCCGGAGGGGGCACGCGCCCCGAGTATCTTCGCGCAGTTGCAGCGAAACGCGATGGGAGCGCGGCCCGCAGCTGGAACGTCGACGTTTACAGTGTGATCCCGCCGCTCAGCGACGCTTGCCGAAGAGCTCGTCGAGCTCGCGGAAGGACGCCATCTCGACGAGGGCGTCGAACGAGCCCGTCTCGGCGATGCTGCGCGCGGCGCGCATGAAGGCGCCCCAGGCGACCCGCGCCAGCGCCGAGCCGACCGAGATGCGACGCACGCCGAGCTCGGCCAGCCGCGCCAGCGAGAGCCCCGGCCCGGGCGCCGAGACCAGCACGTTGACCGGCTTCGGCGCCACCGCGCGCACGATCGCCGCGATCGTCTCCGGATCGCGGACACCCGGCGCGTAGAGGCAGTCGGCGCCGGCGTCGGCGAACGCGACCAGCCGGTCGAGCGCGGTGCGCGCCGGGTCGGGATCGCCGACGAGCCACGCCTCGGAGCGCGCGGTCAGCAGCACCGGAATTCCGGTGGCGTCGATCGCCGCGCGCGCGGCGCGGATGCGCTCGACCGCCCGCGCCCGTTCGTAGAGCGGCGCGGCGCGATCACCGGTCGCGTCCTCGATCGACAGCCCCGCCACTCCGGAGTGCACGCACAGGGTCACGTTCGCGGCCACGCCCTCGGGCTCGTCGGCGTAGCCCGCTTGAAAGTCTGCGTTCACCGGCAAGCGCGTCGCCCGGACGATCTCGCCCACGTGGCCGAGCATCGCGTCCCGGGGCATGGCCGCGACGGTGTCGGGCAATCCCCGGGCGAAGGCGAAGCCCGCCGACGTCGTTGCCAGCGCCGGAAAGCCGAGCTGCTGCAGGTAGAGCGCCGTGCCCACGTCCCACGGATTGGGCAGGACGAAGCAGCCCGATGCGTGCAGCGCGGCAAAGGCGTCGATGGTGGCGCGGGCGTCGCTCATCGCGCGAGCGTACACGCGACTTGATGCGCGGTGCCAAGCAACCTATCTGTACACGGAAGGCGGGAGGGACCATGGATCTGAAGCTGGCAGGCAAGATCGCCGTCGTCACCGGGGCCAGCAAGGGCATCGGCCTGGCCGTCACCCGCGCCCTCGTCGACGAGGGCGCTCACGTGGTCGCAGGCGCGCGCACGCATCGAGAGCCTGCAGCGACTCGCCGGCGTGACCGCCGTGGCGCTCGATCTCGCCGCCCCCGACGGGCCCGCGCGCCTGGTGCAGCGCGCGATCGACGACCACGGCCGGGTCGACGTGCTCGTCAACAACGTCGGCGCGGTCCGCCTGCGGCTGGAGGGCTTCCTCGCCACCAGCGACGACGAGTTCGCAGTGGGCCATGCAGATGAACTTCTTCACCGCCCTGCGCGCCACCCGCGCCGCGCTGGTGCAGATGGTCAAACAGCGCTCCGGCGCGATCGTCAACGTCGCCTCGGTCAACGCGTTCTTCCAGCCCGACGGTGGCACCGTCGACTACGGCGCCGCCAAGGCGGCGCTGGTCAACCTCACCAAGTCGCTTTCGCAGGAGTTCGGGCCGCGCGGCATCCGCGTCAACGCGGTCTCGCCCGGCCCGGTCAGCACCGACCTGTGGCTCGGCGAAGACGGCGTCGCCGCAGACGGTCGCCCAGCGCCACCGGCGTCGACGCCGACACGGCCCGCGCCAAGATCGTCGCCGGCATCGGCGGGTTCGCCACCGGCCGCTTCACGACGCCCGAAGAGGTGGCCACCCTGGTCGTGATGCTGGCCTCCGAGCGCACCGGCAACGTCACCGGCGCCAACTACGTCATCGACGGCGGCCTCATCAAGACGATCTGAGCGCCGCCCTCCGCGCCGCGTGTCACACTGGGCGGCGCTCGCGCCTATTGGAAGCAAGGAGGCGCACCATGAGGAAGCTTCTGATGTACGCGCTACTGGCGATGGCGGTCGCAGTGCCGACGGTGGCCTGGGCAGCGGAGGCGGCGTGCTGCCCGGACTGCCCGGCCGGCTGCCCCTTTTGCCCGTAGCGCCGTAGGACGACGAACGCGGGTGGAACGCCAGCAACGGATCGAGCTCCAGCGCTACCTTTGCCGCCTCGCGGACGGCGACCGGGCGGCGTTCCGCCCGCTGTTCGACCTGGCCTGGCCGCGCGTGCGCGAGGTAGCCGGCCGCCTGATGCCGCACGCCGCCGACGCCGACGATGCCGCGCAGGTCGCCCTCATCAAGCTGTTCGAGCGCGCCAGCGAGTTCGATCCAGCGCGCGACGCGCTGGCGTGGATCGTCGGGATCGTCAGCTACGAGTGTTTGACCCTGCGGCGCAAGACGACGCGCCGGCGCGAGCGCAGCGGCGAGGCGCTGGCCGCCCTGGCCGACGGCGCCGCCAGCGCCGAGGAGCGCGCCATCTCGGCGGAGCTCGAACAGGTGGCGGTGGCCATGCTGGGCCAGCTTCGGCCTCAGGATCGCGACACGCTGCGCATCGCCATCTTCGACGAAGGCGAGCGCATCGCCCCGCCGGCGACGTTTCGCAAGCGTCTGGAACGGGCGCTCGGGCGGCTGCGCGCCGCGTGGAGGGATCATGGAATCGGCTGATCTGGCCCTGCGCGCGCGGCGCGCCTACGAGCAGGGGCGGCTGCGCTGGGCCCTGCAGATCGGCTGGGTCGTGCTGGCGCTCGTCGCCTTCTCCTTCGTCGCCGTCGGTGGCTCGCTGGTGAGCGCGTTGACGGGGCTGCTGCTGCTGGCCGTGGTGACGGTGCTGCGCTGGCGCGGCCAGACCCTGGGCGCGGCGGCGCGCGCCGGGCTCGCCGCCGGGCTGATCCCGTTCGCCCTCCTGGTGACGCTCAAGTGCGGATCGGGGGCCTTCTGCGCGCTCGGCGGCTGCATGGCCCACTGCACCCGCTTCTGCGGCCTGGGCGGGCTCGCCGCCGGCGTGCTGCTGGCGACGCGCGCGCGCCAGCATCACGAGCGCGTCGTCGAGTTCCTGGTCGCCGGCAGCGTGGTGGCCGCGCTGACCGGGCTCCTCGGCTGCTTCGTCGGCGGGCTCACCGGAATGGCGTGGATGGTGATCGGCGAGCTGGCCGCGACGGTGCCGGCGTTTGCCGTCGAGCTCCGCCGTCGCTGAATGCTACCTGTGCCGCGCGTGCGGGCAGCCCGACTTCATCGAACAGCTCGGGTGGTGCGCGCGATACCTGGTCACAGCGAATCCGATCGTCGGCAATGCGACCAACAGGGCGACCGCGGTCCACTTGGCCCATCTCGACATGGCGCTCCTCCTGCACCGATAGGCGCGAGCGCGCCCGGGCGTGACAGGGCCTCCTTTTCGCCCTGCCGGTTCTGCTACGGTTCCCGTCATGCAACGCATGACGCGCCATGCGGCGGTGCGGTTGACCTTATTGCTGCTGGCGGCGGGCTCGGCGCGCGCGCAGCCGGCGGCATCGGTCGAGCCGCTGCCGCTGCCCGGGGGTAAGGGCGGCATCGGCTTCGACGATCTTCGCTTCGACGCGGCGCTGCATCGGCTGCTCATCCCGGCCGGGCGCACCGGCAATGTCGATCTGATCGATCCGGCGACCGGCGCGATCACGTCCATCAGCGGGTTCAGCAAGATCGCCCGCTACGACGCTGGCCACGGCCAGAGCGTCACCTCCGTCGACGTCGGCGAGGGCTGGCTGTTTGCCACCGATCGCAGCGCGCTCACGCTCGCCGTCGTCGATCTCGCGGCCGATCGCATCGTCGTGCGCGTGCCGCTCGCCAGCGCCCCCGACTACGTCCGCTTCGTCGCCCCGACGCGCGAGGTGTGGGTCACCGAGCCGGGTAAAAAGCGCATCGAGGTGTTCAGCCTGAGCAAGGCGACGCCGCCCGTGCCGACGCACGTCGCCTTCATCGACGCCCCGGGCGGTCCGGAGTCGCTGGCGATCGACGCCAGGCGCGGCCGCGCCTACACGCACAAGTGGAAGAGCGCGACCATGGCGATCGATCTGAAGACCCGCGCGGTCGCCGCCACCTGGAGCGCCGGCTGCGCCGATCCGCGCGGCATCGGGCTCGACCAGGCGCGGGGATTCCTGCTCGTCGGCTGCGAAGACGGCACCGCCGCCGTCCTCGACATCGCTCACGACGGCAAGCTCCTGTCGACGGTCAGAAGCGGCAGCGGCGTCGATATCATCGCCTACGATCCTGGGCGCGCGCATCTCTATCTGCCAGGCGACGAGAGCGCCACCATGGCGATCATCGGGGTGTCGCCAAAAGGCGGGCTCTCGATCCTCGGCACGGTGCCGACAGCGAAAGAGGCCCACTGCGTCACCACCGACGAGCGCGGCGGCGCCTATGTGTGCGATCCGCGCCAGGGGCGGCTGCTCGTCGTGCACGACCCCTATCCGCCGGCGAAGTGACCGGGGCGGGGAGCCGGCTCCCCAGGCATGGACGATCGTCCATGCGCGCGCCGGCGTGCGCCGATGTGTGCGGGGAACGAATCCGCTCGCTTGCGGACTGGAGCGGGGCTTGCTCCGCAAACGGGATCATGAAGCGCGCGACGCCACCCACCTACATCGAGCTCACCTTCGACGACCACGACGAATACGCCGACACCAGCTGGTTCGACGAAAAGACGGTGCGGTTCGACTTCGACAAGCCGACGCTGACGGCCGAGGATCGGCTGGTCATCGGCTACCTGACGATGGAGGAGAACGGGATGTTCGGCCATCTCTCCGTCGAAGAGCAGCAGCAGATCGCCACCGTCCTCAAGCGCTGAGCAGCATCCGCGCGTCGAGAGCCCAGCCCCCCCGGGCGCCGCGCGCTCTGCCCGCTCGGCAAAGCCCCACGTCCGGCCCCGCGCGCGCTGCCCCGCTCGGCAAAGCCCCACGTCCGGCGCCGCGCGCGCTGCCCCGCTTCGCTCAAGTAGCCCTCGCCACCGGACCGCTGTGCTCGCTTCCACCACTTGCCGATGCTGCCGAGCTCGCCGCGCCGCAGAGCGCACGGGGCCTCTGTGGATGGGTAGGGCCGGCAGCGGGGCGCTGAGACGGGCAGGCGGTGAGCTGGATTTCCCGAGCTGGAAGGAAGCGGGCTAATGCCGTTCACTTTGGCCGACTGAGATTAGCGACTTCACGTAGCACCAACCCAATGAGCGGAGCGGCCCAAGCCGGCCGGTCGACCCGCCGAAACTGAACGGCATTGGGGCTATCGTTTGGCGTAGGCGTCGGAGGGCCAGCGGAAGCGCTGGCTCCCCGACTTCGCCGGCACCGGCGGCGGCGCGGCGCGAGCGACCAACTCCGGCGCCGCCTCCGCCGCCGTGCGCGCGCGCTCGACGGCGATCACCCACTCGAACTCCTCGCGCACGGTCTCCATCATCTGCGCCACCACCTCCTGCCGCTCCTCCGCGGTGAGCGTGACGAACAGCTTCTTCTCTCCCGGGGTGAGCTCGACGTGTGCGCGCATGGGTTCCCTCCTGGATCGCAGATACGATGGACGTGGACGCTGCGACGAACGCTACTGGATCGGGCCTCCGCCGGTCTGGCCACCATCGGCGCCCGGCGTGCCACCGCCGCTACCGCCACCGCCGCCGCCGCCCGTCGTGGTCCCGCCGTCCGCGGGCGCCGGCGGCGTGACGGTGAGGCCGCAGCACGAGCCGAGCTGATCGCCGTGCGCCAGGTGCGCCGGCACCGCCGCGTTACCGACGCAGATGGTGTGCTCGTTGGCCGGATTTCCCGGCGGGATGTGGCACACCGTCGTCTTCTTGGCGTCGGCCGGGTCGCACGCCCGCGCATCGGGCTGGCCCGGCGTGCACACCTGCGCCGGCTGGCTGTCCAGGTTGGCCTCGTCGAGGCTCGACCAGCTGGAGTCCGTGGCGCCGCCGCAAGCGGCCAGACCGAGGGCGCCAATGAAACAGAGGCTTCGAGCGAGTGACATTTTTCATTCCTCCGTCAAACTCAGTTGAGCTTCGCGCCCTCTTTGATCCACACCAGAATCTTCTGGTAGTCGGGATCGCTCGACGAGGTGAACACCACCGTCGGGTGCGGGTCGGGCGGCGTCTCGAAGCTCGGCATGGTCAACACCAGGCTCTTTTCGGGGGCCTGGAGGTTGACGCGCGTAGTGCCGAAGTTCGGCGAGATGATCTGGGTGAGCGCGGTCCAGATCTTCATGGGCGCGCCGTCGAGGACCAGGTCGCCGAGGCGGCGGCCGTCGCCATTGCCCGAGTGGCAGTTGTAGCAGCCGCGACTGATGAAGATCGGCACCACCGTCTGCTGGAAGGAGACGTTGCTCGGCGGCGGGATCGCCGCCCTGGTCACCGTCGCCTCGACGAGCGAGACCGCGTCGGCGGCGGTCGGCGTGTCGGCGACCTGCACGGTGTAGCCGGAGCCGCCGGCGAGCGTGAGCGTGCCGGCGGGGACGTCGAAGTAGACCATCCAGCCCGCGGCGCTCGTCGCGGTGGCGGCGGCCGTCGGCTGCAGCGCGGCGTCGACGAAGTACGGACCCTTGAGGCCGCCGGCGCCCGGCTGCAACGCGGCGGCGGGCAGGCCGGCGATGGCCGCGCCGCTGCCGTCGACGGCGTGCACGAACACGGTGGCGGTGCCGCTCTGCGCGGTCACGTTGAAGGCGCTGCGCAGCTTGGTCACGTAGGCGTCGGACACGACGTAGGCGGCGACGTCGCTCGGCGCCGTATCGGTCACCGCCGTCGGCGCGTTGTAGGTCAGCCGATGATCGGGCGGGCTGCCGGCGATCAAGTAGAAGACGCTGAAGGGCGGCACATTGCTGAGCGTGAAGGTCGAGCCGCTGATGCTGACGTCGGGCTGCGGCACCAGGGCCGCCGTGGCCATCGTGATCGGGTTGGCCAGCGCCTGCTGCGTCTCGAAGTCGACGAGGTGGCCGGTCACGGTCAGCGCCGACGGCGCGAAGTAGCCCGGGGGAACCGCGCCGGTCGGGTCGCCGGTGCCGGCCCCTGGATCGCCGCCGCCGGCCGTTGGCTTCTGGGAGCAGCCGAAGGACAACAGGAAGCCGAGGAGCAGGATGACGGTGCGCATGTCCTGCCCTACAGCAAGCGGCGGGCCGCCTCGCCGGAGCGCGAATCTCGCGGACTTGCAGTGGCCCGCCGGATGGGGGACGCGACCCCACCATGGACGCGCGTCCATGACGCGCCCCGCCCTCGTCGGCGATGAGATGTTATGATCGCGGCGATGCACGCCCTGTCGATGCTGGCGATCGCGCTCGCCGCGTCTTCGTCGCTCGCCGCCGAGGGGCCGCTCCTCGTCCCGGCCGCGGGCGCGACCGTCGCCGAGCTGGAGCGGGCGGCGCCGGCGCGCGGTCTCGAGGTCGCGCGCCCGCAGCGCGAGCCCGACGTCGCCGCGGAGTCGGCGCTGGCCGAGGCGCGCCCGCTGTATCGCGACATGGCGTTCGGGCGCGCGGTGTCACGCCTCGAGGTCGCCGAAGAGGCGCTGCTGGCCGGCCGCATGCCGACCGCACGCCTGGGCGCTGCGCTCGCCGAGATCGAGCTGTGGCTCGGCGCTTGCTCGCTCCTCGACAAGCATGCCGAAGACGCGCACGACCGTTTTGTGCTGGCGCGCGCGCTTGCTCCCGCGGCGCGGCCCGATCGCATCTTCCCGCCCGAGGTGCAGGCCGCCTTCGCGCGCGCGACCGCGGGCGCGCCCGTGACGCCGCGCCTGGAGCTGTCGCCACCGGGTGCGCGCCTGTGGATCGACGGCCGGTCCGCCGCGGCGACGACGACAGCGGGATTGCACTGGATTGTCGTCGAGCGCGCCGATCGACGGCCGGTGGCGCGGGTGGTGCGCATCACGCCGGCGGCGCTCGAGGTCGCGGTCAACCTCGGCGACGCCGCCGCGCCCGCCGATGCCCTGCGCCAGGCCGCGGCCCGCGCCGCCGACGGGCCGCTCGGCAGCGCCGAAGGGCTCGGCGTATCGGCGGCGCTCGGGCGCACGCTGTGGATCGTCGGCGGCCATGGCGCCGATCGCTTCGCCGCCGCCGACATCGCACAGCCCGTACGTCACGTCGACTTCGCCGCCGGCCCCGTCGACGCCGTGTGCGCGGTCGAGCCGGCCTGTCTGGCACTGCCGGCGCCCCACCGGCCCATCTACAAGCGCGCCGCTCTGTGGGTGCCGATCGGCGTCGGCGTCGCGCTCGCGGTCGGCGCCGGCGTGCTCGCCGGGACGCTCTCCAACGCCAGCGCCGACTATGTGGTCCGCGTTCACTAGAGCGGCGCTGTTCGCCGTCGCGCTCGCCGCCTGCGGCCCGCGCGCGCTCGACGTCGCCCTCACCGTCGACGACAGCGGCTGCACGCTCAGCGTGCCCGCCGGCGGCTCGCTGCTCTATCAGGTCGAAGCCAACGGCGCCGCCAGCACCGACGGCGGCCCCGGCTCGTTTTGCGGCGGCTGTCTCGCCGTCGACAGTCCCATCGCCGGCGGCGCCGCGCTGGTCGCCTTTCTGCGCACCCACGCGCCGAGCTGCGGCGGCGTCCATCCCGGCACCACGCTCGGCATCCGCGTCACCGGCTGGTCGGCAGGCGGCTGCCCGCAGGCCAACGCGCCCAGCTTCTGCGCCGACGCGCCGACGTTGCTGGTCCCCGACGGCACCAGCAACGCGACGCTGACGCTCGACCTCGTGTGCAAGGCGGCGTGCGCCAGCGCGTGCGTGCCCACGACCTGCGCCGCCGAGGGCAAGGACTGCGGCGCCATCTCCGACGGCTGCAACATGGTCCTCGACTGCGGCACCTGCCATCCGCCGCTCAAGTGCGGTGCGACGACACCGAACGTCTGCAGCAAATGAGCGCGGCCGGCGAATACATCGGCCGCTACCGCATCGTCCGGCCGCTCGGCGAGGGCGGGATGGGCCGCGTGCTGCTCGCCGAGGTCGCCGGCGCCGGCGGCTTCGCCCGGCGCGTGGTGCTCAAGCTCGTGCGCGACGAGCTCGACGAGGCGCTCAAGCAGTCGCTGCTCGACGAGGCGCGCGTCACGGCGACGCTGGTGCATCGCAACATCGTGCCGGTGCTCGATCTGCACGAGTCGGGCGCGCAGCGCCTCGTCGTACTCGAGCACATCGACGGCATGGATCTGCGGCAGCTGCTCCGGCTGACGCCGCTGCTCGATTGGCCGCTGGCCGCCTTCATCGGCGGCGAGGTGGCGGCGGCGCTCGACTACGCGCACCGGCGCCAGATCATCCATCGCGACGTCTCGCCCGCCAACATCCTGGTGTCGTGGGAGGGCGAGGTGAAGCTGAGCGACTTCGGCGTGGCCAAGGTGGTCGGCGGCCCCGGGCGCATGATCGGCCCCACCCAGGGGCTCAAGGGCAAGCTCGGCTACATGGCGCCGGAGCAGATGCGCGCGCAGCCGATCGACGCCCGCGCCGACGTCTACGCGCTCGGCGTCGTGCTCTACGAGATGCTGACCGGCAAGAACCCGATGCGCACCGGACCGGTGGTGCCGCCGCCGCTGCCATCGACGGTGCCGGGCGAGCTGGCGGCCATCGTCATGCGCGCAGTCGAGCGCAACCGCGACGATCGCTTCAGCTCGGCGGCCGACGTGCGCGAGGCCATCCTGCACGTGGCGGGACAGCCGGCCGATCCCTCGCGCCAGCTCGCCGACTTTCTGGGCGAGCTCAAGCAGCAGCAGGGAGGCGCGCTCGGCGACGCGCTCATCGACGCGGTGCTCGGCGGCAAGCCGGCGACGCGCGTGGCGAACGGGCCGTCGCGCCGGCGCTGGCCCTGGCCGGCGGCCGCGGCGCTCGCCGCCCTGCTCGTCGTCGGGCTCGCGGTCGGCGCGCTGTTGCTGCGACACCGGCACGGCCGCCCGCTCGCTGCCGCGCTGCCGGCGACGGCGCCCGCGAGGCCCGCGGCGACGGCGCCCGCGACGACGGCGACCGCGACCGCGACGACGGCGACCGCAGCGATGACCCGGCCGCCAACACCCGTCGAGGAGCCGACCGAAAAGCCAGCGGCGCCCATCGAGATCGCGCCCACGCGGGTGCACCGCAAGCCGCACCTGCGCGGCCTGCTCTCGGTCAACGCGATCCCCTGGGCCCACCTCTTCGTCGATGGACACCCCGCCGGCCACACGCCGCGCATGAAGCTCCCGCTCGAGACCGGCCGGCATCAGCTGCGCCTGGTCACGCAAGCCGGCGAGTCGCGCCTGCGCACCGTCGAGATCGCGCCCAACCGTGAGACGATGCTGACCGTCGTCTTCAGCGAGCCTTAGGCGGCGGCGGACGCACTCCGCCGCGCATCGCCTGAACGTCGATCTGGTAGCGCTTGATGAGCCGGAACAGCCAGGCGGCGTCGACGTCGGCGGCGCGCGCCGCCTTGGCCACGGTGCCGCCGTGGCGCTCGAGCAGCCCGACCAGATAGCGCCGCTCGAACTCCTCGATGGCGCGCGCCTTGGCCAGCTTGTACGGCTCCTCCTCGCCGAGCGCGCGCGCCTCGGTGGCGTCGTCGACGAGCGCGGCCGGCCCCAGCACCACCGCGCGCTGCACGGCGTTGCGCAGCTCGCGTACGTTGCCCGCCCAATGGCGCGCGCGCAGCGCCCCCAGGAGCCGCTCGTCGAGCGCGAAGCCGGCGCTGCCGATCTCGTCGAGCGCCGCCTTGACGAGCAGCGGCAGATCGTCGAGCCGCTCGCGCAAGGGCGGCAGGCGCAGCTTGACCACGGCGAGGCGGAAGTAGAGGTCCTCGCGAAACAGCCGCTGGTTGCACCGCCGCGCCAGGTCCTGGTGCGTCGCCGTCACCACCCGCACGTCGACCTTGTGCCAGTCGTTGGAGCCAAGCCGCTTGACCGTGCGCGCCTCGATGGCGCGCAGCAGCTTGACCTGCATCGCCGGCGACAGCTCGGCCACCTCGTCGAGGAACAGGGTGCCGCCGTCCGCCTCTTCGAAGGCGCCGGCGCGCGCCTGGTTGGCGCCGGTGAAGGCGCCGCGCTCGTGGCCGAACAGCTCGGCGTCGATGAGCGACTCGGGCAGCCCGCCGCAGTCGACGACGACGAACGGGCGATCGCGCCGCGGCGAGTGGCGGTGCAGCTCGGCGGCGGCCAGATCCTTGCCGGTGCCGGTCTCGCCGGAGAGCAGCACCGTCGCGTCGCTCTCGGCCACCTGCTTGAGCTCCTCGAACAGGCGGCGCATCGCCGCCGACTGCCCGACGAGCGCGCCGAAGCGATCGGTCTGCGCCAGCGGCAGCTCCTGCGCCTCGCGCTGCACCTCGAACAGCACCTCGACGTCGCCGAGCTGCAGCTTGGCCTTGAACGGCAGGTAGACCGCGGCCACGCGCATGCCGCCGACGAAGGTGCCGTTGGTCGAGTCGAGGTCGGTCAGTAGGAAGCCGTGGCTGTCGAGCTCGATGCGCGCGTGGAAGCGCGACACCGTCGGGTCGGCGATGCACAGGCCGTTGCCGGCGTGGCTGCCGATGGTGACGCTGTCGTCGATGGAACGACAGACCAGCGCGCCCTTGCCGCGGCCGACGGTCAGCCGGTAGACGCGGCGGCGCAGCCCTTCGACGCGCCCGCCGCGCTGGACGGCGACAGTGTGGACGGTATGCTCGGGATCGGACACGGGACGATTATGGCGAGAGTTGCCGCGCGCGCGCCACTTCCGTTCGCCGCGGGCGCGTTTGGGCTGTGGTCGATGCGCAACCAGGGCAACCAGAACTTCTAGCCGCAACCGCGGCCGCGCAACGACCGCGCCGCGCCCCCCGAGCGCCCTGCACTTGAAACCGGATGAACAGCCCCTAGACTGATCTCGTCAAGGTGCGACCCCGATGAGCGTATTGATCATCGAAGATGACGAGGGCGTGCGCGAATCGGTCGCCTCCGTCCTGCAGGAAGAGGGCTACTTCGTGGAGGCGATGGATGATGCCGCGGCGGCGTGGCGCCGGCTGCAGCAGACCCCGCTGCCGACCTTGATCCTGCTCGATCTGACGATGCCGGACATGGACGGCGCCTGCTTCCGCGAGCGGCAGCTCGCCGATCCGCTGCTACGCGCGATCCCCACCATCGTCATCTCGGCGCGGCCCGACGTGGCGCGTCAGGCGGCGACGCTGCGCGCCGACGCCTTTTTGCGCAAGCCGATGAGCTTCGAGGAGCTGCTGCACGTGGTGCAGAACCGCGCCATCACCCAGGTCGGCGCGGCCGAATAGCCCGCGACCGCGCCGCGTGCCACCCACGCTACCGACGAGCGGTCGGACCACGGCCCTCCGAGCGCCGACGGGGATCGACGGTGAGCGCGATCTACACGGCGCCTCACCGGGGCCGGATGGGGTATGGTCCGGCGCCAACCGGGAGGACACCATGAAGGTCGTTGCCAAGCCTGTGTTGCTCGTCATCGCCATCGCCGCCGGCTGTGCCGGCTCGACCAAAGCGCCCCGCTCCGCCGCGCCGCCACCTTCGGTGCGCACGATCGCGCTGCCCGATGCCCCCGCCGGCGGGGTGTTCATGGACTACCTCGCCTACGACCACGCGCACCATCGCGTCTGGGTCCCGGCCGGCAACACCGGCAAGGTCGACGTCGTCGCCGTGCCGTCGGACGAGGTGGCGCACGTCGACGGCTTCGCCACCAAGGAGATGGAGCGCCACGGGCGCAAGCGCGTCGTCGGGCCGAGCTCGGCCTCCGTCGGCGACGGCGTGGTCTACGTGGGCAATCGCGGCGACTCGACCGTGTGCGCCGTCGACGCCACGTCGCTGCAAAAGGGCGCGTGCGTGACGCTCGACTCGATGCCCGACGGGATCGCCTGGGTCGCCTCCGCCAAGGAGGTGTGGGTGACGACGCCGCGCGACAAGTCGATCACCGTCCTCGACGCCTCGGCGCCGGGAGCGCTCACCGTCAAGCAGAAGCTGAGCTTCGAGGGCGAGCCGGAAGGCTACACCGTCGACGACGCGCGCGGCCTCTTCTACACCAACCTCGAGGACAAGGACCGCACGCTGCAAATCGACATCCAGCGCAAGCAGGTCACCAAGACCTGGCTGCCGAGCTGCGGCGAAGACGGGCCCAAGGGGCTGGCGCTCGATCACGCCGCCAACTTCCTGTTCGTCGCCTGCGCCGACAAGGTCAAGGTGCTCGACGCCGGCCACGAGGGCCAGGAGCTCTCCTGGCTCGCCACCGGCGACGGCGTCGACAACATCGACTACGTCGAAGGGCTCCACCAGCTGTTCGCCGGCGCCGCGCGCGCCGCCAAGCTCACCATCGCCAGCGTCGACGCGCGCGGCAAGCTGAGCGCGGCCGCGGTGGTGCCCACTTCGGCGGGCGCGCGCAATCCCGTCGCCACCGACGACGGCACCGCCTACCTGACCGACTCGCCCCAGGGCAAGATCCTGGTCGTCAGCCCCGCCGCTCGTCGCTGACGCTGGGCGGCGCCGCGGCGCGGCCGCTCAGCGGCGGATCCGCGCCAGCACCGCGCGCGCCGTCGTCGACAGGCCGTCCGGATCGAGCGCCGCCTCCAGGCGACGGGCGCGCGCCGCCGTGTCGAACGCCTCCTGCCGCCCCGCAGCGTCGAGATCGAGCCAGGCCGGGTGCGGCCGTGCGCGCCCGTCGCGCGGATCGCGCGCGCGCCAGGCCGAGGCCGCCGCTTCGATCAGCTCTTCGTCCTTCATGCCAGCTCCTGCAGGTCGACACCGCGCTTGTGCAGGCAGGCGGCGAGCAGCTTGCGCGCGCGCCCGACGTTCTGCAGAAACGTGTTCAGCTTCATGCGCAGCCGCGCCGCCAGGAGCTGATCGGGCTCGGCGCCCGCCGACTCGATGCGCGCCGACAGCGCCGCCGCCGGCTGCGACGGCAGCGCCCGCCGGCACTCCTCGATGGCGCGTCGCAACAGCGGATCGGGCACGCGCGGCTCGAGCCCGCCCTCGCGCGCCAGCGCCACCTCGAGCGCGCCTTGGTCGCTCGGGGTGCTGTGCGCTCGGCGCAGCTCGTCGATGGCCAGGTTGCGCGCGATGCGCGCGCCCAGGCGCAACAGCGCGTTGGGCCGTCCGTCGCGGCGGCAGCGCGGCGCCACCTGCCAGACCCGCAGCAGCGCCTCCTGCAGCACCGCCTCGCAATCGACGCGCGTGGCCAGCGAGCGCAGCGACGCGCGCAGCGGCGCCTCGGCGCCGGCGACCCAACGCCCGAAGGCGTCGGGGTCGCCGGCGGCGACGGCGTCGAGCTCGCTGTCGAGATCGAGGGTCACACCACGATCTCCACGCCTCCGAGCTGAACCCGCGTCGGCTGCCCGGCCGGCGCCGCGTCGAGCGTGAGCACCAGCCGGATCGACTGCCCGCGACCGAGGCGCTGCGACGCGGTGGTGCGGGCGCGATCGACCGTGGCGCGCGTCTGCCCCCCGGCGTCGTCATCGACCCACGCCTCGTCCTCGACCAGCCAGTCGCGCTCGTCGTCGACCTCGATCTCGAGGATCAGCTCGTGGCCTTTTTTGCGCACGACGCGCCCGCGCAGCGCCGGCGCCAGCGCCGGCTCGTCGAAGCGAATCGACTGCGACTCGGCTCTCTTCGCGTCGGCCTCGCCCTTCTCCTTGAACAGGTCCTTGATGCCGGCGACCACGTCGTCGAGCAGGCCGCCGCCGCCGCTCTTCGCCCGGGGCGGCATCATCCTGCCCGACGGCGCCGCGGGCGGCGCCAACGCGCTCACCGAGTAGGCCTGGGCGCGGGTGCGGCTCATCCCCAGCGCCGCCATCGGCATTCCGCTCGGCCCACCGCGCAGGCCCAGCCCGTCGACGGAGACGCCGAACGGCAGCTCCTGCGGAATCCGCTGCTTGCGCGTCGGGGCCTTGGGATCGACGGACGGCTCCTCGCCGACGGCGACCCAGGAGGTCAGCCGCGTCGCGATCTGGAAGTCGAGCCCGATGCCCTCGACGGCGCGATCGATGGCCTCGGCCGGCTCGCCGGCGCACAGGCGCATCTCCAGATCCTCGACCTTCTCCCGGCCGAAGAGCGCGGCCAGCGCGCCCGAGCCTTCGCCGGCCGCGATGGGCCGCACCTCGAGGCGCTGCCGCCACTCGCCCGCCGCCGTGCGCCCGCGCGCCACGAGCTCCCCGCCCCCCGGCGCCAGCGCCACCGCGCACAGCGCCGGCGCCCCGGCGAACAGATCGGGCAGCCGCCCGGGCGCGTGCTCGACGAGCGCGCTGCCTTCGAGGACCAGGTCGACCACCAGCGGCGCCGCGGTGCGCGCGCAGATGCGCCGGGCCGCGCGCTCCGGATCTTCGCCGAGCCCGATGATCACCTCGACCCCGCGCCCGGCGCGCGCCGCCGGCCCGGTCAGCGAGCGATTGACACCCGAGCCGACGCCGACGGTGTGCAGCCGCGACGCCGCCGGCAGCTTGGCCAGCACATCGGCGACGATCTCGCTCTCGAAGCCGATGGCGCCGTCGGAGACGAGCACGATCTGCCGCTGCGACTCGCCGCGCAGCGGCGCCAGCGCCTCCATCAGCGCCGCGCGCATCTCGGTCGAGCCGCTGGCACGCAGCGCCCGCAGCCAGCCGCGCGCGTCCCGCCGTGCCGCGGCGTGGGTGCGCACCGGCTTGCGCTTCCAGCGGCGCGGCGCGTCGGAGAACTCGATCATCTCCAGGCTGTCGCCGTCACCGAGCGTGTCGACGAGCGCCTCGAGCACGCGGCACGCCTGGGCCAGCGGCTCGCCCGACATCGATCCCGAGGTGTCGACGAGCAGACATAGATCGCGCGCCACCGACGACGGCGCCGCGGCGCATGCCGGCGGCACCAACGTCACGAGGCCATAGCCGTGCTGCGCGTGCGGCTTGCCGCCGGCGGGACGGCCGACATCGAGCGTGAGCCCGGGCGTCGCCGCCGCCACCGGCCAGCGCACCACCAGGTCCCGGTCGAGCCGCGTGCCGCCGTCCTCGGCCAGCGCGACCGCGCCGTCGCTGCCCAAGCTGAGCGCGTGCGACGGCGACTCGGCGCGCCGGCCGTCGAGCAGCCGATCGCGGATGACGAGCGACAGCCGCGCCCGCGCCGACAGCGGCGCGTCGGCCACGTCGACCGTGACGCGCGCCAGATCGTCGACCCGCCCCGGCGCGCCCATGTAGCGCGGCATGGCCACCGTGGGAAAGCGCCACTCCCACGCCCCCTCGTCGAGCCAGGCCAGCTTCTGATCGATGGTGAGCTCGGCTACCACCTCGGCGCCGGGCGGGATGTTGCCGATCTCCTGCGTGAACAGGCTCGAGCGCTCCTGTTCGACGATGGCCGCGCTGCGCCCGGACGCGATCGCCTCCTCGAAGCGCTCGCGCGCCGCCGCCCGCCGGTCGACCTCGCCCACGATGCGCTTTTCGCCGATGGTGAAGGCGTAGCCCGACACCGCGCCATCCGCCGGCAAGGGCATGAGGTAGGTGACGGCCAGCGGCTCGGCCCAGCTGTTGGCGAAGCGCTGCTCGAGCACCACGCGGGCGATGCCGCCGCGGGCGTCGGCACGCAGCGTGGCGCCGCGCAGGGGCAGCGTGCGCCCGTCGGCGCTGACGAGCCGTCCGCCCGTCGTTTCGTGGTTGCCGGCGATCATCTTCGTGGCTGTGCTGCTCATGGGCTCCTCCTTGGTCTTCACTGAGACCAACGGACGGGCCCGCGCTTTTGTGACAATCGATTATGCCAGCGGGGTGCTGGAGTTAGCCGCACACATTGGCGACACCGCCACCGCCGCAGACCTGATCCGCCGGGCAGGTGCCGCAGCTCAGGATGTTGCCGCAGCCGTCGGAGATGATGCCGCAGTTCTTGCCCTTGGCCGAGCAACTGGTGCGCTGACAGAAGCCGCCGCCGCACACGTTCTGCCCGCCGCCGCCGCAGGTCGAGAAGAAGCAGCCGCCGCCGCAGTTGATCGACCCGCCGCAGCCGTCGGGCGCGGTGCCGCAGTTCCAGCCGTGCGCGTTGCAGGTGGTCTTGACGCAGCCGCAGACGTTGAGCGTGCCGCCACCGCCGCAGGTCGCAGGCGCGGCGCAGCCGCCGCAGGCGAGCATCGCGCCGCAGCCGTCGGCGACGCTGCCGCAGCTCTTGCCGAGGCCCGCGCAGGTGGCGGGCGTGCAGCCGCAGACGTTGACGACGCCGGTCGTGCCGCCGCCGCAGCTCTGCGGCGCGGCGCACTGGCCGCAGTCGAGGGTGGCGCCGCAGCCGTCGCTGATGGTGCCGCAGTTCTTGCCCTGCGCGGCGCAGGTTGTCGCCATGCAGACGCCGACGCCGCAGATGTTGGGGCCACCGCCGCCACAGCTCTGGCCCGACGGACAGGAGCTGCCGCAGGTGATCGTGGTGCCGCAGCCGTCGGTGGCGGTGCCGCAGTTCCAGCCCTGCACGTCGCACGAGGTGGGCGTGCAGCCGCAGACGTTGGCCGGTCCGCCGCCGCCGCAGCTGTTGGGCGCATCGCACAGCCCGCAGCTGACGGTGGCGCCGCAGCCGTTGGAGACGGCGCCACAGTCCTTGCCCTGCGCGGCGCAGGTGATCGGCAGGCAGATGCCACTGCCGAGGTCGGGCAGCGCGTCGGGGCGGTAGCAGTGGCCGTCGTCGGCGCAGACGAAGCCGGGCGGGCAGGCGTTGTTGTCGCCGCACTCGAAGCTGCCGTTGGAGACGGAGGGATGGAACGAGCAGCCCGCGGCCAGCGCGGCGGCGGCGACGACTAGAATGCGCATGTCATCACCAGTGCAACGCCATGCGCGGTCGGGGCCACCGCCATCGCCCGCCCCCGCGCGCGATCGCGCAGGCCGAGCGTGAGGAGCACGGCACCCGTCGCCGCCAGGGCGCCGCCGACGATGTAGGTCACCGTCGACGCCGTGGCGGCGTTCTGGCCGTCGCGATAGAGCTGCTGCTTGCCCTGATCCCACGGCACATCGCCCTGCGCGTTGGCGCGGCTGATCTGGTTGGCGTCCGAGGTCGAGCGGGCCCCCAGACCGACGCCGGCCGCGAGCGCGCCGACGCCGAGCGCGGCGACCCCGACGCCGCTCCACAGCTCGACGCGCCAGGGCCGCTTGCGCGGCGGCGGCATCGGCGGCGGCGGCGTCCCGGCGAACGGCGGCGCTGCGGCGGCCGCTGCCGCCGCAGCAGCCTGTTCGCGCTGCCGCTGCTTGGCCGCGTCGACGATCGCCTGGTTCTCCAGGATCAACGCCTCGACGTCGGCGCGGTTGGGCGCGCCGGGCATGAGGCGCAGATAGGTGCGATAGAAGTAGACCGCCTGCTCGGCGTCCTTCTTCATGCGATAGACCTGCGCGATGTTGAACAGCAGGCCGGGGGCGGAGGTCAGCTCGTAGGCGCGCTTGAACTCGACGATGGCGTCGTCGAAGGCCCCGAGCTCGTAGTGGGTCATCGCCTTTTTGTAGAGCTCGCGCCCTTCGTCCTGGGCGGCGGCGTCGAGCGCGCGGGCGCTCGTCGGCGGCGCCCGTGCGCACCGGGCCGACGGCGGCGAGGGCGGCGGCGAGGGCGAAGACGGTGGCGGCGGGGCGCGAGATCACTGACCTACTTTTTGGGGGAAGAGAACGGATCGATCATGTAGTCGCGGTTCGGCCTCGACGGCGCCTCGGCGGCGGTGGCGTCGATCGGGTCGTGGCGCTGCTCGTGACGATGCGACGCGACCCGCGTGCCCGACGACGCATGCGAGGCCACGTGAGCAGACGCCTTGGCGCCGACCGCAGCCGCATGCCGCGCGGCGCCTGCCAGCGGCGCAATCCGGGCCGGCGACTGCAGCTGCGCCGGCAGTGGCGGCTGCCCCTTCGGTGGCTCTTTGGCCGGCGGCGGCGCCAGCGGCTCCGCTTGCGTCGGTGACGCCGTCTGCGCCTCGTTCTGGGTCGTCACAGGCGCAGCCTCCGGGCGGGTGAGCTTCCAGATCGCCGCGCCGACCCCGACTATGAGCAGCAGCGCCGCCGCCGCGACCAGCACCGGTGGCGGCCCGCTGCGCGGAATGGCGACATCGTCGGTCGACTCGCTCGGCGCCGGCAGCGACAGCGCGCGCTGTGCCCCCGAATCCATCTCCAGCGCCCGCAGCGGAAACGGCCCGGTGTCGCCGAGCGCCGCCAGCTGTCCGTCGCGCAGATCGGCCAGCCGCTCTTCGATGACCGGGATCGTCGGCCGGCGGTCCGCCTTCTTCTCCAGCATGTGCACGATCAGCCGCTCGAGCTGCAGCGGGATGTCGGGCCGCAGGTTCGACGGCGCCGGCGGCACCGCGTGAATGTGCTGGTAGAGGACGTCGACCGCCTCCTTGCCGAGATAGGGCCGCCGCCCGCACAGCATCTCGAACGCCGTCACGCCGAGCGAATAGATGTCGGTGCGATGATCGACGTCCTTGCCGCGCGCCTGCTCGGGCGACATGTAGCTCGGCGTGCCGGGCGTCATGCCCTCGGCGGTGCGATCGACGCGCGCGTCACGGCGGCCGAGCAGCTTGGCGATGCCGAAGTCGAGCAGCTTGACCAGCATGCGCCGGTTGCGCACCGGCACCAGGAACACGTTCTCCGGCTTGAGGTCGCGGTGCACGATGCCTTTGTCGTGCGCCGCCGCCAGCCCATCGCAGATCTGGAACATGATCGCCACCGCCTCGGGCACGGTGAGCCAGCCGCGCCGCAGCCGCGACGCCAGCGTCTCGCCCTGCAGCCACTCCATGACGAAGTAGCTGCGGCCGTCGGGCAGCGCCCCGAACGCGAACACGTCGACGATGTTGGGGTGGCCGATCTGGTTGACGGCGCGCGCTTCCTGAACGAAGCGCTCCACCTGCACCGGATCGACGCACAGCTGGCGGCTCATGACCTTGACCGCCACCTTCTTGCCGATCACCGGCTGGGTGCCGGCGTAGACCGACGCCATGCCGCCCTGCCCCAGCTTCGACTCGATCTGGTATTCGCCAACCCAGGTGCCGGGCTGCAGCTCGGCGCCGCCTTCGGGCTCCATGCCGGGCGGCGGCGCCGATGGAGCGGTCGGCTCCGGGGCCTCGGGCGGCCCCAGGGCGGCGGGGTCGGACGTGGACATTGCAATGGCAATGTTATCTTCTTCCGTCGGCGAGCGTCAACACGCGTTCGCGTCGGACACACATATCGGCGACGGTGAGTAGAGCGCCGACATTGCGCGCCGGTCACCACGCAGGGACGGCCCGTCCAGCGGCGCCCGCTGACGCCGTATACTGCCGCGCATGCACTCGTACGCACACGGCGTGGGGGACACCCCACTTCTAGGCGACACCATCGGCGCGGCGCTCCGCCGGACCAGCGACCGGTTCGGCGATCGCGACGCGCTCGTGGTGCGCGCCCAGGGCTATCGCGCCACCTGGCGGCAGCTCTTCGACGAGACCACGGCTGTAGCGCGCGGCCTCATCGCGTACGGCGTCGAGCGCGGAGATCGCGTCGGCCTCTGGTCGCCCAACCGCTACGAGTGGGTGGTGACGCAGCTGGCCTGCGCGCGCGTGGGCGCCATCCTGGTCAACCTGAATCCGGCCTACAAGACCGCCGAGATCGAGTACGCGCTCGCGCAGTCGTCGACCAGCGTGCTGGTGCACGCACGCGCCTTTCGTTCCAGCGACTACGCGGCCATGATCGCCCAGGTGCGGCCGCGACTGCCGTCGCTGCGCCACACGGTCTCGTTCGAGGACGACTGGGGCGCGCTCGCCGACGCCGGCCGCGCCCTGTTGGCCGACGCGCTCGCCGCCCGGGAGGCGGCGCTGCAGCTCGACGATCCGATCAACATCCAATACACCTCGGGCACCACCGGACATCCCAAGGGCGCGACGCTCACGCACCACAACATCCTCAACAACGGCTACCTGGTCGGGCGCGCGCTCGGCCTCGACGAGCGCGATCGCGTGTGCATCCCGGTGCCCTTCTATCACTGCTTCGGCATGGTCATGGGCAACCTCGCCTGCGTCACGCTCGGCGCCGCCATGGTCGTGCCCGACGAGGCGTTCGACGCCGCCAAGGTGCTGGAGACCGTCGCCGCCGAGCGCTGCACCGCGCTCTACGGCGTGCCCACGATGTTCATCGCCGAGCTCGACCATCCGCGCTTCGCCGACTTCGATCTGTCGTCGCTGCGCACCGGCATCATGGCCGGCTCGCCCTGCCCCGTCGAGATCATGAAGCAGGTGCTGACGCGCATGCACCTGCCCGAGATGACCATCTGCTACGGCATGACGGAGACCTCGCCGGTGTCGACGCAGACGGCGCTCGACGACCCGCTCGAGCTGCGCGTGGGCTCGGTCGGGCGGGTGCATCCGCACGTCGAGATCAAGATCGTCGACGAAGACGGGCGCCTCCTTCCGCGCGGGGCCCGCGGCGAGCTGTGCACACGGGGCTACTCGGTGATGCGCGGCTACTGGAACAACGACGAAGCCACGCGCGCCAGCATCGACGCCGGCGGCTGGATGCACACCGGCGACCTCGGGACCATGGACGAGCGCGGCTACGTCAACATCGTCGGGCGCATCAAGGACATGATCATCCGCGGCGGCGAGAACATCTACCCGCGCGAGATCGAGGAGTTCCTGCACACTCACGCCGCGGTGTCGGAGGCGCAGGTCATCGGCGTGCCCAGCGAGAAGTACGGCGAAGAGGTGATGGCGTGGGTGCGCCTCAAGCCGGGCGCCGCCGCCAGCGCCGCCGATCTCGGCGAGCATTGCAAGGGCCAGATCGCGACCTACAAGATCCCGCGCTGGTGGAAGTTCGTCGATGCGTTTCCCATGACCGTGACGGGCAAGGTGCAGAAATTTCGCATGCGTGAGCTTGCCATCGAGGAGCTGGGGCTGGCCGGCGCGGCCGCCATCAAGACCGCATGAGCATCGATCTCCAGCTCAGCGCGGTGCGCGGCCGACGAAGTAGCCGGCCAGCGCCGCAGCGACAATCAGGCACAGCGCCATCAGCACCAGCCAGCGCAGCGGCGCGCGCCCGCGCGGGGGCGTCACCAGCTCGGTCACCGAGCGTTTGGTGCCCGCCTCGAGCGCCACCCCGTTCGCCGGCGAAGTCACGGCGCTCGCGCTGCCGCTCTTGCGCACCACCGGGGGCGCCTCGAGCAGCGGCGCTTCGTCGCCGTCTCCAGGGCTGAGCGGCGGCAACGTCGAGAGGCTCACGCTCCACATCGAGTGCAACCGCCGCCCGCCGCCGGGCAGGTGGCCGGGAATCGTTGCATGCAGCGGATCGAAGCTGACGCCCTCCGGCAACGGGTCCGGCAGCGCCCGCAGCAACGGATCGGTCGACGCCAGGCTCAGCTCGACGTCGGACGGCTGCAGCTCGGCGGCGGTGATCTCCGCAGAAGATCGGTCCCGCGCGCCGCGCCTGCCCGAACAGCGCCGCCTCGAACGCGCTGAAGAACGCGCCGGCGTCCGCCGGCCGCGTCTCCGGCGTCTTGGCCAGCGCCTCGCCGAGGAAGCGATCGAGCGCCGCGCGCTGCGGCGCCACCGACGCGTGCAGGTCGCCGAGCGGCGGCGGCGGCGAGCCGAGCACCGCGCGAAACACGTCGCGCGGATCGCCGCCGTCCCACGGCAGCCGTCCCGACAGCATCTCGTAGGCGATGACCGCCAGCGCGAACAGGTCGGCCGACTGCGACGCCGCGCGCCCCTGCATCTGCTCCGGCGCCATGTACTGCGGCGTGCCGAAGCACATCCCCGCCCGCGTCAGCGGCTCGAGCTCGAGCTTGCGCTCGATCGTGACCAGCTTGGCGAGGCCGAAGTCGAGCACCTTGACCTGCCGCCCGTACGCGCCAGGCACCAGCATGACGTTCTCGGGCTTGAGATCGCGGTGCACGATCCCCTGGGCGTGCGCCGCCGCGAGCGCCTCGGCCACCTGCCCCACGATGACACGCGCCGACTTCGCCGACCAGGGGCGGCCGCGCAACAGCTCGCGCAGCGTCGGCCCCTGCAGGTATTCCATGGCGATGAAGACCTCGGCGCCGCTCATGCCGAAGTCGTGCAGCTTGACCACGTGCGGACTGTCGATCGATGCCACCGCGAAGACCTCGCGCCGGAAGCGCTCGATCACCTCCGCGTCGCCGGCGAATCCCTCCTTCAAGATCTTGAGCGCCGCCAGCTGCCCCGAGCGCTTCTCACGGGCGCGAAAGACGCGGGCGAACGCCCCTTCGCCCAGCTCTTCGAGGATCTCGTAGTTGTCGGGCGCGAGCGAGGGCATGGCCAAGCCGCTTTCAGTATACGCTGCTACAATCGGCGTCATGAAGGGCCTTCTCGGGCTGGCGCTGGCGTTTCTTGCCGGCACGTCCGCATGCCAGGCCCCGCGGCCGAGGGGCAGACCGGCCCCGCTCTTGATGAACCCGGTGGTGATGGAGAACCAGCTCGCGGGCACCGGCGATTGGTTCGTGCCCTATCCGCAGTGGGCGATGCACCACGAGGTCGAAGGCTACACCGACAAGCCGTCGTACGCGGCGGGACAGACCGTCGAGGTCAAGGTCTCCGCGCAAGCCTCGCCGCTGTTCTGGACCCTGTTTCGCACGGGCTGGTATGGCGGCGTCGGCGCGCGCGAGGTCGACAGTGGCCAGGCGATCGTGGTCCCGCGGCCGCTGCCGCCCGCCTCGACCTGGGATGTGCCGTGCGAGCCGAATTGGCCCACGACCTTCAGCATCACGCTGCCCGCGCATGCCGTCTCGGGCGTGTACGCGCTGAGGCTCTCCGCGGGCCTGGTGGCGACGATGCTGACGTTCGTGGTGCGCGACGATCAGCGCGTGGCCGATCTGGTGTTCCAGCGCTCGGACTTCACGGACGCCATGTACAACAGCTGGGACGGCACCACCAACAGCTCGAGCTGGTACGGCGATCATCCGCAGTGGATCTCGCTCGACCGCCCGATGCGCAGCCCGGCCGGGTGGGGCTACCCATTCTCCGGCGGTTACTTCACCTACGAATACTCGATGGTGCGCTTCCTCGAGCGCGAGGGCTACGACGTCACCTATCTGTCGAACCTCGACGTGCACGAAAATCCGCACGCGCTCGAGCGCGGACGCGCCTTCCTCTCGGTCGGCCACGACGAGTACTGGTCACCCCAGATGCGCGATCAGATCGAGAGCGCGCGCGACCGCGGCATGCACCTGGCGTTCTTCAGCTCCGACATGTGCGACGGCGTGCTGCGCTTTCGACCCGGTGATCCACACGCCTTCTCCGTCACCACGCCCGACGCGACCGCCGCGGATCCAGTGCGCAACGAGTGGGGCGAAAAGCCCATCGACCTCGGCGGGCCACCGGACGCGAACCCCACCGACACGCTCTCGGGCACCCACTACGGCGGCTGGTGCGGCGAGGCGCATCCCGACTGCTTCGACCACCCCTTCGACCGGCTCACCGTGACCGATCCGCTGACCATCACCGATCTTCAGCACCCCCTGCTACGCAACGTCGCGCTGCGCCAGGGCGCGCTGGGGCCGATCATGGGCTACGAGTACGAAGCGCGCTACCAGGGCAGGACCGCGCTGCCGTTCGACGTGGTCACGATCGGAGACGTGGCCAGCATCCCCCCCACGAGCCTCGCCAGCGGCGAGTCGCCGGTGGCGGTGGCGTACCAGCACAGCTCGGGCGCGCGCGTGTTCAACGCCGGATCGATGCACTGGTCGGAGGGCCTCGACTCCTGGGTCGGGCGCGCCTCGTTCCGCAACAGCGGCGGCGCGCGCGACTGCGCCAGCGGTGACACCGACTGCTTCGACGTCGAGGACCAGGCGGTGCAGCAGCTGACCGTCAACGTCCTCGACGACATGGGCGGGCGGCGCGGCACGCCCTCGTCCGATCTGGTCGACAGCGGCCCGTGCGACTGGCTGCAGCCGGGCCCCGACTGTCACTAGTACCTCGCCGCAGTGGTTTTGATTGGTATCCGCCGAGGATTCGGCGCGCAGGGCGAGGCGCGACGACGAAGGAATACTGGCTGTATTTCGAGGAGGAGCAACGAAGCCATGGGCGTCGAGGACCGGCGCAGACCGGTCAAAACCACTGCGGCGAGGTACTAGAGTGCATCCGATGCAGTCCAGGCGCCCGGGCGACGGTCGGGGAAGACGAAGACACGCCGCGCCAGCTCGGACGCCAGCGTCTCGGGCCGATAGTAGGCGTGCAGGAGCGCGGGCGCGAGCAACTCCGCGTGGTCACGCGCGAACTGCTCCCACGATCGCTGCCGCCCCGCGCGCTCCAGGCGCTCGTTGATGAGGAGCAGATAGGCCCAGGTGATGGTCTCGTGATAGAGCTCGGGCTTGCCGATGTGCGCGGCGTAGCGGCGCAGGTCGCCGACGAAGCGCTCCATCGCCGGCAGCGGCGGCGCCGCGCGCAGCAGCCACCACGCGACCTGCACGTGCTGCCGATGGTGGAGCTCGGCGGGGGGCAGCGTGCAGCGCTCGAACGCGGCGACCAGGCGCTCGACGTCGGCGTCGCTCACGACTTGTCGCGCAGCCGATGGCTGGCGCCGGCGTCGAGGTCGAGCTCGTAGATGCGCTTCAAATCGGCGATGAGCGCCAGCGACTTCTTGTCGAAGGCGCACTTGCCGTCGAAGGCGTGGAGCACGATCCCCTCGAGGAGGTCGCCGAGCGTCAGGTCGTGATAGTCGGCGAGCGCCTTGCACACCTTGAGCAGGCGCTTCTCCATGCGCACGCCGGTTTGCGTGCGCTCGACCAGGATCTCGCCCTTCTGCTTGACCATGGTACCTTGTTACCAAGGTACCGAACCGCGGTCAAGCGCCGGCGCCGGGGATGTAGGAGCAGCCGGCGTTCCGGGCCGGAGCGGTCATGCCGCCGCCGACTACCGGGGGGGCGCCGTTGCTGCTACCGCCCGTCGAGGGCGGCGTCGCCGCATCGACGCGGCCGAGGTCGGAGCGGCTGCCGAGATCACCTACGCCGCCGTCGGCCGACAGGCAGGTGCAGAGGTTGGACGTGACGTCGCACAGGGCGACGAACGGCGTGCAGTCGGCGTCGACCGTGCAGAACACGTCGCCGGGCAGCGCGCAGGCCGCGGCGGGCGATGGCGCGCCCGCCGGAGCGGGCGATGGGGCGCGCGCCGAGGCGCGCACGCCGGCGCCGACCGCACCGCCGATGACGAGGAGCCCGATCGTGACGAGCCGCCAGCGCATGTCCGGATCATAAGCACAGCGCGCCCGGCTGGCGAGCACTTACCGGGTTAGTCGATTTCCGGGCGCCGCCCCGGCGGGCCCGCCAACCGCGTTAGGCTGCGCGGATGCGGTACGGTCTGACCGCGGCGGCGCTCCTCGGCGCGACGTTGACCGCGTGCACCGGCGGCGGCGCGGGTGACGAGGGATACGGTGTCAGCAGCGACGGCGGCGCGCGCGATGACGGCGTGTCGCCGGTCGCCGATCTCGCGCCCGCCGGCGGCGACGCGGCCGCGCCGCCCGTCGATTCACTCGACGACAATCGCCAGCGGCTGCTCGCGACCTACCTGGCCTACCTGCAGGCGCACCCCGGCGCCCAGTCGAACGGCCTCGACGGCACCACGCTCGCCAGCGTGTGCGATCTATGGATGCGCCTCGATCCGTCGGCGCGCTCGGTCTTCTTCACGCTGACGGCGCGCATGCAAGAGCTCGCGCGCTCGGCGAGCGACCGCCGCTCGATGCTGAGCCACGTCACCAGGCTCTACCGCGTCACCGGCGGACAGAACGCCGAGCGCCGACCGATCCCGGAAGCTGCGGCGGCGGCGAGTACAACCGCATGATCATGTCGATGGACGCCGCGCTGCACGCCGCGCCTCTCGCCGCCAACGACCGACCAGGGCGCCGCCGGCGCAACCGGCGTCTTCGACCTCGCCGACATGCCGCCGGGCGCGAGCCGCTTCTGGCGCGACTCGCACGACGTCGGCGGGCCGCACGCGCCGTTCGATCTCAGCGACGAGACCAACGACGGCGCGCCGCGTGGCCAGATGCAGTACTTCTGCCGATCCCGCCTCGGCGGCGGCCCGGGCGCCGCTCGGCCGCATCGATCTGACCACGCTCGTCGATCCCGTGCGCGCTCGAGATGGATCAGGACTACGACTGCGTCCACAACTCGAACCCGTCCTGCAGCTACGTCACCTACGGTCCGTTGTGCGCCCCCGAGGCGTCCAAGCTCGGGCTCGATCTCTACCAGAGCAATTACGGCACGGTCAGCTCCGGCTGGCACCCGACCGGCTGCTGAGCGCGCCATCAACAGCGATCTGTGGATAAGCTGTGTTCTCGTGGCGCGCGCGGCTCGCATCTACTGCAACCGCCCCGTTGCGCGGTCGTCGCGCGGTGGTTGCCCATTCTTTAGGCATGGCGCTACATGTCGAGCGGCATCGGCATCGCCATGTCCGCTCCCGGTGGGGGCTTGACCGGCGGGCAGAGGGACGCCGGGATGGCGTGCGTCACCGGCGGCAAGCTGCGCAGATACGCAACGATCGCGGCCGCCTCGACGTCGCCGATGGCGTCGAAGCGCGGCATGGTCGGGCACAGCTCGGCATCGTGCGCATCCACGCCGAACCGGAAGGCGCGGATGATCTGCTCGTCCGCCCAGCCGCCGATTCCGGTGGTGCGATCCGGCGTGAGGTTCGCCGGATAGGCCGTGGTCCCCTGGACGGCGACGACATTGCCGGCGAGCGTGCCGGCGCCGCCGCCCGCCTGATGGCAGGTCGGGCAGCCGCGCTGCTGCATGAATTGCGCGCCGATGCCGGCGAGCGGTCCAGCGTCACCGCCGGTCGACTGCGCGCTCGAGCAGCCACCGACCAGGAGCGCGACCAGGCACCACCAACGCATCGGCGCGACCGTAGCCAATTTCGGCCGCGGCGGCAACCTTGACGCCTTCCGACAGTGTGTTACCGAGGGACGATGTCGACCGTGTCGGAGACGGCGTTCACCAGCGCGTACGACGCGATGCTGCAGCTGTGGACGACCGCGCCCGAGCCGCGCGACGTGCCCACCGCCCCGGGCGAGACGACGCGCGTGCAGGAGTGGGGCCAGCCCGACGCGCCGCCGCTCGTGCTGTTGCACGGGTTTCACGTGACGTCGGCCATGTGGGCGCCAAACGCGGCCGACCTCGGACGGGTGCGCCGCGTCTACGCGCCCGATACGCTCGGTGACTTCGGCTTCTCGCGCCCCACCCGCGTGCCGCGCACCGTCGACGAGCTCATCGGCTGGCTTATCGCGCTCCTCGACGCGCTCGGACTTCCGAGGGTCGATCTCGGCGGCATGTCCTACGGCGGCTGGCTGGCGGCCCACTTCGCGGCGCGCCACCCCGGGCGCGTACGCCGCCTGGTGCTGTTGGCGCCGGGGGCGTCGTTCGGCTCGTTCTCGCTGGCGTTCGTGCTGCGCGGGCTGCCGATGATCGCGCTGCCCCGGCGCCGCTTCGTCGACGACTACCTGCGCTGGGCGGCGGTGCCCGCTGCCGGCGACGCGCGCTACGACGCCTGGATGAGCGCGCTCGTCGACGTCATGCACGCGGGCCTGCGCAACTTCCGCGGGCGCACGCTGCCGCTGCCGCGGCGGCTCGCTCCCGAGGTCATGGGCGCCATCGCCGCGCCCGCGCTGCTGGTCTATGGCGAGCACGAAAAGATGTATGCGGCGCCGCGCGCGATCGAGGTCGCGCGCGCGCACCTGCCGGCGCTCGAGACGCTGCTCGTGCCCGACGCCAGCCACGATCTGACGCTGCGGCAGCCGCAGCTCATCGACGCCGCGATCACGCGCTTCCTCGGCTGAGCGCAAGAGCCTTCAAGGCGCGCAGCGACGGCGCGTGTACCCTGGGCGCTGCTCGGGTGGGGGGATACCAATGAGCGTCGCGAACCCGTCACCGTCGCTCCTGCGCGCGGATGTCGACGCGTGGCGCGCCGGCGCGGTGACCTGGGACGGGCTCATCACGCTCGTCGCTGCCCGCTACGGCAGGCTCATCGACGCGTTCGCGCCGCGCCGCCGCGCCCCCGTCGGGCCGCCGCTCTGGGCGCAGGCGTAGTCAGCGCGCCAGGCAGCGCGACGCCTGCGCCGCGCAATGCGAGAGCACGCACATCTTGCACGCGAACGAGCCCGGCGCACGACAGGGCGCGGCGCCCGCGTCGGCGTCGGCGCACGCCGGCACGACGCACGCTTGCAGCGCCTCGTAGGCCGGCCGCGCCGCCGCCGTCAGCCGGCGCACGCACGCCTCCGCGCACGCCGCGCCGGCACAGGCATCGGTGCAGCCTTGCAGCGAGCGGCACGACAGCGGCGCCGGCGTGGTCGCGGGCGCCAGATCGCGCGACTCTTTGTGCGCGCGCGGGCAGGCGGCCAGCAGCACGACCCCGGCGGCGACGAGCGCGCGACGCATCATGGACGCACAGTAGCGCAGCGTTATGATGCAGCGCCATGACGACGACTCCCGCCCCGCTCCGCCTCGGCATCCTCGGCGCCGCCCGCATCGCGCCCGCCGCACTGATCCGCCCCGCGCGCGCCATCGCCGACGCCCGGGTGGTCGCCGTGGCCGCCCGCGATCGCGACAAGGCGGCGCGCTTCGCCAACAAGCACGGGATCGACACGGTGCACGGCAGCTACGAAGCGCTCCTCGCCGATGCCGGCGTCGACGCCATCTACAACCCGCTGCCCAACGGCCTGCACGGCAGGTGGACCCGCGCGGCGCTCGCCGCCGGCAAGCACGTCCTGTGCGAGAAGCCGTTCTGCGCCAACGCCGACGAAGCGACCGAGGTCGCCGCCGCCGCCGCCGCCAGCGGGCGCGTGGTCATGGAGGCGTTCCACTATCGCTACCACCCGCTGGCTGCCCGCGTGCGCGAGATCCTCGACGCGCACGAGCTCGGCCGCCTGCGCCACGTCGAGACCTGGCTCTGCTTCCCGCTGCCGCGCTTCTCCGACATCCGCTACAACCACGCGCTCGCCGGCGGCGCGCTCATGGACGCCGGCTGCTACGCGGTGCACCTGGCGCGCTTTCTCGGCGGCGAGGAGCCCGAGGTGGTCGAGCGCCGCGGCCAAGCTGCACCGACCCGACGTCGACCGCGCCATGCACGCCGAGCTGCGCTTTCCCAGCGGCCACACCGGCCAGGTGCACTGCTCGATGTGGTCGTCGACCCTGCTGCGCATCTCGGCGCGGGTCGTGGGCGAGCACGGCGAGCTGCAGCATCTCCAACCCGGTGATGCCGCAGCTCTGGCACAAGCTGGTGGTGCGCGCCGGCGGCAACAGGCGCGTCGAGCGCGTGACCAAACGGCCCACCTACGAGTTCCAGCTGGAGGCGTTTTGCAACGCGGTCCTGCGCGGCGCGCCGACGCTGACGCCGCCCTCGGACGCGGTGGCCAACATGCGGGTCATCGACGCCATCTATCGGGCCGCCGGCATGCACCCGCGCCAGCCGTCGTAAACGCCGTAAACGGGTCTTCGTGCAAAGGCTGCGCTTGCCACCTGCGATCGCGCTCCGCACGATCGGGCACATGATGATCCTCATGGTCGAGGACGACGAGACGACGGCCTGGCTGCACCGCCGCGCGCTCGAAAAGGCCGGCCATCACGTCATCGTCGCCACCAGCGTCGTCGATGCGCGCCACTACCTCGACGAGCTGGTCTTCGACGCCGTCGTCTCCGACTACAACCTGTCGCCCGACCAGAGCGGCGCCGAGCTGCTGCTCGAGGTGCGCTGGCGCTATCCGCAGGCGCGGCGCGTGCTCTACTCGAACGCGCTGCCGTGGCGCATGAAGCTGGCAGCGCAGGCGGTCGCGCACTCGGTCATCGACGGCATCGGCGACTCGCAGGACCTGGTCTCGGCGCTGGCCGCCTGACGCCATCGCGTTACAATGGCCGGATGGCGAAAGTCCTCGACGAGCTGGTGAAGCTCCTGGCGCTGGAGAAGATCGAAGAGAACCTGTTTCGCGGCCAGAGCCAGGACCTCGGATGGGGCACGGTCTTCGGCGGCCAGGTGCTCGGACAGGCGCTGTCGGCGGCGGTGCAGACCGTCCCGCCCGAGCGCGCGATCCATTCGTTGCACGCGTATTTCTTGCGGCCGGGCGACGTGCATCGACCGATCGTGTACGACGTCGATCGCATCCGCGACGGCAGCTCGTTCACCACGCGCCGCGTCGTCGCGATCCAGAACGGCAAGGCGATCTTCAACTTGTCGTCGTCGTTCCAGAAGCACGAGCCCGGCTTCGAGCATCAGGACGCGATGCCCGACGTGCCGCCGCCCGAAGAGCTGCGCACCGAGCAGGAGATCGTGGCGGCGTCGACGCGGCCGTTGCCCGAGCTGTTTCGCCAGCGCGCGACCGCGGAGCGGCCGTTCGAGATGCGGCCGGTCGATCCGCCGCCGGATCCGTTCCTGCCGGAGAAGCACCCGCCGGCGCGCGCGGTGTGGCTCAAGACGGTCGATCGGCTGCCCGACGATCCGACGCTTCACCCCTACCTCCTGGCTTACGCGTCGGACCACGGCTTCATCGGCACTGCGCTGCTGCCGCACGGCGTGAGCTGGTTCGTGCCCGGGATGCAGATCGCCAGCATCGATCACGTGATGTGGTTCCATCAGCCGTTTCGCGTCGACGAGTGGCTGCTGCACGTCATGGACTCGCCGGCGGCGCACGGCGCGCGCGGCCTGGTGCGCGGCCGCGTGTTCACGCGCGACGGGCGGCTGGTGGCCTCGACTGCGCAAGAGGGCCTGATGCGCCGGCGCCCGCCGCAGCCCTGAGGTTGGCTATTTCCCGAACACCGCGTCGAGGAAGCTGGTCGCCGGCAGCACCACCCGCGCGCCGACGGGCGGCGGCGTCCAGGACGCGAAGCCGCCCCGGTGCCACGCCGCCCAGTGCAGCGTCGGATCGTCGATGGATCGGTCGAAGCGCGCCTCGATCTCGGCCGGCCGTCCGTCGGGCATCACGTCGACGATGGTGACGTCGACGCCGGTCAGATGGATCCGTTGGCCGCGCACGAACGGTCGATCGGGCCGGCGCAGCATGTGCTCCGAGACGAACGGGATGAAGCCGCCCTCGGGCCGCACGCGCAGCGTTCGATCGTCGAGCCGCGTGACCGCCACGTCGCTGGTGCCGGTGGCGAGCCAGCGTGTCACCGGCAGCGGGTGCCCCTGGGACGCGCGCAAGATGACGATGTAGGCGGCGAAGATGTCCGAGGGCGGATTGACCAACACCAGCATGCCGCCGTGCAGCGTCTCCGACGGCGGAATGGTGGCGTTCGCGCGGCGCAGCGGCTTGGACACCGTGTCCATCGAGCGCGAGCGCAGGGCCAGAAGCGGCGCCGCCAGCACCAGGTGGACGAGGATCAAGAGCGCGGCGACGATGGCCGCCCACCAGGCGCGCGGTCGCAGCTCGAGCCAGCGCGCCAAAAGGCCCATGGCGCCGATGCCGACGAACCAGAGCAGGCGATCGGCGGGAAACGTCGAGCACACCGGAACGACGGCGCCCAGCGCCCCCACGGCGAAGAAGCGCGCCAGCGGATCGCGCCGGCACAACGGCGCCAGCAGCGCGACGAACAGCACCACCACCAGCGCGGCCACGACCAGCGCGTTGCGCTCGGCGTGCGGCGAGACGAACGACCACAGCGCGGCGAAGTCGCTCCACGGCCCCGCCAGCTGACCGGCGAGCAAAAAGGCGGCGCGCGACGGCAGCACGCGCAAGAAGGCGAGCGGCTCCGCGCCCGGGTCGACGTACACGCCCGAGTACGCAGTGCCGAATGCGAGCGCGTGATAGACGACGCGCCACACCACGACCACTCCGAGGTACGGAGCGAGCGACAGCGCCCGCGCGCGCCAGGGCGCGCGATCGAGACAGAGCGCGTAGGCGCCGAGATAGGCGGCAACGGCGAGCGCCGATTCGCCGGCGCCGAGCGCGACGCCGAGGCACAAAGGACCGACCCAGGCGCCGGCGCGCCAGCCCTGCCGCCGCCAGCGATCGTGCAGGAGCAGCACCGGCACGGCGAAGGCGACCGCGATCATCGCGTTACGGTTGGCGATCCAACCGACCGCGGGACCGTGGGCGTCGTCGATCGCGTACAGGAGGGTCGCCAGGCCCGACGCCCAGGCCACGCCGCTCGCCGCCCCACCGCCTGCGCCCCCGAACGCGGCGAAGAAGCGCCGATAGAAGGCAGCGACCGCGACCAGCGCGAGGGCAAACCACACAAGGCTGTGCACGTGCATGGCGCGCGGCGAGCCCGGCCAAAAGGTCCAGTCGACCATGTGCGTGAGCGAGGACAGCGGGCGCCAGAAGGCCAGCTTGACCGCGGGGTCGGTCCACCACGGCAGCACGCCGAGGTTCATTTGCAAGAGCGTGTCGTGCGGATCGTGCCCGACGAACGAGAACAGATCGAAGCGGCTCGCCGGCAGGCCGGGGACCGGGTGCCGCCCGCCCGCGATCATGAGCTGCAACCAATCGTCCGCACTCAGGCCGGTGGAGATCGAGGGCGCCGCCAGCGCCACGGCGAGCGCGATCGCGGCCCAAGTTGCCGTCGGACGTGAGAGAAATCGCTGGATCGCGGCGCGCAAGCCGAAGCGCACTTTAGCACGGCGGCCGCGACCACCGCCTGCGGTGCCACGGACGCGCCCCAACAAAGTTTGACTCAGAAAATACTTAACCGAAATTTTGTCCCCGCCCGCCGCGCTGCGGCACCCACTAGATCGCATACGAGGTGACCGAGTGGAGCGCACGACGTTCGCAGACTGGCCGGTACCAGGACCGATCGATCTCGCCGTTCACGACCTACCGCACCGTTCGTCCGCGACCGAGTGGTGGTACGTCAACACCCACGTAACGACGATCGATGGTCACGAGCTGTCGCTGTTCGCCGCCTTCTTCCGCATCATCAAAGGGAAGGACGAAGCCACGGGGGCGCCGACCTACGCGCACTCGTGCACCTGGGCGCTCAGCGACGTCGGCACCAAGACGTACCTGGCGCGCTCGCAACGTCGATCCGTGCGCGCCCGAGATGGGCCTGCAGCGCATCAAGAACGGACGCGGCTCGCGCGACCCGCGGCTGAATCGCGCCATCTCCGAGATCCTCGAGCGCGGCCGCGTGCCGGCGCCCGATCGCATCTTCGACGGCCCGATCCACGTGGGCGAGCGCCGCTTCGAGCTCGACTTCGCCGGCTCGCGCTACTTCAAGAACGACGACGGCAGCTATCGCCTCCAGCTCGCCGACAAGAAGGCGGGCGTCGGCTGCGACCTCACCTTCCATCCGGAGAAGCCGGTCACGCGCCACGGTGACGACGGCGTGGTCCGCGGCCCCACCGGCGAGGACATGTTCTACTACTTCATCCCGCGCTGCCGCGTCGACGGCAGCGTCACGTTCCGCGGCGCGGCGCGGCCGATCGCCAAGGGCCAGGGCTGGTACGATCACGAGTTCGGCGGTCCGCGCGAGCAGCCGGCGGCCATCAGCCCGCAGCTCTCGGCGCCGGATCCGGAGCAGGAGGAGCGCCCCGACGTCGCCTGGAACTGGGCCGCCGTGCAGCTCGACGACGGCGAGGAGCTGACCGCCTACGCGCTGGTGCGCGTGGACGACGGCAAGGTGCTCGGCCAGTGGGCGATCCACGTCGACCAGGCCGGCTACCGCCACGACTACCGCGACGCTGACCTTCGCCCCGGCATCGCCGTGGCGCTCGACGCGCACGTTCTACGACTACCCGCTGGCGTGGAAGCTCGCCATCCCCGAGGCCGGCATCGAGCTGTCGATCGACGCCGCCTTCGCCGACCAGGAGTTCATCACCTGCATCTCCAAGCCCGCGTTCTGGGAAGGACGCTGCAACGTGCGCGGCGCGATGCGCGGCCAGGAGGTCTCGGGCGTCGCCTACATCGAGCGCTCGGGCTTCGAGCCGGTGAGTGACCTCGACGAATTTTTCGCCGCCGTCGGCGAGGAGGTGCGCAAGTCGGTCGCGGCGCTGATGCCGATGGAGCCGACGCACGCCGAGGTGCGCGAGCTGATCGCGGCCGACGATCGCGATCAGTACATGGACGGCGTCGACAAGCAGCAGATCGCGCGCTCGCTGTTCAAGCCGCTGCGCGAGATCGCGGATCGCGGCGGCAAGTCGTGGCGCTCGTACGCCGCGCTCGCCTGCTGCGACGTGGTCGACGGCGACTCGCGCAAGTTCGTGCAGTGGCTCGCGATCCCCGAGCTCATGCACGTCGGCTCGCTCATCGTCGACGACGTGGAGGACAAGTCGACGGTGCGGCGCGGCGGTCCGGCGGCACACCTCATCTACGGTGAGCCGCTGGCCATCAACTCGGGCACCGCCGGCTACTTCATCACTCAGCGCCTGTTGCGCACGAGCGAGGTCTCGGCGCACGACAAGCTGCGCCTGTACGATCTGTACTTCGAGGCGATGCGCGCCGGCCACGCGGGGCAGGCCATCGATCTCGACGGGCTCGACGCGCAGCTGCAGCGCGCCGTCGAGACCGGCGACTCGCGCGAGCTCGAGCGCGCAGTGTGCGCCAAGCATCGGCTCAAGACGGCGGCGCCGGCGGCGGCGCTGGCGCGCATGGGCGCGGTCGCCGGCGGCGGCAGCGAGGCGCAGATCGAGGCGGTCGGCCGCTTCTTCGAGGCGCTCGGCCTGTCGTTCCAGATCATCGACGACGTGCTCAACCTGCGCGGCTTCAAGAACGATCTGAAGGCGCGCGCCGAGGACATCTCCAACGGCTCCATCACCCTGCCGGTCGCCAAGGCGATGTCGCGACTCGACGCCGACGGACGCAAGCAGCTGGTGGCGACGCTGGCGTCGCACCCCACCGATCCGGTGGTCGTCTCGGGCGTGGTCGAGCAGCTGGAGTCGATCGGCGCCGTCCAGGCGTGCGCCGACGAAGCGCGCGCGCTCGTCGAGGATGCCTGGCGCGCGGCCGATCCGCTCCTGCCCGACACCATCCCGAAGGTGATGTTGCGCGCCTTCGGCTGGTACATCCTCGAGCGTCACTACTAGGCGAGCGCTCAGGTGCGCTCCGCCGGCGTCGAGCAGTCTCCAAGCCTGCCGCTGGGCCGAATCCTGCCGCGTGCCTCCGCGTTGGTGCATCCCGGTGGGATCGGCTCGGCGGCAGCCTTCGCAGGCGCCGCATGAGCGCGCGGCGGGACGCCGAGCCACCGGCGATCCTGGTCGCCTGCGCGAGCGAGTGGCTGGCGCCGGCGCGCCTGCCGCGGGTGCTGAGCCGCGCCGGTGCCCGCGTCGTCGCCTTCTGCCCGCGCGGCTGGCCGCTGGCGCAGACCCGCTTCGTCGACGAGGTGATCGACGCGCCCCCGGTCCTCGACGGGTTCGTCGAGGCGCTGCGCGATCACCTCGACAGCGCGCACTACGACTGGGTCCTCATCGTGGACGACCCGCTGCTCGAGGCGCTGGCCGCGCGCCGCGCCGAGCCGTGGCTCGACGGCGTCCTGCCCATCGCGGGCGCCCATCCCTGGTCGCGCGCGCTGGCGTCGAAGGCGGCCTTCTGCGCGCTCGCCTCCGCGGCCGGTCTGCCGGTGCCCGCGTCGCGCACCTGCCGGTCGCTCGACGATGCGCGCGCCGCCGCCGAGGATCTCGGCCTGCCGCTCATGTTGAAGACGTCGGGCGGCTTCGCCGGCCTCGGCGTGCGCCTGGTGCGCGAGCGACGCGAGCTCGAGGCTTCGTTCGACGCCCTCGCCGAAGGCGCGCCGGTGGTGGCGCAGCGCTTCGTCGAAGGGCCGGTCGGCAACACCGTGGTGCTCTTCGATCGAGGCGTGCCCATCGGCTGGATGTCGGCGTTCAAGGTGCGCACCTGGCCGGGGCCGTTCGGACCGTCGAGCGCGCGCCGCTTCATGAGCCACCGCGAGGTCGAGCCGCTCATCCGCGCCGTCGGCGCGCGCTCCGGCTACCACGGCTTCTGCGCGCTCGACTGGGTGCTCGACGGCGACGACCACCTGCAGATCATCGAGCTGAACGCCCGCCCGGTGCCGGCGATCCACCTGGGCCGGCTGTGCGGCGTCGACTTCTCGCGCGCCGTGCGCGAGCTGCTCACCGGAGTGCCGCGCGTGCAGCCGCCGCGTCCGCGCGGCGCGCGCGTCATTTCCATGTTTCCCGAGGATTCGTGGCGGGCCGCCGCCGAGAGCTCGCTCGCGCTGACCGCCTGGCTGCCGTGGCCCGGACGCTTCGCCGACGTGCCGTGGCACGACCCGCCGCTCCTGCTGCACCACCTGCGCCGCTTCGCGCGCGCGGCACGCGACGCGCGTCAGCGCTAGCGCATTAATGATAGAGTAAGCTCGTGGATGTCGACGAGGTGCGGGGGGAGCTGGAAGCGCTCGGACGCGACGAATTCGCCAAGCGCCACGGCCGCTGGTTCCTGGTGTTGACGGCGCCCGACGTGATCGACAGCTTCGCCGACTTCGTCAACACGGCCAGCCGCGAAGGCCAGGATGTGCTCTGTGGCAGCCGCGACCTCGACGGGGTCGACATCTTCTCGCTGACCCCGAAGAACGGCCGCGACGTCACCATCGGTCGCGAAGGCGCCGACGTCATGCTGCCGAGCGGAAAGATCTCCAAGCTGCACGCCGTGTTCGCGATGGGCGGCGGGCTGCCTTGCCTGAGCGACTCCGGCAGCAAGAACGGCACCTGGCTCAACGGCACGCGACTACCCGCCGGGCGCGCGGTTCCCGTCGACGCCGGCGACACGATCCAGTTCGCCTCGGTGTCGGCGACCCTGTGGTCGATCGACGATCTCCTCGCGGCCGTCACTACTTGATCGTGTGCGCCACGACGATGCGCACGACGCCGGGGATGTGCGGCGTCGTATCGCCGGGGCGGCCCAGCCGTCCGCCGGCGCCGTGAAACGCCGGAAAGGGCGCGTTCGGCGTCAGCATCGTGGCCACCAGATCGCCGCGCCGGTTGAGCATCAGCGCCGGCTGCGGCTCGGTCGCGCTCGCCGGCTGCTTGAGCACCAACCCCGCCGACGGCGCACCGCTGACGACGAACTCGGTGCCCGGTGTCGCCACCTCGCCGCCGACGAGCGTCGCCAGCCGCCAGGCGCGCCGCTCGCGGTCGACGAAGTCGGGCGCGGTCGCGCGCAGGCGTGCGGCGTCGATCACCGGCGCATCCTTGCCGGCGATGACGACTTCGATGCGCAGCCCTTGGGGCACGCTGATCTCGCGGGCCGGCGGCGGCTGCGGCATGCGCTTGGCCTGGGTCGCGTCGCTCGCCTTCTGGCAGCCGCCGGATCCAAAGAGCGCCAGGCCGACCAGCACGAGGCGCAGAAGCCGCATGTCGGCAGTATATCAGCGCGCGCGGGTCAGCGTGCGAACTGCACGTGCGCCGGGTAGCGGGCGCCGGCGGCGACGCCGCTGGGCGCGATCGCGTCGATGCGCGCGAGCTCGTCGGCGCTCAGCGTGATCGTCGGCGGCGCCGAGGTTCTCCTCGAGGTACGTGCGCGCGCTTGGTGCCGGGGATCGGGACGATGTCGTCGCCCTGCGCCAGCACCCAGGCGAGCGCGAGCTGCGACGCGCGTGCAGCCCTTCTCCGCGCGCGATCTGCTCGATGCGCTGCGACCAGCTCCAGGTTCTTGGCGAAGTTCTCGCCCTGGAAGCGCGGCGAGAAGCGCCGGTAGTCGTCGGCGGCGAGATCCTCGAAGCGCGTGATCTGACCGGTGAGGAAGCCGCGGCCGAGCGGGCTGTAGGCGACGAAGCCGATGCCGAGCTCGCGGCAGGCGGCGCAGCACTCTCGTCCTCCGGATCGCGGCTCCACAGCGAGTACTCGCTCTGCAGCGCCGCGATCGGATGGACGGCGCAGGCGCGGCGCAGCGTCTGCGCGCCGGCCTCGCGAGAGGCCGAGGTGGCGCACCTTGCCCTGCCTGCACCAGCTCGGCCATGGCGCCGACGGTCTCCTCGATCGGCGTCGCCGGATCGACGCGGTGCTGGTAGTAGAGATCGATGACGTCGACGCCGAGCCGCTGCAGGCTGCCGTCGCACGACTGCGCGCACGTACTCGGGCTTGCCGCTGATGCCGCGCACCATGGTCGGATTGTTCGGGTCGCGCACGATGCCGAACTTGGTCGCCAGCACGACCTGGTCGCGCCGGCCCGCGATGGCGCGGCCGACCAGCTCCTCGTTCTTGTACGGGCCGTACATGTCGGCGGTGTCGAGGAAGTTGCAGCCGAGATCGAGGGCGCGATGGATCGTCGCGATCGATTCCGCCTCGTCGGCGGCCGCCGTAGAACTCCGACATGCCCATGCAGCCGAGGCCGAGCGCCGAGACCTTCAGGCGGGCGCGGCCGAGCTCACGCATCTGCATGTCGCCTCCTCCTTGAGCGGTGAATGTAACGCGCCCCGGCTCACCGCGCCGGAAAGCGCCCACTGGCCAACAGTAGCTCCAGCGTCGCCTGCCGCCAGGCGTCCTCGGCCTGCGCCACCGCCGTGTCGGCGTCGCGCGAGCGCCGCTCGGCGTCGATGACCTCGATGTTCGTCGACGCGCCGGCGCGATAGGCGAGGTTGGTCAGCGACAACCCTTCGCCGGCGAGCGTGGCCGCGTCGCGCGCCGCCGCCAGCGACGCCGCCGAGCGGCGCACCTCCTCGTCGGCCGCGCGCACCTCCGCCTCGGCCTGCCGCACGCCGGCCTCGACGCCGGCGCTCGCCTCGCGCACCACGGCTGCGCGCTCCTTTTTGAGCCCGTAGCGCAGCCCGCCGTCGTAGATCGTCCACGACAGCACCAGCTCCCCCTGGAACCCCATCACCGGCAGCTGCGCCGTCGCCGGATACTGCAAGAATGGCTGCATCGTCAAGAGCAGCGACGGCGCGTAATCGGCCCAGTCGTCGTGCGCCACGCGCTCGGCCGCGTGCAGCCGCCCGCGGAATAGTTGCACGTCGCTGCGCAGCGACGGCGCGTCCCCGAGCGACTCGGCGAGCGTCGGCGCACCCGGCAGCGTGACGTCCTCGGTCACATCGACGGCGTGATCGAGCCCGACCAGCACGCCGAGCGCTTCCCGCAGCCGCGCCAGGTTGGCTACCGCCGCCTGCAGCTGCGACTCGTCCGCGGCCACCTCCTGGGCCGCGCGCACCTCGTCGACGCGCGTGCCCCAGCCGCCGGTGAAGCGCTGATGCGCGAACTGATAGTGCGCCCGCGCCGTATTGCGGGCGCGCTCGGACACCTCGACCACCCGATGCTGCGCGATGATCCCGAGGTAGGTGCGCGCCGTAGCCAGCGCCAGCTGCCGCCGCACGTCCTCGGCGCTCAGGTGCGCCACGTCGACATTGTCCTTGGCGTGGCTCCATTGCACCCAGCGCGACGGCGCCACCAGCGGCGCCGCCAGGAACAGGTTGCCGTTCACTTGATCGGCGGGCGCGATGATGGTGTTGGTGCCGCTCAGCGTGCGGTCGTGGTCGAGGCGCGTGTAGCTCGCGGTCAGCCCGAGCGTCGGCAGCGACGCCGCGCGCACCTCCTCGACCACTGCGCGGGCGCGCGCCACCTCCGCGATCGCCACCGTCATCGAGGGGTTACGCGCCAGCGAGCGCGACACTGCCGCGTCGAACGAGAGCAGCTCGGCGCGCGGCAGCTCCGGCGGCAGCCCGCCGAGCTGCATCGCGCGCGCCGGCGACATGGACGACGGCTGCGGCTGCACCTTGGGCAAAGGCTGCGCCCACACGGCGCCGCCCGCCAACAAGCCGCCCAGGAGCAGGCTACCTGCCCGCAGCATCGCGCCCACCGGACGGCGGCGGCAGCACGGGCTGCACGCGCGCGCCGTCGGCCACCCGGTCGCCCAGGTTCAACGCCACCAGCTCGCCCGCCCGCAGCCCGCCCGCCAGCCGAACGGTGGTCCCATCGTTGTCGCTCACGGTGACCGGGCGCGCGTGCACCGTCTGGCCGTCGAGCACGAAGACGGACGCCTGGCCCCCGCTCAGCACCAGCGCCTCGACCGGAACGACGATCTCGGGCGGCGTGGCGAGGGTCATGCTCACCGTCACGAAGCTGCCGGCCACGATCCTGCCGTCGCGGTTGTCGAGGTCGACCTCGACCAGCATCATGCGCGTCCGCGGGTCGAGCTCGTCGCTCCGCCGGGCCACGCGCCCTTCAATCTGCACGTCCGCACGCTCGGGCGCCGTGACCAGCACGCGGTCGCCCACCTTGACCAGACCGGCTTCGCGCTGCGGCACGTAGATGTACACCCGCAGCCGATTGGGCGTGGAGATGGTCACCAGCGGCAGCGCACCGGTCTGCGCGCCCGTCGCTGCCTGCACCAGCGCGCCCGGATCGGCGTAGCGCGCCGTCACCGTACCGGCGAACGGCGCCCGCAACACCTCGTAGGACTTCTGCTGCGCCAGCGTCGCCACCTGCGCCTGGGCCACCTGGGCCACGCCGACCTGCGTCTCCGCTTCGGCCGCCGAAACGACGCCCGGCTTGGCCAGCTCCGCGGCGCGCCGCGCGTTGGCCTTCTTGTAGCTGGCGTCGGCCAGCGCCGCCTCGTACTGGCGATCGATCTCTGGCGCTTCGATGACCGCGACCACCTGGTTGGGCTTCACGACGTCGCCCTTGTCGACGCGCATCTCCTTCAAGTAGCCGGACACCTTGGCGTACAGCGTCGCGCTGGCGAACGGCCGCGCCTCGCCCTGGAGCTCGATCTTGCGCTGCGGCGGCGACAGCTGCGCCCGGGCGACGCGGACGCGCGGCCCCCTGGCCACCTCCGCCGCGCGCGCCCGGCCCTCGCGATCGGCGGCCGCCCGGCGCGACGTCGCGATGAGGGCGACGCCGGCCATCGCGGCGATCACGCCGGCGACGCCGACGACGTAGACCCAACGAGCTCGCTTCTCGATGCTCATACGTGCCTTTCGACAGGCTCCAGGCCCTGCTTCTCGCGCTGGAACCGCTCCTCGAGCAGGTGCCGCGTCGGCGGCTTTCTGCGCAGCAGCGTATAGACGACCGGGACCACGAACAGCGTCACGAAGGTCGCCATCAGCAGCCCGCCGATGACCGCGCGGCCGAGCGGCGCGTTCTGCTCGCCCGCCTCGCCGAGCGCCGAGCGCCATCGGGATCATGCCGATGATCATCGCCAGCGCCGTCATCAGCACCGGCCGCAGGCGGGTCTTGCCCGCCTCCAGCGCCGCCTCGAGCGGCGATGCCTCCGGCTTCTCGACGCGGCAGTCGTTGGCGAAGCTGACCAGCAGGATCGAGTTCGAGACGGCGATGCCGACCGCCATGATCGCGCCCATCAGCGACTCGACGTTGAGCGTGGTGTGCGGTCGAGCGCCAGCATCCAGAGGATGCCGACCAGCGCGCCCGGCACGGCCACCATGATGATGAACGGGTCGAGCCAGGACTGGAAGAGCACGACCATCAGGCAGTAGACCAGCAGCGACGGCCAGGATCGAGGCCGAGGCCCGAGGCTGCGGAACGACTGCGTTCATGACCTCGTTCTGCCCGCGCACGGTGATCCGCATGCCCGGGCGGCAGCTTGCCGAGCCGCGTCGATCTTGCTTCTGGATGTCGGCGGCCACCGACGCCGAGGTCGCGCCCCTCGACGTTGGCGCCGACGTCGAGCACGCGCTGCACGGTGTAGTGGTTGATCTGCTCGGCGCTGACCGCCGCGGCAGCGACCGGCGATGCTGCTCGAGCGTCTGCGTCGGCGCCTCGGGCAGCGTCGGCGGGCGACGGCGCCGCCGCCGGCTGCAGCAGCGCCGAGCGCCGCGGCGGCGTCAGCGGCGTCGCCAGCAGGCTCGGCGACCGAGCGCAGCTTCGGCAGCGGCGTCTTGACCACCACGAGTAGTTGACGTTGTTGTGCGGGTTCAGGAAGAACGACGGCGCCACCAGCGCCGCTCGACGACAGCGAGATCAGCAGGTTGTTGGCCACGTCGCGCTGCGGCGAGCCCGAGCTGCGCCGCGCGCTCGCGGTCGACGTCGACCTTGAGCGCCGGGTAGTCGAGCACCTGCGCGATGTGCACGTCGGCGGTGCCGGGCACGCTGCGGCATGCTCGTCGCGCAGCCGTGCGCGCGATCTCGTACGACCTTCTGCGAGGTCGGCGTCCTCGACCTGCACGTCGATCGGCGCCGAGAGGCCGAAGTTCAGCACCTGGCTGACGATGTCGGCCGGCTGGAAGTAGACGCTGCAGCCGGGGAAGTCCTCGGCCAGCGCCGTCGCGGATCCGCTGCATGTAGCCGCGCGGTCGGGTGGTGCTCCGGCTTGAGCGCGATCAGGATCTCGGCGTCCATGGCGCCGACGTTGTCGGTCTGCACGAAGGCCAGGTTGTAGGAGATCGGCACGCCGATCATGTCGTTGATGCGTCTCGAGCTCGCGCGGCCGGGATGATCTGCGCGGATGCTGCTCCTCGACCTGCGCGCACCAGCTCCTCGGTCGTCTCGATGCGCGTGCCCGGCGGGCGCGCGGAAGTGCAGCTTCATCAGGCCGGCGTCGACCGGCGGGAAGAAGTCGGTGCCGACGACGAAGACCAGCCCGAGCGAGATGGCAGCCGACGACCAGCGCGACCACGATGGTGAACAGGCGGTGGTGCAGCAGCGTGCTCGAGGATGCGGCCGTAGCGGTTCTGGAAGCGCTCGAAGCCGCGGTCGCGCCGCCTGGTTGAAGCGCCAGCGCGAGGCGGCGTCCAGCCGCCGGCGTCGGCGCCGGGCTCGCCGTGGTGCTCGCTGCGCCATCAGCATGCGCGCCAGCGTCGGCACCAGCGTCCGCGACAGCAGGTACGAGGCCAGCATCGCCAGCACGACCGCGAGCGCCAGCGGCGCGAAGAGGAACTTGCGCCGGGCCGACGAGCAGCACGACCGGGAAGAAGACGATGCAGATCGGCGAGCGTGGCCACGATGGCCGGCGACGGCGATCTGGTGCGCGCCGTCGAGGATGGCCGCGGTGAGCGGCTTGCCCAGGTCGCGGTTGCGGTGGATGTTCTCGACCTCGACGGTGGCGTCGTCGACCAGCATGCCGATGGCCAGCGCCAGGCCGCCCAGCGTCATGATGTTGATGGTGTGGCCGGTACAGGTTGAGGCCGATGATGCGCCGCAGAAGATGGCGAGCGGGATCGAGGTGCAGACGATGACCATGCTGCGCCAGCTGCCGAGGAAGAGCGCCGATCATCAGCGAGACCAGGAGCGACGAGATGATCGCCTCGCGCAGCGACGCTCGCTGATGGCGCCGCGCACGAACAGCGACTGGTCGAAGTCGATCTTGAGCTCGAGCCCGTCGGGCGCCGCCGCCTTGATGCTGCGGCAGCGACGTCCCGCGACGGCGTCGACCACCGCCAGCGTCGAGGCGTCGGCGTGCTTGAGGATGGCCAGGTAGGTGGCGCGCTTGCCGTTGACGCGCACGATGTTGGTCTGGTCGGCGAAGCCGTCGGCGACACGGCGCGACGTCGCCGAGCAGCACCGGCGCGCCGCCGACGACCTTGACCGGGATCTTGGTGAACTGCTCGACCGCCGACGGCGGGCTGAGTTCATGAGCACGTTGTACTCGCGGTCGCCGATGCGCGCGGTGCCCGGCCGGCAGGATGACGTTCGACGCTGCGAGCGCGTTGACCACGTCCGCCGGGCGACAGCCCCTTGGCGGCGAGCGCCGCCGGGTCGATGTCGACGTTGATCTGGCGCTGCTTGCCGCCGAACGGCGCCGGCGTCGACAGGCCGGGGATGGTGAACAGCCGCACGCGGATGAAGTTGAGGCCGTAGTCGAAGATCTGCTGCTCGGGCAGCGTCTCGCTCGACGACGGTCAGCTGCGCGACCGGGACGTTGGAGGCGTTGAACTGGATGACGTTGGGCGGCGTGCATCCCCGGCGGCGTGATGCGCAGGATGCGTCGACGACACCGACGAGATCTGGGCGATGGCCGCGCCGATGTCGGTGCCCGGCTGGAAGTAGACCTTGCAGGAGGCCGATGCCGGGGATCGACTGCGACTCGATGCGCTCGATGCCGTTGACCGTCGTCGAGTAGGCGCGCTCGCTGATGAGCACGACGCGCCGCTCCATGTCCTCGCGCGGACAGGCCCGGGTAGTTCCAGACCACCGCCACCACCGGGATGTCGATGGTCGGGAAGATGTCGACCACCATGCGGGTCAGCGACAGGACCCCCATCACGAGGATCAGGATCGCACATCACGGCGACGGTGTAGGGGCGGCGCAGCGCGAGCTCGGACGATCCACATCGCCTACGCCGCCATCACTTCGCCGAGCCCGAGAAAGCGGAAGGCGCTCTTGCCCAGGTTCTTCATGATCTCGTAGTCGTCGTTGATGCGCGCCTGGGTGAGCACGCCCTCCATGAACGCGAACAGCGCGCGCGCCTTGCCGGGGATGTCGACCAGCGGCCAGCCATCGGCGGCGGCGCCGACGAGCGCGTTCTCGTAATAGGCGACGTACGCCGCCATGATTGACTGCACCTTGGTCCCGATCTCGGTCCCCCGGCTGACTTCGATGCCGAGCTTGCAGTAGAAGCATCCCGGCGGGCGCCCGAACTTCTTGCCCAGCTCGAGCTGCCGCTCGTAGACGCTCTGGAAGTAGTCGCGCAGGCGGTCGAGCGGCGGCTTGGAGGTCGCGAACAGTCGATCGAGCGTCGGCTTGCGCGCCTCCCAGTGCGCGTCGAGCGCGGCGATCACGAGCTCGTCCTTCGACTTGAAGAAGTGATAGAAGCTGCCCTTCTTCACGCGCGCGCGCCCACAGATCGCATCGACCGAGACCGACCCGTAGCTGTCGGTCCAGATCAGATCGATGGTCGCCTGGACGAGCCGGACCCTGGCAGTGCTTACCCGCCCCATGGGGGCACTAATAGTTGACTGGTTGGTCTAGCGCAAGCAGATCGAGCATATAGACATGTTTTTATTCACTTTCCTCCGGAAACTGGATCGTCCGCGTGGGCGATCCGCTCGACCGTGGACTGGTCGTCGAGCCGCAGGCCGTCGCCGCGCGCGGTGGTGCGATCGACGCGCACGACGTCACCGCGAGCGAGCTCGGTGAACGCGCGATTGCCGTCGCGCACGTGCTTGTGCGGCAGCACCAGCGGCACGCGCCCTTCGGGACCGCACCCGACGTAGCGATGCTGGCCCTTTTGCGGCAGCGGCTCCGACACGATGCGGAACAGCCGGCCATCGGGCAGCGTCGGCCAGGCGCTGCCCGGCGCCTGCAGGACGAGGTAGCTCATCTTCAGCGTCTCCCGGTGCAGCTTGGCCGCCTGCGCCAGCTCCTCGACGAGCGACGGCGCCTCCCAGCTGCGCTCGGCGTGACACCAATCGCCCGCTCGCGCCAGGGCCGGGCAGTCGCCGCGATACAGGCACGGCGCCCGCACGGTGGCGCCGGAAGCGACGAGCCGATCGCGCAGCGACAGCAGCGCGCGGGACGTCTCGCGCAGCGCCGGCTCGATCAAGACGACCAGGCCCCCTGGCGACAGGCGCGCCATCATGGACTCGACCAGCTTGGCGCGCGCCGCCAGATCGTCGCCATACAGCTCGTTGAGCACGTGGCCGGCGAGCACCAGGTCGAACGGCCCATCGGGCAGGGGCCGCGCCGGCTCCCAGCGCGCCGTGCGTCCAGGCGCGGCTCGAGCGCGCGCGCGACCTCGAGCGCCGCGGCGCTGCGGTCGATCGCCAGCGCCGCCGTCGCCCCGGCGTCGAGCGCCGCGGCCGCCAGCGGGCCCGGGGCCGCTGCCGACGTCGAGCACGCGCCCGTGCGCGCCGCCGAGCTCGCGCAGGACCGACGAGGCCTGCGCATACGAAACGGGCCAGTAGAGCAACAGGTAGGCGCCCAAGAGCCGCGGGTCCTCGAAGTAGCGTGCGCCGGCCAGCTCGCGCTCGCGGGTCAGGCCGCGCGAGAGCTGCTGCGCCCCCTCGACGATGTCGCGGCGCTCGGCCGCCGTCAGCGCCGGCGCGTCCGCCGCCGACCGGCGGAGCCGCCGCCAGGTCGCGACCAGCCGCGGCACCCATTCGTCGAGGAGCATGCCTAACCCTGCATCGGCCGACTCCAGCCGTCCAGGCCCTTGACGCCACCCAGGTTTAGACTTAGTCTAAACAAGTCATGCAGCGTGACCTGCCCGCCCTGCTCCGCGCACACGGCATCCAGCCGTCGGCGCAGCGCCTCGCGGTGGCGGTCTATGTCCTCGACACCGACGAGCACCCATCGGCCGAGGAGGTCTTGCGGCGCGCCCGGGCCGAGGTGCCGATGATCTCGCGCGCCACCGTCTACAACACGCTCAACCTGTTCGTGGCCAAGGGGCTCGTGCGCGAGCTGGTGCTGGCCGAGGGGCGCAGCGTCTTCGACTGCAACCTCGACCACCATCACCACTTCATCGACGACGCCACCGGCACCATCCACGACGTGCCGTGGGAGGCGGTGAGCGTGTCGAAGGTCGATCGGCTCGCCGGCTACGACGTCAAGGAGTACATGGTGGTGATGCGCGGCACCCGGAGCCACTCGCGCTCCAGACGCGCGCGCCGCTGTTGAGACCTTTTTTTTGCGACCTGTATGTAGACATAGTCTAATCAAAGACTCATGTCATTTCTAGAAGGAGACCAGAGATGCTCACTGTTGGAGACAAGCTTCCCGCCCTTTGCCCTGCAAGCCGTCACCAGCCTCGACGCGGGCAAGGAGTTCACCGTGCTCGGCGAAGGCAGCTTCCCTGGAAAGTGGCTGGTCCTGTTCGCGTGGCCGATGGACTTCACCTTCGTCTGCCCGACGGAGATCGCCGAGTTCGGCCACCGCTTCGCCGACTTCGCAGAGCGCGGCGCGCAGCTCCTCGGCTTCTCGACCGACACGCAGTACGTGCACCTGGCCTGGCGGCAGCACCACCCCGATCTGAAGTCGCTGCCGTTCCCCATGCTGGCCGACACCAAGCGGGAGCTGTCGCAAGCGCTGGGCATCCTGCACCCCGAGGACGGCGTCCCGCTGCGCGCGACCTTCATCGTCGATCCCAAGGGCCAGATTCGCTTCGCCAGCGTCCATGACCTCTCGGTCGGCCGCAACGTCGACGAGGTCTTGCGCACGCTCGACGCCTTGCAGACCGACGCAGCTCACCCCGTGCAACTGGAAGCGGGGCGACAAGACGCTCGACGCCGCCTGATTTCCTGCGCTTGGTGACGCGCCGGCCCATTGCGGGCCGCGCCACCCAGTCTTAGGTTGCGCCATAAGCCGTTCGCCGCAGCAACCGGGCGAACGCGGAAAGAGGCAACCATGAGCGAACACACGATGGCACTGCTACCGGTGGGCGACCGCGTGGTCTTCCCCGGCACGGAGACGACGCTCGAGCTCAAGGGCGACGCCGTCGATCGACTGTTTACCGAGCTACGCCGCCACAAGGACGCCTGCGTGGCGCTGCAGATGCGTGAAGAAGACAAGCTCGCCGTCACGGCCGAGCTGACCAAGATCGTGCGCCTGCCCGACGGGCGCTACCTCGTCACGGTGAACGCGCTCGAGCGCGTCGTGCTCGGCGACGTCGTCGAGACCGAGCCGTACCACAAGGTTCGGGTCACCAGTGCCGTGGAGGCCGAGGGCGAGAGCGACGAGGCGAGCGGCGTGGCGGCGCGGGTGCAGGCGCTGTGGAGCGAGCTGCACGAAGACGAAGAGGTGGCGACCGCGGAGAGTCCATCGGCGCTGGCCGATTCGGTGGCCGACGGGCTGCCACTCGGGCGCGAGCAGCGACGGGAGCTGCTCCTGCAGCTCGACGTGCGCGCGCGGCTCGAGGCGGTGCTGCGCGAGCTCATCACGCGCCGCGACGCCAACCAGAAGGCGAAACAGGAGCGCGCCGAGACCCGGCGCGAGATCCTGCGCACGCAGCTGGCCAAGATCCGCAGAGAGCTCGGCGACGATAGCACCGACGACGAGGACAACCAGTGGGTGGCGCGCGTCCGCGCGGCCAAGCTTCCGGCCGAAGCCGAGGCAGCGGCGCTGCGCGAGGCGCGGCGGCTGGGAACGCTCGGCGAGGGCTCGGCGGAGGCCAACGTCGCGCGCACCTATCTCGAGTGGCTGCTCGAGCTGCCCTGGACCCGCGCCAGCGACGACAAGCTCGATGTCGCCGCCGCTCGCGCCGTCCTCGAGGCCGATCACCGCGGCCTGGCCAAGGTGAAGAAGCGCATCCTCGAATACCTCTCGGTGCGCAAGCTCGCCCCCGGCAAGAAGGCGCCGATCCTGCTGTTCGTCGGCCCGCCCGGTGTGGGCAAGACCTCGCTCGGCCGCTCGATCGCGCGCGCGCTCGGACGCGAGTTCGTGCGCATCTCGCTCGGCGGTGTGCGCGACGAGGCGGAGATCCGCGGGCACCGCCGCACCTACGTGGGCGCCCTGCCCGGCCGCATCGTGCAGGGGCTCAAGCGCGCCGGCACGCGCAACCCGGTCTTCATGCTCGACGAGATCGACAAGCTGGCCGCCGATTTCCGCGGCGATCCGGCGGCGGCGCTGCTCGAGGTGCTCGATCCCGAGCAGAACGCCACCTTCACCGATCATTATCTGGAGGTGCCGTTCGATCTGTCGCAGGTGGTGTTCATCGCCACCGCCAACGATCTCGGCCCGCTGTCGGCGCCGCTGCGCGACCGCATGGAGATCATCCCCATCGCCGGCTATCCGACCGGGGAGAAGATCGACATCGCGCTCACCCATCTGTGGCCGAAGCAGCTGGGCGAGCACGGCATCGCCGACGGCGTCGAGCTGACGCGCGCCGCCGTCGAGGAGGTGGTGCAGGGCTACACCCGCGAGGCGGGCGTGCGCAACCTCGAGCGCGAGCTGGCGGCGATCGCCGCGCGCGGTCGCCGTCAAGGTGGCCAGCGGCGAGGCGATCGGCGGCGCCGTCGACATCGACGACGTGGCGAGCTACCTCGGGCCGCGCAAGCGCGAGGACGAGTCGGCGGCGGGCGCGCTCGAGCCGGGCACGGCGACCGGGCTGGCGTGGACGCCGGCGGGCGGCGAGATCCTGTTCGTGGAGGCGACCCGCATGCGCGGTCACGGCAAGCTGGTGCTGACCGGACAGCTCGGCGACGTCATGCGCGAGTCGGCGATGGCCGCGCTGTCGTGGGTGCGCGCCAACGCGGCGCGGCTCGGCATCGACGCCGCCACCTTCGCCGATTCGGACGTCCACGTGCACTTCCCGGCAGGCGCGATCCCCAAAGACGGACCGTCGGCGGGCAACGCGCTGGTCTCGGCGCTGGTCTCGCTCTTCAGCGGCCGCGCGGTGCGCGCCGACGTGGCGATGACCGGCGAGATCACGCTGCGCGGCGCCGTGCTGCCGGTCGGCGGAATCGCCGACAAGCTGCTGGCGGCGCATCGCGCAGGCATCCGCCGCATCATCCTGCCCGAGCGCAACGCCAAGGACCTCGCCGAGCTGCCGGCCGACGTGCGCGCCGACCTCGACGTGGTGCTGGTCAAGCGCATCGACGAGACGCTCGCGGCGGCGCTGGAGCCGCAGTCGCAGCGAGCGCTCGCACCCCTGCCACCACCGCGGGTCGCCGCCTCCCCCGAGCTGCGCGCCGCCTGATCACGGAACGGACGCCCGCACGCGCGCCGATCGCGCGCGTGGCGGGCGTCTTGACTACCCTTGCCCCGGCCGCATGTTCTGCGCAGGAGTCCAATGAAGCGATTCGCCGCAATCCTGGGCACGCTCGGTTTTTGGGCAGCTCCAGTCGCCGCGCACGAGCTCGAGCTCACCCCCCCGACGCTCAGCGCCCGCGCCGAAGAGCCGTGCAGCGTGCAGGAGCGCGCCGTCTGTCAGGGCCTCGGGCAGCGCGCCCTCGAGGCCGGTCTGAGGTGCAACGCGTGTGGCCCAGCACCGATGCCGCCGGACCTGGTCGCCCCCGCGCACACGCCAGGTGCCCCGGCGGGCCGACCGACCGGCTCACCGCAGTGCCTGCCGCGCGAATCGGGGCCGCTGCCGCCGTCCTGCGTCGGACCGCCGCACCTCGACATCCTGCCGCGCCCCTAGGCTAGCGGCAATGCCGTTCACTTTCGCCGAGTCGTAGCGGGCCGGCTTGGGTCGCGGAGGTCGTGAGGCGCCTGGTGCTAGGTCGAAGTTGCGCCTGTCCATCGCACCAGGCGTCGAGCGGAGGTAGTAAGGGGCGACGCCGGCGGCGTAGAGGCGCGGTCGCGCGGCGCGCCACGGGAGGGGTCTGTGCTCGCCGCGTGGGGCCACTTCATAGTCGGATTCCGACACCGGCAGCGCCCCTTACGACCACCGCGGCCCAAGCCGGCCCACTACGACTCGGCCAAAGTGAACGGCATCGTCCCCGGCCTCCGCCGCCCGGCGCCGCCCGATCGGCGTCTCGCTCGTTACAACCCGCGGCGGCGCCGGAGCCGCGGTCGCCACTGATAGCGCACCAGGTCGATCTTGCCGTCCGATCCGAAGCGTACGCCCTCGGCCGCGAGCAGCGCCCGCTGGCGACCCGGCGTCTCCGCCTCGGTGCTCAGTCCGCCGCTGGCGTTGACCACCCGATGCCACGGCAGCTTGGGCCCCCCGGCGCGCAACGCCCAGCCGACCCCGACGGGGCTCAGCCGCCCCTCGACCAGCTCCGACAGCTGACCGTAGGTCGCGACCCGCCCGCGCGGAATCTTCGCCACCCACGCGTGCACGCGCGCGAACACCGCCCCCGAGGCCTTGGGTCCGTGCGCCGGCATCAGGGCATCGACTGCAGCTTCTCCTCGATCGCCGCCACATTCTGCGCGCGCCGCTGTTCGACGGGAAGCGCGCGCGCCACCCGCAGCGCCTGGTCGAGCGTCTTGTGCGCGCCCGCGCGATCGCCCTTTTTGACCTGGATGTCCGCCTTGGTGGCGTACAACCGCAGCGCGCGCGGTCCATACACCTTGCCGAGCGCGCGATCGACGGCCGCGAGCGCATCGTCGTACCGCCCCGCGGTGAGGTAGATGAGCGCCAGCCGCGCCGGCGGGTTGTAATCCGCCGGCAGATCACGCTCGGACTGCTTCAGCGCCGCCTCGGCACGCAGCGGCTCGCCGAGCGCCAGGGCTGCGTTCACGCGATGCGGATCGAACGCCGCCCGCTGCTCGGGCGCCTTCGCCCGCGCCGCCTCCGCCTCGAGAAACCCGAGCCAGCGCGCCGCCATCGCCTTCTTGCCGGCCGCGTCACCCGCCTCGTCGCGCAGCTCTACCATCGCCTCGTACAGTCCCGAGCGATCGTCGCCCAAAAGCCCGGGCAGCTTCAGCGCCTCGTCGCCGAGCGGCTCCAACGTCGCCAGCGCCCGCGTGCGCTCGGGGCCCTTGAGCTCGTCGGCGCAACCGAGCGCGGTGCCGACCGCGTTGGCGAACGACGGCCCGCGCGGCATTGCCGGCGTGAGCTCGAGGGCCGCCTTGGTGCAGCCGCCGGCGTCGTGCGCCATCTCCAGCGCCCCCAGGAGCGACTCGATCGCGCGCGACCGTTTGTCCGCCGGCAGCCGTGGCAGGGCCGCGCGATAGGCCGCCGCCGCCTCCCTCTTCTTCCCCTCCGCGTCCAGGCGGTCGGCGCGCGCCAGCTCACCGAGCCCGGCGCCGGCGTTGCCGCGTACGGCACGTTCGCCGTCGTCGAACAGCTTGACCAACTGCGCCGCGTTCAGGCTGCCCGGCCAGCGCAGCACCGCCTTTTGCCGCCCGGGGTCGATCACCATCAGCGTCGGCCACACCTCGACCGGGTACTTGGCGAGGAACGGCGCGTTCTTCTCCTTCTCGGTGTTGATGCTGAGCCAGACGAACCGCCCGGCCTGCTTCTTCAGCGACGCGTCGGTGAGGACATACGCGCGCAAGAAGCGGCACGTGTGTCACCAAGGCGCCCAGGCGTCGACGAAGATGGGCAGCTTGTTCTTCGTCGCCTCGTAAAGTGCGCTCGCGTAGTCGTCCTCGATGAAGGGCAGGGCCTCTTGGGGCGCCCCTGCCGGCGCCTCGCCCGCGGCGGCGACCAGGGGAGCACAGGCGAGCACGATCAGAAGAGCAGAACGCATGCGCCGAGCATACCTTGTGGCAGACTTACGGGAGCAGATGAAACGCAGCTTGAAGGGCCGTCGCTTCCGCGTGCAGGTCGTGGCGCTGGTGACGTTGCTCCAGCTCCCCGCGGTCTTGTGGCTGTGCGCGCGCACCCACGGCCTGTTGCCGCTCGGCATCGCCGTCGCGCTGTCGCTGCCCTATCTGCGGCAGCTGCGCACGCCCTGGTCAAACGACGGCCGCCGCCTGCCCATGTACCTGGCGCTGGCATGGTGGGCGAGCTGCATCGTCTTCGCCCTGCTCTTCCCGTTGGCGTGGCTGGCAAGCGTGCTCGGCGCCCCGCCCGGCAGCAGCTACGTCGCCGCCGCGGTGGTCTCGCTGGCCAGCGGCATCTTGGCGATCCGTCGGCGGCCGCGCCTGCGCCGGAAGGTCGTGCGCATCGCCGGGCTGCCGCCCGAGCTCGACGGCTACCGCATCGGTCAATTGTCCGACGTGCACTGCGGCCCGCACACGCCGGCGAGCCGCGTCCGCCGCTGGGTCGAGCGGCTCAACGAGCTCGAGCTCGATCTCATGACCGTCACCGGCGACCTCATCACCCACGGCTCCTCGCATGTCGCCGCGGTGGCCGCCGCGCTCGGCGGGCTGCGCGCCCGCGACGGTGTCTTCGCCTGCATGGGCAACCACGACTACTTCACCGACGGCGAGCATGTCGTCCGCGCGCTGACCGACAACGGCCTGACCGTGCTGCGCAACCGCGGCGTCGTCGTCGAGCGCGCGGGCGCGCAGCTCTACGTCGCCGGCGTCGACGACACCTGGACCTCGCGCCACGACGTCGCGCTGGCGCTGGCGGAGCGTCCTGCCGGTGCACCCGCGATCCTGCTCGCACACGATCCCAACCTGTTCCCCGAGGCGATCGCCCGCGACGTCGAGCTGACGCTGTCGGGCCACACGCACGGCGGCCAGCTCGCGGTCCCCGGCGTGCGCCGCCTGTCGCTGGCGCGGTTCATCACCGAATTCACCGCCGGCCTCTACCGCCGGCAGCGTTCGTGGCTGTACGTGAACCGCGGCGCCGGCACGACCGGTCCGCCGGTGCGCCTGGGCGCTCCCGCCGAGCTCGCCGTGCTCACGCTGCGCGCCGCCTCGTCGTAGCCCGAGCGACGGCTGATCTTGCGATCGGAAGCGGGCGCGCGCCCGTCGATCGAGCGGGCGCCGGCGCAGCCGTCCGTCGCGCGGAGTGGAACGCACCCTGCAACCGTTTGTGGCGACGACCAACGCCGCACGGGCGGCAGGAGGAAACGATGAATCGGAAGCTCGGACAACTGATCAAGGCGGCGATCTTCACACTGCCGCTCGCTCTGCCTGGAATGGCCTTCGCGCAGTCCGCGGGCGGCTCGATCGACACCAAGACGAACGACACCGCCGCCCCGCCCGCCCAGGAAGAAAACAAGGGGGCGATCGACGAGAGCAACAAGGGCGTCAACAGCCCCCAGCCCGGCGCGGACGAAATGAACGCCAACCCGCAGACCGGCAGCAAGAGTGACCTCGAGCGCAATCCGCCCGCCGGCAGCCTCGACAACAGCGGCTCGTCGAAGACCAAAGAGCCCGGGGTCGGCGGCGACATCAACAAGTCACCCGACACGAACATGGACAACGACACGACGAAGTCCAAAGAGAAGAAGTCGACCTATCCCTCGACGCCGGGTGAGCCCAGCCCCGACAACAGCAAAGACATGAATCGCTGAGCGACGAAGACCGAGAACGCGGGCGGCCGGTAGTGAGTCGCCGCCCGCGTTCGCCTCGCCGCGGGCGCGCGACTATGCCGAGCTCACGCCGGCCGGGCGATCGTGTCCCAGGCGCCCGCGCTCGTCCTGGCACGGCAGCGTCACGATGAACGTCGCCCCGTCACCGGGTGTGCTCTCGACGCGAACGCGCCCGTTCATCAGCTCCACCAGCGCGCGCGTGATCCACAGCCCGAGGCCGAGCCCGCCATAGTTGCGTTGCGACGCCGCGCGCTCGAACTTGCCGAAGATCCGCTCCCGCTGCTCGGCCGGCACCCCGATGCCGTGATCGACGACGCGCAGCTCGGCGTCGCCCCGGTCGCCGGCGACGATGACCTCGACCGGTCGGCCCTGACCGTACTTGAGGGCGTTGACGACTAGGTTGGTCAGGATCTGATCGAGCCGCGACCGATCCCACGTCCCGACCACCGATAGCGGCGCTTCCAGCCGCAGCGGCGCGTGTTGCCGCCGCGCCTGGTCACGCAATCGCGTCAGCACCTCGCCCGCGACCTCGACGAGATCGACCCGCTCGAGCTGCAGATCGAATTGCCCACCACCGATGCGTGAGACGTCGAGCAGCGAGCTGATGAGCTGCTCCAGCCGATCGAGCTGTCGCTTGACGGTGCGCATGCGATCGTCGAGCAGCGGCGCCGGCAGCGAATCACCGTTGGCGCGCTCGAGCTGGCGCAACAGGCTCGACGCCGTCAGCTGCAGCGACGTCAGCGGCGTGCGCAGCTCGTGGGACGCGACCACGAGGAAGTCGTCGCGCGCGCGCAGCGCCGACTGCAGCTCGCGCAGCAGCCGCTCGCGCTCCTGCTGCGCACGTTCTTCGTTCTGCCGCGCCTGCACCTCGGCCGTCACATCGGTGCCGCAGATGATGAGGCCACCGATGCTGCCGTCATGCAGCGGGAACGGCTGCACCGAGTAGGTCACGTAGCGGGTCACGCGCACGCCGTCGTCGCCGACGATCGAAATCCGACGCTGCTGTCTGGTCACCGGCTCGCCCGAGCGGAAGACCTCCTCGAGCTCCGCCGGCTCGTCCGTGATGAGGTCGTCGAACACCTGGAGGATCTTGCGACCGGCAAGCGGCCGCGACCCCGCCAGCCTGGCGAACCACGGGTTGGCCAGCTCGATGACGTGCTCGGGCCCCCTGGTGGCCGCGATCGCCATCGGCAGCTGCATCAGGAGCTCGAACAGCCGCGCCCGCCCCGCCTCCGACTCCCGCTGGCTCGCCGCCAGCGCCGCCAGATGCTTGATGCGCTCGCGCATGAGGAACAGCTCGACGAAGACCGACACCTTGGCGCGCAGGATGTGCGGATCGAACGGCTTGACCAGGCAGTCGACCGCGCCGCGCTCGTACGCGCGCAGGGTGAGCTGCTCGTTGCCATGCATCGCCGTCAGCAAGATGATCGGAACCCCGCGCGTCTGGTTGCGATCGCGGATCAGCCGCGCCGTCTCGAAGCCGTCCATCTCGGGCATGGAGACGTCGAGCAGGATGACGGCGAACTCTTCGCCGAGCAGCGCACGCAGCGCCTCCTGCCCCGAGCGAACGTGCACGATGCGCTGGCCGAGCGGCTGCAACACCGCTTCCATGGTCGTCAGGTTGGCGGGCCCGTCGTCGACGACCAGAATCGAGGCGCCAGGCTGTACGCTCGCGTCGTGCATCGCGCGAATTTCAGCGTCGCACGATCTGTCGACGGGCGAGAACTGTGAAAATCTCGCACGAAAACAGCGCGATCCACATGACATCGTTGACGGATTCCTGGGATCAAACTGCGATCGATCCGAGGATCGCGCGGGTCGCCTTCAGGTAGTCGCCGGGGGCGATCAGGATCTGGGTGCCGCGCGCGCCGGCCGAGACCGCGATGCGGTCGAAGAGCTCGATCGTCTCGTCCGCGTACACCGGATAGTCCTTCTTGCACCCAAGCACGGTCACGCCGCCGCGCACATAGCCGGTGAGCGGCTGCACCTCCTTGAGCGGCACCGTATCGATCTTGCGATCGCCGGTCAGCCGCGCCAGCGCCTTGACGTCGAGCTGCGCGCCCGCCGGGACCACCGCCAGACAGACGCCGTGGCGATCGCCGCGCGCGACCAGGGTCTTCCACACCTGCTCGAGCGGCATCCCGATCTTGGCCGCCACCGTCTCGGCCGAGAGATCGGCGGGATCGACCTCGTAGTCGCGCAGCTCGTAGCGGATGCCGAGGGAATCGAGGATGCGCGCGGCGTTCGTCTTCATGCGCGCGGCGCGATCGCGGTCAGCCCGCCATCGCGCGGCCGAGCGCCGGACGCGCCATGCACCGTCCGGTCCACGCGCTCAGGTTGGCGAACGGCGACACATCGACGCCGAGGCGGCCGACGAACGAGGCCATCGTGGCCACGCCGCAGTCGACGATCGAGAAGCGGTCGCCGAGGAGGTACTGCCGCCCCGCGAGGCCGTCGTCGAGCACGCGCAGCAGCTGGTTCAGCTCGGTGCGCGCCGCGTCGGCCGCGGCGGCGCTGCGCTGCTCGGCGGGCCAACGGTCCGAGGTATTGCGCAGAAGACGCATCGCCGACTCGACGAGCGACACCGATCCCCACGCCAGCCACTTGAACGCTTCGAGGCGCTCGGGACCCGGCGCCGGGAACAGCCCCTTGTCGACGCCGTAGGTCTCGCCGAGGTGGAGCAGCATCGCCAGCGACTCGAACACCGGTTGGCCGTCGACGACCATGGCCGGCACCTTGCCGTTCGGGTTGACCCTGAGGAACTCCGGTTTCTTCTGCTCGCCCTTGGACAGATCGAGCTTCACCTTTTCATACGGGACGCCGAGCTCCTCGAGCGCCCAGTGCACGCGCGTCGCGCTCGACAGCGGCGTGTAATAGAAGACGATGCCCATCGCTCCACCTCCGCAGTTGGAGCGACAACGTAGCGCGGGCCGGACGCGCGCGCATCGGCGATGAATACTGTACATCCATTCAGTCTCGCCGTACAGTCGATTCATGACGGAGCACCTCGACGCGCTCAACCCGGCGCAACGCGACGCCGTCGCGCACGACGACCGGCCGCTGCTCATCATCGCCGGCGCCGGCTCGGGCAAGACCAACACGCTCGCGCATCGCGTGGCGCATCTGATCCTCGGCGGCGCCGACCCCCGCCGCATCCTGCTGCTGACGTTCACCCGGCGCGCGGCGGCCGAGATGTCGCGGCGCGCGCAGCGCATCCTGGCCCGTTCCGCCGCCGCCGGCCCGGCGGCGCAGGTCACCTGGTCCGGCACGTTCCACGCCGTCGCCAATCGCCTGCTGCGCCTGCACGCCAGCGACGTCGGGCTCGATCCCGCGTTCACCGTGCTCGATCGCTCGGACGCCGCCGACCTCGCTCGATCGTCGTGCGCCACGATCTCGGCCTGGCCAAGACCGAGCGGCGCTTCCCCAAGAAGGCGACCTGCCTCGCCATCTACTCGCGCGTCGTCAACGCGCAGGCGCCGCTGGCGCCAGACGCTCGAGGAGCCCTTCCCGTGGTGCCTGGAGCACGGCGAAGCGCTGCGCACGCTCTTCGCCGCCTACGTCGAGCCAAGCAGCGGCAGCACGTGCTCGACTACGACGATCTGCTGCTCTACTGGCTGCACCTCATGCAGGTCGAGGCGCTCGCCGCGCGCGTCCGCGCGCGCTTCGATCACGTGCTCGTCGACGAGTACCAGGACACCAACACGCTGCAGGCGGAGATCCTGCTGCGCCTGCGCCCCGACGGCCAGGGCGTGACCGTCGTCGGCGACGACGCGCAGTCGATCTACTCCTTCCGCGCCGCCACCGTGCGCAACATCCTCGACTTCCCGCAGCAGTTCTCGCCGCCGGCGCGGTCGTCACGCTCGAAGCAGAACTACCGCTCGACGCAGCCCATCCTCGACGCCGCCAACGCGGTCATCGCGCTCGCCGCCGAGCGCTTCACCAAGAACCTCCACTCCGCGGCGCCGCTCCGACGCCAGGCCGCTCGCTGGTCACCGTCGCCGACGAGGCCGCGCAGGTCGACTACGTCGTGACGCGCATGCTCGAGCGCGCGCGAGGCGGGCGTGCCGCTGCAAGCGCCAGGCGGTGCTGTTCCGCGCCGCGCACCACAGCGACGCGCTCGAGGTCGAGCTCGCGCGGCGCAACATTCCGTTCGTGAAGTACGGCGGCCTGAAGTTCCTCGAGGCGGCGCACGTCAAGGACGCGCTGTGCGTGCTGCGCTGGGCCGAGAACCCGCGCGACCGCGTCGGCCGCCTTCCGCGTGCTGCAGCTGCTGCCCGGCATCGGGCCCGGCAGCGCGCAGCGCGCGGCCGACGCGCTCGCCGAGTGGGCCTTCGCGCTCGCGGCGCTGGCGCGCCTCGCAGCCGCCGGCGGCCGCGCGCAGCGACTGGCCGGCGCTCGTGCGAGCTGCTGACGCGGCTGCGCGGCGACGCCGCCTGGCCGGCGCAGCTGGGCCTGGTCCGGCGCTGGTACCAGCCGCACCTCGAGCGCATCTACGACGACGCCCAGGTGCGGGCGCGGCGATCTCGAGCAGCTGGAGCAGCTCGCCGCGCGCTACCCGTCGCGCGAGCGCTTCCTCTCCGAGCTCACGCTCGATCCGCCGCAGGCGACCGGCGATCGAGGCCGGCCCGCCCCTACCTCGACGAGGACTACCTGATCCTCTCGACGATCCACTCGGCCAAGGGGCAGGAGTGGGACCGCGTCTTCGTGCTCAACGCCGCCGACGGCTGCATCCCGTCGGACATGGCGACCGAGCATCCCGAGCAGATCGAGGAGGAGCGCCGCCTGCTCTACGTGGCGATGACCCGGGCGCGCGACCAGCTGCACGTCATCCACCCGCTGCGCTTCTTCGTCCGGCAGCAGCGGCGCTACGGCGACACGCACGTCTACGCGCCGCGCACCCGCTTCATCCCCGACGCCATCCTCCCCTGCTTCTCGCGCATCAGCCACGGCACCGCCGCGGCGGACGATCTGCCCGACGCCGCGCCGGCCGCAGGGATAGATATCGGCGCGCGGCTCCGCGCCCTGTGGTCCTGAGCAACCACGCGCGCCGACGCCGCGTCCTAGCCAGGTGCGCGGCCGCATCGCGACAGCCTCGGTCGGCGCGTCGGTCGTGCTGCACGGCGCGCTGGCGCTCTACGTGGCGATGGAGCGCTCGGCGCCGCCGGCCTCGCTCGAGCGCAACCGTCGAATCGAGATGACGATCGTGGCGCCGCCACCACGCTCGGCCGCGCCCGCTCGCGCCCTCGTCGCCACGCGCGAGCAAACGGTCCGTCGGGCCGGCCCGACCGGGCTGTCGACGCGCCCGGCTTCGCCTGCGCTCGAGCCGGCCCTCCCGCCTGCACCCGCCCCCGGCCCGCGCCGCCCCATCGATCTCTTCGCCAGCGACGCCCTCGCCCGGGCGGTGAGCGCGACGCCCGCCGATCCCGGCGGCCATCTGCGCCGCGCGACCGATCCGACGCCGCCGAGCGACGAGCGCGAGCGGGTCGCGGCGCGTGTCCACGAGATGATCGGTGACGCCGTCGGGCGCGAGCGGGCGTCGTCGGGCCATGTCGCGCCACGCTGGCGCGAGATCGAGCGCAAGCTGGCGCAGAGCTTTCATCCGCCGCTCGCCCTCGTCAAGCAGGAGAACGTCGTCAAGGCGTTCGCCCACCAGGTGCTGCGCTCCTGGCTCGACGGCGAGCCGCATGTCGGCCCGGTCGCCCGCGGCGTCGACGCTTCGGTGCAGACGCTGCCCGGCACGCCCGAGGGTCTCAACCTGCGCAGCCTCCCGGAAGAGCAGGCGCTGGCCATGCAGGCGGGCTGGGGGCGCCCCGCGAGCTGGCTGCGGGTCGAGGTCGAGGTCACGCTCGATGAACAGGGGCGCATCCTCTCGGCAGTCGTGACGCGCCCCTCCGGGCGCCGGCGGTTCGATCGCAGCGCGCTCGCCGCAGTCGCCGAGGCCATCCGCGCCGGCGGCGCGCCCGAGGAGCATCGCACCGTCGTCACCCGCTGGCTCGTCGAAGCGGCGGTCGCCGTCGCGCCACCGACGGCGATCGGCTTTCGCTTCGACGAGACGGGGCACCTCGACCCGGGCGCGAGCGGCTGGCGCAAGTACGTCGGCGGCACCTACCCGTTGCAGCAGTCGGTGCAGACCCACGTGTCGCTCGTCGCTCTTTTGCCCGGCGCCGAGTGACTCGACCGCGCCGGGCCGGCTGGGGCGCCGCTCGCCGAACGTCTGCGCACGCGCTCGCGGGGCAAAAATCAAGAGGTACATCGTGCGAACGGAGGCGTACGCTTGGCCTTGCTGAACAGGATCGTTCCTCCTCGCTAGCTTCGACGCCGCACGCCGAAGGCTCTGCAACGCCGACGGTACTTGACGGCAGCGAGCGATTGCCACACGCCCGCGCCGGCTTACGTTTGTTCCTCAGTGGCACGAGCGATAGGAGGCGATGATGAATGTTCGCAACAAGACGCGCCACGCGCGTAGTCGCCGCGAAGATCACGCCGACGCATTTCTACCCGACCCCGAAGGCGGCCCTGCACGCGTGCGTGATGATCTGGCCGAGGAGCTCGCCGAAGAATTCCTGAAGTCGGCGACCTCGGGCGAGTACGTCGGCGAAGACGAGCTCGACCAACAGGTCCCCGAGGAGAGTGGCGGGCCGTTCGTGATCCACCCGGCTCGATACGAGTTCGCACAGGACGTCGACGACTCGAACCCCATCGACGGCAGCCGCGAGGCCCTACCTTCCCCGATGCGGGCACGCTGACCCCAACCGGACGAAGCGGCTACCGCCTCGTCGCCCCGCTTCGCTCCGCGCTCTCGAGGATGCAAACTGGAGCGAGGCGCCCGCACGCGTTCGCGGCCGGCGCCTCGCGCAGGAGCGCTACGGCGTCGCGGCCGCCTTCGTGGCCTTCGAGTGCTTCTTGCCGCCGCCCGCGCCGTTGGCGGCGTGGCGCGCGTGGGTCTCCTTCTTCAGCCACTCCAGATCGACCGCCTTGGTCGGCTTGACGATGATCTTCGCCCCGCCGTCGACGTCTTCGGTCGTGATGGCGGTGTCCTTGAGCACGACCTCGCACAGACCGAGACCGCCGCCGCCGTGACCGTCGCCGTTATGCACGACCGCCGTCGGGTCCGCCTTGGCCGCGTCGACCAGGTGCTTGGCGCGCTTGCGAATCTCTTCCGTCTTCGTGGCGTCACTGGAGGTCACCACCAGCTCGACCGAGTCCTTGTTGTCCTTGATCTCGGTCTTCGCGCCGGCGACCGACGTCGGGCAATGCTGCATGTGGCCGCCACCCACCGTCGAAGGCGCCGCCTCCTTCGCCCACGCGGCCGGTACGCCGAGGGTCAATCCGAGCGCTGCGACACCAAGCCACTTGTGCATGAACGCCTCCACTATACCTTGGCCCTCAACAGTAGAAGCCTCGGCTGCGGCTGTCAATTCAGCGCTTCGCTGGTCCAGCGTCCCTGACGATCAGCCGCTTTGCGGCGGCGCCGGCGGCAACGCCAGCGCGTCTTCGACCGTGGCGCGGCCGGCGCGCAGGCGGGCGTGGTCCTCGCAGACCTGATCGGCGTAGCGCAGCGCGAAGGCGGCGACCCGACGGGCGATGCTGCGGCCGCGGCCGCTGACGCGCGCGGGCAGATTGGCGCCGGCGCGGCGATGCAAGCGGCCGAGCGCGGTGCCGCAGGCCGCGGCGACCGCGTCGAGGTCGCCGCCCTTGAGCGTCGTCGAGTCGAGCTTGGCCTCGGTCGGCTGCAGCTCGCGCACGGTGAAAGCGCGCCCCCCGACCTGCGCGACGCCCAGGAACGCCGGCGGCGCCCCCAGCATCCGGCGCTGCGTGCCGATGACGCGCTCGGCGGCGTCCGCGGCGCTCTCGGCCGGCGACAGCGACGAAGGCAGCGCCTCCTTGAGCTCGAGGATGCGCTCCTTGCCCGGCTTGTCGTTCTTGCCTTGCGCCAGGATCGCCCAGCGCAAGCGGCCCAGGCTGCCGGTGCCGGCGACGCGCACGGCCACGTCGAGCACGTGCGGCCAGTCGGCAATCTCCGGCGGCCGCTCGGCGCAGCGGGCGCCGAAGCCGCGCACGGCTTCGCGGATGGCCACCCGCAACGCTTCGTCGGTGACGCGCTGATACTTGTCGGACGCCTTGAAGCGGCGCGCCCCGGCGCCCCCTTCGACGCGGCGCTCGAGCCACGGCGCCCGCGCAGCGTCGTCGGCCTGCTCGAGGAGCGCGCGTACGGCCGGGGGCGCCTCTTTCGTCGTCACCGCACGCAGGTCGAGCGAGGAGGCCGCCGCGCACCAGGCGTCGACGAGCGCGCCGATGCGCTCCACGGCGCGGCCGTCGCCGTGTCGCTCGTCGGCCAGGACCACCGAGGTCGCCAGCCGCGCCAGGTCGAGCGCCGGCGTGAACGACGCCGTCTCGTCGAAGTCGTTGACGTCGAAGACGACGGTCGCGTCGGCGGCGCGGAAGGCGCCGAAGTTCTCGAGGTGCAGGTCGCCGACGATCGGCTGCTCGGGGCCGGCCGCCAGCGGGTCGTCGCCCAGGGTCGCCCAGTCGGCGACGAAGAGGTGGAAGGTGCCGCGCAGAAAGCCGAACGGCGACGCACACAGCCGATCGAGCTTGAGCCGCAGCCACGCAGGATCGCGGCCCTCGCCCACGAACTGCCGGTTGTAGCGCACCAATGCTTCGAAGAGATCCCGCGACCCTGACCCCGTTGTCATCTTTGAATGCCTCTGCCCGTGCCTACCTATTCTATAGGTGGAGAAGCGGATCGACAGGCTGCAAAGAATCGCCGCCGCTCGGCCTGGGGTCATCGGTCTCGGCGGCGGATTGCCGCCGGACGCGCTGTTTCCGCGCAGCGCGCTGGGGCAGGCGTTCGTGCGCGCGATGCGCGAGCCGCACGCGAGCGCGCTGCAGTATGCGTGGCCCGAAGGCCGCGAGCAGCTGCGGACGTGGATCGCGGCCCGGCTGTGCGCGCGCGGTGCCGGCGTGGGCGCGGACGAGGTCATCGTCACCTCCGGCGCGCAGCAGGCGCTGGCGATCGCCGCCCAGCTCTGCTTCGGCCCGGGCGACGCGGTCGGGGTCGATGCCGAGACCTACCCGGCGGCGCTCGACCTGTTCCGGACGCGCGGCGGCGCGCTGCGCACAGGATGGGACGGCGACCTCGGCTGCTTCTACGCCATGCCGGCGATCGGCAATCCGCGCGGGCGCGCGATGGCGGATGCGGATCGGCGCGCGCTGCTGTCGCGCCCGCTGCACATCGTCGAGGACGACGCCTACGCCGAGCTGTGCTTCGACGGCAGCGTCGCCCGGCCGCTTCTGGCCGACGCGCGCGCACGCGTGTGGCACGTCGGCAGCTTCTCCAAGACGCTGTGCCCGGGCTTGCGCGTGGGCTGGCTGGTGCCGCCGCCGGCGTGGCGCGAGCGCGCCACCGAGATCAAGCACGCCAGCGACCTGCAGGCGTCGAGCCTGGGGCAGACGGTCCTGGAGCTGTTCCTCGAGCGCGACGACTTCGAGGCGCGGCTGCGGCGTGCGCGGCGCTTCTATCGCGCGCGCGCGGCGCGCCTGTTGCGCGCGGTGCGGCGCCACCTGCCGGCCTGGCGCTGCGACGAGCCCGAGGGGGGCTTCTCGCTGTTCCTCCAGAGCGACGAGCCGGGAGACGACTTCGCGCTGCTCGAAGAGGCGACGCGCCACGGCGTCGGCTTCGATCCCGGCTGCATCTTCCGCCCCGACAATCGCTCGACGCCGCTGGCGCTACGACTCTGCTTCTCGTACGCGCGCGCCCGCGACCTCGACGAGGGCGTGCGGCGGCTGGCGCGCGCGTGGGACCAATATCGACGGCAGCGCGACCGCGCCGCGGCGACGGCGAGCGCGTCGCCCTGACACGCTCGGGCACCGGTGTGCTACAACCGCGCCGCGGAGGTACCGATGATGAGCCAGCTCCAACAGCTTCTGAATCTACACGCGACGCCCGTGGCGATCGCGTTTCGACCGACGGCGCCAGCGGGCGTGGCGCACGTGGCAGCGCCCGAGCCGGCCAGCTGCGGGTACTGGCGGCGCGCCGCCGCGGGCGAGGTCTTCTATACCGACGCCGACGACCACAAGCGCTGCCCGGTCGGTGCCCACACCCACGGCGTCAAGCTGTCGCCGTCCGAGACGCAGGAGCTCCAGGGCCTGGTCAAGACGATGGTCGACCTCGAGTACCTGTCGATGGACGAGGTGCCGTCGATCCCGACACGCGCCGAGCCGTTCGCCTTCGCCGTGTATGCGCCGGTCGACCGGGCGCCGGTCGCCCCCGATGTCGTCCTGGTGCGCGGCAACGCCCGCCAGTTGATGCTGCTCGCCGAGGCCGCGCAGGCGGCGGGCGTCAGCGACGCCTCGCCCACGATGGGGCGGCCGACCTGCGCGCTGTTGCCGGCGGCCATCAACCGGCAGCACGCCGGCTCCAGCCTGGGCTGCATCGGCAACCGTGTCTACACGGGGCTTACGGACAGCGAGGCCTACTTCGCGATCCCCGGCGCCGCCCTGTCGGCCGTCGAGGAGCGCCTGCGCGTCATCGTGCACGCCAACGCCGAGCTGGAGAAGTTCCACCGCGCTCGCGCCCAGAGCTGACGCGGCTCGCCAAGCGCCGCGAGCGCCACGGCCCTTACGGAATTTCGCCGGGCAGCCCCACCCTCCACGATCAGCTATGATGACCCGATGTCGCCCTCGACGGCAGCCGTGCCCGCCGACCTGGCGCTGCCCGACGTCGAGTCGTTGGCGGCGCGGCACGCCGGCCGCGTCAAGCTGCGCGACCTGCGCGCGCTGCACCGCTGGCTGTCGTCGCTCGTTGCCGAGGCGCCGTCGCTCGCTCCGGCCATGCGCGTGCTCGAAGGTGCGGCGAGCTGGCTGCGCGGCGGCGGCGCGCTGACCGAGACCGAGCCGGCGCCGATCGTGCGTCTGCGCCTGCTCGTCGAGGTGCTCGAGGAGGTCCCGGAGTGGCGGCGCAGGCTCGCGGCAGCGGTAGCGGGGGTGTGCGCGGAGGGCGACGCGCTGCCCGCGCTCGAGGCGGGGCTGCCCAACGATCGCGGGCTGTGGCCGGAGTCGACCGATCGCCTGTCGCGGCGGCTCCTGCCGTCGGCCGACTCGGCGCGCGACCTGGGCGCGCTCGTCTCCCGCATGTTCCCCACCATGCGCGACGCCGTCTGGCTCGGCTTCGTGCCCGACGAGCTGGCGGTGCGCCTGCTGTCTGTGCTCGACGATGGCACGCGCGGGGCCGGGGTGACCCCGCCGTTCGCGCCGCTGGCGCAGGCGCTGCTCGACGTCGTGGCGCTGGTGGCGACGCGCACCTCCGCGCTCGGGCTGTCGCGCGAGATCCGCGCCCGCAGCCCCGAGGTGCCGCTGGCGGCCTCCCCGTTCTTCCTCCTGCCGCGGCTGTGCGACGCGCTCTTCTCCGGCATCGGCTCGGCGGCGTCGTGCCGCGATCAGATCAGCGCCTGCCGCGACGCGCTCGAGACCGCACGCGCACACCTCGAAGAGTTCGGCGTCTCGGTCGACGTCGTCTACCGCATCGACGTGATCGCCAAGAACCTCGACCGGCTGCGCGATCTGCTCGCGGTCAGCGACGCCCCCGACGGGGGCGCCCGCGCGGCTGCGGCCTTCCACGTCGTGGCGCAGATCGCCGCCGCCCGGGTGCGCGACCGCAGCGTGCGCGACATGCTGTCGACCAACCTGCACCTTCTGGCGCGCAAGGTGATCGAGCACGCCGGCGAGACCGGCGAGCACTACATCACGACCACGCGCAAGCAGTGGTGGAAGATGCTGGCCTCGGGCGCGGGCGGCGGCCTGGTCACCGGCGGCACCGTCGTCGTGAAGTACCTGGTCTGGTGGGGCCACCTGCCGCTCTTCTTCGAGGGCACCTTCGCCTCGCTCAACTACGCCGCCAGCTTCCTCCTCATGCAGCTGTGCGGCTTCACGCTGGCGACCAAGCAGCCGTCGATGATCGCCGCGGCGCTGGCCGGCGCGCTGCACGGCTCGGGCGAAAAGCAGCATGGCGAGCTCAATGAGCTGGTGACGCTCATCCAGCGCATCTGTCGCTCGCAGCTCGGCGCCGCCGTCGGCAACGTCGTCATGGTGACCGCGGCGGCGCTCCTGTACGATCGGGTGCACCGGCGACTGCACGGCGCGCCCTTCTTCGACGAGCACGCGGCCGCGCACACGATCGAGTCCTTCGACCCGCTGCACTCGGGGACGATCTTCTTCGCCGCCTTCACCGGCGTGCTCTTGTGGCTGTCGAGCCTCGGCGCCGGATGGCTGGAGAACTGGGTGACCTATCGACGGCTGCCCGACGCGATCGCCAAGCACCGGCTCGGGCGCGTGCTCGGGCGGGGGACGATGCGCTGGCTCGGGCGCACGCTGCAGCGCAACGTCGCCGGCATCGGCGGCAACATCGCCATCGGCTTTCTCCTCGGCATGACGCCGGTGATCGGCCTCTTCTTCGGCCTGCCGCTCGAGGTGCGGCACGTGACCCTGGCCACCGGCAGCCTGGCGCTCGCCAGCTGTACGGTCGGGGTCTCCGCGCCCCACTTCGTCGGCGCCGTCGCCGGCCTCGGCGTCATGCTCGCGCTCAACTTCGGCGTCAGCTTCGCCTGCGCGCTGTTCGTGGCGCTGCGCGCGCGCAGCATCAACCACGCCGGCCGGCGGCTGCTCCGCGCCATCCTCGTGCGCTTCGTGCGCCAGCCGCTCCCGTTCTTCCTGCCCGTCGGGCCCGACGCCACCCCCTAGCGGCAATGCCGATCACTTAGGGTCGCCCCGACGAGGAAATAGTTGCAGTAGACGGCAGCGGGATCAGCATGCGGTGATCGCTTGGAGCGGTCATGCATCTGGACGAAGCGTTAGCTCTCACCTCGGCGTACGCGACGCCTGAGACCTTCGACAAGTTCAGCCGTCATCTTGATCGGGCGTGGATCGAGGAGGCGCTGGCAGCGACGGGGAAGTCGACGGTACGACGGCGGCGGCTTCCGTCCGAGCAGGTCGTTTGGCTGGTGCTTGGCATGGGACTTTTGAGGGATTTGCCGATCGCCGATGTGGTAGAGCGGCTCGAATTGGCGATTGCGGACGATGATACGAAGAGTGTCGCGAGAAGCGCGATACCGCCGGCGAGAGTGCGAGTCGGCGCTGCGCCGCTCGAGTGGCTCTTTGTCCGAAGCGGTCACGAATGGGCTGAGCGAAGCGCTAACCGAGATCGCTGGCGAAAGCTTTCTCTGTGGGCCGTGGACGGCACCACGTTGCGAGTCCCAGATTCAACTGAAAATCGGACGCACTTCAAAGGTCAGCCAGCCGGACAAGGTAGAGGTGACAGCGGTTATCCGTCGCTGAGGCTGGTGGTGCTGATGACGCTGCGATCACATCTCATCGCAGCGGCGAGCTTCGGGCCGTATCACGTCGACGAAAGAACGTACGCCGAGGATCTCTGGGAGTCTCTGCCGAACCAATCGCTTGTGATCGTCGACCGCGGATACTCGCAAGCGAGCGTGATGGCTCTCGCAGATCCGATCCGAGGTCGACACTGGCTGCTGCGCGTCCGAAAAGACGTGATCTACGACAAGATCGAAACGCTTGGGAAAGGCGATTTCCTCGTCGACAAACCCGTGAGTCGCTACTCGCAAGAGAAGCACAAAGAGCTGCCGCCTACGCTGAGGATGAGGGCGATCGAGTATCGCCATGGAGGAGAAAAGCGCGTGCTCCTCACGTCACTACTCGACCCGAAACGCTATCCCGCTGACGAGATCATCGCGCTTTATCGAGAGCGCTGGGAGATCGAGCTCGGCTACGGCGAGCTGAAGACAGACATGCTCGAGCGCGCAGAAACCATCCGCAGCAAAAACCCCGATTCCGTCGCACAGGAGCTATGGGGAATCCTCGTCGGGTACAACCTCGTCCGTCTGGAAATGGAGCAGATCGCCGACGAGATTGGCGTCCCTCCGCTGCGTATCAGCTTCATCGAGGCCCTTCGATCGATTCGTGAACAGTGGCTATGGGCTGCCGCAACGCGTACGCCTGGCGCGATCCCGAAGCGCCTGGCGACGATGCGCGATCGAATGCGTCGCTTCGTCTTGCCACCACGACGGCCACATCGAAGCTATCCCCGCGCCGTGAAGCTCAAGATGAGCAACTACGAACGCAACCGAAGAGGCGGCCTTAAGTGACCGGCATTGCCCCTAGCGGTCTTCGGCGCCCGGATCCATCATCAAGCGCCGTGCCCACCGAGGTCGATCTGCGCCCCCTCGACGCGTTCGCGCCGGCGACGCGCGCCTGGTTCGCCGGCGCCTTCGCGGCGCCGACGCCGGTGCAGGCCCGCGGCTGGCCGCCCATCGCCCGCGGCGAGCACACGCTGCTGCTGGCGCCGACCGGCAGCGGCAAGACGCTGGCGGCGTTCCTCTCCTGCCTCGATCGCGTCGACCCAGCTGCCCGCCGCGGCGGCGGCGGGCGTGCGCGTCCTGTACGTCTCGCCGCTCAAGGCGCTGGCCTACGACATCGAGCGCAACCTGCGCGCGCCGCTGGCCGGCATCGCGCGCGCCGCCCAGGGGCTGGGCGCGCCGCCCGGGCGTCCGGTCGGCGTCAGCATCCGCACCGGTGACACGCCCGCAAGAAGAGCGGCGCCAGCTGGCGCGCGCGCCGGGCGACATCCTCATCACCACGCCCGAGTCGCTCTATCTCCTGCTGGCGTCCGCAGGCGCGCGCGGTCCTGTCGCTCGGTCGACACCGTGATCGTCGACGAGATCCACGCGCTGGCGCCCACCAAGCGCGGCGCACACCTGACGCTGTCGCTCGAGCGGCTGGTGGAGCTGACCGGGCGCGATCCGCAGCGCATCGGGCTGTCGGCGACCCAGCGCCCGCTCGAGGCGATCGCGCGCTTCCTCGGCGGCAGCGAGACGGCCGGCCGCGACCGGTCGCCATCGTCGACGCCGGCGAAAAGCCGCGGCTCGATCTCTCGATCGAGGTTCCCGCCGGCGACATGGAGCCTCCGCGGCCACCATCCGCGCCGCCGCCGGGACGGGCCCCCGCCCGCGGCGATGACGAGCACAAGGGCGCGTGGCCGGCGATCCATGCGCGCCTCTCGAGCTGGTGCGGGCGCACCAGTCGACGATCGTCTTCGCCAACAGCCGGCGCTTGTGCGAGCGGCTCGCGGGCCGGCTCAACGAGCTGGCGGGCCAGACCCTGGTGCGCGCGCATCACGGCTCGATCGCCCGCGATCAGCGACGGGAGATCGAGGAGCTGCTCAAGGCCGGGGCGCTGCGCGGCATCGTGGCGACCAGCTCGATCGAGCTCGGCATCGACATGGGCGCCGTCGATCTGGTGGTGCAGGTCGAGTCGCCGGGCTCGGTCGCGCGCGGGCTGCAGCGCGTCGGCCGCGCCGGTCACGGCGTCGGCGCCGCTCGCGCGCGACCATGCTGCCGAAGTTTCGCGGCGACCTGCTGGAGACGGCGGTCGTGGCCCGGCGGATGCTCGACGGCGAGGTCGAGGCGGTCCACGTGCCCGCAGCGTCCGCTCGACGTGCTTGCGCAGCAGATCGTCGCGATGGTCGCCGAGCGGCCCTGGTCGGTCGCGGCGCTCTACTCGCGTCGTCGTGCGCGCGCGCAACTTCGAGGCGCTGTCGCGCCCGCTGTTCGACGGCGTGCTCGACATGCTCTCCGGCCGCTACCCCTCGGCCGTGGCCAGGCCGGCTTCGCCGATCTGCGGCCGCGCATCGTCTGGGATCGCGCGCGCGACCAGATCTCGGCGCGCAAGGACGCGCGGCTGCTCGCCGTGGTCAACGCGCGGCACGATTCCGGACCGCGGCCTGTACGCCGTGCACCTCGGCGCCGAAGGGCCGCGCATCGGCGAGCTCGACGAGGAGATGGTGCACGAGCTGCGCGTCGGCGAGACCTTCCTGCTCGGCGCGTCGACCTGGCGCGTCGTGGAGATCACGCGCGATCGCGTCATCGTCAAGCCGGCGCCCGGGCGAGCCGGGCAAGATGCCGTTCTGGCGCGGCGAGGGTCCAGGGCGGCCGCTCGAGCTCGGCCGCGCGCTCGGCGCCTTCGTGCGCGAGCTCGGCGCCCGGCCCGACCCCGACGCGGCCGCGCTGGCTCGCCGCCGACTACAAGCTCGACGCGCTCGCGGCGCGCAACCTCATCGCCTACGTCCGCGAGCAGCAGGAGGCGACCGGCGAGCTGCCGACGGACGACACGATCGTCATCGAGCGCTTCCGCGACGAGCTCGGCGACTGGCGCGTCTGCATCCTGTCGCCGTTCGGCGCCCGCGTGCACGCGCCGTGGGCGCTGGCGCTCGAGGCGCGGCTGTCGCAGCGATCGGGCTTCGCCGTGCAGAGCTGTGGAGCGACGACGGCATCGTGCTGCGCTTCGCCGCGACCGACACGGGCGAGACGGACGCCCCGCCCGCGCGCACGCTGCTCGTGCCCGAGCCGGAGGAGGTCGAGGAGCTGCTCTTGCGCGAGCTGCCGCACTCGGCGCTGTTCGCCACCCACTTTCGGCGAGAACGCCGGCGCGCGCGCTGCTGCTGCCGCGCAATCGCCCGGGCAAGCGCACGCCGCTGTGGTCGCAGCGGCTGCGCGCGCAGAACCTGCTGGCGGTCGCGCTCCAGGACCCCGCGCTTTCCCATCGTGCTCGAGACCTTTCGCGAGCTGCTGCACGACGTCTTCGACGTGCCGGCGCTGGTCGAGCTCCTGCGGCAGGATCCGGCGGCGCGAGGTGCGCGTCGTCGAAGTCGAGACGCCGCGCGCCTCGCCGTTCGCGCGCTCGCTCGTGTTCGCGTACGTCGCGGCCTACCTGTACGAGGGCGACGCGCCGCTGGCCGAGCGCAAGGCGCAGGCGCTCACGCTCGATCGCAACCTGCTGCGCGAGCTGCTCGGGCAGGAGGAGCTGCGCGATCTGCTCGAGCCGCAGGCGATCGCCGATGTCGAGGCCGAGCTGCAGGGCCTGTCGCCCGAGCGGCGCGCGCGCCACGCCGACGCGCTGCACGATCTCCTGCGCCGGGTCGGCGATCTGACGGACGCCGAGGTGCGCGCACGCGCGTCGACGGCGATGCGCGTGCGCTGTTGGGCGCAGCTGGTCGATAGCGGCCGCGCGCTGACCGTGCGCATCGCCGGGCAGGAGCGCTGGATCGCCGTCGAGGACGCGGCCCGGTACCGCGACGCGCTTGGGCGTAGCGCTGCCGGCGGGCGTGGCGGCGGCGTTCCTCGAGCCGGCGGCGGCGCCGCTCGTGGCGCTGGTGGCGCGCTGCGCGCGCACCCACGGACCGTTCGCCGCCGACGGGCGGGCCGCGGCCGCCCGGCTCGGCCTGGCGCCGGCCGCGGTCGTGGCCGGGTTGCGCGCGCTCGTCGCCGACGGCCGACTGTACGAGGGCGAGTTCCGCCCCGGCGGCTCGGGCGCCGAGCTGGTGCGACCCCGAGGTGCTGCGGCTGATCCGGCGCGACACGCTGGCGCGCCTGCGCAACGAGGTCGCGCCCGTCGACGCGCGGTCCTGGCGCGCTTCCTGCCCGCCTGGCACGGCGTCGGCGCGGCGACGCGGCGGCATGGCGCAGCTGCGCGAAGCGCTCGACCAGCTCGAAGGGCTGGCGCTGCCCTTCTCGGAGCTCGAGCGCGCCATCCTGCCCGCCCGCGTCCCCGACTTCGCGCCGCGCATGCTCGACGAGCTCGGCGCGTCGGGCGAGGTGGTGTGGGTCGGTCGGGGCGCCCTCGGCAGCGACGACGGCCGCGATCGTGCTCTATCGGCGCGGACACCTCGCGTCGCTGTATGACGTGCCCGCGACGCCGGAGCTGCCGTCGGACCTGCACCGCGCGATCCTCGCGCACCTGGAGGCGCGCGGCGCCTCCTTCGTCGCCCAGCTTCCCCAGGCGGCGTCGCATCCCGATCGTGGTCACGCGCGCGCTGTGGGATCTCGGCGTGGCTGGGCCTCGTCACCAACGACACCTTCGCACCACTGCGCTCGCTCGGGCGCAGCTCGCGCGGCCCGCGCGGGCGCTTCACGCTGCCGGCAGGCGGACGCTGGTCGACGCTGGCGTCGGTCGTCGGCGCGCCGCCCGCGGACACGGTGCGGGCGCACACGCGCGCCCTCATGCTGCTCGAGCGCTACGGCGTCGTCAGCCGCGAGGCGGCGGCGGCCGAGGCGCTGGCGGGTGGCTTCTCGGCGGTGGCCAGCGTGCTGCGCGCGATGGAGGAGGCGGGCAAGATCCGGCGCGGCCACTTCGTCGACGGGCTCTTGGGCGCGCAGTTCGCGCACCCCGCGGCGGTCGATCGCCTGCGCGCCGCGCGCGACCTGGGCAGCGACGGCGTCGGACCGGCGATCGTGACCTTGTCCGCGATCGATCCCGCCAATCCCTACGGCGCGCTGTTGCCGTGGCCGGCCGAAGGCGCCCGGCGCGTCGCCGGCGCCACCGTGGTGCTGGCCCAGGGCGAGCCGCTGTTCTTCCTCGAGCGTGGCGGCAAGAAGCTGCGCATGTTGGCGCGCGTCGACGAGGCGCTGCTGGAGCGGGCGCTCCTGGCGCTCAAGCAGCTGGCAGCGTCGCGACGCCATCGGCAGCTGCGCATCGAGGAGGTCGATGGAGTGCCCGCGCTGCACTCGCCCCACGCGGGGCTGCTCGAGCGCGGCGGCTTCCGCATCGAGCCGGGCGCGCTGGTCCTGTCCGCCGACTAACCCCCGCCGGCGATGGCGTCGGGCGCATCGGCGAGCTCGGCGAGCGACAGCTCGCGCGCGATCGCGTCGCCCGGGATGGCGCCGTGCACGTGCGGCATCGGCCCGCGCGGCGTATCGACAACCCGCACCTCGCAGTGGAGGCGCCGTGGATCGATCTGCAGCACGCGCAGCGCCGCGCCCGCGGAAAAGTAGAGCCGCGCGCTCGCCGCCGCGGCGTCGCGGAACGAGCAGTGGATGAAGCCGTCTCTTGCCAGGCCCGGCGGCGCGAAGGGATCGGCGAGCGGCACCTCGGCGGCGACCACGTGATACAACCAGCGCACGCAACGCATCGTAGCAGACCAAGGAGGCACCACATGATCCGTACCGCGGACGCAGAATGGAAGGGGAACCTCAAAGAGGGCGCCGGCACGATGAAGCTGGGCTCGGGCGCGTACGAAGGGCAGTTTTCGTTCAAGTCGCGCTTCGAGAACGGGACCGGCACCAATCCGGAAGAGCTGATCGCGGCCGCGCACGCGGGCTGCTTCTCCATGGCGCTCTCGAACAACCTGGCGACGGCCGGGCACACGCCCGAGCGCGTGCACACCGTCGCCAAGGTCGACTTCGGTCGTGACGACAAGGGCCCCCTGATTCAGAAGATCGAGCTCATCTGCGAAGTGAAGGCGCCCGGGCTCGACGAAGCCACGCTGGCCGAGATCGGGAAGAAAGCCAAGGAGGGCTGCCCGGTCTCGCGCGCGCTCGCGGCGGTGCCGGCGATTACCCTCTCCATCAAGCTCGTCTGACCCCGGCTTGCGCGCGTCACCGCCGTGCCCACGATCTCCAGACGGAGGTCGGCATGGCCGCACAAAAGACGCGCAGCTCGTCCCCTCGTCGCACCCGAACCGGCACCAAGAGCCGCCGCACCACGATCAGCAAGGCGCACACCGAGATCCGCCACAAACCGGCGCGCAAGCCCAAGAGCCGCAAGCGGGCGGTCGCGATCGGGCTCGACCGGGCGGGCCATGCGCCCCGGAAGGCCGCGCGCAAGAGCTCGGCGAAGAAGAAGTAGCGCGCCAGATCGACGTCAGTCCGCGCGCTCGGCGGCTGCGGCTTGGGCGGCGCGATGGGCGGCGGCTGCTGCGGTCTCGGCGTCGGCGAGCGCATCCTTGGCGGCGCGCAGACCGGCTTCGGCGCGCTCGACCAGGGCGCGCGCGCGAGCGACCGCTCGGGCCCGCTCGGAGACGACGCGATCGGCCGCTACGGCGGCGCGGTCGAGCCCGGCGGCCCGCTTGCGCGCGGCCGCGTGGGCGCGCCGTCGCGCTCGCAGGATGGCCGCAGCGTGTTGCCGCTGAGTGGCCGCGGCCTTACGCCGGGCGGCGGCGTCGTCACGCCGGGCGGCGGCGTCGTTACGCCGGGCGGCGGCGTCGTTGCGCCGGGCGGCGGCGTCGTTGCGCCGGGCGGCGGCGTCGTTGCGCCGGGCGGCGGCGCGGTCGGGCCCGGGCAGCGACCTCGCCGTCGGCGCGCTCGTGCCGCTTTTCGGCCTGGCGGCCGGCGAAGCGGCGAGCGCGGAGGAGAGATCGCCGCTGGCGCCGAGGCTCGACCGGGGCTCGAGGTCCGCTTCGAGCCGTCCCGCTCGCAGCCTTGCGCGCGTGTCGTCGTCCGCGATGCTGGCGGCGTGCAGCGTCTGCGCGATCTTGCGCCCCAGCGTCGCGGTCGCCTTCTGCCCCGCTTCGGCGAGCAGCACCTCGGCGCGCCGCGCCAGCGCCGCCACCTGGTGGCGCGCGGCCCGCGCTTCTGCCATGAAGCCCTCGGCGCGCCCACCGCGCACGAGCTCGCGCTCGCCGGCTCGTAGCGACGCGCCGACCGCCAGCAATTCGGCGATCGCATCGGGGGCGCGCCGCGCCAGCTGATTCACCGCCCACACGCTCGCCGTCGGCCGCCGCATCTTCGCCACTACACGCGCCTCGTCGCTGCGCGCGGCGGCCTTCAGGGCGTCGGCGACCCGCCTGCGCTCGGCGACGAAGGCGCGCGGCGGCGCCGCGTACAGGGCCTCCCGCAGATCATCTCCGTCGCCCGCTCGCTTCTTGGACATGCGCCCGCAATCTTTGCCGAGCGCGACGCGCGGCGCAACCATGGCAGACATTTGCGCTGGCAACGCGCCGATCGATCGAGCACAATTTGGAGGCCATGCGCGTCGTCGTCATCGAGGATCATGTGGACACCGCCGATTTGATGCACGAGATCCTGCGCACCGCCGGCCACGACGTGCGCGTCGCCCACAGCGGCTGCGACGGCGTCGACGCCGCCCGCGCACTGGCCGCCGAGGTCGTGCTGTGCGACGTGGGCCTGCCCGACATCGATGGCTACGAGGTAGCGCGTCGGCTGCGCGCGGACAGGGCCACGGCCCGGGCGCTTTTGGTCGCGCTCACCGGCTACGACGGCGAAGGCGAGCAGGAGCGCGCACGCGATGCCGGCTTCGATCGACACGTGGTCAAGCCGATCGATCCGTTCCAGCTCGAGTCGCTGATCAAGCCGTAGTCGGAGACTGCGCGTGCGCATTCGCGCCGCGCCGCAGCACCTCGAGCGAGCGCTCGATGAATGCCGGCAGATCGCCCGGTTGCCGGCTGGTGACCAGGTCGCCGTCGACGACGACCTCCTGGTCGACGACGTTGGCGCCGGCGAGCCGCCGGGCCCGCAGCCGTCGACGCGACGGGAGGGAAGTGACCAGGTGGTACTTAGTAGACCGCTATCAGGCGCACGTGGTGATCGACGCGCTTCTGCAAGGGATAGATCCACTCGTGCTTGCCCGACGATTCGTCGAACACGAGCTGCGGGTCGGGCGAAATGACGACATAGGCGGTAGCGTCGAGCTGCCACAGCGTCCGCACCTCGCCGCCGTGCGCCGCGGCGCCGCCCGGCACCCGCCCGCCGAGCGCCTTGTCGACGGCGGCGAGCGCCACGTCGTCGAACGCGCGATACCCGGACGGATTGCGCAGCGCCATCTCGAGGATGCTGCCATCGGCGCGCTGACGCACGAAGACCTCGACGCGGCGGCCGAGGAAGAAGGCGCGGTCGAGCTGCCGCGAGCGCATCTTCTCCTCCAGCGTCTCCTGGGTCGGATCGATGCCGCGCGCCAGCTCGCCCGTCTTCGGCGGATTGCGCAAGAAGCCGCGAAACTGCTTCAGGAACAGCTCGGCGCGGTTGGAGATGTCGGCCTGGCCGAAGCTGGGCGCGAACAGCGCGTCCATGCGGCGCTCGGCCACGCGCAGCTGGGGAGCGACGGCCCCCTTGCCCACGCGCAGGCGCGCGGCGTCCTCGGCGAGGAAGCTGGCGATGTCGACCCCGCCGGCGGCGCCGTCACCGCCGACGCCGTGACGCGGGCGCCAGGCGCGATCGGCGGCGCTGGGCGCGATCGAGATGTCGGCGGCGCTGGCGAGCGCGGAGGCGGCGAACAGGTCCACCGGCGCCGATCGCGCGGGCGGCACCGGCTCGGCCGCCGATGACGACGGCCTGGGCGGCGCCGCCGCCAGTGGGCGCGGCGGCGCTGCGGGCGCCGCCGCCAGTGGCGCCCGATCCATCATCGTCAGGCGCGGGCGCGCCGGGAGCGACGGCGGCGCATGCGACGGCCGCGCGGGCGGAGAGCGATGCGGCGCCGCCGCCGCCACAGACGCGCGCAGCGCCGACCACGGGCGCGCCGGCGTCACCACCGTCAGCTCGATCGGACCCTGCCGCCCCACCGGCGCCGGCGGGCGCAGCCGCGCCAGCGCCACCACCACGGCGACATGGAGCGCCAGCGAAGCCACGAGCACACGACCCACCACCCCTAGATGATACGCGCAGCGCGCGCGCGCCAGCTTGACCGTCGCGGCCTCATTCGAGCAGGTGGCCGAAACGAGCGAAGCGGATGCCTTCGGGCTCGCCGCGCGACCACCACACGACCATGGCGCGGCCCCGCACCAGGTTCAGCGGCACGAAGCCCCAGTAGCGCGAGTCGGACGAGTTGTCGCGATTGTCGCCCATGACGAACAGCTTGCCCTCGGGGACGCGGACCGGACCGAACCGGTGCGGCGGCAACGCCGGATCCTGCAGCGTCGTGAAGGCGGCGGGCCCGATCCGCTGGCCGAACGCCTCGCCATCGCGCTCGACCCAGCGATTGGTGGTCTCGTCGAAGTCGAAGTAGTGGCTGGCGCCCTCGTCGCGGCGCGCGGTCGGCTGGCCGTTGACGTAGACGACGTTGTCGCGCAGCTCGACCTCGTCGCCGCCCACCGCCACCACCCGCTTGATGAGATCCTCGTCGTGCCCGACCGGGTGGGTGAAGACGATGATCTCGCCCCGGCGCGGCTCCCGAAAGTGGGTCCCGAGCTTGATCTCGGTGAACGGGATCCGCACCCCGTAGATGAGCTTGTTGACGAAGATGTGATCGCCCACCTGCAGCGTCGGGATCATCGATCCCGACGGAATCTGGTAGGCCTCGACGACGAACGAGCGCAGGCACAGGGCGACGAACACCACGGTCCCGATCGACTCTACGTACTGGCGCGCCGGCGATTTCTTGGCGAACGCCAGCTCGCCGTCGAGCAGCTCGCCGAGCGCCTCGGCGGCCGGCTCGAGCGGCTCCTGGCCCCGCAGCCCGGCGGCGAGATGCTCGAGCCGCTCGGCGAGCGCCTCCGACTGCGCCGGGGTCATCCGATGGGCAAAGCGGCGCCGGACGCGGTGCGCCTCCTTCATTAATAGGTGCGCCTCCCGGCGTAGCTGGCGGCGCGCGCGCCAGGCTCGATAGCTCTGCAGACGGGTCATGTCGAGCGAACAGCCGGCCTGGGCCGACTATTCCCAGGGTCGCCACACGCGCTACATTCCGTCCATGGCCAAGGCCGGGAAGAAGCCGCGGGCACGCCCTCGCCCGAAGCCCGGCACCCGGCGGCGGCTGCCCGAGTACGAGGCCAAGCGCGACTTCGGCGTCACCCCCGAGCCGGCGCCCGGCGCGCCCTCCCCGAGGACCAGGGGCGCTCCCACCTACATGATCCACAAGCACCACGCCTCGCGGCTGCACTACGACCTGCGACTCGAGATGGACGACGCGCTCGCCTCCTGGGCGGTGCCCAAAGGGCCGAGCTACGATCCCGACGTCAAGCGGCTGGCCGTGCAGACCGAGGATCACCCGATCGAGTACGGCAGCTTCGAGGGGCGCATCCCCGACGGCGAGTACGGTGCCGGCGACTCGCTCATCTGGGATCGCGGCGTCTACGAGACGGTGCCGCCGGGGCAGGCGTCCGAGCAGCGCAAAAAGGGGCACCTGCACCTGGTCTTCTCCGGCGAAAAGCTGGCGGGCGCGTGGCACCTGGTGCGCACGCGCGGACCGGCCGGCACCAAGTCCAATTGGATCCTGTTCAAGGCGCGCGACCAGTACGCCGACCCGAAGCGCGACGTCGTCGCCGAGGCGCCCGGCTCGGTGATCAGCGGGCGCGCGACGACGCGCGGGCCCGAGGGCCGCGGTCACAAGGCGACGCGCGCCTCGCCCGAGGCGCTGCTCGAGCGCGTCTTTCCGCCGATGCTGGCGACGCTGGTGAGCGCGCCGCCGCAGCCCGAGTCGGAGTGGCTCTACGAAGTGAAATACGACGGCTACCGCGCGCTGTCGGCGCTGTCGGGCGGAAGCGTCGCCATGTGGACGCGCAATCGGCTGGACCTGACCGCGCGCTTTCCCCACCTGGCCCGCGCCTGGTCGCGCGTCGTCGTCGGCGAGGCGGTGGTCGACGGTGAGATCGTGGCGCTCGACGAAAGAGGGCGGCCACGCTTTCAGCTGCTGCAGGAGGGCAGCGAGGAGGCCGTCCTCTACGCGTTCGACCTTCTGTGGCTCGATGGCCAGGACCTGCGCGGCCGCCGGCTCGACGAGCGGCGCGATCTGCTCCTCAGCGTCATGTCGAACCTGGGGCCCTCCCTGCGCGTCGCCGAGCGCGTCGAGGGGCCGGTCGCCGCGGCGCTGGCCCAGGTGGCCAAACGCGGCCTCGAAGGCATCATCGCCAAGCGGCGCGGCTCGACCTACGCGGGCACGCGCAGCCGCGACTGGCTCAAGCTCAAGGTGCTCAAGGCGCAGGAGGTGGCGATCATCGGCTTCACGCGGTCGACGGCGAACGACGAGATGATCGGCGCCCTGCTCGTCGCCGTGGCCAAGGACGGCGCCCTGGCCTTCGCGGGCAAGGTGGGCACCGGCTTTTCGACCGAGCAGCGGGCGTCGTTGAAGCGAGAGCTGCAAAAGGACGCGGTCGGCGTCTCGCCGGTCGCCGGCGTGCCGCGCCTGCGCGACGCCACCTGGGTGCGGCCGCGCCTGGTCGCGCAAGTGCAGTTCACCGAGTGGACCGCCGACGGCAAGCTGCGCCACCCGTCGTTTCTCGGCCTGCGCGACGACAAGTCGCCGCTGGAGACGGCGCCCGAGACGCCCGCCGATCCTCCGCCCGTGCGCGCCGAAAGGCGCGTCGTGACCCTGACCAAGCCCGACAAGGTCCTCTATCCCCGCGACGGCTTCACCAAGCGCGATCTCGCCGACTACTACGCCGCGGTCGCCGAGCCGCTCCTGCGCGCGCTCGCCGGCCGCCCCCTGGCGCTGCAGCACTGGCCCGACGGCATCGCCAAGCCCTCCTTCTTTCGCCAGGGATTGAGCGAGCGCGACCGCGAGCCGTGGATGACCATCGTCGACACGCCGGCGCGCACCCGGTCGGCAAGCGTGCACCACCTGGTCGCCGACCGGCCGGAGACGCTGCAGTGGCTGGCGCAGCGCGCCACGCTGACGCTGCACATGTGGTCGTCGCGCGCGGGCTCGCTCGAGCAGCCGGACTGGGTCATCTTCGACCTCGATCCCGCCGAGGGGCGGGGCGTGGAACAGGCGATCCCGATCGCGCGGGCGCTGCATCGCCTGTTCGAGCAGCTCTCGATGCCGTCGGTAGTGAAGACGACCGGCCAGCGCGGGCTGCACGTGCTGGTGCCGCTTCTGCCCGGCCACACCCATGACGACGCCGTCGAGTTCGCGCTCAAGATCGGCGGCGCCGTCACCAGCGTGGTCAAGGAGGCGACGCTCGAGCGGTCGATCGCCAAGCGCAACGGGCGCCTCTACCTCGACTGCCTGCAGAACGGCTACGGCAAGACGATCGTGGCCCCCTACTCGCCGCGCGCGGCCGACGGAGCCCCGGTGTCGACCCCGCTCAAGTGGAGCGAGCTCGACGACCTGGTCGACGTGGCGGTCTTCAACCTGACGACCGTCCCCGGGCGCGTGCAGGCGGTCGGGGATCTGTTCGCTCCCGCCCTCACGGCCGGTGTCCGCCTGCCGCGCTTGCGCTGACGCGAGCGCAGCCGCACCGCGACACCCCGCGTGCACTTTTCGCGCGCGGCCATGTGCTAGAAAAAAGTGACGCGATGACTCCGCCCGAGGCGCCCACCCTGCATGTCAACGAGCCCGCGACGCTGCTCGCCGAGATGAGCGCAGCGCTGAGCGCGTCCCTCGACTACGACGAGACGGTGCAGCGGGTGGTGCGCCTGATGGTGCCGACGCTGGGCGAGTGGAGCGTGCTGCACCTGATCGAGGGCGACGAGGTACGCTGGCTCGCCTGCCATCGCGACGGCCAGCTCGACGCCAGGCTGCGCGAGCTGTCGCTCCGGCCGGTGCCGCTGGCGCGCCGTCGCCACCTGCCCGAAACGCTGTTCACGGGCCGCGCGGCCCAACTCGAATTTGACGACGCGGCGCTGCAGGGGCGGATCGAGACCGACGAGGCGACGGCGTTCGTCCGCTCGCTCGGCACCCGCTCGGCGATCTGCGCGCCGCTGGCGGTGCGCGGCAGCACGCTGGGCGCGCTCTCGGTCCTGTCGGCCCAGCCGCGCCGCTACGGAGTCGAGGAGCTGCGACTGCTCGAGGACGTGGCGCAGCGCGCCGCGCTCGCCGTCGACAGCGCGCGCGTGCTACGGCGCGCACAGCAGGAGGCCGAGCTGCGCCGCGACCTGGTCGCGGTGGTCGCGCACGACCTGAAGAACCCGCTCAACGCGGTGGCCATGGCGGCGGCGCTCCTCGCTCGCGGCGCGCCGCCGGGCTCCGAGGGCGAGCGCGCGCGCCGCCAGACCGTCATCATCGCGCGCGCCGCCGATCGCATGAACCGCCTCATCCATGATCTCCTCGATGTCAGCGCCATCGAGGCCGGCGGCCTGGAGCTCGATCGACAGCCGCATCGCGTCGGTCCGCTAGTGTCCGAAGCGCTCGCGGCCATGGAGCCGCCGGCGCAGGAGCGGCAGGTGATGCTCGAGCAGGCGCTCCCCGCCGAGCTGGCCGCGCTGTCTGTGCTCGGCGATCGCGAGCGTCTGCTCCAGGTCTTCTCGCACCTCGTCGGCAACGCCATCAGGTTCAGCGAGGCGGGCGGGCGCATCACCGTCTCGGCACAGCGCGACGGCGCAGCGCTGCGCCTCGCCGTCGCCGACCGCGGCCCCGGCATCGCCGCCGAGCAGCTGGCGCACCTGTTCGACCGCTTCTGGCGCGTGCGCGGCCGCAAACGCGACGGGACCGGCCTCGGCCTGTGGATCGTCAAGGGTCTGGTCGAGGCGCACGGCGGCCGCGTGGCGGTGGAGACCGTCGCCGGGGCCGGAGCGACGTTTTCCTTCACGATACCGCTCGCACCGTAAACCCCGCCCCTCCGGTTGCTGTTGCCGCCGCCGTGCCTATGGCCAGCCCGAACCCGTGCGTGCAATGCAGCCGCATATCCTGGTGGTCAATGGTCACGAAGCGACACGCTGCCTGCTCGGTGGGATGCTGCGCACCGCCGGCTTCTTCGTCGAGGAGGCGACCTCGGCGGAGCGGAGCTTTGTGCGCATCGCCGCGCACCCGCCCGACCTCATCCTCCTCGACGTGAACCTGCCCGACATGAGCGGCGCCGAGATGCTGCGGCGCCTGCGCGTGAGCCCGCAGACGATCATGATCCCGGTGGTCCACGTGTCGGCGACCAACCTGGCGCCCCCGGAGGTCGGTACCGCGCTCGACTCGGGGGCGGACGGCTACCTCACCCTGCCCGTCGACGCGGTCGAGCTGACCGCGACGGTGCGCGCGGTGTTGCGCGCCCGGCGCGCCGAAGACGCCGCCCATCAGTTCGCCCGGCAGTGGCAGAAGACCTTCGATGCCCTCTCCGACGGCGTCTGTCTGCTCGACCGCTCCGGCTACGTGCAGCGTTGTAATCGGGCGTTCTGCGAGATCATCCACCAGCCCTTCGCCGAGGTGATCGGCTGGCCCTACGTCGGCCTCATCGGCGGCGCGCTCGGCGACAAGGCGCTGCCGATGCGTGATCTGGCCCAGCTGTCGCAAAGCGCCGAGACGCAGACGCAGCAGAACGGCCGCTGGTTCCGCGTCGCCGCCGATCCGGTGTTCGACGACCAGGCCGTGCTCGTGGGCGCGGTGCTCATCATCACCGACATCACGCCGCGCAAGCGCGTCGAAGAGGCGATGCGGCGCTCGAACGAAGAGCTCTTGCGGGCCAACCGCATCAAGGACGAGTTCCTGGCCACGCTCTCGCACGAGCTGCGCACGCCGCTCAACGCCATCGTCGGCTGGACGCGCCTGTTGCGCACCGGGCGGCTCGACGAGCACACCGGCGAGCGCGCGCTGGAGACGATCGAGCGCAACGCCACCCTGCAGGCCCAGCTGATCGAGGATCTGCTCGACGTCTCGCGCATCATCACCGGCAAGCTGCGGCTGCGCATCGCCAACGTCGACCCCATCAGCGTCATGGAGGCGGCGATCGACTCGGTGCGCCCGGCCGCCGAAGCCAAGGCGATCCGCATCGACGCCGATCTCGACTCCTCCGCCGGTCTCATCGCCGCCGACGGCGATCGGCTGCAGCAGGTGATGTGGAACCTGCTGTCGAACGCCATCAAGTTCACGCCCGCCGGCGGCCACGTGCGCGTGATGCTGCGGCACGGCGCGGGCGGGCTCACCGTGCGCGTCGAGGACGACGGCGCCGGCATCGACGCCGCCTTCCTGCCCTACGTGTTCGATCGCTTCCGCCAGGCCGATTCGTCGACGACGCGCAACCACGGCGGGCTCGGCCTCGGCCTGGCCATCGTGCGCCACCTGGTCGAGCTGCACGGCGGCACCGTGCACGCCGAGAGCCACGGGGAGGGCCTCGGGGCGACCTTCGCGCTGACGCTGCCGTGGTCGGCCCGCGGTGAGCGCGCGCGCACGACGGCGCCGGCCGTGCCGGTGGCCGCGCCGCGAGCGGAGCTGCCGGCGGCGCCGGAGCTGCTCGGCGGCCTTCGCCTGCTCATCGTCGACGACGAGCCGGACGCGCGCGAGCTGCTGGCGGCGGCCTTCACGCAGATGGGCGCGCGCGTGCACGTGGTCGCCTCGGCGGACGACGCGCTGCAGGCGATCGACCGCGACCGCCCGCACGTGCTCATCAGCGACATCGGCATGCCGGGCAAGGACGGCTATAGCCTGGCGCAGCGGCTGCGCGCGGCCGAGGCGGGCGGCCAGCAGCGGCTCCCGGCGGTGGCGCTGACCGCCTACGCCACGGCCGAGGACGTCAAGCGCGCCCTCGCCGCCGGCTACGACCTGCACGTCGCCAAGCCGGTGGACGCCCTCACCTTGGCGCACACGCTCGTCGAGCTCTCGGCCGGCATCGAGGTCGAGCCGCCGCTCGACTGTACGCGCCGCATCGTCCTCCGGGAGGGCAACTGAGCGGCTGCCGGGGCTTTACACGACCTTTACACGCGCCCAAAGAGCGGTTTACGTGCGTCGCTCATCCTGTTGGCAGATGGCTTACACTGCCAAGGAGTCGACCATGAAACGGAGCAGGAAGATCGGGATCGCGCTGGCGGGCATATTCGTGCTGGCGCTGGCGGCGGGCGGCGCGGCGTTGGCATCGGGCCACCTGCACCAGGGATTCTTGAACAGGCGCGTGACCCGCCACATCGACGCCGCGCTCGACGCCGTCGGGGCCAGCGCGGCGCAGCGCGACGCGGTGCATGCGGCGCGCGATCAGGTGTTCGCGACCATCGCGGACACGCGGCGCGCCGAGCAGGCCGACCTGGAGACGGCGCTGAGCCTGTGGCAGTCGGATCGCCTCGACCCGGCGGTGGTGGCCACGCTGCGCGCGCACCATCAGGCGGCGGCGAAGAAGACGGGCGACGCGGTGGTCCAGGCGCTGTCGGACACGCACGACGCCCTGACCGCGACGCAGCGGCAGGCGCTCGCCGACTACCTGCGCTCGCATCGTCCGCCGCACATGGATGGCGCCCGGCCCTTCGTCAAGCACATGATGTCGGAGCACATCGACGACCTGTTGGACCAGATCCACGCCACGCCCGATCAGCGGGCCAAGGTGACGGCGGCGGTCGACCGTGCGTTCACCGCGATCGCCGACGAGATGGGCGGTCACATGGCGCACTTCGATGACGCCATCGCCGTCTTCACCGCCGACAAGATCGATCAGGCCAAGCTCGCGGCGATGCAGGCCCAGCGCCAGGCCCAGATGCAGAAGGCGGGTGACGCGGTGGTGCAGGCGCTCACGGACGTGCACGACGCGCTCGATGCCGGCCAGCGCAAGCAGGTGGCCGACTTCGTCCGCGCCCACCACCTCGGCCACGCCCAGGGCCAGGGAGGCTGAAGCGGTGAACAAGCGGGCGGCCGCGCTCCTCATCGACGACGACGTCAAGCTCGCCTCGCTGGTGGCCGAGTATCTGGGCCGCAACGAGGTCGACGTGACCGTCGCCGGCGACGGGGAGCGCGGGCTGGCCGCGCTGCACAAGGGGCACTTCGACGTCGTGCTGCTCGACATCATGCTCCCCGGCGTCGACGGGCTCGAGGTCTGCCGCCGCATCCGCGCCCTGCCCGAGCGCGCGCACACCCCGGTCATCATGCTCACCGCCAAGGGCGACGACGTCGACAAGATCGTCGGGCTGGAGCTCGGGGCCGACGACTACCTGGCCAAGCCGTTCAACCCGCGCGAGCTGCTCGCCCGCCTGCGCGCCATCCTGCGGCGCGCGCAGCCGCCCGCCAGCGGCGGCGCGCACCAGGTGTTTTCCGCCGGCGAGCTGGCGATCGACTTCGACGCGCGCGAGGTCACCGTCGCCGGCAAGCGGCAGGTGCTGACACACTTCGAGTTCGAGCTCTTGTCGACGCTGGCCAAGGCGGCCGGCCGCGTCTTGTCGCGCGAGCACCTGATGGACTCGCTCAAGGGCGAAGAGTTCGAGTCGTTCGATCGCTCGATCGACGTGCACATCTCGAAGCTGCGCGCCAAGCTGGAGGAGAACCCGAAGGAGCCCCGCTACATTCGCACCGTGCGCGGAGTCGGCTACGTGCTGGCGCGCGATTGATGCGCCATCACCACCACCATCATCGCGGGCGCGCGCTGCGCAAGCGCATCTGGGCGCACCTGTTCGTCGTCCTCATCGTCGGCATCTTCGCCTCCGGCATCGTCTTCGCCACCGGCTGGCGCTCGGCGTTCATCCGCTCGACGGGCGCGCGGCTGGCACGCCACGTGGCTTCCCAGCTGGCCTCCGACTGGAATCATCCCGAGCTGCGCCAGCGCAAGCTGCACCGCATCTCCGAAGAGCTCGACATCGATCTCACGGTGCGCGCGCTCGACGGGGACACCCTCACCGTCGCCGGTACCATCTTTCCGCCGCTGTCGGCGGCCGACCTGGCGGAGCTGCGCCGCGGCGGGCTGGTGGCCGAGCACGCGCCGCGCTTCTTCATCGCCGTGCCCATCATCGTCGACGGTGCGGTGCGCGGCATCCTCGAGGCGTCGCCGCTCTATCGCACGTTCCGCATGCCGAGCTTGTGGCGGCCGGTGCTGCTCATCGGCATGATCATGCTCATCGCCGGCGTCGCCTCCGGTCCGCTGGCGCGCCGCATCTCGGCGCCCATCGAGCGGCTGACGGCGGTGCTGCGCCGCTTCGGCGAGGGCGACCTGTCCGCGCGCGTGGTCACCCCGCCCGGCGTCTGGCGCCGCCGCCACCGCCACCGCCCGCCGGACGAGCTGGCCGAGCTGACCCGCGCCTTCAACGAGATGGCCGAGCGCATCGAGCGCCTGGTGCGGGGGCAGAAGGAGCTGTTGGCCAACGTCTCGCACGAGCTGCGCTCGCCGCTGGCGCGCATCCGCGTCGCGCTCGAGCTGTTGCCGCGCGACGCCGGCAACGAGGCGCGGTTCTCCGACGTGGAGGCCGATCTGGTCGAGCTCGACAGCTTGATCGAGGACGTGTTGACGGCCACGCGCCTGGAGGCCTCGGGGCTGCCGGCGCACCTCGGCGCCGTCGACATCGGCCAGCTGTTCGCCCAGCTGCTGGCGCGCGCCGAGCACGATCCGGCGACGGCGGGCAAGGCCGTGCGCGCCCAGGGCGGCGACGGCATCGTCGTCACCGCCGACGGCCCGCTGCTCAAGCGCGCCCTGTGGAACCTGGTGGAGAACGCCGCCAAGTACGGCGCGCCGCCGATCGAGCTGGGCGCGGCGCGCGAAGGCAAGATGATCGCGCTCAGCGTCAAGGACGCCGGCAGCGGCATCGCGCCCGCCGAGCGCGAGCGCGTCTTCGAGCCCTTCTACCGGGGCGACAAGGCGCGCACACCGGGCAACGGCTTCGGCCTCGGGCTGACGCTCGCGCGCCGGGTCGCCGAGGCGCACGGCGGCCACATCACCGTCGACGGCGCCACGTTCACGCTGCGCATCCCCGTCTAGGCGCAATGCTTTCGGCGGTCATACGGCCGGCGTGGGCCGCGGAGGTCGTGAGGCGCCATCCCGGCGTCGGAAGCCGGCGCAGTCGCCGCTTCGCGGCGTGCGCCTCCATCGGGCCGCTTGATGTCGCGCTGCGCGCGACGCGGCCCTCTACGCCGCCGTGATGGCGCCTCACGACCTCCGCTCATTGGCCTGGTGCTAGGAGTTGCGCCTGTACATCGCACCAGGCGTCGAGCGGAGGTAGCAAGGGGCGATGCCGGCGGCGTAGAGGGCGCGGTCGCGCGTAGCGCGACATGAACGCGCCCGATGGAGGCGCACGCCGCCGCGAAGCGGCGGCGACTGCGCCGGATTCCGACGCCGGCATCGCCCCTTGCTACCTCCGCGGCCCAAGCCGGCCCGCTACGACTCCGGCCAGAGTGAACCGCATTGCGTCCAGGCGCCGGCCCGACAGCCCCGGCGACGGGCCCCTACCCGCCGCCGTCGGTTGCCCGCTATACTCCGGCCGGCATGACTCGTCGACCCTCGACCGTCGTCGGGGTGGAGCGGCGCAACATCCGCCGCGCTCCCCTCGCCGACCTCTATCACAGCCTGATCGCCCGCTCCTGGGGACGGCTGCTCGGCCTGCTCGCCTCGGTCTACCTGAGCGCCAACCTCCTGTTCGCCGCGCTCTATCGGCTCGGCGGTGATTGCGTCGCCGGCGCCACCAGCTTCCGCGATCTGTTCTTCTTCAGCGTCGAGACGCTGTCGACGATCGGCTACGGCACCATGGTGCCCAGGACCACCTACGCGCACCTTTTGGTGACGTTCCAGGCGTTCGCCGGCACGCTCTTCGTCGCCCTGGTGACCGGCCTGGTGTTCGCGAAGTTCTCCCGGCCGACGGCGCGCGTGATGTGGTCGCAGAAGGTCGTCATCATCGAGCGCGGCGGCAAGCGCCTCTTGCAGTTTCGCGTCGCCAATGCGCGCGCCAACCAGATCGTCGAGGCGCAGATGCGCGTGGCCCTGGCGCGCAACGAGACCACCGCCGACGGCGAGCGCATGCGCCGCTTTCACGATCTGGTGCTGCAGCGCGATCGCAACGTCATCTTCGTGCTCACCTGGACCGCGGTCCACGAGATCGACGAGCGGAGCCCGCTGCACGGTCTGACCCTGGAGCAGATGAAGGACTCGGGCCTGCAGATCATCGGCTCGCTCATCGGGCTCGACGAGACCTTCTCCCAGCAGGTGCACGCCCGCCACTCCTACACACCCGAGGACTTCGTGGCCGACATGCGCTTCGCCGACATCATCGGCATCGAGCCCGACGGCTCGCGCTACGTCGACTACGCGCGCTTCGACGACCTGGTGCCGATGGGCACCAAGACCGTGATCTCGTGAGCGAGCGCGGCTGGGCGGTCGTGACCGGCGCGTCGTCGGGCATCGGGGCGGCGTTCGCGCGGGCGCTCGATCGGCGCGGCCATCCGCTGCTGCTCGTCGCCCGCCGGCGCGAGCGGCTCGAGGAGCTGGCCCGGTCGCTCCGCCGCGCCGAGGTGCTCGCCGCCGATCTCGGCGAGCCGGCCGAGGTCGAGCGCGTCGCCGCCCACGCGCTCGCGCTCGGCGAGGTCGAGCTTCTGGTCAACAACGCCGGCTACGGCACCAACGGCGAGTTCCTCGCGCTCGACGGCGCGCGCGAGGTGGCGATGGTGAAGCTGAACGCGCTGGCGCCGCTGGTGCTGGCGCAGCGGCTCTTGCCGGCGATGGTCGCGCGCCAGGTGGGAGGCGTCATCAACGTCTCGTCGATCGGCGCCTTCCAGCCGGTGCCGTACATGGCCACCTACGGCGCCAGCAAGGCGTTTCTGCTCAGCTGGTCCGAGGCGCTCGCGTACGAACTGCGGCACACGGGCGTGCGCGTCACCTGCGTCTGCCCCGGCCCCACGGCCACCGAGTTCTTCGAGGTCGCCGCGGTGAGCCCGACCATGGCCAAGCTGCCGCACGTCATGTCGGCCGACGAGCTGGTGGCCCGCACGCTCGACGCCTTCGACGACGGCCGGGCCGTGCTCGTCCCCGGTCTCGTCAACTGGCTTACGGCATTCGTGACCCGAATCTTCCCGCGCCTGGCCGTGCGCGTCGTCACCGGTCGCATGTTCGCCCCGCGTGAGAAAAAGGCGCTCAGATCGTGAACCCAAGCTCGCGCGTTCCATCTCCATCCAACGAGGTCGACGCATGAGAAAGCTCCTGGTCGTCACGTGCCTGTTCATCGGATGTCATGCGCCGCCGGTGCAGGCGAAGGAGTCGCCGACGATGCACGAGGCCGACAAGCTGTTCGAGGCCGGGCGCTACGACGCCGCCCTCGCCAAGTACGACGCGCTGGTCAAGGCGGCGCCCGACGAGCGGCTGTACACGCGCGCCACCTTCCGCGCCATCGAGTGCGAGACCCTGCTGGCGCAGCACGAGCACGCGCTCGATCGGGTGCGCGCCGCCAAGCTGCCTGCGGACCCGGGCCTGCGCGCGATCCTCGAGCTCGGCCGGCTCGAGATGTTCCGCAACGTCGAGAGCTGGTACGGCTTCTCCGAGGAGACCGAAGAGGGCGCCAAGGGATCGGCGAAGCTGTCCCGGCCGGCGGCGGATCGCGAGATGGAGTCGGCGGCGCAGGCGCTGTGGAGGGATCGCGAGCAGCTGGCGCGGCTGCCGCTCGGGCAGTACGCGGAGTTCTTCGTGCTCACCGACGCCGACCTGCAGCGCTACCCGTCGATGTGGGACTTCGCAGTCCTGCGCCTGCAGCCGTGGCTGCAAGGGCAAAAGGGGCGCGTGCCGCCGCAGCTCTTCGCCGGCGAGGACTTTCCGCGCAGCTTCGCGCCCGGCACCGCGGGGCTGCAGCGGTTGGGTGCGCTGCTCGAAGAGAGCGGCCATCTTTCGGGCGGCAACGTCGATCGTCACGTGGCCGCCGAGCGCTGGCGGGTGGCGCGGGTCATGCTCGGCGCCAACGCCGCCGGCACGCAGAAGGATCGCCAGGCGTGGCACGACGAGGCGATGGCCCGCCTGCAAGGCTGGGCCCATCAGCTGCGCACCGCGCTCGGCCGCGGCGACGCGGCGGCCAAGGCGGCCGGCCTGCTCTACGACAAGCGGCGCGTCCGGGCGCTCGCGCTCATCGACGAGATCCTGCCCAAGACGCCCGAGAGCGACGTGGCCGTCGAGCTGCGCCAGCTGCGCCACAACATCCTGGACAAGACGATCGCGCTGTCGACCCGGGTCACGCGCGACGGCAAGGGCGCGCTGCACGTCACCACGCGCAACCTTGGGACCGTCTACCTCCGCCTCTATCGCATGGATCCGATGCGCGACGCCGCCGGCGACTTCTGGTCGCAGAGCCTGGCGTCGCCGCGCTACGACCGCGTGCCGGCGTGGATCGCCGACCGCAAGCCGGTCGCCTCGTGGAAGGTGGCCACCGGCGACAAGGGCGATCACCTGGACAGCGAGCGCGAGGTCGACGCTCCGGCGCCGGGCGTCGGCTACTACCTGGTCGTCGTCTCCGGCGATCCGGGGTTCACCTACAAGCACTCGATCATGCGCGCGGCCTTCGCCAACGTCACCGACCTGGCCATCGCGCGCGCCGAGACGGCCACGGGGCTGCGCTACTACGCCTTCGACGTCGACGGCAAGGCGCCGGCGGCCAACGTGCCCTTCCGCCTGCTGGTGTCGCAGGACTGGCGCTCGCGCTCGGCGGACGAGACCCGGACGGGCGCGGACGGCGTGGCCAGCTGGAGCTTCCCGCGGGCGCCCTACCTGCAGGTGGACGCGCTGGCGGTGCACGGGCGGGCGTTCGCGATGTTCACCTCGCCGTCGTATCACGGGCAGAGCTCGCCCGAGCCGCCGCTGGCGCTGTTCCTCGCCGGTGATCGGCCGATCTACCGGCCGGGGCAGACGGCGAAGCTGCGCGTCACCTCCATCGAGCGGGTGCGCGACGGCAGCTACAAGGTGGACGCGCACCGCAAGATCCACCTTTCGCTGCACGACCCCAACGGCAAGGAGCTGTGGCACGCCGACGTCGTCACCGGCGCCATGGGGTCGGCGGCGACCGAGGTGAAGCTGCCGGACAAGGGGCTGCTCGGCGTGCACAGCGTGCAGGCGACGGTGCCGGGGATGCGCGACGTCGAGCGCTCGCTGAGCCTGCGGGTCGAGGAGTACAAGCGGCCCGAGTTCGAGGTCACGCTCGATGCGCCCAAGGCGGCGGCGCGGTACGGCGAGAAGACCAGGCTGCAGGGACACGTGAAGTACTACTTCGGCGGCGCCGCCGGCGACGTGCCGGTGAAGTTCACGGTGTCGCGGCGGCGCTGGATCCCGTGGTGGTACTGGCGGCAGGGGCAGAGCCCGAAGGTCGAGATCGCGCGCGGCGAGCTCAAGACCGACAAGACCGGCACCTTCACGGTGGAGTTCACGGCGGCGCCCGATCCCGACACGGTGCCGTCGGAGGATCCCGATCTGCCCGACGTGAGCGACTTCATCGTCGAGGTCGAGGCGCACGACGCCGGCGGGCGCACCATCGCCAGTGACCGCTCGCTCCGCGTCGGCGCGCAGGCGATGCTGGTCTCGGCGGCGGCGGCGCGCGCGTTCTTCCTCAGCGACGAGAAGCCGGAGCTGGAGCTCAAGGTCACGAACCTCGAGGAGCAGCCGATCGCGGCCCAGGTGAGCTGGGAGCTCGAGCAGCTGGGCGCGCCCAAGGACAAGCCGGCCGAGCGCGAGGTGCTGCAGGCCATCCTGAAGAAGTACCCGGTGGCCAACGCGCACGTGGCGCACGGCTCGGTCGCGCTCGACGGCAAGGCGCCGGGCGCGATCGCGCTGCCGCCGCTGCCGGCGGGCGGCTATCGCCTGCGCCTGTCGGCGGGCGGCGGCGCCCGCGGCAGCTTCTCGTTCCTCGTCGCCGATGCCAAGACGCGCGCGCTGCCGCTGGTGGTGCCGCCCATCGCGCTGGTTCGGCGGAACGAGTACCAGCCGGGCGAGCGCGCCAATCTGCTCATCGGCGGCAGCGCCACCTCGGGCACCTACCACGTCGAGCTGTGGCGCGGCTCCACGCTCCTAGAGCATCACGTGGAGCGCGGCGCGGCGGTGCGTGTGTGGACGGTGCCGATCGGCGTCCGCGAAGCGAGCGGCTTCACCGCGCGCTGGATCGGCGTCGACGGCATGGACACCGTCGGCGGCGACGTGACGGTGAGCGTGCCGCGCAAGGACAAGGAGCTCACGGTCAAGCTGGTCGGCAAGCCGGACGCGCTCGAGCCGGGCCAGTCGGCGAAGTGGACGGTCGAGGTCAAGGACCAAAAGGGGCGCGCCGTCGACGGCGAGGCGCTGGTGACCATCTTCGATCGCTCGCTCGAGCTCTATGCCAAGCAGTACAACTACTGGGCCAGCGCCCTGTGGACACCGCCGCCCCCACCGCCTGGACGCGCCGCCGGGGCGCAGACCGGCTGGGGCATGTCGCTGCCGCCCGACGACGCGGAGGTGGCGCGCGCGCAGCGCGAGATCGAGGGGCACTACAAGCCGCGGCAGACGCCGCGCTTCTCCTGGGAGCAGACGCAATATGGCGGCTACGGCTACGGCGCGGTCGGCGGCCACTTCGCGATGCGCGCCGCCGCCTCTCCGGCCGCGCCACCGATGGCGCAAACGGCCTCGGTGCGCAGGGGGCGCGTGGCCACCGGGGAGTCGGCCAACGGCGACAAGGACGCCGACGGCATCGTCGACCAGACGGACAAGGCGGAAGGCGGCGAGCGCGAAGAGAAGGAGAAGCCGCCGGCGCCGCCGGCCGACCTGCGCACCAACATGGCCGAGACTGCGGCCTGGATTCCCAACGTCGCGCTCGCGGACGGCAGGGGCAGCTTCAGCTTCACCGCGCCCCAGCGGCTCACCAGCTGGCGCGTGCAGATCCTCGCGCTCGGCCGCGCCGTCGAGGCCGGCGCCGGCGAAGACACCTTCGCCACCAAGAAGCCGCTCATGGTGCGCGTCGAGATCCCGCGCTTCTTCCGCGAGGGCGACCGCTCGACCATCACCGCGGTCGTGCACAACGAGACCGACGCGCCGCTTTCGGCCGCCGTCGATCTCGACATCGTCGATGACGCCACCGGCAGCCCGGGGCTGGCGGCGCTCGGCGTCAAGACGAGGTCGATGCGCGTCGAGGTCCCGGCGCACGGCCTGGCCCCGGCGGAGTTCGCCATCGTCGCGCCGGAGAACATCGCCACCTACAAGATCCGCGCGCACGTCAGCGCCGGCAAGCTGAGCGACGCCGAGGAGCGCGGGCTGCCCATCCTGCCCTCCCGCGAGCGGCTGGTGCAGTCGCGCGTGGTGGCGCTGCACGGCTCCGAGCAGAAGACCCTCCAGTTCGACGAGCTCCTGCATTCGAAGGATCCGTCGATGCGCTCGGAGGCGATGACGGTGTCGATCGATCCCGAGCTGGCGCTGTCGGTGCTGCGTACGATCCCGTACCTCATCCAGTACCCGTACGAGTGCGTCGAGCAGACGCTCAACCGCTATGTGCCGCTGGCGATCGTCAACGAGATCTACAAGAAGCATCCCGATATCGCCAAGGCCATCGCGGCGGCGCCGCACCGGCAGACGCAGTACGAGCCGTGGAACCAGGACGATCCGCGCCGCATGCTGATGCTGACCGAGACCCCGTGGCTGGCGCAGGCCAACGGCGGCTCGAACGACGCGCGGCTGCGCGACCTTCTGAACCCGGCGCTGGTCAAGTCGACGCAGGAGGAGGCGCTGGGCAAGCTCGGGCGGGCGCAGAACGGCTCGGGCGCGTTCCCCTGGTTCCCCGGCGGGCGCGACGACTTCTATATGACCTTATATGTGCTCGAGCAGCTCTCGCTCTTGCAGGAGTTCGGCATACAGCCGCCGCACGAGATGGTGGTGCGCGCGCTGCGCTACGTCGAGGCCGAGCTGCCGCGCCACCTGAAGAAGGAAGAGACGAGCGTGTCGTACCTGGCGTACGGCTCGTACGTGTTGACCTCGTTCGATCCCAAGCTCTATCCCGAGGCCGGACGGCTGCGCGGCGAGGTCGCCGCGTGGATGAAGTACGTGCTCGCCAACCGCCAGGTGCTGACGCCGTTCGGGCGCGCGTGGTGCGCGCGCGTCGAGGCGCGCCTGGGCGATCGCACGACCGCGCTCGAGCTGCTCGAGTCGGCGCTCGACGGCGCCAAGCGCGATCCGGTGGTCGGCGTCTACTGGACGCCCGAACGCTACTCGTGGATGTGGTACTCCGACACCGTCGAGAAGCACGCCTTCTTCCTGCGCACGCTGGCCGAGCTCAAGCCCAACGACGAGCGCGTGCCGGGGATGCTGCAGTGGCTCCTGTTCAACAGGAAGGGCAACGAGTGGCACTCGACCAAGGCGAGCGCGGCGGCGGTGTACTCGATCCTCGACCTCATGCAGAAGGAGGGGTCGCTGTCGCAGCCGCAGAAGTTCCACGTCGTGTGGGACAAGCAGGAGGAGTTCGTGACGGTCAAGCCGACCGAGGATCGCCACGCCCCGCTGCAATGGACCGTGCGCGGGCGCGACGTGACGCCGGCGCGGGGCAAGGTCGAAGTGGGCAAGCAGGGGCCGGGCATCGCGTTCGCGTCGGCGACCTGGATCTTCTCGTCGACCAAGCTGCAGGAGCAGCACGACTCGAACCTGGTCTCGCTCGAGCGCAAGTACTTCAAGAAGGTGCACCAGGGCGACGGCGATCATCTGGTGCCTCTGGCCTCGGGCGACAAGGTCCGGGTCGGCGACGAGATCGAGGTGCGCCTCTACGTGCGCACCAAGAGCCAGTTCGAGTACGTGCACATCAAGGAGCCGCGCGGCGCCGGCTTCGAGGAGACGACGCTGACCTCCGGCTGGCGCTGGGACAAGCTGTCGGCGTACGAGGAGCCACGCGACTCGCTGTTCAACTTCTTCGTCGACTGGCTGCCGCACGGCGAGTTCGAGCTGCACCACTCGCTCCGGCCCACGACGCCGGGGACCTACCGCATCGGCTCGGCGGTGCTGCAGTCGATGTACTCGCCCGACGTGACCGCCTACTCGGCGGGGATGGAGCTCGAGGTCGTCAAGTGAGCCGCGGGCGTTTGTAGCCGCCACAAGCGGCGCTATAGTCGCCCGGTCATGAGTGAAGAAGACCCTCGTCCGCGGGGCATCACCCGGCGCAGCTTCCTCACCGGGACCAGCCTCACCGTCGCCGCCGCCGGCATCTTGAAGACCTCCGAGGCGCTCGCCGCCGACGCCGCCGCCGCCCGCGTGCAGGGCCCGGGCGAGGTCGGCCTGACCCTCAAGGTCAACCAGGTCATCCACCACCTCAAGGTCCTGCCGTCGACGACGCTGGCCGACGCGCTGCGCTTCGAGCTCGCGCTCACCGGCACCAAGGTGGTCTGCGACCGCGGCTCGTGCAGCGCCTGCACCGTGCACCTCGACGGCACGCCGGTCTTCTCGTGCATGACGCTGGCCATCGACGTCGGCACCCGCGAGGTCACCACCATCGAGGGGCTGGCGCGCGGCGAGGAGCTGCACGCCGATCCAGGAGGAGTTCATCGCCCACGACGCCATGCAGTGCGGCTTCTGCACGCCCGGCATGGTGATGAGCTGCGCGGCGCTGCTGGCGCGCAACCGGCACCCTTCGCTCGACGACGTCAAGACCGCGGTCTCGGGCAACCTCTGCCGCTGCGGCACCTATCCCAAGGTGTTCGCGGCGACGCTCGCCGCGTCGGGCGCCAAGCCGCCGCCGGGCACGCAGGTGGTGGCGCACGCCGCCGTCCTGCACGACGAGGCGTGGAAGAAGAACCAGGCGGCACGGCCCGAGGGCGAGCCGCCGCCGTGGCCGGCGAGCGACCAGCTCGCGATCGTCGGCAAGTCGCAGCCGCGCGTCGACGGCAAGCTCAAGGTCACCGGCCAGGCCCGCTACACCGCCGACGTGCGCCTGCCCGGCATGCTGTTCGCCCGCCGCGTGGTGTCGCCGCACCCGCACGCGCGCGTCCTGGCGATCGACGTCTCCGCCGCCGAGCGGCTGCCGGGCGTCAAGGCGGTGCACGTGGTCGAGCGCAACGAAGGGGCGCGGCTGCGCAATCCGCCGCAGGTAGCCGACAAGTACCCGATCGTTCGCTACGCCGGGCAGGCCGTGGCCGCCGTGGCGGCGACCTCGCAGGCGATCGCCGACGAGGCGGCGCGGCTGGTCAAGGTCAACTACGAGCCGCTGCCGTTCGTCGTCGACGCTCGACGGACGCGCGCAAGAGCGACGCCGCCGCTCGTCTACCCCGGGCCCGTCGACATGGGCGGCTCGGCCGGCGGCGGCGGCGCGGCGCGCGGGCTGCCGCAGAACGGCAACGTGCGCGGGCCGTCGCGGCGCGACCGGGGCGACGTGGATGCCGCCATGAAGACGGCCGACCTCGTCGTCGAGGGCGAGTTCGCCACGCAGGTGCAGACGCACTCGGCGCTCGAGACCCACGGCGTCGTCGCCGACTGGCACCCCGACGGCCTCACCGTCTACGCCTCGACCCAGGGGACGGCGACGGTGCGCGACGAGCTGGCGACGGTGTTCGACCTGCCCAAGGCCAAGGTTCGCGTGATCACCGAGTTCATGGGCGGCGGCTTCGGCGCCAAGTTCGGCGCTGGCAGCTACGGCGTGCTGGCGACGCACCTGTCGAAGCAGGCGGGCGCGCCGGTGCGCCTCATGCTCGACCGCAAGGAGGAGCACCTGTGCGTCGGCAATCGGCCGGCGACGGTGCAGACGCTCAAGCTCGGCGCCAGGAAGGACGGCACGCTGACGGCGATCTCGCTGGTGTCGCACGGCAACGGCGGCATCGCCACGGGCGGCGGCGTGGGCTGGATGGGCACCTCGCTCTACGCCTGCGACAACACGCGCTCGGAGCAGTACGACGTGTTCACCAACGGCGGCCCGGCGGCGGCGTTCCGCGCGCCCGGCCAGCCGCAGGGCGCGTTCGCCGTCGAGCAGCTGATCGACGAGCTGGCGGAGAAGCTGGCGCTGGATCCGATCGCCTTGCGCGACAAGCTCGACGCCGGACCGGGCGCGCCCGGCCCCGGCGGCAACGACGCGGCCACGCGCGCCGCGCGCAAGGCCGAGCGCCACCTCGGCGCCGAACGCTTCGGCTGGCACCAGCGGCGCAAGCCGGGCAGCCGACGCCGGCGTCCGTCAAGCGCGGCGTCGGCATGGCGCAGTCGATGTGGGGGCGCTTCGTCGATCTCGACTCGTCGTGCGAGGTGCGGCTGCACAAGGACGGCTCGGTCGAGTTCCTCTCGTCGGTGCAGGACATCGGCACCGGCACGCGCACGGCGCATCGCCATGGTGGTGGCCGAGGAGCTCGGAATCGGGCCGCAAGACGTGACGATGAAGATCGGCGACACGCAGTTTCCCATCGGCCCCTCGTCGGGCGGATCGAAGACGCTGCTCGGCATCACCGCGCCGGCGCGCGTGGCCGCCTGGCGCGTCAAGCAGCAGCTCTACAAAGCGGTCGGCGAGCACGGCGCGCCGCCTGCCGCTGCGCCGGGCCGCGGCCAGGCTGCCGACGGAGAGTCTGTCGGCGCAGGCCACGCGCACGCCCGACTACGGCGGCGACCCGCACGGCGGCTACGGCGGCGTGCAGTTCGCGGAGGTCGCCGTCGACACCGAGACCGGCGTCATCAAGGTCGAGCGCATGGTGGCGGTGCACGACTGCGGGCGGGTGGTCAACCCGCTGGCGGTGCAGAGCGCAGATCAACGGCGGCATCCTGCACGGCATCTCGTTCGCGCTCTACGAGGACCGGCACATCGATCGCCAGACCGGCCGCATGGTCAACACCAACCTCGATCAGTACAAGATCGCCAGGGCCAAAGAGACGCCCGAGATCGAGGTGGTGCTGGTCGACCAGTACCTCGGGCGCAGCTCCACCGACGCCAACGGCATCGGCGAGCCGGCCAACATCCCCACGGCGGCGGCGATCGCCAACGCCGTCTACAACGCGATCGGCGTGCGCGTGCGGACGCTGCCGATGAAGCCGGCGGTGGTGCTGGCCGCGCTCGGCAAGCTCGACGGCAAGGAGGTGCGCCGATGAAGAGCTTCGAGTGGACGCAGGCGGCGAGCCTGGACGACGCGATCGGGCAGCTCGGGCCGGGCGTGGTGGTCAAGGCGGGCGGCGTCGACCTCCTCGATCGCATGAAGGAGGGGATCGACGCGCCGGCGCGGCTGGTGAACCTGCGCGGCGCCGCCGGGCTCGACGCCATCGCCGGCCACCGGCGAGCTGGTGCTCGGGCCGCTCGTCACCCTGGCGCGAGCTCGAGCGGCACCCGACCGTCGCGCGGCGCTGGCCGGCGCTCGCCGCCGCCTGCGCGCACGCGGCGACGCCGCAGATCCGCAACATGGCCACGATCGGCGGCAACCTGCTGCAGCGGCCGCGCTGCTGGTACTTCCGCTCCGCCGACTTCCACTGCCGGAAGAAGGGCGGCACCGTCTGCTTCGCGCAGCATGGCGAGAACCAGTTTCACGCCATCTTCGGCAACGGGCTGTGCGCGATCGTCCATCCGTCGAGCGTCGCCACGGCGCTGGTCGCCTACGGCGCCATCGGTCACGCTCAAGAGCAAGCGGGGCGCGCGCACGCTGCCGCTCGAGCAGTTCTTCGCGCCGCCGGAGAAGGACGTGACGCGCGAGAACGTGCTCGGCGCCGACGAGCTCATCGCCGAGGTGCGGGTGCCGGCGACGACGGCGGCGACCCACGCCGCGTACCACAAGCAGGTCGAGAAGGAGTCGTTCGACTGGCCGATGGCCGACGTCGCCGTGGTGCTGGAGCTGGACGGGCGCACCTGCAAGCGCGCGTCGATCGTGCTCGGCGCGGCGGCGCCGGTGCCGTGGCGCGCCAGGTCGGCGGAGGCGATCCTCGGCGGGCGCACCGTCGACGCCCGGGCAGCGGAGGCGGCGGCGAACGCGGCCGTGCACGGCGCGACGCCGCTGGCGCAGAACGGATACAAGCTGCCGATCTTCCGCGCCGTGGTGCGCCGGACCATCCTCGCCGCCGCCGGAGGTGCCAAGTGAGCGAGCTGCCCAAGGTGTGCCGGCTTCTGCGCACCAAGACCTCGTACGGCGCGGGCGACCGCGGCGCCGAATGGAAGCGCGGCGAATCGACGACCGCGGTCTACTGGTGCCTGGCGACGATGGAGCCGTTCGGCCCCGACGACGACTACTGCCATCCGCACAGCTGCGTGCGCGGCCGCGCCTGCTACCAGCCGTGCCCGGAAGACGAAGAGTCGGAGGAAGAGCGGGCCTGAGCCGCTACATCCCCGCCGCCTGGGCGAGGAGCGAGCACTCCAGGGCGCCCGGGCAGCAGAAGTCGTGGCCGCCCTGCTGCGCGGTGTGCACGCACACGTAGGCGCCCTTGGACGGATAGTAGTAGGCCCAGAAGAAGCACATCTCGTTGTTCACCGACTCGCCGAACTTCACGGTCTGGTCCGACGTGTTGTTCCAGTCGCAGGTGAACTTGAAGCCACCGTTGTCGGGGACCTGGAACGGCGGGTCGTGGAACACGGTGGTCGGCTCGCTCCAGATCCAGTTGGGCACGTCGTAGACCATCGGGCCCGCCGTGTCGTCGGCCGTGCCCGCCGTCTGCACGGTGACGTTGGTGCCGTACTGGTGCTCGTGCCCGGTGAGCGCAAAGAAGTTGGCGCCGGCGAACGTGTTCGGGTCGAGGCGGAAGAAGGTCGGCCCCAACTCGAAGGTCGAGTTGGGCTGAATCTTGATGTCGGGGTTGCCGATGAAGACGAAGTTCGCCTCGTCGCGGAACGTGGGCGCGGTCTCCATCGTCGACGAGGCGGTCAAGGTCACCGGGTTCATCGTGGCGTTGATGTAGTGCAGCTCGAGGCGCACGAACTGATTGGCCTCCAGCGTGTAGGCGACGCCGCTCGGCAGCTTGAGCACCTCGTCCTTCTTCTGCGTGATCATCAGCGGCGAGCCCTTGTCCGGGTCGAGCGTCTCGACGAACGGCTGACAGTCGAACGGCACCGGCTGCTCGACGGTGTCGTTGACGCGGTAGACGATCATGTGGTGCGACGTCTCGCCGAGCACGTTGTGGATCTGACCGATGTGCACCTCGCTCGTGTTGCCGAGCCGGAGCACCACGCACTGGGTGTTCTCCACCCCGGGCATCACCGTGATCGCGGGGAAGCTCACGGTGAAATCCTGAATCGGCGCGGAGGAGCAGCCGAACAGCATCAGGGCGCCAAAAAGAGCGGCCAAGCGCATAGGGACCTCCGGCGGGAGTTGTATCACGATCCACCACCGGTAAGCGATGACTGACACACGTGCAAATCGGGTAATCACGTGATTGTGAGCGCGCCCGCGACCGGCGTATGCTCGGCCCATGGTGCAGGGGATGGTGGTGGTGGAGACTTCGTTCGAGGAGTTGGAGAACGAAGGGGGGAGCTGTCCGTCGTGCGGCCGGCGCGTGGAGCTGTGGACCTGCTCCGAGTGCGGCATGAGCGCGTGGGTCATCGCCTGCGCGCACCGACGGACGCCGACGTGGCTGCGACGCGGGCGGCGCGACGGCTCGGCGCCCGCGCGCGTCTTCTGCGGCGAGTGCGCCGACGTGCTGCCGGCGGCGCCGCTGCCGGCGTAGCGACGCGCGCGCGCCGGCGACGTTGAATCGGCGCGCGCGGCGTGGTACGTAGCTGGCGCCGTCGCGGGCCCGTAGCTCAGCCGGTAGAGCAGCGGCCTTTTAAGCCGTTGGTCGTGAGTTCAAATCTCACCGGGCTCACCCTTTTCTCGTGCGCGATCTCAGCCGGCCGGTGACGCGGTCACCGTCACCGGCACGCCGCTGAAGCTGGCGTTGCCCGACAAGGCGTCGAGGCGCTGCTCGTCGGTCAGGTCGTTGATGCTGGCGCCGGCGTGGCTCTGGGCCACGCGGAGCGCGACGCCGCTCTGGCCGTGGCCCCAGCCGTGCGGCAGGCTGACGACGCCGACGGCGATGTCGCTCGAGAGCGCCAGCGGCACCGCCACCTGCCCGACGCGCGATCGCACCTGCACGCGATCCCCGTCGGCGAGGCCGCGCGCGCGCGCATCGTCGGGGTGCATGAGCAGCGTGCACGCCTCGGGACCCTTGACCAGGCGCTCGCTGTTGTGCATCCACGAGTTGTTGCTGCGCAGCTGGCGCCGGCCGATGAGCAGCAGCTGCTCGTCGTCCAGCCGGGCGGCGTCGAGCCGCGCCTCGAGCCGCGCCACGTCGTCGAGGAACGGGCGCGGCGCCAACGCGATGCGCTTTTGCGGCGTCGCCAGCACCTCGGGCAGCCGCGGCTCGAGCGGACCGAGGTCGACGCCGTGCGGCTCGGCTTCCAGGCGCGCCAGCGACAGGCCCCGCCGCCCGGCCAGTCCGCGCCCGTGCGGGCCGAAGCGCAGCAGCAGATCGAGGACGCGGCGCGGGCCGAGCCGGCGCATCGCCCGCATCGACCACAGGACCTTGCCGTCGCGCCGCCCGCCGCCCCGCGCGTGCAGGCCGAGCGCGAGATCGAGCAGCACCTGCCAGTCGTGGCGCACACCGGCCGGCGGGCGTGAGGATGGGCCGCACGTAGCGGGCGGCGTTGCGCACCGCCAGGGCGTAGAACGCCAGATCGTAGTGATCGCGCTCGAGCCCGAAGCTGGTGGGCAGGATGAGGTGCGCGTGTCGCGTCGTCTCGTTGCGGTAGATGTCGATCGAGACCATGAAGTCGAGGCCGGCGAGCGCGCGCGTCGAGGCGGGCGCCGTTGGGCGTCGACAGCACCGGGTTGCCGGCGAGGGTGACCAGCGCGCGAATCTGCCCCTCGCCCGGCGTCTCGATCTCCTCGGCCAGCGTCGCCACCGGCAGCTCGCCGCCGAACTCGGGCAGGCCGCGCACGCGGCTCTTCCAGACGCCGAAGTGGCCCCGCTCGCCCCAGGCGCGAGGCGAGCCCGACCAGATCGACCGCGGGCGTGGTGAACATCGCGCCGCCGGCGCGATCGAGGTTGCCGGTCACCACGTTGACGACGTTGATCAGCCAGGCGGCCAGGCCGCCGAACTCCTGCGTGCACACGCCGACCCGGCCGTAGGCGACCGCCGACGGCGCGGCGGCAAAGTCGCGGGCAAGCCGGGCGATGCGATCGGCGGCGATGCCGACACGCGCCGCCACCCGCGCCGGCGAGAAGCGCGCCGCGAGCGCGCGCACCTCCTCGATGCCATCGCTGAGCGCGCCCAGCCGACCGGGATCGGCGAGCCCTTCGGCGAAGATCGTGTGCAAGAGCGCGAGCAGGAGATAGGCGTCGCCGCCCGGCTGGATGAACAGGTGCTCGTCGGCGACGGCCGCCGTCTCGGTGCGCCGCGGGTCGACGACGACCAGGCGTCCGCCGCGCGCGCGCAGCGCCTCCAGCCGCTTGCGCGATCCCCGGCGCGGTCATGAGGCTGCCGTTGGAGACCAGCGGGTTGGCGCCGAGCACGAGCAGGAACGCGGTGCGGTCGACGTCGGGGACGGGCAGCAGCAGCTGGTGGCCGAACATCTGCAGCGCCGCCAGCATGTGCGGCAGCTGATCGACCGAGGTGGCCGAGAAGCGCGCGCGCGTGCCGAGCGCCTTGCCGACCAGCGGCACCGCCAGAAGCGCGCTGTAGCTGTGCACGGTCGGATTGCCGAGGTAGAGCCCGACGGCGTTGCGGCCGTGACGCGCCTGCACGTCGGCGAGCCGCTCGGTGGCTTCGGCGAGCGCGTCGTCCCACGAGACCGGCTCGAAGCGATCGGCGCCGACACGACGCAGCGGCTGGGTGATGCGATCGGCGTCGCCGTGCAGATCGCGCAGCGCCACCGCCTTGGGGCAGATGTGGCCGCGGCTGAACGGATCGGCCTGGTCGCCGCGGACGGAGAGGACCTGGTCGCCGTCGGTCTCGACGGCGATGCCGCAGACCGCCTCGCACAGCATGCAGGTGTGCAACCGCGCGTTCGCCATCGTACGGCCATAATGCGGACGGCCGCGCGATGCAAGCGAAAGCGGGCGGCGCCGCGCGCGGGCGGAGAGATGGAGGCGCGATCACGGGCCAGACCGACTCGCGATACAATCGATGCATGTTCTTCGTCGAGATCTTCCTGCTGCTCATCTTCACGGTGCTGTGCGGGATCCTGCTGGCGCTGTGGCGCATTCGCGAGCTGCTCGAGCAGCTCCAGGGCAGCGGCACTGCGCTCGGCGCCGCACCGCCATCGTCCGCGGCGCGCCCGCCGGGGGCCTGACGATGCTCCCCACCCTGCGGTGCGCGCACCCCCGGAGATCTACGGAGTCGCGCCCTTTAGCGCTAGCCATCTCGCGTAGTTGCAGGCGGTCACCGGGCCGGCACGCGCTTCGCAACGCTGCCGCGGTCATGACGCGAGGGATCATTTTGGCGGCCGTTCTGGCTGCAGTGGGCTGCAACCGATCGCCGGCGAGGGCGGCAACGCCGACCCAGACCACGACCACCGCGGCGGCGACGCCGCTCGGCCGAGGCGACCTCGAGCTGGTCGTCAACGGCAAGCCATCCGGGGCCTGGCGCGCGCAGCAGATCGCCGCCGCCGGCGCGGTCTCCATGACCAACCAGAACGGCGAGGCGCGCGCCGGCTGGCCGCTCAAGCGCGTGACGCAATCGCTCCTGGGCCAAAAGGCACGCGTAGTCGCCGTCGCCAGCGCCGACGAGCGCGTGCCCATCGACGAAAAAGCGTGGAACGATCCCGCGCGCTCGCTGGTGTTGCGCCTCAATCACCACGGCGAGTACAAGGCCATCTGGGTCGACGGCGCCGGCAATGCCGACGAGGCGTTCTTGAAGGGCGTGCGCCGCGTCGAGGTCGTTCAGTAGAGCCGCGCCAGGATCGGCACCGCCCACGCCACGCCCAGCGTCGCAGCGATCGCGCCCGCCGCCGCGGACACCAGCCTGAGCCGGCGCGCGCGCTGCAGCCGCTCGAGCGGCCAGCCGGCCAGCGACGAGAGCAGCGCCATGCCCACGATCGATCCGAGGCCGAACAGCGCGACGTAGCCGAGCCGCGCGCTCGTCGAGGACAGGTTCGCCAGCACCAGCGCGGTGAGCGCGCCCGAGCCGGCCAGCCCGTGCACCAGGCCGACGACGAGCGAGCGCCGGCCGACACGCGGCGCCGCCGGCCGCGCCGCCACCTGGCCGCTGCCAAGGCCGCGCACCATCGCGCGCACGCCCAGCGTCAGCAGCATCGCCGCGACCGCCAGCTCGAACGCGTCGGCGAGCCGCGCCGGCAGGCGCACCTCGCACAGCGCCAGCACCGTCGCCACCGCGAACAGCGCCGTCGTGTGGCCGACGCCCCAGGCGGCGCCGAGGAACAGCCCGCGCCGGGCGCCCGGCCGCTCCGCGACCATCGTCGATACCGCCGCCAGGTGATCGGGCTCGAACGCGTGCCGCACCCCGAGCGCGAGCCCGGCCACGGCGCCGGTGACGACGCTCAGCATTGCGCCGTCATAGCACGACTGGTCGGTCCACGGAGGCGCGATCCTCGACGAGCCGCAGACAGCACCGCCCGCCGTCCGACCGCCGCATTTTGCTCCATTTCCCGCCGGTGATTCGCTACGCTGGTCCGGTGGAGGCCGCCGGCGCGATCGAGCCGTTCCTGCGCGACCCCGTGGGCCGCTACGTGGTCGGGCGTCACTTCTTCATCTGGTGTCGCGCCCTCGACTTCACCGGCAGCGTCTTGTGGGGACGCCCCGAGGAGCGCGACACCACCGAGATCGCCGCCATCTGGGGCGAGCTGCACCCACGCATGCAAGGGTTCGATGTCGTCACCGACGGCAGCCGCATCGAATCGATCGACGGCGCCGCCTTCGACGTCATGATCCGCTACCTGCGCGACAAGCTGCCCACCTACGCGCGCACGGTCCGACGGCAGGCGATCGTGCATCCGCCCGGGCTGCCCGGCGCCGCCATCGCCGGCCTGTTGCCGACGATCGGCCTCTACTATCAATGGCGCATCTTCGCCGAGCCGAGCGCCGGCTTCGACTGGCTCGAGCGGGACGACGGCGCCGCGACCTGCGCCGAGGTCACGGCGCTGGCCGAGCGCACCACCGGCGTCTCGCCGTGGCGGCGCACCCTGGGCGACCTTTTGCGCGAGACGCCCGCCGAGGTCACGCTGGCGGCGGCGGCGCGCCGGCTCGGACGCTCGGAGCGCTCGCTGCAGCGCGACCTGCAGCAGGCGGGCAGCACCTTCCGCGCCGAGCTGGAAGCGGCGCGCGTCGAGCTGGCGCGGGCGCTGCTCGTCGATACCGATCTGAAGATCGATTCGGTGGCGCGCAAGGTCGGCTGCGCGTCGGCGACGCACTTCGCGACCCTGTTTCGCAAGGTCGCGGGCGAGACGCCGAGCGCCTATCGCGAACGCCACCGACGATAGTTTGTGCTACCGTGCCGGCGATGCGGCGGCTCCTCGTCTGTGCCCTCGCGCTCGCCGGCTGCCACTCGGCGGCGACGCTCGATCTCACGCTCTTGACCTCGCCGGTGGTCGACGAGCAGCCCTTCGCCGGCGTCGACACCCTGGAGCTGCGCTGGTCGCGCCCGGGCCTGCCGCCCACCGTCGACCACATGGCCTGGAGGCAGGCGACGCAGCTGTCGCTGACGCCGCCGGCGCTCGTCGACGGCAGCGAGCTCGAGGTCGCCGCCATCAGCGCCGGCGACGTCGTCGCCGTGGGCCGCACCGCGCCCATCGCCAAGGGCGACAAGAGCGCCAGCGCGTACGTCGGCCTGGTCAACCAGTTCGTCGCCACGCCCCAGCCGCGCGCGCTGTCGAGCGCGCGCTTCGGCGCCAGCGCCACCGTCCTCGGCGACGGACGCGTGCTCATCGCCGGCGGCGCCACGCGCGGCAGCCCCGGCGCGCCCGATCCGTCGAGCATCTCGGCGCTGGTCGATCTCTACGATCCGGCGACCGGCAGCTTCGCGCCCTTCTCCGCCGCCGCCTTCACCGAGCGCATCTACCACGCGGCCGGGCCGACGCCCGATGGCGGCGTGCTCATCGCCGGCGGCCTGGGCAAGTTCGGCCCGCTCGACGACGTCTACAAGATCGATTCCCAGCGCTCGGCCTCGATCGGCAAGCTGCCCAGCCCGCGCTGGGGCGCCGCCTCCGCCACGCTCGACGACGGCACCCTGCTCGTCGTCGGCGGCTATACCAGCTCCGACGGCATGGGCGGCGGCATGCTCGCCGGCGACGCCGTCCTCGTCGCCGTCGACGGCAGCACCAGCACGTTGACGCTGCCGACACCGCGCGCCTTTGCCGTCGCCACCCGCCTGGCGGACGGCGACGTCCTGGTCACCGGGGGCGCCGACGACATGGGGCCGCGCGACGACGCGCTCCTCTTGTCGCACACGTCGCTGACCTTCGCCCCCCTGGCGCCGTCGAGCGGCCGGGCCGCCATGCTCACGCCGCGCGTCGGCCACTCGGCGACACTCTTGCCATCGGGCGCCGTCTTCCTCTTCGGCGGCAACGACGGGCGCGCCTCGACCGCCGCCGCCGAGCTCTGGTCGCCCGACGCGGGCGGCTTCGTCGATTCACCGATCTTCAACCTCGCGCCGCGCCAGCGTCAGGCCGCCGCCGCCCTCGCCGACGGCACCGTCCTCATCGCCGGCGGCGAGTCGTCGCCGCAGCCGCTGGCCACCCCGTCGCCGGTGCTCGATCCGATCGTGTTCCACCCGGCGCCGACCGGCGCTACCGGGGTCCTGGGCGATGATCTCGCCGCCGCGCCCGCGCGCGCCGAGGCCACCGCGACCACGCTCGTCGACGGCAGCCTGCTTTACGTCGGCGGCGGCATCGGCGATCCGCGCACGCTCGCCGGCGGCGCCCAGCTCTTCGTGCCCTGCTTCGGCGCCTGCCTCGCCGTCACGCCCTAACCTTAGTCTAGGGGCAATGCCGTTCACTTCAGGCGGGTGATACGGCCGGCTTGGGCCGCTACCAACTCGGCCAGAGTGAACGGATGGCCCTGGCGCGACGGCCGCGCCGCCGCAAGACGAGCAGGAGCGCCACCAGCCCCAACGCCGGCAGCGACGACGGCGCACCACCACTCCCCGTCGCCATCTGGCAGCCGCCCTTGCCCGCCGCCGCCACGTCGACGACCCAGCTCCGCACCGCGTCGTTCCCCTGCGCGTCGACGATGCGCACCGCCAGCCGCTGCGGCCCGACCTGGGCGTGCGTCGGCGTCCAGGTCACCGTGCCGTCGGCGCCGACGGCAAAGTTGCTCGGCGACGGCATCGCCGCCCCGAACGCGAACGGCCCCTCGCCCGCGACCAGCAGCGCGGCCGCCGTCGGCCCCGCCCCGCCAGGCGCGTAGGGCTGGCCCTCGGTGGCGACCGCCGACGGCGGCAGCAGCACGCCGGGCGAGGGCGCACTGTCGTCGATGTTGCCGACGGTCACCGGCACCGTCGCCGAGATCGGCATCGCCTGCCCGTCGAGCTGCACCGTCACCGGCACCTGGTAGTAGCCGGGGCTGGCGATGGCGTGCTGCGAGGTCACCGTGATGCCCGACGTCGTCGGCGTCACGGTCGGCGACGCGTCGACGAGATCGGGCCACGCCACAGAGGCGCTGGTCAGCTTGGCGTCCGGCGCCACGCCCTCGAGATAGGCCGTCACCGTCACCGGAGTCAAAAGCGACGTATCCTCGGGCGATGCGGTCACGAGCAGCGATGGCGGCAGCGCGCCGCTGCCCGGATCGTTGACGACGACGACGACGCGCCCGTACAGCGGCAGCCCGGCGCGCGTCGTCGCCACCAGCGCCGCCTGATAGACGCCGCCCGCGGCGTAGACGTGAAACGGCGCCGCGTCGCCCGCGGTCTGCCCGTCGCCGAAGTCCCACAGCTGCGCCGCGATGGGGTCGTTCGGCTGCGCCGTCACCGTCGCCATGAAAGCGAAGGTGAGCGGATCGGTGGTCGCCGCCACGGTCACGCTCGCCGTCGGCGGCGCCTGCCCGTCGCGCTCGCGACTGACACTGATGGGCACCGGCGCCGACAGGGCAATGCCGGTTTCGTCGCGCAGCCAGGTCTGCGCCAGGTAGAAGCCGGGCAGCGTGTAGTTGTAGTTGGTCGTCTGCGCCGCCATCGCCAGCGAGCTCGCGTCGCCGTTGCCGGTGAGCACCAGGTGCTCGGCGATCGTGCCTGCGCTCGAGTGCGTGGTGTCGAAGCCGACCACCAGCGGCGCGCTGCCCGAGGCTGGCATCGCCGCCAGACGCGCGGTCGGCGCCGCCGCCGCCGGCCGCGGCAAGAGCGCAACCGTCAGCGCGACAGCGACCGCCACGGAAGAGGCTCGAGCCAAGCGCAGCACCGACGAGATTTGAACCCGACCGCAGCGACGATGTAAAGCGCCGTGTATCATGCGCGCGTGCGTTTGCGCGCCACCACGCTGGGCTGGCTGACGATAGTGCTGCTTGTTGTTTGCACTACGGCGCCGGCGCTGCGCGACCCGCCCTATTGGGACGCCAATGTCTACGTCCGCCAGGGCCGCTGGGCCGCCGCGCACGGGCTTCACCTCGACGCCTGGCGTCACTTTCCCGACGTGCTCAAGCCGCCCGTGTTCGCCGCGCTCGTGCTCGGCGCGCTCGCCGCCGCCGATCCGACGCCGCTGGCCATGCACCTCGGCGTGCTCGCCTTCGCCCTGGCGCTGCTCTTCGCCACGCGCGCGCTGGTGCGCGCCCTCGGCGGCGACGAACGGCAGGCGCTGCTCGCCGGCGCGCTGTGCGGGACCTCGCCGCTGTTCGTCGCGCAGGCGGGCCTGGTGCTGAGCGACCTGCCGATGACCGCGCTGGCCACGTGGGCCTGGGTGTCGCTGGTGCGTCGCCGCACCGGCGCCTGGCTGCTCCTTGGGGCGCTGGCGGTGCTCGCCAAAGAGAGCGCCTACTTCTTGTGCGCGCCGGCGCTGGTGCTCACCTGGCTGCGCGCCGGCCGCTCGCTGCCGGCGACGGCGCGCCGCGCGCTCGTGTTCGCGTGGCCGGGTCTCTTGCTCCTGGGCTGGCTGGCGGCGCTGCACGCGCTCACCGGCCACGCGCTGCCGCGGCTCAACCGCGACGCCCTCGGCGCCAACTTCATCCTCGACAGCACCATCCACCAACTCGTCGAAGGCGGGCGCATCCTCCTCGTCGCGCTCGCGGTGATCGCGTTGCGCGGACGCGGCGCCGTCGACGATCACGACGCCGCGGTGTGGGCGACGGCGGCCGGGGTGGTCGCGCTGCCGCTCATGTTTCCCGCGCCGCTGCCGCGCTACATGCTGCCGGGGCTGCCGCTCTTGTGCGCGCTCGCGGCGCTGGGCCTCACGCGGATCGCGCTCCGGCCGCGCGCGTTCGTCGTCGGTGCGCTGATGGTGGCGCAGGTCGCCGGCTGGTTCGGCCCCAGCTGGCACGCCAACGGCGGGCACCACCTCGACTGCAACCTGCGCTATCGCACGCTGCTCGCGACCCAGCAGCAGGCGGTGCGCGCCGTGGTCGCCGAGCGGCCGCAGGCGGTCGTCGCCGCCTTCCCCCTATGGTTCGCGCTCGCCGACGCGGGCGTCCCCACGCTGCTCGCCGGCGCCGCCACGCCCACCGCCAGGTTGTGCGCCGCCACCTTCTTCGTCGACGCCGACCAGTCCGCGCCGCTCGACGACGCGCGCGCCCGCGTGACGCTGGCGCCGTGGCGCAGCTTCGGAGCGCCCGGCCTCAGCGTGCGCGTGTCGCGGATCGACTGCGCCGCTGGCGCACCACCTCGTACGCCGCCAGCGCCGCCGCCGTCGACAGATTGAGCGAGCGCAGCGCGCCGTCGGCCATCGGGATGGCCAGCGCGTGGTCGCCGGCGGCCTCGACCAGCGGCCGCGGCAGGCCGACGCTCTCCCGCCCGAACACGAGCACGGTGTCGCCACCGAAGGTCGCGTCCCAATACGGCCGCGGCGCCGCCGCCGAGAAGAACCATGCCTCGCCGAGCGACGGCAGCGCGCCGGCCAGCGCGCTCCAGGACGGCCAGGTGCGCAGCTCGACGCGCGGCCAGTAGTCGAGCCCGGCGCGCCGGAGCTGCTTGTCGTCGAGGGAGAAGCCGAGCGGCTCGACCAGGTGCAGCTCGGCGCCGACGGCGAGCGCGGTGCGGCCCAGGTTGCCCGTGTTCCAGTGGATCTCGGGCTCGACGAGGACGAGGTGCAGCACGCCCCCCGTATAGCGTGGAACCGCCCGGTTTACACGTTGTGTACGTACGCGCCGCCGCGTACGATCGGTTGGTGACCGCGACGCGAATCCTCAGTCGTCCGGCCGGTCGCGTCGTCGCGGTGCGGCGCGCGCGGGTGCGGGTGGCGCGTGGTCCGTCGCGCGGCGAGCAGCTGGAGCTGTCGTCGCTGCAGCCGATCGTGATCGGCTCCGACCCCGACGCCGACCTGGTGCTCGCCGACGACACCGTCTCGGCGCGCCACGCCGAGGTGCGCCCGACCGCCCGCGGCTGGGTGGTGCGGGATCTCGGCTCGACCAACGGCGTGGTCATCAACGACGTGCGCGTCGCGGACGCCCAGCTCGACGAGCACACCCGGCGCCTGCAGCTCGGCGAGAGCGAGCTCGAGTGGAAGCTCTACGACGACGAGGTCGAGCACCTGCTGGCGCCCACGCCGTTCGGCGGCCTGGTCGGAGACGCGGCGGCGATGCGGGCGCTGTTCGCCCTGTGCGAGCAGGCCGCCGGCGCCGACTCCACCGTGCTCGTCGAAGGCGAGAGCGGCACCGGCAAGGAGGTGCTCGCCGAGGCGCTGCACCGCGCCTCGCCGCGCGCCGAGCGGCCGTTCGTGGTCGTCGACTGCGGCGCGCTCGCCGCCAACCTCGTCGAGAGCGAGCTGTTCGGCCACGAAAAGGGCGCCTTCACCGGCGCCGATCGGGCGCGCGCGGGCGCGCTCGAAGAGGCCAACGGCGGCACCCTCTTCCTGGACGAGATCGGCGAGTTGCCGCTCGAGCAGCAGGTCAAGCTCTTGCGCGCCCTCGAAGCGCGGCAGGTGCGCCGCGTCGGCGCCGCGCGAACCAAGCCCATCGACGTGCGGATCATCGCCGCGACGCACCGCCGCCTCGACCGGCTGGTCGCCGGCGGGCAGTTTCGCGCCGATCTGTACTACCGGCTGGCGGTCATCAAGGTCCACGTGCCGGCGCTGCGCGATCGCGCCGAGGACATCCTGCCGCTGGCGCGCCGGTTTCTGGCCGAGCTCAAGCCGTCGCTCGACCCGTCGGCCCTGCTCTCCGACACCGTGTCGAGCGCGCTCGTCGCCCACCCGTGGCCGGGCAACGTGCGCGAGCTGCGCAACGTCGTGCAGCGGCTGGTGCTCGTCGGTGAATTGGCCACCGATGTGCGCGCCCCGATGGCGCCGCCCGAGTACGAAGCGGCGCGGCGCCAGGCCCTGGACGACTTCGAGCGCGACTACTGCCGGGCCATCCTGGCGCACGCGGGGGGCAACGTCTCGCGCGCGGCGGCCGCGGCCGGGCTGTCGCGCCAGATGCTGCACCGCCTGCTGCGCAAGCACGACCTGCGCGGCGACGGCGGCGACTAGCGCCTATATAATGATGCAGGTGGAGCCAGCCCGCCTCGGCCGCTACGAAATCCTGCGCCCGCTGGCGCGCGGCGGCATGGCCGAGCTCTTCCTGGCCCGGGCCACCGGGATCCAGGGCTTCGAGAAGCTGGTGGTGCTCAAGCGCATCCTGTTGGAGATGGCGGGCGACGCCGAATACGTGGCCATGTTCCTCGACGAGGCGCGGCTCGCCGCCGGGCTGCACCACTCGAACATCGTGCAGGTCTACGACATCGGCGAGGACGAGGTGGCGCCGTTCTTCGCCATGGAGTACCTGCACGGCGAGGACGTGCGCACGCTGCTCCGGGCGGCGCAGCTGCGCGGCGAGCGCGTCCCCGTCGAGCACGCGCTGTCGATCGTCATCGGCGTCGCCGCCGGGCTGCACCACGCCCACGAAAAGCGCGACGGCGACGGCCGGCCGCTCGGCATCGTGCACCGCGACGTCACGCCGCACAACGTCGTCGTCACCTTCGACGGCGGGGTCAAGCTGCTCGACTTCGGCGTCGCCAAGACCCGCCGTCGCATCTCGGCCACGCGCCACGGCACGCTCAAGGGCAAGCTCGGCTACATGTCGCCCGAGCAGTGCCGCGGCGACGAGCTCGATCGCCGCAGCGACGTGTTCGCCGTCGCCATCGTGCTGTGGGAGCTGTTGGCCGGGCGGCGCCTCTACGGCGGGCGCAGCGACTTCGGCATCATGAAGTCGATCGTCGAGACCGACGCCCCGCGCCCGTCGCTGGTGTGGCACGACTGCCCACCCGAGCTGGAGGCGATCGTCATGCGCGGCCTGCGACGCGAGCGCGAGGCGCGCTATCAGACGGCCGAGGAGCTGCAGCTGGCGCTGGAGGCGTTCGCGCGCGAGCGGCGGCTGCCGGTGTCGAACGCCGGGCTCGGACACTACCTGCGCCAGCTGCTCGGCGGCCCCGCCGTCCTCAAGTCCCGGGCCGAGCACACCACCACGCTGTACGAGGTCAACGCCGGCGACGACGACGACGCGGCCGCCACGGTCGTCGACGGCATGGTCATCTCGTCGCCGGCCGAGCCGTCGCACGCGATCGCGCGGCAGACGCGCGCAGTGGCACGGCCGCGCCGGCGGGCGACGTTGCCGATCGCGCTGGCGCTCCTGATCGCGGCGTCCGCGGGGGTCGTGGCCTGGCGCGTCGTCGCGCGGCTTCGCGCCGGGCGCGCCGTCACCGGGCAGCGCGCGCCGCTGCGGACGTCGCCGGCGGCGATGCCGCCGCTGCCCCTGCCGGCCCCGTCGCCGGCGGCGACCACGGCCACGACGGCCACCACGATCGCGCCGCCCCCCACAGAGCCGCCGGCCATCGAGCCGCCCACCATCGACGTCGCGCGCGCGCCGGCGCCGCGCCCGCCGCCACACGAGCGGCCGGGCCATCCGCACGCGCCCAAACACGCCCACACGCCGCATCCGCCGGCGCGCCCGAGCGAGCCCGCGCGCGTCGACCTCGACGCGCCGCTGCCGCCCAAATGAGAGCGCTCGTGCTCGCCGCCGTCGTCGCCCTGGGCAGCGCCGCCGTCGCGGCGCCCGCCGACGAGCTGCTCGAGCGCGGCCTGCGCAGCTACGCGGTCGGCCGCTACGACGAAGCCATCGCCGCCTTCCAGCGCGGCTACGAGCTCGCCCCGCACGCCGACTTCCTCTACGCGCTCGGCCAGGCGCAGCGCATGAAGGGCGACTGCCGCGCCGCGGTCAAAAGCTATCGCGCCTACCTGCGCACCGCTCCGCCCGAGCGCGCCGCGGCGCCGGCACGCGAAAACCTCGAACGCTGCGAGCGCGAGCTGGCCAACGAGCCACCGCCACCGCCGGCGGCCGCGACGGTCGAGCCGCAGCCGGCGACGCCGCCCGCCGCGCTGGTGATCGCGCCGCGACGTCGCGCGCGCGACGATCGCGCGGCCGCCGTCCTCGCCGGGCTGGGTGGCGCCGCGCTCGTCGCCGGCGGTGCCTTGTGGGGCGTCGGCGAAGGCGGCGCGCGCGCGCTCGCCGACGCCGCTACCTACGATCAATTCGCCGCCCACGGCCACGACGGCGACGCCTATGCGCGCGAGCGCACCGCCGGCATCGTCGCCGTCGCCGTGGGCGGCGCACTCGTCACCGTCGCCGTCGCGCGCTGGTCGTGGCTCGCCAGGCACCGCTGAGCAGCTCGGGCCCCAGGTCGCTCAGTTGCAGACGAGGTGCGGATCGCCGAACGTGGCGCAATCGACCCCACCGGCCCGCGCGCTGCAGGCGTCGCCGGCACCGACCGCGATCGGGCCCACGCCCTCGCGCACCGCCGCCACCCCGGCGCCGTCGCCCCAGCACAGCAGCTGCCCACCGGCCCGCCGCGCACAGGCGTGCGTGCCCCCCGCCGCCACGGCCGTGGCCAGATCGAGCGCCACCGCCGTCGGCACCGCCACCGTCGCGCTCGCCGGCTGCCCCGTCTGCCCCAGATCGTTGGCGCCGAAGCAGGAGACCGTGCCGTCGTCGCCGAGCGCGCAGCCGAAGTGCACGCCGCCCGCCGCCGCCGTGACATGCGCGCCCAGCGCCGCCACCGCCGCCGGCAAGCTCGTCGGCGCCATCGCGCCATCGCCCAGCTCGCCATCGACATCCGAGCCCCAGCAGACCAGCTTCTGATCGTGCCCGACGGCGCAGCTGTGCGTGGCACCCGCCGCCAGCGACGCGGCTTGCAGCGGCGCGCCCGCCCGATCGACGACCTCCACCGGCATCGAGGCCCCCGCCGACGGCGCCGCCCCCAGCTGCCCGGCGTCGTTCGCCCCCCAGCACCAGACCGAGCCGTCGGTGAGCGCGGCGCAGGTGTGCCGGGCGCCGGCCGCGATCGCCGTGATCGACGTCAGCGCCGCCGGCGCCGGCACCGGATTCACCGCCGCACCGGGAAGCGGCCCGCCGGCGCCGAGCTGCCCGGCCGAGCCGTCGCCCCAGCACACGACCGTCTGGTCGCCCCGCAACGCGCAGGTGTGCGCCGCGCCGGCCGCGATCGCGGTCACGCCGGTCAGCGGCGTCCCGTGATCGTCGACCACCAGGCCGGCCGCCGCGGCGTCGCTGGTGCCGCCGTTGCCGAGCTGGCCGTGGTCGTTCTTGCCCCAGCAGGCGACGCTGCCGCCGGCGGCGAGGAGCGCGCAGCCGTGCGTGTCGCCGAGCGCCAGCGCTGTCACGCAGCCGACGCACACGCCGCCGGTGCACCGCAGGCCGGTCTGGCAGGCGTCGGTCCCCGCGCAACACGCCTCGCCGATCGCGCCGCAGCTGTCGGCCGCGGTCACGCAGGCCAGGCCGAGCCCGTCACCGGCGAACTCGCCGTAGCGGCGCCCGCTCGGACAGGCCGCGTCCGGGAAGCTGCACCAATGATTCCCCTCGCAGGTCCCGGCCACCCCTTCGCGCACGCACATCGGGGAGCTGGCGCAGACAAAGCCGCTGGCGATCGGCGTGCATCCGCCGATCGCTGCCATCAAGCCGAGGGCAAATGCCCGCACGGCCGCATCGTAGCGTTTGCCCAAAATTCGCGCGCCTTGACACGATCCGCTAATTTCGCTACGTGTTCACGGTCATGCAGAGCGGTCGCCAGGGCGCGATCATAGGGTTCGGGTTCATCGCCGAGAAGGGTCATCTGCCGGCGTACCTGGCCCGTCGCGACTGCGAGATCGTGGCCGTCGCCGATGTATGCGGCCCGCGCCGCGAGCTGGCCCAACGGCTGCTGCCCCGCGCCCGCATCTACGAGGACGCGCAGTCGCTCATGCTCGCCGAGAGCGAGCTCGACTTCGTCGACATCGCCACCTCGCCGCGCGACCACGCGGCGATCGCCTGCGCCGCCATGGCGCGCGGCCTCCACGTCCTGTGCGAGAAGCCGCTGGCGACCTCGGTGCGCGACGCCCAGACCGTGCTCGAAGAGGCGCAGCGCCGCCGCCGCGTCTTCTTCCCCGTGCACAACTACAAGCACGCCCCGTCGATGCGCGCGGTACGCGAGATCATCGACTCCGGCCGCATCGGTGCCGTCAACCTGGTCACGCTCGACACCTTCCGCACGCAGCACGCGCGCGGCGTCGCCGAGTGGCTGCCCGACTGGCGCCGCATCCGCAGCTACGCCGGCGGCGGCATCGCCATGGATCACGGCGCCCACACGTTCTACCTCACCTTCGACTGGCTCGGCTCGCACCCGCTCAGCATCACCGCCAAGATGTCGAGCCAGGGCGCCTACGACACCGAGGACAACTTCGCCTGCACCGTCACGTTCCCGACTGGCATCGCCATGGCGCGCCTGACCTGGAACGCCGCCGTACGCAAGGTCATCTACACCATCCACGGCGACCGCGGCGCCATCCGCCTCGAGGACGACGACGTCGAGATCACCGAGCGCGGCAAGGGCCCCCAGGGCACCAGAGTGGAGCGGCGCTCGATCGCCTCCCGGTGGGGCGACGCCTCGCACAAGGAGTGGTTCGGCGCCATCCTCGATCGCTTCGGCACCGCCATCGACTCGCACGAGTACGTCGGCCCCGACGCGCGCGACGCGGTGTTGTGCGTCAAGCTCATCGAGACCGCCTACGCGTCCTCGCGATCGGGCTGTCTCGAGATGTCGCTGTCGCCGAGCGTGCACGTAGCCAACGCCGTGCCGTAGGCATCATGGCTCGGCCGGGCCTGCCACTTGCCGAGCTGGGGCCGTCGCCGACGCAGCCCGGGTCATCGTCGCGCCTCCGCCGGACCCTGGCGCGGCTCGGTCCCGACTTCACCCTCTTCTTCTTCTTCCTCGCCATCCTCATCGTCGTCGGCCGCGTCTTCGGCGCGCACTACGTGGTGCGGCTGTCGACGATGCTGCTGCCGGGGTTGGCGGCGCCGGGCATCATCCTCGTCAAGCTCCTCCCGCGCTGGAGGCGGGTGTGGAACGACGCGCCGGGCGCGCGCACCGAAGCGCGCCGGATGGCGCTCGGCACCGTTCGCGACTGGCTGCCGCTGGTGCTGGTGGCGGCGGTGTTCGACAACCTCGAGGACTACACCGGCATCATCCGCAAGGTGCCGATCGACGACTGGCTCTACCGGATCGATCTCGCCCTGTTCGGCATCGAGCCGACGGTCTGGGTCAAGCGCCTCTACCATCCGCTGCTCACCGACTGGATGGCGATCTGCTACGGCATCTTCTTCATCGTGCCCATGTTCCTCGGCATCTCGTTGTGCCTGCGCGGGCGCGGCGCCGATTTCCGCGAAATGGCGACGTCGGTGATGCTGCAGATGTGGATCGGCTTTTTCCTGTTCATCTGCTTCCCGGCGGGCCCGCCGCGCTACTACGAGCTCTTGCGCCACGGCGAGCTGGCGTCGCACATCCCGTCGCTCATCGGCATCAACGACTACCTGCAGGGCACCTGGGACACCTACGATCCGCTGCTGGTGCGCTCGGCGTTCCCCTCCTTGCACTGCTCGTACGGGCTCATGACCATCCTCTACGCCTGGCGCTTCGGCGACGGCGTGTTCCCGTCGCGCAAGCGGCTCTTCTTCTGGCTGGTGCTGCCCATCCAGCTCTCGCTGTTCTGCGCGACGATCTACCTGCGCCACCACTGGATCCCCGACTGCGTGATGGGCTGGGCGGTGGCCTTGACCGCGTGCACGCTGGCGCCGTTTTTGCGCCGCCACTGGCCGACGCCCGCGCGCGCGGTAGGATCCATCCCGTGAACCGCACCGTTGCCCTGCTCAGCCAGCATCAGCTCGCGGCCCTGCTGGCGACCGGCCTCGACTACTGCGTCATGATCGCGTGCGTCAGCCTCTTCGGGCTGTCGCCGGTGACAGGTACGGTCCTCGGCGCGCTGGTCGGCGCAGTCACCAACTTCACGCTCGGACGCCTGTGGGTGTTCGACGCGCGTAAGGGCAGCCTGCGCGGGCAGGCGCTGCGCTACGCCATGGTCTCGACGCTGAGCCTGTGCTGCAACGCCGGCGGCGAGTGGCTGCTGGTGCGTGTCGGTCTCCAGTACGTGCTGGCGCGTCTGGTGGCGTCGCTGGTGGTCGGCGTGAGCTGGAACTTCCCGATGCACCGGCACTTCGTGTTTCGCGCCGGCGGACGCTGGGCGACACCGCGCGGCGGCGGCGGCCTTTCGACGGCCCGCGGCGAAGCGCCGCCCCAGCGCTGATGCGCGCGGTCGTGGCGGCGCTGCTCCTGGCGGTCCAGGTGGGCGACGTCGACGCGCGCGACGGCTGGCAGAGCTGGGCCACGCAACAGGGCGTGACGCTCGAGCGCCGCAAGGTCGAAGGGTCGCGCTTCTACGAGCATCGCGCCTTCGTCGACCTGCCGGGGATCGCGCCCGACCTGGCGGCGGTCGAGATCTGGAGGGCGCTGCGCGACGGCGATATGGACAGCTTGAAGCACCGCGAGCTCCTCGCCGAGCGCCCGGACGAGCTCGTCATCTACGATCAGATCCGCACGCCGGTGGTGAGCGATCGCGACTACACGATCGTCGTGCGGCGCCGCCGCCTGGGCGCGCGCACCTGGTTCGAGTGCCAGACGGCGAACGACCGCGGCCCGCCGCCGGCCCGCGGCTACGTGCGCATTCCGCTCATCGCCGCCGGCTGGTTCGTCGCCGCCGACGGCCACGGCGGCACGCAGCTGGGCTACTTCGCCTATAGCGAGCCCGGCGGCTCGGTGCCGGCGTGGCTCGTGCGCGGCGCCCAGGCGGATCGGTCGATGGCCGACGTCGTGCGGATGGTGGCGCGGCTCCGCCGAGCGCGCTGATCGACGACCAGGGTAGAACGCGCAGCTCGCCCAGCCGATCGACCGCCGGCGGCTCGATCTCCCGTCTGGAACCTCGGGCCTGTCAACGGCGCGAAGCGCGACGCCGCCCGGCCAGCCACGCGTACAGCGCCGGCACCGCGAACAGGGTCGCCGGCGTCGAGACTACCAGGCCCCCCATCACCGCGACCGCCAGCGGCCGGTGCATCTCGGCGCCGGCACCGAGGCCGAGACACAGCGGCACCAGGCCAACCAGCGTGCACAGGGTCGTCATCAGGATCGGACGCAGGCGCACCGCGCCCGCCTCCGCCAGCGCATCCTCGACGGTCGCGCCCTGTTGCACGCGCTCCTCGGCGCGATGGAGCAGCAGGATCCCGTTCTTCACCACCAGCCCGATCAGCAAGATCGCGCCCAAAAGCGACGACACGTTGAGCGCGGTGCCGGTGGCCGCCAGCGCGGCGACGCCGCCGGCCAGCGCGATCGGCGTCGCCGCCAGGATCGCCAGCGGCGCTGAGAAGCGGCCGAACTGGAACACCAGCACCAGCAGCACCAGCGCCACCGCCGCACCGAGCGCCTCGCCGAGCGCGGTGAACGCCCGCGACTGCGACAGGCGCTGCCCGCCGAGCTCGATGGAGATGCCGGCGGGAAGCGCCAGCTTGCCCAGGCGCGCCCGGACCTGCCGCACCGCGCTGCCGAGATCGATGCCTTCGAGCCGCGCGGTCACCGGCACCATCAGCCGCTGGTTCTCCCGCGTCACCTCCGACGACGAGCAGCCGTCGACGATGCGCGCCACGCCGCCGAGCGGCACCAGCGTGCCGGCCGGAGTTCGCAGGCGCACGCGGTCGAGCACGCCCGGGTCGAAGCGCGCGCGATCGGTCCAGCGCACGCGCACCGGCACCAGCCGATCGTGCTCCGGCATGCGGCGCCGCCTCCGCGCCGAGGATGTCGGCGCGCAGCTGCGCGGTGATCGCGTCGGTGGTCAGGCCCACGCGCCCCGCCGCCATCGGATCGATCTCGACGCGCCGCTCCGGCGAGCAGGCGACCTGCCCGTTGTAGAGATCGACGAAGCCCTTGATGTCGGCGACCGAGTTGGCGACGCGGAGCGCCTGCCGCCGCAGCTCCACCTCGTCGTCGCCGAACAGCTTGATCTCGATGGGCTCGGGGTTGCCCTCCAGGTCGCCGAGCATGTCTTGCAGCACCTGCGATCAGCTCGATGCGCACGCCGGGCACCACCGCCGCGACCTTCTTGCGCACGCGCTCCATCACCTCTTCGATGCCGTCGCGATCGCCGTCCTTGAGGCGCACGATGTAGTCGCCGCGCGAGGCGTCGGTCGCCGCCGGCGGGCCGAGCTCGGCGCCGAGCCGGCGCGAGAAGGTCTCGATCGCGTCGTCGTGCTCGAGCACCTCGTCGATCTGGTGCGTCAAGCGGTCGGCCTCGGGCAGCGAGGTACCGATGGGCGTGAAGAAGTCGAGGACGAACGAGCCCTCGTCCATGTCGGGAATGAAGCCGCTCTCGATGCGCATGGCGCGCCAAGCCGCCGAGCACCACCAGCGCGGCGCAGCCGAGGATGACGGTGCGCCGGCGCCGCAGCGCGCCGCGCAAGAGCGGCACGTAGCTGCCGACGAGCAGCTCGCGCGCGTGCGCCGCCGACGGCCGCAACAGCAGCGCCGAGAGCATGCGGGATGACGGTGAGCGCGATGACGAGCGACAGGATCACGGCCGCGGCCAGCGCCACCGACAGCGCGGCAAAGAACGCACCCACCACGCCCGACAGAAAGCCGAGCGGCGCGAACACCACCACCGTGGTCAGCGTCGACGAGATCACCGGCCCCGCCAGCTCGCTGGTGCCGGCGGCGGCGGCCTCTCGCGGCGTCAGGCCGGCGTCGAGCGCGCGATGGATGGCCTCGACGACGACGACCGCGTCGTCGATCACCAGCCCTACGGCGATGGCCAGGCCGCCGAGCGACATCAGGTTGAGCGAGCCGCCGCTGACGCGAATGACCGCGCACGCCGCCGCCAGCGACGCCGGAATCGCCAGCGCCGCCACCAGCGTCGCCCGCGGCGAGCGCAGGAAGATCAGCATCACGATCGCCGACAGCAGCGCGCCCAGCAGGATCGCGTCGCGCACCGCCGCGGTCGCGGCGCCGATGAGCGTGGCCTGCTCGTACACCGGCGTCAGCACCACGCCGGTCGGCACCTCCTGGCGCAGCTTGGCGAGCGCCGCGCGCAGCCCGGCGTCGAGCGAGACGACGTCGCCGCCGATGCGGCGCGCCACGTTGACCACCGCCGACGCCCCGCGCGGCGAGCGCACCAAGAGGCGCGGATCGGCGTGGCCCTCGACGATGGTGGCGACGTCGCCCAGGCGCACCGGCGCGCTCTCGGTGCCGCCGACGACGAAGTCGCCGAGGCGGGCCACCGTCGCCGCCACGCCGGTGACCACGATCGCGTAGCGACGATAGGCGACGTCGGCCCGCCCGACGGTGGACGTAGGTATTCGACGCCGACAGCCGGGCGGCGATGCCGTCGACGGTGAGCCCGGCGGCCTCGGCGCGCGCCGGATCGATCTCGACCTCGACCTCGCGGATCTCGCCGGCGGTGACGCTGATCGGCCCCACCCCGGCGACGCGGGACAGCGCCGGCCGCACCTGGTAGAGCGCCACGTCGCGCAGCTTCTCCGGCGGCAGCGCGCCCTCGACGCTGACAGTGAGCACGGGGAACGAGGTCGGCGTCAGGCGCTCGGCCACCAGCGCCGTCGCCGGCGGCAGCTCGCCGCGCACCTCGCCCAGCTTGGCCTGCACCAGCTGCAGCGCCACCACCATGTCGGTCGACGGATCGAACTGCAGCGAGATCTCGACGGCGCCGCGGATGGTGCGCGAGCGGACGCGCTGCACGCCCAGCACCGGCGCCAGCGCCTCCTCCAGCGGGCGCGTCACGTTGCGCAGCACCAGCTCGGCGGTCGCGTCGGGCAGCGTGGCGACCACGACCACGCGCGGAAAGGCGAGCTCGGGATAGAGCCCGCGCGGCAGCGACAGGTACGACAGCACGCCGGCGACGACCAGCAGCAGCACCGCCAGCGCGATCCCCTTGGCGTGGCGCGCCACGGCGGCGCCGAGCGTCATCGCCGCACCGCGCTCACGGCGCGATCTCGACCTTCGTGCCGTCGGGCAGCGCGTAGCCACCGGCGACCACGACGCGCTCGCCCGCTCGCAACCCGGCGCGCACCTCGACCTTGTCGCCGGCATCGGCGCCGAGCTGCAGCGAGCGGTGCGAGACCACGCCCGCGGCGTCGACGACGGCGACGTTGGTGGCGGCCCCACCGTCGCCGGGCAGGAGCGCGGAGCGTGGCACCGCCAGGCCCGGATGCGGCGCGCCCAGGATGGCGCCGCGCGCGAACATGCCGCCGCGCAGCCGGCCGTCCTCGTTGGGCACCTTGATGCGCACGATCACGGTGTTGGTCGTCGGATCGACCAGGGGGGCGATCGCCTCCACCGCCCCGTCGACCTTGCCCACCCCCTCGACGGCGAGCTCGGCGCGCTGTCCGATGCTGACGTCGCCGATGCGCGCCGCCGACACCGGCGCGCGCAGGTCGAGGACGCGGGTATCGGCGACCTCGATGACCGGCGTGCCATTGCCGTCCACAGGCTGCCCGGCCGGTACCAGGATGGCGGCGACGACGCCGGCGATGGGCGCGCGCAAGGTGGCGCGCCCCAGCTGCACGCCGGCGATGCCGCCCGTCGCCTGCGCCGACTTGACCGCGCTCTGGGCGGCGACGACGGCGGCGCGCGCGTCGTCGACCTCCTGCTTGGCGGCAATGCCGTCGCGGTAGAGCCGCTCGGCGCGCTCGAGCTTGGTGCGGGCGTTGACCAACTCGGCCGCGGCGTGCTCGTGCTGCGCCTCCGCTTGCGACACGTTCTGCCGCAGCGGCTCGGCCTCTACGTGCGCCAGCGGCTGTCCGACCTTGACGGGGTCGCCCTCGGCGACGAACACGCGGTCGACGCGCCCGGGCACCAGCGCGCCGACCTTGACGTCGTGCCCCGGCAGCGGCGCCAGCACGCCGGCGACGGTCGTGTGCGGCGAGATCCGCTCTTCGCCGACGGTGGCCACCTTGACCAGCGGCCGCTTGAGCGCCTCCTCGTCGCCGCCCGACTGCTTGCAGCCGGCGACGGCGATGACGCCGGCGAGGCTAAGGACTAGAGAGCGCCACACCGCTGGCCTCCTCGAGATCGGCGCGCGCGCTCTGCACGGCGAAGCGCGCCTCCGTCTGGCCCAACCGCGAATCGAGCAGCGAGCGCTGCGCCTCGATGAGCGGCAGTAGGCCGGTACGCCCGGCGGCGAAGCCCTCGCGCGCCATGGCCTCGACCTGCGTCGCCGCCGGCACGTAGCGCGCCTCGAAGAAGCGAGCGCGCGTCGTCGCCGCCGTGAAGCTCTCGTAGGCCGCGCGCACGTCCATCGCGATCTGCTGCACCGCCGCGTCGCGCTTGATGGTCGCCGCCCGCGCTTCCGCCTCGGCGCGCGCGATCGGTCCGCCGTTCCAGTTGAACACGGGGAGATCGAACGACAGGGCGCCGCGCGGCCCGACGCAGCGCGGCCCGGTATCGCTGGTGAGCCCGCTGTTGCACGTGGTCGGATCGAGCAGCTCGGCGCCGAGCTCGAGGTTGAACACCGGGCGCAGATCGGCGCGCCCCGCGTGCGCCCGCGCTTCGGCGGCGAAGCGCTCGCCCTCGAGCGCGCGCAGCTCCGGGTGCGCCCGCTCCGATTCGCCCAGCAGCGCCTCCAGCGACGGCGTCGGACCGACGGTGGCGAGCGAATCGCCGAGCGGCGGCAGCGTCCCCGCCGGCTCGCCCAGGAGGCGCGCCAGCTCGAGCCGCGCCACCCGCTCGGCCGCTTGTCGATCGAGCACGTCCTGCAGCGCGCGATCCTCGATGAGCTGCGCCTGCAGCTTCTCCAGGAGCGATCCGGCGCCCGCGTCGTAGCGCTCGGCCGCGATCTGCGCCACCCGCCGCGTGAGCGTCTCGATCTGGCGCGCGATGGCCAGCTCGTCGTCGGCGCGCGCCACGGTGTAGTAGGCCAGGCGCGCCTCGCGGCGCAGCCGCCACAGCGACAGCGTCGTCTCGAGGCGCGTCTGCTCGAGCGCCTTCTCGGCCGCCCGCACATGCGCGCCGAGCTGGCCCAGGATCGGCAGGTGCAGCGTCAGGGCGCCGGCCACGATCGGCTCGGACTGTCCGCCGGTGGCGCCGATGGTCGGGTTGGGAAACATGCGCGCCGTGCGCACGTCGGCCGCGGCGATGGGAAGCTGCGCGCGCGCCACCGCCTGATCGGGCCCGACGTCGGCCACGCGCCGCAACGTCTCGGCCAACCCGAGCGTCGCCGGCTCGGCGCGCGCGGTCGCGCTGCACAGGATCAAAGCCGCGGCGACGGCACGCATCGTCGCATGATATATGCGATTCTCCGTCGCTGCGCTATTTACTGAATGACGACCGGGACCATAGGGTTGACGCCGGCGCCGGCGAACGAGATGCCCTTGCCCGTCGAGGGGTCCATGAAGCTATTGAACAGGGTCCCCTTCCCCGTCGACGGATCGACCGTGATGACGTCGCCCGAGCCGTCGTGCGTGAACGCGAACACCTGGCCGAGCGCGTAGGACACGCCGAACAGCTTGGGAAAGCCCGTCGGGCCCACCTGCGTCTGCATGGCACCGGTGGTGGTGTCGAGCTTGACCAGGATGTTGTTGATGTTGGAGCCCATGTTGGCCGGGTCCGCCAGCTTGTAGGCGGTGGCGAAGACGGTGCCGTCGCTGACGCCGACCAGGTCGCCGGACAGCGCCATGCCGCTGCCGACGCTGCCGATCTGCATCACCGTCGGCGGCGTGGTGGAGATGTCGATGCGGCAGATCGCTCCCTGGTAGTCGCCCACGAACAGCTTGCCGTCGGGGGTGGTGGTCATGGCGACGTTGTCCGTGCCGCAGGTGGTCACCGCGCCGAGCAGCGTCACGTGCCCGTCGGTGGCGCTGGCGGTGTAGAGGTTGGTCTTGGAGATGACATAGATGGTGTTGTCGGGGCCGACGGCGAGATCGGTGATCGTGTCTTCGCTCGAGCCGACCTTGGGGGCGTTGAACGGACCCACCGTGACGAGCGTCTTGGCCATGAGGTCGATCGAGTACAGGATGTGATCGCCGTGCGCGTAGACGGTGTAGCAGCCGGCGCCCTGCCCTTCGCAGCCGGTCTGCCCGCTGCCGCCGCCGCCCCCGCCCGTGCCGCCACCGCCGGTGCCGCCACCGCCCGCGCCGCCGGTGCCGCCACCGCCGGCGCCGCCGCCGCCCCCGCCGCCATGGTTGATCGATTCAGCGCCGCAGCCGGCCACCACCAGAGCAGCTATTAATAGGATCGCGCGTGAGACCATGTATATGAATGCCGCCGTGGGTACTTTCCCTTCACGAGAGAAATCAATAATGCTTGCCACATCATACAAGCCTGGCCCGAGGAGTATCCGATGGTTCGCCCTGGCCGGCACGCTCCTGGCCGGCACTGTCGCGCGCGCCGGCGAGGTCGACGCCGCGCGCCTCGACGCCGTGTGCCAGACCGAGCTCGACGCCAAGTCATCGCCGGGCCTGGTGCTCGCCGTGGTCGACGCGCGCGGGCACGCCCTGGTCCGCGGTTGCGGCCACCGCCGCGTCACCGACGGGACGGCGCCAGACGGCGCGACGCTGTTCGAGCTCGGCTCGCTGACCAAGATCTTCACGTCGATGATCCTCGCCGACATGGTGGTCAAGCACGAGGTCGCGCTCGACGATCCGATCGGAAAGTACCTACCTCCGTCGGTAAAGGTGCCGTCGTTCGGCGGACGCACGATCACGCTCGTCGACCTGGCGACGCACACCTCGGGGCTGCCGCGACTGCCACTGAACTTCGCGCCCAAGGACTTCGCCGACCCCTACGCGTCCTATCACCCTGCCGAGCTCTACGCGTTTCTCTCGTCGTACGCGCTGACGCGCGCGCCGGGCGCGACCTTCGAGTATTCGAACCTGGGCGCCGGGCTGCTGGCGCACGTGCTCGGGCTCGCCGCGCGAAGGTCGTACGCCGAGCTGGTGCGCGAGCGCATCACCGGGCCGCTCGGCCTTCGCGCCACCGCGCTCACCGACGCGCCGGCGCCGGCCGCGCGCATCGCCGTCGGACAGAGCGCGTTCGGCGGACCGGCGGCGGTCTGGCACTTCGACGTGCTCGCCGGCGCCGGCGCCCTCCGCTCCGACGGTGACGACATGGCGGCGTTCATGCGTGCGCAGCTGCGGCCGCCGCGCGCGTTGGCGGCGGCGCTGGCGCTGATGCGAGCGCCGCGCCACACCGCCGAGGGCGAGTGGCGCATCGGCCTCGGCTGGCTGGTGAGCAGAGATGGGCGCACGGTGTGGCACAACGGCGAAACCTTCGGCTTCCACAGCTACGTCGCGCTCGATCCCATCGCGCACGTGGGCGTCGCCGTGCTCGCCAATCGGGCGGCGGCGCCGGCCGAGCGCATCGGCAAGTCGATCCTCGACGAGCTGCGACGGCGGTGAGCGGGCGCCTGCGCCACTCAGGCGGGCGGGCGGCAGAACAGCGGCGTCGGCAAGTCGCCGGGCGGATCGCCCGGACAGCCGTAGTTGGTGATGATGGAGCACTTGCAGCGCTCGGGGTGGATCGTGCCGTCGGTGTCCTGCACGTCGCCGCCGCAGTTGGTCGCGTAGTCGCACGCCACCGGCGCGCAGCTGTTGCGGCAGGTGCCGTCGTCGCTGGTGGTGGCGCGCATGCTCCCATCGTCGAGCTGCTCGGCGAAGCAGCTCACCGACGAGCCGATGCCGCCGTCGGGGGCGTAGGGCGCCTTGTAGTCGCACCAGCCGCCGTTGAACACCTTGATCATGTGGTAGACGACGTGCGTCGCGGTGTCGCGGCAGTACTGGTCGGCGGCCACGGAGCGCTCGTCGACGCCGGCGTCGGCGGCCTGCAGCGCCGGGGGCAGGCACAGCTCGATGGCGAAGTGTGCGGCGCAGTGGCCGCCCGAGCAGTGCTCGTTGTCGAACGTCAGATTGCAGGCGCAGTTGACGACGTCGTCACCCGGCTGCGCGAAGAACGGCTTCTGTATGATGTGGCCGTTGCCCGAAAGGTTGCACGCGACGACTGCCGTCGCCGCGAGTGCGAGCGCGAGCACGACGAAGAGCGCACGTGCAGTCGATGCGCGAATGTTAAGACTGTGTAAAACGGGGAATCCCTCCGGCACGATCCGCGTCTTACCAAGTATGACCGACGTTGAGATGCTGAGGCGGTATTTCGAGCGGGCGCTGGCGCTCGCGCACGCCGCCATCGAAGAGCCGACGGCGCAGCGCGTCGCGGAGGCGCAAGCAATCGGCGACGATGTGCTGGAGCTGGCGGCCCGCGGCCGCCCCGCCGCGGCCACGCTCGCCGACGGGCACATGCTGTTCGCCCACGCCTCCCGGCTGCGCGCGCTGCTGGCGCTGCTCGCCCCTGCCCCGCCGTCGCCCGTCGCCGCCGCCGCTCACGCGTCCGCCTGGCGCGGCAACCTACGCTGAGCGGCAGACGGCGCCCCCGCCCGGACCGCAACCGTTGCTGGCGTCGCCCGCCCACGCGACGTAACATGCCCGCGACATGCGAAGACACCTCGGGGCGGGGGCGTTCCTGGCCGTCGTCGCCGTTGTTGCGCTGTATCGGCTGTGCCTCCTCGGTCAGGCACCCTACGACGCGCACTTTCAGGATCGCTTCCGCCCGTGGGCAACCGCCGCGTCCGTCGGCAGCGCGGCGCCCGCGCTGAACCCGAACATCGCCGCCCTGCATCCGCGCCCCCAGGCCAATCCGCTCGACCGTTACCGCACCTACTTCGCCCGGGAGATGAACGAGGATCTCGACCTCTTCGTCTGGCCCGACCACGAGTCGATTCATCGCTCCGTGCAAAAGGGCGCGCTGCCGCTGTGGCGCCCCGGAGTCTTCGGCGGCGTGCCCGAGCTGGCCGTCGGCAGCCCGACCCTCTTCTCGCCGCTGTCGTGGCCGGCGCTGCTGCTGCCGCTCGTCGGCGGACGCACGGTCACGCTGCTGTTGCACCTGTTGCTCGCCGGCCTCGGCTTCTACGCCTTCGCCGTCGATCGCGGCCGCTCGCGCGCCGCGGCCGCGCTCGGCGCCGCGGTCTACATGCTCAACCCGATCTTCACCATCTACCTCTACTACGGCGACTTCGTCCCGGTCTTCGCGCTCGCCCCCGTCGCGCTGGTGGTCATCCGCCGCCTCTTCGACTCCCCCGCGCCCTGGCGCCCCGCGGCCGCGCTGGCGGCGATCACCGCGCTCGAGCTGCTCTCCGGCAACGTGCAGTTCGGCCTGTACGCGCTGGCGATGCAGGGCGTCGCCGCGCTGCTCGGCCGGAGCAGCGACGGCAAGCGTGGCGCCGCGTGGGCCTGGATCGCCGGCGCCACCGCCGTCGGCGTGCTGGCGGCGTCGATCCAGCTTCTGCCGCTGGCCGAGGTGGTCGCGCTCTCGATGCGTACGCCCGACAAGTACGCGGCCACCAACAGCCTGTCGCCCCTGCTGCTGCTCGCCTGGCCGTTCCCGGCGCTGTTCGGCCATCCGGCGCACGGCGACTACGTAGGCGGCTTCCTCTTCTTCCGTCACTTCGGCGAGCTCTACGGCGTTTCCGCCGGGGTGGTGGCGCTGGCGCTGGCGATCCACGGCGCCCGGGCGCGCGCCGGCCGCCGCGCCGCCATCGGCGTAGTCGCCATCGTCGGCGTGCTGGTCGCCCTCTCGGTGCCGCCGGTGCACACCTGGTTGGCCGCCATCCTGCCCGGCCTCGATGCGCTGCACGTCACGCGCATCCTGGTCGTCGCCTTCTTCCTGCAGGCGCTCCTCGCCGCCGACGGCGCCGACCTCATCTTCGAGAGCACCCACGCGCCACGGCTGGCCCTGGCGCTGCCGCTCGTGATGCTCGCGCTCGTCGCCGTGCTGGAGATCGGCCGCCTCGCCGCCGGCGCCGACGCCAGCCGCTTCTGGCTGCACATCCGCTACCTGGCCCGCAGCGGCACGCTCCTTGTGGCGCCGCGAATCATCATTCCGCTGGCGCTGGCCGCCGTGGTCGCGCTTTTCGCCCATCGCCCCTGGCGCTGGACCCGCCTGGCGCTGCCGGCGCTCGCCGCCGTCGAGGTGCTGGGGCTGGCGCTGCCGACGTTCGTCGGCGCACCGGCCAGCGCCATCCGCCCACCGACGGAGATCGTGACGCGCCTGCGCGCCGCCATCGCCGCGCACCCCGGACGCATGGTCGGCCTCACCGAGCCCGACAGCTTCCCGCCCACGCTCGGCGACCACCTGCCACCCAACATGGCCGCCGCCGACGGGTTTGCCGATCTGCGGGCGTTCCTGCGCCTCCCGCCCATGCCGATGACCGAGCTCGTCACCAGCGCCGCACCGTCGGGCTCCTTCGAATACTTCGCCGTGCGCGACGTCGACCGCCCGCTCTACGATCTGCTCGACGTGCGCTACGTCCTGTCGGCGCACGCGCTCGACCCGGCACGCTTCACCAAGCTCGCCCCCGGCCTGTACGAGAACCCGCGCGCGCTCGGCCGCGCCTTCTTCACCCGCTGCGCCATCGTCGAGCCCGACGCCGAGCGCCGGCTGCAGCGCCTGACCGCGCCCGACTTTTCCCCCTTCGCCGCTGCCATCCTCGCCCAGCCGGTGGCGCTGGCCCCCACCTGCGCCGCCGACGACGCCCCCTTCGCCGTCGACGTGCACGACTCGAGCGCGACCACGGTGCGGCTGGCCGTCGACGCGCCCGCCGACGGCGTCGTCGTCCTCACCGACGCCTGGTTCCCCGGCTGGCGCGTTACCATCGACGGCGTCCCCGGCGAGCTCTTGCGCGTCGATCACTCGCTCCGCGGCGTCCTCGTCACCCGCGGCCGCCACGCGATCGAGCTCCGCTACGCCCCTGGCGCGCTCGCCGACGGCGCCTGGATGTCGCTGTTCGCCTGGCTCATCATCGCCGCCGCCGCCGCGTGGGATCGCCTGCGCCGCCTGCCCCTGTCCGACGACGCGCTCATCGCCCTCGGCGCCACCGTGCTCCTCGCCGCCTTCGCCGGCCGCGATCTTCTGCCCAACGACAACGACGCGCTCTATGCCGGCGTCATCCGCACGCTGCGCCACGGCGGCAGCCTCGTCGATCTGCGCCTCGGCTCGGTGCCCTTCCTCGACAAGCCACCGCTGTTCTTCTGGCTCGGCGCGCTGGTCACCGCCGTCACCGGCGAGAGCGAGCTCGCGCTGCGCCTCGTGCCCATCGCCGCCGGCGTGCTCGGCGCGGTGCTGGTCGCGCGCACCACGCGGCGCCTGACCTCCTCGCGCGCCGCCGCCGTCTTCGCGGCGTTCGCCCTATGCACGGCGCCCAACTACTACGAGTATTCGCGCCGCGTGTACATGGAGGTGCCGAACGCGGTGCTCGGCTACTGGGCCTTCGACCTCGGCCTGCGCGAGCGCTGGAAGCGCGCCGGCGTCGCCGCCGGCCTGGCGTTCATGCTCAAGTCGATCCCCGGCCTGCTCGGCCTCTCCGCGCTCGGGGTCGCGCACCTGAGCCGCCGCCGCCTGCCGCGCGGCCTGCTCGTCGCCGCCGCCATCGCGCTCGCCCTCGTGGTGCCGTGGCACCTTCTGGCCTGGCACGCCAATCCGACGGCGTTCCTCGACTTCACCGTCAACCTGCACCTCAAGCACCAGATCGCCGAGGCGCAGCCGTGGTCGCGCGGCGGCCCGCTCTTCTATCCCGAGGTGCTGGCGACGACGGACACCGTAATCGGCCTCTGCCTGTTGGGCGGCGTCATCGTCGCCGCGCGCGACTTCCGCCGCACCCGCAGCTTCGTCCTCGGCAGCTTCCTCATCGCCGTCGTCCTCCAGCTCGCGCTCTACACGCTGTCGGCGACCAAGAAGCCGTTCTACATCCTGACCCTCTATCCGTTCGCCGCCGTGCTCGGCGCCCGCGCGCTGGCGCCGTTTCTCGACGGCAAGGTCGGTTCGAGCATGACCGCGGCGCGCAGCCGGGCGCTGGTCGCCGCCGCGCTCGCGCTCATCTTCATCGCCAAGAACGGAGCACTCTTCTATCCGTCGCTCGACGAGCGCGAAGCGACCTACATCGCGCCGCTGGCCCGCCGCATGGCCGCGCTCGCGCCGCCGGGCGTGCCGCTCTACTCCTACGAGAGCTATCTGGCGGCGCCGCAGTTCTACTCGGGTCGCGACGTGATCTACGCGCTCGGCGACGCGCCGACGGTGCAAATGTTGATGCGCATTCCCTACCTGCGCTATGCCCACGACGTCGTGACCTGGAGCGACGACCTGCTGCGCCGCGGCGCGTGGGTGCTGTCTCCCATCGATCGGGCGGGGGCGCTGGTGGCGCGCGTGCCCGGTACCCGCGTCGTGGCGCGCAACGCGGCGTTCGTGCTGCTCCAAGGGCCGTGAGGCGGCGCGCGCTCCTGATCGTGCTCGCCCTCGTCGCCGCCGGCGCCGGCGGGGCGCGGCTGGCCGCGCGCTGGCGGACCAGGCGCGCGGTCGCTGCCGCCCGCCAGCGCATCGAGGAGACGCGCGATCGCTGGCAGGCTGCGCTCGCGCAGCGCCCGACCGCCGCCGACAGCTACGTCGCCGTCGAGGACGGCCCCAGCGCCGCCGCCTGGTCGGAGCTGCTGATCGCTGCCGGCCTGCCCGCGCCGGTGCGGCTCGCGCGCGGGCAGGCGCCCGCCGCCGACTGCCGCCTCTACGTCTCGTTCGACCCCGCCCAGCGCGCTCACGCCGGGCGCGTCGTCATCGTCGTCGAGCCGGGCGGCACCCCGGCCCGGGCCGCCAGCGCGCGGCTGGGCGGCGCGACGCTGCCGCTTTCGGCCCAGCCGGCCCACGCCGTCGCCGCCGCGGGCGCCGGCGATCGTCCGCTGCTCGTCGCCGATGACGGCACGGTCCTGGCGACGCTGCAGGCGTCCGCCGACGGCGTGGTGGTGCGCTTCGGCCTCGATCTCGCCGCACTCCTCTATCGCCTACGCCAGGGCGATCCCGCGCGCGCGGGCCAGGACAGCGACGGCAACGGCGCGCTGCAGCCGGCCGATCTGCTGCCCGCCGTACCCGCGCGCAGCGACGACGCGCCCTTCGCCGACGACGCCGTCGACGCGCTCCTCGCCGCCATCGACGGCGCCGCGCCCTGCCACCTTCCGCGCACGCGCGGCCTGCCCGACGGCATCTCCCGCCTGGTCGTGCTCACCGCCGATCAGGACTACGTCGACGACGCGATCGTCACCTCGATGGCCGAGCGGCTCGAGCGCACCCACGCCGGGGCGACCTTCCTATTGACCGATCCCGCCGTGGGCGCGCCCCCCGATCTCAACGTCGCGCCCGACGGCTCGGCGCCGCGCCTCTCCGCCGCCAGCGCCGCGTCGCTCCTCGCCGGCGGCTTCGGCCTGGGGCTGCACCCGTTCCTCGGCGAGCCGCGTGACCTCGGCGAGCTGGCGCGCCGCTTCGAGACGCTGACCGGCTTCCGCGCGCTCGTGGCGCGCAACCACCACCTCGGTTGGCGCGGCTTCGTCGACGTGCCCGTCGCCGAGGCGGCCGCCGGCGTCGCCCTCAACCTCGATTCGATGGCCGTATGCGACGGCAAGCGCCCGTGCGCCGCGTTCGTCGGCGGCTCGCTGCGCCCCATGCGCTTCCTCGACGGCGACGGGCATGCGCTGCCGATCTTGCAGCAGCCGACCGCCGTCGACGACTACTCGCTGCGCGTGCGCGATGACGACGCGCGCGCCCGCGCCGCCCGGGCGCTCGGAGCGCGCGCCCGCGTGCTCCTCGACGCCGCAGCGCGCGCCGGCGCTCCGCTCGTCGTCAACGCGCATCCGGTGTTCGTCGCCCTGGCGCCCGAATGGCTGCGCCCGCTCATCGACGACGGTGCCACCCGCGTCTGGTCGGCCGAGCAGTGGCTCGACTTCGTCGCCCGCCGGCGGCTGAGCCGCATCGCGGTCCCGCGCTGCGACGCGTCAACGGTGCACCTCGAGCCGGGTGTCAAGCTGCGCTGACGGCGACGACCGCGACGCTTTTTTCAACATTAGCGCTCGTCCCCATCGCCGCTTCCCCCGTATACTTTACGCTCCCGGGAGGCTGCACGTCCGCATGTCTTGTTTGAACACTGTCGCGCTCGTCGTTGCCATCAACGTCTCGTTCTTCTTCATCGGCGGCGGCCTCTTCCACGTCCTCATCCATCGCGGCTGTCCCGACAGTGTCGCCCGCCGCCGCCACCAGCCGAAGAAGCGGCAGACCCGCGCGATGATCCGCAGCAAGGTCCCCCTGGTCCTCTTCAACGGCATCTTGCTCAACAGCATCGTCGGCATGGGTATCGCGCTGTCGTCCGGCCCGCACGGCGCCGCCTACTGGCACTCGCGCCGCCACGGGCTCGCCTACGCCGCTTTCTCGACGCTGGGGCTGTTCTTCTTCTATCACTTCGCGCTCTTCTACTTTCACCGCGCCATGCACCGCCCGCGGCTTTTCCGCGCGTTTCACCACCTGCACCACCGCTTCAAGGCGCCGATGTTCCTGGACGCGCTCTACGAGCATCCGCTCGAGGCGCTCTACGGCTCGCTGGTGCTGATCGCACCACTGTTCCTCTTTCCCGTGAGCCTCTACGGCTACCTCGTCTTCTTCGCCGTCGTCGGCGTGCACGAGATCGTCGACCACTCGGGGATCGACCTCGACCTGCCGTTCTTGTCCCGCTCGCGCCACCACGACGATCACCACCGTCGCTCCAACTGTTACTACGGCCAGCTGCTCCCCGTGCTCGATCGCGCGCACGGCTCGATCCTCGTCGACGACCAGCTGCCATCGTAAAGCTTTCGTAAAGGCGCGTCCGCCGCGGGAACCCTACGGGGCCCGGTTCAGTCTCACCATCCTGGATGAGTCCCCTTTCACGCGTCGCGAGCTGGCGGCTCCTGCTGACGTGCTTCGCCCTGATCGCGCTGCTGTTCGCCGCGACCAAGGTGATCACCTGGCTGCGCGGCCGCCAGCTCCACAGCGCCATCGAGCGGACCATGCGCGACGCGCTCACCAGCGCCGAGCTGATCTCGCGCATGGGGCGCGACCTCGACAGCGAGCGGCAGCTCATCGACACCCACATCCTCGAGAGCGAACGGACGGAGATGACCCAGGCCGAGGCGCGTCTGTCCGAGCTGCAGCGCGACTTCGCCGACAGCGCCACCGCCTACGAGCCGCTCGCCGACCAGCCCGAAGAGCTGCGCGTGTGGCGCGAGCTGCAAGCCGACGTCGCCGCGGCGCAGCCAACGGTCGCGGCAGTGCTGGCGCTGTCGCGCGCCAACCGCGACGCCGACGCGCGGCTACAGCTGCCGGTGCTCGACCGGCGCTTCGCCAGCATCGGCGACCAGGTCGGGCGCCTGGTCACGCTCAACCGCGTCGGCGTCACCCGCGCGCTCGCCAACCTCGACGAAGCGCAGGATCGGCTCAACTTGATCATCGGCGGCCTGGCGCTCCTCGGCATCGCCTTGACCGCACTGGTGGGCGGAACTGCCATGGGCCTGGTGTATCGGCGCGAGCGACAGCTCACCCGCTACTCGTCCATGCTGGAGGAGCAGAACCGCGAGCTCGACGCCTTCGCCAGCCGCGTCGCTCACGATCTGCGGGGCCCGCTGACGACGATGCGCCTGGCGGTGTGGCGCCTGATCACGGAGGCGCCTGCCGACCACCCGGCGAGCGCGAGCATCGGCCGCAGCATCGAGCGCATGGAGACGCTCATCCACGACCTCCTGGCGCTCTCCCACATCGAGGCCCAGGTGCGCGACGGGGCGTGCGACCCGGCCGCCGTCGCCGCGACGGTCCGTGACGAGCTGGCGCCGCGCCTCGAATCGACGGCCGCCACGTTGCGCCTCGAGGTCGAGCCGGCGGGCGTCAGCTGCGCCGAGGGCCTGCTCGCCCAGGCGCTGGCGAACCTGGCCGACAACGCGCTCAAGTACCGCCGCGCCGATGCGCCGCCGCTCATCGTCATCAGCGGCCGCCGCCTCGACGGCACCTACGAGCTGCGCGTCGCCGACAACGGCATCGGGATGTCGGCGGACGAGAGCCGCCGCGCCTTTCTGCCCTTCTATCGCGCCCTGCGCGACAAGTCGGCGTCCGGCACGGGCCTCGGCCTCTCGATCGTCAAGCGCATCGCCGAAGCCAACGGCGGCGACGTCGCCGTCGAGTCGGCGCTCGGAGAGGGCACGACCTTCGTCATGCACTTGCCTCTCCGTAATCGCTGATATATTCCCATCGTGGGAATTCGTCTGACGTTGATCGTGTGGGTGACGGCGCTGCGCTTCTTGGCGCATGCGACGGTCCCCGCGCCTTCGGTGGACGCGCCACCACCTCCGACCGAGAGCCGACTGGTCGCCGTCGACGCCGCTCAGCCCCAGGCGGGCGACGACAATCCCTTCGACGTCGACGACCGCGACGACGACGAATCCAGCGAGGTCGCGCTGCCGGCGGCCATCGGTGCACCCGTACCCGCCGCTGTCACGTTTCGCATCTCCTGGCCGACCCTCGCGCTCCATGACGAGTGCAGTGGCGATCGACTGTTCCGCCCGCCGCGCCGCGCCTGATCCCAGGCGGCAGACCGATTGATGCAAGCCCGTGCGCAAGGGAGGAACGTTTCATGGTGCTTCTCGTCGACGACGACCAAGATCTCCGCGATTCCATCGCGGAGCTGCTCCGGCAGCGTGGCTATGTCGTAGCCACCGCGGAAGACGGCCACGCAGCGCTGGCCGTGATCGCGGGCAATGGGATGCCCTGCGTCGTGCTGCTCGATCTCGTCATGCCCGTCATGGACGGCTGGAAATTCCTCGCCGCCGTGCAAGCCGACCCGCACCTGTCGGCGATCCCGATCGTCATCGCCTCGGCCCACGCCGCCACGCACGCCCCCAGCGGCATCGCCGGGGTGCTGCACAAGCCGTTCGATCTCGACGAGCTGTTCGCCGTCGTCGCGCGCCACTGCGGACCGCCGTAGCAAGCCGCCTGATCACGCGCGCGGCAGATCGATCCACAACCGCTGGTGGCGACGGTCTCGCCGAACGCCGACGGCGCCGCCACACGCCTCGACGCGGCGCCTTACCGCAGCCAGGCGCAGATCGATACCCGGATGCTCCGATCCCGGGGTGTGCAGCTGCGGATCGAACGGATCGGCCGCGCCGGGACCGTCGGGAGCGCGTACGACCGAGACGCGCACGTAGCGCCCCGAGGCGTGCACCTCGACGCCGGCGAGCGGCGCGCCGCCGGGCGGCACGCTGCCGCCGAGAAGGTCGCCGAACAGCTCGCGCAGCATCGGCGCCGCGCAGCCGACATGCCACGTCGGATCGGCCGTGGCGCTCACGCCCGCCGCGTGCGCCGCCGCCTCGAGCGCGGGCAGAAGCGGCGTGCGCGGCGGCGGTGCCGCCGGGGGAATGCCGGCCCGGGCGAACGCCGTGAGCCGGATGATGCTCTCCTCGATCCGGGCCAACGCCCGGCGTGCCCGCCCGAGCGCATCGCGCTGCGCCTCGTCGAGGTGCTCGTCGGAGGTGCGCAGCACCACCTGGATCGGCACCAGCGGATTGGCGATCTCGTGGCCCACCTGGATGGCCAGGTACTCGAGCTCGCGCGCGCGCCGGTCCAGCGTGGCGATGAAGCGCTCGACGGTGCGGATGGCCAGCACCGTGGCGATGAAGGCGATGAGGATGCCGACGCCATTGAGGGCGAAAGCGTAGCGATTACGGCGCCGGCCGATGCGCGCGATCGTCGCTGCCGAGGCTTGCAGCTGGTGACGATTGAGCTCCGAGATCTCGCGCATGGCGCTGTCGACCTCGTCGACGGCTTGCTCGACGCGCTGGGTGCCCGCGCTGCGCTCGCCGTCGGGCGCGGCCGCCCCGTTGGCTACGATCGCGTCGAGCCGCGCCAGCGCGACTTGCACCCTCTGGTACAGCGCCAGCTCGCCGCGGTAGAAGGGCGACCTGACGTACGCGGCGAGCGCCGTGTCGACGCTGCTCCGCCGCTCGGCGTAGACGGCGCGCGCGGAGGCGGCGGCGGCCGGCGTCGCGGGGGCGATGGCGCGGTCGGCCGCGCGCTCGATCGCGCGCAGCTCGCCGCGCGCTCGCGCCATCTGGGCGATGCTCGGCGCCGAGTTGGAGGCGATGTCGAGCGCCCCCACATCGCTGTTGAGCAGGAGCTCCGTGTAGATCGTGGAGGCGACGAAGATGGCGACCACCACCCCCATGGTCAGCGGCAAGAGCCGACGAGCCAGGACCCGCGACCCCATGAGCCACCGCGCCGCCATCGCCGCTCTATATCGTTAGCGCCGCCGATTCACAATCCCGGATCGCGATTTCGCCATGCAGATCGCGGAACCGGAGCGCGCCCGCCCTCGTCGTACCCGCATGCGTCATGTCCTCATCGCCTGTGCCCTTGTCTGCCTCGCCGGCTGCGGTCAGGCCTCCGACTGCATGCCCGCCGCCGCCGGCGCCGCCGCCTGTCCCGCCGGCACCTTCATCGACGCCAGCACCAACGATCCCATCTGCCTGTCGGCGTCGGGCCTGCCCCTGTGCCGCGGCAGCGACGATGCCGACTGCTACGTCTGCAGCGGCACCGCCTTCGACGACAACTGCCTGATCACGAACCCGCAGCAGACCGTCGAGTGCGTCCACTCCTGCAGCAAGTGCTGACGAGCGCCCGCGCGCTCGTGATAGGCTCGCCGCTTGACCCGGAGCGTCAAGGGCGTCTTGTTCGCCGAGTACGTGCGGATGATCCGCAGCAACAAGAGCTTCGACTGGCAGGCCCAGCTCGCGCCCGAGGATCTGCCCTACCTGCAGGCGTTCATCGAGCCTTTGGGCTGGTACCCGATGGCCACCTTCGAGCGCTTCGGCAACGCCATCTTGCGCAACATCGCGCGCGACGACCTGCAAGCGGTGCGCATGTGGGGCCGCTTCTCCGTCGACGAGCTGCGCGCGCTCCATCCGGAGCTGGTCGCCGTCGGCGATCCGATCGAGACGCTGCAACGATTTCGCGTGCTGCGCTCGACCTTCTTCGACTTCCCCGCCCTCGAGATCGTCATGCTGCTCGACGATCAGGCCGAGATCGTCATCTCCTACCACATGGGCGCGACCGCCGAAGAGGCGGCCTCGTTCCAGACGATGGGCTTCTTCGAGCGCCAGCTCGAGCTGGCCGGCGCCAGCAACGTCTCGGCGCGCCTGGCGCAGCGCTCATGGGCCTCAGATGCGCGCACCCTGCTCGCGCTCAGCTGGGAGCCCGGCCCGGCGCCGAGGCGCTGAGCCCGAGGCGACCCGAGCGCCGCGGCGAGACCTCACGAGCGCCGCGTTTGCAGCCTGGTCCGCGTCAGAAGGGCGCGCAGGTGATCGAGGTGGAGCGGCTTGCGAAAGGCCTGCGCTCCTTCGAGCGTACAGGCACGCTGGACCATGGGGTGCCCCTGCGCATGGCCGGTCAAGAAGACGATGCGACCGGCGAAGTGCTCGGCGCGCAGCCAGGCGTAGGCGTCGAGGCCGCTCGGCTGCCCGGGACCGAGGTTGATGTCGACGATGGCCAGGTCGCAGGTGAGCGCGCGCTCGCGGTGCGCCATCAGCTCGGCCAGGCTGCGCAGCCCGAGGCAGCGCCGGCCGTCGATGATCCCGATCAGATCCTCGAGCGAGTCGAGCAGATCCTGATCGTCATCGAGTAGCAACACCATGCCCGCATCCGCTCCCTGCTCCCTGGTCATCGTCGCACGAGCCTCTGCACCCGGGATGCCGGGCCGCGAGCGCGGCGCGACGGCGCCGTGACGGTGGCGACGACGCCGTCGCCCGCGGAATCCCGTGCCGGACGCGGATTCTCGCGCCGCGCATCGCGGGATCTCGTCACGGTAGCCACTTGCGCGCGACCACCACCGTCCCCTCGCCTTCGGCGCCGATGAACAGCTCGCTCATGCACTGACGCAGCGCTCCGATGCCGACGGGCAGCGTCGTCAGCGCCGGCCCCTGGTCGCGCGCACGCAGCTCGACCGCGGGTCGCGGGCTGGCGACGACGCGCACCTCGAGCTCGCCGCCGCTGCGGCAAAGGGCGTGATGCGCCAGCTCTGCCGCCACCGTCGCGACGTACCAGACGTCGACACCGCGCAAGCCGGCGTCGCGCGCGAACGCGAAGGCGAGGTGCTCGCACAGCGCGACCTCATTGGCATCGCGGCACTGCAAGACCAGCCGCAGGTGCTTCGTCACCGGCAGCAGGCGCTCCCGGTAGCTTGATCGTGTCATCGGCGCCGCGGCGATGCAGTCTTGGTGCCAGCGTCGCGGCGCTATGACGAGCGCTTGATGCCGAGCGCCTTCATGCGATCGCGTAGGGTCGAGGGTCGCGTGCCGAGCAGCTCCGCGGCTCCGCCGGGCCCGGCGATGCGGCCGGCCGAGCGGTCGAGCGCGGCGACGATGCTGGCGTGCTCGAGCGCGCGCAGATCGGACTCCTTGAGGATCGGCTGCGGAGGGTCGCTCGTCGCTCCCGCCGGCGGCGCCATGGGCACGGCGGCCGGGGCGCCGACCTGCAGCGCCCGCTCCAGTTGCAGGGGCGGTGCCGGCGACAGGATGACGGCGCGCTCGATGACGTGCTGCAGCTCGCGCACGTTGCCGGGCCAGTCGTAGGCGAGCAGCATCGCCCGCTGCGCATCGTCGAAGCCGAGGTCGGAGCGGCCGAGCTTCTTGGCGCTGCTGCGGACGAAGTGCTCCGCCAGCGGCACGATATCGTCGCGGCGCGCGCGCAACGGCGGCACCTCGAGCGGAAACACGCTCAAGCGATAGTAGAGGTCCTGACGAAAGCGGCCGGCGAGCACGTCCGCTTCGAGGTTACGATTGGTGGCGGCGACGATGCGCACGTCCACCTTGCGCGTGCGGTCGTCGCCGACGCGCTCGAACTCGGACTCCTGCAAGACGCGCAGCAGCTTGGCCTGCAGATCGAGCGGGATGTCGCCGACCTCGTCGAGAAACAGGGTGCCGCCGTCGGCCAGCTCGAAGCGGCCGGCGCGATCCTTGAAAGCGCCGGTGAACGCGCCGCGCACGTGGCCGAAGAACTCGCTCTCGAAGAGCTCCTTGGGCACCGATGCGCAGTTGACCTTGACCAACGCCGCGTCGCGGCGCGCGCTGCGCTCGTGGATCGCGCGCGCGATCAGCTCCTTGCCCACGCCCGATTCGCCGCGGATGAGCACGGTGGCGCCGGTGGCCGCGACCACGTCGATGGTGTCGAGGAGCCGCCGGAGCACGGCGCTACCGCCGACGATGTTGTCATGACCGCCCGCCTCTTCGCGCAGGTAGTCGCGCTCGCGCTCGGCGTGGTTCTTGAGCTGCTCCAGCTCGTAAAAGGCGCGCCGCCGCGCCAGCTCGGAGCGCTTGCGCGCCAGGGCGGCGGCGATGATGTCGCCGACCAGGCGCAGGCGCGCGATCAGCGGCGCCGGCAGCTCCCGCGCCTTGCGCGCGTGGAAGCCCACGCAGCCGATCACCTGCGCCTCGATGCACATCGGCACCGTCGCCAGCGTCTCGAAGCCGTCGCGGTCCAGCACCCGGCGGGCGGCGACGGCCTCGGGCGGCAGCGTGCGCCGGTCGATGTTGATCACGTTGCCGGAAGCGATCTGATCGAGGGGCCAGCCGAACTCGCGGATCGACAGCCCCGACATGCTCGCCTTGAAGCTGCGCACGCCCGCCGCGCACCACTCGTAGTGCAGCGCCATGTGCTCGGGTGGGTCGTCGAGCAGAAAGACGGCGGTGCGCTCGTAGCGCAGCGCCTCGCCGATCGCCTGCAGCGCGTTCTCGATGGCGCCGTCGATCGCGTCGACCGACGCGCTCATGAAGCGCGTCGCCAGCTGCGACAGCGCCTCCTCGAACGCGAGCCGCTCGCGCAGCGCCACGTCGTTGCGCTTGCGGTCGAGCGCGTTGGCCAGGATCTCGGCGGTCAGGCGCAGGCTCGAAAGCACATCGGGCGTCCAGTGCCGGGCGCGCCCCGCCTGCGCGAAGGCGACCATGCCGTTGACGGAGCGGCCCACGGACAGCGGCATCACCACCACCGCTTCGGTCCCCAGCGCCTCGTACAGGAGGCGCTCGGCCTGCGCCTCCGCCGGCAGCTCCGCGAGCGAGCTCACCGCCACCGCCTCCCCGGCAAGGACGCGCGCCGAGGACCAGGGCAGAGATGCGGTGGGGAAGGCCTGAAAGTCGGCCAGGGTCGGGTTGAACCCGTCGCGCACCCACTGGTGCGTCAGCTTGAGCAGCGACTTGTCATCGGAGAAGACACCGATGTGCGTGCCGTCGATGCCGAGGCGCTCGCCGATGACGCGGATCGCCCGCTCGATGCCGCCGTCGATCTCGGAGGGATCGAGGTCGATGAAGCTCGCCGACACCTCGGAGATCAGCTCGGCCACCGCCAGCCGCTGCGCCAGCGCCTGCTCCGCCCGGCGCTGGGCGCTCAGGTCGATCGCGAAGACGATGACGCTCGGCGGACCACCGGACTCCCCGCGCAGCGGCAGATAATCGACGCGAAGCTGGAGATGGGGCCCTTCTACAGTGCGCTCGACCACAGGGGTGCCGGTGGCGAGCACGTTCGCCACCGCCGCGTGCTCATCCGGCCGGCGGCCGTCGAGGATCTCTCCAAGCGTGCGGCCGAGGAGGCGCTCGCGCGGGATCGACGCCAACCGCGCCATCTCGGCATTGACCTGGACGCAGCGCAGCTGCTGATCGAAGATGGCGACGCCGCCGACGTGCGACTTCAGCAGCGCTTCGACGATCGGCGCTTCCACGACTCCACTCCCCCAAGATCGAATTGGAAGTATCTCACGATCGCCGGGGGGGCGCACGGGAGTCCGACGGTGGCGCGGGTTTCCGTCACGGAATCTCGTGCACCCGGCGGCCGTGCGCCGCGATCCCGGCGGACCGCGCGGCCGCGGACGATGGCACGGCGGCTGCTATCACCAACGTCCGGCGTTGCGCGCCGGTGGCGGCGGCGGCTGGCTCATCAACGGTCGACGGCGTTCCCCCACGCCCCGGCCACGAGGGCCGCCGCCGCCTCCGGTCGCGCATTCGCCGCACGCCCATTGGTGGGGCGCGCCCGGAGGGACGTGGAGATGAGTGGACCCAAAGAGAGTCGGCGCGCGTGGAGGCGACGCATCGTCGTCTTCAGCGAGCGCGCCTCGGTGCTCGAGTGCGCCCAGGCGATCCTGGAAGCCGCTGGATGCGAAATGCTGCCCGCACATACGCTCGCCGAGCTGGAGATTCACCGCCTGTACAGCGATCCCGAGGCCGTGCTCGTCGATTCCGAGCTGGCCCAGATCCTCGACGACGAGCTGGACACCGTCGTCCGCGCGCTCGGCGACGGCGAGGTCCGGCTGCGGCTGATCCCGAGCTGCGGCGGCGCGCCCGCGGCGCTCGCGAGCGCGAGCCGGGCCTGACGCGCCGTCGCGCGCACCCCCAAGGCGCCGGCGGCGTCCGCCGGCGCGCCGCGTTCATCGGAGCAGCGCCAGCAGCCCCTCGACCTCCAGCGGCTTGGTGAGCACCGAAGCTTCCCCCATCTGCAGCGCGCGCTCGACCAGCGGATGCGTCGCCGCGTGACCGGTGAGGAAGGCGATGCGTCCGGCGAAGCGCTCGGCGCGCAGCCAGGCGAACGCGTCGAGGCCGCTCGGCTGCCCCGGCCCGAGGTTGACGTCGATGATGCCGAGCGAGCAGCCGAGGACCCACTGCCGCTGCTCGCGGAGCTCCGAGAGCGTGCGCAATCCGCGACATGGCCGAGCGGTCGAGCGCTTGATGAGGTCGATCAGCACGCTCCGCAGATCGTCGTCGTCTTCGAGGAGGAAGATCCCGCCATCCATGCCGACATGCTACACCGTCTCGCCGACATCCACCGCGATCGGCGCCTCGCGCACAAGTCGTACGGTGCGCAACGCGCGAACGGCGAGCGCCTGCTGCCGGCGCCCACCTGCACGGACAGCGACGCGCAGCCGAAGCCCAGATTCGGCGCGGCCTCCGCGCTCGACCGCGGCTCGTCGGCGGCGCTCCCCTGCTGGCCGCGTTCTTGCTGCCTAGACCCTCGCTCGCGCCGTCGGAGCACATAGGGAGGGCTAGCTTATGCGTAACGTGCTTGCTTCGTTTCTCCTCGGAATGCTCTGGTTCGCCGGCTCTGGATGCACCAAGAACAGCGGGCAGTCGGGCGCCGACATGAGCGCCGGCGGCTCCGACGGCGGCGCCTGCGGCACGCTCGGCAGCGTCTGCTGCGCCGGCGACAGCTGCACCGCCGGAGCCTGCGTCGGCGGCGTCTGCCAGCCGTGCGGCGCCGCCGGGCAGAAGTGTTGCCCCGGCCGCGCCTGCGACACCACCGACGTGTGCACCGGCAACGGCGCCGGCATCTGCACGCAGTGCGGCGGCGCCGGCGAGGCCTGCTGCGCCGGCAACGACTGCGCCGACGGCGGCTGCTGCGTCGCCAACCTCTGCACCCCGTCGGGCTCGACCTGCCCGAACATCGGCGGCGCCTGCGCCGCCGGCTCGTGCGGCGGCTGCGGCGCCGGCGGACAGGCGTGCTGCACCGGCATGCAGTGCACGGCGTCGGGCCAGACCTGCAGCGGCACGCAGTGCGCCGCCTGCGGCGGCCCCGGCCAGCCCTGCTGCGCAAATCGCACCTGCACCTCGGCGGGCGTCGCCTGCAACGGACAGAACGTGTGCGAGCAATGCGGCGGCCCCGGCGAGCTCTGCTGCGCTGGCGACGCCTGCACCGGTGCCGGACTCGCCTGTGGCGGCGGCGTGTGCAAGCAGTGCGGCGGCCCCGGCCAGCCCTGCTGCGCCGGCGCCACCTGCGCCGCCGGCTGTTGCGATCCCGGCAACAATCAATGCGTCGCCGACGCTTCCACCTGCTCGACGGGCGGCTCGTGCAGCGCCGGCATGTGTACCGTCTGCGGCGGCCCCGGCCAGCCCTGCTGCCCCGGCGACAGCTGCGCGGGCGGAGGCTGCTGCGTCAACAGCGCCTGCGTCGCGTCGGGCCAGAACATCCCGGGCACCAGCGGCATGGTGTGCCTGGGCGGCACCGCCTCCGCCTGCGGCAGCGACGGCGCCGCCTGCTGTGCCGCCAACTCGTGCATGGGCGCCGGCAGCTGCTGCAACGGCTCCGACTGCGTCGCCAGCGGCATGCCGTGCGGCGGCACGCTCGGCACTTGTCAGGCGAGCGCCGGCGGCAGCGTGCAGTGCTCGACGGGCGGCAACAACATGATGCCCTGCGGCGGGCTCAACCAGGCCTGCTGCAGCGGCAGCCCGAACGGCCGCGGCGGCGCCAGCAACTTCTGCGTCGCCTCGGGGCTGACCTGCGACAACGGCAGCTGCAAGGCGTGCGGCGCGCCGGGCGGCCCCTGCTGCGACGGCAACGCGTGCAACGACGGCGGCTGCTGCGACAACAGCAGCAACAGCTGCGTCGCCGACAGCAGCGGGACCTGCTCGCAGAACCAGGGCACCTGCTCCGGCGGCGGCTGCATGGCGGGCGCGTGCGGCAAGGTCGGGCAAGCCTGCTGCGGCGGTCAGGTCGGCTGCACCGCTCCGTCGAGCACGTGCAACGGCGGCAACCAGTGCGTGGGCTGCGGCGGCCTCGGACAGACCTGCTGCCCGGGCGGCGCCAACGGGCGCTTCTGCGGCGAGCCGTTCGTGTGCGACCGGCAGAGCGATCGCTGCGCCGCCTGCGGCGGCACCGGTCAGCCCTGCTGCGTGGGCGCGGTCTGCAGCAGCGGCCACACCTGCAACGCCAACACCGACGTCTGCAACTAGCCCTGGCCTGACGACGGCACGGCAGCGGGGCCTGCGCCTCGCTGCCGTGCCGTCCCATCCTCGACCTTTCAGTCGGACCGATCAGCGCCCTCCTCACCGGCCTGCGCCCCCCGATTGAGCTCGACCGCGCTCGCCGATGGCGCTCGACCGTGCTCGCCGTGCGGACCTGCGCTCGAGCAGCCGCGCCACACCGGGCTCGACCCCGCCGACCGCGCCACGCAACGCGCCTTGGCGGCGCGCCGGCTCGCTTCGACTACCAGCTGTTGTTGTGGCCCTGGCCGTGGCAGGTGCCGGTGCAGCGGCCGCCCGAGTAGGTGAAGTTGGCGACGCTGAAGGCGACCTGCTTGACGCCGTCGACGTGCAGCATCGGCGCTGCGATCGTGGTGCCGTTGGTGGTCACCGTGTTGTGGCAGTCGCCGCAAATGTAGCCCATGCCGAGGTGCTTGCGGTGCGAGCCGCTCATCGTGCCCCACGCGGTCGACGTGCTGTTCATGCCGGGGTGGCAGCCGGAGCAGGTGGGCGTCGGCGAGCCGTCGACATAGGCGCCGTTGGTCAGGCCGGTGCCGTGACAGTACAGGTTGGCGCAGCTGCCCGCCGCCGTTGTAGACGCCCTGCGGGCTCAGGCCGCCGGCCATGGTCACCTCCGCCTTGGCCGGCGTCGAGTCGAACGCGTGGTTCACCGACAGCACGTCGGTCGGCTTGACGTGGCACTGCACGCAGTCCCACGAGCGCGAGATCGTCCCCGTGACGTGCGCGGTGTGCGCGCGGAAGCTCTGTGACACCGTCGATGACGCGGCCGCCAGATCGCGCGGCGGCGCGCCGGTCTGGTTGACGCCGCCCCCGTGGCAATAGACGCAGTTGGTGCGCCAGCCCGCCTTATGGCAGCTGTCGCAGCTCGGCGGCGCGGCGTCGTAGCTGCCCTGCGTGCCGCCGGTGAGCGTGGCGCCGTGGCAGCCGCGGCAGTCCATGCGCTGCAGCTCCATGTCGGGGCCGTGCGCGGTGGCGGCGGCGTAGCCGGCGGGATGGAAGCGCCCACCGACGCTGGCGAGCCACACCGTGGCCGAGTGTGCGTAGCCGTGGCAGGTGCCGGTGCACGACTGCGTCGGCGCGTCGAAGCTGAAGCCGGCGGCGGGCACCGCGGAGAACTCGACCTCGCGCTGCCCGTCGACGTGCAAGGCCGGCGTCGCGATGGTCGTGTTGTCGGCGGTGACGCTGTTGTGGCAGTCGGTGCAGGTGGCGCCGCCCAGGGTCGCGCTGCCGAGGTGCAGCGCGTGGGCGCCGCTCATCTTGGCCCAGCCGGTGGCGCCGCTGGCGAGGCTCGGGTGGCAGCTGGCGCAGGTGCGGGGACCGTCGCCCTTGGAGATGGTGCCGTTGTCGCCCCGTCCGTCGCCGTGGCAGTAGACGTTGCTGCAGGTGGCGACGCCGTCGTAGACCGCCTGCTTGCTCAGGCCACCGCCGAAGTCGACCTCGGCCACGCCGGGCGTGTCGTCGAACGTGTGGCCGGGGCTGAGCACGTCGGTGGCCTTGACGTGGCACTGCATGCAGTCGACCGCCGCCGAGATCGTCGAGGTGACGTGCGCGTGGTGCGGCGGGAACTTCTGCAGGAGCGGATCGTTGGTGCCGTCGACGCTGCGCGGCGGCGCGCCGGTCTGATCCTGCGTGCCGCCGTGGCAGAACAGGCAGTTGGTGCGCCACGCCTGCGGCGCCGAGGGCGTATGGCACGTGTCGCACGAGACCTGCGAGGTGCCGCCGGAGAGATCGTCGCCGTGGCAGGTCTTGCAGTTCTGCACCTGCATCTTCATCTCCGCCCCGTGCACGTTGGCCGCCGCGTAGCCGTCGGGATGGTACTTGCCGACCACGACGCCACCGTCGGTGACGACGCCTGCGTCGCTGTTGGCGCCGGCGCCTGCAGGCAGCTTGAACGTCGGCAGACAGCCGGCCACCAACGAGACCATCGCCCCCACCGCCAGGTGCCCGCGCATGAACGTGCAGCGTTTGCATCTGCGACGCCAACCCGAATGTGCGACAGCGTAGGCCGGCCTGCGCGGGCGTGGGCAGATCGCAGAAACGTCATGAAGCGGCGCGCTTGCGCAGCGCCCCGCGGGCAGCCGGCGGCACCCGCGCCCCCATGATCATGACGGCGCCGCCTCCGACGGCCTCCGAAACTTGCACAGTGTTCGAGGTCTGCACGTACAGCCGCGCCGGAGCGCCGCGGAGACCCCACGGCCGCAGCGAAACGCCGGCCCGCGTGCCGTCAACGTCCGCGGCTTGTCCGTTTCTTGCGCAAGCGGGTGGCGCGCCCCGCCCGTCGCGTCGCGGCGCTGCGCCTGGCACCTCGCTTGAAACTGGCGGCCACATGGTCTCTGTCGTGTCCATCCTCATGGTCGTCGGCGCCGCGGTGGCGTGCGTCTGCACCAACGCGTGGATTCGCCGGCGGCGCGCCCGCAGCAGCGCCGCGCCGCTGCACCTGCCGCTGGTGCACGGCATCAACGACGATCGCTGCGTCGGCTGCGACGCCTGCGTCGACGTCTGCCCCACGGACGTGCTCGAGCTCGTCGCCAACAAGAGCCGCGTGGTCCGCTACCAGGACTGCATCGGCTGCGAGGAGTGCGCCATGGCCTGCCCGACCGCGGCGCTGGTCATGCACCCGCGCGGCTCCGAGCCGCCACCGGTGCGCACCGCCGCGATCGACGACTACTACCAGGCGGCGCCCGGCCAGTACCTGATCGGCGAGGTCGCCGGCAAGCCGCTCGTCAAGAACGCGTCGAACCTCGGGCGCGCGGTCGTCGAGCACATGGTGCAAGGCGGGCTGCGCGGGCGGGCAGGCGGCGCCAACGAGGTCGACGTCGTCGACGTCGCGATCGTCGGCTCGGGCCCGGCCGGCCTGTCGGCGGCCCTGCACTGCGCGGCGCACGGCCTGTCGTACGTCGTGCTCGAGAAGGAGCAGCTCGTCGCCTCGACGATCGCGCGCTATCCCAAGGGCAAGCTCGTGATGGCCGAGCCGTACGACGTGCGCTGCCTCGGGCTTCTGCCGGTGTGCGACACCACCAAGGAGCAGCTGCTCGCCGTCTGGCAGCGGCTCCTCGACGACCGGGGCGTCGCGGTGCGCACCCGCCAGACCGTCGAGGCCATCGAGCGCCTCGACGACGGCGACTTCCGCGTGCGCGCCGTCAGCGGCGACCAGGCGCATCAGTGGCGCGCGCGCCGCGTCGTGCTCGGCATCGGCACGCGCGGCACGCCGCGCCGTCTCGGCGTGCCCGGCGAGCAGCTGCCCAAGGTGACGCCGCTTCTGCGCGACCCGGAGGCGCACCGCGGCCAGGCGGTGCTGGTGGTCGGCGGCGGCGACAGCGCGGTCGAGGCGGCGCTCGCGCTCGCCGCGCACGCCGGTTGCGTGACGCTCTCCTATCGCAGAAAGGCGCTGTCGCGCTGCAAGGCGCGCAACCGCCAGGCGCTGGAAGCGGCGATCGAAGAGGGGCGCGTGCGCGTCGTGTTCAACTCCAAGGTCGTCGAGATCCGGCCCGACTCGGTGCTGCTCGAAGAGGGCGGCGAGCGCACGGAGCTGGCCAACGACCACGCGTTCGTGTGCATCGGCGGCGATCCGCCCACCCGCTGGCTGGAGCAGCTCGGCGTCCGCTTCGTCGACGAGCCGCACCTGACGCGCCGCCGGCGCAGCGACGAGCTGGTCGAGGCGCTCGTCGGGCCGCAGCGCGAGACGAGCGCGCCGGGAGCGAGCCGCTCGGGTCCGCTCTTGCAGGTGGCCGCGGCCAGCCTCATCCTCGCGCTCGGCCTGGGCGCCGGCGGCTGCCTCGGCGACCTGGTGCCCTACTCGCCGCCGTCGGTGGCGGCGACGACGGCGACCGACGACGGCGGCGCGACCGACGACGGCGGCGCGACCGACGACGCCGCCGGGCCGGTCGCGTTCCAGCCCGACATCATGTCCGACCTGACGCGGCTCGGCTGCCCCGCGTGCCACAACGGCACCCCGCCGATGAAGCTGATCCCGGCGCCGGCGAGCGGCACCGATTGGGCGAGCAACTACGCCGAGGTCCAGCTGCGCGCGTCGAGCGGCGCGCAGTCGCTGGTGCTGACCAAGAACCTCGCCGGCTCCGGCGTCGCGCACGGCGGCGGCGCGCCCTTTGCGTCGACGAGCGATCCGACCTACGTGAGGTGGCTGGCCTGGATCAAACGCCGGATCGCCGCCATGACCCGTCCAGGAGGAGCCATCATCGTATCCACCGGCGTTCGCACCGTCGTCGTCACGCTGATCGTCGTCGCCGCCGCCGCCGGGCCCGCGCGCGCCGAGGAGGTGGAGGTGCGCACGCCGGTGCTCCTGCGCGAGCGCTGCGACGAGCACGCGCGCGTCGTCGAGCGCGTGGCCGCCGGCACCCGGGCGACGTTGGTGGCGCGACGCATCGACGGCGCGTGGCTGCTGGTGCGGACGGGGCACCACGAGGGGTGGGCGCAGAAGGGCTTCTTCAAGCTGTCGGCGGCCGCGGCCGCCCAGGTGGCGTCAGCCCCCACCGCCGGCACGGACCCGGCGGCGCGCCCGCGGCCGGCGCTCGCCGAGCGCGCGCGGCCGGCGGCACCTCCGCGCGCCGCGCCGGCGCCGCCGCCACAGCCGCACCTGGATGGCTGGGTCTCGCAGTCGACCTACCATCCCAAAAGAGCGCTCGCCGCAGTAGCGCTGCGCCGCTGCGACGTACATGAGCGCACCGACGAGGATTCGCACGTAGTCTCGTCGCTCGACAAGGGCCGGACGCTGATGTCGCGCGGCTCAGCGCCGACGAGGCGTGGGGACTCGTGCGCGCGGACGGCGCCAACCTCGGCTGGGTGTCGATGGCCGCGGTGCGCGTGCGCGGGCCGGCGGCGCCCGACGAAACCGGAGCGCCGGACCCGTCCAGCTCGATGCCCGCGAGCGCGGCGCGCGACGGCGACGAGCCAGGAGCCGGCGGCGACAGCGCTACCTCCGCCGCCGGTGAGCTGCACGCGATCGCGCCTCCCCCCGATCACACCGACGGCCTCAGCGTCGACGCCGGCGCCGGCGTCGCCGTCCTCGGGCGCCGCTTCGTCTCCAACGGCACCGCGCCGATGGCCGCCTACGAGCTGTCGACGACCGCGGTGGCCACCCGCGCCGCCGCGAGCTACCGGCATCGCCTCGGCCGCCTCGGCCTGCTCGGCATCGACGCCTCCTACGCGTACGCCGGCGGATCGCGCGTGCAATACCGCGCCGCCGATGGCAGCGCGGTGAACGTGAGCATGCAGCTGCACGACGTCGCGGCCGGCCTCAGCATCGGGCTGCATGCGCGCGTCGCCGGCGGCCTCGACGCCTGGCTGCGCGTCGGCGCTCAGCTCACCCTCTCCATCCTCGATCCCGACCTCGACGTTCGGCTGGCCTCCGATCGCCTGCTCGCGCCCACGGCGGGCCTCGGGCTGGCCGCTCCGCACCTGTTGGCGATCGGCGGCCACTGGCTCGGCCTCGGGCTCTGGGGCCGCGCGCTGCTGTTCGGCCAGCGCGCCGAGAACCTCAGCGACGGCAGCCAGCGCGGCACCTGGGGTGGCGACTTCGGCGGTAACGTCTCTGCCGACCTGTGGCGCGCCGGCCAGCGCGGCGCGCTCCTGGTGTCGGCGGAGTATCGCTACCAATTCACGGTGTCGCACTTCGCCGGTCCGTCGGAGCGCGACCCGACGGCGACGCAAGCCACGCTCGGCACCGCAGAGCAGCTGGCCACGCTCGCGCTCGCGTACGCCTACTGACGCGCGGGCTGCCGGGCGCCCGGCGGCCGCCTCAGCCGACGCGGCGGCGAATCAGGCCGCCGAGCCAGGTCGACGCGGCGCCGAGCAGCCGGCGCACCGCCACGTCGACCGCGGCGCTCGGCGACGGCTCGCGATCGAGCGCGACGTCGAAGACGATGCAATCGTCCTCGGCCGCGTGCAGCTCGGCGCCGACGTCGCGCAAGAGCTGCCGGATGGCCTCGTTGTCGGCCAGGATCTCGCCGCGGAAGTGGGTGATGCCCCGCTCGAGCGCCGCGGCGGCCAGCGCCATCGACAAGAGCCGCCCCAACCCCTTGTGCTGCATGTCGTCGACCACGGTGATCGCCGCCTCGGCGACCGTCGGCTCCCCGGCAACGCGCACGAAGCGCGCCACCCCGAGCCCCTCCTCCGTCCCGTCGGCGCGTGGCCGGCTGGCCACGATGGCCACGTGATCGCGCCCGTCGACATCCGTGAGGTAGTGAATGATGTCGTCGCTGAGGTGGCTCACGCCGCCCAGGAAGCGACGGTACCGCGACTCCGGTGACAGCCGCTCGAAGCCGCGCCGCAGCTCGTCGCCGTCCTCGGGGCGGATGGGCCGCAGGCGCACGCGCGTGCCGTCGCCCAGCGTGTGCTCCTCGGTGCGTGGCTGCCCGCTCGGCTCCATTGCAGCGAGCTTACCCCAGACGTCCGGCGTGGCCGACTGGTACAATAGAGTAGCGATGGCCTGTCCGAGCGCCGACTTGCTGGAGGCGTACCGCGCCCGCCGCGACCTGCCGGCGGAGGTGGCGGACGCGCTGGCCGCGCACCTGTTGGTGTGCCAGGCCTGCCGCGCCGTCAGCGGCACCCACAGCCTCGGAACCCCCGCCACCTACAACGAGAAGGCCGGCGCCTCGACGCGCGCCACGCCGATCGCCGGCGAGACCGTCGGCCGCTACATCGTGCTCGACAGCCTCGGCGAGGGCGGCATGGGCGCGGTCTGCCTCGCCTACGATCCCAAGCTCGACCGCAAGGTGGCGCTGAAGTTCTTGCGCCGCGGCATGGCCAACTGGGAGACGCGCCTCATTCGCGAGGCGCAGGCGATGGCGCATCTGCCGCACCCGAACATCGTGCCGGTGCACGACGTCGGCGAGCACCACGGGCTGTTCTTCATCGCCATGGAGTACGTAGACGGCGCCACCGTCGCCCAATGGCTCAAGGAGCGGCGGCGCTCGGTGCGCGAGATCGTCGACGTCTTCGTCGCCGCCGGACGCGGCATCGCCGCCGCGCACGCGGCGGGGCTCATCCACCGCGACGTCAAGCCCTCCAACCTGCTCATCGGCAAGGACGGCCGCGTGCTGGTCACCGACTTCGGGCTGGTGCGCTCATCGACCCCGCGCGCGGCCAGCGGCGGCGAGCCGAGCGCAGGCGACGATGCTGCCGCCAGCGCCGCCGCCGCCGCCGCCGCCGTGGCCGACCCCGACTCGCCCACGAGCGTCCGCCTGGCCGCGTCCTCGTCGGGCGGCGAGGCGCTCACCCGCGCCGGCACCATCCTGGGAACGCCGAGCTTCATGGCGCCCGAGCAGTTCCAGGAGGGCGCGACCGTCGACGAGCGCACCGATCAGTTCAGCTTCTGCGTATCGCTCTATCGCGCGCTCTACGGCGAGGCGCCGTTCGAGGAGCGCGTCGACGGGGTCGGCGCGCTGCGCCCGCCGCCAGAGGGCAGAAGAGTGCCCCGCTACCTGCGCCGCATCCTCCTCCGTGGCCTCAGCCTCGATCCGGCGGCGCGCCATCCCTCGATGACCGCCCTTCTGGCCGCGCTCGAGCACGATCCGGCGCTGGCGCGGAGGCGCGCGCTTGGGGCGACCGCGGTGCTGCTGGCGATCGCGGCGGGCATCACCGCCTGGCGGATCGATCGCCGGCAGCGCTCGCAAGTGTGCGCCGGCGCCGACGAGCAGCTGGCCGAGGCCTGGAGCGCGCAGCGTCGGCAGGCGCTGGCGGCGGCGTTTACCGGCACCGGCCTGCCGTGGGCGCCGCGCGTGCTCGTGCGGACGGCGGCGCTGATCGACGACTACGGCCGCCGCTGGAGCGCCATGCGCCGCGAGGCGTGCGAAGCCACGCGCGTGCGCGGGGATCAGTCGGAGGAGCTGCTCGACCTGCGCGTCGAGTGCCTCGACGACCGCCGTGCCGAGCTGCGTTCGCTCGTCGATCAGCTGATCGCCGGGGATCGCGGGGTGCTCGAGCACGCCGTGCCGGCCGCGCAGTCGCTCACGTCCGTCGACGAGTGCGCCGACGCGCGCCTGCTCAAGGAGCCGATGCGCCTGCCGATGGCGGCCTCGCGCCGCGCGGACATCGGGGCGCTGCGCCTCCGGCTCGCGCAGGCGCGCGGCCTGTTCGACACCGGCCAGTACGCGGCGGCGCTGGCGCTGGTCGACGCCGTGGTCGCCCAGGCGCGACCGGTCGCCTTCCGCCCCCTGGACGCCGAAGCGGCGTACCAACGCGGCCAGCTGCTCGAGCGCTCCGGCGACGACAAGGGGGCGCGCGTCGCGCTCACCGACGCGCTCATCGCCGCCGAGGAGGGGCGCCACGATCTGGTCGCCGGAGAGGCCGCCACCGAGCTGGTGCGCGTGCTCGCCAATGGGGAGCCGCACTTCGACGAAGCGCTCGCCTGGTCACGCCACGCCCAGGCGTGGATCGGGCGCATGAACGGCAACGACCGCCTGCTCTCCTCGCTCGAGTACAACCTCGGCATCCTCTACTTCCGCATGGGCAAGTACGACCTGGCACGTACGCATGACGAGCGCGCGGTGGCGCTGCGCGAGCGCCTCCTCGGCCCCGACCATCCCGAGGTGGCGGCCGCGCTCGGCGAGCTGGCCAACGTCTACGAGGCCCAGGGCCAGCGCGAGCGCGCCGCCGAGATCCAGCGGCGGGTGCTGGCGACGACGGAGAAGCAGCTCGGCCCCGACCACCCCGACGTCGCGGCCGGCCTGGTCAACATCGCCGCCGCGCTCGGCAACCAGGGCCGGTTCGACGAGGCGCTCGCGCTCTACCAGCGCGCGCTCGCCATCTTCCGGCGCGCCTACCCGCCCGACCATCCGTTCACCGCCACCTGCCTGGCCAACCTGGGCGAGGCGCAGGCGGGCCTGGGGCGGCTCGACGACGCGCTGGCGAGCGAGGAGCGCGCGCTCGCCATGCGCCGGCGCCTGTTCGGCGACGCCCACCCCGACGTGGCCGTCTCGCTGAGCGCGATCGGCGAGCTCCTCGACCGGCGCGGCGACTATCGCGGGGCGCTCGACAAGCAGCAGCAGGCGCTCGCCATCCAGGAGAAGCTGCTCGGCCCGCACCATCCCGATCTGGCCGACACGCTGATCGCGCTCGGCCACGTCGAGCTGCACCTCAAGCAGGGGGATCGGGCGGTGGCCGCGCTCCGTCGCGCGCTGGCGCTCGACATCACCGATCCGCAGCTCCTCGCCGACGCGCACCAGACGCTCGCCGCAGCGGAGCGTCGAGCCGGCCAGGCAGGCAGGTAGACAGGAGGCGCTACGGTGCGCCGGCGGCGGCCAGGCGGTTGATGTTCGCGGTTCTCGAGCTCCGCTTGGGCGCGCCCTGGCTCGCGACGCCAGCATCGCCCGCCCGACCTGCTCGGTCGTCGTCACGTGCTCGGGAACAGCGCCTCCAGCAGCGGGAAGAGCGGCCCGGCCAGCGCGTAGATGACCCGGTAGAGCCGGGTCTTGCGACGGATCCCGTGCAGCGGCTGGATGAAGCCGGGGCGGAACATGTAGACGCGCGGAACGGGAGCCGGAGCAGCGCGTTCTCGGTCTTGCCCTTGACGCGCGCCCACATGCGCGCCCGCGCTCGCTGCTGTCGGTGCCGGCGCCCGACACGTAGATGAAGGTCATGCCCGGGTTCTGCGCGCGCCAGCGTGCCGCGCCACGGCCAGCGTCAGGTCGTAGGTGACGCGGCATAGTGGCACCTCGCTCATGCCCGCCGCGGAGACGCCGAGGCAGAAGAAGCAGGCGTCGTAGCCGGTCAGCTCGCCTCGACGCGCCGAGAGGTCGAGGAGGTCTGCGTGGACGATCTCGCGGAGCTTCGGGTGGCGTCTGCGCCGGTCGGGCGCGCCCGACCGCCAGCACGCTCTCGACGTCGGGATCGAGCAGGCACTCGCGCAGCACGCCCTGCCCGACCATGCCCGTCGCACCGAAGAGGATGACCCTCATGCGTGCGTCCGCGCGCGGCCGTCGGCGAGGTCGGCGGGCCGCGGGCGCCGCCGCCTCGATCGCGAAGTGGACGCCGGTCAGCTCCTCCGAGCGCGCCCACAGCGCCTGCGCCATCGCGCTGTCTAGCGCCCGCTTGGGCAGCCGCGCGATCCTCGGCGGACCGACCATGCCCAGCCGATCGCGCGGGCCGATGAACGTGCCGCCCTGCACCTCGCCGACCGCCGCGTACAGCGACGGCAGCGCCCCCTGGTCGGCCGACTGCCCGAGCTGGCGACGAGCCACACGACACGCGCTCTCGCGCTGCAGGTTGGTCGCCGTCGCCGCCCGGATGGGCCGCGACGCTGACGAGCGCCGAGGCCGGGCGCCGCGCCGCTGCAGCTCGAGCATGAACAGGAGGTTCGCCAGCTTCGACTGGCCGTAGGTGCCCATCGGCGAGTAGCGCCGCTCGCTCTGCAGGTTGGCCAGGTCGAGCTTGGCGCAGTAGGCGACGCTGGACGACACCATGACCACGCGCGCCGCCGGCGCGGCGCGCAGAAGCGGCAGGAGCGGCGCCGTCAGCGCGAAGTGACCCAGGTGGTTGGTGCCGAGCTGCCGCTCGAAGCCGTCGGCGGTCAGCTCGCGCGTCGGCAGCGCCATGACGCCGGCGTTGTTGATCAGGAGATCGAGCGGCCGCCCGTCGGCCACCATGCGCGCGGCGAACGCGCGCACCGACGCCAGCGACGCCAGATCGAGCGCCTCGACGCGAGACCTTCGCGCCCGGCGCCTCGGCCAGCAGCGCCTTAGCCGCCTGCGGGCCGCGCGCCGCGATCGCGCACCGCCAGCGACCACCTCGGCGCCGGCGCGCGCCAAGCTCGAGCGCGGTGTGGTAGCCGATGCCGCTGTTGGCGCCGGTGACGATGACCCGCTTGCCGTCCAGCCGGGGAATCTGCCGCGCGCTCCAGTTCTTGTCCATCGTCGCTCTCCTGGGAAACAAGTCCACACCTGTTTACTTGCAAGCATGGGGCGGGTCGAGGCACGATGTCAACGGCCGTTTACTTACTGGAGCCGCATCGTCGTGACCGCCAAGGCGAAAACGCCCCGCCTCTCCGCCCGGCCGCCGGGCGCGACCGCGAGCGCACGCGCGCGCTCATCCTCGCCGCTGCCCGCCGCAGCTTCGCCACCGCGGCTACGCGCAGTCGGGCGTGCGTCACATCGCCGCCGCCGCCGGCATCACGCCGGCGCTGGTGGTCCGCTACTTCGGCTCCAAGCAGAAGCTGTTCGTGGCCGCTGTCGAGGGCGAGCTCGGCCTGGCCCCGTTCCTCTCCGGCGATCGCGCCACGATCGGCAAGCACATCGTCGACTACCTCATGAAGAAGCCCACGCCGGAGGCGGATGGCCTGGCGATCCTGCTCCTGGCCGCGACCGACCCGTCGCTGTCGGCGCTCTTGCGGCGCCTCATTCAGCAGCGGCTGTTCGATCCGCTCGTCGCCTGGCTCGGCGGCCGCCACGCGCCGGCCCGCGCCGCCCTGCTCATCTCGATCGTCACCGGCGTCTGGACCTGCCGCCAGATCCTGCCCCTGCCGCCGCTGACCGGCACGCTCGACCGCGCCACCGCGTCCTCGCTGGCGGCGCTGCTCCAGTCGCTGGCCACGCCCGCCTAACCCCAGGGTTCTCCTCGATTGACCTGCTGCGGACGATCCGCGCGGTCGCCTCGAGGACTACGTCCTCGCTCCCTCGGTCGAAATACCGACGGGTATTCCTCGGTCGGTCGCTCCGGTCGCATCCACGATCCGCCTCACGCGGCTCGCCCTCGCTAGCTCAACCGAAGCGAACCCTGGGGTTAGTCTGGCAGGGGGTGCTGTTTCCGCGCCATGTCGCGCCAGTTTCGCCCGGGAAAAAAGCGCCGGCCGCCGGTCGATTCCCCTCCTCACCATGCCGAGAATCTGAAAGCTGGACCAGGTGGAGATGCAATACCGGACGATCCACGGCTACCGTCGCGCCTTTCAGCACGTCGGTCGCGGCCCGGCGTTGCTGCTCATCCACGGCATCGGCGACTCGTCCGATACCTGGCAGCCGCTCATCGAGCCGCTCGCGCGCCGCCACACCGTCATCGCCCCCGACCTGCTGGGCCACGGCTGCTCGGAGAAGCCGCGCGCCGACTACTCGGTCGCCGCCTACGCGAACGCCATGCGCGACCTGCTCGCCGTGCTCGACGTCGAGCGGGTGACCGTCGTCGGACACTCGCTCGGCGGCGGCGTGGCGATGCAGTTCGCCTACCAGTATCCCGAGCGCTGCGAGCGCCTGGTGCTGGTCTCGACGGGCGGCGTCGCCCGCGAGGTGCACCCGATCCTGCGCCTCGCCTCCTCGCCGCTGTCCGAGCTGGTGCTGCCGCTGTTCCGGATGCCCGCGGCGCGCCGGGCCGGGCGGCTCGTCGTCGACGCGCTGCAGGCGCTCGGCACCGACATCGGCCGCGACGGCAGCGAGTTCCAGCGCGTCTTCGACCCGCTGCCCGACGCCGTCACGCAGCGCGCGTTCGTGCGCACCCTGCGCGCCGTGGTCGACTGGCGCGGTCAGGTGATCACCATGCTCGATCGCTCGTACCTGGCGAGCGGCATCCCCACGCTCCTCCTGTGGGGTACGCGCGATCCCATCGTTCCCTCGTGGCACGCCGATCTGGCACACGCGGCCATGCCCGGCAGCCGTCTGTACCGCTTCGACGGTGCCGGGCATTTTCCGCATCACGCCGATCCGGCGCGCTTTCTCGCGGTGCTGCAGGCGTTCATCGCCGAGACCGCGCCGGCCGTCCATCGCCCGGCCGAGTGGCGTGCGCTGCTGCGCCTGGGCGCGGTTACGCCGCGCGGATCTCGCGCGGCCGGGTGAGATTCGTCGTCAGGCTGGTCGCCAGATCGGTCATCCCGCGCGAGGTGTCGCGCATGGTCCGCAGCGTGCCGACCGTGAGGCTCTCCAGCGTGTCGATGAGGTCGTCCGACAGCTTGTCGGCGCGATCGTTGATCCCGCGCAGCAGCTTGATGAAGCCGAGCTGCGTCCCTTCGATGAGCGCGAAGGTGTCGAGGATGCGCTGGTTCAGCTCACCGTGCACATCGCGCACGATGCCGAACGTCGTCGTGGTCGCCTTCTCCGCCAGCTCCGCCGTCTGCGTGACGAAGCTACCGACGATGCCTTCGCGATCCGACGGCACCGGCTTCATCTCCACCTTGCCCTTGAGCTCTGCCTTCTCCGCAGCCATGGTCTCCTCCTTGTGGTCGAACCCGGGCAGCGTGACATGCGGTCTGTTTCCTGCGGGTGATGGGCGCGTATCGTTCGAGTAAATCCAGCAGGAGCGCAGGCGGGGGTGACCGGATCTGCAGATGCGGAGGTGCGGACGCTACCGCCCGAAGAAGTCCATCAGGTCGCCGATGGCCGGGCCGTTGATCGGCACGTAGGGATCGCGCGCCGCGACCGGGTTGGGCAGGTTGTCGCGGCTGCGCGCGGTCAGCGGCGCCAGCCCCCAGTTGCGCTCGATGAACTTCAGGATCGAGACGTGGTCGCCGTACTCGTGCGAGACGCAGGCCGCCCTTCGGTCCAGGGCGACACCACGATCAGCGGGATGCGCGTGCCGTCGCCGAAGAAGTCGACCGGCTGCACGTAGCCCGAGTCGTAGTAGCCGCCGCCCTCGTCGAAGGTGACGAGGATGGCCGTGTCCGCCCACAGCGCCGGATGGGCCCTGCACGCCGTCGACGATCTTCTTCACGAACCCCTCGAACAGATCGAGCTTCGACGACGCCGGATGGCCGTCGACGAGGCCGCTCGGCTTGACGAACGACGACCGCCGGCAGCCACCCGCGCGCGATCTCGCCGTAGAGATCCGTCGTGTCCTTCAGGTGCTCGGCGCGCGCCGTCGCGTTGGTCATGATCGCCGTCGAGTACTGGAAGAAGTTGCAGATGTCGCAGTAGGTGTTGAGCGGATCGTGCGGTACGTGGGATCGGCCAGGTAGCGGTTCCACTGATCGCCGTAGTAGCGCGAACGACAGGTGCCGCTCCGCCAGCGGCTCGTCGCCGATCGTGCGCAGCGTCGAGGGCGGAATGGCGAACGGATCGTGATTGACGCGTGCCGTCGCCGTAATAGCCGGGCGCGTAGTTGTTGAGGAGGTAGTAGTGGCCGGGGTCGCAGCGCGACGGCACCGGACGCTGCAGCGACGACAGGTAGCGCAACACCGAGCCGACGCCCGGGCTGCGCGGCGTCGGCGCAATCGCTGTACGAGCCGCCGGAGTAGCCGTCCTCGTGTACCAGTTGTTGGTGCCGCCTGCGGGTTCGGGTTCTCGATCTCGTTGTCGGGCGGCACCGCCGCGCGGCCGTTGCCGTCGCTGTACCAGACGGCGTCGCCGGTGCCGAGCGCGACGTGGTTGGCGCCGGTGCCGCCCTGCACGGCCTGGTGGAAGTTGTCGCTCATCGCGTAGTGATCGGCGAGGTAGCGTGAGGTAGGGCGCGTCGCCCTGCAGGACGTTGTAGAAGCCCATCGCGGTCGAGCCCTCGCCCGTCGTGGCGTCGGTGAGCGGCGACGGCGGCGGCTTGCCGTTGCTGCCGGCGCCGACGGATGACCTCGACCCACGGAAAGAGATCGTTCATGCAGCCGGACGGATTGGCGCGCGTCGCGTAGGCGGCGTTGCAGTCGAGCTGCTGCCACATCTGGTAGAAGCGATGCACCGGGCTCGCCGCGTAGTCGTCGTACGTTGACGCCCGGGGTGAGCTGGAACGGGCCCGGCGGCAGGCGGTTGACGTCGGCGATGCGCGTGTCGATCGCGCGCGGCACGAGGCCCGTGCCCGCCGGTGGTCAGGAACCGAAGGTAGCTCGTCCGGCAGCCCGTTCTCGGCGGCCGCGGCCTCGGCCAGCGACGAGAAGTAGGGCTTGCGTCGGCCCGCCGGCCAGGGGCGGCGGCAGCGTGTCGTAGAGGCTCTTTTGCATCGCGCTCAGCTCCCAACCTTCGGGCTGGGCATCGACCGCGGAGAATTGCGTCGCCAGCGCGTAGTTGGGACCGGGCGTCCCGTCTTCGTTGATGATGTCCGAGCGAGAGCAGGTTGCGGATCTTCTGGTGTGGCGCGGCCGGTAGGTGGCGAAGACGTGATCGAACGTGCGGTTCTCACCGATGATGACGATGACGTGCTTGATCGGGGTGCGCGTTGCCACCTCCGGAGTCGCGACCGCCGTGGTGCTGGCGATCGCCAGGGGCGGCTCGGGCACGGCGTCGTCGGCAGGTGCGCCGCAGGCTGCGGCGAGAGCGACAGCAGGGACGAGGAGCAGGGATCGGGTTCGCATGGTTCGCCTCCAGCACGGGTTCGTGCAGGCCGGCAACGTAGGCGTGCGGCCGCTACGTGTCCGTGGCGCGATGGCGAGATCGTGATGAGCGATCGCTCGCGCCCGGTGACAGGTCGGGCGCAGATCGTGCGCCAGACGTCAGGAGGGCACGCCGCCGCTGCCAGTCGACCACGAGCGCCACGACGATCGCGGTCGTCGCGGCGGCCAGCACCGCGCCGCGTGCACCACCCACGATCGCGCGTGCGCGATCGAGCTGCCCGCTGAGCCGCCAGCCGACCGCGATCCACACCGTGGTGCCCACCAGCGCCGCCGCGCCGTCGGCGACGAAGACGAGCCGCAGCGGCAGACGAGCGACGCCGGCGGCCACCAGCAGCGTCGCCCGCAGACCGGGAACGAAGCGGCCGCCGAGGAGAAGCCAGACGCCGTGGCGCGCGAACGCCCGCTCGAGCTGCGCCAGGCGGGCACCGCCGACACAGCGGCGCAGAAGCCCGAGGCGCGCGCCATATCGCCCCGCCAAGAGCATGAAGGAGTCGCCCGCCAGCACCGCCGCGAACGCGCAGCCGACGAGCGCCGGCGCGTCGACGCCGCGCGCCAGCCAGTAGCCGGCCGTGAGCAGCGCGAGCTCCTCCGGCAGCGGAAAGCCGAGACCGCCCGCGAGGAGCGCGACGACCAGCTGGAAGATCGGTGAGTGCGCGATGAAGTCGATGTCCTGACGCTACGCCGCCAGCGAAACGATCGCGCGTCGGCTGTGCCGCGCCCGCGACAAGAGTGCGCGAACAGTGCCTGCGCGGCGCCGCTCCATCCGCGTCGGCCCGCGAGCGGCGACTACGAAGCGGCGCGCAGGCGCCGCTTTTGCGCGCGGCTCATCTCGACGAGGATACCGTCTCGCAACCCGCGCCGCGTCGCCCGCACCGCCCACAGCCCCAGCCGCTTGACCGTCTGCTCGAGGATCACCGCCGCGGGCAGGATCACCGCCGCCCGCCGCCGCTCGAAGAAGCGCGCCCGCTCGCCGAGCGTCATGCGCGCCAGCTCCTCGACGGCGCTGGTGAGCTCGTGCCGCGTCACGTAGCGCCGCGCCTCGCCGGTGGCGAACGCTACCAGCGCGCGCACGCTGCCCGAGCAGCCGATGGCGGTGGCGTCTTCGCCCATCCATCGCCGCGCGAGCGCAGCATCGAGCGACCCCAACGCCGCTCGCGCCGCGTCGCGCAGCGCATCCACATCATCCTCGACCCGCTGCCGCAGGCGCACCCCGCCGACGTCGACGCTCGACGCCGCCGCCAGTCGCTCGCCCGCGCCCAGCATCACCTCGGTCGATCCGCCGCCGACGTCGATGCACAGCGCGCGCTCGTCGGGGTCGGCGCCGGCGAGCACGCCGAGCGCCGTCAGCCGCGCCTCTTCGGCGCCGTCGATCACCTCGAGCTCGACGCCGGTGGCGCGCCGCATCCGCTTGACCACTGCGTCGCGGTTCCGCGCGCTGCGCAGCGCGCTCGTCGCCACCGCGCGCACGGTAGCGCCGTGAAAGCGGCAGACCTCGGCGAACTCGGACAGCGCCGCGTCCAGGCGATCGACCACCGGGCGCGCCATGACGCCGCGCTCGAAGACGCCCTGCCCGGGCTCGACCGCGGCGCGCGCGCTGTGGACGATCTCGAGCCGCCCGTCGCGATGGCGCGCGATCTTCAGACGCGCGGCGTTGGTGCCGACATCGATGGCCGCCAGGTGCTCTCGTCGCCGTCCCATGTCGAACGAAGCTAGGCGCGGACCGCCCCGCCGTCGACCGACAAGTTCGCGTCTCGCCGACTTTTCACCGTTGTGTCACGTACTCGTCGCACCGACGCACGACCGTCGCCGGGATCGTGCCACCAACTCGCCGACACGTCGCGGACAATTCACGCTTCATGGCTACACTCGTACAGCAACTCAACCAGGAGTTGTCGATGAGCCGATATCAGGTCCGAGCGCTCACGCGAGACGATTTCGCCACTCTCATGCAGTTGGAAGAGGACGTATTCGGCTGCGAGGGCGAGTCGACCCTCGGACCGTACTACGTGCGGCTGTGCTGCGAGTTCTTCGCCGACAGCTGCTTCCTCGCGTTCGAGGGGGCCAAGCCCGTAGGCTACATCTTGTCTTTCGTGCGCCAGAGCGACGCCTACTGTACGACGCTGGGCCTTCTGCCCGCCTATCGTGGCACGCGGGTGGTCGCGCAGCTGTTGCAGGGGTTCGTACGCGCCATGCTCGCGCTGGGCGTGCAGAGCTGCTGGTTCACCGTCAAGGAGGACAACCAGGCGGCGCGGGGGCTGCACGCCACCCTGGGCGCGCGCGAGGTCGAGACGCGCCACGACTTCTACGGCCCCGGCGACGACCGCATCGTGTCACGCATCGATCGGGAGTCGTTCGCCAAGCTGCGCAGCCGCTACGAGCGGCTGGGCCTCATCGACGCCTCGCCGCTCGGCGGACCGGCAGCGGCAGCGACGGCGGCCAACCCGTCGCGCGAGGAGGCAGCCTGATGTTGCAACGAGCGGACCTGCCGGAGTCGCGCCCGACGCTGGCAATGGCGCGGCTGGCGCGCACCGGCGGCCACGTGCTCGAGTCGATCGGTCGCTATCGCGTCGATGCCGCCGGCGAGGATCGCGCGCAGCTGTGCCGGCTGCGCGGCGAGCGGCTGCAGCGCATCGCCGCCGATCTGTGCCGCGTGCACGGCTTCGACGTGCGCGTCGAAGGAGTGCTGCCCAGCCGGCCGGCGATCCTGGTCGCCAATCACGTCAGCTACGTCGACGCGCCGGTGTTGGCCTCCCTGGCGCCCTGCACCGTCATCGCCAAGGGCGAGGTGCGGCGCTGGCCGATCGTCGGCAGCGGCGCAGCGGCGCTGGGCGTCCTCTTCGTCGAGCGCGGCGACGCGTGGTCGGGCGCGACCGCGCTGCGCCGCGGTATGCGCGCGCTCGCCGCCGGCGTGTCGCTGCTCGGCTTCCCCGAGGGCACGACCTCGCGCGGTGGCGACGTGCTGCCCTTCCGCCGGGGCCTGTTCGGGCTCTCGCGGCTCACCGGGGTGCCCGTCGTCCCCATCGCCGTCCACTACTCGACCCCCGAGCTGCGCTGGTACGGCGACGCCTGGTTCCTGCCGCACTACCTGCGCACGGCGATGCGGCCCTCGTCGCTGGTGCACGTGCGTATCGGCAACGCGATCGCGCCCGCGGCCTATCACTCGCCCGAAGATCTGGCGCATCGCGTGCGCTCGTCGGTGCGCTCGATGCTCTGGCGGGTGCGCGCGTGAGCCAGCAGAGCGCGGCGCACTATCTTCGTCACGGCCAGACGCCGTTTTTCCGCCTGCCGGTCGCCGACCTGGCGTCGCCGGACGCGTACGCCGGCGCGGACGCGGTGCTCCTGGGCGTGCCGTATGACGGCGGCACCACCTATCAGCCGGGCGCGCGGCTGGCCCCCTATCACGTGCGGCGGGTCAGCGCCCTGGTGCAGACCTACCACCCGGTGCATCGCGCCGACGTGTTCGCCCGCGTGCGCGCGCGCGACGGCGGCAACGTCGTCTTCCCGCCCTTCGACGCCGCCTCGGTGCGCGCCGCCGTGCAGGCCGAGGTGGCGCGCGTCGTCGCCGCCGGCGCGGTGCCGTTCGTGCTCGGCGGCGATCACTCGGTCGCCCTGCCGGCGATGCGCGCGGTGGCCGCGGCGCACGGGCCGCTTGCCGTCGTGCACGTCGATGCGCACTACGACACCTCGACGCCCGAGCTGTGGGGCGACGCCTGGCATCACGGCACCCCGCTGCGGCACGCGATCACCGAGGGGCTCATCGCCCCGGGCGCGCTGGTCCAGGTGGGCGTGCGCGGGCCCTGGGGCGGCCCGGACGACGGGCAGCTCGCGGCGCAGTTCGGGGCCACCACCATCACCGCCGACGCGGTCGACGAGCGCGGCATCGCCGAGGTGGTGGCGCAGATGCGCAGCGTGCTGGGCGAGCGGCCGGTCTACGTCACCTTCGACGTCGACGGCGTCGATCCCGCGTTTGCGCCCGGTACCGGGACGCCGGTGCCCGGCGGCCTGAGCAGCCGCGAGGCGCTCCGGCTTCTGCGCGGGCTGTGGGGCGCGCGCCTCGTCGGCATGGATGTCGTCGAGGTCGCCCCGCCGCTCGACTTCTCGGACCTGACGTCCCATCTGGCGGCGCACCTTCTGTACGAAGGGCTGGCGCTGCTCGCCCATCGATGAGGGCACCGGCGCTGGGCTTGCGCGGCGAGCTGGCAGCGACCGTGGCCGAGCTGGCGGCGTTCGGCGAGAAGCGCGCGGGCAGCGACGCGGGCGCGCGCGCCGCGGCCTACCTGCTCGACCGCATGCGCCGCCTCGGACTCGACGACGTGCACGCCAATCCGTTCGCCTTCCCCCGCCACGAAGTGACCCACGCGTCCTTCGCGCTCACCGTCGCCGGGCGCGAGCGCGCCACGGCCTGGGTGGCGCTCGAGGGCTCGGGCCGCGGCGAGGTCGACGGCGAGGTGGTCCATGCCGGCTGGGCCACCCGCGAGCAGCTCGCCGAGCTGCAGCTCGCCGGCCGCGTCGCGCTCGTCGACCGCAACCCGCTCTACCACCGCTCCACGCAGTACTACAACTGCGCCGACGCCGGCGCCGCGGCGATGATCTTCGCCTCGGCGGCGCCGGGCAACCTGCCGCAGGTGGGCTCGATCCGCCGCGCCTGGGAGGCGATCGGCCCCATCCCCGCGCTCACCATCGGCGGCGTCGACGCGCACGCGCTGCGTGCGGCGATGGCGGCCAACGAGCCGGTGCGCGCCCGCATCGCCGTCGCGGCGGCGGTCACGCGCGGCGTCGGCCGCAACGTCGTCGGCCGGGTGCGCGGTCTCGGCGAAGGCGAGCTCGTCGTCGGCGCGCACTTCGACAGCTGGTTCGCCGGCTCGTCCGACAACGGCGGCGGCGTCGCCGCCATGCTGGCGCTCGCCGAGCGGCGGGCGCGCCGTCCGCCCGCGACCTACGGCATCACCTTCGTCGCCTGGGACGGCGAGGAGCTGGCGCTCTATGGCGGCTATCAGCTGCTGCGCCGCTATGCCCTGGACGGCACGCGCCCGCTGTGCGTCGTCGACTTCGAGACGCCCTCGGCGCTCGGCGCGCAGGCCTACGGGCTGGCCCGCTCCAACCACGCGCCGGTCGAGGACGCCATCGTCGGGGTCGGGCTTCACGAGCTGTTCGCGCTCAACGTGCCGATGGATCTGGTCGCCGAGCTGTTCGGCGGCGTCATCCCCACCGACATCCAGGGGCTGTACCGCAGCGGCGCGCCGGCGGTGGCCACGGCGGTCGACGCGCCCTACTACCACACCGCCGAGGACACTCCGGACAAGGTCGATCTGGCGCGGCTCGAGCAGACGGTGGTGGCGTTCGATCGCGCGCTCGACCAATGGATGGCGGTGCCGGCCGAGCGCTTCGCGGTCCCCGATCCGGCGCTCTGGCGCGCCGAGGCGCAGGTCAGCCACCACGAGGGCGAGGTGCAGGTGGCGGTGCAGCTGCGCGACAGCGCCGGCCAGCTACAGTCGCACGCCACCGTCGAGGCGGTGCTGTTCGAAGACGACTTCTTCGCCATCGCCAGCGCGCGCGGCCTCACCGACGGCGACGGCGGCGTGACCCTGCGGCTGCCGGGCGGAGCTCCGGCGACCCCCGACAGCCGCCGCTTCCTACACGTCAGCGCCGGCCCGCGCTGGCCGCTCGTCGAGATGGTGCGGCCCCTCTAGGTCCGATGTCACCAAGTTGTCACGTTCGGCGTGGCATGCTCGGCACCGAGGAGGGGTCACGCATGAAGATTCGCCCCGAAGACATCGACAGCCGCGTCGCCGACTGCATCGCGGCGTGGAGCACGGCCCGGCAACACTGCGCCGCCATCACCGACGACTCGGTGCGCCCGGTCGCCGAGCGCATCGCCGACAGCCTGCGCGACGAGTGCATCCGCGACTGCCTGGCGCCGCTGTTCAAGAAGGCGGTCAAGGGCAAGAAGCCCAAGAAGAAGTAGACCCGACCCGCCACTCCATTTCTGCCCACAATTGACGCGCCGTTCACGCGCCCGGCGCAGGCCCGGCAAACGGCGTCGCTACCTTGAGGGCATGTGGCGATGCTGCTCACTGGTGCTCCTCCTGGCTGGATGCGGTGCGGCCGCTGGCGACGCGCGCCTGTGCAGCCCGCGCCCGGCCGCCGCACGGCTGCTGGCGAAAGCGCCGGCGATCGTCCTCGTCACCATCGACGGTGCCCGCGCCGTCGACATCTTCGATCGCGCCCGGCTACCGAACCTGCGCCGCCTCATCGATCGCGGCGTCGCGCTCGGCGCAGCCGACGCGCCCATGGTGGCGTCGGGGCCGCGCTTCGTGTCGCTGCCAGGCTACCGCGAGATCGTCACCGGGCGGCGCGGCGCCGGCTGCACCGACAACGACTGCCCTTCGATCGACGAGCCGACGCTGCTCGACGAGCTGCGCTCGGATGACGCCCCCGACTCCGAGGACGTCGCGGTCATCGCCTCGTGGGAGGTCATCGGCCGCGCCGCCAGCATCGCCCCATCGACGCTGGCGATGTCGGCGGGGCGACACGGCGGCGCCGCGCGCAGGGCGCTGGCGGTGAGCGCAGCGGCGCGGGCCGACCTCGAGCGCGGCGCGCACGCCTCGGCGTGGCCCGGGCACGGCGACTATCGGCCGGACGCGTGGACGGCCGCGCTCGCGCTCGACGTCGCCGCCGTGCGCCGGCCGCACGTCCTGTGGGTGGCGCTCGGCGATACCGACGAGTACGCGCACCGCGGCGACCGCGACGGCTACGACGCTGCGCTCGCCGCCGCCAATCGGTTCGTCGGCCACCTGGTGGACGCGATCGGCCTCGACGACACGATCCTGTTCGTCACCGCCGACCACGGCCGCGCCGCCAACTTCCGCGACCACGGCGACGCGCCCGAGTCGAGCGCCGTGTGGCTCATCGCCGCTGGCGCCGGAATCCCGCGCCGCGGCTTTGTCCGCACCTCCGAGCGCCATCGCCTCGCCGACATCGCGCCCACGGTGCGCGCGCTGCTGCACCTCTCCGCCGACGACTCGCCGCGTGCCGGACGGCAGATCGGCGAGCTCGTCCCCGTCGAGGGTGCGCGCGCGACCCTGGCGCAGGTTTCGCGGCAATGACGATCCGCCCTGGGCGGCGGGTCAGCGGTCGACGCGCAGCCGGTAGCCGACCGCGCGCACCGTCTCGATCGACGCGCCGGCCGCCCCCAGCTTGCGCCGCAGGCGCCGCATGTGCGCCTGCAGCACGCGCGACTCCGGCGCGTGCGCGGCGCTGCCGGCACGCGCCTGGAGCTCGTCGCGCGTGCACACGCGCCCCCCACGCTCGCTGAGCGCCTGCAGGAGGCGAAACTCGGTCACGGTCAGCGCCATCTCCGCCCCGTCGACCCGTACGACGAAGGCGCCGGGATCGATCTCGATGCGTCCGGCGCGGCGCACGACATCGACCACCTCGGCTGCCTGGCCGCCGCTGACGCGACGGTAGACCGCCTGCACGCGCAACAACAGCTCGCGCAGGCTGAAGGGCTTGCCGATGTAGTCGTCGGCACCGAGCTGCAGCCCGGCGATGCGATCGTCCTCGCTGCAGCGGCCGCTGACCAGGAGCACGCCGATGCGCGCCGTCGCCGGCGAGGCCTTGAGCCAGCGCAGCACCTCGACGCCGTCCAGATCCGGCAGGGTCAAGTCGAGCAGCACCAGCGACGGCGGATGGCGGCGCGCCCGCTCGATGGCCTCGACGCCGCTGGCCGCCTGCGTCACGCGATAGCCAGCGGCCGACAGCTCGCGCTCGAGCAGGTGCCGCAGGTTGGCGTCGTCGTCGACGACGAGGATCACGGGACGACCGCGAGCTCGTAGGCGGCGAAGTCGACGCCGCCACGGCTGTCGCGCAGGACGACCCACAGGTGCACCACCCCCGGCGTCGACGGCGCGGTCCAGACGTTGTCGGTCGTGGTCGCGGGATCGTTCTCGTCGCGGCCGGTGACCTCGTGGGCGAAGCTGCCGCCGCTCGCGAACCAGGAGACGCGCATCGACTCGCGGTGCGTGATCAGCGCGACGGAGCTGACGTCGAACACCGGGAAGCTCTCGACCGAGTCCGTGGGCCAGCCGACGGTGAAGTCGATCGCGGCCCCGGCAGGCAGCGCGGTCAGGGCGATGGGCGCGCCGCTCGCCGTCGCCGACAGCGGCTGCAGCATCGGGTTGGCGTTGGCCTGATAGGTCATGGCGTACTGCACCGCCAGATCCGCGCCCGCCTGCGCCAGGTCGCAGGTCACGCGCTCGAGCGCGAAGCCGGTGACCTGACCGTCGACGACGCGCAGCGGCTGGTAGTAGCCGCCGGTGACGTCGGGATCGCGCGGCCGCAGCGGCGGCTGCCCCATCATCTGCGGCGGCGGATCGGGCCCGAACAGCGCGCAGGCGTTGGCCGGCACCGTCGCCATCGTCGACGGCGTCGCGGCCGCCACCAGCATCACCCCGGCGTCGGACAAGCAGGCGGCGCTGACGGCGTTGTTCTCGTCGAGCGGCTTGGGCACCGTGCACAGCGACCAATCGATCGCCGGCGCCGCCTCGGTGCCGTCGGGCGAGACGACCAGCGCGCTGAACATCGCCGCGTGCCCGGCGCGCACCTCGGGCGGCTCGGCGCGCACAGCGAGGATGCGGCGCTCGGTCACCAGCGACGCGGGCGTGCCGAAGTCGGGCTTGCAGCCGCACAGCGCCGCCGCGCCCGCCATCAGGCAGGGGGCGAGCACGAGCGCCCGACCGAGCAGGCGACGCGCGCTCACCACTGCACCCGCATGCCCGCCACCGCCAGCACCGGCAGGCCGATGATGTAGTCGCGTCGCGTGAAGTTGTAGTTGTAGACGAGCTCCTCGGGATTGGCGCGATTGGTCACGTTCTGCACGTCCGCAAAGACATTGAGCTGCACGCCGCGCCCGAAGGTGAAGGTCTTCTCCAGGCGCACGTCGAGCTGCAAAAAGTCGGGGATGCGGATCGAGTTCTGGGCGCCGAAGACCGGCTGGAACTGATCGCTCCGGTTGTCGTAGAAGCTGCCGACGACCGGCGTGCGCGGCATGCCGCTGGTGTAGCGGAAGCGCACGCCGGCGATCCATCCCCGCCACTCGTACGACGCCACCACGCCCAGCACGTGCGTCTGGTCGAAGTCGAACAGGCGGTAGGCGCGGTCGGGATGATCCTGGCGCTCGGAGCGGCTGATCGAGTAGGTGATCCAGCCGAAGAAGCCCTTGAGCAGCTCCTGGCGCAGGAGCACCTGACCGCCGTAGGTGCGGCCGACGCCGTCTTGCACCAGGGCCTGCGCCAAGGGCGGCGTGGGCGCCTCGTTTCGCGACGGCAGATCCCATAAGGACTTATAGAAGCCGACGATCTCGCAGCTGAGCGTACCGGTGAGCTTGACCGCCCCACCGAGGGTGACGTGCAGCGCGCTCGACAGATCGAGCTGCGGGTTGCCGAACACCGCGCTCAGGTCGATTGGCTCCGGCGCCTGATGATAGATGCCGACGGCGGCCGTGATCGTCACCCGCCGGAGCGGACGATAGACCACCGACAGGCGCGGATCGAAGCCCCAATCGAGGCGGGAGAAGCCGACCGGCGTGACGCCGACGACCGGCGGCTTGATGGCGCTGCCTTCGATGAGGAAGCCGTCGACGCGCAAGCCGGGGATGATGGTGAGCTTGCCGACCGCGATCTCGGCGAAGACATAGGGCCCCACGTCGAGGATGTGGTTGTGCCAGCTGTCGGCGTTGACGTCGTCGCCGGGCGGACGGCCGAAGACGAAGATGTCGCCTTCGCGCGGTGGGATGTCGAGCGAGCCGGCGCGGCGCGAGGTGGTGGCCGTGCCGAGCATGTCGAGCCCGAGCGACAGGGTGACGATGCGCGCCAGCCGGTGCCGGTAGGAGCCGCGCAGGCCGTAGCGCCACGCATCCGACGACGTCGCCGTCGGGATGGGACCGAACTTGGTGACCGAGCTGGAGGTGTCGTACCCGATCGACGGTGTGATCATGAAGCTGGCGCCGCCGGACAAGAGGCGCGAGTAGCGCACGAAGCCGCGATAGAAGCTGGTGTCGTCGTTCTCCGAGCGCACCTCGGCCGGATCGCTCGACGGGATCGAGCGGCGCAGGTGATCGTCCGACGCCAGGAACACCACGTCGATGCGCTCGTCCTTGCGCAGGCGGATGTTCATCATCGCCTGGTAGTCGTCGTAGCGCGGGATGGGGAAGTAGTCGCCGATGTCCTGCGACGTCACCGCCGCCAGGATGCGATCGAGGTAGCTGTAGCGGCCGGCGAGGCCGATCTTCACGCGCGGCGACAGCGCCGCCGTCACCATCGCCGAGGCGTCGAGCACGTCGGCGGAGGCGTAGCCGTGCACGCCCTTTTGCGGCAGCGGGCGCGTCTCCACGCGCACCAGGCCGCCGAGCCCGCGGCCGTATTCAGCGCCGTAGGCGCCGGGCAGAAGGTCGATCGAGCGCACCAGGTCCGAGTTCACCGTCGAGCGCAGCCCGCCGACGTGATAGAGGGCCGGGATCTCGACGCCGTCGACGTTGACGCGGGTGTCGGCCGGCGCCGAGCCCCAGACGATGATCGCGCCCGAGCCGAGCGCCGAGCGCGCCACGCCCGGCAGGTTCTGCACCACCTTGAGGGTGTCGCCCTGGGTGCCGGGGACGCGCCGCGCCTCCTCGGTACGGATGACCGTCTGCACCGACTCCTTCTTGATGCGGGCCGCGCGTACGACGGTCTCTTCGTCGATGCCCTCCTGCCGCTCTTCGACGAAGTACTTGACGGTCTTCTTCTGGTCCTTCTCGAACGTCTCCTCCGTCGCCACCGTGACCAGCTTGGGCCCCGAGAGCTGCACCTTGTGCGTGCCCAGCGGCACGTCGAGGAACTCGAAGTGCCCGTCCTCGTCGGTGCGCGCGACCACGCCGCTCTCCAGCGTGATCGCGACCCCGGCCATCGGTTTCTTCGTGAAGCGCTCGAGCACCCGCCCCTCGAAGTTGACCTGCGGACCGAGCTTGACCACCTCGGTCTTGATGGCGAAGGCGTAGCGGTAGTCGATCTTCACCGGCGCGGGCTTGCCGTCGACCTCGGCGGGATCGAACACGAACTGCTTGGCCGCGGCCACCGCGGCGGCGTCGAAGTCGGCGCCGCCCGATTGCGCGACCGTCACGTTGCCCACCTTGCCGTCGGCGCCGATCTCGATCGACAGCAGCACCGACGCGGTCACGCCCTGCGCCTTCTTGTCGGCGGGATATTCCGCCTCCACGAAGTGCGCCAGCCGCGGCGCCTTGGTCACCCGCGGCGCCTGCTCGGCCCCTTCGTCGCCACCCGCCGGCGCATCCGGCGCATCCTGCGCAAGTGCGGTCCCGGCGAGCAGCATCACGACGGCGAGCGACGAGGCAACGTGGCGCAGCGTCAGTCTCCCAGCTCGAAGCGGCGCGCCAGCGTGTAGACGCCGCCGGCCATCGCCTTGCCGCAACGCATCGACGGCTTGAAGGTCCACGTCTTGACGGCCGCGATCGCGGCGGCGTCGAGCCCGGCGTCGACCGAGCTCAACACCTGCACGTCGGCGACGGTGCCGTTGGCAGAGACGGTGATGCGTAAGATGAGGCGCCCCTCGATGCCGTTGGCGCGCGCGTCCTGCGTGTACTCGATCTCGCTCGGCCGTGTCAGCGGCGACGGCTTCGAAGGCTCCTCGGTGCAGTTGTCGTCCTCCGGATTTCCCTTGGCGCTGCCGCCGAGCACCTTCTCTTTGGGCTTGGCGTGCGTCACCGGCTTGGCCGGACCGGCCGCCTTCGGCCGCACCGGACCCTTGGGCCCGACGTCGATGCCGGGCGCATTCGAATTGTCCATCGTCAGCCCGCTGTCCACGGGCGGCGGCGCCGTCTCCGTCGAGTGGGTGGGCGCGTTCTTGAGCGGCTCCGGCGGCGGTTCCACCTTGGGCTTGGCCACGACCGGCTTGGGCTTGGGCTTGGGCTTCTCCACCGCCTTCTTCTTCTCTCCCAGCACCACCGCCGTCGCCACGCGGCCGCGCTTCTTCTGCGACACGCGCAAGGCGTAGCCGAACACGAGCACGTGGATGGCGAGCGATCCGATGATGAAGGCGTTGCGCACGGCTTACTCGGCTTGCACGTTGATGGCGAACTTGGTGATGCCCGCCAGCTTGGCGATGTCGAGGATGTGCACCACCCGGCCGTGTTGCACCTCCTTGTCCGCCGACACGACGAGGCTGGTATCCGGATCGGCGTCGGCCGCCTTCTTCAGCTCGCGCGCGACCTCCTCCTCGTTCGAGTCGTGATCGTTCCAGCGCAACGCGCCCGACTTGAGCAGCGTCACCGTCGCCGGCTTGTCCGCGGTCCCGTCGGTGGCGTGCGACTTCGGCAGCTGGATCTTCAGCGACTGCGCCACGATGTAGGTCGAGCTGACCATCAGGATGATGAGGAGAACCAGGCACACGTCGACCAGCGGCGTGACGTTGATGGCGCTGACGATGGACCGACGCGACCCGCCGCCACCGAGCGTGCCGGCCATGTTACGCCGCCTCCTGGCTCTTGCCGCCCTTGGCCGTGCTCTTCATCTGCGCCAGCACGAGGTTGCCGATCGACATCACGTTCTCCTCGAGGTCCTGGCACTTCTTCTGGAACGAGTTGTAGGCGATGACCGCCGGCAGGGCGACGAGGATGCCGACCGCGGTGGCCACGAGCGCCTCGGCGATGCCGCTCATGACGTTGTTCATGCCGGCCGAGCTGCCCGCGGCTCCGGCGAGCTCCTTGAACGCGGTGACGATGCCGAGCACCGTGCCGAAGAGGCCGACGAACGGCGCGTTGTTGCCCAGCGTTCCCAGGAACAGGAGGCCCGACTCGTAGTCCTTGCGGTGCTCCTTCGGCCCGCCGGCGAGCACCTCGGCGACGGCGTCGGGGCCGTCCGCGTACCAGCCCAGCGCATCGCGCACGACCTCGGCCTCGATCCCCGGCAGGGTCGACAGATAGTTGCGCGCGCCGTCGACGTCGCCTTCGCGCAGGTAGTCGACCACCTTGCGCCCGACGGTGGCGGCGTCGATGCGGCGCCGCGCGAAGTAGACGAAGCGCTCGAGGATGATGCCGATCGAGACGACCGACAGCGCCAACAGCATGTAGAGCACCGCCTGGCCCGACACCTGCGCGATCGAAAGCAGCTTTTGCACCAACATGAGGTCTCCTTCTCTCGTTACGGAATGTCGAACTCGAGCGCCTTGACTCCGGATCCGGCGCCGTGCGGCAACCACGTGTCGCTGTCGCGCGAATAGCCCGACGCCAAGCCCAGGCTTTGGTCGCCCAGGCTGACGCCGAGGCGCCAGTTGGCCTGCGGCTGGCCACACATCGAGAACGCGTCGACGCGGGCGATGTAGTGCCCCGACGGCGGCGCCACCGTCCAATAGACATTCTCGACGCGCCGCCCGTCGATGACGCAGTTACCGTTGGAGTCGTAGTCGAGGATGCCACCCGACTTGTAGCCGTTGGGATCCACCGGCTGGCCCGGCACCGGCGGCGGCAGGGAGTTGATCTTGTTGGCCCACACCTCGGTGCCGTCGGGCGTGACCAGGTGCAGGTCGAGGTCTGCCTCGGTGTCCCACGCCAGCGACACCAGGAGCGTGTCGGTGCTCATCACGTCTTCGGTCTTGATGGTGCGCTCGAGCGGCGGGCCGAAGTGGCCCTGCGCGTCGGCGGCCTGGGCCATGAGCGTGTACTCGCCGGCCGGCAGGTTGCTCGCATACGATGCGGGCGCGCTGAAGTTGAGCTGATCGAGCTCGGTCGGATCGAGGAGGCCCGGCGTGACGATCCAGTAGCCGACGTCGCCCTTCAAATAGACCGCGACCGCCACGGTCTGCCGCGGCACCGAGCCGGCGACATTGCCGTTCGGCCCCCGCCGGATCAGGTTGGGCGACGGGACGATCTGCGTCACCGTCGGCCCGTCGCTGCTCGCCGGTGGCGCCCCGCGATAGAACTGCGCGTTCGACAGCCGAATGAGCGCGTCATACGCCTGGTCGTTGGTCGCGTTGCTGCAGCCGGCGGCCGCGAGCAAGACCACGAGGAGCGCGCGCATCAGAACTTCACCTCGGCGCGCAGCGTGAACGCGTCGGAAGCGAGCGTCGTCGGCGTGCCGTCGAGCGTGCGGCCGAGCGCGTTGGTGTTGTGGTCGTACTCGGCGATCAGGCGTGCGTAGCCGGGATAGCGCACCGCCGCGGCGATCGCCAACGTCGAGTACGACGGATCCTTGGGCACCTGCACGCCGGTGCGCAGAACGTTGGCGTCGCGATCGGGGTTGTACTGATCATAACGGGCGCCGATGGCCGCCCACGGCGTCAGCTCCTGCACCACGCCCACGTAGAAGCCGAGCTCGCGCAGATCGCGGTTGGCCGTCACCGGATCGGCGACCACGAGGAAGCGATCGAGGTTGGCGGCGTAGGTGACCTCGCCGTAGAGCAGGAGCTCGCCGAGCGGCAGGATCTGCAGCGCGACGCGCGCATCACCGCCGATCGCCCAGCGGCTGAAGTTCATCGACGGCGTCGCCGCCTGCGCCGGCAGCACCGTGATCTCGTTGAGCTGCACCGCGCCGTCCTGATTGGTGTCGCGCCAGAAGAGCGTGTTCTTGGTGGCGGCCGTGCCGGCGTGGAAGCCGGTGCCCCACAGGCCCGAGAGATCGCCGCCGATCCCGATCCGGTGCAACAGCTTCACCTCGGCGCCCAGCCGCCCGATGATGTCCTTCGACTGATTGGGATCGCGCCCGGGGAAGGCCTTTTCGCCGATGGGATCGCCGTTCATCGCCGCCAGCGAGTAGCGGAGGAACTTCCAGCCGCCGAACAGGCGCACGCCCAGATCGTACTCACCGGTGAAGAAGGCGCGCTCCATGTTCGAGCGCTCCAGGAACAGGCGATCGGTATCGCGCTGTCCGACCTCGAAGCCGTACGGGATCTTGAAGCTGCCCGCCGTGAGCTGCAGATAGGGGACCTGCGGCGCGCTCGGGTTCCTCCACCTCAGCGACACCTCGGCGCCGATGATGCGTGCCTGGTAGCCGTTGATGGTGTTGCCGTCGAACTCGACGGCGCCGCCGATGACGCGCCAGTCGACCTCCGCGCGCAGGCGGGCCCGCCGGATGTTGAAGCGCGTCTGGTTGAGGGGAGCGCCGGTCGCCGGGTCGAGCTGATCCTGCGACTGCTGATTCCAGGCGGTGGCGTCGACCTGGAGAAAACCGCTCAGCCTCAGGTTGAAGCTGCCGGAGTGCACCAACGGAGAGTCGGCCATCGCCCGCGCCGCCTCTGCCGCCGCCTCCCGCGACGTACGATCGGCTGCCTCGCGCGCGTCCTTTTCGGCCCACAACTGCTCGTGCAGGCGCGCGATCACCGCCTCGTCGGCTTGCAGCCGATGCTGCGACGCCGCGGCCTGCTGTCTCATCTCGACGCGGAGCGCGTCGAGATCGGCCGCCGACGCCGGGGCCTCGGGCCCGAACGGCACCTGTGCGCGCGCCGTAGCGGAAAAGCCCACGGCCGACGCAAGCACGAGGACGAACTGCCACGTGGCGTGTCAACTTCTGCGAGATGTATCGCTGCGGCATGTCCTCGGCTTGTCGTCGACGGTTGGGGTTGTGGTTGTGCTACTGAATCGGCGGCAGTACGCCGCCCGGTGCCAGGGTCGGGAACTCCGGCGTGATCTCGACGCTGTCGACGCCCGCGGGCGGGCAGCCGTTCAGGAAGTCCGGGTCGCTCGTCGGGTTCGCCACGCACACGAAGGCCATGTCGGGATTCCCGCCGCCGCCGCCGCCACCACCCGCCGTACCGCCGCCGCCGCCGCCGCCGCCGCCGCCGTTGTTACTGTCTCCTCCGCAGCCGACCGTCGAAGCGACGCCCGAAAGGGCGATCGTCAGGCCGAGTGCGAGGCTCGCGATGATTTTCTTCTTCATGATGTCTCCTCGTCTTCTCGTCTGGTCCGCTTAGTTCGCTTCGCAGTAGCCGTGGCGGCAGTGCGTGCCGTTGGCGTTGCCGGCGCAGTCGGTGTCCGCCGTGCACGCCGTGCAGTACGACGGCGCGGTGCCCGTGGCCTTGGTCTCGAAGTAGCAGCCGCACGGATTGGCATCGGTGTACGGCTTCGACGGCGCGCCTTCGATGTCGTGCGTGACCTTCATCGCGCACACCGGCGTCAGGTGCGACGAGATGGTGATGTCGAGCGGGCTCAGGCCGGCCGGCGGGCTCGCCAGGTTGCCCTGAACGAGGTCGATGAAGTACTTGGCCGCCGCGTTGGTCGGCGTGGTGCCGGTGACGGCGGCGATCATGTGCACAAAGCCCCAGATGGCGTAGCGGCCTTCACGCACGTTCTTCTTGTCGCGCGAGGTCAGCGTCGAGTCGGGCAGATAGGCCAGGTGCTGCTTGAAGGCGCGGAAGGCGAGCGCCCTGACCGCGTTGCGGTTGCTGACGCCGCTGGTCGACGAATCGTAGAAGTCCTCGCCCAGGATGCCGACGGTCTTGTCGGGCGCGGTGGTGTTGGCGCTCTGCACCTTGCCGAACACGTCGCCCGATCCGTAGCCGCCCGGCTTGGCGGTGGTGACGCCGGTGTCGCCCTGCCAGTTGTGCGTGGTCAGGCCGATGTTGGCGTTGATCATCGCGCGCGTGCCCGAGTCGCCGGTGCGGATGAAGTACGCCGTCGGATCGATGTACGGCGTGACCTGGCCGTTGGCGCCCATGCCGAGCATGAGGTAGGCCATCTCGGCGCTGATCCCCTGCGTCGTCGCCGCCGGCGGCACGACGAACACCATGTTGTTGACCGGACCGTGGAAGTCCATCGTGCCGGCCGGCTGCGCCGTGATGCCCGGGCACAGCGTCGGGTCGACGTCCGAAAGCACCATCGTGCCGTCTACCGTGGCCGACGACGTACCGCAGGCCACGTTGGTCGTGCCGTCGGCGTCCGGCGGAACGTAGAACATCGAGACCGTGGTCGGGATCTTGCCGTCGCCGTTGATGCGAGTGACGCCCGCACACGAGCCATCCTTCGCATAGATGATGACGTACGGGTTGGTGGCCAAGCCCGCGAGGGTCGGTCCGACAGCCTTCTCGAGCGGCTCCAGCGCGGTCGAGCCGGTGATGTAGATCGGCGTCGCGGTGAACGTCGCGGTACCGGCCTTGTTGTCGAGGGTGACTTGGCCGTTTGCGTCGACCAGCGTGCAATCGGTCATGGCCGCGTTGGCCACGCCGGCGCCCGCCAGCGTCAGCGCCGCCGCAGCGAGTGTCATGGAAACGTTCCTTAAGGTCATGCTCTCCTCCGCAAGTGTTGGGGGCAGCAATAAGGGACCGCCGACATCCCGCGCAACGTCATTCCGGCGCGAAACGAACCTTTGTCGGGTCGTTCATCGATTTGTCAGAACTGCCGCAGACCGAAGCAAAACGGCGGCTTGCTCCGCGTGCACGAGACGACGCGCTGCATAATTCCACGGCGTAATCGACGCCTGTCGCGCGCCCGCTGTGCAACGAACGCGTTGCAACGCGCGACAGACAAATGACGCATCGGCGATGAACGCGTGACGGGTCGATTCACCGAAACTTTTCGCGCGCGCTGCGCGCCGGACACGACTCCCCCTGTACAAAGCGCGCACACAGAGGAGTCGAGCAATGAGGCAGACCTGTATCGGTATCGCTGCGCTGTTGGCCTTCGGAGCCGTGGCCGGCTGCGACGACGACACCACCAGCGCCACGGCAAACGACCTGGGAGCGGCGGCCGATCTGTCCGGAGGCGCCGATCTGTCGAGCGCGCCCACCGACCTGGCGGCGGCGGCGCCGACGAAGAAGGTGATCGTGTTCGTGTGGGACGGGCTGCGTCCCGACTCGGTGACGCAAGCCGATACGCCGAACCTCTACGCCCTGCAGCAGGCGGGCGTGAACTTCTCCGACAACCACTCCACCTACCCGACGTTCACGATGATGAACTCGGCGGCGTTCGCGACGGGCTCGTTCCCCGCCACCACCGGCTTCTACGGCAACACGCTCTACGCGCCCGGCGCCACCGGCGCCTCGTCGAGCGGCGGCGCCGCCGACTTCGTCGATCCGGTGTTCACGGAGGACTACGGCATCCTGCAGGACCTCGACAACTACTACCTCAACAAGCTGCTCCTCGTGAGCACGCTGTTCCAGGCGGCGCAGGCGCGCGGCCTCACCACCGCCGCCGTCGGCAAGTCGGGCGCGGCCTTCTTGCAGGACTATCGCAAGGGCGGCTTCATCGTCGACGAGAAGATGGTGTGGCCGCTGGCGTTGGCCAAGGAGATCCAGAGCCACGGCGACGTGCTGCCGTCGACGGCGCCGCTCGCCTTCGCGCCCGGGCAGATCACGCTCGGCAGCGTCAACGGTACGCCGACCGCGTCTCCGGGACGCATCACCCTCGCCGACAAGGCGACCGGCGATCCGACCGCCGCGCAGCTGGCACCGCCGTCGAGCGCCAACCTCTACATGCTCCAGACCTACTTGAGCTACGTGCTGCCCAAAGCGCCCGACCTCACCCTCATCTGGTTCCGCTCACCTGACAGCCCCGAGCACAACTACGGCCCCGGCTCGCCCACCTATCATGACGCGCTCAAGAACCAGGACTTCCTGTTGGGCCAGCTGCAGGCGGCGCTCCAGAGCAAGGGCTGGGACAAGACGACCGATATCGTCGTCGTCTCCGACCACGGCCACTCCAACGTCTCGGGCCCGCTGGCGCTGTTCCCGCTGCGCGCGATCACCAGCGGTGCCGTCGGCGCCGTCGACAGCAACGGCTGGTCGGCGTCGGGCGATGTGCGCCTCGCCGATCTGCTCACGCGCGCCGGCTTTGCCAACGTGTTCGACGGCAACCCGTGCCTCTACGTGCCGGCGATGAGCGGCATCAAAGCCGACGCGTCGACGGTGTATCCGACGCTGCCGTTCGACACCGCCTGCCCGGCGAACAAGACGCAGCCGGCGAACCCCAACGGCTACACGACCGCAGCGTTCCTCGTTCCCCCCGGCCCGCTGCCGACGGGCGCGATCGTCATCGCCACCAACGGTGGCAGCGACTACGTCTACGTCCCCGATCATTCGGCCACGGTGGTGCAGAACGTCATCACCTTCCTGCAAAAGCGCGAGGAGGTGGGCGCGATCTTCGTGAACTCGGCGTACGGCACGCCCGCCGGCACCTTGCCGATGTCGATGGTCAAGCTGGAGAGCGCGGGGCGGGCGCCGGACATCATCTTGAGCTACGCCTTCGACGACGCCGCCACCGTCGCCGGCGTCCCCGGCATCGAGTACGAGAGCATGGCCTCGGGCAACAACCGCGGCATGCACGGCAGCTTCAGCCCGCGCGACGTGCACAACACGCTCATCGCGGCCGGCCCCGACTTCAAGACCGCGCTGGTCGACGCGCTGCCGACCGGCAACGTCGACGTGGCGCCGACGGTGGCGCGGATCTTCGGGCTCTCGCTACCCGGCGCCAACGGCCGGTCCCTCGACGAAGCGCTGGCCACGGGCGGCGCCGCGATGAGCGACTATACGGCGGCGGCGTCGACGGTGAATCCGGCGGCGCCGGCCACGGGCCTGTCGTTCCAGCTGCCGACCAATCCGACCGGCGCCAGCACCGACACGACGCTCACCACCGGCACCTACACGATCGACTTGAACGTGAAGACGCTGACGAGGGGCTCGCAGTCGTGGACCTACTTCGACTCGGCCAAGGCCGTGCGCCAGTGAAGCGCTGCGCCACGACGGCGGCGGTGACGATCTTCGTCGTCGCCGCCGCCTCGGCCGCCAGCGAGCCGCTGCGCTGGGAGCGCCTCTTCTCCGCCGACGGCGCGCCGACGGTGCACGCGCGCGTGCGCTATCGCGACGACGCCGGCAAGGAGCACCGGCTGGAGATCTGGCGCGCGGCGGCGGCGCTGCGGCGTGACACCGACGAGCGGCTCTCGCTCGTCGTCGAGCGGCGCCCGGGCGGGGACGACCAGTACCATGTCGTCGACCGCGCGGGCGGGCGTGCCTACGACGTCTCGCGCGCCGAGCTCTACCGCATCGGCAGCTTCCCCGACTGGGCGCAGCTGGCGACGCTGTTGACGCGCCCGCGGGGCGAGGTTCGCCTCGAGCCGAGCGCCAAAGGCGAGTCACGCATGCCGGCAGGCGCGTGCCGCTGGTACGACGCGTCGACGAACACGGCGCGCGAACGCATCTGCTGGTCGCGCACGCTCAAGCTGCCGCTGGTGGTCGAGCGCCGGATCGACGGCGCCTGGTCGGCCGCGATCACGGTCGACGAAGCGCGCCGGCAACCGGTCGGCGCCGCCACCTTCCGTCTGCCCTCGGCCGGCACCCGCATCGACGTCGACCACGATCTCGACTGAGTCGACTCTCGCTTACAATATCCGCGATGAGCAAGAAGGGTCGCCCGCGCACCGAGCGGCGCGTCCGCGAGCGCGCGGCGCGCCAGCTGGTACGCGATCGGCAGAAGCTGGCGTCGCTGGTGCCGGGTGGGGCGCCGGACCGCCCCATCGGCGTGGTGTCGACATCGGTGATCCCGGTCCGCGCCCGCGCGACGCCCTGCCCGCTGTGCGACGGGGCGCTCCGCCTCGACGACGAGACGGCCGACTCCCGCACCGGGACGCTGCTGCACGCCGCGCACGTCACCTGCGTCTCGTGCGGGGTCGGCCGCGTGCTCTGGTTCCGCGTCTCGTCGCCGCTGCCGAGCTAGACCCAAGGCCGTTCACTATGGCCCGCTACCACTCGGCCAAAGTGCACGGCATTGCCGCTAGACCGCCCGCGCCGGCGGGAACCCGCAGCGTCCGATCCACACTTTCGAGCGCCTGGGAGGGCTACTCCTGCAGCGCCTTGTGAACCAGCTGGATGCAGATGGAGCCTTCGCCGACCGCGGAGGCGACCCGCTTGATGCTGGTGGAGCGAACGTCGCCGACGGCGAACACTCCAGGCATGCTGGTCTCGAGCAGGTAGGGCGCGCGCGCGTTCGGCCAGCCCGCCGCCGCGAGATCGTCAGGGCGTAGCTCGGGCCCGGTCTTGACGAACCCCTTGTCATCGAGCGCCACGCAGCCACGGAGCCATCGCGTGTTCGGGCTGGCGCCGGTCATGAGGAACAGGTGTCGAATCGGGCGCGTCTCGGCGGCGGGCTGCGCGCGGTCGCGCCAGCGCACGCGCTCGAGGTGCCCCTCGCCTTCGAGCGCCTCGACGGTGGTGTGCACGTGCAGCGTGATCTTCGGGTTCTCTTCGATGCGGCGGATGAGATAGCGCGACATGCTCTGCGCCAGCCCATCGCCGCGCACCAGCATGTGGACGTGGCGCGCGCTCTGCGCGAGAAAGACCGCCGCCTGCCCGGCGGAGTTGCCGCCGCCGACGACGATGACCTCGTCGTCGCTGCACACCTTCGACTCGATGTGTGTCGCCGCGTAGTAGACGCCGGCTCCCTCGAACTGGGCCAGGTTCTCAAGTGGCAGCTTGCGGTACTCGGCGCCGGACGCGATCACCACCGTCCGCGCCCGCACCACGCCGTGGCCGCTGAGGCTGATCGCATACGGGCGGCGCCCGCAGTCCAGTCCGTCGGCGTGTTGCGGGACCACGATCTCGGCGCCGAACTTCTCCGCCTGCACCGCCGCGCGACCGGCGAGCGCGGCGCCGGAGATTCCGGTCGGGAACCCCAGATAGTTCTCGATCTTGGAGCTCGACCCCGCCTGTCCGCCCGGCGCGCTCGCCTCCAGCACCAGGGCGTCGAGGCCCTCCGATCCCGCATACACGGCCGCGGCCAGCCCGGCCGGCCCGGCGCCGACGATGACCAGGTCACGCACCCGCTCTTCGTCGACGGTGGCGCTCCAACCGAGGCACGCGGCGAGCTCCTCGTTGGTCGGGTTGCGCAAGACCTTCTCGCCCCGGCAGATCACCACCGGCACGTCGGCGACGGTGACGTGGAAGCGGTCGAGCAGCTCCTGAACCCCCGGATCCGCCTCGACGTCGATGGACGAGTACGGCTCGGTGTTGCGCCCCAGGAACTCCTTGAGCCGCAGGGTCTGCGCCGAGAAGCGCGACCCGAGCAGAACGATCGAGCTGCGGCCCGAGGCGATGATGGCCATGCGGCGCAGGATGAACGCGCGCATCAGGATGTCGCTCACCTCGCTGTCGGCCTGCACGATCTGTCGCAGCCGGTCGACCTCGAACTCGACGACCTCGCCGTCCTCGGACATCCGGCCGCGGACGAGGCTCGGCCGCCGCGTCATCAGGTCGACCTCGCCCGTGAACTCCCCCTGCCGGTGCACGACGAGGATCGCCTCGCCGCCACTGGTCGGCTGCACGATCTCGAGCGCGCCCGCGAGGACGACGAAGAAGCGCCGGTTGACCTCGCCGGCCTCGAACAGGACCTCGCCCCGGCGCACCCTCCGCCGCTGGCCCTGCTGGCTGATCCGCGCCACCTGCGCGTCGTCGAGCCGGGGGAACATCTGCGCGCGCCGTTCTGTGTACAGGTCGGTCATCGATGGCCTCGAGCCGTGCAGTATATAGGTCCGGTCTACGTCCCAAGCAGCGACAGCGGACACAAAATCGTGCCAGCGAGGTTGTCCGCATCGCCCACCAGGCCGAGTTTGTCGCCGTCATGAAATTTCTCACCGCCCCGATCGTTTGATCGATGTCGAGCGCGCGGAAGGGGGGCGCGACGGTCGGCACCGAGGAGGACCATGCACGACAGTCAATGGCTGCGCCGCTCGATCGAAAAGGCGCTCGCCTTCGCCACCGCGGCCGTCGAGGAAGCGACCCCCTACCGCATCATCGAGGCCAAGAGCTACGCCTTGGAGGTGCTGCCCCGCCTGGCGTGCCTGGTACCGCCGGCGATCTCGCGCAGCGAGGGCAAGCGCCTGCTCGCACTCGTCGGCCAGCTGCGCGCGCTGCTCCACGTGCTCGACCGCAAGCTGAATCCCGCTCCACCCGCGTACGCAAACTAACCCCCTGGTACCTCGCCGCAGTGGCCTTGATTGGTATCCGCCGAGGATTCGGCGCGCAGGGCGAGGCGCGACGACGAAGGAATACTGGCTGTATTTCGAGGAGGAGCAACGAAGCCATGGGCGTCGAGGAGCGGCGCAGACCGGTCAGAACCACTGTGGCGACGTACTAGAGGCGACCCGCGACCGTCGATTTCACTGACGAACGTCATTGACACTTGTCGGTGACGAATGTCAGTGTGCGGCTGGTGAAGCGGATCGACCTCTCCGGGCGGGAGCTTCAGCGGCAGCAGACGCGGCGGCGTCTCTACCAGTGCGCGCTCGCGGTCTTCCGCGAGCAGGGCGTCAGCGACTGCCGCATCGAGGACATCGCCAAGGCCGCGGGGGTCAGCCGCGGCGCCTTCTACTTCCACTTCCCGACCAAGGCCGACGTGCTCCTCGAGCGCATCCGCGAGACCGAGCGCCAGATCTGCGCCGCGATCGACGCGCTGCCCGCCAGCGCCCGGCTCGAGCGCGTGCTCGCCACGCTGATCGGGGAGCTGGTGAAGATCTGGGAGCACGATCCGACGCTCCTGCCCGACGTGGCCTCGACCGCGCTCTACTACACGGCCTCGACCATGTCGGATCAGGAGGCGTCGCGGCTGCGCGTCGTGCTCCGGGCCCGCTTCGGCGCCGCGGCGGCGCGCGGCGAGCTCTCCGGACGCCTGGCCGCGGAGATGCTGGGCGACCTCTACCTCGGCCACCTGCTGGCGGGCCTCCTGGCCTGGTACGGCAACCAGGCCCTTCCGCTCGGGACCGTGCTCGGCGGCGTCACCGAGCTCTTCTTCTCCGGCGTGCGCGCCGAGAAGACCAAGGAGAGACGAACCAAATGGAAGCGATGATCGATTCGACGCAGCCGAGCCGGCGACACGACCCGCCCCGGATCCGCGAGCTCCCCTGGGCAGGCAGCGGCATCGCCTTTTCCCGCCGTCCGCTGACCTTCCTCGCCCACGCGCACGATTCGCTGCGCTCCGACATCTTTCGCTTCGGATACTTCGGCAAGACGCTCTATTCCGTTCGCGGCGCCGAGGCGACCGAGGCCTTCTTCAGCAGCCCCGCCCTCGATCTGAAGGGCGGCTTCGTCGAGATCTTCGGTGGGCTCTTGCCCAAGCGCTTCATCGGCACCGGGGACGAGGAGCTCTACGCGTTCAGCAAGAAGCGAGCGGTGTTCAACTTCGGCGCCTATCTCGAGGCGGTGCGCGTCAGCACCGACGAGGTGCTGCGTGAGCTCGGCCGGCAGGGCGAGATCGACGTCTTCGAGCTGGCCTCCGCGCTCTCCTTCCGCACCGCGTCGCGCTTCATGATCGGCGAGACGATCATGTCGCCGGGATTCTTCGGCCGCTGGCGCGAGCTGTTCTTCGCCACCAATCCGCTCGAGGCGCTGGGACGGTTTCAATGGAACCTGCTCAATCCGCTGTTCTGGCGCCGGCAAAACGCGCTCTTTTCCCAGCTCGAAGATCTGCTGGGGCGGGTGATCGACGCCAAGCACGTCGAGCCCGGCAGCGAGCAGAGCTTCCTCGACATCGGCCTGACCAGCGTCTACCAGCGCAAGACCCGCGGGGAAGCGGTCGGCCACCTGTACATGATGTTCCTCGCCGCCTACCTGAATCCCACGCTCACGCTCGGGTGGACGCTGTGCGATCTCCTGGACCAGGAGGCGTATCGCCGGCGCGCCATGGAGGAGGTGGCCGTCGCCGGCGGCGGCGCGGACGCGCAACCGCTGCCGCAAAAGGCGCTCGAGGAGCTGCAGCTGCTCCAGCTGTGCGCGATGGAGACCCTGCGCCTGCGCATCAAGGCGGTCAACGTGCGCAAGGTGATCGATCGCCCGTTCGTCTTCCGCGACTATCGGATCCCCGTCGGCGCGCTGGTCTGCAACTCGCCGACGTTCGCGCACCTGAGCGAGGAGAACTACGAGCGCCCGCGTGAATACTGGCCCGAGCGCTGGCTCGGCACCGAGGAGCTCGCGCACTCGACCATGACCGCGCGCTACATGCCGTTCGGTACCTTCGCGCACATCTGCCCGGGCAAGCGCTTCTCGTACCTGTGGCTGAAGATGAGCCTGGTCGAGCTCCTCCGCCGCTTCGAGCTCGAGCGGCTCGGCCCGTCGCCGGGCGTGCGCGAAGGGATCATGCCCGTGCTCGGTGACCGCGACGGACCCTGCCTGGTTCGCTACCGCCGTCGCTGAGGCGCGCCGGCGCCCGGCCCTTCAGCCGGGAAGACGGAGCGCGCGGAGCTGACCCACGCCGCGAATCTCGAGCTCCCCATCGCCCAATAGGTGCTGCGCCGCGGGGTCGGGCGTCGGCTCCTCCGAGACGGCCGGAGGACCGGCCGGCACCGTCGGCCAGGAGGCGCCGTCGGCGCCGAGCGTCGCGTCGAGCAGCCGCTGCTGCGCGCGGGCGCACTCGGCGATCATGGAGAGGCCACGGGTACGCGTGGCCGGATCCTCGTTGCGCCCGAGCAGCTCGGTCCACAGGACGATGGTCTCCAGTGGCGTGCGCAAATCCTGCACGAGCGCGCGCACCGCCAGCGCGGCGGGCTGGGGCGCCGCGCTGGCGGCGGGCTGGGGCGCCGCGGCCTGGCGCACGAACAGGCAGCCGTACTGCTGTCCGTCGATCTCGGCGTGGTGCGCCTCGAATCTCGAGCGACGCATCGCCCGCGCGCGTCACCTCGTAGCCCAGCCGGCCGGTGGCCTGGAGTTGCCGCCAGCGCTCGGGCCACGCGCCCACGGGCTCCGTCAGGCCGAGAGCTGAAAGCGGCTTGCCCACCAGCTCTACGCTGGGCCGGCCGAAGCGCTCGCTGGCGGCGCGGTTGGCCGAGACGATGTGCCCCGTCGGCTCGATCCAGAGGATCGCATCCCCGGCGTGCTCGATGGCGAACTGCGAGAAGCGCAGCAGCTGGCGCACCGACCGCTGCACCTCCTCCTGCTCCGTCACGTCGAGCGTCGTCCCGAGCAGGCGCACGGGCTGCCCGCTGTCGTCGGTGACCACCTCTCCACGCGAGTGCAGGATGCGCTCCACGCCGTCGCGATCGGTGGCGCGGAACTGCATCGACCAGGTGCGCTCGCCACGCGCCGCGTCTTCCAGCGTCCGCCGCACGCGCCCCCAATCCTCCGGGTGCACCAGCCCGAGCAGATCGGCGAGCGACAGCGGGTCGGGCTCGGTCGACAGCGGCAGGCAGCGGCGCAGCTGGTCCGAGCAGTGCAGCGCTCCGCTGCCGAGCTCCCACTGGAAGCTGCCGCAGCCGGCGATCCGCTGCGCGCTGGCCAGCGCCGCCTCGCGCTTCTCGAGCGCCGCCTCCGCGCGGCGCCGCTCGGTCACGTCGCGCGCCACCACCAGCACCGTCACGACCTCGCCCCGACGATCGATCTCGGGAACCGCGTGCGCCTCGAACTGCTCGCGCCCGTCCATCCAGCTCGAGCCGAGGGCGAACTCGAACCGCCGCTCGCGCCGGCTGCGGAACACCCGCTCGAGCTGCTCCTCCCACAGCCGGGCAACGTCGGCGTCGATGCCGAGCTCGCGCTGCGTCTTTCCGCGAATGGCGTGGCGCTGGCGGCGCATGCGCTGCTCGACGGCCGGGTTGACGTAGACGTGTCGATGCTGCTGGTCGAAGCGCAGGATCAGGTCGGGACTGTTCTCCGCGACCGCCCGAAACGCCTCGAGGCTGGAGCGCGCGATCTGCTCACTGCCGCGCGCGTCCTCGTCGTGGTGGGCGTCCCCGTCGATCCACTCCGCCTCGCTCGAGCTCCCCACATCCCACCTCCCTCATGAACGGCGCGTTTCTATACGACGAATTCAAGCGCGCTCCAAAAAAGTTGAATCGCGTCGAGAACGCCCGATATCGAATAGGAGCCGGCCTCGCGCGAACATTGTCCCCAAGAGACGCTAGGCGATCTGCGATGCTTCGCAGCTGGAGGGCACATGGAAACCACGGCGGTCATCCTGGCCGGCGGCGTCGCCAAGGGCGCGTTCGAGGCCGGCGCGCTCGAGGTGCTGGCAGGCACCGACATCGAGATCTCGCAGCTGGTCGCGACCAGCTCGGGAGCGCTCAACGGCGCGTTCCTCGCCGCGTCCATCCGCGCGGGCAAGCAGCGCGAGTCGGCCCCGCGGCTGGTCGAGCTGTGGGAGGACGACGCCACCTGGCTGCACAGCATCCACGTCGACTTCAAGGAGCTGTTGAGCCGCGTCGCGCTCTCCGACTCGGACGACCTGCTGGCGCTGATGCGCGCCGAGATCGAGCCGCTCGCCGGCCCGGAGGTGAACCCGGTCTCGCTCAAGCTGGTGGTCGGGCTGGTGCAGGGCGTCCTCGGCAGCATCGGCGCCGAGCCGGCCACCACCTACGAGCACGTGCTCCCCTTCGACGAGCACAGCTTCGAAAGCGCAGCCGGGCGCGAGGAGGTCTACCAGGCGGTCGCTGCGTCGGCCGCCTTCCCGCTGCTCTACGCGCCCATCGAGATCGCGGGAGTCGGGCCCTGCTGCGACGGCGGCGCGGTCAACGACACGCCGGTCAAGCTCGCCATCGCCGACGGCGCGCGGCGCATCTTCGTCATCGCGCCCTACCCCGCCATCGCCGCTCCCACCAAGAAGCTGCACGGCGTCGACCTGTTCGTGCACCTCATCGAGGTCTTGATCCACGAGCGCCTGTACCGCGACCTGCACGACGCCGAGCAGGTGAACGCCTCGGTGCGCCGCATCAAGGAGATGGTGGCGCGCGGGATGCTCTCACCCGACCAGGCGCGCCAGGTGCTCGACGTGATGGACTGGAACGAGGTCGAGCTGATCGCCATCCGCCCCGACGAGGCGCTGCCGGGGAACGCCTTCTCGGGGCTGTTTCGCCGCGAGCTGCGCGTGGGCTATGTCGAGGCGGGGCGGCAGGCCGCCCGCGCGGTGCTCGAAGAGCTGGGCTGAGCGCCGCGGCCGCGCGCCGGGCCCGCGGCGGTCGCCGGCCTCAGCTCTCGACGCTGGCGGTCGCTGCCAGCGCGACGTCGGCCGGCTTGGACGGCGGCCCCAGGATGTCCGTCGAGACCAGCGTGCAGATGGCGGTGGACTCGTCGACGATGTGGGTGAGCAGCGCGTGGATGTCGGCGGCGCCGATGATCTCCTCGTGCGCCTCCAGGTGACCGAGCAGCGCATCGAGCCGCGCCGTCGACGGGCGCTCCGTCCCCGACTCCCCGCCCGCCGGCCAGATGGCGCGCAAGAGCGAGCGCGACGAGCGCAGGCAGTAGCGCAGCGAGCGCGGGAAAGCTCGACTCGAACAGCAGGAACGAGACCAGCGCCTGCGCGCTCACGCGCCCCTGATGCTCGCTTCATGAACGCCTCGAAGCCCGAGCAGGCGCGCAGCAGCGACAGCCACAGCGCGGTCTCGACGATCTCGTGCGCGTCCTGCCGCTCGCGCTCGAGCTCGAACGCGTGGTGGTGCACGTCGAGCATGCGCGCGGTCTGGCCGACGCGCTCGAGCATCACGCCGAGCCAGAGGAAGTCGATCGGCTCGTCGTGCAGCATCGTGCTGCGCAGCAGGCCGAGGCACGAGCTGCGTCGACGCGGCGGACGCTGCGGTAGAGCTCGTCGCGGTCGTCGCGGTAGAGCTGCGCGCGCCGCGTCCGCGCCCGAGGACCAGAGGTAGAGCTCGTTGATCGCCTCCCACGTCTCGAGGCAGAGCACCTCGCGGATCGAGCGCGCGTTCTCGCGCGCCGCGCGCACCGAGCTGCGCGAGGCTGACCGGGTTGTCCGTCGTCCCAGGTCATGTAGCGCTGGACGAGCTCGCCGTCGCCGGCGCGCCTCGCGCCGAGGCGCTCGGCGAACGGCGGCTCCTCGCCCGACGACGATCACCAGCGGCCGCCAGCACTGCGTCGCCGGCAGCTCGGCGTCGAGCGCCAGCGTGCGCGTCACCTGCAGCACGCGCGCGGTGCTCTCGGCGCGCTCGACGTAGCGGCCGAACCAGAAGCAGTGATCGGCGACGCGCGAGATCATGCCGCCGTCCTCGCGTCTGCACCCAGGTGTCCTTGGAGCCGCCGCCCTGGCTCGAGTTGACGACGTAGGAGCCCTCGACGCAGCGCCACGCGCGTCAGCCCGCCGGGCAGCACCCAGGCGCCGTCGCGGCCGGTCAGGACGAAGGGGCGCAGGTCGACGCGGCGCGGCTCGCAGCGCGCCGCTCGGCGGCGTCCCAGGTCGGGCAGGTCGACAGCTCGACGCGGTGCTGCGCGATGTAGCGGCGCGGCTCGGCGAGGATGCGCTCGCGGAACTCGTCGCGCTCGGCGGCGGTCGCCTGCGGGCCCATCAGCATGCCGTAGCCGCCCGCCTCGTCGACCGCCTTGACCACCAGCTCGGCGAGGTGCTCGAGCACGTAGCGCGAGGTCGTCCGTCGCGCGCGCACACGTAGGTGTCGGCACCTGCTGCGAGGATCGGCTCCTCGCCGAGGTAGAAGCGGATCATGTCGGGCACGAACGGGTAGATCGGCCTTGTCGTCGGCGACGCCGTTGCCGGGCGCGTTGGCGAGCGCCACGTTGCCCGCCGCCTAGGCGCGCATCAGCCCGGGCACGCCGAGCAGGCTGTCGGGGCGGAAGAACTCGGGATCGAGGAAGGCGTCGTCGATGCGGCGGTAGATGACGTGCGACGCGGCGCGGGCCCGCGCGTCGTGCGCACGAAGACCGTCGTCGCCGCTCGACGAAGAGGTCGGCCGCCTGGACCAGCTCGAGGCCCATCGTGCGCGCCAGGAAGCTGTGCTCGAAGTAGGCCGAGTTGTACGGGCCCGGGCGTGAGCACGACGACGGTGCGCGTCTCGGCGTCCTCGGCGGGCGAGACCGAGCGCAGCGTCTCGGCCAGCTCGCGTCGGGTAGTGGTCGACGCGGCGCACGCGCGCCGCGTCGATCGACGTGCGGGAAGACGCGCTTGGTGACCAGGCGGTTCTCGACCACGTAGGAGACGCCCGAGGGCGTGCGCAGGTTGTCCTCGAGCACGCGGCAGCGCGCCGTCGGGGTTGCGGATGAGATCGATGCCGGCGATGTGGATGCGCACGCCGCCCGGCGGCCGCACGCCGCGCAGCTGCGGCAGGTAGATGCTTCGCGCCGAGCACCAGCTCGGCGGGCACGACGCCGTCGCGCAGGATGCGCTGCTCGCCGTAGACGTCGTCGAGGAACAGCGCGAGCGCGCGCGACGCGCTGCACGAGGCCGCGCTCGACGCGCGCCCAGTCGGCGGCGGCGACGACGCGCGGCACCAGGCAGAAGGGGAAGATCTTCTCGGTGCCGCGCCGATCGGAGTAGACCGAGAAGGTGACGCCCTGGCTGGAGAGCGCCAGCTCGGCGAGCGCCTGGTAGCGCTGCAGCTGGCTCGAGCCGACCGGGTCCATCATCGCGCACGGGCGCTCGGCGTAGGGGTGCGGCGATCCGTCGGCAGCGATCAGCTCGTCCCAGCTGCCATCGAGCGGACGATATCGGGCGAAGAGCGACTGCGTCGTAGGCGGCGGCTTCTGCAGCGCGACGGACACGATTCCCGGTGTAAGCGATTTCCCCGCCCGGGGGTAGATCGTTTGTCGTCGGTTACACCCATTGTACGCACGCGAAACAAACCCGTAACCGAAGGGATCCCGGCGCGGTGTTATGGATAGACCATGGCGACCCGCGTAGCGCTCCGACACGTCACGCGCTACCTCTACGACCGTCCGGTGCAGCTGTCGCCGCAGCTGGTACGCCTGCGGCCGGCGCCGCACTGCCGCACTCCGATCGTCGCCTACTCGCTCAAGGTCACGCCCGAGCGAGCACTTCGTCAACTGGCAGCAGGATCCGTTCGGCAACTACCTGGCGCGCTTCGTCTTCTCCGAGCCGGCCCGGGAGCTGCGCGTGGAGGTGGACCTGGTCGCCGATCTGGTCGCGATCAACCCGTTCGACTTCTTCCTCGACGAGACGGCGGAGAAGTTCCCGTTCGCCTACGACGCGGCGCTCGACCGCGACCTGTGGCCCTACCTCGAGCGGGCGCAGACCGGCGCCCGCTTCGAGCAGCTCGCCGGGCGCATCCGCGACGACATCGCCCGCCCCGGCCGGCGCACGCTCGACGTGCTGGTCGACATCAACCAGCTGTTGCAGCGCGTCCTGCGCTACGACATCCGCATGGAGCCGGGCGTGTTCACGCCCGACGAGACGCTCGAGCGCGGCCACGGATCGTGCCGCGACTTCGCCTGGCTGTTGGTGCAACGTGCTGCGCCACCTCGGCATCGCGGCGCGCTTCGTCTCCGGCTATTCGATCCAGCTCGTGCCCGATCAGAAGCCGCTCGAAGGCGCCGGCCGGCGTCGCCCAGGACTGCACCGATCTGCACGCCTGGGCGGAGGCCTATCTGCCCGGCGCCGGCTGGGTCGGCTTCGACGCCACTTCCGGCATGGCCTGCGGCGAAGGGCACATCCCGCTGGCCTGCACCGCCGATCCGAGCGCGGCCGCGCCGGTGCTACGGCTCGTTCAGCTGGGACAAGCGCGACGAGGACGACCAGCTGGGCGAGGAGTTCGCCTTCGAGATGCAGGTGACGCGCATCGAGGACCGGCCGCGCCCGACGCGGTCGTACTCGGAGGCGCAATGGGAGGCGATCCTCGCCTGCGGCGAGACCGTCGATCGCGCGCTCGAGGCCGGCGACGTGCGCCTCACCATGGGCGGCGAGCCCACCTTCGTCTCCGTCGACGACATGGAGGGCGAAGAGTGGAACACCGCCGCGCTCGGCCCGCAAAAGGCGCGCCTGTCGGACCAGCTCATCCGCCGGCTCATGGCGCGGTTCGCCCCGGGCGGCCTCTCCACCACGGTCAGGGCAAGTGGTATCCGGGCGAGTCGCTGCCGCGCTGGGCCTACTCGCTCTATTGGCGCAAGGACGGCGAGCCGCTGTGGAACGACTGGACGCTTTTGGCCGACGGCAGCCCGCGGCGCGACGGCAGCGACCAGGCGCGTGCGCTGTTGCAGTCCATCGTGGGCCGCCTCGGGATCGCCGACGGCCATGTGCTGCCCGGCTACGAGGACGCACTGGTACTACCTGTGGCGCGAGCGCCGGCTGCCGGCCAACGTCGATGCCGCTCGACGCCCGTCTCGACGACGAAGAGGAGCGCGCGCGGCTGCGTCGCGTGTTCGCGCACGGCCTGGGACGCCCGGTCGGCTGGGCGCTGCCGCTGCGCGCCGACGAGTCCGGCGCCGGGCTGCACTGGAGCAGCGGCGCCTGGCTTTTGCGCGACGATCGCCTCTACCTCACCCCCGGCGACTCGCCGATGGGCTTTCGCCTGCCGCTCGACTCGCTGCCCTGGTCGGCGCCCGAGGATCTCGTGGCCGAGCACGAGCGCGATCCGTTCGCCCCGCGCCCGCCGCTGGCCTCGCGTCGCACGCTGGCCGAGGCGCATCGCGGCCGCTCGCCACTGGCCGCGGCCCGCGCCGCCGACGTCGCCCGCGGCCTCTCGGCGCGCAACATCGTGCGCACCGCCATGTGCGTCGAGCCGCGCGACGGCACGCTCCACGTGTTCATGCCGCCGCTGGCGGCGCTCGAGGACTACCTCGAGCTCGTGGCCACGGTCGAGGCCAGCGCCGCCGAGCTGCGCCTGCCGGTGCGCATCGAGGGCTACGCGCCGCCGAACGATCCGCGCCTGCGCCGCCTGTCGGTCACGCCCGATCCCGGCGTCATCGAGGTGAACATGCATCCCGCGGCGTCGTGGCGCGAGCTGGTGCACAACACCACCGCGCTCTACGAAGAGGCGCGCGCCACCCGCCTCGGCACCGACAAGTTCATGCTCGACGGCCGCCACACCGGCACCGGCGGCGGCAACCACCTCGTGCTCGGCGGGGCCACGCGCGAGCGACAGCCCGCTTCTGCGGCGTCCCGAGCTGCTGCGCAGCCTGCTCGCCTACTGGATCAACCATCCGTCGCTGTCGTACCTGTTCTCGGGGCTGTTCGTCGGTCCCACCAGCCAGGCGCCGCGCTCGACGAGGCGCGCCAGGACGTCCTGTACGAGCTGGAGATCGCCTTTGCGTGCCCTCGCCCACCACGACGGAGCGGCGCCGCCCTGGCTGGTCGATCGCCTGTTCCGTCACCTGCTGGTCGACGTGACGGGCAACATGCACCGCACCGAGCTGTGCATCGACAAGCTCTTCAGCCCGGACAGCGCCAGCGGCCGCCAGGGCCTGGTCGAGCTGCGCGGGTTCGAGATGCCGCCCGATGCGCGCATGAGCCTGGCGCAGCAGCTCCTGGTGCGCGCCCTGGTCGCCTGGTTCTGGAAGGAGCCGTACGCGCGGCCGCTCGTGCGCTGGGGCACGACGCCTGCACGACCGCTTCATGCTCCCCCACTTCGTCTGGCAGGATTTCGCCGACGTCATCGGCGACCTCGCGCGCGCCGGCTTTTCCCTCGACGCCGACTGGTTCGCTGCCGCACTGCGAGTTCCGCTTTCCCCGCTACGGCGCCGTCGCCGTCGACGGCGTGGAGCTCGAGCTGCGGCAGGCGATCGAGCCCTGGCACGTCCTGGGCGAGGAGCCGGGCGGGGGCGGCACGGCGCGCTACGTCGACTCGTCCGTGGAGCGCCTGCAGGTGTTGGTGCGCGGGCTCACCGACGGGCGGCACCAGGTGGCGTGCAACGGCCAGCCGCTGCCGCTGCACCCGACCGGCCGCGCCGGCGAGCACGTCGCCGGCGTGCGCTACCGGCGTGGAAGCCGCCGTCGTCGCTGCACCCGACCTTGGCCGTCGCACGCGCCGCTGACGTTCGATCTCATCGACACGCTGGTCGGCGCGCGCCATCGGCGGCTGCACCTACCACGTTGCGCACCCCGGCGGGCGTGCGTACGACGTCTATCCGAAAAATGGGCTGGAAGCCGAAAGCCGCCGCATCGCCCGTTTCGTCCCGTTCGGCCATTCGCCCGGCGCCGCGGTGCCGCCCGGCGAGGCGCGCAGCCTCGAGCTTCCGCTCACGCTCGACCTGCGACGCCCGACCTGAGACGCCGTCCGTTCCGGTATGATGCGGGTGCTGCGATGAGCACATTGTCGTCAGGCGGACCGAAGCCGGGCCTGGTGCGCGGCTACGCGCCGCGCGCCGGCAGCTTCGACGAGATGATGGACGCCGAAGCGCACGTGCGGCCGGTGTGGCGCAAGCTCTTGCAACAGCTCGAGGCGCTCGACGAAAGCGACCTCGGGCGCCGCTGGGACAAGGCGCGCCACCTCATCCACGAGAACGGCGTCAGCTACAACGTCTACGGCGATCCGCGCGGGCTCGAGCGCCCGTGGAACCTGTCGCTCATTCCGGTGCGTCCTCGGCCCCGACGATTGGGCGCAGCTGGCCCACGGCCTCTCGCAGCGGGCGCGCCTGCTCGCCGCGCTGCTCGCCGATCTCTACGGCCCGCAGCGCGCGCTCGTCGAGGGCTGGATTCCGCCCGGGCTGGTGTTCGGCAATCCCTGACTATCTGCGTCCGCTGCACGGCGTGCTCTCGTCGGCGGAGGAGTGGCTGTCGGTGATCGGCGCCGATCTGTTGCGCACGGCCGACGGCAGCTTCCAGGTGCTCGAAGATCGCGTCCAGGCGCCGACGGGCGCCGGCTACGCGCTCGAGAACCGCATCGTCATCTCGAGCGCGCTGCCCGAGATGTTCCGCGAGTGCAACGTCGAGCGGCTGGCGCCGTTCTTCCGCGCGCTGCGCGAGACGCTGCGCGAGCGGGCGCCGCACAACCGCGACCACCCGCGCATCGTGCTGCTCACCCCCGGGCCGTACGACGCCACCTACTTCGAGCAGGCCTACCTGGCGCAGTACCTCGGCTTCACGCTGGTCAACGGCGGCGACCTCACGGTCCGCGACGACCGCGTGTTTCTGAAGACGCTCGGCGGCCTGCAGCCGGTGGACGTCATCTTCCGCCGGCTCAACGACGATGAGTGCGATCCACTCGAGCTACGCGCCGACTCGATGCTGGGCGTGCCCGGGCTGGTGCAAGCGGTGCGCGCACGCAATGTCGTGGTCGCCAACCCGCTCGGCACCGGCCTTGTGCAGACGACCGCGCTTCTGCCCTACCTGCCCGCGGCCTGCCGGGGCCTGCTCGGCGAGTCGCTGGCGATTCCCTCGGTGCCGACCTTCTGGTGCGGCGACGCCGCGGCGCTGGCCGAGGTGCTGGCGCGCTTCGACGACCTGGTCGTCCGCCCCACCTTCTTCGACGGCAAGACCGACCCCGTCTTCACCGGCGCGCTCTCGGCCGCCGAGCGCGACGAGCTGCTGGCGAAGATCCGCGCCCGGCCCGCCGCCTTCGTCGCACAGAAGCATGTTCCGCCGTCGACCACTCCATTTCTCGACGAGGGTGCCTTCACGCCGCGCACGCTGGTCTTGCGCAGCTACGCGGTGGCGACGCGCAACCACGACTATCTGGTGATGCCCGGCGGCCTGGCGCGCGTGGCCGGCCTCGAGGGCGGCACCGAGGTCACCATGCAGCGCGGCGCCCGCAGCAAAGACGTCTGGGTGCTGTCGAACGAGGCCGTGGCCGAGGTCAGCCTGCTGCGCGACGCCGAGCGGCCGATCGTTCTGTCGCGCGGCGGCAGCGAGCTGCCCAGCCGCGCCGCCGACAATCTGTATTGGCTCGGCCGCTACGCCGAGCGCGCCGAAGGCATCGCCCGGCTGGCGCGCGTGCTCGGCGCCCGCCTGTCGGAGGTGGCCGATCAGTCGGAGCTCGAATCGCTCGGGCGAGTTCGGCCCACTTCTGGCCGCGCTGCGCGCCCAGAACGAATTTCTCTACAGCGCCGACATTCCCGTCGACGGCGCCCCCACCCTGGCCGGCGCCGAGAGCCAGCTCATGGCCGCGGTCCGCGACTCGAGCAGCGTCGGTTCGCTGGCCGCGGTCATCCACTCGACGGTGCGCGCCGGACGCCTGGTGCGCGACCGCATCTCGATCGACACCTGGCGCGTCCTGGCCGCGCTCGACGAGGAGGCGGGCCGCTTCGAGCAGATCGCCGGCGCCGATCGCTTGAGCGTGCTCACCGATCGGCTCAACCGCGTCGTCATCACGCTCGCCGCCTTCAGCGGCCTGCTCATGGAGAGCATGACCCGCGGGCAGTCGTGGCGCTTCCTCGACATGGGACGGCGGCTCGAGCGCGCGGTCACGCTGCTGACGCTGTTGCGCGCCACCACGGTGCGGGCCGCCGATCACGAACGGCCGCTGCTCGAGGCGGTGCTGGAGATCGCCGACAGCGGCATGACCTATCGCCGTCGCTACCTGGCGACGCTGCAGACGGCGCCGGTGCTCGATCTCCTGCTCGTCGACGACACCAACCCACGCAGCGTGCTCTTTCAGGTGCGGGCGCTGGCCGAGCACATGCGGGCGCTACCCCCGCTCGGCAACGCCGCCGCGCTCAGCCCGCAGCTCCGCCTGGTCATCGCCGCGCAGAACGAGCTGGAGCTGACCGAGATCGAGCGACTCTGTGCCGCCGACGGCGCCGGTGACCGCCCCGAGCTCGACGCGGCCCTGCGCCGGCTCGGCACGGTGCTGCCCGCGATCAGCGAGTCGCTCTCCGACAGCTACTTGAACCACGCCGCCGTGCCCCGCCACCTGCAGCGCGAGGAGCGCGGTGGAGGGGAGCCGTGAAGCTGCGCGTCGTGCACCGCACCACCTATCGCTACGGCGAAGCGGTCACCACCTCGCGCCACGAGGCGCGCCTGTCGCCGCGCGAGCACGAGCACCAGCACACCCTCTCGCACCACATCGAGATCCTGCCCCGCCCCACGGTGCGACGGCGCCGCTTCGACTACTTCGGCAACCGCGCGCTGCACTTCTGCCTCGAAGAGCCGCACCGGTCGCTGGAGGTGATCGCCACCAGCCTCGTCGACGTCACCCCGCTGCCGCCGCCCGACCTCGGGCGCACGCCGCCGTGGGAGCAGGTCCGCGATCGCCTGCGCTCCGATCGTCACCGCGACGTGCTCGACGCCTGCGAGATGACCTTCGACTCGCCCCACATCCGGACCACCGCCGACCTCGAGGCCTACGCGGTGCCCTCCTTTTCCGCCGGCCGCCCGGTGCTGGAGGCGGTCCGCGATCTGGTGCACCGCATCCACGAGGACTTCACCTACGACGCCAGCGCCACGGAGGTCTCGACGCCGCTGTCGCGCGTGCTCGCGGTGCGGCGCGGCGTGTGCCAGGACTTCGCGCACCTGGCCATCGGCTGCCTGCGCACGCTCGGCCTCGCGGGCCGCTACGTCAGCGGCTACCTCCTGACGCACCCGCCGCCGGGCAGGCCGCGGCTCGTCGGTGCCGACGCGTCGCACGCCTGGCTCGCCACCTGGGTGCCGCAGCTCGGCTGGATCGACTTCGATCCGACGAACGACCTCATGCCCGGCCACGAGCACGTGACGATCGGCCACGGGCGCGACTTCTCCGACGTGACGCCCATCCGCGGCGTCATCCTCGGCGGCGGCGCACATCAGCTCACCGTCGCCGTCGACGTGGCGGCCCTCGACGCGCTGTAGGCGACGGGCTCCGCTTTCTCTTCTTTTCGATTCGCCCAGCTCGATAGTAAACTGATCGCACCCGCGCCCGATGCGGCACGTGCGGGCCGCTGGTACTGGCAGACTGACGCGCCAGCCCGTGGTGCCGTCGAAGGGAGAGCGAATTGGTGCGCGTAGTGACGCTCGTGATCTGTCTTTGGGCCGCCGGAGCACAGGCCGACCCGGTCGTCTTGCGCATGGCCACCGCCGCCCCACCCGGCACCGCCTGGGCGCGCGAGGGGCTGGCCTTCGAGCGTGACATCGCCGAGCTCACCGGCGGTCAGGTGCGCATGAAATGGTACCTCGGCGGCATCGCCGGCGACGAGCTGACCATGCTCGATCGCATCAAGCGGGAACAGCTCGACGGCATCGCCTCGGCGGGCATGGCGTGCGATCGGCTGGCCCCGACGCTGCGCGCGCTGCGCATCGTGGGCCTGTTCCAGAGCCGCGACGAGTCGGCCTATGTCAGCGGCCGCCTCCAGGAGACCCTCGACTCCGAGTTCCTCAAGGCCGGCTTCGTCAACCTGGGCGAGATGGGCATCGGGCCCGACGTCATCTTTTCGCGCCAGCCGATCACGTCGATGGCCCAGCTGAAGAAGACGCCCCTGTGGATCTGGGATCTCGACGACGTCTATCGGCGCACGCTGACGCAGATGGGCCTGACCGTGGTGCCGAAGCCGCTGGAGGCGGCGGCGGACGCCTACGAGAAGCACCAGCTCGACGGCTTTTTCGGCGTGCCGACGGCGGCGCTGGCCTTCCAATGGTCGGCCGAGACGCACTACTACACCGACCTGCGGCCGAGCTTTCTGCGCGGCTGTCTGCTCATGAGCAGTCGCGCCTACGATCAGCTCCCGGTGGCGGGCCAGCAGGCCGTGCGGCAGTCGGCGGCCAAGACGATCGCCCGTCTGGAGGAGATCGGGCGTGAGCAGGACGAGGCGTTGCTCGACCACCTGTTCGCCAAGCAGGGCCTCAAGCGCGTGCCCGCCTCCGAGGGGTTCCGCTCCGAGTTCTTCGCCAGCGCGCAGGCAGCGCGCGGCGCGCTGGGGGAAAAGCTGGTTCCGGCGGCGCTGTTGGAGCGCGTGCTCGCCCTCTTGGCCGACTATCGCGGCCTACACCCCCGGGGCGAGGCCCCTTGAGCTGAGTGGCCGTCGCTCAGCGCGCGAGCCTGAGCGCGAACGAAGCGCCTGGCCCGCGGTCCTGGAGCTGCACGCTGCCGCCCGCGCGGCGCAGGATCTGCTGCACCAGCGCCAGGCCGTGCCCATGATGGTGCTGCGAGTCCTTCGTCGTGAAGAACGGCTTCCAGATCCTGGAGCGCAGCTCTTCGGCGATGCCGCTGCCGTCATCGGAGATGTCGAGCGTGACCGCCTCGTCGTCGGCAGTGCCGTCCAGCTGGACGCGACCGTTCGCTTCGCGAGCGTTGTCGAACAGATGCACGAAGGCGATGGCCAGCTCCTGCTCGACGCCCTGCACCTCCGGGAGCGATCCGAGCTCGGGTGTGGCCGACACCGAGCCGCCGTCGCGCAGCGCCAGGGCCGCCGCTTGCGCGATGATCGGCTGCAGCGCGACCCGGCGCGGCTGCGCCGGCGCGGTCGCGGACTCCTGCTTGAGCGCGTCGATGCGCTCACGGGCGCTGGTGCAGCTCTGCAGCGCCTCCCGCAACACCGGGGGGCAATCGGGGTTGGCGCGCTGCTCGGCCTCGAGGAACGTGACGCGCAGCTCGATGGCGTGGAAATGATTTGCCAGATCGTGCAGCGTGCGCTGCAGATGGAACTCGGTCGTGGCGCTGCGCAGCCGTTCGCGAAGCAGATCGAGCGCGCAGTCGTCGAGCCTGACGTCGCCGCCCACTGCCGGCCTCCCCGCCCCGAGCGTGACCATGGTTTCAATCCTACCACCGGCCGCTTGGGGGGGATCGCCGCCAGCCCTGCGACAATTTGTCGCATGTTCCCCAACCAAAACTCCGAGTAGAGTTTGATGGGGGGAGTTGTGGTGAAAGTCCTAATTCTCGAGGACGACGACCTCGTGGCGCAGGGGCTGGTCCGGGGCCTCGGCTATCTCGGCTGCTCCGGGATTCACGCCTCGGACATCGCGCGAGCGCGGGAGATCATCGCCAGCGATACGGAGATCGGGATCGCCCTCATCGATGTCGGGCTCGACCACGGCCAGAGCGGCGAGGACTTCTTCGCCTGGCTGCGCCGAGAGCGTCCCTCTGTCTGTCGCGTGCTCATCTCCGGACTCTCCCGACCAGCCGCCTTCGTCGACGATCCACCGCGCCAGCTCTTCATGCACAAACCGTTCGGCCAGCGCGAGCTGGTGGCGCTCCTGGAGACGGTCAGCTCCCAGCCGTCGACCGGGGACAAGCGGTAGGGCTCCCGGCCGCGCCGCTTCGTGAGCCGGCGGCCGACGCGCACAATTGACAGCGCCCTCGAGCCGGTGCTCACCTTGCAGCGACGACATGGCTGACTCTGCCCGTACGCCCTCGCCGAGCTCGCAGATCGCGCCGCGTCCGGCGAACCGCGAAGGCGTCTGGATTCATCGGTCGGACGCGGTCGAGGTCCTCGCCCGCAAGATCGACGCCGGCGTCGTCGACGACACCACCGCCGACCAGCTGCGGTCGCTGATCGAGCGCGGATACGCGCACCTCCCCGCCGCGGTCGCGCCGGTGCTCGTCGACCGCTACGCCGCGCTCTTCGACAGCGTCTGGGACGCGCCGCCGCGCGGCCTGCAATACATCGACGATGACGGCGTCGTGGGCTCGCTCACCGCCGCCGAGCGTGACCGCACCGTGCGGGTCGTCAGCCTGCACCTGCACTCCGGCGACGGCCCGGACCTGGTCTTCCCGGCGGCTGTGCAACGGCTGCTCGCCGCGGTGTACGACCGCCCGCCGGTCTGCTTCCAGAGCATGAGCTTCCGCCACGGCTCCCAGCAGCCAATCCACCTCGACACCGCCTATCTGCCGCTGTCGCACGACCCGCTGGCGTTGATGGCGAGCTGGACCGCATTACAGGATGTCGAGCCGGGAACGGGCGAGCTCGTCTACTACGAGGGCAGCCACCGGATCCCCGAGTTCCGCTTCGGCGGCCGCTCCAAAGCGGTGGTCGACGCGCCCGACCAGCACGCGGCCTTCCTCGAGTATCTCGAGAGCGAGTGCGCGCGCCGCGGCCTTATGCGGCGCACCTTCACGCCGCGCAAAGGCGACGTGCTCGTCTGGACCGCGGACCTGGCGCACGGCGGAGGGAAGGTCACGCGACCCGAGCGGTTGCGCCGCAGCTTCGTCTGCCACTTCATGCCGCTGGGAGCACGGCCGACGTTCTACGACTCGTCGCGCGAGGCAGTCGTGCCCTACGGCCACGCGTTTCGGCTCCGCCGCGAGTCCGAAGCGACGTCGCCGCTGCGCCGACTTTTCCGCGTGCTGGTACCGCGGCGCTAGATCTTGCCCACGTTCGACCCCATGCTCCGAGCAAGAACCGAGCGAGGAGGCGACCCGTGACGACCTATGCAGACCGCTTCAGGGTGAAGCCCGGCGCCAGGCCGAAGCTCCTCGACATCGACGCCGGCTTCAAGGACCCCAGCCTGGACAAGGCGTCCGCGGAGCTCGAGATCGCCAAGGGCGCGGAGCAGCTGCGCCGGCTGCAGTACCTCCTGTATGCCGAGAACCGGCGATCGCTGCTCATCTGCCTGCAGGGGCTCGACGGCGCGGGCAAGGACGGAACGATCAATCACGTCCTCGCTGCCATGAACCCGCAGGGCACCCGCGTGCACGGGTTCAAGGTGCCGTCCAAGGAGGAGGCCGCGCACGACTTCCTCTGGCGCGCGCACCAGCAGGCACCGGCGCGCGGCGAGGTGGTCATCTTCAATCGCTCGCACTACGAGGACGTCCTGGTCGTCAGGGTCCATGACCTCGTCAGCAGGGAGGTCTGGTCGAAGCGCTACGATCTGATCAACGACTTCGAGAAGAACCTCGCCGAGAACGGCACCCTCATCCTCAAGTTCTATCTGCACATCGACGAAAAAGAGCAGCTCCGGCGCTTCGAAAAGCGGCTCGATGATCCGATGCGTCACTGGAAGATCAGCGAGGCCGACTACACCGAGCGCGCGTTCTGGCCCCAGTACCTCGCGGCCTACGAGGAGGCGCTCGCCCGGACGAGCACGCCCCACGCCCCCTGGTTCGTGATTCCGGCGAACCACAAGTGGCTGCGAAACCTGGCGGTCGGCAACATCGTGCTGGAGTCGCTCGACTCGCTCGACATGAAGCTGCCCGCGCCGACGGTCGACATCGAGAGCATTCGCCGCCGCTACCACGCCGCGCAGTTGGACGAAAAGAAGCTCGCGGAGAAGCTCTCGCAAAAGAAGTGACCGGCATTGCGGCGAGGGGGGCTCCGCCCCCCTAAGGTTAGTACCTCGCCACAGTGATTTCGACCGGTCTGCGCCGGTCCTCGACGCCCATGGCTTCGTTGCTCCTCCTCGAAATACAGACAGTATTCCCTCGTCGTCGCGCCTCGCCCTGGCGCCGAATCGGCGGATACCAATCAAAATCACTGTGGCGAGGTACTAGTCGAGCGTGCTGCGGAACGCGCGCAGCCCGATCAGCCCCACGATGAGCGTGAAGGCGACGATGGGCCACACCTCGGGCAACACCGCGGCCAGGCCGTTGCCCTTGAGCAGCAGGCCGCGAACGATGCGCAGAAAGTGCGTCAGCGGCAGCACCTCGCCGATCGCCTGCGCCCAGACGGGCATTCCGCGGAACGGGAACATGAAGCCCGACAGCAGGATCGACGGCAGGAAGAAGAAGACCGTCATCTGCATCGACTGCAGCTGGTTCTGCGCCACCGTCGAGAACGTGAGCCCGAGCGTCAGGTTGGCGGCGATGAACAAGAGCACGCACGCGTAGAGCGCGACCAGGCTCCCCGCCATCGGCACCGCGAACATCAGCTTCGCCAACGCCAGGACCAGCGTGACCTGCAAAAGGCCGATCGCGACGTAGGGCACGATCTTGCCCGTCATGACCTCGAGCGCTGTGGCCGGCGTCGACAGCAGATTCTCCATCGTGCCGCGCTCGCGCTCGCGCGTGATCGCCAGGCCGGTGATCAGCACCATGGTCATCGTCAGGATGACGCCGATGAGGCCGGGAACGATGTTGTACTCGGAGATCGACTCGGGGTTATAGCGCGGGTGGACGACGAACTGGAAGCCGCCGGGCCTGCCGGCGAGCGGGGCCAGCGGGCCCGTGAGATCCTCGGCCAGCGCCGACTGCGAGAGCTCCGACAGGGCCGCGATCGCGTTGGCGGTGGCCAGGGGGTCGGTGGCGTCGGCCTCGACCAGCACCGAGGGATGCTCGCCGCGGACGAGCGCGCGGGCGAAGCCCGCCGGTATCGTCACCACGAACTGCACGCGGCCCGTCGCCAGCATGTGGTCCGCCGCGACCTCGCTCGGCGCCTCGCCGACGAAGCGGAAGTAGTCGCTGTTCACGAGCGCGGCGCCGATGCTCCGCGAGAACTCGCTGCGATCGAAGTCGATGAGCGCGGTCGGCAGGTGCTTCGGGTTGGAGTTGATGGCGTAGCCGAACAGCACCAACTGGATCACCGGCACGCCGACGATCATCGCGAAGGTGAGCCGGTCGCGGCGCAGCTGAATGAACTCCTTGCCGACGATGCCGAGCCAACGCGACAGCGAGAAGAACGGGCTCATCGCGCCGTCCCGGTGCCGCCGTCGGGCGGATCGCCGTCGGAGATCGGCGAATCGTGGCTCTCCATCAGGTTGATGAAGACATCCTCGAGGCCGGGCTCGACCCGGCGCCACTGCCGCCCGGCCTCCGCGGCCCGGACCGGCGCCAGCGCCGCTTCGAGGCGCGCCCCGTCGGCCCCGGTGACGTGCAGCATCGCGCCGAAGGCCGCCACCTGATCGACGCCGGGCAGCGCGCGCAGCCGCCGGGCCAGCGCCGCCAGATCGTCGCCGTCCACCGCCCAGGTGACGAGCCCCTGGCTGGCGATGACCTCCTTGGCGGTGCCGTGCACCAGGAGGCGGCCGTTCAGGATGTAGGCCAGCTTGTGGCAGCGCTCGGCCTCGTCCATGTAGTGCGTGGTCACCAGGACCGTGATGCCCTTGGCGGCGAGGTCGTGCAGCTCGTCCCAGAAGTCGCGGCGCGCTTTGGGGTCCACGCCCGCGGTGGGCTCGTCCAGGAGCAGGAGCTGCGGCTCGTGCAACAGGCAGGCGGCGAGCGCGAGCCGCTGTTTCCAGCCGCCCGACAGCTCGCCGGCCAGCTGGTCTCCCCGGTCCGCCAGACCGAGCTGCGCCAAGGCCGCTTCGACGCGCGCGCGCACCCGGTCCATCCCGTACATGCGCGCGACGAAGCGGAGGTTCTCCCGGATCGTCAGATCCTCCCACAGCGAGAAGCGCTGGGTCATGTAACCGACGTGGCGCTTGATCTCCTTGGTCTGGCGGCCGATGTCGAAGCCGAGGCAGGTGCCCTCGCCCGACGAGGGCGTGAGCAGCCCGCAGAGCATGCGAATGGTCGTCGTCTTGCCGCTGCCGTTCGGCCCGAGGAAGCCGAAGATCTCGCCCCGCCGCACCGCCAGCGCCACGTCCTTGACGACGTGATGCCGGCCGAAGCTCTTGTTGAGCCCGCGCACGTCGATGACCACGTCGGCGCTGCTGGTGGTCGCCGTCTTCACCGCACCGCCGCCAGCGTCACGTCCACCGGTTGACCGACGCGCAGCTTGTCCGCGTCGGCGGGCGCCGGCTTCGCCTCGACGAGATAGACGAGCTTGCCGCGATTGTTGCGCGAATAGAGGACCGGAGGCGTGAACTCGGCGCGGTTGGAGATGAAGACGATCTTGGCCCCCACCGGCGCCGCGCAGCCATCGCAGGCGACGCGGACGGACTGGCCCTCCGTCAGGCCGCCGAGCGCGGTCTCCGGCACGTAGAAGCGCACCTTGAGGTTCGTGGGCGGCAGGATGCTGGCGACGGGGCTGCCGGGCGGGACCCAGTCGCCGACGACGTAGTAGGTGTCATGCACGACCCCCGCGACCGGCGCCAGGATCGCGCGCTGCGCCAGGCGCCACTCGGCCTGCGCGAGCACGGCGCGGGCAGCGCTGGAGTCCGCCTGAGCGGCGCGGATCTCGTCGGCGCGCGCCGGCAGCTTCGCGGTCGCCACCGCCGCCTGCAGGCCGGCCACCTGTGCCTGGTCGCGCTTGAGCTGCGTGCGCGCGTCGTCGAGCGCGGCGCCACTGCCGAAGCCGCCCGCGCTCAGCTTCTCCTGTCGCTTGAGATTCGCGAGCGAGAGCTCGCGGGCGGCGATCGCCTGCCGCAGCTGCTCGGCCACCGTCGCCACCTCGGGCGCCCGCTTGCCGGTCTGCAGATTGGCCAGGCGCGCCTCGGCGGCAGCGAGCTGCTGCTCGGCCTGCCGCCGCGCCGCGACCTCGTCTTCGCGCTCGAGCGCGAAGATTGGCGCGCCCGCGGCGACTTGCTGGCCCCGGGTCACCGAGAGCCGCTCCAGCGTGCCGCCGAACGGCGCGGCGACGCGCACGTACTCGCCTTCGACGTAGCCCTGGACCGGGCGGCGTGCGCCGGCGCTGCAGGCGGCGAGCGCGAGCGCCAGGGCCGGCGCGCACACTGCGGCGGCGCGCCGCTGCCTCGATCCTTGGCGCGCCTCGTCTCGCATTTCCAGCGACAGCCTACCGACCCAGGTTCGAAATTGCCAGCGACGGGCCCGCCGGGGCAGCGCTCAAGCACCGTCAGGGGGGACGAGGGCGGCCGGATCCTGACGGTAGAACTGCTGCAGCTGCAGGTAGAGCGCCGGATGCTTCGACCGCAGCTGGCGCGGCCGCTCGAAGAAGGTCTCGGTCACGACGGCGAAGAACTCGGCCGGGTTGGTCGCGCCGTACTGATCGAGCAGCGTGGGCTGGTTGCGCTCGGCCTCGCGCACCAGCTCGGCGAACTCGTGGCCCAGCACCCGCGCCCACGCCACATACATCGAGCGCCGGGCAAGGATCGGCGCCCCGTCGCCCGCGCCGCTCTCCTGATCCAGCTGATGGGCGAACTCGTGCAGCACGACGTTGTGTCCGTCATGGATGTCGGCAGCGCCCCGGAGCACGCTGTCCCAGGCCAGCACCACCACGTCGCGAGCCCAGGATTCGCCGAGCCGCGGCTCCGGCGTGTCGGAGACCAGCCCGTCCGCCGTGCGCCGGCCGCCCGGCACCAGATAGGTCGTGGGATAGACGAGGATGGAGACCAGCTGCGGGTAGTACTCCGTCTGGCGATGGAGCAGAAGGACGCAGGCCTGGGCGGCGATCGTGACCCGAACCTCATCGGTGATCTGCAGGCCGCCGCACCCCTCGAAGCGCTTCTCGGCGAGAAACACCTGCACGTGTCCGGCGAGCTCCTCCCGGTCCGCCGGCGGCAGACAGGCGGCGTACGGAACGTTCTTCTCGATGATCGCGCGCCACGCCGCCGGAAACGGGCGGCGGCGGATCGATTCGTGGCGCCTGCGCCTCAGCCACGCGAACATGGCGGATCAGGGGACGACGACGCCGGTGTCGGCGTCGATCTTCACCGTCGGTCCCGACGGGCGCTGCGTGATCGACCAGATGCGCTGGTTGTTGGTGGTGGGCGGCGCAAACTCGACGTTGTAGAGCGTGCCGGCGGGATCGCTCGGGAAGGCGGTGGCGATGGCGGCCGCCGAGTCGACCGCCGGCACCGGCGTGTCGGTCATCGCGTCGCAGTTGAGGTCGTTGCAGCCCTCCTGCGCCGAGCTGGTCTGTGGACCGGCGCCGAACCCGACGTCGTTCATGCCGGCGCAGTACTTGAAGACCCAGCCGGCGACATAGACCTTGGTCTGCTGCCCGAGGACGTCGACGATGTCGGGGTCTTGCGAGGGCTGCCCCTGGCGGGTGATCTCGAGCCCCTCGAAGATGCCCATCCAGCGCGGGGTGGTGCCGAGGATCTGCTGCGCCAGCGGCTGCGCGGCCTGCAGCGCGCCCAGCGCGGTGAGGTTGCTACCGAGCATCGGGCAGCCGGTCTTGTCACCGTTGCAAGCGGGAGCGCAGGATCCGCCGCCCCCCGAGCTGCCCAACCCCAATCCGCATCCGGAGATCGGGCCCAACAGCGAGAGCAGCATCACGATACGGGTCATTCATCCTCCTCGAAGTGGGGAACCGGATGGACCAAGGGTGGCGTTCTGATCAATTGCCGACGCGGCAGACGCCCTGTCCGCTGCAGCCGAGCGACGCGGACGGACAGTCGCTCGCGCCCGTACAGAGCTGGGTGCAGAACTGCCCTTTGACTTGATAGAAATAGCAAATGTTCGAGGTGCACTGAGCGTTGTCGAGACACTCGGCGCCGAACGGCAGGTTCATCGCGTCGGGGCTGGCGTCGGGCGGCGGCGGCGGCGGCGCGCCTCCGCCGTCGTCGCGATCGCCGGGGCCCATCCCGCCGCCCAGGCAGCCGTGCGTGACGCCGGCATCGTCGACGTACAGGCAGCGCACGAACGCGTCGACCGCGGCGTCGACGCCGCCCCCGTCGGCGGGTGCAGCGTCCTTGCCGCTCTTGCACGCGGCGGGGATCAGGAGCGCCAGCGCGGTGGCACCGATGAGGGCGATGCAGGAACGTCCCACCCTGACATCGTACACTGAAAGATCGCGAGCAGTCGACGCCGGAAGGCACTGCGCGTGGCGACGTTGCGCGCCTCTTCGGGGCTCGGGCCTGTTCTACCCGCGCTCGCTCCCCAACCGCGCGTCCTCGCCGTAGCCTAGCGTAGATCCGGTAACGTAACTCAGATCTGAGTGACTACCCGCCTGGCCATTGTGCCAGATGCGCACGTGGGCGCAGCGCTAACCGGCCGACAAGCCGGGGCAGCCGAGCTGGTTTGGCTCTTGCTGACCGCAGCGACCATGCGCTCGACCGTCTTCGCCGCGATCCTCCTCGCCGGCTGCGCCCAACCTCCGCCGCTGCGCGGGCAGGACGAGTCGGCGCTCGACTACAACGACCTCAATCTGACCGCCGGCCAGCTCGTGCTCTACGAAGTGCAGGCGCGCAGCGCCAACGCCTGCCGCCCCGACACCGGCGCCGACTGGCAGCGCGCCGCCTGCGCCGCCCGGCCCGCGCCGACGATCGCCTACCACGGCGAAGGCACCAGCTGCGGCGAGCTCGCCGACCTCTCCGCCATCCGGCTGGGCACGCTCGACGATCTCCTCGACGACAGCGCCGACTTCCACCAGGGCATCACGCTCCGCTACATCCAGGAGCGCGTGGGCGCCAACACCGTCTGGCTGATGCCGCTGTTCCCCGACAACGACCGCTGGGGGCTGCCCGACGGCTGCGACAACCTCGGCTCGCCGTACGCGGTGCGCGACTACCTGCACGTGGCCGGCACGCTCTCGCGCGCCTGCATCGCCGCCGGCCGCGACGAGACCGCGGCCGCGCCCTGCTGGGGCAACGACACGCTCGATCAGGTGATCGCCGCCGCGCACGCCCGCGGCATGAAGGTGCTGCTCGACGTCGCGCTCAACCACTTCGGCCACAACTACGAGATGTACGACCTCGCCGACTTCGTGTCGGTGCGCGATCGCGCCGCCCGCGGCGACGACCTCGACGAGCTGTGGAGCTTCGGCGCCACCTACGACGATGCGCTGCTGCACCCGCGCGTCGTCGACGATCCGGCGGCGCTCGCCGGACCCGACCTCGACGCCGTGCGGGCGCGCTGCCCGCAGCTCACCGGGACAGCCGCTGGTGCGCGCCTTTCATCAGTGGCGGGAGGCGTTCGATTGGGAGCGGGCGCAGTTCCGCTGCGACGGCTCGTCGCTGGAGTACCAGCTGCCCGGCTTCTACCTGGGCGGCAACGCCTGGGATCCCTCCACCGGCGTCGGCGACAACTTCACCAACAACTGGACCGACGTGAAGTTCCTCTATCACCACGAAGACAACAGCGCGCACCGCTGGGAGTTCGTGCGCACGCGCGAGTACCTCTTCCGCATCCTCGATTACTGGCTCTCGCGCGGCGTCGACGGCTTCCGGCTCGATCACACCACCGACTACTTCAGCGGCCTTGCGCCCAACGAGTGGAAGTACATCACCTCCAAGCTCGACTACTACGCCTGGCGCCGCGGGCAGGCGCTGCCGCTGTTCCTCGCCGAGGAGTTCGGCGACCAGGACGGCATGAGCCGGGTCGCCGACATCCTCACCGAAGGCTACGTGGGCGATCTGTGCGGCCGCGACGGCCAGACCAAGAACGCCTCGTACGTCGAGCGCATCGTCGACAACATGGGCCGCTTCGGCGGCCACACCTTCGTCATGACCGCGCTCGAGACCCACGACGAAAAACGGCTCACCGACGGCACCGGCTTCGACCTGTGGACCGGCGCCGGCTTCTGGGGCATCGGCGCCACCACCTGGTCCACGCCGATGCTGCTCATGGGGCAGGAGTTCGGCGAGCGGCAGCAGCTCCCCTTCCGCAAGTCGAGCTTCCTCGATGCGCGCTTCCAAGCGGACGCGGCCGACGACGCGCTGGTCGACTTCTACAAGACGATGATCACGGCGCGCCTCGATCCGGCGAACCGGGCCCTGCGCTCGGCCAACTATCGCTTCCTGCCCACCGTCGACGGCGGCGGCACCGACGAGCGCATGTACGTCGCGGCCAAGTGGTCGGACGACGGCAACGTGGTCTTCGTCGCGCACAACCTGTGGCCGCAGGACGTCGCCCAGACCTACTACCTGCCGCCCGATCTGGCGCAGGCGCTCTCGCTGGCGCCGTCGCTGCAGTATCGGCTGGTGGACGCGATCTCCGGCCAGCAGCTCGGCGTCTGTCGCAGCGGCGCCGACCTGGCCTGGAGCTTCTACGTCGCCATGGGCGCGGACACGCGCATGCAGTGGATGCGGCTCGAGCGCTGCGGCTGAATCGTCGGCCCGCCTCCAGCGCATCAGCTCCATGCATCTTGTTTCACTCCATCCATAAATGGTACGCATCTCTGCGATCCATCAGAGGCGTGCATGTTGCTCAACCAGGTCGATCTCAACCTGCTCGTCGTCCTCGAGAGCATCTACACCGAGGGCGGCATCACGGCGGCGGCGAAGAAGCTGCACCTGACGCAGCCGGCGATCAGCCACTCGCTCGGTCGCCTCCGCGATCTCTTCGAGGATCCGCTGTTCGTGCGCGAGGGACGGTCGATGGTCCCCACGCCGCTGGCGCGCAATCTCATCGATCCGCTGCGTCGCTCGCTGCGCGGGCTCGAGGCCACCCTCAACGAGGCGGAGCGCTTCGACCCGGCGACCACCCGGCGCCACTTCACCGTGGGGCTGCGTGACGTCCTGGAGGCGCTCCTGTTGCCGCCGCTGATGGAGGACGTGAGCCGCAACGCGCCCTTCGTCGACGTCGGCGTGGTGCCGGTCGATCGGCGCAACCTGGAGAACGACCTGGCCACCGGCGTGCTCGACGCCGCCGTCGACATCCTGGTGCCGCACAGCGAGCGCGTGCGCCGCCAGCGCTTCGCCGCCGATCGGCTGGTGGTGCTCATGCGCAAGCGCCATCCGCTGGCGCGCCGGCCGCTGGACCTGGCTACCTACCTCAGCCTCGGTCACGTGGTCGCCAGCTCGCGCCAGCGCGGCCCCGGCCTCGAGGACCTGGAGCTGGCGCGGCGCGGCCTGCAGCGCCGGGTGCGCCTGCGCTGCCAGCACTACTACACCGCCTGCTGCGTGGTCGCCGTCAGCGACCTCATCCTCACCGTGCCCAAGTACTACGCCTTGAACCTCAACCGCCACTTCGGCTACCGCATGGTGCCGCTGCCGCTCAAGCTCCCGTCGCTGGACACCTACATCTATTGGCACGCCACGGCGCACGACGAGCCGGCCAACCGGTGGCTGCGCGCTCACTTCTTCGGCGCGGTACCGGCCAAAGAATGATCCATGCACGGTATTTATAGATCGCCATTCCCTCTTTTCATTTGTGCGATGCGTCGCACCTGCCTAGTTTCGCGCGGACGGCCGAAGCTCTAGCGTCCTCGACTGAGACGCCATCGTTTCGCGCCGGAGGGGAGGCGCGCGATGAAGCTGGCGTCGGCGGGGACGGCCCTGTGCGTGTTCGTTTGGGCATCGGGGTGCTCCTTGGGCCTCGATCCGGCACCGTTGGTCGTGCAGGCGCGCTTCGATCCCGATGCGCAGGTCGTGCCCATGCCCAACGACATCCTGCGCGACAAGCAGACCGGGCTGTTGGCCCTGCCCGTCGACGGGGATCTCTCCGACGCCGAGAAGGAGATGCGCGGCTGGCTCAACCAGCTCGACGGCTGGCCGACGACGCTGTCGGCGACGCTGCAGTTCACCGCGCCCATCGACGGCACGTCGATCGACGCCGACAGCGTGCAGGTCTGGCGCTGGGGCGACGTCCCCGTAGAGGTGGGCGTCGACCAGGCGCCGCGCGCCCTCGGTCAAGATGGCCGCAGCCTGACCATCACCGCGCCCGACAGCGGCTGGGACCGCGGCGCCACCTACGTCGTGATGGCGCGCGGGGGCGACAACGGCCTGCGCGGCGCCAACAGCGAGCCGGTGGTCGCCGACGCGGCGTTCTACTTCCTGCGGCTGACGCAGCCGCTCGACGATCCGATGCACCAGCGCGCCTTCCCCGGGGCGACCCGCGACGAGCGCCTGGCCAACGCCGCCAAGCTGGAGCAGATCCGCCAGGAGCTGGTCCCCTACTTCGACTTCTTCGCCGCCCGCGGCATTCCGCGCCAGGAGGTCGCCTCGCTGTGGACCTTCACGCCGACCACGCGCACCGAGCTCGCCATGGACGTGGCGTCGCAGCGCATGCCGCTGCCGTTCGATCTGCTGATCGACCGCACCACCAATCGCATCGCCCTGCCGCCCAGCCCCAAGGATTCGGCCGTAGAGGCCGAGGGCAAGCGGCGCCTGGCCGAATACGACGGCTGGGGGCTCTCTTCGGGCCTCATGTTCGAGACCACCGCGCCGGTGGGCGCGGTCACCGCCGACGACGTCGAGCTCTACGAAGCCTCCGATCCGCCCAAGCGCATCGACGTCACCCTCAAGGTGCACACCGATCAGATGCACATCGAGGTGACGCCCACCGCGCTGCCGCTCAAGGAGGGCACCAGGTACGGGCTGGTGGTTCGCGACAGCTTCGTCGACGCGCAGGGCCGTCCGGTGATCCCGATGACCATCGGGCAGTTCATGCGCACCCAGGCGCCCATCGCCACCATGGACAAGAGCCAGATCGGCGGCGTCGCCGACGAGGATGCGGCGCGCATCGAGTGGACCCGTCAGCGGGTCACCAAGCTGCTCGACGCCGTCGGCCGCGATCACGCCGTCACCGCCTGGCCCTACACGACGCAGACGGTGTTCGCGCGGGTCAAGGCGGCCATGGACAAGGCGGCGGCCATCGGACCGCCGGCGAAGCCGGAGAACCTGCGGCACCTGACGCCGCTGGAGGCGCTGGCCGATTTTCCGCTCAACACGTCGCTTGTGAGCGTGCAGGACGTCTACTACGGCACGCTCAAGCTCCCCAGCTGGCTCGACGACAAGACCCGCGACTGGCACGTCGACGGCAGCTACGCCATGCGCGACGTCGCGTTCACCCTGACCGTGCCGCGCAACGCCACCGGGCCGGTGCCGGTGGTCATCTTCGGCCACGGCCTGATGACCGAGAGCCGCTTCGTGCTCGCGCTCGGCGACGCGCTCGCCTCGCGCGGGTTCGCCGCCATCGCCATCGACTTCCCGTACCACGGCCAGCAGAGCCGCTGTAGCGACCAGTCGGTCATCGAGGCCATCGACCCGCAAACCGGCCAGGTGACGACGCTGCCGCCGTGTCAGGCGGGGTCGACGTGCAACGAGTTCGGCCGCTGCGTCGACGCCAACGGCCAGGGCAACAACCTGGCGATGTGGCCGGTGCTCAACTACCCGGTGGCCTCGGGCGCGGCGTTCATCGAGATCGACCACATCGCCAACACCAAGGACCACTTCCTGCAGGCGCTGGTCGACTTCTCCGAGCTCAAGCGCTCGCTGCAGAGCGCCGACTGGGGCGGGCTGTCGGTGACGCTCGACGGCAGCAAGCTCTCCTACGCCGGACAGTCGCTGGGCGGGATCCTGGGCGGCGCCTTTTTGCCCTATGCGCCCGAGGTGCAGCGCGCCGTGCTCAACGTCCCCGGCGCCGACGTGGTCGACCTCTACAAGAACTCGCCGTCGTTCGGCTCGCAGGTGACCGGCTTCTTCACGCGACAGATGATCGATCCCACGAGCTGGCAGGCGGCGCGCTTCCTCAACCTGGGGCGGATGATGCAGGACGCGGTCGATCCGCAGAGCACCGCCTACCTGCTCCAGGGTCGCAAGGTGTTCATCCAGATGGCCACGCTCGACGCCATCATCCCCAATCCCAACACCGAGATTCTGCAGACGCTCTCGGGCGCGCCGCGGCGCGACTACGTCGCCGAGCACGGGTTCATCGTGATCCCGGTCGAGCCCGAGTGCATCCCCGGCCAGGCCGATCTCGGCGACTTCCTCGACGGGAGCCTGCAGCCATGACGCGCGCCATCTGCGTGGTGGCGCTGGGTGCGCTCCTCCTCCCCACGGCGGCACGCGCGGCGGGCTTCGAGCTGGCCGAGCAGAGCGCGCTGGCGGCCGGCACGGGCGGCGCGGGCGCGGCGCGGCAGGGCGATCCGGGGGCGGTCTGGTACAACCCGGCGGCCGTCGCCGACGGCAGCGGCCTTCGCGCCGGCGTGTCGCTGTTCCTGGCGCTGCCGCAGATCACGGCCAACCCGACCGACACGACGTTCGCGCCCCCCAAGGCGACCACCAACGAGCTGGGCGTGGCCACGCCGTTCGCGGCCAACCTGGCCTACGCGCGCGGACGCTTCGGCGCCGGGCTCTACGTCGGCACCTCGCACGGCGCCACCATCACCTGGCCCGCCGGCTGGTGGGGCCGCTACGACGCCACCTCGACCAGCTTGTTGGTGCTGCGCACCGCGCCCTCGCTCTCGGTGCGCTTCGGCGAGCGGGGCCAGTTCCACCTCGGCGCCGGCGCGCACATCGACTACGCGAACCTCGATCTGCGCCGCGATCTCGACTTCGTCGACACCTCGGGCAACACCAACATGCAGATGTCGGGCGCCAGCGCCGGCGGCGACGCGTCGCTCTTCTGGGAGGCGACGCCGGCGGTCTCCATCGGGCTCACCTACCAGAGCCGCACCGTGCTGCACCTCGACGGCAACGCCAAGTTCTCCGTCCCTCAGTCCTTCGTCGGGCGGGCCCAGGACCAGAGCATCACCTCCAGCATCACCCTGCCCGACCGCATCGCGCTGGGCACGGCGTGGTATCGCGGCCGGATGGCGCTCTATGCCGACGCCACGCTGACGCTGTGGTCGGTCAACGACACCCAGACGATCCACTTCTCGCAGCCCAACATGCCCGACGTGACCCAGCCGCAGAACTGGAACACCAGCTTCTCGCTGCGCGCCGGCGTCGAGGGCGCGGTCTCGCGCAGCATGTCGCTGCGCGCCGGCGCCTACTACGACCACATGGCCGCGCCCGCCGACACGCTGTCGGCCTCCTCGCCGGACACGGCGCGCGTCGGCCTCACCATCGGCGGCACGCTCAGGCTGCCGCGCGGAGTCTGCATCGACAGCTTCGGCGCCGTCGCCATCCTGGTGCCACGGCAAGCCACCGGCCCGGACGCCATCCCGGCGTCGTACTCGGGCTACGTCCTGTACGCCGGCCTCGCCGTGCGCGCCGGCCACCAGCGCTAACCCCAGGGTTCGCTTCGGTCGCGCTGGCGAGGGCGAGCCGCGTGAGGCGGATCGTGGATGCGACCGGAACGACCGACCGAGGAATACCCGTCGGTCTCATGATTCATCACATCTCCGCGTTTGATTGAGCAAGCAGTGTCGGTGTCGCCGGTTGGCGCCGAGGGGCCGCGGGCGGCCGTCGGAGCCGTCTTGCCGGGACGGGCCCGCTACGCCGGCGGCCTTACAGGCCGGCGGCACGTCCGGGCCCTCGGCTCGTCGCTGGCGTCCGCCCTGCGGGCGGAGCGCTCCTCGACGCCCGGCAAGACGGCTCCGACGACCGCCCGCTCTATGGGCTCGGGGGAACCTTCAGCCAAGCACGATTGCCGAAGCTCGTGGGTCGTCGAGAGCAGCCGTTGCACCCGCTGCGACCGTACCGGTTTTTTGGACGAGCACAGAGGCTCCGCGCGCACTGCCCCGCTGGGCGAGTTCCGCAGCACAGGCAAGGGGTGGAATCGAGCACAGCGGTCCGGTGGCGAGGACTGTTTGAGCCCAGCGGGGCAGTGCGCGCGGAGCCGGACGTGGCGCTTTGGCGCGCTCTCGATGCGACGCGGGTTTGAAAGCGGAACCTTTCGAGAGCTCGCCCCGAGATGTGATGAATCATGAGCCGTCGAGGTATTCGCGGTCGTCGCGCCTCGCGCTGCGTGCCGCCCGGCCCTCACCCTCGGTCCGCATTTGCGAGGCGCACTCCTGGCAAGCTGCGCGGGTCGGGCCCGCTACGTCCCTCGCTTCCTCACATCCGGCGACGACCTCCAGACCGCGCCCCGTGCCAGCGCGATCACGCCCCGGAGCCGCGATCGGTTCGGACTTGCGCGTTCGCGACAATTCTTGTAATACGTTATCTAATATTGTCGTCAACGCCAGGAGGCCGGATAAAATGATCTCCGAAATGAACACCGTGCTGGGGGCGCTCGAGAAGACCGCCTGGCAGATGCGCGCCATCTCCGACGAGGTGGTGCGACTCGGTGGCGAGGCCCGCGTCTGGAAGGCGCGCGGCGCCCGCGCCTCCGCGACCAGCTGGATGCTGGCGCGCGTGGTGGCCGACTACCGGCTGTACGCGATCTACTCGGCCTTTTTGACCCGCGCCAAGAGCGGGCGGGTGATGGATCGGATCCACCGGCGCTCGGCGCGGCGCTTCTATCGGGCCAGCGTCCAGCAACAGGGCGCCTTCCTGAAGGTGGGACAGCTCCTCTCGGCGCGTCCCGATCTGCTGCCGCCGGCGTGGATCGAAGAGCTGTCGCCGCTGCAGGACGCGGCACCGCCGATCGGGTTCGACGAAGTGCGCACGACGGTCGAGGCCGAGCTGGGCGCCCCCCTGCACGAGCGGTTCTCCGCCTTCGACGAGGCGCCGCTGGCGGCGGCCAGCATCGGCCAGGTCCACCGCGCGGTCACCCGCGAGGGACAGGAGGTGGCGGTCAAGGTGCAGCGGCCCGGCATCGGCGAGTTGGTCGACCACGATCTGGCGGTGCTGGAGCTGTTCCTGCATAGCCTCGACGGGATCCTGCCGCCGACCGACTACGCGACGATCGCGTCGGAGGTGCAGCAGACCATCCGCCGCGAGCTCGACTACCCGGCCGAGGCGCGCGCGATGGCGCAGATGGCCGACTTCTTCGCCGCGACCCCCGGGGTGCGCGTACCCCGGCCGGTCGCCGCGCTGTGCGGTCCGCGCGTGCTCTGCGCCACCTTCGAGCGCGGCGCCAAGATCACGACCGCGCTCGAGCAAGCCGACGAGCCGACGCGCGCCGAGCTGCTCGGCCGACTGCTCTCGGTGTACCTGCGGCAGGTACTCGACGCGGGCCTGTTTCAGGCCGACCCGCACCCGGGCAACTTCCTCGTCGGCGACGATGGCGCGCTGGTGCTGCTCGACTTCGGCTGCACCCGCACGCTCGACGCGCCGACCCGGCACGGCTACCGCGATCTGGTGCAGGCGTTCTTGCTCGGCGACCAGGCGCGGCTGGCGGCGCGGCTCACCGCGCTCGGCTTCGCCACCGAGAGCGGCCGTCCCGACACGCTGCTGGCGTTCGCCGCGGCGCTCTTGTCGAGCTTCCAGCGCGCGGCCGCGAGCGGCGCGTTCAGCTGGCCCACGCGCGAGGCGGTGATCGCCGAGGCGGGCGCGCTCGCCCAGGCGGCCCAGCGCGATCCGGTGACCCGCCTACCGCCCGAGTTCGTCATGATCGGCCGCGTGTTCGGGACCCTCGCCGGGCTGTTCCAACACCATCGCCCGGCGATCGACTTTTCCCGCTACGTACTGCCGCACCTGTTCACTTGAATGTCAGTCGGTGCGAACCTTCAGCGTGGGCCGCTTGGGCAGGTGGCGCAGCCCCATCCAGGCGAGCGCGCCGATGTGCCTGGCCACCTCCTCCACCGCCGGTTTGCGCGCGTCGGTCCACCACTTGCCGACGAACGTGACCATCCCGACCAGCGCGTGGGCATAGATCGGCGCCGCCTTGGTGTCGTAGCCGGCCTCCTTGAACGCCGCCGCGAACACGTCACCCACGCGCTCGGCGAGATCGTTCAGCAGGCTCGACAGCCGCCCGCGCGTCGAGCTCAGCGGCGAATCCTGGGAGAGGATGGCGAACCCGTCCGGATGATCGCGGACGTAGGTCAAAAAGGCGAGGCTGGCCCGCTCGACGCGCTCGCGCGGCGAGCCGGAGGCGATCGCCTCGACGATCCGGCGCACCACGTAGTCCATCTCCCGGTCGACGACCACCGCGTAGAGCCCCTCCTTGCCCCCGAAGTGCTCGTAGACGATGGGCTTGGACACCTTGGCGCGGTCGGCGATCTCCTCCATGGACGTCGCCTCGTAGCCACGCTTGGCGAACACCGCCCGGCCGACGTCGATCAGCTGGGCGCGCCGCTCCGTCCCGGGGAGCCGCCGGCTCTTGCTACTGCTCATACCGGAGATCTTAGTACGCACGCGTAACCTACGCAATCGTCATGAAACATCCAAGACATCGACAGTTCACCGACGGTTTACCAGAGACCACTTGACATCATCCTACCACACCGTAAGTTACGGTGTGGTAACCACGGAGATCAGGATGCCGTTGACGAATCGAGCGATGACAATCTGGCGCGCGGCCGGAGAGACGGCGGCCCGCCGCCTTTTCCTCGCCCGTCAGGCGCGGTACTGGGCCCGAACCCTGGACGGCCGCTGGTCGCCGGACGAGCTGCGTGCCCGGGTGGTGGACGTACGGATCGAGACGCGCGATACCAAGACCTTCGTGCTGCGGCCGGACGCGCGCTGGCGCGGACACCAGGCCGGCCAGTACGTCACCATCGCGGTCGAGATCGACGGCGTCCGCCTGCGCCGCTGCTACTCGCTGTCGTCGGCCCCGACCGATCGGCTGGTGAGCATCACCGTCAAGCGGGCGGCCGGGGGCCGTGTCTCGCGCTGGCTGCACGAGCAGCTCCATCGCGGAGACACGCTTCGCCTGAGCGCCGCCGCCGGCGACTTCGTCCTCGCCGATCCTGCCCCGCCGAAGCTGCTCTTTTTGAGCGGCGGCAGCGGCATCACGCCGATCATGGCGATGCTGCGCGATCTCGCCTGCCGCGACGCCCTCGGCGACGTCGTGCTGGTACACCACGCCCGCAGCCGCGACGACGTGATCTTCGGCGCGGCGCTCGAAGCGCTCGCGGCCCACCACCGCGGGCTCCGCTTCGTGTCGTGTCTGGACGACGCTGCCGACGGGTCGGGGAGCTTCGACGAGGCGCGCCTGGCCACGCGGGTGCCCGATTTTGCGGAGCGAGCGACCTACCTGTGCGGCCCTCCCGGCCTGATGGCCCGGGTGGAACGGATGTGGGAGCAGGCGGGCGCCGCGGGGCGGCTCCGTCGCGAGCGCTTCGTCGCGCCGGCCAGCGCCGCCATCCCGGCCGCCGTCGATGGGTCGGCGCCGGCGCCGGACGCCGACGGGGTGCGGCTGCGGCTTTTCCGATCGCAGCGAACGCACGCGGTCGCCACCCCAGGGACGCTGCTCGAGCAGCTGGAGCGGGCGGGCGAGCGCCCGCGCCATGGTTGCCGCATCGGAATCTGCCACACCTGCAAGTGCCGCAAGCGCGCCGGCACGGTGCGGAACCTGATCACCGGCAGCGTCTCCAGCCAGCCCGACGAGGACATCCAGCTCTGCGTATCCGTCGCCTGCTCCGATCGTGGAGCTGGCCCTGTAACCAAGGAAGAACCATGACCGCCGCCCACAGTAGATCCCTGACACGCGAACAGGCCGATGCCTTCGGCCGCGAGCTCGACGCGCTCCGCCAGACGATCGTCGCCGACCTCGGCCAGCGCGACGTCGACCACATCCGCGCGCATCATTCGCGCCGCCCACTACCAGCGAGGCCGTCGGCCGCCTCTTGCTCCACTTCGGCGTCGGACCGCTGAGCTTCGTCGCTCGGCGTCGCCGCGCTCGTCGCTCTCCAAGATCCTCGAGAACATGGAGATCGGCCACAACGTGATGCACGGCCAGTACGACTGGACGAACGATCCCGCGCTCGACTCGCACAGCTACGAGTGGGACATCGTCTGCTACCGGCGACGACTGGCGGCACTCGCACAACTACGAGCACCACACGTTCACCAACATCCTCGGCAAGGATCGCGACGTCGGCTACGCGTTGCTGCGCGTCAGCGCCGAGCAGCCCTGGCGCCCCGCCGCACCTGGCACAGCCGCTCGTCGCACGCTCGTGCTCGCGTTCGCTCTTCCAGTGGGGCGTCGGCATGCACGATCTGCGCATCGACGAGCTCCTGGCCGGCAAGCAGTCGCTGCGCACCCTGCGGTCGACGCGCGCGGCCGTTCGTCGCGCAAGGCCAGCTGGCAGCTGCTCAAGGACTACGTGTTCTACCCCAGCCTGGCGCCGTGGAACGCGCCGCGCGTCGCTCGCGGGCAACCTGCTGGCCAACGTGACGCGCAACCTGTGGACCTTCGCCGTCATCTTCTGCGGCCACTTTCCCGACGGCGTCGAGGTCTTCTCCGAGGAGGAGACGCGCGACGAGAGCCGCGGCCAGTGGTACGTCCGCCAGGTGCGCGGCTCGGCGAACATCGAGGGCGGGCGCTGGCTCCATCTGCTGACCGGACACCTGAGCCATCAGATCGAGCACCATCTCTTTCCCGATCTTCCCGCCGCGCGCTATCCGGAGATCGCTCCCCGCGTGCGCGAGATCTGCGCCCGCTATGGCCAGGCATACCCGACGGGCAGCTTCCGGCGACAGCTGGGCAGCGTCGCCCGGCGCCTGCTCGGGCTGGCACTGCCCACCAGGCCTGCAGCGCCGGCGCCCCGGCAGGTGCAAACTGCCGCGCAGGTCCCCCTCGCTGCCTAGCAGCGCCTACTCGCCTTCTGCGTCGAGCGGTCGGCGCACCGGCACGAAGCGCGCGAAGGCTATAGTGTCTCCGTGGAACGCGCGAGCTCATCCAGGCTCTATTTCGAGGATCCCTATCGGCGCAGCTTCGACGCCGCGGTGGTCGAGCACCTCGACGGCTGGTGCACGCTCTCGACCTCGGCGTTCTACCCCGGAGGCGGTGGCCAACCGGCCGACCGCGGTGAGCTGGTGGCTGGCGATCGCCGTCTGCCCGTCAGCGCGGTGCGCGAGGATGATCGCGGGCGCGTCTGGCATTGCGTCGGCTGCGCGCTCGCCGCCGGCGACGCGGTGCGCGGCGAGATCGATTGGCCCTTCCGCCACGCGCTGATGCGCCACCACGCACTGCTGCACGTCGTCAACACGCTGGCGCGCGATCGCTTCGGCGCCGTGATCACGGGCGCGCAGATTGGGCCCGACAAGTCGCGGATCGATCTGCGGTTGGGCGACTTCGATCGCGCGCGACTGGGCGCGTTCGAGGACGAGGTCAACGCGGTCATCGCGCGCGATCTGGCGGTGACATCGAAGGTCATCTCCGAGGACGAGTTCCGCGCGCGACCGGATCTGATCCGCACGCGGGACGTAGCGCCGCCGGTGATCGACGGGAGCGTGCGCATCGTCGAGATCCTCGGCTTCGACGCGCAGGCATGCGGCGGCACCCACGTGCACTCGACCGCAGAGATCGGCCGCGCGCGGCTCACCAAGTTCGACAACAAGGGCAAGGACAACAAGCGGCTCTATTGGGAGCTGCGCGACGCGTGAGCCGACCGCAGCTTCGCCGGTGACGCCAGCGGCGGCCGCCCCGCCGGCTCGATGTAACCCGACCAGCGATGCTCTCCGACCACGCGGTCACGATCCGCGAGTGCAGAATCAACCTGTGCTGTCACTGGCACGAAGGAGGTTGGAGCATGCCGACCCACGCGGACGAACAGTGCATCGTTACCTCTCGAGCGTAGCGGCGCGGACTGGCTGATCGCGGAATGTTCGCCGGCCGACGTCGAGCTGTTGCCGCACATGGATCGCCATGTCGCGACGGTGAACGAGCGTTCGTGCCTTTTGCTCACCTATCACCTCTGGTCGGAGCCGCTGCAACAACCGACGCGCGTGTATGTGCTCTTCCGGGACGCGGGCCGCCATCCGCGCGCCTCGAACGACGTCCAGCTCGCGGTCCAGGGCCTCGCGTTCCGCCGCGCCTGGCGCCTCTCGTCACGCCAGATCTGCATCGCCTTGGACAAGCGCTGACGCGCCGTCCCGTACAGTCAGGGTTGCTGATGTTTTCCCTGTAACTTCTCGGACGGGTCTGATACGGTCGCGCTGGGGGACGAATTGGAGAACGCAGCATGGCGACGCGCGTAGCGACCGGTTCCTCCATTCTCTCGCAGACGGAAGCAGCAACGAAGGGCGCACTGCGAGCCGGCATGGCGTCGCTACGCGCCGAGCCGAGCGTCGGCATCCTGTTCGGCTCGTCCAAGCATGATCTCAAACGCGCGCTCGCCGTCGCCGCCGAGACCATGCCGCGGACCGCGTTCGTCGGCGCCTCGACGGCCGGCGAGATCACCGAGCGCGGCTCCACCCACGGTGCCTTGAGCGCGGTCCTGCTCTCCTCGGACGACCTGGCCTTCTCCATCAAGACCGCCGGCGCGGTGAGCCGCGATCACGGCCGGGCGGCGCAGCTTTTGTGCAGCGACCTCGAGTCCACGACCGGCGCGGCGCTCGCCCGCGGGCTTGCCTATTCCACGACGGTGCTGCTCGCCGACACGCTCACCTCGCCGGCCGAGTGGCTGGTCAGCGCCATGCGCAAGCTCAGCAAGCCGCACCACCGCATCGTCGGCGGCGCGCCCGGCGATGACGGCGCGCTCAAGGCCACCTACGCGGGAATTCCCGGTCAGGTCGACGTCGACATGGCGGCGGCGCTGCACCTGTTCACGCGCCAGCCCTGGGGCATCGGCGTCGAGCACGGCCTGCGTCCGGTGACCGAGAAGAAGACGGTGACCAAGGCGAGCGGCCCGGTGATCGAAGAGATCGACGGCAAGCCGGCGTTCCAGATGTTCGAGGACTACATCCGCCAGCACGGCCTCCACGTCCCTGCCGACAAGATGGTCGAGTTCGTCATCCGCAACGAGCTCGGCGTGTTCTTCTTCGACGACATCTGCAAGGTCCGCGCGATTCACCAGATCCGGCCCGACGGCGCGCTGGTGTCGACGGGCGAGATCCCGGTGGGCTCGTCGATCTGCATCGTCACCGGCGATCCCGAAGCGCTCATCGCGGCGTCGCGGCGCGCGGCCGAAGAGGCGCGCCAGGGCCTCAAGGGCGCCCCGGCGGCCGGCGTCCTCGTGTTCAGCTGCTTCTGCCGGACCTTGATCCTGGGAAACGACTTCAAGCGCGAGCTCGAGGTCATCCGCAGCGTGTTCCCAGACACGCCCATCGGCGGCTTCGTCACCTACGGCGAGATCGCGCGCTTCAGCGGGCGCCTCGACGGCTACCACAACACCACCGTCGTGGTGGCGGCGATCCCCGCCTGAGGGGCGCCCACCCACCCTGGTCGGAGCTCGTAGCGAGCCCGCACGGCCCGCGCCGTGCAAATGAATCGCGCGTCCGCCGCGGGAGCGGCGCGCCCCAGAAGAGGATGCGCAAGACATGGCGAATCTCGACGATCCAGTACGACTCTCCCGCTTTCAGGGGCAAGTCGTGGACTCCTCGCGCGACCCGGTGCTCGACGAATGTGTGCGCGAAGCGGCGGAGCAGGCGGCAGCGCCGATCGCGCTCGTTTCCTTCGTGATGGGCCAGGTTCAGTACTTCCGTGCCGGATGCGGGCTGCCTCCGGAGCTGGAGCTCAGCCGGGCCACCTCGCGCTGCCACTCCTATTGTCAGTTCGTGGTGCGCTCCGAAAAGCCGGTGGTCATCCAGGACATCTGGGCCGCGCCGGAGATGCCGCAGGCCCTGGCGCAGACGTACGGCATTCGCGCCTATCTCGGGGTACCGGTGTCCTGCGACAGCCAGATCGTCGGAACCCTGTGCGTCGCCGACGTCAAGCCGCGTGACTGGGGCGACTCGGTCATCGCGGCGCTCCTGCCGTTGAGTGAGCGGGTGACGGCGCGGCTCAACGAGCTGGCCGCGATGGGCGGAGCCGGAGCCACGGCGGTCGTGGGCACACCGGCCGAGGCGCGGCTGTTGGCTGAGTCAGTGACGACGGTGGCTCAGATCATCGAACGCGCGCTGGCCGAGGTGGGGCCCATGGTGCGCCTGGCCGGCGGCCTCGGCAACGGCACGCTCGACGCTGCAGCCTTCGCGCGCGGCACCACCGCGCTCAAAGAGGCCGTGCAGCTCTATTACGATCTCGTCGGTGCAGCGCGCGAGGTGAGCGACACGGGCGAGCGGCTGACGCGGTCGCTCGAGGTGCAGAAGGCCGCTGCTCCCGCAGTCGTCAGCTGACCGATGAGGCAGACTCGAGCATGAAGGGACGCGCGCACAAGCTGCTGGCCGAGTTCCGCGAACGCCACGCGGATCTGGCGGGCACGTTCATGATGTCGCGGATCATCTTGATGTCGAAGATCGTCCCCGAGCGGATCACGCCCGAGCTCGACGACCCCACCATCGAGGAGCGCATCGAGTCTGCGATCGCCAAGGTCAACCAGTCGCGCGAACAGTAGCAACGGCCACGGCCCGCCCGGGCCGCGACGATCCAATCGACTCACTGCCCGGCCCACGGCACCAATGGCAATGCTTGCCGGCATTTGCAGTTGGCGGCGACGGGCTGACGATTTCTGGGAACGCCGCGACGTTCGCGGGATTCTGTATACGAGATGGCGAACCGCGAACCGCGACCGGGCGACGAGCTCCTGGCACACACGGCGTGGATTCGACGCGTCGCGGCGTCGCTGGTGCGCGACACCGCCGATGCCGACGACGTCGTGCAGGCGACCTGGCTGGCGGCGCTGCAGAGCCCGCCCGCTTCGGGTTCCCGGCTGGCGGCCTGGCTCGCCAGCGTCACGCGCAACGTCGTACGCAAGCGGGCTCGCGGCCAGGGCCGGCGCACGCGCCGCGAGCTCGACGCGCCTGATCCCCGCGAGGCAGCGCGATCACCCGAAACGCTCGTCGAGCGTGCCGAGCTTCAGCAGCTGATCGCCGCGCTCGTCCTCGAGCTATCGGAGCCGTTTCGCGTGACGCTCCTGTTGCATTACTTCGAGGAGTTGTCGCCGGCCGAGATCGCCGAGCGCGAGGGCATTCCGGCGGCGACGGTGCGCTCGCGGCTCAAGCGCGGGCTCGACGAGCTGCGCACACGGCTCGATCGCGCGCACGGCGACAAGCGCCGGGCCTGGCTCGCGCCCGTCGCGGCGCTGGCAGCGCGGCGCCCGAGCAACATCCCGCTGGCATGGAAGGGGATCCTCCTCATGAAGACCAAGCTCACGATCGCCGCCGCCGCGCTGCTGCTCGCCACCCTCCTCCTCTTCGGTGGAAACATCCTGCGCGGCCCCAGGTCGCACGGCCCGTCGAGCGGCCCCCTCAGCAGGTCGTCGGCGGCGTCACACGCGCCCGCGCGGGGTACGCGGGTGACCCGCGCCTGGGCCGATCCGCTGCAGCCGGCGCGATCGGCGATCGAGGGCATCGTCCGCGGCCCCGACGGCAAGCCGCTCGAGGGCGCGCTGGTCGGCGCGGTGCCCGAGGACTCCGACGCGGACGAGCTGCACGTCCACGCCGTCGCCCTCGCCGTTTCCGGCGTCGGCGGGCGCTTCCGAATTGCGCGCCTCCGAGCGGGCGCGTACGCGGCACAGGCGACCGCCCGCGGGCTGTCGCCGGCCTACCGGTCGGGACTGGTCGTGCTCGACGGCGAAACCGTGCGCGGCGTCGAGCTGCGGCTCGACAGGGGCGGCGTCACCGTCGTCGGCCAGCTGCGCGACGCCGGTGGCGGCATCATCGCCGGCGGCAGGCTGCATGCGCGTCGTCATGGCGAGGAGCGGCCGGACGTGTTCACCGCCGTGTGCGACGCCGACGGCGCCTGTCCGCTCACGCTCTCCAAGGGCGGCTACACGCTCGTCGCCGAAGCCGACGGGTACGCGCCGGCGAAGCGCGACGTCGTCGCCATGATCGATCAGCGCGTGGAGCTGCAGCTCGCTCCGGCGGCCACGCTGCGCGGCCGCGTGCTCGAGCGCACTTCTCACGCGGCCGTCGCGGGCGCGGCGGTCGCGCTCACGATGCACGGCAGCTTCCTCGCCGACAACCAGGTGCTCGCCGACGGCGCCGGCGTCTTCGAGTTTCGCGATCTGGCACCGGGCGACTACCAGCTCAGCGCAAAGAAGGGCAACCTGGCAGGTCGGTCGGCCTCGCCAGTCTCGATCTCGCTGGGCGGCTACCTCGGGGACGTCACCATCGAGATCGAGGCGGCGCGGACCATCTCGGGCGAGGTGATCGGCCCCTCGGGCCCGCTGCCCGGCGCCACGGTGCTCCTGCGCCCAGCGAGGTCCATGGGCAACGTCGTCGCACACGTACAAGCGGCAGCCGACGGCCGCTACGTGATCGAAGGCCTGCTCCCGGGCGCGTACCAGCTGCGCGCCGAATCGCCCCCCCTGGCGCCCGCGATGCGTGACGTCGTCGTCGGCGAGCACGACGCGAGCCACGTGGATCTGCCGCTCGACGCCGGCAGCGAAGTGGACGGGCTCGTGCTGGGCAAGGGGCAGCGGCCGCTTGCCGGCGCCCTCGTCTCCGCCTCCGTCGAGGACGGCGAGTTTCGCACCAGCTCGGCCGCCGCGCGCACGGGCGCGGATGGGCGATTTCACCTCGACGGCCTCGGCTCCGGACTGCTCTTCGTCTGGGCCAGCCATCCCGATCACGGCAGCATCGACGCCGCGCCGGCGCGGCTGGCCAGGGGCGAGAAGAAGGAGGTGACGCTGCTGCTCGACGCGTCGGCGTCCGTCGAGGGGACGGTCACCTGGGAGGACGGAACGCCGGCGGTCGGCGTCACCGTCCGCGCGCAATCGTCGAGCGGCGATCCAGTCTCGACGCAGACCGGCGCGGGCGGCCGCTACCGCCTGGCACCGCTGGCCACGGGGATCCACTTCGTCATCGCCACGCGCGAAGCGGGCGCGTTCGCGCCGCGCGATCCCGGCGGGCGGCAGAGCGCAGCAGTGACGCTCGCGGGTGAAGATCACAAGACGGGCGTCGACCTCATGCTCCTGCGCGGCGGCCACAAGATCTCCGGCCACGTGCTCGGACCCGACGGCACGCCCGTCGCCGACGCCATGGTGCGCGCCGATGCCGAGGACGAAGCGGGAACCTCGCAGGCCTCGGGCGATCCGCGCATCACCTTCAAGAGGGCGACCAGCGCCGCCGACGGCAGCTTCACCATCGACGATCTGACGGCAGGCACGTTCACGCTCACGGCGAGCCACACAGGGTTTCCCAACGCCTCCGTCGCACACGTCGGCGCCGACAGCGCCGACGCCCGGGTGCAGCTCGCGGCGGAGGCGGTGCTCGAGGGCGTGGCGGTGACCGCCGACGGCAAGCCGGTTGCCGACTACAACCTGACCCTCTTCTCGTCGGACGCGAGCATGATGCTGGCCTCGAGCCAACTGGCGGTGCACGACGCCAGCGGCGCCTTTTCGCTCAGGGGCCTGTCCGCCGGCACGGTCGACCTCCTGGCGGCGACGGCGGACAACCACTGCGGGCGGCTCTCGGGCGTGACGGTCGGCGCCGGCGAGCACAAGGCGGGGCTGCGCATCGTCGTCGCGCAAGGGACGACGCTGCGCGGTCGCGTCGTCGAGTACGGCACGGGCACGCCGATCCCGAACGCGCAGGTGACGGTCTTGAGCCTCGGCGCGCCCATGAGCACCTCGACGGACGGGAGCGGCGCCTTTGTGGTCGACGGCTTGCCTTCGGGGCGCGTGGCCTGGATCGCGGCCTCGGTCGACTCGCGACAGTACGTCTACGACCGCGTGCGGGTGACGCTGCCGGCGGGCAAGGACGTCGTCGATGCCGGGGCGATCCAGCTCGTCCCCGGCGACACCATGTCGCGGGACGCGGCGTGGACCGGGATCCTTCCCACCAACCTCGACGGCGTCGCCAGCGTCGAGACGGTCGCGCCACGCTCGCCCGCCGCGCTCGCGGGCGTAAAGCCGGGCGACCTCCTGCTCAGCGTCGACGGCGTCAACGTCGCCGGCCTGGGCTTCCGCGCCATCTACTACTTCCTCGGCGGCCAGCCGGGGACCAAGGCGACGATCGGGCTCGGCGACCGCAGCGTGACCCTCACGCGCGTCCCCGACCCGCAGTGAGTGATTTCGCCAACGCCCGGACGGGGGCTCGCCATTCGGGCGGAGACGCTTCCCGTCGCTGGGCAGCCGGCGACGGTCAGGGGGCGGCCGTCCGCTTTGCCCTCTCAACGCAGATGATGCACGGTGTCCCAGCCTATCTTCATCAGGGCACGGGGGCACCTGGTGAGCAGGGGGACGGGCAGCCGAGGACGAGAGCACACATACACGGTGAAGGTCTTCACCGTCGTGCTGTTGCTCGACCTGGTCTTCTCCGGCCTGGCCACGGCGGGGTTCCTGCGGCTGACCCGACGGAGCCTGTTCGCCGACGGAGTCGCGGTCGCTCTGCTGATCCCATACCTGTTCAAGCTGTTCGTGCTGGTGTCCAGCCTGCTCGTCATGATGCGGCCGCTCGCGCGCTGGCAACGAGCAGCCGGCGGGCAGCGTGAGGCGCTCGCGCCGGCGGCCTGGCTCGCCACCGAGCACCTGCCCCCTCGCTTCTCCCTGGTCGCGTCGGTGGCCTGGGCCGCGTGGTACCCGGTGGCGTCCGCGCTGCTGAGCATCCGAGGGCTCGCTGCCCCGAATAGCTTGCCGGTGATCGGCCTGTTCGCCGGCGGGACCTGGCTCGCCGCGTTGCAGCTCTTCTACACCGCCGTTCAGACCATGCTCACCGACGCCAAACAGGCGCTGTCGATCGAAGCGTGCCAGCGAAACGTGGCGTTACCGGCGTCTCGTACCCACTTCCGGAGAAGGCTGGCGCTCACGACGCTGGCCGTGGGGATCGTCCCCAACCTGCTTTTGACCAGCCTGGCGCTCACCCTGCTCGTGCGGTCGGGCGGGACCTCGAGCGGCGGCGACGTCGCGACGGTCTTGCTCTTTTTGATCTTCGGCTTCGTATGGATTCCCTTCGCCGCGTGGTTCCAGGCGACCGCGCTGGCGGCTCCGCTGTCGCACATCGCCACCGCCATCAGGCGGATCACGGACGATCCGATGCTGGGGCATGACCTCCCGGTGGTTCCCATCATCTCGCACGACGAGCTCGGCGACCTGGCCAGCAACTTCAACCGGATGAGCCAGCGGTTGTCGCAAACGCTCACGGCGCTGCACGCCCAACAGGTCGACCAGCTCAGCCTCCTCGACGACGTCGAAGCCAAGCGCCGGCTCTTCGAGGTCATCCTGGCCCATACGCCGGTCGGGCTGGCGCTGGTCGACATTCCGGATTATCGCTTCCGCTTCTTAAACCCGGCCTATCAGCGCTTCGCTCCCGGCCGCAACCTGCTCGGGCGCGCGTTCGACGAGGCCCTCCCGGAGTTCGCTGCGCACGCTGCAGGCACCTTCGCCGAGGTGATTCGTACGAACGCGGCCGTCCGCTTCGCCGACCAACCGTTCCACCTGCCGCGCGCCGACGCCCCCGGCGGCCTCTTGGAAGTCTTCATCTCCGTCGAAGCCGTCCCGGTGCATCGCAACGAGAGGATCGAGTCGGTGTTGCTCGTGGTCGAGGACACCACCGAGCGGGTGCGGGCGCAGCAGCGCGCCGACGAGCTGGCGGCGGTCGCCCACCACCACGCTTCGGAGCTGCAGTCGGTGCTCGACAACATGGTGGACGGCGTCATCGTCTGCGACGCCGTTGGCCGCGTGACGCTGGCCAACCGCGCCGGGCTGCAGACGCTCGACATCGAGCGCATCGACGACCTCGACATCGATCTGCTCGCGGCCCACTTCTCCTCCACCGGCGCCGTCGAGGAGCGGCCGCTGGCTCCGCAAGAGCGTCCGATGCGACGCGCGCTCGCGGGCGAAACCTTGACCGAGTTCTCCCTCATGCTGCGGCGGGGCCAGGGCGGCTTGCCGCGCGAGCTCCGGATCAGCGCCTCGCCGCTTCACGACTCGCGCGGGCAGATCGTCGGCGCGATATCGGTGTTCCGCGATGTCACGGAGCTGATCGAGCTCGATCGCCTCAAGGACCAGTTCATCCGCGCGGCCGCACACGAGCTGAAGACGCCGGTTACGATCATGAAGCTGCGTGCGCAGACCCTCTTGCGGGCGGGCGAGCCGGCTCTCCCCGAGCGGCGCCGGGGGCTCGAGGCGATCGAGCGCGGCGCCGACCGCATCGGACAGATCGTTCGCGATCTGCTCGAGCTGTCCGAGTCCCAACTCGGCCGGCTGCGCATCGCGCCGCGCCGGGCCGACCTCGTGCCGCTGGTCGACGTCGCCATCGAGCACGCGCGCCGTCTGACCTCGCGCCACCGCATCGAGCGGTCGGGCGTGCCGAGCGCGATCTGCGAGATCGATCCGTCGCGGATCGGGGGCGTCGTGGAGCGCCTGCTCGACAACGCAGTCAAGTACTCTCCCGAAGGCGGTGACATCGCCGTCTCCGTGCGACTGCAGGACGGCGGCGTCGTCGTCGCCGTGACCGACCAGGGCGTAGGCCTGTCCGCGACGCAACGACGCCGCCTCTTCGAGTGCTTCTACCGCGCGCACGCCGAGACCCCCAACGACGTCGGCGGCCTCGGGGTCGGGCTGTTTCTCGCCCGACAGATCGTGCAACTCCATGAGGGCGAAATCGGCTTTCAGAGCGAGCCGGACAGTGGCAGCACCTTCTGGTTTCGTCTACAGTCGGCGGCGCCAACGTGAGCCATGCCGCGACCGCTCGTCCTTGTCGTCGATGACGATGTCGATCTGACCGACGCGGTCAGGGATCTATTGATCGCCGACGGGCGCTACGAAGTGGAGACGGCGAACAACGGTCTCGACGCCTTGGCGTGCGTCGAACGGCGGCTCCCCGATGCCATCCTGCTGGACATGCGCATGCCCGTCATGAGCGGCTCGGAGTTCGCCCGGCTCTTTCGTGAGCGTTACGCTCACAGGGCTCCGCTCATCGTGTTTACCGCGGCCGAGAGCGCCGAGCAGCGGGCACGAGAGATCGGCGCCGAGGGTTGCCTGGCCAAGCCCTTCGACATCGAGGACCTGTTCCGGGTGCTCGCCGAGCACACTGTCGCTCCCCTCCCATCACGTATGACATAGCGCCCGGCAGCCCGAGGCAGTGAGGCGACTGCTTCGCGCCCGTCGCGTCGCGGGCGAGGAAGATTGTGCCGACGGCAGCGGTACCAGGGCGAGGGTTCGATCATGACAGGCGTGGCGCGGCAGCTCTGCTTCTTCGCCCTCGGCAGCGTCGCGCTGGCGGGGCCGCCCGCGTCGCCGGCGTGGCGGTCACTGGCGCCGGGCGTCGAGTACGCCGAGCTGCGCGATCCGGCTGCGCCGACCGACACCGTGCAGGTCGTGCGCGTCGATCCCGCCCGGGCGGCACTACGCGCGGTGATGGCCTCCGCTCGCGACCGCCGCCCGCGCACCGCCGGGGCCTGGTGCGACGCCGAGCATCTCGTCGCCGCCATCAACCTCGGCATGTACCGCGACGACCACCTCACCAACGTGGGCTACGCGCGCAGCGGTGCGCACCTGAATCAGCCACGCTGGTCGGCGCAGTATCAATCGGCCCTGCTGTTCGGCCCCCGCCGGCCGGGGCTGCCGGCCGCCGCCCTCGTCGACCTCGACGCGCCGCACGCACGCGAACACCTCGGCGACTACGAGACGGTCGTACAGAACCTGCGCCTCATCCGCGCCCCCGGCCGCAGCGTCTGGAAGGCGCAGCCGCGTCGCTGGAGCGAAGCCGCGGTGGCGAGCGACGGCGCCGGGCACATCCTCTTCGTCTTTCTGCGCGCGCCGCGGAACATGAGCGACTTCAACCGCCTGCTCCTCTCGCTGCCGCTCGGCGTGGTCACCGCCATGCACGTCGAAGGTGGCCCCGAAGCGAGCCTGTCCGTACGCGGCGCGCTGCACCTCGACGCCAACGGCAGCTACGAAACCGGCTTCATCGAGAACGATGGGGAGCGCAGCCAGTGGGAGATCCCCAACGTGCTCGGCGTCGCCGCGACGCCGCGATGACCGCCGTCCGTGGCCCGGCAGGCGCGTCGCTCAAGCAGCGCCGCTCTTCTGCACCGCCGGCAGCAGGAGATCGATCATCCGCTGGGGACTGGCCACGCCGGCCTCGCGCATCCAAGCGAGCGCCTCGCCCGTCAAGCGCTCGCCCTCCGTGCCACCGAGGGACCGGCCGAGCTGGAACTTGGTCGCCGTCGACAGCTGCGGCGTGTCGGCGACGTCGAACAGGTGGATCGCCTCGATGAGCCGGCTCTGCCCGTCGTCGCGCTTGCCGGCGCGCAGCGAGAAGAGGCCCTCGAAGGCGGCCAGGTAGGCGCGCGTCAGCGGTGTGTCGGGCTTGCGCAGCGGCGCGAGCCAGCGACGAGCCAGCGCGATCTTGTCGAGCGCGATCGCGGCGCTGACGTAGTAGCGGCAGAACTCGGCCATGATCCACTGCATCCGCGACAGCACGCTCGAGCGAAAGCGCGGAAGCCCGACGTCGAGGCGATCGAGCGCCGCCTGGGCGTCGCCGCGATAGAGCTCGATCAGGGCGCCCGAGATCATTTCGAGGAAGTGGATCATGAGGAACGGCTCGTCGGGCCAACCCTCGCGGCCGCTGGCGATCCGGCGCGCGGCGCCGTCGGCGTCGTCGCGGATGAGGCAGCTCCAGACGCCGGGCGACATGCCGAACAGCCCGCGCGCGTAGAGGTCGTTGCGCCGCTCGGCGTCGACCAGGGTCGCCTCGACGTCGCGCACCGCGGCGACGAAGTCGCCCATGGCGAGGCGCGAGTAGCAGCGAAAGAAGCGCGAGGTGACGCGCTCCCACTCGACGCCGACCAGCGGCGCCAGCAGCTGCTCGGCTTCTTCGAAGGCGGACGCCGTGCCCCGGTAGTCGCCGCCGAAGAAGCGGGCGCCACCGACGGCGAGCTGGGTGATGGCGATGAGCGCCGGATCGCCGATGCGACGCGCCTTGAGCTCGACCTCGCGCGCCATTGCTTGCGCCGTGGCGAGGCTGCCTGGGCTGCCGGAGGCGGCGCGAAGCGCCGTCTCGATGGCGAGCGCGCGCACCACGCGCTTCTCGTCGCCGACGGCGAGCGCCATGCGCAAGTGGCGCGTTTGCACGTAGGCGCCGAGCAGGTTGTCGATCATACCGAGCGCCGAGGCGGCGGCGTAGAGCGTGTCGATTCGCGCCAGCTCCTGCGCCGGGACTTCGGTGGGTTTGCGCGGCGTGTACCCGAGCCCGCGGAGGAGCAGCCGCACACGCTGCCACACGAGCGCCGCCAGGATGCCACTCCGGCTCTTGGCGGGGTGCCAGCCGATCGCGCGCATCACCTCCCGCATCGCCTCCATGCCCTCGACCAGCCGGCCGCAGCGGAACAGCTCGTCGGCGGCGCGCCGCACCAGATCGATCGCGACCTCGGGATCGGCGCCTTCAGCGGCGCGCCGATATTCGCCGGCCGCTTCGAAGCCGCGGCCGGCGAGCGATAGCGCTTCGCCGCGCGCGCGCATCAACTCGCGCCGGGCCTCGATGGTGACGGCGCCCGAGTCGAGCGCCACCCGATAGAGCTCGGCGGCCCGATCGAACGCCAGCTTTTCGGCGGCGCCGCTGGCGGCCTTGACCAGGTACTGCACGGCCTGCCTGGGATCGCCGGCGGCGAGCCAGTGGCGCGCCAACGCGTCGACGGTGGCCTGCTCCCAGCGCTCGAGCACCTCGGCCAGCGCGCGATGGAGCAGTCGCAGGCGCTCGGCCGGCACGCGCGCCAGCATCGTCTCGCCCACCCGATCGTGGTACGGCGCCAGCCACGGCTCGCCGGCGTAGCGCGCGACGCGCACGAGGTTGACCACGCGCAGCATGCCGAGCGCGCGCTCGAGATCGGCGGGCGGCAAGCCACACGCGTCGCCGAGGATCCACAGCGGCGTCGGCTCGCCGGCGGCCGCCACCATCTCGACGAGCGCGAATGCCGTCGGCGGCAGCTGCTTGATGCGGCGATAGATGACGTCCTCGAGGCTGGGGCGCTCGCCGGCGGGCAGGGCGCCATGCTCGCGGGCGAAGCGCGCCATCTCCGACAAGAACAGCGGGCTGCCCGACGACTGGGCCCAGAAGTCCTCGCCGAGCGCATCGGCCGGCGCGCCGACGCTCGACATGAGGCGCGCCACCAGCGTTCGCTGCTCGGCGGGCGAGAGCGGGCCCAGGTCGATCGCGCGCGACGGGTGACCCGCAGCGACGGAGGCGAGCGCCTTGCGCAGGCGGCCGTCCTCGTCGCCCGACAGGCTCTCCGCGCGCAACGCGCCGAGGAACAGCATCACGGGCGGCGAGCGGCTGCGGAGGAGCTCTACGAGCAGGTGCAGGCTGTCGCGATCGGCCCACTGCAGATCATCGATGTACATGACCAGCGGCTTGCGTCGGGCCAGGCTGGCCAAGAGCGCACCGAGCGCGACGAACGCGCGCTCGCGCATCTCGTGCGGATCGGAGATGCTGAGCGCGTGTGCGCGCTGGATGCCGGCCACCCGGCGCAAGACCGGGAACAGTCGCGGCAACAGATCGGCATCGTCGGGCAGAATTCGGCGTACTTCCTCGACCGGCAAGTTGATGAGCAGGTGGCTCAGGCGATCGATGACGTCGTCGAACGCCTTGTACGGCAGGCTCTCGCGCTCGTGGCAGCGTCCCTTGAGGACGATTGGCCCCCGCGGATCGCCGTCGATCTCGTCGAGGAAGCGGCGCACCAGCGCACTCTTGCCCATGCCGCTGACGCCGCGTACGAACACGCTTACCGTGGCGCCGTTGGCCACCTCGGCGTAGGCCGCGTGCAGCGTCGCCAGCTCGTCGTGGCGCCCGACGAACGCGGCGCGCGCGCCATCGACGCCGGTGAGCGTCGCGTCCGCGGCGACGATGCCGAGCCGCGCCAGCACCTCGGCTCCCGACGGGCGATCTTCCGGCCGCCGCGACAAGAGCGCTACGCACAGCTCGTCGAGATCGACCGGAAGGCCCTCGGTGAGCACGGACGGCGGCACGGCGTCCTCGTTCTGCTTGCCCAGAAGCACGAGCTCGGGCGTACCGGAGAACGGCAGCCGCCCGGTGAGCGCGAGATAGACCAGCACACCGAAGCTGTACCAATCGGCGGCTGCCGTCGGCAGCTCGCCCGCCGCCTGCTCGGGCGCCATGAACGCCGGCGTGCCCGAGATGGTGCCCTCGACCTGATCGCCGAGCACCGACGCCTCGGCGGCGATGCCGAAGTCGACCAGCACGACGCGCCCCTTGGGCGTGACGCGCACGTTCGACGGCTTGAGATCGCGATGCACCATGCCGGCGCCGTGCAGGGCGTGCAGCGCCTGCGCAAGCTGGCGGAGCGCGTTGCGCAGCCGCTTGTCGTCGACCAGCGTCGACAGCGGGACGCGCGGCCACTGCTGCGCGTGATTGATCCTGGCGCCGTCGGCTTGCCCGTCGCCGCCGGAGGCCCTGGGCATGGTCGCCGTCGAGCGCTCCGCCGCCGCGGCCGCCGGCGCACGCCAGCCCGGCTGCCGCACGTGGGCGATGAAGTCGACCCCTTCGACCAGCTCCATCGTGAAGAACCAGTCGTCGCGCTCCGAGACGAGATCGTAGAGCCCCACGATGTTCGGGTGGCTCACGTCGGTGAGCGCGCGAAATTCTTTCTTGAAGCGATAGAGGCTGGTGGCGTCGAGCTCGCGCAAGGTCTTGAGCGCGACGCGCATGTCACGCTCGCTGTCGTGCGCTTCGTAGACGAGCCCCTCGCCGCCTTCGCCCAGCTCGCGGATCAGCTTGAACCGCTTGGTCCCCTGGAATGCCATTCGCGCCGCATTATTGTAGCCCGCCCAAGCGGGCGTTGGCGAAGTTCGGCCAGCCGTGACGACGGTGGCGACAAGCCGCGTGAGGGAGCCGTCAGTCAATCAGTCTGGCAGGCTCGTCTCCGATAGAAGAGGTGTGTCAGTTGGCGCCGGAGGGCGGCGGACCGGCGGTGAAACGTTGGATCTGGCTGCCCTCGACGCTCAGGACCGTGACGCTGCCATCGGCGAGCGCGTCTACCCGCCTGGCGATGCCGAGGTTGCCGGGCAGGCTGGTCACGGCGTTGCCGATGCCGGTCCAGGTGGCGCGCAGCGTGCCATCTGCGCCAAGGCGGTAGAGGTTGCTGCCGTAGGTGGTCCAGAATCCGTCGGCGGCGACGGCGAAGAACTCGACGTCGCCAGAGACCGGGTGGGCGGCGGCGAGCTCCATGGGAGCCCCGACGGGCGTCGACAACTCGATCAACTGCCAGTGGCTGGCGCCGTCGCTGAAGGTCGCCCCCGAGACCCACAGCCGATCGCCGAGGCGCACTACGCGGAGCGCAAAGCCGAGGCCGACCGTGTCGAGAAGCGACAAGGCGTCGACGAAGGAGCCGTCGACCCCGAAGCGCAGCACGCGCGCGTTGCAGCTGTCGACGATGACGAAGCCGCTGGCGTCGGCGGCGACGTCCGAGGAGTAGCACAGCGCCGTGCCCGCATAGGTTCCCAAAAGGGCGAGCTCGCCGGCGTTGCCGAAGCTGCGGTCGAGGCTGCCATCCTCCTGCCAGCGGATGAGGTTGGTGGCGCCCAACGCATACACGTGGCCGGCGCCGTCGAGCGCGAGCTGCCCGAGCCCGGTCGGCGATGCCGCTTCGAACACCGTCGGTGCTGCGTCGAGCGCGGCATAGTCGAGCACGTGGTTGTCGGTCAGCACCAGCGTGTGTCCGCTTGCCGTCGTCGCGAAGTCCCAGGTCGTCTCGCCGTTGCCGATGGCAGTGCCGCCCATCGAGCGGATGCCGTGATCGACCAGCCACGTGGGGCCGGTCCAGGTGCGCACGAACGGACCGGCGGTCGCCTCGATGGCGACACCCTGCGCTCCGTCCAAGAACGCGGAGGTGTCGATCATCGCCTGGAAGCCGCCACTCGCGTTGAAGCCGAGCGGCTGCGTCGAATCATCGGTACGCGGCAGACCGACCACCGAGCCATCGTCGAAGCGCAGCCGGATGCTCGTGATGGGCAGGCTGGTCACGAGCCCTCCGAGGAGGATCTTGGGACCGGACGATGCGGAGCTCGGCGCGTTATTCCAGCTCGACGATAGGAGGCTGGGCGCCAGCCGCACGTGATAATTCGATCCGCCGTTGTTCTCCCAGGCCGTCTCCCCGCCGGCCTCGAGCCGGATGGCAAATGCCGCCTCGTCGGTCGCCACCGCGTCGCCGGCGAAGGGGAAGGCGAAGGCAAAGTCAGGCCCGGTGTATTGCGCCTCGACCTCGGCGAAGCTGCGCCAGCCGTCGAACGTGTAGCGCACGAACACGCGGCGCGGCGCGGCGACATTGAGCGCGCGCACGACGCCACGAACGGTCGCTCGTCCGTTCGTGTCGAGATCGGCGCCCGACTGGAGGAGGCGCAGCGGCGCCGACGGCGTCACCCGGTTGTAGATGTAGTGGTTGCGAAAGACCGACCACGAGGTCTGGCCATGGATGGTGGCGAAGCCGGCGTACTCGACCTCACCGGGCCCGTAGCCCTGCCCGACCGCGTCCTTGACGTCGAGCCCCCAGCGCTCGTGCCCATTGTCCAGCGCGCCCTTGTAGTGGGCGGCGGCCACGTGCGTCGTCGTCCAGCCGTCGTTGCTCCAAACGATGCCGACCTGTTTGTCGAAGCCATCGTTGCGAACGCTGAGGTCGACCCAGATGCTGTCGTAGTAGAACCCGTCGCCGACGGGCGTGCCGAAGTAGTGGCCGGAATCGAGCACGGCCACTGCGGCCCCGCCCTGTTCTGCCTCGCCGAGCGCGGCGCTCGACGATGCGATCGGCGACGACGAGCTGCAGGCGGCCAGGAGCGCGCAGGCGCACAACAGCGGCTTTCTCAGGCGCGTCCATCGCGGGCCCACCGGCGGCGCCGAGACGATTCCAGTCGCTCCGGCAGCTTCGTCACTCATTTCTGAGTTACTACCCAGGAAGGCTGCCAGAGTCAAGTCAAGGGATCGCTCAGTCGGCTCGGCTCACCCACGACACGCTTGTCGCGTGTTCGGCTGAACTCATGTCCCAACCACGTAGCGGGACGGCCAAAGTGAACGGCCCGTCGTGACCTCTCGTCGTTTCTCTTTACGTGGTATGCGGGTGCGGTGGCCATCAAAAGCCCGATCGTCGTGTGCGATGAATCGTGAGCCCTGCGCCCGTGCTCGTCACACGCCCACGGGAACGATCGCGAGCACGCGCGGGCCAACGATCATTGCTGACGGTCCGTGGGCATGAGCCCGAGCAGCGAGCGAACGCAGCGACCCAAGCGGCTGGCGGTAGACGCGCATGCCGGCTTGCATACGCTCTGGTTCGGGCTGTTGGCGGTGGTCGTGGGCGTGGCCGCCGGCTTCGGCGCGCTGCTGTTTCGGCTTCTGATCGCGCTCTTCCACAATCTCGCCTTCCTCGGCCGCTTCTCCGCCGTCTACGACACCAACCACCACACGCCCGCCGGTCCGTTCGGAATCGCCGTGATTCTCGCGCCTGCCATAGGCGGCTTGATCGTCGTCTTCCTCGTGCGCAACTTCGCGCCCGAGGCCAAGGGGCACGGAGTGCCGGAGGTGATGGACGCCATCTACTACAACAAGAGCCTCATTCGCCCGATGGTCGCGCTGGTCAAGTCGGTCGCCTCGGCAGTCTCCATCGGAACCGGCGGCTCGGTCGGCCGAGAGGGCCCCATCGTTCAGATCAGCGCCGCGTTCGCCTCGACGGCGGGCCGCCTCGCCCGCGTGTCGCGCTGGCAGCCCGCCACGCTGGTCGCCGCCGGCGGCGGAGCCGGAATCGCCGCCACCTTCAACACGCCCATCGGAGGCGTCCTGTTCGCCGTCGAGGTGCTGCTGCACGAGGTCAGCGTGCGCACCCTGGTGCCCGTGGCGCTGGCCACCACCACGGCGACCTATCTCGGGCGCTTCCTGTTCGGCAACGCGCCGGCGTTTCCGGTTCCGGCGCTCGACCTGTCGGCCGTCGCCAGCGTGGCGCTCCTGCCGGCCAGCGTCCTCATCGGAGCGCTCATGGCGCTGGTCGCGGTGGTGTTCATTCGCGGCCTCTACGGCGCCGAGGATCTGCTGCGAGCGATGGATCCCGCGTCACGACTATCTGCGCCATGTCGCCGGCATGCTCGGCGTCGGCCTGATCTTCGGCGCGCTCTTTGTCGGATCCGGCCACTACTACGTACAGGGCGTCGGCTACGCGACCATCCTCGACATCCTGTGCGGCACCTTGCGCTCGGCCTCCTTCCTCGTCGTCCTCTTCGCCCTCAAGCTCGCCGCCACCTGCCTCACGCTCGGCTCGGGCGCCTCGGGAGGAGTCTTCTCTCCGTCGCTGTTCATGGGCGCGACGCTGGGTGGCGCCTGCGGCCTGGTGCTGCACGCGCTGTTTCCCGGCCTGCCCATCCAACCGATGGCCTGCGCGCTCATCGGCATGGTGGCGCTGGTCGCGGGCGCGACCGGCGCGGCCCTCACCGCCATCGTGATGATCTTCGAGATGACGCTCGACTATGCGGTCGTCCTGCCGATGACGCTGGCGGCGGCCGTGAGCTACGGGCTACGCCGCTTCATGCTCGCCGACAGCATCTACACGATGAAGCTCCGACGGCGCGGTCACATGATGCCCGAGGCGCTGATGGCCAACGCGCATCTGGTCCATCACGTCGGCGACCTCGTCATGGACCGCGCGCTGGTGCTCCCCGCCGAGACCCCGATCGAGCGAGCCGCCGGGGCGAACGATCCCCAGGCGCCCGCCCACTTCATCGTCGTCGACGGTGAGCAGGTCACTGGCGTCCTGCCGCGCGAGTGGCTGCTGGCCCACCTGGATGCGCTGCGCGGCGCGGGCACGCTCGGGCAGGTGCGCGGTCCCCAGTTCGTAGTAGTGCCGCGCGAGACGACCATCTTCAACCTCATCGCCGCCATGCAACGGATGCACGCTTCGATCGCCGTCGTGGTCTCGGGCGCAGCCGGCGCCGCGCTGCCCGCCACCATCGAGGGGGTCGTCACCAAGGTCCATCTCGCCGAGGCCTTCGCCGAGGGCATGGAGCTGTTCGAGGACTGATCCGCAGACCTCCATCGACGCCGGTCGAGCGCACCAGTTGCCGGCTTCTCGATCTCTACCGCATCGTTTGCGCGTCCTCCCTCCGCCGACAAGCGGTTCTGCGCTGGCACCACGGATGCACGACCGCCGGGCATGCGAACCATCATGTACGCGCTGCTCTTCGCGACCGCGTGCGCCACCTCCGGCTCGGACGCGCGGCCCACACCAAGCGCCGGACAGGCATCGACTGCCTCCGTCAAAGCGCTGATCGCTGGCGACTACGCGGGCGCGCTCGCGCTCGCCCGGAGCGGCCTGGTCTCCAGTCCGGGGGATCCGTGGCTGCTCTATGACGAGGGCGTTGCGCAGGCGGGCCTGGGTCAGCTCGACCAGGCGCTCCAGACGCTGCGCCATGCCGAGCAGCAGTTCACCGACCCGCACGATCGCTCGCTGGCCGCGTATCGACGCGCGCTCGCGCTCGAATTCGCCGGGCGCTGCGCCGAAGCGTCGACGGAGTTCTCACGCTATGCGTCAACCCAGCGGAGCGAGAATCCGACGCTGGCGGAGGACGCGGAGGCGCACCTCGAGTTCTGTGTTCCACCGACCCTGCAGCAGGTGGCCGAGCGCCAGGAGGGTGAGGCGCTCAAGCTCGCCGCCTCCAACGACAAGGTGCTCGAGGCAGAGCGGCTCTCGACGCAGTCGGTGCAGGCGCTGGCGGTCGGGGACTACCGGGCGGCGCTCGGAAGGGCCGAGGCGGGCCTCCAGATCGTGCCCGACGATCCGTGGCTCCTCTACAACAAGGGCACGGCGCTGGCGGAGCTCCATCGGACCGACGAGGCGCTGACGACGCTGCGGCATGCCGAGGGGCTCTTCTCTGAGTCGAACCTCCATGGCCGCTCGGCGGTGATCTACCGGCAGGCCATCGCGCTCGAGGTCGCCGGGCGGTGCGAGGAAGAGGCTGCCCAGCTGAAGCGCTACGCCGAGCTCGCCCAGCCGCAACAGAAGGACTTCGTGCAGCACGCCTTGGCGCACGTCAAGTTCTGCAAGCTGGCGAACGCCAACTACAAGGCCCTCTACTGAGCATTACGATGGCGCACCAAGAGCGCCAGGAGTGATCCCGCGATCGATCCTCAGTCTTCCTTCTTGTTGTCGAAGGTGCGGGCGATCTTGAGCTCGGTGGCGCCCTCGGCGAAGGCGTCGGCGGCCTTGGAGAGCGCCTTCTGGCTGTGACGGGACGTCACCTGTGCGCGAATCCGCGCCGCGCCCTCCGGCACGACCGGGTGGCAGAAGCCAATCGCGAAGACCCCCTTGCGATAGAGAAAGTCGGTCAGGCGTTGCGCCGCGACCGCATGGCGGATCAGCACCGCCACGGCCGGATGATCGCCTTCGGCCGTCCACAGCCCGTGCTCGGCGAGCGCGTCGCGGAACAGGCGAACGTTCAGGTCGAGCGTCTCGCGCAGCTGCGGCTCGGTGCGCAAGAGCTCGATCGCCTTGAGCGCGGTCGCCACCGAAGTGGGCGGCAGCGCCGTCGATGACAGATAGGAGCGCGACTTCTGCCGCAGCCAGGTGACGATCTCCTTGCGGCCGGCGACGAAGCCGCCGGCGCCGCCCCCGAGCGCCGCGCCGAAGGTGCCGGTCACCAGATCGATGCGGTCGCTCAGGCCGAGCTGGTCGTGCGTGCCGCGGCCGAATTCTCCGAGCACGCCGATGCCCTGGCTGTCGTCGGCGACGACGAGCGCGTTGTACTTGGCGGCCAGGCCGTAGATGTCGCGCAGGTTGGCGGTCAGCCCGGAGAGCGGGAAGACTCCGTCGGTGGCGATGATGCGGAAGCGCGCGGCGCGCGATCGCCGGAGGCGATCCTCCAGATGCTCCATGTCCTGGTTGCGATAGGAGTAGACGCGCGCCCGGCACAGGCGCACGCCGTCGGCGAGGCTGGGTTGGATCATCTCGTCGCAGAACAGGTAGTCGCGATCGGTCAAGAGCGACTCGAACAGCCCGGTATTGGCGTGGTATCCGCTCGGATAGAGCAGCGCCTCGCCGGTGCCGAGGAACTGCGCCAACGCCCGTTCGAGCTCTCTGTGCAGCGGCAGCGTGCCCGCCGCCATGCGCGGCGAGGCCAGCCCCACGCCCCAGGTCTCGATGGCGGCGATGGCGGCTCGCTTCACCTCAGGATGGTTGGACAGGCCGAGGTAGTCGCTCGAGGCGAAGTTCAAGAGCTCGCGATCGCCGACGGTGATGGTGGGCCCGGGTGGCGACGAGAGCAGCGGCTCCCGACGCAAGAGCCCCGCCTGCTCGAGGTGCTTGGCCTCGGTGCCCAGAAACTCGAGGAAGGCGCTGTTCCTCATGGCTCGGTCCCGATGAACCACACCAGCGAGGAGACACAGGTCTGCCACGCCATGTCGTTCTCGTCGGTGGTAGCCAGGCAGTAGCGGTCGATGTTCCGGGCCAGCGTTGCATCGTCGGCAGCGTCACCCATGCGCAGGCGCAGGTCGACGGCGAGCGCTCCCTGGATGCGCCGGAGCTCCTGAGCCAGCGCGCGCCGGTAGTCCTTTTCGCGCGTCATGATCCGATAGCGCTTCTCGATCGGGATGAGCTGCGCATCGCCGAGGAGGTTGCTGAGGATGACGTCCATGTCGGCCTGGCAGCGTTGGGTCTCCGCCCCGCCCTTGTTGCGGCAGTAGCGCCGCGACGCAGTCATCAGGCACTCGACCTTGAGCCGTTGCACGCTCGACGAGCAGGCGCCGCGGCCAAGGACGTGGGCGTACTCGTTCTCCTGCGCCAGCGCGGCGGCCGGAGTCTGGCGCAGCGCCCCGAGCGCCTCCTCGATGTGCGCGATGCGCAGCTCGGCGCGATGGGTCTGGTCCGCGGCGCCGTCGCCGGCAGCGGCCCCGATGACGACGACGACGACGGCCAACGAGACGACGAGCGACCGCGCGCGCGTCACAGGCGCCCTCGCACGCGCGCGTACTGGCGCCGGAAGATCTGCACGTAGTTCTTGAAGTGCCGCTCGTAGGGATAGACCTCGAGCAGGTCCGGCCGCCCGGCGATCCATCCCGCGCCGAGATAGATGTCGACGCTGTCGAGGCCGTACAGCCGCGTCAACAGGTAGTCGTGGCCCGAGAAGGCGGCCTGCAGCCCGTCGGAGGCGCCGGGCTCGATTCCGGCGTCGCTCAGAAGAGCGCCGTAGTGGAAGCCGTGCACGAGCAGCTTGGCGATGGCGTCGTAGCGGTCGATGTACAGCGTGGCGTCCGCCGGCGACGGCGGAACGGCAAGCTCCTCGGCGCTGAACCGCCGTCCCGCGAGCGAAAACGGAATGCTCTTGTGCGCGTTGCTGTCGCCCTCGAAATAGCACTGGAAGCTGACGACGGCGGTCGGGTCGAAAAGCGGCGCCGGCGTCACCGACGGCGCGCGCTGCTGGCGCAGCCGATCGCGATCGAGGACGACCTCGACGTCGGCCAGATCCGACGTAGCCGCCAGCACGGCTTCGGGGTTCGCCGCCAGCCGTTGGCAGGCGTCGAGCGGCGCGCCCCAGTGCACGTGGTATTCGCGGCACGAGGCAGCGGCGGGCTCGTAGCGGCTCTCGAACAGCAACTGCCCCAGGATGTGCTCGAAGACCCGGCTCGCCCGCTTGTCGCCGGCAGGCGGCGCGGGCCGATGCGCCAGCCAGCGGTAGCGATCGGCGCACGTCCGCGCGCGGAAGGCGCCGTCGCCGGGATCGGGCAGGTTGGTCCAGATGTGGTGTGCCGCGTGCGGCGCCGACTCCAGCATCTGCCGCCGCGCGGCGCCGAGCGCACCCAGGTGGCCGACGCGGTCGTCGAAGTCGTGCCGGAGGCCCTGGAGGTACGCCGGCGCGGTGTGCTTGCGCAGGTTGCTCCACGATCCTTCGAGCAGACGCCACGCATAGTGCAGCGCGGGCTCGTCGCGCTGCCGGCGCGTGCAGGGCGCGCTCGCCGCCGCGCGCGGCTTGTGCGCTTCGCACTGGCCGAGGCTCTTGGCGTAGCCGAGCGCGTAGGCCCGGCGGATGAGCTCGCAGCCCGGCGCGTTCGGATCGACGCTGCTCGTCGGCTCCGCCTCCGGCTCGGGGCAATAGATCGAAGCGGCGCCGCCGGCACGCTGCTCGAACCGGCCGAGCAGGCCGAGCGCGCGCGCGTCGATGCACCCGAGCGCCAAAAGGAGCGCGAGCGTGACGCAGACCAGAAGGTGCAGGCGGGGGCCCAGATCGAACGCTTCGCCGCGGTTGTCGCCGAGCGCGATGCGACGCCGCTCGGTCCCGACGAAGTGCGCCTCCGGCGACGAATTCCACTGCGCGCGCTCGCTCGCCCAGCGGAAATAGTGGCGGCTCGGCTCGCCCAGACGCCAGAAGCGGAACATCATCGTGCCGACGACGACGGCAAAGCAGCCCACGAGAAACAGCGTCCCAAAGCCGCGGCTCGCCAGCCGCTCGGGCGCAAGCACGCCGAAGACGCACGCTGCCACCACGCCGGCGGCCAGGAGCGCGAGCGTCACCAGCGTCTTGGCGCCGATCACGGCTGCTCCTTGCCCCGGCTCACCAGCTTGTCCTCGATGGTGATGCGGCGGTTCTTCGCCTTGGCCTCCTTGACCGCGATCTCCTCCGCCGGGCTCAAGGTGCCGCCGAACGCGGGCACCTCTTGGGCCGGCGAGTTGTCGGCGTGCGTGCAGATGACGACGTGGTCGGGCAGGTCACTTCCATACTTGAGGATCTCGCGATAGGCGGCCAGGGCGCGCTGGTAGCCGAGGTCGAGGTTCTTCTCCTTGAGTCCCTCGTTGTCGGTGTGGCCATGAATGACCAGCATGCGCTTGGCGAGCGGCCCCACGTCGAAGTTGAGCACGGTGTGGCTGTCGTCGGAGAAGAGCTTGGCGATGACCTCGTGGCCGGCCTCGGACAGCTCGCTCTTTCCCGACGAGAACAGCACGTCGCCGGGCAGGCTCACCATCTTCACCGTCTCGGTGCCGATGGTGTCGCTGATGCCACTCTTGTTGGGGCGGCTCTGCACCGCCCACAGGACGACGAAGAAGATCATCACGTTCGTCATCAGGTCGATGTAGACGATCTGCCAGATCTCGAAGCTGCGGCGCAGCCGTGGCTCGCGGGGGCGCCTCATTTCTGCACCTCGATCACCGCCTGATTGTCGAAGATCACCTTGAGCGCACGACCGAGCGTGTCGAAGTCGTAGTCCAGACCCTTGAGGCGCTGCTCGAAGCGGGTGGCGCTGATCTTGTAGAACGCCGAATAGAGCACGCCGTAGAGCGTGCACTTGAGCGCCAGCGCCAGCTGGGGCGCGATCGACTCGACGGTGACGATGCTGCCGAGGCTGTCGAACATGCTGATGAGTCCGAGCACCGTGCCCATGAGGCCGAACAGCGGCATGGCGCCGGCGACGAAGTCGAGGTGCGCGCTCGAATGATCGTACAGCTCGTGGCACTCGACGTAATACGAGTAGACGATGTACTCGGCGTACTCGTAGCTCTTCTGTCGCTCCTGCACGGTGACGAGATCGCGCACCAGCGGGTTGTCGGGCAGGCGGACGCGCATCCCCTTGTCCACCGGCCCGACGCGCAGCTCACCGTCGCGGTCGCGGCGCAGCGTCAGGATCTCCTCCAGCGCGGCCAGCGTCTCTTGCAGCTGCGCCGCCTTGGGGGTCAGGTGGCGGGACGAGAAGAACACCGTCATCGACGACAGCATCAGCTTGCCGATCTCGGCGCCGGTGGCGTAGACGAGCAGCGCCAGCGAGATGCCGAGCATGGCGATGAAGAAGTTCTCGGTGATGAAGAAGATCCCGGCGACGGCGAGGATGGCGCAGAAGCCGACCAGGCCGATGACGCCGGCCCCCGCCGCCTTCTTGCTCACCGCCAGGGTGCTCTTGTTGATGACCTCGAAGAAGCCGGATGGGTTATTGCTTTGCGGGTCGCTCATGGGGAGCTACTCCTTGTCGCTCGAGATAGATCGAGTGGTAATCGACCGCGTCGCGGACGGCGACGAGGATGGCGCCACCGGCCAACATGGCGAGCGCGAGCGCGGCGATGAGGCGCAGCCCGCGATCACGGCGCCGGCCCAGCGGGGCGTGGAAGAAGCGTGAGAGCCAGAGCAGGCGGTTGCGCGGGGTCGCGCGCAGCACCTGTCGCTCGAAGGTGGAAATGGACGCGCGGTCCATGCGCTCGAGCAGCTCCTTCGAGGTCTGAATGAGCTTGGGCGCGTTGGCGCGGGTCGTGAGCAGCACCTCGGCGCCCGCACGCACGAACGAGAGATATTGGATGAGGTGATGCAGCCCCTGGTTCAGCGCCGCCTGGGCGTCGGCCACGCGGGCGGCGGGGCCGGAGAGGAATCGCTCGTAGGCGCCGATCGAGACGGCAATCAGCCAACGTACCAGGCGCGCGCGCCTGGGCGCCGCCAGCGCCAGGCTGAGCCGGATGGTCGAGAGCAAGGTGTCGTGGCTGGCCAGCGTGCCCATCTCGCGGAGGAGCGCCCCGAACAGAAAGTCCTTCTGCGTCGGATCGGTGTCGTCGATCTCGTCATCGTCGAGGTTGCGCTCGAACGCCGCGTAGTGCTCGGTGAGCAGGCGCTTGACGACATCGAAGTCCTCGCTCGTGTTCGAGATGAGCGGGATGCCGTCGTCGTTGGCCTGCGGCATCACCCAGCCGAGCAGGGTCGCGCTCTGGCCGATCAGCTTGGGCGCGGCGCCGTGCGGGCGCGCGGGCGCGAGCGCCAGCTCCCGGCGCCGCTGTTCCCCGGCAGGCGTTGCCGACATGCCTGGGACGACGAAGCCGTAGGGCAGCTCCTCGGGGTTGACGGTGCGCTCGGGCAGCTCGTTCTCGTCGGGCAGCTGCCCGAGCGCCGCGTCGCGCACCTGCTCGCCGACGAGGATGCGCGGGGGGGTGAAGCCGCCTCCGTAGCTGACCACGGCCGGCAACAGGCTGGGCAGGAACAGGGTTCGATCGAGCAGCGTGGCGTCGAGCTCGACCGCGTTGCGGCGCACGTAGCCGCGGAAATAGCGCTTGATGGTGGCGTGCCACGGATTGCGGGTGGTGGCGGGGCCGATGACCAGCTGGACGTCGAGGAACAGCGCCAGGTTGTCGACGAGCGTCAAGAGCCAGAAATAGAGGACGAGGCCGGCGGCGGGCAGGACCAGCGCCACCGTCGCCCGCGGCGAAAGACCGAGCGCCTCACCGGCCCCGCGCGTGAGCAGCAAGACCGGTACATAGAGACCGAGGAGCGAGGCGCGCAAGAGCACGAGGGCGAGCCACGACTGCAAGAGCGGCCAGATCGCATCGTGGCGCGCCTGACCGAGTCCGTGCAGCGGCGCGAACACCCAGCTCGCGTTCAACAGGGCGAACGCGCCCCAGAGCATGCCGGCGGCGATGGCCAGGAGCAGCTCGGCCAGGCCCGCGGCGCCCGCGGAGCGCTCGAGCAGCAGCGCGCGGACGTCGACGATGCTGGCGGTGACGAGCGTGAGCACGAGCACCGCCACCAGCGCCAGCGACCACTTCCACGACGCCGGCCTCCCGCGCTTGCGCAGCTCGCGGCCGCCGATGAGCAACCGCGTCAGCAGCGCCGGCAAGGCGATGAACAGGATGAGGCCGATCACGATCGAGGCGAGCAGGAGCGGATGGCGGACCGCAGTCGCTGGCGCCGACCCTGGCGGGGGCGGCGAAGGCGTGGCGAGCGGCGTGCCCGGGCGGCCGCCCGCGGTGGGCGCTCGGGCACGCGAAGTCCCGGCCGGTGGTGGCGAGGGTCGCTGATCGAGGAGACCGCCGCGTTGGACGATGGGGCGCGCGATCTCGCCGACGTGTCGCCGCAGCGTCGCCATGTCGACACCGGCGACCGCGATCGAGCCGTCGACGGCCCGGCCCCTCATCCACGTGGCGTAGACCTCGTATTCGAGGGTGTTTTGCCGCAGCTGGCCGAGCACGACCACCTGCACGCCCGCCTCGCGGTAGAGATCGACGAGGCAGCGTGCTTGCCGATCGGGGCAGCGCCGGCTGTCGAGCTTCTCGGCCAGCTCGACGGTGCCAAAGCGCGAGAGCTCATGGGCCACGGTCTGCTCGAGGGCCGATGCAAACCATGCCGGGCCGGCGGCGGGGCGAGCGAAGTCGACCGCGAGCTTGGCGGCGGGAGGCTCGGGATCGGCCGCCGCACGCCCGGTGGCGAGGATGACGAAGAGAAGGACAGCGCGTGCAGTCACGATCACACCACGTGGAAAGGCCGCGGTCATCATAACAGGTTGCGAGGATATTCGAGGCCCGCCGATGCTTGGCGTGCATCCCGGGGGCCACAAGACGGCCGCGGAGACGATGCGCCACCTCCACCTGCAATCGCGCACTGCCGCCCTACCCCGCAGCGCGCGATCGAGGCGGCAAACGGATCAGGCTCCCCGTCCGGATAGCCGCGGTAGCGTCAGCGCGGCGGCGACAGTACGTCGGCGAGCACCTCTTTTGCGTGCTTCTGGCGAACGACGGCGTCCGGCCCGGTCACGATCACGACCACGCGGTCGCGCGCGGCGATACTGACGCCGGTGCGCAACAGGCACTCGTAGTTGGTCCCGACGACGTCGGAGAATCGCTTCGCGCCGGCTTCGCTACGCCACGCAGTCACCCAGCGATACATCGGCGGTGCCGGCGGGAGCGACTTCGCCAGCGTGAGCTCGTCGCCGTCCCATTCGGCGCCGATCTCCATGGCCACGTCGGGCCGCACGCAATGCGACAAGAGGGCGCGAAGCCCGTACTCGCCGCGCACGATCGTCCCGAACGGGGCGAACGGCGGCGGCAGCGGCAGCCGCGACGACACGTTGCTCGGCGGCCGCTGCGGCTCGAGGTAGCGGTTGGCGTGAATGATCTGCGCCGTCGACGTCGGTGGATGCGCGAAGGCGTCGTCGACGGCGGCGAATGTCCCGCGCTGATAGAGCTCCAAGACGAAGCGGGCACCGAGCCAGTATTCGAAGAAACGGCCGTCGCGCAAGGAGCTCGCCTCGCGCGCGCTGATGTACGTCCATAGCCGCGGGATCTCGCTCAGAAGCGCCTTTCCCTCCAGCTTCAGCTCGAACGCGAGCGCCGTGACCGTGGCGTCGCCTTCGACCAGCGCTGCGAGCGCGCGACGCGCATCGGTGGTCATCTCCGGCGGCGGCGGCGGCAGCGCGTGCAACTGGATCGCGTGCACGAGCTCGTGCGCGACGAGCTCGCCCTGCTTGGCGCGCGGCAAGCGCGCGAAGGTGTCGCGTTTGATGACGACGCGATCACCGGCGCGTTCGTAGAACGCGACCGTCATGAGGCATTCGGCGCGGAAGCTCGCCTCGGCGGCGGCAGCGCGACCCGACGCCCGCCACTCCCCTTCGTCGCCGACGTGCCACGCGACTGCGCGCTGGTTCCGCAGGCACGCATCGTCGAATGCAGCGTCGTCGAGCTGAACCAGCGGCGGACGCTTCGGCAGATACAGGCCGCGCACGTCCTCGAGCGCGATCATCATCCCGGTGGCATTGCGAAACGGCTCGCCGGTGGCGGCCTGCGGCTCCGACGGCGACGGCGCGCTCGCGACCGGATGCGCGCAGCCGACGATGGGGCCCCCGACGACGGCAGCGCTCGCGACGACGACGAAGCCGGCGAGCGCCCGTCGCATCCTTCGCGCGCGCGCTACCCCGTCCTGCCGTCGACGGTCGCGAGCGACGCGTCGGTCACGTTCGCGAGCGACGCGTCGGTCGTGGTCGGCTTGGCGGGCGCTGCGTCCGCCCTCGATCGAATCGTCGACCTTGGCGAGGTTCAACAGGAACCCTCCACGACGTGTCGCAGCGACTCCAAGACGGCAGGACCGCCAGGGCAGGCACGTGCTGGTGCCGGATGCAGTGGGCCTCGGAAAGCGACGGAGCTCAGCTGACAGGCACACATGCTGAGCATACCCATTGGCACACCCTGGCGACGAACGGATTGAGAGCCACTCAGTGCTGCGGACGTACGCGTCGATTCCGGCCCGGTTGTGGTCGACCATCGCGGCGACGGACTCATCGAAGCCGGGGATCGGTCGATCTCGTATCCTGAAACCAGATCACCGGTCCGGGGTCACCGGTCCGTGCAACCGATCGACGAGCGGATCCACCTGACAGCGCCTCTGCGAGCGACTCTGCCAGACCATGATATCAAATAAATTTGATATAGCATTATCAGCACATGAATACGTTCTCGAACATTGCACGACAACGTCACCGGCGCGTCGCGATCGTCCCAACGACGCGAATCACTTCGGGCATTGTGCCCGACGGGCGCGCGCCAGCGGGCGGCGACCTCCGAAGCGCGCGCAAGAGCTGTTGACCCTGATTCAGAATCATTTTATTGCGACCTGAGATGAATCCGATAATTCGGTTTTCCAGGCTCGCGCCCGTCTCCTTCGGGCTGGCGCTGCTTGGTCGCGGGCTGCGCGGCGGATGACAAAACGCCGGGCGGTCCGACGGCGGGCACGGGTGACGACATGGGTTCCGGAACCGGCGGCGGCGGCGCCTGCCCCGGAGCGCCGTTCAGCGACACGTTACGCGCCGCGCGCGAGGCCTGCATGTTCGCCGCCGGGGCCAAGCCTGCCGACACCCTCGGCGTGGCCCCGGGATACGGCGGCACGCTGCCGATCAAGCACGTCATCGTCGTCATGAAGGAGAACCGCTCGTTCGACCACCTGCTGGGCCAGTTGGCGAAGTCGGGCCAGCCGGACGCCGAGGCCGTGCCGGACTCCTGGGTCAACCTCGACGCCAGCGGCGCGACGGTCGCGCCGTATCACGAGACCACGACCTGCGACAAAGCGGACCCGCCCCATCAGTGGAACGACATGCACGCGCAATCGGACGGCGGCAAGATGGACGGCTTCGTCAAGAGCGGCGCCAACTCCTCGCCCGCGACCGATGGCCACTTCACCATGGGCTACTACGACGCCAACGATCTGCCGTTCTACTACTGGCTCGCCAATCAATTCGCCCTGGGCGATCGCTACTTCCCGTCGGTGCTGTCGGGCACCTGGGCCAACCGCGACTACCTCGTGGCCGCCACCTCGCGCGGCACCAAGAATACCCAATCGGATCCGCAGCTGACCGGCGTGCCGATCATCTTCGACCAGCTGGACCAGGCGCAGGTCTCCTGGAACGTCTACACCGACGATCTGGCGCCGCTCGAGTTCTCGGTAGCGTGGGGCCAGCGCAAGAAGTGGGGCAAGGTGGCCGACTTCTTCGCCGCCGTCCAGAACGGCACGCTGCCGGCGGTCTCCTTCGTCGATGCAACCACCGCGATCTCCCCGCCCGACACCGACGAGCACCCGCCGGGCGACGTGCAAGCGGGCGAGGCGTGGACGCGCATGCTCTACGACACGGTGGTCCACGGCCCCAATTGGTCGGAGACGGCGCTGCTGTTCACCTACGACGAGGCGGGCGGCTTCGGAGACCACGTCCCGCCGCCGTCGAGCTGTGCGCCGAGCGCCGATCAAAGCGAGTTCACCGAGCTCGGCATCCGCGTGCCCCTCATCGTCGTCTCGCCGTGGGCGCGGCGCCACTACGTGTCCCACGAGGTTCATGAGCACACGTCGATCCTGCGCTTCATCGAGCTGCTGTTCGATCTGCCGGCACTGACGGCGCGCGACGCCAACAGCGACGCACTGCTCGATCTCTTCGACTTCTCCTGTCCCAACACCACAGCCCTGCCCGACCCGCCCGCCGCCGGCACCGGTCGCTGCATGTGATCAGCCCCAGGTGAGCTGGGTAAGCTGGAGCAGGTTGCCGCAAGTGTCGTCCAGGACGGCGATGATGGAGCCCGTGGTGGGAGTCACGGGCATGGTGAACGTCACGCCCCGGGCCGCGAGGCGGTCGTGCTCCGCCTTGACGTCGGTTACAAGGAACTGGGCCGCGGGCTGGCCCTGGCTGCGCCGCGCCTCCTGGTACGCCTTCCCAGCCGGGTTGGCGTTGGATTCCAGAATCAGCTCGACGCCCTCCGGATCGTCCGGCGAGGCTACCGTGAGCCAGCGATAATTTCCCTGCGAGAAATCGGCCTTCTTCTGAAAGCCGAGCACGTCCGTGTAGAACTGGAGCGCCTTGTCCTGGTCATCGACGTAGAGTCCGGTCCACTTGATGCGCATGCTGCCTCCATGTTTTCCTGATCTACCGGGCATTCCCGTCACACTTGCTCGGTTCGACCCGTCAGTGGCATGACGAAGCGGGCGGAGAAAGTGTGACCGATGGGGCAAGACGATTGGCTGGCGAAGCATTTCGAGCAGTACCGCGCCCATTATTGCGAGCGGTAGCCTACCGCATGCTGGGCTGTGCTGTGGATTCGGGTGATTGGTACCTTCGCAAGATGGGAAGACAGCCGAATGAGGTGCAAACAAGATGAAGAAGAGCGCAACGACCAAGGGCGAATCCCCTTCTCGGCTGATCGACGCGAGGATCAAGGAGCTGGGCGACTGGAGGGGCAAGACGCTCTCCCGTGTCCGCGCTCTCATCAAACAGGCTGACCCTGAGGTGGTCGAGGAGTGGAAGTGGAGAGGCGTTCCGGTTTGGTCTCACGATGGACTGATCTGCACCGGCGAGACGTACAAGAGCGTCGTGAAGCTGACTTTCGCCAAGGGCGCTTCGCTCGAGGACCCTTCGGGACTATTCAACTCCAGCCTTGAAGGCAACACCAGGCGCGCTATCGATCTCCATGAGGGCGATGAAATAGACGCGGATGCCTTCAAGACGCTCATACGCGCCGCTGCAGCCCTGAACAGGTCATCGGCCCGATAGTCGAATCCGGAGCGTTCCAGCCACCCAGACGAACACGAGATCAGCGCTACTGCAGCAACGGTGCGAGGACGCCGGGGTGCTGGATTGCCCGTTCGGCGTGCGGTCCCGGCCAGCAAGAGGTGTTGGCCTTCGGCAAGTCGTCCTAGCCGCCACCGCCACCGCCACCGCCCGGGCCGCCGCCGCCCGGGCCTCCACCGCCCGGGCCTCCGCCGCCCGGGCCTCCGCCGCCCGGGCCTCCACCGCCCGGGCCTCCGCCGCCCGGGCCGCCGCCGCCTGGGCCTCCCGGCAGGCAGAAGCCGAAGAGGCACTGGTCTTGGGAGGGACAGTCTCTGGCGGTGGTGCACGTAGCGATGCCGCCCGGGCCGCCGCCGGCTCCACCGGTCCCGCCGCCGCCGGTCCCGCCGCCGCCGCCCGGCAGGCAGATGCCGAACTGGCACATCTCGCCGCGCGGGCAGTCCGCGGCCGACCCGCACGACGTCACCGGCGGGAAGCAGAGTTGGCCGCCGATGCAGCACTGGCCGCCCATGCACTGGGTCGGCGGCGGGCAGCTCTGCCCGTTGCCGCCGCAGGTCATTGGCGGGGGCGTGCAGCCCGTCTGCCCGCAGCACTGGCCGCCCTGACAGACCAGCGGCGGCGGGCAGCTGGCGCCGGTCCCGCACCCGGTCGGCGTCGTCGACGGCGTGCACGTTCCGTCGACGCAGGTCTCGCCGGCGGCGCAGTTGCAGCCAGTCGCCGGCGCCGGCACGCAGGCGTTGTTCATGCAGGTCTGCCCCGTCGGACAGCCTCCGTCGCAGCTGCCCGCTGGCTGGCCGGACGACGATGCGAGATCGCCGCTCCGGCCACAAGAAGCGACGAAGATCGAGACCAACAGGATCAATCCAAGCCGAGCGCGCATGTGGATTCCCTCGCCCATTGGTGGGCTGAGGGCCGCCGCGAGGCCACGAAAAGAAAGCTCGGCTGTCGAATCTAGGTCGATCAAGCAGGCGCGTATCCAGGATGCGCGCTCCGGGCGCGGACGGTTACAGCGAATGGAGCACGTCGCCACAGGCCCGGTCGCCGGCTCGACGCCTGCGACGGCGGGGCCGGCTTGGATTTCACGACCTGGACCTCATGACCAGGACCGCGAGAAGTTCTTCGCCAAGCGTGGCTTTGTCCGGTCTGCGCGCAGATCAACAATGCCGATCGGGGCGCTCGCGCTAGATGGTCGTGTTGAGCATGTACGTGCGCCGCTCGAGTTCACGGCGGTGCCGGTCACCGTCGTCGACCCGAGCACACGCATCACGTTGGGCGCCGTGCCGCTGAATGTGCCGTTGATCTGCAAGTTGAGCGTAACCGTGCCTTGCATGTCTCCACTCATCGTGTACTCACCGTCGAGCGAGCCAGTCAGCGTGTCCCCTGCGCTCGCATTCAGCTTGAGGCTGAGCGAAGGCGGCGCGGCGCTGTTGGTCGCGTAAGTGATGGTGACTGTGTTACCCTTGTCGTCGACCACGAGCTTGCCGTCGGAATACATGGTCATGTCTGCGGCGAGCCCCATCGATACCTGGCTCGGATTGCCCTGGTCGACGTGGCCGGTGATCGTCAATGTACCGGTGGCGTCACCGGCCGCCATCTCCGTGGGGATGTTGGCGTTTGTGGCCGCGTTGTAGCCCATGAATCCGAGCGCCAGGCTCTTGGAGATCGACTTGTCGAGGCCGAGGTAGGCGCGCCGCGCTTGCTCGTCGGAATTTACCGAGTCGCCGTTGCCACAGCCAACTACGGTTGCAATCACTAGTACCTCTACTCAGAGGTTTTGATGGGTTCAGGCTGCGGCGCGTAGGGGGCCGTCTTGTGAGACCGGAGGATATGAGCGGCCAAGCTTCACGCGAGCGCGCTCGACGGTGAAGAGCCATTTGATGCGAGCGCGTTCGGCGTTGCGTCGGCGTTCCCACTGCGACCTCGGAGCCAGGGTCGCCTTGTCGGCGATGCGGCGGTCGAGGCACTGGGCGACCATGACGCCGATCTCGATCTCCACCATGTTGAGCCAGCTCGCGTGCTTCGGCGTGTAGTGGAATTCGAGGCGTCGCAGGATGCGCCGCGCCTCGGCGGGCGCAAAGGCCTCGTAGAGCGCCGCCGGCTTGTGGGTCGACAGGTTGTCGAGCACGACGCGGATGCGGTCGGCGCTCGGATAGTGCTCGTCGACGAGGTCGCGCATGCACTCGGCGAAGTCACGATTGGCGCGCTGGTCGGTGACCTTCGCGTGTCGCCACGGCCGATGCGCATCGACAAACATGAAGACGTTCGCGGTGCCGTTGCGCACGTACTCGTAGTCGACGCGCGCGCGGTCTTTCCCGGCCTGGCCGCGACCGGCACTCGCGCTTCGCCGATGAGCTGTCGCGGCGTCTCGTCGAAGCACACGACCGGGCGGTTCTCGTCGGGCGCCTCGGCGTAGAGCTCGAGCACGTCCTCCATCCGGGCGACGAATTCGGCGTCGACCTTCGGGATGCACCACATCTTCTTCTGCCACGGCTTGAGCTCCTTCTCGGCGAGCCGTCGACGGATCGTCTCCGACGAGATGCGACCGATGCTTCGTCAGCCGCACCATCTCGCCGGCCAGCAGCGACAGCGTCCAGCGCGCCCGCCCCGCCGGCGCTTTCGAGCACGCGGTCGCGACCAGCATCGCCTCCTCCGTCGTCGACAGCTTGCGGTCTGCGCCCGGCCGCGGCTCTTCGCTCAGCGCCTGCTCCAGGCCTTCTTCGACGAAGCGCCGCTTGGTCCGATAGACCGTCGACGTGCCGACCGAGACGTTCGCCGCGATCCTCTCGTCGGTCCCTCCAGCATCGGCGGCCAGGAGAATCTGCGCTCGCTTGATCCGTCGCACCGCCCCCTTGCCTCCTTGGACCAGCGTTGCGAGCTGCGCGCGCTCCTCCTCCGTCAGCGTGACGCGATAGCGAATATTCATGCTGGCTCCTTTTGGGAGCCTTTGATCAAATCGCCAGCGACATGTCAACTTCGCCGCCGTCCAAGTTCACCGAAACCCAGGGCCAGTACCTGGCCTTCATCCACACCTACACGCTGGTCAACGGCCGCCCGCCCGCTGAGGCCGACATCCAGCGCTTCTTCGGCGTCACGCCACCCAGCGTCCACAACATGATCGTCGAACTGGAGCGCCGCGGCTTGATCTCACGCATCCCGCGCCAGCCTCGCAGCATCGCCGTCTCCGTCGCAGACGACGAGCTTCCCCGCCTCCGGCAACCGATCAAAACCACTGTGGCGAGGTACTAGTAACAGGGACGCGCTGCCGAGAGCCACTCGTAGAGCATGCATGCTCAATCATACGAATGAGCCGGCCCCCAGGTACACCCAAAGTTCGCTGCAGCGACCCAGCGCCGGCGCGAGCTGCGCGCGCGGCTGGAAGTCCTGCAGGCGACGCCGTCAGCGCTCGACCTGGAAGTGCGCCGGCTCGAGCTCGAGGTCCGCAAGCGACTGGGCGAGCTGCGAGCGCTGCTCGGTCGCCGGCCGGCTGAGGCGCCCCGCGTCATCGAGAACCTGATCGACGGACGGATCCACTTCCCTCCGCTCCGAACCGACCAGGGCTGCCGCTACGTCCTGAAGGGCAAGATTGCAGCGGGCGCCCTGTTCAGCATTGAAAGCGACCCCGACGGGATTTGAACCCGTGTCGCCGCCGTGAAAGGGCAGTGTCCTGGGCCAGCTAGACGACGGGGTCGGTCGAGCCCCAACCGTTTCCCACGCACCCCGACCGCCTGTCAACGAAAACCGCCGAACGTTGACATTCTCCGAGGTTGAGCCGTACACTATGGAGTCCGAGAGCGAGGCCTCCCCACCTTGAAACGGTCCGTCGCCGTGACCATCGCCGGCCAGCGCTACACGATCAAAAGTGACGCCGAAGAGGCGTATGTGCACTCGCTCGCCGATCTGGTCGATCAACGGGTTCGTGAGGTCCAGCGCGGCGCCAAGACCGCAGCCCCGCACGCCGTGGCCGTGCTCGCCGCCCTCCAGATCGCCGACGAGCTCGCCCGCAGCCGGGAGGAGCTCGTGCGCGAGCGCGACCGGCGCGCCGACCTCCGACGCCGCGTCCGCGACAAGTCCCGCAGCATTCGCGCCCTCATCGACCGCGAGGTCAAGGCATGAGCGACGCCGTTTTCCCATCTGCCGTCGGGCGGATGTTCACCATAGATCCCGAAGATCGTTCCTCGGGGGCGAACCGCCCCTTGCGGATAGACGCAGCTGCACGCGGAGCAGAGACGGTGGAGCACCCGCCGCCGTAGCGTCCCACGATCCGAAGGGTCCATGGCGGACCCACCGACGGCCGAGGAGCACACGAGGTGCACCAGGCCGTGGCCGAAGACGATCGCACGCAGCGCGAAGTGCTGCGCCGGAGCTTGCGCGACAAACGCGCGGCCCTGGCGGAGGGACTCGTGCGCGCGATGTCGGCCGATGTCTGCGCCGCGGTCGCCGCGCTGCCGGCCTTCGCGCGCGCCCATCGCGTCGCGCTCTATGCCCCGGTGCGCGGCGAGATCGATCCATCTCAGCTGCGCTGGCTGCTCCATGAACGCGGCGACGAGGTCGCTTACCCCCGGGTCGTCTCGACCGTGCCGCCGCTGCTCGCCTTCTGCCGGGTCGCCCCCGGCGAGCCGCTGGCGGCCGGCCGCTTCGGCATCCCCGAGCCGCGCGCCGCCGGCGCCATCGCCGACGGCGACCTCGATTTCATCTTCGTCCCCGGCATCGCGTTTGCGCGCGACGGCCAACGGCTCGGCTTCGGCCACGGCTACTACGACCGCGCGCTCGCGGCCGCGCCTCGCGCCGTGCGCATCGGACTGTGCCACGAGTTCCAACTCGTCGACCGCTTGCCGCCGCGTCCCGGCGACGAGCCGGTCGATCTCGTCCTAACCCCGCAGGGGCGCGTCATCACCGGCGCGCGCCCGCTCGCACCCGAGGAGGTGCTCTCGTGACGGTCATTGGCATCGTCCTGTGCGTCGCCGCGCTAGTCATCGGCGTCGTCGCCGGGATGATGATGTTTGGCAAACAGCAGTCGGCCGTACCCGAAGCCGAGCGCCAGAAGCTCGTCGACGCCGCGCGCGCGGAGGCGGCCGAGGTAAAACGCGCGGCGCAGCTCGAGGCCAAAGAGCTCGCGCTCAAGGCCCAGGCCGAGGCTGCCGACGAGCTCAAGCAGCGTCGCGTCGAGCTGCAGAAGGCCGAAGAGGCGCAGCGCCGGCGCGAAGAGGAGCTGGCCAAGAAGTCCGGCACCCTCCAGGGCCGCGAAGCCGAGTTCGAGAAGAAAGAGAAGACCGTCGCCGGCCGTGAGCAGGCCGCCGAAGCGACGGCCCGGCGCGCCGAGGAGCTGCTCAACGAATCGAAGGCCAAGCTGGAGAAGCTGGCCGGCATGTCCGCCGACGACGCGCGCAAGGAGCTGATGGCGCAAGTCGTCGACGAGGCGAAGCAGGCCGCCGCCGTCGAGGTCAAGCAGATCGAAGACCAGGCCAAGGCCGAAGCCGAAGAGCGCGTCGAAGCGCATCCTGGGCACCGCGATCCAGCGCTACGCCGGCGAGTACGTCTCCGAGCGCACCGTCTCGGTCGTGCCGCTGCCGTCCGACGATCTCAAGGGCCGCATCATCGGCCGCGAAGGCCGCAACATCCGCGCCCTCGAAGCGGCCACCGGCATCGACCTCATCATCGACGACACGCCCGAAGCGGTCATCATCAGCTGCTTCAACCCGGTGCGCCGCGAGATCGCCAAGCTCGCGCTCACGCGCCTCATCGCCGACGGGCGCATCCACCCGACGCGCATCGAAGAGGTCGTCGTCAAGTGCACCGAGGAGGTCGAGGCGCTGTGCAAGGACGCCGGCGAGCAGGCTGTCTTCGATCTCGGCCTGCACAAGATGCACCCCGAGCTGGTGCGCGCCGTCGGACGGCTGCGCTACCGCTCGTCGTACGCGCAGAACCTCTTGCAGCACTCGATCGAGGTCGGGCCTGCTGGCCGGCATCATGGCCGGCGAGCTCGGCCTCAACGTCAAGGTCGCGCGCCGCGCCGGCCTGCTCCACGACATCGGCAAGAGCGTCGATCAAGAGGTCGAAGGCTCGCATGCCGCCGTCGGGGCGCAGCTCGCGCGCAAGTTCAACGAGTCGCCGCAGGTCGTCGCCGCCATCGCCGAGCACCACGGCGAGGAGCCTCACTCGTCGGTGCTCTCGCACATCGTCGACGCCGCCAACGTGCTCTCTGGCCAGCGCCCCGGTGCTCGCCAGGAGCTGCTCGCTTCCTACGTGCAGCGGCTCGGCGATCTCGAGAAGCTGGCCGAGTCGTTCCACGGCGTGCAGAAGGCCTACGCCATCCTGGCCGGTCGCGAGGTGCGCGTCATCGTCGAGAACGCCCAGGTCTCCGACGAGCAGGCGATGATGCTGGCCAAGGACATCGCCAAGCGCATCGAGAACGAAGCCACCTACGCCGGACAGGTCCGCGTCGCCGTCATCCGCGAGACGCGCTCGACCGACTACGCCCGGTGATCGTCCTCGGGATCGGAGACGTCGTCGGCCGTCCCGGGCGCGACGTGCTGCGCGCCCTTCTACCCGGGCTCCGCCAGAAGCACGCGGTCGACGTCGTCGTCGTCAACGCCGAAAACTCCGCCGGCGGCCTCGGCACCACGCCCGAGACCGCCGACGATCTGTTCGCCCTCGGCGCCGACGTCCTCACCGGCGGCAACCACACCTGGAAGCACCGCGAGTACGGCCCGTACCTCGAGTCGCACGCGCGCGCGCTCCGGCCGCTCAACTATCCCGACGCCCCCGGCCGCGGCGTCGGCCTCTTCACCACGCACGACGGCCGGCCGTTCGCCGTGGTCAACCTCATCGGCCGCACGTTCATGGAGCCGACCGAGAATCCGTTTCGCGCCGTCGAGCGGGGCCTGGGCGAGATCGGCGACCAGGCGCGCGTCATCATCGTCGACATGCACGCCGAGGCCTCGAGCGAGAAGCGCGCCATGGGCTGGCACCTCGACGGCCGCGTCAGCGTCGTCTGGGGCACCCACACGCACGTGCCCACGGCCGACGAGGAGATCCTCCCCGGCGGCACCGCGTATCTCGGCGACATCGGCATGACCGGTCCCTACGCCTCGGTGATCGGTCTCGACCCGGCGCACGCGGTCAAGAAGTTCGTCACCAGCCGCCCGACCAGCTACAAGGTCGCCGAAGGCAACCCGCAAGTGCGCGCCGTCCTCGTCGACATCGACGACGCCACCGGCAAGGCGCGCACGATCGAGCGCCTGACGCTGCGCCCCTGAGCTAGGCCGCCGCCGTCACCACGTGCTTGTCGCGCTTGCCGCGCTGAAGCGTCGCGCCCCGCACGAGGACGTACCCGACGTCGTCGATGCGCTGCCCGTCGACATATACGCCGCCCTGCTCGATCTGCCGCCGCGCGTCGGACTTCGACTTGCACAGCCCACAGTCGACGAGGACCTCGACCAGCGGTTTCGGCAGCGCCATCGCCGTCGCCGGGAGCTCCGTCTCCGCCTGCGTCACCGCCGCGTCGCCATGCACCAGCCGGGTCACCTCGCGCGCCAGCGCCCGCTGCGCCGCGCGTCGCGAAGGATCCGCGCGCATCTCGGTCTCCAGCGCTCGGATCGCCGTCTCGTCGAGAAACGTGAAGTAGCGGAGAAAGCGCCCCACGTCGCGGTCGTCGACCCGAAAGAAGAACTGGTAGAAGTCGTACGGAGGCGTTCTGGCCGCGTCCAGCCACACGTTGCCCTTCTCGCTCTTGCCGAACTTCTGCCCGGTCGACGTGGTGACCAGCGGCATGGTCATCCCATAGACCTCCTTGCCGCGCAGCCGGCGCACCAGCTCGATCCCGGCCGTGATGTTGCCCCATTGATCGCTGCCGCCCATCTGCAAGCGGCAGTCGAAGCGATCGTGCAGCACCAAAAAGTCGTACGCCTGGATCAGCATGTACGAAAACTCGGTGTACGAGATGCCCTGATCGCGGTCCTCGAGCCGCGCCCGCACCGACTCCTTGGCCATCATCATGTTGACGCTGAAGTGCTTGCCGATCTCGCGCAGGAAATCGAGGTATCCATAGCCCTGGAACCATTCGTAGTTGTCGACGATCTCCGCCCCGCCGCCGCCGAAGTCGATGAAGCGCCCGATCTGCCGGCGCAGCCCGTCCAGGTTGCGCTGCAGATCTTCGCGCGACAGCAGCTTGCGCTCCTCGCTCTTGCCGCTCGGATCACCGACCATCCCCGTGGCCCCGCCGACGAGCGCAACCGGCCGATGCCCGGCCCGCTGCGCGCGCACCAGCGTCAACAGCGGCACCAGGCTGCCCACATGCAGCGAATCAGCCGTCGGATCAAACCCGATATACAACGTGAATGGCTCGGCGCGCATCTTGGCGGCCAGATCCGGATCGCTGCTCTGCTGCACCAG
>CAWFMP010000004.1:1625000-2435323 GCA_963816965.1 uncultured delta proteobacterium
GAAGCGGCTGGCGTCGGTGCAGGGGGCGATCCTGGGCGCCATGGCGCTGGCGGTGGCGTTCGTGCACGCTTCGCAGATCGGCGCGCCGCCGCCGGTGATGGCGGCCGCGCCGCCGCCGCCCAAGCCGCCCGGGTTCCTGAAGATCCTGGTCGATCCCGTGGGCCGAGGTGTATGTCGACGGGAAATATGCCGATACGACGCCGTTCAACAAGGCGCTGTCGATTCCCGAGGGCGAGCACAAAATCGAATTCAAGAATCCATATTTCAATATCGAAAAGCGAGACGTGAATATCAAGCGCGGAGCGGTGGCCACGCTCAAGATCGCGCTGGCGAGAAAATGAAGCCGCGTCGGTGCGGCGCTGCTGGTGACCGCTGGTTTCAGCGTCGGCATCGGCGAAGATCGTGGTGTATTCGGCGAAGCCGGGGGATACGCCGGAGTCGATCGCGGCCGATTATTACGGCAATCGATCGCAGGCGATCTTCATCTTGGAGACGAACGGGCTCGAGCGCGACAAGCCGCTCCACCCCGGGCAGAAGGTGCGCATTCCGACGGCGTTTCACTATCGCGTGCACAAGGGCGATACGCTCGAGGGGCTGGCGCAGAAGTTTCTCGACGATCGGCGGCGCTCGCCGTTTCTGGCGGCGTTCAGCGGGCTGCGGCCGACGGACAAGCTGCGCGAGGGCCAGGATCTGGTGATTCCGTTCCAGCACGTGCATCGCGCCGAGCTGCCGGAGTCGCTGCAGTCGGTGGCGCGGTCGTTCTACGGCGATGCGTCGAAGGAGAAGCTGCTCGCGGATTACAACTTTCGTAGCGGCGCCGATGCTCACCAAGGGCGAGAAGATCCTGGTGCCGATCGCGCACGTGAAGATCCGCGCGGTGCGGCTGCAGCAGCGTGGCGGTCAAGCCGGCGGGCCAGGACCAAGGAGGCGCCGGTGGCGCCGATGCTGGCGGCAGCGCCGCCCAAAGAGGCGCAGAAGCGCGAGGCGGAGCTGGCGCAGAAGGTCGGCAAGTCGCTGGCCATCGCCGAAAAGGCGTACAAGGACGGCAGCTACTCGGACGTGCCGGCGGTGCTCGACAAGGTGCTGACCGAGGAGGAGCCGTCGGAGGCGCAGCTGGCGGAGCTGTTTCGGCTCAAGGCGTTCGCCTACGTCGCGCTTGGGCTGGACGAGCTGGCGGTGAACGCGTTTCGCGAGGTGCTGGCGCGCAAGCCCGACGTCGCGCTCGACGAGGCGACGGTGTCGCCGAAGATTCGCGCGGCGCTCGAGCGGGCGAAGAAGTCGCCGGGGCCGTGAGGGCGGCGCTCGTCGTGGCGGCGGCGATGGTGATGGGGTGCCGGCCGACGCCAGGCCGCGGCGACGGCGACGGGCACCAGCACGGAGGGCGAGTGGTCGTGCGGCGCGGTGCACGGCGCGGCGCGCCTGGAGCGCCCGCTGGGACACGGCGGGACGCTTGAAGCTGGGCGCCTTCGCCGACACCAACGGCACGGCGGCGGCGACGATGGCGAACCTCAGGCGGCTGGCGCGGGTCTTTTCCCAAGAGCATGTGGACGCGGTGCTGGCGCTTGGCGATCTGGGGGCGAACGAGGACGAGATCGCGGCGGTGCTGACGGCGGTGGGGACCAGCGCGAAGGTGCCGCTGTTGGCGCTGGCCGGCGAGCGCGAGCCCGAAGGTGCGTTTCATGCGGCCGTCAAACGCGTGCATGACGCAGGGATTGATGTCATCGATCTCGTCGACGTGCGGCTGGTCGATACAGGTGAAATCGATATCGTATCGGTGCCTGGATACCCGTTTTCGCACAAGGGATGCCACTACTCTGCCCCCGACCTCGACGGAGCGGCGCGCCTGGTGGCCGGTCGCAGCCACGCGCGCGTCGTCGTCGGGCACACGCCGCCCAGGGGGCACGGCGTCGGATCCGTCGATTGGGCGTTCGGCGACGTCAACGCCGGCGACGCGGCGATGGGCGCGCTGCTCGATGCGATTGCAACCGCGCGCGGCCCTGTTCGCGCACGTCGACGAGGCGGGCGGACGCGCCGAGGGTGAGCGCCTCAACGTGGGCGGCGTCGAGCGCGGGATGGCGGCGATCGTCGAGCTCGCCGATGGGCACGCCACCCACCAGGTGCTGCGATGATCGTCTGCCCGAGCTGCCAGACGGTCTACGACGACAACGAGACGCGCTTTTGCGGGCGCTGCGGGTCGGATCTCGGGCGCTTGTCGGCGGCGCGCACGGCGCAGAATCCGGCGCTGCGCGACGAGCCGCGCGATCGCTTGATCGGCGCCACCGTGGACGGGCGCTATCGCGTGCTCGCCAAGATCGGCGCCGGCGGCATGGGCGCGGTCTACAAGGTCGAGCACCTGGCGATGGGCAAGCTGGCGGCGATGAAGGTGCTGCACCCGTCGCTGACGCAGGACCGCGAGGTGGCGCAGCGCTTCCGCCGCGAGGCCGAGGCGGTGTCGAAGCTGTCGTCGCCGAACACGGTGCAGGTGTTCGACTTCGGCGAGTCGAGCGGCTCGTTGTACCTCGTCATGGAGCTGGTCAAGGGCGAGGATCTGGGCGCGATCCTGCGGCGCGACGGGCCGATGCCGTTCGCGCGGCTGGCGCCGATGCTGATCCAGGTGTGCGAGGCGCTGTCGGAGGCGCACGAGGCCGGCATCGTGCACCGCGATCTCAAGCCGGAGAACCTGTTGGTGTCGCGCGCACGCGACGGCCGCGACGTGGTCAAGGTGCTCGACTTCGGCCTGGCCAAGCTGCGCGACTCCGAGGAGCTCAACCAGGTGACGGCGCGCGGGTCGCTCATCGGCACGCCGTTCTACATGTCGCCCGAGCAGATCCGCGCCGACGAGCTCGACGCGCGCACCGACATCTACTCGCTCGGCGCGCTCATGTATCGCGTGCTCACCGGCGTGCATCCGTTCACCGCGCCGACGCCGGTGGCGGTGCTGACGCAGCACCTGACCGACGAGCTGGTGCCGCCGAGCCGGCGGAAGCCGGAGCTGCACATCGCGCCGCGCGGGTCGAGGCCATCGTGATGCGGGCGATGGCCAAGCGCAAGGAGGAGCGCTACGCCTCGGCCGACGAGCTCAAGGCGGCGATCGCGGAGGCGGCGGCGTCGCCGTCGCAGAAGCTATCGACGATCTCGCAGGAGATGCGGCGCGCCAGCGATCACCTGGAGCGCGATCCGTCGGCAGCGACGCCGATCGGCGCGGCGCAGCCGCTGCGGCGCGAAGACTTCGACGCCTACGAGCGCGGCCTTCGCCGGCGGCGCTGGCTCGGGCTGTCTGATCGTGCCGCTCGGGCCTCGCGGTCGGCATCGGCGCGTTCGTGCTGTATGCGCGCGTCGATCGGGCGCTCGACGTGCGCGACAACGAGGTCGAGCCCAACAACACGCCGGCGACGGCAAACGCGATCGAGTCGGGGCGGCCGGTCAAGGGGCAGGTGGGCAAGCGCATCGGTGTCGAGGAATCGGATCGCGACTTCTTCCGCTTCTCCATCCCGGGCAGCGAGCCGGAGGTGCTGCGTGCGGAGCTGAGCGGGATCCCGAACATGGAGCTCATGCTCGAGGTGTTCGACGGCACGGGCAAGAAGGTAGCAGAGGCCGACAACGGCGGCGTCGGCGAGGGCGAGCTCATTCCCAACTTGCGCCTGGCCCCGGGCGAGCACTACATCGCCGTGCGCGAGGTGTGGACCGCGGGTCGGCCGGCGACGGAGAACGTGAGCGACTGGTACACGCTGACCGCGACGTGGAAGCCGCTCGTGGCCGGACACGAGAGCGAGCCCGACGACGTCGCCTCGGCGGCGCTGCCGATCACCGTGGGACAGACCGTGCGCGGTACGCTCGGCCGCGCCGACGACGTCGACTACTACTACGTGCGCGGCGACGGCCGGGGCACGCTCGCCGGTGAGGTGACGGGGGTTCCCGGCGTCGACCTGCGCGTGGTGGTGCTGCCGGCGGGCTCGACGATGGGGCCACCGGGGCCGCTGCCACCGGGCGCCAAGGTGTTCGACGCCGGCGGCGTCGGCGCGGGCGAGAAGATCGACGGTGTGACCTGGACCGCGGGAACGCCGGGACCGCTGGTGGTCATCGAGCGAAAGGTGGGGTACGGCGACGCCAAGCTCGGCAACGGCGACAGCGGCAAGGGGCACGCCGCCGGTCCAGACGCGCGCCACGCGACCGCCGGCCTGGACGTCGAGTACGCGCTTTCGCTGCGCTTAAAGCCCTGAGATCGTGCTACGATGTCGCGACGGCCAGAGGCTTCCAGCCGTTCTCAGGGAGGCGATGCGCGCGCGCATACAGGGGTGGCTCTTCGGCACCATGATCTTGGCGATCGGCTGCGCGCACGCGCCGGCGCCGCGGGCCGAGTCGCCACCGCCGCCGCCCGCCAGGCCGCGCATCAAGCTGGCGGTGCTGCCCGTCGACAGCGACACCTACCCGCAGATCGCGGCCAGCCTCAACAACGCGCTCAACGGCGTGAAGGTCAACGGCGTCGACGACTACTTCTTGTCGAAGGTGACGCTGGAGGTGGTGCAGCTCTCGATCGAGTGCGTGCAGCCGACCAGCGCCTGCTACTCCTCCGTCGGCAGGTCACTGTCGGCGAACAAGCTGTTGCTGGGGCATATCACGCAGGTGGGCCGGCGCCGGCGCGACAAGTCGGTGCGCGTGACCATCACGCTCTTCGACGTCGACGCGGGTGAGGCCGCCAACGTGGTCGATCGCATCTTCAAGACGCCGGAGCTGGCCTCGCAGGGGGCGCAGGATCTGGTCGCCGAGGCGACGGAGCCGGTCAAGGATGTACGGCCCCGAAGAGGAGAAGCCGTCGAGCAGCGGCGATGTGATGCGCGGACCGATGGCGCGCGGAGGCAAACCGTGAGCACGACGGCGTGCCCGAGCTGCAACAAGCCCCTGCCGGCAGCGGTGGTGAACGGGCCGGCGCAGGCGGTGGTGCGCTGCGAGAGCTGCCAGACGCTGCTGTTGTGGTCGAACGGGCGGGTCATGCGCAGCGCCAAGTCGTCGACGGGGACGATGATGGGGATGCAGGCGGTCACCCCGCCGGCGGCAGGCAAGACGCTGCTGCCGCCGCCGGCCCAGAAGGCGCCGCCACGGGCGCGCGAGGCCGAGGCGCCGCTGACGGAGCTCAAGCCCGAGGCGGACGGGGCCCCGCCGGCGCCGAAGAGCGCCGCGCCGCAGCCGGCGGCCTCCAAGGCGCGGCCGACGATGATGGGGATCGGTGTCAACGTGCCGCCGACCAAGGTGGTGCGGCCGTCGCCGGAGGTGCGCAGGGAGGTTGCGCGAAAGGATCCGACGCCGGCGCCGATCAAGGCGCCACCGCCGGCGGCGCCCAAGGCGTCACCGCCGGCCCCGAGCATGGCGTCACCGGCTGCGCCGAGCAAGGCTTCGCCCTCGGGACCGAGCAAGGCTTCGCCGGCTGCGCCGAGCAAGGCTTCGCCCTCGGGACCGAGCAAGGCTTCGCCGGCTGCGCCGAGCAAGGCTTCGCCCTCGGGGCCGGTGAAGCTGCCGCCGGGGCCGCCGCCGAGCAAGGCGCCCGCGGCCGCGCCGCAGGCGAAACCGCCGCAGCTCGAGTCGGACAAGAACGAGGCGCCGCACGTGGTGGCGGCCGTGGCCCAGGTCCCGAGCATGAACAGCGGCGACATGGTCGATCCCTCGGCCTGGTTCGCCGGCGACGTCAGCGAAGTGGTGCCGCCGGGCCAGGTGCCGGTGATCGAGAGCGGCAAGCCGGCGCGCGGTGATTCGACGGGCGCCCCACCGCTGCCGCCCCCGCCGTCGCTGCCGCCGCTGGAGGTCGAGCCGTTCGAGATCGAGGCGCCGGGGAACGAGAACACGCCGGCGATCGGGACGCTGATGCCGGAGGCGCGCAGCGGGCCCATCGCGGTGCATGAGCGCGGGCCGGCGCCGCCGAGCGCGGCTCCCGGGCCATCGCGGCCGAGCGGGGACCGCGAGCCGTCTCAGAAGATCGTCACACCGGAGCCGCCCCCGAAGGTCGCCGAGCGCGAGCCGTCCCAGAAGATCGTGACGCGGGAGCCGTCGCAGAAGATCGCGACCGGAGAGCCGTCGGCGAAGAAGCTCGCGAGCTCGATTCGCGGCGCGGATCCGAAGGTGCCCTCGCCGTCGCGACCCGCCGCGAGCACGGACCTGCCGAGCCCGGGGACGTCGATTGGCAAGCCGCCGGAGGCGCCGCTGCGCTCGACGGTGATGGGACGCCCGGCGCCGGCGCCGCTGCGCCCGCCGGAGCCAATCACCGCAGCGGTCGACATGCTGCCGCCGGTGTCGACGGCGACGCCGACGGAGCGCACCGACGCGACGCCGGTCAAGGCGCCCGACGCGCCGAGCGTGGCGGCGCTGCCGATCGAGCGCGAGCGGTCGGACGGAATGCTACCGCCACCATCGTCGTCCGCGAGCTCGCCCGCGCAGGGCGCTGCCGCGCTGCCGGCCAGCGATGGGCCGGCGCCCGCCGAGGCGACCGGGAGCACGCGGATGGCGATGCAGCCCGAGACCTCGCGCGTGCCGCGCGCGATCCCGCGGCGTCTGCTGTTCGTCGTCGGCGGCGCGGCGGCGGGCGTGATCGTGCTGGTGCTCATGGTGATCGCGCTCCTGCCCGGATCGAAGAAGCCGGCCGCGACACCACCGGTCGTCAAGGCGGCGGTGCCGCCGACGCCACCGCCCGTGGTCGAGGCGCCCAAGCCGGCGCCACCGCGCCGCCCGCGCGCGCGCCGCGCCCGTGGCGCCCGCGCCCGTGGTGGCACCACCGCCCGAGACGACCGAGGCGGTCGCGCCGGCGCCTCCTGCTCCGCCGCGACTGCGCCACACGCTCGGCGGCAAGAAGGTGGTGCTCGAGTACGACCCGAAGCCGACCTCCCCGGCGCCGCCGCCACCGCAAGCGGCGACTCCGATGGGCGAGGACCCGGCGACGGTGGCGCGCGCGCGCGAGGCCTACCACAAGGGCAACGTCAAGCTGTTCGCCGGTGACGACGAGGGCGCGATCACGCTCTATCGCGAGTCGCTCAAGATCTATCCCGGCTACGTCGCCGGCTACCGTGGGCTCGGCCTCGCCTTCGAAGAGGCCGGCAAGACGGCCGACGCCCTCAAGGCCTTCCACACCTACGTGCGCACGGTGCCGAATGCCGTCGACGCGTCGATCATCAGAAAGCGCATCGATCATCTCGAGAGCGCCAAGCCGGCGCGCTAGTCAGTTCGGGCCTTCTTCTTCGAGCTCGCGCGTGAAGATGACGAACGCCATCGACGGCCGCTTCGACGACTCGCGCATCGCGAACTGAAAGCCCTCGAAGGCCCAGCCCGTCTCGACCCACTCGTTGACGATGCGCTCGAGCTCCTCGTCGGTGACCGTCGAGGTCTCTACGATCTTGTATTGGATCATCCGCGCCTCGAGCAGCCGCGCCGCCTCTTTGGCGTGATAGGTGAGGATCATGTCGGCGCCGGCGCGCTTGATCGACGTCAGCGTCTCGAGCACCGCGCGATCGTGGTCGATCCAGCCGTTCGCCGCGGCCGCCTTGAGCATCGCGTACTCGCCGGACACGTTGTAGGCGGCGACGGGCAGATCGATCTCGTCGCGCACGCGGGCGATGACGTCGAGGTAGGCCAGCGCCGGCTTGACCATGATGATGTCGGCGCCCTCGCCGACGTCGAGCGTGACCTCGCGGATGGCCTCGTGCCCGTTGGCCGGGTCCATCTGGTAGCCCTTGCGGTCGCCGAAGTCGGAGGCGGTGCCGGCGGCCTCGCGGAACGGGCCGTAGAAGCACGAGGCGTACTTGGCCGAGTAGGCCATGATCGGCGAGCTGCTCGAAGCCCTCCTCGTCGAGCGTCTCGCGCAGCCAGCCGACGAAGCCGTCCATCATGCCCGACGGCGCGATCACGTCGGCGCCGGCGCGTGCCTGCGAGAGCGCGACACGGCCCAGGTTCTCGAGCGTCGCGTCGTTGTCGACTTCGCCGTCGACGACCACGCCGCAGTGGCCGTGGGTGGTGTACTCGTCGAAGCAGGCGTCGAGCATGACGGTCAGCTCGGGGCACGCCTTCTTGATCGCGCGCGTCGCCTGCTGCACCAGGCCCTCGTCGTTCCACGCCTCGGAGCCGACGGCGTCCTTCTTGTCGGGGACGCCGAAGAGGATGACCGCGGGGATGCCGAGCTCCTGGCACTCCTTGGCCTCGGCGACCGCTTCGTCGACGGAGAGCTGCGAGATGCCGGGCATCGACGAGATGGGCTTACGCTGGCCGCTTGCCGGGGATGACGAAGATGCGGGTAGATGAAGTCGTCGACGCCGAGCTTGGTCTCGCGGATGAGGCGACGCAGCGACTCGGTGCGCCGCAGGCGGCGAGGGCGATATTCGGGGAACTGCATGAAGATCGAATCTACTCGATCTTCGGCTTGCGCCGCGAGCGCGCTGATGAGCGCGCCGACGTCGGCGTGCGCGGGCACGGCGTCGACGGTCAGGCCGCAGGCGATGAGCGCGTCGCGCGTGGTGGCGCCGATGGCGCCGATGCGCACGCCGGCGAGCAGCCGGGGCGGGTCGCCGCCGCCGAGATCGAGAAACGCGCGCGCGCCCGCGGGGCGAGGTGAAGGCGACGGCGTCGAACGGTCGCGCGCGGTGCGCCCTCCAGGCGGCGGCGAGCGCGACGTCGTCGGCGACGCTGTCGTAGGCGGCCACCGGCTCGACGGTCCAGCCGGCGCCGGCGAGAGCGTCGGCGAGCTCGGGGCGCCCGCCCTGGGCGCCGAAGACGAGCGCCGGGCCCCTCGGCGCCGCCGGCGACCAGCGCGGCGGCGAGGTCGGCGCCGCCGCCGTCGCCGATGAAGTCGGCGGCGAGGCTGCGCTCGGCGAGGCGCGCGGCGGTGGCCCGGCCGACGGCCGCGAGCTTGACGCCGAACGAGCGCGCGCGCGTCGCGACCGGAGCTGGCCAGGGCGCCCAAGAAGGCGTCGACCGCGTGGGCGCTGGCAAAGGCGATCGTGCGCGCGTGCGCCAGGCGCGCCCAGCGGCGCCCTTGACGTCGGCGAAGCGCGGCACGATCGGTCAGCGGCGCGACCCGCACCACATCGACGTCGTCGCGCGCGGACGACGTCGTCCTTGGTCGTGAGCAGCAGGATGCGGCGGCGCTTCTCGAACCAGGCGATGCGCTCGCGCAGGCGCACCACCTCGCCGACGATGGTGAGCGCCGGCGGCTGCACGGCGGCGGCGCGCGCGCGCGCCGCGATGTCGCCGATCGTGCCGACGACGACGCGCTGGCGCGCCGTGGTGCCGCGCTCGACCACGGCCACCGGCTCCGTCGGCGGGCGGCCGGCGGCGACCAGCCGCTCCATGACGGCGTCGAGGCGGGAGACGCTCATGTAGAGCACCAGCGTCGCCGCCGAGCGCGACAGCTCGGTCCAGGCGATCGCGCCCGACTCCTTGTCGTCGGTCTCGTGGCCGGTGGCGAAGGCGACCGCGCCGGCGAGCCCGCGGTGCGTCAGCGGGATGCCGGCGTAGGCGGGCGCGGCGACGGCGGCGGTGACGCCGGGCACGACGACGAAGGGCACGCCCGCGTCGACCAGCGCCTCGGCCTCTTCGCCGCCGCGGCCGAAGACGAACGGATCGCCGCCCTTGAGGCGCACGACGATCTGGCCCCGCCGGGCTCGCTCGATGAGGAGCGCGTTGATCTCCTCCTGCTCCAGCGCCGATTTCTCGTTGCGCTCGGCGCCTGCGGCCTCACCGGAGGGCCCCGGCCGGCGCACCGGGCGCGCGATCAGCTCGGCGGTCGGCGGCGCGTGGCGCGCGATGATCTCGGGGGCAACCAGGCGATCGGCGACGACCACGTCGGCTCGTCCGAGCGCTTCGACGGCGCGCACGGTGACGAGCCCGGGATCGCCGGGGCCGGCGCCGACGAGATACACAAATCCATCCACTTTCTTGGTATACCATCGGCGTGAGAATGCTGCTTTTCGTCTTGTCGGCCGCGACGACGGCCGCGTGCAGCCACTCGACGCAGGCGCAGACGCAGGGGCGCGGCGACCCCGAGGTGGTGCTGATGACGCGCGCCGGCGAGGAGCACGTCAAGGTCGAGATCGCCCGCACCGACGCCGAGCGACAGCACGGCCTGATGTATCGGCAGTCGCTGGCGCCGGGGCAGCGGCATGATCTTCCTCTGGGATCATCCGGAGCGGCTGAAGTTCTGGATGAAGAACACGTACATCCCGCTCGACATGATCTTCATCGGGGCCGACCGGCACGTCATCTACGTCGAAGAGAACGCGGAGCCGCTGACGCTGCAGTCGCGCGGCCCCGACCAGGATTCGCAGTTCGTGTTGGAGGTGCCGGGCGGGTGGGCGCGCGCGCACGGCGTCGAGCGCGGCGTGGCCGTCAAGTTCGTGGACATCGACTAGGAGAGAGACTCATGCGCATCGCGATCGCACTGTGCTTCACCCTCACGAGCGTCACCGCGCTCGCCGATACCACCGCCGGCGCCGGCGATCCCGTCGCCGGCCACACCATCTCGCTCGAAGACGCCGACAAGGGGCTGCGCGGCAGCGGGCCGCTGATGGCCAAGATCGAGGTCGAGCAGTCGGGCAAGATGCTCGGCACGTTCAGCTGCGAGCTGTTCGACAAGCAGGCGCCCAAGACCGTCGCCAACTTCGTCGGCCTCGCGCGCGGCGTGCGGCCGTGGAAGGATCCGAAGACCGGCGAGTGGGTGAAGAAGCCGATGTACGACGGCACCGTGTTTCATCGCGTCATCCCCGAGTTCATGATCCAGGGCGGCGATCCCAAGGGCAACGGCACCGGCGATCCCGGCTACGAGTTCGCCGACGAGTTCGACCCGTCGCTGCAGATGGACAAGGGCGGCATTCTGGCGATGGCCAATCGCGGGCCGGGCACCAACGGCTCGCAGTTCTTCATCACCGAGAAGGCGACGCCGTGGCTCACCGGCAAGCACACCATCTTCGGGCAGTGCTCGCCGCTCGATCTCGAGCTCAAGATCGCCCGCGTGCCGACGGGGGCACACAACATGCCGAACGAGGCGGTGACGATCAAGAAGGTCACGATCATGCGTGGCGCGGCGAAGAAGACGAAAGCCGCGAAGTCGAGCAAGGCCGCCAAGGCCGAGGCGCCGGCGCAATGATCGCCCGCGCCCTCGTCGCGCTCGCTGCCGTCGCTGCCGTCCAGGTCGTCGGAGGTGACGCGCAGGCGGAAGGGGCGCTCCGCTTCGAGGGCAGGCTGTTCAGCTTCACCTACCCGGCGTCGGCGACGACGGCGCCGGGGGCCGATCCGTCGGCGGACGTGGCCGTGACGGTCACGCTCGCCGGCGGCATCAGCGCCAGCGTCATCGGCGGCGACAAGAGGGTGGGCGAAGGCGAGATCGAGAGCGTGGCGGCGGCGTGGCACGGCGCGCGCATCAAGAACCGGGCCGCCTGGGGCATGAAGGCCGGCGGCGGCCCGCCACACGACGTGGTGCGCATCGGCGACCGGCGTTGGCTGCGCTGGCGCGATCGCATCGGCAGCGTGCTCGGCGCGCAGGAGCAGACCATGACCTGCGGGAGCGTGTCGGCGCACCCGGTGTGCGTGGTCGCATCGGCGCCGCTCAAGCAGCGCGAGCGCGCGGACGCATTGGCGGCGCAGATCCTCTCCTCGCTCGTCGTCCACAGACGCTAGCTGCTAGCGCATTACCGCTTCGAGCGCACGCTTCAACCGCGCGGCCAGCGCCGGCTGGGCGTGGTTGAGGTAGTGGAGCGCAGCGTGAAGCGTGCGGCTCGTCGGACAGAGCGCGACCGCGCGCACGACCTCGGCCTGCAGGCGATCGGCGCGCGCAGGGTCGACGGCGATCCCCGCATACCAGGGATCGAGCCAGCGCGCGTCGTTGGCGAAGCGCAGCTGCTCGAGCGGAACGACGTCGCCCGGCAGGCCGGCGACGAAGCGGCGGCGTACGAACAGCGCGTGCTCGCGATCGTAGGCGAGCGGCACCCACGACGGCGCGCGCATGAGCGTGTCCTGGAAGTCGCTGTCGAAGCGGGCGAGCGCGTAGTGGATGTCGAAGCGATCGGCGACCGCGTCGATGGTGGCGGCGTTGCCGTACAGCGGCAGGAACAGCCGCTCGACGTCGGCCTGGCGGTAGAGCGCCACGGCGCGGCCGTCGCAGTAGACGGGGATGCGCTGCCAGATGAGCCAGCCGCCCAGGGTGCAGTCGTTCATGATGCGACCGGGGGGCAGCCCGTGCAGCATGGCGAGGGTCTCGCGCGGCACGGCGTCGTCGGCCGGCCCGACGCCGAAGCGCGCGTTGAACTCGGCGGGGGCGAGGCGCAGGTGCGCGACCGGCACGATCAGGCCGACCACCAGCACGACGACCAGCGAAGCGATGCGCGGCCTGCGGGCGACCAGCCACACGTGCGCGCGCTCGACGGCGAGCGCGACGAGCGGCGCCGCGAGCAGCATCGCCTCGTACAGGTTGCGCACGTAGCGCGAGGCGAGGACGGCTCCGAGCGCGACACAACCGACAAACGGCAGCGCGCGCCGGCGTTCGCGGTCCCGCGACGACGACGGCGAGCGAGGCCAGGGTCGCCAGCGCCGGCAGCCACAGCTCGCGGTCGCCCAGGCGCGCCCGCGCCCATTCGGTGGTAAGGCCAGCGCCAGCGTCGCGCGATCGTGCGCCAACGCCACGTCGAACAGCGCGCGCGCCGAGGGCACGACCAGCCCCAGCCCCAGCGTCAGCGCCAGCGCCGCGACGAACAGCCGCGCCGCCGGATGGCGCGTGACCAGCGCCGCCAGCGCGAACAGGCCGACGATCGCGAGGCCGAGGATCGCCGTCGGATGCAGCGCGCTCCACCCGATCACCAGCGGCGCCGCCGCCAGCACGGTGCGATCGGGCGACCCCGCCGAGCGCTGCCAGGAGCGGGCGCACAGGTAGAGCGTCGCGCACAGCGCCGCCGCGCCGAGCATCATCGGCCGCGCCATCGAGTAGCGCCCCTGCACCATCACGCCCACGCACAGCACGACCGCCGCCGCCGTCGCCGTCGACACCGCCAGCTCCCGCAGCGTCAGACCGAGCAGCGCGAGCATGACGAACGCCGACAGCGCCGTCAGCGCGCCCAGCCCGGCGTCGCCGCCGAGCGCCCAGCTGCCGTACATCACGAGATCGGCGAGCCAGTCGACCGCGCTCCACGGCGCGCCCGCGACCGTGAACGAGAAGGGATCGACGTGCGGGATGGCGTGGTGCTCCACGATCCAGCGCCCCGTCGCCAGGTGCCACCACGGGTCGGGATCCCCCAGCCGCACCACGTAGGTCGCGGCCAATGCCGCCGCGACGAGCAGCAGCGCCGCGCGCTTAGCCTTCGTCTTTGTCTCCTGACTTCTTGTCGTCCTTGTCGCGGTCCCGGTTGCGACGGAACGCCATGCGCCCGACCTTGACGTCGGGCTTGACGCCGGCGATCGCCTCGTCGTTGGGGATGAAGCGGATCTCGGTCTTGATCTCGAACGACAGCGACGTCAGGAGCTTCTGCAGCTCGCCCGAGATGTTGACCGTCTCGAGAAAGCCGCGCAGCTCCTTGCCGACGACGCGAAAGAGCTCGTCCTTCGAGGCTGCCGCCTGCTGGATGAGATAGTTGGCGACGTCCTTGGGCAGCTTGAGGTCGGAGGCGATCTTGCGGATCCCCTCTTCGGTGGTGAACACCGCGCCCAGGCCGGCGTAGAACGTGCGCTTGACGATGTCGGGGATGAACCCCTCGAGCCGCCCGCGGTGCCGATCGCTTCGGCTCGCCCTCGGACCCCTCGGGCATCGCCGCGCCGTTCTCCGGCGACAGCTCGTCTGGCTCGGCGTGTCCGTCGGGCGGCGCTCCGCCGTCGTCGGGCGGCGCCTCCGCCGAGCGCGCATCACGCGGGTGCTCCCCACTCGCCATGCGTCGAGATTACCGCAAATCTCGGCGGATGTTAGAATTTGTCCCGTGGAGGCGCGCGTCGAGCTGGTCGAGATCTCGCAACCGGTGGCGATCACGCCGGTGGCGTTCGGTCGTCCGCCGCGCGGGCGGCTGCGCTACTGGACCGCCTACTGGACCACGGCGCGCATCGTGCTCTCTTATCTGTCGCTAAAGGTGCAAGCGCGCTTCCGCTCGCCGGCCGCGATCGACGAGCTGGCGCGCAAGAAACATCTACGCAACGCGCGCCGCGTGCACCGGACGATCGCCCGGCTGCAGGGGCTGTTCATCAAGATCGGCCAGCTCATCTCGATCATGACGAACTTTCTGCCCGAGGAGTTTCGCGCCGAGCTCGAGGGCCTCCAGGATCAGGTGCCGCCGCGGCCCTACGCCGAGGTCGAGCAGCGCTTCCGCGAGGAGTTCGACAAGCTACCGCACGAGCTCTTCGCCGAGTTCGAGGAGCGGCCGATCGCCTCGGCGTCGATCGGCCAGGTGCACCGCGCGCAAGCTCCCGACCGGCGAGTCGGTCGCGGTCAAGGTGCAGTACCCCGACATCGAAGAGATCGTCGCCATCGATCTGCGCGCGCTGCGCCGCATCTTCGGCGTCATCTCCTGGTTCGTCCCCTACCAGGGCATGGAGCAGCTCTACCGCGAGATCCGCGCCATGGTGCTGCAGGAGCTCGACTTCCGCGGCGAGGCCGACAACGTCGAGCGCATCGCCTCGGCGTTCACCATGCGCACGGGCGTCGGCTTTCCCAAGGTGCGGCGCGAGCTGTCGACGGCGCGCATCCTCACCACCGAGTGGATCGACGGCGTCAAGGTCTCCGATCGCGCGCGGCTCAACGTGCTCGGCATCGATCGCTCGAAGCTGGCGCGCGCGGTGGTGACCGCCTACTGCCAGCAGATCTTCTCCGACGGCGTCTATCACGCCGATCCGCATCCCGGGAACATCCTCGTGCGCAAGCACCCGACGACGGGCGAGGTGTCGATCGTCTTCATCGACTTCGGCGCCGTCGCCGAGGTGTCGCCGAAGATGCGCCGCGGCATCGTCGACCTCATCCAGGCCGGCATCGCGCGCGACACGCCGCGGGTGGTGCAGCGCGATGAAGGAGATGGGCTTCATCGCCCGCGGCGCCGATCCGGCGATCTTCGACAAGGTGATCGACTTCATGCACCAGAAGTTTCAGGACGAGGTGCAGCTGGAGTCCTTCAGCTTGAAGGACGTGAAGTTCGATCCGCAGAAGTCGATCGAGAACCTGGCCGACCTGCGCCGCATGGACGTGTCGATCCGCGATCTGGCCGATCACTTCCACGTGCCCAAGGAGTGGATCCTCCTCGAGCGCACGGTGCTCCTGCTCATGGGCCTGTGCACCGAGCTCGACCCGACGCTCAACCCGGTGCAGGTGATCCGCCCCTACCTCGAGGAGTTCGTCCTCGGCAAGGATCGCGATTGGTCGGCGTTCGTCATCGACTCGACCAAGGACGTCGCCGCGACCGTGTTCGCGCTGCCGTCGGAGGTGCGCAAGTTCGTGCAGAAGGCGCAGCGCGGCGAGCTCGAGGTGCGCTTCCGCGGCATCGACGAGCACGCCCGCCTGATCTACTCGCTCGGCCACCAGATCATCTACGCCGCGCTCGGCATCACCGCCGGCGCGTTCGGCGTCGCCTTCGACGGGCGGCACGAGGCGCACGCGGCCAAGCTCGCCTTCTGGGGCGCCGGCGTGTTCGCGGCCCTGCTCGGGCTGTCGATCTTGACCACGCGCGCGCGCCTGAAGAAGCGCCGCAAGTAGTCGCCGCCCCGCTCAGCGACGGGAGAGCAGCTGCGTGCGGATGCGCTCGACCGACTGGCGCGCCGCCGTCACTTCGGGATCTTCGAGCGGCACGGTGTTCCACTGCTTGAGCGCCGAGGTGGCGTTCGCCGCCAGCGCCGACGCCACGCCGCGCTCGAAGCGCATGGAGACGTCCTCGGCGTGGCGGGCCAGCGCGCGCCGGTAGGCGGCCAGCGCCACGCCGTATTGGCGCAGCCGCTCCGCCGACGGCGTCGGCGCCGTCTCGAACGGGTTGACGATCTCGTCCGCGCCGCGGTGAAACGGGTCCTTCAGATCGTGCAGCCGCCCGCCGCTGAACGGATCGATGAGCCGCATGTCGTCGTCCGACGGCGGCAGCACCGCGTCGCGCTGCAGCTCCTCCTGGAGCTTGCGCCGCGCCGCCTCGTCGACACCGGTCGACTTCTCCTCGATCTTGCCCGACGGCTGTACCGCCGCCGGCTTGGGCTGCATCGCCTCGAGCGCCTGCATCTCGGCGCGCGCCTTGTCCACCCACTTCTGCTCCCCGGGCCGCTTCTCCATGCCGATGTACTTGCGGAAGGCGGCGATGGCGCCGGGCCCGTCGCCCAGCATCTTCAGCGTCTGGCCGAGGCCGTAGTACGGATCGGGATCGTCCGGCTTGAGGCGGATGTAGCGCTGATACGCATCGGCCGCCTCGCGCGCATGATCGCCCTTGCGCAGCGCGTGCGCCAGGTTGTACCAGCCGAGCGCGTAGTTGGGATCGCGTCGCGTGGCATCGGCGAACGCGTTGGCCGCGTCGCCATACTGCTTGAGCGAGAAGTAGACGTTGCCGAGGTCGTTGTACAGATCGAGGTTGCCGCGGTCGGCGGCGATGGCGCGCTGATACGCGGTCGCCGCCTCGGCGAGCCGGTTGGCCTTGCGCAGCTCGTCCGCCTGCGCGCGCAGGGCCGCGGCGTCGGCAACGGGCGCTGCGGCCGCGGGCGGCGCCACCGCCGCGGGCGGCGCCACCGGTGGCGGCGGCGGCAGCTCGACCGCGCGCGATGGATCCAGCTTGGCCAGCTCCGCCTTCGCCGACTCGACGAAGCGCTGCTTCTGCGGCGTCTTCTCGACGGCCACGTACTTGTCGAAGGCGGCGATCGCCCCCCGCTTGTCGCCCACGCCTTCGAGGGCGGCCCCAAGCCCATAGTAGGTATCGGTGCGCGCCGGGTTGAGCGTGATGTAGCGCCGGTAGTAATCGGCCGCGTCCGCCCACTCCTTCTTCTGCCGATAGGCGTACGCCAGCTTGTAGTAGCCCTCGGGATAGTCGGGGATCCGTGCCACGGCGATCTTGAGCTTGTGGATCGCGTCGTCCCAGCGCCGCGCCCGCAGCGCCGCCGACGCGTAGGCGTCGTAGGTGCGGGCGTCATCGGGCGACTGATCGATCGCCTGGGCGAGCGAGTCCAGATCGTCGGCCAGGGCCGGCGCAGTGATCGACGTCAACGTGGCGAGCACGAAGGAGAATTGCAGTGCGCGCATGCGCCGCACTGTATCACGACAGGGAAGGAAGAGCGCTACAGGCGTTCGAGGATGGTGCAGGTGGCCTGGCCGAAGCCGATGCACATCGTCTGCAGGCCGTACTTGACGTCGCGCTTCTCCATCTCGTGGAGCAGCGTCGTCATCAGGCGCGCGCCCGAGCAGCCGAGCGGGTGGCCGAGCGCGACCGCGCCGCCGTTGACGTTGACGTTGTCGAGGCTCCACTTGAGCTCCTTGGACCACGCCAGCACCACCGACGCGAACGCCTCGTTGATCTCGACCAGGCCGATGTCCGACTGCTTGAGGCCGGCCCGGGCCAGCGCCTTCTGGGTGGCCGGGATGACGCCATGGAGCATCATCGTCGGATCGACGCCCGCGAGCGCCATCGCCTTGACGCGAGCGCGCGGCTTGAGGCCCAGCTGCTTGGCCTTCTCGGGCGAGGTCACCAGCAGCGCCGCCGCGCCGTCGGAGATCTGCGACGCCGTCCCCGCGGTGACGACGCCGTCGGGCTTGACGACGAACTTGAGCCCCGCCAGCTTCTCCAGCGTGGTGTCGGGGCGGATGCCCTCATCCTGATCGAAGGTCGCCTCGGCGCCGTCGGCGCCCTTGACCTTGATGCCCACGATCTCGTCGCGGAAGCGCCCGCTCTCGCGCGCCGCCGCCGCGCGCGAGTGGCTGAGGACCGCCAGCTCCTCGCAGTCCTTGCGCGAGATGCCCCACTTGTCGGCCACCATCTCGGCCGACTGATGCTGCGGCACGAAGGTGAACTTCTCGGTGAACATGGGCGAGAACGGAATCGCCGCCGCCACGCCGGGCATGCCCATGGCCGCGTCGGACCCCATGGGGATGCGGGTCATCGACTCGACGCCGCAGGCGGCGACCACGTCGAGCGCGCCCGACATCACCGCCTGCGCGGCGAAGTGGAACGCCTGCTGCGACGAGCCGCACTGGCGGTTGACGGTGGTGCCCGTGGTCTCGATGGGAAAGCCCGCCATGAGCGACGCGGTGCGAGCGACGTTGAAGCCCTGCTCGCCGATCTGCGTGACGCAGCCGGCGATGACGTCGTCGATGTTCTTGGGATCGAGCTGGGCCCGCTCGGCGAGCGCCTTGAGCGTGAGCGCGAGCAGGTCGTCGGCGCGGGTGTTGGCGAGCGCGCCCTTCTTCTTGCCGATGGCGGACCGTACGGCAGCGACGATGACAGCGTCAGACATGGTTCCGCTCCTTGGGTGTGGGGAGACGAGAAGAATGTACTGACTGACCGGTCATTCGTCAATTGCAATGGATCTGCAGGCGGTAGTTGGGGCACGCGCTGCCGACCGGGCCGCCGTTGATGCCCACGTCGAAATACTCGGTGTACGGGTTGGGGTTGAGGCAGTGCTGGATGGGATCGTGCCAGACGCCGCCCTGCCCGAGATCGATCTCGCCATAGCCGCGCGAGCTCCAGATGTCGGTGTCGTAGTCGTGCGAGTCGTTGACGAAGGTGAGGTCGAGCGGCACGTGCAGCGGCGCGTTGATCACGGTCGGGTTGGTCGTGCTGTTGCAGAAGTTGTCGATGAGCACGTGCACGGTGACGTCGGTCGACGACGGCTGCGCCAGATCCCGCGGCTGCGCCAGATCGGCCGCCGGCTGCGCCAGATCCCGCGACGGCTGCGCCAGATCCGGTGACGACAACGGCGAGGCCAGATCCCCCGCTCCGCCCGCCGCCGCCAGATCCGCGCCGCCGAGATCGCCAGTCGCGCCGTTGCCTCCGACGGCGCCAAGGTCGCGATTGCCGCCGCCCGGTGCGTCGCCCCCATGGGTCGAGCGGGCGCAGCCGCCGAGCAACAGCGCCATCAACATCCACTTCATCGCCGAGTCCTACGAGCCGGATGCGCGCTTCTTACGGAAAGAGCGTCGCCTCCATCGCCTTGATCTGGTCGCACGTGGTGCCGGCGGCCACGGGCACGGCCACGAATGTCGAGTCGCCGTTGACCGATTGGGTGACCTCGGGATTGAACCCGGCGACCGTGCCGGTCTCGGTGTCCAGGCAGTCGCGGACGCCGGGCGCGTTCGAGCGGTGGCAGCCGAGCACGTTCTGGTCGAGCGCCAGCCCCTGCACCTTGCCCTTGATGCGCTGCCCCGAAAAGACCTGCCCGCTCAGCGTCACCGACGTGCGCAGGTCGATGTAGAGCTGATCGATGTCCTCGAAGCCGGGCGCGTTCTTCGCCGCCACCGTCGCCCCCAGCTTGGCGTCGCCCTCCTGATCGCACACGCAGCCCTTTTCGCTGGGCCCGACCGGGTTCGCCGTCGACGCGCAGGCCGTCGTCGCGGCGCCGGCGCACAGCACCACGGGCGGGCTGGCGCTGGCCGAGAAGCTGGGCAGCATGTCGGTCGCCGTGTTCGCCAGGCTGGCGCCGAGCGAGATGTTGATCGGCTGCGCGTCGAAGCTGGCGCAGGTCGACGAGCCGCCCAGCGTCGCCGTCGACGACACCGGCAGCACCGAGGCCACGAGCGCGTCGGGCACGGTGAGCTGGACCGGCATCGGCTGGTTCTTGAGCGCCACCGGCGGGATCACGATCTTGCACGGCTGCACCGTCGCCGTCGCCGACGTGCCCGACTGCGTCAGATCGGCGACCAGAAGGAGCTCGGCGTTGGCGTCGTTGTCGACGATGCACGCCGGGCCGGTGCAGCCGGCCACCACCTTGACGTTGACCAGCAGGTTGGCCTGCACCGCGTAGCGCCCGGTCAGCGCCACCGCCTTGCCGTCGGGCATGCACACCTCCATGGTCGTGCCGCCGTCGCCTCCCATGTCCGAGCCCGTGCCCCCCGAGCCACACCCGACGACGCCGAGCGCCGCCGCCAGAACCAGCTGCTTCATCGTCGACTCCTTGCGCGGCAAGCTATCAAAGAAGTACGCTTGACCGCTACATGCTCCGCACGGGGGTGATGCTTGCACTAACCGCGTTAGTCGTCGCGGCCGGGTGCGAAGATCGCGCGGGAGCATCGGAGCCCGAGGTCTTCGGGCTCGGCTCCGAGGAGTCCGCCGTCGCCGGAGCGTCGGCGGCGCGCGTGCACGACTTCTCGGCCGGCTACTACGATCCGGCCGGGCTGACGCTGGCGCGGCGCTCGGAAGCATCGCTCGGCGTCGTCGGCTTCGGCAGCAAGCTGCCGCTGCCCGGCGGCGGCAGCTTCCACATGAGCGACCGCGTCGGCATCCTCATCGGCGCGGCCACGCCCATCCCGTTCACCGGCGTGCTCGCCGACCGGCTCTTCATCGGCATCGCGCTGCACCTGCTGCCCGACGCCATCGTGCACGTCATCGCCCACACGCCGGATCAGGCGTTCTACCCGCTCTACGACAATCGCACGCAGCGCCTCGTCATCCTGCCCGCGGTCGCCGCGCGCCTGTGGCGCGGCCTCTCCGTCGGGATCGCCTTCAACTACCTGGCCGGCCTCGGCGGCAATGTCGACGCCACCGAGGGTGCCACCCGCGCGATCGAGGCCCGCGTCGACGAGCAGATCTACTCCCGGCTCGCGATCAACGCCGGTGTCCGCTGGCAGGTGCTGCGCCGGCTGGCCGTGGCGCTCGTCTACCGGCAGGCATTCGGCGTGCCCTTTGCGACGGTGGCGCGCAACCAGATCGCGGGCCAGCCGATCGATCTCGACGTCGACGCCGAAGAGCTCTACACCCCGCACACGCTCACCGTCGGCGTCGCCTGGCGCGCGCGCCCGTCGCTGATGCTGTCGCTCGACGCCGCGTGGCTGCGCTGGAGCGATTGGCGCGGCCCGTACGTGACGGTCACGAGCGAGCTGCCGCTCGTGGGCAGCATCGCCACCTCGCCGCCGCACGTCGCCTTCGTCGACGGGGCGGCGCTGCGCGCCGGCGCCGACTGGACGGCGCTCGTGCGCGGCGCCTGGGCGGCGTCGCTGCGCGGCGGCTACGCCTTCGAGAGCTCGCCGCTGCCGGCGACGCAGACGGGCACGCAGCTGCTCGACGGGCACAAGCATCACCTGACGCTGGGCGTCGGCGCGCGCGTCGCCGCGCTCGGCGGCGAGCTGCGCTTCGACGCGCACGGCGAGCTGCAGATCGTGCAGGGCCCATCGACCGGCCTGGTCGGCGCCGGAGGCTTCACGCTCACGGTGCGCCGATGACCCGCGCGCGCCTCGTGCTCGCCGCCGGGCTGGCCGCGATGCTCGCGCCCGCGCCCGCCCAAGCCAACGCGCCCGACACCTTCGGCTTCGGCCCCCGCATCGCCGGCCTGGCCGGCGCCGGCACCGCCGAGGCGCGCGGCCAGGCGGCCGCCTTCCACAACCCAGCCGGCGTCGCGCTGAGCGACGACATCGAGGTCGGCCTCGCCTACTCCTACGCCGCCATGGCGCTCGACATCGACGGCCGCGACGCCAACGTCACCACGCCGCGCGGCACCTCGCTCGGCCTGGCGCTGCCCGCCCACCTCGGCCCCTTCACCGCCGCCTTCGGCCTCGCCGTCTACCTGCCCGATCAGTTCATCGCCCGCATCCAGCTGGTGCCTGCGACCGAGCCGCACTTCGCGCTGCTCGACAACAACCTGCAGCACGTGGTCGTGCAGCCGGTGGTGGCGCTGCGCTTCGGCCACGCCTTTTCGATCGGCGCCGGCGCGTCGATCCTCGCCGATGCCGGCGGCAACGGCGTCACCTTCGACGTCGGTGTCACCGCCGGCAACAAGGTCGGGCAGGCCGCGCTCGACGTGAAGCTGCCGATCCGCGCCGCCCCCGTCGTCGGCCTGACCGTGACCCCGCGGCCGTGGCTGCGCATCGCCGCCGCCTACCGCGGCGAGCTCGACCTCAAGCTGTCGCTCGACATCCTGGCGCACGTCGATCTGCCGGGCGCGATCAGCGGCGACACCGCCATCTCGCTGGTCGCGCTCAACTTCTACTCGCCGCATACCGTCACCGGCGCCGTCGCCGTCGACCTGGGCGCGCTGACCCTGACGGCGCAGCTCGACTGGCTCAAGTGGAGCGACTTCGGTCGCGCGCTGCCCAGCCTCGATGTGCGCATCGGCCTCGGCATCGCGCCCCCGCTGGTGGCGCCGGCCTTCCCGACGGTGCGCTTCGACGATCAGTTCATCCCCCGGCTGGGCGCCGAGCTGCGCCGCTCGCTCGGAGAGCACCTCGGCTTCGCCCTGCGACTCGGCTACGCCTTCATCCCTTCGCCGGTGCGGCCGCAGACCGGGCTGACCAGCTTCGCCGACAACGACCGCCACGTCATCGCGCTCGGCGCCGGCCTGTCGCTGCGCGACCTGGTGAGCATCCTGCCCAAGCCACTGTCGCTCGACATCGCGCTGCAGCTCCACCAGCTCGAGCCGCGCGCCACCGCCAAGGACCCGAACGTGACCGCGTCGCCCGGCTTCACCTCGAGCGGCACCATCGTCTATCTGACCGCGGGGCTGGAGGCACGTTTCTGATGCGCACGCCTCTGGTCGCCCTGCTGCTCGTCGCGGCCGCCGCCGGTTGCGGCTTCGAGCGGCAGACGCCGTTCGCCGGGGCGCGCGTGCCCGACGTGGGTCCGTGGACCGATCTGGGGCCGTTGACGCTGTGCACGGCCGCGCAGTCGCGCATCGTCGCGCCCAGCCTCGGCAGCGCCGGCGTCTGCGTCGCCCAGCCGAGCGCCGGCGCCGCCTGCGCGGTCGACACCGATTGCAAGAGCCGCGAGCGCTGCCTGTGCGGCCGCTGCGCCGTCGCCGTGTGCGACAGCGCCGACGAGTGCGGCCCCGCCGGCGGCCGCTTCGTCTGCACCTTCGCCGATCGCCGCTGCGACCGCCCCTGCGACCGCGACGACCAGTGCGCCGGCGGCGAGCGCTGCGTCGCCGGCCGCCACATCTGCCGCGGCACCTGCGCCGGCAGCGCCGACTGCCAGGCGGGCGAGAGCTGCCAGTCGTCGAGTGGCCTGTGCGTCACCACCGCCTGCGCCGGCGACGGCGACTGCGGCGGCCGCACCTGCCTCGTCGAGCGCACCGGCGCCCTCGTCGCCGAGCCGTCGCCTCTTGCGACGTCGAGCGGCGTCGAGCTGTGGCTCGAGCGCACCGACGACGACGGGGTCGCTCGCATCTGGCACGCCCGCGGCAGCGACGGCACCGCCTTTTCGCTCGACCCCGCCGCCCAGCTCGACGGCTCCGCGCCGTCGGTCGCCCGCCTCGCCGACGGCAGCCTGGCCATGGTCTTCGCCGAGGGCGCCAGCCTCTTCGCCGTGCGCTCTGCCGACGGCTCCGGCAGCGCCTGGTCGACGCCGACGCTGGCGCTGCCCGGTGCCCGCCAGCCGTCGCTGATCCTGGCGCCCGACGGCACGCCGCTGCTCTACGCCGTCGATCCCGACGGCAACATCACGCGCTTCACCGGCACCGCCGACCTCGCCTTCTCCACCCCCGTGGTGGCGCTCGGGCTCCCGGCCGCGCACACCCCGCTGTGGCCCGACGTCGACGCGCTCGCCTCGCCGTTCGTCGAGCCCTACGCCGACGCCGACGGCTCGGCCCGCCTGCGCCTGTGGTTCGCCGGGCACGGCACCGAGAGCGGCCCGTCGATGCAATTCGGCGTGCCGACGCCGACACCGCCCGACTACTCCATCGGCCTCGCCGTCTCCGCCGACGGGACCACGTTCCTCCCCGACGCCTACGATCCCGTCTTCGATCGCACCACCGACTTCATCAACCACCCGTCCGAGCTCGACCCGGCCGTCCTCTCGCTGGGCGACCACTGGCTGCTCTACTACCGGCGCGCCAAGGCCGACGGCAGCGACGGCGAGACCCTCGCCGTCGCCAGCTCGCCGGTGGTGCCGCGATAATCGACTTGCCGTCAGTAGCGACAATGTAGGATAATGTGGGCATGATGCTCCCCGTGCTCGGCAACTTCGCCGTCCTCGTCGTCACCGTGGGTCTGTTCATCGTCACCCTCTCGATCCGGAAACAGCGTTAGCCGAATTGCGTTGCCCCGCCCCGCCCCAAGGTCTAAAAAGGGGCGAGGACGACGATGGCCGCCGACGACAGGTCGCTGCGCAACCTCGCCGCATCAACGGCGACGCGCGGGCACGTACAGCGCCTCGAGCAGGCCACGCTCGGGGACGTCGAGGCCATGCGCCTGCTCTTGCGCGGCGGCTCGGTCATCGACTGGCACCGCCTGTCGTTCAGCGACCCCCGCGAGGTCGACCGCTTCCTGCTCATCAACGAGTTCGATCCCGCCGTCGCCGACGACATGGACCGCCTCGAAGAGCTGCGCGCCGACGCCGTCGAGTACCTGACGCGCAACTTCAGCTACCGCATCCCCGAGGACGTGGCCCACGGCATGCCGGCGCGCGATCTGCTGCTGCTCGCCTCGTCGCGCGGCAAGAAGCAGACGTACGCCTGCATCGTCCTCAAGGTCATGCACGTCATGCACCACCTGGCCGGGCGCGAGCTGCTCTTCAAGCTGCCGGTCTCCAACGACGAGGTCTTCGGCTTCGTCGAAGCCAAGGTGGTCAAGGTGGTCGAGGAGATCCGCGCCGCCGGCTACCCCATCGTCGAGTTCGCCTGGAGCCGCAAGGAGCGCGACAGCGTCGTCACCAAGCTCTTGGCGAAGAAGGCCACCATCGCCGCCGACGTCTTCGACAAGCTGCGCTTCCGCCTCATCACGCGCAGCCTCGAAGACCTGGCGCCGGTGCTGCACGAGATGCTGCACCGGCTCATCCCGTTCAACTACGTCATCCCCGGGCAGACGGTGAACGCCATCCTGCCGTTCCGCCGCTTCCTCGAGATCGCGCCCGCCTACGCGCGCTTCTCCGATCGACTCCAGCTCGACCTGGACACCGAGGAGGCGGACGCCGACCGCGCCAACGAGTTCTCCGGCCCCACCTACAAGGTGATCAACTTCGTCGCCGACCTGCCGGTGCGCATCGATCAGTTCTTGTGTCGCGTGCCCGGCGCGGAGAGCGATCTGGGCGCGGTCATCTTCGTCCTCACCGAGTTCCAGGTCATGGATGCCGAGACCGCGCGCTACAACGAGGCGGGCGAGAACAGCCACGTCAAGTACAAGGCGCGCCAGCACGAGCGCGTCAAGTTCCGCCTCTCGCAGGGCGAAAAGGGCATGCGCGACCAGACGACGCGGCCGCACGTGGCCGGCGCCGCCCTGCCGACTCCCCCGTCCACCGACGACGAAGACGACGATCTCTAGCCGCAATGCCGGTCGTCAGCTAGGGCCAATGCCGTTCACTTTGGCCGAGTCGTAGCGGGCCGGCTTGGGCCGCGGAGGTCGTGAGGCGCCTGGTTCCAGGTCGAAGTCGCGCCTGTCCATTGCACCAGGCGTCGAGCGGAGGTAGCAAGGGGCGATGCCGGCGGCGTGGAGGGCGCGGTCGCGCGCAGCGCGACATGAACGCGCCCGATGGAGGCGCACGCCGCCGCGAAGCGGCGGCGACTGCGCAGGATTCCGACGCCGGCAGCGCCCCTTGCTACCTCCGCGGCCCAAGCCGGCCGTATGACCCGCCGGAAGTGAACGACGCTCGGTCCGCATTTACGAGATGCACTCTAACCCCAGCGTTCGCTTCGGTTGAGCTGGCGAGGGCGAGCCGCGTGAGGCGGATCGTGGATGCGGCCGGAGCGACCGACCGAGGAATACCCGTCGGTCTCATGATTCATCACATCTCGGCGCGAGCTCTCGAAACGTTCCGCTTTCAGACCCGCGTCGCATCGAGAGGGCGCCAGAGCGCCACGTCCGGCTCCGCGCGCACTGCCCCGCTGGGCTCAAACAGTCCTCGCCACCGGACCGCTGTGCTCGATTCCACCCCTTGCCTGTGCTGCGGAACTCGCCCAGCGGGGCAGTGCGCGCGGAGCCTCTGTGCTCGTCCAAAAAACCGGTACGGTCGCAGCGGGTGCAACGGCTGCTCTCGACGACCCACGAGCTTCGGCAATCGTGCTTGGCTGAAGGTTCCCACGAGCCCATAGAGCGGGCGGTCGTCGGAGCCGTCTTGCCGGGCGTCGAGGAGCGCTCGTCGCGAAGCGACGATGCCAGCGACGAGCCGAGGGCCCGGACGTGCCGCCGGCCTGTAAGGCCGCCGGCGTAGCGGGCCCGTCCCGGCAAGACGGCTCCGACGACCGCCCGCGGCCCCTCGGCGCCTACCGGCGACACTGACGCTGCTCGCTCAATCAAACGCGGAGACGTGATGAATGATGAGACCCGTCGGTATTTCGACCGAGGGAGCGAGGACGTAGTCCTCGAGGCGACCGCGCCGATCGTCCGCAGCAGGTCAATCGAGGCGAACCCTGGGGTTAGGGCGACGAGTCGGCGAGCTGCTTGATGAGGCGCGTGTCCTCGCCGGGCTTGATGAGCACGTCGAACTTGAACCGCTTGCCGTTGGCCACGAAGGTGACCACGTGCTTGCCCGGCTTGAGCGCGATCTTGCTGCGCGGCGCGATCGGCGTCGTCTTGCCGGTGTCCCGGTCGTCGATGATCACCTTGGCCCACGGCTGCGTGTTGGCCACGAGGTAGCCCGACTCCGACGAGCTCGACGGCACTCCCTTGCCCGACGACGCCACCTTGACCGTGGCGAAGTCGTCGTCCTTGCCCTTGCCTCGCTGCGCCACCAGCGACTCATCGACCAGCTTGAGCTCGAGCGCCTGCTCGAGCCCCTTTTCGAAGGCGACGTACTTGGTCACCGACTGATAGCCCTTGAGCCGCACGGTCACGCGCGCCGGCTTGCCCGGATCGACGTCCCCGACGGTCAGCGGCGTCACCCCCGAGTGCTTGCCGTTGACCGACACCTCCGCGCCTGCCGGATCGGAGGCCACCACGATCTTGCCGTACGCGGGCAAGAGCTCGACATCGCGCATCACCGCCTCGCCCGCGCGCAGGGTCACCTGCAGCTTGACCTCCTCGCGCAGCGGCTTGGTCACGCGAATCTCGTGCGGCACGTCCGCGCGCAGCGGGATCGGATCCCGCCACGCGCCGTCGGCGAGCTCGGCGCCGTCGACGTAGACCTGCGCGCCCTGGGTCGCGATGTTGAGCTTGAGGTGGCCGGTGCCCGGCCCCGCCGCCTCCCGCGCACGCGGCGCCGCGGTCAGGACGCTCACGTCGTTCGCCACCAGCGCCACCTGCTGCTTGAACTCTGCGCCGTCGCCCGTCTTGACCACCACCTGGTGGGCGCCGGCCGGCAGCTCGCGCAGCGTCAGCGGCGCGCCGGGATCGATGTGCCCCTTGAGCGCGCCGTCGACGAAGACGTCGGCCGCGCGCGCCGCGTTGACCATGACCACCAGCGTGCCCTTCGATCCGTGCGACCAGATCGCGCGCGCGCCGAGCACCCCGGCGACGACGGCGACCGCGACGCCGACGCCGATGGCGATGTCCTTCCACAGCGTCGAGCGCGCGCCGTGGGCATAGGGCGGCGGCGCCAGCACCGAGCCCGTCGACGGACTACGCACGCCCGAGATCGCCGGGCTGCGCTGCGAAGTCGAGCCGTACGGCGGCGAGGTCTCGGCCAGGATCACGCTCGCCGACGGCCCCAGCGCCAGCGGTCCCGACGTCGGCGCCGGCACCGCCGGCATCGCGCTCACCGTCGGCGCGTGGGGGTTCGAGTAGAGGACGCCCCCCGCCGCCGGCAGCGCGTGCGAGCCCGTGCCTCCTTCGAGGATCACGGTCGGCTGCGCCGGCAGCTCGTTCGGCGCGGCGCCCCCGTGTACCTGCGTCTCGCCCGCAGCCCCCGCCGTCTTGGGTGCCGACGAGGTCTTGGCGATCAGCGCGTCGGCCAGGATCTGCGTCGACTGGTCGGGCAGCGGCGCCGCCGCCACCGTCGCGAAGCCCGGCTGCACCGTCGTCTTCTCCGCGCCGTCGTCGTCGAGGAGCGCGTCGTTCGACATCTCCGCCGCCAGCACCATGTCGGCGAGCTCGGCGCCTTCGAGCACGTTGGTGGCGCCACCGAAGTCGTCCCCGCCGGAATCGGTGGCGCCGTTGCGCCCGCGCGGCGCTGCGGGCGACTTGCCCACCAGCACCTCCTTGCCGATCTTGCGCTGCTCGTCGAGGATCTGCTGCTCGCGCTTCATCTCCAGCGCGAACTGCTCGCGCATCCAGGTCGAGAGCTGCTTGGCGGTGAACACGGGCTCGCGCGTGAGCAGGAACGCGTGCAGCGCCTCCTGCATCTCGTTGGCCCACTGGTAGCGCTCGTCGACGTCGTGGGCCAGCGCCTTGATGATGATGCGCTCGAGCTCGGGCGGCACGTTCTTGTTGATCGACGTCACCGGCGGCACATCGACGTTGCGCACCTTCTCGAGCGTCTCGAAGTCGCTCTCGCCCATGAACAGGCGCTCGGCGGTGAGCAGCTCGTACAGGATCGTGCCGATCGCGAAGATGTCGCAGCGCCGATCGAGCGGCAGGCCGCGCACCTGCTCCGGGCGACATGTAGCCGAACTTGCCCTTGAGCACGCCGGCCTGCGTCTTGGACGAGCGCGACGCCGCCTTGGCGATGCCGAAGTCGATGATCTTGAGCTCGCCGTCGTAGCTGACGAGGATGTTCTGCGGCGAGATGTCGCGGTGGATGATGCCGAGCGGCCGCCCGGCCGCGTCCTTCTTCTTGTGCGCGTAGTCGAGCCCCTCGCACACCTTGGCCGCGATGAAGGCGGCCATCTCCGGCTTCATCGTCTGGCGTATCTTGCGGAAGCGATTCTGGATCTGGAGCAGGTCCTTGCCCCAGACGTACTCCATGGCGATGAAGTGCGAGTCGTCGACCCGGCCGAGCTCGAAGATCTGGCAGATGTTGGCGTGGTTGAGCTGCCCGCAGATCTTCGCTTCATCGATGAACATCTCGATGAAGTCGGCGTCCTCCGCCATCGACGGCAGGATGCGCTTGATGGCGAGGATCTTCTCGAAGCCCTCGACGCCGAAGGACTTGGCCTTGAAGACCTCGGCCATGCCGCCGACGCTGATGCGTTCGAGCAAGACGTACTTGCCGAATGGGATCGGTTGCCGCAATGCCCCGCGCCTCTGCCCACGAACGTGAGCACCTTATCGTATCGTCGCAGGGAGCGACGCATCAAGCGAAATCGTGGGCGCTTGGCCCCGGGCGCCGGACCGCAATCATGTCCTACCCGCGCACTTAGAGACGCGTCTTTGAGCGATTGGGGGCTATAGCCCCGGGGCTCTATGCCTCAAAGGCCGAGGCGAGCTTCGGTCTGCCGATCGCGCTCGGCACGCTTCGCTCCGACGACGAAGGCGTCGACGAGCCCGCCGGCGGTGGTGCCGAGCAGCAAACCAAAGCTAATCCAGTTCACGTCTCGCAGGGGCTCAAACGCGTTCGTATGGCCGCTGAAGCTGTGCGTGTCGCCCTCGTAATTGCCGAGCAGCGCCCCGGTGGTGAGGTTGGTCGCGAGCAGCGCTACCTCGATCGCGCCGAAGACGATCGCCTTCTTCCACTGCCGGTTCTGCAGCTGTCCTGCGAGCGGGATCAGATCGAGCGCCCAGTAGTGCGGGCGGCGGTTCTTGCGATAGGCGGTGAGCAGCTCGGCGCGATGGCGTGCGCGCACCTGGTCGAAGAAGGCGACGGCTTCGGGGCGAACGAGCGCGGGATCGAGCCGGGTCGACGGCTCTTCGCGAAGCAGCAGTAGGAACGCGCCTTCGGCGGCCGTCTGTCGGCCGGTGAGCGCGCAGGCGATGCCGTAGACGCGCAGCGCTTCGAGGCGATCGGCCTTCTGCGGCAGCTCGTGCGAGAGCTCGAGCGCCTCGACCAGCGGACGCAGCTGGGAGACGACGCTCTCGTACTGGCCGAAGTCGAACTCGTCACGCGCGGCCTTGAGCGCCGCGGCGGGCGACGTTGCGAGCTTGGCGGCGCCGTCGCCGGCGGTGGATGCCGCACCGGCGGTGACGCCGCGGTCGACGATGCCACCGTCGACGATGCCACCGTCGACGATGCCACCATCGACGATGCCACCGTCGGTGACGCCACCATCGGTGACGCGACCATCGGTGACGCGACCATCGGTGACCCGACCATCGGTGACGCCGCCATCGAGCGTGCCGCCGTCGAGCGCGGCGCCCTGGCTCGCGTGCGCGCGCAGGGCGGCAGCCGAAGAGAGCAGCAAGGCCAGCAGAAGGGCCAGAGCGCGGCCGGGCGCGAGACCACGGATCGTCCGGCTAGCGAACATCGGCCAGCGCGCCTACCAGCTCGGGGACCAGGGCTTCGAGCGCCATCGTCACCGCCTGGAATACCGGATCGGCACCCAGACCGCGACGATTCGGATCACTCGGCGCCGATTCGACGACGCGGCGCATGACCGGCCGGCCGTCGCGCACGACCACAACCTCGAGCCGCACCCGCGCCGTCGGCCCCGGCGCAAACTCCACCGACTCCAGGCGCGCCATCACCACCGCGCGCGCGGCGGCGCGATAGGCCTCGTCGGCGGCGATGTTCGGAGAGGTGATGCCGACGCCGGTCGGAATCACCGACAGGCGCAGGCGGCGCTGCAGGAACGAGAACAGCGCCTGCGTCGCCATCGCGCTGGCCGTCGGGTAGCTCGGATGCGAGTCGGAGACGGCGTGGGCCACCACGCGGCCGCGCACGAAGCCACCGAAGTACGGCGAGGGCCGGGGCGGCGCAGCGGGCGGCTCCGGTGGCGGCGCCGGCGCCGCTTCGGGGTGCGACGGCGGGCCGTCGACGCGCGGCGGCACCCAATCGGGCGGCTTCGGCACATCGGCCTTCGGCTCGCTCTTCGGCTCTTCGGTCGGCTTGATCTCGGGCTTGGGCTCCTCGACGACGGCGGCAGGCTTCTCGTCGACCGCCGGCTTTTCGTCGCTCTCGGCTTTGTCGACCTTGGGAGGCTCGGCCTTGGGCGCCTCGACATGCGCCGGCTTGGGCGCCGGCCGCGACGGCGGCACCGACGCCGCGCGCCTCTCGGCGTCGCGCGCGCGCTTCTCCGCCAGCCTCTGCGCCGCCGGATCGTTCTCCAGCAGCAGCGGCGCCAGCTTGTTCGCCAGCTGCGTCGTCACGGCGTCGATGGCCTCGAGCGGCCCCTCGGCGGCGATGGTGCGCCCGCGCAGCGTCGCCGACAGCCGCACGCGCTCGCCGCTCAGCTCTTCGATGCGCCCGCTGATCGTCTCGGCGGCGCCCGGTCCGGTCTCGACCCCGTCGCCTTCGAGCGCGGCCGTCACCGCGCGCGCCACCTCCGGCCCAAAGTAGGCGAGCGTGTCGCTGCGCACCGAGAAGGGCGCCACCTGCACGCGCGGCCTCGCCAGCGCCGTCGCTGACGCGAGCACGACGAACAGACCGACCAGCGCGCGCACAGGCAGATTGAGGATCGGCCGCTGGCGAGTGTCAAGGTCGCGCGAAACCGTCACGTGGCACGTCACTTGTAGCCTGTTGCGACGGAGGGGAGTCGATGCCTATTCACCACCGTTGGTTCCTGGCCGCAGTCGCCGCGGCGTCGCTCTTCGTGCTGGCGGGCCCGCCGCCGCACGGCAGCCGAGCGCTGGTGGAGGGCATCCCGCTCGGCGATCTGGTACGTCCGACCTCGCCGGCGACCGCGTCGAAGCCGCCGCGCGTCGAGGTTCCGACCGAGCGCAATCCGGCGATCTCGCAGGGAGGGCCGCAGGGCGGCGGCAGCGGCACGCCGGCGACGGAGACGAACGGCGCTACCGCGTCGCCGGGCGGCCAGGGGAGCCCGACGGTCGGCGCCCCGCCGTCCGAGGGGTCGAGCACCACGCCCGCCACCCCGTCGACGCCGACCGCCGGCACCACGACGCCCCCGTTCAACCAGACGAGCCCGGGCACGCAGTCGACGACCAGCGCCCCGCCCGCCGCCGCGGTTCCGCCGACCCCCACCGTCCCGCCCGCCCCCGCCGCTCCGCCGACGCCTGCGGTTCCGCCCGCTCCGGCTGCCCCGCCGACGACGAGTGCGCCGCCGACCACGACCGGTGATCATCCGTAGCCATCAGTCGCCGACGCCGCCGTCGACGGGATTCTCGCCCGGGTCGGGCAGGAAGATGTGATAGGTCCCGGTGGTGTCGCTGATCGACGTTGCCAATGGCGTCGTCGAGCCACACGACCAGCAATAGGCCTCGACACGAACGCCCGGCAGCGGCGTGCTCGTCGGAGAGCGCACCACGCCGGAGACCTCGAGGCCCGGGCCGAGCGCGACGTCGGCGCTGCCGGCATTGGCGGCGAGCGACAGGCGCGCACTGGCCAGGTTGGCCGTCGCCGGAGGCTCGACGAGCAGCTGTAGCGGCGCGCCCTTGTCGACCATGACGACGTAGTGGCCGCCGGCGTCCGTGGTCGTCGCGGGCGCCGCACCCAGGCCGACGGTCTCCATCGCGGTCACCCGCGCGCCGCTCACGCCGAGCCCGGTCGGGCCGGTGACCGTGCCGGCGAGCGGCACCGGTTTGTCGAGCGCGAGCGTCCACGTGGCGGCGCTGCCGAGCACTTCGGTGATCGCGGTCAGCCCATCCATCGACGGGCCCGGCGGCTCGACGATCAGATCGTAGGTGCCCGCCGGAAGCTGCATCGCCGGCAAGGCGCCGTTCATGTCCGTGGTGACGACGCGCGCGACGCGCCCGGCGGCGTGCTGCGACGGAGCGCCGCCCACCACCACGTCGGCGACGTCGCCGAGCGGGCGGGAGGTGATGGTGACGCGCGCGCCGGAGACCGGGGTCGTGCCGTCGTCGCCGACGACACTGCCTCCGACCGCGAAGCGGGCGACCGTGTACGCGATCGATACGCTCGCGCCGCCGGCCGGCACGACCACCCCGTCGAGCGAACCTTGTGGCCAGTCGTCGGCGCCGAAGGACATTGCATAGGTCGCGGGCTCGGCCCAGAGCGTGAACGCGCCTGCCGTATCGGAAACGCCGGGCCCGCTCGGCAGCGCACCCGCCCGCAGGACGACGCGCGCGCCGGAGATCGCCATCGCGCTGCCGTCGACGACGGTGCCGCTCACGGCGGCGCCGCCGGGAAGATCGAAGCTGGCGCCGACGAACGCCGCACCGGTGGCCTTGGCGCCGAGATGCGGCGCCAGCGTCGCCGCCTTCGGGATCAGGAGCGGCGCGTAGGTACCATCGGCCTTGACCGCCAGCATGAAGCTGCCGCTGCCGTCGGTGAGCGCGACCGCGTCAGGTCCGCTGTCGGCGATGAGGCGCACCTCGCCCGCCGTACCCACGCCCGCCGCGCGCAAGACGCCCGACACCGGCGTGCCCGCCAGCAGGACCAGATCTTGGTTCGCCTCCGGCGTGCCTCCGGTGACGTTGATCGAGAAGTCGGCCAGGGGCAGCCCCGTCGTCTCGGGCGGCAGCGCGCGGAAGCGAAACAGCTGGTGGATGCCGAGCGGATTGCCGAGGGTCTTCGAATCGCGCACGACGCAGGGGCCGGAGTCGAACGTGACGGTGAAGGTCCAGGTGCCGGCGTCGCTGACGTCGGACTGCACGCTCAAGCCGGTCGAGCCGATGGCCATCGGTACAATGCTCGTGCTGTCGCCGGCGCGCATCAGCGACCAGTGGGGGCCGCTCACGCCCGACACCGCGACGGTCGCGATCAGCCGCGCGGGGACGACGGTGGTCGGCGCGCCGGTGACCGGATCGACGGCGTCGACGTGCACGAGGGGGCAGTTCAGGACGCCCATGTCGGACCCACCGGGCGCGGCCAGGTCTTGCGACGTGCTGCTGGTCGCGTCGTCCCCCAAGGCACATCCCGCCATGGCGAGCGCGACGGCGACGGCTAGCGGAGCTCGAGGTCCCATGTCTTCCACTTGTGGCAGAGGTTGGGGCGGGAGACGCACGAATAGACGACGCAGTCATCGGCGTCGACGGGGCAGCTCGAGGGCGGCGCCAGCCAACCGGTGCGATCGATCGCCTCGACGCGCACGCGCACGTTCTCGCCCACGCCGAAGCTCGACATGTCGAGCTGATAGGTCGACAGCGTCCAGCTCGGCACCGGGCGCCACACCGGATCGGCCTCGCGCCACACGCTCCACGCGTAGCTGATGTCGACCCCGAAGGTGTCGCGATCGTCGATGACGCCGTCGACGTCGAACTGCTGGAGCTGCGAGCGATCGACGACGTAGCTGCCGGCGACGGGGTCGCTGCCGGTGATGCACGGCGGCTCGTCGCTGTCGACGGTCACCTCGCCGGCCGAGCTGGTCACGGTGCTGGTGCCGTCGGAGACGTCGAGCACGACACGGTAGGTCATGGACGCGCCGACGAGTGTCGGATCGGTCCACAGGCACACCTGCGCCGTGGGCGCGGACACCGCCAGGGCGTTGCCGCTGGCGGCCGTGGGCGGCAAGCAGCCGCCGCCATTGTCGAACGTCAGCACCGGCTTGGCGCCGGCGGGCTGATCGCTGATCCGCCAGGTGTAGGTCAGGCTCTCGGCGGGCGGGCAGCTCGGATCGTCGCGGCGTACGCTCTCATCCGGGTCGCTGACGCTGCCGTCGAGGTGCAGGGTGACCACGTCACCAGCGGTGTTGGCGCCGCACGCGTTGGGCGTGCTCGTCTGCACCACCGCGGTCTTGTCGGCGAACTGGGGCGGAGCGTCGGTGACCGTGATCATGACGCTCGCCGGGCCCGAAGGCGCGCCCTCGGGATCGGTGGCGACTGCTTCGACGCGAAAGATGCCGGTGCGAAAGAAGGTGACGTAGAGATTGGGGCCGACCTTGGTTTCGTCGTAATCGCATCGTGGATTGGCCGCGGCGCCGCTCTGCGCATCGTAGACCTGGAAGTCGACGCGAAGGCTGCCGGTGGGGGTCTCGGCATCGGTGGGGTGGGCGATCACCGCCACGGCCGCGCCCTTGATGGTGCTCGTGATGGTCGCATCCACGGTCACCGAGGGCGCCCGGTTCAGGCCGTCGAGGAACAGACAGCCCGACGACACGACCAGCGGCAAGAGCGCCCATCCCTTCATGCGCACCGTGCTGAGCAAGAGGCGAGCCATGCGTGATCACTAGGGTTTCTTCGGTGGGTGCGGCCCGATCGCGACATGGTTGTCACGGTTGTTCACACGCCAGTTGGGGCGTGTCTACCAGCGTGCAGCCGGCGGGCGGGACGTCGATCCAGCGCGTCTCGATCTCGCTGCCGCCGTTGAGCAGCGTGACGCGGCGGCGGCCGGGCTCGGCGTTGGTCGGCCCCCGCGTGGCGGTACCCCCGTCGATCGCGAAGGCGTCGCCGCGCGACAGCCGCGGCTGCACCCTTACCATCGCATACAGCCGCTCGCGCAGCTCGCGCCGCTCGCCCGGCGCCAGCGACACATCGCGCGTGAGCCGATGGCCCGACACCGGGTTGACGCATGCCAGGTGGTGCGGACCTGGCGGCAGCGTCAGCGTCGTCGGCGACCGGCCGCGCGGCGTGCCGTCGACGGTGAGATCGCACCACGGCGCGATGGCGACCGCCAGCGTCGCCGGCGCATCGGCGGCCGGCCTGGGCGGCGTGACCGTCGCCGGCGGCACCGCCGGCGGCGACGGCGCGACCGGCGCGCCCGAGGGGAGCGCCGTCGGCGCGGCGGTGCGCGCGTGATGCGGCGGGCGCTTCGGCTCGGCCGTTGCCGTCACCGTCGCTGTCGTCCGGGCCGGCAGCATCGCTTCGATCGGCTGCGGCACCGCCACCGGCTGCAGCCGCGCGCCGATCGCGGGCGGCCCCCGCCCCACCACCTCTTTGACCCGCAGCGCCCGCCAGCCGACGATCCCGGCGGCGGCGACCAGCACGCCGGCGGCGGCGACCAGCGCCAGCCGCCGCCCGCGCGAGGCCAACCCCGCGGTCAACCCGAGCGCGCGCGCCTCGTCGGGCCGCCAGGCGAGCACGCGATTCGCCGCGGCCAGCGCGCGCGCCGTCTCGCCGCGGGCGCGCGCCCGCTCGGCCTGCGCCAGCGCCGCCTCGACGATGCGCCCCTCGGCCGCGGCGTTGTAGGCGGGCGGATCGCGCAGGTAGGCCCCGAGCTCGCCGTCGACGTCGGTGAAGCCGTCGGCGACGAGCCCCTCGCGCAGCGCCTCGGCGCAGGCGTCCACCGACCCGAAGCGCTCGCCGGGCGCGCTGCGCAGCAGGCGCTCGATGACGCGCTCGAGATAGGGCGGCACGCGCGCGTTCTTCGCCAACGGCGGGGTATAGTCGCCCTTGACGATCTTGGCCATGGTCACGAGCGGCGAGCTGCCGGAGAACGGCACCGCGCCGGTGGCCAGCTGGTACAGGAGCGCGCCCAGCGAGAACTGATCCGATCGCGCGTCGACGTCGCCGCCCGACGCCTGCTCGGGCGACATGTACGCGGGCGAGCCGAGCACCGCGCCGGTGGCGGTGACCCCGTCGGCGGCGACGATGCGGGCGATGCCGAAGTCGCACAGGACGACGCGATGATGGTCGAACATCACGTTCTCGGGCTTGACGTCCCGGTGCACGATGCCGTGGGCGTGCGCCGCGCCCAGCGCCTGCGCGATGCGCAGACCGAGCATCGCCGCCACCTCGGCCAGCGGCGCGCCGTGCTCGACGATGAAGCGCTGCAGCGACGGGCCGCTCAACAGCTCCATCACCAGATAGGCTGGATGCCCCTCCGCCGCGGGCGCGTAGTCGTGCAGCGCCATGACGTTGGGATGGCGCAGCCCGGCTACCGCCTTGGCTTCCCGCTCGAAGCGGCTGCCCGCCTCCGAGCGCGCGGCGATGAACGGGTGCATGACCTTGACCGCGACCTGGCGGCCGAGCGTAGGATCCTCGGCGCGATAGACCGTCGCCATGCCGCCGGAGCCGAGCTGCTCGACCAGGCGATAGCGACCGAGCGTCGTGCCCGCGAGGGACGCGCCGGCAGCCGTCATCCGGCGGGGCGGCGAGCGCGCGCCATGGCGACCTTGTGCGCCAGGTCGGCGACGGTGCGGGCACCGTCGCTGTCGACCAGGGTGACGTCGGCGGCGAGCTCGCGCGGAGCCAGCACCGCGTCGGCGGCCGACTGCATCGCGTCGGCGAGCGCGTTGGCCCCGCTGCCAGGCACGACCGCCGCGAAGTCGTCGCCGCCGAGGTGCAACAGGCGCGCGCCGGCGTGCGCGGCGACGGGCGGCCGCAGCAACGCCGCCAGCTCGCGCACCACCGCCGCCGCCGTGGCCCAGCCCTGCGCGTGGCGCAGGCGATCGAAGCCGTCGATCTCGAGGAACACCAGCGCGAACCGCTCGCCGCGCGCGAGCCCGGCGGCCATCGCCTCATCGAGCGCACCGGGCCCCGGCAGATCGGTCGTCGGCGAGCGATCCCGCTCGCGGCGGCTGGCGCGCACCAGCGCCTGCGCGCGCGCAGAGAGCTCGCGCAGATCGAACGGCTTGCCCAGATAGTCGTCGGCGCCGGCGGACAGGCCGCGCACCTTGTCGTCGACCGAGCTCAGCGACGTCAGCATCAGCACCGGCACCTTCGACAGCACCGGATCGGCCTTGAGCCGCTTGACCGTCTCCAGGCCGTCCATCTTGGGCATCAGCACGTCGAGGATCAAAAGGTCGGGATCTTCGGCCTGCACCAGCGCCAGCGCCGCCTCGCCGTCGCGCCCGCGCAGGCACAGCCAGCCGGCGTCGCCCAGCGTCGCCTCGATGAGGTGAGCGATGGCGTCTTCGTCCTCCCCGACCACCACCTTTTTCAGAAATGGCACGCGGACATGCTACCAGATCATCCATGCTTTTTTCGCGGCACAAAGATGTTTTGCCCAATGGCTTGACCGTGGTCACCGTCGAGCTGCCGCACCTGCACTCGGTCTCCGTCGTCATGTACGCGCGCGTCGGCTCGCGCTACGAGTCACAGACGGACAACGGCCTGTCGCACTTCCTCGAGCACATGCTGTTCCGCGGCACCGAGCGGCTGCCCGACGCCTACGAGCTCAACCACGCCATCGAGGCGCTCGGGGGCACGCTCTACGCCGAGACCGGGCGCGACTACTCGCTCTATCAGATCTCGCTGCACCCCGAGACGCTGCTGCCCGGCCTCGAGCTGTTCGGCGAGATCTTCGCGCAGCCGGCGTTCTGCGACGTCGACGTCGAGCGGCGCATCGTGCTCGAGGAGATGCACGAAGATCACGACGACGACGGCCGGCTGGTCAACATCGACGATTTGTCGCGCCTGCAGGTGTGGCCCGATCATCCGCTCGGCTACCGCATCACCGGTCCCTACGAGAACGTCGAGCGCTTCGACGACACCGACGTGCGCCGCCACTTCGCTTCGCACTACGGCGCCCGCAACATGGTGCTCACCGTCTCCGGCCGCGTGCAGCGCGACGACATCATCGGCGTCCTGCACCGCGCGTTCGGCGCCCTGCCGTCGGGGAGCGCGCTCGAGGTGACGCCGCCGCCCGAGTCGCAGACCGGGCCGCGCTTCCTCTACGTGCCGCGCGAAGGCTCGCAGACCAACGTGCAGGTGCTGTTCCGCGCCTTCCCCGAGACCGATCCCGATTTTCCGGCGCTGGTCGCGCTCGGCCGCATCGTCGACGACGGCATGTCGACCCGATTGCACCGCCGCATCGTCGACGAGCTGGGCCTCGCCTACTACGTGTCAGCCTCGCTCGATCCGTTCGTCGACGCCGGCCTCTACGACATCGACGGCGCTTGCGTGCACTCGCACGTGCCGGCGCTGGTGCGCGAGAGCATGGCCGTGCTGGCCAAGCTGCGCGACACGCCGCCCTTGCAAGAGGAGCTCGACAAGGCGCAGCGCCGCTATCGCTGGGATCTGGAGGCCAGCTTCGACGATCCCGACGCCATGGCCGGCTGGTGGGGCGGGACCGAGCTGTTCTTCGGCCCGCTGACCGTCGAGGCCAAGGTCGAGCGCATGAAGAAGGTGACGCCCGAGGCGGTGCAGCGGGTGGCGCAGCGCCTGGTCAGTCCCGAGCGGCTCACCGTCGCCTGCGTCGGGCTTCTGACCAAGCGGCTCGAGCGCGAGGTGCGCGCCATCGTCGACAAGTTCACCTGATGCTACAATCGGCGCAATGTCGGACGTGCTCGACGACGCAGTGACCCCCTACGCCTCGACGCGCGAGCACGTGCTCGACGAGATCGCGCTCGTGCGGGGGCGGGCGCTGTCGTCGGTCGGCGGGCTCGCCGGCGCCGAGAGCGAGGCGCCCGAGCCGCCGCCCGATCCGAACCGGATGAGCCGGCGGGTGTCGCTGTCGCTGGCTTCGGGAGTGGAGCTGCGCCTGCCGCGCCTGGAGTCGACCTTCGGCCTGCAGCCGGTCGAGCGCGCGGCGCTGATGGTGGCGGTGGCGGCCGAGTTCGATCCGCTGTTTCGCTCCATCTGCCGGGGGCTGCAGGGCGAGATGGCCGGCCCCTCTCTGCAGGTGGGCACCATCGTCGAGCTGACCACCCGCGCGCTCGACGAGGCGGTGGACGCGGCGATGCTCTTTCTGCCCGACGGCAAGCTGCGGCAGAACGCCCTCATCACCGTCGAGGATCCGCTCTATCCGCGCGACGTGCCGCTGCAGGCGCTGCGCGTCAAAATCGATCGCCGACTCGGGCTGTGGCTGCTCGGGCAGGCCGCGTCGTCGGCGCCGGCGTGGCTCGAGCGCGTCCTGCCGCGCCGCGTGCTGGCGCAGGCGCGGCTGCCCGAAGAGCGCAAGGCCGATCTGCTCGCGCACCTCGAGGCCGCGCGCGCCGAAGGCCGGCGCACGCTCGTCGAGCTGCAGGGGCCGCCCGGCGTGGGCAAGAAGTTCGTCGCCGAAGGGCTGTGCGCCGAGCTCGGGCAGGAGCTGGCCATCGCCGACTGCCGCGCCATGCTGCTCGGTCCGCACGGCGTCGATCGGGAGCTTTTGCCTGCGCGGCTGGCCGAGGTGCGGCGCGAGGCGCTGCTCGTCGGTGCCGCGCCCTATCTCGATCACTACGACTCGATCCTGGTCAAGCACGACCCGGCCGCGCGCGCCGCGCACGATAACGAGTCACGCGAGGTGCAGGCGTCGCCGACGTTCAAGATGCCGCCCGAGCTGGTGGGCTTCGTCGAGGGGCTGCCGCTGTGCTTCTTCGGCATCGAGGAGCGCTACGAGGCGCTCGCCGAGGCGGGGGCGGTGGTGCGCGTGCACGTGCCGTTTCCCTCGCCGGCGCAGCGCGCCAGCATCTGGCAGCAGACCTTCGAGCAGCTCCACGCCGCCGTCGACGCCGAGGAGGTCGACTGGGTCGAGATCGGCCGCAAGCTCGCGCTCGACGCCGCGCGCATCCAGTCGGCGGCGCGCTCGGCGGTGTCGGCGGCGGCGCTGCGCGCCCACGGCGCGGCGCCGGTGGTCACGCGCACCGATCTGATGGAGGCCTCGCGCCATCAGCTGCAGCACGATCTGAAGTCGCTGGCGGTGCGCGTCGACAAGACCTATCGCTGGGAAGATCTGGTCATCTCCGTCGACGGCTACCACGCGCTCATCGAGATGATCAGCTACGCCAAGAACGCCGAGCGCGTCTACGAGGACTGGGGCTTCGGCGCCAAGCATTCGGTGGCCGGCGGCATCTCGGCGCTGTTCTCGGGCCCGCCCGGCACCGGCAAGACCATGTGCGCCGGCGTCATCGCGCGCGAGCTCGACATGGAGCTGTTCCGCGTCGATCTGTCGCGCGTCGTGTCGAAGTGGATCGGCGAGACCGAGAAGAACCTGGCGCGCGTGTTCGACGAGGCGCAGCGCTCGAACGCGGTCGTGCTGTTCGACGAGGCCGACTCGCTGTTCGCCAAGCGCACCGAGGTCAAGTCGTCGGTCGATCGCTACGCCAACCTCGAGGTCAACTACCTGCTCCAGCGCATCGAGACGTTCGACGGCATCACGATCCTGACGACGAACTTCGAGGACACCATCGACTCGGCCTTCAAGCGCCGCCTGACCTTCCGCATCCGCTTCGAGAAGCCCGACGCCGACGCGCGCGGCGCCCTGTGGGAGAAGATGTTCCCGCCCACGGCCGCAGCTGGCCGACGACGTCGACTTCGCCGAGCTCGGGCGCCGCTTCGAGCTCTCGGGCGGCAACATCCGCAACGCCGCGCTGCGCGCCGCCTTCCTCGCCGCCAACGAGGAGCACACGATCGACATGGACACGTTGGTGCGCGCGACCCTGCGCGAGGCGCGCGAGATGGGTGTGCTCATCGCCGACGAGCGGCCGCCGGCACCCAGCATCTTCGACGACGTCCCCGACGAGGAGGCGGCATCCGCCGAGGCGGCCCCGGCGCCGCCGCCGGCGCGCGACCCCTCTTCTCCGTCGCCGCGCCTGGTCCCGATCACCCGCCGCCGCAAATAGTCGGGAACTTCTTTTCACGCCGGTCGTGTTGGGAGGCGAATGGCGGACGAGCTCGACAGGGCGACGCTGAGTCGCTGCCGGCGTGGGGACGCGGCGGCGTTCCGCGCGCTCGTCGAGCGCTACCAGGATCGGGTCTACGCCTTGTGCTTCGCGCTCGCGGGCAGCGACGGAGAGGATTTGACACAGGAGACCTTCGTGCGCGTCCACGGCGCGCTCGGCGGCTTCGACGCCGACGGGCCGGCGTCCCTGAGCGCCTGGATCCTGACGATCGCGCGGCGGCTGTGCACCGATCGGGCGCGCTTCTGGAGGCGCCGCCCCACGGTGGCGCTCGACGTGGTGCCGCTCGGCGACGGGGCGCCGGCGGCCGACGCGCAGCTGGAGCGGGCGCAAGCGGCGCGCGCGCTGCGCCGGGCGGTCGCGGCCCTGCCCGAGGAGCAGCGGGCGGTGGTAGCGCTGCAGCTGTGGGATGGGCTCGAGTACGAAGAGATCGCCGCCATCGAGCGCGTACCCGTCGGCACGGTGCGCTCGCGATTGGCGCGCGCCAAGGAGGCGCTCAAGCGCGCGCTCGGGGTGGACGACGACGAGGAGCAAGATGGAGCCAGGGCAAAAGACCGTCGATGAGCTGATCCGCGCCGCCGCGCCGCGCGCGCCGCGCGGGATCGCCGACGCCGTCGAGCGGCGCCTCGGGGCGCAGCGGCGAAGGCGGCGCACCCTGGTGACGGCCGGAGCGCTCGTCGCCGCGGCGGCGATGCTGATCTCCTGGCTGGTCGTCCGCCCGCCGGCGAGTGCGCCCGACAGCGCCTGGATCGTGATCAGCGCGGCGGGCGCGAACGCCGACGGCAAGCCGCTCGCCGTGGGCAAGCCGCTCTTGCTCGGCGCGCTGGTGCAGCGTCGCCGCCGGCGGGACGGCGCGCCTCGAGCGCCCGAGCGCGGGCGAGCGCGCGCGCATCGATCTCTTCGCGAACAGCGAAGCGCGCGTCGGCGACGGCGCGCTGGAGTTGTTGACCGGCAGCGCGCGCCTCGAGGGCCCCGGGGCGCGCCTGACCGGCGACGTGGCCGAAGTGACGACGCTCGGAACGGGCGCCGCCGCGACGGTCGAGCTGAGGAGGAACCCGATGATGAAGACAGTCCCGAAGACGGCGGCGCTGGTCGCGCTCCTGACGGTGACGGTGGGCGGCGGCGGCGCCCGCGTGCTGGCCAAGGGCCACGCGCCGATCGTGCTGGCGAAGAACGATCGCACCCTGGTGGCGCCCAAGCTGCCGCCGCTGACGACGCGGGCGCCGGCCAAGACTGCCGCGAAGAAGCCGGCACCGGCGGCAAAACCGGCGGCAAAGCCGGCGGCAACGACGACCGAACCCGCCCCGTCCGCAACAGCAACGGCGACGGCTTCCGACAACCTCGACAAGGACGGGTTTCGAGCCGTCGTTCAGCGGCACCTCAATGAGCTCCGCTTCTGCTACGAGCGGGCGCTGGTCGATGCGCCGAACCTGTCCGGCCGGTTCATCGTACGCATGAACCTGGTCACTGAGGACGGCGTCGGCCGCGTCAGCGAGGCCGAGATCGTACCGACCGACGACGGCTACCTCGAGTCGCTATCGATGCAGACCTGCGTGTTGCGCGCGGTCTCTCGCTGGCACTTGCCGGCGTCGAACGACGGCCAGCCGGTCACCGTCGACTACCCGTTCGTGTTCAAGAGCCAGGACTGAAGTCGAAGGACAGGATCGCCTTGGCGATCCACTTGTCGCCGGCGGCAAAGCCGTAGCCGCCGCCGACGTGCAGCCCGAACCACTTGTGCGTCACCGTCGCCACCGCGAACAGTCGGTGCACCTGCTCCGCCGCCGGCAGCGGCCGATCGATGGGCCCGAGCACCCCATAGTACTCGACGCCCATCGCCCAGCCCCGGTCAATCAGCACCAGCACCGTCGCCGCCGGCTCGAGCTGCGGATGGCCCGCCTCGGCGCCGAAGAAGTCGAAGCCGAGGATCGGATTGACCGAGGCGTACAGCCGCTTCCAGGTCACGTCGACGATCGGCCGCAGCTCGCCGCCCAGGCCCGTCGGCTCGTAGATGCGCGGCACCGCCGACAGCTCGCCGTTGAGCGCGAGGCCGACCGTGCCATGGCCGAAGCGCCGCGGAATGCGCGTCTTGAGGCGCAGCTTGACGCCCGCGTAATCGAACGATCCGTCGGGGCGGAGCGCCGTCTGAAAATAGGCGCCGCCTTCGCACCACGAGGCCAGGCCGACGTGCGGCTCGAGCGTCAGGTGCGCCACGCGGTCCGACGGCAGCTCGCCGTCGGGCGACGTCATCGCCACCCCGGAGGCGACGTAGTTGAGGTGCACCTCGAGCCCGGTGTCGCCCGGCGGCGCCGTCTCGCTGTCGTAGACCTGGATCTCGAACGCGTCCTGCGCGGCGGCGGCGCGCACAAAGCCGCAGACGACGGCGAGAATCGCGAGCGCGCGGCGCACCGCGCGACGATATCAGCTTCTGCCGCCTACCGCGCGCCCGAGCCGCCGTGCTCGCCGCCGTAGCGGCGCTCCGAGATCCTCGAGCAGCGCCAGGTTGTGCTTGGCGTCGGCGTGCTGCGGCTGGCGCTTGAGCGCCTCCTCGAACATCGCCTTGGCCTCGTCGAGCCGACCCTGCCGGAGCAGGATCACGCCCGCCAGGTAGCGGATCTCGGCGTCCTTGGGATCGAGGTCGCCCGCGATCTTCAGCTCGTCGAGCGCCTTGTCGCGCTCCTTCTTCGCCGACAGCAAGAGCGCGTAGTTGTAGTGACCCTTGGGCCGCGTCGGCGCCCGCACCACCGCCCGCGACAGATACCAGGTCGCCTTCGACAGATCGCCGCGCCGAAAGGCGATGGCCCCGAGGTTCGACCACGCCTCGCCGATGTAGCGCTTGAACTGCTGCGCGTCCTGGAACACCTGCTCCGCCTTGACGTCGTTGCCCGCCTCCTCGTAGACCGCGCCGAGCAGGAAGTAGGGCCGCGGATCGGCGGGCTGGATCTTCATCACCTTCTGATAGGCCGCGATCGCCTTGTCGGGCTCCTTGTTGCGCCGATAGCAGTCGCCGGCGAACTTGAGCGCGTTGACGTTGCGCGGATCCTTCTTCAGGATCTCCTCGTAGGCGCCGATGGCGCGCGTGTTGTCGCCCATGCGCTGATACGCCGAGCCGAGGTCGAGCTTGACCTCGACGTCGTCGGGCGCGAGCAGCGTGATGCGCTCGAGCTCGGCGGCGAGATCGTTGGTCGCGCCCTTGGCCGCGTAGATGAGCGCCAGCGTGCGGCGCGCCGGCAGGTTGCGCGGCGCCACGGCGACGACCTTCTCCAGCTCGACCAGCGCGCGATCGAGATCCGCCGCTTCCCACAACAGCTCGCCCAGCATCTCGCGCATCTCGACGTCGTAGGGGCGCGCCTCGAGCGCCTTTTCGACCAACTCCTGCGCGCGCACCCGGTTGCCCTCGGCGCGATAGAGCCGCGCCAGCCCGGCCATCGCCGCGTAGTAGCCGGGCTTCAGATCGAGCGCGTAGGTGTACTGCCCCTGCGCCCGCTCCTTGAACCCCTGGTCGAGGTAGACCACGCCGAGCATGCGGTGCGCCTCGGCCATCTTCGGATCGATCAGGTTCACCTTCTTGAGCAGCTTGGCCGCCTTCGGCAGATCGCGCGCCACGCCGAGACCGAAGTACAGGTTGAGGGCGCGCCCGTAGAGCGTGAACGCGTAGAGATCCTTGGTCGGGCGCCGCTTGAGCTGCGCCATCGCGTCGGCGTCCGGCGCCCAGTTGGCCTTGTTCAGGACGGCGATGAGATTGTCGTCGAGCAGCTTCATGAGGTCGTTACGCTCGCCCACCGACGACGACTCGGCGACGAGGCGCAAGGTCGGATTCGGCACCTCGTTCGACGGATCGACGACCGTGTACAGGCGCACCGCCACTTCCGCCTTCCAGTTCGGCCGCGCGAAGCCGCCGGCGAACACCCAGCGCGCGCCGGCGTCGTGCGCGCGCCGCGCCACCTTCTCCGGATCGAACGCGTACTCGGTCCCGTCGAGGATCGCGGCGCCGTACGCCGGACGCAGCACCGTCAGCGCCTCCAGCTTCTCGGCGACGGTGACCGCGAGCGCCGAGGCCTGCCAGTCGAGCTGCTTGACCGGCGAGTGGTTCTCGAACGGCACCACGACGTAGCCGGCCGGCACCACGCTCGGCACCGTCTCCTCGCCCGCGCGCGCCGTCGCGGCCGTCGCCACGAGCGCCACGACCGCGACCAGGTATTTGACTACAGAGCCGGCGCGAATCACCCTATCATTGTGTCGAGTCCCGACGAGACAGGCAAGTTGAACAGGCCTGCCGAATCCAAGAAGACGAGAAAAAAGCGCAAGCGCTTTTCCGTCATCCGTTTCTTCGTCCTCCTGTTCCTCGTCGGCAGCGCGTTCGGCGCCGCGCTCGGGTACTGGGGTTACAAACAGTTCGAGAAGGATCTCCCCGAGCGCTGGAGCGCGCTCACCGACTACAAGCCGTCGCGTGCCAGCCGCGTCTTTTCGTCCGACGGTGAGCTCATCGGCGAGTTCTACCTGCAAAAGCGCATCGTCCTGCCCTACGACCAGATCCCCAAGCACGTGATGCAGGCCTTCGTCGCCGCCGAGGACAATCGCTTCTTCGAGCACCACGGCATCGATCCGCTCGGCATCGTGCGCGCGGCGTTCGCCAACTTCAAGGCCGGCCACGTCGTCCAGGGCGGCTCGACCATCACGCAGCAGGTCGCCAAGCTGATGCTCGTCGGTAACGAGCGCAACGTGTTCCGCAAGATCCGCGAGGCGATCCTGGCCCACAAGATCGAGCAGCACCTCAAAAAGGAGCAGATCCTCGCCATCTACGTCAACCACGTCTATCTCGGCCACGGCGCCTACGGCGTGCAGGCCGCCGCCGAGGTCTACTTCGGCAAGGACGCCAAGGATCTCACCATCGCCGAGGCGGCGATGCTCGGCGGCCTGCCCAAGGCGCCGACCGAAGACTCACCGACGGGGAACTTCAAGCGCGCCAAGGATCGCCAGCGCTACGTGCTCGGCCAGATGCTCGACAACAAGTTCATCACCGCCGGCGCAGTACCGCGACGCGCTGCAGGAGTCGATCGCGATCATCTCCAAGGACACGCCGCTCAACCACGTCGCCGCGCCCTACTTCGTCGAGCACATGCGGAAGATCGTGCAGGCCAAGTACGCCGGCCGCGATCTGTACGATCGCGGCCTCAAGATCTACACCACGCTCGACATGCGCCAGCAGCGCGCCGCCGAGGCGGCGGTGCGCAACGGGCTCGACGCCGTCGACCATCGCTTCGGCTTCCGCGGGCCCGTGGCGCACCTCGACGACGCCGAGCTGCAGACGTTCCTCGAGGGGGTGCCGCAGCCGTACATCGGCAACGAAGCAGACCTCGTCGCTCGACGGGCGCAGCAGGCGGCCGGCGTCATCGTGCCCAACAAGGCCTACCTGGCGTCGTTCGAGCGCCAGGGCAAGAAGGCGTACGCGCGCCTCGGGCGCGCTGCGCGTGCTCATGGACGACTACGACGCGGCGGCGCATCGTCCGCTGGACCGAGCGGCGCGGCAACAAGCTCGACGCCGGCGATCTCATCCCGGTGCGCGTGGCCAAGGTCGACACCAGGCACGGCGCGGGAAGAAAGGCGTACGAGGAGACCACCGAAGAGGCGCAGCTGGCGCAGCGGCCCGAGGTGCAGGCGGCGCTCGTCGCCGTCGATCCGACCAACGGCCACCTGACCGCGATGGTGGGCGGCTACGACTACGATCTATCGCAGTTCAACCGCGCCACGCAGGCGCGGCGCCAGGCCGGCTCGTCGATCAAGCCCTACATCTACTCGGCGGCGCTCGAGAACGGCTACACCGAGATGAGCATCGTGCAGGACGCGCCGGTGTCGATCAAGACCGCCGCCGGCTGGTGGACGCCGCACAACTACAAGCCGAGCTACCTCGGGCCGGTCACGCTGCGCACCGCGCTGCAGCACTCGCTCAACACGGTCAGCGTCCGCCTGGTCGCGGCGCTCGGCGTCGACAAGGTGATCGAGCAGATCCGCAAGTTCGGCATCACGGCGCAGATCGTGCGCCACCCGTCGATCGCGCTGGGCACGCCCGAGGTGACGCTGCTCGAGCACACCTACGGCTACGCCACCTTCCCGGCCATGGGCATGGAGGTCAAGCCGGTCATGATCACCAAGATCGTCGACGCCGACGGCAACGTGGTCGAGGAGTACAAGCCCGACCCGCCGCGCCGCCGCATCGCCGCCGACACCGCCTACGTCATGGTCGACATGCTCAAGAACGTGGTCGCAGAAGGGCACCGGCCAGAAGGCCAAGGAGCTGGGGCGCCCCGCCGGCGGCAAGACCGGCACCTCGAACGACTTCAAGGACAACTGGTTCATGGCCTTCACGCGCGACCTCGTCTGCGGCGTCTGGGTCGGGCGCGACGACTTCAAGAGCATCGGCAACGACGCCACCGGCGGCACCACCGCGGCGCCCATCTGGGTCGACTTCATGAAGGCCGGCCACCCCAACACGCCGGTGCGCGACTTCGATCCGCCGGCCGGCGTCTACTTCGCGCGCGCCACGCCGGAGAAGGGCACGCCGGCGCGCCCGGGCACGCCCGGCTCGATCCTCATCCCCTTCAAGCGGGGCACGCTGCCGCCGCAGTTCGCCCGCGGCGAGGGCAAGGCGCAGCTGACCGACAAGGTCTTCTGAGCCGGCTCGTCGGCGGCGGCCGGTTTGGCACGGGCGCGCTGCGACGAACGCGCTATAATGAGCGCATGCCCTGGCCTCCGTACCACCTGATGCGCCGGGACTACCTGGCCGAGGCGCAGAAAAAGTACGCCAAGCTCGAGCGCCTCTATCACGTCGGCGCGGACAAGGCGTGGGACGGCCGCAAGGTCCTCGGCGAGCTGATGCAGAAGCACGGCGGCATCCGCTTGGCCGCGGACAAGAAGCGCGCGCTCGCCGAGATCTTCTCGACGATCCTGTGGGGCGAGCTCGCCGCCTGGTCGATCTCCGCCGACCTGGCGCTGCAGCTCGAGGACACCGAAGCCAAGATGGCGGCCACGTCGCAGGTGTTCGACGAGGCGCGCCACTTCTACGTGATGCGCGACTACCTGCTCGCCCTCGACGTCGAGGTGCCGCCGCTCGACGGCTACACGCACACCGTCTTGACCGAGCTGCTCGAGGCCGACAAGCTCGTCGACAAGCTGCTCGGCATGCAGCTCATCGTCGAGTCGGTGGCGGTCACGCTCTTCCGCTCCGTCGCCCAGGCGGGCATCGAGCCGGTCCTCTCCGAGCTGTTGCCCTACTTCGAGCGCGACGAAGCGCGCCATGTCGGCCTGGGCGTGCTCTATCTGCCCAAGCTCCTGGCCAAGCTGGGCCCGCTCGAGGCGGCGCGCCTCAAGATGAAGCAGCTCAAGATCGTGACGCTCATCGGCTGGGGATCGCACCTGAAGAAGCGCCACTTCGAGCTGCTCGGCATCGACAACAACGACGGCTTCCGCCGCGGCTTCCGCCTCAACCGCGAGGTGCTGATGGGGATGCGCTCGGCCGCGGGCGAGGATCCGCCCGGCGTCCTGGTCGGTGACCCGCGCCTCGACGTCATCAACGACTGGGCCATCGATCTCTTCTTCCCCCGCATGGGCGCGACGGTTCCGGCGTGGCAGCGCGCGGTCATCAACTTCGTCGACGAGCTGAGCCGCGTCGGCGATCGGGCGCTCAGGATGGCGGCATGACCGAAGGCGACCGATGACCGCGCTGGTCAAGCACGCGTACACGACCTTCGTGACGGCCGGCATGTTCGTGGTGCGCATGCTCCTGCTCGGCTTGATGGCGCTGTTACAGCTGACCCTCGGCGGCGCCGACATTCGCCCGGCCTCTCGGGAAACGGCCGCCGCCTAGCGATCCGGCATGCCTGTTGCTCCTCCTTGTCATGACTGAAGGAGGCCGATGCACATGGCGCACGTGAACAGGGACGCGCTCGTCGACAAGCTGTGCGAGCGATGGACGGTCGAGACCAGCGGCGTCGACATCTATCGGGCCGCGATCGCCAAGGTGGGCGACGCGACCGTCGCCGCACGCCTCGAGCGCTTCATGAGACAGGAAGCGGAGCATCGCGATCTCCTGGCCGCCTACCTCGACCACCTCGGCGTCGAGGACCGCGAGACGCCGGCGGCGCGCCTGGCGCGACACGAGGGGCGGGCGCTCATGATGCTGATCGGCGAGGCCGAGACGCCGGCGCAGGTGCTCAACATCCTGCTGACGCTCGAGCTCATGGACGAGAGCGGCTGGGAGATCATCATCGACCTGGGCCGCGACATCCACGACGAGGAGCTGGTCTACCGCCTCGACGGCGCGCTCGAGGAAGAGAAAGAGCACCTGCGCGGCGTGCGCGGGATGCTGGCGGAGGTCAATCGGGCGCTGCTGCGGGCGGAGGATCCCAACCCGGCAGACGTATTTTAGCTTACTGATTTTTTGCCACGAAACATGGAACAGTCGGGCGATGCGAACGCTCGGCTCCCTGATCCTCGCCTGTCTGTTGCCCGTCTCCGCCTTCGCCGACGCCGGCGTCACCGCCGTCGACGACGAGCCGGTCTCGCACGCGGTCGCGGCCGGACCCGCGGCCGCGGCGCACGACCCCGACGTCCAGGCCGCCGCGGCGCGCCCCACCGAGCGGCACGCGCCGGCGGACGTCGGCCAGCTGCGCACGGCGCGCGTCGCCGCGCCCGATCCCGTCGACGTCGACGACGGCCCCGGGGTCGCCCGCGAGCACGCGGTCACCGAACCGCACGAGGTCACCACCGCCGCGACCGACAGCGACATGATGGCCGAGCTTGCCGCGCGCCAATTGCGCCGGGAGACCAAACGTCATCAGCGCCTGATCGACGGCTGCCTCGCCGCCGCGCACAAGCGCGCGCCCGCCGCCGCTGGCACGCTCACGCTCGACTTCGACGTCGCCAATCGCAAGCTAAAGACCGTCCGCGTGAGCGATGACAGCGTGCATGACCTCCAGCTCGCCGGGTGCCTGACCAGCGCGGCGCGCGGCTTCAGCTTCTCGCTGGCCACGGCGCACTTTCGCTGGCCCGTCGCAGTGCGCTGAGCGCCCCGGCTGCCCGATCGTCTGATTCGCATGCCACAGTCGTAACTGCCCGCCCCGCCGACTCTTCCACTCATTGACACCTTCCCGCTCTCGGGTAATATCGTGCCCTCAGGTAAGTAGGATCAGCCAGCGACGACACCCCGTCGCGGAGGAGACATGCAACACCTCGCGGAGTTCTTCGAGCAGGGCGGATTCTTCATGTACGTAAACCTGATCTGCTCGACGATCACGATCGCGTTCATCGTCGAACGGACCATCTTCTTCCTCGGCAAGGGCTCGGTGAACGCCAAGGCCTTTCTCGAGCAGATCCGCAAGCTCGTGGCGGCCAACAACGTCGATCGCGCCATCAAGCTCTGCTCCGCCACCGAGGCCCCGGTCGCGCGCGTGGCCAAGGCGGGGCTGACGCGGCTGCCCAAGGGCGAAGCCGCGGTGACCACGGCGATCGAGGAGACGCTGGTCGACGTCGGGCCCGAGCTGAAGAAGCGCATCGGCTCGTTGTGGTCGCTGGCCAACATCGCGACGCTGATCGGCCTGCTCGGCACGATCACCGGCCTCATCGGCGCCTTCGCCGCCGTCTCCAAGGCGGCCGCGGCCGATCGCGCGACGATCCTGTCGGCGAAGATCTCGGAGGCGATGAACAACACCTGGCTCGGCCTCGCCATCGCCGTGACCTGCATGGTCGGCCACGTCTTCCTCAACGCCGCGTCGAAGAAGCAGCAGCACGAGCTCGAAGCGTTCGCCATGAAGCTCGAGAACCTGCTCGCCGAATCGACGCAGCACGCCGGGCAGGCTCGGGGCTAGGAAGCCCGCACGTGACGCCCCAGCGCTTGCGCAGCAAGCTGCGGAAGATCCGCGAGCAGGCCGAGGAGATGGCCGAGGAAGGCGGCGAGCTCAACCTCATCCCCTACCTCGACATCGTCACCAACGTCGTCATCTTCATGCTGGCGACGACGACCTTCGTCGCCGCGCTGGGCGACATCAACGTCTCGTCGCCGACGACGGCGTCGGTGGCGCAGCTGCAGAACCAGCCGCCCCCCGAGCCGAAGAACGATCTCAACCTGACCGTCTCGGTGTCCGACAAGGGCTTCACCATCGCCGCCTCGGGCGCCGTCCTGTACCAGGGCTTCTCCATCGACGCCACCGGCGGCATCAACGCGCCCGCCGGGGCGACGCTGCCGACGATTCCGAAGAAAGGCGCCGAGTTCGACTACGAAGCGCTGGCGCGGACGATGGCGCAGATCAAGGCGTCACCGACGGCGCGGACCGAGACCAAGGTCATCGTCAACGCCAACCCCGACATCGTCTACGACGTCATCGTGCAGGTGCTCGACGCCTGTCGCGGCAAGAGCATGCCGGTGCCCGATCCCGATCACCCGGGCAAGATGACCGAGGGCTTCGAACGGTTCGGCGACGTGCTGCTGTCGGCGGGGCTCAACTGATGCAAAAGCCGCCTCCCAAGGCCAACGAGGTCCCCGATCGCGAGGCGAAGCGGCAGCTCAAGCGCTTCCGCGCGCAGGTCGAGGAGGAGGCCATCGAGCATCAGATGGCGTACCTCAACATCACGCCGATGATGGACATGATGACCATCCTGCTGGTCTTCCTGCTCAAGTCGTTCTCGGTGCAGGCAGCGGCGGCCTCGATGTCCGAGGGCCTGCAGCTGCCGACCTCGTCGATCGAGACGCAGCGGCCGCTGGCGGTCAACATCACCATCACGCAGTCGGCGATCATCGTCGAGGGCGACGGTGTGACGACCGTCCGCGCCGGCGCGGTCGATCCGTCGGTCAAACGCGACGGCGCCAACGGTTATTACATCACGCCGCTCGTCGACATTCTGACCAAGCACGCCAACCGCCTCAAGAAGATCGCCGCCATGGGCGGCTCGCAGTTCGACGGCACGGCCATGGTTCTGGTCGACAAAAACACCCCCTACCGCCTGCTGACCGAGGTGCTCTATTCGGCCGGCCAGGCGGAGTTCAAGAACTACCATTTGGTGGTCATTCGGCGCGCGCAATAGCCTCGCGCATCCCTTGCGTTAACCAGAAGAAGTTGTTATGACGCTGCGCACCGCGAGGCGGAGGAGCCCCTATACCATGACGTCCACGATCAAGCGTACCCTTACGAGCGCAGCCGTTGCGATGTGCGCGCTCTTCGTCAGCGTCGGCGCGTTCGCCGACGAGCCGAAGGGCGAGATGAACCTCGTGCTGCCGGACTTCACGAGCGTCCAGTTCCTCGGCATGACCGGCTGGAACCTGCTCGCGCTCGGCCTCGTCGTCTGCGCCCTCGGCCTCGTCTTCGGCCTCGTGATCTACCAGCAGCTCAAGAACCTGCCGGTGCACAAGTCGATGCTCGAGATCTCCGAGCTGATCTACGAGACCTGCAAGACGTACCTCGTCACGCAGGGCAAGTTCATCCTCCTGCTCGAGGTGCTTCATCGGCGCCATCATCGTCGTCTACTTCGGCGCGCTCGCAGCACAGGTCGGCATCGGCGAGGTCGCTCATCATCCTCGCCTTCAGCCTCATCGGCATCGCCGGCAGCTACGGCGTCGCCTGGTTCGGCATCCGCGTCAACACCTTCGCCAACTCGCGCACCGCGTTCGCCGTCGCTCGCGCGGCAAGCCGTTACCCGGCCTACGCGATCCCGCTCAAGGCCGGCATGAGCATCGGCATGCTGCTCATCTCGATCGAGCTGCTGCATGATGCTCGGCATCCTGCTCGTTCATCCCGCGCGACTACGCCGGCCCGTGCTTCATCGGCTTCGCCATCGGCGAGTCGCTCGGCGCCTCGGCGCTGCGCATCGCCGGCGGCATCTTCACGAAGATCGCCGACATCGGCTCCGACCTCATGAAGATCGTCTTCAAGATCAAGGAAGACGACGCGCGCAACCCCGGCGTCATCGCCGACTGCACCGGCGACAACGCCGGCGACTCGGTCGGCCCCATCGGCCGACGGCTTCGAGACCTACGGCGTCACCGGCGTCGCGCTCATCACCTTCATCCTGCTCGCGGTCACAGGACCCGACGCGTGCAGGTCCAGCTCCTCGTCTGGATCTTCGCCATGCGCATCATGATGATCATCGCCATCGGGCGTCTCGCTACCTCATCAACGAGGCGCATCGCGCAAGGCGCAGCTACGGCAACGCCGACAAGATGAACTTCGAGCAGCCGCTCACGCGTGCTCGTGTGGCTGACCTCGATCGTCTCGGTCGCGCTGACCTTCGTCGTCTCGTACCTGCTCATCGCGCGACCTCGGCGACGGCACGCTGTGGTGGAAGCTCTCGACTCATCATCACCTGCGGCACGCTCGCCGGCGCGATCATCCCCGAGCTCGTCAAGGTCTTCACCTCGACCGAGTCGGCGCCACGTGCGCGAGGTCGTCACCGCGTCGCGCGAAGGCGGCGCGTCGCTCAACATCCTCGTCCGGCCTCACCGCCGGCAACTTCAGCGCCTACTGGATGGGCATCGTCATCGTCGTCCTCATGGGCATCGCCGTACTGCGTCGTCGACGCATGGGCGTCGGCCGATCATGACTGATCGGCACGATGACGCGTCGCCGGTCTTCGCCTTCGGCCTCGTCGCCTTCGGCTTCCTCGGCATGGGCCCGGTGACCATCGCGGTCGACTCCTACGGCCCGGTCACCGACAACGCGCAGTCGGTCTACGAGCTGTCGCTCATCGAGACCATCCCCGACATCAAGGAGGAGATCAAGAAGGACTTCGGCTTCGACGCCCAACTTCGAGAAGGCCAAGCACTTCCTCGAGGAGAACGACGGCGCCGGCAACACGTTCAAGGCGACCGCCAAGCCGGTGCTCATCGGCACCGCCGTCGTCGGCGCGACCACGATGATCTTCTCGATCATCGTCGCGCTCACCAACGGCCTGCAGCCGCGAGCCTCGGCAAGCTGTCGCTCCTCCACCCGCCGTTCCTGCTCGGCCTCATCACCGGCGGCGCGGTCATCTACTGGTTCACCGGCGCCTCGACGCAGGCGGTGTCGACCGGCGCCTACCGCGCGGTCGAGTTCATCAAGGCGAACATCAAGCTCGAAGGCGCCGAGAAGGCGTCGATCGCCGACTCGCAAGAAGGTCGTCGAGATCTGCACGCAGTACGCGCAGAAGGGCATGTTCAACATCTTCCTCGTCGGTCTTCTTCTCGACGCTCGCCTTCGCCTGCCTCGAGCCGTTCTTCTTCATCGGCTACCTGATCTCGATCGCGCTCTTCGGCCTCTACCAGGCGCATCTTCATGGCCAACGCCGGCGGCGCCTGGGACAACGCCAAGAAGGTCGTCGAGGTCGAGCTGAAGGAGAAGGGCACGCGCGCTGCACGCGGCGACGCGTCGTCGGCGACACCGTCGGCGATCCGTTCAAGGACACCTCGTCGGTCGCGATGAACCCGGTCATCAAGTTCACGACGCTGTTCGGCCTGCTCGCCGTCGAGCTGGCGCGTCAGCCTGCCGACCCGCACGTCAGCTACGTCCTCGTCCGGCGTCTTCTTCGCCCTGTCGATGGTCTTCGTCTACCGCTCGTTCTACGGCATGCGCATCAAGAGCGACGATGCCACCGCCACCCAGCCGGCCGTCAAGGCCGCCTCGGCCGCCAAGTAGCTCTTTTTCTCCCGATTTCCTGAAACAAAAGGGCTCGGCGCGACATTGTAGATAGCAATGTCGCGCTCGCTCGCCCTCGTCGTCGTCGTTCTGACGGCCACGCAGGCGTTTGCGCAGCGCGTCGGCGACGACCGCGAAAAGCGGCTCCATGCCACGCGCGTCTCCGACCCGCCCACGATCGACGGCCGCCTCGATGACGCCGTGTGGAAGAGCGTTCGGCCCGAGACACGCTTCACCCAGAACTTCCCGGACGAGGGCCGGGCGCCGTCGCAGCGCACCGAGCTCTACGTGGCCTACGACGATCGCGCCATCTACATCGGCGTCCGCGCCTGGGACAGCGATCCGAGCGCCATCGTCGAGCGGCTCACCCGCCGCGACCGCGACACCGACGCCGACAAGGTGCAGATCGACATCAGCTCCAAGAACGACCACACCACCGCCTACCATTTCGACGTCAACTGCGCCGGCGTGCTCGAAGACGGCGTGCGCTTCAACGACACCGACTACTCGAGCGACTGGGACGGCCTGTGGCTCGGCGCCGCGCACCGCGACGATCACGGCTGGACGGCCGAGCTCAGCATCCCGCTCAAGACGCTGCGCTACGAAGGCGGGCACACCGAGTTCGGCTTCCAGATGCGCCGCATCATCCAGCGGCGGCAGGAGACCGACGAGTGGGCCTACACCCCGCGCGCGGCGCACGGCGAGGTCTCGTACTACGGAATCCTCGACGACCTGGCCGGCCTGCGCGCGACGCGCCTGTTGCAGATCGTGCCCTACCTCGCCGCCGGCGTGTACCTACGCTACAGCCAGGACCCGGCGCAGCTCAACGGCACGCAGCTCTACGGCAACGTTGGCGCCGATCTCAAGGTCGGCCTGACCTCCGCGCTGACGCTCGACGCGACCATCAATCCCGACTTCGGTCAGGTCGAGGCCGATCAGGTGATCTTGAACCTGTCGACCTTCGAGCTCTTCTATCCGGAGAAGCGGCCCTTCTTCCTCGAAGGCGTCGACGTCTTCGCCACGCCGCTCAACCTGTTCTACTCGCGTCGCATCGGCACCGCGGCGCCGCTGCCCGAAGGCGACGTCTTCTTGCCGCTCGAGCCGCAACAGCCGGGACGCATCTACGCCGCCGCCAAGCTGTCGGGCCTGGTCACGCCGCGGCTGACCATCGGCGTGGTCGACGCCGTCACCGCCGAGTCGTCGACGGTGGCGACGCGCTACGACGCCCCCGATCGGCCGCTGCGCGTGTCGACCGAGCCGCTGTCCAACTACGCGGTGCTGCGCCTCAAGCGCGACATCCTGTCGCGCTCGTACGTGGGCCTCATGGCCACGGCGGTCAACCACTTCGAGCAGCCGAACGTCGAGGCGCCGGCGGCGGGCGACCTCTGCCCCAGCGGCTATCTGCCGGCGGCGGGCCGCTGCACGCACGACGCCTACTCGACCGCGGTCGACTTCAACCTGCGGACCGGCGACGGCGACTGGGGCGCGATGGGGCAGGTGGCCGCCACGGTGCTCGCCGGCGGGCCCAAGCGCACCGTGCCCGACGGCACCGTCCTCGGCCCCGGCACCACCGGCGTCGGCCTGGCGCTCGACGGCGGCAAGTTCAACGGCAAGTACACCGTGCAGCTCTACTACCGCGGCTGGTCGCCCGGCTTCGACAACAACGACATGGGGTTCAATCGATCGGGGAACGTGCATCACTTCGACCCGCAGCTTCACTACCGCATCCTGCGGCCGCACTCGATCATCCAGGAGGGCGACATCAACTTCAGCGCCGTCTACGACACCGACTGGAGCTTCACGCACATCCTGCAGCACATCTACTGGCTGGGCGCGCAGCTGCGCTTCAAGAACTTCTGGTCGCTCTACTTCGAGGTCGACTACGCCACCGACTTCTGGGACCTGCGCGAGGCGCGCGACGGCGCCGCGGTGCAGCGCCCCGGCGGCTGGTACGCCTTCTGGTACGGCAAGACCGATCCGCGCCGGCGCCTCTGGTTCCAGACCAACGGCGCCTTCGTGCGCACACAGCACGGGCGCGCCGCCGACATCTGGACCCAGCTGGCGCTGCGGCCCATCCCCGCCGTCGAGCTCGACATCATCCCGCACACCAACTTCGGGTTCGGCGATCCGCGCTGGTTCGACACCCGCGACAATGGCGACGGGACCAACACCTACTACTTCGCCGATCTCGACTCGCGCGAGTTCGACGTCACCGTGCGCGGCACCTACACCTTCACGCCCACCTTGACGCTGCAAGCGTACGCGCAGCTGTTCCTCGCCGGCGGGCACTACGGGCAGACCGTCGCCGGCACCGCCTCCGGCCCCGGGTCGGAGCTGCCGTTCTCGGCGTTCCGCCCCACGCAGATGCCGGCGGACGACGCGCCCGACTTCCGCGACGGCGCGATCAACGTCAACCTGGTGCTGCGCTGGGAGTTCCAGCCCGGCTCGACGATCCTCGGCGTCTACACCCACGCCCAGGGGCAGACCGCCTTCGATCCGACCGTCGAAGGCTTCGGGCGCCCTTCGCTCACCCGCTTCGGCGGTGGCCCCGCAACCGACCTCTTCCTGATCAAGCTCTCGCTCCTGCTCATCTGAAACGACATTTAGCTACTCTGCTAATTATTCGCTTGACCAACAATTAGCGTCTCGGCTAAGCATCGGCCACATCCGAAGAGCGAAGGAGAGCGACGATGGCCAAAGGCAAACCGGTGCTGACCCACGTGACCTACTACCCGAAGAAGGGCAAGGAGAGGGAGCTCGTCGAGCTGGTCAAGAAGCACTGGCCGACGCTGCGCAAGCTCGGCCTGGCCACCGAGGAGCCGCCGCAGATCTACGAGGCGCACGACAAGCGCTCGGGCAACACCTACTTCATCGAGATCTTCGCCTGGCGCGACGAGGAGGCCTCGTCGGTGGCACACCAGACGCCCGAGGTGATGGCGGTGTGGGAGCCGATGGGCGGTATCATGGAGAGCTTCAACGGCACCGGCTCGCCCATCGCCATCGCCCAGATCGAGAAGATCCCGCTTTGACCGCGCTCGTGTCCTAGCGCGTGTCCGACGCGCGGCAGCGACTGGAGGCGCTGGAGGCGGTGTGCGCGGCGCTGGCGCACGCCTCCCGCCGGCAGATCCTCATGACCGTGCACTTCCGCGGCGGCATGAGCGCCGGTGACATCGCCGCGCGCTTTCACCACGCGTGGCCCACGATCAGCCGCCACCTGAAGGTGCTCGAGGAGGCGGGGCTGTTGACGGCCGAGCGGCGCGGTCGCGAGCGCGTCTATCGCGTCGACCAGGGCAAGATCGACCTGTTGCGCGATTGGCTGCGCTGGTTCGACGAGCCCGGCGGCGGCAAGCGGAGGAGCAAATGAAGAGGCCTCAACGCGACGGCGTCGCGGTCGGCGACGTCGTCGAGCTGGTGGTCAGCCCACGTCGTCGAGCAGCGCCTGAACCACCAGCGCCGGCTTCTGGAACTCGATCCCCATCTCGCGCCCGCCCGCGGTCCAGCGCACCTGGCCGTCGAGCTCGATCCCGAGCGCGATGACGCGCACGCGCGCGCCGACCGGGTAGAGGTGCGGCCCGCGCAGGCGACAGCCGCCCGGGCTGACGTCGAGGATCTGCCCCGCGTGCGTCGATGACGGCTGGCCGGCCTGGCCGTAGAGGACCTTGTTGCCGGTCGGGTAGCGGCGGTGCTTGCGCTGCGGCACTTCGTGCGAGTCGGCCCACGCCGCGTTGAGCATGACGTCCTGCTCCTGGCCCTCGTCGAAGGCGACGAAGGCGCGGTTGCCTTCGGGAGCGCGCTTGACGACGCGGGCGGCGAGCTTGTAGCTGCGCTTGAGCGATTTGATCTTCACGTCGAGGACAACATTGTCGCCTTCGGAGAGATCGTTGGGATCGGCGAGGACGAGGCCTCCGTTTTTCAGGAAGCCCCAATAGCTATTCAAGACTTCGCGACCGGAGGCAAATTGCACCTGGATACTGCGCATATCGCCGACCCCCAGATTACCGCCCTTAGGGTTCACGATATCAGGGCGCGAAGAACGGCGTCTAGCAGCGGCTCTTACAATTCCGCCATTTTGTGTGGCAAGGGTCTCAGCTCATACGTGTGCGCAGCAGGTCCTCGGAAAGTGCCGCAACCAAACGAGGATCCGAGAAGATGTTGAGCTTGGGGGCGAGCAGCTTGGCGTATCGATCGAAGTAGAGCATCTGCTTGGTGACCAGCACGAACTCGCGCGGCAGGCGCATCCGATGCTTGACCGAGGCGCGCAGGATGTCCGGCAGGACGCTGCCGTAGTTGAGATCGCCGAAGCTGGTGGTGAGGATGGGCTCGTACGCCTTCTTCAGATCGGCGGCCATGGCGTCCAGATCGACGCCCTGCGACACGGCGTCCATCGACATGATCACGCGCCCGAGCGCGCGATAGTCGCCCGAGGCGAAGGCGATGATGTAGTCGGTGATCTGGCGGCGCGTCTTCGTCGAAGCGTCCGACGATGCCGAAGTCGAGGAAGCCGAGCGCGCCGTCGTCGAGGATCATGAGGTTGCCGGCGTGGACGTCGCCGTGGAAGAAGCCGTGGAGGATCATCGACTGGAACCAGCCGCGCAGGCCGTAGACCAGCATGGCCTCGGCGTCCACGGCGCGCGCGCGCACCGCTTCGACGTCGTCGACGCGGACGCCGTAGAAGCGCTCCATGACGAGGACGCGACGCGTGGTCAGCTCGTGGACGACGCGCGGGGCGCGCACGTCCGCGTGGCCGAGCTCCGCCATGATGCGGTTGAACTCGTCCATGTTGGCCGCCTCGCGGCGGAAGTCGAGCTCCTCGGCGATGGTGTGGTCGAAGTCCTCGACGATGCCGACGGGGTTGGCCAGCTCCACCGTCGGCACCAGCGACAACAGCTGCGCGCCCAGGCGCAGGATGCGCATGTCGGCGGCGACGCGCCGCTCGATGTGCGGGCGCTGGACCTTGATGACGACGTCGCGCCCGTCGTCGAGGCGCGCGGCGTGCACCTGCGCGATCGACGCCGAGGCGAGCGGCGTCGAGTCGAGCGACGCGAACAGCTTTTCCGGCCGGCTGCGCAGCTCGATGGTGAGCGTGCGCTCGACGTCGGCGTAGGCGAACGGCTTGACGCGATCGAGCGTCTTTTGGAACTCCTTGCAGTAGTCGTCGGGGAACAGCCCGTGCGACGAGGCGATGAGCTGCCCGAGCTTCAGGTAGGTCGGGCCGAGATCCTCGAAGGCGTTGCGCACGAGCCCCGGGCCGATGTCGCGCTCGCCACGCAGCTTGCGCGCAACGCCGAGAATGGCGTAGCGCAAAAAGACGCCAGCGGTGGTGACGAGTCGGCCGAGGGTGGCAAGGGCGATGGCCAGCGGTCGATCGCCCCGCAGGACGGCAAAAGCGACGAGCGCGACCACCAACGCCAGCCCAAGAGCGACCACATCCGGCGAGAGCACGAGCCCGAGCCTACCACGGTCCCTACCCTCCCCCACCATCCCACGCACGGGCGCCATCGCAGCCAGGCCCGCCCGAAGCGTCCTCAGGGGGCGAAATGGGCGCGACCGACGGGAAAGGCGAACCGTATTTGCGGGGCATCGAGGCGCGCTCCGCCCGCAGGGCGGATGCCAGCGCCGAAGCTGAGCGTCCCCCGTGCGGCGCCGCAGGCGACGCGTAAGGGGGCGCGTCCCCGCAAATGCTGTTCGCCTTTCCTACCTCAACCTCCTACCGACCGACCGACCGTGCGCCGCGCGACTCGCGCATATCGACCTGCGCCGCAGCGCTCGACTGCGGCTGCGCCGGCTTGCGCAGCTCGATGCCGTGATTGCCGAAGACCTCACCGAGCAGGTCGTGCGAGGCATCGATCGACCGGCGGACCGCCGCGTAGCCATGATGGATCGCGCGCTCCTTGGCCCAGAAGTTGAGCGCGCCCATGTTGAAGAAGGTGTAGTCGTCCTCGGCCGGCTCGATGAACACCACGTCGGCCTGCACGTTGGGATCGTGGAACACGACCTCCTTGGCGAGGTCCAGCCGCGCGCCGATGAGCGTACGCACCGACTGCGTGGCGATGCTCGGCATGCCGTGATCCTGCAGGCTGCGGCCCGCGCGATCGTAGCGAATGCGTGTGAACGGGTTGTAGCAGACGACCAGCTCGCAGCCTTTTTCGACGGCGACGCGCACGTTGGCGGTGCGCATCAGGCCCCCGTCGACGAGATCGAGGCGCGGCGGCTCACCCGGCTCGCCGGCCCGCGGGTTGTCGACCAACATCGGGCGATACCACAGCGGCAACGCGCACGAGGCGGCGATGGCGGTGGAGATGCGCACCTTGCCGTAGGGCTCGTCGTGGCCGAAGACGACGATCTCGCCCCGGTTGAGGTCGGTCGCGGTCAGGTAGAGCGCCTTGCCAGTCTGCGCGAACGCGGCCGCGAAGTCGTCGCGGATGCCGGCGCGCGCCATCTGCCGTCGCAGATACTGCTCGAGCGCGCCCGGATCGAAGATGCCCGTGGGCAGAAGGCGCGACGTCGCCTGGGCCATCTTGCGCAGCGTGGTGCCGAGCGTGTAACGGCCGCCGACGCGCGCGTCGGTGGCGCCCGACAGCCAGTTGGTGAACAGCTCCTGCTCGTTCTGCAACCAGCGCGGCACGCGCGCCGCCCACTCGAAGCTCGGGCGCATGAAGTGCCAGGGCTGGAAGGTCTCGTACATCTCGCTCGTGCCCGACAGGATGCGGAAGATCTCGTCGGGCACGATGCCGGCCGACAACACCGCGGCGAGCACGCTGCCCGCGGAGAGGCCGACGAAGACGTCGAACTCGTTGAGGCCGAAGGCGTAGGCACCGCCGGGGCCGCGGCGGCGCACCAGCGACTCGTCGAGCGCGCGCAAACCGCCGGCTTTGAAGGCGCCGCCGGCGACCGCGCCGCCGGCGAGCACCAGGCCGACCTTGCCCCGGGGGACGCGCGGAAGCGCCGGATCGAGCTTTTGAATCACCGTGATCCCACGATGCTTCAGGAACCGCGGTGTGAAGGACATATACAGTTATTGTCCGATGGCGCCGACGCGGTGCAAGTAAATTAGTCCAGCGCCGTCGATCCCCGCGCCGCAGGCCAGCGGCAGCAGCGCGTCGACCAGCGCGCGGGCGCGCTGGGAAAAGTGCCGGTCGCCGGTGTGCGCGGTGAGGCCTTCGAGCAGCGCGCCGGCCACCGCGTTGGCGCTGGGGCCGGGGCCATCTTCGCCGTCGCGAAACGGGCGATCGTCGCCGCCGGGGACGGAGGCGAACCCGCCGCTCGGATGCCAGTAGCGATCGATGAGGTGCTCGCCGGTGGCGCGGGCGACGTCGAGGTGCGCGCGCTCGGCGGTCGCCTCGTAGGCGCGCAGCGCGGCGAGGCCGAGCTCGGCGTGGTCCAGGAGCCAACGCAGCGAGCGCGGGTCGTCGAGCCGGTGGGCGATACCACCGTCGCCGGCGCGGGCGGCGTAGAGCCGCTCGAGCGCGAGGATGGCGCGCTCGCGATCCTGCACGATGCCGAGCTCCGCCTCGGCCTCGAGGTAGGCGCGCGCCATCTTGGCGAAGACGCCGGCGTAGGGCGTCGGGTCGACGGCGGGCTGCGGCCGCTCGCCGCGGGCGGCGAGCAGCTTGTCGCGCACGCGGCCGATGAGCGTTCGCACCTCGCTCGCATGCCGGCCGAGCTCGCGCGCGACTTCTTCGGGCGAGGCGGCGATGAATAGGACGTTGCGCGTCGGATCGGAGTGCAGCTCGCCGCGGCCGTAGAGATCGAAGTACGGCTGCGCCACGGCGAGCTCGTCGGCGTCGAGGACCGCCTTGGCTTCGTCGACGGTCCAGGTGTACAGCGACCCGTCGTCGTACGAGCCGACGTCGGCGTCTTCCGAGGCGGCGTAGCCGCCGCCGTCGAGCGCCAACCGGCACTCGACGTAGGCGATGATGCGACGCGCCACCGCGGCGTAGCGTGGCTGGCCGGTCGCGGCCGCGGCACGCGCGAAGGTGGCGAGCAGCGCCGCCTGGTCGACAGCGCGCTTCTCGAAGTGCGGGACGACCCAGCGCTCGTCCGTGGAGTAGGCGTGGAAGCCGCCGCCGAGCTGATCGTGGATGCCGCCCTGCATCAGGCTGTCGAGCGTCTGCAGCGCGGCCGACGGTCCGTCGAAGCTGGGAGCAGCCGCTCCGCCGGCGTGCGGGCCGGGGCGGAGCCCAAGGAGCAGATCGAGCAGCGGTGCGCAGGGGCGTCGCGGCGGCGGCTCGAAGCCGCCGTGGCGGCGATCCCAGGCGGCGGCGATGGTGGCCAGCGCCTCGTCGACCGTCGCCGTCGGCGGCGCCGGCTCGGGCGGGAGCGGCGAGGGCGGCGGATTGCGCAAGAGCTCGAGCAGCGAGCGGCGGTTGACGTGGGTGACGACGGCTCGCGGTGCGCCCGACGGCTCGACGACCGCGCACAGCGGCCACGACGGCACGCCGCGGCCGGCGCGCCGCTGCAGCCACACGTCGACATCGGGGCGCTCGTCGCAGTCGACGCGCAAGAGCTGGAAGGCGCGCATCGCCGCCTGAACTTCACCGTCGTCGAGGAGCTCGTCGAGCGCGTGCGCCGCGTGCGTGAAGCGGTTGGTTACGACGATCAGCTGAAGGTCGATGGGCACGCGCGGCGATGCTACCATTTGCGCGTGGCAAAGAAGGGCAAAGGATTCAACACGCCTTTCGAGGAGCTCGAGGCGCTGCGCAAGCAGCTGGCCGCCGAAGAGCTGGCCCGCAAGCTGGCGCCGAAGCCCAAGCCCGCCCCCCCGGCGGCGCCGTCGCGCGACGACGACAACCGCGCCCCCGACAAGCGCGACGACGAGGTCTTCGCCGAGGAGATGCGTGGCGTGGCGCAGCTGGCGCCCGACCCGCGCGGCCGTGTGCTCGGCGGCGCCGCTCCCCCGCCGTCGGCGCCGCGCCGCCGGCAGGACGACGAGTCCGAGGCCTACGCCGTACTCGCCGACCTCGTCGACGGCGTTGGCGCCTTCGACATCACCGCGACCGACGAGTACGTCGAGGGGCTCGGTCCGGGGATCGACAAGCGCCTTCTGCGCAAGCTGCGCGCCGGCGACTACGCGGTGCAGGCGCACCTCGACCTGCACGGCCTGACGACCGACGAGGCGCGCGTCGACGTCGAGAAGTTCCTGGTCGCGGCGCGCGCCGACGGCCGGCGCTGCGTGCTCATCATCCACGGGCGCGGCCACAACTCCAGGGAGGGCGTCCCCGTGCTCAAGGAGCGCCTCAAGGTCTGGCTCACCCGCGGGCGCATCGGCCACGGCGTGCTCGCCTTCTGCAGCGCCCGCCCGAGCGACGGCGGCGCCGGCGCGGTCTACGTCCTTCTGCGCAAGTAGGCAGCGCCTACATCGCGTTGCCGCCCAGTGGCGGCGCCCCCCAGCCGGTCAAGATCCGCTGCTGCTCGCCGCGCGTGGCGTTGGTGCGAGCGAGCGGCTCCCTGTTCACCCGCTCCAGATCGATCTGTCGATAGAGGAACGGGATGGGACGCAAGCGCGCTTGGGGCGTGATCTTCTCGGGCTGCTTGCCCGGCAAAAGGACGAGCGGATTGGCGGTGGCCGACCCGCCGAGCGCAAGCAACGCGACGATCACTGCCCGCTTCATGCGAGCAAATGTAGTTACTCCTCGTCGCTGGTCGAGAGACGATTGAGCACCGCGACGTCCTCGAGCGTGGTGACGTCGCCCTGCACCTGGCCACCGGCCGCGATCTCCTTGAGCAGCCGGCGCATGATCTTGCCCGAGCGCGTCTTGGGCAGCGCCTCGGTGAAGCGGATCTCGTCGGGCCGGGCGAGCGCGCCGATCTCCTGCACCACGTGCTCGCGCAGCGCCTGCTTGACGCTCGTCCGACGGCGTGCGGCCCGACTTGAGGGTCACGAAAGCGACGACCGCCTGCCCCTTGAGCTCGTCCGGGCGGCCGACGACCGCCGCCTCGGCGACGTCCGCGGTGCGCCACCAGCGCGCTCTCGATCTCCATGGTGCCGAGGCGGTGGCCGGCGACGTTGAGCACGTCGTCGATGCGGCCCATGACCCAGAAGTAGCCGTCCTCGTCGCGGCGCGCGCCGTCGCCGGCGAAGTAGAGCGGCTTGCCGTCGACGAAGATCTCGCTGAAGTAGGTCTTCACGTAGCGCTCGGGATCGCCCCACACCGTGCGCAGCATCGCCGGCCACGGACGGCGCAAGACCAGGTAGCCGCCGGCGTTGGCCGGGCAGGACTGGCCCTGCTTGTCGACCACGTCGGCGGCGATGCCGGGCAGCGGCCGCGTGCACGAGCCGGGCTTGGTCGGGGTGGCGCCGGGCAGCGGCGAGATCATGATCGCCGCCGGTCTCGGTCTGCCACCAGGTGTCGACGATCGGGCAGCGATCGCCGCCGATGACGCGGCGATACCACATCCACGCTTCGGGGTTGATCGGCTCACCGACGGTGCCGAGCAGGCGCAGCGACGACAGGTCGTGCTGCGCCCGGGAGCTCGTCGCCCCAGCGCATGAAGGCGCGGATGGCGGTGGGCGCGGTGTAGAGGATGGTGCAGCGCTCCTGCTCGATGATGTCCCAGAAGCGATCCTTGCCCGGGAAGTCGGGCGCGCCTTCGTACATGACCGCGGTGGCGCCGTTCGATGAGCGGGCCGTAGACGACGTAGCTGTGGCCGGTGACCCAGCCGATGTCGGCGGTGCACCAGAAGATGTCGTCGTCGCGCAGATCGAAGACGAGGCGGGTGGTGTACGTGCGCCTGCACCGCGTAGCCGCCGGTGGAGTGCACCACGCCCTTGGGCTTGCCGGTGGTGCCCGAGGTGTAGAGGATGAAGAGCGGATGCTCGGCGTCGAGCGCCACCGGCGCGTGCTCGGCCGACGCCGACGGCACCACCTGGTCCCAGCGCACGTCGCGCTGCTCGACCATCGACACCGGCTCCTTGGTGCGCGTGACCACCAGGACCTTCTCCACGGTGCGGCAGCCGCTCTCCAGGGCGGCGTCGACGGTGGCCTTGAGCGGCACCACCTTGCCGCGGCGCCAGCCGCCGTCGGCGGTGATGATCATCTTGCAGCCGGCGTCGTTGACGCGATCGCGGATGGCGGTGTCGGAGAAGCCGCCGAAGATGACCGAGTGGGTGGCGCCCAGGCGCGCGCAGGCGAGCAGCGCGATGGGCAGCTCGGGGATCATGGGCAGGTAGACGGCGACGCGATCGCCGGCCTTGATACCGAGGGCGGCCAGGGCGTTGGCGGTGCGGCAGACCTCGGCGTGCAGCTCGCGGTAGGACAGCGTGCGGCGATCGCCGGGCTCGCCGATCCAGATCAGCGCCGGCTTGTCGCCGCGCGCTTGCAGGTGACGATCCAGGCAGTTGGCGGCGAGGTTGAGCTTGCCGTCGGCGAACCAGCGCACGAACGGCGCCTTGGCTTCGTCCAGGACCTGGGTGAAGGGCGTCAGCCAGTCGAGGCGGCGCGCCTCGTCGGCCCAGAAGCCCTCGAGATCGGCGTCGGCGCGCGCGCAGAGGGCCTCGTATTCGGCCATCGACTTGACCTGCGCTCGCGCGGCGAGCTCGGCGGGTGGCGCAAATACGCGCTTCTCGGAGAGCAGCGACTCGATGTCGTGCGCCATGCCGCGACTGTAACGTCCAAAAGCGCAAATTGACAGCGCGGCGACCGCGCCGCTACAGTCGGGCACGCTGGAAAAGCCAGGATGAGCAAGGTGACAATGAAGCGGCTCCTCGTGTTGGCATTGACGCTGTTGTGCCCTGTCGCCGCGCATGCGCAGCCGGCGGACGATCCGGGGCTGAGCGAAACCCCACCTCCGGCACGGCCGGCGCCGCCGCCACCGCGACCGCCGGCGCCGCCGGTGCCGCACTCCGATGCCTCGGCGACGGTGATGGCGCCGCACGACGAGTCGCTGTCGGCCACCGGCGAGACGCACGAAACCGTCGACACGCAGGTGACCTGGCTCGACTCGGCCGGCCCATCCACCGCCGACGACGACCTGTACGCGCGCCTGGCGGCGCCGACGGTGTCGGGGCCGATCGGCCTGTTCCGCACCATGAGCGGCGACGTCGGGCGCGCCAACAATTTCCGCGTCGGGTTGAGCCTGCAGCTGTTCACGCAGGACAACTTCCTCATCGCCGGCGCCGGCGGCACCAAGGGCGACACCGACTCGCGCTTCCTCGGCAACCTCACCATCGACTACACGCCGTGGAAGTACCTCGAGCTCTATCTGGCGCTGTTCAACTCGTCGAACCAGAACACGCGCGCCGAAGGCCCGCCGCAAAGAACCGATCCCGAGGTCATCCTCGCGCTCGGCGACGTCGGCGCCGGCATCAAGGGGCGCCTGCCGGTCACCAAGTGGTTCGACCTGGCGCTGCACCTCGGGCTGCGCTTCTTCAACTCGGTGTCGGGCGTGAGCGTGCTCGGGTCGGCGACCAACTTCTCGCCCGATCTCATCGCCTCGTTCGATCTGCGCCACGCCGCGGCGACGGCGAAGGTGCCGCTGCGCTTCCACATCAACTTCGGTTACGTCCTCGACAACTCGATCGACCTGCTGCCCGCGGGGCAGTGCGCCAGCTCCACCAGCGACGACGCCTGCATCCGCTCGCGAGTGGTGGAGACGTTCGGCTACGGCATCAATCCCAGCCGTTTCCGCCTCGCCGCCGCCGTCGACGCGCCGCTCGCCTTTGCCAGCAACAAGGTCGGGCTCGATCTCATCTTCGAGTATCACGTCGACATCGCCGTCGGCGACGGTGACACGCTGGTGGCCAACGCGGTCGCCAGCGCGTTCCCGGCCGATCAGCGGGCCGACCGCGTCAACGGCAACAGCCAGCAGTACCTGACGTTCGGCGCGCGCGTGCGCCCCGTCGCCGGCCTCATCCTCGACGCCGGGCTCGACATCGGCCTGTCCTCGTACGGCTTCCAGTACGGCCCGCCGCTGCCGACCTGGAACGTGCTGCTCGGCGCGGCCTACGCGTACGACGCGGGCGCCGGCCGCGGGCGCACCAAGATCGTCACCAAGACGGTGACACGCGAGATCGCGCGCGGTCCGATCCAGGGCAAGCTGCGCGGCTTCGTCCGCGACGCGGCGACGAAGAAGCCGATCGTGGGCGCCACCATCAAGTACACGACGCGGCGGGCGACGTCGCAGCTCAGCGGTGACGACGGCAGCTTCCTTAGCTACGGCTTTGCGCCAGGGCCGCTGTCGATCGAGGTGTCGCGCGACGACTACGAGACGGCGAAGATCGACACGTCGGTCGGGGCCAACCAGGAGACGCCGCTCGAGGTGCTGCTGACGGCGAAGCCGCCGGCGGCGAGCGACGTGCGCATCAAAGTCTCCGACGACGCGGGCATGCCGGTGGGCACCGCCACGGTGCGGCTGACCAACACCGCGAGCGCCGAGACCGTCGACGCGCAGCCCGAGGGCATGGCGGGGTTCGACGCCAAGCTGCTTCCGGGTGACTGGCTGATGGAGGTGAACGCGACGGGCTACCTCGGCAAGCAGCGCACCGTGACGGTGGTGGCGGGCCAGCCGCAGAACGTCGAGGTGGTGCTGCACAAGAAGCCGACGACGTCGCACGTCAAGCTCGGCCGCAACGAGATCGTCATCAAGGGGACGATCCACTTCGGCACCAACAACGCCGACCTGCGTCCCGACGGCGAGGAGATCCTCGACGAGGTCGCCGATCTTCTGGCCAAGCATCCGGAGCTGCGCAAGCTCCGCGTCGAGGGACACACCGACAACCGCGGCAGCGCCGAAAGGAACCTGCAGCTCTCCAAGGCGCGCGCGGCCTCGGTGGTGGCCTACCTCGTCAAGTCGGGCGTCGAGCCCTCGCGGCTGGAGTCGGAGGGCTACGGCTCGACGCAGCCGCTGGTGCCGAACATGACGCCGGCGCAGCGGGCGAAGAACCGGCGCGTGGCCTTCAAGATCCTCGAGCAGGGACCGCGCCAGTGAGGGGCGCGGCAGGCGTGGCGCTGGTGATCGTGGCCGCGATGGCGACCGCGCTCGGCGGCGGCGTGGGCTGCCACGAAGGCAACGGGCTCGGCGCGGCGGACATGACCAAGGGAGCGGATCTGCTGCCGCCGCCGGACATGGTGCCGCCGCCGGACATGGTGCCGCCGCCGAACTGCGGAAAGATCGTGTTCTGCGCGCTCGGCTGCCTCGGGGGCGGCGGGATTCCCGGCATCGGCGGCGGCGGCGCGAGCGGCGACATGAGCGGCGCCAACCCGATCGGCTGCGTCCTCGGATGCGGGCAGAACGCGCCGCCGGCCGAGGTGACCGCGGCGCTGACGTTGATCGCCTGCGCGGCGCAGAATTGCCTGGCCGCCGACGGTGGCACGGGGGCGGGCGGGCAACTCGGCGTGCTGCAGTGTTTGCAGAGCCAGTGCCCGATGCAGCTCAGCGCCTGCAGCGGGCTCGGGATCGGCGGCTAGCGGCGGCCCCCTACTCCTCTTCGCTCTCCGGCTTCCACGCCTCGCCCATCCAGCGCTCGTAAGCCGCCTTCTCCGCCTCGGTCGCCCCCTCGGCGGGCCCGATCTTGAGCTTCTCGACGGGCGGCTCGGCCAGCGTCACTCGCACCTGCCGCAGCTCGTCGCGCCGGAAGATCGTGAAGGTGACCGCGTCGCCGACCTTGCTCGCCGCCAGCCGATCCTTGAACGACGCCGCATCGACGCGAAATCCGTCCAGCGCCAGCAGCTGGTCGTTGGCGTACAGCCCCGCCTGCACCGCCGGCCCGCCGTCGACCGCGGTGGCGACCACCAGGGCGTCGCCGTCCTCGCGCGTGGTGATGCCGAGCCAGGGTGCGCGCTTCTCGCCGTCGTCACCCTCGTCGTCGGGGGCCAGCGTCAGCCCGACCGTGCGCAACAGGCGCTCGGCGTCCAGCTCTTCCCGTCCGCGCACATGGCGCTCGAAGAAGGCGCCCAGCTCGATCCCCACCGCCTCCTCCGCCAGCGCCTGCACGCTGTCGTCGGAGAAGCCCTCGCCCGCCTTGCCGAAGCGCCTCCACAAAAGGCCCATCACGTCGTCCATCGTCCGCTCCCCGCCGGTCCGGGAGCGAATCTCGAGGTCGAGCAGCAGCGCCACGACGCCGCCCTTCAGGTAGTACGAGATCGTCGAGTTGACCGAGTTCTCGTCGGGCCGATAGAGCTTGATCCACGCGTCGAAGCTCGACTCCTCGAGCGACTGCCGCTTGCGCCCGGGAATCGCGGCGATCTTGCCCAGCTCCTCGGCCAGCTTCTCCAGGTACTTGCCTGGCTTCTGCAGACCCGCGCGCACCAACAGATAGCGATCGTAGTAGCTGGTCACGCCCTCCATCACCCACAACGAGCGCGTGTAGGCTTCGCGCTGATAGTCGAACGGCCCCAGCGCCTCGGGGTGGATGCGCTTGACGTTCCACAAGTGGAAGAACTCGTGCGACACCAGCTCGAGGAACTCTTCGTACTTCTTGCGCGGGTGAAACGTGAACGGCGACGACAGCAGCGCGCATGACCGGGCGTGCTCGAGCCCGCCGTACTGGTTGGGCGCGAGCAGCAGGAGGAACGTGTAGTCGTCGTAGGGCACGCCGTCGCCGAACAGAGCCACCGCGCTGTCGATGATCTTGACGATGTCCGCGATCAGCGACCGCGCGATCGATCGCCGCCTTGCCCCAGATCGCCAGCCGATGGCGCTTGCCCTGCGCCGTGAACTCGACCAGCTCGTGCGTGCCCACCTCGAACGGCGAGTCGACCAGCTCGTCGTAGTCGCGGGCGACGAAGCTGTTGTCCTTCGCCGCGGGCAGCCCCACCGTGACCTTCCAGCCCGCCGGCGGCGCGACAGTGACGCGCGCCTCGCACCCGGTGAGCGCGGGGGTGTACACAAAGACGCAGGCGCCGTTGAAGAAGGCGTGCGTGTCGTCGACGTGCGCCGAGCGCACCGTCAGATCGTTGGCGTACACGCGATAGCGCGCGACCACGCTGGTGGCGCCGCGGGCGTCGACGCGCCAGGTGGCCTTGTCGACCTTGCGCACCGGCAGCGGCTTGCCTTCACCCGACGTGCAGGCGACGTCCTGCACGTGCCGCTCGAACTCGCGCACCAGATACGAGCCGGGCGTCCACACCGGCAGCTTCAGGTCGACGTCGGCACCACCGACGGGGAAGTGGGCCTCGACACGCACCAGGTGCGCATTGCGCTCCTCGAGATCGATCCGATATTCGACGCTTGGCATCGCAAAATGAATATCACGGATCGAGGCGCGTGACCCTCAGGCCCTCCGTCGGTGTCAGCGCCACCGCGTGCCCGCGACGCACCAGCTCCTCCTTCAGGGTCACGCGTGACACGCCGGCGGTGCCGAGCTCCCAGAAACCGCGCGGATCTTGATCGGCGTCGTCGAACACGCGCACGCAGAAGACGCGCCCGCCGCGCGCGCGCGCTTCGCCGATCTCCTGGTCGAGGCGGGTCCAGGCCGCGGCCGCGCCGTCGCGCGCCACGTAGTACGCCAGGGGAAACGGCTCGACGTGCGCCGCTCCGTAGAAGACGACGTACTCGTCCCACGAGTGGCCGGGGAAGATCAAGAGATCGCCGTCGTGCAGCTGAGCGGCGGTGAGCTCGGCCTTCTGCCGCGGCCATTGATCGCGGTGCGCCGGCCAGACGGCGGTGAGCAAGCTGAACCCGCCCACCCACAACAGCACCGCCGCGGCGGCGCGGGCCGGCCGCTCGAGCTCCAGGACCAACGCTGCGGCGAGGATCCAGCCCGCCGGCAGGACGAAGATCCAGCGCTCGGGATCGGCGCCGAAGAAGGCGACGCCTAAAAGCGCATAGGGCGCGGTCCACCAGGCGAGCGCGCCGAGATCGAGGCGCGCGCGCGCGCGCCGGCTGCGCACGGAGATGGCGCCGACGAACAGCGCGGCCAGCGGCACCAGGCCGAGGAGGAGCTGGCCCACCAGCTTCTGCGCGTCGGCTTCGTAGAGATAGGGCGACCAGACGATCGCCTTGCACAGGCCGTAGATGGCGTCGGCGAGCCGGTAGGCGCCGCCGGTGGTGACGAAGCCGTGCTGCGCCGTCGCGATCCACTTGATGGCGCCCTGTAGATCGTGGCCGCGCACCACCAGCGCCGCCCAGGCGTACAGCCCCAGCGAGAGCGCGCCACCCACGGCCAGCGCCAGCGCCGGCGGAATCCAGCGCCGCCCGCGCGCGTGACGCCACAGTTGGTGCGCGACGAAGAGCGAGAGCAGCACGTGCGACAGGTGCGAGAGCACGGCGATGCCGAGCAGTGCGCCGGTCGCGGCCGCGCGGAGCAGCGTCGGGCGGGGCGCGAACGACAGCGCCATACGCACGGTCGCCAGCAGCGCCACCATCGCCGCCGCGTAGGCTTCGACGTCGTTGGCTTCGCTCCAGTAGCCGTACGACAGCGCCAGCCCGCCGGCGGCGAACGCGGCGCCCAGGCGCGCGGCGTCATCGTCCCAGGCGGCGAGGAAGCTGCGCGCGATGCTGTAGGCGAGCACGACGCCGGTGCCGCCGAGGAGCGCGTCGTACAAGCGGCCGGCGCGCAGCCCATCGCCGATGAGGCGCGTGAGCGCGCGCAGCGCCGGCATGTAGAGCAGGTGTCCGGCGGCGAAGTTGTGCGGCAACAGCTTGAGGTAGCCCAAGCCGTCGAGGTTCGGGATGGCCGGCGCGGTGACGAGGTAGAGAATCGTCGCGGCTGCGCCGAGCGCGAGCGCCGTGCGGCGATGGAGCGCGTGGCTGGAGCGCATCTCTACCCGAAGAAGGCCTCGTTGCGGATCTGCCGCTTGCGGTCGACGCCGCGCTCTTGCAGAGCCGCCTTGAGCTCCTTGATCATGGCGCCGTTGCCGACGAGATAGAAGACCGGCTTGTCGTAGCTCGGCAGGTCGCCGAGCACGGCCTGGGTGATGCGGCCGCGTCGCCCGCTCCACGACGGCGCCTCGCCCGACAGGAAGATCTCGATCGCCAGGCGCCCGCACCTCTGCTGGAGCTCTTTGAGCTCGTCGAGCCAGAAGAGGTCGGTGGCGTGACGGTTGCCCCAATAGAGGATGACGCGGCCGCGCTCGGGGCGCGCCGCCAGCTCGCCGATCATCGACAACACCGGCGTGATGCCGACGCCGGTGACGCCGAAGACGACGTCGCCCGCGTGCATGAGATCGAGGCAGAAGAAGCCCATCGGCCCGGTGAAGCGCACGCGCCCGCCCGGCGCGAGCGTGGCGAAGTACTCGGACCCTGGGCCGCCCTTGATCAGCTTCAGGATGAGCGAGATCTCGGCGCCGCCGGGCGGCGAGGCGATCGAGTAGCTGCGTAGGATCGGGTTGTCGTCGCTGTCGACACCGACGCGCACCGAGACGAACTGCCCGGGGCGGAACTTCAGGGGCTCGTCGGTGCGTAGGACGTATTCGACGACCCCCTCGGCGCGCGGCGTGGCGCGAACGAGCTCGCCTTCGTGGACGTTGCCGGACACGGGTGCTAAGGTACCGGCATGTCGAGCTTCCGTCGAGGGCTGGCGAAGGTGTCCGGCGCGATCGCGTGCGGCGCCCTCCTCGTCAGCGTCGGGTGTAACAAGAAGCAGGAACAGGCAGCGCCAGCGCCGTCGGGGATTCCGCCGCTCGATCAGCCGATGGCGGCCGCGGCGCCGGGCGATCATCCCGTGCATCCGCCGGTCGCGCCCGGAGAGGACAACGCGCTGCCGGCGGGCCATCCGCCGCTGCCGGCGGGCCATCCGTCGATGGGCGGCGCCGCGTCGGGCGGCGCCCCGTCGGGCGCGTTCGCCGGTGCCACGCCGGGCGGCCAGTTCGATCCCAAGACGGTGCTCTCGGGCGTCATCAAGGTTACCGACAAGCTAAAGTCCAAGATCGCCGCCGGCGACACCATCTTCGTCGTCGCGCGCCGCTACGAGGAGGGCTCGACCGCGCCGGGCACGCCGCTGGCGGTGCAGAAGCTCGCCGCCGACAAGTTCCCGCTCAAGTTCTCGCTCGACTCGCGCGACGCGATGCTCGCCGGCACCTCGCTGGCGGGCAAGGTCGTGGTCACGGTGCGGGTCGACAAGGACGGCGACGCCATGACCAAGAACCCGGGCGACGTCACCGGGCAGTCGAAGCCGGTCGAGCCGCCGAACAAGGACGTCGTCGTCCAGCTCGACACGGTGTTGTGATGAAGGGGCTGGCAGGGGACGTGGTGGGCCTGCTCGCGCAGGGCGTGGTGTTCTTCGTCGGCCTGGTGCTGTCGCTGGTGATCGGGATGGTGCTGGGGGCGCACCTCGACGGACCGGGCGGCCTGCTCATCGCCACCGTGGTGTCCGGCGCCGGCCTGCTCGGTGCGGCGGTGGCCTCGCAGGCGTTGCGCGACTACCTCATGCGCAAAGAGGTCTAACGTCGCATCGAAAGCCCGCCGGAGCGCCACGTCCGGCTCCGCGCGCACTGCCCCGCTGGGCTCAAACAGTCGTCGCCACCGCACCGCCGTGCTCGATTAGACCCCCTTGCCTGTGCTGCGGAACTCGCCCAGCGGGGCAGTGCGCGCGGAGCCTCTGTGCTCGTCCAAGAACCGGACGGTCGCAGCGGGTGCTCTCGCCGACACGTGAGCTTCGGCAATCGTGCGTGGCTAAGGGTTCCCACGAGCCCATAGAGCGGGCGGTCGTCGGAGCTGTCTTGCCGGGCGTCGAGGAGCGCTCCGCCCGCAGGGCGGACGCCAGCGACGAGCCGAGGGGCCCGGACGTGCCGCCGGCCTGTAAGGCCGCCGGCGTAGCGGGCCCGTCCCGGCAAGACAGCTCCGACGACCGCCCGCGGCCCCGCGGCGCCAACCGCCGACACTGCCACCAAGGATGGCGTTTGCGCACGCTCTCGCTGCGACGCCGTTCGCTCAATCAAACGCGGAGATGTGATGAATCATGAGACCGACGGGTATTCCTCGGTCGGTCGCTCCGGTCGCATCCACGATCCGCCTCACGCGGCTGGCCCTCGCCAGCTCAACCGAAGCGAACCCTGGGGTTGGTCACACGCCCACCAGATGGCGCCGATCGTTGAGCGCCTCCACGTTCCAGAATCCCGTCGGCGAGCGCTTGAGGCGGTGCAGGGCGCAGTTGTCGGTGTGAAAGAACACCGTCGGGGAGTCGGCGAGGCCGAGCAGGCGCCGCAGGAGCAGGTTGAGCGTGAACGCGTGCGACACGAACAGCGTGCGCCCGGCCGCGAAGCGCTCGATCGTGGCATCGAAGAAGCTGCCGACGTGCGCCAGCCGATCGCGCGCCGACTCGCCCTCGGGCGGGCAGGCGTCGGGATCGCGCCGCATCATCGCCGAGAAGATCTCCGGGTGCGCCGCCTCGGCCTCGGCGAAGGTCATCCCCGTGAACACGCCGACCGAGCGCTCGCGCAGGGCCGGCGTCGTACACATGGCGATCCCGGTCGCGGCGACGATCGGCGCGGCGGTTTGCATCGCCCGCACCAAATCGCTGGCGAAGACGGCGCTCAGCCCCGCGGCCGCCAGCGCGCGCGCCGTCGCCTCCGCCTGGCGCCGCCCGAGCGCGGTCAGCGGCGTCGGCCCGTGGCCACCGAACCGCCCCCCTTCGTTGCCCTCCGATTGCCCGTGCCGCAAGAGCAAGATTTCAGCCGACGACATGGCCGTGTTATATACGCGCGCCGAGAGGATCACGCATGCCCAATTACGCCCGACTGAACGAGCTGGTCTCCCACCGCGTCACCTTCGAATACGACACCGGCGCCAAGATCGTCGGCTACATCGCCGCGTGCAAGCCGGCGACCGGCCCGGTGCAGGTGGTCGTCATGTCGCGCGTCGACATCCTCGACGACAAGGGGCGCGTGCTCGAGCACCACGACGAGTTCAGCTTCGTGCCCAACGTGCTCACGAGCTTCCGCCTCACCGAAGGTCCGTCGTAGCCGCTACTCGACGCCCCACTCCTTGCCCAGCTTTTGGGGGCAGTCGCCGTCGGCCCGCCGCAGGTCACCGAACAGGTGCGTGAAGGTGGTGGCGATCGCGTCGCGCTCGGTCAGCGGATCGACGGGCCGCCCCACCAGCTCCCGCACCGTCGCCACCAGCGACGAGTGGTCGTAGTGCACGGAGGGATCGATCGTGGCCCCGGTGCCCGGTCCATGATCGATCACGCCCTTTTGCACCCACGGTGACACGATTAGCGTCGGCACGCGCGGCCCCAGCCGATCGAACAGGAACAGCGGCTTGCCCGCAGCGTCGACGGGGCGGTCGGGCGCGTCCGGCTTGCACGAGGGCACGCGCGGCGGCACCACGTGATCGTAGAAGCCACCGTGCTCGTCATAGGTCACCACCAGCGCCGTCGAGGCCCACAGCGCCGGGTTGCGGCGGATGGCGTTGTAGACGCGCGCGATGAGCCGCTCGCCGTCGCGCACGTCGGCCGGCGGGTGCATGCTGTTGTCGGTGGTGACGCTGCGCAGCGGCGCGAACGAGTCGAACTGCGGCTCGATGAACGTGTAGTACGGCAGATCGTTGTTGTCGCAGTCGGCCTCGAAGCCGTCGAGCGGCTCGTCCGACCAGAACTTCTCGTTCGCGTCGAACGGGCGGAAGTAGCTGGGGTCGTGCAGCCGCTCGGCGATCGACATCAGCGTCGAGGCCTGCGGCGTCTGGTGGTAGTAGACGCGCCACGCCGGATCGTCGAGCACATCGGTGTGACCGTCGAGGCGGTTGAAGACCGTGGGGGCGGTGAACGGCGAGTCGAGCAGGCACTGCTTGATGTAGCTGTCGGCCATCTGGCCGTGGCCCATCGCCGTGGCGGCGTGCGTCCAGAAGCGGTTGGGCCAGGTGGCGCCGGGGATGGCGCAGAACCAGCGATCGATGAGCACGTAATTGCGCGCCAGCGCCGTCAGCACCGGCAGGTGCGCCGGTACAAAGCAGCGCATGATGTCCTCGGGCCGCCAGTTGACGCGGCAGCCGTCGGATTTCTGCTGCGCGTAGCTGCGGACGAAGCCGCGCATCGTCGCCGGCGCCTTGGAATCGAGCGGCACCGAGTTGACCACCGCCGACAGATCGAGGTCGAAGATCTGCTGGGTGACATCCTGCATCTCGTGGCCCGGATCGGGACAGGTGACGTAATCGTCGTTGGCGCCCGTGGTCGGGCGCGGCCGCACTGGCGCGCCACCCGCCTGCAGCGGCGAGCACCAATGGTCGCCGCCGCCCAGCCCGTCGATGTTCGGCAGATCGAGATAGCCGAACAGATGATCGAACGAGCGATTCTCCATCATCAGCACGACGACGTGCTCGATGTCGCGCGCCGCCATGCCGTCAGGACCGCGGCACTAGACGCGGCGCGCGTCGCCGATCGCGGAGCTGCGCCCGAGCATGCTGACCACCTTGGGCGCCACCGTCTCCGTCGGCGCCACCTGCGCCAGGCCGGGCGTGCGCTGCAAGACGAAGTCGACCGCGCGCGCGCGCTCCTGCATCGACACCGACTCGATCGGCAGATACGGAATGCGCCCCTGCTCGAGCATCAGCTTGATCATGCCGTCGATGCGCAGCACCGACTCCCAGGTGACGCCGGCGCGCACGCCGTCTTCCTTGAGCAGATCCTGGTGCGGACGCACGAAGAAGACGATGCCCTCGCCCACCCACTCCATGTAGCGCTTGTAGTCGTCGGTGTTGATGAGATCGGCGAGCACCAGCGTGTGCTCGGCGGCGTAGGCGAGGTTGTCGAACGCGCGATCGCTGACGAAGCTCGAGCTCTGCGTGCGCTCGACCTGCACCTGCCGCTCGAACACGCGCCGCTGATACTCGGCGACCAGGTCGACGTCGGTGCGCAGCGCGTCGAGCGAGGTCTCCAGCTCGGCCAGCACGGCGCGGGCGACCTCGGTGATCATCGGCAGGCCGTATCGCCGGCTCACGTAGCGGGTCATGGTGGTCTTGCCCGTGGCGTGCGAACCGACGAAGTAGATGCGCATACCGACGAGCTAACACGACGCGAGAACTTGCGTCAATGACGATTTACGTATTGCAATGTATGTTGGACTAAATATGCGAATACACGTGTCCATGATGTTGCTCTTCTTCGCCGGATGCGCCACCGGCGGCTTTCCCAACGTCGTAGAGGTGCGCGAGGTGTCGACCACCTTCGGGCCGCCGGCCATCAGCCGCATCCGCGACGTCGGCGGCGTGCGGCTGCCGCAGGCCGGCGCCTGGAAGGGCGAGCCCGACGGCGTCGCCGGCCCCGGCGAGCTCCTGCTCATCGAAGGCGACAACTTCGGCCGCCTGCCGACGGTGAGCATCGGCGGGCGCGCCACCGGCGTGGTGGCGCGCACCGAAGGCGGCGGCATCGTCGCCCGCGTGCCGACCGGCGTGCCGACCGGCGAGGTGCCGATCGTCGTCTCCCAGCCCAAGGGGCGATCGCAGAAGAGCTTCCCCATCCGCCGCTTCGCCGTCGTGGCCCACGGCGGGCAGGTCTATTTCCTCCGCGTCGACAAGGATCGCGCCGAGCTCGTCGGCAAGCCGCTGGCTGCGCCGGGCGCCCGCCTGGTGCGCATCTCCAGCGACGGCGCCGCCGCCTACGTCGTGGTCCACCGCGCCGACGGCGATCACCTCGTCGCCATCGATTTGTGCGCTCCGGGCGGGCCGCGCCTGGCGGGCGACAAGAAGCTCGGCCATCACGGCGCGCTGCTCGCGGCGGCGATGGACGCGCCGGTGGCCGCCGTCGTCGGCGACGGCGAGATCACCATCGTCTCGACGCACGACCCGCGCGAGCCGGCGCTGTTCGAGCCCATGGATCTGCCGATGGGCGCCAAGGCGCCGCGCGCGATCGAGCTGTCGCCCGACGGCAAGCTCCTGGCGGTGCTGATCGGCGAAGGCAACCGCCTCGTCGCCATCGACGTCTCCTCGCCACCGTCCTCGACCGTGGTGACCGCGGTCGACCTCTTGCCCGATCAGAAGCTGCCGCTGGTGCGCGATCTCGCCTTCGCCTCCGACGGCGAGACGCTGTGGATCGTCTCCGGTGACAACGACAAGAGCCTGCCCGCGCTCCAGCCGACGCGCCTGACCGCGGTCCGCATCCTGCCGCAAGCGGAGGCGCCGGCGCCGCCGACCAAGAGCGCGCGCATCGTGTCGGTGTGGCGCACCCAATCGGTCCCCGGCGCCGCCGCTCCCTTGCGCCTCGCCGTCGCCCGCGGTCAGCCGCTCGCCTCGGGCACGACGATCCGCATGCCGCCGGAGAAGGCGGCGGTCTTCGTGACCACGCTGCACGACGCGCTCTTCAAGCTCGCCGACGTCGCGCTCGACACCACGGCCGGCGCCAAGATGGCGGCCAAGCTGTGGCATCCACCGCAGCCGGGAATCCTGGTGCGCGCCGACATCAACGGCGGCGGTGGCCCGCTGTTCACCACGCCCGAGATCCTCTCGGCGCTCGACCTCACCCCCGACGCGCAGCTGCTGGTGGCGACGGCGGCGCGCGTGTCGCCGGCGCCGGCGACCGGCGGTGTCGTCCTCGACTTCGGGGTCACCTACGCGCCCATCTGGGCCACGACCATCACGCCCACCTTCCTACCGCTCGACAAGCTCCTGGCCGCCGAGCTCAAGCCGCCGTTCCTCATCGGCGACCTGCGCATCCAGCCCTGAGCGCGAGGCGGCCGGTGGGCCGCGGTCAGGCCAGGCCGGGCGCGAGCGTCGCCGCGACGCGTGCGGGATCGACGACCGATTGTGCCCGCATGAACGCCTCGGCCGCGCCGACGAGCGCGGCCCCTTCGTCGCCGGCGACGAGTCGGCCGAGCTGCCAGCGCGCGGCCGCCGCCCACAGCGCCATCTCGACGGCATCGAAGCCGCGGGCGGCCTCGTCGAGGCGCGCGCGGGCGGCCGCGTCGTCGCCGCGGGCGTGCGCCACGCCGGCCGCGAGCAGCGCCGCCAGCGGATCGCTCCAGGCCATCTTCTCGCCCGCGAGCCGCTTGGCTGCGCGCGCCGCCTGGCCGAGGTGGCCGGCAGCGAGCGCCGCCCGCCCGTAGAGGTGGACCGCCTCGATGCGCGTCAGCTGGATCATGAGGAGCAACGACCTCTTCAGCGGCCGCCAGGTCTCGGTCACACGCTTCCACGCGCCCGCGCCGTCTTGGGCATACAGGTCGGTGGTGCCCTCGGCGAGCAGGTTGTCCCAGTGCTGATGATGAAAGCCCTGCCGCGACCAGGCGGTCATCGCCGTCGCCGCCGCCTGCCGCGCCGCGACGACGTCATCGGCGACCAGGTGCACGAAGTTGAGCTCGCCGATGCGCAGGTTGGTCGCGGCGTAGAGATCGCCGCGCTCCTCGGCCTCGTGGATCGCTTGTGGCACGGCGCGCCCGAGCTCCCGCATCTCGCCGAGATACGACAGTGACCACAGCTTGAACGCCTGCGCGCTGTCCGCTTCCCACGCCGCGCCCAGGCAGCGATCGCGAAAGATGCGCTCGCCTTCGCTGCAGCGCTCGTGCGCGCGACGCCAGCGCCCTTCGAGGAAGGCGACGATCCCTTCGGTCGCCGTGACCAGCGCCTGCGGCTCGGGCGCGTCGATCTTTTGCGCCAGCTGCGCCGCGGCCGCGAGCAGCCTGGCCGAGCGCGCCGCCGACGGACCGCCGGCCGCCGACGAGTGCGCGGCCTCCATCGCCAGCGCGCGCGCCACCCGCGAGGGCTCGCCCGCGCGCAGCGCGAGCAGAAGGCTGCGCGTCTGAAAGTCGGCGCCGCGGATGGTGTCGACGAGGCCCAGGCCGACGGCCACGGAGAGCGAGGTGTCGAGCCGCGCCAGCAGCTTGGGCGGCACGTCGGCCGGGGCACGCTCGCGGAAGCCGAGACCGCGGAGCCGAACGCGCGCCCGCCCGAACAAGAGCGACACCAACGCGCCCGTCGGCGTCGCGGGCATGCGCATGCCGACGGCGCCGAGCACGCTGCGCACCGCCGCCAGACCCTCGTCGACGTGGCCACCACGCAACCACTGCTCGGCGGCGCGCCGGCGCAGCTCGAGGGCGAGCGCCGTCGCCTCCTCGTCGCCCGCCACCGCGCGCTCTTCGTACAGGTCCGAGGCGTCCTCGTAGGCGCGCGCCGCCTCGGCGCCGCGGCCGGCGTTGGCCAGCGACTCGCCCACCTTTGCGGCGAGCTCCCGGCGCGACTTTTTGCCCTTGGGCGCCAGCGCCAGCGCGTCGCGGTAGAGCGTGACCGCGCGATCGAAGGCGAGCGCGCGCGCCGCCTCCTCGGCGGCGACCCCGGTGTAGCGGGCCGCCTTCTCGCGATCGCCGGCTTCGGCGAAGTGCAGCGCCAGGGACTGCGCGTCGGCCTGCTTGCCGGCCTCGAGGGCCAGCGCCAGGCGGCCGTGCCGCATCTTGTGCGCGGGCGCGTCGAGCCGGCGCAGCAGCGACTCGCGCACGCGGTCGTGATACGGCTCGACGCTGTCGCCGGGGTGCACGCCGCTGGTGCGCACCAGGTTCTGCGCGCGCAGCTCGGTGGCGATGCGGGCGAACACGTCGAAGTCGCACGCCGCCGCCGCCGCCGCGATGCCCTGCGTGATCGGCGCGCCGGCCACCGCGACGATCTCGAGCACCCGCCGTGCGTCGGCGTGGAGCAACTCCACGCGCGCCCACAGCGCGTCGTCGAGCTGCAGCGGCGACTGGGCCACCGAGCCGCCGCGGGCGAGCTTGTGACGCACCAGCTCGTCGATGAACAGCGGATGGCCGTGCGCCTCGGCGGCGATGACCGACGCCGACAGCGGCCCCTCTCCGTCGGCCCGGCCGAGCAGCTCGGCGGCGAGCTGGCACGCCTCTTTGAACTGCAGCGGCCTAAGTGGCAGCAGTCGCACCTCGGCGCCCAGCCGGCGCCCGAGCTCCCGCGGCGCCTCCTCGTCGGTGGCGCGCATGCTCGCCACCAGCAGCAGGCGCGGCGCCCCGGGCGGGCGCAACAGCTCGCCAAGCAGCGCCAGCGAATCGGCGTCGGCCCACTGCAGATCGTCGAGCGCGAGCACGAGCGGACGGCGCTCGGCGATGGCCGCAAACAGCGCGCGCAGCGCGGCGAAGGCGCGTGTGCGCAGCTCGGGCGGATCTTCGGGCGCCTCCGCCAGCGCCGGTGCGCGCTCGATGGCGTCGACGCGCATGAGCACCGGAAACAGCTCGGCGGCGAGCGCCATCTCGCGCGGCAGCAGCGCCGCCGCCTCGTCCGGCCCCAGCGACGAGAGCCAGCGCGTGAGCGCATCGATGGCGCCGTCGACCGCCTTGTAGTGCACGCTCTCGCGCTCGTAGCAGCGGCCGCAGAGGACGACCGCGTTGGGCGCGCGCGCCGCCAGCTCGTCGACGAAGCGGCGCACCAGCGCGCTCTTGCCCACGCCCGACTCGCCGTGGAGCAGAAGCGCGGTCGTGCCCGCGCGCGACGCCGCGAACGCCTCTGCCAACCGCTCCAGCTCGCTCGCGCGCCCGACGAAGCCCGCCGCGCGCGGCCCCAGCGACGGCGCCCGCCCGCCGAGGCGAGCGAGTACGTCGGCTCCGCTCGGCCGCGCCGCCGGATCGGGGGCGAGCAGCGCGCTACACAGCGCATCCAGATCGGCAGGGACCTCGGGCACCAGCGCCCCCGGGGACGAACGCGCGGCGCCGGCGAGCTGCCCGGTCAGCGCCTCGTGCAAAACGGCGCCGAAGCGCGTACCAATCGGCGGCCGGGCTGACGGCGCCGCCCATCGCCTGCTCCGGCGCCCGGTAGGCCGCGCTGCCGACGACGACGCCGTCGCCATACGCGGCCGCCTCGGCCACCACGCCGAAGTCGAGCAGCACCACCCGCCCAGCCTCGGTGACCAGGGCGTTCGACGGCTTGATGTCGCGGTGCACGAGGCCGCGGCCATGCAGCGCCGCCAGCGCCGCCGCCAGCTGCGCGAAGGCCGCGCGCAGCCGCGCCTCGTCGAAGCCGCCCGCCGCCGGTGGCGCCGCCGCGACCCAGCGCAACAGCTCGACCCCGCGCACCAGCTCCATCGTGAAGAACCACTGGCCGCGCTCCTCGATCAGCTCGCCGAGCGAAACGAGGTTCGGATGCGACACGTCCTGCAACGCGCGAAACTCGTGCTTGAAGCGCAGCAGCGCGTCGGGGGCGAGCGTGCGCAACGTCTTTAAGGCGACGTTGGTCAGCCGCTCCTTGTCGAGCGCCTCCCACACCACGCCCATCCCGCCTTCGCCGATGCGCCGGCGGAGCTGGAAGCGGATCGTGCCGCCGAAGCTGCGCTCGCTCGTGGGCCCGGCCACGCGGCGATTGTCGCGCCCGCGCCTGCGAATGTACAGTGCGCGCATGCGCCTCGTTGCCCTCACGATCCTGACGCTCTTCATGCTCGCCCCGCTCCCCGCCTCCGCCCGGCCCGTCGTCCTCCGCGCCGCCCGCCTCTTCGACGGCAAGAGCGACGCCGTCGTCGCCCCCGGGCTCGTCGTCGTCGACGGCAACAAGATCACCGCCGTCGGTGCAAAGGCTGCGCCGCCCGCCGGGGCCGAGGTGATCGATCTCGGCGACGTCACGCTCCTGCCCGGCCTCATGGACGCGCACACGCACCTGAGCGGCGAAGCGAGCGACGACTGGAACCGCGACGAGCTCGACTACTTCAAGAAGGAGATCGCCGAGCGCGCCATCGACGCCACCGTATACGCGCGCCGCACGCTCATGGCCGGCTTCACCTTCGTGCGCGATCTCGGCAGCGATCACTTCATCGACGTCGGCCTGCGCAACGCCATCGACGCGGGCAAGATCCCCGGCCCGCGCATGCTCGTCGCCGGCTACGCCATCGGCGCCCGCGGCGGCCACTGCGACGAGGGCGCCGGCTATCGCCAGGGCCTGCTGCGCGAGAGCGACTACACCAACGGCGTCGCCGACGGCCCGGATCAGATCCGCTCTGCCGTGCGCTACAACATCATGCACGGCGCCAGCGTCGTCAAAGTCTGCGCCTCGGGCGGCGTCCTGTCGCTCACCGACAACGTCGACTCGCCGCAGCTCACCCAGGCCGAGCTCGACGCGCTCGTCGACGAGGCGCACGCGCTCGGGCGCAAAGCGGCGGCGCACGCCCACGGCGCCGAGGCGGCCAAACGCGCCCTGCGCGCCGGCATCGACAGCATCGAGCACGGCACCTTCCTCGACGACGAAGCGCTCGACCTTTTGAAGAGGAAGAACGCCTGGCTGGTGTTCACGCCGACGCTCTGCCTCGACGAACGCATGAAGAAGAACGGCGCACCGCCGCTGGTCGTGCAAAAGGCGGCCGCGGCCAAGGCGCGCGAGGACGCGATGTTCAAGCGCGCGCTGCAAAAGGGCGTCAACCTCGCCTTCGGCTCCGACGCCGCGGTCTGCCCGCACGGCACGCAGCTCAAGCAGTTCGCCAAGATGGTCTCGCTCGGCATGAAGCCGCTGGCCGCCGTGCGCGCGGCCACCTCGGGCGACGCTCGCCTCTTCGGCGTCGACCACAAAGTCGGCGCGCTCGAAGCGGGCAAGCTCGCCGACGTCATCGCGGTCGCCGGCGATCCGGCGCGCGACATCCACGCCATGGAGCGTGTCGTCTTCGTCATGAAGGACGGCGTCGTCTACAAGCGGCCCTGACCTCAGGCGCCGAGGCCAAGCTCGATCTCGATCATCGATCTCCGCCCATGCGTCGCGCGCCGCGGGGCTGCCGAGGTTGTCGAGCGATACGTCGATCGCCAGCTGGTCATCGAAGGCGTCGGGCGGCAGATCGAGGGCGGCAAACAGCCGCGCGCGCTGGTACGGCCCGCGACGCGCCAGCCGCCGCGCCGCCTCGGCGCGCCGATCGTCGTCGAAGGTCAGGCTCATGACCGCATACAGGTCGCGGATGTCGACGCGATCGAGCAGCTTGTCGGCGACGGGGTTTTCGGGATCGCGCACCGCCTTGTCCAGCAGGAACGCCACGCTCGGGCGATCCAGCGCCAGCCGCGCGGCGTGACGCTGCAGGCGCGCGCGCGGCTCGGCGGCGGCATCGATCTCCTCCAGCGTCGCGTCATCGAGCGACCGCGCGGCGCGCTCGGCGGCGCCGAGCAGGCGCGGCGTGGCGATGACACGGCAGGCGGCCAGCGCCGCCGCCTTGAGGGGCAAGGGCGCCTCGCCGTCGACGACCCGCTCCAGCGCGCGCTCGAACTGCGCGCGCTCGCGCGCGAGCCACATGGACGCCCATAGATCGAGCGTGCTTTCGAGCTGCCCGACGTCCAGCATCAGGACCCTCGCGGCCGTTCTAAGCACCGCGCCGGGCTCGCGCCATCCCCACCGCCGCGGCGCGGATGCTCGCCGCGCGGTTCAATCGCTTTAGATCACCGGGAAAGTGAGCCGGAGGGGGCGAACGCTAGTCGGACGCTAGTCGTCGTCGTCGCTGTGCTCGAGCGCGGCCTTGACCTCGTCGTTGGCCTGCCGCATGGCGTCCTCGATCTCCTTCTGCGCGTCGGCGATGTCGCGCTGCGCGTCGGCCAGCGTCTCTTCATCGTCGGCATCGTCGAGGGCGATGTCCACGTCCATGCAATGCTCGTCGTCGCTGTCATTGGCAGCGACGTTCCACAGATTGCCCGGCGCCTGAATCGCGTTCAGGGCCGTCGGCGTTGCCGGTCCGTCCCAGCGCTCGACCGTGACCACGCCCTGGCGCGGCGTCTTCTTGAACGGCCGCGCGTCCGGCCGGCAGGACAGGATCGTCTCGGCGTAGTCGTACGCGTAGATGCCCTCGCCGGCGCGGGTCAGCTTCTCGGTGCCCTGCCAGGTGCAGCCGTCGTGCTCATCGCCGCGACGAACGAAGGTGATCGTCTTGGCGTCGTCCGACGGGACGAACACGTCGCCTTCAGCCCAAGCGCTCACGTAGAACGAATGGGGCGCTTCGGGAGCGTGCAGCACCAGGCGATACATGACGGGCGCGCGCGATGCCACCGCACCAGGGACGAAAAGCGCGCCGAGAGCCAACGCTGCGCCGCCGACCAGCACTCCCGCGACCACCGACTTGGGACCGAGCGCCACCAGAGCTTGCCGCATCATCGGGAACCTCCGCTCCTCATCGTACTCCGAAACGGAAGTGATGCTTCCTCTATTCCGGTTTCGGCGAAAATGCGAACCGCAAGACGCGCCGCAACCCGTCGGCGGCGGCGAGCGCGCCCCCCAGGCGCGTCCGGCCCTACGCGTCGCCGGACGCGCATCCCCGCGAAAGACCGGCTCGCGGCGCAGGACCGCGCGCGGCACGAGAGTTGCTGGCGACCCGGCGCATGCGGGACGCTTCCGACTTTTCGCTGCCGATCGTGATCGTGCTGCCCGAGCGCCGGGTCGTCGCCGACGAGCACGCAGCGACGAGGCCGTTCATCCGCGCCAACCTGCCGGGCGTCGACCTGCGCCCGGCCCCCGACCGCGCCACCGCGGTCGCCCGCCGCCCGGCCGCCGTCGAGCCGCCGCCCGCCCCCGCACCCCGGCGCCCCTCGCCGCTGCCAGGTGTGCCGTCGCGCCTCAAGGCGCGCAGCCTGCTCGGGGTACCGCCGCCGCCCGCGCCGCGCGCCTCGCCGCTCAGCGACGACGACGAGCAGCGGATGCGCCGGCGCACCCGCGCCTACGAGCGCATCGCCTGGGCGCAGCGCCTGCTCCGCCGCTTTCGCTTCGAGGAGCGCGCCTAGTCTAGTCGGGCCCAGCCCTTTGACATAGTGCGGCAGGCCGCACACATCCTACCTGTAATATTCCCCTCTCAACCGTCACCACGATTTGGTAAAGTCCGCCCCATGCGGTACCTAAGCGTGTTCCTGCTCTGCTTCGCGGTCGGTTGCGGCGCTTCGAACCCGAACCACGGCGGCGGTGGCTCCGGCGGCACAGGCGGCGGCGGCACCGGCGGCTCCGGCGGCGGCACCGGCGGCGGCGGCACCGGCGGCACCGGCGGCGGCACCGGCACCGACGGCTGCAGCGACGCGGCCAAGCTCATCTACGTCATCGATCAAGACGGCACCTTCTCCAGCTTCAAACCCGACCAGACCGACATCACCAAGTCGGTCTTCACCGACCTCGGCAAGCTCAACTGCAACGCCGGCGGCCAGTACCAGCCTTTCTCGATGTCGGTCGACCGCAGCGCCACCGCCTGGGTCGAATACGCCAACCAGCTCGGCGGCCTCGGCGGAGCGTCGAACAAGTTGTTCCAGGTCTCGACCGCCAACGCCGCCTGCACTGCCACCGCCTTCACGGGCGGGCAGCAGGGCTTCAACGAGTTCGGCATGGGCTTCGTTTCCAACTCGGCGATGTCGACGGACGAGACGCTCTACATCGCCGGCGGCGGCATGATCGGCGGCGCCTCGAACCTCGGCACACTCGACACCAGCTCGTTCACCATCACCAAGGGCGGCAGCCTGAACGGCGATCCCGAGCTGACCGGCACCGGCCTGGCCGAGCTGTGGGGCTTCTTCCCCGTCACCACGAACAACCCGATGGCGCGCGTGGCGCAGATCGACAAGACCAGCGCCAGCGAGAGCAATGCGATCCCGCTGACCTCGCTGACCGGCATGGCCGAGGCCTGGGCGTTCGCCTTCTACGGCGGCGACTTCTGGGTCTTCCTGGCCTCCCAGGGCGGCGCGACGGTCGTCTATCACGTGACCAAGGCGGGCGGGATGCAGCCGGTCGACCAGCTCGACACCATGACCCGCCACATCGTCGGCGCCGGCGTGTCGACCTGCGCGCCCACGACGCCGATCGGCTAGCCCGCTACCTCGTCGCTCATCTCGTCGCTAGCTCTTGGAGAGGCGATCGATGAACGTGATCAGCGCCGGCGCGTCGAGGGGCTTGGGCAGGTGGGTCGTGAAGCCCGATGACAGCGCGCGCTCGCGATCCTTCGCGCTGGTGAACGCCGACAGCGCGATCCCCGGCAGCCGCCGCCAGCGCGCCGCCACCTTGCGCATGAGCGAGTAGCCGTCCTCGCCGGGCATGCCGATGTCGCTGACCATGACGTCGAACGGCTCGCGCTCGATCAGCGCCAGCGCCTCCGCCGCCGACGCCGCCGCCCGCACCTCGGCCCCGGCGTCGCCGAGCACCATGGTGACGAGCTCGCGAGCGTCGGGCTCGTCGTCGACGAAGAGCACGCGCAGCCCATCGAGGCGCGGCGTCGGCAGCGCCACCGGGCGCCACTGTCCCGTGGCCGACCCGCTGCGCTCGCTCGGCACCGCCACCGGCACAGCTGCGTGGGCCCGCGACGGCAGCCGCACCGTGAAGGTCGCACCGCGGTCGCGTCCGTCCGAGCTGGCGTCGATCTCGCCGCCGTGGAGCTCGACGATGCGCTGCGCGATGGCCAGCCCGAGGCCGAGGCCAGCGTGCTGGCGCGCGCCCGGCTGATCGGCCTGGCGAAAGCGATCGAAGACGAACGGCAAGAAGCCGGGCTCGATGCCGATGCCGTGATCGACGACGCGCAGCAGCTGTCGATCGCCTTCGCACCGCAGCGTCAGCTCGACGTGCGTCCCCGCGGCGGAAAACTTGACCGCGTTCGACAGCAGGTTCCACACCACCTGCTGCAAGCGGGTCGCGTCGCCGATGACCTCGTGATCGTCGGGCTCGATCACCACCTCGAGCCCGACGCCCTTTGGTTCGCCTGCGGCGCCACCGTCTCGGCAGCGCGGCGCGCGATGGTGCCGAGATCGGTCGGTGCGCGGGAGATCGCCAGCTTGCCGGCGATGATGCGCGAGACGTCGAGCAGGTCCTCGATGAGCCGTGCCTGCATGCGCGCGTTGCGCGCGATGGTCACCAGGCCGTGCTGCGGCGCGATCCGCCGACAGCGTGCCGCTCGACAGCAGCTCGGCCCAGCCGAGGATGGCGTTGAGCGGCGTGCGCAGCTCGTGCGACACCACGGCGAGGAACTCGTCCTTCATGCGATTGGCCGTCTCGGCCGCCTCGCGCGCCGCGCGCTCGCGCTCGGCCGCCACCGCTTGCGCGCGCAGCTCGGCCGCCTGCGCCTCGAGCATGGCGCCGCGCTGCCAGAGCGTGGTCAGGGCGCCGACGCGCGAGCGCATCACGTCGGCGTCGAACGGCTTGGTGATGAAGTCCAACGCGCCCAGCCGGTAGCCGCGCGCGGCGTGCGAGATCTCGCCGAAGGCGGTGATGAAAATGACCGGCGTGTAGCGCGTGCGCACCCGCTCTCGCAAAAGCTGCACGGTGGCGAAGCCGTCCAGTCCCGGCATCTGCACGTCCATCAGAATGACCGCGAAGTCGTGCTGCAGAGTCGCCTTGAGCGCCTCTTCGCCAGAGCGCGCCTCGTGGACCTGCTGGGCGAGCGGCTCCAGGACCGCCGAGAGCGCGAGGCGGTTGGCGTCGATGTCGTCGACGAGAAGGATGCGGGCCGGCGGCGCCGGCCACGCGTTTGGCTGCGCCACACCCATGATCGTGGGTTATTTGCGCCGGGAGTCCGGCGTCAAGCGTAAATCAGTACCTGATTGCTACTCGGGCGCGAAGTCGAGGCTTCTGCGCACGGTCTGGTTGGCCTCGATCTCGATGGCCAGCGTGCGTTTGATCTTGTAGTCGGGGTTGGCGAGCAGCACCTGGTGCGCCCCCGCCTTGAGCTTGAGGCTGAGCGGCGTGGTCCCGCGCGCCTGCCCGTCGACCGACACCGTGCACCAGGGGCTGGACGCGATCACCAGCGTGCCGTCGCCCTTGGGGGCCGGCGGCGGCGTCGGCGCGCTCGAGGCAGCCGTGGGCGCCGCCGACGACGACGCCGGCGACGAGGCATGCGCGGCGCGCGCCGTCGAGTGTCGGACCGCGGCGCGATGAGAGCGCCGCAGGTCGATCTCCATCGTTGCGTCCTCGCCCGCGTCGAGGGCGAAGCGCTCGGCGACCCCGGGATGCGTGGCGCTGCGGACCAACAGCGTGTGCTGCGCCCCGGCGGCGACGGTCAGCCGCGCCGGGCTGCGCTCGGGCAGCGTGCGCCCGTCGAGCACCAGCGTCGCGCCCGACGGCGTCGTCGTCACCTCCATGATCGCCGTCGGGGCCGCGTCGAGCACCGGCGCCGCCAGCTCCACCACCCTCGCCGCTCCTGCCCTCGTGGACGCCGGCGAGACCGTCGGCGCCGGCAGCGGCGCCGACGCGGACCGCGGCGTCGTGGTCGCCGCCTCCCGATAGTGCAACGCCCCCACCGCCAGCGCACCCGCCGTCAGCGCCGCCATCAGGATCCAGCGCGCCCCACCCCGCCGCACCGGCTCCAGCTCCTCGGCGGGCAGCGACGAGAGCTGCACCTCCGACGGCGGCGGCGGCAGCACCACCGCCCGCTCCGCCTCCCCCTGCTCCGCCTGGTCGGCCGCCTCGCGCTCCGCCAGCACCGTCGCGAAGTGGCGCTCGAGCTTGCCCACGTCGCCGTCGGCGCTCGCCTCCTGCCAGGCGCCGATCTTGTCGCCGAACAGCCCGCGCAGGTAGTCGGCCAGCGCCAGCGGCGACAGGCGCAGGCGCAGGTCGTGCGCCAACTGCTCGAGCGCCTCTTGCAGCTCGCGCGCGGTGGCGAAGCGCCGCGCCGGATCGCGGTCGAGCGCCTTCATCACGATCGCCTGCAGCCGCGAGTCGTAGCTCGGGTCGGTATCGCGCGGCCGCGGGATCGGACCCTCGGCGATCTGCTTCAGGATCTGAAAGTCGGTGTCGCCACGGAACAGCCGCCGGCCGAGCGTGAGCTCGTGCAACAGGATGCCGAGCGAGAAGAGATCGCTGCGCCGATCGAGCGGCTCGCCGCGGCACTGCTCCGGCGACATATAGGGCACCTTGCCCTTGAAGCTGCCCGAGCGCGTCTCGTTGATGCGGTTGGCTGCCTTGGCGATGCCGAAGTCGAGCAGCTTGACCGCGCCGTCGTAGGTCACGATCACGTTCTGCGGCGTCACGTCGCGGTGCACGATGTCGAGCGGCTGGCCGTCGCGATCGCACTTGCCGTGCGCGTACTGCAGGCCGGCGGCGACGCCGACGGCGATGTTGAGCGCGTGCTCGATCGGCAAGCGCCGGTCGGGACCGATGCGCCGCACGATCGAGCGCACGTCTTCGCCCGCGAGATACTCCATCACCATGAAGTAGCTCTTGCCGTGCACGCCGACCTCGTGCGTCTGCACGATGTTCGCGTGATTGAGCGTGGTGGCGATGCGCGCCTCGTCGAGGAACATCTGGATGAAGTCGTTGCGCTGCGAGAGGTGCGGCAGGATGCGCTTGATGACGACGAGCTTGTCGAAGCCGAGCACGCCGACCATGCGCGCCAAAAAGATCTCCGCCATTCCGCCGGCGGCGAGGCGCTGCAGCACCTCGTACTTGCCGAGCGTCTGCCCGGGCACGATCTCGCTCTGCGATGCGCCGTGCGCGGAGGGCAGAGGTAACGCCTCGATCATATCAGCATGTTTCTTTTTCCGACGGAGAAGATCAATCGGGGACGTTTTTCGTGCGAGGCCTTGCGAAATTTAGTTCCAAGGCTGACGGCTCGGGGTGATCAGCTCCAGGGCTGATCGCCCGACGTCGGGCAATAGCAGGTGCTGCTGGCATTGTTTTGCCGGGCGCGACCGATAGCGTTATTCATCGATGCGCTATCCGCCCACGTCCAGCACGTGCAGCTCGTCGCCGACGCTCCGCAGATGACCTGCTCGGTGTTTCCCGTGCCGCAGGTGTTTCCGTACGGCGTCGCGTAACCCGCGGCCTTGGCGGCGTCGCGCGCCAGCTGCTCCGTGTAGCTCTTCTCGCAGTCGTAGAACGCTGCGCCGAAGCCGGTCATGTGCGAAGTCTGGCAGGCCCCGGCCGGGCAGCAGCCGTTGGCGCTGCCGGCGCTCGAGCCGGGGCACTCGCAGCCGTTGGCCGCTTTGCCGTCGCAGTCGAAGTAGTTCGCGTTGCAGCTCTTGACCGTGCACGTGCCCGCCGGGCAGTCGGACGTGGCGTTCGACAGGTTGCAAGCGGACGCGCCGCAGGCGCCGCAGTGCGCGGGGTCGTAGACGTTGGTCTCGCAGCCATCGTCGGCGTTGGGCGCGACCGGATGATTGCAGTCGGCCCAGCCGGCGGCGCACGCCGGCGCGCACAGCTTGTTGCTGCAGCTCGGCGTGGTCACGTGCGCGCTGGCGCAAGCGCGCCCGCACGCGCCGCAGTTCGACAAATCGGTGGAGACGTCGATGCACAACATCGAGCAGCACTGATCGGAGGCGGCGCAGTTGGGCGCCGACGGTACACAGCCGTCGACGCAGCTCCCCGACGGCGAGCACTGCTTGCCGAGCGGACAGTCGGTCGTGCTCAGACATTGCACGCACAGATGGTCGGCGACCTGGCAGTGCGGCGTCGCCGGCGTCGACGCGCAGTCGGGATCGGCCTTGCAGCCGGCGGCGCAGTTGCCGTCGCTGGCGCAGTATTGCCCCGTCGGACAGCTGTCGGGCGTGCTGGTGCACGTGGCGCGTGCCATGTCGACGGTGACGCCGGCGAGATCGTCGGGCGGCGCCATCGCCGCGTCGGGCGCGTCGGCGAGCCCGAGGTTGAAGCAGGCCGGCTGATTGGCGCGCACATCCGTCTCGACGCACGCCGAGCCGAGCAGCTCCATACCGGTCGCATCGGCGAACGCCGACAACAAGAGCACGTGGTGTCCCGCGGGCACGTCGAGCTCGATCGGCCGGCCGGCGGCGGCGACCTTGGACAACGTCGGCGGCGGCGCGCCGTCGGCGACGCGGGCGCCGTCGCAGTGCGCGCTCGCGTCGTAGACGTCGAGCCTGACGAGCGCGGCGCGTCCGATGACGTCGCTCATCGAGCCCATCGACATGCACGGCGCCTCGCCGCCGCCGCAGCCGCCGATGCCGACGCCGACGAGAGTGACGCCGAAGCTTCCGAGGAGGAGCGCGATCGCGACGCGAGCACACTGCATGTTTACGCGATTGTAGGCGGCTATTTCGACGCGTACAATGAGCTCGAATTTCCGTCTGCGCGCTGACATGAATCGATCGACGCACAACCTCCTGGTCCTCTTTTCCGTCGCTGCGGTGGTCGCCGGGCCGCTGCGCGCGCACGCCGAAGTCGACAGCGTGCTCGTCAAGCAAGGCGTCGCCGCCTACGCCTCGCTCGACTACGCTCGCGCGATCACGCTGCTCGAGCAGGCGCGCGGCGAGTCGCTCACGCGGGAAGAGAAGATCCTCACCTACCGCACGCTCGGCATGGCGTACGTCGCGCTCGGGCGACCCGGGCCGGCGAAGATCGACTTCCAACATCTCTTGCGCGTCGATCCGACGGTCGAGCTCGACCGCTCGGTGGCGCCCAAGGTGCGCGCCGTGTTCGAGGAGGCCAAGGCGGAGGCGGCCACCTCGGCGCGCGGCATGACGGCGGCGCTGCCGACGGCGGCACCGACCCTCGAGCCCGCGGCGCCGCGCCAGGGCCTCCCGGTAACCGTGCACGTGACCTATCCCGGCGGCGTCGCGCGCAAGATGACCGTCTACTTCCGCAAGAGCGGCGAGGCCCAGTTCTCACGCTCGACGGTCGCGGCCGAGCCTTCGGGGAGCTTCGCGGCGACGGTGCCGGGCCTGGCCGTGCGGGCGCCGGTGCTCGAGTACCACGTCGTGCTGCTCGATGACGCCGGCGCCTCGGTCGCCGCGGCCGGCAGCCTGGGCCAGCCGCTGTCGATCGCGGTCGCGCCGGCCAGGAAGCCGGTCTACGCGCGCGGCTGGTTCTGGGGCGTCATCGGCGGCGTCGCCGCCGCCGGCGCCATCGCCACCGGTCTCGCCTTCGGCCTGCCCCGCAGCAACTCCGCGCCGATCACCGTCAACGCGCAATGACATAGCTTCCGGATTTCGGAGAGCGTTCCGAAAGCCGATGGGCCGGTTGTGCCCTCGCGCAGCGCGGCAATGCGAGCGAACCCACCTTCGTTACGGCAAATGTGCGTAATCGATGTAGTGAGCGTTGCACTGTGCGTGTGACGAAAGTTGGTCCCTTGGTTGCACTAGGACCCACCTCGCAACCCCATGTGGGGGGTTGGAGGAACCATGTATCGCGCTTCGCTCATGACCGCTCTGTTCGCCGCCTCGACGCTCGTCGGCTGTGCCGGGGGCCCGCAGCCCGGCGAGGTCGAGCTACAGCTCACCGGCGCCGATCAGATCCAGCTCTTCTCGCTTCCGGCGCAGCCGAACAGCGAGCCGGGCGACTACGGCGTCGTCTCCGCCATCGTCACGATCAAAGAGATCGACGCCAAGGTGAACGGCACCTGGACGCCGGTGGTGACCATGTCGCAGACGGTCGACCTGCTCCAGCTCGACAACAAGACCGTCTCGATGCTCGGCGTTGCCAAGCTGCCGACGGGGCATGTCGACGAGCTGCGCTTCGTGCTCGATCAGATCGGCGACTACGTCGTCTTGAAGTCGGGCGACAAGAAGCCGCTCGAGGTGCCGGACAACGGCATCCTCAAGGTCGACGGCAAGCTCGATCTCGACTCGTGCGCGACGGGCATCGTCATCCTCGACTTCGATCCGCACATCAAGGTCGAGGACGAAGGGAGCCGCCGGGAGTACGAGCTCACGTGCACGGCCAAGATCAAGACCGAGGAGGTCAAGAACGCGTGCAGCAGTGGCGACGGCGGCACCGCCGACATGGCGCACGGCCCGACGCCCGACATGGCCGGCGCGCCCAACGCCTGCACCGGCGTCGTCTGCATGATGAATCAGATCTGCGTCGTGCAGGGCGGCGTGCCCGTGTGCATGGACACCTGCAGCAGCATCGTGTGCACCTCGCCGGAGGTCTGCGTCGTCGATAACGGCACGCCGACGTGCGTGAACCCGGGCGGTGGTGGCGGTGGTGGCGGCGGCGGTGGTGGCGGCGGTGGCGGCGGTGGTGGTGGTGGCGGCGGCGGTGGTGGCGGCGGTGGCGGCGGTGGCGGCGGCGGCTGCCATCACTAGCTCCCCCGCCGGCGTCGAGCCGGCCCCCCACCCTGCGGCATCCGCACCCTCCGTATCGCTACGTAGACCCCATGTAAATGCAAACACTTGACCCGCCTGCCGCGACGGCACGGTCGTCGCAGTAGGCGGGTCCATGAAGACGCTCGCACTTGCGTTTGCTCTGGCAGTGGCGAGCGCCGGCTGCCTTGGAACCTTCATCCCCGATCCACAACCCGGCGCCGGCGCGCCCGACATGGCGCACTCCGGCAGCGGTAACGGCACCGGAAGCGGCGACGGCACCGGCGGCAACGGCTCGTCGACCGACATGGCCAGCGCGCCCGTCGGCGGCGGCGACATGGCAGGCGTGGTCGCGGGCGTAAAGGCGTTCGGCGATACCTGCGCGGTCAACGGCGACTGCCAGTCGACCCTGTGCGAGCAGTTCGTGATGGGCACGGTGCACCGCTGCTCCAAGACCTGCACCGTCGCCACCCAGGCCACCGACTGCCCGGCGCCGTCGGACGGCACCTGCACCCCCAACGGCTATTGCAAGTTCGATCAGTAGATCATTCGGCGGTGGCGGCGCCCGCTTCGCGGACGCGATAGCCGACGCCGCGCACGGTCTCGATGATGTCGCCCGCCGGACCTAGCTTGTCGCGCAGCCGCTTGACGTGCGTATCGACGGTGCGCGTCTCGAGATCGGGCGACGCGTTCCACACGTCCGCGAGCAGGTCGTCGCGCGTGCGCACGCGGCCGCGTCCCTGGATCAGGTAGGCCAGCAGGCGGAACTCCTGCAACGTCAGGGGCAGCTCGACGTCCTCGACGAAGCAGAGGTGCGCGTCGAGATCGAGCGCGATGTCGCCCGCGACGAGGCGCTGGCGCGACGGCTCTTGCGCCTCCTTGCGCCGGCGCGCCACCGACTCGACGCGCAGGATGAGCTCGCGCACGTTGAACGGCTTGGCCAGGTAGTCGTCGGCGCCGAGCTCGAGGCCTTGCACGCGATCGGTCTCGGCGCCGCGCGCGGTGAGCATGAGGATCGGCAGATCGCGCGTCGCGGGATCGGCGCGGAGCAGGCGGCAGACGTCCATGCCCGAGACGTCGGGCAGGTTCAGGTCGAGCACGACGACGCGCGGATTGAGCGTGCGCGCCCGCGCGAGCGCCTCGGCGCCGGTCGACGCCTGCGCGGTGGTGAAGCCGGCCTGCCGCAGGTTGAAGTCGACGAGCGTGCGCAGATCTCGTTCGTCGTCGACGATGAGGACGGGTCCGCGTTCTAGGCTCATGCTGCAGAGTCTAAGGCGTCGGCTGCGACGGCGTGTGAACTGTTGGCAACTTCGCGTACGCGGACCAGGCGCGTGCCGGGCAGCACCCGCAGCGCGTTGCCACGCCAGTCGATCTCCCGACGCCACAGGCCCGCGGCCCACGCGCAGGCGAGCAGCGCATCCTTGGCCGGCGAGGCGAGCACGACCGCGACCGGCACCCGGCCGCCGCGCAGCAGCGCCAGCGCGGCGCCGTCGTAGGCGAGCTTGAGGGCGGCGGCGACGCCCAGGCCGCCGAGCGTCAGCGCCGACGGATGGGCGAGCGCGCCGGCGGCGGCGATCATGGTGGGGTTGAGCAGCGCCTGCGCGGCGTAGGCGGGGCCGCCGATGGCCTGGCGGTGCATCACGCTCCAGCGACGATAGCGACGGTAGAAGTCGCGCGCGCCCTTGCGCTCGGAGACGCTGCGCACCGGCGCGCGCGCCACCACCACGCGCTTCTTCAGCACCCGCGAGATCTGCTTGCCCATGAGGTAGTCCTCGGCGAGCACGTTGGCGAACGCTTCGAAGCCGCCGATGGCGGCGAGATCCGTCTTGCGCATCGCCATCGACTTGCCGACCACGATGTCCTTGCCGAGGACGCGCTTGACGCCGATCATGCCGGCGCCGACCGACCCGCACAGGTGCAGGTTGTCCATGAACGAGCCGAAGCGGGCCTCGGCCACGCCGGCGATGGGATGGGTGACCAGGCCGACGCGCGCATCCTCGAGGTGGGCGGCGATCTCGTCGAGGTAGTCGGGCACGACGCGCACGTTGGAGTCGCTGACGACGACGAAGTCGTAGCGCGCGGCGCGCGCCAGCGTCACCAGCTGGTTGACCTTCGGGTTGAGCCCGGGCTCGCCACGCTGCAGGACGACGCGCACGCGCCGGGGGAAGCGGCGCGCCAGGGCAACGGCGAGCGGATAGGCGGCGTCCTGCCGATCGCGCACGCCGAGCAGGAGCTCGTAGGGGGCGTAGTCGAGCGTGGCGAAGCACTCGAGGTTGGCGGCCAGATCGTCGTCGAGCCCGCAGAGCGGCTTGAGGATCGAGAGGCCGCGGCGCAGGTGCGGCGTGCGTGACGGCGAGCGGCGGTGCACGACGACGGCGACGAGCTGCAGCGCGTAGAGCAGGAGGCCGAAGGCGCAGCCGATGAACAGGAGCTGCGAGAGGTGAGCCATCATGCGTCCTCCGTGCCGGTCATCCGGCGGACGTGGGGGGTTCTGGGAGCGATGGCGAAGCGCGCGGTGCGCTCACGCGCGATGAGCCAGCCGGGGGCGCCGCACAGGCGGCCGGCGGCGTGAGCGAACACGCGGAAGCGGCCCAGCGACGGGGTGCAGCCGGCGTTGTAGAGGCCCAGCGGGCGGGCGTCGCCGGCGAAGAGCAGGCGGGCGCGCGGCACGTGGCGGTGGCCGTGCAGCACCAGATCGCAGCGGCCGCGCAGGCGCCCGAGCAGCGCCGCGCCCAACCGCAGCTCGTTGGCGTAGGGCAGGCCGATCCGCGCGGCCAAAAGCTCGGGCAGGGTCTCTTCGGGGAGCGGCAGCGGATGATGGTGCATCGTGACCACCACCAGGTGCCCGGGCGGCGCGGCGGCGACGGCGCGCTCGACGTCGACGAGCACGGCGTCGCACAGATCGCCGTGTCCGGCCAGCAGGAAGCGGTTGTGCGCGCCCGTCGAGTCGACGCGCACGATGTAGACGCCGGTGCGCGTCTCGGTCTGCACGCGCGCGCCGCGGCGCAGGCGCGGGCCCAGGTCGTCGCCCAGGCGATCGTGGTTGCCGGGGACGACGGTGAGCCGGCCCGCCGCGGCGAGCGGTGCGAACAGCCGCTCGAAGCGCGCATGCTCGTGCGCGCGGCCGCGATCGGTGACGTCACCGGAGACGACGACGTGGTCGATGCCGTCCAGCGCATCGACGGCGTGCGCCACCGCGTCATCCTGGGCGGGGGAGCGGCCCAGGTGCAGGTCCGACAGATGTGCAAGCGTGCGGATCATCTGCCGCACAAGCTAACGGACGCATGCGACGGGGCGGTTCGCGCCCGGTCACGAACGTGTCAACTGTTGGAAAAGAATGGCTGGCTAGCACCACCTGGTCACTTCCCGGACCGAGCGTCGATGAGCGAGGAGCCCGGGATGCGAGGAGCGACGACGCAGACCGGCCCGCAGCCGTCGACGCGACGGGAGGGAAGTGACCAGGTGGTACTAACCCCACCGATCACTTGCGGTGAACCAAGTAGCCGGAGTGTTCGAACCAGCCACGGCAGTGCCGTGGGGTGACGCGGTAGCGTGCGCGGCGTGCTATGCGGCGCAGGGCGTCGAGTTGACGAGGGGCGTGCTTACGGACGTGCTGTTTCTGCAGCGCCCAGCCTGGCTCGATAGGATTCAGGTCGGGCGAGTACGGCGGCAGATAGATGAGGCGCACGCCGAAGGCGCGGCACAGGGGAGCGACGCGGGCGTTGTGATGGGCCGAGAGGTTGTCCATGACCAGAACGTCGCCACGTCGCAGCTTTGGCAGCAGCTTCGTCTTGAGCCAGGCGACGAAGCGCTGCCCGTTTGCTGTATCGAACATGCTGCTCAGGAGGACCCAGCCCGACAAGCGGATGGCGCCCAACAGAGTCAGCGTTTTCTTGCCCCAGTTCACCGGCATGCGTTCGATGTATTCGGTGCCGCGCTTGACCCACACGTGGCTACGCGCCATCGCGAGATGAAGCCCGGACTCGTCGAGAAACACGAGTCGACGTGGATCGATGTGCCGGATCTGCCGGAGGTACTTTCGACGTCTTACCTGGACATCAGGACGTAGCTGCTCGAGCGGCCGAATGCGCTTTTTTTCACCACGTAGCCGTGCCGATAGAGCGCGCGCTTCATGCTTGAGACGTGAACGCGGTTTCGCCCGCGACGCTCGCGGTTGTACTCGGCCGCGATCTCGCCGGCGTTGGCGTCGCCGATGCGGCTCAAGATCGCGGCGATCTCCTCGGGTGAGATGGCCGACCGCCGCCCGCCACGGTTTGGCTGCGGCTCCACGGTGCCGTGGCTCCGATATCGCCACACCCAGCGCTTCACGCTGGCCTCGCCCACGGCAAATCGTGAGGCGATCGTCGCGTAGCTTCCTTCTCCGGCTTCATGCGCCTCTACTGCCCGCACTCGCAGCGCTACAGGATGACCTGACATGCAGCGCATCAGATCACACGCACGATCGCGCGCAACTTTGGATCAACCGATTCGAGCGGTGGGGTTAGTACCTCGCCGCAGTGGTTTTGATTGGTATCCGCCGAGGATTCGGCGCGCAGGGCGAGGCGCGACGACGAAGGAATACTGGCTGTATTTCGAGGAGGAGCAACGAAGCCATGGGCGTCGAGGACCGGCGCAGACCGGTCAAAACCACTGTGGCGAGGTACTAGGGGCTGATTCCGCGCTTTTCAGTCGCCGCGGATGCGGTAACCGATGGAGCGGACCGTCTCGATGAGCTCGCCGGCGTCGCCGAGCTTGGCGCGCAGCCGCTTGACGTGGGTCTCGATGGTGCGCGTGGCCGAGTCGACCGGGTAGCTCCAGACGTGGCGCAAAAGCTGCTCGCGCGTGCGCACGCGCCCCTGCCCCTTCATGAGGTAGACGAGCAGGCGGAACTCCAACAGCGCCAGCGACACCTCGCGCCCGGCGACGCGGATGAGGCAGGCGTCGAGGTCGACCTCGATGGTGCCGCAGGTCAGAAGTCGGGTCGACGACTCGGCCGGCTGGCCGATCGGCGTCGACAGGCGGCGGCGCACCACGTTGAGCCGCAGCACCAGCTCGCGCACGCTGAAGGGCTTGGGCACGTAGTCCTCGGCGCCGAGCTCGAAGCCGGCGATGCGATCGGCCTCGCCGCCGCGCGCGGTCAGCATGATGATCGGGATCTCGCGCGTGTCGGGATCGGCCTTGAGCCGTCGCGCCACCTCGGTGCCGGCGAGGTCGGGCAGGTTCAGGTCGAGCAGGATCATGTGCGGCGTGTGGCGCGCCACCTGCGCCAGCGCCTCCTCGCCCGTCGCCGCCTGCAGCGTGCGGTACCCTGCTTGCTTCAGGTTGAAGTCGAGCAGGTGCCGAAGATCCTTCTCATCGTCGACGATGAGCACGGTCGGCGCCGCGCTCGTCGAGCCAAACGTCGTCATTTGCGTCTCCGCCTGCATGTCACCCTCGGGGCCGGGGCCAGTGATGGCGGACATCACGTCCGCGGACGAAGTAGATGACCATTTCGGCGATGTTCGTCGAGTGGTCGCCGATGCGCTCGAGATAGCGTGACACCGACGACAGCGCCAGCGCGCGCGCCACCGCGTGGACGTCGCCGGCTTCACCGCCGGAGATGACGTCGGCGATGACGTGCATGTTGAGCGCGTCGATGTCGCGATCACCTTCGATGACTTTCTCGGCGCGCTCGGCGTCGCCGTGCACGAAGGCGTCGAGCGCCATCTGCAACGCGCCGAGCACGCGCGTGGCGAGGAGCTCGATGCGATCCTGCATCGGCGAAGGCGGGAAGCGCGCCAGGTCGCGCACACGCTTGGCGATGTTGACGGCGAGATCGCCAATGCGCTCGAGATCGGTGACCACCTTGAGCGCGAGCATCACGAAGCGCAGGTCGCTCGCCACCGGCTGGCGCCGGGCCAGGATCAGAAAGGCCAGCTCGTCGATGCCGATCTCGGCCTGATCGATCGATTCGTCGTCGGCGATGACCTGATCGGCCAGCGCCTCGTCGCGCTTGACCAGCGCCTGCACGGCACGACCAATCTGCTCTTCGGCGCGGCCGCCCATGGCGAGGAGCTTGTCGCGCAGGGTGCGCAGCTCGCGGTCGAACTCCCGACTCGTGTGTCCCTTTTCCACCCGCTCTCCTACCCGAACTTCCCGGTCACGTAGTCTTCGGTCTCGCGCTTGGACGGCCGAGTGAACACCTGCTGCGTGGCGCCGTGCTCGATCAGCTCACCGAGATAGAAGAACGCGGTGAAGTCGCTGACGCGGATCGCCTGCTGCATGTTGTGCGTGACGATGACGATCGTGTACTGCTCTTTGAGCTCGTCGATGAGCTCCTCGATCTTGGCCGTGGCGATGGGATCGAGCGCGGAGGCCGGCTCGTCCATGAGCAGGACCTCGGGCTCGACCGCGAGCGCGCGCGCGATGCACAGACGCTGCTGCTGCCCGCCCGACAGGCCGACGGCGCTGTCGTCGAGGCGATCCTTCACTTCGTCCCACAGCGCGGTCTGGCGCAACGTGCGCTCGAGGATCGCTTCGTAGTCGGCGCGCACGCGGTTGAGGCGCAGGCCGGCGACGACGTTCTCGCGCATCGACATGGTGGGGAACAGGTTCGGCCGCTGGAAGACCATGCCTACGCGTCGGCGCAGGTAGACCGGGTCGACGCTGATACACGTCCTCGCCGTCGACGAGGACGCGCCCCTCGGAGCGCGCGCCGGGCGTCAGCTCGTGCATGCGGTTGAGGCAGCGTACGAACGTCGACTTGCCGCAGCCCGAGGGGCCGATGATGGCCAGGACGCTGCGCGGCTCCACGGCGAGCGAGATGTTCTTGACCGCGTGCACGGCGCCGAACCAGGCGTTGAGCCCCTTGACCTCGAGCTTGGGACGCTCGCTGGTCTCGACCTTGGGGAGCGATGAGTTCATGGTTGGTCCGTTCGCCCTCTCACGCGTTCACTCGTTGCCGCGTCGACAGCTTGGCGATCAGGCTGAGCGTGCCGATGATCAGCAGCAGACACAGCGCCGCGCCCCAGGCCTTGGCGTGCCAGTCGTCGTACGGGCTGATGGCGTAGTTGTAGATCTGCACCGTCAGCGACGCCGTCGGCTGCGCTGGGATCCACGTTCCAGTACTGGTTGTTGAGCGCGGTGAACAGCAGCGGCGCCGTCTCGCCGGCGGCGCGCGCGATCGCCAACAGCGCGGCGTTGACGAGGCCGCCGAGCGCGGTGCGCAGCACGACCGAGAGGCTGGTGCGCCACGCCGGCACGCCGAGCGCCAGCGACGCTTCGCGCAGGCTGGGCGGCACCAGGCGAATCATCTCCTCGGTGGCGCGGGCCAGGGTCGGGATCATCAGGATGGCGAGCGCGACGGCGCCGGCGAGCGCCGAGAAGTGGTGCATCGGCATGACGATGAGCCCGTAGGCGACGACGCCGATGACGATCGACGGCACGCCGGCGAGCACCTCGGCGGTGAAGCGCACCGCGTTGCCCAGCCGGCCGTCGCCACGCTCGGCGAGGAAGATGCCGGCGCCGACGCCGAGCGGCAGGCCCATGCAGGAGGCGAGCCCGACCATGAAGAGCGTGCCGACGATGGCGTTGCCGACGCCGCCGCCGACCTCGCCGACCGGCATGGGCAGCCTCGTGAAGAAAGCAACGGACAGCGAGTGCGCGCCCTTGGCGACGACGAGCCACAGCACGCTCGCCAGGCGGCATCAGCGCGACGATTACGGCGAACGCGCACAGCCCGGTCATCGTGTAGTTGACCAGCTGCCGCGCCCGGTGGCTGCCGATGCGGCGGGGATTGCGTACGACCTCGAGGCCGCCATTGCCATGTCGCTCACTGGTTCACCGCACGCATCTCAGGCACCTACCAATCGGCGCGCCGAGAGCGTCACCAGCAGGCGCGCCGCCGCTGACAGCATCAAGGTCACGCCGAAGAGCACCAGCGCCAGGCCGGCCAGCGCGCCGGTGTGCACGGCGCCCGAGGCCTCGGCGAACTCGTTGGCGATCACCGCCGGCAGCGAGTAGCCGGCGGCGAACAGCGAGGCGTGGATCTCGGGCTGGTTGCCGATCACCATCGTCACCGCCATCGTCTCGCCGAGCGCGCGCGCCAGGCCGAGGATGACCGCGCCCAGGATGCCGCGCCGAGCGTAGGGCAGCACCGACGGCGCGGATCGCTTCCCAGCGGGTGGCGCCGAGCGCGAGCGCGCCTTCGCGCAGCGCCGCCGGCATCGTGCGCAGCACCTCGATGGTCACCGACGCGATCGTGGGCAGGATCATGATGGCGAGCACGATGCCCGCCGGCAGGAAGCCGATGCCGAGCGGCGGCGCCCGAGAACAGCGGCAGCCAGCCGAGCCAGTGCCCGAGCGCCGGCTCGACGACGTCGCGCAGGATCGGCACCAGCACGAGCAGGCCCCACAGCCCGTACACCACGCGTCGGGATCGCGGCCAGGATCTCGACGAAGAACGAGACGACCCGGCGCACGCGCGCCGGCGCCATCTCGGTCAGGAAGAGCGCCAGGCCGATCGCCACCGGCATCGCCAGCACGATGGCGATCGCCGAGGTCACCAGCGTGCCGTAGATGAACGGCAGCGCGCCGAACGAGTCCTCGACCGGATTCCAGTCGCTGCCGGCGAGGAAGTGGAAGAAGCCGACCTTGGCGAACGCCGGCAGCGACAGCCGCGTGCACACCAGCACGATGACGCCGACGACGAGCAGCACGCTGCCGCCGAGCAGCGTCAGGGCCGACGGCGAAGGCGCGATCGCCCACGTGCGCGCTGACGCCGTGCTCGGTATCGACGGCTGCGCGGCATCAGTTGCTCGCGAGCACGCTCTTGCCGCCGACGGTGATGCCGTGCAGCGCTGCCTCGACCTTGGCCACGACCGGCTTCGGCAGCGGCGCGTAGTCGAGCGGCGCGGCGAGCTTCTGGCCGTCGTGGATCGCCCACCACAGGAACTGGACGATCGCCTTGCCCTTCGGCGCGTCGGTCTGCTCCTTGTAGACGAGGATGTAGGTGAACGACGGCGATCGGATAGGCGTCCTTGCCCTTGGCGTTGGTGATCGAGACGCGGAAGTCGGCCGGCATCGTCGACGCCCGGCGGCCGCGGCCGAGGTGCGTCTCGATCGACGGCAGGACGAACGTCGCCGTCGGCGTTCTTGAGCGCCGCCATGGTCAGCTTGTTCTGCTTGGCGTAGGCGAGCTCGACGTAGCCGATCGCGCCGGGCGTCGACTTGACGATGCCGGTGACGCCTTCGTTGCCCTTGCCGCCGAGGCCGACCGGCCAGCTTGACGCTCTTGCCCTGCGCCGACCGCCGTCTTCCAGTCCGGCGAGACCTTGGCGAGGTAGTCGGTGAAGACGGCGGTCGTGCCCGAGCCGTCCGAGCGGTGGACGACGGTGATGGCGACGTCGGGCAGCTTGGGCTGGCCGGGTTGATCGCCGGCGAGCTTGGGATCGTTCCAGCGCGTGATCTTGCCGAGGAAGATGTCGGCGAGCGCCTCCGGGCGTGAGCTTCACGCCCGCCGGCGCGCCGTTGTACGACGACCACGACCGCGCCGAGCACGGTCGGGATGTGCACGACGCCGGGCGCCTTGGCCGATCTCGTCGTCGGTCATCGGCGCGTCGGAGGCGCCGAAGTCGACCGTCCTCTCGGTGATCTGCTTGATGCCGCCGCCCGAGCCGATCGACTGGTAGTTGAAGCGCAGGTCGGGGTGCAGCTTGTTGTACTCGGAGAACCACTTCGAGTAGAGCGGGAACGGGAAGGTCGCGCCCGCGCCGTTGATGAGCAGGGCGTCGGCGCGTGCGACGCTACCGACGAGAAGTAGGGCAGCGGCGAATCCATCCAAAGCGCTTCATGGCGGTCTCCTTTGACTGCGGGGATCCTAGGCGAGCCCGCGTGACACTCTCGTGACGTATTCGCGAACAGTTCGGGAAGCGCGACCGGTCGCCGGGAGACAGAAAGGCGCCCGCCGCGGGGTCGCCGCGGTGCCCGGGCCGAAGGACAACGATTGCCAGGTTTTAGTCTTCGCGGATGCGGTAGCCGAGCCCGCGTACGGTCTCGATGATGTCGCCGGCGGCACCGAGCTTGTCGCGCAGCCGCTTGACGTGGGTGTCGATCGTCCGGGTCTCGAGCTCGGGCGAGGCGTTCCACACGTCGGCGAGCAGCTCCTCGCGCGTCCGCACGCGGCCGCGCCCCTGGATCAGGTAGGCGAGCAGGCGGAACTCCTGCAGCGTCAACGGCAGCTCGGTGCCGTCGACGAGGCAGCAGGTGCGCGTCGAGATCGAGCGCGATGCGGCCGGCTTCGACGCGCTGATTCGGCGCCGTCCGCCGACCCGGTCTGACGGCGGCGCGAGACCGCTTCGACGCGCAGGACCAGCTCGCGCACGCTGAAGGGCTTGCCCAGGTAGTCGTCGGCGCCGAGCTCGAGGCCCTGAACCCGATCCTCCTCGGCGCCGCGCGCGGTCAGCATGAGGATCGGCAGGTCGCGCGTCGTCGGCGTCGGCGCGGAGCAGGCGGCAGACGTCCATGCCCGAGACGTCCGGCAGGTTGAGATCGAGGACGACGACGTTGGGCAACAGCGAGCGCGCCCGCGCCAGCGCCTCGGCGCCGGTCTCGGCCTGCGCGGTGCGCCAGCCCGCTTGTCGCAAGTTGAAGTCGAGCGAGCGTGCGCAGGTCGCGCTCGTCGTCGACGATGAGCACGAGCCCACGTCCGGCGGTCATGCGCCCTACTCTACTCTGGGGAAGGGCAACGATGAAGCGGCTGCCCTGCCCGACGTCGCTCTCGACGGAGACGTCGCCGCCGTTGGCCAGCGCCAGGTGCTTGACGATGGCCAGGCCGAGGCCGGTGCCGCCGAGCTCGCGCGAGCGCGCGTCGTCGACGCGGTAGAAGCGCTCGAACAGGCGCGCGTGGTGCTCCTTGGGGATGCCGGGGCCGCTGTCCTCGACGATCATGCGCACGCGGTCGCCGCGCGACTCGGCGCGCACCGAGACGCGGCCACCGGCGGGGGTGTACTTGATCGCGTTGTCGACGAGGTTGGACAGGATCTGCTCGACCGCGGCGCGCTCGGCCGAGACGCGCAGCTCCATCGGCTGCTTCTTGTCGAGCGTGATGCTGCTTGGGCTCGGCCTTGACCTGCAGCGTGCCGAGAACGGCGTCGACGACGCGCTCGACCTCGACCACCTCGAGGCGCGGCTTGTAGCCGGCTTCGAGGCGCGCGATGTCGAGCAGATCAGCGGTCAGGCGCGACAGCCGCTGGGCGTGGCGCATGAGGATCTCGAGGAAGGAGCTGCGCGCGTCGGGATCGTCGGCGGCGCCGGCGGCGAGCGTCTCGGCGACACCGACGATGGCCGCCACCGGCGTGCGCAGCTCGTGCGAGGCGTTGGCCACGAACTCGCGGCGCAGCCGCTCGAGGCGCTTGGGCTCGGTGACGTCGATGAGCACCACCACCGCCTGCCGCGCCGCTCGCTCGCCGAGCGGATCGATCGTGGCCACCAGCGCGCGGCCGGCGACCTGCACCTCGCGTGTCGTCGGCGCCTGCGTCGACAGCACGCTCTCGATGGCGTCCCCGACGGGGGGCACGCGCACCGCGTCGCGGATGGCGCGCCCTTCGACGTCGCTCGCCAGGCCGATGAGGCGCGCGAACGCCGGATTGGCGACGGCGATGATGCCGTCCTGCACCAGCGCCACGCCTTCGGACATGCCGTTGATGATGGCGCGCAGCTTGTGCCCCTCGCCGCGCAGCTCGGCCAGGCGCGCCGCCAGCTGGTTGCGCAGCGTGTCCAGCGCGTTGACCAGGTCGCCCAGCTCGTCGTCGCCGGGCTCGGGCAGCGCCACCTCGAAGTCGCCATGGCTCATGGCGCGCGCCGCCCGCGTCATGGCCAGGATCGGCCGCGTCAGCCAGCGCGACAGCGTGGTTCCCAGCAAGAGCGCCAGCGTCAGCGCCATCAGTCCCGCCAGCCACACCGCGAAGTGCGCGCGCCCGACGGTGGCGCTCACGATCTCCGAAGACAGCGCTACGCGCAGCACCTGACCCGTCGACGGCACCGGCACGGCCACGTAGACCAGGCGCCGCCCGACCGTCGCCGATCGCCGCTCGGCGACGCCGACGCCGCCCGCGAGCGCCACCTTCACCTCCGGCCGCGACGCGTGGTTCTCGACGGCGCCGAGCGCGGCCGCCGGCACTTCGGAGTCGCCGAGGACGCGCCCGTCGCGATCGATGACCGTGACCCGCGCCGATGAAGCCAGCGACGAGGCGAGCTGCGCCACCCAGTCGGCGACATCGGTCGGCTGGGCGCGGGCCAGCTCGCCGGCGAAGGCGCGCGCCTCGCGGGTGAGCGAGTCGCGCTCGACGTCGCGCACGCTCTCGCCGATCCAGGAATCGAGCATCACCGCAGCCGGCACGAGCACCGCCACCACCACACCGAGGAAGGCGATCAGGAGCCGTTGCTGGATGCGCTTGCCCGGCACTTCGTCGAGGTAACGCGGCTTTGCCCGGGGATGCAATGGCGACGGCGCCGATTCACAATATTGTCACATTTGAGTCAGGCGATCGTTACTATGCTGCGGCGCAGAAGGACCCCCCAAAGGAGGGCCCATGTTCGGACGCCTCTTGCCCCGCGAAACCAGCTTCTTCGACTTCTTCGAGCAGCACGCAGCAACTCACGGTGGAGGGCACCCGGGAGTTCCTGTCGCTGGCGTCGACCGGCGCCAACGTCACCGCCAAGGCCAAGCGCATCAAGGAGATCGAGCACGAGGCCGACACCATCACGCACCACTGCGTCGAGGCGCTGCACAAGACCTTCATCACGCCCATCGAGCGCGACGACATCTACCGGCTCATCGCGCAAGATGGACGACATCATGGACTTCGTCGAGGCCGCCGCCGAGCGCATCGCGCTCTACGAGCTGACCGAGATGACCGCCGACGTGAAGGATCTCGCCGACGTGCTCGCTGCGCGCGACCCTGGAGCTCGAGCAGGCGATCAAGCTCCTGCGCGACATGTCGAACGCCGAGGCCATCTCGGCAAAGTGCATCGACATCAACCGCCTGGAGAACGAGGCCGACGCGATCCTGCGCGCGCGCGGTGGCCCGCCTGTTCGACGAGGAGAAGGACACCGATCACGATCATCAAGTGGAAGGAGATCTACGAGAACCTGGAGAACGCGACCGATCGCTGCGAGGACGTCGCCAACATCATCGAGGGTGTGGTCCTGGAGCACGCGTAGATGGCGTCGGTCTCCATCCTCGTCATCATCACCATCGCCATCGCGCATCGCCTTCGACGTCATCAACGGCTTTCACGACGCGGCCAACTCGATCGCCACCGTCGTCTCGACGCGCGTGCTCACGCCGCAGACCGCGGTGCTGTGGGCGGCGTTCTTCAACTTCGTCGCCATGTTCATCTTCGCGCCCAAGGTGGCCGACACGATCTCCAAGATCGTGCACATCACGCCCGAGCGACCCCGCCTACGTCTACGTCGTCTTGTGCGGGCTCATCGGCGCCATCGTCTGGGACCTTCTGACCTGGTGGTGGGGGCTGCCGACGTCGTCGTCGCATGCGCTCATCGGCGGCTTCGCCGGCGCCGGCGTCGCGCACGCCGGCTGGGGCGCGCTGCACTGGGACAAGCTCGGCGAGACCATCAAGTTCATCTTCCTCGCGCCGCTGCTCGGCCTCGGGCTCGGCTTCCTGTTGATGCTCACCGTCTACTGGCTCTTCCGTCGCTGGCGGCCGGCGCAGGGTCGACAAGCGCTTCCGCCGCGCTACAGCTGGTCTCGGCGGCGCTCTACTCCATCGGCCACGGCGGCAACGACGCGCAGAAGACGATGGGCATCATCATGGCCGTGCTCATCGCCGGCGGCATCATCCCGCAGGAGACGAGGCTGTCGCTGTTCAACGGCAAGACCTCGTGGATCATCTTGTCGTGCAACGCGGCGATGGGCCTCGGCACCGCGCTCGGCGGCTGGCGCATCGTGCGCACCATGGGCATGAAGCTGACCAAGCTGCGCCCGGTCGGCGGCTTCTGCGCCGAGACGGCCGGCGCCATCACGCTGTTCCTCGCCAACTTCGGCGGCATCCCGGTGTCGACCACGCACACCATCACCGGATCGATCGTCGGCGTCGGCTCGGCGACGACCAAGGTGTCGGCGGTGCGCTGGGGCGTGGCCAGCCGCATCGTCTACGCCTGGCTGTTCACCATTCCCGCTGCCGCCGTCATGGCCGCGGGCTGCTTCTGGGCGAGCGAGTACTTCACGCGCCGCTGAAGCGGCGCCCGCGGATCCTTCCACCACCGCGGCGGACGCCGTCCGGTTGCGCTACGCGCCGCCGTTTGCAAGCAGCTGCGCGCAAGCTGCCGACATGGCACGCCGGCGTGCTGGAACATCGCTTGCTCCCGCCAGTGACATGCGCCTTGGCCTCCTGACAGCGCCAACGTCGCCGCGCACGCCGCCGAAGAGGGCGCCACCGTCGCCATCAACGCCAACTTCTTCGGCGGCGCGCTCAATCATCCTTGCGCCGCCGCGCGTGGCTTCGGCAGGAGCTATTCGGACGCCTACCCCGAAGCGGTCAACTGCGTGACCACGCTCGGTTGGGCGCGCGGCAAGGGCTCGCCGCCATCTGGAACTGCGACGAGGCGCACCTCTGGCGCGCGCACTGCGACGGCAGCGGCAGCGTGGTCAGCGAGTATTGCGCGATCTGATCTTGGTCGGGCCACCCGACTGCGCACAGTTGTCCCCAATCGTGGGCCTGCGTCACACACGCCGCATGACGCGTGCATTGACGCTAGCATGCCTGGCAGCCCTCCTCGGCGGTTGTAGCAACCCTGCTCGACGCGGCGGCGGCGGCAGCGGCGGCAGCGGCGGCGACGGCGGTGCCACCGTCGAAGACCTGGTGGTCACGCCCGCCGACGCGATGATCGAGGTCGACAGCACGACGCTGCCGACGCTCGACTATCAGGTCCACGACGCCGGCGGCAACGACATCACGAGCGACTGCACGCTCGCCATCGAGGATTCGTCGCTCGGCAGCTTCAGCGGCGCTACCTTTCACCCGAGCGGCACCGCCGGCGGCATCACCCGCGTGCACGCGACGCACGGCAGCGACACCGGCAAGACCACGCTCACCGTTCGCATCAAGAAGGTGGTGATCGCGCCCGGCGCCCCGCCCGACGCGCCGGGCCAGTTCGGTGGCCCCGCCACCGGTGCTGCGCCGACGATGGTCTACCCGCCCGACGGCACCCTCATCCCGCCCAACCTCAACGAGCTCGAGGTGCAATTCACGCCGCCCGCCGGCACGGCGCTGTTCGAGATCGGCTTCGTCGGCCCCGCCCTCGATCTGAAGATCTACACGCCCTGCGTCGCCGTCGGTGGCGGCTGCGGCCTTCTGCCCGACGAAGACACGTGGAAGCTGCTCAGCCACGCCTCGGCCTCGACCACCGTCGACGTGACCTTGCGCAGCACCGACGGCAGCGGCGGCCCGGTCGGCAGCGCCGCCGCGCGCAAGCTCTCGTTCGCAGACGACGATCTACAGGGCGGCCTCTACTATTGGGCCGCCGCCTCGGGCTCGATCCTTCGCTACGACTTCGGCCTGCGCAACCAGACAGCCGAGAAGTTCTACACCGCGCAGCAGTCGGGCTCGACCTGCGTCGGTTGCCACGTCCTGTCGCGCAACGGCGCCCGCATCGCCGTCGGCATGAACATCCCCGGCCCGGCCGAGCTGCGCACGCTCGACGTCGCCACCCGCGCCACCCTCTACGACTCGGGCGGCGCCGGCGGCCTGCCCGGCGGCGGCCTGCCGGGCGGCAGCGGCTCGAACTTCGAGGCGCTCTCGCCCGACGGCACCCAGGCGCTCGTCAACAGCGGCGCCAACCTCGCGCTCATCGACACCGGCAACGGCATGTCGCTCGCCGCGGGCGCGATCATGAACGCGACCATGCCCGACTGGTCCGCCGACGGAAACAGCGTCGTCTTCGTGCGCGACTCGTCGTCGGCCTGCCCGCTCGGCCTGTGCGGCTCGCAGCCCGGCGTCTCGATGGGCACGCTCATGATGATCGGCGCCAGCGGCAGCTCGTTCACGGGCGAGACGACGCTGGTCTCCGGCGGCGGCAACAACTACTACCCGTCGCTCTCGCCCGATGGCGCGTGGGTCGCGTTCAACCGCTCGGCGATGAGCTCGTACGACGCCCCCGACGCCAAGGTGCTGGTGGCGCCGACGGCGGGCGGCCCGCCGGTCGACCTCACCGCGGTCAACGCCGTCGCCGGCAACTCCTGGCCCAAGTTCGCGCCCTTCGCGCAGACCTTCCAGGGCAAGCCGATCTTCTGGCTCACCTTCTCCTCCCGGCGCGACTACGGCCTCCGCTTGCAGCAGGCGGGCAAGACGCAGGACATGCAGATCGCGCAGATCTGGATGGTCGCAGTGTCGCCCGAGCGCGTGCTCTCCGGCGACGGCGGCTATCCCGCGTTCTGGCTGCCGTTCCAGGACATGTCGACGGGGAATCACATCGCCCAGTGGACCGAGAAGGTGGAGCGCGCGCCGTGCACGCCGATCGATCTCTCGCAGTGCATGCCCGACGAGACGTGCATCGACAACGTCTGCGTCCCCAATCCGATTCAGTAGGCCCTCCCCAAAAAGAAGAACGCCCGGCTCGCATCCTCGCGAGCCGGGCGCCCTTGACGAAGGGTCGTCGTTGCTAGAAGGGGGTGCCGAGCGTCGTCGGGCCGCAGCCCGCGGCGCCGGCGGCCGTGAGCTTGGTCATCGTGGTGTTGTAGAAGGTCGTCAGCTTGTCGTACGCCGACGGCGTTCCACCGTTGCGGTCCGTCGTGACCGAGAACTTCTCGTGCTGCGCCGTGCCCAGCGACGCACGGGTGATGAGGTCCTTGTTGAGGATGATCTTCGGGTTCGCCGGATCGGTCGTCATGTCGACCGTGAAGTACATCTCCAGGAACCAGCCACCCGCCGGGTTCGCGGTGTGGGTGAGGATGTTGAACATGCGCGTCGAATCGGCGTTGGCGAGGAAGCCCTGGCCGTTGACGTGGCACTGCTGGCAGGCCGTGTTGGTCGTGTCGGTGGTCTTGTTCGCCCAGGCGGTGGCGACGCCGGCCGAGTCGAAGTCGGTCTGCGCCATGCAGCCCGCCCAGCGCTCGAGCAGCGCCTCACGCGGATCGGTGACCGTTCCGCCCGAAGCCGTGCGCTCCTGATGCTCCTTGTCGAGCCAATCACCGATGCTCTGGATGTCAGTGGTGGTGTAGCTCTGACCGTTGTGACCGCCCGCGGTGATCTTGCTGATGATCGTCGCTTGCGTCTTGTCGAAGTCGCCGAGGACGCGACTGGTGTAGCCGACGATGTTGTCGTACAGCGTCGGCATGTTGTAGGCGAACTGCGTCGGCGACGTGACGGTGCCGCCGTGGCAGGTCGAGGCGCTGCAGCGCATGATGATCGGGGCGACGTTGGCCGTGAACATGTCCTTGGCCGTCGGACCCGTTGCGCCACCACCACCACCACCGCCGCTGCCGCCGCCGCCCGTCCCGCCGCCGCCGCCGGCGGCGGTGCCGCCACCGCCGCCGCCGCCGTTGCCGTTATCGACGGGCGGCGTTCCGCCTTGTCCCGGTGCGTACCCACCGAGGCAGGCCGGAAGGGCCAGCGCTGCGACGGCGAGGATGCTGAGTTTGAGGTTGCGGTTCATTTACGTTCTCCCTTTTCCTTCGGGATCCGTTTCGACTCGACCCAACCCTACGCCCGCCGACGGCGCGCGAGGGTCACCAGGCCCAACCCGACGAAGAGGAAGAAGAGGCCCGAGGCGCCCGTCGCGCCGCCAGCCACCATCGAGCAGCCGCTGGAGAAGCTGCCCGGCGTGCCCGGGGTGCCCGCCGACGGCACCATGTTGGCCGGGGTCGGATCGCCCGCCTGGGGCTGCGCGTTCTGACCACCGCCCGAGGCGTTCTGGCCCACGTTGGTGGTGTTCGGCATGCCGGCCGGGGGAGGCGGCGGAGCAGCCTGCGGCTGCACCATCGGCATGATGCTGAGGTAGGAGCTGCCCTTGATCTCGGGCTTCGTCACGTCCGACGGATCCTTGCCGGTGAGGGCGTGGAGCATCAGGAACTGCGGATCCGCCGCCGCCGTGGCGAAGGGGTTCTTGACGAACTGGGCGCCCGAGAAGTTACGGCCCTGGTTGCCCGGGTTGCCACCGAGGTAGTTCGAGTAGAGGTGGCGATCGTAGTAACCGCCCAGCTTCTGCGCACCGTAGTCGACGAACTTCTTCGCCGTCAGGTCGACGCCGAGGATCTTGAGATCCGCCGGAGCCGCGCCGGAGCCGTTCTGCGAGCCCTGGGCGAAGGTCATCGCCGGAACCATCTTGGCGCCGTCCTGCACCAGCGCGAACGCCTCGGTCAGGTGGGTGGCGTCGATGCCGAGCATCTGGTTGGTGATGTCGGTGAGCGGGATGTCCCAGGTCAGGCCCGCCTTGGTCGCCGTGGCGACGCCGAGGAACATGGCGAGGTAACGGCCGCCCTTGCGGTTGTTGGTGTTGTTGCCGCGGAGCAGCGAGGTCTGCACCAGGATCTGATCGGTCTTGACCAGGTTGCCCGAAGCGTCGACCGACTGGATGCGCGACGAGTTGGCGCGCACCGAGTACGTGCGGACACCCTCATAGATCGTCTGGTCCTGAATCTTCTTCTTCCACAGCAGGCGCGACTGCGCGTTCGCGCCCTTGGGGCCGCTCGGGGTGATGTCGATGGCGCCGACCCAGGTGCCTTCGCGCTGGGGCTGGTTGTTGCCGGCGGTCCAGCTGCAGACCGCGGTGTTCGGATCCGAAGCCGAGATGTCGCAACGGCCGCGCGAGCGCTCTTCCTGCGGCTCGACCGAGAGGTCGAAGTTCTTGGCGATCTTGAAGGCGGCGCCGCTGTTCACCGACGTGACCTGGATGTCGTTGACCCAGCCGTCGTCCTGGCCGTTGCCGTTGCAACCCGCCCAGTAGACGATGTGCGCCGAGCCGGCGACATCGCTGACGACGGTGCCAGCGCGCTCACCGGCCTGGCTCATGTCGCAGTCGTCGTTGTTCTTCTGCATGATGACGACTTGCTTCTGCACCGTTCCCGCCGAGTTCTGCACGGGAATGAGGTTGCAGGCGTTGTCCACGACGATCGCGTAGCGGTTCGTCTGGTTGGTGCCCTGCGGACGGTAGTTGAACGTCACCAGCATGTCCTGACCACCGTTGATCGGATACATGTCGGGGAGGTTCGCGTTGCGGTAGTCCTGGCCGGTGTTGCTGGTGATGAACTTGGCCGCTCCGGTCACCGTGGCGCCCACGGTGCCGTCCGCGTTGTGGACCAGCGCGAAGGGCGTGCAGGCCAGCGCCTGGCGATGCGTCGGCTGCGTCGACGTGCCGCTGGCGTCCACGATGGCGCCCGACTGCATCTGCACGAAGAGGCCCGACTTGCCATCGCCGAGAAGGCTGGCGATCGACTGCTCCTGGCTCTCCTCATAGCGCGTCTTGCGCAGACGGCCGTTCTGTGTACGCGCGACGTCGAGCGGGTCCGCGGTGTACACCTTCAGTGATTGCGCCGTCCAGCCTTCGGCGCGCGCCGTGGCCGCCGAGAGGCCCATCTGAGCCGCGACGCCGACCATTACTGCGAGCTTGATCTTGTTCATTTGGGTCACCTTTCCGTTTTCCTTCTTCATCCGTCGTTCCCCGCTCGAACGACGTGATTTCGATTCGTTGGTGGGGCCTAGTGCGAAGCCTGTGCCACGCCGAAAAGACCGGAGATCGGGGGGTTCCGTATCTCTACGGGGGGGGTTCTCTCACCACTTCGGGGGTCCTCTCCCATGTCAACGACCGTTGATTGGCATTGCAAAAACGAGCAGATCGAGGTGGGAGGGGCGAAATCGCGGGGAGTTTCGGGGAGTGCGTCGGAGCGGCCGCGGCAAGGGGGCGCGGTCCCATCAATAGAAGGAGCCTCTCACGAGTCTTCGCAGCGCTGGCCACGACTCCCATACCGCCGCCCGTGCCAGCGCGACCGCCGCGGATGCAGCGGCTCAAACGGTTCGCCCCCGCACCGCCGTGCTCGCTCCTGCCTGTGCCGCGGCACTCGCCCTGGGGATGCGCTCGCTGCGTCCGCTCCTGTTTCAGACCTCGTGATTCATCACATCTCCGCATTTGATTGCGCCGAGGGGCCGCGGGCGCTCTATGGGCTTTGGGGAAAGCGGCGTCCAGGGACACGGACGAAACCGCCGCAGCGGGTCAGGTGGCGAGGACTGTTCGAGCCCAGCGGGGAGCAGTGTGCGCGGAGCCGGACGTGGCGCTGTGGCGCGCTCTCGATGCGACGCGGCGCAGGGAAGAGGATTGGCGGGAGCTCGCTCTGTTTCGGAGTTGTGAAGACCGTGAGAGAAGGAGCCTAACCTTAGTCCATGTCTTCGTCGGCGCGGATCTGCGGCAGCTCATTCGGCTGGAGCGCGTGCGAGTGCAGCGCCAACGCGTTGGCGCGCACCTTGGCGGCGCCGAGCAGGAGCTCGTTCTTCTGCTTCGCGTCCAGCGTGAAGGTCAGCGCGTCGAGCTCGGCGCGGGTGAACTTCTGCTTGCGCCGCTCGTCGGCGATGGCCCACAGCTCGACGACCTTCGACAGGTCGACGCCGTTCTGCTTGAGCAGCGCCGCCAGCTTCCAGTGCTCCTGGCCGTCGGGACCGACCTCTCCCGGCGTCTCCTTCAATAGGGAGCGCTTGATGTCGAGGCACAGCCGATCGTCGTCGTACACGCGCACGCCGCCGCGCACCGGATCGCCGAAGTACGGCACGCCGTCCACCGGTTTGCCGTCGAGCTCGAGCCCCTGGTCGGGATCGAGCACGGGCGGCTTCTTGTCGATGTAGACCATGACGCCACCCATCTTGTCCGGCTTGACGCCGTTGCCGAAGTCCGGCGGCAGGTCGGGAATCGGCTTGCCACCGACGCTGGCGCCGAAGCGGAACATGAAGTCGCGCCCCTTTTTGCTGCGCAGATCCTTTCCCGACGCGATGATCACCTGCGTGCTCTTGGGACCCATGACCTGGATCTCCTTGATGCGCGCGACGTCGACACCGACGGCCTTCAAGTACTCGATCATGCGGTAGCGGCGCTCGGGAATCATCTTCGTCGTCGGTCCGGTGTGGCCCGGCTCGAGCTCGATCGAGTGCTGCTGCGGGACCCACACCGGCTTGAGGGCGATCGGCAGCTCGCCGAAGCTGAGCATGCCGACCGGCTTGCCGTCGACGTAGACGCCGCTGTCCTTCCAGCGGTTGATGCCGGTGCCGCTGCTGCCCTGTCTCTTGCCGCCGCCGCCGCTCTCTTCATCCTCGTCGGCCATGAGGGCCTGCGCCGCGGCGGCTTCGGCCCGCTTGCCGGCGCTCGCGGCCTCTGCCGTGCCTACGACGATTCCGGAGCGATCGTGCCGCTTGCAGCCGGTCCAGGAAGCGGCGAAGGCGACCATGACGATCATGTAGCGAGATTGCATGCGCCGTACGTAGTGCAGCCGCCGTTCCAGCGGGAGGATTCGCATGGCAAGCGCCCTTTACACTCGTCGCCATGGGGGCCCACACCCCGAGTGGGGTCCGCCGGACCAGGGGCGGTCGGGCTCGCGCGCAAGGAAATCACGCTCTTCGCTTCTGGCACGAAGGTGGCTACCAGGGCCTCCCATGAACCTACGAAGCATCGCGCGGAGCTTCTTGGTCCTCGGCCTGGCCGTGGCGGTGACGGGCTGCCTCGGCTCGGCGCCGACGTCGCCCGGCGGTAACGGCGGCGGTGGTGGCGGCGGCGGCGGCGCAGCCGGCGGCGGCGGCGGCGGCGGCGGTGGCGGCGGCGGCGGCGGCGGTGGTGGCGGCGGTGGCGGCGGTGGTGGCGGCCCGGTGCCGGTGGTCGGAAACCTCTTGTGTACCTCCGTGCTCGCGATCAGCGGCACCTACACGCAGGGCAACGCACCTCCGACCGACTTCCCCGGCGGCTGCTGGCCCGACGGCACCTGGACCTTCCAGGCGACGATCACCTCGACCGACTGCACCTCGAACGCGCCGACGGTCGAGTCGCAGTACGTCTACACGGTCACCCAGGACACGGACTTCAACGACACCATCGTCTACCAGAACGATCCGACCAACATGTACACGCCCTCCCAGATCTCCGGTGGTGAAGGCGGCGTGTGCGTGGGCGCGTTCCTCATCTTCAGCGCCGACGGCAAGACCGTGTGGAACCTGCGCCCGGCGATGCAGGCCGACAACTCGATCAACGGCCAGGGCGACATCAAGGTCTACGACGCCGACCAGCGGTGACCATGCGCGCCTCGAGCATCATGATCCTCAGCCTCGCCGGGTTCGGCTTCGCGCTGTGGCTCGCGCGTGGCGGTGAGCCACCGAAATCGGCGATGAGCGCCGCACCGGCGGCGACGGCGCCGCCGGCGGCCGCGCCGGCGCTGCCGCGTACGCTCGCTCCCACGGCGCAGCCGGGTGCCACGACGACGACCGAAGCCAAGACGGCGGCGCCCGAGAAGCTCGGCGCCAAGAGCGATGCGCTGCGCAACCGCCTCGACGAGCAGATTCCGGAGCGCCTCTACAGCGAGGCAGCTCGCTGCTACAAAGGGGGCCTCCTGCGCGATCAGCGCATGGACCTCACCTATCGCATCCGCGTCGCCGACGGCGCGGTCAGCATCAGCGACATCCACGTGACCGAGTCGACCCTGGGCGACCCGTCGCTCGAGCGCTGCATCCGCGACAAGGTCGATGGCGCCCACTGGCGCGACGACGCGCTCCCCGACCTCGAAGAGGAAGGCGACCTCTACATGCGCGTCGCCGGCTTCAGCGCCTATCTCGCCAACGCCGAGGACCCGGCGGCGGCGGCGATGAACTGACGGCTCGTCGCGAGCCGGCGGCCAGACGCGCCGTCTAGGGGGTGTCGGACACTCCCTAGGCTAGCGACAATGCCGTTCACTTTGGCCGAGTCGTAGCGGGCCGGCTGGGGCCGCGGAGGTAGCAAGGGGCGCTGCCGGCGTCGGAATCCGGCGCAGTCGCCGCCGCTTCGCAGGCGGCGTGCGCCTCCATCGGGCGCGTTCAGGTCGCGCTGCGCGCGACCGCGCCCTCTACGCCGCCGGCATCGCTCCTTGCTACCTCCGCTCGACGCCTGGTGCGATGTTCAGGCGCGACTTCGACCCTGGAACCAGGCGCCCATGAGCGGAGGTCGTGAGGCGCCATCCCGGCGCCGTAGAGGGCCGCGTCGCGCGCAGCGCGACGAAAAGCGGCCCGATGGAGGCCCACGCCGCGAAGCGGCGACTGCGCCGGCTTCCGACGCCGGGATGGCGCCTCACGACCTCCGCGGCCCCAGCCGGCCCGCTACGACTCGACCAAAGTGAAACGGCATTGCCCCTAGTACCACGCCACAGTGATTTCGACCGGTCTGCGCCGGTCCTCGACGCCCATGGCTTCGTTGCTCCTCCTCGAAATGCAGACAGTATTCCCTCGTCGTCGCGCCTCGCCCTGGGCGCCGAATCCTCGGCGGATACCAATCAAAATCACTGTGGCGAGGTACTAGCGACCGTCTTGCATCGACGCCGCCTGGACCGCCATCGGCGGATCCCAGCAGGCGACAGCGTCGAAGCTGCGATTGCAGCTGCCCCATGGCGTCTGCGCGCACTTGACGTTCTTGAGCGTCGCGGCGCACGCATAGCCGCAGGCGACCTTGTCGAGCGTGCGCTCGCACGACGCCGCTTGCAGGGAGCCTTGCGCCTCCATCGCCCAGCGCACCTCGGGCGCCGGATCCCAGCAGCGCAGGACGCCGAAGCGCGTGGCGCAAGCGCCCATCGGCGAGTTGGCGCACCCGACCGTGTCGCCGGTCTGCTCGCAGTAGTAGCCGCAGGCGGCGCCGTTGATGCTGGTCACACATTTTGGCTGAGGCAGATCGTCGCGCCCCGAGTCGATGATCGCGCGCACATCGGGCGGCGGATCCCAGCACAGCACCCGGCTCGGCGTGGCCGCGCACAGACCCTCGGGTGTCTGCGCGCAGGCCACGGCGTTGAGGTTCGACACGCAGTGAAATCCGCAGGCTAGCCGGTCGCCCTGGCGGACGCAGGTGGGAGCGGCGCCCGCTCCGGTCAGATCGAGGGCGAGGCCGACGGCTATAAATAATAGAGTGGCCATATCGTTCTGACGAAATGTAACGAGTTTCGTCGCGATTCATTCATCGAAAACGTTGACGGCGACGAGGGTGCTGCGCTATCTTTCCGATTGTCAGACCCACGTGAATCCAATGCGACGACTCTACCTCCATATCACCGCCAAACCGATTTCGCCGACGGCGCACACCATGCGCGTCTGCGGGCTCGGTCGTGGCGAGCGCGCGGCGGAAGCGCGTAGGAGGGTTCGAGTCACCTAGTCTCGCAATCTTTCTTCGTCGACCGCCGCGGGCTCCGAAAGGATCCCGCGGTTTTTTTTTGCCTTCATTTCTCTTCTCGGGTGCGGACATGGAATCGCAAGCAAAGCAGTTGCAGTGGGAACAACGTCCGTTGGCGGATCTGCTCCGGCTCGCGTGGCCGATCACGGTCTCCACGCTGTCGTACAGCATCATGACCCTGGTCGACACGCTGCTCGTCGGCCATCTGGGACCGGCTTCGCTCGCCGGGGTCGGCATGGGCGGCACCGCCGCGTTCGCCGTCCTGTGCTTCTCGTTCGGGCTCATTCGCGGCGTAAAGACGCTGGTGTCGCAGGCGGTCGGCGCCGGGCGCGGCGATCTGGTCGCGGCTTATCGCGCCGCCGCGCTGCAAACGGCGGTCGTGCTCGGCGCAGCGACGGTAGTGGCGGGCCAGCTCCTGGCGCCGCTGATGCTGCACCTGTCGGCGACGCGCGAGGCGGGTGAAGCCACGCGGTTGTACTTCTGGATCCGCAATCTGGCGGCGCCGCTGGCGCTCGTCGGCGTGGCGCTGCGCGAGACGCGCTACGGCGAGGGCGACGCGCGCTCGCCGATGGTGGCGACCATCGTCGGCAACCTGGTCAACATCGCGCTGGCGACGCTGTTCGTGTTCGCGCTCCGCTGGGGCGTGGCCGGCGCCGCGTCGGCCACGTTCATCGCGCAGGGCGTCGAGTCGGGCGTGCTCTGGGGGCTGGGGCGCGCGCGCGGCTGGCGCGCCACCGGCGCGACCCGGCGCCATTTCGTCGAGCTGTGGCGCATCGGGCTGCCGACCGCGCTGCAGTTCATGCTCGAGGTGGGCTCGTTCGTGCTCCTGGCCGCGCTCATCTCGTCGCTCTCGGAGACGCAGATGGCGGCGCACCAGATCGCGCTGCAGGTGTGTCAGTTCTCCTTTCTGCCCGCGTACGCGGTGTCGGAGGCGGCGTCGGTGCTCGCGGGCCAGGCGGTGGGGGCGCGCCGGCAGGAGCTGGTGCTGCCGGTGGCGCACCTGGCCCTGCGCGTCGGGGGCGCGTACACGCTCACCTGCTCGATCCTGTTCGTCTCGTGTGGCCGGCTGATCGCCTCCGGCTTCACGAGCGACCCGGCGCTGGCGGCGACCGCGGTGCGCCTGCTCTACGTCGCGGCCGTGTTCCAGACGTTCGACGGCGCCAACATCGCCGCGCGCTGCATCTTGCGCGGCGTCGGTGACGTGCGTTTCGCTGCGGTGGTCGGCGTGGTGACGGCGTGGCTGATGACGCCACCGCTGGCGTGGCTGCTGGGCTGGCGCGCGGGGCTGGGAGCGTTCGGTGGCTGGCTCGGCCTGTGCGGCGAGTGCATCATCGGCGCGCTCGTGCTCTGGCACCGGTTGCAGCGCGGGCGCTGGCGCACCGCAGCGGAGACGACACGGTCCGCGGGCGAGCGGCTGATCGCGCTCAGCGGCACCTGAGCGCGATCAGTAGGGCGCGCCGGCCGCGATCCATCCCCGCCATAGCTGGTAGGTGGGATCGGTGTCGTCCTTGAACGGCGCCCCGCCCATGTGCGGGACGCCGCTGGTGGCGCAGGTCTTGGCGAGCAGCACCGAGTCGTCGACCTTCACCGGGTCGATACAGTCGGAGGGATCGGGCATGCCGGTGGCACAGCCGCTCAACAGGTCGTAGTAGTTGCTCAACGCCACCGAGTTGTCGGTCGGCGTGGCCACCAGCACCGGCGGCGTGGTGCCGCCGTGGCACATCGACGTGGTGCAGCCCAGGCTGTCGAACTGAGTCTGGATGTCGCTGTATTTGATCGGCATGCCGCCGTCGCCGACCGGATCGGGCGCGTAGGAGTGTCCCATGTCGTAGATCGGCGTGCCGCCGCCGGAGCCGCTGGTCGCCGTCGCTTCGTGGGCCGGAATCAGCTGGTTCAAGCAGCCCGCCACCAGCCCCGCCGACGCCAACACGAACGTGATTCTTGCCAGCCTCATGTTCAGCCCTTCACTCACTTTTGTAGCTCGGTGATCATCGCCTGGCGCTCGTCGTCAGTGATGGTTCGGTACAGCGTCGGCGGCATGATGAGCCGCGTGTCCATGCCGAGGTTGAGCCGCTGGATCGCCAGATCCTTCTCGTCGCGGCTCATCTGATCGAGCGTATCGACGAGGAAGCGATCGCGCGTGACTCCGGGATCGAGGTTGCTGTTGTGGCACTCCTGGCACATCTGCTGAAGCAGGGTGTGTCCGTCGATTCCGGCCTTGGGCGCGAAGCCGAGGTCGCGCAGCGCGCCGTTCAGGAACACGTCGCGAATGTCGGGCAGCGTCGACTGCTGTCCCATCAGGTAGTCCTGATACTGCGCGCTCATGCTCGCCAGCTTGTCGGGGTCGGTCACCTTGACGTCGTGATACGGCGTGGCGATGAACTGTCCGGCGACGGCGTTGGCGTAGATGCCTTCCCAGACCGCGCTGTGGCCCGGAGGCACGTTCACCGCCGGCTGCAGCGGCGCCGACGCCTTCAGCTCCGCCTCGATCTCCTGGGACGGGAAGGCGTTGAGCTGGGTGCCGAAGCCGGCCTGCGTGATCATCTGCGCCATCAAGGCCGGGTCCGACTTGTCAATCATCGTTGCCGGAACGGGGCCGTAGTCCTCAGTGGTGCCGTGCGCCTTGTGGAAGTCTTCGAACAGCGAGCGGCCACCCTCGGTCTGCATGCTGAACCAGTGGGTGAACGGCGGCTCGATCTCCTGCATGCGCAGGATCGTGTCGCCGGTGTTCTGCGGATCGTGGCAGACGTGGCAATCGAAGATGGTGTTGCCGAGCGCCGTCGACATCTCGTAGACGCCGACGTTGCTCCAGCCGGTGGTGATCCTCTGGGTGAGCAGATCGGCGTAGGTGCAGCCGCCGGGCTGGAGGTTGCACGCCTGCTGGAAGATGACGAGGTAGAAGTTGATGCCGCCGGCCGTCGGGTCGTCGACGGCGACCTCGGCGAACTGCTCTCCCGGGTCGAAGCCGAGGAAGGCGAAGTGGTTGGGGGCGCTGCCGTCGGCTGGCGGCGGCGTGAACAGGAACACCGTCGGCGTGAGGGTGGTGATCTTGCGCGCCGTCAACGCCGACGAGTGGCTGAGGATGGCGAAGCCGGGATTGCCACCGGCGCCGTTTTCGCCGGTGGGATCTTTGAAGTCGAGGCCGAGCAGCTTCTGCAGGTCGTTCAGGCTGTGCGGGGTCGGCATCGAGCCACCGGGGACGAGGTCCTGGCAGAACACCTTGGTCAATAGATCGGCGTCGTTCGGGAAGTCGGGGTGCGCGCCGTCCTTGGCGCACAGCTCGGCGTGGGCGGCGAGCGGCTCCTTCAGCGTCACGAAGGAGTCTTCGGGGATGACCGGCGGGCGCACGACCGCGGGCGCGTTCCCGCCCCCCTTTGCCTGCACGCAGCCGAGCTGCGCCAGTGCGAGACAAGCCGACACGGTAAAGATGGAGCTGGAGAGCCAGCCCGAGAGCCTGATGCTCATAGGATCCCCCGAACGCAGCAGGGCTGCAGGGTCGTGGTCGTCGTGGCCTGGAGCAAAATGGAACGCATCTGCGCACGTCGATGTGCAACCTGCGGACCAGCGCAGACGGTAATTCATTCACCTACATCGCGCTACGCGGTGGTGTCCCCATTGAGCGGAGTTGCGTGCGATCGACCAACAGCGATCGCGCGCGGCGGCAGCGGCCGCTGTGGACTCATCCCCCGTGGGTGGAGAGATCCCCACCCACGACATCTGTTTGCAGTTGGGCTTGCCCAACCAGCCGTTCAATGGATCTGCTCGACGACCTCCATCACCGCGTCGACGCCGAACGGCTTGCGCAACACGAAGTCGGCGCGCGTCGATTCGAGGCCCGCCGCCGCCGAGCAGACGCATACCGGCACGCTCGCCAACGTCGGATCGGCGCGCATGCGGTCGAGCACCTCCCAGCCATCGACGATCGGCATCATTAGATCGAGCAGCACCAGGCACGGTGGCCGCTCCTCCAGCTTGGCCATCGCCTCGGCGCCGTTCGCCGCGACCGCGACCGTGAAGCCCTGGTCCTCGAGCGCGGAGCGCAGAACTTCGCGAATCTCCCGATCGTCGTCGACGACCAACAGCCGAAACTGATTCATGACGTCCCTCCCACTCGCCCGACCCTCGGCGAGGCGGCTATAGCGCGCGGTGACGCCCTCGTGAAATGGGGGATCTTCGGTAAAGCGATCGACGGCGAAACCCCTAGCTGGATTTTCCCTGCACGTAACATCCGTCTTACCTGCCGGAAACAATCACGGGATAGGATCGACGTCAGGAGGGTTCATGCCAGCTTCGGGGATCAACAGCGGCGACACCGCCTGGCTGCTGGTCTCGACGGCGCTGGTGATGCTCATGACGCCCGGCCTCGCGCTGTTCTACGGCGGCATGGTGCAGCGGCAAGAACGTGCTGTCGACGTTCATGCACTGCTTCTTCGCGCTCGGCATCGTCAGCGTGCAGTGGGCGGTGATCGGCTACTCGCTCGCGTTCGGCACGACGCACGGCGGGCTCATCGGCGGCTTCGACTACGTCGTGCCTGCAGCGGCGTCGGCCTGGAGCCGAGGACGCCTCGGCGACCGTGCCGCACCTCGCTCTTCATGATGTACCAGGGGATGTTCGCGGTGATCACGCCGGCGCTCATCTCCGGCGCGTTCGCCGAGCGCATGAAGTTCTCGGCGTACTGCCTGTTCACGCTCTCGTGGGCGACGCTGGTCTACGATCCGCTCGCGCACTGGGTGTGGGCGACCGGCGGCTGGCTCGCCAAGCTCGGCGCGCTCGACTTCGCCGGCGGCACGGTCGTGCACCTGTCGTCCGGCGTCTCGGCGCTGGTGTGCGCGATCGTGCTCGGCAAGCGGCTCGGCTATCCGTCGCGCAGCGCACGCGCCGCACAACCTGACGATGACGGTGATCGGCGCCGGCATCCTGTGGTTCGGCTGGTTCGGCTTCAACGCGCGGCTCGGCGCTCGGCGTCGAACGGCCTCGCCGCGCTCGCGTTCGTCAACACGCACCTCGCCGCCGCCGCCGGCGCGCTGGCCTGGGGCGCTCGTCGAGGCGCTGCGCTTCGGCAAGGTGACGATGCTCGGCGTCGCGTCGGGCCTGGTCGCCGGGCTGGTCGGCATCACGCCGGCGGCCGGCTTCGTCTCGCCGATGGCGGCGATCGCTGATCGGCGCGGTGGCCGGCGTCGTCTGCTACGGCGGCGTGCTGCTCAAGGGGCGCTTCGGCTACGACGACGCGCTCGACGCGTTCGGCGTGCACGGCGTCGGCGGCGCGCTCGGCGCGCTGCTCACCGGCGTGTTCGCGACCAAGGCGTTCAACCCCGCCGGTGCCGATGGTCTCTTGCGCGGCAACGGCGCGATCATGCTCACCCAGATCGTGGGCGTCGTCGCCGCTGCGGCGTTCGCCGTCGTGCTCAGCTACGCCATCCTCTACGCCATCGACAAGACGATCGGGCTGCGCGTGACGCCCGACGAGGAGCGCGAGGGCCTCGACACCGCGCTGCACGGAGAGAGCGGCTACGAGCTGGGGTCGACCGGCGCCGGCGAAGCGCACTACGAGGCTGAAGAGCCCGAGCCGGCGCGCGCGCTCGTCACCCTCGTCCGCTGATCGTCCTGCGCCCCTTTACGCGCGCGGTTGGCGAAACGCCCACAAGCGGGGTATCGTCCAGGACGGCACCGATGAGCGAATCCCCGCCGGGCGACAGCACGACCGGCTCGTTGCGCGTAGAAGAGGTCCGCGGCGAGTCTCCCAACGAAGATGTCGGACCGTCCGCGAGAACGCCGCGGGAGCTGGCGCTCTTGTCGGTCGGCGCGCTCGGCGTCGTCTACGGCGACATCGGCACCTCGCCGCTGTACGCGATCAAGGAGTGCTTCGGCGCCCGATCACGGGCTGGCGCCCACGACCGAGAACGTGCTCGGCATCCTGTCGCTCGTCTTCTGGTCGCTGATGCTGGTCGTGGTCGGTCAAGTACCTGTCGCTCGTGATGCGCGCCGACAACCACGGCGAAGGCGGCATCCTCGCGCTGCTCGCGCTCGTGCACCCCAAGAGCGACAAGCGCAGCCCGCGCAACATGTTCGTGCTGCTCATGCTGGGGCTCTTCGGCGCCGCCCTGCTCTACGGCGACGGCATGATCACGCCGGCCATCTCGGTGCTCTCGGCGGTCGAGGGTCTCGAGGTGGCGACCCACGCGTTCCAGCCGTTCGTCGTGCCGATCACCGTGCGGCATCCTCATCGCGCTGTTCTTCGTGCAGAGGCGCGGCACCGGCGGCATCGGCGCGCATCTTCGGCCCGATGATGCTGGTCTGGTTCGCTGGCCATCGCCGCGCTGGGCGTGCCGGCGATCGTCGCGCCACCCCGTGGTCCTCGCGGCGGTCAACCCCGCTCTACGCCGTCGCGCTTCTTCGCGCACAACGGCAAGGCACGGCTTCCTCGTGCTCGGCGCGGTCGTGCTCGTGCATCACCGGCGGCGAGGCGCTCTACGCCGACATGGGCCACTTCGGCAGGCGGCCGATCCGCGCTCGCCTGGTACGCCGTGCGTGCTGCCGGCGCTGCTGCTGCAACTACTTCGGGCAGGGCGCGCTGCTCATCGCCGAGCGGCCGAGCGCGCGCGTCGGCAATCCGTTCTACGCGCTGGCGCCGGGCTGGCTGCTCTATCCGATGGTGGTGCTCGCCACGGTGGCCACGGTGATCGCGTCGCAGGCGCTCATCTCGGGCGCGTTCTCGCTCACGCAGCAGGCGGTGCAGCTCGGCTACTGGCCGCGCGTGACGCATCGTGCACACCTCGGGCGACGCGACGGGGCAGATCTACATCCCCGAGATCAACTGGGCGCTGATGGTCGCGTGCATCGGCGCTGGTGCTCGGCTTCCGCGCGTCGGAGCAACCTGGCCGCGGCGTACGGCATCGCGGTCACCGGCACCATGACGATCACCTCGCTGCTCTTCTACGCGGTGGCGCGGCAGACGCTGGGGCTGGTCGCGGGCCGCGCGCCGGCGCGGTGCTCGCGCTGTTCCTCGCCATCGATCTGTCGTTCTTCGTCGCCAACGTCGGCCAAGATCGCAATCGGGCGGCTGGTTCCCGCTCGCCGTGGCCGCGGTGGTGTTCACCGTCATGACCACGTGGAAGCGCGGGCGCGCCGAGCTGGCGCGGCAGATGACGGCCGAGCACGCTGCCGCTCGATCTGTTCATGGCAGGACCTGGCGGCGACCAAGCCCCACCGCGTGCCGGGCACGGCGGTGTTCATGACCTCGGCGACGGCGCGGCACCCCGCCGGTGCTGCTGCACCACTTCAAGCACAACAAGGTGCTGCACCAGCAGGTGGTGCTGCTGTCGGTGATGACCGCGGATCGCCGGTGGTCGCGGGCGCGACCGCGCTGGAGATCGAGGAGCTGGGCTACGGCTTCTACCGCGTGGTCGCGCACTACGGCTTCATGCAGACCCCGAACGTCATGAAGACGCTGCGGCGGCGCGCAACGCAAGGGCTCAAGTGCGACCCGGACGACGACGAGCTTCTACCTCGGGCGCGAGACGCTCCTGGTGACCGGCAGGGGGCGCATGGCGCGCTGGCGCAAGGCGCTGTTCGCGTTCCTGTCGCGGAACTCGCGGACGGCGACGGCGTTCTTCGGCCTGCCGCCGAATCGCGTCGTCGAGATGGGCGCGCAGATCGAGCTGTAACCGGGGCCGCCTATTCGTGCCGCAGCGCCAGGATCGGGTCCAGTCGCGCCGCGCGGCGGGCCGGGTAGTAGCCGAAGAACATGCCGACGGCGGCCGACGACGCGACGGCGAGCACGACGGCCGCGAACGGGATGTCGATGGGCCACCCGAGCGCGCTCTCGAAGATCCACTTTCCCGCCACCGACAGCGCCACGCCCAGCAGGCCCCCGGCGAGGCTGAGCATCACCGCTTCGCCGAGGAACTGCAGCTGAATGGCGGCGCTGCGGGCGCCGATCGCCAGCCGCACGCCGATCTCGCGCGTGCGCTGCGCCACCGACGCCAGCATCACGTTCATGATGCCGATGCCGCCGACGAGCAGCGAGATCGACGCGATGGTGACCAGCAGGAGGGTCAGGGCCCGCGCCGCGTCGAGCTGCGCCTTGAGCACCTCGTCGGGGCGGCGGATGTTGAAGTCGTCCGGCTCGCCGGCGCGGATGCGGTGACGCTCGCGCAGCACCGCGACGATGCGATCGATCGCCGGGCCGATCGCCTGCGACGAGACGGCCGAGCACAGGATGTCGTCGAGCCAGCGGAGGCCGCCGCCGCGGATCTTCTTCTCGGCGGTGGTGTAGGGCATGAGGATCCAGTCGTCCTGATCGCGCCCGTCGCCGTTCTGGCCCTTTGGGGCGAGCACGCCCACGACCTCGAAGAGCTGGCCGTTGATGCGGAGCTGCTGTCCGACGGGGTCGTCGTTGCCGAACAGCTCGCGGCGCACCGTCTGGCCGAGCAGCACCTTGGACGCCGCCTGGGTGACGTCGTCGTCGGTGAAGCTGGCGCCGGCGGCGACGTCCCACTTCTTGATGGCGAGGTAGTCGGGCGTCTCGCCGCGATAGCGCGTCGTCCAGTTGCGCGTGGGGCCGATGACGTGCAGCGTGCCGTCGACCTGCGGCGACATGCGCTTCAAAAGCGGCACCTCGCGCCGGATCGCCTCGGCGTCCTCGGCGGTGAGCGAGGTGGTGCCGTGGCTGCCGGTGCGGACGCCGTTGATGTTGCGCGAGCCGGCTTCGATCCACACCAGGTTGTCGCCCAGCTTCTGCAGCGCGTCCTCGGCGCGCGCCGAGCCCGCCTGCCCCACGGCGACGACGAGGACGACGGCGGCGATGCCGATCATGATGCCGAGCGTGGTCAATGCCGAGCGCAGCTTGTGGCGCATCAGCGCGCGCACCGCTTCACGGCAGAACAGGCCGACCAGCAGATCGAACCGCATGCGCGCCGGAGTCTAGCGCAACTCAGCGCGGCGGCTGCTGCGCGCGGATCTCGGCGAGCATCTGCTCGACCCTGGCGATGAGCTCGGGGTCGATGCGGTGGTGCGCCATCAGCTCGGCGCGCGCCCGCGCCGCCGTCACGTCGTACTCGATCTGCAGCGTGCGGGTCACGGGAACCGGGTGCAGCCCCTGCTTTTCGAACAGGCCGCCGAGGAGCTCGGCATCCATGTCGCGCCCCACACCGTCGATGCGTACGATCGTCTTGGCCGCCGCCGCGGAGAGTGCCTGCTGGTCCGACAGCGACAGCTCATCGAACGCCCGGTTGGCGACGACCAGGCAGCCGACGAGGTAGGCGATGGGCAGCGGCTCGTAGTAGCGCGTCAGGGTCGACCACTGAAACGCGAGCGCCGCCGCCGGCGTGGCCACGAAGCCGTCGTGGCGCTTCTGCTCGAAGGCGCGCGCCGCTTCGTTGATCGGCAGCGGCAGGACGCTGAGGCCGAGCACCGGGTAGACCGGCGTCATCACCGGATCGGCGTCCCAGATCCAGTAGGTGTGCCGGCGGATCTCGGCGAGCGTGCGTACCGGCTCGCGCGTGAACAGGATGACCGGGCCCATCATGACGCCGCCCAGGTTGCGCGCACCAGCGTGCTCGAACTCGCGATCGGCGAGCGGCTTGAGGCGCGTCAGCACGGCGACCGCCTCTTCGCGGCTGCGAAACAGCCCGGGCATGCGCATCACCCGCATCGTCGGTGAGAGCTCCTCGCACAGCATCGCCGCCGAGGCGACGCCGTCGAGCTGGCCGCGCAGCACCCGCTCCCACGCGTCGTGCTCGGCGCCGGCGACCGCGCCGAAGTAGGTCTTGACGCGCACGCGGCCCTGCGTCTGCGCCAGCGCCTCGGCGGCGAGCCCGCGCAGCTCGCGGGCGTAGGCGGTGCCGTCGGGTGCGATCGACGAGATGCGCAGGGTATGCTCGGGCTCGGCGGCAGCGGGCCGCGCGACGAGAGTGACGAGACCGAGTGCGATCAACGTCGCGCGAGCACAGCGCACGCCGATCATTATATCCTCTGGGCCCGTGCCTATCACCTATCGGTTGGAGACAGCATGAAGATCCTCGCGTTCGCCGCGTCGCTGCGGAAGGGCTCCTACAACAAGAAGCTCATCGCCGCCGTCGCCGCCATCTTGCGGGACGCGGGCGCCGAGGTCGACCTCGCCTCGTTCGCCGAGTTCGACATGCCGCTGTACGACGGCGATCTGCAGGCCAATGAGGGCCTGCCGCCCGGCGCGCTGGAGCTCAAGCGGCGGATCGAAGCGGCCAGCGCCCTGGTGATCGCCAACCCCGAGTACAACTACTCGATCGCCGGGACGCTCAAGAACGCGATCGACTGGGTCTCCCGCGCCCGCCCGATGCCGTGGCGCGGGCGCAGCGTCTACCTGGTGGCCGCCTCGCCGGGGCCGATCGGCGGCATCCGCGGCTTGTGGCAGACCCGCATCCCGCTCGAGGGCTGCGGCGCGCTCGTCTTCCCCGACATGTTCGCGCTCGCGCACGCCGATCGCGCCTTCGCCGCCGACGGCAGCCTCGTCGAGCAGGCGTCGGCCGAGCGGCTGCGGGAGCAGACCGTGGGCTTTTTGCGGCTGGCCGAGGCGGTGGCGCCGGTGTGCTCGGGCGAGCCGCGCGCCGAGATGGCCAAGCAGCACAAAGAGATCGCGCGGGCGCTGGAGCACGAGTCGCGCATTCAGCCACCGTCTCCCCAGGAGCGGACATGAGCACGCTGCCCGATCTCGAGCCGGGGTGCGCGCATCCGGGCGATCCGGCGATCGCGCTGGTCCTCGACGGACGCGCGCGCGATCTCGGCGGCTTCTCCGTGCGGCGGCTGTTGCCGGCGGCCGAGCGGCGCCTGGTGGGGCCGTTCATCTTCTTCGATCACATGGGGCCCAACCAGTTGGCGCCGGGGCACGGCATCGATGTGCGCCCACATCCACACATCGCGCTGGCCACGGTGACCTACCTGTTCGACGGCGAGATCATGCACCGCGACAGCCTCGGCTCGGCGCAGCCCATTCGCCCCGGCGCCGTCAACTGGATGATGGCGGGCCGCGGCATCGTGCACTCCGAGCGCACCAGCCCCGAGGCGCGCGCGCGCGGCGGTCTGCTCGACGGCATCCAGGCGTGGGTGGCGCTGCCGACGGCGCACGAGGACGACGCCCCGCGCTTCGAGCACCACCCGGCCGAGAGCCTGCCACGCATCGAGCGGCCGGGAGTCGCCCTGCGCGTGCTCGCCGGCACGGCGTACGGCGCCACCTCGCCGGTGGGCACGCTGTCGCCGACCCTGTACGTCGACGCGCGGCTCGACGACGGCGCCGCGCTGGCGCTGCCCGACGATCACCAGGAGCGCGCCGCCTACGTCGCCGCCGGCTCCGTCCGCTGCGACGGCTGCGCCTTCGGCGCCGGCAGGATGCTGGTCTTCACGCCCGGCGCGCGCGTCTCGCTCGTCGCCGACGGCGCGGCGCACGTCATGCTCCTCGGCGGCGCGCCGCTCGACGGCGAGCGCCACATCTATTGGAACTTCGTGGCCAGCACGCAGGCGCGCATCGACGCCGCCAAGCGCGACTGGCGGGAGGGGCGCTTCCCCAAGGTGCCGGGCGACGAGCACGAGCGCATCCCGCTGCCCGACTGAGCGTGATACGGTGCGGCACCTTCACGGAGGGACCGCATGCGCATGCTCACCGTCGCCGCCGTCTTGCTCGCAGCTCCGCTCGCGTTCGCGCAGCCGAAGCCGGCCAGCGGCGCCAATCCGATCTCGTCGTCGCTCAAGGGCAACTTCGAGCGCGTCGAGAAGTTCCTCCTCGGGGCCGCCGAGGAGATGCCGCCGGCCGACTACGCGTTCAAGCCGACGCCCGAGGTGCGCAGCTTCGGCCAGCTCATCGGCCACGTCGCCGACGCGTCCTACATGTTCTGCGGCGCGGCCAAGAAGGAGACCAAGGCGCCCAAGGCGAGCATCGAGAAGACGGTGACGACCAAGGCCGAGCTGCAAAAGGCGCTGGCCGAGGCGTTCGCCTACTGCGACGCGGCGTACGCCGCCTCGACGGACGCGACGCTGACGTCGCCGATCGAGCTGTTCGGCGGCAAGATGATCAAGTTTCAGGCGCTCGACATCAACGTGGCGCACGACAACGAGCACTACGGCAACGTCGTCACCTATCTGCGGCTCAAGAAGCTGGTCCCCCCATCGTCGAAAAAGAAGTAGATCTGAAGCAGCTCGCCCCGACCGAATTCAGGAGCTTCGTCGAGCTCGACGCCATCGTTGGTCGCGAAGGCGCGATCCCGGTCAAGTACCGCGAGCTGATGGCGCTGGCGGTCGCCTGCACCACCCAGTGTCCGTACTGCCTCGACGTGCACACGCGCACGGCCAAGCGGGCCGGCGCCACGCGCGAGGAGGTCGCCGAGACGGTGTTCATCGCCGCCTCGCTGCGCGCCGGCGCCGCCGTCACGCACGGCGCGCTCGCGCTCAAGCTCTTCGACAAGGCTTGAGATTGCGCCGGGCCGGGCGGCGGACTATCTTCGCCCCATGCGCAACCATACTCTGAGCTCACTTTCGATCGCCGTGGTGGCGACGCTGGCGCTGGCCGCCCCTGTGTACGCGCAACATGGCGAGCACGGTGGGCATGGTGGACCGGCCGGCCCGCCCACACATGGTGGTCCAGGCGCGCCGCCGCACTTCCCGGCAGGGCCGCCGCACGGGCCGATGCCGTCTCATCCGGCGCCGCATCCGGGCGGTGTGGTCGTCCCCGCGCCGCGCCCGGGTGGCGTGGTCGTCCCGCCGCCGCCGCCGCAGCAGCCGGGGCGGCGCGTGCCGCCGCCGCCGCCGATCCCGCACGAGCAGCGCCCGCACGTCGACAAGGACGCGCACTGGGTCGGCCACGAAGGCGGCCGCAACGACGAGCGCTATCGGGTCGGCCGTCCATGGCCGCACGGTCACTTCAACGGCCCGATCGGCCGCGGCCACGCCTATCGACTGCGCGGCTGGGACGCACCCCGCCGCCGCTTCTGGTTCGGCAACGCCTACTTCCTGGTCGCCCCCGACGATCTCGGCTACGTGGATGACTGGTCGTGGGACAACGACGAGATCGTGCTCTACGAAGATCCCGATCACCCGGGCTGGTACCTCGCGTACAACACCCGGCTCGGCACCTACATCCACGTCGAGTACGACGGCCCCGTCCCCGTCCCGTAGTCGCACGGAGGTCTCGACACCGCGGCCTGGCGAGGCTGGGCCTCCGTGTCTCTACGGATCGACAGAGTCATCTCGCACCTTTACCGTTGGCACGCGGCTCGCTGTAGCCCGCCGCCACGGGAGGGATGATGAGACTGACCATCAGCTTGGCGATGATCGCGACCTGCGCCGTCGGTGGCGTGGCGCGCGCGCAGACGCCGATGTGCGAGGACGACGTCGCCGTCGGACCCAACCGCGTCTACATCCAAGCGGCGGACACGCAGGTGCCGATCTTGAAGGCGCTCGGCGTCAAGCTGCGCGCGCAGGCCACGCCGATCACGATCGTCTACACGCCCAACGGCTCGTGCAGCAACACCTCGTTCATCTACGGCAACTCCGACTTCACGCCCAACGCCACCGGCGGCGGCACCTTCTACATCCCGTCGGCGACCTTCGATCCGAAGACGACCCCACCGACCTGCACGCCGCCGGCCGCCGGCTCGGGCAAAAAAGCGGACCTCGGCATCTCCATCGTCTTCCCCGACGCCGTCGACTGCCCGTCGGCGCCGGCCAAGCCGGCGACGGTGGCGGTGACCCGCGGCCCGGTGCAGGCGATGGTCTTCGCCGTCCCGGGCGGCGTCGGCACCAACCAGGGGTCGTCGCAGATCACGATCACGGCCGAGGAGGCCTACCTCGTCGCCGGCCTGGGCCCGCTCAACGCGATGGTGGCGCCGTGGAGCGATCCGCAGTTCTTCTACGGGCGGCCCGCGTCCAAGGGGACGCAGATCTCGATCGGCGGCAACATCGGCGTCCCCGCGTCGAAGTGGCAACTGCTCGCCGATCCGCAACATCAGATCGATCAGTCGAGCGCGGTGGCGACCGCCATCGCCGCCCAGGCGTCGACGGGCAACGGGGACAAGACCCTCGGCATCCTGGGCGTCGAGGTCTACGATCCGGCGCGCGCCATGCTGCACTCGCTCGCCTTCCGCGCCTTCAAGCAGCTCAAGTCGTATTGGCCCGATGCGACGCCGACCACGTTCGACAAGCAGAACGTGCGCGACGGCCACTACCCGCTGTGGTCGTACGTCGAGTATCTGGCGCCCCAGGCGGCGGGCGGGGGCGCGCTCAACCCCAACGCGCAGACGATCATCGACATGCTGGCGGGCAACGCGGTGACCGCGAACCCGGCGTTCGAGCCGCTCGACTTCGTCGTCGGGGCGGGCCTGGTGCCCGCGTGCGCGATGAAGGTGCAGCGTGACAGCGAGGGCGGCGACCTGTCGCCGCTGACGCCGGCGCAGCCGTGCGGCTGCTACTACGACGCCAAGGTGCCGATGGGCACGACCAGCTGCACCGCCTGCGTCGATGACACTCCCTGTGGCGCCGGCAAGTGCCGCCACGGCTACTGCGAGGCGCAGTGATGACGACCACGACGAAAAAGATCCTTCGGCTGCTCGCCGCGCTGTCGCTGGGGGCGCTGGCCGCGTGTAGCAACAACAGCGGCGGCGCGGCCGACATGGGCGGCGGCGACATGGCCCAGGCGGCCTGCGTCACAAACCCGATGACCAACGTCGAGCTGCTCAACGCGTGCACCACCGCGCAAACTGGCGATCCGGCCAAGGACGCGCCCTACTTCCCCTCGCTGGCGCCGGGCGGCACCCTGCCGCCGCTGCCCTGAGCTTGCGACTCCCGCTCGCCATCTTGCTGGTCGCGTTCGCGGCGCCGGCGCGCGCGCAGGCGCCGCCAGCACCAGCGCCCGCGGCGACGGCAACGCCCACGCCCGCGCCGACGGCAGCGTCCACGCCCGCGGCAACGGCAATGCCCACGCCCGCGCCGACCCGCCGCCGGCGCCGCGCGACGACATCGCCGCTCGCGTCGACGATCTGGCGCGCCAACTCGGCGACGCCCAGGCGCGCATCGATCGCCAGGCCGCCGAGCTGCGCGCGCTGCGCGTCGACCTCGATGCGCAAAAGCAGGCGCACGCCGCCTTCCGCGTGGGCCGCTTCGCCGTCACGCTCTTCGGGTTCGTGCAGGCCGACGGCGTCGCCTACTCGGCGGCGTCCGTCGACGAGGTCAACCCCTCGACGGGCGCGCCGCTCAACGAGACCCGCTTCCTCATCCGCCGCGCCCGCCTGCGCGCCGATGCCGACTACGGCATCCTCGCCGGCAGCCTCGAGTTCGACGGCAACACCGTCAACGGCCCGGTGGCGCGCATCACCAACGCCGAGGTCTCGGCCTGCTGGCCGCGCTGCGCCGTGCGCGACGGACAGCTGCCGCTCGTCATGGGCACCCTCGGCCTGATGCGCATCCCCTTCGGCTTCGAGGTGCAGGAGAAGGACTACGTGCGCCTGTTTCTCGAGCGCTCCAACCTGGAGCGCGCGCTCTTCCCCGGCGAGTTCGATCTCGGCGCGCGCATGCAGGGCGGCTGGCGCTGGCTGCGCTGGCAGGCGGCGGTGATGAACGGCCACCCGACCGGCGACAAGCAGTTCGCGGTGGTCGATCCGACGGCGTCGAAGGACTTTCTCGGCCGCGTCGGCGCGGAGACGCGCCCGCACGCGCGCCTGGCGGTCGCCGGCGGCGTCTCGGCGCTCTACGGCACCGGCTTTTCGCCCGGCACGGCGTCGACCAAGGACACGCTGGTGTGGCGCGACGCCAACGCCGACGGACAGGTCGACGTCACCGAGATCGTCGGCGTCGTCGGCCAGCCGGCCACGGCATCGCGCACGTTTACGCGCTACGCGCTCGGCGGCGATCTGCGCGTCACCGCCGAGCTGCCGCGCCTGGGGCCGCTGCGCGTCTACGGCGAGATCACCTGGGCGACCAACCTCGATCGCGCGCTCTACGTCGCCGATCCGATCGCCGCCGGCCGCGACCTGCGCGAGCTCGGCTGGTACCTGGCGGCGACGCAGCAGCTCGGCCGCTGGTGCGCCGTCGGCGTCCGCTACGACCGCTACGATCCCGATGCCGACGCGCGGCAGCAGGTCGGCACCAGCATCGTCCCGCGCGACAAGACCTTCGCCACGCTCGGCGTCGTCGCCGCTGCGATGGTGCAGCCGTACGGCCGGCTCTCACTGGAGTGGGACCACAGCTGGAACGCGCTCGGCATCACCGTCACCGGCGCCCCGACCACGCTCGGGGGCGACGTCCTGACCGTGCGCGGGCAGGTGGTGTTCTAGTGCCCGCCGGCGACCTGGCGCTCCACGGCCGTTGGGCGAGCGCGCTGCTCTTCGCGGCACTGGCGGCGCTCGGCGGCTGCTCGGGGAGCACCGCGGATCCGGGCGTCGCGGCGGACCTCGTGGTCACCGGCGGCACCTTCGCCCGCGGCGCCCTGCCCGCGCCGGCGGCGGCGGGCCCCGCCGTGCAGGCGCTGCAGTTCTCCGACGCCCGCGTCGTCGCCGGCGAGAGCAACCGGCCGCTGCTCGGAGCCCTCGACCCTTCGGCCACCGCCGTGCTGCTGGCGCTCGACGGCGACCGCGGCTACTGGATCGTCGGGGCCGGCGTGCCCTCGACCGATGCGCCGACGCTACCGACCTTCAACGTGCGCCTCGGCTTCTCGCGTGCCATCGCCAGCGGCACGCGCCAGCTCATCGCCCAGGCGGTCGACGGCGCCGGCCGGGTCGGTGCGCCGACGCAGCAGGCGATCGACGTCGCCGCCGCGTCGCTGCCGTCGGGCCCCCTGGTCGTGCACCTGGCCTGGACCGGCGACGCCGATCTCGACCTGCACGTCGTCGACCCGGACGGCGTCGAGATCTTCTCGCGCCATCCGAGCGGCTATCGCCCGCCGCCGCCGCCGGCGCTGCCCGACCCGGGCGCCGCCGCCGACGCCCCGCTGCTCGACGGCGACTCCAACGCCGGCTGCCTGCTCGACGGGCGCGATCAGGAGAACGTGGTGTGGAAGCTGGCGCCGGCCTCGGGGCACTACGTGGTGCGCGTCGACGCCGCCTCGCTGTGCGGCGAGGCCTACGCCGACTGGCGCGTCGAAGAGATCCTGGGCGGCGCCGTCGTTGCCAGCGCCAGCGGCGAAGCAGTAGGCGCCGACACGCGTGGCTCCCACGACGCCGGCGCCGGCCGCACGGCGCTCGAATTCGATGTGCCGTAGCGCGACCGCCGCGCTCCTCCTGGTCCTCGCGACCAGCGCCGCGGCGCACGCTCAGGCGACCACCGGCGACCTGTCGGGCGTGGTGCTCGACCGCGCCAGCGAGCGCCCGCTCGTCGGCGTCACCGTCACGCTCGCCGGCAGCGGCCGCACCGCCATCACCGATGACGAGGGCCGCTTCCGCCTCACCGGCGCCCCCGCCGGCCCGCAGACGCTGACGCTGCAGGCGCCCGGCGCCGCGCCGGTCACCATCGACGAAGAGATCGCCGCCGGCCGCCACCGCGACGTGCGCTACCTGTTGGCCCCATCGACGCCGCGCGCCGCCTACGAATCGACGGTGCGCGCCCCCCGCGTCGAGCGCGCCGGCGTCGTCGAGACCGGCGTGGCGGGCAAGGAGGCGCGCCGCGTCGCCGGCGCCGGCGACGATCCGCTCAAGGTCGTCGAGGACCTGCCCGGCGTCGCCCGCGCCACCGCCGGCTCGGGCGACGTCATCGTCTGGGGCGCCGCGCCCGCCGACAGCCGCGTCGTCATCGACGGCGTCGAGTGGCCGGCGCTCTATCACGTCGGCGGCTGGCGCTCGACGATCGCCGCCGGCCTGGTCGCCCGCGTGGCGCTGACCCCGGGCGGCTTCGGCGCCGAGTGGGGGCGCGCGCTCGGGGGCCTGGTGCGCATCGACGGCGCCGCGCCGCCGCCCGGCGGGGTCCACGGCGAGGTCGGCGCCGACGTGCTCGACGGCGCGGCGCTGCTCTCGTACGCGCGCGGCCGCTTCGCCATCACCGTCGCCGGCCGCTACTCCTGGCTCGACCGCCTCGCCGGCGCGGTCGTGCACGGCGACGCCGCCGCCTTCATCCCGCTGCCGCGCTGGGACGACTATCAGCTCCGCGCCAGCGTCGGGCTGCGCCGCCGCGAGCGCCTGACGCTGACCTTCCTCGCCGCCGACGACTCGCTGCGCCGCCAGGTGTCGACCGGCGATCCGACCGCGGCGTACTCCGATCGCTTCGATCGCTCGAGCTACCGCGTCAGCCTACGCTACGAGGCCGATCGCGACGGCGCCGCCATCGAGGTCACGCCGTTTTTCGGCTACGACAGCAGCCACACCGTCGACCAGTTCGGCCCTGCGCCCGCCAATCTCGAGGTGCGCTCGTGGGTGGCCGGGCTGCGCGCCGCCTATCGCCGCCGCCTGGGGCGCCTGATCACCCTCGCCGCCGGCCTCGACCTCCTCGACACCCACGCCCACGTGACGCGCCTGGGCTCGCTCACCATTCCGCCGCGCGAGGGCGACGTCACCGTGTTCGGCCAGCCCCCGGGCGACGACGTCGCCGCCGGCGACGACGCCATCCACCAGCTCGACCTCGCGCCCTTCCTCAGCGTCGACGTGCGCCTGGGGCCGGTGACCATCACGCCCAGCCTGCGCGCCGACGCGCTGCTCTTGCAGGGCAACCACGTGGTGCCGCCCGTCGGCAGCACGCCCACCGTCGGCTGGTCACGCTTCGATTGGTCCGCCGATCCGCGGCTGCAAGTACGCTGGCAGGCGCAGCGCCGCATCGCCGTCGTCGCCGCCGGCGGCCTCTATCACCAGCCGCCCGACGTCGCCGATCTCGGCGCCCGCTTCGGCAACCCTGCGCTCGGTCCCCAGCGCGCGCTCGTCGCCACCGCCGGCGTCGAAGCGCGGCTGACCGCGACGCTCAGCGTCGAGGCGACCGGCTTCTACCGCCAGCTCGACGATCTGGTCACGCGCAACCCGCTGCCCTCGCCGCCCATCGCCGGCGCGCTGGTGCAGGACGGCGCCGGCCGCAGCTACGGCGCGCAGCTCCTTTTGCGCGCGGCGCCCTGGCACGGCCTGTCGGGCTGGCTCAGCTACACCGGCGGCCGGAGCGAGCGCCGCGATCACCCGACCTCGGCCTGGCGCCTGTTCGACTACGATCAGACGCACATCCTGACGCTCGTGGCCGCCTATGCCTACCGTCGCTGGGACTTCGGCGCGCGCTTCCGCTGGGCCACCGGCTTTCCGCGCACGCCCGTCACCGGCAGCTACTGGGACGCGCGCGACGCCCGCTACGATCCGCTCTTCGGCGCGCAGAACTCGATCCGCATCCCCGACTTCGTGCAGCTCGACCTGCGCGTCGAGTACGCATTCGTCTGGTCGCGGGCGACGTTGCGCCTCTACCTCGACGTGCAGAACGTGACCTATCAGCGCAACGCCGAAGAGCTCGCCTACAGCGCCGACTATACGCAGCGGGGCGCGATCACCGGGCTGCCGACGCTGGCCGTGGTCGGCGCGCGGGTGCAGTTTTGAAGCGCGTGGCGATCCTGCTCGCGCTGTCGCCCGCGCTCGCCGCCGGCTGCCGGCCCGACTTCGGCGCGCCCCTGTCGCTGGTGACCGCGCCCCGCGTCGCCGCCGTCCGGTTCGAGCCGGCCGAGGCGGCGCCGGGCGCGAGCGTGACCGCGACCGCCTTCGTGGTCGCGCCCGACGGCGCGACGATGCCCGCCCTCGACTGGTCGCTGTGCCTCACGCCCAAGCCGACGACCGACAACGACGTCGTCGATCCCTCCTGCCTGCAGCCGGGAGGCACGACGCCGCTTCGGACCTCGGCGGCGCCGGTGCCGGTGACGCTGCCGTCGAACGCCTGTCGCCTCTTCGGCCCCGATACACCGCCCAAGACCGCGGGGCAGCCGCCGGTGCAGGCGCGCGCGCCCGACGTCACCGGCGGCTACTACCAGCCCGTGCGCGCCGAGCTCGACGGCGCGGCGACCATCGCGCTGGCGCGGATCCGCTGCGCGCTGGCCGGGGCATCATTCGACGTCGCCGCCGCCTACGCCGCCAGCTACACGCCGAACCAGAACCCGACGCTGACGCCGCTGTCCGCCTTCGTCGACGGCGCGCCGGTCGCGCTCGACGCCATCGCCGCCGGCAGCGTCGTCACCCTGGCCGTCGGCTGGAGCGCCGACTCGCCCGAGTCGTTCCCCGTGCTCGACCCGACGGCGCAGGCGCTGGTCACGCACCGCGAGGCGATGACGGTGTCGTGGCTCGCGTCGGATGGGGTCATCGCCGCCGCCAACAGCGGGCGCGCCGAGGACGATCCCACGCTCTTTACCACCACGACCTGGACCGCGCCGTCGACGCCGGGCGTGGTGCAGCTGTTCGTGGTCCTGCGCGACAGCCGCGGCGGCGTCGACTTCGCCGCCTGGCAGCTCACGGTTCGCTGAACCGTCGACGGACGCGTTACGCGCGCTCACTCCCCCGCCGACATCGTGATCTGGGCGGCCGCGCGCGCGTGATGGCGGTGGCGCCGGCGCAGAAAGCCACGCGCCAGCCCCGGCGGCGTCGTCGTCGACAGGCGCAATCGCTCGTCGCCGCTCGGCGAAACGCGCAGCGGCCACAGCGCCACCAGCGGCTCGGGATCGAGGTAGCGCCCCTGGCCACCCGAGGGATCCTGCACCGCGATCGTGAAGTGCAGATGCGGCTCGGAGTGCTTGACGCCCGACAGCCCGACGAAGCCGATGATCTCACCGGCCCTGACGGCGACGCCCTCGGCGATGCGCCGCGGGATCTGCGACAGATGGAAATACTGGGTGAAGATGGTGCCGCCTTGATGCGCCAGCCGCACGTAGTGACCGCCGTGGTCCGGGTTGGGCTCGCGCTGCACGCGATCGACGATGCCGTCGTGCACGGCGAAGACCGGCTCGCCGTAGTCGCCCGCGAGGTCGATACCGCAGTGGCCGCCGCGGCACTCCGACGGTCGATCGCCGACACGCTCGGCGCCGAACAGCCGGCTGTCGCGCACCGGCATGCGCCGCTCGGGACCGGCCAAAGGATGGATCCAGACGTCGGCGGCGAGGTTGGCGAGCGGCGCCGTGTCCGCCTTGGCGATGCGCGGCTCGGGCACCGGGCGCGGCGCCGCCGCCACCGCAGCTGCCGGAAGCACCATCGGCTCGTCGCGGCCGAGGCGCCACAGCGCCATCATGCCGGCGAGCACGATCCCGACGAGCGCGACGCGGAATAGCGGCTGCGGACGGCGCGCCTCGATCGAGAGCGGCCGCGCCCAGCGCGCGGCGGCCGGCGACGACGCGGACGGCGGCGGTGGCTCGGCGAAGGGGCTGGTGAACGCCGGCCGCCGTCGCTGCCGCTGGCGAGCCGCTTTGACCGGTGAATCGTGCGCCACGCGCGGTGGCTCCGGCGCGGGGACGACGACGAGCTGAGGCCGCGGTGCCGCGGCGGTGGTCGGAGGCGGCGCAGGCACAGGCTGGGCCCACGGCGCCGGCGCAGCGCTCGGGGACGCCGCGGTGGCCAGCTGGCGCCACGACGCCGGCGCGGCGCTCGCTGACGGCGCAGCCGCAAGGCTCGGCGCCGTTGCAAGCGCGAGCAGCGGTCGCGGTTCGGGCGCGATCTGCGGCGCCGGCACCACCGCGCTCCGTGGGGCCGGCGCCGGCGCAGCCGCGGCCCGCGGCGCCGGCGCAGCCGCGGCCCGCGGCGCCGGCGCGCTCCTCACTGCCGGCGCAGCCGCACTCCTCGACGCCGGCGCGCTCCTCACTGCCGGCGCAGCCGTGCCCCTCGACGCCGGCGTGCTCCTCACCGCCGGCGCAGCCGTACTCCTCGACGCCGGCGCGCTCCTCACTGCCGGCTGCGCCGTGCCCCTCGGCGCCGGCTGCGCCGCGCCTCTCGGCGCCGGCGCGCTCCTCACCGCTGGAGCACCCGCCGCCCAGGGCGCCGGAGATACCGCCGGCGCCTGGCGCCGTTCGCGCCGCACGTCGGTCGCCCGATCCGCCTCCTCCTCGAGCAGCGACACCGGCGCCAGCGCCGGCACCTCCACGCCGTGCTGTGCCAGCATCGCCCGCGCCGCCGCCGACGTCGGATCGATCCGCAGGCACTCCTCGAGCTGCGCCACGCCCGCCGCCCCCGAGCCGTGCGATAACAGCGCCCGCGCCAGCCACAGGCGCAACGTGACGCACCTCGGCGACGCCGCCAGCTGCTGCTGGCAGAACGTGATCGCCTCGCGATAACGTTGCTCGACGATCAATTGCTCGGCGCGCGCAAACGGCCCCGTCAGACACCTCTCGACGCTCGGGTCCAGTGCAGCAGCGCCAGCAAGCCTCGGGCCGACCCCCGCTGCCTCGGCGCTCATGCGATTTCCAATACGTAGGCTCCCCTGATCCCGCATCCGCAAGCCCCTGAGTGTCACCCGGCAGTGTGCAGCGGGGACACGACCCCCAGGATCGCGGGGTTATGGCCGCGACCGACCGGCCCGCGCCCCGCCCGCCCGCGCACGTCCTGGCAAGACCGGTGTGGCCAGTCGACCTGGCCCGCCCGCGGCGGACCTTGTACGATGATCGCGGGCAGCTCCCGCGATCATGCTCGAACACTGGACGACCCTCCGCTGGCTGCGCGGCGCGCGCCGTGCCCTGTTGCGTCGCGTCTGGGGAGGCGGGCTTGGAGGGCGCGTCGCCGCCTGGCTGCTGTGCCTCGTCGCAGTCATGGCGCCGCTCGCCTTGGTCGTCGACACGACCTTGATGTGGCGCGCGCGCGCCGGTGCCGCCGACGCGCTCGCCATCGGCGCCATCGCCGGCTCGCTCGCCTGCCTGTTCGCGCTGCTCCTGGTGGTTCCGCTAGTGGCCGTGGTCGAGACGGTGGGCGCCGTCGCCGCGGCGCCGTCGGGTGCACGCCGCCTCTGGCCCCTGCCGCTCTTCGGCGCCGCGCTGGCGGTGCCGCTGTGGCTGATCGATCGCGAGCGTCCCGGCTGGCGCGCCGAAGCGATGATCGCCACCGTCGCCCTGGCGCTCTTCACGATGGGCCTGGTCGCGTGCGGCCGACGACCGATCGCGCGCATCGGCGCGCTGGTCGTCGCCGCCGGCGCAGTCGCCTTCGACATGGCGACCCCGCGCCACGAATATCGCGACCTGCACGATCTGGCGGCGCTGCTCGCCATATGCGGGCTGCTCGCCGCCACCTCGCCGCTGCGCCGCCGGCTGGCGCGCTCGGCCGCCACCGAGCTGCGCGTCGCGGTCGTGGTGCTGATGGCGGCCTCGATCGGCATCACCGTCCTGAGCACGCGGCTGTGGCCGGGCTGGCGCGCCCGCGCGGTCGCGCACGCCGAGTACATGCCGCGCCTGGCACGCCTGTTTCGCAACCTCGTCGACTTCGACGGCGACGGCTTCTCGCCCATCGCCTGGGGCGGCGACTGCGACGACTTCGACGGTGCGCGCAACCCGCTGGCGCGCGAGAAGGTGGTTGGCCGGGACATGAATTGCAACGGCTGGCCGCTGGCAGCGCAGCCGACCGAGGCCGACCGCGGGCTGTTTCCCCCGGCGGGCGATCCCGATCTGCCGCGCGGCGGCGCCGACGTGGCGCTGCTCATCAGCGTCGAATGTCTGGCGAGCGACGCATTCACGCCCACGGTGATGCCGCGCCTCACCGAGTACGCGCGCCGTGGCGTCGTCTTTTCGCGGCTGTACGCCGCGGGATCACGCACGCAGCTGTCGTTGCCGCTCATGCAGCGCAGCTCCGATGGCTCACCGCCGGTGGCGGCGATCCTGGCGGCCACCGGTGTGCCGTCGACGGCGGTGCTCGGCTTCCACAATCACGACATGGCCGAGCTGATCGCCGGCTTTCGCCCTGCGGACCTGCAGACGTACGACCGGCCGTTCGCTCCGCAGCTCGCCGCCCGCCTGACCAGGCTCGACGGCGAGGCCGACGCCACCGCCATCACCAACCGCGCCATCGAGGATCTGCGCGCGAACCAGGGCCACCCTCATTATCTATGGCTGCACTACTTCGACACGCACTGGCCGTATCGACCGCGGTCGGCGAGCGAGCGCATCGCCGCGCCGGCGGGCATGCCGGCCGAGATGGGGCAGTTCCTGACCGAGGCGCACCACGTCGACGCCGAGATCGGACGCCTGCTCGATTGGCTCGATGCCGACGGGCGCCTCGGTCGCTCGGTCGTCATCCTCACCGCCGATCACGGCGAAGGGTTCGGACGGCACAACATCCACTATCACGGCGTCTCCGCCTACGAGATGCTGGTGCACGTGCCCGGCGTCTTGATCGCGCCCGGCCTCGCGCCCGGCCGCTACGACGGCCTGGTCAGCCATCGCGACATCCCGGCGACGCTGCTCGGCGCCTTCGGACAGGTGGCGCACGAGCCGTCGATCGAGCGCTTCGGCCGCAGCTGGCTGCGGCTACGCGCGGCGCCGCACGCGCCGCTGCACCGCTTCGTCGTCACGCGTAGCTCGCGCGCCGTCGACATCTCGGGCTTCGTCATGCCGATGGCGGCGATCGTGCAGGACCAGTACAAGCTGGTGGTCACGTTCGAGGACGGCCTCGTCAAGCTCTACGATCTGCGCGCCGATCCCGGCGAGGAGCACGACCTGGCGCCGCGGCTCGAGCTGCCGCAGCTGCGGCGCGCGCTCGAAGTGTTCCGCGATCTCGACGGATACCCGTGAAACCCCTGCCATCCCGTCGATCCGGGACGGCGCCGGTTTGCCCTTGAAGCGCGGGATACGTTCACTGTAAACTGTGAGCGGGGTTACGTCTGGTTTCACGATGAGCACGCACCTCCCCAAGCTGCGATCGTCCGGGCCCGCAACCGGGCCCGAGCGCTTCGGCAAGTACGAGATCCTCCGGCGCATCGCGTCCGGTGGGATGGCCGAGATCTACCTGGCGCGGGCCAGCGGCATCGAGGGCTTCGAGAAGCTGGTCGTGCTCAAGCGCATCCTGCCGCAATACGCCGACGACGAAGAGTTCGTGAGCATGTTCCTCGACGAGGCGCGCCTCGCCGCCACGCTCCACCATTCGAACGTCGTCCAGGTCTACGACATCGGCGCCGTCGACGGGCAGTACTTCCTGACGATGGAGTTTTTGCACGGACAGGACGGGCGCCAGCTCATGAAGGCGGTGGCGCAAAGGGGCGGCGCGCTGCCGCTCGAGCACGCGCTGTCGATCGTGATGAGCGTGTGCTCCGGGCTGCACTACGCGCACGACCAGGTCGTCGACGGCAAGCCGCTCGGGCTCGTGCACCGCGACGTGTCGCCCCAGAACGTCCTCGTCACCTACGACGGCGGCGTCAAGCTGCTCGACTTCGGCATCGCCCACGCGACCAGCCGGCTGACACAGACGCGCGGCAGCTCGCTCAAGGGGAAGGTCGCGTACATGTCGCCCGAGCAGTGCGGCGGCTTTCCGCTCGATCGCCGCAGCGACGTCTTCTCGACGGCGATCCTCTTGTGGGAGCTCACGACCGGCCGGCGGCTGTTCACCGGCGACTCGGACTTCGAGGTGATGCGCAAGCTGCGCGAGGACGATCCGCCGCGCCCCTCGGCGGTGAGCTTCGCCTACCCGCTGGCGCTCGAGCGCATCGTGCTCAAGGGGCTCAAGCGCAACCGCGACGAGCGCTACGCCTCGGCGGAGGAGATGCTGCTCGACCTCGAGGCGTTCGCGCGCGAGGCGCGCCTGCCGATCTCGGCGTTGCAGCTGTCGCGCTACATGCGCGAGCTCTTCAAGGATCAGATTGACGCGTGGAACCGCCAGCAGCGCGGCGAGCTGGAGCCGGCCGCGCCCCCGCCGCCGCCGGGCGACGAGGTGGCGCGTACCGAGACGTCGGTGCCGGGCCCGGCGCCGCCGGTGATGGAGTCTGATTCGGCGGTGCCGATGCTGGCGCCGCGACGCCGCGGGCGCGCCTGGGCGGCCGTGGCGGTGGGCCTGATCGTCGGCTCGCTGGCGACCTGGATCGCGTCGCGGCCGGCTGCGCCTCCACCGATAGCCCCCGCGGCGTCGGTCGCGGCGCCGGCGCAAGAGGCGATCGAGCTGCCGACACCGCCGCCGCCACCGATCGTCGCCAGGCCCGAAGCCCCCAGGTTCGACGCCCCCAAGCCCGCCGTCGCCAGGCCCGCCGTCGCCAGCCCCGCCGTCGCCAGGCCCGCCGTCGCCAAGCCCGCCGTCGCCAAGCCCGCCGTCGCCAGACCCGACGTCGCCAAGCCGCCGGTCCGCAAGCCCGACGCCGACAAGCTGGCGATCCACAAGCCGGCGGTCGACAAGCCGCTGGTCCACAAGCCGGCCGTCGACAAGCCGGCCGTCGACAAGCCGGCCATCGCGGCGCCAGCGCCGCAAGTGCCGCTCGCCGATCGGGCCGAACAGCGCGCGCCGCCACCGCGACGAGTGGTCAGAAAGGCGCCGCCCAAGCTCCCGGCGAACTGGGATCCGGAGTCGATCCTCCCGCCATGAGCGCGCGCCGCCCCTTACTCGCTGCCGCCCTGGTCGTCGCCGGCCTGTTCCTCGTCGCCGGCGCCACCGTGGCCTCCGCCGAGCCGCTGCGCAGCGGCGACCGGGCAGCCGCCGCCGAGCACCTCGCGCACGGCAGCAAGCTGTACCAGCAGGGCCACTACGCCGAGGCCATCGCCGAGCTCCAGGCGGGCTACGCGATCGATCCGCGGCCGGACTTCCTGTACGCGCTCGGCCAGGCGGAGCGCAAACGCGGCGACTGCAAGGCCGCCGTCGGCTGGTACCAGCGCTACGTCGATACCGGCCCCTCGGCGCAGCGCACGGTGGCGACGCTGATGCAGATTGATCGCTGCAAGCAGGAGCTGGCGGCGGCACCGCGGGGCCCGGCCCAGCCGCCCGCCGGAGAGGCGCCACCGGCCGTCGCCCCGCAGGCGGCGCCGGCCCCCGCTTCGTCGGCCCCACTTCAGAGCGCCGGTGTCGAGCCGGCGGCCACCGCGCCGGTGCCCTCGTCGCCCCGGCACGATCACACGCCGCTGTACAAGCGCTGGTGGCTGTGGACCACCGTCGCGGTCGTCGTCGTCGCCGGAGCCGGAGTCGGTGTCGGCGTCGCGCTCGCGCAGCGCCAGAGCTTCAATTCGACGCTGCCCGACCTCACCTGGAGCGGGGCGGCGCTAGGAGTGCGGTTCTGATGCGCCGCGCTGCCGTCGTCGTGGCGATCCTGGCCTGCGCGAGCTGCAAGTCGGAGCCGCCGGGCTCGGTCGATCTCACCATCGTGGCCGACGCGTCCCTGCCCGACAGCACCGTCGCCGCCATCGGCGTGCTCGAGATCTCGGTCAGCGGCGCCGCCACGATCAGCGAGCCCTACCTCGTGAGCCAATCCTTCTCGACCGGTCGGCAGGAGCGCATGGTGGTGCGCCCCCCCGTCAGCTCCGGAACGCTGACCATCGCCATCGTGGCGCGCGCCGCCGGCGGCGCCGCGCTCGCGTTCGGCCAGACCGATGTGACCCTGCGCTCGAGCGGCGCCGCCTCCGCGACGGTCACGCTCACCGCCAGCGTGCCGGGCAGCGATGCCGGCGTCCCCACCGACGGCGGCGGCGGCGGCAGCGGTGGCGGCGGCGGCGGCGGCCCCTCGCTGCAGCTCGTGGCCGGCCACACCGGCGGCATGGGCTTCGCCGACGGCACTGCCGCGGTGGCGCGCTTCTTCAACCCGCGCGGCGTCGTCATCGTCGGCAACAACCTCTACGTCGCCGACATGAACAATCAGGTCATCCGGCAGGTCGCGCTATCGTCGGGCGCGGTCACCACGCTGGCGGGCGCCCCCCTGCAAGCGGGCAGCACCGACGGCATCGGCGCCGCCGCCCGCTTCAACCGACCGCAGAGCCTCGCCAGCGACGGCACCAACCTCTACGTCAGCGACATGCGCAACGACACCATCCGCAAGGTGGTCATCGCCACCGGCGCGGTCACGACGCTGGCCGGCAGCCCCGGCAACAACGGCTCGAACGACGGCACCGGCGCCGCCGCCCGCTTCGATCATCCCCACGGCCTCACCTGCGACGGTGCCGGCAACCTCTACGTCGCCGACCTCTACAACCAGACCATCCGCAAGGTCGTCATCGCCAGCGGCGTCGTCACCACGCTGGCCGGCAGCGCCGGCGCGGCCGGCTTCGCCGACGGCACCGGCGGGGCCGCCCGCTTCAGCGCGCCGCACGCGATCGCGTTCGACAACGGCAACCTGTTCGTCGCCGACATGGCGAACCACGCCATCCGGCAGATCGTCGCCGCTTCGGCCGTGGTCACTACGCTCGCCGGCAAGGGCGGCACGGCCGGCTTCGCCGACGCCACCGGCGGCAACGCGCGCTTCAACAATCCGCGCGGCATCGTCGCCGACGGCGCCGGCACGCTGTGGGTCGCCGACTCGGACAACGAGCGCGTGCGCAAGGTGATCGAGGCCAGCGGCGCCGTCAGCACGCTGGCGGGAAACGATGCCTTCGGCAGCAGCGACGGCGCCGGTGCCGGTGCCAGCTTCGCCGGACCGTTCGGCATCGCGCCCGACGGCAACGGCAACCTCTTCGTCACCGAGGCGTTCGGCCACACCCTGCGCAAGGTGACCGCCGTCGGCGTCACCACCACCTTCGCCGGCGAGGCCGGCGCCGATGGCCTCGCCGACGGCACCGGCGCCGCTGCGCTGTTCCGCCGGCCGCACGGCATCTGCCTCGACGGTACGACCCTCTACGTCACCGACAAGCAGAACGACGTCGTGCGCAAGGTCGACACCACGACCGGAAGCGTCACCACGCTGGCGGGCACCGGCCGGGCCGGCTCCGCCGACGGCGTCGGCGCGCTGTCCAGCTTCGACAATCCATTCGGCTGCGTCGCCGACGGCGCCGGCACGCTCTACGTCAGCGACGCCAACAACGAGACCATCCGCGCCATCGACCTCGCCTCCGGTGCGGTGACGACGCTGGCCGGCAGCGCCGGCAAGTCCGGCTCCGTCGACGCCACTGGCGCCTCCGCCCGCTTCAAGACGCCGGGAGGGCTCGCGCTCGGCGGCGGCGTGCTCTACGTCGGCGATCTCGACAATGACACCATCCGCGCCGTCGCCCTGCCGTCCGCGGCAGTGACGACGCTGGCCGGCACCGCCGGCGCGGCGGGCGCGACCGACGCCACCGGCGCGGCGGCGCGCTTCAATCGCCCCAACGGCCTGGCGCTCGACGGCGGCAACCTCTACGTCGCCGATCAAGGCAACGACACCATCCGTAGCATCGTTCTTTCGTCAGGCGTGGTCACCACGCTGGCCGGCAGCGCCGGCATGGTCGGCGCCGCCGACGGCAGCGGCAGCGCGGCGCGCCTCTTCGCCCCGCACGCCCTCGCCGCCGACGGCAGCGGCAACCTGCTGGTGGCCGACACGCTCAACCACACCATCCGCAAGATCGTGCTCGCCACCGCTGCCGTCTCGACGGTGGTGGGCACCGGCGGCGTGGCCTCGATCGAGCTCGGACCCACGCCCGGCATCCTCAATACGCCGAGCGGTATCGCCGCCGGCGCCGGCGGCGCGCTCTACATCAGCAGCGCACACGAGAACGCGATCGTCGTCGTCAAGTAGCGGCTGGCGGCAATGCTGTTGGCCGAGTGGTCGCGGGCCGGCTTGGGCCGCGGAGGTAGCAAGGGGCGATGCCGGCGTCGGAATCCGGCGCAGTCGCCGCTGCGCGGCGTGCGCCTCCATCGGGCGCGTTCATGTCGCGCTGCGCGCGACCGCGCCCTCTACGCCGCCGGCATCGCCCCTTGCTACCTCCGCTCGACGCCTGGTGCGTTATACAGGCGCGACTTCGACGTAGAACCAGGCGCCCATGAGCGGAGGTCGTGAGGCGCCATCCCGGCGGCGTAGAGGGCCGCGTCGCGCGCAGCGCGACATAGAGCGGCCCGATGGAGGCGCCCGCCGCCGCGCAGCGGCGGCGACTGCGCCGGCTTCCGACGCCGGGATGGCGCCTCACGACCTCCGCGGCCCCAGCCGGCCCGCTACTGTTCGGCCAAAGTGGACGGTATTGAGACTAGCGGGCGTTGCTGCAGCGGCCGCTCGAGCAGCGGCCGCCGTGGCAATCGGAGTCGGAGCCGCACGAGCCACAGCGACCGCTCGAGCAGCGGCCCACGTTGCAGTCGGAGTCGGAGCCGCAGGCGCCGCAGCGACCGCTCGAGCAGCGGCCGTTGCCGTTGCAATCGGAGTCGGAGCCGCAGGCGCCGCAACGGCCGTTCGAGCAGCGGCCCTCGCTGCAGTCGGAGTCGGAGCCGCAGGCGCCGCAGCGACCGCTCGAGCAGCGGCCGTGGCCGTGGCAGTCGGAGTCCGAGCCGCACGAGCCGCAGCGACCGCTCGAGCAGCGGCCGTAGCCGGCGCAGTCCGAGTCCGAGCCGCAGCTGCTCCCGCCATACGCGATGCTCCCGCCAGCGCCGAGGGCGAGCACCAGGCCCACCGCCAACATCACGCCTCGCCATCGATTCATCCGGTTCTCCCTGGGCAGCGAGAAGACGACCTCACATCCGTCCGATGCACTGCACGATGACCGGCGTCGGGGCGCAGGTGCCGACGCCGCCGACGGCGAAGGTGCACTGGTTGGACAGACACATCCGACTCTGGGTGCACGACGAGCCGTCGGGGAGCTGGGCCTTGCAGGTCGGCATCGCCACCGACGTGTCGCAGTAGAGGTTGGTGTCGCAGACGACCGCTCCCGAGCAGGGCATGTCGAGCTGCGCCGGCTGCGCGCACACGAATGGCGACATCGCGGTGTTGCAGTAGTATGGCTTGGCGCACTGGAAGTTCGACTGCTGGCACTGCTCTCCCAGCGACGGCAGCGCCGCGCAGGTGTTGGGGGTGACGGCACGGTCGCAGTAGAGCGTCGACTGGCAGGGGATTTGCGTGCAGTCGTCGCCCACATTGCCGGGGCCGCGGCAGGTGCCGGCGGTTCCGCCGGCACCGCCGGTGTCGCACACCAGCCCGGCGCCGCAGGTCGCGCCCACGCCCGGCGGCAGCGGCGGTTGCAGGCAGGGCTCGCCGCTGGCAGGGAGGTTCTTGCAGGTCATGCTCGCCGGATCGCAGTAGAGCGCGCCCGTGCTGTTGTCGCACTCGAGCAACAGCGGCGTGGTCGGCATCATGCTGGTCGGATCGATGGTGTACGCGCACGGGCCACCGAGCGGCGAGCGCAGGTGGCACTGAAAGTCCTGCTTGGCGCAGTACAGGTTGAGCACCGACGGGTCGCAGTCGCTCGTCGTGTTGCAGATCTGCATCTCCTCCTGGTACGGCACGCACACGCCTTCGCCGGCCGCGCCGGTGGCGACGCAGTGCGCGCCCTTGACGCACTCGTTGGCGAACTGGCAGGCGTTGCCCACGGCGGTGGCGCCCTTGAACACCAGCGTGCACGGATCGACCGTTCCGGCGGGAGGAGGAGGCGGCGGCGGCGTGCCCGGCGCCGGGTTGCACGCCAGTGACGTCTCGGCGGCGATGCACGCCTGGGCCTGCGTGCCGTCCACCGAGATGCGCCCCTGGCGCACTGCCAGGACCTCGGCGTAGTGCGTGTTCTCGAGCGCGAGCTCGTGGAACTGCACGCAGGTCGCCTCGTCCATGAACTTGCCCATCTCTTGCTGCTTGATCTCGGCGTCGGTGCAGCAGCGGAATTCGAACCCACACTGGGCGGCGGCGAGCGCGTGGATGAAGTTGTCGACGGCGCCGGTGTCTGGGCTGCCGCACCCGACGGGTGAGAGCGCGCCCACGATCAGCGATAGCAGGGCGATAGTCTTAGTCCTCATAATTAGACCCCTCCGCGCCCCACTATATCAGAATTGGTTGAACCGCGGATCGAGGATGAGGGAGCGTGTGTGCATGAATCGCACGCCGGTGGTGGCGCCCGCCGGCTCACGATCGCGGCCCGCTCACAACCATCGTATCAGTATCTTCTTCAACGCTTCGATATCTGGTTTTCGGGGCAATGAATCCGCCTCGACCGAGCCCGCGCCGCGCCGGGACGCAACCGCGTGCTACGCAGCGCGAGGCCACTTCTCCGTCGGAAACACGTCATTAACAGTTGCACGCGCCGCCCTCGTGCCGAGGGCTTCGAGCGAGAGGCGCGGATGCGTGGGTTGGCGCGATACTTCCTGGTCCTGGTCCCGCTCGGCGGGCTCCTCGCGGCGTGCGAGCCGCCGGTGGCCACTCCCCCCGCCGCGCCGCCGACGGTAGTGGCGGAGTTCGATCCGCTGGCGTCGCCGCCGGTGGTGCCGACGCCGAACGATCTCGCCTTCCAGGGCGGCGACGGCGTGCACCTCAACGTGCCCGACCTGCCGACCGACTCGCCGGCGCAGCGCGCGCTCAACGCGTACCTGCGCACGCTCACCGGCTTCCCCGCGTCCTCGACGGCGTCGGCCCCGTTCTCGGCGCCGCTCGATCCAGCCAGCGTCAGCCTCGGCACGCCGGCGACGCCCGGCCCGGTCCTCGTCATCGACACCACGGCCGGGGCGCCGCTCGGCCCCGACATGCTGGCCGCGACGCTCTCCAGCGACGGCAAGACGCTCCTGTTGGCGCCGGCGCAGCCGTTCCTGCCGGGGCATCGCTACGCCGTCCTCGTCTTCGGCGGCACCGATCCCGCCGGCCTGCGCGGCGCTTCGGGCGAAGAGGTGATCGCCTCTCCCGCGTTCTTCTTCCTGCGCTCGCAGAACCCACTGACCGGCCGCTGCGCCGATCCGACCAACCCCGCCTGCATCTGTCCGCCGGCGGCCGTCGCCGACCCCAACGACACCACGTGCAAGTCGATCGTGCAGGGCCTCGACGACGCCACCGCGCGCCAGGTCGAGCCGCAGCGTCTGGCCCTGCAAGCGGCGCTGGGCCAGCTGCTGCCGCTGGTGGCGCCCGGCCGCGAGCAGAACAACCTGGTGCTCTTCTGGACCTTCACCATCACCACGCAGGCGATGACCGTCTTCGATCCGGCCAGCGGCTCCGTGCCCTTCCCCAACGACATCCTGATCGATCCGGCGACGGGCCTGGTGAAGCTGCCCATCGCCAGCGGCGATCCGCAGGCGCCGTTGAAGATGGAGCTCAATACGCTCGACGGCTTCTCCACCTCCGCGCCGATCACCGTCGGCGTCGACGGCGCGGCGCCGATCGACGCGGCGACGCTGGTGCCCGGACGCACGGTGCAGCTGATCAACCTCGACTTCAGCGTCTCCGCCGAGCAGCCCACGTTCGTCGCCGCTGCCGACAACGGCCAGCTCGTGCTGGCGCCAATCCTGCCGCTTCTATCCGATCAGCATCACTACGCGGCGGTGGTCACGCGCGGGGTCTCCGACAGCACCGGCCAGCCGCTATTGCCCTCGCCCGCGGAGCTGCTGCTGCTCGGGCCCGACCCGCTCTTCGACGGCACCCACTCGACGGTGACGGTGCTCGACGACATGCAGGCGGCGCAGCTGGAGATGCTGCGCCAGGCGTTGCAGCCGCTGGTGCTACAGCTCACCGCGCTCGACAGCCTCGACCGCTCGCAGATCGCCGCCCTGTGGACCTTCACCACGCAGTCGATCGCCCGCCCGCTCGCCGCGCTCGACACCTTCCCTGCCGGCGCGGGGCTGTCCACCAACGTAGCCATCAGCAAGTTCGCCGACACCGGCACGCTCGCCTCGGCGGTGGTGCCGTTCCCCACGACCAACCTCGGCTGGCTCGTCCTCGGCACCTTCGAGAGCAAGCTGGTGATCGATCCGACCACGGGGCTCATCAGCTTCGCGCGGGCGACCGACCAATTCACCGTCCAGCCGCCGGCCGCAGCGCCGACGGTGCCGATCCGCTTCTGGCTGGCCCTGCCCAAGACACCGCCGACGGGGGCCACGAGCGCGCCGGTGGCCATCCTGCAGCACGGGATCACGCAGTGGCGCGGTGAGATGCTGACGCTGGCCGACGCGCTGGCGCAGCGCGGCTGGGCGACCATCGCCTTCGACATCGACTTCCACGGCGCCCGCAGCCGCTGCACCGCCGACAACCAGTGTCTGAGCGGCACCTGCGATCTGGCCACCGGCGCCTGCCCCGGCGGCTTCGTGCCCGCGTCGACGACGACCGATCCGCTCGCCTGCGACCTCGTGCCCATCAGCGGCGACGCCAACGATTGCCGCCCCCTCATCTCCGGCCAGGGCTTCATCGACCCGAGCAACCTGTTCGCCAGCCGCTCCTATCTCATGCAGTACGTCGTCGACGCCGCGCAGCTCGTGCGCGTCATCTCCGACGCCGCCAATCCCAACGGCCTGCAGGCGACGCTGGCCGCGCACATGCCCGCGGTGACGCCGCCGCTCGACGCCGCGCACATCACCTTCCTCGGCCACTCGCTCGGCGGCATCGCCGGCGCCGACTTCCTCGCCGGCGAACCGGGGGCGCGCGCCGGCGTCCTCAACGTCGCCGGCGGGCACATCTTCGAGATCATCGCCGACGGCGGCTTCCACGACGTCGTCGATCAGTACCTCATGTCGATCGGCATCGCCCGCGGCACGCCCGCCTACGCCCAGCTGGTCGCCACCGCGCGTTGGGTCTTCGATGCCGTCGATCCGTTCTCTGTCGCCGTGCTCTTGCGCCAGCGCCCGGTCATCGTCGAGGAGGCGGGGATGGACATGGTCATCCCGCCCGCCGACGAGGAGGCGTTCGCCTTCGCGCTCGGCGGGGCCATGGGCCTCGACGCCATGGGCCACGCGCGCGGCCACCAGAACGACGGCACCTTCGTCTCCACCTACTTCGGCGAGGCCAACCACGGCACGCTCATCTCCGGCATGCCGACGGCGACGGGCGCCTCGATGCGCACCCAGGCGCTCGGCTTTCTGACCACGTTCGGCGCCACGCTGCCGGCGCCGTGACGGGAGGCTTGCCATGCGCACGACAGTCATCCTCGCCCTGATCCTCTCGCTCTCCCGCATCGCCGTCGCCGCTGGCGGCTTCGAGATCGACGAGCAGTCGGCGCGCGGCGTCGCCACCGCCGGCGCCCAGACCGCGGTGGCGAACGATCCTGCCGCCAACTTCTACAACCCGGCCGGCCTCGTCTTCCAGCCCGGCTTCGGCGCGCTCGCCGGCGGCAACCTCATCTACACGGACACCCGCGTGACCACGGACGCCCCCATGCAGGTTACCCAGACCACCACCGCCACCCACGTGGCCTTCGCGCCGGTGCTCTTTTTGAGCCAGCGGATCGGCCGCCACGTCGCCTTCGGCCTCGGCGTCTTCACGCAGTTCGGCGAGCACTTCGGCTATCCCACCAACTGGCCTGGCCGCTTCATCGGCCAGTTCATCGACGTGACCACGGCGACCTTCAACCTCAACGTCGCCATCCGCATCCTGCCGCACGTCTCGCTCGCCGCCGGGCTCGACGTGATCCCGGCGTCGCTCGACCTCTACCGCGCCGTCAACTTCGGCGGCGCCGAAGGCAGCGTCCACATCGGCGTCAACGCCATCGGCGTCGGTGGCAACGCCGCCCTGTTGGTCGACCTGGTGCCGGGCCACTTCCGCTTCGGCTTCAGCTATCGCAGCCGCGTCGACCTCGACTTCGACGGCCACGGGGCCATCTCCGCGCCGGTCGAGCTGCGCAGCCAGACCGGCGGGCTGCTCGACGCGCGCACCTCGCTGCCGCTGCCGCACAACATCGGCATCGGCGTCGCCGTCGACCCCATCAAGGCGCTGACCCTCGACGCCGACGTGCGCATCACCCTGTGGCGCGACATCTCGACGCTGACGCTGACACTGACCGATCCGCAAGCGCCTCCCGGCACCCCGGCGACACAGGATCAGCTCTCCCTGCAGTCGCGCAACGCCTGGGCCATCCGCGTCGGCGGCGAGCTGCGCCTGCTCGGCGGGCGGCTGCACCTGCGCCTGGGCGGCGGCTACGACTCGACGCCGGTGCCGGCGCAGACGCTGGGCCCGCTCATCCCCGACGCGCAGCGCGGCCTCCTCGGCGGCGGCATCGGCTGGCACACGACCCTGTGGGCGGTCGACCTCGGCTACATGGCGGTCTTCCTCCTCGATCGCACGTCGGCCAACCCCGACCTGCTCGCCACCTACCGGACCTTCGGCCACGTCATCTCGGCGTCAGTGACCTTCCGCTACCCGCGCGTCGCCAGCAAGGTGCGCGCCGAGCCGCCGCCCGAAGAGCCGCAGTAGCGACAGGCGGCGGTAGCGCGGCGCGCGGCCGTGGTAGCTTGGCGGCATGTCGCAGCCGGCCGGCGAGCCTCGATGACCAGGCGGGGGTCGCGCCTCGCACTTTTGGCGAGCGTGCTGTGCGCCGGCTGCGCCGCGCGCGGGCTGCCGATCGACGGGCACGCCTCCGGCGGCGGCGGCAGCGGCGCCCAAGGGGGCGGCAGCGGCGGCGGCGCCGCCGGCGGCAGCGGCGGTGGCGCCTCGGGCGGCAGCAGTGGCGGCGGCGGCGGCCAACCGGCGCGCCCGCGCCTGCTCGCCCCCTTGTCGACCGCCACGGTCAGCTCGCGCCGGCCGCGCCTGCGCTGGGACATGACCGGTGTCGCCGACGCGGCAACGGTCGATCTGTGCCACGATCGCGCCTGCGCCAACCTCGCCGGCAGCGCCACCGTCGACGCCAGCGGCGCCGCGGCCACCCCCGACGCCGACCTGCCGGCCGGGCCGCTGTTCTGGCGCGTCCGCGCCGGCGCGCAGGCGAGCGCCACCTGGGAGCTCTTCGTCGGCCCCAGGAGCGCTCCCGTCGACAACAGCTGGGGCGCCACGCTCGATCTCGACGGCGACGGCGTCCCCGACGTAGCCACGGGCACCTCCGGCGGCAACGTCGCCGTCTACCTGGGCGGCGCCTCCGGCCTCGGCGGCGCGCCCACCCTCCTCGCCAACCCCGACTCCCCCAAGTCCAACTTCGGCTACGTCATCGCCGCCGCCGGCGATCTCAACGGCGACGGCTACGGCGATCTCGCCGTCGGTGAGTGCGGCCAGGCCGGCGGGCAGGTGCACGTCTACTTCGGCGGCCCCGGCGGCGTCCAGACCGCCAGCTCGCAGACGCTGGCCGCGCCCGACAACCAGAGCGGCTTCGGCTGCCGGCTGACCGCCGCCGGTGACCTCGACGGCGACGGCTACGCCGACCTGGCGATCGCGCGCACCGGCGAAGACTTCTCCGGCGGCCTCTACATCTACCGCGGCGGCGCCGCCGGGCTGCCGGCGACCACCACCCGCATCGACTCGCCCGACTATCACCCCTCACGCCTCGGCTACTCGCTCGCCGGCGTCGGCGACCTCGACGGCGACGGCTACGCCGACCTGGTCGCCACCGAGATCGACGCCAGCGCCATGAGCGGCCGCGCGCACGTCTACCGCGGCGGCCCGGGCGGGATCTCCAACGCCAACCAGGTCACCCTCGTCAGCCCCGATGCGAGCGGCCTGCAGTACGGCGCGTCGGTGGCCGGGGTCGGCGACGTCGACGGCGACGGCTACCCCGACTTCGTGGTGGCGGCGCCCGCGGTGTCGACGACGAAGCTCTTGCCCACGGCGCACCTCTACCGCGGCGGCCCCGGCGGTGTCACCGCCGCCAGCGTGCCGACCAACCTGTCGACCAACGGCGCCACCGGCTTTGCCAGCGAGGTCGAGGGCGCCGGTGACGTCGACGGCGACGGCTACAGCGACGCGGTCGTCGCCTCGCCGATCGGTCTCACCCTCTTCCGCGGTGGCGCCGCCGGCATCGCCCAAAGCGGCACCTCCGTCGACGCCGCGGGTCAGGGCGTCAACCCGCGCCACCTCGCCGGCGCCGGCGATCTCGACGGCGACGGCCACGCCGATGTGCTGGTGGGCGACGGCGCCGGAGTGGAGGCGCTCTTCGGCACCGCCGGCGGCATCGACCGCGCGCGCGCGGTGACGGTGACTCCGCCGTCGGGCTTCGCGGGCGCGTTGGCCCGCTTGCTGGCGCGGGTCAGCGCGTGGCGACGGCCGGGCTGACGATCAGCCGCCGGCCGTCTCGCGATAGAAGACCACGTCGACGTCGGACAGGACGACGATCCCGCTGCCCACCATCTCGTCGATGGCCGGCATCGCCAGCTCCAGCTTCTCCGCCGTGTCGACGACGACGAGCGTGATCGGCTCGTCCGCGGAGCGCCACACCTTGCGACGATGCACCCGCCCGCTGGCGCCGTAGCCGGCCAGCCCGCGATAGACGGTCACGCCCGCGAGGTCGAGCAGGTGGAAGCGCTTGATGAGCGCGTCGGCGAGCGGCTCGCCCTCCCACTGATCGGCGGCGCCGATGTGAATGCGCATCATCTTCGCCCGCCCCTTCAACTTGACGTGCGCGTGCGGCGCCCCCGCCGCCGCCGCCGCCGGCGGCCGCGCCTTGACCTTCACCACTTCGACGTCGGAGAGCTCGATGAGCCCCTCCTCCACCACGTCGTAGATGTCGGGGAGGATCTTGTCGATCGCCTCGGCGCTGTCGACGATCTCGATCCGCAGCGGCAGCTTGGAGGCCAGATCGGGGTGCGTGACGTGGTCGACGCCGCTGGCGCCGTAGCCCATGATCCCGCGCGTCACCGTCGCCCCGGCGAGGCCGTGCTTGTGCGCGATGTCGACGATCCACGCCGACAGCGGCTTTCCGTGCCGGGTGTCGGACTCGCTGACGAACACGGTCAGCTTCTTCGCCTTGCCCTTTTGCAGCATGTGTCCTCCTAGAACCTGCGCGCCGTCCACAGCGCCAGCCACACCGCTGCAAACCCGACGATCGTCGAGAGCGCGACATACGACAGCGCGCGCGCCCACGCTCCACTCTCGATGAGCTTGACGGTCTCGTACTCGTACGTCGAGAAGGTGGTGTAGGCGCCCACGAACCCGACCGGGAACAGGAGCTTCCACGCCTCGCCGACCGTGAACCGCTCGGCGGTGAGCGTGAGGAAGAAGCCGATGATGAAGCAGCCGGTGATGTTGATGATGAAGGTGCCGTAGGGCCAGCCGGTGCCCCACCGGTTCGCGACCAGGGTGCCGACGACGTAGCGGCTGACGGCGCCGAAGAATCCGCCGAGCCCGACGAGCATCAGCGCGGTTGGCCTCAATTCGCTCCTCCTCCGGGGATGGGTTTACCTCGCCGGAGGAGGCTGTGGCTACTTCCGTTTGATCGCTACTGGCCGGTGCCGGGCGCCGGCACCGCCAGGTCGACGCGCTTGAGCTTGGCCACCACGTCGTCGCACGAGCCGCCGGCGTTGAGCGCCGCGAGCTGCCGATCGACCTCGGCCTGGATCCCCGGCGAGGTCAGAAAGTCGTTGTTGACCACCTGCGGCTGCGTGCCGGCGTACGCCGGCACGTTGCACTTGTCGGCGTAGGCGGCGCGGAAGGCGTCGAAGCGCGCCAGCTTCTGATCGTCGCGCTGGTCGTTGGTGTGGGTGTACAGGAAGAAGCCTGCCACCATCAGCACCCCGGCGACGATGATCGCGAGGTTACGCCCCCTGTGCGACGGCGGGTCCAGCCTGACGCCCACGCTCGAGATGTCCTGTGGGTCTGCAGCGCTCATGAAGACCTCCTCGCGCCGCGCGGCGCGCACTCGACGGCTACGAGGTCAACTTGGTCCCGGCGGGCACTGCTGTCAAGCGACGGGCCCTCATGATATGATCCTCTCGGATAGATCTGAATGGGGGACAGCACCGAGGATTTATCGAACGCCCGTCGCCCCGACGACGAGCACACCCCGACGTCGGGGCCCCCGGTCCCCATCTCCGCCTCCCGCATCGACCGGCTGAGCGAAGAGTTTGCGCGACTGTTGGCCCAGCGGGCGCCGGAGATCGGCGACACGCTCGCCAACCGCTACCGCATCACCGAGCTCCTCGGCGCCGGCGGCATGGGCCAGGTCTTCGTCGCCGAGAACCTGGCGATCGGCAGCCGGGTGGCGATCAAGGTGCTCAAGGCGGAGCTGCTCTGGGACGCGTCGTTCCGCAAGCGCTTCCAGCAGGAGGCCGAGGCGATCGCCGCCATCGAGCACCAGAACATCGTCCGCTTCTTCGATCTCGTCGTCGGCGATCCCACCTTCCTCGTCATGGAGTACGTCCGCGGCCCGACGCTGAGCGCGGTGCTGAAGCAGGAGGAGCGGCTCGCGCCGCGGCGAGCCATCGATCTGGCGCGCCGGCTCGCCTGGGGCCTGGAGGCGGTCCATCACGCCGGCGTCGTCCATCGAGACGTCAAGCCGTCGAACGTGATCCTCGGCGCCGACTTCGAGCACGGCGAGCAGCCGAAGCTGGTCGACTTCGGAGTCGCCAAGGTGGCCGTCAACGCCGGCGACGAGCAGCTCACCCTCGCCGGCCAGGTCATCGGCACGCCCCACTACATGTCTCCGGAGCAGATCACCGGCAGCAAGGTGGACGCGCGCTCCGACGTCTATTCGCTCGGCTGCGTCCTCTATCACATGCTGACCGGACAGCCGCCCTTCAACGACGACGAGGTCTCCAGCGTTCTGTCGCAGCATATCCACAAGAAGCCGGCGCCCGTGGGCCAGCGCCTGCCGGAAGCGACGCCGGAGCTGGAAGCGGTCTTGGCGCGCGCGCTGGCCAAGCGCCCCAAGGAGCGGTTCACCTCGGCCGCCGAGATGGCGCGCGCGCTCGCGCTCCTCGCCGACGATCGCCCCCGGCCGGCCCCCGAACGCACGTCGCGCCCGCCGAGGTGGCTGGCCGCGCTGGCGCTGGTGGCGATCGCCGGTGGCGCCGCGGCCTGGCGATGGTTGCCGGCGCGGAGCGGCGGTCAGCTTCTGCTCACGACCCAACCGACCGGCGCGACCGTCGAGCTCGACGGCAAGCAGCAGCCGTACAGCACGCCCGTCGCGCTGGTGGGACTGGCGGCCGGAGATCATCGGCTGCGGATCCGTCACGGCGACCGGGACGAGATCAACCGGCTCGTGAACCTCAAGAGCGGCGAACGGGTCTCGCTTCAGTTCGCTCTGCCGCCGCGCAGCCATTCGATCAGCGTTCGCACGTACCCCTTTGGAGCCACCCTCTATGTCGACGGGCGGCTGGTGCCGGGGATGACGCCGTTGAAGGCCGAGCTGTCGGACGACGACTTCCACGAGCTGCGCCTCGAGCTCGACGGATACGAGACGGTCGTCAAGGCGGTGACTCCCGACGACCACGCCTCGTCGCTCGACTTCACGCTGCAGCCGGAGCGGGAGCCGCGCGGGACCGTCATCGTCGACTCCGACGTCACGGCGGAGGTCTTCGTGGACGGCGTGTCGACGGGTCTGTTCACGCCCACGAACGACATCTACCTGAGTCCGGGGGCGCACACGGTCGAGCTGCGCGACTCGACCGGCGCGCGCCGCGCCGTCACCGATGTGCTCATTGCCGCCCACCAGAGCCGCCACTTGATGCTGACTGCGGCCCACGCCTGCCCTCCCCCGACGGAGACCCCCAAATGACCTACTCCCGCACGCTGGCCCTCGCGATCCTGACCTACGCTGCCTCGGCCGGGGCCGAGCCCCGCTACGTGATGCGCCTGGCCACGGCCGCGCCCTCGGGCACTTCGTGGGCGCGCGCGATGTCCGACTTCTCCCGCGAGGTCGACAGCGCCACCGACGGTGCTCTTCACATCAAGTGGTACTTCGGCGGCGTCACCGGCGACGAAGTCCAGTCGGGCGAACGAATGCGCCGCGGCCAGCTCGACGGCGTGGCGTCGGGCTCGATGCTGTGCGAGCGGGTCGCGCCGACGACGCGGATCTTGCGCGTGCTCGGCCTGTTCCAGAACGCCGACGAGGTGACCTACGTGATGAATCGCCTGCGCCCGGCCATCGAAGCCGAGGCGCAACGCAACGGCATGACCCTGCTCGACATCGCCAGCGCCGGGCCGGACATCCTGTTCTCGCGCGCGCCGATCCGCACGTACGATGACTTCCGCAAGGCTCGGCTCTGGCGCTGGGACCTCGACGAGGTCGGCATCGCCATGTCCAGGGAGATGGGCTTGAACGTCGTCCCCACCCCGCTCACCGACGCAGGGCGCGCCTACGACGAAGGACGCCTCGACGGCTTCGTCGCCGTACCGGTCGCGGCGCTGGGCTTCCAGTGGTCGGTGCGCGCGCACTACCTGTCCAATCTGCGGCTGGGCTACCTCATCGGCTGCGCGCTGCTCGAGAATCGCGCCTACGACCAACTTCCGCCGGAGTACCAGCAGATCGTGCGTGCCGCTGGCGCGAGGATGGAGATACGCATGGAGGAGATCGGTCAGCAGCAGGACGAGGAGCTGCTCGGGGACGGCTTCAAGCGACAGGGGCTGGTCACCGTCCCAGTGGGTAAGGCGTTCCAGTCGCGCTTCTACGCCGAGGCGCAGGCCGCGGGCGAGCGCCTCGGCGAACGGCTCGTGCCACGGGCGCTGTTCGACCAGGTGCTGCGTATGCTCGCCGACTATCGGGCCGAGCACATCGGCAGCGCCGTCAGCAGCTCGCGCCCTCGACGTCCCTGAGCCCGCCGCCGCTCAGACCGCCGCGCTCTGGGACACCACCGGGAGCCGCCGAGTCGCGCGCGGCACCTGGCGTGGGGCGCGCCGCGCCTCGGCGATGCTGGCGCGCAGCCGCGGCAGCACCTCCTCCTCGGTGTAGCGGACCATGTGCTCGGCGTTGATCGCCAGCCCGACGGCGCGCCCCATGCGCGTCGGCGTCTGCCACAGCGCACGGGCGAGAAAGCGCCAGTAGGCGCGGCGGTGGCGGGAGCGCACGCCCTGCCGCCACAGCGAGCGCCCGAGGCAGCCGAGCGCGAAGCCGAGCGGCACCCGATAGCGGTTGGGGTCGACCGGGCACAGCGCCAGCGAGCGCAGGGCGCGCTCGTAGAATCCGTCGCTGGAGTAGATCTCCTGCAGCAGGCGCGCGTAGCCTTCGAGCAGCGTCACCTCGTCGAGCGCGGTGACGAAGTTGGTGCGCATGAAGTTGTCGCCGCCCGACTCGTGGATGAGGCGCCCCTCGCGCTCGAGGCGGCGCTCGAGCTGCGTGCCCGGCAGGGCGATGAGGATCCCCACCATCGCCAGCGGAATGGGCGACTGGCCGATCCAGCGCCGCTGGCGCTCGACGGCGCCGGCGTCGTCGGTGTCGAAGCCGACGATGAAGCCGGCCATCACCTCCAGGCCGCGCGCCGTCAGCTTGCGCACCCCCTCCTCGGGATCGATGGTGGTGTTCTGCAGCTTCTGGGTGTGGCGCAGCGCCTCGTCCGACGGCGTCTCGATGCCGATGAAGACCGAGCTGAAGCCGGCGGCGACCATGGCATCGATGAGCGCGTCGTCCGAGGCCAGGTTCAAGCTGGCCTCGGTGTAGAGGTAGAAGGGATCGCGGTGGGCGCGCATCCAGGCTTCGAGCGGACCGAGCAGGCGCCGCGCCTCGGTCTTGTTGCCGATGAAGTTGTCGTCGACGACGAAGACCGAGCCGCGAAAGCCGGTGGCGTGGATGGCGTCGAGCTCGGTGAGCAGCTGCGCCGGCGTCTTGGTGCGGGCGCGCCGGCCGAAGATCTCGATGATGTCGCAGAACTCGCAGTTGAACGGGCAGCCGCGGCTCCACTGCACCCCGATCGACTGATACGCGGAGATGTCGAGGAGATCGTAGCGCGGCGTCGGCACGCGCTTGACGTCTGGATACTCGGGCGCCTCCAGCCGGGCGGGCAGCGGGCCACCGCCCTCGAGCGCGGCCACCAGCTCGCCCATCAGCTCTTCGGCCTCACCGATGACGACGCAGTCGACCTCGGAGGACAGCGCGTCGGGGCTGGTGGAGGCGTAGGCGCCACCGGCCACCACGGGCTTTTTGTGCGCGCGGGCGGCGCGGGCGACCGCGTGCAGCGATTGCCGCTGCACCAGCATGCCCGAGACGAACACCACGTCGGCCCAGTCGAGATCGGCGGGGTCGAGCGGCCGCACGTTCAGATCGGCGAGGCGCACCGGCCAGCTCGGAGGCAGCAGCGCCGCCACGGTCAGAAGGCCGAGCGGCGGCAGCATCGACTTCTTGCCGGTCAGGGCCAGCGAGTATTCAGCGCCCCAATAGGTGTTGGGGAAGGACGGGTAGACGCATAGGACGCGCATACCAAGCTTGATAAGCACCGATCATCACCGTTCTGCCATCGCCACGTCACGGCTTTCCCCGCGCTCAGGAAGTCACCTGAACCTCGCGCGCGCGCCACGTTGCCGCCGACAGTCCGTTCCAAAGTGGCGCTCGATGCTCGGCGACGGATGTACGGCTGCGCCGGCGCGCCCACTCAGAGGCCGAAGGGATAGGTCTCCGGCATCCCCGCGTCCTGCACCGCCTCCAGCGGCTCCACCGCGTGGGTCTCGTCGAACCAGACATAGGCGTCGAACTGCACCGGAAGGCAGGCCTGAAAATAGTGGCTCTGCAGCTCGGTCTCCGGACGGTAGACGACGCCGATGGCGCGCTCCAGCCGGGGCGCCAGCAGCTCCTGCCGAATCGCCTCGCGCGTGGGATGGCTCAGCGGCAGCAGACAGGCCGGCAGACCGGCGTCGTGGAACAGGCGCTCGTAGCTCTCGGCATGCGCCGGCCGCACGCGCATGACGCTCATCGCATCGCCCCAGTCGTGCGCCGCCGCCACCTCGCCCCGGTCGGTCCCGAAGCCGAGCAGGAACGCCTCGTCACCGAACCTCTGGCGGCACAGATGGCCGACGTTGTGCTCCCCGCGGGCGCCCATCTCGGTCGCCGCCGCGTCGCCGACGTGCGAGTTGTGCTCCCAGACGACGATCTTGCTGTCGGCTCCGCGCAGCGACTGCAGCTGGAGCAGCGTGTCGAACATGTGCTGGTCGCGTAGGTTCCACGATTCGCGAGCGCCGTAGTACATCACACGGTAGTAGCGCTCGGCGTTGGCCACCAGCCGCGCGTTTTGCACCGCGTCGAAGAATTGCTCTCCGTCGCGCTCGATGTACTCGATGCGCCGCTTGAGCAGATCGGTGAGCACCGCCACCACCTCCCGCTCGGCGCTGCGATATTGCCCGGTCAACGCCGCGCGGCCGTAGGCCTCCGGCGCCGCCTGCCATGGCGTCAGGCCCCCGTAGCGCTCGCGCGCCACCTGCGCGCTGTCGGGATCGATCCGATCGAGGTAGTCGATGACCGTCGCCGCCGAGGTGAACAGGCTGTAGAGGTCGAGGCCGTGAAAGCTGACCTGCTCGCCGCGGTCGCGCGCCTGGTGGTTGTATTCGCGTAGCCAGTGCACGAACTCGTTGACCTCCGCGTTGCGCCACATCCAGGTGGGAAAGCGGCCGAAGGCGCGCCAGCGCTGCTGCGACGGCGGCAGGTGGCGCACGTAGCGGTCGACGCGCGCCGCGTCCGGCCAATCCCCCTCGATGGCCACCGTGCAAAAGCCGTGTCGCAAGATGAGCTCGCGCGTGATGCGGGCGCGCATGCGATAGAACTCGGAGGTGCCGTGCGTGGCCTCGCCGAGCAGGACCACCTTGGCTTCGCTCATGCGCTCGAGCAGCGGGCCGAGCGGCGCCGTCTCGATGTCGGCGATCGGCTCGGCGCTCTCCCGGATCAGCTGCGCCAACGGCTGCGGCCGCGCGCCGGCGCCGACGCCGGGCCAGCCACCGGCGCCGATGAGCGGAACGAACCGCACGTCGCCCAGCTCCTCGCGACGATAGTCGTCCTCGGCCACGCGCGTGACGCGGACCAGCTTCTGCACCCTGGTCTGCGCGCCGACCGGGATCACCAACCGCCCGCCGATGGCCAGCTGCGCCTTCAGCGCTTCGGGGACGCTCGGCCCGCCGGCGGCGACGATGATGGCGTCGAAGGGCGCGTGCTCGGGCCAGCCGAGCGTACCGTCACCACAGCGGACGATGACGTTCGGATAACCCGCGCCGGCCAGCCGCTGTTGGGCGAGCTCGGCCAGCGTCGCGTGGCGTTCGATGGTGTAGACCTGGGCCGCCAGGTGCGCCAACACCGCGGCGGCGTAGCCGGAGCCGGTCCCGATCTCGAGCACGCGGTCGCCCGGCTCGAGCTCCAGCGCCGCCGTCATCCAGGCGACGATGAACGGCTGCGAGATCGTCTGCCCCTCCTCGATCGGCAGCGGCGAGTCCTCGTAGGCGAACTCGGTCTGGCCGGCGGGAACGAAGCGCTCGCGTGGAACCCTGCGCATCGCGTCGAGCACGCGCGGGTCGGTTACCCCGCGGCCAGCGATCTGACCCTCGACCATCCACTCTCTCTGCCGTCGGTAGTCCATGACCGATGCGACAAGCATCGGCCATGCCGGTGACCCCCGGCGCACGATTTTCGCGATCTTGGCGCCCGCTTCACGGTGCGCTTCGTGAATGTCGATCGCAGCATGCGCGACCTCGGCTACGTCATCGACAAGCTGCGCTGGATGCGCGAGCAGCACATCTGGCCCAACGGCCCCCGTTATCTGTGGACCGACGCGTTCGGCGTCATCCTTCTGACCTCGCTGTATCGCGCGACCGGCGACGAGCAGCGCCTCGCCGAAGCCAAGCAGGTGGTCCGGGACGTCGAGCGGGTGCTGGGACGCCCCCTGGGCCTTCGCATCGGCGAGGCGCCGGACCGCGACGGGCAGTACTTCCACTACCTGGCGATGTGGATCCATGCGCTCACGACGCTGGGGGCGATCGACCCCGCGTATCACGAGCGCGCCGTCGGCCTGGTGCGGCAGATTCATTCTCGCTTCGTGATTCCGCGGCTCGGCGTCCTGTGGAAGATGCGCGAGGATCTGAGCGGGCCCTACCCGGGCTTCGGGCTGGGCGCGCTCGACCCGTTCCACGGCTACGTGGTCTATCGCGCCCTGGACGAGCGGGCGCTGCAGACCGAAATCGAGGAGCTGCGCGCGCTCGTCGAAGGCAGCTATCGGCGGCTCGTCATCACGCAGGATCTCGGGCTTGGAATGATGTTGTGGCTTACGTCGTTCTTCCCGCACGAGCCGTGGGCGCTGGTGCAGCGTGAGCGCTCCCTGGCGGTCCTCGATCGCCTGTGGATCGAGCCCAAAGGCTACTTCTGTCGCGAGCCGACGCTGCGCCACATCAAGTTCGCGTTCACCAACTACGGCGTTTCGCTCGGCCTGCAGGCGGTCGGCGCCCACCCCGAGCGCGTGTCGCGGCTGGAGCGATTCTTCGAGGACTATCGATCCGGCGACGAGTACGACACCAACGCGATCACCCACGTCATGGCCTGCACCTCGCGCCTGCCCGGCCTGCTGCTGCCCGCCCGAGCCACAGCCACGGCCGAGTCGCGGCCCTGATCCGCATTCGCGCAGCGGGTGCGGCCCCGGCGGGCGCGCCCGCACCGATTGCGCGCTTTTCTGCGTGCAGATGGTGCAGGCGCCCCCCCTCTGTGTAACGCTGGCTGCGTGATCTCCCCGTGGTGGCCCATCTCCCTGACGCTGGTCGTGGACGGCGCCGCCGGTCTGGCCGGCGGGCTCATCTCGGAGCGGGCGCTGAAGCGCTACACCACGTCGCTGGTCGGCTTCGCCGCCGGCGCGCTCTTGGCGGCCGCGTTCCTCGACGCGCTTCCGGAAGCGGTCGGGCAGATGGGCATGGCTGCGTCACGCTGGGCCCTGGGGGGCTTCGTCGCGGCGGCGCTGCTCGAATGGTGGCTCGGCACCCATCACCACGACGACCGCCTGGCGCAGTCGACGGTGCCGACGGTGCTCCTGGCCTCGGACGCGCTGCACAACTCGGTGGATGGCGCGGCGATCGCCGCCGCATGGCTGTTGTCGCCGCGCGCCGGCCTGGCGACTGCGATCGCGGTGATCGCGCACGAGGTGCCGCAGGAGGTCGGTGACTTCGCGCTGCTGCGCCGCTTCGGCTACTCGCGGTCGCGGGCGCTGGCCGCGCTGTTCGTCGTGCAGCTCACCGCGGTTGCGGGCGCGGTCGCGGTCGCCGTCGCTGCGGACCTGGCGGACCACGTCGCGGCGCACGTCATCGCGCTGGCCAGCGGCTCCTTCCTCTACATCGCCGCCGCGGACCTGTTGCCCGAGCTGCGAGCGCACGCGGGCCCCGGCGCTCACTGGCAGCGACCGATCGGCTTCTTCGCGGGCATCCTCACGATCGTGGCGGCGGGGCTCTACGGCTGAAGGGCGCGCCGCGGCGCCAGAGGTGGGCGGGTGTCCGCGCGCTCGCTGGCGGCGAAGATCGCGCACAGCGCGTCATGCTCCTTGCGCGCGTCCTCGCGTCCGAGCGCGATCAGCTCGGAGGCGAAGCCTCCGTCGAAGAGCAGGTAGGAGACGAGATCGGCTTCGGCGGTGCCTTCGGCGGCGGCGATCTCGCGCAGCAGCGCGCCGATGAGCCCGCGCCGGCGAAAGGCGGGCGAGCGCACGAACTGGCGCGCCAGGCGGCCGATCGGCCGCGACGCCCGGATCAGCAGCGAATCGACCAGCCGCAGCGGCGGCAGGGTCGCCGGCTGCTGCCCCTCGAGCGCGCTGGAGAAGCGGGGACCGAAGCTGCGGGCGCCGGCGACCAGGATGGCGTTGATCTGCTCCAGCCGCTCGACATCGGCGTCGATGCGATCGAGCAGCAAGGCGTTGAGCATGCGACCGATCAGGAAGAGCGGCCCCGAGACGGCTCGCTCGCGCGCCTGCTCCAGCCCGGCGTCGGGAGGCGCGACGTGGTGCGGGCTGACGACGATGAGTCGGCGGGCGCCCAGATGCAGCGCCGGTGACAGCGGCACGTTCAGCCGCAGCCCGCCTTCGCAGAAGAGCTCGCCGTCGATACGAACCGCGGGGAAGAGCAGCGGGATCGCCGCCGAGGCGAGCAGGTGTTCGGCGCGCAGCACGGTCGGTCGCGCGGTGAGCGTGCGGTCGCGGCTCCAGTCGGCGATGGGCTCGCGGCTCTGCACGAACACGACGGTGCCCCCGGTGGCGACGTGCGTGGCCGCGACGCTCACGGCGGAGATGTGCTGCCGGCGCAGGTTCTCGCCGATTCGATCGTACGGAATGAAGTCGCCGAGCAGGCGTTCGATGTGCCGCGAGTTGAGCAGGCCACCGACCCGCCCGGTGCGGCGCCCGCGGTTGCCCGTGCACCAGGCCGCGAGGGCCCCCAGCATCTTGGGCCGCAGAAACCGCTCCAGCCGCAGGGTCCTCCAGAACGCCAGCAGGCGGTCGGCGCCGGCCACCGGCTGGTCGGCGAACGCGGCCAGCATCGTGGTCCCGACGGCGCCCACCGAGGTGCCGCAGAGCACGTCGAAGCGCACGGCTGCGCCGAGCTCGGCGGCCAGGTCGCGGACGATGTAGTCGACGACGCCGGTCTCGTAGGCCCCGAGCGCGGCGCCACCGGGGAGGACCAGGCCGACTCGAGACTGCGCGCCAGGCATGCTCGAGTCTCCAGCAAGACCACTGCCACAGGCTCGAAGCCTGGGCGGGTCCGTCAGCGAGCGCCGCGGCATGGTGTCTGCAATCGGTGGCATCGTGCGCGTAAGAGAAATCATGGGCCGCGCGCGCGGCGACGCAATCCGAGCCGACGCGAGTTGTGTGGTGGATGCCGAGGCGACGTTGGCGGAGGCGGCGGCGGCGCTGGCCGCCTCGGGAGCGCCGGCGGCGACGGTGCTCGAGCGCGGCCGAGCGATCGGCGCCGTCACGACGCACGCGCTGCTCGCCCACTGGCCGCACGGCACGGCCGCGCACCGAGCACGGTCCGAACCGCCGTCGGGCCCGGGATTCGCAGAGGATCCGGAGTAGGCCCGGGCGGAGGTTGCCATGTTGGTCAGGGAATGCATGTCGCATCGGCTCGAGGGTGTCGACGGAGAGGACAGCGTTCGCGCAGCAGCCGAGCGCATGCGCGCGCTGGACATCGGCTGCCTGCCGGTCTTCGAGGGCGGGCGGATCGTCGGCGTGGTCACCGACCGTGACCTCGTCGTTCGCGCGCTCGCTCGTGGGGTCGGCCCCACGGCGGCGGTGCGCACGGTGATGAGCCGCGGCGTCGTGACCTGTTTCGCCGAGGAGGACGTGTGCGCCGCCGCGAGCACGATGGCGCGCGACTGTGTGCGCCGCCTGATCGTCGTCGATCGCGACCTGCAGCCGGTAGGCATCCTCTCGGCCGACGACCTGGCGCTGCAGGGCTGCGACCCGGCGCTGGTCGCCAGCATCCTGGCTCGCGTGGTCACCCGGCGCGGCTTCGAGCTGGACGGCGAGCTGCACTAGCGTGCATCGATGCAGTCCAGGTGCGACCAGGCGCGCCGGTTGCAGATGTGCCGGGCATGTCACTCGAGCTCTTCTGTAGAAGGCGCGTCGCGACCGCTCGGCCGGACGAATCGGCCGTGGTGGTCGCGCAAAAGATGCGTGACGAGCACATCGGCTGCGTGGCGATCGTCAACGCCGACGAGCATCTGATCGGCGTGGTCACCGATCGCGATCTGGTCGTGCGGCTGATCGCCAATCAGGCGAGCGCCCAGGATCCGATCGAGCGGTTCATGACGCCCGATCCGGTCGCGGTTCGACGGGACGAGCAGCCCCACGACGTGGTGGTCGCGATGCGGACCGCGGGCGTGCGGCGGCTGCCCATCGTCGACGAGGCGCGCCGCCCGGTCGGCTTCGTCTCGCTCGACGACGTGAGCGTCATGCTCGCGGGCGAGATGCGCATGTATGCGGAGGCGATCGAGTTCAATCGCGGCCCCTAGCACCGCCTGGTCGCGACGGGAGGGAAGTGACCAGGTGGTGCTGGACCTGGAGTTGGCACCGAACACGCAGATGCCAAAGGCGGGTAGGAGGCGATCATGGCGAATGGACAGTGGGGGCATTGCCAACATTGTCGGTACTTCGCGAGCCCGGCGCGGGTGCCGCTCGTAGAGGAAGAGGCGCGTTGCGCCCAGCCGACGCTGGCGAAATTCGAGCTGCTGGTGTTCGGCGCCAACGGCTGTAACGGCTTCGAGCTGCGGCCCGGGCTCGCGGAAACGATCGAGCGGCCGGATCTCGTCGTCTGAGCGACCAGGCCATGCGCTCGGCGGTCACGGGCCTGGTGGCGTTGGCGCTGCTGCCCCTGGTGGCAGCGGGAGCGCCGGCCAATGGCGTGCTCGAGCCGCTGGTCTCGGCCATCGCCGACGCGGAGGGTCATGCGGCGTCGCTCGCCGAGTACGCTGCCACCGCCCCGCCGCCGAGCTTGACGATCCTGACCGAGGACGAGCAGGCGGCCTTCTCCGCTGTGACCGCGGCCAGCCAGGCGCTCGACCAGATCATGCACCACTCGCCCGCGGTGCTGCGTCGGGACACGGACGTGGCGCTGCTCGCGGAGCTCAACCGGGTGCACGACGCGCTCGGCGCCTATGCGCAGGCGCGCACGGCCGGGGATCGCAGGACGATGCGCGCGGCCGCGAGCGACGCCGTCGCCGCGTTGCAGCGGGCCGATGCGCTGCTCGATCCCGCCAAGTCGTACGGCATCTTCCACCCGGCCGGGCCGTGAGCGGCGCGCCACCATCGCAGCTTGCGGCTCGCAACCTGCACTGATCGGAGAGGCAAGGCGGCGGAGCGGCGCCGCGGGAGGTGAAACCATGCAACTGGCTCGCTGCGAGGTATGTGGGAACGACTACGACAAGACGTTTCAGGTGGTCGGCCCGAACGGCACCCACACGTTCGACAGCTTCGAATGCGCGATCTCCGCGCTGGCGCCGACCTGCGCGCAATGCGGCTGTCGCGTGCTCGGCCACGGCGTCGAGAAGAGCGAGAAGATCTTCTGCGGCGCCCACTGCGCCGGCCGGGCGGGCGCCACCGGCCTGCGCGACCGCGCCTGACGTCGCGGCGGCGCCGTGACATGGAGACGGGAGGGCGCATGAGGATCTTCCGGGATCGTCAGGAGGCCGGCCGGCGGCTCGCCCTCCTGCTGCGGCGGTTCGCGGCCGAAAGGCCGATCGTCCTCGCCCTGCCGCGCGGCGGCGCGCCCGTCGCCTATGAGGTCGCGCGCGAGCTCGGGGCGCCGCTCGACGTGCTGATCGTGCGGAAGATCGGCGCGCCCTTCGAGCCGGAGCTGGGCCTGGGCGCGATCACCGAAGGCGGCACCCGCTTCGTGGACCAGGGCATGTGCGCCGCGCTCGGGGTCACCGCCGAGCAGATCGACCAGATCGCGGCGCGCGAGCAGATCGAGATCGAGCGCCGCGTGCAGCGCTATCGCGACGGCCGTCCGCTGCCCCCGCTCACGGGCAGGACCGTCATCCTCGTCGACGACGGCGTGGCCACGGGCGGCACCGCGCGGGCGGCGATCCGGGCGCTGCGCGGGCTGCGTCCCAAGAAGATCGTCTTCGCCGTGCCGGTCGCGGCCGTCCAGGCGGTGGAGCTGCTCCAGCGGGAGGCGGACGAGCTGGTGGCGGTCGCGGTGCCGGACGATCTGCTGGCGATCGGCGCCTGGTACCAGGACTTCCAGCAGGTGGGCGACGGCGAGGTGGCGGCCTGGCTGGCGCACAAAGAGGGCCTGCCCGAGGAGGCACGGATGGCGAGCGGCGAGACGCAGGTGCAGGTCGACGTCGGCGGGACCATGCTGCAAGGCAACTTGACGATACCGGTGGGTGCGGCGGGGATCGTGCTGTTCGCGCACGGCAGCGGCTCGAGCCGCTTCAGCCCGCGCAACCGCTATGTCGCCTCGGTGCTGCAAGCGGCCGGTGTCGGGACGCTGCTGATGGATCTCCTGACGGCGGCCGAGGAGCGCGTCGACGAGCGGACCGCGGAGCTTCGCTTCGACATCGACCTTCTGGCCCAGCGGGTCGCGCGCGCCGTCGACTGGGTCACCCGGGCGCCGGCGACGCGCGGCCTGGGCGTCGGCTGTTTCGGGTCGAGCACGGGGGCGGCGGCGGCGCTGGTCGCGGCGGCGGAGCGGCCGGACGCGGTGGCCGCGGTGGTGTCGCGCGGCGGACGACCCGATCTGGCCGGCGCCGCGCTCGGACGCGTGCGCGCGCCGACGCTGCTCTTGGTGGGCGGCGAAGACGACGTGGTGCTGGCGCTGAACCGCGAGGCGCTCGCCGAGCTGCAGTGCGACAAGATGCTGACCGTCATCCCGGGCGCGACCCATCTGTTCCAAGAGCCGGGCACGCTCGAGCAGGTGGCCGAGCTGGCGGCCGATTGGTTCTCGCGTCACCTGGCGCGGCCCGAGCAGGCGGCGCGGGTGTGACCCAAGGAGCGCGCATGGAAGAGCTCGGCAGACCCGCTCGATTGGGGAACCTTGTCGTGGCGACGGACTTCTCGCAGTCCGATGCGCTCGACCGCGCCCTGTTGCTCCCGATGACGCCCGGCTCCTCGATCACGCTCCTGCACGTGGTGCCGGTCGGCCTGCCCGAGCGGCTCGAACGATCGTTCCACGCCACGGCGGCGCGCCTGCTCGGCGAGCTCGCCGCGACCGCGACGTCGAGTCTGCGCGCCGCCGGCGAATGTGACGTCGACGTGTTCACTGCCGTCGAAACCGGAAAGGCCGTCCCGGTCATCTGCGAGCAGGCGCAGAGCGTGCGCGCGCAGCTCATCGTCGTCGGCCGGACCGGCGCCGGGCGCACCGCGGCGCATCCGATCGGCGCCACCGCGGAGCGGGTCGCGCGCGCCAGCGCCACCTCCGTGCTGGTCGTCGCCGGCAGGCCGCGCGGCCCCTACCGCAACCCGCTCGTCGCCATCGACGGGAGCCAGCTGGCGCCCGCGGTCGTGGAGCTGGCGCTGCGCGTGGTGGAGCCGGGGCTGAAGACCGCTCTTTTGGCCCACGCGTTCGACGTGCCCGATCTCGGCGTGCTGAACTACGCGGAGACGAGCGACGCGGAGCGCCGGGCCTACATCGAGCAATTTGCCCGGCAGGCCCGGCGCGACATCGAGGCGCTGTTGCCGCTGCTCCCATCGCTCGGGGTGGCATACGAGCCGCTGGTGCTGGAAGGCGATGCGCGGCGCGTCCTGCTCGAGGAGGCCGGACGGCGCCGGTCGGATCTGATCGCCGTCGGAACCCGCGGGCACAACCGCCTGTTTCGCCTGCTCATGGGGAGCGTCGCGGAGGCCATCGTGCGCAAGGCGACGATCGACGTGCTGGTCACCCGCTGACGAGGCGAGCGCTACGCCAGCGGCTCGATGCGAACCGCGGTGACCTTGTACTGTGGCGTATGGGTCGGCTGGTCCCGCGCGGGGCCGATCACGCGATTGATGAACACCTCGCCGGTGTGGAAGGTGGTGAACAGCTCGCTGGGCTTCACCGCCCGGCTGCGCCGGATGGGCAGGATCGCCTCCCCGTAGCGGCTGCGCAGCCGCACGCGCTCCCCGTCCTTCAGCCCCAGACGCTCGGCGTCCTCGGGCGAGATGTCGAGCAGGTCGGTGGCGCGAAAGGTCGTGTTGCGCGTCCGCAGCGTCATCGTCCCGGCGTTGAACTGGTACAGCGTCCGGCCCGTCACCAGGACGAACGGGAATTCGTCGGAGGGCGTCTCCGGCGCCGGCAGCAGATCGATCCGGCGCAAGGTGGCCCGCTCGCCGGTAGCGAAGGCGTGCTCGTGCAAAAGAGCGGTGCCCGGGTGACTCTCCGACGGGCAGGGCCACTGCAGACCGCCCTGCTCGAGACGCGCGTAGGTCATCCCGGCGCCGGCCGGCCACAGCGAGCGGATCTCGTTCCAGATCTCCTCCGCCGATTGGAAGGCGAAGCCGTCCGCGTGCCCGAGCGCGCGGGCGACGTCGCAGAGGATCTGCCAGTCGGGCTGCGACTCGCCGACGGGCGCGATCACCTGGCGCACGCGCTGGACGCGGCGCTCGGCGTTCATGAAGGTGCCGTCCTTCTCGAACGACGACGCCGCCGGCAGGAACACCGAGGCGAACTCGCGCGCGGTCTCGTCGAGGAACAGGTCCTGCACGATGACCAGCTCGAGCTTGCCGAAGGCGCGCCGGGTCGCCTCCGCGTCGGGGTTGGTCAGCAGCACGTCGTAGCCGACGATCCACAGCGCCTTGAGCGCGCCCCGCTCGGCGGCGTCCATCATCTCCAGCAGGTCGAGCCCCGCCGCCGTCGGCAGCGCGCCCCTCCAGGCCGCTCGAAGCGCGCGCGCCCCTGCTCGATGCGGGACGTAGCCGGTCAGGTGTCCCGGCTCGCAGCCCATGTGCGCCGCGCCCTGCACGTTGTTCTGCCCGCGCAGCGGATTGACGCCGGCGCCGGGCTCGCCGACGTTGCCGGTGAGCAGCGCCAGGTTGACCAGCGCCAACACCCCGTCGGTGCCCTGCACGTGCTCGGTCATCCCGAGGCCGTGCACGGACATGGCCCGGCTTGTCGGTCGCGTACAGGCGCGCGGCGCGGCGAATCTCGCCGGCGTCGACGCCGCACTCGACGGCGGCGCGCTCGGGCGGCCAGGCCGCGATGAAGGCGGCGAACTCGTCCCAACCGGCCACGCGCTCGCGTACGAAGCGCTCGTCGTCCAGGCCCTCGTCGACGACGACGTGGGCCATCGCGTTGAACAGCGGGACGTTGCGTGCCCGGCCGCAGCTGCAGGTGGATGTCGGCGTACTCGGCCAGCTCGATGCGGCGCGGATCGATGACGATCAGCCGCGCGCCCGCCAGCGCCGCCTGCTTGATGCGCGCGCCGACGATCGGATGGCTCTCGGTCGGGTTGGCGCCGCAGACCAGGATGGTGCGCGCCCGCTCGATGTCGTCGAAGGAGTTGGTCGCCGCGCCGGTGCCGAGCATCTGCTTGAGCGCCACGGCGCTCGGCGCGTGGCAGACGCGGGCGCAGCAGTCGACGTTGTTGGTGCCGACGACCAGGCGGGCGAACTTCTGCGCCAGGTAGTTGTCCTCGTTGGTCGGCGCGCGCCGAGCCGAGCACGCCGACGGCCGTCGGGCCCGTGCCGGTCGAGGATCGCGCGCAGCCGCGTGGCGACGTAGCCGATCGCCTCCGCCCACGAGACGCGGCGCCAGCCGCCGCCGTCGCGGACCATCGGCGTGGTGATCCGGTCGCCGGCCTCCACGAAGTCGAACGCGTAGCGCCCCTTGACGCAGAGGTGCCCCTTGGTCACCGGCGCGTCCAGCGACCGGACGCACCGGGACGATGCGGCCGTCCCGCGCGCCGACCACCAGCTCGCAGCCGACGCCGCAGTAGGGGCAGGTGGTGCGCGTCCACGCGGTCGGCGCCGGCGCCGAGAGTCGCGTCTGGTCTTCGAGCGCGCCCGTCGGGCAGGTGTCGACGCAGGCGCCGCAGCTGACGCACGAGCTCGCAAGCAGCGTGCCGTTGGAGTCGGGCCGGATCCGTGTCGCCGCGCCGCGGTCCCACACGCGCCAGACGAACTGTCCCTGCAGCTCGTCGCAGATGCGCACGCAGCGGTAGCAGTCGATGCACTGCGACATGTCGACGTGCATGTAGGGATGCGAATCGTCGCGCAGCGCCGGCTGGGGTGCGCCGCGCAGCTCGCCCTCGAGACCGTAGGCGACGAGCGCGCGGTGAAACGGCTTGTCCGGGGAGGCCGCCAGCGCCTCCGCCGGATAGTCGTGCGCCAGGAGCTTCAGAAGGCCGCGCCGCAGGTGCTCGATCTCGGGCGTGCGGGTCTCGATCTCCATGCCGTCGGCGAGCAGGGTCGTGCAGGCGGCCACCGGGCGGGGCGCGCCGCGCAGCGCCACCACGCACAGCCGGCAGGCGCCGGTCGGCCGCAGACGATCGTCGTGGCACAGCGCCGGCAGCTCGACGCCGAGGCTACCCAGCGCCGCCAGGATGGTCGGCTCGCCCTCGAGCTCGAGGCGGCGGCCGTCGATGGTCACGCGAAGCATGCCGCCAGCTCCTCGGGATAGTGGCGCAAGATGCTGGCGGCGAACTCGGCGAGCCCGCCACCGTGACCGCACAGGCTGGTGGCGCGCAACAGCTCGACCAGCTCCGTCCACTCCTGCTTGTCGGCGGTGGGCGCGCGCCCGTGCGCGAGCGCCTGGGCGAAGATGGCCTCGCCCCGCGCCGCTCCCAGGCGGCAGGGCGTGCACTTGCCGCACGACTCGTAGGCGGCGAAGGAGAAGACGTGGTGGACCAGCTCGCGCACGCTGGTGTGCTCGTCGAACGCGATCACGCCGCCGTGCCCCACCGCCGCCCCGATGGCGGCGAGCTCCTCGAATCCCAGCGGCGTGTCGAGCAGGTGCGGGGGGATGACGCCGGCCAGCGGTCCACCGATGAGCAGCCCCTGCAGCCGGCCCGACTTCAGGCCGCCGCCCAGCTCCTCGACGATGACCCGAACCGGAACGCCGAGCTCGACCTCGTAGAGCCCCGGCGTGCGGAACAGCGAGCTCAGCGACAGGACCTTGGTCCCGCGGCTGCGCGGCAGGCCGAGCGCCGCATAGGCGGCGGCGCCGTGGCGCACGATCCACGGCAGGTTGGCCAGGGTCTCCACGTTCTGCACCAGCGTCGGGCGGCCGAACAGCCCCGCCGCGCTCGGATAGGGCGGCCGGCTGCGCACCATCGGCCGGCGCCCCTCGATCGCGTCGAGCAGCGCGGTCTCCTCGCCGCAGACGTAGCTGCCCTCGCCCACCACGATGGCGACGTCGACGCCGGGGCCGAGGATCTCGGCGGCGCGCGCCTCGGCGATCGCCGCCCGCAGGACGGCGATGGCGTCGGGGTACTCCTTGCGCACGTAGAGGCGGGCCCGCCGCGCGCCCACGGCGTGCGCCGCCAGCAGCATGCCCTCGAGGAGGCAGTGCGGATCGTCCTCCATCAGGATGCGGTCGATGAACGCGCCCGGATCACCTTCGTCGCCGTTGGCCACCACGACCTTGTCACCCGCCGGCTGCTCGGCGACGGCGCGCAGCTTTCTGCCGGTCGGAAAGCCAGCACCCCCGCGGCCGCGCAGCCCCGCGGCCTCCACCGAGCGGACCAACTCGTCGGCGGGTCGAGCCCGCGCGGCGACGAGCGCTTCGTAGCCGCCATACGATCGGTACTGGGCCAGCGTGCGCGCCCCGCCGGCGGCGATGCGCTCGAGGACGACGCCGCGCGCGGCGTGCACCCGCACCGCCGGCCGCTCCGCGGTCGCCGTCGCCGATGGAGCGGCGTAGCACTTGCCGAGGCAATAGACCCGCGGCTCGACCGGCGGCCGCGGCCACGGGCCTTCGGCCAGGTGGCGGGCGACGAAGCAGGCCGTTCCCTGGCAGGAGCGCCCTGCCAGATCGGTGGCTGCCAGGTGATAGAAGGACGCGACCTCGCCGCCACGCATCGCCTGCTGACCTAGGCGGCCCGGGCTCATTGTCAACGGCCCTCCGGCGACCGCCGTGCCGCCTCGAGCAGCAGCCGCCGCTCGGCCGCGCCGATCACCTGCCGCGCCGCGACGACCGCGTCGGGGTTGACCGAGATCGAGGTGATGCCCGCAGCGCACCAGGTGCTCGGCGAACTCGGGCCGGTTCGACGGCGCCTGGCCGCACAGCGACGAGGTGATGCCCGGCGGCGCGGCACGCGTCGATGATGCGGCGCGATCGCGTCGAGCACCGCCGCGTCCGCCTCGTCGAACAGCTCGGCGCAGATCTCGGAGTCGCGGTCGACGCCGAGCATGAGCTGCGTGAGGTCGTTCGATCCGATCGAGACGCCGTCGATGCCCGAGCTGCGGCGTACTCGGGGATGCGGTAGACGACCGACGGCACCTCGGCCATCACCCAGCGGTGCAGCCCGCGCTGGCGGCCGAGCGGGCTGCGCGTCGATCAGCTCGAGGCAGGCCTCGAGCTCCCAGCGCGTGCGCACGAACGGGATCATCACGTGCAGGTTCGGCGTCTCCTCGCGCACCCGCGCCAGCACGTCGAGCTCGAGCTGCGAACAGCTCGGGGTCGCGCACGTAGCGGTAGCAGCCGCGGTAGCCGATCATCGGGTTCTCCTCGACCGGCTCGTAGCGCTCGCCGCCCTCGAGCTCGCGGAACTCGTTGGTGCGGAAGTCGTAGCGTCCGGTAGATGACCGGCCGCGGCGCGAAGGCGCGGGTGATGCGCGAGCAGCGCCGCCGACATCGCGCTCGACGAACTCGCTCGCGCCGCCCGTCGGCGATCAGCTGCTTGCGGGTGCACGCCGCCGAGCGCGTCGGTGATCATGAACTCGGCGCGCAGCAGGCCCGACGCCGTCGACCGGCAGCGCGGCGACCTCCTCGGCCTGCTCGGCGATCGCGAGGTTGACGTAGAGCCGCGTGCCGAGCGGCTCGACCGGCGCGGCGCCGCCGCCGGCCGCGGGCGCCGGCGACTGGCGCGCGGCGGTCGGCGCGCCGGCCGGCCGTCGAGCACTGCGCCCGCGGCTGCCGTCGACGGTGACCACGCTCGCCGTCGCGCAGCACGCGTGGTCGCGTCGCCGGTGCCGACGACGCACGGGATGCCGCAGCTCGCGGCTGACGATCGCGGCGTGGCAGGTCATGCCGCCGCTCGTCGGTGACCAGCGCCGCGGCGCGGCGCAGCGTCGGCACCCAGTCGGGCGTGGTCATCGGCGCGACCAGGACCTCGCCTGCTTGCAGCGTCGGCGCCGTCGGCGGCGAGCGCAGGACGCGCACCGGTCCGCTCGCCAGCCCGGGCGACGCGCCCAGGCCGCTGACCAGCACCGTCGCCCGCGCGCCGGCGGCTCGCTCGGCGCCGAGCGTGGTGATCGGCCGCGACTGCACGAGGTAGATCGTTGCCGCCCTCGATCGGCCCACTCGACGTCCTGCGGCGCGCCGTAGTGGCGCTCGATGCGCGAGGCCGAGCTCGCGCGAGCGCGACGCAGCTCGTCGTCGGTGAGCACGCGCTGCTGCGCCTCGTCGGGCGAGAGCTCGACGCGCCGGTCGTCGCCGTTCGGCGCCGCGCACGATCTTGTGCGTCTTGTGGCCGATGCGCACCTCGAGCAGCCGTCGGCCCGCGCTTGGCGAGCACGTAGGTGTCGGGCTCGACCTGGCCGCCGACGACGACCTCGCCGAGCCCGAACGCGGCCTCGATCGACGATGCGATCGCGATCGCCGGTCGCCGGATCGGCGGTGAACATCACGCCGGAGCGCTCGGAGTCGACCATGCGCTGCACCACGACGGCGATCGCCGGCTCGCCGTCGATCCGCTGCGACGCGCGGTAGGCGAGCACCCGCTCGGCCGAACAGCGACATCCAGCAGCGCACGCACCGCGCTCGAGCAGCGCCGTCGTCGCCGATGACGTTGGTGAACGTCTCGTTCATGCCGGCGAACGAGGTGCCGGCGGTGTCCTCGCCCGTCGCCGACGAGCGCACCGCGACCGGCGCCCCGGCGCCGAGCCGGTGGTAGGCCTCGATGAGCGCCTGGCGCAGCTCGGGCGGCATGCCCGCCTTGCGCACCAGCTCGCGCAGCGCAGCCGCGGCGGTGGCGAGCGCCTGCGGCGAGTCGGCATCGACGTGCGCCGACCGGCGCGGCGATCTGCTTCGCCGCTGCGCCGCCGGCGCTCCATGGCGGCCAGGTAGGCGTCGGCGGTGATGACGAAGCCGGGCGGCACCGGCAGACCGGCGCGCACGAGCTCGCCGAGGTTGGCGCCCTTGCCGCCGGCGAGCGCGACGTCGGTCTTGCAGAGCTCCTGAAACCAAGCGATGGGCTTGCCCATGACTCCTCCGTTCTCACAAGGGATCGATGCGGACCTGCGGCAGAAGCCGCGCCACCTCGTCGGGCGTGCCGAGCGCAGTCCCGGGGGTGGTGGCGGTCGCGGCGCCCGCGGCCGTGCCCAGCCGCAGCCCGACCTCGAGGTCGTCGCCGCGCGCCAGCGCGACGGCGATGCCGGCCACCAGCGAGTCTCCCGATCCCACGGTGCTGAGCCGCTCGATCGACGGCGGGTGCACGAGCCAGGAGCGGTCGCGCGTCACGCACACGGCGCCGGCGCCGCCCATCGAGATCACCACGACCTCGGTGCCTCCCCGCACCAGCTGGCGCGCGCCGTCGAGGACCGCGCGCGTGTCGGTGAGCGGGCGGCCGAGCATCCGTTCGGCCTCGGCGACGTTGGGCTTGACCAGATAGGGCTGGGCGCGGGCGGCGGCGCGCGCCGGCTCACCGTCGGTGTCGACGATGACGCGCACGCCGATCTCCCGCGCGCGCCGCACCAGGCCCGCGTACCAGTCGTCGGGCATGCCGGGCAGGAGGCTCCCGGCCAGCACCAGCACGCGGCAGGTGGGGAGCCAGAAGCCGAACGCCTCGTCGAACCGCGCCAGCGCCTCGGCGTCGACGAGCGGGCCGGGCTCGAACAGGCTGGTGGCGCGTCCGCTCGAGCGATCGTTGATGGTGACGTTGACCCGCGTCTGTCCGGCGATGCGCACGAAGTGGTGCTGCACGCCCTCGGCATCGAGCGCCCTCTCCACGAGCAGGCCGATCTCGCCGGCGAGAAAGCCGAAGGCGACGCTGGGCCAGCCCAGCCGCCGCGCCATGCGCGAGGCGTTGATGCCCTTGCCCGCCGGATCGAGGTGCACCTCGTTGGGCCGGTTCACCACGCCGAGCGTCAGACGGTCGACCCATACGGTCTGGTCGACCGCCGGGTTCACCGTCACGGTGACGATCATGAGACCACCCCCAGCCTGCCCGCCAGATAGGCGATCGCGCCGTCGAGGGTGCCGAGCTGCCGGTAGTCGCGCTCGGGGATGTCGACCGCGAGCTGCTCGTGCAGCGCCACCATCAGCCGCAGAAAGTCGAACGAGTCGATGTCGAGCTGCTCGCGCAGCGGCGCCGACGGGGCCAGCTGCGCCGGATCCGCCTCGGGCGCGATCTCGGCCAACGACTCGAGGAAGCGCTGCTTGATCTCTTCGCGCGTCATAGGCTCTCCGGGCGCGTCAAGAGCTCCTCGAACGCGCGCAAGAACAAAGCGCCGCGATGCCCGTCCGAGACCCGGTGGTCGGCGGCGAGGGTCGCGGTGAGGATCGGGCGCACGCCGATCAGGCCGTCGATGGCCCACGGGCGCGCGACGACCCGGCCGAGCCCGAGCAGTCCGACCTGCGGCGGGTAGATGATGCCTTGCACCGAGTCGACGCCGCGCTCGCCCAGGCTGGTCACGGTGAAGGTGCCGTCCGCGAGCTCGGAGCTGCGCAGGCCGCCCTTGCGCGTGCGCAGGATCAGGTCCGCCAGCGCGGCCATGACCTCCGCGATTGTCTTCTTGTCGACGTCGCGGAGCGCGGGCGTGACCAGCCCGCCCTCGCGGGCGGCGATGGCGAAGCCGACGTGGATCGCGGTGCTGGGGCGAAACAGGCCGTCGACGAAGAAGCCGTTCAGCTCGGGGAACTGCGCCAGTGCCAGCGCGGCCGCCTTGAGCATGGGCGCCGCCGGGAGGAGGCGCTCGGCGACCGGGCGCTTCTCGTTCTCGGCCTCGAGCCAGTCATCGAGGCGGGAGACGTCGATCTGGGTCGACACGTAGTAGTGCGGGATCTCGCGTTTGGAGCGGGCCATGGCGGCGGCGATGGCGCGGCGCATCCCCTCGGCCGGCGCCGCGGGTGCGCGCGCCGGTGGCGGGGGCGGCGACGCCGCCTTGTCGACGTCGTCGCGCGTGATCGCGCCGCCCGGCCCACTGCCGCGCAGCTGCGAAAGGTCGACGCCACGCTCGCGCGCGAGCTGACGCGCCGCCGGCGATGCGTGCGCGTGCGGAGCCGAGGGCGCCGTCGCGACCGCGGGTGCTGGTGCTGCCGGCGCTGGTGCTGCCGGCGCCCGTGCTGCCGGCGCCCGTGCTGCCGGCGCCCGTGCTGCCGGCGCCCGTGCTGCCGGCGCCCGTGCTGCCGGCGCCGGTACTGGCGGCGCTGGTGCTGGTGCTGCCGGTGCTGGTGCTGCCGGCGCCGCCGCGGCTTCTGGCGCGGCCGCGGAGGCGTCGTCACGCAGCGTGGCCAGGACCGTGCCGACGGGGACCGTCGCCCCCTGGCCGACGCGCAGCTCGTCGATCACGCCCGACTGCCAGATCTCGACGTCGATGTTGCCCTTGTCGGTCTCGACGATCGCCACCACGTCGCCGCGCTCGACCGACTGGCCCGGCTTGACGAGCCACTCCACCAGCGTGCCGGCCGCCATGTCGGCGCCGAGCGACGGCATGGTGAACTCAGCCACGGCCCACCGCCCGGCGCGCAGCCGCGACGATGCGCGCCGGCTGCGGCAGCGCCGCCTGCTCGAGGTGCGCGGCGTAGGGAATCGGCACCTCGGCCGTGCAGACGCGCTCGATGGGCGCGTCGAGATCGTAGAAGCGCTCTTCGGCGATCCGCGCCGCGATCTCGGCCGACAGCGAGCCGGAGCGCCAGCCCTCGTCGACGATCACGGCGCGCCGCGTCCGGGCCACGGAGCCGAAGAGGGTCTCGTCGTCGAGCGGACGGAGGACGCGCAGATCGATCACCTCCGCCTCGATCCCGTCGCGCGCCAACTCGGCCGCCGCCTCCAGCGACTTGCCGAGCGACCCGCCGTAGGCGATGAGCGTCAGATCCCGGCCCGGCCGGCGCACCGCCGCGTGCACCAGATCGGCGGCGACCGGCCCATTCAGCTCGCCCGCGACGTTGTACAAGCTGGCGTGCTCGAAGATGAGCACCGGGTCGGGGTCGGCCAGCGCCGGCGCCAGCATCCCGCGCGCGTCTTCGATCGTCGCCGGCGCCACCACCTTGAGCCCCGGAATGTGCGCGTAGAGGTTCTCCAGGCTGTGCGAATGCTGCGCGGCCAGCTGGCGACCCGCGCCCGTCGCCATGCGGATGACCAGCGGCACGCCCAGCTGGCCGCCGGACATGTGCCGCAGCGTCGCCGCGTTGTTGAGGATCTGATCGAGCGCCAGCAGGCTGAAGTTGACGGTCATGATCTCGACGATCGGCCGCATCCCGCCCAGCGCCGCGCCGATGCCCGCGCCGACGAAGCCCGATTCGGACAGCGGCGTGTCGCGCACCCGCTGTTCGCCGAACTCCTCCGCCAGCCCCTTGGACACCGCGTACGAGCCGCCGTAACGGGCCACGTCCTCGCCCATGAGGAAGACGCGCGGATCGGTGGCCAGCGCCTCGCGCAGCGCCTCGCGCAGCGCCTCGCGATAGGTCGTCTTCATGACCCCGGCTCCGCGTAGACGTGGCGCCCGAGCGTCTCCACCGGCTCGAAGTGGCCGGCCTCGGCGAAGCGGACCGCCTCGTCGATCTCGCGCGCGATCTCGGCCTCGATGGCGGTCACCAGGGCGCGATCGAGCGTCAGCCGCGCCTGGAGAAGATCGATCGGATCGCGCTTCATCCACGCGCGCACCTCGCTCTTGTCGCGGTAGAGCTCGGCGTCGAACATCGAGTGCGCGCGAAAGCGATAGGTGCGCAGCTCGAGGAACACCGGCCGGCGCGTTTCGCGCACACGCTCGACCGCCAGGCCCACCGCCGAGGCGACCGCTTCCACGTCCATGCCGTCGACGGCGGCGGAGTCGATGCGGTAGGCCTTGGCCTTGAGGTGCAGGTCGGGCTCGGACTGATGGCGCGAGAGCGCCGTCCCCATCGCGTACAGGTTGTTCTCGCACAGGAACAGGACCGGCAGCCGCCACAGCGACGCCAGGTTGAGGCTCTCGTGGAACTCGCCCTCGGCCACCGCACCGTCCCCGAAGAAGCAGGCGGTCACCCGCGGCCGCTGCTGCATCACGTCGGCGAGCCCGAGCCCGACGGCGAGCGGCAGGCCGCCGGCGACGATCGCGCTGCCACCGTAGAAGTGCCGGGCGGCGTCGAACAGGTGCATCGAGCCGCCCCGCCCGCCCGAGCAGCCTTCGGCCTTGCCGAACATCTCGGCCATCACCTTCGTCATCGGCACGCCGCGGGCGAGCGCATGCCCGTGCTCGCGGTAGGTCGAGAACACGGCGTCGTCGGGGCCAAGGGCGCCCATGGCGCCGACGGCGACGGCCTCTTCGCCGATGTACAGGTGCAGAAAGCCGCGGATCTTCATGGCGCCGTAGAGCTCCGCGCACTTCTCCTCGAAGCGCCGGATGCGCAGCATGCCGCGCAGCATCTCTCCGGGCGTCACGGCGCCACCTCCAGCGTCGACAGATCGCCCTCGGGCAGGCCGAGCTCACGGGCGCGCAGGAGGCGCCGCAGGATCTTGCCCGACCGGGTGTGCGGCACGCTGGCCACGAACGCGATCTCCTTGGGCGCCACCGCCGTGCCCAGCCGCTTGCGCGCGAACGCCATCAGATCGCGCCGCAGCGCCTCCGACGCCGACTGCCCCGGCTTGAGGGCGACGAACGCCTTGACCCGCTGCCCGGCGATCTCGTCGGGAACGCCGATCGCCGCCGCCTCGGCGCAGGCCGGGTGCTCGAGCAGCACGCTCTCCACCTCGAACGGTCCGATGAGGTGGCCCGAAGACTTGATGACATCGTCGCCGCGGCCGACGAACCAGAAGTAACCGTCGGCGTCGCGACGCGCCAGATCGCCGGTCAGGTACCAGCCGCCGGCGAAGCACTTGCGGTAGCGCTCCGGCTCGTTCAGATAGGCCCGGAACATCGACGGCCACCCGGGCCGCAGCGCCAGCTCGCCCTCCTCGCCGTCGGGGACCACGGTGACCCGCTCGCCGTCCCGCTGCACCACCGCCGCGTCGATGCCGGGCAGCGGGCGCCCCATCGAGCCCGGCCGCACCGGCAGCGCCGCGAAGTTGGAGATCATGATCCCGCCAGTCTCGGTCTGCCACCAGTTGTCGTGCGCGACGGCGCCGAGCACGCGATCGGTCCACACCACCGCCTCGGGGTTGAGCGGCTCGCCCACCGAGGCCACGAAGCGCAGCCGCGACAGGTCGAAGCGCCGCGGCAGCTCGTCGCCCGCCCGCATCAGCATGCGCAGCGCCGTCGGCGCCGTGTACCAGACGGTGACACGCTCGTCCTGTAGGATGCGGTACCAGCGCTCGGCGTCGAACTCCGCCTCGTCGACCAGCGTGGTCACGCCGTTGGACAGCGGCGAGATGATGCCGAACGAGGTGCCGGTCACCCAGCCGGGATCGGCGGTGCACCAGAAGACGTCATCGGGGTGCAGGTCGAGCGCGAGCCGGCCGGTCGCGTGGTGCGCGATCACCGCCGCGTGCACGTGCAGCGCGCCCTTGGGCGTGCCGGTGGTGCCGCTGGTGAAGTGCAACAGCGCCGGATCCTCCGGCGCCGTCTGGGCCATCACCGGCGCGTCGTCCTCGGCCGCCAGCAGCGCCGCCAGCTCCTCGGCGAAGAGCACGTGCCGGAGCTCCGGGAGCCGCGCGCGAACCGGCGCCACCTTGCGCTCGAAGAGCGCCCGCGTCGTCACCAGCACGCGGCCGGCGCCGAGACGCAGTCGGGTCTCGATCGGCTCCGGTCCGAACGCCGAGAACAGCGGACAGAACACGCCCCCCGCCTTGAGGGTGCCCAGCGCCGTGACGTACAGCTCGGGGATGCGGCCGAGGAGCGTGAAGACGCGCTCGCCCCGGGCCAGGCCGAGACGCGCCAACAGGTGCGCGAACCGGTTGGTCAGCCGCTCGAGCTCGTCGCGGCTGATGTCGCGCCGCCCCGCCGGCGCCAGGAAGCGCAGGGCGACGCGGCCGGCGAGCGCTCCGGCCGCATGGCGGGTGACCGCCTCGTGGGCGATGTTGAGCCCTCCCGCCGGCAGCCCGGCGAGCTCGAGGCGCGCCGCCTCCCACGAAAACTCGCGCCGCGTCCGCTCGTAGTCGACGAGGTTCGGCCGCACCGCCATGGCCGACAGAATCTTTTTCGAATCGGTAGATAGGGCACGCTTGGCAACACCAGCAAGAGAGATGCCGCGAGCGAGTGCCGGGCCGCTGTACAGCTCTCACGCAAGATTTTCGGGCGGTGGGCGGCGACGCGAAAGGATTGCGCGTGTGCGCACGAGGGAGCCATCGCCGCACCGGATCAACGAGTCTCCCCGGCGCAGGCGTCCGCCGGCGCCGCGCTGGGAAACCAGACGGCGAAGACGCTGCCGCGATCGGGTGCGCTGGTGACCGAGATGCGCCCGCCTTGTGCCTCGACGAGCCCCTTGACGATATACAGGCCGAGCCCGAGGCCGGACTTCTTCGCCCGCGCGCGCTTGGCCTGGTAGAAGCGGTCGAACAGCCGCGGCAGCTCGTCGGCGCCGATGCCCCAGCCGTGGTCCTCGACGCGCACCGTGACCCCTCCGGCATCCGGCTCGACGGCGACGAGGATCGGCTCCTGCTCGTCGGAGTACTTGGCGGCGTTGTCGATCAGGTTCGCCAGGGTCTGGGCGAACCGATGGGGATCGACCAGCGCCGCCGGCGCCGGTCGGCGGCGCAGCTCGATCGGGTGCTGCCCGAGGGCCGGGCGCTGACGCTCGACGATCTCCGACGCCAGCTCGCCGAGCTCGAGCAGCTCGGGCTGCAGCACCAGCCGCCGCGCCTCGAGCCGGCTGGCGTCGAGGAGGTCGTCGATCATCCGGCTCAGATCGCCGGTCGCGTGATCGATGCGCTCGAGCGCCCGCCGGGGCACGCTCACTTCGTCTCCGACCGCCTTTTCGAGCAGGAGCTGACCCTGCAGGTGCAGCGCGTTGACCGGGCTGCGCAGATCATGCGCGATCACCGACGCGAACTCGTCGCGCAGGCGATTGAGCTCCTCGTGGCTCGTAATCAGCTGATCCACGCGGCGGCCGAGCGCCCAGCCAAAGCCGGCAAACGCGACGCAGGTGGAGGCGGTCAGATAGCCGTAGGTCAGGCGACCGCCGCTCGACTCGCGCCGACCCCCGCGCCGATCCGAGCGGCGGAGCAGGCGCTGCACGGCGACCAGGCCGAGCGGAGCGCCCAGCCCGAGTGCCGCTCCCACCAGTGCGTAGTGCCAGGCTCGCATCATCGTCGCGCTTGCACCCCCCATCAGCCATAGGCAGCGCCGCGACGTGGGCAACGGGCGCTCGGGGCAGCGCGGGCCCGCAAAGCGCGATCACAGCCTTCGCGACGGCCCCTGATGGCGGAGCGCCTCGGCGCCCGTGACCACGTCGAGGAGCTCGGTCGTCACCTCCTCCTGGCGCGCGCGATGCTCATCCTGGTGCAGCTGCGCGAGCTTGCGCTCGACGTTGTCCCGCGCCGCCGACATCGCGTACAAGCGGGCGGCGTTCTCCGCGGCCAGCGACTCCATCGCCATGCGGGTCAGCTCGGCGAGCACGAACTCCCCCGCCAGCGCCTCGAGCAGCGGTTGGGCCGCCAGGTGATGCAGCGGCGGCACCCGGCCGCCGCTGCGCTCGAACCGCGACAGCTCGGGTGGAAGCAGCCGCTCGCGCTCGATGGTGGATTCCGCCCGCGGCGCCGCCCCGGCCGTAGACCACCTCGACCCGCTCGAGCTCGCCGCCTTCGACGCGACGATAGAGCTCGCGCGCGATCCGCCGCGCCACCTCCAGGACACCCGCCGGATGCGACGCCGTGGCGGTGCTCCAGGCCACGTCGAGCCGTCGCTCGGAGGCGACGAGCGCTCCGCGCGAGCCCACCACGAACAGCCGGTCGCCGCGCGGCGGCGCCGCGGCGCGTTCGAGCAGGCGGTCGTTGAACGCACCCGCGAAGCCGTGCTCGCTGCAAAACACCAGCACCGACCCGCGCACCGTGGCGACGCGCGCCGGCGGCGTCGGCGGCGCCTCGCTCACCAGCGTGCGTGCCCGCGCGATGGCGTCGCCGATGTCCGTGGCATAGGCACGGATCGCGTCCAGGCTCTCGAGCGCCTGCCGCATCCGCACCGCCGCCAGCGCGCGCATGGCGCCGACCACGTCCCCGAGCTCGTGGATGCTGCCGATCCGCGACTTGATCTCGACCAGACGCGCCATCAGCCGGCCTCGGTGGCGGGCGCGGCGCCGAAGCGCGATCCCAGCTCCCGCAGCGCCGCCACGAGCAGGTGCCGCGCCTCGGCGGTGACCACGCCGGTCTTGTCGATCCCGCCGAGGGCGCCGCCGGCGAGCGCGCGCAGCTGCTCGCGCAGCGCCGCGCGGAATTCGCCGACGCGCTCGAGCGGGATCGCGTCGAGCACCCCCTCTTCGAGCGCCAGCAGGAGCGCCACCTGCTCGGTGAGCCCGAGCGGATCGAACTCGGGCTGCGCCAGCACGGCGCGGATGCGCCGCCCGTGCTCGATCGTGCGGCGGGTGCGCTCGTCGAGCACCACGCCGAAGCGGGTGAACACCTCGAGCTCGATGAACTGCGCGTACTGCAAGCGCAAGCTCTCGGCCAGCCCCTTCATCGCCGCGGCCTGGGTCTTGCCGCCGACGCGCGAGACGCTCTTGCCGACGTCGATCGCCGGCTTCTGCCCCTCGTAGAACAGCTTGGGATCGAGATAGATCTGGCCGTCGGTGATCGAGATGAGGTTGGTCGGAATGTACGCCGACAGGTTGCCCTCTTGCGTCTCGGCGATGGGGAGCGCGGTGAGCGAGCCGCCGCCGCTCGACCGGCCCAGCTTGGCCGCGCGCTCCAGCAGGCGCGCGTGCAGATAGAAGACGTCGCCGGGATAGGCCTCGCGGCCGGGCGGATGGCGCAACAGCAGCGACAGCTGGCGGTAGATGATCGCGTGGCTGCGTGAGGTCGTCGATCACCAGGAGCGCGTCGCGCCCGCGGTCGCGGAAGTACTCGGCCATGGTGCAGGCGGCGTAGCGGCGCCAGCCACTGCACTCCTGGCGGGCTCTCCGCCGCACCGACGACGAAGATGCAGCGCTCGGGTGCGCCGTACTTGCGCACGGCCTCGATCGCGTCCCGCACCGTGGAGCTCTTCTGCCCGATCGACGCGTAGACGCAGACCACGTCGCTCGAGCGCTGGTGGATGATGGCGTCGAGGGCGATGGCGGTCTTGCCGGTCTTGCGATCGCCGATGATCAGCTCGCGCTGGCCGCGCCCGAGCGGAATCATCGCATCGATGGCGGTGATGCCCGTCTCGAGCGGTCGCGAGACGAAGTCGCGCTCGATGATCGGCGGCGCCGGCCGCTCGACCGGGTCGCTCCGCTCGGCTGCGATCTGGGCACCCCCGTCGAGCGGCCGGCCGACCGAGTCGACCACCCGGCCGAGCAGCGCCTCGCCCACCGGCACGCGCGCGACCTGCCCGGTGCCGGAGACCCGCATGCCGGCGCCGATGGACTCGTCCGAGCCGAACAGGACGCAGCCGATGCTGTCCGCTTCCAGGCTGGTGGCCATGCCGAGCACGTCGCCGGGAAAGATGAGGAGCTCGTCGAGGCGCGTATCGGGCAGCCCCGACACCAGAGCCACGCCGTCGCCCACCTGCTCGACGCGTCCGATCGACTCGACGCGGGGCGCGAGCGGAATCTGGCGCGCCCGCTGCCGCGCCTCGGGCAGCCAGCGGTCGAGCTCGTCTTCAAGGGAGCGCATCGCGGTCCAGCTCCTTGCGCGCGCCGTCGAGCGCGTCGCGCCAGCTCAAGCGAAACACCGTGGTCGGGAAGTGCAGCTCGGCGCCCGCGATCAGCTTCTCGTTGCTCCCGAACTCCAGGTGCGCCTCGGGCCCCAGCCGCTCGGCGAGCCGCTGCCGCCAGCGCGCCTGCTGCCTGGGCGTCGAGCGCCGGGGCGGTGACGATCTCGCAGCGCCGTTCCGTTCGCCACCTGCGCGCGCAGTGCCGAGAGCTCGCTCTTCGGCAGCGCCGCCAGCCGCTCGGAGAGGCGCCCCAAGAGCAGCTCGGCCACGGCGGGCGAGGCCGCCTCCTCGAGCAGTCGCGTCGCTACGTCGAGGCCGAGCTCCACGGTGCGGCCGCGCAGGTGCGCGAGCGTCGCCGCGCGCTCCTCCCCCAGCTTCTGCCGCGCCGCGACGGCGAAGGCGTCCGCCTCCTTATGCGCCTGGTCGAGGCGCTGCTTGCGCTCGGCGTCGATCTGCGCCCGCGCCTCGGCGAGCAGCCGCTCCCGCTCGGCGGGCCAGGCGGCGCGCTCGGCTTCGTACTTCTGCCGCATCTGTTCCGCACGCGCCAGCGCGGGCGCGACCCCGGCGAGCGCCTTGTCCGTCTCCTCCTTTCTGTGGGCGATGGTGCGCGCGACCGGGCGGTAGAGGAACCGCCAGAGCAGACCGACCAGCACGAGGAAGTTGACCGCCTGCAGGCCGAGCGTCCACCAATCGATACGCATGATCAGCGGGCGTAGGGGTTCGCGAAGATCAGAAGGAGCGCCACCACCAGGCAGTAGATCGCCATGGTCTCGATCATCGCCAGGCCGACGAACAGCGTGCGCGACAGCGTGTCGGCCGACTCCGGCTGCCGCGCGATCGACTCCATCGCGGCGGCGAGCGCGCGCCCTTCCGCCAGCGCCGGGCCGATGGCGCCGAACGACACGGCGGTGACGGCGCCCAGGATGCTGAGCTCCTGAATGGTCATGACGATCTCCTGACTTTGGCTGTGCGGGTTTCGACTGCGGCGCCGATGAAGACCGTCGCCAGGATCGAGAAGATGTAGGCCTGCACGATCCCGATGAGGACGGCCGAGCAACATCAGCGGCATCGGCACCAGCAGGCCGGCGAGCGCGACCACCACCCCGAGCACGAGCTCGTGGCTCATGATGTTGCCGAACAGGCGGACCATCAGCGAGAAGGTGCGCGTGATCTCGGACAGGATGTTCAGCGGCAGGAGCAGCACGCTCGGACGCGCGTAGCCCTTCAGGTAGCCGCCACAGCCCGTGCTCGCGGACGCCGAAGACGTGCACCGAGAGGAACACGATGCCCGCCAGCGCCGCGTCGGTCTCGAGGTGCGCCGTCGGCGGCGACGCGCCGGGCACCATGGCCGAGAGGTTGGCGACGACCAGGAACAGGAACAGCGTCCCGATGAGGGGCACGAAGGGTCCGGGCTCCCGGCGCACGACCTGGCGGATCTGGCTTTCGATCGACTCGACCACCAGCTCGAGCGCGCTCTGCCACTTGCCGGGCCGGACGCGCATGCGCCGGGTCCCGAGCCAGCAGGGGATCACCATCGCCGCCATCAAGACCCAGGTGGTCACGACGATGCGCGCGATCGGCACCGGCCCCAGGTGGAACAGCACGTGCGTGACCAGCGGCCCGCTCTGCATCACGCGCCTCCTCGCAGGCGCCAGGCGACGATGAGCCGCATGACGGTGAAGCCGGCGAGCGCCGCCAGCACGAGCACGCCGCCGCGCCGCGCCAGCCAGACGAACACGAGGCCCACCAGCACCAGGCGCACCGAGTGCAGCGCGACGGTGCGCGCGCGCAGACCCCCATCGACGTAGGCGCCCACGGTGCGGCGCAGCGCCGCGAAGTGCAGCGCCCCCAAGAGCAGCCCGACGGCGAAGTAGAGCGCTGACGAGCGCGATCATGACCGCCCCACCCTTCTCCATGCGAACACACAGCCGACGCCGATCCCGATGCAACAGAGCAGCGAGCTGAACATGATGCCGAGGCCGAAGCGCCGGTCGATCCAGCGCCCGGCGAACAGCCCCGCCAGCGTCGGCGCGACGATGAGCCAGCCGAGCGTGCCCATCCAGGCGAGGTTCTGCCCCAGCGAGCGCTCGCCTTCGCGCTCGTCGCGCTCGCGTCGCTGCCGCCGCAGGCGGACCGATCGGTCGAGCTCGGTCGGGCTCGTCACCCTCGCCCATCGCCCGCCTCCTCCGCGCGCCGTCAGCGCCGACCGGGTCCGTTCGCCGCGCAGGTAGTCGTAGATCCGGCGGATGGCGGCGAGCTCCAGCCGCGCCGTCGAGCCGTGCGCAGCCTCCTCGGCGCGCGCCTGCTGGCGGAAGCGCGCCAGCACCTCGCGCTCGAGCTGGGCCAGGTCGTCGCTCGCCACCGCCTCGCGGGTCGCCACCTCCACCGCGCCCGGTCGCACCGAGAGCACGCCGCCCTGCACGGCGACGTGGTGCTCGTGCCCGGCGCCGTTGCGCCACGTGAGCACCGAGATCGTGAGCACGGTCAGAAAGTCGGCGTGCCGCGGCTGGATGCCGAACGCGCCCGTCTGGTCCTCGGCGCGCACGTGCGCCACGTCGTCCACGTCGACCACGACGGCCAGCGGCGTCGTCACGCGCAGTCTCATGCGACCTTCCTCGGCGCCCGCTGCTCCTTGGCGCGCGCCTCCTCGAGCGTGCCCACGAGGTAGAAGCGAGCTCTCGGCCCAGTCGTCGCCTTCGCCGTCGAGGATCGCGCGGCAGCCGGCGATGGTGTCGGCGATCGCCACCGAGCGGCCCGGCTGCCCCGTGAACTGCTCGGTGACGAAGAACGGCTGCGTCAGAAAGCGCATCAGCCGGCGCGCGCGGCGGACGATCGATCGGTCCTGCGCGCTCAGCTCCTCGATGCCGAGCAGCGAGATGATCTCCTGCAGCTCGCGGTAGTGGGCCATCGTCTTGCGCACCCGCTCGGCCACCGCGTAGTGCTCCTCGCCGACGACGCGCGGATCGAGCAGCACCGAGGTCGACGTCAGCGGATCGATCGCCGGATAGAGCCCCTCGCAGGCCATCTCGCGGGAGAGCACGATCGAGGAGTCGAGGTGGGTGAAGGTCTGGGCCACCGCCGGGTCGGTGAAGTCGTCGGCCGGCACATAGACCGCCTGGATCGACGTGATCGCCGCCGAGCGGACGCTGGCGATGCGCTCCTCGAGCTCGGCGATCTCGGTCGCCAGCGTCGGCTGATAGCCGACCCGCGACGGCAGCCGCCCGAGCAGGCCCGAGACCTCGCCGCCGGCCTGCACGAAGCGGAAGACGTTGTCGATGAGCAGGAGCACGTCGCGGCTCTGCTCGTCGCGAAAGTACTCGGCGATGGCGAGCGCCGTCAGGCCGACGCGCCAGCGCGCGCCGGGCGGCTCGTTCATCTGGCCGAAGACGAGCGCGGTGCGATCGAGCACGCCCGAGCGGCGCAGCTCCTCGAGGAGCTCGTGGCCTTCGCGGGAGCGTTCGCCGATGCCGGCGAAGACCGAGATGCCGGCGTACTGCTCGACGGTGGTGCGGATCAGCTCCATGATCAGCACCGTCTTGCCGACACCGGCGCCGCCGAACATCGCCGCCTTGCCGCCCTTGACGAGCGGCGCCAGCAGATCGATCACCTTGATGCCGGTGAGGAACAGCTCGCGCGTCCCGGTGTGCGACGCCAGCGACGGCGCGGGGCGGCGGGTCGGCCCGCGCGGCACCTCCGGTCCGAACGGCGGCAGGTGGTCGGTGGGATCGCCGACGACGTCGACGAGGCGTCCGAGCACCGCGTCACCGACCGGCACGCGCAGCGGCTCGTGCGTCGCCCGCACCGGCGAGCCGCGCCGCAGGCCGGCGGTCGCATGGAGCGCGACTGCGCGCACGGTCGTGGCGTCGAGGTGCTGCTGGACTTCGGCGGTGATGCGATGCGGGCCGTCCCAGACGATCTCGAGCGCGCTGCCGACCGGGGGCAGCGCTCCGCCGGGAAAGTGCGCGTCGATCACGGAGCTGCGCACGGCCACCACGCTGCCGCTGGCCGCGGACGCGTCGCTAGTGTCCGGGTCACCGGGCATTGCGCCTCCGACCGCCTCCATGGGACAGGCTCGGCATGCGCGCTCCCGGTGCAACCCATGTGCCCGATAAACGGCGCCGGGTGACTCAGATTTCGCGCAACTCCTGCGTCACGCGGCCCTGCGACGCAGAATATTCGGCGACCAGGTGGTAGATGCACCAGCCGGGAAAGATCAACCACAGCGAGTTCAAGCCGACGAACAGCACCAGCGTGCGCAGCCAGCTCGACGTATCGACGTGCGCGAAGTGGTTGACGATCTCGCTCCCCCAATACATCACGGTGCCGTAGATCTCCATCACCGACACCACCAGCAGCGCGACGCGCGCGCGCCGCTGCCGCCCGCGCAGCAGCTGGTACACGAGATAGAAGTTGAGCGTCGAGCCGAACAGCCCGGTCACGATCTCGAGGACGAGGAGCCACGGATCGGCTTGCAGATAGCGGCGATCGACCTGCCCGTAAAGGGCCCAGATGCGCCGCCAGCCGTGATCGATCTCGGGGGATTGCAGCGCGCGGAAGACGAAGCACCAGGAGAGATCCCACAGCACGGCCAGCCCGGCAAAGGTCGACCACCAGATCACCACGGTTCGCCGCCAGCCCTGTGAGAGCCACATGCGCTTGGCTCTAAGCATTTGCCGCGCCATGTCACGGCGGCGCGGGAGCGGGGCTGCTTACGTGACGCCGTGCTCGACGAGGAAGCGCTCGGCCTCGAGCGCGGCCATGCAGCCGGTGCCGGCGGCCGTGACCGCCTGGCGCCAGTGCTTGTCCTGCACGTCGCCCGCCGCGAACACGCCCGGCACCGAGGTCTGCGTGGTGCCGGGCTTGGTCACGATGTAGCCGGTCTCGTCGAGCGTGACCTGCCGCTCGAGGAACGAGGTGTTCGGCTCGTGGCCGATGGCGTAGAACAGGCCGCCGGCGGGCACCAGCCGCTCCTCCTCCGTCTGCAGGTTGCGCACGCGCACGCGCGTCCAGCGCCTTTTCGCCGAGCGCCTCTTCGACCACCGAGTCCCAGATCATCTCGATCTTCGGATTCTCGAAGAGGCGCTTCTGCATGATGCGGGAGGCGCGCAGCTTGTCACGCCGATGGACGACGATCACCTTGCTGCCGAACTTGGTCAGGTGCGACGCCTCTTCGACGGCCGTGTCGCCGCCGCCGATGACCATGAGCACCTTGTCGCGGTAGATCGGCAGCGCGCCGTCGCACACCGCGCAGGCGGAGATGCCGTATTGCCAGAGCCGCTCCTCGCCGGGAATGGCGAGGCGGCGCGCGGTGGCACCGGTGGCGATGATGAGCGTGCGCGCCTCGACCTCGTGGGAGACGCTGCGCAGGCGAAACGGCCGGCGGCTCAAGTCGACGCGGTCGATGGTCTCGGTGACGATGCGCGTGCCGAAGCGCAGCGACTGGGCGCGGAAGTGCTGCGTCAGCTGCGTGCCGTCGATGCCCTCCGGGAAGCCGGGAAAGTTCTCGACGTCGGTGGTGGTGGTGAGCTGGCCGCCGGCGGCGACGCCGCCCGCCATGAAGCCCTCGAACATCACCGGCGCCAGGTTGGCGCGTGCGGCGTAGATCGCGGCGGTGTGGCCGGCAGGCCCGGAGCCGATGATGACGAGGTCTTCGATCCCTTCGCCAATGGGCTTGTTCGAGTGGTCCGCGTGCGCAGGATGTGACATCGAAAGGGTCTCCTTCCATCGAGAGTCGAGGGGGACAGCTGCGCTGCATCATACGCCGGTGACCATCACTGCGGCGGCAGGGGCGCACCCCTCGACAGGCATCGTCGCGAAACAGCGGAAGCGTAGCAAGCCAGGGTCCAGCGCGCAGCCGCGGCCAAATGACACGGGGGGCTCAACCCCAGCGCTGCCGCCACCGGGTTGCGATCCGGCGCAGCGACGGGAACGGGGCGGTCCTTCTCGCGCCGGCGCCCGGAGCGCCCGGCCGCGGCGCCGGGCGCCGGCGAGTCGCTGCGCAAGGATCGTACATTGCGCATGGCTGGGCCGACAGCCGGCGACCGGGCCAAGGTGCGCTATGATGAGCCTGAAGAAGGAAGAACGATGAGGCTCTTGCCCCTCGCACTGGTCGCGCTCACCGGCTGTTCGGGCAGCGACCCCGCCGCGCCGGTGGTGCGGCAATACGCCGCCAACCTCGGCAAGAACTACGACGACGTCGTCCCGCAGCTCGACGCGCTGCAGATGGCCGTCGATGCGTTCGTCGCCAATCCGACCGCCGACGGCTTGACGGCCGCGCAGCAGGCGTGGCTGGCCGCGCGACCGCCCTACAGCGAATCGGAAGACAGCCGCTTCTACGGGGGCCCGATCGATCAGGCGCAGGGCGGCATGAACGAGTGGCCCATCGACGAGAGCTTCATCGACTACACCACCGCCAACGCGATGGGCGGCATCATCAACGACCCGCAGCACTTTCCCCAGATCACCGCGCAGGTGCATCGCCGCCGCCGACGAGAAGGGCGGCATCGAGAACCTCTCCACCGGCTACCACGCCGTCGAGTTCCTCTTGTGGGGCCAGCGCGCCGACCAGGTGCAGGGGCCGGGGCAGCGGCCCTACACCGACTATGTCGACGGCGGCACCGCGGCCAATCAGGACCGCCGCCGCACCTACCTGCAGGTCGCGACGCACTTCCTCGCTCGACGACATGCGGGCGCTGGCGTCGCAGTGGGATCTCACCGACAAGGCCAGCTACGGCTCGACGTTCGTCGCCGACAAGCCGATCAACTCGCTGACCAAGATGTTTCGCGGCCTGTCGCAGATGGCCATCTCGGAGCTGTTCTACGAGCGGCTCAACGACGCCTTCGTCTCCAGGGATCAAAAGGACGAGGAGTCCTGCTTCTCCGAGAGCACGCTCGACGACCTGCTCAGCAACGCGCTCGGCGTCGAGGATGCCTATCTCGGCCGCTACCAGGCGACTGCAGGGTCCGTCGATCTCCGATCTGGTCAAGGCGAAGAACCCGTCGCTCGACGCGCAGCTCCGCCAGCAGCTGGCGGCGATCCGGGCGGCCATCGCCGCCATCCCGCCGCCGTTCGACCACGCGGTGCTGGCGGCGCCCGACTCGCCGGCGAACCAGGCGGTGGCGGCGGCGGTCCAGTCGCTCCAGCCGCTGCAGGGGCTGTTCGACCAGGCAGCCACCGCGCTCGGGATCGTCAACAACCTATGAGCGCGAGCGCGCGCGCGGGCCTGGTCCTCCTGCTCGCGTGGGCCGGCGGATGCGGCAGCCCGGCGTCGGTCGATCCCAAGGAGGCGCTGCTCGGTGGCGACGGCACCATCTTCGACAGCGGCGACGAGGCGTTCGCCTATCCCGCGCGCAACCTCGAGGCCAGCTATCGCGACGCGTTCCAGATCGGCGACGCCATCTTCAACCGCAACTGGGTCCCCGCGCCCTCGACGGCGCAGGGCAACGACGGCCTCGGCCCGACCTACAACGCGTTCTCCTGCTCCGGCTGCCACGACAACAACGGCCGCGGCGCGCCGCCCCAGGCGTCGGGCGATCCGTTCCTCGGCCTCCTGCTGCGCCTGAGCGTCGCCGGCGACAACGGCCACGGCGGCCCCGCGCCCGATCCGAACTACGGCGATCAGCTGCAGCCCAACGGCATCTTCGGGGTGCCCGGCGAGGGGGCGCCCCAGGTCTCGTACGTCGAGATGCCGGGCAGCTACGCCGACGGCGACCAGCTACTCGCTGCGCCAGCCGAGCTACACGATCGACTCGCCGAGCTTCGGCCCGCTCGCCGGCGACGACGATGATCTCGCCGCGCCTGGCGCCGCAGACGGTGGGGCTCGGCCTGCTCGAGGCGGTCGACGAGAGCACCATCCTCGGCTTTGCCACCAACGGCGGCCACGCGAACATGGTGTGGGACGACCGCACGCAACAGACGTCGCTCTGGGACGCTTCGGGTGGAAGGCGAACCAGCCGAGCCTCGAGCAGCAGGTGATGGCGGCCTCACGCAACGACATCGGCATCACCGACAGCCTCTATCCGACCGAGAACTGCCCGCCGGCGCAGACCCTGTGCGCGATGGCACCGATGTCGACGAGCGAGCCGAACCTCGAGCCGCTGCAGGAGAACGGGCTCGTCGTGCACGCGCTCGGGCTGGCGGTGCCGGCGCGGCGCAACCTCGACGATCCGCAGGCGCTCGCCGGCGAGGAGCTGTTCACCCGCTTCGGCTGCGCCAGCTGCCACGTCCCGAAGATGACCACCGGGACGCTGCCGGGCTGGCCCGAGCTGTCGAACCAGACCATCCGTCCGTTCACCGATCTATTGGTGCACGACATGGGCCCTGGCCTCGCGGACGGCCGGCCCGACTACCAGGCGAGCGGATCGAGTGGCGCACGCCGCCGTTGTGGGGCCTCGGGCTGGTGCAGCCGATCGACGGCTACCTGTTCCTCCTGCACGACGGCCGCGCGCGCGGCTTCGAAGAGGCCATCTTGTGGCACGGCGGGCAGGGCGAGAGCGCCAAGGAGGCGTTCCGCACGGCGACAAAGAGCGATCGCGACGCGCTGGTCGCGTTCCTCGATTCACTCTGATGTGGCGAGCGACCGCGCTTTGGGCCGCTGTCTTCATCTCGGCCTGCTCCACCTCCTCGTCGACGCCCGACGCGGCGGTCGGCGGCTGTCAGCCCTACGTCTCCAGCGCCGACCTCACGGTGCCAACCGTCTCCTTTGACGCCGACGTCATGCCGATCTTCCGCGGCAGCTGCGCGCTGACCGCCAGCTGCCACGGCGCGCCGAGCGTGGTGGCCGAGCTGCGGCCGTTCCTCGGTGACGCCGCTGCCGACGGCGGCGCGACGGCGCTCCAGGCCATCATCGACGGCCTTTTGGGCGTCAAGTCGAACGAGGATCTGTCGATGAACCTCGTCACCGCCGGGGACGCGGCGAACAGCTTTCTCATGCACAAGCTGGACGACAATCAATGCACCCTCATCCCGCAGTGCATGGTCGGCAACTCGTTCCGCCCCAATTGTGGTGTGTTCATGCCCTACCAGTACCCCAACATCCTCGACGTCGCGACGCGAGACACCCTGCGACGCTGGATTCAGCAGGGCGCGCACAACAACTGATCTCGCGCTCCGCGGGCGGCCGATCGTGGAGGCCACTCCCCTGCGTGGAGAGTCCCCCACCGCGAACGGCTGTTTGCAGCGCAAGCCCTGCGTCGAGCTTTCGCGCAGTTCGGGCGGCGAACCTGGGTGTAGCGCAACAGCTGCGCTGGAATATCGGTTGCACTGCGTCTCTGCGTGATGAGCCGCCTCGCCTTCGTCGTGTTTCTCGTCGGTGTCAACGCTGGTTGTCTGTCGCAGGTCATCCCGGCACACGAGCCGGCCGAAGAGGGGCAGATGCTCGGCATTCTGCAAACCCAGGCGTTCCACGGCAGCGGCTTCGTGCAGACCGACCCGTCGCCGTTCGCCAGCGCGCTGGCCCCGGGCGCCTGGGTCACCAACTTCGTCAGCTCCGACGCCGCCACCGCCTACGGCGCGGTCACCCCCGACGCCGACCACGAGGGAGCGCCGTTTCCCGTCGGTGGCTGCGTGGTGCGCGCGGTGGCCGACGCCAACGGCGAGGTGACCAAGCTGACGGTCATGGTCAAGCGCGAGCCAGGCTACTTCCCGGAGGCCGGCGACTTCTTCTTCGGCGTCACCGACCCCGAAGGCAACCCGATGAGCGACGGCGACACACTGCAATGGGGCAAGCTGCAGAGCTGCGCGCAGTGCCACGCCACCCGCTCCGCGTCCGGCTTCCTCTTCGGCGTGGCGATGGCGGATCGCTGACGGCGACAGCGCCCGGCGCCACCGGGTCAGCTCACCTCCACCAGCCTCCACTCGCGGGTCTCGCGATTGATCGTGACCTCGACATAGTCGCCCGCGCGCCGGCCGATGAGCGCCCGCCCCACGGGGGACGCCGGCGTGATCACCGACAGGAAGCCGTCGCCGCCCGGTCCGGTCAGCTCGGTGCCGGCACCTACGGGCAGCACGATGAAGGTGCGCCCCTGTTCGCCGTGCTCGCCTTCGACGGCGACGTCGACGACGGCGCCCAGATCGACCGCGCTGGTGGGCGCGAACTGCGGCACGCCGCGGTTCCAGAAGGCGGCCAGCTGCTGCAGCTCCTCTTGCACCTTGCGCGACCGCGCCGCCTGTCCGGTGGCGAGGCTGCCGAACTCGATGGCGGCGCGGCCGTCCTCCTTCTTCTCCGACTCGGTCTGCAAGGAGCGGGCAGCTTCCCGCGCCTCCTCGCCCGCGCGCCGCGCGACCTCGTTGGAGTGCCGGAGGTGGGCGGCGAGCTGCTCGATCAGGAATCGTTTGTCGAGACCCATGGTCTCGATTCTAGCGACGCGGGCCGGTTCTCCAATTTTTGCGCGCGCCGCCCCCGCGGCCGGCGGCGTCAGCCGGGCGGGCTCTTGCCGAAGCGCGCGGCCATCGCCTCGGCGAGCGCCTGCAGCGCCGACAGCGGGCGGATCATCACCGTCAGCGCGCGCACGGCGCCGTTGGCGTCCTGCTCGATGGAGATCGACGCCCTCGGCTTCGCGCTCGCCGATGCGGGTGCGGAAGCGCAGCGCGCTCGTGGGCCCGTTCTCCATCTCCCCCACGTAGACGAAGTCGGCGAACACCGTGGCCACGGTGGCGAGGATGAAGCCCACCTGCTCGCGCCCGCGATAGGGCTTGAACGAGACCGGGCTGTGGAACACCACGTCGGGCGCGAGCAGCGCCGTCAGCGCCGCCATGTCCCTCGACTCGACCGCCTGCCGGAATGCTCTCATGCCCCGACTGTCTCACAACGCGAGCAGCCTTGCCCGCCCGGCGCCCGGCTGATTTCCGCCAACGCCCCCGCTCCCGCCGTCGCGCAGCCCTTGCGGCAATCGCGAGCGCCGCGGCAAGCCTTGCGCGAATTGGGCGCCGCGAGCCCTCGCCGGCCCCGGCACAGGCTTCGCACTCAGAACGTTGCGAAGGGTACGTTCACCATCGGCGCAGAGGGAGACCATGAAGCTCAAGGTGACGCGAGTCGAAGATCTGATGAGCACGGCGGTCCTTTCGCTGCACGCCAACGACACGGTCGGGCGTGTGCGTGAGGAGATGGCGTTGGCCGACATCCGCCACATCCCGGTCGTCGACGATCACGATCATGTCATCGGCATCGTCTCGAACCGCGACCTCGGGCGCGCGCACGACTCGCGGCATCCGCGACGGGTCGCCGAAATCATGACGCGCGACGTGCGGACCGTACCGGCGTCGATGCCGGCGGCCGAGGCCGCCGCGATCCTGCTCGAGCGCAAGATCGGTTCACTGCCGGTCGTCGGCGCCGAGGAGCAGCTGATCGGGATCATCACGGAGACCGACTTCCTTCGCGTCGCCAAGCAGGCGCTCGACCAGACCTAACCCCAGGGTTCGCTTCGGTTGAGCAAGCGAGGGCGAGCCGCGTGAGGCGGATCGTGGATGCGACCGGAGCGACCGACCGAGGAATACCCGTCGGTATTTCGACCGAGGGAGCGAGGACGTAGTCCTCGAGGCGACCGCGCGGATCGTCCGCAGCAGGTCAATCGAGGCGAACCCTGGGGTTAGAACCGGCGCTCCGTCGCGCTTGGCACGTACGATGCTGTCGACCATCACGGAGGTTGGCGATGACCACTCGGCTGAAGGTCCTGTCCTGGGCGGCGGCGCTGCGGGCGGCGCTCGCCGTCGGCGTGGTGCTGGCGATCATCCTCGGTCGCCCGGATGCGCTGGCGCCGCTTCTGGCCATCGTCGGCGCCTATGTCTTCTGTGACGGGCTGGTCACCCTCTGGTCGGGAATCGAGCGCGCCGGCGTCGGCACCGGATCGATCTCGTTCTTGGTGGTGGGCCTGCTCGGCGTCATCGCCGGCGGCGTGCTGATGGCCAGCGACACCGGCGTCGAGCTGCGCTGGACGGTCCTGCTCACCTGGGCGCTCGCCGCCGGTGCGCTCGAGCTCGCCGCCGAGCTGCGGCTGCGGCACGAGGTGCCGCACGAGACGTTCCTCGCCTGGGCGGGCGCCGCCGCGCTGGCGCTGGGGCTGCTCATGTTGCGCGGGCCGCACGGAGCCGGCGGGGTGGCGCTGCTGTTCAGCGGCTATGCCGCCGCCCAGATGGCGCTGCAGCTGGGCCTGGCGCTGCGGCTACGGCGCGCCGCGCGTGAGCACGAACACGCGATCGTGTGACGCCGGGTCGCACTCAGGCTGCTCCCCAGGGTTGATCGCGCGGCACCCACTGGTCGCCGATCTTCTCGTACTTGCGCTTCACCGCCGCCCAGGCGATGCGATACGCCCTCGCCTCGCCACCGCGTCCATGACGATCGAAGGCGTGGTTGAACGCCTCGCGGTAGATGTCCTGGGCGTGCGGCGGCAGGTGAGCACGCACCGAAAGCGGCAGCTCGTCGTTCGCGGCGTAGGGCATGCTCGAGTGAATTGCAGCATCCAGGCCGGAGGCGGCACGGCGATCGAAAGCTCGCTGGCTGTTCGATGGGACGCCGCCCCGGCCGCCCACCGGCTGGCACGCGCGCGAGCCCGAGCCCGCCGGGTTGCCGACGCCCTGGGCGCTCGTCACGCGCCGGGCGGCGCAGGCGTTGCACCGCTCCGGGAGGCATGGAGCTATTCACCGTCGCGTTGCGGCTGCCGGCGGGCGCGAACGTCTTGGTCGGCCAATCGCACTTCGTAAAGACCGTCGAAGATCTCGCCGAAGCGGTGATCGGCGCCGCCCCTGAGGTCGGCTTCGGGCTCGCGTTCAACGAGGCGTCGGGCCCCTGCCTGGTGCGGGTCGAAGGCAACGACGAGGAGCTGCGCGCGGCCGCGGTACAGAACGCGCGGGCGATCGGGGCCGGTCACGTCTTCGTGCTGCTGTTGCGCAAGATCTTTCCGGTGCACGTGCTCGATCGGGTCAAGGGCTGCCTGGAGGTCTGCAGCGTCTTTTGCGCCACGGCGAACGCGGTCGAGGTCGTGGTCGCACAGTCGCAGGCCGGCCGCGGCGTGCTCGGCGTGATCGACGGCCAGCCGCCGCGCGGCGTCGAGTCGCCCAGCGACGCCGGCGACCGCCGCCGGCTGCTTCGGGAGCTCGGCTACAAGCTGTAGCTCGGCCGGAGGGCGAAGCCTCCGCCGCGCCGCGCGGCGCATCGCGACTGAGCCGCGACGACTCGCCAATGAGGCGGGCCGTCTCATCCGTGCTCGCGCAATCCAAGGGGAATTCGCTGGCGTGACGCTTGCTGTGCAGGCGCGCATGAGAGCTCTCGCCTTCGCCTTGCTCCTGCTCGGCTGCAATCGGCACATCACGCTCGAGGTCACCGACGGCGGCAGCGACGCCCTGCCCTCGCGCGCCCAGGCCGCGCTCACCGCGGCCACCACCAATCCTGCCTGCACCGCGCTCGGCCCGTTCTACTGGGAGATCGGCGACGCCGGCGGGCCGCTCGCCTCCGGCTCGGTCGGCGACGTGACCGCGTCGAGCGCCATGGACATCGCCTCCGCGTCCAAGCTGATCTTCGGCGCCTATATCGTGGAGCGCTTCGGCGCCAACCTGGCGCAGGCCGACTTCGACGCGATGACCATGCGCAGCGGCTACCACAGCCTCGTCTACGCCACCTGCGTCGCCTCCGCCACCGTCCAGGACTGCCTGGCCGCCGCGCACAACGGCGACCACACCGCCGCCGACGACGGGCGCTTCTACTACAACGGCGGCCACTTCCAGAAGTACGCCGTGGATCTCGGCCTCGGCGCCGACGACGACGCCGCGCTCGCCGCCGAGATGAAGCGCCTGCTCGGCGAGGAGCTGGAGATCACCTATGGCTCGCCGCAGCTGGCCGCCGGCATGCACGTGTCGCCTGCGGGCTACGCCGGCTTTCTGCGCAAGATCCTGAGCGGCGGCCTGGCCATCCGCGATCACCTGGGCGAGAACGCCACCTGCACGCTGCCGTCGGCCTGCCCGACCGCGACCTCCAGCCCCTCGCCGGAAGCGTGGCACTACTCGTGGGGACATTGGGTCGAGGACGATCCGACCACCGGCGACGGCACCTTCTCCAGCCCGGGCGCGTTCGGCTTCTACCCGTGGATCGACGCCACCAAGCAGTACTACGGCATCCTGGCCCGGCGCTCGCTCGCGGCGGGCGCCTACTACGAGTCGGTGCAGTGCGGACGGATCATTCGCCAGCAGTTCCTCAGCGAGTGATCGGCACGTCCGTCAGTTGAAGTCGTACGAGATCTGGGCCACCAGCTGCGGCCCCACCGACTGCGTTCCGTTGAGGGCCAGCAACAGCGGCGCGTCGACGACCACGCGGATCAAGAGGTCGCGCCACGGATTGGCCAAAAAGCCGACCACCAGGTAGCCGGTGCTGCCACCGCTGTTGGGAACCGCGTGCCCCGTCGACAGCGAGTCCGCCTGCGCCCAGAGCAGGTCGCCGCCGAGCTGAAAGGCGCCCCACTGCCAGGGCTGGAACTGCACCGCGAGCGAGCCGCCCAAGGAAGAGCCGCGCCGATAGCCGTGCCACCCGGCGGTGGTCCAGCGCAGCGTCGACGACGCGAAGAATGACATCATTTCGCCGCTGAACCAGGCGTAGGTCACGCCGCCGAACGGGTCCCACGATCCCGATCCCGGCTGATCGTCGTCGGGAACGACGAAGCCCGCCGAATCGGTCGCTCGATAGCCGGTCGGAAACTTCAGCCCGCCCGTCACCCACAGGACGTGATGCGGCGCGAACGACTGCTCCTGAAACAGCACGCCGCGCGCGGCCAGCTCGAAGTCGCCCAGGCCGTTGACCGTCGCGCGCGGGATCGGCGCCCGCGTGATCCAGCTGGTCACCCACGGCAGTGTGGCGAAGAGCGTGAGTCGCCTGGCCGGCGACCAGCTCGCCGCCAGCGTCGAGCGGAGGAACTGGGTGCGCTCGCCGGTGGCGTCGTCGCCCATGGTCAAAGAGCCGTAGCGCTCCTCCCACGCCAGCCGAATGCGATTCTTGTACGGCCGCTCGATGCCCGTCGCCGTCAGCGTCGGGTCACCACAGCCACACGACGCGCACGCGTCCGCCCGGCGCGCGGTTGCGGACCCAACCGCAACGGCCAGTAAGACGAACGCGTGCGCGCGCGCGACCTTCACCCCTCATTGCTAGTGCGTCGGCGATCGCGTGTCCATGCGATCGTTCTTCGCACCTATTTCGGAGGGTTCTTGCGCAGCTTGAGCTGCAGGGACCGCCGGTGCATCCCCAGGCGGCGGGCCGCTTCGGAGACGTTGCCGCCGCAGTCGGAGAGGACCCGCTGGATGTGCTCCCACTCGGCGCGCGCCAACGAAGGCGCCGGGAATTCCTGAACGGTCGCCTCGCCATCGCCCTCGTCATCCCGCGTCAACGCCGCCAGGATCTCGTCGGCGTCGGCGGGCTTGGGGAGATACTGGGTGGCGCCGAGCTTCACCGCGTCGACCGCGGTGGCGATGCTGCCGTAGCCGGTGAGCACCAGAATCTTGCGTGGTCGGGTCGATCGCCTTCAGATCGCGCACCACCTCGAGGCCCGACCGGCCCGGCATCTTCAGGTCGACCACGGCGAACTGCGGCGAGTCGTCGCGCGCCGAGGCGATGGCCTCGTCGTAGTTGGCGGCGACGCGGACGTCGTACCCGCGATCGGCGAACGCGCGCGCCAGCCGCTTGCGGAAGGCGTCGTCGTCGTCGACGAGCAGAATCGACGCGCGCACGTCGTCGGCGGTGGTCATGCCAGCGGTAGCTTGACGAGCGCTCGCGTGCCCGCGCCCGCCTCCGACGACAGCGTCAGCTCGCCGCCCAGCCGCTCGACGAGCGTTCGCGTCAGGAACAGGCCGAGACCCATGCCGCGGCCGGGCTCCTTGGTGGTGAAGAACGGCTCGCCGGCGCGCGCCAGCACGTCGGCCGGCATGCCCAGGCCCCGATCGATCACCTCGATCGCGACCGCCCGGCCGCTGACGCCCGCCCGCAGCGACACCACCGCACCCTCGCGGGAGGCGTCCTGCGCATTCTTCAAGAGCGACTTGATCGCCTGCGCGACCGCACGCGGCGGGACCCGCACGCGCTGCCCGTTGATGCCGGCGACGTCGACCTCGATCGGCGGCGCCGCGCGCAGCCCATCCGCCGCCGAGCGCAAGAGCTCGGCCACGGCGACCTCCGAAACGTCCTCGCCCGCGCTCTGCCCCGCGTCCGCCGCCATGCTGTCGAGGATGCCGCGGCAGCGATCGACCTGCGCGCGGATGAGGTGCACGTCGTCGAGCGAGGTGGCGTCCGCGCGCGCGCGCTCCAGATGGCGCTCGAGCTCGCGCGCCGCCAGCGCGATCGTGGCCAGCGGCGTCGCCAGCTCGTGCGCCGCACCGGCGGCGAGCGTCGCCAAGGACGCCAGGCGCTCCTGGCGATCGACACGCCGCTGCGCCTCGACCAGCTCCGCCTCGCGCGCCTCCAGATCGCGCCGCACGCGCAAAAGGAAGTAGACGATGAAGCTGGCGGCGACGCCGAACGCGACCCACATGCCGCGCAGGTGCAGCTGCATGTGGTTGCCGTTGGACACCAGCATCTGGCGCTGACCGGCGAACAGCGCGCCCGAGCCCACGAGCGAGACGAGCACCAGCGTCCAGGTCCAGCGCGCGCGCACGATCACCGCCGCCAGGGCGATCTCGACCAGATAGAGGAACGAGAAGGGATTGAAGGGCCCGCCCGCGAAGTGCAGCAGCGCCGTCAAGAGCACGACGTCGAGCACCATCACGGCGCCCGACCACCACTCGGCGACCGCGTTGGCCGCCCGCCGGGCCGCGATCACGCACGCGACGTTGCTGACCAGCTCGACCGCGATGATGGCGAACAGCGCCGGCAGCGGCAGCGCCACGCCCATGAAATGGGCCACGCCGAGGATGGTCACGATCTGCCCGGCGATGGCCCCCCAGCGCAGCTTCACCAGCCACGAGAAGTTGATCGCCTCGCGCGTCATCTAGCTCCCGACGTTGAAGGTGAACGGGCGCGTGGCGGTGAACGGGCCGTTCTTGGGGCTGTCGGTGATGATCTCCATGCGCCAGATCTGCACCGACACCTTGTGTCCCTTGAGCTGCGGCCACAGCCCGTCGGTGGGCGTCCATTCCTGCAGCGTCGTGATCAACCGCCAGATGTAGTTGCCGTCGACGGTGAAGTGCAGGTCGTAGATGTTGCCCGACTCGGGCGGCAGGTGCAGCGTCGTCAGCCCGCCGATGGTGAACTGCGGGCAGCAGGCCGTGCAGCCGGGCCCGTCGAGGTAGGGCACGTCGCCGTCGGGCTTGCCGGGATCGTTCGGATCCTGATTCCAGGTCACGATCGGCTTGGTGGACCCGGAGATGCTGGCGCCGTCCGCCGGCTGGGTCAGCTGCGGCGCCTGCGTGTCGTCGACGGTGGCGGTCGGCTCGGCGTCTTCGAGCAGGCGATACTGCTCGTCGCCGCCGCAGCCGGTGTACTCGTCGGCGGCGCGATGCGTGACCCCGCCGCCGCAACCGGCGACCAGCACGAGCAACAGCGAAAAACGCGTCATACCGCCATCCTAGTTATTCGGCGCGCCGCAGACAATCCACGCCAGCAGCGTCGCGCGGTCCGCTTCGCCCAGCGCCGGGTTGGCGTCGGCCGGCGGCATGTTGCACACCGACACCTGGTTGAGCACGGCGTCCTTGAGCGCGAACAGGCTGGCGTAGTCGACCATCGGACGATTCGCCGCGATTCCGCCCGGAGCGTGGCACATGGCGGCGCACACGCTGGAGACGATCGGCGCCACGTCCGTCGCGTAGCTCGGCACCGTGCCCGGGCAGCTGGTGGGCAGATCGTCAGGGCAGCTCGGGTTGGCGTACCGCGGATCGTTGACGAAGTCGGTGTCGGTCAGGCTGTCGAGGAACGCGATCATGTCCGCCTTTTCGTCGGTCGGACATGACGAAGCCTTTGACCAGCGGATCCCGATGCAGGCTCGTCGAGCCGTCGCCGGCGTACGGCCCCGAGCGTGATGAGGCGCCCGCCGTGCGCGTACGAGTCGAGCACGTCGCTCGAGCGTGGCGGCGCTGCCGTCGTGAAAGTAGGGCGCGGTCAGCTCGACGTTGCGCAGCGTCGGCACCTTGAACTTGCCCATGTCGTTGCTGAACTGCGTGAAGTCGTACAGGCCGGTGTTGTCGGGCGGATAGGCGCCGTTGCCGCCGATGTTGTAGAGGCCGGTGTTGCGCATGTCGCGCGGCGGCGGCGGCGTGTTCGACGACTGGAACGACGTGGTGAAGGTGGTGCCGGCGTGGCAGTGGTAGCAGTCGAACTTCTCGGTGTTGAACTCGGCGAAGCCGCGCGCCGCGGAGTCGCTGATGGCGCTGGTGTCGCCCGCCTGATAGCGGTCGAACGGCGAGCTCGCCGACAGGAGCGTGCGCTCGAAGCTGGTGATGGCGTAGATGACGTTCTTGAGCGTGAACGGATCCTTGTCGTCGGGATAGGCGGCCTTGAACATGCGCTGGTAGTCGGCGTCGCGCGACAGGCGGGCCAGGATCTCGTCGGTGTACTCGCCCATGCCCATCTCGACGGGCGCGTCGGAGAACATGGGCACCAGGATCTGGTCCTCGAGCGAGGTCAACAGCGGGTTGGCCCACATGAACATCGACATGTAGGCCGCGTTGATGAGCGGCATCGAGTTGCGCGGCAGCACCGTGCCCGTCGAGCCGACCGGCGTCACCCGGCCGTCGGTGAAGGCGTTGCGCTGCTGGTGGCAGTTCGAGCAGGCGTAGCTCTGATTGCCCGAGAGGCGCTTTTCGTAGAACAGGTAGCGCCCGAGCGTCACCTTCTCGACCGTCATCGGATTGTCCGCGGGCACGACCGGCAGCGGCAGCGTGTCCGGCAGCTCCCACTTGTAGGGCGTCGTCTTGCCGCCGGAGGTGCAGCCCGCGGCGGCCAGGAGCGCGACGATGAGGGCTCGCCCGCGCATGCTCTATTGCGCCACTCCGAAGAAGGTCTGCGCCGGACCGGGGTCGTTGCTCTCGAAGGAGAGGCCGAGCTTGTCGAACAAGGGCGGGCACTCCGGATCGGCGGTCGACGACATGCAGCCGGTCACCGGATCGGTCATCGGATCGCTCTGCGCGTCCAGGTTCGAGTCGGCGAACAGCGTCGCCAGGTCGAGCGTCACCTTGGTCGTGTTGGCGGCAAAGCCGTTGAGGGCGATGATCGGAAGGTCGGGATACTTGCAGGTGATCGCCGTGTTCGACGCCGCCCGTGCACGCCTCGGCGCCGAGGTGGAAGAACCAGGCCTGGTTCGCCGTCGAGGCCACGTCGATGCGCAGGTAGCGATAGCCGCCGACCCAGCTCCACCACATCGCCGGCTGGTTGAGCGGCGCCATCGCCGTGGCTGCGTTCAGGTGGTCCTGATCGGCTGGGATTCCGACGGTGAACTCGACCCCCTGATAGTCGGAGTGCTGTGCCGCGGTGCCGATGACGGTGAAGTTCGTCTCCGGGCTGTTGGTCATGCAGGCGCCGGTGCCGTCCTCGAAGTCGAGCAGCGCGATGTTGGTGTCCTGCCACTTGCCGTCGGGCTTGAGCACCAGCGGCACCTTCTCGCCCGAGGCGCGCACCAGCTGCACGTCGTGCACGTACATGCGGAAGTCCATCGGCGTCATCGTCGTGTTGCTGGTGCCGATGTTCGGATAGGTCTGCGAGCAGCTGAACGGCGCGCCGGCGACGAGCGGCGCGAACGTGACGGTGTAGGTGGCGCCGCCGTTGCCACAACCGGCGAGCGCGAAAGCCAACAGGACGAGACGACGCATGACGACTCCCTAATTATTCGGCGCGCCGCAGACGAACCAGCCCAGGAGCTCCTGGCGCTGCGACGGGTCGAGCTGCCCCGCGTCGGGCGGGGGCATGTAACAAGAGTACACTTGATCGAGCATCACGCCACGATACTGGTAGACGTGCGCGTAGTCGGTGAAGGGCTTGTCGAAGGCGAGCCCGCCCGGCTGATGGCAGCCGCCGCACTTGTCGTCGATGAGCGCCTGCACGCCGCCGTCCCAGCTCGGCGCCGGCGTCGGGCAGGCCGCGGGCAGATCGTTCGGGCACGACGACGCCATCGCCATGTCCGGCACTACGGCAAGGTCGTTTCCGCTGCGGCCCCCGTTTCCGCAGCCGGCGATCGCAAACAGCGCGAGCGCGGCCATGGTGCGCACCGTCAGGGCACGTTCACGAAGAACGCCGCGTGGCCGTGCGGCGAGGTCGGGGTGTCGGTGCAGTTCTCGTAGAAGTGGAAGCGGACGGTGTAGTTGCCCGCCGACGGGAAGCGCACGGGACCGATCTTGTAGACGCCGGCGGAGGTTTCGGTCGTCGTCGACGCGGAGGTGTTGACGGGAGTACCGTCACTGGTCAGGAAGACTTCCGGGCGCACGTGATCGGCGTGCTGCACCGGCTGGTTCATGATCGCGTCCTTGAGCGTGACCACGAAGAAGGTGTCGCCGTTGTCGCAGATGCCGCCGGGGATGGTGTAGCTGACGGCGTACTTGCAGTCGTCGTCGTTGCCCGACGTGTTGTACATGGTGTCGCCGAAGTCGCCGCCGCCGCCGGTGTCCATGCCGGCGTCGACGGTGCACTGGGCCGGATCGACGCTGATGAACTGGGCGCCGCCGTCGTCGTAGCAGTGCATGTCCTGGGCGCCGGTGACCGGCCCGCCGGTGCAGACCGTCATGTCGGCGCCGGCGCTCATGTCGGCGCCGCTGCCGCTCGTGTCGTCGCCGCAACCAGCACCGGCGAAGGCGAAGAGTCCTATGAAGATGAATCTATTGAAATGGCTCATGTGAGCATCCTGCCGCCCCCGTATGACCGTGAACATGCGATCATTTTTCGCACCCCCTTGTGACCCCTCAGCGACGGGCGTAGCCTGAGGGGGTCGCAGCATGAAACGCAGTCTCGCAATCTTGGTTCTGGCGGCGCTCGGGGCGTGCGGTGGCACGAACCACGTCGCGGCCGACATGACACCGGCGCCGCCCGACCTGGCCCCGCTCGTGGGCAAGCTGTGCAGCGACGCGCGCGCCGACAACTGGGTCCTGCCGATCGCCAAGCCGTCGGTGAACGGCGCCTTCGACGTCTCGCTGCTGACGAGCGCGGCGTCGCCGCCGGTCATCGGCGATCTGACGACCTGGACCCTCCAGATCAGCGACGCCCAGGGCGCGATGGTCGACGGCGCCACGATCACCGTCAAGCCGTGGATGCCGGATCACGGGCACGGCACCGACGCGGTGGCGCACGTGACGCCCGCCGGGACGCCGGGGCAATACAGCGTCACCCCGCTCTACCTGTTCATGGCCGGCTACTGGACGGTCACGTTCACCATCACCAGCGGGACCGTCACCGACACCGTCGTCTATTCGGTCTGCCTCAGCGACTCGTAGCCGCACGCGCTCGCCGCGAAAGGCGGGGAAGCCTCGTGCAGCGATGCGTCGAGCGCCGCCACGAACGCGTCGATGTCGGGCGCGTGCATCTGGTCGACGGGGACTTCGGCGGCGAGGAAGACGCCGTCGCGGAGGGCGAAGAGCCCGTGCGCGATCCGCGTATGGCCGAGCACGCCCACGCCGAACGCCCACAGGAAGCTGACGCGGCTGGTCTCACTGGCGCCGTGTAGCGTGTACGACGCGGCGGCGACGCCGGGGTGGAGGCGATCGACCTGGGCCCAATCGACAGCCTCGTCGTGCGACACGTGAACGATGCGCACGCTCGGAAGGCGCAGCGCACACCTCTGTTCGAGCTGCACGATCTGCGCGATACAGGCGTGTCGCTCGAAGCTCGGTAGCGTCGAAACGACGACCAGGCCCTGGCGCAGCTCGCAGTCGGTCAACGGCACCGCCGCTCTGTGGGCGGGCGGCAGACTGAAGACGTCGACGAGCGCCCTGCCCGGGTGCGGCAGATGGCCGAGCAGCTGAATCGGCCGACCGCCCAGCTCCGCGTGACGGAGGATGTGCATGACGGTCTCCTAGAGGGTCCAGGTGGTGACGCGGCCGTCGGCTCCCGAGGCCGCAGCCCGGCGTCCGTCAGCGCTCACCGCCAGTCCATGCAGCGGCGCCTCCACCTCGGCGTAGCGAATGCATTTCCAGGTGGTGCCACGCTGCCACATGCGCAACGCATGATCCTCACCGACGGAGACGAGCCGCTCGCTCCGGGGAACGAACGCCAGATCGGTCACCCGCGCTTCGTGTCCGCTCAACTGCGCCGGCGCCTTCCCCGCCGGCCCCCGGCCGGCGAAGCTCCAGACCGTGATCGTCGGCCCGCCGCCGGTGGCGAGCAGCGGCGCGGCGTCGCACCACGCCAGCTCGCGCACCTTGAAGGCGTAGCCGCTCATCTGCAGGTCCTTGCCGCTGCGTGTCTCCCAGACGTGGACGGTCGCGTCCTGATTTCCGGTCGCGATGAATTTTCCCTCGGGGCTCGGCCTGGCCGCGAGAATCGATCCCTTCCAGTCGAGGCGGCGCACCCAATCCGCCCGGTCCACCGTGACGAACTGCAGCCCTCCGTAGCAGCTCGTCACGAGCTGTCGCGTTCCCGGCAGCCAGAACAGCGCCGTGATCGAGCTCTGGTAGCCGCTCACGTCGGTCACGAGGGCACCGGCCCGCGACCAGACCCGCAGCGTCCTGCCCGCCGCAGTGGCGAGGCCGTCACCCGAAGGCGACCACGCGACATGCGTGACCCAACCGCCGCCGGCGGCGAGCTCTGCCTGGCGCCGCCCACCGCCGTCGAGAAGGAAAACGCGACCATCCTGCCCGCCGGTGGCGAGCTGCGTGCCATCTGGCGACCACGCGACCGCGAGCGCGCCGCCGCGATGGCCCTCGTCGAGCGCGAGCCGTTCGCCGCGCTCGCCGTCGAGCAGCACGACCGGCCCGGCCAGCGTGGCCACCGCGAGCGCGTGCCCGTCGGGCGACCAGGCCAGCGACTGCGCGAAGTCGGGCAGCTCCTCGCTCCACGTCTCCAGCGAGCGCAGGAGCTTCATGAGCATGACCGCACCCCCGCGCTCAGCTCGTCGCGATCGAGGTTGCGGCCGATGAACACCAACCGGCTCGTACGCGGCCCCCGGCCCCAGGGTTTGCCGTCCTGCGACTCGAACAGCATGTGCACGCCCTGGAACACCACCGCCTCGGGTTTGCCGTGGACGGCCAGAATCCCCTTCATGCGGAAGATATCCGGACCGCGCTCGGCCAGGAGCTTTCCGATCCAGCGATTGAGCTTCGCCTCGTCCAGCTCGCCGGGGAGCTCGATCCCGACGGACGTGACCGAGGGATCGTGCTCGTGCGTGTCGTCCTGCAGGAACTTCGGATCCAGCTCGAGCGCGCGGTCGAGATCGAACGCGCCCAGATCGAGCAGCTCGGCGACGTCGATCTGCGCCCGCTCGGTGCGATGCACTCGGGCGAACCGGTTGATCTGACGAATCCGCGTCTCGAGGCGATCGACCTCGGCCACGCCGACCAGATCGATCTTGTTGAGGAGGATGACGTCGGCGAACGCGATCTGCTCCTGGCACTCCTTGCTCTCATCGAGGTGCAGCGCCACGTGTCTGGCGTCGACGACGGTGACGAGCGCGTCGAGGGCGAAGCTCGTCGTGCAGCTCGTCGTCGACGAAGAACGTCTGCAGCACCGGCGCCGGATCGGCGAGGCCCGTCGTCTCGATGAGGATGTGATCGAACCCGCCCTTGCGCCGCATCAGGTTGCCGAGGATGCGGATGAGATCGCCCCGCACCGTGCAGCAGATGCAGCCGTTGTTCATCTCGAAGATCTCTTCCTCGGCATTGACCACCAGGTCGTTGTCGATCCCGATCTCGCCGAACTCGTTCTCGATGACCGCGATCCGCTTGCCGTGCTGCTCGGTCAGGATGCGATTGAGCAGCGTCGTCTTCCCGGAGCCCAAGAATCCGGTCAACACCGTGATGGGAGTCTTGTCCGCTCGTTCCATCTCACACCTCATTGTGCACCGGCTTCGAAGTCACTGAAGTCGTGCCTGTGGTTGTGGTGAATTGCCTGCGGGTAGGCGAGCGCCAGCACGAGATAGACGATCGACGCCACGACGGCGACGACCGCCAGCCCGAACACCGTCCAGCTGACCGCACTACCCGGCCTCCAGCGCCGAGCGCGCACGCGCGCTCCCCGCCGTCGCCGTCGCGACACGACGCACCTCCGCCTTCGATTCGACTTGTGCCCGCGGTCTACGCGCGGCCGGGGGGCGAGTGCTTGGGGGCCTGCCGCAGGATCGCGATGGTCGACGGCCACGGCTCGTTCATCGAGGGACAAGCGCGAACATATGTGCTGCACGGTCGCAGCGCGACCGATGGACTCTTTCGTGCGCGCAGAAGCGGCGTGCGCCGGATCTGCACGATCTGGCAGTGCTCGTGCCGATGCGGCCGATCGGGAAGGCCCGTGTCCCGGCCGATCGTCGAGGGAACCCACCCGGGCGCCGCGACCGAAGCGACGTGGATGAGCTCGCCGTCATCCGAGCATTCGATGTGGGGCGTGGCGGCGAGATGCGCGAGGCTCGCCAGCTGCCCGCCGACCAGAAGGGTCGCGAGCAGCAGCGCCACCACGACGCGGTTTCGTCTCACGCCCATCCCGTGGTCACTGCGGCGACGGGTAGTGGCGATTCACGTAGCAGAGGCCGTCGGAGTTGAGGTGGCCCTGCGTCGACTGGTCGTAGCGCATGTAGTCGAAGTAGTCGCGCATCACCGACGCCGGATCGCCCGTGGGGTTGTGCGGGATCGATAGGCTGTCGAAGCCCATCTGCGCGTTCGTGTTGGGCGGCGTGTAGTCCGCGTCGCAGGCGCGCCACGGCAGCGGGTTCCCTTGCGGGTCCTTGAACGCCGTGTAGTCGACGCCCTTGGTGTCGTCGAGGGTCACGAGGTAGGTGCCGTCCGACTGCTTCTGCGCCAGCGCCGCCAGCTGATCGAAGTGCGCCGGCGTGTCGTGCGTGAAGCTCTCCCAGAACGGGTGGTCGGTGTGGAAGGTGACCTGCGCGATCGTCGTGTCGTTCGCTTTGACCTGGACGCCGCGCTCGTGCTCCTCGTCGCCGAGCGCCATCGCCGGGTCGTTGTCCGGGTTCTGGCAGTTGATGTAGGTCGTCGGCGTGGCGAAGCCGAGGCGGAAGTTGACCGTCGTCGGCAGCGCCGAGAAGTCGTAGCTGGCATTGGTCGAGGTGCAGGTCAGCCGGGGGCGTTGCCCTTCCACGTCGCGGTGCCCGACGTAGAGCACGTTCCAGCCGTTCTGCACCATGAGCGCGTAGTCGGGATCGTTGGCGTCGATCTGCAGCAGCTTGGCCGATGCGGTCGCCGGCACCGAGTCGAAGCCGAACGCGTAGCGCATGGTCGGATCGAAGCCGGCGCCGCCGTTCTTGTTCTGATTCGTCGAGCATGTCGATCGGGAACGCCTGCTCATCGCTGCCGCCCTTGCCCATGAGCGGGCCGCCCTTGTGCAGATCGATCGCCCACGGCCCGTCGATCTCGGCCACCAGCTTGCCGGTCTGCGACTGGTCGCGTCGGCGACGTGTCCGGGTTCTCGGACAGCGTCACCTTGTCGAAGACGGCGATGCACTTGGTGAAGTGCACCTCCCAGCCGTCGACGAAGTCGGGATCGCCCGCCATCGCCGGCGGAAACGCGTAGCCGCCGAGCGCCAGCACCTCGCCCGAGGCCGTGAACTGCACCGTGCCGCCGCTGCTGTTGCTGGTGCCGCCGCCGCAGCCGAGCACCGTGGCTGTGGCGACCAAGAGCATGCTTCTGTACCACGTTCGCATCTGCTTCTCCTTTGGCTAGGGACCCTTGTCGGTCCACGTGAACTGGTAGACGCCGGCGTTCGCGAGCGTGCCCTTGTAGAGGGCCTGCCCGGCGCCGGCAGAGGTGTCGGGGATGGCCAGCGTCGTCGTGCTGCCACCGGCGGCCAGCGTCGAGAAGTCGACGCTGTTGAACATGCCCCGCGGATCGATGCGCAGGTCGAGCGTCCCGCCATCGGTGAGCGTGAAGTCGACGGGGATGAGGCTGACGATGCGCTGGCGGCAGATCGGGTTTGCGCCCGGCATCGCCGCGTTCGGCGGCGGCACGGCGCGGTTCTGCCCGATGGTGATCGTGGCGGTGAAGGGCCAGCTGTCGCCGGCGCGGGTGGCCGTGCCGGCGACCTCCAGGATCGGCGTGTCGTCGGTCGCGGCGTTGATGTCGCCGCCGGTGAGCCAGACGTCGGCTTCGACCGCGCGATTGACGGTGCCTTCGCCGCCGGTGGGGAAGGTGGTCAGCGATGGCGACAGCAGGTCGACGTCGACGCCGCAGCGTCCGGCCGCGTCGCACGGCCCGAACGCCTGGCCCACGTAGATGCCGGGCAGGATGCACGGCTCCTGCGGACCGCCCGACGACGGCACCGACATGTTGAGGTACACGGCGCCGAGGTGCAGCTGCGCCATCGTCAGCGAGACGTGAAAGCCGCTGCCGGTGTCGAACTCCAGCGGGCCGCCGGGCGTCACATCGGCCGGACCGCCAGCGCGCGCGGTGAAGGTGACGAGGCCGCTGCCGGTGGTGCCGCTGCAGCCGACGGCGAGCGGCGGCAAAGGTGGCGAGCGCGATGCGATCTCATCGGCGGTCTCCGTAGTGGATGGCGAAGGACCAGAGGAAGGTGAGCGGCGGCCCGGCGGTGAACTGGCGCACCGGCACCAGCGTCGGGAAGGACTGGGAGTGGAAGTCGGAGGCGTAGTTGTATTCGCCGAGCCGGTACTGCGCGTCGAGCAGGTTCTGCGCGGAGATGCCGGTCTCGAAGATCCACCAGCCCAGCGTCGCCGAGGCGTCGACGGTGAAGATGGTGTCGGAGCGCGCGCCGTACGGCAGCGGCCGCGGCCCGACGTAGGTGACGCCGACCGCGAGCGAGGCGAACAGCGGCTTGTCCCGCCAGCGGGCCCAGCTCCACGGCAGGGTGCCGAAGAGCGCACTGTCGCCGCGAAACACCAGGTCGGGCACGTAGGGGACCAGAAGCTGCGTGTCGTCGAAGGTGGCGTTGACGTAGGTGAGGTTGGCGCCGAGGTCGTAGAACGGCCCGGTCAGCCGCAGCGTCGACGCCGAGCCCAGGCGCGTCGTCGGGCCGGCGAGCATGTTGCGCCCGACCGTCTGCGAGAAGATGAGATCGTGATCGACCTTGGTGTCGAAGAAGACCGAGCTCGCCGACAGATCGATGGTGTCCGCGATCTGCCGGGCGAACGTGACGCCTCCCTCGTAGGAAGTGACGCTGGCGAAGGGCGTCTTGGCGTCCTGCGTGATGTAGCATGGGGTCGATCGAGCGCACGCCCTGCCCCGCCGACGCGGTGAGGCTCGCCCCCGACCAGGGCCCGACGATGATCGACCCGCGCGGCATGTAGGCGGCCGACGAGGTCGAGGCGCGCTGATCGGGCTCGCGGTAAGCGCCGAGGTTCTCCTCGCTGTAGCAGCTCTGCGCCGAACAGCGGCTCGTTCGTGTTCGGGTGCGCGATCGACTGCACCGCGCAGTTGTCGTGAACGTCGAAGGTGAAGACGTCGCCGCGCACGCCGCCGCGCAGCGACAGCCAGCGCAGCGGGCGCAGGTTGGCGTCGACGTAGAGGCCGAGTCGCCGAGGCTGAAGTCGAGGTTGGTGTCGGTGTGGTACGGGTGGCCGGTCGCCGCTTCGATGCGCTGTTGCACTCCCGAGCCGAAGTCGCCGCGCGCGAAGTAGCCGATCTCGATCTCTTGCAGCCGGCGTAGCACCATGCCGGAGAGGCGCGCGCGGCCGCGCAGCGCCCACCGTGCCCTCCATGATGTTGAGATCGATCAGATCGCCGCGCTGTCCGTGGGGCGGCTGCAGCGGCGTCCTGCACGTCGAGGAGGAAGCCGGTGAAGTTCTCGCGCAGCCGCAGCGGCCGCACGATGCCGAAGACCATGTTGTCGGCAGTGATGTTCCCGCTCTTGTGCGAGATGTCGACGGCCAGCGAGTAGCGCTGACGCGTCCTCGCCCTGCGAGCGGGTCGTAGGTGCCGTAGAAGCCGATGCGGCCGGCGCGATAGTCGTCGTCGCGGATGACGCCGGCGCTGTGAAAGCTCGCGAGGTACGCCTGGCCGAAGATGCGGATAGCGCGTCGCGCCGCTTGCCGCCCTCGTACTGCGCCATCGCCGAGCCGCGCCGGCCGTCGCGGTTCTGGCCGAAGCCGTCGGTCTGGAAGAGCTCGGCGGCGGCGAAGGTGCCCGTCGCTCATCGTGGGGCGGGCCGTAGGTGAGCAGCATGCGATACGTGCCGTAGTTGCCGGCGGAGAACTTGGCCGTCAGGCCGCGCTTGGCGAGGCCGAGGTGGTAGTCGGCGGAGCCGGCGACGGCGTAGTTGCCCTGCCGCGGATCGAACGGCCCCTCGAGCACGCGCAGCGACTCGAACCAGCTCGGGGATGATGAAGTGCGTGTCGGCGTAGCCGTTGCCGTGCAGGTTGCCGCTCTCGTTGATCGGCACGCCGTCGACGGAGAACTCGATGTCCTGGCCTTCGCGGGCGTCGAAGCCGCGCAGGAAGACCTGCTCGGCGTGCGCTTCGCCGCCCTCGTTGGTGAGCAGGATGCCCGGCGCGAGCTTCAAGAACTCGGCGGCGTTGGCGTGCGGAACCAGCGACAGCGCGCCGACATCGACGTGATAGTCGGAGGCGCCGCGGCTGGGTACGTTGAGGCGGCCGGCGACGCTCGATTCGTACGCGCGGTGCGCCTCCGGCGTGACCGTCGGCGGCACAGGGGCAGCGGCGGGCGGCGGCGCGGCCGACGGCGACGCAGCCGGCACGGGCGGCGCCGGCACGGCCGCGCTCGGCGCCGGTACTGCCGCGCTCGGCGCCGGCACTGCCGCGCTCGGCGCCGGTACTGCCGCGCTCGGCGCCGGCACTGCCGCGCTCGGCGCCGGTACTGCCGCGCTCGGCGCCGGCACTGCCGCGCCCGGCGCCGGCGGCGGCACCGCTTCGGGCGCGAGCCCGTGGCGGAAATGGAACGGGATGCGAACCTGGCTTTCGATCGGCCTGCCGTTGCGCAGCGCCGGCGTGAACTTCCACTGCCGTGCGGCCCCCAGCGCCGCGTCATCGAACGGATCGCCGCCGTGCTCGGCCACCTCCACGGCGGTCACGTCGCCGGTCTTGCCCACCGTCGCCAGCACGACGACGTCCGCTTCGCGACCCGACGCGGCCGCTTCCGGCGGATACACCGCCCTGACGCCATGGGTCACCTTGGGAGGCGTCAGCGCCTCGGCCGGCGCCACCTTGGGCGGCACGGGCTCGGCACGCACCGACGGCGCGGCGGCGCAGATCGCGCACGCGGCGAGCTGCACGACGACCGCGCGCGAGACGAGCCAACGCGAGCGGCGCGAGTGGGCGCAGCATGGACGGAGCAGATCTACCGGCGCGTCGGCCGGTCGCATTGCGAGGCACGGTTCCACGAGCACTCCTCTGGCGGGCGGGGCCCGCGTTCACGAACGCAAGGGAGTCGGCGCGACGAGCGCCGAAGATGAACCTCAGCCGGGCGAAGTGCTGGACGGACGGCCAGCGTGCGCGGGGCGCGCTCGACGGTCGTCGGACTCTACGGGCTGCGGTCGGCTAGGCGAGAGGCGGAGAGTTCTTCGGAGCGAGGACGATGACGGCGATGGGTGGCGCAACCTCGTCGTCATGGACGAGGCCGATGGTTCCGTAGGCATCGACATGCGCCGAGTCGAGCACTGCCAGCGAGTCGGGCCCGAGGCGATCGCGCCGCATCGGCGCGATCAAGCAGTGCTCGTGGCCGTGGACGTCGGTCGATGACGCGTCGCTGAGCTCGGCCGGGCTGTTTCGATACGAGGTGGTGGCGACAATGGCGCGCTCGCGACCGACCTCGATCAGGTCGCCGTGCTCGGCACAGCGGACGTGCCGGACGAGCATGAGGTGCGCGAAGCTCGAGATCTGGCCAGCCAGCGCGACGACGGCCAACGCGGCCGCGAACCCGCGCGTCGCTCTATTTTTTCGCAGCCTGCGCACGCGACACCAGTTTGCACTTGTTACGGCAATTCGAAACCGCGTGTCAAGAAACAAGCGCGTTGCTCGAGCGCAGCCGCGCGATACTCAGGTGATCGCGACCCGCATCGGCCCATGATCGTCGCAGTGTCCACCATGTGGGTGGTGCAGATGCGACCCGACCGCGTAGTCGACGTGGTCGCCATGAGGGATGCGCACGTGGCCGCAATCGGGGCCATGGACGTGCCCCTTGCCATGCTCGCTGCACTGGTGCGACGGCGTGCACTTCGACGGATTGGCGGTTCCGACAGTGAGCCGATGCTCGTCGACGTGGTCGCCGTGAACGTTGTGGAGGTGGCCGTCGTGCACGTAGTCGGTGTGACCTTCGTGCTCGATGGTCGGGTGCCCGCAGCCGCGGCCGTGCGTATGCTCGTGCTCGGAATGGGTCTGGCAATCCATGGCTGACCTCCCTCTGGCGTCGCCGCGTCGATGCGGCCGACCGGTTGTAGGCATGATCGGCCGGTTGGGAAGATTGAATAAGTCGGAGCGGGCAACGTCCGAGTCCAAGCAGAAGAGTGCGCGGGCAACTGATGCTTTTTCAACCCATGGGAAAACCCTGAACGGAGCTTCGAATGCGGGTTCGCGTCCTGGTCGTCGTCTTGAGCGTCGCGGTCGCAGTGCATGTGTTGATCTTCGTGGCGCTGGGGCGCGTCGCGAAGGGCAAGGGGCCGCTCATCCCTGTGCCGGCGGCGGCGACGGCGGCCGCTGCGAAGCCGGCTGCGACCGCGTCACCGGCGACCTCGACGCCGCTGGTAGCGGCGGCAGTTGCGGCGACCGCAACGCGACCGTCACGCCCGGCCTCTGCCGCGGTGCAGTCGCGGAAGCCGGCCCAGCGCCACCGACGACTCCGGCCCACGGCATCAGCACAAGAGGCGACAAGGCCGTCGGATGCTCCACCCCCGGTGTTCGATCTGAATGCCGGGCCCGACGACACGGCGGCCGCGCCGCCGACCGCGCCGAAGAAATAGCGAGGGTGGCGGGCGCGCAACCGTCCGCGCCCCGCTCTCAGTGGATGCGGAAGAAGCTGCTCTCGTCGAAGTAGAAGAGATCGCCGCTCGTCGGCTCGAAGACGATCGCCGAGGGCATGTTCACGGTGGCCGCGACGCCGACGCCGGTAGAGGCGCTCCAGGCCGCGCGCGTGCCGATCATCGTGGTCACCCGCCCGCTGGCGAGCTCGACCTGACGGATGGTGGGGCCGTTGGTGTCGCCGGCGAAGACGCCGACGCCGGGATCGAGGATGAACAGCGACTTGCCGTCGCTGGCGAGATCGGCGGCGCCGGCCAGGCGGGCGGCGGTGCCGACGCCGTCGATGGCACCGACGGTGCCGACCTCGCCGACGATGGTGGTGACGACGCCGCTGTTGGCGGCGGCCATCGGCCCCAGGGCGATGTGGCGCACGACCGTCTTCTGGGTCGGCTGGCCGGGCGTGGTGCTGATCGGCCCGTCGAGGGTGTAGAGGTCGCCGCCGGCGACCACCAGGCCCGCCGGCTGCTGGAACTTGGCGCCGGTGCCGGTGCCGTCCTGGACCGTCGTGCCGCCGCTGGCGCCGGCGAGCGCGGTGAAGGCGCCGTTGCTCTCGAGCCGGCCCACCTGGTTGGCAGCGTTGAGGTAATACAGCGAGGTGCCGTCGCTGGCGAGCGCCGTCGTCTTCGGGGTGACGCCGGGCGTGCCGGCGAACGGCTGTTCGTTGGTGCCGTCGACGTCGATCTGTCGGACCTCACCGTTCTCGTAGGCGATGTAGAGCTTGTTGCCGAGGCGCGCCATGACGCCGGGGAAGTTCGAGCCGGGGGGCATGGTCAGGGTCGGCAGCGTGGCCACCAGGCTCGATCCGCCGTTGGCCAGGGTGACGCCGAAGAGCTGGCGCATGTAGTAGAGCGTCGAGTAGAGGTGGCCGGCGTCGGCGACCAGATTGCCGCTGACGGTGTAGTTGGCGTTGGCGCCGGTGGGGTCGTAGACGACCCCGCTGGTGCCGCGTAGCCCCGCCACCGTGGTGACCGCGGCGCTGGTGATCTTGCGAACCCGGACGTTGTCGACGGTGAACAGCGTGGTGCCGATGGCGGCCGAGGCGAACACGGTCCCGAGCTCGGCGGTCTTGGGATCGGTCGGGCCGTCGATGACGCCATAGGTGCCGTCGCCAGCCACGGTGTTGACGCCGGTAGCGTCGACCTTGCGCATCGTGTTGCAGTCGGAGAACCAGAGCGCGCCGGTCGAGTCGACCGACAGCGCGTTGGGATACACCAGCGTGGCGGCGGTTGCGGTGGCGTTGTCGGCGCAGGTGGCGCTGCTCTGGGGAATGCCGGCGTAGACGCTGACCACGGGCGTGCCGGTGAAGTCGACCTTGAGGATCACGCGCGGGCAGGCGACGTACATGATGTTGCCGCCAGCGTAGGCGATGTCGTAGCAGTTGCCCTCCATGCTGCCCATGCTGTTCGGGTAGGCCTGGGCGTTGAGCGCCATGACGTCGGCCACCGGCCCGGCGGAGCCGGAGCCGCCGGCCAGGCTGCGCCACTGCGAGACGCCGCCGTCGGTCAGGACGAACAGCTCGGCGGTGCCGAGTGTATTCGACCCCGCAGCGATGGCGACGGCGTGGGTCAACGAGCCGGTCAGGGAGGCGGTGTCGAGGAAGGTGGTGACCGGGTGGCTGGGGTCGGAGACGATGATCTTGCGCACCTGCCAGCCGGTCGGGTTGGCAGCGAGCAGGTTCGGGACCTGCTCGAGGACGAACAGCTCCTTGCGCGCCTGGGCCGTGTTGTCGAGCCAGGCGAGGTCGAGCGGGCCGGCGAAGCGGGCGTTGGTGCCGCTCGGGTCGTCGACCGTGGTGTGCACGCCGGGCACGCCCACCAGCACCGAGGTGGCGCCGCTGGTCGGGTCGGTCTGGGCGATGACGCCGTTGACGTCGGACACGTAGAGCGTGAGGCCGTCGGTGGTGATGCCGCGCGGCGAGTAGAAGCGCACGCGCCCGGGAGCGCTGACATAGTTGCCGCCGGCGCCGCCGGGGAACCCGGAGACGAGCGAGACGCTGTTGCCGAACGAGCAGGTGGGATCGCAGGCGTCGCCGTTGGCGGTGTTGCCGTCGTCGCAGCGCTCGGGCGGCTGGACCACGCCGTCGCCGCAGACGGCGACCGGGCAGTCGCTGTCACTGGACGAGCTGCAGCCCGACGGGCAGCAGCCGTCGCCGGCCGTGCAGGCGGTCACGGCGGCGCAGGCGCCGCCGTCGCCCATCGCCATGTCGCCGCCGCCGCCGCCGCCGAGCACGATCGCGAGCGGCTTGCAGCTGTCATCGAGGGCCACGGCGCCGCTGCCGCTGGCGATGGGGATGCCGGCTTGCGTGGCGGTGGCGGTGACGGTGATCGTCTGGCCGCGCGGGTAGCCGGCGGGGAAGTCGATCTCGACGGTGCCGCCGCCGCTCTTCCAGGCGATGGTGACCGTCTTGGGCGCGCCGCTGCCGACGCTGATGTCGAGCGTCAGCGTGTCGGCGCCGTCGGCGGCGCCGCTCACCGCCAACAGCACGGTGCCCGATCGGCAGGTGCGAACCTTGCCGCAGCCGGCGGCGGCCAGGGTGACGGCGAGCCCGATGACGAGTGCGCGCATCAGTTGCCCGCCACCGCGCCCAGCGTGGGCGATGGGTTCTTGTCGCCGCTGAGGCCGACGCCGAGGCCGATCGCCACGCCGGCCACCACCAGCGCCGCGCCGCCGACAGTCGCCCAGAACCAGGGCCGCTTGACGAGCGACCGCTCCTGCGCCGGCGGCGCCGAGGCCACCAGGGTCGGCGCCGAGGTCGCGAGCGGCGGCGCGGTCGTGCCCGGCGCGGTCGTGCCCGGCGTCGTCGCGCCCGGCGTCGTCGCGCCGGGCGTCGTCGCGCCTGGCGTCGGCGCGCCTGGTGCCGTCGCGCCCGTCCCCGGCAGCGTCGTCGTCGGCGGCGTGGTCTGCGCCTTCTGGTCCTGCTCGATCGCCCGCTGGAGGTTCTCGATGTGCCGCTCCACTTCGTCGCGGTTGCTGATCTGCGCGCCGAACACGCGCAGGTAGTTCTGGTACAGGAGCAGCGCGCGCGGCTTGTTTCCGGCGATGCGGTGCGCCTGCGCGGCGTTGTACAAGAGCGCCGGATCGGGCTTGAGTGAAAAGGCCTTCTCGTACTCCTGCGCCGCTTGCCCGTAGTCGCCGAGCGCATAGGCGGCGTTTCCCTTGTCGAAGTGCGCGCGCGCCTCCGCGCTCGGGTCAGCGTTGTCGGCCCGCGCCACCGTCGCCGCCAGGAGCGCCATCGCGATGAACAAAGCTCGCATGCGCGCACTATATCAGTGGGGGCCGCGCGACGGAGCGGCCGGTCCCTTTCGGCCGTGCTCAGCCGCCCGGCCGATCGATCGCGGCCCGCACCGCGCGCAGCAGCTCGTCGGCGGAGAAGGGCTTCTGCAGGAACGTAGTGTCGGAGCGGCCTTCGGCGCGCTCGCTCGCGATCCCCGGATACCCCGACATGTGCATCACCTTCACGGACGGGCGAACCTGCACCAGGCGCGCCGCCAGCTGGCGCCCGTTCAGGTTGGGCATCAGAAGGTCGCTGAGCAACAGGTCGATCGGGTCTGAGCTCGACCTGGCCAGCTCGAGCGCGCGCGCGCCGTCCTCGGCCACCAGCACGTGGTACCCGCCGAGCTCGAGCACCAGCCGCACGAAGTCGCGCACGTCGTCGTCATCCTCGACCACCAGGATGGTCTCGGTGCCCTTGGGAGCCATGCCGGGCGGCGGCGGCGGTGGCGGAGGCAGCGGCTCGTCGACCCGCGGCAGCGAGATGTCGAAGCGGGTGCCCTGGCCGGGCGCGCTCTGTACGACGATGGTGCCACCGCTCTGCTCGATGATGCCGTACACGATCGACAGCCCGAGCCCGGTGCCGCGGCCAACCTCCTTGGTGGTGAAGAACGGCTCGAAGATGCGCGTGCGCACCTCCGCGCTCATGCCCACGCCGGTGTCGCCCACGGTGAGACGCACCGCCGGCCGGCCGCTCGCATCGACCCCGAGGGCGGTGGCGATGGTCAGCCGGCCGCCGGCCGGCATCGCGTCGCGCGCGTTGACCGCCAGGTTGAGGATCACCTGCTCGAGCTGCGCCGCGTCGGCGCGCACGCGGGCGCCGACGGCGCCGAGGCCGAGCTCGAGCACCACGTCGGCGCCGATGATGCGCCGGAGCAGCGCGCCGAGGTTTCGCACCTCCTCGTCGAGCACCAGCACCGTCGGCTGCACCGGCTGCCGGCGCGTGAAGACCAGCAGCTGGCTGGTGAGGCTGGCTCCGCGCAGGGCCGAGCGTTGGATGTGCTCGGCGGCCTGGCGCATCGACGAGCCGGCCGGGAGCTGTCCCACCAGCACCTCGCTGTAACCGCGGATGCCGGTGAGCAGGTTGTTGAAGTCGTGCGCGATGCCGCCGGCCAGCCGCCCGACGGCCTCCATTTTGTGGGCGTGGCGCAGGTGCTCCTCGAGGCGCTTGCGCTCGGTGATGTCGACCGCCAGCCCGATCTTGCACGGCTCGCCGCCGACATCGATCGGCACCGTCGACAGCAGCATGTCGCGGACCGCGCCCGACTTGATCACGATCTGCACCTCGACGTCGCGCGAGCCCCCTTGAGCGCGGATCGCCTCGTACACGGCGGCGCGGTCGCGGAGATCGTGCCAGATGCCGACCTCCAGGCCGGTCCGCCCGATCACCTCCTGCCGCGTATAGCCGGTGGTGGCCACGAAGCGCTCGTTGACGTCGACGAACATGCCGTCGGAGAGGCGCACGATGGCGATGGCCGCCGGGCTGCCCTGGAAGACGCGCGAGAAGCGCTCCTCGGAAAGGCGCAGCTGCTCCTGGGCGCGCCGCCGCTCGCCGAGATCGCGCGCGATCACGGTGACCGCGGGCGCGCCCTCGTAGCTCACCGAGATGCCGCGCGTCTCGGCCCAACGCTCGGCGCCGTCGGCGCCGATGAAGCGGATGGGCCGCGGCTGGCTCGCCTGCGCGGTGGTGACGATGCCGTGGATACGGCTGCGCACCAGATCGCGATCATCCGGGTGTACGAAGTCGAGGACGGGCCGGCCGACGATCTCCGCCGCCGCGTGGTAGCCCAGGAAGGCGACGAACGCCGGGTTGGCGTAAGCGACCAGGTCGTTCGGGAAGGGCCGGTGCGTGAACACGCCGTCGGCGCTGCGCTCGACCAGCTCCTTGTAGTCGTCGAGCGAGCGGCGCTGCGCCGCGGCGGCGCGCACCTCCTCGGTGACGTCGCGGGTGACCGCGAAGCGCACGCTCCTGCCGCCCACGGTGATCCGCTGAAAGACGCCGCGGGAGACGAACTCCGAGCCGTCCTTGCGGCGATGGGTGGTGGTGAGGAACGACGGGTCGGACCGCCCCAGCGCCTCCTCGAGCGCCCCAACCTCGCTCGGCGGGCGGATGTCGCGCAGGGTCCTGGCGCGGAACTCCTCGCGCGACCAGCCGTACTGCGACAGCGCCCCGTCGCTGACGTCGAGGAAGCGGAGCGTCTCGTCGTCCACCAGCGCCATGGGCAGCGGGTTGTGCTCGAACACGCGGCGATATAGATGCCCGTGGGCCTCGAGGCTGTCGGCGGCGCCTTCGCGGGCCGCATGCAGGGCGCGCGCGACCAGGCGCGCGGCGTCGTCGGGGAGCGCCAAGACATCGCTGGCGCCGGCGGCGAACAGCGCGAGCAGGCGCGCCGGCGTGCGATCGGCGCTGAGCGCGAGCAGCGTGGCGTCGTCGAACAGGGGATCGGCGGCGAGCGCGCGGCAGGCGGCCGCCCCGTCGGGGAGCGCATCCCAGTCGAGCACGACCAGCCGGACGCGCTCGCCGCCCGGCGCGGGCACCGGCAGCGCCCCGACGGCACGCACGATGGCAAAGCCGTGCGGGGCGAGAGCGGCCGTCACCGCCGCGCACGCCGGATCGCCTCCGAGCACCAGTGCCAGCACGTTGGGGCGACAGCCTACCGCAGATTCGAAGGCGCCGGCGATGTCGAACCGCCGCGCCGCGGGCCCCGTCCGCCCCACAGCCGCCGCTGCACCGCCAGCCCGCGATGCTCGGCGAAGCGCTCGATGCGGTGCAACTCGCGCGCCGCGCGCGAGCGCAGCCCGTCCGTGCCCAGGATCAATCGCTCGGTGTCGCGCGACTGGCAGCGCCAGTAGTACTTGTACGTCTCGTCGCCGCGCAGCATGTCGAACTCGGTGGCGCCGCCGCCGATCGCCTGCTCGATCGCGTAGGCGTGCAGCGCCACGCCCGGGCCGAAGCGCGCCAGCGCCGGATCGAAGCCGCCGAGGTAGTGATAGACGCGCTGCCGATGGCGAAAGCCGTAGAAGGCGGCGCGCGGCTCGCCGTCCAGACGCAGAAGGTGCAAGGCCAACATCCCCTCGGCGACGAAGCGCGCCGCCACCTCGAGGTGGAAGCGCTGCATCGCCTCGCCCGCGAACGCACCTTTGACGCCACGCCGCCGCCAGCGCGCGCCGTGCAGACGGAACAGCGCCGCCATCGCCTCCGGAAGCTGCGACGCCTCGCTCACCGTCACGTACTCGGCGCTGAACTGCTTGGCCAGGTTGTTCCGCCGCCGCTTGACGTTCGAGCGCATGTGCGTGCCGAGGCCCGCGAGGAACTCCGCCCAGGAGCGCGGCAGCGGCAGGTACGGGCAGACGCGGTGGTGCACCAGCTCGGCGCTCAGCGCGTCGCTCTTTGTCGCCACCCGCGTCAGCGCCGTGCCGCGACGCTGGTCGGCGAGGTCGCACAGGTCCCACCCCTCCGCCCGATCCGCCAGCGCGTCGACGAAGGCGCGCGCCGCCGCCGTCTCGTAGCCGGGCAGGGCGAGCAACTCCTGCACGTCCGACAGCGGCGCGCCGACGAAGCGCAGCTGCCTGAGCGGCGTGCCGCGATAGCGCGTCAGCACCAGGGGCAACAGCGCCACCAGCGTCCCACCGTCGTACGCACAGAGCAGCCACAAGCGGCCCTGGCCGTGGTGCGTCCACCACGCGGCCTGCCAGTCGAACGATTGGAACGGCGTCGGATCGGCCGCGCGCGCGAACAGGAGCCGCCACGGCCGCTCGAGCGCCAACAGCCCGCCTTCATCGTGCAGCGCGACCACGCGCAGCGCCGGCGCGCGCGCCAGCAACCCCGGCGGCTGCGCGCGCGCCCCGGTCGGCGGCATGCGCATCGTCTGCGACCCTGGCTCCCCCGTCTCCCCCGTCTCCACGGCTTCCATCGCGTCCATCGCGTCCATCGCAGGATTCCTCGGGTCATTCCCCGTCAAGGTCTTGACCGAAGTTTCGACGCTAGGTGGAACGCCCGAATCCGACCCCGCGCCGCTGGAGCCCCCGACCCGTGCGCCTACATTGCGCGAGTGGCCCGACGCGCAAAGCTACTCTCGTCGTGGCTCGCCCCGCTGGCCGTGTACCTGACGGCGCTCTCGACGGCGCGGGCGCAGGCCCCCCCTCCCGACCCGACCCGCGGCGAGCGCTCGGACGCGCGCATCGAGTCGCGCGACCCGCGGCAGCTCGCCCTGATCGTGCCGCGCGTCCTGCTCTACCCCGTGCGCCTGCTCCTGCGCGTGCTGTCCTACCCGACCCGGCCGATCATGGTGTTCATCGAGACCCACAACGTGCCGCAGTGGCTGCACGACGTCAGCACCACCCGCGACGGCCTGCGCGGCGTGCGCCCCGAGGTCTCGTGGAACCTGAGCTTCGCCTTCGCCGCCGGCCTCGACTACTTCGACCATCGCTCGCTCGGGGTCGACACCTCGCTCGACGCCCGCCTCATCGCCGGCGGGGCCAACATCCTCGAGGCCGGCCTGTCGCTGCGGCCGACGCCGTCGCGCTGGCGCACCCAGGCGCAGCTCGCCCTCGGCTACCTGCAGCGCGACGATCAGTACTTCAACGGCATCGGCCCGATCCACGACGGCTCGCGCTACGCCATCCACGCCTTCGACGCCACCGCCGGCGCGCCCACGCGCATCGCGCGCCCGTTGTCGATCAAGGTCGGCGCCGAGGGCGCCATCAAGCGCTTCGGCAACGGCGATCCGCGCTCCGGCGATCCCGCCATCGGCGCGGTCTACTGCGTGCGCGTGCTCGGCCGCTGCCTCGACGGCGTGGTCGATCCGCGCCAGGTCCCCGGCTTCGACCGCGGCACGCAGTTCCTCCGCGGCTCCGCCAGCCTGCTCCTCGACACGCGCAACAACGGCTTCGAGCCCACCGCCGGCTTCATGCTGAGCGCGCTCGCCGACTACACGCACGGCCTCGGCTTCGATCGCTCGAGCTACTTCCGCCTCACCGGCACGGCGGGGTTGGCGCTCAGCGTCTGGCAGCACAGCCACACCTTCGTGCTGCGCGCCACCACCAGCGTCATCGAGCCGACCAACGACGTGCCGGTGCCGTTCTCCGAGCTCCTGGTCCTGGGCGGCCCCGACAGCCTGCGCGGCTTTCGCGTGGGCGCGTTCCGCGACTCGTCGCTGCTGCTGTTCTCCGGCGAGTACCGCTGGCCCATCTGGATGTACGCCGACGCCGCGCTGTTCGTCGACTACGGCGGCACCTTCGCGCAGAACTTTCGCGACTTCTCGGCGAGCGGCCTACGCTGGGACCTCGGCACGGCGCTACGCATCACCACCCGCTCGCAGTTCTTCATCCGCCTCGGCATCGCCTACGGCTTTGGCGGCGGCGGCGTGCAGCTCATCGTCTCCGGCGGCAGCGGGCCATGAGGGCGCTGGTCGCCGCTGCGCTGCTGCTCGCCGCCTGCACACCGTCGGTGCGCTTCGCCGATCGCGAGATCCTGTGGCAGTGGCCCGACGACCGCCCCATCCCCATGCCGAAGAAGCGGACGCCCTCCTTCGAATGGCAGGACGTGCGCGACGCCGTCTTCTACCCTGCCGATCGGGTGCTCGCGCTCGACTACCTGCGGGAGGCGCGCAACGTCAACGCGCTCGACGAGCTGCCCGACTCGTCGTGGTTCGTCGATCGACGCCGCGTGCCCGGCCAGGCGCGCCCGCGGGCGCTCACCAGCGACGAGCTCACCTGGGCGCGCTCCGCCCCGACGACGTGCCGGTGCTGCCGCTGACCGTCACTCACGGCAAGGATCTCGGCGTCACCCCGGGCTTCGTCGCCCGCGACGCGCGCGGCCGCAAGTACATGATGAAGATGGATCCCCCGAACCACCTCGGCATCACCACCGCGACGGAGCTGGTGGTGACGCGGCTGGCGTGGGCCGCCGGCTGGCGCGTGCCCGCCGACGCGCTCGTCGACGTGCGTCCCCAGCAGCTCCAGCTCGCGCCCGGCGCCACCGCCAAGGACGTCTACGGTGATCCCATCCCGTTCACCGGCGAGATGCTGCGGGCGATGCTGGCCGGCGCCCCCCACCTGCCCGACGGCCGCGTGCGCCTCCTGGCCAGCCGTTGGCTCCCCGGAGTCGCGCTCGGCGGCTACGCCTTCACCGGCCGCATCAAGGACGATCCCAACGACACCATCGACCACGAAGATCGGCGCGACCTGCGCGGCCTCGGCGTCTTCTCCGCCTGGGTGAACAACATCGACACCTTCGCCACCAACACGCTCGACATGTACCAGGGCCAGCCGGGCCGCGGGCACGTCGTTCACTATCAGCAGGACCTGGGCGGCTCGTTCGGCAACTGGACCGGCATCCCCGCGCCCTACTGGACCGGCAGCGAGACCTTCCTCGAGGCGCACCTGGTGTTGCGCTCGCTTTTCACGCTCGGCTTGTGGCCGCGTCCGTTCGACGATTGGCGCTACCGCGCGTGGAAGGAGGGGCTGTCGCAGCAGTGGCCGGAGCTCGGCGTCTTCGAGGCGGCCAAGTTCGATCCGCGCCACTGGGAGCCGATGCTGGAGAACCCCGCCTTCGCCCGACAGACCGCGCGCGATCGCTACTGGGGCGCCAAGCGCGTCGCCGCGTTCAGCGACGACGATCTGCGCACCGTGATCGCCACCGGCCGCTATCGGCGCGCCGCGGCCGAGCAGCTGCTGTACATCCTGGCCAGCCGGCGCGACCGCACCGAGCGCGCCTTCTTCAGCGACTTGGCGCCGCTCGATCACTTCGCCATCGCCGGCGATCGGCTCTGCTTCGACGATCTGTGGATCGACGGCGGCCTGGGCGGGAGCGCCCTGTATCGGGCGGAGCTGGTGGGCGCGCGGTCGCGGCAGCTCCCCACCGCCGACCGCTGCGTCGCGCTGCCGGCGCAAGCCGGCTACCAGATCATCGCCTTGCAGGTGCGCCGGCCCGGCGAGCGGCACTTCGGCGCGCCGGTGCGCGTCCACGTCATGATCGAGGGCGACCGTCGCCGCATCCTCGGCATCGAGCGCTGAGGCGGCCCGTCCGATACCCTGGCACCGATGCAGCGTCTGCTCGTCGCGAGGTCCGCGCCCTTCGGCTGGACCATCACGATGCCCTGCGCCGATGCGGTCAACACGCCGCAGTGCCCGATCCTCGACCACTCCCGCTTCGCTTCCGCCAATCCCAATTTCTTTGGCGATCCGGCGGTGCGCCTGGCGACGGTCGGCGGCGCCGCCTACACCTCCCAGCAATCGTCGTTGTGCGACAGCAGCTACGCCCCTCCGCTCGACGATCTGGCCCAGAAGATCATCGCGCGCCTCCGCTGACCGCTCGCGCCTCGGCAACGCCGGCGCTCGCTTCAGCTTCGACGTCTTCGCCAAGCGGTCACGCCGCCGTCGCCGTCGCCGAGGCACGATGCGGGAGCCATGCAACCACTGCGGACGAGGATCCACCGCGTGCTCGCCCTGGTGCACGCGGCCATCGAAGATCCGAGCGACACCTCGGTGCGCGACGCCAACCAGCACGCCGCCGACCTGCTCGACGAGCTCGACCCGTGGGCCCTGCGGCCCGAGCTGCGCCGCGAGGTCACCCAGGTGACCCTGGCCCTTCGAGCGCTGCGCCACGTGCTCTCGACGCGTCCGATGAAGCCGGGCGACTGGGCCGCCGCCGCCAGCCTCAACGCCCCTGGTTGCGCCCCGAGCGCTCCCCGCGACGGAGCGCCCCGCGAGCGTAATTCGCAGTCGTAGATCATTGACCGAGGCGTCGCCTGTCCGGCATTTCGCGCGTGTTACGCGACCTCCACTCCCAAGGAGGTCGGTCCATGAAGTCAGCCCTCGCCGTCAGTCTGTTGATCCTCTCCTGGCCCGCGCTGTCGTCGGCCAACGCCCACTGCCGTCTGCAGTCGGCGCGCGGCGACATCGAGCACGTCATCTACATCACCTTCGACAACACGCACCTCACCCGCGACAACCCGAACGTCCCCTCGGACCTGGAGCAGATGCCGCACCTGCTCTCGTTCCTGCGCGGCAAGGGCGCGCTGCTGTCGCGCCATCACACGCCACTCATCTCGCACACGGGCACCGATCTTCTGACCGCGCTCACCGGCCTCTACGGCGATCGGCACGGCATCACCATCAGCAACTCGTTCCGCTACTTCAACCCGGACGGCAGCAGCAATCCGGCGAGCGCCTTCGCCTACTGGACCGATCCGCTCTACGACTACTCGACGACGACCCCCACCGACACCACGCCGCACATGATCGGCGCCGACGGCAAGACCGCGCCCGCGCCCTGGGCCGTGTACACCCGCGCCGGCTGCGACGTGGGCGCCGTCGCCTCGGCCAACATCGTGCTCGAGAACACCGCCACCGACATCACGACGGTGTTCGGCCCCACGTCGCCCCAGGCGGCGGAGGTGGCCTCGAACCCGGCGCAGGCCAGCGCCGACTACGTCGGCATCGCCGTGCACTGCGCCGCCGGCTCGCGCACCTGCAACAGCCGCAACGCCAGCGACGACGTCCTGGCCGACGAGAAGGGCGGCTACCACGGCTTCCGCGCCCTGTTCGGCCACAAGAACAGCGCGCCGGCGCTCTCCTCCACTCCGCTCCTCGACCTCGACGGCAAGCTCATCGCCGACAGCAGCGGCCACGTCGGCTTCCCCGGCTTCGACGGCATGAGCGCCTCGGTCTCGCTCGCCTATGTGGCCGCGATGCAGGAGCGCGGCATCCCCGTCACCTACGCGTACATCTCCGACGCCCACGACAATCACGCCGCCGGCGGCACCTTCGGCCCCGGGGAGGCCGGCTACGTCGCGCAGCTCGCCAGCTACGACGCCGCCTTCGCCAAGTTCTTCGCCCGCCTGGCCAAGGCCGGCATCGACGAGCGCAACACGCTGTTCGTCTTCACGGCCGACGAAGGCGACCACTTCGTCGGCGGCGCGCCCTCCCCCGCCGGCTGCGACGGTCTCCACACGCCGTGCACCTACGCGCAGGTCGGCGAGCTCAATGTCGACCTGACCGGCCTTCTGGCCGCCGCGGGCATCACCACGCCGTGGCGCGTGCACTCGGACTCGGCACCGAACCTGTGGCTCGACGGCAACCCCGCCGGCGACGCGCCCACCGTGCGCACGCTCGAGCGCGCGCTGGCCAAGCTCGACGTCACCAACCTGCTCAGTGGCGCCAGCGAAAAGCTGACCAACTTCCTCGCCGACGCCACCGAGATGAAGCTGTTGCACATGGTGTCGGCCGATGCGGCGCGAACGCCCACGCTGACCGTCTTCGCCAAGCCGGACTACTTCGTCGGCGCCGGCGCGGCGAGCTGCAGCCCGGCGAGGCCGTGCGTCACCGAGAATCCGGCCTTCGCGTGGAACCATGGCGACGTGTCGCAGGACATCAACGTGACCTGGCTCGGCGTCGTCGGTCCCGGTGTACGCCGCCTTGGCGAGACGGGCGACATCTGGTCCGATCATGCCGACGTGCGTCCGACGCTCCTGTCGCTCCTCGGCCTGCGCGACGACTATCTCCACCAGGGGCGCGCGCTCGTCGAAATCGTCGAGAGCTGGGCGCGCCCGCAACAGGACGATGACGGCGTGGAGGAGCTGGGCCGCGTCTACAAGCAGCTCGACGCCCCGGTCGGCGCGCTGGCGCTGGCCACGCTGCGCATCTCCACCACGTCGCTGTCGAGCGGCGACGCCGGCTTCGACCTCACGTTCGGCGAGCTCACCCGCTACCTCGAGTCGCTCGGGCAGCGGCGCGACGCGCTCGCCGCGCGCATGGAAGAGACCCTCGACGAGGCCACGTTCGGGCACCACGCAGTCGACCGTCGCCAGGTGGCCCGGCTCGCCGAGCAGGGACGCGCGCTCGTCGCCGAGGCGCGCATGGTGGCCGACTTCGTCGCGCTCCTCCCATAGCCTGGCGCTCGCTGCCGCGGAGGCGCTGCTCGGCTCCCCGGCGAGTGGCGCGCGCGGCCCGAGTCCTGCAGCCATTCCGGGCATGCGCGACATCGTCGTCAAGCGCGCCATGACTCGCGATCCCCCGCGCATCGGAGCCGGCGAGACGGTGCGTGGCGCCGCCGAGCGCATGAGCAAGCGCAACACCAGCTTCCTCCTCGTTTGCGGCGCTGCCGACGAGCTGCTCGGCGTCATCACCGATCACGACATCACCGAGCGGGTCATCGCCGCCGGACGCGATCCGGCCGGCACGCTGGTGCGCGACACGTTGACGCCGGACCCGATCTGTTGCCGCGAAGACGACGACCTCGAGGACGCCGCCTGGCTGATGGAGCGCCGCTCCGTACGCCGCGTCGTCGTGCTCGATCGCGCCCACCGCGTGGTTGGCGTGCTCTCCGTCGATGATGTAGCGCGAGCGCTGGCCGACGGGCTGGTCGGCGACGTGCTGCGCCACACCCGCGCGCCGCTCTGATGGCTACTTCGTGAACACTCCCGGCTCTTCGTAGATCTTGGCGCGATACTGCTCCAGCGACATCGGCGGGAAGATCTCGACGAAGTCGACCGCGCCATCGGTCTCGGAGTAGGCGAACCCTCTGTCCGCGTAGACGTACTGGTTCGCCGCCTTGCCGGCGCGCGAACGCAAGCGAGCGCCCGCGCCGCCGAGCTCCCGACGGATGGCAGCCGCGGTGAGCCCGCTCAGGAACGACGCGTCGCCAACGTATGCCACCTCGAGCCGATCACCGCGCACATAGAAGTGGCCGGGGTAGATCGCGCCGTTGTGCAACAGCGCGACGTGCTGGAGCCTCTGGTAGGCGCCGTCTGCGCGTACGTCGCCCGGCGCGAGATGCAGCAGCGCCATCAGCTCCCGTCGGCCGAGCCCACGCAGCGCGAGCAACGACTCGACGTCGGCAGGCTTGCCGAGCTGGTTGGCCGCGGCGCTCTCGTGGTTCGCCGGCCGTCCCGGCTCGGCGTGGGCCACCGCGCCGCCGCTCGCCGTCCACACGAGCGCCAGGCCCAGCGCCGCTGGCAGCCAACGCCTCACGAGCCTCGCCCCGAAGGAACCGTGGATGCCATCCACTCATCGTATCGGGGTTTCCCCGCCTCGACGACCGCATTCCGCCGCGCCCGCGGCAGCTCTGTCTTGGACAGCCTTACGCAGGCTCGGGAACGAGCCGACGGCGTTGAAGCTGCGGCCCGCCGGCCCGCCTCTGTCCGGCCTGGCCGCTGGGCCTCGCGACGGCATGTGGCCCGGGGAGGACATCGGCCGTGGGACCGTTGCGCCGCAACCGTCGGACAGTCCCCCCCACCCGGCGGACAATGATCTCTCATCAGGTCGACATGGCCACCGGCTCCAGCGATCTCGCCGGCGATCCGGGGACCGGCGGCAGAGGGGCGGTCTACCTCAACCCCGACGTTCAGCACGACCTCGACACGCTCGGCTGCACGGCTCGAACGGCGGGTTCACCAACGTCAGCGTCGTCTACTCCGGACGCTGAGCGCCCGCCGGCGCCGCCGTCACACGCCGGCGGCGAGCGCGGCAGCGACGGCTTCGGGGATGGCGCGGGCGGCCGCGCCGCGGCCGAGACGCGCGCCCGCCTGGGCACAGGCGTGCGCCGCCGCGCCAAAGGCGCTCTCCAGCGCCGGGTGCGAGACGATCTTCGGCGGCGCGCGATCCGGCAGGCAGTTGTCGGCGGTGTCGAGCACGTACACCGAGCGGCAGATGAGCGGACGCACCGGATAGATCTCGCAGCGCCCGCCCTCGTTGAACGGGCACAGGTTGCCCCTGCGCGCCCAGGCGACCGTCAGGGCCTGGTAGGCGTCCCACGCCGCGCCGGCGCGCTCGCCGCCGCCGTGCGCGTCGAGGTGTGCCTCGATCTCGGCCAACTCGGCGGCGCCGGCGCGCTCGCGCCACGCCGGCAGCTTGGCGGAGAAGCGGGCGCGCACCTCGGCCTGCGCGGGCTCGCGCAGCCAGGCGGCGACGGCCATCGCCTCGGGCGCGCTGCAGCGCACGAAGTTGGCGCAGCAGGCCGAGCAGCCCTCGCCGCAGGCGATGCGGTGCTCGCCGCGTGACTCGACCAGCGGCAGGAACACGCGCAGCACCTCGTCGACCGCGGCGGCGCCGTCGACGGCGGTGCGCAGCGCCAGCTCGCGGCCACGATCGCGCGGGTAGCAGCAGCTCTTGTAGCGGCGGCCGCTGCCGCACGGACAGGGCGCCTTGCGATCGACGGGCGGAGGCGGCGAGGACACACTGCCATGGTAGCAAGCCGCGGGCAGATTCCCAGCGGTCCGCGGCGTATGCTACACGGCGAGCTCATCCCGAGGGAGGCAATCCATGAAGTTCACGCGCTCGATCGCGGCGACATCGGCCGCGGCAGTGATGCTGCTGTTGGCCCCGCTGGCGCTGGGAGACACGACCGCCAAGACGCCGATGCCCGGCCCTGCGGAAGCGACCGCCGTCGCGCCCGCCACCTACAAGGTGAAGATGGCGACGACCAAGGGCGACTTCGTCGTCGAGGTGCACCGCGACTGGGCGCCGCTCGGCGCGGACCGCTTCTACAACCTGGTCAAGCTGGGCTACTTCACCGACGTCGCCTTCTTTCGCGTCGTCAAAGGCTTCATGGTGCAGTTCGGCATTCACGGCGATCCAGCGGTCAACCGCACCTGGCGCCAGGCCACGTTCAAGGACGATCCGTCGGCGAAGCGATCGAACACGCGCGGCATGGTCACCTTCGCCACGGCGGGGCCCGACATGCGCACGACCCAGATCTTCATCAACTATGGCAACAACAGCCGCCTGGACGCGATGGGCTTCACCCCGTTTGGCAAGGTCGTCACCGGCATGAAGGTGGTCGACGCCATCGAAGGCCGGTACGGAGAAGGCGCTCCCGAGGGCCACGGACCGGCGCAGGAGCGCATCCAGGCCGAGGGCAACGGCTACCTTCGGGCGGACTTCCCCAAGCTCGACTACATCAAGCGGGCGACGCTGCTTCCCTGAGCGGCTACGGCGGCGGCAGGCTGATCGTCATGCGATTGCGGTAGACGCCCGGCGCGTGGCCGACCGTCTGGGTGCCGCGGCCGATGCTGGTATCGGCGAGGCTGATCGAGATCAGCCCCGTGGAGCTCTGGGCCTCGCCGCCGCGCACGAGCTCGATCGCGTTGACCGGGGTCCCCCACCCCGCCGTCGGCGACAGCTGGGTCGACGCCTGCGCGGCCCAGTCTGCGAGCGTGATGCTGAACGCCGCCTTGTCGCCATCGTAGATCGTGAGGACCAGCGGGTCCGCTCGCTTGAGGTGCCCGGCGGCGATCTCGGTGAAGGGGCCGCGCTGCCGATCACTGGCCTGCATCACGTGGAAGGTGTCGCTGGCATCGAGATAGGCGAAGCGCGCCGCCCCGGTCGCCGGTGCCAGCTCGATGTGCCGCTCCGGCACCGGTGAGAACGACACCGACAGCTTCTGGTGTCCCTGAAGCGTCAGCGCGGTGAAGCTGTTGACGTGCGAGAAGATCGCGTGTGCCAGGCGCGAGCGGGCGTCGAGCTCAACGGCGCCGTTCTGCGTGGCCACGTCGAGCACGCTGGCGTCCTCGTCTTTGTAGTAGAGGCTGTAGCCGCGGCCATCGTGGACCTTCGCCACCAGCGTTCGCGTCGTCGGCGGGCTCTCCCCGGCGGGAGCCAGCGCCGTCCAGCAGCGATCCGGCGAACGATCGGTGAACGTCAAGAGCGGCTGCACGTTCAACACCAGCTTGTCGCGGCGAATCACGACCCGCGCCTCGCCCGGACGGACCTGCGCATCCTTGCTCAGCCGAATCACCCTTTGATCGCTGGGTCCGGCGGGCACCGTGTCGAGCGGCGCGCCGATTGGAGTGGTCGTCGGATCGGGCGCGCGCTGCGACCCGGGGAACGCCCAGCCGACCACGGCCGCCGGAACCACGAAGAGCGGAACCAGCCAGGCCGCGCGCAGGCGCAAGCGCAGCTGGTTCACCCACAACGCCGCGACGGCGGCGCCGCCGATGAACGCCGTGCTCCACGACGACGCGAAGCTCTCGTCGAAGACCAGCCGCGCCGACACGCCGAACGCCATCCAAAAGACCGGGATCGCGGCCAGGACGGGCGGCCGGAGCGCCTGGCCGAAGCGGCCCCGGGCGAACAGCGCCGTCAAAAGGAGCGCCACCGCGAACAGCGGCGCCACCTGGTTGACCCAGTATTCCGTGGCCGAGCTGGGGAAGCCGCTCGGCATCAGCCACCACCACACCGCGGCCGCACCGGTGTGGACCGCGAGCAGCGTCAACCAGACGAAGTGAATCATCCGCTCGCGGTAATCTTAGCAGAGATGCGCGACGAGTAGTCGCTCGGCCTGGTGGCGCTCCGCCGCTGGCAAAAGGGGTGGTATGGTGCCCGGTGAAAGGGGGCCCGTGGTCGGCTCGGTCATCGGTCGCTATCGCCTCGTGGAGCTGCTCGGGCAGGGCGGCATGAGCGTCGTGTACCTCGCGGAGCACACGCTGCTCGGCAAGCGGGTCGCCATCAAGCTCTTGCACGAGGCGTACTCGGGAAATCCGCGCGTGGTCGCCCGCTTCATCGACGAGGCGCGCGCCGCGGCGCGCGTCCGCCACCCGGGCATCGTCGACATCCACGACTTCGGTCGTCACGACGATGGCCGCGCCTTTCTGGTGATGGAGCGGCTCGACGGCGAGAGCCTGGCCCGCCGCCTGCACCGCGATGGACGGCTGCCCGAGCGGCTGATCGTGGAGGTGCTGCGCCAGGCCGCGCGCGCGCTGGCGGCCACCCACGCCGCCGGCGTCATCCACCGCGATCTCAAGCCCGCCAACCTGTTCTTGGTGAGCGACGCGACGCAGCCGTGGGGCGCGCTGGTCAAGGTGCTCGACTTCGGCGTCTGCCGCCTGGCCGAGGAGCACAAGGTGCGCCTCACCCTTTCGGGCACGATCGTCGGCACGCCGACCTACATGGCGCCCGAGCAGTGCAAGAACGCCCGCGACGTCGACCCGCGCGCCGACGTCTACGCGCTCGGCTGCATCGCCTTCGAAATGGCCACCGGCCAGCCGCCGTTCACCGACAAGGGCGTGGGCAGCCTGATGCTCGCGCACGCCACGACGGCGCCGCCGCTGCACCTGCTCGAGGGCACCGTCTCGCCCCAGCTGCGCGCGGTGATCGCGCGCATGCTGGCCAAGGCGCCCGACGCGCGCCCCCAGTCGATGGCCGCGGTCGACGATGCGCTCGCCAGCGCCGCCAGCGCGCGCGACGAGGCGCGCAGCGGCGTGGCCGCCCAGGTCACGGCGCCGATGGAGGCGGTCGTCTGGGACACGATCGTCGATGCCGCCGCTCCCGACATGCCGCCTGCCGACGACAGCGACGATCCGCCCGATCCCGACGCCTCGGTGGCGCGCTCCTGACTCCGCCTACTGCGCTCCGGCGCTGCGACCCAGCCCCTCGGCGACACTGGTGAAGGCGTCGGCGGTGCGCAGGCGGTGCTCGCCGAACTGATCGGAGAACAGCCGGCGCACCGCCGGGATCTGTGAGGAGCCGCCGGTGAGGAAGACCGAGTCGATCGCCTCCGGCGTCACCGCGGCACGCAAGAGCAGGCCGCTGGTGCATTGGGCCAGCCCGTCCAGGAGCGGCGCGGCGAAGCTCTCCAGCTCGCGGCGCGTGATCGGCGCCTGGATTTGGATGCGCGCCTCGTCGAAATCGATGGTGGTGGCGTCGGCCGAGGAGAGGCGGATCTTGGCCGCCTCGATGGCGCGGAACAGCCGATAGCCGAGGTTCTCCTCCACCAGGTCGTAGAGCGCCTCGATGGCCGGCACGTTGTCGCTGGCGTGCAGCATGTGATCGATGAGCTGCTGGGTGGAGCGCTCGCGAATGAACGACATCTCGTGCCAGGAGAGCAGCTTGCCCAGGATGTGGTTGGGGATCGGCATGCGCTTGTCGAAGGTCTGGTAGGTGGAGCCCGCGCCGAAGTAGCGCAACAGCTTGTGGCGCATGATCTCGGCGTCGAAGCGGTCGCCGCCGATGTGCACGCCGTCGGAGGCGACGACGTCGGCGCGGCGATCGGGTGCGCCGCGCCGCTCGGGGCCGAGGCGCATGAGCGTCAGGTCCGAGGTGCCGGCGCCGAAGTCGGCCACCAGCACCAGCTCGTCGCGCTCGAGGGTGGCTTCGTAGGCGAGCGCGGCGGCGATCGGCTCGATGAGGAAGCGTACCTTGCCAAAGCCGGCCACCTCGGCGGCGCGTCGCAGGCGCGCCTCGGCGCGGGCGTCGGCCTCGGGATCGGGCGCGAAGACTGCCGGCCGCCCCAGCGTCACCTCGTCGAGCGGCACGCCGGCGGCGCGCTCGGCCTGCTCGCGAATGCGGCGCAACAGGAGCGCGATCAGATCCTCGAGCTTGTAGGCCTTGTTGCGGATCATCGTGGCGGTGAACGAGGCGCTCGGCAGCCAACCCTTGACCGACTGGATGAAGCGCCCCTCCGAGCGCTCGAGATACTCTTCGATGGCGGCGTGGCCGGACAAGACGCTCCGGCCCTCCTCGGGGAAGAAGAGCACCGAGCGGAACAGCCGGGGCGAGAGCGCCGCCGGATCGATGGGCAGCACCTCGCCGGACGGCAGCGAGACCGTGCTGTTGCTGGTGCCGAAGTCGAGTCCGCAGGCGGCCACGGAAGGAGCTGACGGTCGTACCACAACTCGCACGACTCGGTTGACTCCTCGCGATCGTCGTGCAGTATGGGCGCGCATGTCGGCTCAGGCGCTCGAGAGGCTCGTCGAGCAGGTGCGGTCGTTCTCCGCGGGCTCGCTCGATCTGGGGATGCCGCGCGCGGCCGCCGCCGATCGGCCGGACGCGTCGGCGCTGCCGGCGGCGCTGCTGCGCGCGCGCTCGGCGGCGCTCCTGTCCGCGCTGGCCGAGCGGGTCACGGCGACGCTGCCCGCGGCACTCGAGCGGGCGCGGCTGGCGTGGGACCAGGCCGACGCGTTCAGCATCCTCGATCCGGAGCTGCGCACCTTCGCCGCCGAGCTGCGCCGCGCGGCCGCGGCCGGCGCCGAGGCCGTGGACGCCGAGGCGCGGGTGGCCGCGCTCGAGACCCGCCTTCTCATCGACAGCGCCATTGGCCTCGTGACCCTCGTGGAGCGGCGCTTCGCCGCGCTGGTCCGGCTGCGGCTGCGCAGCGAGACGCCGGAGCTCCTGGTCGACGGCGCGCCGTTCCTCGACGTGGCCGCGGCGCTGGCGGAGGCAGCGCGCCGATGGCGGTGACGCGGCTGCGCTGGGGGCTCGGTGTCGCGCTCACGCTGCTGGCGCTCATCGCCGCGGCGCGCGCGCTCGGCGCCTACGTCGATCATCGTTTGTGGCTGGGCAGCGCCTCGGTGGTGCTGCTGGGGGTCATCGCCGTAGGCGGCCTGTGGAGCCTGGCCGAGGCGCGGCGGCGCATCGAGCGCGAGCTCGGCGGCCTCGGCGCCACGCCGCCCGGCGGCGAGCTGTGGCGGGCGCGGCGGCAGCGGCTCGAAGCGGTGCGCGCCGTCGGTGCCACGCCCGACCTCGACGCGCTGGCGGCGGCCACCGCCAGCGAAGAGCGCGGGCGTGCCTACCTCGGGCGCTACCTGGTGGCGGTCACGGTGCTGGTGGGCCTGGTGGGGACGTTCGCCGGGCTCATGGAGACGCTGCGCGGCGTGGCACCGCTCTTGCGCGACGATCACCTGTCGACGATGCAGGCGCTGGCGCTGCCGCTGGCGGGGCTCGATGTCACCTTCGGCGCCAGCGTCGTGGGCATCCTGGTCACGCTGGCGCTGTCGCTGGTGCAGGGCGACCTGGTGCTGGCCGAGGAGCAGGCGCTGGCGCGGCTGGAGGAGATGACCGCCCACCGCCTGGTGCCCGAGCTGTGGCCGGCGGCGGCGCGCGCCGACGAGCGGCTGGTGGGCGAGGTGAGCGCGCTCAGGCGCGAGCTGGGCGAGCTGATGGCGACGGCGCACGAGGCGACGGCGCAGCGGATCGAAGCGGTCGCGGCGACGCTGCAGACGACGACGCAGGCGGCGACGTCGGCGGTCGCGGCGGCGGTGCAGGCGACCACGACCTCGCTGGCCGCGCTGGCGCATCAGACCAACGCTGCGATCGCCGAGGCGTCGCGAGCGGCGGCCGCGACGCAGGCGACGTCGGCGACGCAGGCGGCGTCGGCGCTCGAGCGCACGGCTCGCGAAACGGCGACGGCGCTGCAGGGCACGGCTCGCGAAACGGCGGCGGCGCTGCAGGGCACGGCCCGCGAAACGGTGGCGGTGCTGCAGAGCAGCCTGCGCGACGCAACCGCTGGCCTCGAGGGGACCACCCGCGAGACCTCGGCCGCGCTGCAGAACACGGCCGAGCAGACCTCGGCCGTGCTGCAGGCGACTGCGGAGCGAGCATCTTCGTCGTTGCGGGAGACCGCCGAGCAGGCATCGGCCTCGCTGCAAGAAACCGCCCAGCGGGCGTCCTCGACGCTGCAAACGACGGCGCTCGCGAGCACGGCAGCGCTGCAAGAGACGGCGACCGCGGCGACCGCGGCGCTGGTGCGCAGCGGCGATGAAGCGACCCGTCGCGCGGCGGAGGCCGCCGAGGCGGCCGCCGCCCTTGTCACCGAGGGCGGGGCCCAATCGCTCGCGGCCGCCGAGGCGCTGGCCGCGCGCGCCGCGGCGCTCGTCGAAGAGAGCCACGCGCGCAGCGTCCTCGCCACCGACGAGCGGGCACGGGCGTTCGAGGCACAGCTGCGCGCCGTCGCCGAGACGGTCGCCACTGCCGCCGGGGAGCTGCGCGCCGGCGCCACCGCGATGAGCGGCTCGCTGGCGACGTTGACGCCCGAGCTCAATGCCCTCGGCCGCGAGGTGGCGCTCCTGGCCGCGCGCGCCGAGGCGGGCCCCGATCTCGCCATCACCGACGAGCTTGTGCGCCTGGGAGACGGTCTCGAGCGGCTCGAGAAGCTGCTCGAGCGCGAGCGGGGACGACGGGAGCGCGCGTGAGGCGCTCGGGTCAACCGCGACCGCTCTTTCCCGTCAACGTCTGGCCCCCCTTCGTCGACGCGCTGACGTTGGTGCTGGCGGCGTTCGTGCTCATCATGGTCGCCGCCGCGGTGGCCCAGAGCGGGCTGCTCGCCCGGCTGCGCGCCAACGATCGCGAGCTCGGCCGCCTGCGCGCGGAGAAGGAGCGCGTCGAGCGGCGCCTGCGCGCGGTGGCCAGAAGCGCCGCCATCGAGGTCGAGGACGGCAAGGTGATCGTTCAGGGCGAGGTGCTGTTCGCCTCCGGCTCCGACGAGCTGAGCGCCTCGGGCCGGCGCGCCATCACGCAGCTGGCGTCGCCGCTCGGCAGCCTGCTCGACGCCGAGCCCGATCAGATGATCCTCGTCGGCGGCCACACCGACGACGTGCCCATCGCCAACAGCCGCTTCGCCAGCAACTGGGAGCTGTCGGCGGCGCGCGCGACCGCCGTGGCCCGCGCGCTCGTCGTCGCCGGCCTGCCGCCGACCCGGGTGGTCGCCTCCGGCTTCGGCCCGTACCACCCGCGCGCACCCAATCGCAGCGACGCCGAGCGGCGGCGCAATCGGCGCATCGAGGTGCTCCTGGTGCCGCTGCGCAGCGTGTCGAGCCGATGAGCGCGAGCGAGACGCTGCGGCTGGCCACGGCGCTGGGCGCGCTCGGCGCCAGCGTCTGGCCGCAGCTCGACGAGGAGGGGCGGCGGGTCAGCCGCGTCGCGGTCGACGCCTTCGTCGACGCGCCGACGCCCAGCCGCTTCCTGGCGGCGGCGCGGCAGCTGGTGGCGGCCCGGCGCGCACGGCGCTCGGCGGAGCTGAGCCGCGCGCTCGACGAGCGCACCTTCGCCGCCGGCCTCGGGCGCCTGTCACGTCTGGCCTTCGTCTCCGAAGAGCTGCGCGCCGAGCTCGCCGCCCAGCCGCATGATGCCCCGACCGGCCGCCGACTCGGTGTGCTCGCCGCGCTGCTCGAGGCGCACGCCGAGCTGGCGGCGCGGCTGCGCAACCCCGACGGCAACCCGGCCCCGCTGGTCGCCGACCGCCGCGACCCACGCTGACCGGCGGCGCGTTCGCCTCGACGATCGCATCGTCAGGCCGAAACGGGAGGCCGGGCGCGAGCCTGAGGATCAAGGACTCGGGCGAGGCAACGCCCGCTCGGCGAGCGCGCGTTTTACGAGCAGCATCAGCTCCCGCGGGTCGAACGGCTTGGCCATCACATAGGGGGTCCCCACGCGCTGGGCAATGGCCGCCAGATCGAAGTAGGCCGAGACCAGCACGATCGGGATGTTTTCGAGCCCCAGGTTGTGCACGAACATCCGATACGCCAGGGAGGGGCCATCGAGCACGGGCATCTCTACGTCGAGAAGCACCAGATCGGGCGCCCGCTCCTCGAGCAGCCGAAGCCCCTCTGCGCCATCCTGCGCGATGCGAACCACGTGTCCTTCCAGCTCGAGGAGCTGCGTGAGCACCCAGCAGATGTCGGGGTCGTCGTCGACGACCAGCAGATCGGCCATCCCATTCCCCATCAGCAAGGCCCAGGCCAGCGACGGCCCGGGACTTGCTCATTCGAGCCCTGACTGATGTCGCAGCCGAAGAGGAGGTCTCGATGACCCGCTCCGACGTGCCGCCGCTCCAGGGCAGCGCGGTGCGCTTGCGATCGCTGACGACGCTGACCGGGCTGGCGCTCGCCCTGCTCGCCCTCATCGCCTGCTCCGTGCTGGTCGTATTCACGAACATTTCCCGCCTCGGCACCGACGACGTACAGGATCGAATGGAGAGCATGCGGGCGGCCGACGCCATGCGCTCGCAGCTGCTCGCCTACGCCAGGCAGAGCGATCTCGCGTACCTGGCGCGCGCGCACCGGCGTGACGCCGCGCGCATGCAGGCCGAGGCCGACCTCCTCGCCGACGTCGCGGATGCGCGCCGCTCCGTCCGCGCCGCCGCGGAAAAGCAACAGCTGCGAGATGCCGACGAGAAGATCAAAGAGTATCTGGTCCTGCGGACCACCGCCGAGCGCGAGGGCCGGCCCCTGCAGGAGGTGCTCACCGCCAGCGCTCCTTCGTTCGAGGCCGCCTTGTCGTCGGTGGACTCGTTGGCACGCACCGAGCAGGAGGCGCTCACGCGCGCGCACTGGTCGCTGCACCGGTGGGCGACGGTCGGCAAGATCGTCGGCGTGACGGTGGCCTCTCTGGTCCTCTTCGGCTTTGTGGCCGTGCTCTTGGCCCTGAAAAGATTCGTATTCGTGCCGCTCTCCGAGATCGTCGACAGTGTCGATCGTTACGCTGCCGGAGACCATAAGGTGCGCATCGCGCCCAGCGGACCGGCCGAGTTCAGACGGACCGCCGAGACCCTGAACGAGATCGCCGATCGGCTGGATCGGGAGGAGCACGATCGGCTGACCTTCCTCGGCGGCGTCGCGCACGATCTGCGCAATCCGCTCGCGGCGCTGCAGATGGCCGTTCGTTACCTCGAGCCGGATCATCCGTTGCCTACCGAGGAGAAGATCCGGCGGACGTTGGATATCGTGGGGCGACAGGTGACGGTGCTCAACCGGATGGTGGGCGACTTTCTCGATGCCACGCGCATCGAGGGAGGGCATCTCGAGCTCCGGCTCGAGCCCCACGATCTTCGGGACATCGTTCGAGAGGTCGCCGAGCTGTACCGGACCATGTCGTTCTCTCATCGGGTGCGGCTGTCGATGCCGGACGATCCGCTATTGGTTCGCTGCGACGGAGTCCGGATCGAGCAGGTGCTCAACAACCTGCTCTCCAACGCCATCAAGTACTCACCGGCGGGCGGGGACGTCGAGGTCTCCGCCCGCCGGCAGGACGGCGACGTGGTCATCGCGGTTTCCGATCACGGGATCGGCATCGCAGCGACGGAGCGCGAGCGCATCTTCGAGCCGTTCAGACGGACGGGCGCTTCGCGTGAGGTCGCCGCAGGGGTGGGGCTGGGCCTGTCGGTCGCGCGGCGAATCGTCGCGGCCCACGGCGGCAGGATCGAAGTGCAGAGCCAGGTCGGCGTCGGCTCGACCTTCCGCGTGCGACTACCGCCTGCGGGCCCCATGACCGAGGCAGTCGGAGCGGTTCCGCTGCATTGAAATTCGGAGCGCGCGCTCAGCGGCGCCGCTCGAAGGCCGCGTCGCCCGCCGATCGCGCAGCATGGACCCACGCGTCCGAGCGACAGCGCGGGCACTCTGGGCGATTCTGATCGTGTTCGACGGGTGACATGCGCTCCTCGAAGGCCAGGCCGCACTGCTCGCAGACAAAGCGATACCTCGGCATCGTTCCCTCCGGTCCTCACCGGGAACGATAGGCCACTACGCCGACCGCGACCCGGTCCACCTATGGTAAAGTCACGCGTGGCCGCAGTTTCGCCTCGACCGAGCCATCCGCGCCGCCTGCTCGTGGGAGCGCTCCTGCTCCTGATGCTGCCGCTCGCCGCCTGGGCCGCCCGCCGCCACCGCGATGCCGAGCGGCGCCACGGTGAGATCGTCGCCACGGTGCCACAGCCGGTGCGCCCCGGCTACGCCACCTCCGATCGCTGCGAGGCGTGCCACCCTTCGCAGTATCACTCGTGGCATCGCGGATACCACCGGACGATGACCCAGTACGCCAGCCCCGAGTCGGTTCGCGGCGACTTCGACGACGTCCGCCTGCAGGGCGGCGGCTACGACGTCCACCTCTTCCGCAGCGGCGACGACTTCATGGTCGACATGGTCGATCCGCTCTGGCAGTACGAGGTCGACTTCGGCCAGCGCCAACCAGCGGCGCCGGGCGAGACGCCCCCGCGCGTCGAGCGCCGCATCTCGATGGTCACCGGCTCGCACCACATGCAGGCGTTCTGGGTCCCCTCGAACGTGGGCAACGGCCAGCTGTCGCTGCCGTTCACCTATCTGTTCGACGATCACCGCTGGGTCCCGCGCGGCGAGGTCTTCTTGCACCCGCCGGGCGGCCGGCATCAGGAACAGGTGTGGAACGTCAGCTGCATTACCTGCCACACCACCGCCGGCCAACCGCACGCGCTCGTCGGTGGCAAGGAGATCAGGAGCCAGGTCGCCGAAATGGGCATCGCCTGCGAGGCGTGCCACGGTCCGGCCGAAGAGCACGTCGCCGCCAACCAGAATCCGTTCCGCCGCTACTGGCTGCACCTGCGCGGCCGCGGCGATCCCACGATCGTAAACCCGGCACGCCTGAGCGCGACGCGCGCGTCCGAGGTCTGTGGACAGTGCCACTCGCTCACCGACCTGAGCGATCAGATCTATCTCGGCGAGGGCAAGACGTATGTCGCCGGCGACGACCTGGAGAAGACGCAGCCGCTGTTGCGCCAGCTGCACAGCACGCCGGCGCTGGAGCGCCACGTCAAAGAGGATCCCTCCTACCTGCGCGGCTATTTCTGGTCCGATGGCACGATTCGCGTCTCGAGCCGCGACTACAGCGGCATGATCGAATCGAAGTGCATGCAGAGCGGCAAGCTGTGGTGCGGCAGCTGCCACTCGGTGCACCAGAGCGATCCGGTGAACCTGCTCGCCAAGGACAAGGACACCGACGCCGCCTGCCTGCAGTGCCACGCCGCCATCGGCGCTGCCGTCGAGGCGCACACGCACCACCGCGGCGATTCCGTGGGCAGCCGCTGCTACAACTGCCATATGCCGTACACGGTGTACGGGTTGCTCAAGGGAATCCGCAACCACCGCATCGACAGCCCGCACGTGACCGGCCGCTCGGGCGGCAGCGAGCGCCCCAACGCCTGCAACCTCTGCCACGTCGATCGCAGCCTCGGCTGGACGGCGCAGCAGCTCGAGCGCTGGTACGGTCAGCCCGCGCCCGCCGGGCTCACCGACGACACGCCGGCCGCGATCGAGTGGCTCCTGTCGGGCGACGCGGTGCTGCGTGCGGTCGCGGCCTGGCAGTTTGGCTGGGAGGGCGCGCGCCAGGCGGCGCCGGTGGCCGATGCCGTGCCGTACCTCGCGGCCGCGCTCGCCGATCCCTACTCCGCGGTGCGCTACGTGGCAGGTCACTCGCTGCAAAAGATCGATCCGGCGAACGACTTCGACTATCTGGCCCCGCCCGAGGAGCGGCAGCGGGCGCAGGAGAAGATCGTGCGCCACTGGATCGCACAGCATCCCGGCAGCGAGCGCGCCGCCTCGACCATCGATTCCCGAATCAAACGACTCATCGACAAGCGCGACGACAGCCCCGTGCGCGCGATGGAGTGAGAACAGTGGCAAAGCGCCCGTCGGGAGCAAAAGCGGCAGCGTCGGAGAGAACGAAGAGCGAAGAAGGGGCGACGGATGACGACGAGCTCGTCCGCCGGCACCTGGCGTTCGGCTGGTGGTCGCTGGCCATCTTCACCACGTTCGGTCTCCTGCTCGAGTCCGCGCACGGTCTCAAGCTCGGCTGGTACCTCGACGTCTCCAATGCCACCCGCCGCCTCTCCTTCACCCTGGGGCACGCGCACGGCACGCTGCTCGGGGTGCTGAACGTGGCCTTCGCGCTCTCGGTGCGGCACGCCAAGATGTCCGCGGTCAGTGCGGCGCGCGCCTCGTTTGCGCTGCGTGCAGCGACGGTGCTGATGCCGCTCGGGTTCATCCTGGGCGGGCTCTCCTTCTACGCCGGCGATCCCGGCCTGGCGATCGTGCTGGTGCCGCCGAGCGCGGCGCTGCTGGTGGTCGCGCTGGTGCTGGTGGCGCGCGGATTTTCATCCCGGCGTTGATCGGCGTCACCCGCAGGGAGGTTTGAGCTCGTGGTCGAATTTCACCAGCTCACGCGTTACCGCGAATAGGCGAATCGCCGTGTAGTGGCCAGGGCAGCTACAGACGCCGCTGCCTGGCGGCTGGACACGCCGGCGCAACGGGGGGTTGGCGCGCGCCAGCCGCGGCATATCGCGTGCAACGGGCCGCGCCATGCGAATCCGCTCCCTGCTCCTCGTCGTCGTGGCGGCCGCCTACGGCTGCGGCGACGCCAGCCGCCCCGCTCCCATGCCGCCGCCACCGGCGACGCCCGGCGACATGGCAACGACCGACGACCTTGGAACCGCAGTCGGACCCGATCTCTCGATGCCGGACCCGATGAGCCTCACGATCAGCCCGCCCCAGGCGAAGCTCGGCGTCGGTCAGTCGCTGCAGCTCTCGGCGAGCGAGGCAGTAACCTGGACCGTCACCAGCGGCGCCGGTACCATCGATGCCAACGGCAACTTCACGGCCGGGACGTTCCAGGGCGTCGCCGTCGTGACCGCCGAGACCGTGGCCGCGCCGGCGCGCACTGCGACCGCGACCCTGACGGTGGAGCCGATGCTCGAGCTGGTCGCCGGCGGAGCCCCGCTGGGCGGCAGCGCCGACGGTGTTGCCGCCACGGCGCGCTTCCTCGCCCCGGGCGGGTTGGTGCGCGCGCCCTCGGGCATCATCTACGTGGCCGACACCTACAACAGCACGATCCGCGCCTACGATCCGGTGACGCTGGCCGTGACCACCGTGGCCGGCCGGGCCGGCGTGCCCGGTGACGCCGATGGCGGCTTGAGCGTCGGACGGCTCCGCCGGCCGACCGGGCTCGCCCTCGACAGCGCCCACGGGCAGCTGTACATCGCCGATCCAACGGCCAACACCGTCCGCGTCCTCGACCTGGCGACCTCCACGCTGGCGACGGTCGCGGGCGCCAACGCCGCCGGCTTCGTCGACGGGCCGACCGGGCAGGCTCGCTTCTCCAGCCCGACCGGGCTGGTGCTCATCGCCACCCTGTTGTACGTCACCGACACGGGCAACGATGTCGTGCGCGTCGTCGATTTGGCGCAGTCGACGGTGTCGACGCTGGCCGGCGCCCAGGGCGCGGGCAGCGATGTCGACGGGCCGTTGGCGTCGGCCCGGTTCGTGGGTCCGACCGACCTGGCGGCCGTGACCGGCGGGCTGGTGCTCCTCGAGCCGCACCGCTCGATCCGCATCATCGACTTCGTCGGCGCCACCGTGTCGTCGCTGCCGAACAGCAGCAACGGATCGACGCTCTGGTACGACCCGAGCGGCGTCGGCAGCGACGGCGCAGGCACGGTCGTTCTGTGCGACCGCGACGGCCGCGTGCGCCAGCCGCTGCAGAATCCTGCCTGGGCCTGGCGCGACGCCAACAGCTGCGGCCGCGGCCTCGCGCTCGTCGGCACCGACCTCTACGATCTCTATCGCAATACGCTGCGCATCTCGCAGAACGGCGCCGCACCGAAGGCGCTGGCCGGCGCCATCGATCCGCCGACGCTCGACGGTCAGGGCGCGGGCGCGCGCCTCTCCGCCCCGCAACCGCTGCAGCTCGACAGCAACGGCGGCGCCTGGTTCGGCGACGCCGGTGGCCTGCGGCACGTCGTCTTCGCCACCGGTCAGGTGCAGACGGTGGTCAAGGGCGGCGACGTCATCGACGGCACGTCCGACCAGGCCGCGGTCAGGTTGATCAACAGCATCACCCGCCTCGGCGACGCGCTCTACTTCGACGACTTCGGGGCCCTGCGCAAGCTCGAGCTCACCACCGGGGTGGTCTCGACGCTGATCGCGTCGACCTCGACCCAGTCCTTCGGCGAGGGCCAGCTCACCAATGACGGCACCGCGCTCTACTCCGCCGCGATGTTCGACGATACCGTACAGAAGGTGTCGCTGCAGACCACCCCGCCGACGGTGGCGATTCTCGCCGGCTCATCCGGGCAGTATGGCCACGTCGACGGCACGGGTGGCGACGCCCGCTTTCAGGAGGCGCTCGGAATCGCGTATCTGAACGGCGCGCTCTACGTGATGGAGAACGGTGGGCTGCGCAAGGTCGACCCGACGACCGCCGAGGTCACGACCGTGAGCAGCGACTACGCCTTCAACCTCGGGAGCCTGGCCACCGACGGCACGCGTCTGATTGGATCGACCTGGTCTCCGTCGCAGCTGTTCGATGTCAATCCGTTCAGTGGCGCCACGACGATCCTGCTCGGCAGCAACGGCAACGTGCCCATCCTCGGGATGACCCCGCCGGCGACGGCCGGCGCCCCCCAGGGGGCTGCCGTGTTGCCCTCGGGCGACATCGTCTTTTGCGACAGCGGAGACGACTACACCGACCCGTCCGACGCCGGACGGAACCTGATCCTGCGCCTGCGCGGCCGCTGAGGTCGAACGGTCCGGCGGGCTCTGCTTCGACGAGGCGAGCGGGCTCACGGGCGATTGCAGCGCGGCGACCCGCAGGTCGCGAGCCGGCTCAGGTCTCGATGGAGATGGCGTGCAGGCCGACCAGATCGCCGCAGGCGGTGCGGCCGACCAGGTAGACGTCGACCTCGGCCTGGTAGACGCTGCCCGCCGGCTGGTGCACCGCGACGTACACGACGTCGGTGAGCTGGGCGGCGACCGCGGCCTCGACGATCGCGGCGGCGTTGGGATCGGCGTCCGCCGCCGAAGGTTCGAAGTCGACGTAGAAGTCGTTGGGATCACGGCTCTCGGCGGTCCACCCCGCCGGCGCCTTCAACAGCGCCAGCAGCGAGGCAGCGGTGGGCGCCGTGGTGCCTTGCCCGGGGAACGACACCAGGTCGAGCGGACGATCGCTCTCGCTCATGAACAGGAGGTCGGGCAGGTGCGGCCCCACCGCGTCCTCGAAGCTGGCGACACAATCGCCGGGCGCGCCCCATTGGCCGCTCTGCGCGTAGCTCTTGAGCGCGTTCATCGTAGCCGTGCCCACGCCCGAGAGCGCCGCCACCTGCGACAGGTTGGCAAACGGGCGCCCGCCAATGATGCGGGCCGCCGGAGCGGCGGTGGCCCCATGCTGCGTCAGCTGGGACGAGGTGGCCTGATTGGCGATCTCCAGCGCCACCACGGCCGTCGCCTGGTCGAAGCTGACCGAGTCGAACGTGCCGGCCAGACCGGCCGTGCCGCGTAGCTGGGCCCAGAAAGCCGGCGCGTGGGCGCGCAGTGACTGCAGCGCGCTCGGGCCCACGTAGGCCACCGGGCCCATCGCGGTCACCGAGGCAAAGGGCCGCTTGGCGATGAGCCCCGGCACCGCGCGCGCGTCGAGCAGCGCATCTAGATCGACGGCGCTCGACAGGTTCACGCCGAAGACCACCGCCTGCGACTCCCAACCGGCGAACTGGATCCCCTCGACGAGCTCGCCCGCGGGCGCCGGATGGGCCGTCGAGTAGGCCTGCAGCTTCTGCAGCGCCGCGTCGCCGACGTAAGCGACGGCGTCGAGCTCGGCCAGCGTCGCGAAGGGACGATCGTCGGCGGACGGAGAGACGCCGTCGGCGCCGCTCTTGTGCGTCACGATGTTCTGCGCGGCGCGGGAGTCGAGACCGACCAGCCGATCGAGCACGTCGAAGTCGGTGCCGGGATAGTTGACGAAGTCGAGCAGCCGCGCGGCGTCGGCGGCCGAGAGCTGCAGCGCCGTGGCAGAGGAGCCGTCGGTGAGGTCGACCGCGCCGCTGCAGGCGGCCAGGAGCAGGAACGACAGAGTGAGCGCGCGCTTCATGTTCAGACCTCGAGTTGGACGGTGCGGGTCCCCGGGGGAAGCGGCCGGGCCCGGGCGGCAAAATACTGGTCGACGCGGGCGCGCAGCAGCTCGAGCGCCCTCGCTTCGGTCGGCGCCGAGGCCGAGCAGCCGGGCAGGTCCGGGCAGAAGGCCTGCACGGCGCCGGCGCGGGAGCGAATGTGCACGTTGAGCTTCATGCGCCACCGCCGATCGCAACCGTCGTGCCAGCGGCGACGGCGCCGAACCCCGCGCCGCCCGGCCAGCGTGGTTGAGTTTATGCAACTTTTGTTGCATTATTTCATCGTTCTCATGACTCGTCTCAACGACGCCGACGACGCCCTCCATGCGGCCTCGGCCGAGCAGCTCGAGCGGCGAATCATGGATCTCGCGCTCGAGCGCACCGGCGCGCGCAACGGAGCCATCTTCCTGTGGGACGGCAAGCGGCGCGGCCTGGGCGTGAGCTTCCACGTCGTCGAGGGGCTGGTGGTGAACATGCCCGACGCGCTGGTGCAGGCGCGCCAGGACGGGCGCCCGAGCGGTGTCGCGATCCACGTCTTTCAGAGCAACCGGCCCTACCTGGTCAACGACACCTCGCAGGATCCCTACTACGCACCCTACTTCCTCGATGTGCAGTCGATCGCGGCGGTGCCCATCCCGTATCAGCGACGGGCCATCGGCGTCCTCAGCGTCTCTGCGCGCGAGCGCGACGCGTTCAATCCCGCGCACCTCCTGGAGCTGGAGGCGCTGGCGGCCTCGGCGGCCAAGTTCCTGCGGCGCGCGCAGCTCTACTGGGCCACGCGCAAGGAGGGGCGACCGTTCTTCATCAAGGGCCTCTCGTCCGAGTGGCTGGAGGTGGAGCGGCGCGTGGAGCGCGTGGCGTTCACCGACTCGCCCGTCCTGGTCACCGGCGAGAGCGGAACCGGCAAGGAGCTGGTGGCCCACGCCATCCACTTCAATAGCCGCCGCAGCGCCCAGCCGTTCGTGACCGTCAACTGCGCCGCCATCCCCGAGGCGATGTTGGAGAGCCTGCTGTTCGGCCACGTGCGCGGTGCGTTCACCGGCGCCACCTTCGACAAGCTGGGCGAGCTGCAGAAGGCCGACGGTGGCACTCTGTTCCTGGACGAGCTGGGCGAGCTGCCCACGACGCTGCAGCCCAAGCTGCTGCGCGCGGTCGAGTACGGCGAAGTGCAGCCGCTCGGCAGCAACCGTCCGCCCGCGCGCGTCGACGTGCGGCTGGTGTGCGCCACCAACCGCGATCTGCGGCGGATGGTGCGCGAGGGCCGCTTTCGCGACGACCTCTACTATCGGGTGAGCGTGATGACCATCGAGCTGCCGCCCTTGCGCTCGTACCGCAACAACCTGGAGGTGCTGGCGCAGGTCTTTCGCGAGCGCGCGTGCGAGCGCCACCACAAGGAGGTGCCGCACCTGTCGTCAGCGGCGCTGGCCGCGCTCATGAGCTACGACTTTCCCGGCAACGTGCGCGAGCTGCGCAACGCCATCGAGCACGCGGTCATCCTGGCCGACGGCGACACCATCCTGCCCGAGCACCTGCCGCGCTCGCTGGTGGCGCCGGCGGCGCGTGCTGCCCGCGGGCGCACGCGCGCCCAGCCGCCGCTGGCCGAGCTGCGCGACCAGTGGCTGGCGCCCTTCGAGACGCGCTACCTCACCGATCTCTTGGCGTCGAGCGGCAGCGTTCGCAGCGCGGCCCGGGCCGCGGGCGTGGACGCGGTCACCCTCTATCGGCTGTTGCGCAAGCGCGGGGTCGCCTTCGGCCGGAGTCGCTGAGCCGGGCGGAGGCACCGCGCGCCCCCTTGACGGCCCATCCCCAAACTGGTAAGACCACTTTCGGAAGTGGTCTTACCAAATGGTCGCCCTTGGAAATATCGACGACGGCGGAGTTTCGCCACGGAAGTGGTCAGACCGGCTCCTAAGGTTAGAACCCCATGGCTTCGCGCAGGCGGCGATCATAGGCGATGAAGTAGCCGTTCATGATGCGCGCCGCCGCGGCGCCGTTGCCGCGCTCGACGGCCTCGAGCGCGCGGTGGTAGACACGCACGTAGTCGGGCGGCAGCGGCGCGGTGCCGGCGAGCATCGCGGCCAGGCTGAAGTAGGGCTCGGCGATGCTGTTGAGCAGCCACAGCGGCGGCAGGAAGTCGGCGGCATGAAGCAGGCTGCGCTGAATCTCGAAGTCCTCGCGCAGAAATTGGCCCAGCTCGTCGCGCGCCGCCCAGGCGCGGTCGACGGTGCGGCGCACGACGTCGAGGCCACCGCGCCGCACGCGCCCGGCGGTGAGCTCGTACAGGTCGACGATCAACGCCCGCCGCATCGAGAGGAGATCGCTGAGGATCCGCGCCAGGCCCTGCGGCCCCAACGCGGTGCCGCCGAAGCGCAGATAGGCCGGGAGCACGTCGAACGACCACTGGTTCGGGGGCCGCACGGTGACCCCCGATCCGTGGCGCACGTCGATGAGGCGCCACTCGGCGAGCCGGCGCGTCGCTTCGCGCAAGGTCGGACGCGACGCCCCGAGCGCGCGCGCCAGCTCCCGCTCCGACGGCAGGTTGCGCTCGGCGGGATAACGCCCCGTGACGATGCCGGCGAGCAGCCGTTCGAAGACGGTGTCCACCGACGATGTGGTCGCGCGCTCGGCCATCTCTCGATCTTACCGCAGCGCAGCGCCGTCGATCGGTGTCTCCTGTCGAGCGCGCGTTGCCGCTGCGAACCGGGGGCAGCACCGCCGCAAACAGGAGGCGGCGATCGGCGCGCCGCGAGGGTCGAAGTCCTTGATCGCCTGGATCGCCGCTCCTGGCAAGAATCCTGCTTGGGCCCCTCGCCGCGGTGGCTCCGATGAATCGACGCGAGTTCCTGAAGTGGGTGGGCGCGGGCTCCGCGATTCTGATGTGGCCGGCCGGCTGCGCCCGGGCGGGCGCGGGCGGCTTTCTCACCTCCGCCGAACGGCGCACGCTGGCGGCGCTGGCCGACGCCATCCTGCCGCCGGATGACCAGCCGGGCGGCGCGGCGCTCGGAACCGTCGATTACGTCGAGGCGCTGCTCACGGCGCTCGACGGGCACGCGCCGACGATGCTGCGCGGGGGCCCCTACTCCGGGCGCCAGCCGTTCGCCGACGACAGTGGCGCGCCCACCACCAACTTCCCGACGGACGGTTTCGCGACCGCCTTGCCGCTCGACCGCGTGGCCGCGCGGGCGTGGCAGCTGCGCCTGTTCGGCTCCTCGGGCACCGACGGGGGCGGACCGAATGACCCGGTGCTCGGGCCGGTCATCGGGCTGCGCGATCAGATCCGTCAGGGGCTGGCCGCGCCCGGCGCCAGCAGCATCGACAACGTCGACCCCGATTTCTTGAACCTGCTCTATACCCTCGTCTCCGAAGCTTCCTTCGGGGCGCCCGAGTACGGCGGCAATCCTGCCGGCCAGGGGTGGGCCATGGTCCATTACGAAGGCGACATGCAGCCGCTCGGCTACAGCCAATTCGACGCCGCGACGCAAACGTATCGGGAGCGGGCCGAGATGCCGGTGTCGACGGCCAACCCCGGTCCCGATCCCGAGCCGCTCGACGACGCGACCCGCGAGCTTCTGGGCCAGGTCGTGGCGGCGCTCGGCGGAAAGCTGTTCACGTGAGCACCGCACCGGTCGGCAATCAGTCGCTCGCGCACTTCGACGTCCTGGTGATCGGCAGCGGTGCCGGTGGCGGCTCGATCGCCCACGTGCTGACGCGCAACGGGCAGAACGTGCTCGTGCTCGAGGCCGGGTCCAACTGGTTCTCCGGCCTCGACGATCCGACGCAGCCGCCGTCGACGGTGCTGGCGAACGACGAGATCAAGCTCGCCTCGCGCCGCTTCATCAACCCCGATCCGGTGGTCGAGCCGCGCACCTGGCGCACCGCACCCAGCGATGGTGATCGCACCTTCGTGGGCGACGTCAACCCGCTGCCGAAGACGGTGGGCGGCGGCGCGGTCCACGCGGATCTGAAGATGCCGCGCTTCATCCCCACCGACTTCCAGCTGGGCACGCTGCTGGGGGCGGTTCCGGGGGCGAGCTTCGCCGACTGGCCCCTCGGCTACGCCGAGCTGGAGCCGTTCTACGCCTACGCGGAGACGATCGCCGGCGTGCAGGGCAAGGCGGGCGCTTCCCCCTCGGAGGGTCCGCGCTCGACCGACTATCCGATGCCGCCCGGGTTGGCGATGTACTGCTCGCAGCTCGTGTCGGCGGGGCTCACCAAGCTCGGCTACACGCCGTTTCCCTATCCGACCGCGGTCAACTCGCGACCCTACGACGGCCGCCCCGCCTGCGTCGACTGCGGCTTCTGCTCCGGGTTCGGCTGTCCGTCGAACGCCAAGGGCTCGCCTCCGGTCACGACCTTGCGGCGCGCGCTCACCTCGGGCAGCTGCCTGCTCCTGCCCGGCACGCGCGCCATCCGCCTGCTCATGAACGGCGCCAAGGACGCGGTCGTCGGCGTGGAGGCGATCGACCCCAGCGGCGCGCACCAGACGTTCACCGCCGATCGCTACGTGCTCGCGGCCAGCCCGATCGAGGACGCGCGCCTGCTTTTGCTCTCGGACCCTGGTGGCGCCGGCGTGGGCAACTCGAGCGGGCAGGTGGGGCGGAATCTGACCTTCCACCTGCAGACGGTCGCGTTCGGAATCTTCGAGGAGCGGCTGCACGGCCATCGCGGCCGCGCCGTCGACACCGGCTTCGCCGACTTCCGCGGCGTACCGGGCGATCCCAATCGGCCGCTCGGCGGCATCGTCGAGATCAGCGCCGGCGAAGGCCCGGTCGCCGAGGCGCAGTTCTATTCGCAGATCTTCCAGATCCTCGGCTTCGACGGGCCGCGGTTCAAGCGCCTGATGCGGCAGAGCCCCGGGCGCGACCGATCGGTGGTCCTGGTGCTGCAGGCGGAAGACGCGCCGCAGGCGACCAATCGCGTCGACCTCGACCCGGCGGTGCGCGATCTCGACGGCTTGCCGGTGGCCCGAGTCACCTACGCCAACCACCAGTTCGAGCTCGACGCGCGCGACTTCTATTCGCCCAAGCTGATCGACATCCTCGGCGCCGCCGGGGCGCGCTGGGCGGCGATCGCGCCCCAGGACTCCATCCCGCAGTCGGCGCACGTGATGGGAACGCTGCGCTTCGGCGCCGATCCCGCGACGAGCGTCTGCGATGCCGACGGTCGGTTCCACGATGTGGGCAACCTGTACGCGGCGGACGGCGCGCTGTTCCCGACTTCGTCGGGGTTCAACCCCACGCTCACGATCATGGCGCTGGCGATGCGCGTGGGCGGCGCCATGGTCTCTCCCGGTTCGCCCGAGCGCGCGATCGGCTGACCCGGGCGCAGCGGCTACGGCACGGGCTCGGGGGACAGGCTCGGCTTGCCGCCGTTCACCAGCGGCCAATCGAGGCCGCCCTGGTTGCTCCAATCGAATCGATCGAGCATCAGCTTGCGCGCCCGGCTCCCGCCCGTCTGGGAAATCTGGGCGTGATAGAGCAGGTATTCATCTCCATTGGGCCCGATGACGGGGTGCGAGCCGTGCCCCGGGCCCAACGCCTGCCCGCCGCTGCGGAGAATCCGCGCATCGGGCTCTCGCTTGTCGAAGCCGTCGAGCGGGTTCTCCGTCTGCGCCCGCGCGATCCCGACCGCGTAGGTGCCGTCCCACGTGTTGGCGCCGCTGTACATGAGGTAGATGTGATTGTCGGTGGCGAGGAACGGCTCCGGCCCTTCCGCAGTCGACTTCCCATTCTTGGGATCTTCCTCCCACGGCTGGGGCGCGCGCGCCGGATCTTGCGCGCTGCAATACTTGCCGGTGCACAACACTTTGTGAATGTCGCTCGACAGCTCGAGGGTGCCGTTCGCCTGCTCGCTCAGCCTGCCCGCCCAGATCTCGGTCATCTGCACCGCCCAGAACAGATAGAGCTGCCCGTCGGCCCCCCGCACCAGGCTGGGATCGATCGCGCCGCCGTGGCCGAAGTTCTCCTGGCTCGGCGCGAACTCGTGCGCGCGGTGCAGGATGTAGGGCGACCACGCGCCGCGCAGGTGCCGCGCCGTGGCCGCCCCCACCACCATCGTCCCGTGCGCGACGTGATACCGATCGGCTTGCGCGTCGGTCAGCTCGGCGGCGAACACCACCAGCCATCGGCCATGCAGTCGATAGATCTCGGGCGCCCAGAAATTCGGTTTCGCCCAGCTCGGCCAATGTCCCTGCGGAAACACGAAGCCGACGTTGTGCCAATGCGCCAGGTCGTTCGACTTTCGAATGTAGTAGCCACTGGGGCTCGGTCCCGAGGTGCACACCATGACGTATCGATAAGTGCGCTGCCTGGTATCGACGACGCTCGGATCGGGACACTCGAAGCGACTCTCGATATGCGAGAGCAGCGGATTCGTATAGGTGGCGCCGCCGCGCGCGACGCTCCCGCTGATGGGGACGGCGTCGAAGCCGCTGTCGCCGCCGTCATAGGCGGCGTCCTCGTCGCGGGTGTCGGCGGTGATCTGGGCGACGAACGTCTTCTCGTCGCTGTCCTGCCAGGCCAGCTCCTGGCCAACGCTGCCGTAGTCATCGTCGGAGACCTGCCCCGCGCAACCCGCAGCGCACAAAAGTAGCATCCAGAGCACATGACGCGGCCGTCGCATGTTCGTCTCCCTGTCGTTTCCGACTCTGCTGTTTGCCGCGCTCAGGGGCAGCTGCGGTTCGCCGGCCGATAGTGCTTTTGCCGATCGCGGAGCACCGTCAACGCCGGTCCCGGCTCCGAGCTTTTGCAGTTGCTCTTTTGCCCTTTGGTGAGCCCGCAGAAATCGAAGTAATAGAAGCGGGTGATACGCGAGGAGAGCGCAAACACCCGCTGCAGATAAGAGACCGCGCACGCCTGCAGATCATCGTCCTCGGGCCCGCTCGGATAGCTGTCCACCTGATCGGCGCCGACCTCCGTCGCCCACAGCAGAGCACGACTCCACTTGCCGCCGAGGTTGTCCAAGAGCGCGCGCGTCACGCAGGTCTGCGGCGAATCGCAGTGCATCTTCCGCCGCGTGTATTGAAACGAATCCCACCAGGGATGAAAGGCGACGAACTCGGGAAAGAAATTCGCGCCCAGTCCGAAGTGCGCCGACCATTTGCGCACGTAGTATTTGAATTGATCGAGGTAGCTGCCGTTGGTGCAGCCGCCGTCGGGGTTCGAGCTGCACTTCATCTGGAAGTCCTCGGCGCTCGCCCAGCCCAGGAGGTCTCCGGTGGCCAGAAGGCAACCCTGGCTCGGATGGCACACGCTCCTGAGCGAGAGGTAGTACTTGGCCGCGTCCCAAGGCCAGAGCCCGGCTTCGCTGGCGGTGCGGTTGTTGACCTCGTTCCAGGTCGTGAACAGCGAGACCGCCGGGTAGCGGTTGCGGAAGGCGAGGAACGCGTTCTTGAGCTCATCCGAAGTGGCGGGATCGTGCGGATAGCGCTCGTCGCTGCTGATGGAGCCGTTGGCGGTGCGCCACGCCTTGAAGGTCACCATGATCTGATCGCAATGATCGGGACCGGCGGCGCTGGCCCGGTCGTACCAGGTGTCGAAGCGCGTGGCCATCGCCGGCTCGGCGCGACGATAGTAGTCGTAGGCGATCTCCCACGGAGCGTAGCCATGGCAGGTGCGCACGTGCTGCGCCGCCGGGCTCGCGGTCGACGTGAAGAGATCGCTCAGCGCAGGATTGTCGAACTGGTTGGCGTTCATTCCCGCGTAGCCGATCTTGATGTCGGCGAGCGTGGCAGCCTCGACCGTCTCGTCATCTACGCCAACCTCGCCGCCGCAGCCGGCGGTACCCAGGATCAACGCGAGCAGCCAGACCCGATTGGCCGTCATGGCAAGTCCTCCGGCCGCTCTCCCTGTTCAAGCCTCGTGCCGCGCATATGTGCGCGAAAGGACGCGGCAACGTGCCGCCGACCGTGCGCAGCCCCGCACCTCCACCGCCCGCCCGTGGTAAGACCACTTATCAACTGGTAAGACCATATCGCGAATAACCGTGTGATCTCGGAGATGCGCGGCGATGATGCCGAATGTGGTCAGACCGGAGCCTCGCATCCCAGGGCTGACCGGGCGTCGCGGAGCAGCGGGCCGGCTTGAACCGCAATTTTCCCGTCCGGCGGAGGTCGCGGCGTCCGCCAGGAGGGCCGAGCCTGCCTGCGCCTACCTTGTGACCGCATGGACAGTCGTCCAGCATCGGGGCGGCCACTCGCACGCGATCGAGCGCGGGGCGAGCGGGCAGGCCGCCGAGGCGGTACAACGGAGATGCGATGCCTGCTGCGCTGAATCGGGTCATCCTCGTCTACAACGCCGACAGCGGCCTGCGGGCGCTGTTGCTCGATGTGCTCAAGAAGGCCGCCGGTCGTGAGGAATGCGCGCTCTGCGAGCTCACCTACGGCCCGCTGGGAAAGCGGCGCGCATGGGCGGCGTGCGAAACGCGACTCGGCGTGGCGGTCGAAGAGCTGCACCGCGATCAACTGCCTCCGAAGTGGGGGATCGCGAGCGCCGAGCTGCCCTGTATCCTGGCGGCGGCGGATGACCGACCCCCCGTCGTCTTGTTGACCCGGTCCGAGATCGGCGCCTGTCAGGGCAGCGTCGAGCAGCTCGAACGCCGCCTGCGCGACGCGCTCGACGCCGGCCATTCCGCCAATCCGCCCCCGCGCTGAGCACCGGGGCGCCTCGGGTCCGCGCGTCAAATTCGCGATCCGAATGTCCGATTCTCGCCACGTACCCCGATGAGGGATCGCGCACTTGGCCGTGGCGCGTCCATTGCTCTGCCGCCCCGCATGCGCAAGCGGCTCGCGTTCGTCTTGTTGTGGGGTGGCTGCTTCTGCAACTTCGGCGGAGACGTCCAGGGCTGCGCGCCGATCGGTGGCAGCTGCCAGGAGCTGTCCGCAGCCGGCGACACATGTGATCCTGCGCTTCCCACCTGCGCGGACTCGAGGAGCGACTGCTCTTGCGTGGCCGGTTTTGCAGGTCGGCGCGTCGTGTGTCAGGGGCCGGATCTCGCCGTCTCGCTCCCGCTCGATCTCTCCGGGCCGGCAGACGATCTTGCTCCCGACGATGGGGGCGCCGGCGACTGAGACGACGCAGCCACGCGCGGCCGGATGCCCCGTCAGCCTCGCAGGTATCCGACTCCGTGCAGGCCGAGGCTCCGCGAGCGATGCGCCCGACGCCGCAGCAGCGCCGCGCCGAGCGCGAGGCCGATCACGAGGAAGGCCCACGGCCCGGACGTACCGCTTCGTTCGGCGATGTGGCATCCGCAGCCGCCGCCCTTGTGCCCGCCGCCGGTCGCGAGGTCCGGCGACCCGGTCGCGAGATCGGGCGGCGTACCGGTTGCCAGGTCCGGCGGCGTGTTGGTCGCGAGGTCCGGCGGCGTGTTGGCCACACACTGATTGGCGACGCACGTCTGATCTGCAGCGCAGGCGTTGCAGGTCAGCGTGCCGCCGCAGCCGTCGTCGATGGTGCCGCATTGCGCCTGCTGCGCCGCGCACGTGGTCTTCGTGCAGCCGCACACGTTGGGCATCCCTCCCCCGCCGCAGCTCTGCGGCGCCGTGCACGCCGACCCGCAGCTCACCATCGCGCCGCAGCCGTCGTCGACGCTGCCGCAATCGGCCCCCGCCGGACAGGTCACCGACGGCGTGCAGCCGCACACGTTCGCCGTCCCGCCGCCACCGCAGGTCTGCGGCGCCGTGCACGCCGGCCCGCAGCTCACCATCATGCCGCAGCCGTTGTCGACGCTGCCGCAGTTCGCTCCCGCCGGGCAGGTCACCGACGGCGTGCAGCCGCACACGTTCGCCGTCCCGCCGCCACCGCAGGTCTGCGGCGCCGTGCACGCCGGCCCGCAGGACAGGGTGCCACCGCAGCCGTCGGAGATCGTGCCGCAGTTGGTGCCCGTCGGGCAGGTCGTGATCTTCACGCAGGCCACCACCGAAACCTGCGCGCTCGCCGCGTGCACGGCGGACGTCGCCTTGCCGATGACCAGGAAGGTCGGCGCCGGCGTGCCGGTGCCCGGCGCGTTCGCCGCCGCGGTCAACGTCAGCGTCGAGCTGCTCCCGGCGGTCACGCTGGTCGAGCTGAACGCACCGGTGACGCCGGCCGGCAGATCTTGCACGACGAGATCGATCGACTCGGCGCTGCCCTTGGTCGACGCCGTCGTGACCGTATAGGCCGTCTGCCCGCCGGGCGCGACGGTGCTCGTCGCCGGCGTCACGCTGATCGAGAAGTCGTTCATCGCGCAGTTGGCGAACTTCGCCGAGGCGATGCCGGTGTCCCAGTTGAAGACGCCATCGGAAGGATAGCGCTCTTGCGTGTACCAGAAGGTGCAGTCGTCGGACGGGTCGACGCTCATGTTGCTGTAGTCGCCCCAGCGGTTCGCCGTCGAGCCGTCGCTGAAGGTGCCGGTCTCGACGCCGACGCCGGACTGCACGACCACCTCGGCTTGGCCCATCGTGCCCGCGGTGTCGGTCGCGGTTCGACCCGTCCACGCGATCGACGGCACGGTCGTGCTCGACGAGATGCTGTAACCGAGCGCGAAGTCCTGCGCCTGATCCTGCGCGATGCTCCCCATCCAGCGGTACTTGCCGTCGCCGGGCGCGTAGGTCCCCTGCTGGAACACCACCGGCGTTGCGTTGGGCGATCGAATCTCGTACCAGCGCGGGCCGCCCACGCTCCCGGCCTTGACCGAGTGGTTGAAGACGAGCGACTCGAGCGTGCCGAAGTTGCGATACGAGAGGTGGAACATCGGCCGATCGCCGAGCGACGCCAGCGCGTTGCCGGGCGACGTCTGCGCGATGCAGCTGCCGCCGTTGCACAGCTGGTTGTACGACGCGACGCTCAGGCTGGTGGGGCCCGTGAAGGTGCTGTTGGCGGGCGTGACCCAGTCGACGTGGAACTTGTAGAGCCCGATCGAAGTGGCGGAGCGCAGGCTCACGAAGAACGCGGGCTCTCCGTCCGGCGGCTTGATCGGCCCGTCGACGCTGCTGGGAAGCAGGCCGAAGGTCGAGGCCGATTGCTGGAAGCAGTGCTGCGTGGCGGCCTTGCCCTGGAGCATCGCGCCGCGATCGTAGGCGCACACGTTGGCGCCCTGAGAGCTGACGGCGCTGAAGTTGTTGAACGACGCGTAGTACGCGTCGGGCCAGACACCGAACTTGCCATAGTCGTTGATGACCGCGCTGTACTGGAAGTCGTAGAGGTAGTACGCGCCTGTCGGATCGCCGGTCTGCGAGACCGCGACGCACTGAAACGACGGCCCCTTCGACTGATCGTAGTTCGGCAGCGAGAATTGCGTGACGAACCAGCGGTCCGCCAGCTGATCGTAGAGGACGACCGGGTCGCCGTCGTTCTGGGTGGCGCAGCCGTTGCCCGTGTTGGTGCCGACATACCCGGCCCACAGCGTCTTGAGGAGCTTGGGGCTCATCACGATGCTGCCCGATTTGCTCCACACCGCGATGCCGCCGTTGACGGCCTGCACGTAGTGGTCGAGCCCGACCACGCCGTTGGTGTCAGGCGGATCGCCGGTGGTGGTGCAACCGGCCGGCTCGCCCATGTCGGGCCTGGGGAAGACGCAGGCGCCGAGCGTCTCCCCCTGACCGAGGAAGCTCTGGACGGTCAGGATCAAGGGGCTGATGGGGCTCCAAAGCTGGATGACCGGATCGGGCTGCGTCGCCGCCGCGAAGGGGAACGGGCTGCGCCGCGGCTCGCGCTCGAACCGCTCGCCGGAGGGCGCCGCCGCCGGGATGTCGCGGAACGGCGCCGAGACCGTCGGGTACGCGACGTCGACGCGCGGGTGCCGCTGGACGACCGCCATCGAATCGTCGGGCGGACCGGCGAAGTAGTTCGGTTGCGTCGGTGCGCGCGGCGTCGGCACGCTCGGCGCCGCGGCTGCGCGGGCTCCGCCGGCCCCGTCGCCCCGCGAGCACGAGACGGTCACCGACGACAATAGCCCGAGCGCGCAGAGCCCGAACCTGGTGCGGTCGATCATGCTGCCCCCCTGATGGGCGGCACCATAACACGGTGGCCGCGCGTGTCGATGCCGCCCCAAGCACGGGCCGCACCGCCGCAACGACCGCACCCGAGCCCTGTAGGTGCCGTCTACATCCGTCGCCCGGTTGGCGCCGCGGCGCAGGTTGGTTACGATACGAAGCTGTCATCGCAAGGGGGGATCATGCGCAGGGGAATCCTGGTTCTCGGAACCTGGTTGGTTGCCGCATGCGGCAACGGCAGCGGGCCATCGGGCAACTGCGATCTGTCGAGCGCGACGGCGACTACGCACGACACGATCGCCGGCTCGGAGACGTGGGCGTCGGGCGTGCACCGCGTGCCGGCGTCGCTGACGATTCCCGTCGGGGCGACGGTGACCGTCGCGGCCTGCAGCCGCGTCGAGCTCGGCGCCGGTGCCGGCCTCACCGTGAACGGCACGCTCGTCGTCGCCGGCACCGCCCCGGCGCCGGTCACCTTTGTGCCTCAGAGTAGCGGCCAACCGTGGGGAACGATCAAGCTCAACCCGGGCGGCAGCGCCGATCTCGGCTACGCCACGCTCACCGGGGGCGGCGGCAGCGATCCGCCAGCGAGCTCGGCCACGCTGGGCGCAACGATCTACGTCCAGGGCGCGGGGGGCCCGCCACCGCCGGCGGCGCTCAAGGTGACGCAGGTCGACGTCGAGCAGGCGACCGGCGTCGGCATCGCGCTGGTGAACGCGGCCTTTGCGCCGGCCTCGACGGGCCTGGTGGTGCACGCGGCCGGCAGCTATCCCGTGTACATGGGCGCCGACGTGGTCGGCTCGCTCCCCGACGGCAGCTACACCGGCAACACGCTGAACGCGATCGCGCTCCAGACCGCTTTCGCCGCCGCGCAGGCCAATGAGCGCGCGATCCGCGCCGACGTCACCTTTCATGATCGCGGCGTCCCCTACTGCGTCGGCATGCAGGAGCCGGGCGAGATCGTGATCGGCGTCTCCGGGGTCGCTCCGCCGTTGGTCACCGTCGAGCCGGGGGTGGCGATCGGTTTCTGGCGCGGCTCCACCTCGGGCGGACGCATCCGCATCCTCGGCGACAACTCGACCAATCCCACCACCGCGCTCGGCGCGCTGAGCGCGCTCGGCACCAGCGACAAGCCGATCGTGTTCGGCTCGTGCGAGGCGACGCCGGCGCCGGGCGATTGGATCGGCATCACCATGAGCGGCGTCGATTCGCGCACCCGGCTCGAGCAGGTGGGGATTGGCTACGCCGGCGCAAACTCGGGCGTGATCGCGGTTTGCCAGAACAGCGCCGGCACCATGGACGGCGACGCGGCGCTGCAGATCCTGTATCAGCAGGGCGCGCCGGATAGCTCGTTCCTGGTGAACAGCGAGATCACGCAGAGCGCCGCCAACGGCGTGCTCCGCGGCTGGCTCGGCTCCGACGTCGACTTCCTCGCCGGTAACGTGTTCACGGCGATCGGTTGGTGCGCGCAGACGCTCGTGCCCGACCTCAGCAACGCCTGCCCGGCGACGACCTGCCCGACCGCGCCGTAGCGACCGCAGCCTCCTGCACGCCATCGCGCCCACTCGAACGCTCGCGAGTGAGCCTCGCCAACCCAGGGTTCAACGTCTCCGAGGCCCCCAGGGGGCACCGTCGTCGTGGTAGAATCGCCAGGTAAGCATGTGTCGTCGCCGGCTGTGGCTCGTCGGTCTGGTCATCGCCGTTGCGGCGTGTTCCTCGCGGCGACACCTAGAAGCGCCCGGGTTCGCCAACGGCGCCCGCCTGAGCGTGCGCTACTACGAGCTCGCCGGGACGCGCGTGCTGCGCGCCTTCTACGACACCGCTCGCGACGAGGAGTGCGCGTTCCAGCTCATCCCCGGTGGCGCCGCGTGTCTGCCGCAGACCGCGTTGCTCGACGGCTGGTTCGCCGACCCGGCCTGCAGCGACGCGCTCGTCGAGATCCAGCCCGTCGCGGCCGGCCGTTCGCCGCCCCGCGCGCTGGTCACCGATGCGGCCAACGCCTGCGACCAGCCGCCCACCGTGCGCGCCCTGGGCGACGTCTTCCCGCCGGGCGAGGCCTACTACCTGAAGTCCGACGGCACCTGCGTGCAGAACCCGCCCGACGCCACGATCGTGCTGCGCCGCATCGGCGACGACGTGCCCCTCGACCGCTTCGTCCACGCCGCGCCGCGCGTCGAGCCGGTCTCGGATGGTGTCGGCGCCGTCGTCCTCGTCGCCGACGACGGCGCGCGCTTCACCCTGTTCGGCAACGACGAAGCGCACGGCGAATGGACCCACAGCGTGCCGCTCGGCGACGGACAATCGCGCTGGTGGCCGGTGCACATCGCCTACAACTATGGACCGGGCGCGCCGGGCACGCCGGGCAGCGTCTTCGCCGACGCCGCGTGCAGCCGCCCCACCGGCATCAAGGACGCGCACAACGCGCTCTGCCCCATCACCGGCGTCATCGAGTACGTGCCCGCCGACGCCTGCCAGCAGTTCACGATCCGGCTGCACCAGGCGGGCGCGCCGGTCGCCGCTGCCGACCTCTACGCCATCGCGGGCGACGGCTCCTGCGTTCCGAGCGCGCCCGGGCCCAACGATCCCGCCGAGCTCTACGTCGAGATGGGCGACGCGCTGCCCGACGACGCCTTCCCCACGGCGTCGACCGTCGACGTCGGCGACGGGCGCGTCGTGCAGCACTTCGACGGCACGCCCGACGGCGTCGCGGTCACGGCGCGCGGCGAGCTCTACGACCGCGCGCGCAACGGCGCCTGCTTCCTCGGCCTCGCCGCCGACGGCCAGCCCCGCTGCCTTCCCGGTCAGGTGGTCGACGCCATCTACTTCGCCGACGCAACTTGCGCCACGCCCATCGTCGCCACGTCCGTGCTGGCGGGCTGCTCCAACGACCCCGTGCTGCCACCGGAGGTGACCTACCAGGGTCACGCGTACCCGGTCGGCGCGCCCCTGTCGCCGGCGATGATCTACGACAAGACCGCCGACGGCTGCACCAGCCTTGGGCCGTCGCCCAGCGCCGACCGCTGGTTCACGCTCGGGCCCGAGATCCCATCGTCGGCCTTCGAGCCAGCGACGCTGCACACCGACTGAGGTCACCTGTGCGTGCGCGGTTCCAGGCGGCTCCCTTCAGGGGCGCCCCTTTGGCAGCGTCGGCGTGTACGTTGACCGCCGATCGACCAAAGGAAGTTTGAGTCGACTGGACGGCGCGCCCCGGCGACCGCATGAATGCGCACTCCATGAAGAACGCCTCCTGGTCCCTTCTCGCCCTGGCCCCGGTGCTCGTCGGTTGCGGCACCAATACCGCGGACGAGTGCGCCCTCGCGGCCGCGCACGTGCTCGCCTGCACCGGCGTCGCGGTCGCCACGTCGGCGACGTGCGATCGGAGCGCCGCAGAGCAGCTCCTGACGCTCGACTGCGCCGCGCTCTCCACCGCCGGCCCGCCAGCGAACGCGCGCCTCTTCCGCACGCTCGATACCATCGCCTGTGCCGCCGGCATCGTGCGCTCGTGCCCGATGCCCGCCTGCACCGCGCCGCCGTACCCGGCGGTCTCGACGACCTGCAGCGACTACATCGACATCGCCGGCTGCGGTGGTTGCCAGTTCTATGCCTGTCGCGAAGCTGAGCACGCCTGCGGCGCATCCGGCTATTACACCGCCTACGCCGAGAAGTACTGCGTGCGCTTCCTGCAATCGCTGCGACCGCGCATGTCGCCCGCGGGCCAGCGCTTCCTCGATGTCGCGCGCGACTGCCTGATGCGCTACGTCGACGACGAGCTCCCGCCTGGAGACGCCTGCGACGACGTCCGCGCGCGCGCCTTCCACTCGCACGTCGCCTGCTACCACGACAACGGCTTCTGCGAGCTGCCGCTGCAGGATCAGTGGCTCCTCATCAACACGGTCGACCCCGCCGACTTCGACGCCTCGGCGGCGCTGCAAACCGCGGTGAGCTGCTTGTGACCGGCGCACCGCCGACGGCGCGCGCAACGCTGGACGAGCACATGTGGCCGAGGATCACCGCCGATCGTTCAATGAAATACGCCGATCTCTCGAGCGATCGAATCAAAGACTACGCCTTTGATCTCGAGCGCATGGTCTCCTTCGACGGAAACAGCGCAGGGTACTTGCAGTATGCACACGCTCGCATTCGCTCGATCTTCCGCAAGGCCGGCGACGCCGGCACCGTTGGACCCATCCGCGTGCTCGAGCCCGCGGAAAGGGCTCTCACGATGGAGCTCCTCGGTTTCGGCAGCGCGGTCAGAGGAGTCGAGGAACGCTCCAGCCTCACCGGCTCACAAGCTATCTGCAGACCCTCGCGGTCGCCTTCACCGCCTTCCATGACGCGTGCCCGATTCTGCGCAGCGATGTAGCTTCGCCTATACTTAGCACTCGGCGACGGACGTGAAGAAGACTCTCGGCGCTCTGTTGGTCATAGCAGTGATCGCGTGCGGATTGATTGCCTACCGCAGCCGGTCGCGCGGATGGCAGGCTACAACGGGTCAGCTCGCGACTTCAGCGCCGGTAGCAACCGAAGGCGCCGGGAGTCGGCCTCTGTTGCCGTTGTCGACGGCTGAAGTGCCGATCTCGCCTGAGTTGGACAAGGCGTATCAGGAGCTCTTCCGGACGTTCGGCCCCGGTGTCACGACCTGGATTGACGTCAAGCTGGCGCGGCGCGCGGAGCTGGCCAAATGCGGTATCACCGCGCGGGGCGCCGCCAAGTTCGTGGTGCGGTCTCGCGTCGATTTCAAGACGGGCACGCAGAAGGTCGAGGAGCTGGTTGATATGGTGACGTCGTACAAAGGCGAGATGAACGCCGCCGTCATCGCCTGCATCCGCAATGCGGTCATCGGCAAGGTAGAGAAACACGTGGCCGCCGTTCCGAGCTGGTTCAACGACGAGCAGCGCCGAGGCTGGCAAGACAGTCCGCTCGACCACGAGCTCGACACGGTGAGTTTTCCGATTGAGGCGGATGAGCTGTACCAGCTGTTCACGAATGCTCGCGCATCGGCGTACCAAGAGAGCGAGACGCAGGCGAGGTACGGCTGGCGGTAGCGCGCGCCTCACCGCGCTCCACGCTCACCCCTCCGCTCGGACGCCGCCGGCCGCGCATCCAGCGTTCGGTCCCCAACGCAGCGCGTACGCGCCCCATGCGTAGCTGACGCCGGCGCTCGCCATCACGATGAGAGCGCCAGGGCGGATCCGGCCCGCATCGAGCCCGAGCTCGATCGACAGGATCGGGTCGAACTGGCCGATGTGGCCATATTGCTCGAGGTAGTAGGACTGTTGCGGCGACAGGCCCAGCTCGTCGAGCACCGCCGCGTGCGCCGACCGCTTCATGTGCAGCAGCGCCAGATAATCGATATCCCCCGTATCGTGGCCGCCCTGCCGGGCGGCGTCGCGGATGACACGCATGAAATTGGCGTGGCTCCGCTCGGCGAGGCGTGCCTTCATCCCGTCGACGTCGTGAACGTCGAGCATCGCCGCGCTCGTGCCGGCGGTCTCGGCCGTCAGCGGGGCGATCGTACCGCCCCCCGAGCAGCTGACGTCGTCGGCGAAGTCGCCGTCGGAGACGAGGGCGCCACCGAGCAGCTCGTTTTCGCCGTGATCGCGGCGCAGCAGCATCGCGCCGCCACCGGCGGCCAACGAATACATGAACGACACGCGCGGATTCGCGTAGTCGATGAGGTCGCCGTTCCGGTATCCGCCGGCCAATAGCACGGTCCGAACACGCTGGTCGGTCTGCATCAGCGCGCGCGCGAGCGTCAGGCCGGCGATCGTCGTGCAGCAGCGCTGGGCGACGTCGACCGCCCACGCGTTGCGGGCGCCGACGAGCTGCTGGATCTTGATGCCCGACACCATCAGCGGCCGCTCTTTGTACTCCTCGCTGATCGAGATGACGGCGTCGATCTCGAGCGGATCGATGCCGGCGCGCGCGATCGCCAGCTGCGCGGCGCGGGCGCCCATCAGGCAGGGATGGTCCTCCGGGCCGGGCATCGGCTTGGCGAGGACGCCGAACTTGTCCTCCAGGACGCGGCGCGGGATGCCGGTCTCTTGTGCCAGCTGCTCGCTGGTCATCCGCGGCTTGGGGATGTAGCTCCCAAGCGAAAGCACTCCGATTCCTGGCAGCTGTTTCATTGTGCAGATGCACAATAAACACGAACACCCCCGTCGGCAAGCATATTGTGCAATCGCATCATTAACCGGCAGCGCGTCGATGAGATCGCTGCCCGCATGGAGGCCCACCAGGTTGGCGCCACACCTTCAAGACCCTCGAGCAGGGTGTTGAAAAACTCGCTCCGCGTCGCCGCGCTTGGTCTTTTCGCGAATCGCTTCGTTGCTCCTCGGTCAGTTCCCGACGGGGAGCTTCCCTCGTCGCGCCTCGCGCTTCGCTAGAATCCACGTCGCGCGGCTCGGTCCGGAGTTCTTCAACACCCTGCTACTTGCGGGCCAACGCCGCTCACTTTCGGCGGGTCATACGGCCGGGTTGGGCCGCGGCGGTCGTGAGGCGCCTGGTTCTACGTCGAAGTCGCGCCCGTACATCGAATGGAGCGGCGAGCGGAGGTAGCAAGGGGACATTGCCGCTAGCCGGTGATGTCGTCTAGGGGGAGCGCGAGCTTCAGTACGCGCAGCACGAACGCCTCTTTGGCATCGGTGTAGGCCTCGCGGTCGAATCGGTACCGATCGGCCAGGCGCCTCTTCAGATCTCCGTATTCGGTCGCGAGGGTGGGATGCGCGCGAAGGTGGTTCCGGAATGCGATCCGCTCGTTCCACAGAGGGCTGTCGAAGGGGACGAGGTGAAGGTGATGCGTCCGGTAGGAGTCGGAGGGCTTGCACAGCCAGTGCATGACGTCAACGCGATACGGGAAGTAGTTGTATTGAAGCTCGGTCAGCGCAGGGAGCGCGGCGCGTGACGATGCGAGGGATTCGATAGGCGCCATGATGTCGATGATTGGCTTGGCAACGAGTCCTGGGATCGCGGTGCTTCCGACGTGTTCGAGGTCGGCGACGAGCCATGACCCAATTGCCTGCTGCAGGAGCGCCCGCTCAGCCTCGAAGCGCCACGGCCAACTCTCGTCGTAAGGGACCACGAACACGGGAGCCTGCGCGCGAAACGCACCAAAAGAGAGCACGTTCGTTGGTCGTGTTGCTCCCACGGGAGCTGGCGCCGGTGGCTGGCTGCGGTCCTCGGTTCCGTCGTCATATCGAATGATGCAGTCTGGGATCTGCTGCTTCGCGCATTCCGCGTGGGAACGGCATAGCCGTCCTTCGCCGCCTCGCCCATCGGTAGCGACGGCAACGGTCACGTCGGGACACGGTTCTCTATCGTGGGTTTCCCAAGCTCGTTCGCAACGAACGCACCGGGACACGCCGTCCGCTGAAAGCAGCGCTTCGCCGATGCACTCCGGACAGACGCCCCACGGAAGGCCGCACCGCTTGCCGAAGCTCATCGCTCTCGACCGTACATCACCGGCGGCCGCCGCGGGATGCCACCAGGTCGGGACCCAAATCACTACAAGAGCACCCGCCTGCTCCAGCGGCGGTCAGAGGTCCTGCCCGATGTAGATGTCGTTGCCGTCGGGGTCGCGCACGTGCGCTTCCCGCATTCCGTACTCGGGACGGTCTTTCGCCGCCGCGGCCAGCGGCTGGCCGGCCGCTTCAATTTGCGCAACGTAATCGTCCACGCCCGAGGCGAGGAGCAGATGGCAAGCGCCCTTGTAGCTGAGGCCCGCCGGCGCCGTACCGACCTGCACCAAGACGATCAGCGCCGGCCCGAGCCTGACGCCGGCATAGTCGGCGGCCTGGAAGGCAACGTGAAAACCGAGCACGCGAACGTACCAGTCGATGGACCTTCCCAGATCTTTGACGAAGAAGCCCGGCGCAATCGATTCGACGGTTGGCATGGACGAGATCATAAGCTCTTGACCGCCAGGCGCGAATCCTGACGATCAGCTCGAACGCGCGATCGGCGCACGCTGCCCTCGCGCAGCGCTCCCCATACCGCGGTCTGCGGGGGGGCCGCGCCGGGCCCGACCGGCGCGCTGAGCGCCCGCGGGCGGTCGACGCGGCGCCGGTCTGGCGTACAATTCGACCGCGGCGCGCCAACGCTCGGGCGGCGGGCGGCACTTCATGGGTGGGACCAGGACCATGTCGACCGACGCCATCGAGCTCATGCTCGCCGATCTCCGCTGGACGCGTAGGCTCGCCATCACCCTCGCTCGCGACGGCGCCGAGGCCGACGATCTATGGAGCGAGACGTGGAGCGCCGCCGGCCGCGAGCGCAAGAAGGTGCATCGCGGCTGGATCGCGACCACCATGCGCAACGTCGTGCGGATGCGACGGCGCGCCGAGACGCGTCGGTTGACCCGCGAGGCGGCGACGGCGGATTTCGCCGTCGCGCCGCACACGCCGGAGGAGCTGTTGGCGCGCGTCCAGCTGCAACGGATGCTGGCCGAGCTCGTCACCGGCCTCTCGGAGCCGTATCGGACCACCTTGCTCCTGCACCACGTCGAGGACCTGGCCCCCGTCGAGATCGCTCGGCGCCTCGCCATCCCTGCCGGCACCGTTCGTTGGCGGCTCAAGGTCGCCCACGACGAGCTGCGCGATCGTCTGATCGCGCGGGCCGGCGGTGATCGCGACGCCTGGCGTTTGGCGCTGCTGCCGCTCGTTCCCAGCGCGCGGCTGCCGCTCATCGGCGGCGACAAGCCACCGCCGGGACGCAGCTTCCCGGGCAAAGGAGTCAAGACGATGGTCACCTGGAAGATGATGGCGTTGTTGGGTTCGATGATGGCGGTCACGGGCGCGGCGGTGCATCACGGCGCGAAGGCGACGACCATGCTGGCCTCGGCCGCGGGCGCGACGCCGCACCATGGTGCAACGCCGCACCATGGCGGGGCGACGAACGGCGGCGCGACGACGACGCGCGCGAACGCGGCGGCGGCGCCGTCGTCTGCGAGGCCGGCGTCGGCGACGGGCGGTGCAGCGTCGTCGAAGAGCGGCGACGATCGCCTCGCGCACCGTCGTGCGTTCGCTGTGCCGTCGGCGGCGATCGCCGACTTCGAGGCGCCCGATCTCGACGCCTGCTTCACCGCGACTCCGAAGTCGGGCACGTACAAGCGCGTCGACCTGACCCTCGCGCTCAAGGCCGAAGGCGCGACGGCGACCATCGCCGACGTCGGCGTCAAACATGTCAGCGACGAGCTCGCGGGCACGCGCGGCCTCGCCGACTGCTTGCGCAAAAGGCTCGTCGGCCAAGACATGCCGGCGCCGAGCGGCAAGGGCCCGGCGGAGCTGGCGGTGCTGGTGCACGACGACTGTCCCCGCGACGCGATCACCGTCGAGCCGACGCCCGTCGGCGGTGGGCCGGTGGCGTCGGACGCACAAGCACCGTCGCTCGGCGACCCGAAGTCGCGCATGACGATCACCGTCTTCACCGACTTCCAGTGTCCGTTCTGCTGGATGTTCGCGGCGCGGATCGAGAGTCTGGCACAGCTCTACCCGGGCCAGGTGCGCATCGAGCTGCGCAACTTCCCGTTGCCGATGCACACCGGCGCCGAGCTCGCGGCCGAGGCGGCGCTGGCGGCGAATGAGCAAGGCAAGTTCTGGCCGATGCACGACGAGCTGTTCGCCAACCAGAACACGATCGACCGCGAGCACCTGCGCGCGATGGCGCAGAAGCTGGGCCTCGACGTGGCGCGCTTCGACCGGGCGCTCGACGACGGACACGAGCGCGCACGCGTGCAGAGCGACATCGAGCTCGGCAAGCGCGTCGGCGTGCGCGGCGTGCCGGCGACGGTCATCGGCGACGAGCTGGTGCCGGGCGCGCTACCGCTCGAGGAGATGGTGCGTCACATCGATCGGGCGCTCGCCGCCAAGAACAAATAGTGCGGCGGGTTTCTGGCAGCTGTTTCACTGTGCAGATGCACAATAAGGTTCACACCATGGGCCGGTTACACCAAACGTATGGGGCTGCCGTTCCAAGCACAGCTCGGCCGTATCTCATGCTCGCCGCGACTCGCGACACGAGCGGTCGACCTACACGGCTTCGGGTAACCGGCGGCGGCGCGGCGACGCATCACTGCGGCTGCCCGTCGCTGACCCACTGGCGCAACGTATTGTCGTCGGCACTGCCCGCGGTCATGAAGACGGGATGGCTCGGGCACGACGCCGGCGCCGCGTTCTCCGGGCACAGGTAGATGAGGGCGCCCTCGGCACTGGCGTTCGCGTAAGCAGCGCTCGCGTCGGCCAGGTTCGGCGCCTGCGCGCTCGTGTGGCAGGAGGTGCAGGTATCGACGCCCCAGATGCCGGCGAGGTTGTCGCTCGCATACGACACCTTGGGCTGCCCGCTCGTCGGGACGGAGTAGCCGCTCCAACCGCCGGCGTTGTGCGCGCGCACGCCCAACGTGTACGAGGTGCCGCACGTCCCGATCGGATAGTTGCAGGTCGTGAGCCCGCCGAACATCGTCGACAGTATGTTGCCGACGACGTGGTCGCCGCCATTGGTGGCGCCGGTGATGTACACGTCGTATTGATCGATGGCGCAGCCGTGGTCTCCGGGCGCCGACCAGCCGAGGGTCAGGCTGGCGCCGGGGTTGGCCGGCACCGTCACCGTCGGCGCGCTTGGCTTGTCGGGCGGTTCCGCCGGCACCACCGCGGGCGCGTTCGCCGGCGCCGAATTGCCGTTGGCGTTGTGCGCGACGATCGCGAGGTTGTACGTCGTGCAGTTGGTGAGCGGCGTGATCGTGTAGCTGCACGCGCTGCCCATCGTCGAGCCGACGCACGCGCTCCCCGGCGGCACGCTGATCGGCGCGCCGGCGCCGCTGATGACGTAGCTGTCGATGGATGCGCCGTTCGCCGCGGGCACGGTCCAACTGATCGTCGCCGACGACGCGCCGCTGGCGGTCATGACGCCGGCGGGGGTGCTCGGCGCGCCCGAGCAGGCGCCGGCCTGGCAGATGCTGGTGGGGTTGCTGCAGACGGCGCGCGGATCGGTGCGCCCGTCGAGCACGCCGCTGCACACGCCGTCGGTGCCGCCGGTGAGCGACGCCGCGCACGCCTGGCAGGCTCCGTTACACGCCGACATGCAGCAGTAGCCGTCGACGCAGTTGCCGCCCAGGCACTGACTTCCGAACGCGCAGCTGGCGCCGATGCCGCCCTTGGGATGACAGCCGTTCGAGCAGTAGTAGCCGGGGACGCAGTCGCCGTCACCGGCGCAGGATGGACTGCAGCTCGTCGCCGATGCGCACGCGAGAAGGTTGGGGCAGGTGAGTGTGTCGGTGGCGCAGCCGCCGACCCCGTCGCAGTAGTGCCGCGTCAGGGTCGCGGCAACGCACGACTGCGGCTGGCACGCGATCATCGTGCTCGGGAAGGTGCAGGCGCCTGTGCCGTCGCAGCCGGTCCACGCGCACACGCCGCTGCCCGCGGCGCAGGCGGCGGCGCAACAATTGCCCTTGCCGTCGGCACCGCAGATGCCGGACCCGCACTGCGAGTTGTCGCTGCAGGTCATGCCCGGCGGCTTGGCGGCGCACGTGCTCACCGAGCAGAAGCCTGTGCCGCAATCGGTGGCCACGAGACACAGCTTGCCGATGGCGCAAGCGCCGCAAGCGCCGCCGCAGTCGACGTCGGTCTCGTCGCCGTCGCGCACCTGGTCGGCGCAACGCGCCGACACGCATTCCCCCGAGCAGACCGCCATGTCCACCGGCGTCTCGGTACCGGTCGAATCGTCGCACGCCGCTGCGAACAACGCGACCGTGAGCAACAGCCACCGCATGGCCAAATTTTCGGACGTCCTGATCGCCCTGTCAATTCACCGCCGCCGTTGCACAATCTTGCCCAGCAGGCAGCGGCTGAGTCGGACCGAGAAATAATGTTTGCGTGCCAGAGCACCGCCTGCAGCTCGCCCGTCGCTGCGTGGTAGGCATAGACCGAACCCGAGTCGGTGCCGCTCGCGTACACGAGAACCTCTCTTTGTGCGCAGCGCCTGTTTTCGGCTTTCGACTCGGTTCTCATTCATGGCGCAACACAGTCATGGGATCGACCTTGGTTGCACGCCTCGCGGGAACGAACGCCGCGATCCCTCCCGTAAGAGTCAGCACCGCGACGGCCGGGAGTAGCGTTGGCCAGAACGCGATGTCGATATCCGGCAGCAGGGTTCCCGCGAGCCTGTGCGCAGCGAACGTGCCAAGTGCACCGAGTAGCAGGCCTGCGATCTCCAAGCGCACGACTTCGCGCATGACGACGCTGACGACACGCCCTGGCGGCAGACCGAGCGCGATGCGGATCCCGAGCTCGCGCCAACGCTGCGTGACGAGGTAACCGACGAGTGCGTACACGCCTACGACCGCCAAGCTGAGTGACAACAGCGCGACGACACCGAAGATGATGACGAGTATTCTCTGGGACCCGTACACTTCTGAGACCGCTTGCGACAGCGGCATTGCATGATCGAGCGCCTCGGAGCCGTCTAGCCGCTGCACGGCTGCCCGCGCAGCACTCGCGATACGCGCTGGCTCGACACTGGTACGCACCGCCAGCGTAAGATCGTGGGTGGGGAGCTGATGCAGCGGAATGTAGACGCGCTCGCCGTGCTCGCCCCGATTCGGCGGATCCTTGACGTCGCCGACGACGCCCACGATCGTATGCGCTGCCTTCGTCGACGGGCCGCCGGGTAGCGACGACCCGGTCGCGAAGATCAGCCGCTGTCCTACGGCGCCCCTCGGAAAGTACTTGTGGGCGAAGGCAGCGCTGACGACGACGACCTGCAGGCTGGAGGGGCTGTCGTCGGCCGTGAACGCACGACCCTCGACGACAGGGATTCCCAGTGTCCTGAAGTACTCGGCACTGGCGCTCGTCAGGAGCGAGTAGGGCGTCTCGGCGGGGCTTGGCGGCGGCTGCCCCTCGATGACAAAGTCCGTCGCGCCACCGCGCGCGCTCAACGGCAGATCGCTGGCAAACGCGGCCGATTGGACGCCGGGTATGGCGCGCATCTCATCTGTAAGGCGATCGACGAAGGCGTTGGCGGCAGCGTCGTCGTAGCGTGACGACGGCAGCATCATCTGCGCCGTAAACACTTGATCGGCTTCGAATCCGAGCGGGGACGATGCGATGGCCGCGTAGCTGCGCGCAGCGAGCACGCCCCCGACGAGCAGCGTCAGCGCGAGCGCGATCTGTACGACGACGAGTGCCTTGCTCACGAGACGCCGGCGGCGACCAAATCCTGCTGCGCGATCGCCGTTGCGCAAGGACTCGAAGACGTCGAAGCGCGTCGCACGCACGGCGGCCGGCAGGGTGAAAGCGATGCTGACGGCGCAGGACGCCAAGAGTGCGAACGCGAGCGCACGGCGGTCGAGCGCGACGTCCTGAAGCCGTGGCACCTGCTGCGTCACAGTTGCCGGCAGACTGGCGACGAGGAGCTCGAGGCCCCACGCCGCCAAGATGACGCCAACCACGCCGGCGACGATGCCCAGCAGCAGCCCCTCGGTGAACAACTGCCTCGCGATCCGGCGTGGCGTGGATCCGAGCGCAACGCGGATGCCGAGCTCTCGTTGTCGCTCGGCTGCGCGCGACAATAGAAGGTTGCCAACGTTGGAGCACGCGATTGCCAGCATCAGGAGCACAGCTGCCATGACGAACACCAGTGGCATACGCCGCGGACCCACGAACATGTCGTCGATACGAGCCAGCGTCACCGTCCAGCCGCGATTGGTCGCCGGATACTGCACCCCCAGCCGCTCGGCGATCGTCGCCATCTCCGCCTGTGCTTGCTCGACCGTCGTCGATGCTTTCACTCGGCCAACGACCGCGAGATAGGCATCCGTGCGATTGCCGCGCTCGGCCGGCGACAGGACGGTGGGAACCCAGAATTCGGCGAGCTTCGGATATTGGAAGCCCTGTGGTGTCACGCCGGCGATCTTGTAGGTGACACCGTCGAGCTTTATTTCGCGGCCGATGATGTTGCGATCACCGCCATACCGCCGGTGCCACAACCGATCACTGAGGACGATCTCGTGCGTGTCGGCCTCCTCTCCAGAGAAGCCGGTGCCAATCTGCATGCCGTTGCCGAGCATGCGGAAAAAGTTGGGCGAGACAGCGCTACCGTCGATTCGTTGCGGCGATCCCGAATCTGCGAGGTTGAAGGTTGCGCCGCCAATCGTTGCGATCTCCTGGAAGCAGCCAGCTTGCCGCTTCCAGTCGATGTAGTCGGCCGGCGGCACTCCTTCGCGACCGAAGTCGAGCTTACCGTTCGTCTCAAAGAACCAGACCATTTGCCCCGAATTGGGGATGGCAGGCCACGGCTTGAGTAGGAGCACGTCGACGACGCTGAACACGACGGTCGCGCCGGCGATTCCTAACGCCAGCGCGACGATGGCCGCCAGCGAGACGGACGGTCGCCTGCGAAGAATTCGCACCGCGAACTTCAGATCGCTGCCGATGCCATTCATCGGAGGGCCTCGCTCGGCGCACCTACGCCAGATCCATCTTCGACTCCTTCCGCAACAATTTGTTCCCCACGCCGGGCTATTCGCCTATTCGTGGGCTCGCGGCGGCCTCGGTCGAGAGCACGGCGGAGGAACACGCTTCGCGATGCCCTCGCGTTATCGATGGCCACCTACAGAACCACAGTGGATGGTGACTTGGTGAAATCCGCCGACCAGGCCGGCGAGGCTCGGCCGCCGGCAACCTTTCATCGTCCGTATTCGGACAAGTGTCCGGGCTGGATCGTCCGTTTTCGTACGCCAGAAACCGCCATTACGCGTGCTTAGCCTCGGCGCGGCCGTTGCTTTGTGTGCAACCATGGTCAAGATGTCGATCCGCCGAAAGCTGTTTCTCGCCTTCACGCTCGTCGCTGCGATCTCGAGCGCCGCGCTCTTGTGGGTCGCCCGCTCGTACATCGGAACCGTGCGCGCGCAGCTCGATCGCCGCTTCCTCGAGGACGCGCGCGACGCGCTGCAGCGCCAGGGTGAGATGGCCGAGGATCGAGAGCAGGCGGCCTGGAGTGTCCTCACGGATGTCGCCGCCGAGCCAAACATTCTGAAGCCGCCCTACGCGAGCGATGTGTGGTCCAACGGCTTGCCGGAGGTCGCGCTGCCGCTGCTCCAGATCGCGCTGTGGGACTCGAGCAAACAGCAGATTGTGCGCTCGAAGGCGCGTCCCGGGGCCGCGGTCACCATCCTCCAGAACATCGACCCGGCCGAAATCGCTGCGCGTCTCAAGGACCCGCGTGCGGCGCGCATGGGCAATCTCCCGATCCTCTGGTTGAACGACGGGCCTCTCTTCCCTTTCGCTACGATCGGAGACGAGACGGTCCTTGGCTACGCGATCGGTCAAATCGACAACCAGCGCCTGGGTGGCGTGACCACGTTCGGTAACGACGGTCTGGCGCTGCTGGTCGATCTCAAGAGCGGCCAGCCTTGGATGGACGCCAAATCGGTCGCGCGCGTGCGCAAGTCGGTGCCGGGGCTCGAGGGCGTCATGGCGCGGCGACCCGCGAACGGCGAGACTGCCGACGTCGACGACGGCCACGGCCGTCGGTACCGCGTCTATTCCGCAGTCTCCGCCGAGAACCCGTTGCGGTTGCTCAACGAAAGCTTGCAGGCATTGGTGGTCATACCGACCGACGAGCTCTACGCGCCATTGGCGCGAATTCGCGAACGCGTGCTGGCCAGCGTGATCGTGACGCTCCTGCTCGCACTGGTCGCGGCGTTCTTCCTGAGCGGGCGATTCGTCGCCGACATCGAGCGCATCCGGGAGGCGGTGGCGGCATTCGCGCAGGGCGATTGGCGGCGGCTCGAGACATCGTCGCGCGACGAGCTCGGCGGCGCGCTCGTCGACAGCATCAACGACATGACGCTGAAGGTCGCGGAGCGCATGCGGCGGGACGAGGCCAAGAGCTGGCGCAGCCTGGTGCGCGTCGTGTCCCACGAGATCAACAACACGCTGGCGCCGGTGAAGTCGGTGGCAGCGTCGCTGCGCTCGGGCCTGCCGCGCCGGCTACGCGACGACGATTCGGCCGCCGACGTGGACATGGCGCTGAAGCTGATCGTCGAGCGGGTCGATGCATTGTCGACCTTCATCGACGGCTACGCCGAAGTCGCCAAGCTGCCGCCGCCCAATCGTCAGCTGACCGACGTCGACCAGCTCGTGGCCGGCGCGACGGCGCTCTTCGCCGAGCAGGCGGCCGCGCGCGAGGTCGCGATCGACGTCCGCGAGGCGGCCGGTGGCGCGGCCGAGATCGATGCGCAGCAGCTCGAGCGCGTGCTGGTCAACGTCATCAAGAACGCGATCGAAGCCTCGCCGGCCAAGGGCACGGTCGTGGTGAGCGGCGCCCGCGTCGCCGGCGCGCTCGAGATCTGCGTCGCGGACGATGGACCCGGCATCAGCGCCGAGGCGAGGCGCAACCTGTTCGTGCCCTACTTCAGCACCAAGCCGGGCGGCAGCGGCATCGGCCTGGCGCTCGCCCGGCAAATCGTGGTTGCGCATGGCGGCACGATCACGGCGGAGCGTAGTCCGACTGGGGGCACGCTCATGCGCATCGTGATCCCCGACGTCGTGCACGCACATCCCTACCGCGAGGCCGGATGACGCCTACCGTTCTCGTCGCGGACGACAATCGCGCCGTTCTGCAAGCGCTGGCGATGCTGTTTGCCGAAGACGGCTGGCGCGTCGTCACGGCCGAATCGCCGTCGGCGGTGATGGCGCGCTGCGCGGCGGAGTCGATCGACGTCGTCGTGCTCGACATGAACTTCGAGCGCGACACGACGTCGGGACAAGAAGGGATCGATCTCATCCGCCAGCTGCATCGGTCGTGGCCGGACCTGCCGGTCGTGCTGATGACCGCCTGGGCGACCGTCGAGCGCGCCGTCGAGGCGATGCAGCTCGGCGCACGCGACTACGTGCGCAAGCCGTGGGACAATGAACGGCTGCTTGCCGCTTGCCGCACACAGCTGGCGTTGCGACGAGCAGAGGCGGATGGGAGCGACGGCTCCGCAGGCGACGAATGGGGACGCTCGCCCGCGATGCGTGCCGTCGCCCGGATGGTTCGTGCCATCGCGCCGACAGGCGCCAGTGTCATTCTTACGGGCGAGCCAGGAACTGGCAAGGAGCTGGTCGCGCACGGCATTCACGCGGCGAGCACGCGCAGCGGAAAGCCGTTCATCAAAGTCAACATGGGCGCCTTGCCCGACGCCCTCGTCGAGCGCGAGCTGTTCGGCCACGTCCGCGGCGCCTTCACCGATGCCGGCGAAGACCGCCCCGGACGCTTCGCGGCCGCCTCGGGTGGCACCATCCTGCTCGACGAGATCGCGACGCTGGCACCGCAGCACCAGGTCAAGCTGCTGCGCGTGTTGCAGGAGCGCGAATACGAGCCGCTCGGATCGACTCGTCCCGTCAAGGCCGACGTGCGCGTGATCGCGGCCACCAACTCCGACTTGAGGGCGGAGATGGCCGCGGGGCGCTTTCGTTCCGATCTCTATCACCGGCTCAATGTCGTCGAGATCGGGTTGCCGCCACTGCGTGAGCGCGGCGACGACATCTTGCTGCTGGCGGACCAGTTCCTCGGCCGCTCGAGCGTGCAGCACCAGCGCTCACTCCGCGGATTCACCGACGCAGCGCGCACGGCGCTCGTTCAATACGCATGGCCGGGCAACGTGCGCGAGCTGGAGCACGTCATCGAGCGGGCCGTCATCCTCGCGAAGAGCGATTTCGTCGATGCTCCGGATCTGAGCCTCTCGGGCGCCGGCAACCCGGTCGGATCGGCGGCGAACGCCCGCGCGGAGACGCTCGACGAGGTCGAGCGCGCGACGATCGAGCGCGCGCTGCGGGAGCACGACTGGAACGTAACCCGGGCGGCGCAGGCGCTCGGGCTCACGCGTCAGGCGCTGTATCGTCGGATGGAGAAATTCCGGCTCACGTGATGCACGGCGGTGCCTTGTGCGTCCGCAATGGAGCGGAATGCTCCTCACATCCTGTCCTGGCTTGCGAACACGCATCCGAGCTGAACATGGCTGAGGGACCGGCGGCGGCGCTGCAGTGGTCTCTGGACGGGCTCAGAGCCAATCCACTCGTCCGCCTTGCGACGCCGACCGAACGAAGGGAGCAGGCATGAGGCCCATCTTGTTTTCGGTCGGTTTGCTGGTCTGGTCTTCTGCGTACGCACAACAGGTTCCGGACACAGGCTTTACGCGCCGATCCCAAACCCGCCTATCCGACCGACCGTGGCCCGCGCGTCATCGTCGACGGTGACCACCACACCTTCCACGCTGCCGATGGACGCTATCTGCCGTTCGGCGAGCTACTCCGTCGTGACGGCTATCGTGTGAGCGGCTCGACGTCGCCGTTCACGGCGCTGCGCTCGACCTCCTGCTTCAGACGAGCGTGACAGATGCCGGAGTCGTCATTTTAGCGTTCGCTAAAATCTCTGGACATTTTAGACATAACTAAATAATCTTCGCTCATGCGCAGACTGAGCGTCTTCAATTCCGTATCGGTCGACGGCTACTACAGCAGCATCGACGGCGATGTGTCGTGGAGCCACAACGGCGGCGACGATCCCGAGTTCCGCGCCTTCATCGAGGGCAACGCGGCGGGCGGCGGCATGCTGCTGTTCGGCCGCAAGACCTACGAGATGATGGTGCGCTTCTGGCCCACGCCGCTGGCGGCGCAGCAGTTCCCCGTCGTCGCCAAGCAGATGAACGAGCTCGCCAAGGTCGTCTTCTCGCGGACGCTGGCCGCGGCGTCGTGGCAGAACACGACCGTGGTGAGCGAGCTCCTCGCCGGTGTCGAGCGGCTCAAGCGCGAGGGCGAGGGCGACCTGACCATCCTCGGCTCGGGCAGCGTGGTGGCGCAGCTGGCCCAGGCCGGGCTCGTCGACGAGTTCCAGGTGCTGGTGGTGCCGGTCGTCCTTGGCGCGGGTCGGACGATGTTCGGCGGCTGCGCGCGGCAGGATCTTGCGCGTCACGAGCAGGCGAGCCTTCCGCAACGGCAACGTCTACAGCGTCTACGAGCCGCGGGCCTGACGATGGCGCGCGGCCGCATGATGGTGGATGGCGAGCTGGCGACGATCGTGTTCGAGCGCAGGCTGGCCCACGCGATCGAGCACGTGTGGGACGCCATCACCACGCCCGAGGGGATGAAGGAGTGGCTCTTCGTCACCTGGGTGGCGATCGACGCGCGCCCCGGCGGGGCCATCGCGATGGTCTCGGGGCCCGCGCAGTACCGCTCGACGGGGCGGATCCTGCGCTGGGAGTCGCCGCGCGTCTTCGAGTGCGAGTGGACGATCGCGCCGGTGCCCGAGATGCCCAAGGGCGAGAACGCGATCTTCTGCTACGAGCTCGAGGCGCGCGACGGCGGCACGCTGCTCACGGTGACCTACCGGCGCATGACGCGGCAGACGGCGCGCGGCTTTCTGCCCGGGCTGCACGCGCTCCTCGATCGGCTCGAGGCGCAGCTCGACGGGGCGCCGCTGCCCGACTGGCAGGCGCGCTTCGCGGCGTTGCGCGCCGACTACCCGGAGTGGAATAGCTGACCATGGCGCGCCCGCTGCAAAAGAGCGACGTCTTCCACGCCATCGCGCATCCGTCGCGGCGGGCGATCCTGGTGCTGCTCAAGGGGGGCGAGAAGCCGGCGAGCGAGCTGGCCGAGCCGTTCGGCGTGTCGTTCGGCGCCATCTCGCAGCATCTGCGCGTGCTCAAGGACGCCGAGTTGGTGGAGGAGCGACGCGCAGGGCGGCAGCGGATCTACCAGCTGCGGCTGCAGCCGCTGGCCGAAGTGGCCTCGTGGGTCGACGAGTTCGAGCGCTGCTTCGAGGAGCGGCTCGACGCGCTGTCCGACTATCTCGACCGCAAGCACGGCAAAAGGCCGCGCCGCTGATCAGCGCTTGCCGCGGAACTCTGACAACACTGAAGTCTACGACAGCAGCTGCTGCAAACGAATACGCGAACAATTCGATCCGCACGCGATGGTGCAACCGCCTCACCTCACAAGTGGGGACAGCCGTGGGCAAAGAGCGCTGCTGCGCGTGTGTCGCCGGACAGTTGCGCGAGGCACACTAGTTGCTGAGACGTCACAAAACGGATCGGCGGCCGACGAAGAGTCGGTCGGCGCGATGATCTCGATCGCGCAACGCCAACACCATGAGGAGTTTCATGAACAGGTGGATGCCACTACTGTTTCTGGCGGCAGTTGCCGGCGGCTGCGAAGCGCCGATGAGCGAGGATGAGGTCGGCTCCGAGCTGGCCGGAGACAGCGACGGCGACGGCATCGCCGACACCGTCGAGGCCGCGCTCATGGCGAAGTTCTCCCCGACGGTCCGCCTCTACAGCTCCGACAACACGCGCCCGGCCAACGTCGACTGGTACCTACCGAAGGTCCAAATGCGCTTCAATCATACCGGCTGCCCCGACCACCAGGTGCTGAGCAACGGAAAGGCCACGCAGGCGAACCTGTCGACGCAGACCCATCCCACCGACAACATCATCTGCATCCACACCAGCACCATCTATCCGTCGAGCGGCGCCCACGGGCAGTTCTTCTTGCAACCGCCCGAGACCACGTACAACGCGGGCACCGACCCGAGCGGCTGGCGCACCTACGTGCACGTGAAGAAATCGACGCTGGTCGCCGGCGGCTTCGATATCCAATATTGGTTCTTCTACGCCTACGATAACGGCCCGCTCGATTTCAATCATCAGGCCGATTGGGAGCACGTCACCGTCACAGTCGACGCAAACGAGAGCTTCCACAGCGCGTGGTATGCGCAGCATAACAGCGGTACGCGCTATTCGAAGACGCAGCTACAATGGATCGACAATACGCATCCGGTCGTCTACTCGGCCGACGGCACGCACGCCAGCTATCCCAGCGCCGGCAACTTCGACGTCACGCTCGGCTTCACCGATCACACCAATGCCAGCGGCCCGAGCTACGACACCGCCGCCAACCAGGTGAACGTCGGTGAAAAGAATGCGCCGCTCTCGGGGCAGAGTTTCATCAAGTTCGGCGGCGGCTGGGGTGAAATCGGATTGACCTCGTTCACCACCGGCCCGCTCACGCCCTCGTTTCAAGCCACCTGGAATACCTACTAAGGTCAGGGAACATTGGGAGTGATTTCGAACGCGGTCGCACTCTCAACGCCGACGTCGGCTTCGCGGAGCAGCTGCGCCAGCGCAACAGAGGCAGGCGTCGAGTCGAAGCGAATGGTCAGTTTCTCCGGCGCAACGTCGTCAGCGACAACGATGCGCGTTCCGAGCGGCCCCTCGATTGCGTGGACGATCTGGCGCAACTCGACGGCATCGAACGACGCGGTGATGAGCGTGCCGCCCAAGAGCGGCACGCTCGACGCCGAACGCGCAATGATGCGCAGACACGGCACTTCGGTGCGTGTCGCTCCCGCTTGCGCGATCACTTCGTCGAGCGCGTCGATCACCGTCACGTCGTGCACGCGCAGGTTGACCTTGGCCGCGATGTCGCCATCGACGAGGATGGGCACGTCACTCACTTCGGCGAGAAGACCAAGAATGTCGTAGGAGCCGGCCTGGCCGAAATCGAGATCTACCTTCCGCTGAAGCCCTGCCCTCCAGCCATCCGCCGACGGCGTTGTAGGACTGCTCGGGCCAGCGAAAGCGTGCCCCGGTCGTTGCGTCCGAATATCGCCGTGGGACCCGCCCGCGCTCCCGACGCGGGCGCCTGCCGGAACGGGCGCACGCCTCGGCGCGGCGACCGTCGCGGCTGACGATCGTGTCACGCTCGATCGCTTCACGCGCGACGCAGCCGCGCCAACGGCGACCAGGCCGCCCAGCGCAATTGCCAGCACCGCCACCATCTTGCCGGTGCCGGCCGCGGAGGCCGGTGTTACGGAGACACCCATCGACGACGCGCCCACCGACGCCACACCTGCCGCCGACGCCTTCGCCGCCAAGAGCGCCGCCACCGTCGCCGCGGTGAACGCCGCCCCCGGCCGCGTCGCCCGCAGCACGCGCTCCACGCACCCCGTGCGCTGTTTCAGGAGCTTCCGTCCGCGGCTCAACCGCTGCTTGACCGTGTCCTCGCTCAGCGCCAGCGCCGCTGCTACCTCCCGCACCGACTGCTCCCCCCGATAGAACAGCACCAGCGGCTCGCGATACTTCTCCGCCAGCCCTCCGAGCGCGCGCGCCGCCAGCTCCTCCTCTTCGCGCGTCAACAGCTCGTCGAGTGGATCGGCCGCCGTAGATGGCGTGTGTTCCGAGATCGCCATCGTCGTCACCTCCCAGCGCCGCTTGCGCCGAACATTCGCCGCTACTCGCCGCACGATGCCGCACAGCCAGGCCGGCAGCGCCTGCGGCTCGCGCAGCGTCGGGAGGCCGCGCCACGCGATCAGGAACGCCTCCTGCGCCACCTCCTCCGAGAGCGCCCGATTGCCGAGCGCGCTGTAGGCCACCGCGCAGACCATCGATTGCGATCGCGCTACGAACCGTTCGAACGTGTCGCGGTCGATCTCCGCGTCGTTCAGCAGCATCTTCGTCCTCCTCACCTGGTCATGTCGCGAGCAGGCTCGAGGTGACACGAATTGACTCGAAGTGACCGAGCAGGCGAAGCAGCCACGGACTGCGAGTATGTTCGGCTCGCGAGGGTCCAAAACACAAGTGCCCGAACCACTCGCGTGAATTCGGGCACTTGTGCGAATCCAGTGACCCCACCGGGACTTTCTCCAAACTGAAGCCCTGGCGGCGCGACGTGACGCTGCTCTGTGTTGCTCGTCGGCGATGATGAGCTCGGGTCGTGCTTGGGCGATTCATTGTGCGCAGCGACGGCAGCATTTCGTCATCGTCGTCGTAGGATCAAGAGCATGCCGCGCGGACCTGACGCTCGACAAGCACATGCTACAGGAGGTGCTCGCAAAAGCCTGTGGTTCGTCGAGAGCGCGCCAATTTTCTTGTCGGCAGCTTCGGCGTGGCAGTGAGGCGAGCGTGCAGGCTGATGATGCTGAATCGATCGACGCGCTACTACCGGAGCCGAAAGAAGAACACGGCGGCGCTGCGGATGCGGCTGCGCGAGCTCGCCGAGGTGAGGCGGCGCTTCGGCTACCCGCGCGCGAGAATGCCTGCGCCTCGGTCCAGAGTCCGCATCAGCTTCTCACGGTGCACGAGGGCTCACGCGCGTTCATGCGCAGACAGTGGCGAGCGCGCGGTTGACGAGGATCGGCCATACGTGCCCGCTGGTTCGCCGTCAGCCCCTCGCTGCCTGGCGCCGACGCCGTTTCAGGCGGCAAAGTCGTCGCATCCCTTGATCGATGGCTTCGGCGCAGGCAGAAGCTTGACAACGCGATCGATCGATGTAGCCTGAACGGAAGTACAGGATCGCGGTCCGCGGGTGGGCCGCCGCGCGGAGGTTCGTCGAGTTGGTAAAGCACACACATACGTTCGCAACGCTGATGAGCCGGCTCTCCGCAGCCGGCTTCAAGAAGTCGTTCGCGCGCGCAGCCGTGCTACCCGACTGGTGGGACAAGTCGTGCGAGTCGGACAAGACGCTTCTACCCGACGTCGAGATCCGCGTTGCGCGCTTCATCGGCGCGCCGCTCGCCGTTGTGCGCGATCCCGGCGCACCGCTCGCCCCGCCGAAGTACCCGGGCGCGCAGCTCCGGCGCGTTCGCGACATCGCAACCGATCGCCTCGCGCCCGCAATCCACGCGGCGCTGCAGATGGCAGGCGCAGTCGTTCGCTCGATGAATGAGCAGACGGTGCGACTGCCGCCGGCTGATCCGCTGGAGTGGCGCAAGCAGATCGTCGGTACGCGTCAGCTGCTCGTCCTGAACGATCTCGCGGGTGATCTCTGGGCGCGAGGCATTCCAATCATCCACATCGAGAACCTCCCAGCGCCGACCTTCCAGGGGCTCGCCTGCATCGTCGAGGGGCGGCCCGTCATCGTCGTAGGCCACGACGTCGACGCTCCCGCTCGGCTCGCCTTCATCATCGCGCACGAGGTCGCCCACGTCGTCAATGGCGACTGCACGGCGGACCACCCGGTCGTCGACGAGAAGGAAGAAGTGCTCGACGATCACGAGATGGAGAAGCGCGCCGACGCGTACGCCACAGCGGTAACGACTGGCGGCGTCACGGTGCCCGACGTGCGCGCGTCGACCTTCAAGGAGCTGGCGACGATCGCGCACCAAGTTGAGAAGGACACGGGCGTTGACGCGTCCGCAGTCGTCTGGGCGTGGGCGCGGCGAACGGGCAACTACCCGCTGGCGATGATGGCCGCGCAGGCGCTCTACAAGACGACGCACGGCAAGCGCATGCTCCGCACGCAGCTCGATCGGAATGTGGACCTCGATAACGCTTCGGAGAGCGACCGCGCGCTGCTGCGCTGTTTGTACGGTGACTCCGATCGGGATGCCGCCGCTAGTTGACACCGACATCTTCTGCAAACTCGGGGTGGTGGGTCTGTTGGAGCAATCACTCGCGTTGTTTGATGTCAGCGTGGCCGAGTGCCGGCGCTTGCCCGCGCTCCCCAACATGCTCCGGCGCGGCGCGATTCCGAAGCTCTACGGTCAGGGCGCCTGCGACGCGCTGATCCCGATCGCCGAATCGATGGAGATGGCGCCGCCCGCATCAACGGAGTGGCTCGATCGCCTCGTGGGCATCCCGAAGATCGATCCGGGTGAGGCGCAGCTCTTCGCGTGCGCTGCGGAGAGGTCGCTAATCATTTTGACCGGCGACAAAAAGTCGCTGGTCGCCCTCGCCGCCGTCGACGGATTCGCGGAAGCGCTGTCAGGCCGCCTCGTCACGCTGGAGGCGCTTCTGCTCGCGCTTTGCGATCGGCTTGGCCATGAGGCAGTGCGAAGCGCGGTGCAGCCGATCGTCGAAAACGACAAGGGCGACAAGACCGTGAAGATCTGCTTCTCGTCGAGAAACGCGAATCCGCGCGAAGCGCTGGAATCGTACTTCAAGGCGTTGAAGAGCGAGGTGCAGCCCCTCGTGCTGTGGGAACCGCCGAAGGCCGCGGTGAGGGACTGATGAAGTTTGGACCCAATCACTACGTGCCGGTGCTGAAGATCAAGCGCGGGGAAAAGGCTGCGCTGAGAACCGTCTCGAGGGCCGTGCAATCGCGCACGACTCCACTGCTGGAGATCGTCGAGCGCAAGGCGCTGGCCGGAAAGCCGCCGCCGAAACTCGCAAACCATCTGGTAAACGCGTTCACGAAGCTGGACGCGGCCGTAGCTCCTTACAAGCGATACTTCCTCGACTGCCGCGAGATCGCGCCTGATGGCGCCAGCGCCGCGGCCGACCTGTTCAAGCGCGCCGCCGCGATCAAGACGCCGTTCACGCCCGTAACGGGAATCTCGCGGACTGCAGATGTGAAGGCCGCGCTCGCGCACCGAAACAACGGCACCGCCATCCGATTGACGCGCACCGAGTACGAGAAGCGGGCAGAGTCTCCCGCGATCTGCCAACCTTCATGCAGAAGCACGGCCTCAAGCACGAGGACGTGGATCTCATCCTCGACCTCGGTCCCGTCGAGAGCTTAATCGTTCCCGGTGTCCGCGCCCTCGCACGAGGATTCGTCGACGAGATTCCCGATCCGACGCGTTGGCGCACGCTCACGGTCTCGGGCTGCGCGTTTCCCCAGAGCATGGCCGTCGTCGACCCCAGTTCCTACGCCCTCGTCGACCGCATCGAGTGGCTGGCGTGGCGGGAGGAACTTTACGACGATCGCGCGGACGTCGCGCGCCTCCCCCGACTCCCCACGTTCAGCGATTGCGCAATTCAGCATCCACTCGGCGTCGAAGGCTTTGATCCGCGGATCATGTCGGCCTCAGCGTCGACGCGCGTTGCGACCGGCGATCAGTGGCTGCTCATCAAGGGCGTGAGCACAGACTCTGTGGCTCCCAGCATCCAGTTCCCCGGCTTGGCGACGCAGCTCGTCTACGGCCACCTCCAAAGGGCGCACTGGAAGGGCGAGACCCACTGCACCGGTTGCGCGGGGATGAAGCTGTGCGCAGACGGCGGGCCGAAGGTCGGGACGCCAGAGGCGTGGCGACGCCTCGGCACGATCCATCACCTCACGTGCGCGGCGGAGCAGATTGGCGCGCTGGCCTGGCGTTGAGCTGCTTCCGCACCTCATCGGCGATCTCGTCGACCGCATACAGCTCGCAAACGCGGTCCCAGATCTCGCGCCTCGGGCGACCCCGATAGCCGCGCACCCCGCCCCGCTCGGCGAGTAACGCGAGCGCGTCGTCGAGCCACAGCAATTCGACCAGGGCGCGCGCATCACGAGCCGGGTTCTTACAGCCGCGGCGCAGCCGCTTCATGTGCAGCCCCGTCGAGCGCGCTTCGACAACGTGGATCTCCCACCACGGCGGCACGGCCACGACGGCTTGCTCGACGTGCTTCGCACCGACAACCAGACTCGCGCGATCTAGCACGCGGCCGTACATCGCGACTTGCCCAGCGAGGCGCCGCAAGCTGTCCCGATCGGATTTGATCTCGTAGCCATGGATCGAGCCGTTTACGACAGCAACGTCGACGAAGACCTGCCCGCGGCAGAGGCCCAGCTCTTCTAGGAAGGCGACATCGTTCTCGTCGCTGTGGCGCGCCCGAAGACGCTGCAGCAGCACGCCGCGGATGTCGGCGTCGCTTGGCAGCGACGGCGCGAGCGGACCTGCCGCGCTCACTTCAGATAACCGGCGAGCACGCCGGCCGGGTGGATCGCGTCGCTAACCATCGCCCGTAATCGTACACGCCCGGATTCGCGGGTCAATTACTGTCGCGCGGGTGGACGGAGACGGCTATCACGTCTCCGCCCTGATCGCGCGCACCTGCCGCGCCGAGATGCTGGAAGCTCGTCGCTGATGGCCCCAGTCTATGATCTATTGGCGGCGTTCCCGATACCCGTCGCCCATTGTGTAGGCATGCTAAGCTGCTCGCGCCCGTGACCCCGCCGCAGCCTCGTGCGCTCCGTCGTGAAACTCTCGTCGAGCTTGGTATCGCGCTCGCCGTTCTCCTCCTTTGGATCGTCGGGCTTGGAATCGTGGCGCACTGGAAGCCGCCGCCCTGGACGGGCCAGTCAACAGATCTTTGGCCCTTCTACGTTCGCGCAGAGTGGCGCATCGAATGGCGACGCGCCATCGTGCCGCTCGGCGCGTTCGCGCTCGCGTGGCCGATTCTTCGGAGCTGGGCGAAGCGACATGATGGCGATCCTATCGCGGCGCTCGCAGCGATGACGATTGCCGCGTTCGTCTTCCATCTCGCATGCGGGATCACACGCAACGGCGTGTTCAGCGGGTTCCTGTTCACGTTCAGCCGCCCGAATGAATATTGGAACGACATACATCTCGTCGACCGAGGCTTCCTGGCACATTTCCCCGAAGTCGGCGCTCTGTCGCAGCACGGCGAAACGCATCCGCCCGGCATCATCCTCCTACTCGCGCTCGTCAAGTGGATTGGCTTCTCAGGTGCCATGGAAGCCGAGGCAGTCTGTTCGACGTTCGCCGCTCTCACCGCACTGCCGCTCTACGGAGCTGCGCGCCGCCTCGGCGACGAGCGCATCGCACGCACGACAGTCGCGCTCTTCCTATTTGCCTGTTCGGTGTCTGCCTTCGCTGTTCTCGCCATGGACTGCTTCACGATGCTGCTGTCTGCGATCGCGCTCTACGGGCTCGCCTGCGCGCTCGACGGAAAATGGTGGGGTGGAGTCATCTGGGGACTCGCGTTCGCGGCAGCCACCTTCTGCCACTATCTCGCGTTCTCGATGGCGGCGACGTATGCGTGCATCATCTGGTCGAAGCGCGGCAGTCTCGACCGGCGACGATTGATCGCGCTTGCCCTCGGTCCGGCGCTTTTCCTGGCGTTCTACGCCGATCTCATTTTCGGATTCGGCTATCGCCCAATCCACGTCCTGAAATTCCAGGCAGCGCGCTTCGGCTCGTCTGTCGACATCCAGCGCGATCGACTGCATTTCGCCATCGGCTCGCCGATCGGATTCCTCGGCGCACTCGGGCTACCATTAACTGGACTGGCCGGTCGCAGCCTCGGCGGCGCGATCCTTCGGCTAGTTCATCGCACCAAGTCCGAGTACGCGTGGCTGATTCTGGGCGCGTCGATCCCATGGCTCGCGGCGATCGCAGCCGGCAAGCCACGCGGCGAAGTGGAGCACGTCTTCATGATGTTTGTGCCCGCAGTCGTGCTCGGCGCGTCCGCCGCGGCCGAGCATTGGTATGATCGCGGCGCGCGCTGGCTCTATCAGCTCGCTGTACCGATGATGGTCGCGCAGTCAATCGCCGTCGAGCTATGGCTGAACACGTACTGGTGAGCGGCGGGACGAGTCGAGCTACATGCAGTAGGCGTGGCAATCTTCCGCCGCGCCCGTGTTCGGCGCGAAGTTGCAGTACCAGCAGTTCGCCGAGATGAAGCTCCCCGTGATGTAGCCACTGTTGATGTAGCAACCGCCGGAGATGATGTTTGTGCCGGCGGGGCAGCAGCTCGACACCTGACCGGAGGCAGTGGCGCTTTGCTTGTAATCGCCCACCGTGTGCGTGTGGACCGCGTGTGCGACCAGGGCGAAATCCACCGAGATCGTTCCGGCACGTCGTCACCGGACCGCCGGCAAGTCCGGTGCCAGTAGCGACGGAAGTGACCGTTCCGCCAGTGAGCTGCGACGCGAGTGCGTAGCTGCTCGGTGGCTTGCCGCCGAGTTGCAACGCATTGTCGGCCTGCGCGCTCATCAGCGCCCAGACGCCGGGCGTGATCTGCTGGCGTGGGAACGTGTCATTCCCGACGGTCACCTCGAGCCAGAGTTGGCCGCTCGGCGTACTCGACAAGTTCGCGATCAGCATCGCGTCGCTGAACGTCACGGTGAACAGACCGTTCACCGCCATGACGTTGTTCGCGATGAACGGAGCGGTGTTCAGCGCCGTCCCTCCCATCTGGTCGGCGAAGATGTTCGCTGTCACCGTGATCGCCATCGACTGCAGCTTGCCCGTGTTGTCACGCAGCACGCCTTGCACCGAGAACGAGCTCGGGACCGTCGCAGACGCGTTGCCGGCCGCGAGGGTCAGTAGCGTTGCAATCGAGAGTAGCCTGCGCATGAACGTCGCTCCTTCTTTCACTGATAGGTGTCGTTCGAGAAAAGGCCGAAGGTCGCCGTCGCGCCGTTCGGGCTTACGGCGGTGCCGCCGATGAGGCTCGGACAGAGGCTGAAGTTCAGCTCCGTACCGCTCGCCGCGGTCGAGCTGCCACCGCCACACGACGTCCACACGGCGGCAGCAGGATATGTCAGCACCGGCGGCTGCGCCATGTCGTTTGCGCCCATGTCAACGTCGCCGCCGTCGCTGCCGGCGTTCGGACCCTCGCCGTTCTTCCAGCAGGTATTGTCGACGGCGCAATAGTAGCCGTCGGGACACGGATGGCTTCCCGCTTGGCAGCGAACGGCGCCGTTCGAATATTTCGGCGAGAAACAGCCGGCCAAAGATGCGCAAGCCACGATTGCCAGCAATCGACGCATTAGAAGCTCCCCTCCACAATGGCGGCCGAGGCCATTGCGTCCAACGACGGGCGCGAACGATAGCCGTTGCGCACGACGCTGCTCGCGGTGACCAAGCAAGAAGACGACGCCACCGGCGACAACAGCGGCTGCGCCGACGCCGAGGAAGACGCCTTCGAGGAGCTGTTCGGTCTTGCCGGTTTGTTGCGCGTTGTAGTCGAAGGCTTGCATGTTGTTGTTGATGCTCGTCAGCTTGTCGCTGGCCTGCTGGGCAAGAACTCCCATAACAATGCCACCGACAATGAGCGCGACGCCGACAGCCGCAGTTGCCGCGCCGGGCGATCTTCTCAGTGCGGGCGGTTCGGCGCAGTCCTGTCGTATCGGGCGGCGTCGCTTGCGCCGGCTCCGTCGGCGTCGACGTCTGAGAGGATAACGGTGGCGCCGCAGGGGCGGTTTCGCAGGTGCCGCCGGCGATCCCGGTGGCTTCACGCTGTCTGGCGGCATGTTCTGCGTCTTCTTCTGTTGCTCGACGAGCTTCTGCAGTTCGGCGATCTTCGCTTCAACTTCTGCGCGGTTCGACGCGTTGGGAACCTTCATCAAGAACAGCCGATAGAACCGGGCAGCGTCGGCCGGATGGTTCGCGAGGCGATGTGACTGCGCGATATTGTAAAGCAGCGCCGGATCGTCCTTGATGCGATACGCGGCCGAGTATTCGGCGATCGCTTCGTCGTAGGCGCCCAACTCGAACGCCCGTCGTGCCCTTGATGTAGTGCTCCTTCGCCGAGACTTCTTCGGCGCGACTTGAACTCGCTGCGGCGGCGACGAGCATCGCGCCGGCGATCAGGAGCATGAAATCGAGTCGACGATTACGTGGACGCATCGGATTCCGCGAGCCGTGCCTCATGAGCTCACGACTCCGCCGTAAAAACCATGATGCCGCTGACATCGTTGCGGCCATTGTTGTTCTTCGACCGTCTCATTTCGCCTGCTCGATTGTCTCGATGAGCTCATTCATCGAGGGATGCAGGCGCACGGATGTCGGCACGGTGGTGATTGAACCAATCACTATCGGCGATGATCAGCGTGTGCGGATGTATGGCTTCGTCTTGCCGTCGCTGCGCAGCGCCTCTTGTTCGATCATCCTCATCGCTGCAGGGACGCCAGTCGCCGCGACCGAAGCAATCGCCCGCAGTAGCCACCACTCCAGATACCGTGCTTCCGCCGTCCGGCGGCAAGACGCCGCGAACAGTGCTGCGGTCCGTGAATGCGCGTTCCAGAGCGGCAAATGTCTGCGCCGCTGCATCAGGAAACGTCACGAAGAACAGCAGAGCGGCATGCTTTGGTCGCGCGATCGCGATTGATGACGCGTTGATCGCCAATCCCGCGACGGCGATTCGATCCGCAATGCCGTCTGCCACGCGATTGCGGCCATGTGCGCCTGAAACAGCCAGCCGACGCGTTTCCGTCGTCGACCGCGACCAGCCGATACGACTGCGCAATGCGTCTTCCGCGAGTCGCGCGAAGTCGGTGCTGTCGTCGATGTTCACGCCGTCGATCGTCATGTCGCCTTCGGCTTCTTGCCTTTGCCCGCGCCGGCCGAAGTCTTCGCCGGCTCAGTCGGCATCATTTTTAATGTGCGGTGCTTGAACCTCCCGACGAGCTGAGACGGCATGACCGCCTCTTTCGTGTTGTTCTTCGTCAGGCCCCAATTGGGATCGTTCGACGACCGCCACCAAGCGTCGTTTCCACCACCCTGATGGAGCCCATCGAACGCCGTCGGTTTAAACATCTCGATCTTCTGTGCCTTGAGCTCCGAGGGCGGCATATCGAGACGGACGGCACCCTTGGCATAGTTCGGATCGTCGTGGATATAGAGCTCGTGCCGCAGCTTCTCGAGATTGACGGCGTTGGCTCCGTTCGACGGGAACCACCACGTCTCGGCGACCTTGCCGCGCAGCTCCTTCGGCGTCGTCGAGATGCTTTTGTGGATCGAACTTGCCCTGGCGCGCTTGATCGACGAACGCGTCCGCGCCAGTCGGCGCAAACGCGGGCGAGGAACGACGGCGCGAGATACCCGCGCGTGAAGAGGCTTGGCAGATCGAGCACGCGAGAGACACCGCCGCCCTGCGAGAGCGCGTCGTCGGGCACCTTGTTTCCGAGACACAGATACTGCGGATCGGCAGCCTCATCGCGCATCGCGGCGAGCGGATCTTTAGGATTCTTCTTCAGACGCTCCGTCGCCGCCTTGATGAAGTGATCGCGCTTTGCTACGGCACGCGGAGCCGCCTCGCCCATGACGTCCTGATACTTCTGCTTCGCGATGCCGGGATCGTGAGCGCACGCGTCCGCGAGCGCGACGTTCGATTCGGGCTTGTCCGATGGTGATGCTTCGGCGGTTCGGAATTCGGGTTCGGCGGCTTAGGCTTGCGGTAGATTTTCCGGCCGACGCCAGTGTACTTGGCCGAGATCGGTGCGGGCTTCTGCTCCGGCTTCGCCGCGGCGCCGCCGCCATGCTTGTCAGCAGCCTCGCCGCCATGAAGGCTGTCGGCAACCTCGTCGCCCTTCGCGTCCGCTTCTTTCTCCGCCGGCTCATTCGGATCGGAAACCTGATGTTGTTCTGCACCGTGATCGCTGTCGTGGTCGTCAGCCTTTCGCTGAACGCCTGATTGCTTGCCTTGAACGACGTGCGTCAGCTCGTGCGCGAGCAGACGGTCGCCTTCTTTCGTTCCCGGCTATAGTTGCCACCGCCGAAGTGGACATCGCGTCCGACGGTGAACGCCTTCGCATTCAGGTGCTGCGCTGCCTCGGCCGACTCACCGGAGCGGTGGACTCGTACATCCGAGAGATCCCCGCCGAGCTTCGGCTCCATCTTGTTGCGAACGTCCTTCGACAGAGGCTCGCCGCCACCTTCGGGGATTGTCGTGGTCGCTCGCGCCGAGGCCCCTCGCGTATCCAGGCTTCTCGCGACGAATCGGCGCTCTCGATCGATGCGTTCGATCGGCGCCTGTCCGCGCTCGCCGTCGGTCGTCCGATAGATCATCTCGTCGTACGTCTCTTTGCGATCCTGCTTGACCGGCTCCATGCGCGCGGCGGGGTCCGCCGCATTGCCGGACGGCGCACGCGGCGCACGCGGCGCAGGCGCGCCGGCGCCGAGGTTCACGTCCAACGAGGCATTGTCGAGGATCTTGCTGACGACCCCCCACAACCCGCCTGACGATTTCTTCCCGCCATCGCCGCCCTTGCCGGACGGTGCTCTTCCGCCATTCATCGTGTCAGCCCATCATGTTATCGGAAAATCGGGTGGGAAGTTTCCACCTGAACGCTTGAGCCGCGGTCAATTGTCGCAGTCTACAGGGTCGCCGGTGGCCCCCACACCCGTCACAATTCTTGCCACCGTTGGCCGGAAGTTCGTCCGTTCTCACCATGGGTTAAGGAATTTCGGAAATTCTCGACTAAATTATTTCGTCGAGACAATCGCATCTACGATCAGCCCCCACGGATGAAGCTTCGGCGGCGTGGTCGACTTCGGCTCGATCTGTGTGAATCCGCGTGACCGGCCCCCAAGCGGTGGACAGTTTTCGGGGCGAATTTTCCTACTCCTTGACCGGCCCCCAAACGGTGGACAGTTTTCGGGGCGAATTTTCCTACTCTTGACCGGCCCCCAAGCGGTGGACAGTTTTCGGGGCGAATTTTCCTACTCTAAATTACCCTCGCCGAGGGCGCCAGCAGACGGGCCACGTACTGCGCCAGCGCCAAGTTTCCAAGTGAGGAATGGGGTCTCGTTTCGTTGTAGTCCTTTCTCCAGCTCTCGATGATCTCTCGAGCCTCCTGGAGCGACGCAAACCAGTTGGCGTCCAGGCACTCGTCCCGCAGTTTCCCGTTGAAGCTCTCGATGTAGCCGTTCTCGGTCGGCCGCCCTGGCCGGATGAAGTCCAACTGGATCTTCCGCGTGAATGCCCATTCGTCGAGGTGCTGCGACGTAAATTCCGGCCCGTTGTCGACCGTGATGATGCCGGGCGTCCCGCGCTGCGCGATGACTCCGTCGAGGATCGCGGTCACCGTCCGCGACGGCTGTGAGTGGTCGACATGGATCGCCACACTCTCTCGGCTATAGCAGTCGACCACTGTCAGCATTCGGATCCTCCGTCCCGTGCTCAGCGCGTCCGAGACGAAGTCCATCGCCCATCGCTCGTTGATCCGCAGCGGCGCCGGCGGCAGGCAGCGCAGGTGACAGACCGACCTCCTCTTCCGTCGCTGTCGCACGATCAGCCCCTCCAGTCGATACAGCCGATGGATGCGCTTGATGTTCACCAGCCACCCCTCTCGTCGCAGCAGCACGTGCAGGCGCCGGTAGCCGTATCGCGGACGCGCCAGCGCCAGCTCGCGGAGCCGCAGCCGCAGATGCCGGTCGTCCCGCCGCGTGCTCCTCTTGTAGAACGTGCTGCGTTGCAGCCGCAGCAGCCTGCACGCTCGCTTGGTCGCGATGCCGATGGCCTGCACCGTCCACTTCGCGATCTCGCGCCTACGCGCAGGCTTCAGACTTTTTTTGCGAGCACTTCCTGAGGCACGTGCTTATCCAGGCTCAGGTCGGCCACCAGCTTCTTCAGCTGCCGGTTCTCCTGCTCGAGCTGCTTGAGGCGCTGCAGCTCGGATGCGCTCAGCCCGCCGTACTTCGAGCGCCACCGATAGAACGTCTGCTCGCTCACGCCGTACTTGCGGACAGAGCTCCTGCAGCGGCACGCCCGCTTCCACCTGCTTCAGGGCGTACACGATCTCCTGCTCGCTGAACTTCGACTTGCGCGCCATCGGACTCCTTTTACGAGAAAACGGCCTCTCGTTCGAGTCCACTTTTTCGGGAGCAGGTCAGATCGATCAGGCAGCGTAAAACAACTGTCTACGAGATCGGATCAAGCCCAGTTGCGCAAATTGTGCGTCCGGCATCGCCTGCCGCGCGCGGTCTTGCGTTCAGTGCGCTCGATCCGTCGCCCGTGACCTAGTAACCGCGCGAGTCAGCGACCCCCAAACAGGATGCGACTGATAGCGGTCATGCCAGGTCGTAGCGAGCGTCGCGAAGATGGTCTCTCGACTGACGCCGGTAGTGAAAAACAGCGCGCCGCTGACCACGGCGCCGCCCATCTGACCCAAGCCGAGAACTGAGCGCAGAATGGTCCTCTCCTTCGTTCGCGATTGAATCGAGTCCGCCATCGAAAAGACCTAGGCGCGCGCCGCGCGCGGCAGCTCCGAGCAATGCGAATCGCAGAAGCGTTCGACTTGGCCGCGGATCTGATCACGCACCAGTCGCACCTGCGCCAGTTTTTCTTCGTGGCTACCTTTGAACGTCGACGGATCGGCGAAACTCCACGCCTCACGCTTGCAAATGCCGGGGAAGATCGGGCACTGCTCCGCGGCCTCATGACAGACCGAGATGACGAAAGCGAACAGCGAGCCCCGCTTGGCCAGCGTCCAGACGTCCTGCGTCTTCTTCGCCGAGAGATCGATGCCAACCTCCCGCATTACCTCGACGACGAGCGGATTGATCGTCGTGGGCTCTAGGCCCGCGCTGCTGGCCTCAAACTCGTCCGGACAGACCTGGTTGAGGAACGCCTCGGCCATCTGGCTACGCGCGCTGTTGTGGATGCAAACGAACAGCACTCTCTTGCGCCTCATTGAGGCCTCCTCGCCAAGTTAGAGGGCGAACCCGTCCAAGGCAGCACCACACAACGGTTCGTCGCCCGTCGAACCTCGGCGATGAACGGCAGCTCGTGCGCCGCGCGCGCAGACAGCACGGGGTCCCACGTCGCACACGCTGCGAAGCTCTGATTCACGAGCCACGCGAACGCTTGAATGTCCGCGCGGCGCAGATCAGCGTCGAGCCGCATCGCCTCGTGCACGGGTGTCGCATCTGGTAGCGCGAGGATCAACACGCGTGTGAAGTGCGGGTCGCGCAGCCTCGGAAGCAGGCGGCTCACCGCATCTGGCGCGTCACCCATCCCGCGCGACACCTCGCGGTGATACGTCTCGGTCGCGTCGAGCAGGAGCAGCGTGTGTCCCGTCGGCGCTGTGTCGACGACGACGAACCCGTCTTCGCCGGTCGCTACCGTTCGCGCGAACGCTCGAAAGACGGCGATCTCCTCCGTGCACGGCGATCGGAGATCCTCCTCGAGCAGCGCTCGACCGGCCTCGTCGAGTCCGTTGGCGGTGAGCGCGCGGACCTCGTTCATGTACTGGACGGTCTCGGCCGCCGGATCGATGCGGCTGACGCGCAGGTTCGGAAGTTTGCCATCGACGGCTGCCGCGACGTGCGCGGCCGGATCCGTCGTCGTCAGGTGGACGCGGTGTCCGCGGCGCGCCAGCTCCATCGCGACCGTCGCCGCGACCGTCGTCTTTCCGACGCCGCCCTTGCCCATCGTCATGATCACGCCCTTGCCAGGCCTCGCCAGCTCGGCAATCAGATCCGGGAAGGCGGCTGAGTCCACGCCCGCTGTGAGCGACGGCGCTGTGGGCTCCTCGCCGCCACCGTACAGGAGCTGACGCAGCGCCGCGACTCCCACGAGGGAGCGCGACGACAGCGGCACGCGGATCTGGTCGAGCTGCGCCAACCCGGCCGGCAGCGCGGCAAGCGCGGCGCGCCCGCGCGCATCGAGCGCGAGCGCGATCCGATCGTCGCGGTCGTTCGCGACGAAGACGCCGTTGACTACCAGGCGCTGATTGCGCACGCCCAGAGCCGCGAGCTCGCCGCGCGTGCGCTCGGCTTCGTTGATCGCCGAAGCTTCGGGCCGCGACACCAGCACGAGCGTCGTCGTGCTCTCGTCCGAGAGAGCCCGGACTGTCGCCTCGTACAGCGAGCGCTGCGCCTGCAGCCCGCCGAGCGGGCCGAGGCATGACGCCGCGCCCGGGTTCGCTTGTAGGTAGCCCGTCCACGCCGCCGGAAGCGAGAGCAGTCGGAGTGTGTGACCCGTCGGTGCTGTATCGAAGATGACGTGATCGAAACCGCCGGTCGCATCCACGTTGCCGAGCAGCTTCGCGAACTCGTCGAAGGCAGCGATCTCGACGGTGCACGCTCCCGACAGTTGCTCCTCGATGCTCGTGATCGCCGACTCGGGAAGCTTGCCTCGATACGGACCAACGATGCGTTCGCGGTACGCGCGAGCGGCCGCGTCCGGATCGATGTTCAGAGCATCTAGACCGCGCACCGACGGGACAGCCGTCGGCGTAGCACCCAACGGTACGTCGAGGACCTCATCGAGATTGGATGCGGGATCCGTACTGACGAGAAGAACGCGCTTGCCGAGATCAGCGAGCGCAATGGCCGTCGAGCAGGCGAGCGAGGTCTTGCCGACGCCGCCCTTTCCCGTGAAGAACAGGTGGCGCGTCGGCTCGCGAAGAAGGTCCGTGAGGCTATGCGCTGGCAATCATGCCTCGAGCGACACGCCCACCAGTGACGCCAAGACTTCGCGCGTTGGGTAGGTCTTCTCGGCGACGATGCGGCCATCGACGAGGATGAGCGGCAGGCACTCACCCTTTTCGCGCATCGCCGCGGCGACCGTCTCGTTCTCGATGAACGCGCCCGGCTGCTGCGAGAGGTTGTAGCGGGTGACGGCGGCGCCTGCGCGCTTCAGCGCTTCGAGGTCGGAGGCGAAACGTGCCAGGCTCGGATCGACCTTGGGACCGCACACGCCGGTCGAGCAGCACATCGCAGGGTCGAACACTTCAATCTTCGGCATCACGCACGCTCCTTGGCTTGCATCACCGAATTTAGATATGATAATAGGCGTACCCAGTCAAGGAGGAACTCAGTTGGGCTACGCAGCCGCTTCAGTCGAAGTCACACCGATGTCACGGATGTTCAAGGCGCTGGGCGATGACGTGCGCCTACGCATCATCGCGTTGCTCACGCACGGCGAGCTATGCGTCTGTCACATCGAGGAGGCGCTCAGTCTGACGCAGCCAAACGCGTCGCGTCACCTCGGTCTGCTGCGCGCTGCCGGGATCGTCGCGCATCAGCGACGCGACAAGTGGGTCTACTATCGGCTGGCACCACAGTCGGACGAGGACTGCCGGCGCCATCTGAAGACGCTAGTTTCGTCCTTCTCCAAGAAGGAAGTCCTTCGGAAAGACGTCGAGCGTCTGCTCAAGGTGCGGGGACCGGGTGCATGCAAATGACGACCATCATCTTCGCCTGCGTGCACAACGCGGGTCGTTCGCAGATGGCCGCTGCGCTCTTCAATCGGTGGGCGAATCCAGCGAAGGCGCGCGCCATCTCGGCCGGCACGCAACCCGGCGAGCGCGTTCATCCCGAGGTCGTCGAGGTCATGCGCGAAGAAGACTTCGACCTTGCGACGGCGAAGCCGCAGAAGCTCACGGCCGAGCTGGCGGCCGACGCGCAGTGGCTCGTGACGATGGGTTGCGGCGACGAGTGCCCGGTGGTCCCCGGCACTCGGCGCGACGATTGGCCGCTCGAAGATCCCAAGGGCAAGCCGCGCGAACGCGTACGCGAAATTCGCGACGACATCGAGGCGCGGGTCAAGCAGCTCATTTCGACAAACGGATGGTCATGACCGACTCGGTTACGAAGAAACTTTCGACGATCGATCGCTATCTTCCGCTGTGGATCTTCGCCGCGATGGCGCTCGGCATCGGCCTCGGGCGTGCGTGGCCGGGCATCGGGCCGGCGCTCGACCGCGTCAAGCTCGGTACCGTCTCGCTGCCGATTGCGATTGGCCTCCTGTGGATGATGTACCCGGTGCTGGCCAAGGTGAAATACGGCAAGCTCGGCCACCTCACGCGCGGAAAGCTCCTCGGCACGTCTCTGGTCTTCAACTGGATCATCGGACCGATCCTGATGTTCGCGCTGGCGTGGCTGTTCCTGCCAGATCTGCCGCACTACCGGACCGGGCTCATCCTCATCGGGCTGGCGCGTTGCATCGCAATGGTGCTCATCTGGAACATGCTCGCGTGCGGCAGCGGCGAGCTCGCGGCCGTCCTCGTCGCGCTCAACTCGGTGTTCCAGATCATCTTCTACTCGGTGCTGGGCTGGCTCTTCATCACCGTCGTACCCGGCTGGCTCGGCGCCGATGTCACGCAGTTCCATGTCTCGATGTGGGCGATCGCCAAGAGCGTCGGGATCTTTCTCGGCGTGCCGCTTCTGGCTGGCGCCCTGACGCGCTTCACCCTCGTCCGCCGACGCGGCGAAGAGTGGTACGAGACCAAGTTCCTGCCGCGCATCGGCCCGACTGCGCTCCTCGGCCTGCTCTACACGATCGTGCTCATGTTCGCGATGCAGGGCGACAAGATCATCGCTCACCCTCTCGACGTGCTGCGCATCGCGCTTGCCGCTCGTCATCTACTTCGCGATCATATTCGTGTCGGCGTTCCTGGTCAGCCGCAAGCTCGGCTTCTCGTACGAGGAGACCGCGGCGCTGTCGTTCACCGCGGCCGGCAACAACTTCGAGCTGGCGATCGCCGTCGCCGTCGGGCTCTTCGGCATCAGCTCAGGCGAAGCGCTCGCCGGCGTCGTCGGTCCGCTCATCGAGGTGCCGGCGCTGATCGCGCTCGTCTACCTGTCGTTGTGGCTGCGCGATCGCCTCTTCCCCGCTGGTACGAGACGCGAGCCTGATGCTGTGACCTGATGGGGTTCCAAGAGCGCAGCACCAGCCCGAATTGGGCGCTCGTTCGCGTTGTCCGCTGAACTCGAGGATGTCATCCAGATAGAGCGTCACGGCGAGGTCCTTCGAGAGGATCTCTCCTTCTCGCCGGATCTGCCTGAGGTACTTCTCCAGCCTCTGGCACGTCCTCCACGCGTCGCGCTGGAACGAGAACTTCGAAGGTGATGCGCCGTTCCTATTGATCGCGCTCGTCGCCAGAGAACAAAACCGACGGATCGGGACTCGGTTGAGCGGGCACCCGTTCGAACGCCCAACGAACCGGCGGGCACGTAGGGACGAGCCGTCGGCGAACCGTCCCAGCCATGGACCCCGTATGAGCCGTTCGAGGACGCTTCTGAGCATCCACGGTTCGCATGTCGTCGGTGCCGTCGGCCTGGAATGCGTGGGTTCCGCCCGACTGCTCCGATCGCCGTCGTCATCGAGGAACAGCCTCCTGCAGCAGGGGTCCTCTCCTAGTAGCCAAACCGGTTGGGGATGTCGAAGGCAGCAGTCAGCGAATATGTGACGCTGTGGATGGGGTCGCCGAGCACGTTGAAGAACACGCCGCCCGCCACGCGAATGCCGTGGACCGGGCCAATGAATACTTCGGGCGCGACAAAGACAGTCTCCGCAGGCGTCCGCGTCTGACCTGGCGGCAACGCGGCCGTTCCGTCAACGTACGTCGTTGTATTGATCTCGACCTGAACGTAAGTGGGGACTCGGAAGCTCCGCGGCGTCACCAGCGTCGAGACGAGCCCGTTGATGAGGAACTGCCTGGCGGTGTCGCCGTGCACGGTCGGGATGAGCGCGGTCAGGTTCAGCTCGAAGATGAGATGGTGCCAGAGTCGCTGCCCTGCGAAGACGAAGGGGCCGAAGAAGAAGTCGCCCGAGCCAAGCCCGCTTTGCGCGGTGGGGAACGTCATCTGCAAACCGATCGACACCATGTCATCGAAACGGAGCGATCCGCCCGCGAGGTATTGCGCCAAAAGCTGGGCGTCGCCGAATCCCCACCGTTGGCCGGAGAAGCCGAACTGATACGGCACGGTCGCGACAAAGCCGAGGTGCGGCGTCGCGATGAAGGCGACTTCCACCGCCGGGCGGAAAAGGGGGCGGTGTCGAACACCTGGACCTGCTGCTCGAGCTGCGGCGGCGCACCAACAATGGGAAACGGGAAGAAGAGCTGCTCCCATTTCTTCGGCTCCTCGTCGCCCTGTGCATTGGCAGGCAGTGCGGCGAACACCAGCGCCACGACTGTCGCCACACGCTTCATCGAACCGCCTGAGCAATGAGACCGACGGCGCCCCCGCCCAGCACGAGCCAGACCGAGTTGACGCGAAAGCGGATCAGCAGAATCGCGCTCACCGCCGCGACGGCCGCCGTCCAGTAGCTCACAATCGCGGAACGTCCGAGCAGCCAGGCGACGACCGCCATCAGCGCGAGTGAGGCGACGCTGACCCCGTCGAGAAAGCCGGCGGCGAGCGCCGAGCGGCGTAGGCGAGGCACGATCGGCGCGCTGAGCGCGACGAACACGAACGCGGGCAGGAAGATTCCGACCGTCGCGACGAGGCCGGCGACCGGGCCGCCGAGGATGTAGCCGACGAAGGTCGCGGTCGTGAACACTGGGCCGGGCGTCATCTGGCCGACGGCGACGGCATCAATGAGCTGACCATTCGTGAGCCAGTGCAAACGCTCGACCAGGTCGGCGCGCAGGAATGCTAGAAGAAGGTATCCGCTTCCGAACAGCACCGCCCCGACCTTGAGGAACACGAGGAACAGCGGCATGAGCCCAAAAGGCGTTGCGGTCGCGGCCGCGGTTCATTACGCCCGTCGATCCTCAGTTCGCCGCGAGGGTCGGCGGTCCGGGTTCAAGACACAAGCGCCCGAACTCGCGTCAACGAATTCGGGCGCTTGGCTTCGGTTTGTGACCCCACCGGGACTTGAACCCGGGATTTCGGCGTGAGAGGCCGACGTCCTAACCGCTAGACTATGGGGCCGTTGAGACCGACCTGGTATCGATCTCGTTTTGTTCGGGGATAGGGATTCGAACCCCAATAAGCAGCTCCAGAGGCTGCCGTCCTACCGTTAGACGATCCCCGAGCGAAACGCCGAGGATTTATCGCTGACTCCGTCACCTGTCAAGCCGTTTCCGTGTTACGGTCACCGAATTCGGCAATGTACACGACGCTCTTCCTCGTCCGCAACGCAGACACCGACTTCACGCGCGACGGACGCGTCGCTGGACGCCGCGACATCGGCCTTTCGCCCGCCGGCCGCACGCAAGCCGCGGAATTGCGCGACCGTTTCCTCGCGGGCAAACACGAGATCGCCGAGATCCTCGCCTCGCCGCTGCCCCGCGCGGTCGAGACGGCCGAGATCCTGGCGGCTCCGTTCAAACACGGCGTGGTGCGCGACCCGCGCCTCATCGACTTCGACGCTGGCAAGTGGGAGGCCCAGACGCACCGCGAGATCGCCGCTTCTCCCGAATATCAGCGCTTCCTCGTCGATCCGGTCTCCGAGTCGATCCCCGGCGGCGAGAAGATCAGCGACGTGCGCGATCGCATCGTCGCCTCCGCCTCGCAGGCGCTCGCCGACAACGAACTCGGAGCCAACATCGTCATCGTCTCGCACGCCGGCCCCTTGCGCGTGCTCCTGGCGCACCACCTCGGAATGAACCTGATCCATTATCATCGGCTCCGCCTATCGCCGGCGTCCGTCTCGATCCTCCGCTTCGAGTCCGAAGCCGGCGTGCCGCGCATCCTCACCATTAATTGCACCGCAGACCCCAGCCCAGCTCTTCGCTGAGGAGGTCGCAATGCCCGTCAGCATCGGTGGTCATCTGGTCGCACGCGCGCTCGCCAAAGCCGGCGTCAAGTGCATCTTCACGTTGTGCGGCGGACACATCGCGCCGATCTACGACGGCTGCCTCCGTGAAGGCATCGACATCATCGACACCCGCCACGAGCAGGCCGCCGCGCACGCCGCCGACGCCTGGGCGCGCCTGTCGCGCGGGCCCGGCGTCGCCGTCGTCACCGCCGGCCCCGGCGTCACCGACGCGGTCACCGGCGTGGCCAACGCCATGCTCGCGCAGTCGCCGCTGGTGGTGATTGGCGGCGCCGCCGAGCTGCGCCTCGCCGGGCGGGGCGCGCTCCAGGAGATGGAGCAGCTGCCGCTGATGCGCTCCATCACCAAGTGGTCGGCGACGGCGACCGATCCCAAGCGCCTGCCCGAGCTCATCGCCACCGCCATCCGCCACGCCAACACGGGGGTGCGCGGGCCGGTGTTCCTCGAGGTGCCGTTCGACGTCTTGACCGCGCAGGTGGACGACGCGCACCTGCCGCCGGTGGCGCCGCCGGTGCCCACGGGCGCCGCCCCCGCCGATCCCGCCCTCGTCGACCGCGCCGGCCAGCTCCTCGCCGCCGCCGAGAAGCCGGTGCTGTTCGTCGGCTCACAGGTGTGGTGGGACGACGCCTCCGAGGTGCTGCGCGAGTTCGTCATGCGCGTCGGCATCCCCGTCGTCATGAACGGCATGGGGCGCGGCTCGGTGCCCGCCTCGAACCCGCACGCGCTCAGCCTCGCGCGCAAAAAAGCGTTCCGCGACACCGACTGCATCGTCGTCGTCGGCACGCCGCTCGACTTCCGCGTCGGCTACGGCGCCGGCATCAACGCACCGGCCAAGGTCATCCAGATCGATCGCGACCCCGTGCAGCTCGGCAAGAACCGCGCCGTCGACGTCGGCCTCGTCGGCGACGCGCGCGCCATCCTGGCCCAGCTCGAGGCCGCGGCGCTCAAGCACGGCGCCCTGCCCCACCGCTACTCCGCCTGGTGCGCCAAGCTCGTCACCGACGAGGAGAAGGCGCGGGCCGAGCTCGCGCAGTACGAGCGCGCCGACACCCGCCCCATCAACCACTATCGCCTGGCGCGCGGGATCGCCGACGCCATCGACGCCGACACCATCGTCGTCGGCGACGGCGGCGACTGCGTGGCCATGGCCGCGCGCGTGCTTGGCCCCGAGCGGCCGGGACACTGGCTCGACCCGGGGCCGCTCGGCTGCCTGGGCGTGGGCGCGCCGTTCGCGCTCGCCGCCAAGAAGATGTACCCGGACAAGAAGGTGCTGGTCATCTCCGGCGACGGCTCGTTCGGGCTCAACGGCTTCGACTTCGAGACCTGCGTCCGCTTCAAGCTGCCGGTCACCTGCGTGGTCGCCAACGACGCCGCCTGGGGGCAGATCCGCGGGCCGCAGGTCATGATCTTCGGCGCCGAGCGCGCTCCGGCGACCAAGCTGGCGCCGACCCGCTACGACAAGGTGGTCGAGGCGTTCGGCGGCCGCGGCTTCCATGTCGAGGACCCGACCCGGATCACCGCCACCATCAAAGAGGCGCTCGATTCGGGGGAGACGAGCTGCGTAAACGTGCCGATCGACCCCGAGTTCGTGTTGCGTATCGGCGCGTCGAAATTGAGTGTTTGACAGTTCGGGGGCATCGCGTTAAACGAGCGCCATGAAACGCGCCCCGCTGCTCGCGCTCGCCTGCCTTCTCGCCGTCGGTTGCGAAGAGAAAAAGGAGGCCGCGCCGGCGGCCCCGGCGCCGCCGACCACGCCTGCCGCGCCGGCTTCCGGCGCCGCCGCCACCGCGCCTTCGGGCGCCACGGCCGCCGCCGCCCCGTCCGGTGACACGGGCGAGGTCAAGGGCAGTGTCGTCGTCGTAGGGAAGATCCCGGCGATGGAAGACCTCAAGCGCAACTCGGACGCCTTCTGCGCCAAGAAGCAGATGAAGGACGAGTCGGTCATCGCCGGCAAGAAGGGCGAGCTGGCCAACGTCATCGTGCACATCAACGGCCTGCCGGCGACGCCGCCGCCGGCCGAGAAGGCGACGCTGGCGCAGGAAGACTGCATGTACCGGCCGCGCGTGCAGGGTGTGGTCGAGGGGCAGAAGCTCGAGATCCGCAACGGCGATCCCGTGCTCCACAACGTCCACACCTACGAAGGCGCGCACACGCTGTTCAACGTCGCGCAGGTGCCGGGCACGCCCAACATCGAGAAGACGTTCACCAAGAGCGGCGAGCTGCTCAAGTTCAAGTGCGACGTGCACCAGTGGATGACCGGGTACGTCTGGGTGCAGAACAACAGCTACTTCGCCGTCAGCGACAAGGACGGCAAGTTCGACATCAAGAACGTCCCCGTCGGCACCTGGGACGTCGAGGCCTGGCACGAGCGCTTCGGCACCAAGACGGGCAAGGTCACCGTAGCCAAGGGCAAGCCGGCCGAGATCAAGTTCGAGTTCAACGGCACCGAGACCGCGGCCGCCAAGTAGTCGAGGCAGTAGATGTCGTTGCGCCGATTCGCCATCGTCACCACCTGCTGCACCTTCGTGCTGCTGCTCATGGGGGGCCTCGTACACAACACGCGCTCGTCGCTGGCGTGCCCCGACTGGCCGCTCTGCTTCGGGCAGCTGTTCCCCAAGATGCAAGGCGGCGTGCTCGTCGAGCACAGCCACCGGCTCGTCGCCGCGACGGTGTCGATCCTGGCGTTCGTGCTGATGGTCGGCTGCTGGCGGCGCGCCCGGCGCACCGGCGACCGCGGGCTCGCCTGGGCGGGCTCGATCGCGTTCGCGCTGGTGCTGGCGCAGGCGCTGCTCGGCGGCCTCACCGTCATCTTCCGGCTGCCGACGCTGGTCTCGACGGCGCACCTGGCGGTGTCGCAGCTGTTCTTCCTGGCGCTCATCTACGTGGCGTTTCGCGCGGGTGACGACTCGCGGCGGGCGCTGCCGCGCAAGGTGCAGCGCATGACGCTGTGGGCGGCGGGCCTGGTGTACACGCAGATGCTCCTGGGCGCGCTCATGCGCCACCTGGGCGCGGGCCTGGCGTGCACCGATGTGCCGCTGTGCCAGGGCAAGCTGTGGCCGACCGGCGTGCACCCGAACGTGACGCTGCACGTGGTGCACCGACTGTTCGCGCTGGTGGTGCTGGGCCACCTCGTCGGCATGGCGATCGTCGTGGCCAGGAACACCGACCGGCGCGCCGTCAAGGCGCTGGCGATCGCGGCGCCGATCCTGGTGTGCGTGCAGATCACGCTCGGCATCCTGTCGGTGACCACGTTCCTGGACGCGGTGCCGGTGACCGCACATCTGGGCGTCGCCGCCGCCATCCTCGCCGACTGCACGATTCTTCATCTCGTCGCGCGCGGCCCGCTGCGCGCGCGTAGCGTCGCCAGCGTGCCCGTCGCCGCCGGCGTCGAGGTGGCCGCGTGAAGCCGCTCACGCGCACCGCCGCCGCCCGGCCCGCCATCGCTTTTGGCGACCTCATCGCGCTCGGCAAGCCGCGCATCACGATGATGGTGCTCATCACCACCGCGGCGGGCATCTGGCTGGCGCCGTCGCCGCTGCCGCTGGCGCGCGCCGTCGTCACGCTCCTCGGCGTGGCGCTGGTCGTGGCCGCCGCCAATGCGCTCAACATGGTCCTCGAGCGCGACGTCGACGAGCTCATGCGCCGCACGCGCAACCGGCCGCTGCCGGCGGGCCGGCTGACCCCCGAGATCGCGGTCGCCTTCGCCATCTTCTGCGCGGTGATGGCCCTGCCGCTGGTGCGCTTCGGCGCCAACCCGCTCACCGCCGCGCTATCGCTGTTGTCGCTTCTGCTCTACGTCGGCGTGTACACGCCGCTGAAGCGCCGCTCGACCTGGGCGCTCGTCGTCGGCGCGGTGCCGGGAGCGATCCCCCCGCTTCTGGGCTGGACCGCATCGACGGGGCATCTGGAGGCGCCGGGCCTGGCGCTGTTCGGCGTGCTCTTCGTCTGGCAGATCCCGCACTTCATCGCCATCTCGATGTTCCGCGCCGACGAGTACGCCCGGGCCGGCCTCAAGGTCGTCGCCGTGGTCCGCGGCATCGACGGCGCGCGCTGGCGCATCGCCGCCTGGTCGGTGGTGCAGTTCGCCGCGTCGCTGGCGGTCGTCAAGGCCGGCCTCGGCGGACGCTTCTACGAAGGCGCCGCCTTCGCGCTGGGGGCGGTGCTGCTGGCGCTGTGCGGCTTCGGCCTGCGCCCGATGTCGCGCGAGCAGACCAACCGCTGGGCGCGCTGGTTCTTCCTCTACTCGATCGTCTACCTGCCGGTCCTGTTCGCGGCCATGGTGCTCGGACGCTGACGGTGCGCCCATGAGCGACGCCGGTTTTTTGCGGCTCGAGCGGCTGACGCGGCGCTTCGGCGAGCGTGTGGCGGTCGACGCGCTCACCGTGGACGTCGCCCGCGGCGAAGTCTTCGGCTTCCTCGGACCAAACGGCGCCGGCAAGTCGACGACGTTCCATCTGCTCACCGGGCTGCTCGCGCCCGACGGCGGCCGGGTGCTCATCGAAGGCCGGGAGGCGCCGCCCACGGACGGGCGCGTGCGCCGGCGGCTGGGGGTCGTCTTTCAGGATCCGTCGCTCGACGACAAGCTGACGGCGCTCGAGAACCTCAAGCTCGGCGCCGCGCTCTACGGCCTGTCGGGCAGGCGCGCGCAGGCGCGCATCGACGAGCTGCTCGCGCTCGTCGAGCTCGCCGATCGAGCCAAGGATCCGGTCGAGCGCTACTCGGGCGGCATGAAGCGCCGCCTCGAGCTGGCGCGCGTGCTCCTGCACGAGCCCGAGATCCTGGTGATGGACGAGCCTTCGCGCGGCATCGACGCACCGACGCAGCGGCGCATCTGGGAGCAGCTGCTGGCGCTGCGCCGCCGGCGCTCGATGACCATCCTTTTGACCACCCATCAGCCCGACGAGGCCGAGTACTGCGACCGCATCGCGGTGCTCGACCACGGGCGCGTCATCGCCTGCGATACGCCCGACGCCTTGCGCAGCCAGGTCGGCGGCGACGTGGTGACGCTCCACGGCTCCGGCGACGAGGCGCCCGAGGCGATCGCCGCCGAGGTGCACGCGCGCTTCGCGCTCGACGCCCGCGTCGTCGACGGCGCGGTGGTGATCGAGACGCCGCGCGGCCACGAGCTGATCCCGCGGCTGGTCGAGGCGCTGCCGGCCGGGCGCCTGCGCGCGGTGGGGATGCGCCGCCCGACGCTGGCCGACGTGTTCGTGCACCTGACCGGACGAGGGCTCAACTGATGGACGCCGTCGTCGCCGAAGCCGAGATCGAGCCCGCCGCGCCGCCGTCGCTTTTGCGGCTCAACGTCGCCACCATCGGCGTCCTGGTATCGCGCGATCTGCGGCGCTTCTTCCGCCAGCTGTCGCGCGTCGTCGGCGCGCTGGTGCAGCCGCTCATCTTCTGGCTCGTCATCGGCTCGGGCATGCAGAGCTCGTTCCGCATGCCCGGCGCCGAAGGCGTCGGCTACGTGCAGTACTTCTATCCCGGCATCGTCATGCTGGTCGTGCTCTTCACGTCGATCTTCACGACCATGTCGGTGATCGAAGATCGCCACAAAGGCTTTCTGCAGGCGGTGCTGGTGGCGCCGGCGTCGCGCGCCGCGCTCGTGCTCGGCAAGACGCTCGGCGGCGTCGCCATCGCGCTCATGCAGGCGGCGATCTTCCTGGCGCTGGCGCCGTTGGCCGGCTTCGACGCCCACGCGATCCAGTGGACCGAGCTGGCGGCCTTGCTCGTGCTCATCGGCGTCGGGCTGTCCTCGATGGGGTTCGCCATCGCCTGGTGGCTCGACTCGACGCAGGGCTACCACGTCGTCATGTCGGTGCTGCTCATCCCGCTGTGGATCCTCTCCGGCGCGATGTTCCCCATGACCCACGGGCCCCGCTGGATCCTGCTGCTCGGGCGCGCCAACCCGATGGCGTACGCCGTCGCGGGTGTGCGTCGCGCGCTCTACGGGGGCCTCGTGCCCGGCAGCGGGGCCGACGCGACCTCCGCCGCCGTCGATCTCGGGGTCACCGCCGCCTTCGCGGTGGTCGCGGTGCTGGTCGCCGTGCGCGTCTGCAGCCGGCGCGGGGACAAGCCGTGAAGCGCGCCATGCTGGCCGCGCTCGCCGTCGTCGCCGTCGGCTCGACCGCGGCCGTCGCCATGTTGCGCACGCGCACGGTCGAGCTGCCGCGCTGGGGCGAGGTGCCGGCGTTTTCGCTGCTCGACGCCGCCGGGCAGCCGTTCGGCACCGCGCAGCTCGACGGGCACGTCTGGGTCGTCGACTTCATCTTCACCAGCTGCCCCGAGGTCTGCCCGCGCATGACCGAGGACATGGAGCGCCTGCAGAGCTGGCTCGGCAATCGCGCGCTCGGCGGGCGCGTGCGGCTGGTCTCGGTCAGCGTCGATCCGGCGCGCGACACGCCCCAAAAGCTGCGCGCCTACGCCCAGCAGTACCACGCGCGTCCCGACCTGTGGACGTTCGCCACCGGATCGCAGCAGGCGATCGAAGACGCCGTGGTGCACGGCTTCAAGATCGCCGTGAGCCGGGAGAAGGACGACTCCCAGGACGGCTTCGCCATCGTGCACGGCACCAAGTTCGTGCTCGTCGACGGCAAGCGGCAGATCCGCGGCTACTACGACACCGGCGACAGCGCCGCGATGTCCAAGCTGCGCGACGATCTGAGCGCGCTCGCCGATGGCAGCGCCCGATGATCATCGCCGGCAGCAACGAACGACTCGGTACCGCGCTCGCCCTGTGCAACGCGATGCTCAACGGCACCGCGGCGCTGCTCCTGTTCAGCGGCTGGGTCGCGATCCGCCGCGGCCGGCGCGACGTGCACTGGAAGCTCATGGCGGGCGCGTTCACCGTGTCCTGCCTGTTCCTCGTCAGCTACATCACGCGCGTGCTCATCTCCGGGACGCACCGCTATCCGGGCGCCGGCGCGTGGAAGGCGATCTACCTCGCCGTGCTGGGGACGCACATGATCCTGGCGATCACCGTGCCGCCGCTGGCGCTGCGCACGCTGTTCTTGGCGCGCAAGCGCCGCTACGCCGAGCACAAGCGCATCGTCCGCTTCACCTGGCCGATCTGGATGTACGTCTCGGTCACCGGCGTCCTCGTCTACGTGCTGCTCTACCATCCGCCCGGTTAGGGGCAGCCCGCGCCTGGCCGGCGTGAAGCGCCGTTTTCAGCTGCTACAATCAGCCCATGCGTGCCGTGCTGGCCTGCGCCGTGCTGCTCGCGGCCGTGCCCGCGCGCGCCGCCGACGGCACTGTCGACACCGGCGGCTCCCACGAGGTCGTGTGGACGCCGCCGACGCCGGTGCCGGTCCGCGGGCCGCGCTTCGCGCCGGTCACGCTCGACGCCTACGTCGCGATCGGCCATCCGCCCTCCTACGCCAGCGCCGAGCTGGCGCGGCACTGGGTCGAGACAGACCCGGACGTGCGCGCGGTGCTGCATCTGTTCGCCTACGGCCCCCCCGCCGAGCAGACGATGGAAGCGCTGCTCGAGGCCGCCGCCCAGGGGCGCTTCTTCGCGCTCTTCGATCGGCTGGTGCACTCGCGCCTGATCGCCGCCGGGCCGGCGGAGCTCTCCCGCCTCGGCCGTGACGCCGGGCTCGATGGGGCGCGGCTCGACCAGGCGCTGGCGTCGCACCGCCATCGCGGCGAGGTCGAGCGGCTGCAGCGCGACGCGCGCGCCTCGGGGCACCATCCGCCCGAGCTTCTGATCAACGGGCGGCGCATGTCCCCCTGGTCGGGCGACGAGACCATCGGCCGCGCCATCGCCGAGGCACGCACCCGGGCCGAGGAGCTGCTGGCCGACGGGGTGCCGCTGAGCCAGCTGTACGACCGCATCGTCGAGCTCGACGAGGAGGTGCCGTTCGTGAGCGATCCGCTGGCGCTCGGCCCCCACAAGCGGCTGGCGATCGATCTCGGCACCGCGCCCACCCGCGGTCCGTCCACGGCGCCGGTGACGATCGTCCTATGGGCCAACTTCGCGTGCATGCAGTGCGCGGAGGTGGCCGCAGCGCTGGGGCGCCTCGAGGCGGCGCACCCCGGCATGTTGCGCGTGGTGTGGAAGCACTTCCCGTCGCCCTATCGCGCGGCCATGGGCGAGACCGCCGCGGAGTACGCGGCGGCGGCCTACGCCCAGGGGCGCTTCTGGCCGCTCTACGACCTGGCGATGGCCGCGCACCTGACCCCCGCCCGGGTGACGCGCAGCGAGCTCGATCGCCTGGGCGCCGCGGTCAAGATCGACGGGGCGCGGCTCAAGCTCGAGATCGACAGCGGCCGGGCGCGCGCCACCGTCGAGCACGACACCGAGGAGGCGCGGCGGCTCGGGGTGCCGACGGCCGGGTCGGTCGCGGTCAACGGCATCCCGGTGGCCGGGGCGCCGTCGTACGAGGTGCTGGAGCGGCTCGTCGCTGCCGAGCTCGACGCCGGCGTGCTCGACCGGCTCCGTCGTCGATGAGTAGTTGGTGCTTGCCAGTACCCCCGTCGGGATGCAACGCTCTTTAGGCCCCAAACCGCGACGAGGCCTAGCGTGGAGCTCAAGTTCTTCGCCGCAACGGACATCGGCCGGCAACGCGACCACAACGAGGACAACTTCCTCGTCGACAAGAAGCTCTCCCTGTTCGTCGTCGCCGACGGCATGGGCGGCCACGCGTCGGGCGAGGTCGCCTCGCAGATCGCCGTGCACGAGGTGTCGCGCGTGGTGCGCGAGAACGCCGACGTCATCGAGCGCTACGCCAAGGAGCACGGACGCGACCGCGCGCCAGGAGATCCTGGCGGTGCTCGAGCACGCGGTGCAGACCGCCGTGCGCGTCGATCTATCACCGCGGGCAGGCCGAGCCCGACAAGCGCGGCATGGGCACCACGACCTCGGCGCTGCTCATCGCCGGCGATCGCGGCTTCATCGCCCACGTCGGCGACAGCCGCATCTACCTGCTGCGCCAGGCCAGGTGCACCAGCTGACCGAGGACCACTCGCTCATCAACGAGCTGGTCCGGCGCGGCAAGATCAAGCGCGACGAGATCGACACCTCGCCCTACGCGAAGTACAAGAACGCGGTCACGCGCGCGGTCGGCGTCTACGAGACGCGTCGAGGTCGACACGCTCGACTTCGAGGTGCTGCCCGGCGATCAGTTCCTGCTCTGCTCGGACGGGCTGCACGCCTACCTCAAGGACTCCGACGTCCCCGAGATCATGACCGCCGACGACATCGCCGACGCCCCCAAGACGCTGGTCGCGCTGGCCAACGCCGGCGGCGGGCACGACAACATCACCGCCGTGGTCGTGCGCGTCGAGACCGACGGCGACCACCGAGCACGCGGCGCGCGCCAGCGACCTGGCCAACCGCGTCGACGTGCTCAAGAAGATGCCGCTCTTCAAGCACCTCACCTACAAGGAGATCATGCGGCTCCTCAACGTCACCGGTGGTCAAGGACTACAAGGCGGGCGAGAAGATCATCGAGGAGGAGACCGACGGCGACGAGCTGTTCATCATCCTGTCGGGCAAGGTCCGGCTGCACAAGGACGACGCGTTCATCACGCACCTCGAGCGCGGGCGCGCACTTCGGCGAGATGGCGCTGGTCGATCGCTGCCACGCGCTCGGCGTCGGCGACGGCCGAGGAGGCGTCGCGCGCGCTCATGCTGCGGCGGCGCGACTTCTACGAGATCATCCGCAAGGAGCCGGTGCTGTCGACCAAGCTGCTTGTGGAGCTTCGTGCAGGTGCTGACCGAGCGGCTGCGCAAGACGACCGCCGATCTGTCGGGCGCGCGCCTCGAGGCGGCGGCGGAGGACCTGTCCGAGGACGTGCTGTTCGAAGGCGACGAGTCGCGCCGCACGGGCACGAACAAGACCGTCAGCAACTGACGCCGGCGCCGGGCCGGCTTATGATCGGGGCATGCGCCTGCAAGGCTCGTGTCAGTGCGGCAAGGTCCGCTTCACCGTCGAGTCGGACACGCCCTACCCGTACCAATTCTGCTTCTGCTCCATCTGCCGCAAGTGCACCGGTGGCGCCTTCGGCTGCAACATCATGGGGCGCCGCGACACGCTGAAGCTTCGCGGCGGGCGCCACTTGAAGCGCTATCACGCGCGCATGCACGGCCAGGGCGGAAAGACGCGCCTCTCCGCAGGCTGGCGCGTCTTCTGCGGCGCCTGCGGCACGCACCTGTGGCTCGAGGACAAGCGCTGGCCCGAGGGCGTCTGGCCCAACGCCGGCGCCATCGACGGCGAGCTGCCGGTGCCGCCGTCCTACGTGTTCCTCATGACGCGCTACAAGCCGGCGTGGGTGCCGTGGCCCAAAGCGCGCGCGCAGAAGTTCCCCGAGTATCCCAAGCAGTCGATCGCCGACTGGCACCGCACGCACGAGCTATCCGGGCGGTAGCAGCTCCGCGATCTCCGCCGCCGTGCGCCGCGCATCGGCGCCGGGCGCGAGCACCAGCTTCTTGTCCTTCTCGACCACCAGGCCGCGCTCCTTGAAGTAGGCGATCGCGTTGGCGTAGCTCGCGCGCACGCACGCCTCGCGCCGCCGCACCTCGCCGGTGAAGAACATCTTCTCGCCCAGATCGTGGATGCGCCGCACCAGATCCTTGTCGCTGGTGGGCCCGGTCAAGGTCTCGAGCGCCGCGCGCGGCGACGAAGTACGACTCGACGAAGTCGGTCACCTGCCCGGCCGAGCAGCCCCAGCTGCGGCGCGGCGCCCGGCGCCGGATGCACCCCGTGGGTGGCGGTGCCCACCAGGCCCGCCGCCTTGAGCCCCGCCAGCGTCTGGTCGAAGATGGCCTCGAACGGCTCTCGCCGACGCGATAGCTGAACTCGAGCTTGAGCAGCCGCGAGAGCTTGAGCGTCCGCTGCCGCAGCTCCTCCACGTCGACCAGCCCGCGCCGGGCCGCCCGCCAGCAGCGCCAGCGCCACCAGGCCGTCGGCGACGAACAGGTGGATGGCATTGTTCCGGTAGTAGGCGAGCCGCGGCCGGCGATCCTCGGGCACCGTGTAGATCTCGTCGAGCGGCCGCCCGCTCTTGACGTCGAACGCGCCCGAGGCGCCGCCGCCCGCGCGCACCTCGATGTCGCCGTCGCGCGCCAGAAGCTCGATGGCGCGATCGAGCGCTTCGATGTCGAGCTCGCCGCGATCGTCGACCAGCGCCGCCGACAAGCGCCCGCGGTTGGCGCGCGCGCGCTCCATGAGGAAGCGCGCCTGGGTCAGAAGCTCGCGCCGCACGATGCCCCGCCGCCCCGTGGCCAGAAGCGCGCACGCCGCCAGCGCCGTCGGCGTCACCGCGGTGACGCGATCGATGCCGTAGACGATGCGGTGCGCCAGGCGCAGCGTCGCCTGCTTCCACTGCGCCTCCTCGGCGGCGACGACCACGTTGGCCTCCTCGTCCCACGCCGCCAGCGCGCCGTACTCGCGCAAGCGTCTCGCCGAGCGGCAGCGGATCGTCGAACTGGATGTTGAGCCGCCCGTACTGCGCGCCCAGGACCCGGGTCGCCTTCAACAGCCCCTTGACGTCCTCCTTCTTCTTCTCGCCGCCGGCCGACTCCTTGGCGTAGCTCTTCTCTTCGATGACCTTTTCGTAACCAATCGAGATCGGCACCACCTGCGCCTTGCGCGCGTGGGCGCCGTCGTCGTCGAGCGCGGCCTCGACGACCATGCCGAGGAGCCCGAGCTTGGGCGCCAGCATCTTGCCGGTGCGCGAGCGCCCGCCCTCGATGAAGAACTCGAGGTTGAACGACTCGCGCAGCATCTTGCGCACGTAGGCGCGAAACACGGCGCCATAGAGCCGATCGCCTTTGAACGTGCGCCGCAAGAAGAAGGCGCCGCCGCGGCGAAAGAAGAACCCGAGCGGCCAGAAGCTGAGGTTGGCGCCGGCCGCCACCAGCGGCGGCACCAGGTCGTTCTCCAGGAACACGTAGGACAGGACCAGATAGTCGATGTGGCTCTTGTGCGACGGGCACGATCACCAGCGGCCCCTTGCGCGCCGCCGCCCGCACCTTCTCCAGCCCTTCGACGTCGACGTCGATGCCGTCGAAGATCTTGCGGAACACCCACGACATGATCGGCCGCGCGAAGCCGAACATCCACGGCTTGGGATCGGCGGCGATCTCGCGCAGCGCGGTGCGCGCGCGCTTCTCGATCTGCGCCGGCGAAAGCTTCTCCGCGCGCTCGATCTCCTTGGCCTCGGCGACGAGCCGCCGGCTGCGCAGCACCTCCTCCTGGATGCGATGTACCGTCTTGCGCGGCGGCCCGAGCACGACGCGCACCTCCGACTCGATCCGCCCACCGAGCTGCCAGCGCAGCCGCCGGGCCAGGATCTCGTCGTTGGTCGCGCCCTCCTCCTGCGCCAGGAACTTCGGCAGCTCGAGCGGCTCCCCGACCAGCACCTGCGAGTCCTTGTAGTCGGCGAAGAAGGTGTACATGGCGCGCACGCGCCCCGGCGCCTCGCGCTCGCCGAAGATCAGATCGACGATGCCGCGCCGCGAGCGCGCCGCGCGCACCGCCGGCGAGCCCCACACCAGCGTCAGCGGCACGAAGATGATCGGCCGCCCCGCGGAGCCGCGCTCGCGCTGGATGCCGATCAGCTCCTCGACGTAGGGGCCGCGAAACTGCGCCGGCTCCCAGCCGAACAGCGTGTGCGGCCGCTTCAAAAAGAGCAGCGCCGATTCGCCCTGCCGGACCACCCGCGCCAGCTCTGCCGCCGGCGCCGTGCGTCGCTCGCGCCACAGCCGGAGCGCGCCGGCGAGGATGCGGCCCACTGGCTGCATCAAGAGGGTCTTGACCCCGTTGGCGAAGCGCGACAGCGGCAGCGCGTACTTGAGGAAGGCGTACGAGAAGTAGAGATAGTCGATGTAGCTGAGCGTCTTACATACGTAGACCACCGTGCCCCGCTCGGCGGCGCGGCGGATCTTCTCGGCCCCCTCGGCCGGGAACGCGATCTCGCGGAAGAAACGGCCGAAGAACCAGCGTAGGACCGGCCCCGGGCGCTCGATCATCGCCGTCGGGTGGGGCTCGGCGGCGCGGCGCTGCTGCAAGAGCTGTTCGCGCGCGATCACGGCCCTCCATCTTATCACGCGCTACCGAAGTGTTCGGGATCCCGACGGTTGACTGGTAGCGTGAATCCGCTATACGATGCCGGCGCGGTGTTCCATGCGTAGCTTGGTGTGGTCGGCGTCGCGTCCCTGACCTGCAGCTGCGCGCAGAACAACGGCGCCACCGCTGCCGACATGAGCGTGGGCTCGGCCGACGACGCCGGCTTCGACCTCGACGCCTTCCTTTACGACCACGACGGAATGTATCCCGACGGCTACGTGCTGCCGCCGGCGCCGGACGGCGGCATCATCATCCAGACCGACGGTGGCACCTTCACCTGCTTCATCACGCCCTGCCAGGGCCACGTCTATCAGTGCGGCGACTGCGTCGACAACGACGGCGACGGCCTGGTCGACTCGCAGGATCCCGACTGCCTCGGCGCCTGCCAGAACAACGAGAGCGGCTTCGTGGGCGGCATCCCGGGCCAGAACAACGCGCCCTGCAAGTCCGATTGCTACTGGGATCAGGATACCGGCAGCGGCAACGACAAGTGCTACTGGGATCATCAGTGCGATCCGTTCGAGCAGGGCCCGCCGGCGGCGACCAACCCGGAGATCGGCTGCGCGTACAATCCCAACACCCACGTCGGCGGCGCGCCAGTGCCGTCCGGGCAGAACGACTGCACGTACCTCCTCAACAACCAGTCGACGGCGTGCACCAACTTCTGCAAGCCGCTGACGCCCAACGGCTGCGACTGCTTCGGCTGCTGTGAGAACCCCTACGCCAAGGGCACCTTCGTCTTCGCCGGCTCGGTCAACGCGGCCGGCCAGGGGACGTGCACCGCGGACCCAGCGACGCTCGCCGATCCGACCAAGTGCAAGCCCTGTACGCCGGTCGTGGGCTGCCAGAACAGCTGCGGCCACTGCCAGCTCTGCTTCGGCGGCGCGCCGCTGCCGCCCGACTGCTACGGCCCCGACATGGCGGGCCAGCCGCCGTCGCTGGACATGGCGGGCCAGCCGCCGCCGCAGCAGTGCCCGGCGAGCGAAGCGGCGTGCGGCCTGCCCGGTCAAGCGGCGTGCGCCCCGGGCCTGTACTGCATCACCGGTTGCTGCGTGCAAGCGATCCCGTAGTATCCACGGCGTGGAGCTCGCCGCCGTCGAAGCCGCCTTGCATCGGCTGTTCATCGCCACCGACGGCACCTCACTCCGACGCGAAGATCTGAAGAAGGCCCGCGAGACCGCGGCGCTGCTCGATCAGCTCTCGCGCATCGTGCGGCCCGGGCGGCTGCTCGTCGACGCGGCGGCGGGCAAGGCGTACGTCGGGCTGCTCGCCGTCGAGCTGCTCGGCGTCACGCGGCTGCACGTGATCGAGCGCGAGCCGCGGCGCGCGGCGCTGTGCCGGCAGGCGGCGGCCCGGCTGTCGCGGGCGGCCGAGGTCCGCGTCGTCGAACAGGACGTCGCCCACCCGCAGGCGTGGCCGGCGTCGCCCGACGTCGTCGTCGGGCTGCACGCCTGCGGCTCGGCGTCGGACGCGATCTTGGACGCCGCCGTGGCCGCCGAGGCGCGCTGGATCCTGGTCGTTCCCTGCTGCTACGCCGCAGCCGTCGCGTTTTCGCCGGCGGCAGAGGCGCGCGCCGATGCGCTCGGCGTACCGCGCCACGCCGAGGTGCGGCGCCGCGTCGTCATGTCGCTCATCGACGCCGAGCGCACGCTGCGCCTGGAGGCCGCCGGCTGGGAGACGACCGTGGCGGCGCTGGTTCCGCCGACGGTGACGCCGCACAACCTCATGTGGCGCGCGCGCCGGATGCGCGAGCCCAATCGCATGCGCGCGGCGGCCGCGCAGTTGGGTGTGCTGCGCGGCCGCGAACCGCGCTAGGATGCGCCGATGCGCTCGCTCATGGTCATCGTCGCGCTCGCCGCCACCGCCTGTGGCTCGAGTCCCCCCGGCAGCGGCGGAAACGGCGTCGTGCCGGCCGATCTCTCCGATGGCCGCCGCCGGTCCCGACATGGCGCTCCTGTCGCGCTGCGGCCACCCCGGCGACGTCGGCAACGCGCTGGGCGTCGGGCAGTTCTGCACCAACCAGGGCCCCGACTGCAGCACCAACAGCATGGCCAAGAGCTGCAGCGCGCTGCTCAACGGCCAGACGCCGTCGGCGACCGACAGCTACTTCTGCTCCTTTTTGTGCACGGCCACCGACCCGCCCGGCACCTGCGGCGACAACGCGACCTGCCTGTGCAACGCCTCGAACGCCTGCGCCTGCATCCCTACGAGCTGCGTCCCGCCGGCTGACGGCGGCGCATGACCCGCAGCCAGAGTGCAGTGGCCGCTCTCGACGACGCATGAGCTTCGGTAATCGTGCTTGGCTGAGGGTTCCCACGAGCCCGCGGCCCCTCGGCACCAACCGGCGAAACTGCTCCTGATGCCCTGGCGACGGCGGCGACGGGTGGCGTTTGGGCGCGCTCGCGATGCGACGCTGTTGGCTCAACCAAATGCGGAGATGTGATTAATCACGAGAGCGTCGCCTACTTGACCAGCTTGGCCAGGGCGCGGAAGTTTTCCCCCTCGGCGCGCTTGACCAGGTCGAACAGCACCGCCTCCGTCGACGTCGGCACCGCGCCGGCGCGCGCCATCAGCTCGACGCCGACCTTCCAGTTCGACTTGCCACGCGACACGCACGCGTCCACCGGCACGTGCACGCGCAGCCCGCGCGCCACCATCGCGCGCACCGTCTGATAGACGCAGACGTGGGTCTCCATGCCGCACACGATGAAGGTGCGCCGCCCGTTGGCGAGGAACTGCTGAAACAGCGGCGTCTCGCAGCAGGAGAAGTCGAGCTTCTCCAGCCAGCGCGTGGGCGGCATGACCTTCATCAGCGCCTCCTTCAGCACCGGGATGGTCGGGCCGAGCCCTTGCGGATACTGCTCGCTGGCGCACACCGGCAGCTTGAGACGCGCCGCCATCTCCACCATCGCCACCCAGTTGCGCACCGCCGCCCCCAGCACCGCCGACGGCATGGCGTTGGCGAGCTTGACCTGGCAGTCGATCATGACGAAGCAGCAATCGGCCGGATCGAGCACCAGCGACGACGAGGAGGTCACGCGCCGATTTTACACGGAAACCGGGGGGGAGATGACGCTTACAGCGACTTGAGCCGTTCGAGGGAGCCGCTGAGCTTGGCCAGCCGCTCGTCGAGGCCGGCCAGGTCGCGCTCGGTCTTCTCGACGACGTCGGGCGGAGCGCGGTCCTTGAACGACGGATTGTTGAGGCGACCGGCCACGCCGGCACGCTCCTTCTCCGTCTTCTTCAGATCCTTCTCGATGCGCTGGATCTCCGCGCCCAGGTCGATGTTGCCGGCCAGGGCCACGCACACCTGCACCCCGCCGACGACGTTGACCACCGTCCCCGGCGGGGCAGCGCCCTCGGGCCCCATCGTCAGGGTGCCGATCCTCGCCTGCGCCGTGATGAGCGCCTCGTGCCCGCTCAGCATCGCCAGCGCCGCCTCGTTGGCCTGCACGGTCACGTCGACCTTGCCCGTGACGTTGTACTCGGCCTTCAAGTTGCGCATGGCGACGATGACGTCCTGGATCAGCGCCATCTACGCCTCGGCCGCTTCGTCGAAGAGCGAGGCGTCGGCGACCGGGTACATGCGTGATCATGATCGACCCCGGGCGTGCCCGCGGCCTTGGGCAGCTGCTGCCAGATCTCCTCGGTGATGAACGGCATGAACGGGTGCAGCAGGCGCACGCCGTCTCGAGCGCCGTCGACAGGCAGCCCTGCGCCGCGCGCTTGCGCTTCTGCGCCGTCGACCTCGTTCGGTCGTCGTACAGGACCGGCTTGGCGAGCTCGATGTACCAGTCGCAGAGCTCGTCCCAGATGAAGTGGTAGACCGCCTGCGCCGCGTCGTCGAAGCGGTAGGCCTCGAGCGCCTCGTCGACCTCGCGACGCCGTGCGCTGCAGGCGCGAGAGGATCCAGCGATCGGCCAGGTCGAGCGCCGCGCGTGTCGACGCCCTCGCGCAGCGCGTCGCCGAAGCGATCGGCGTCGAAGCCCTCCAGGTTCATCAGCGCGAAGCGCGCCGCGTTCCAGATCTTGTTGGCGAAGTGGCGGTAGCCCTCGACGCGCTGGAGCGAGAGCTGGATGTTGCGCCCCTGCGCCGCCAGCGACAGCCAGCGTGAAGCGCAGCGCGTCGGCGCCCGCCGCCGGAATGCCCGTCGGGGAAGGTCTTCTCGATGTTGGCGATGGCCGAGGCGGCGCAGCTGCTCCTTGGCCTTGCGCACCAGCTCTTCCCTGGTCGCGCCGTAGACCACGTCGAGCGGGTCGATGACGTTGCCCTTCACCTTCGACATCTTCTCGCCGTTCTCGTCGGCGACCATGGCGTGCAGGTAGACGGTGCGGAACGGCACCTTCTTCATGAAGTGCAGCCCCATCATCATCATGCGGGCCACCCAGAAGAAGAGGATGTCGTAGCCGGTCTCCATGCACCGATGGTCGGGTAGAAGGTCTTGAGCTCGCGCGTCTCGCTCGGGCCAGCCGAGCGTCGAGAACGGCCACAGCGCCGACGAGAACCAGGTGTCGAGCACGTCCTCGTCCTGCGTCGAGCTCGGCGCCGCCGCACGTGCGCGCACGCGGCGGGCGTCGTCGCGCGCCACGGTGACGTGGCCGCAGGCGCCGCAGTACCAGGCCGGGATGCGGTGGCCCCACCACAGCTGGCGCGAGATGCACCAGTCGCGGATGTTGTGTCATCCAGTGCAAGTAGGTCTTGGTCCAGCTCTCGGGGACGAACTTGGTCTTGCCCTGCTCCACCGCCTCGATGGCCGGCTTGGCCAGCGGCTCGATCTTGACGAACCACTGCAGTCGAGAGCATCGGCTCGACCACGCGTCTCGCAGCGCTGGCAGCGGCCGACGCGCGAGCACGTGCGGCTTCGGCCGCGCTCGAGCAGCCCAGCTGCCTCGAGGTCGCGCCTTGACCGCCTTGCGCGCCTCGAACGCGGTCGAGCCCGGCGAACGGCGCCGGCCCTCGGCGTTGACCGTGCCCGTCTCGTCGAGGATCGAGATCATCGGCAGGTCGTGGCGCTGGCCGGTCTCGAAGTCGTTGAAGTCGTGCGCCGGCGTCACCTTGACCGCGCCGGTGCCGAACTTCGGGTCGACCAGGATCGGCGTCGCCGATGATCGGGAATCTCGCGGCCGGTGAGCGGGCAGCTCGACCTGTCTTGCCGATCTTCGCCTGGTGAGCGCGGATCGTCGGGGTGCACCGCCACCGCGGTGTCGCCCAGCATCGTCTCGGGCCGCGTCGTGGCGACCACCACCTCGCCGCGAGCCGTCGGCCAGCGGATAGGCGAACTCGCCAGAGCTCGCCCTGCGTCTCCTCGTCGTGCTCGACCTCGAGGTCGGAGAGCGCGGTCCGGCAGGACGGGCACCAGTTGATGAGCCGCTGCGCGCGGTAGATGAGCCCCTCCTCGTAGCAGGCGCACGAACACCTCGCGCACCGCCGCGCGAGTAGCCGCTCGTCCATGGTGAAGCGCTCGCGCTCCCAGTCGAGCGAGCGCCCAGCACCTTGAGCTGCTCGACGATGCGGCCGCCGTGCTTCTCCTTCCACTCCCAGACGCGCTCGACGAACTCCTCGCGGCCGAGGTCGTGGCGGCTCTTGCCTCTCGGTCGCCTGCAGCTCGCGCTCGACCACCATCTGGGTGGCGATGCCGGCGTGATCGGTGCCGGGCAGCCACAGGGCGTTGTACGCGGCCATGCGCCGCCAGCGGATGAGGATGTCCTGGATGGTGACGCCGAGCGCGTGCCCCATGTGCAGCGAGCCGGTGACGTTCGGCGGCGGGATGACGATGCGAGAACGGCGCCTTGGGCGTCGGCGGCGTCGGCGTGGAAGTAGCGCTGCTCGAGCCAGAAGCGGTACCAGCGCTGCTCGACTTGCGCCGGATCGTATGCTTTGGGGAGCTCGTTCATTCGCAGAGGGTCTTGAGAGTCGAACGTTGAGAGTCGAGAGTCGCCGGCGCTACTTCTGGCGCTCGGCTACCAGGCGATCGAGCTGCTCGCGAATGATGGTCTCGGCGAGCTCGGGGACGACTTCCCACGCGATCCGTTCGATCACTTCGCGCGAGAGCTTGGCGACCGCTTCGTAGTCGGCACCGCGAGCGCTCACGTCGGCGACGGCGCGATCGGCCACTGCGCTCACGATCGCCGCGTGCGGCGCCGCGGGGGCCGGGGCCGGCGCAGCCGGAGGCGGCGGAGCGTGCGCAGCCGGAGGCGGCGGAGCGTGCGCAGCCGGTGCGGGCGGAGCCCAGGGCGCGGCCGGCTTCGCCATCGGCGGCGGCAGCGCCACTGCGCCCGGCGGCAGGTTCGCCGGATTCACCGTCGGGATCCCCATCAGGGTCGCGCGCGGCGGCGGCACCTTGGGCGCCTCGGGCGCCTTGGCCTGCGGCGCCGAAGGCGTGGGCACACCCGGAATCATCGGCGCCCGCGGCATCTGCGGCACCGCGGCGGGCATCGCCGCCGGGACGGCCACCGGCACAGCCACCGGCGCCGGCCTGGCCGCGACGGGCGGCGCGGGCGGCGGCGGAATCGGCGCGGGCGGCGGCGGCGTCACCGTCGGCGCCGGGATCCCCATCATCGTGCGCGCCATCGGCGGCGCGGTCGGCGGCTTGGCAACCGGCGGCGGCGGCGCGGGCGGCGGCGGCGCCGGGCGAGTCGCCGGCACCGGCGTCGGCACCGACTTGCCGCCCTCGATCGAGATCTCGAGGCTGTCGTCCTTGCGCCCCGCCGTCGTCGCCACGATCGGCGGCGCCGACGCTGCGGCTGCGGGACGCGCGCCCTTCTTGTTGATGGCGTCGGCCACCTTGTCGATCAGCGCCTGGGTCTCGAACGGCTTGACCACGTAGCCGTCGGCGCCGGCCTTGGTGCCGCGCGCTTCGTCGTAGGGCGCGAAGTTTCCCGTCAGGATGAGCACCGGCACCGAGGCCAGCGCCCCATCGCTGCGCAAGGAGGCGCACAGGTCGTAGCCGCTCTTGCCGGCCATGCCGGCGTCGGCGAGGACCAGGTCCGGTTTGAGCTCGCGGGCCTTGTGCAGCCCTTCGTCGGCGCTCTTGACGGCGGTTATCTTGTAGTCGGCTTCATGCGCGAACGTGAGCTCCACCACGCGCTGAATCGTGACGCTGTCGTCGACCAGCAGGATCTGCTTGGGCATCGGATCTCCTTGATATCACGGGGCCGATGGCAAATCAAACATCGCTCGGTCGGCCCAGCGCGCGTGGAGCGTGCGAGCGACCGATGAAACCAGCGAGCGTAACCATCGTCAGGACGTACGGCAGCATTTGCACAGCCCAGCCGGGAACCCCGACGCCGGCGGCCTGCAGCGCGATCTGCATCGCCTCGGCGAGGCCGAACAGCAGGCAGGCGGCGGCGGCACGGATCGGACGCCAGGCGCCGAAGATCATCGCCGCCAGCGCGATGTAGCCCCGGCCGTTCGACATGCCGGCGACGAACTGCCGCTGATCGGCGGCGAGCCAGGCTCCGCCCAGGCCTGCGAGCGCGCCGGCGCAGACGAGCGCGGCCCAACGAATGCGCGCCGGCTTGACGCCCAGCGACGCCGCCGCCTGGGGATGCTCGCCGACGGCACGCAGCCGCAGCCCGAACGGCGTCTTGTAGATGACGACGTGCACCAGCGCCACCAGCCCGACCGTGAGCGCGATGAGGCGGGTGCCGACGTCGCCCCAGGCGTCGATGCGCGGCGAGTTCGACGACGAATCGAACGTCGCCTTGAGCAGAAAGCGGGTCAGCCCGTCGGCCAGCAGGTTGAGCGCGACGCCGCAGACGATCTGATCGCCCTTGAGCGTCACCACCATGAGCGCGTAGAGCGCGCCGAAGGCGGCGCCGCCGCCGATGCCGCCGAGAACGCCGGCGAAGGCCGAGTGCCCGACGTAGGCGCCCATGGTCGCGGTGAACGCGCCGATGAGCAGGAGGCCCTCGAGCGCGATGTTGATGACGCCCGAGCGCTCCGACAGGGTGCCGCCGAGCGCGGCGAGCGCGTACGGCACGGTGATGCGCACCACCGCGGCGCAAAAGCCGAGCGAGAGCAGCGTGGCGATCACGCGCGTGCCTCGACGGCAGCGAGCCGGCGCCGCAGCGCCGGCGCCACGGCGGCGACGGAGAAGATGATGACCGCGGTCAGGACGTCGACGATCTCCTTCGGCACCACGGCGTTGACCGCCAGCGAGCCCTGCGACAGCGTGCCGAACAGGAGCGCCGCGGCGACGACGCCGAGCGGGCGCGCGCGCCCGAGCACGGCCACGGCGATGCCGATGTAGCCGATGCCGCCGGAGAAGCCGTCCTCGTAGTAGTGCTTGTAGCCGAGCACGAAGTTGGCGCCGACCAGGCCGGCGACCGCGCCCGACAGCGCCAGGGTGAAGAACTGCACGCGTCCGACCGAGATGCCGCTCGTGGCCGCGGCGTCGGGCGACGCGCCGACCGCGCGCAAGCGGAAGCCGGCGCGCGTGCGCTCCACCAGCCACCAGGCGGCCAGCGCGACCGCGAGGGCGATGAGCAGCGACGCGTTGGCCGCCGATCCGTGGAGCGAGGGAAACAGGCGGCTCAGCCGCGGCAGCTGCGCGGAGGCGGCGATCGGCGCCGTGTGGATCTGCTCGCGCTCGAACAGGTGCGCGCCCAGCCCCACCATCAGCGCGCGCACGATGAAGTTGAGCATGATGGTGTTGATGACCTCGTGCGCCCCGCGCCACGCCTTGAGCGCGCCGGCGATGGCGCCCACGAGCGCGCCGCCCAGCGCGCCGGCGACGAGCGCCAGCGGCACCGCCACCAGCGCCGGCAGCGAGGCGGCGTGGGCACCGACCAGCGCCGTCAAGAACGCGCCGACGGTGAGCTGCCCCTCGGCGCCGATGTTGAAGAGGCCGGCCCGCAGCGCCAGCGCCACCGACAGGCCGGTGAAGATGAGCGGCGTCGTCTTGAACAGCACCTGGCCGATGCCGTAGCCGTTGCCCCAGGTCCCGGCGAGGAGGAGGCGATAGACGCCGAGCGGCGCCCCCCCGACGGCGATGATGAGCGCGGAGGCGGCGGCGAGCGCGATCAGCGTCGCCCACGCCGGCGGCAGGATCGCGCGGGCGAACCTCACGTGGCGGCTCCCAGCATGAGCGAGGCGACCTCGCTGCGCACCTCGGCGCGGCGCTCGGGCAGGTTGTCGACGCAGCCGGCGACGCGGCCGCGATAGAGGACGCCGATGCGATCGGAGAGCGCCAGAAGCTCGTCGAGATCGGCGGAGATGAGCAGCACCGCCTTGCCGGCGACGCGGGCGTGGGCCAGCTCCGCGTGGATGCGCTCGATGGCGCCGACGTCGACGCCGCGGGTGGGCTGGGCGCACACCAGGATCGACAGCTCGCGCTGCAGCTCGCGGCCGACCACGACCTTCTGCTGGTTGCCGCCCGACAGCGACGACATGGGCGCCCGCGGCATCGGGCGGGCGCACGTCGAGCCGCTCGATGATGCGGCGCACCTCGGTGGCCAGCCGCGCGCCGTCGAGCGTCGTCGCGGCCGAGGCGCACGTTCTCGGCGACGGAGAAGTCGAGGATGACACCGCGGGCGAGGCGATCTTCGGGCACGTGGGCGACGCCACGGCGCTGGCGCGCGCGCACGCCCAGGCGCGTGACGTCGTGGCCGTCGACGAAGATGCGGCCGACGCGCGCGGGCGTGACGCCGGCGATGGCCAGCGCCAGCTCCGTTGGCCGTTGCCCTCGACGCCGGCGACGCCGAGGATCTCGCCGCCGCGCACCGACAGGCTGACGTCGTCGAGCGCGCGGCGTGCCGTCGTCGCGCGTGACCGTGAGCCGCTCGACGCGCAGCCGCTCGCGCGCGGCCGCCTCGGCGCCGCCCTGCGGCCGCGGCGGCGGCGGCGGCCGAGATCGCGGCCGACCATCGCGCGCGCCAGCTCCGCGGCCGTCGAGGCGCGCGGATCGAGGGAGGCGACCACCTCGCCGCGGCGCAGCACCGTGACGCGCGTGGCGAGCGCCAGCACCTCGTCGAGCTTGTGGGTCACCAGCACGACGGTCTTGCCGTCGTCCACGAGGCCGCGCAGCACCTCGAACAGCTCGCCCACCTCCAGCGGGGTCAAGCACCGCGGTCGGCTCGTCGAGGATGAGCACGTCGGCGCCGCGCCACAGCACCTTGACGATCTCGACCCGCTGCGCCTCGCCCACCGACAACGACGAGACCAGCCGGCGCGGCTCGACGCCGAGGCCGAAGCGCTGCGACAGCTCGGCGATCTCGCGCTCGGCCCGGCGCGTGTCGACGAACGGCCCCTGTTTCGGCTCGCGCCCGAGCACCACGTTCTCGGCCACGGTCAGGGTCGGCACCAGCATGAAGTGCTGGTGCACCATGCCCACCTTGCGCGCGATCGCCGCCGCCACCGACGGGCGGGCGATGACCTCGCCGCCGATGCGCACCTCGCCGGCGTCGGGCGGTTCCATGCCGTAGAGCGCGCGCATCAGCGTCGACTTGCCGGCGCCGTTCTCGCCGATGACGCGCGTGCACCTCGCCGCGCATCACCGACAGCGAGACGTCGCGATTGGCGACGCACCGCGCCGAAGCGCTTGTACACGTGCGAGCAGCCGATCGCCTCCGCGGGCAGGCGCGCCCGCCACCGCGCTCATCGGCTCGGCACCTCGATCTTGCCGGCGATGATGTCGCGCCGCAGCGCCTCGACGCGCGCGTGCACCGCGTCGCCGATGAGCGCGCGGTTGTGCTCGTCATAGACGTAGTCGACGCCGCCCTCCTTGAGCCCGAACTGCAGCACCCCGCCCTGCCACTGTCCGTCGCGCACCCGGCGCACCGTCTCGAAGACGCTGACGTCGACGACCTTGGTCATGCTGGTCAGCACGCGCCCGGGCGCCTCGTCCCACTGGTCGGCGTCGACGCCGATGGCGTAGCGCCCGGTCTCGCGCGCGGCCTCGAACACGCCGAGCCCGGTGGTGCCCGGCGGCGTGGAAGATGATGTCGGCGCCGGCGCCGTACTGCGCCAGCGCCAGCTCCTTGCCCTTGGCGGGGTTCTTGAACGCGTCGCCGGTGACGCCGGCGTAGCCGACCAGGACGCGGCAGCCGGGGCAGACGTCGTGCGCGCCGGCGCGGTAGCCGGCCTCGAACTTGTGGATGAGCGGGATGTCCATGCCGCCCACGAAGCCGACGGCGTGCGTCTTGCGACACCAGCGCGGCCAGCGCGCCGACGAGGAACGAGCCCTCCTCCTCGCGGAACTTCAGCGCCACCATGTTGGGCGGCGGCACCACGAAGCCGTGCGACGTCGAACTTGGCGTAGTCGACGCAGGCGAAGTGGGTCTTGGGATACTCGCGCGCGACCGCGTACAGATCGTCGGAGAAGATGAAGCCGACGCCGATGATGAGGTCGAAGCCCTCGGCGGCGAGCAGGCGGATGCCGCTCTCGCGATCGCTGCCTTCGCCGGGCTCGATGTACTCGGCCTCGATCGCCTTGCCGGCGCGGCCCGGCCGCGCCGGCCCGAGCTCGCGCACCGCCCGATCGAGCCCGCGCCACGCCGAGTCGTTGAACGACTTGTCGCCGCGGCCGCCGACGTCGAACACCAGGCCGACGCGGACGCGCGGGCCGGCGCCGGGGCGGATCGCCGCCCCACCGGCGCGCACGCCGATGAGGCCCAGGTTGAGCGCGAAGAGCAGCGCGGTGTAGACGGCGATTCGCAACGCTCCCCTTTCTATAGATGGAGCTAGCCGCCGGCGGCCAGCTTCGAGTGCTGGCGGCCGTAGGTGAAGTAGATGACCAGGCCGATGACGAGCCAGACGCCGAGGCGCGGCCAGTTGGTCCAGCCGAGGCCGAAGATCATCGCCCGCAGACGACGATGCCGAGGATCGGCACCAGCGGCACCAGCGGCGTCGCTGAACTGGCGCGGGAGCTCCGGCTCGCGCACGCGCATGATCCACACGCCGATGCACACGAGCATGAACGCGAACAGCGTGCCGATGCTGGTCATGTCGCCGACGATGTCCCCGGGGACGAAGGCGGCGAAGCAGCCCGACGAAGCACGAAGAACAGCAGGTTCGACTTCTACGGCGTGCGGAACTTCGGGTGCACGTCGGAGAAGACCTGCGGGCACCAGGCCGTCGCGGCTCATCGAGTAGAAGACGCGCGACTGGCCCATCAGCATCACGAGGATGACCGACGAGAAGCCGGCCAGGATCGCGACGGTCACGAGCTTGGCCAGCCAGCCGTAGCCCGGCATGTACGTGGTGATCGCGTAGGCGACCGACGCCTCGCTGCCCGCGGTGCGGAAGTCCTCGACCGACGCGACGCCGGTCAGCACGTGCGCGAACAGGATGTAGAGCACGGTGCAGATCGACCAGCGAGCCGAGGATGCCGATCGGCATGTCGCGCTTCGGGTTCTTCGCCTCCTGCGCCGCGGTCGACACGGCGTCGAAGCCGATGAAGGCGAAGAAGACGACGCCGGCGGCGCCGAGGATGCCCATGATGCCGCCGTAGTGGTGCGACGACGCCCTGCGCTGTCGATGTAGCGTCGTCGGCGCGGGGATGTACGGCGTGTGGTTCGCCGGGTTGATGAAGCCCCAGCCGAGGACGATGACCAGGATGACGATCGTCACCTTCGTGATCGACGATGATGCCGTTGACGAACGCCGACTCCTGCATGCCGCGGATGAGCAGCAGCGTCAGGACGAGCGAGGATGAACGAGCGCCGGGATGTTCATGATGCCGTGCGCGACGACGTGCCGGCGGCGTCGTGCAGCGACTCGAACGGCGAGTGGCACCAGGCGTACGGGACCTGTGCGTGCCGGAGGAACTCGAGCAGCTTGTTGAGGTACTCGCTCCACGCGATGCCGACGGTGGCGGCGCCGATGCGCGTACTCGAGCACCAGGTCCCAGCCGATGATCCACGCCACCAGCTCGCCCATCGTCGCGTACGAGTAGGTGTAGGCGCTGCCGGCGATCGGGATCATCGACGCGAACTCGGCGTAGCAGAGGCCGGCGAACGCGCAGCCGACGGCGGCGACGACGAACGCCAGCGTCACCGACGGGCCGGCGCTGTCGGCGGCGGCCGCCGCGGTGCGCACGAACAGGCCGGCGCCGATGATGGCGCCGATGCCGAGCGCGACCAGGTTCATCGGGCCCAGCGTCTTTTTGAGCGCGTGCCCTTCGTCGCCACCCTCCTTCATGAGGATATCGAGCGACTTCCGTTTCCAGAGATTCGACATTCCGCTCCCCTTTAGGCGCGCGCCAGCCGGCTCTTACGCACGCCGTACGCGAAGTAGATCACGAGGCCGATGGCCATCCAGCCGACGAAGCGCATCCAGGTGATGCGCGGCAGCGGCAGCATCAGCGCGATGCAGCAGATGATCGAGAGGATCGGCACCACCGGCACCAGCGGGCAGCGGAACGGCCGCGGTCGATCGGGCTCGAGGTAGCGCAGCGCGATCACGCCCGCCGAGACGAGCACGAAGGCGAACGAGCGTGCCGATGTTGGTGAACTCGATCATCGTCGTTGATGTCGACGAACATCGCCGGCACGCCGACGAGCACTCCGGTGATGATGGTGGTGACGTGCGGCGTGCGGAAGCGCGGGTGGATCTTGGCCGCCCACGCGCGGCAGGAGGCCGTCGCGCGCCATCGACATGAAGATGCGCGGCTGGCCGAGCTGGAAGACCAGCAGCACCGCGGTCATGGCGATGACCGCGCCGAACGAGAAGACGCCGGCCAGGCGCATGTTGCCCGTCTTCTGCAGCGCCAGCGCCAGCGGATCGGCGACGCCCAGCTGCGCCGACGGCACCATGCCGGTGAGCACCGCGGTCACCGCGATGTAGAGCACGGTGCAGACGGCGAGCGACGCGATCATGCCGATCGGCAGATCGCGCTGCGGATTCTTCGCCTCCTCCGCCGTCGTCGAGATGGCGTCGAAGCCGATGTACGAGAAGAAGATGATCGACGCGCCGGTCATGATGCCGTGAAAGCCGTTGGGCGCGAACGGATGCCAGTTCTCCGGCTTGACCCAGAAGCTGCCGACGGCGATGAACGCCAGCACCAGCGCAATCTTGACGACGACGATGACCGAGTTGACGCGCGCCGACTCCTTGACGCCGATGACCAGCAGCACGGTCAGCGCGGCGACGATGGCGAACGCGGGGAAGTTGAAGACGATGGGGATGCCGCCCAGGTGCGGCGCGTCGGCCAGGATCTGCGGATTGGCGCGCGCCTGATTGATCGTCGAGCAGATCCACGCCGGCAGGTGCAGCCCGAAGCCCTGCAGGAACGAGTTGAAGTAGCCCGACCACGACACCGCGACGGCGACGTTGCCCACGGCGTACTCGAGGATCAGGTCCCAGCCGATGATCCAGGCCAGGAACTCGCCCAGCGTTACGTAGGCGTAGGTGTAGGCGCTGCCGGCGATCGGGATCATCGACGCCAGCTCGGCGTAGCAGAGCGCCGCGAAGCCGCAGGCCACCGCCGTCAGCAGGTACGACAAGATCAGCGCCGGGCCGGCGCCGATGTGCCCACCGCCACCGGCGGCCGCCGTTCCGGTCGACGAGAAGATGCCGGCGCCGATGATCGCGCCGATGCCGAGCGCGGTCAGATCGAGCGCGCCCAGCGTGCGCTTGAGTCGGCCCTCCTGAGCCTCTCCTTCGGCGGTGATGTCACCGAGGCCCTTTCTGCGCAGGAGCTGAGCGAGCATCTTCCCTCGCGCTTCTATCATGCTTTGGGTACGGTTTTGTCGCCTTCGCGCGCCCGGCGTGGGACAACTGCGGGATGGCTGAGACGCTGGAGCGGCGCCTCGGGGTGTTCAGCGCCACGACGCTGATCGTGGGCTCGATGATCGGCTCGGGCATCTTCATCGCGCCCTCGATCATGGCCGGGCTCATCGCCACTCCCGGCATCTACCTCGGGCTGTGGCTCGTCGGTGGCGCGCTCACGCTGCTCGGCGCGCTCGCCTACGGCGAGCTGTGCGCGATGATGCCCAAGGCGGGCGGGCAGTACGTCTTTCTGCGCGAGGCGTTCGGTCCGCTCACCGGCTTCCTCTACGGCTGGACGGTGTTCCTGGTCATCCAGAGCGGCTTCAACGCCGCGGTGGCGATCGCGTTCTCCAAGTTCCTCGGCGGCATCGGGCTGCACATCGGCGAGACCGATCGTCGTCCTGCGCCTCGGCTTCTTCACGCTGTCGCGCGCGCAGCTGGTGGCGGTGGCCGTCATCGCGCTTCTGACGTGGGTCAACTGCCGCGGCGTCGAGGCGGGCGCGTTCGTGCAGAACCTGTTCACGGTGCTCAAGGTCGGCGCCATCGCGCTGCTCGTGCTCATCGGCTTCTGCTCGGCCAAGGGATCGTTCGCCAACTTCCGGCCGCTCATCGGCGCCGAGCTCGGCCCCTCGGCGGTGGGCATGACCCTGCTCGCCGCCATCGGGCGTCGCCATGTCCAAGGCGCTGTTCGCCTACGACGCGTGGAACACGGTCACCTTCGCCGCCGAGGAGATCCGCGAGCCGCAGCGCAACCTGCCGCGTGCGCTCGTCCTCGGCAGCGTCGTGACGACGCTGGTCTACACCGGCGCCTGCGCGGTCTACCTGTACATCCTGCCGCTGACGAAGATGGCGGCGGTCACCGAGAACCGCGTCGCCTCCGACGTCGCCGGGGTGCTGCTCGGCGGCTTCGGCGTCACCGCGGTGTCGGTCGCGATCCTGGTCTCGACGTTCGGCTGCGTCAACGGCCTCATCCTCGGCGGCGGGCGCGTGCTGTTCGCGATGGCGCGCGACGGCCTGTTCTTCTGCGTCGGCGGGGCGGGTCGCATCCCAAGCACGCACACGCCGCAAAACGCGCTCGTCCTGCAGGGCGTGTGGTCGGCGGTGCTGGCGCTGTCGGGCTCGTACTCGGCGCTCCTCACCTACGTGACGTTCGCGTCGCTGGCGTTCAACGCGCTCACCGTCGTCGGGCTGTTCGTGCTGCGCCAGAGGCAGCCCGACGCCGAGCGGCCCTATCGCACCTGGGGCTATCCGGTGACGCCGGCCCTGTACCTCGTCGGCGCCGGCTTCTTCGTCCTCTACATCTTCGTGGGCGCCCGACTGCAATCGGTCATCGGCATCGGCCTCGTGATGCTCGGCCTGCCTGCGTACGCGCTCTTCCGGCGCCGGCGCTGATTGGAGGTGGGGGGCACGTCCGGCCCCGCGCGCACTGCCCCGCTGGGCTCAAACCGTCCTCGCCACCGGGACGCTGTGCTCGATTCGGGCCTTTGCCTGTGCTGCGGAACTCGCCCAGCGGGGCAGTGCGCGCGGGGCCTCTGTGCTCCGCTTGGACGGGGCGGTCGCGCGCGGTGGTTTGAAGGAGGGGTTAGAGGCAGCCGCTGGCGCCGGCGCAGAAGTCGACGCGGGTGATTGGCGAGCCGCTCAGGAACGAGTCGCCGTTGCTGCACGAGACGTTGTCCGCGGTGACGATGAAGAAGAAGTCGGGGGCGGTCGCCGACACCGTGAAGCCGACCGGGCTCGTGCCCTGATGCTGGACCGCTGTGACGGTGACGTCGCCGCCGCCGAGGCCGAGCTTGAGGCCCGCCTGCAGCTCGCCGCCGCCGAGCTGGACGCAGCCGATGGGGGCCGCCGCCTCGGACTGTGTCGTCGCCACCCCAGGCGCTTGCCGGCCCTCGACGCCGGAACAGCCAGAAATCAATAGCAACACTCCGACGATCCCTCGCATGCGCTCCACCCGTTGCAAGGCCGGGGCCGGCAATGGCCGAACAAATCGGCGGTCGCGGTGTTTTCGAGGTCATGATTCAGAAAATGCGCCGCATCGCCCTGTTGGTACCGCTCCTCGCCGCCTGTGCCGGACAAAATGCCGCGCCCGCGGCGCCCGATGCGCCGCGCACGATGGCGCCGCTGCAGGGCGATCTCGCGTCAGCCGATGCGGCCACGTTCGACGCCGCCTGCACCCAGCACCTGTCTTCGGTGCGCCGCAAGCTCGCCGCCCTGCGCACCACCCCCCGCCCGGTGGCGCGGCGCGACGTCGCCGGCGTGCTCGAGACCTACGACGAGGCCTCCGGCGAGCTCGACACCATCGCCGGCACCTCCGACGTGGTGTTCAACTCGAACCCCGACGCGGCCACGCGCGCCGCCGGCGAGCACTGCACCGAGCGCGCCGCGGCGCTCGGCAGCGAGATCGCGCTCGATCGCGGCATCTACGACGTCATCGCCAGCCTCGACCTCTCCGGCCAAGACGCGGCGACGCGCTACTGGATCGCGCAGGACCTGGCCGACTTCCGCCGCGCCGGCGTCAACCGCGACGAGGCCACCCGCGCGCGCATCAAGGCCTTGCGCGACCAGATCACCGAGATCGGCAACCGCTTCGAGTCCAACATCAATGAAGACACGAGCAAGGTCGCGCTGTCGCCCGCCGAGCTCGACGGGATGCCCCCCGACTACATCGCCAAGCACCCCGTCGGCCCCGACGGCAAGGTGACGCTGACGATGCAGTACCCGGACTACCTGCCGTTCATGAGCTTCGCCAAGAGCAGCGCCGCCCGCGAGGCGCTCTTCCGCGCCTTCCGCAATCGCGCGGTCCCGCAGAACGTCGCCGTGCTGACGCAGCTCCTGCAGAAGCGGTACGAGCTGGCCACGCTGCTCGGCTATCCGAGCTTCGCCGCCTACTCGATGGAGAACAAGATGATCCGCACGCCCGCGGCGGCGCACCAGTTCATCGACGAGATCACGCGCGTCAGCGCCCGCCGCGCCGACGACGACTACAAGCTCCTGCTGGCGCGGCTGCAAAAGGAGCGGCCAGGCGCCAACGGCGTGCCGGCGTGGGACGTCTCGTACCTCAAAGAGCGGGTGCGCGCCGAGCAGCTCGACTTCGACGCGCAGTCGGTGCGACCCTACTTCGAGTTCACGCGCGTCGAGGCGGGCCTGCTGGCGCTGGCGTCGCAGCTGTTCAGCGTGCAGTTCCACCGCGTCGCTGACGCGCGCGTCTGGCACCCCGACGTCGAGGTCTACGACGTCTTCGACGGCGCCGAGCGCCTGGGCCGCATCTACCTCGATCTGCACCCGCGCCCGGGCAAGTTCACGCACGCGGCGCAGTTCTCGCTGGTCACCGGCAAGCGCGGCGCCCGGCTGCCCGAGGGCGTCCTTTTGTGCAACTTCCCCAAGCCGGGTGCACAGCCGGCGCTGATGGAGCACGGCGACGTGCGCACGTTCTTCCACGAGTTCGGGCACCTCTTGCACCACGTCTTTGCCGGCCACACGCGCTGGACCTCGACGGCCGACTTCCGCGAGAGCGACTTCGTCGAGGCGCCTTCGCAGCTGCTCGAGGAGTGGGTCGACGACGCGGCCACGCTGCAGACGTTCGCGCGCCACTATCAGACCAACGAGCCCATCCCGGCGGCGTTGGTGGCGCGGATGAAGCGGGCCGAGGAGTTCGGCCGCGGCCTCGACGTGCGGCGGCAGATGATCTTCGCGGCGGTGAGCCTGGACTACTACGATCACGATCCGCGCGGGCTCGACACCACCAAGGTGATGGCCGAGATGGAGACGCGCTACACGCCCTTCGCCCACGTCGACGGCACCTTCGAGCAGGCGTCGTTCGGCCACCTCGTCGGCTACGCGTCGAACTACTACACCTATATGTGGTCGCTCGTGATCGCCAAGGATTCTGTTCACGCCGTTCCAGGCGGCCGGCCTGCTCGACCACGCGGTGGCGGCGCGCTATCGGCACGCCGTCCTCGAAGCCAGCGGCGCCAAGCCGGCGGCCCAGATGGTGCGCGACTTCCTCGGGCGCCCGTTCTCGTTCGACGCCTACCAGAAGTGGCTCGAAGCCTCCGCCACCCGCTGATCAGCGCGGCTTGCGCGCGCGCATCGTCAGAAAGTACGCGATGATCCGGTGATCGTAGACCGACGGGTGCGCGGCCACCGTCGCTTCGTCGACGGTGGGCTCGGCGAAGCGCTCGAGCACGAAGCCGGCGTCGAGGAACAGGTTGAGCCAGGTCGACAGCGTGTGCGTGAAGCGCGGGATGCGAAACGGCCGCTGCGTCTCGCCCGCGCGCAGCGCGTCGGTGAAGCTCCACTCTTCGACCTCGCCGTCGAGCTCGCGGAAGTAGTCGCCGCAGACCAGCGCGCGCCGCCGCCCCTTTTCGTCTTTGAGCCACTGCCACATCGGCGTCTGGAAGCACGGGTGCATCATCGACAGCTGGATAAAGCCGCCCGGCGCGAGCACGCGCTGCACCTCGGCCAGAACGCGCGCGTGCCCGGGCATGTCCATGAGGCTCATGAAGGCGACGGCGAAGTCGAAGGCGCCGTCGGCGAACGGCAAGGCGACGCCGCTACCGCGCACGACGCGGATGCCGCGCGGCTCGGCGCGCTCGTGCTCGGCGGTGGCGCGCACCATCGCCGAGGCGACGTCGAGGGCGACGACGCGGGCGCCGCGGGCCGCCACCTGGCGCGTGTTGTGCCCCTCGCCGCAGCCGAGGTCGAGGCCGGCCAGGCCCCGCACCTCGGGCAGCATGGCGAAGAAGGCGGGCGAATTGACCAGGTCGCGCGACGTGTCGTACCCGCGACGCACCAGCCGCACCCAGTCGGGCGCGTTCTCTTCCCAGTGGCGCGCGTTCTCCCGTTCGTCCATCGCTAGAGCTCCATGAGCGTGGGTCCATGAGACGCCACCAGGTGCTCGAAAGTTCCCGCGCGCGCCTGCCCCTCGCGGCCGAGCGCCCAGCCGCAGCGCGCGGTGTACGCGCACGAATAGGCGAACGCCGCCCCGCACAGGCGCCGCTCCTCGGCGGAGAAGCCGCGGCCGCGCGCCCGCTCGTAGTCGGCGACGAAGGCGCGCGCCTCGTCCAGCGTCGGCGGCGGCGTCGGTGGGGTGCGCGACCAGTCGGCGCAGAAGGCGTGGGCGGTGAAGCCGATGAGCGCCGGCTCGCGCTCCTTGCACAGGCTGTCCCAGTCGAACGCGGCGACGATGCGATCACCGTCGTGGGGGTCGAAGCGCACATGCTCGGCGCGCCAGTCGCCGTGCCCGATGACCAGCTCGCCCACCGGAGCGAAGCGCGCCCGCGCCGCCCGCGCCACCTCGTCGATGAGCTCCGCGCCGGCCGCCGTGGCCGCGAAGTCGAACAGCTTCGAGTGCGGCGTCGGCCACAGCGCACCCTCGGGCGGTGCAGCCAGCCCCTGCGCCCGCAGCGTCGAGCTGCCGACCAGGCCGCGGCACCCGGCGATGATGGCGTACAGGCCGTCGGCGAGCGCCGCGCGCACCGCCGGCTCGTGCCCATCGCGCGGGGCGCCGCGATCCACGAACGCCTCGACGATCCCGAGGCCGCGCCCGATCGGCGCCGGCCCGCCGCACACGGTAGTGGCGAACAGGCCCCGCGATGCCAGGTGCATCTGCACTCGCACCACCTCCTGAAGCCAACAGAGCTCGCGCTCGGGCTGGTGCGCCTTGACCACCACGCGCCGTCCGTCGACCAACTCGACCGCGGTGACGCTGCCGATGCTGGCGGTGTGAAACAGCCCGCGGCCCACCGCGCCGCCGAGCTCGCGCCGGCAGAACGCGTCGATCTCGGCGGCGATGGCGTCCGCGTCGCCGGTGCCGTAGATCGCCAGCTCTACGTACGGTGGCGTCTGCCAGGTCCGCAGGTCGGCGGCGATGACCTGGGCAAGCTGCGCGATGCCGTCGTCCATGCTAGGGTGCCCCCACTTTATCCCGAGAGGAACGAATGGCGGCACCCTCGAATTCCCCGAAGCAAGAAGAGCCCGCGGAGTTCAAACCGTACGTCCCCGCCTCCGAGTCGCCGGCCGAGTTCACCGCCAAAGCGATCGTCCTCGGCGCCCTGTTCGGCATCATCTTCGGCGCCGCCACCGTCTACCTCGCGCTCAAGGCCGGCCTCACCGTCTCGGCCTCGATCCCGATCGCCGTCCTGTCGATCGCCGTCTTCAAGAAGCTCGGCAAGTCGACCATCCTCGAGAACAACATCGTGCAGACCATCGGCTCCGCCGGCGAGTCGATCGCCGCCGGCGTCGTCTTCACGCTGCCGGCGCTGATCTTCCTCTCCGACGGCGAGCACTTCTTCCGCTACGTGCAGATCGTCACCCTCGCCGCCGTCGGCGGCATCCTCGGCGTCCTCTTCATGGTCCCGCTGCGCCGCTCGCTCATCGTCAAGGAGCACGGCAACCTGCCCTACCCGGAAGGCACCGCCTGCGCCGACGTGCTCATCGTCGGCGAGCAGGGCGGCAACCTCGCCAAGCGCGTCTTCGCCGGCGTCTACACCGCCATCGTCTACAAGCTGTTCATGAGCATCTTCGGGCTGTGGAAGGACATCCCGACGATCGCCACCGGACCGCAGTCGCAATATCCCAACGCCACGCTCAACGCCGAGATCACGCCCGAGTACCTCGGCGTCGGCTACATCATCGGCCCGCGCATCGCCGCCGAGATGTTCTCCGGCGGCGTGCTCTCCTGGCTGGTGCTCATCCCGCTCATCTCGCTCTTCGTGCCCGAGGCGCAGCGCATCGCCGATCTGCGCGCGCTCGGCTTCACCGACGCCTGGATCGCCTCGCAGAGCCAGGCCGAGCAGATCTACCGCGCCTACATCCGCTACATCGGCGCCGGCGCCGTCTGCTGCGCGGGCGTCATGACCCTGATCCGCTCGCTGCCCACGATCATCTCCTCGTTCCGCGACTCGATGCGCGACCTGCGCGGCGGCGCGGCCGGCGGCCGCCGAGCGCAAGCGCACCGAGCGCGACCTGCCGCTGTCGTTCGTGTTCGGCGGCGCCGCCGCCCTGGTGCTCATCATCGCGCTTCTGCCCAACCTGCCAGGCACCTTCCCCGGCTCGCTGTTCATGGCGGCTGCTGGTGGTCGTCTTCGGCTTCTTCTTCGTCACCGTGTCGTCGCGCATCGTCGGCATCATCGGCAGCTCGTCGAACCCCATCTCGGGCATGACCATCGCCACGCTCATGGCCACCTGCCTCATCTTCGTCTCGATGCACTGGACCAGCGACATGCACCAGTCGATGGCGCTCATGATCGGCGCCATCGTGTGCATCGCCTCGGCCAACGCCGGCGCCACCTCGCAGGACCTCAAGACCGGCTTCCTCGTCGGCGCCACCCCGCTCAAGCAGCAGATCGGCCTCATCATCGGCGTGCTGGTCTCGACGCTGGTCATCGGCGGCACCATCCTGCTCCTCGACCACTCGGTGCCCGGCGAGCTGCACGGCATCGGCTCGGCCGCGCATGCCGGCGCCGCAGGCCACGCTCATGGCCACGATCATCAAGGGCCTGCTGGCGCAGAAGCTGCCGTGGGGCCCCGTGCTCGTCGGTGTCTTCGCGGCCTGGATGGCGCAGCTCGCCGGCGCGCACGCGCTGTCGTGGGCGGTCGGCGCCTACCTGCCGGTGGCGACGACGGCGCCGATCTGGATCGGCGGCCTCATGAAGAGCCTCGCCGACCGCCTGCGCAAGGCGCCCGAGGAGGGCGAGGTCGGCCCCGGCATGCTCTACGCCACCGGCCTCGTCGCCGGCGGCTCGCTGGCCGGCATCGCCATCGCGCTTCTGGTCGGCTTCGGCGGCGGGCTCGCCAAGACCCTCGACTTCGGCCGCGAGTACTTCGACAAGATCGGCTTCGGCGGCGACCTCATCGGCTTCGGGATGTTCGCCGTCATGTGCGTGCTCCTTCTGCGCCAGGCGCGCGCCAAGGACGCTTGATGCTGGGCGAGATCGTGTACCTGGCAGCCTGCCTGCTGGCGCCGCTCGGCTGGGGGCTCGTCACCTACGCAATCACGCGCGCCATCGAAAAGCGCCGACCCCCGAAGGGGCCCGCCAAGAAGCCGGCCATGCCGGAGCTCGAGTACTACCTTTAATGTGGCACATCGCCGTGGGCGGACAGCCGGTCTCGATGCCGGCGCTGGCGCTGGTGGGGCTCGGCATCGGCTTCGTCGCCGGCATGTTCGGCGTCGGCGGCGGCTTCATCCTCACCCCGCTTTTATCGCTGTCGTTCAAGATCCCGATGCCCATCGCCGTCGGCTCGGCGCTGTGCCAGAAGATCGGCACCTCGATCGGATCGTTCCTGAAGCATCGCCAATATCAGCACGGCGAGGTGCGCGTCGACTTCGTCATGCTCGGCGCCTCCATCTTCGGCGTCGACGCCGGCACCCGCCTGCTCGAAGCGCTCGCCAACCTGGGCAACTTCACCAACGCCCACGGCCGCCCGGTCTCGATCGTGACGCTGACGCTCGAGGGCATCTACGCCGCCATGCTGCTGTTCGCCGCCTCCATGACGGTGAACGCGCTGCGCAAGAGCGGGCAGAAGCCGGCGGTGGACAGCCGCGAGCCGGCGGTCGCGCCGCTGGTGCGCCTGCGCGTGCCGCCCTACATCTCGCTCCCCGAGGTCGGCATCCCCCGCGTCAGCGTGACGGTGATGGCGTACATCGGCTTCGCCACCGGCCTGCTCTCGGGGCTGCTCGGCATCGGCGGCGGCGTCGCCCTGTTGCCCGTGCTCATCTACGGCTACGGCTTTTCCATCAAGGACGCCGCCGGCACCGGCATCTTGCTGCTGTTCGTCACCGTCGTCGTCGGCACCTTCGAGCACGCGCTGCGCCACAACGTCGATCTGCGCGTCGCGCTCGCCATCCTCGCCGGCTCGTCGATCGGCTCGCAGCTGGGGGCCCGCACCACGGCGCGGGTGTCGAACCAGGTGCTGCGCGTCTCGTTCGCCGTGCTCCTGCTCGGCACCGTCGGCGCCATCGGCATCGACATGGTACGATCGCTGACGTGAATCGGCGGCAGTTCCTCAAGATCGCCGCCGCGCTCGCCGCCGGCGGGCTGGTCACCGACGCGGCGCTCGAGGCGCGCGGGCTCACCATCACGCGCCACGATCTCGCGTCGCCAACGCTGCCGCCCGCCCTCGACGGCATGCGCATCGCGCACCTGAGCGACCTGCACCTGCCGTGCGCGGCCGCCAATCGCGCCGCCGAGGCCATCGCAGCGGAGGGGATCGATCTGGTCCTCATCACCGGCGACACCATCTCCTACCGGAGCCGCCTCGACCTGGTCACGCCCTTCATCACGCGCGCCCGTGGCCGCTTCGGCACCTTCGCCGTCCGCGGCAACAACGATCACTGGGCGCACGAGCCGACGCTGACGCTGCCGGGCGTCTACGCCGCCGCCGGCGCCAAGCTGCTGGAGAACGCGCACGCGGTGGTCGCCTACCACGGCGCCGCCCTGCAGATCGTCGGCCTCGACGACCCCAGCGTCGGCCATCCCCGGGTCGCCGCCGCCTGGCGCGGCGCCGATCCGACGCTGCCGACGATCTGGCTCCTGCACTCGCCCGGCTTCATCGACCACATCGATCCCAAAGCGCTCGAGCTGCCGCGCGCGCTCATCGTCCTGGCCGGCCACACCCACGGGGGCCAGATCCGCGGGCCCGGCTGCACGCCGCACGTGCCGCGCGGCTCGGGCCGCTTCCGCCAGGGCTCGTACGAGTCGGCGCTCGGCCCCGTCTACATCAGCCGTGGCATCGGCACCAGCGTCGTGCCGCTGCGCTTGCTCTGTCCGCCCGAGCTCCCCATCTTCACGCTGCGCCGCCGCGCGTGACACCAACAGCCGCGTGAACGGCCGCCTCGCGCGCATCGCGCTCGCGCTCACCCGCTTCGCCGAGCGCTGGCTCGCCGACGCATTCGTGTTCGCGCTCGCGGCCACCCTCGTCGTGTTCGTCGCCGGCGTGGCCATCGGCGTGCCCGCCGGCGATCTCGTGTCCGCCTGGGGCAACGGCTTCCCCGACCTGCTGGCGTTCGCCATGCAGATGGCGCTGGTCATCGTCACCGGCTACCTCGTCGCCACCGCGCGGCCGGTCAGGCGCGCCATCGACGCCCTGGCGCGCCTCCCGAAGTCGGCGCGCAGCGCGGTCGCCCTGGTCGCAGCCTTCGCGATGGCGGCGCCCTTGCCGTATCCTTTGTAAGCAATCCCTGCGTACGAAACAACGCAGGCTACGGAAATCGCCGCGCTATTCCGAATGTCGGAGAGTGCCCTACGTCGTAACCTTGTGAAATTTCGTGTGTGCGCCCTGGCACATCGTTGGCAGTGCAGCAGCCTGGGATGTCCGGCCTTCGCACACGCTTCGGAGCCTATCTTCTGACCGACTGCATCGGGCAGGGTGGTATGGCGGTGGTGTATCGCGCCAAGCGCGAGGGCTGGAGCGGCTTCGAGAAGACGGTGGTGGTCAAGGCGATGCTGCCGGCGCTGGCCGCCCACCGCGAGCACGTCGATCGCTTCATCGCCGAGGCCAAGATCCAGGCGCAGCTGTCGCATCCGGGCATCGTGCAGGTGCACGACTTCGGCGTCTTCCAGGGCACGCCCTACCTGGTGATGGAGCACCTCAACGGCGTCAACCTGTCGCAGATGCTCAACGCGCTGGCGCAGGCCAAAAAGCGCATGCCGATCCCGGTGGCGCTCGTCATCGCCACGCAGATGTGCCACGCGCTCGGCTACGCGCACTCGTTCCGCGACTCGACGGGGCTGCGGCGCCAGATCATCCACAGCGACGTCTCGCCGTCGAACGTGATGGTCTGCCGCGACGGCTCGGTCAAGGTGCTCGACTTCGGCGTCGCCAAGCTGATCGACGCCTTCGACTACGACACCTCGGCCACCGTGCAGGGCAAGTTCCCCTATATGTCGCCGGAGCAGGTCAACCGCCTGCCGGTCGATCGGCGCGCCGACGTCTTCGCCGCCGGCATCGTGGTGCACGAGATGCTGGCGGGCCGCCGGCTGTTCGCGGCGCCGACCGAGCTCGAGACGCTGCGGCGCGTCGACGCCTGCGAGGTGGCGCCGCCCTCCTGCTACAACCCCGAGGTCTCCATCGGCCTCGACGGCGTCGTGCTCAAGGCGCTGTCGCGCGATCCGGCCGATCGCTTCGACTCGGGCGACGACATGGCGGCGGCGCTGATGCAGGTCGAGCGGGTGGGCTCGGGCCGGCAGCGCGTCGCCGACTTCCTCGCCAAGCTGTTCCCGTCGACGTTCGCGGCCAGCTGCGACGTGTGCGGCAAGCCGGCGGCGCCCGGTTTCGCCTGCAGCGAGTGCGGCAACGAGATCCCGCCCGAGGCGCCATCGACGCAGAACGTACGCATCGAGGATCTGCAGGAGATCCTGAGCGACGAGGAGCTCGAGCCCGAGATCATCGCCTCGGAGCCGGTGATTGCCGTCGAGCCCTACCCGATGCAGACGATCATCGATCCGCGCCGCCCGTCGACGGTGCGGCGGGCGCTGGCCATCGCCGGCTCGGTCGGCGTCATCGCCGGGGTGGCGGCGCTGCGCATGTACATGCCGGCGCTGTCGGCGCGCGAGCCGACGGCCGCGACGCGCAAGGCGCCGCGCCGCGAGGACTCGCAGCCGATCCGCATCGTTCCCGTGCAGGTGCCGACGGTCTGTCCGCCGGCCGCAACAACCGCAGTGGAGGCACCACCCGTGAAAGCTCGCGACGACATGCCGACGCAACCGCTCCCGTTGCACCACAAGAACAAGCTCGCGCGCGTCGCCCTCAAGAAGGCGCCCCTGTCGGCGGTGCGCCACGACAAGCTCGCGCGCCCCGCCGAGGCGCCCAAGCACACCGACGTGCGCCAGGGCGCGCTGCTCGATCCGTTCGGCCAGGACGACTGATGCTTCTTCGCCTCACCGCGCTCGCCGCCGTGCTGCTCGTCGCGTCGCCCGTCGTGGCGCGGACGACGCGCGCGAGCGACGCGCGCGAGCGGGCCCACGTACACTGGCGGTCCGGCTCGGCGCGCTACGCCGCCGGCGAGTGGGCCGCCGCGCTCGACGATTTCCAGGCCGGCTACGCGGCGCACCCGTCGCCCGCGTTCCTCGTCAACATCGGCCAGTGTCTGCGCAAGCTCGACCGGCTCGACGAGGCGGCGCTGGCGTTCCGCCGCTTCCTCGACGGGCACACCGGCTCGCCGCGCACCCGCCTCGACGTCTGGGACGCGCTCGAGGACGTCACCGCCGAGCTCAACCGCCGCATCGACTCGCTGGCCGAGAGCGCCGCGCTCTTCGACGCCTACCTGCGCACGCCGGGCGCCGACCCGGTGCTGCGCGCGCGCGTCCGGGCGCAGCGCGACGAGATCCTGCGAGCGCTCGTCGCCATCGACGACAAGCTGACCAACGGCTACGGCGTGACCCGCGCGCTGGCGCTGCCCGGCACCGGCGCCGGCGCCGGCGCCGACGTCGGAGTCAGCGTCAGCGTCAGCGACGTGCGTCAGCGGCTAGCGACGATCGCGGCCACCAAGAGCCCCATCGCCACCGCCACCAGCCAGCGCTCGCCCCGCTCCAGCAGCCACAGCCACATGCGCCGTTAACCTACGCAGCGCTCCGGCGAACCTTCCGTGCTAGAACCGCGTCGTGCAGCAGCGACGCCACAACAAGGACTACTACGACGAGTTCGCCGCCGGCTACGAGAAGCGGCGCCATCACGGCTACCACGCCCTCATCGACCGCCTGGAGATCGCCGCCACCCTACCCTACGCCTCGGGCGCGCGCGTGCTCGAGGCCGGTTGCGGCACCGGCCTCATCCTCAAGGAGGTGGCGCCGCTGGCCAAGGCGGCGGTGGGGCTCGACCTGTCGACGGGGATGCTGCACAAGGCGCGCGCGCGCGGCCTCGACGTCGTGCACGGCTCGGTGACCGATCTGCCGTTCGCCGACGCCCAGTTCGATCTCGCCTACTCCTTCAAGGTGCTGGCGCACGTCGAGCGCATCGAGCGTGCCATGGCGGAGCTGGCGCGCGTGGTGCGCCCGGGCGGGCACGTGATCGCGGAGTTCTACAACCCGTGGTCGCTGCGCGGGCTCATCAAGCGCTACAAGCCGCCGACGCGCATCTCGACGGCCACCACCGATGACGCGGTCTATACCCGCTACGACTCGCTGCCGGCGGTGCGCCGGCATCTGCCCGCGACGCTGCACATCATCGACGTGCGCGGCGTGCGCATTTTCACGCCGTTCTCCGCGGTGCACGACGTGCCGATCGTCGGACCTGCCTTCGCCGCCGCGGAGACGCGCGCCGCGTCGGCCCCGCTGCTGCGCCACCTGGGCGGCTTCATGGTCGTGACCGCCGAGAAGCGCTGAGCCGCCGCATCAGCAGGAGCAGCAGGATCCCCTCCAGGCCGGTGAGCCCGCAGCGGGGCGAGGGCGCAGCGAGGCGCACGCGCTTGTCGCCCGCCGTCGGCGACTGGCAGGTCACGAGGTCACCGGCGCGGGTGCAGCCCACGTCGCCGTCGGCTTCCACCGAGACGTCGCCGCCAAACCACGCCGCCGGCGCGAAGAGCTCGGTCGCGCCCGCGGCCGGGTCGTTGGTCCACGACAGCTGCAGCGCGTTCTTCTTCGGGTCCGCCTCATCGCCGACGGTGAGTGCGGTCGGCGTACCGGCGATGCGCCGCGCGTATGGCCGCACCACGAAGTTGGCGCGCAGCATCCCGGTGTCGTCGACGATGCTGAAGTCCTCGCTGTTCCAGCCGTCCTTGGCCGCCGCGGTCCAGCCGGGCGTGTAGACCCACTGCGCCGCGGAGGCGAGCGCCAGATCGAGCTGCCGCCCGATGGCGCCGATGTAGCCGCGCACCTCGTCCGTCGACGGCGGCGCGCCCCACTCGCCGACGAACAGCGGCACGCCCCAGGCCGCCGCGGTGCCGCTCATCTCGGCGAAGGCGGCGCTCTCGTCGTTGCCCTGCCAGCCGTGGAACAGGACCAGCGTCGGATCGTAGTAGTGCGGCGCGTAGGCGAAGTCGTCGAAGCTCGGGCGCACGAGGTTGGTCCCTTCGCCGGCGCTGGTCAAAAAGCCGGGCGAGACGAACAGGATGGCGGTCGGGTGGACGGCGCGGACGGCGCGGGCGGCGTCTTCGTAGAGCGGGCCAATCTGCGTGCGTTCGTCGCCGCCCGGCTCGTTGAGCAGATCGTAGCCGGCGACGTTCTGCTTTGGAGCCAGCGCGGCGGCGACGCGCGCGATCATCGCCAGGTAGCGGGTGCGGGCGCCGTTTTGGTCCGAGTAGAAGGCGTCCCAGGTGGTCTTCAGCGACGCGTCGCCGATCATGCGCTGGCCCCAGTCTGCGCAGTCCGCGCCGTTGTCGGGCGCGGCCGGGGTCACCGTCGGTGGCAGCGCCCACGCCGGGAAGCCCTCACCGCAGCCGCCCAGGGACGCCCGCGAGAACGCGTCCTGATGGAAATCGACCACCACCCACAGCCCGCGCGCGGCGGCGGCGTCGACGACGCCGGCGTAGTACGCGAGGTAGGCGTCATCATAGGCGCCCGGCGACGGCTCGTACGCCTCCCAGGTGAACAGGAGGCGCACGACATCGACGCCCAAGCCGGGCAGCGGATCGAGCTGGCTGTCGTCGCTGATGGCGCGAAACGGGGGGACCTTCGCATTGCCGGCGACGTCGACGCCGCGCAACAGAACGACGCCGCCGGCCGCGTCGCGAAAGAAGCCGCCGTCGACGTGGAGCGCGGTCAACGTCAAGAGCGCCGTGGCCATCGCGAGCATGGCGCCAGCCTACGACGCGAGCGCGGCGCCCGACACTCATAAGTCTTTGGCCCCGACCGCGTGCCCTCGGCGAGCGCTTCGCCCCGGCCGCTCACGGCGAGCGCCGCGCCGCGCAAACCCGCCGATCGGCAATTGTGCCAGCGCTTACACTCGTCGGCGCGCTGGCGCGGATCGCCCCGACTCCGCCGCACTATGCCGCGGAGACTCCGCTCCCCGATTCCGCAACCACCTGTGTACAGCCGGAGAAACCTTACTGCGTCTATGCAGTTCCGCGCCGCGGCGACGCGTGAAAACAGCATGTAAACCGGCCCAGCGATTGCTTTTGCGGTCTAAGCGGGAGGCTGCATGGACCACGACGATTCCATCGAGGGTATCCGGCCGCCAACCGGCGAGTTGGCGCCGGATGTGTGGGCGGCCAAGCTGCTGGATCAGCTGGAACCCGCGCCTCCCAACGAGCCCATCGAGGAGCCCGTGGAAAACGAAGACGTCGACGAGTCGGAGTGGGAAGCGGCGTTGGCGGCGGCGCGCGCGCGCGCCGACGCGCCGGACGGCATCGCCGACGCGCCGGACGGCATCGCCGATGCGCCGGACGGCATCGCCGGTGCGCCGGACGGCATCGCCGGTGCGCCGGACGGCATCGCCGGTGCGCCGGACGGCATCGCCGACGAGACCGGTCCCCACGAGACGGCGACGGCGGAAGTGCCGAAGGCGGCGCTCGAGGAGCTGATCGCGGACTCGGGACCGATTCCCGAGGCGGCCATCAAGACGGCGCCCGGCGGGCTCGAAGCACCGGCGCCCCAGCCGGCCCCGGCACTGCAAGCCACGACGCCGCTCGAAGACGCCCGCACCGACGTTCGAACCGCCGCCATCGCCCCCGCCGTGGAGCCGATCGAGGACGCCCATACCGACGTCCGCACCCGCGCCCTGGCGCCCGCGGTCGCCGAGCCCATCGAAGAGGCGGCCCTCGAGGCGGCCACGGTCGCCGAGCTGGCGCCGCTGATCGAGCTGTTGCGCGCCGGCCGCTGCGTGCTGTGTGCCGGACCGCGCCTCGGCGGCACGCCGCGAACGCTGCGCGACGTCCTGACGCGCCTGGTCGCGACGCTGCCTTCCGACGACATGCGCGAGGTGCGTTCCGTGCTGCAGGCGCGTCCGCTCGCCGCCGCCGGCTTCATCGCGCGACGGCTGGGCGATCGCTTCCCCTCGTCGCTGAGCGCAGCGCTGCGTGGCGAGCTGCCCGAGGTCGTCGCCCGCCTGGGCGCGCTGCCGTTCCGCGGCGTCGTCACCTCGCGCTGCGACGACTGGTTCGACCGGGCGCTGGTACGCGACGAGGTCGCGCCGACGCCGTTCACCGCCCGCGATGGCGCGGCCCTGCGCGCCCACGGCAAGCTGCCCTTCGTGCTCAAGCTGCTCGGCTGCCCGACGCGGCCGGAGACGCTCCTGTGGTCGAACGAGGCGCTGCAGTCCGCGCTCGCCGACGGCGAGCTGCGCGCCGCGCTCGGCGAGCTGTGGCGCACGCGCAGCTTCGTCTTCGTCGGCTTCGACGCCGGCGACGTGGAGCTGCAGCTTCTGACCGAGCGCTTCCTCGCCGGCGTCACGCCCGGAGAGGCCGAGCACTTTGCGCTCCTGTCGGGCGTCGGCGCCGTCGAGCGCGACGAGCTGTACGCGGCGTGGAAGCTGCGCGTCATCGACCTGCCGACCGAGGCCTTCGTCGCCGCCGTGGAGGAGACGCTCGCCGCCGTCGAGGAGCAGCTGCCCGAGGACGACGACGCCGCCGGCTGGCTCGCCCTGTACGCGGCGCAGCCGACGCGCAAGGACGCCATCGAGCGGCTCGACGCCATCTCCGTCGCGCTGCGCGAGAGCGGCGACCTCGACGGACTGCTCGAGCTGGCCCTGGCTCGCGTCGACGTCGAGCCGGAGGCGCGCCGGCGTGGCGAGGTCCTGGTGCAGCTGGCGCGCATGTTCGAGTACGAGGCCGACGACGCCCCGCGCGCGCTCACCGCGCTGCTCGCCGCCTACCGCGAAGATCCGAGCCAGGCCGACTGGCACGCGCTGTCGCGCCTCGCCGATCGCGCCGGCGCCTGGGACGAGGTCACCGCCGAGCTGGGCGCGCTGCCGTCGCTGCCGGCGAAGGTGCGCGAGGAGCTCGCCCGCAAGCTCGAGCGCTGGGCCGACGTCGTCCGCGTGCTCGACGAGCAGGCGGGCGCGGGCGCCGAGAACGCGGCGGCGCTGCGTCGCGAGGCGGCCGAGCTGTGCGCGGGCAAGCTCGACGATCGCGCCGGCGCCATCGCGCGCTACGAAGCGCTCGTCGCCCAGACGCCGGGCGATCTGGCGGTGCTGCGCGCGCTCGATCTGCTCTACGAGGCCGAGGGGCGACAGGTCGAGTACCTCACGAACCTGGAGCGCCAGGCCGACGCCACCGACGATCGCCACGAACGCGCCGCGCTCTATCGCCGGCTCGCGCTCCTGTGGGAAGACGAGCGCGGCGGCGCGCTGCGCGCCGAGCAGTGCTGGCAGACGCTGCTCACCATCGAGCCGGAGGCCGATGACGCCTTGCGCGCGCTCGAGCGCAGCTATCGCGCCGGGCGCCGCTTCCCGGCGCTGATCGAGGCGCTGCGCCGTCGCGCCGAGCTGACCTCGCCGCTGATGCGGGCCGAGATCTATTGCGAGATCGGCGCCATCTACGAGCACGAGCTCGGCGATCGGGAAAAGGCGATCGAATCGCACCTGTTCGCCGAGCAGTCGGAGATGACGCACGAGCCCTCGCTGATCGCGCTGGCCCGCCTGTTCGACGAGACCGGCGCCTGGCACTCGTCGGTCGATCGCCTGGTAAAGCGCGCCAAGCTGGTGCCGTCGCCCGCCGACGCGCTGCCGCTCTACCTGCGTGCCGGCGAGCTCTGTGTGGCGCGGCTCGACGATCCGGCGCAGGCCGAGACCTACCTCGCGCGCGTCATCGAGATCGACGCCACCCACGTGGCGGCGCGCACCGCGCTGGCGGCGCTGCACAAGCGGGCCGGAGCGCCCCTGCGCGCCGCGCGCCTCCTGGTCGAGGCGGTCGAGCACACGGCCAACCACCTCGAGCGCACCCAGTTCCTCGTCGAGGCGGCGCAGCTCTACGAAGAGGTCGACGACGAGACCCGGGCGACCGAGCTGTACCTCCTGGCGCTCGAGCTCGATCCCGAGCACCTGGTGGCGGGCGGGCGCGTCGCCGATCTGCTGTGGCGACAGGGGCGCTGGGGCGACCTCGTGCCGGTGCTGGAGATGCTGACGCGGCTCGGCCCGCGCTCGCCGGCCGACAGCCAGCTCGATCCCGACGAGGCCGACCTGCAGCTGGAGCGCCTGTTGCGCCTGGCGCGGGCGGCGCGCTCGGCCGAGCAGCCGGACAAGGCGGCGCGGGCATGGGCGCGGGCCGCCGATCTGGCGCCCTCGTCGCTGGAGGCGCAGCGCGGGCACGCCGACACGCTGCTCGGCATCGACGATTGGGCGGGCGCGCTGCAGGCGCTCGAGCGCATCTTCCAGTATCACGTCGACGCCCTCGACGCCCCCGATCGGGCCAAGCTGTTCGGCGACCTGGCCCGCTGCGAGACCAAGCTCGGGGCGCGCGAGAGCGCCCGCGAGTTCGTGGCCCGCGCCCTGGAGGCCGATCCGGGCTATCGCCCGGCGCTGCTGTTGCAGGCCGATCTGTCCGACGACGATCCGCAGAGCCTGGTCGATGCCAAGCGGGCGCTGGCGGTGACCGCGTCGCCGACCGAGCAGGCCCGCCTGCTCGACGAGATCGGCGATCTGTACCTGTCGCGCCTGTACGATCCGCACCGCGCGGTCGGCGCCTGGGCCGAGGCGCTCGAGCTGTTTCCGGACGACCATCGCCTGTTGCACAAGTGCCTCGATGCCTTCGTCGAGGATCGCGCCTGGCCGCAGGCGCTCGACATGCTCGAGCGGCTCATCGCCGCCGAGAAGGTCGACTCGGTGCGCGCCAAGTACCACCATACCGCCGGGCTCATCTGCCGCGACGAGCTCAAGGACATCCCGCAGGCGGCGGCGCACCTGCGCCTGGCGCTCGACGACGATCCGGAGCTGGAGCGGGCGGCGCGCGCGCTGGAGGAGGTGTACAAGGCCCTCGGCGAGTGGCAGGAGCTGGCCCGCCTCTACCGCCGCCGGCTCAAGACCCTGGGGGCCGAGTCGCCCGACGACGCCGACGGCAAGAACCACGAGCGGCTGCGCATCTGGAGCGAGCTCGGCGAGCTGTGCCTGCGCACGCTCGGCGAGCCGCAGGCGGCGCTGGCCGCGTTCGAAGTGGCGCTGTCGTTCGACCGCGACAACCTCGAGCGGCACAAGCAGCTCGCCGATCTGTACCTGGAGGCGGGGCCGGACGCCGTCGACAAGGCGATCGACGCCCACCAGCTCGTGCTCCGTCGCGAGAAGAGCCGCGTCGCCTCGTATCGGGCGCTGCGCGCGCTATACGCCCATCGCCGCGAGCGCGAAAAGGCGTTCGCCTGCTCGTACGCGCTGCACCTCCTGAAGAAGGGCGACCAGGACGACGCGCGCGCCGTGGCCGAGGTCAAGGAGCGCTCGTTCGTCACGGCCCGCCGCGTGCTCGACGACGAGAGCTGGGCGCGGATCGCGCACCCGGAGGAGGATCGGCTCATCGACTGCTTGTTCGCGCTGGTGGGGCCGACCATCGCCGCCGGCCACGCCCAGACGCACAAGCTCGCCGGGCTCACCCGCAAGGACGCGATCGAGGCCGACGATCGGCGCTCGTTCGCCAAGGCGCTCAAGTACGTGGCCACCACGCTCGATGTGGCCATGCCGGAGGCGTACGAGCGCCCCGAGCAGCGGGAGCCGATCCTGTTCGCCAACACCGTCGACGGGCGAGAGCTGGTGCCGGTGTTCCAGCTGGGCGCGCCGCTGGTCGGCGATCGGCGACGCGAGCCCGAGCAGGTGTTCGAGCTGGGGCGCAAGGGCGCGCTGCTCAAGCCGGAGCGCCTGCTGCGGCTGGCGACACCGCACCCGCAGCAGATCGGTCACGTGCTCGAGGCGGCCGTGGCGCTGGCCTACGACGCCGAGGGGGCACCGCCGATTCCGTCGCCCGAGCTGCAGCGCACCGTCGCCGGGCTCAAGCGCGCGCTGCCGGCGCTGCAGCTGGAGCAGGTCGTCGCCATCGGCAAGAAGCTGCGCGACAACGGCACCCGCACCGACGAGGCGGCGGTGGCCTGGTTGCAGGCGGCGGACCTGACGGCGAACCGCATCGGCTTCGCGCTCGTCGGCGATCTGGAGACCTGCGCCCGCCTGGTCGCCGCCGATGGGCGGCCGACGGGCACCAAGGCGCCGACGGAGCGCCTGCTCGACCTCATCTGGTCGAGCGTGACCGAAGAGATGTTCGCGGCGCGGCGGCACCTCGGGCTCGTGTAACGGCAACCGGCAACCAGAAGGGGTAAAGGCAGCATGCAGGCAGGAACGAGTCGACGGATGATGGTGCAGGGCGCGCTGGCGCTGACGCTGGCGCTGGCGGCGGGCTGCTACAGCCCGAAGCTGAAGAACTTCGGGTTCGCGTGCGATCCGACGGCGGCCAAGCCGTGCCCCGACGGCTACTTCTGCCACAGCGGCTTCTGCGACGACGGCTCGGGCGGCACGCCGCCGGCCACCGGCGGCAACGGCGCCGAGGACATGGCCGTCAGCGGTGGCGGTGGCGGTGGCGGTGGCGGTGGCGGCGGCGGCAGCGGCAGCCAGGACATGGCGACCGGCCACCCGGACATGGCGCACGCGCCGCAAGACATGGCGCACGCGCAGCCCGACATGGTCGTCGTGAGCAGCTGCGCCCACGACGAGTGCACCTCGGGCGCCAAGCTCACCAAGACCTGCTCCGCCTGCGCGACGGCCGTGTGCAACAAGGACTCGATCTGCTGCAGCTCGATGTGGGACTCCATCTGCGTCAGCGAAGTGAACATGTACTGCACGACCAAGACCTGCCCCTGATCCGAAATCGTAGTACAAAGGAAAGATGCCCCGCATCCGATGGCGGGCCGTTGCCTGGGCCGGTGTCTGCCTCTGCGTCCTCATGCGCGGTCACGCCGACGCACGCAGCACGCCGGCGCCGGCCCCGCCCACGCCTGCTGACGCGCTCCCCTCCCGCCCCGACCTGCCGCCGGCGGCGCGCGCCCTCATCGTCGTCGGCGGGGCCGAGCGCTGGGTCTCGGCCGACGCCGCCGTGGCCGCCGGCTACACGCTCATCGACCTCGGCGACGAGTGGACGCCCTTCATCTTCCAGGAGGTCACCGACGCCAGCGGCAACCTCATGGCCAACCGCTATCGCCAGGTCTATCTCGGGCTGGCCAACGATCTCGGCGATCGCGACGGACAGCCGCTGGCCGAGGGCGATCACAACTACCTCGAGCTCTACGGCGTGCCCCCGACGCTGTCGGTGCTGCGGGCGCGCTTCCTCGACTCGCTGGCGCGGGCGCCTTCCTGCGCCGACGTCGACTTCGCCAAGCTGAGCGCGGCGACGTCGATCCCGCCGCGCGAGGGCAAGGCGGAGCGGCGCTACGCGGCCAAGATCGCGGCGTCGACGAAGAAGCTGGAGGCGCTCCGGCAGCAGGCGCAGGTGGAGTCGCTCGACGAGCTGGCGCAGAAGCAGCCGAAGCTGGCCAGAGACGTGGCCGAGGTGGAGCGCTACTCCACCCAGCGCGGATCGTTCCCCGAGGTGGAGAAGCGCCTCTCCTGCGAGGGCATCCTCGTCAACCCGCCCAACGCCCGGCCCTCGGAGCTGCACCAGCCGGGGCAGTTCGACGAGCCGATGCGGCAGGCGGTCATCCGCTTCCAGCACAAGCACATGCTCTACGACGCCGCGGCGCTGCGCCCCGCCACCATGGCGGCGCTGGGACGGCCGCTCCTCGAAAACGACTACGCGGCGCTGGTGCGCGTACTGACCGAGCGCATCGTGTCGTCGGCGAACATCCTCGAGGACGGCTCGGTCGACACCCGCAAGGGACCGCCGACCTACGTCGACGCCGCCGGCCAGACGGTGCCGGTGCGCAACCTCGTCGGCGAGGCGCTCAAGGCGACCCTGACGCAGCTCGATCTCGACACCCCCGAAAAGGCGCTCGCCTTCTTCCAGCGCCACCCGGCGGACGAGTTCAAGCAGCTGCGCGCGGCGGTGAAGCTGCCGCCCCCGCCCGAGTACTACTCGAGCGCGATGGATCTGTCGGTCGTCATCGACCGCGGCGACGTCATCTACGATCCGCTCTTCGACGAGAACGGCAAGCCGACCAAGCAGACCCGGCACCACTTCCCGATGCTGACGTTGCGCGTGAAGTACCGCGACAAGTGGATCCCGCTCATCCGCTGGCGCACCACCATCGGCGGCTGGCGCTCGGACCTGGCGTCGAACGGCTACGAATACTATCGCTACAAGGGCAGCGACGTGGGGCCGCGCGTGTGGCGCAACGTGGTGTCGGGGCCGGTATGGATCGCGCCCAACTCGACCCCGCTGCACTCGCTCGTCAAGTGGAAGCGCGTGCACGGCGCGACCCAACAGGTGGTCAACTACGATGAGGTCGGGCCCGGCTATCTGTCGGCCTACGGCCTGGTCGCCGCCTACAACGTCGTGCCCGGCAAGAACGGCAAGCCCGACTGGGACAACGGCGTGCGCGTGCACGGCTCGTCGGAGATCCTGTCGATTCGCAATCCCGATGCCTACTCGCACGGCTGCCATCGGCTGATGAACAACCTGGCGGTGCGCATGTTCTCGTTCGTGCTGCGCCATCGGCCGGTCATCGTCGAGGGCGACAAGCCGCTCGATTTCGCGCGCCAGTTCCTGTTCAAGGAGGACGTGTTCGAGCTGCGGCTGCCGTCGCGTGGCTTCTGGTATCGGCTGGAGCCGCCGGTGCCGGTCAACGTGCTCCAGGGCAACATCATCGGCAAGGTGAAGAAGCCGATCACCACCTACGTGCCCAAGCCCGGCGTCGTCTATCCGCCGGGGCCGCCGCCCTCGCCCAAGGACACGCCCGAGTCGCGCGCGGGAGGCGCCGAGCCATGACCCGCGGCTCTCTATTGATGGCCGCGCTCCTCGTCGCCGGCTGCGCCCACGAGACGCACAAGGCGCCGCCGCCCTCCGACACGGGCGAGCCCGAATCGGAGAAGAGCACCGCGCCGCCGCCGGAGCAGCCGACGACGATGCAGACGCCGTCGGGCGTGCAGGTGACGCCGACCGCGGCGCCGCCGCCGAAGCCGCTGCCGGCGAAGATCAAGATCATCGTGCGCTCGAAGCCGGAGAAGGCGACCGTGTTCTGGGGCCGCAAGAAGCTGGGCGACACGCCGGTCACGCTCGAGCGGCCGCGCGACTCGGGGCCGGTCAATCTGGTCGTCCGCGGCGACGGGTTCTTCCCCGTGCACACGCGCGCCTATACGTTCCACAACGACGTGCTGTACGTGAAGATGACCAAGCTCGAAGATCGCATGACGCTGTTCGGCGCCAAGCGCGACCTGAACGAGACGCCGCCGCCGGGTGCGGTCCCCGACGGCGGCGTGCCCGTGGTTGTTCCTGCTCCGTCTCCCTAGTACCTCGCCACAGTGGTTTGACCGGTCTGCGCCGGTCCTCGACGCCCATGGCTTCGTTGCTCCTCCTCGAAATACAGACAGTATTCCTTCGTCGTCGCGCCTCGCCCTGCGCGCCGAATCCTCGGCGGATACCAATCAACACCACTGCGGCGAGGTACTAGCCGCCAGGGGATCCCTGGTTACCGGCGGTCGCCACGACCGATGCCCTCGTGGTGCTGGCGCAGCCAGGCGGCGTGGCGCAACGCCTCTTCGTGCCGCTCGCGCTGCAGCCGCTCCTGGTCCTCGCGCCGATCGCGACGGTCCTCCCGACGATCGTTGCGGTAGTAGACGCCCGGCGTGCCGCGGTAGGCCACGGTGGCGACCGGCGCCGCCACGACCACCGGCGCGACCACCTCGCGGCGCGGCTCCCTCGCCGAAGCCGTCCCGCCCAGAAGCGCGGTGCCCAGGGTCCCCAACAGCGCAGCCACTCCAATCTTGGTCAGCATGTCGAACCTCCTTGCATGCTGAGACGGCCTGGAGCGCCCGCTATCGCAACTCTTTACCGAAGCTTTACGTGGTCAAGGAATCGTGTAGCCACCGACCTTTAGCGACCACACGCCGATATGGTTCTTGGTGGTCGTGTCCTGGAAGGGGAACCAGACCGCGGGGGTCGACGGATCGCCGCCCGGCGCGCCACCGCGCGGGATCGCGGTGATCCAGATCTGATGGTGCGCGTTGAGGCCGGTGAGCACGTTGCCGTACTCGCGCGTGGAGGAGAACGACAACCATAGATAGTCGCCGTCCGCCTTGGGGCCCCACTTCGGCCACGAGTTGGTCTTCATGGCCGCGCCGTTGGCCGCCGTCAACTCGGTCGCGGCGCCGCCCGCCGCCGGCATGATCCACACGGTCGCCGAGGGGTTGTCGTACGACAGCCCGCTGCCGTCCTGGCCCGTGCACGCCGAGTTGGCCACCGACCAGCTCGACTTGGTCGACGTCGACGCGCGGGTAAAGGCGATCCACTTTCCATCGGGCGAGAACGACGGGTAGTAGTTGTTCTCGCCGCTGGCCGCCTGCAGCACCACCTGCTCGTTGCCCCAGGTTCCGCCCGCCGACGTCAGCGTCACCAGCGAGCCGCCGTAGGCGTAGATGCTCGCCTGCCCGAAGTTGGGAGCGCCGGGCGTGCACGCCGTCGCCGAGCGCACGAAGACGATGGTGCTGCCGTCGGGCGACCAGTCGGGGTACATCGCGGCGCCCGTGGTCGTCAGGTCGCTGACGAGCGCGCCGGTGACCGCGTCGCGGATCGACAGCTTGCCGTCATAGGCGCTCACGATCTGCTTGCCGTCGGGGCTGAACGAGGAGGTGGCCGCGGTGGTGTTGGCGGTGGCCTGCTGCACCGTCGGGTTGGTGGCGTCGACGCTGCCGAGCGACATGGTGTTGCCGAGGGCGACGCCGGTGAGATCGAGGAAGGTGAAGGCGACGCGCGTGCCGTCGCGGCTGAGCGCGTGGCAGCCGACGCAGCGGCCGCCGTCGTTCGACTTGTTGAGGTACTTGTCGGGCTGCTGCGCGCCGAGCTCGAGCCGCTCGAGCGTGCCGTCGCCGGTGATCTGATCGCCGGTGGTCGCGAAGTAGAAGAGCGCGCCGGTGGCGTCGTCGCGGGAGACGCCGAGCGCCTGCGCGCCCGAGCCGGCAAGCGGCCCCTGCGGCGTGCCGGTGCTGTCGATGGTCGCGCCGTCGACGGAGAGCGCGATCTGGTGGCCGCCGGAGACGCTGAGCAGCCAGCTCCATTCGGCCGCGGGCGGGGTCCAGCTGGGGCTGGGGACGTAGCCGCGCAGCTTGTTGCCGTTGTCGACGGCGAAGGTGACGCGATAGACCGGCGTGCTGCCGTTCCACTGCACGTCGATGGGCGCCAGGTCGTGCGGCACCAGCGCGCCCGGGTTCGGGTAGACCAGGGCGACGCCGCTCGTGCCCGGGGTGGCGCCGTCGAAGCCGCCGACGACGCCCGGCGGGAGCGAAGGGTCGACGACGTCGTGCGTGGCCGGCGGTGCGTTGCCGCCCGTGCCGCCGCCGCCCGCACCGCCGCCGGTGCCGCCGCTGCCCCCGCTGCCGCCGTGGCGCGTCGCGTTCGAGCACGCCACCGCGCCCACCGCCAGAGCCACCAGAACCGCCATTCGCATGCGTTGTAGGTGCTTTCAGCCGACCAGACGGGCCAGCGGGATTTGGCACCCGCGGCGCGTAGGGACGCTTACGGGCAGTTGCTGCAAGGACAGCAGGGCTCGTCGCAGTCCTCGGGGAAATCGTCGCAGTCGAAGTTGACCTTGCCGCCGCACGACGGCGGCAGCGTCGTGCAGGTGAGGCCGCTGCAGCGCGAGTCGCCGGCACAGACGCTGGCGGCGCAGCAGGCCGGGTTGCCACAGTCGTCCTTGGTGCACGGGCAGCACTGCACGGTGCCGGGGAAGCCGCCGGTGGTGAGGCCGACGTCGCCGGCCGGACAGGTGGCGGTGTCGCCGCTGCCGTCGGGGCAGACGCAGCCCATACGCGAGCCGTCGACGTTGCACTGCTGCTGGCAGGCGGGATTGGTGACGCAGGAGAACAGGTCGAGGCAGCCGGGCAGGTGGTTGCAGTCGTGGTCGAGCGCGTCGGTGCACGCCTCGGGCGACGGCAGGATCTCGCCCCCACACGTGGTCGGCCAGTGGCCGCCGCTGCAGGTCTGCGTGCCGTCCTTGCACGCGCCGACGTTCTCGGTCGCCGGCGGGCCGTCGTAGCAGCTGCGCGTCTGGCCGTCCTGGCAGCCGCACGATGGATCGGCCGCGCAGTCGGCGTCCTTGCAGTCGGCGTTGCCGTCGCAGTCGTCGTCGATGCCGTTGGTGCAGTTCTCCGTCGCAGGCAAGGTCGCGCCGGTGCATTCGCCCCAGCCGCTGAACTCGCCGGCGGCCTGGCAGCTCTGGGTGCCGTCCTGGCAGGCGCCGACGCCGCGCGCGGCCCCCGGCGCCGTCTTGGGCCAGCAGGAGCGGGACGAGGCCGTGCCGGCGCAGGCGCAGCCGAAGAGATCGGGGGCGTCGTCGGCGCAGCTCATGGTCGCCCCGCCGCCGCCGCCGCCGCTGCCGGCGCCACCGTCGCCGGAGCCGCCCTTCCGCCCTGCCGTCGAGTCGCACGCTGCAAACGACAGTGCGCACACGAGTGCCAGCAACCGCATACCCGTAAGTGCGCTCGCGGAGAAACGTGGGCCACCCTGACCGCGCCTTATGTTAGGGTTCGCGCCATCGGGAGGTGCGCCATGCGCAACATCTTGATCCTGGGCCTGCTCGTCTCGTCGCCGCTGTTGGCCAAAGAGACGATGACCATCCAGTCGGCCATCGCCGACGCCGAGAAGGCGCTCGACACCGGCCGCATCGGCGATGCGATCAACGAATCGGAGAAGCTACAGCGAACGCACGGCCTCAAGAAGGACGAGCAGTCCCGCATCGAGGTGATCGTAGCCCGCTGCAAGCTGGTGCTCGGCAAGTACGCCGAGTCGGAGAAGCTGTTCGCCAAGCACGTCAAGCAGGCGCCCGATGACACGCGGCTGGCCGAGTGGTACGCCCGCGCGCTCGATGGCAACGGCAAGAACGCCGAGGCGCTCCAGCTGCTCAGCGACCTGGCCAAGAAGGACGCGCTGCAGGAGGGCGACAGCTACTGGGCGCTGGCGCAGCTCGAGCACGAAAAAGGCGACAACGACGCCGCGCGCACCCACGCCAAGCTGGCGCTGGAGAAGCCGATCGTCTTGCAGTCCGACGAGCTCGACCACGAGATCCACAAGTTCATCGACGACCTGGCCCCGAAGAAGAAGTAGCCGCCAAGATTAGATCCCGTCGGCATGGTACAATGCTGCTACGGGGATGATCGGCGCCACCGTCGGCAGCTATCAGGTACGCGAGGAGATCGGCGAGGGCGGCATGGGCGTCGTGTACGCCGCCGAGCACCCGCTCATCGGCCGCAAGGTCGCGGTCAAGGTCCTGCTGCCCGAGCACTCGCGCAACCAGGAGATCGTGAACCGCTTCTTCAACGAGGCGCGCGCCGCCACGCTCATCCGCCACCCCGGGCTCGTCGAGATCTTCGACTTCGGCTACTCGCCAGGACGGCGCGGCCTACATCGTGATGGAGTTCCTCGAGGGCGAGAGCCTCGCGGCGCGGCTCAAGCGGCGGGCCGATGCCGCTCGAGGAGCTGGCGGCGGCATCGGCGCGCCAGGTCGCCGCCGCCGTCGGCGCGGCGCACGCCAAGGGGATCGTCCACCGCGATCTCAAGCCCGACAACATCTTCCTCGTCCCCGACCGCGAGCTTGCCAGGCGGCGAGCGCGTCAAGGTGCTCGACTTCGGCATCGCCAAGCTGTCGACGCACGATTCGCCGGGACCGAATACGCCGGGCGGGGGCATGAAGACGCGCACCGGCGTGGTGATGGGCACGCCGCTCTACATGTCGCCCGAGCAGTGCCGCGGCGCCGGCCAACGTCGACCAGCGCACCGACATCTACTCGCTCGGCTGCATCCTGTTCGAGATGGCGTGCGGGCGCCCGCCGTTCGTCGCGGAGGGCGTCGGCGAGCTCATCGCCGCGCACATCTCGAGCAGCCGCTGCCGCCGCGCGAGGTCGAGGCGTCGGTGCCGCGGGCGCTGCAGCAGGTGATCCTGAAGGCGCTGGCGAAGAAGCCGGACGAACGGCAGGCGTCGATGAGCGCGCTGTCGGCCGAGCTCGAGGCGGCGGCCAACGCGCCCGTCGACGACGCGCTCGACGACGACGAGCTCCTCGAGACCCCGGCGCGCGCCAAGCTGCCGCGCTACGTCGCCGCCGGCGCCGCGGCGCTGCTGCTCGCCGTCGTCGGCATCGCGCTCGCGGTGCATCAGCCGGCACCTGCGGCGACGTCGACTCCAGCGGCGACGCCGGCGGCAGCGGCGACGTCGACGCCAGCGCGAACGCAGGCGCCCGCCAGACCGCCCGCCGAGGCCAAGATCGAGCTCCATGTCGTCTCCACGCCGCCCGGCGCCGAGGTCTTCCGCGCCGCCGACGGCGTGCTCCTGGGCGTGACGCCGTTCGTCGAGTCGGCGGCGCCGTCGAGCGGCACCGCGCTGTTCCTGCTCAAGCTCGCCGGCTACGACGACGCGCGCGCCGAGCTGCCCGCCGATCGCACCGGGACTGCGACCACGACGCTGGTGCGTACGCCGGTCAAGGTGTCGCGTCCGACCAGGACCGCCCGGCCGACGGCGCACAAGCGCGTCGGCGACGGCGCGGTCGATCCGTTCTAGGCAGTCTTGGGGGGAGCCATGGCGCGAAGAATCGGGGTGGTCGGCCTTTGCGTCCTGATGCTGCTCGTGAGCGGGCGCGTGCGCGCCGAGCCGTCGGCGCTGGCGGTGCGTGCCGCCAAGCAGCACTACCTCGACGGCAAGAAGTTCCAGGACGCCGCCAACTACGACGCCGCCGTCGTCGAGTACGAGGCGGCCTACAAGCTGTCGCCGCGGCCGGTGCTGCTGTTCAACATCGGGCAGTGCCAGCGCCTCAAGGGCGACAAGCAGAAGGCGATCGACGCCTACGAGGCGTTCCTCGCCGCTGCGCCCGACGATTCCGTCGCCGGCGACGCGCGCGAGTACGTCACGACGCTCAAGCTGCGCATCGAGGTCGAAAAGGCGGAGGCCGCCTCCAAGCGAGCCGCCGAGGAGGCCGATCTGGCGCGCAAGCAGATCGCCGAGGCGGAGGCGCGGCGCCAGCGCGCCGAAGCGGAGGAGGCGGCGCAGCGCCGGCGCGCCGTCGAGGAGGAGGCGCGCCGGCAGAAGCAGGCGGAGGCGGCGGCGCAGACCGAGCGGCAGCACCAGGCCGACGAGGTCGCGGCCCGGCAGCGCCAGCGCGTCGCGGCGCGCAGCGTCGGCCACACGCTGCGCCTGGCCGGGCTGCTCACCGTGGTCGGCGGCGTGGTCCTGTTCGGCGCATCGTTCCTCGTCGTCGTCGACGTGAACAACCAGACGCAGACGGTGCAGAGCCAACCCAATCGCACCTGGAGCGCGTCGGGCGATCAGGCCCTACAAAAGATCGACACCGACGCCAGCCTCATCAAGGCGCTGTGGGGCATCTCGATCGCCGCCGTCGTCGTCGGCAGCGGCGTGGCCATCGCCGGTGCGGTGCAGCGCTCGCGCGCGATCGACCGGATCGAGGCCAGGCTGGTGCCGCTCGCCTCGCCGACGACGGCGGGGCTGGCGTTGGCGGGGCGCTTCTGATGCGCACCGCGCTCCTCGTCGCCGTCGTCGCCGCCATCAGCGGCTGTGGCGATCTCTTCCACGTCGACGTGCCCCAGGGGCTCACCTGCTCGTCGACGGGGAGCTGTCCGAACGGGCAGCAGTGCGTCCCCGGTGAGCACGTCTGCCGCACGCCCTGCACGCAGGCGAACAGCGGCCCGATGCAGGGTGGCCAGCCGCAGACGCAGTGCACCAACCTCGGCCCGAGCAACACCGGGTGGTCGTGCGACGTCGACCTCTTCTGCCGGCCCTCGTGCGGCAACAGCAACGGCAGCTGCTCCGGCAGCGGCTGCGACGCCGGCCAGGTGTGCGACACGACGATGAGCATCTGCCGCCCGGCGTGCACCGGCGGCTGTCCGCCGGGATGGGGCTGCGCCGCGCTGGCGAACGGCAACTCCAACCCCGAGGTCTGCGTCGGCTGCCGTCCGCTGGTGCCTGCGGGCGGCTTCATGCCGCCGACGTTCGCGCCCATCGCCAGCTACCCCGGGGCCAGCGGCGAGCACACCATCGCCGTCGCCGTCGGCAATCTCACCGGCAGCGGCCACCCCGCGGTGCTCGCCCTCGACGCGGCGCAGAAGCTCTATGTCTATCCCAACAACGGCGACGGCACGCTCGCCCCCTCCACCGCCTATGCGACCGGCAACACGCCCTATCACGTCGCCGCCGTCGACATCACCGGCGACGGCAAGCTCGACGTCGTGGTCGCCGGCACCCCCAACCCCTCGCTTTTGCCCGGCAACGGCGACGGCACGCTCGGCGCCGCGGTGCTCGGCCCCGCCGTCCCCGCCACCGCGCTCGTCGCCGGCGACTTCGACAACGACGGCAAGCCGGACGTCGCCTTCAGCGGCTCCGGCACCGGCCAGCTCCACATCTTGAGCGGCGACGGCATGGGCGGCCTCAAGACGATCGCGTCGTACACCAGCCCGAACATGCAGAACCCGTCGTTCGTGCACATCGGGGCCGTCGACTTCAACGGCGACCACAAGCTCGACCTCTGGGCCGATGACGATCACACCGGCATCAGCACGTTCCTCAACCCCGGCGGCAGCACCTTCGTCTTCGCCAACAACCAGCCGATGGCGAACTTCGGCGCGATGCGCATCGATGTCACCGCCTTCGACGCCGACGGCGACGGCCAGCCCGATCTGGTGCTCCTGGTGGGCGGGACCCCGATGGCCAATACGAGCCCCTACCAGCTCGTCGTCGCCCACAACGGGGGTGCAGCCGGCTTCACCAACAGCACCAGCCCGGTCGGCCTGAGCGGCGCGACCGCCATGGCCGCCGCCGACTTCGACGGCGACGGGCGCATCGATGCCGCCATCGTCAATCAAGTGACCGCCGGCAACAACGCGGTGCACATCGTCAGCAACTACGGCGCCGGTCTGGTCTACTCGGAGGTCATCTCGGTTCCGGGCGGGCCGAGCTCGATCGCCGCCGCCGATCTCGACGGCGACGGCAAGCCGGACCTCGTCCTCGGCTTCGGCGGAGGCGGCGTCGGCGTGCTGCTCAACCGCACGCCGTCACCCTAGCGGCAATGCCGTTCAGTTTGGCCGAGTCGTAGCGGGCGTCAGTCGGTGGGCCAGGTGGCCATCAGCTTGCGCAGCTCCTCGTCCCAGGCGTCGCTGTCGGCGAGCAGCGCGTCGGCGAGCGGGCGCGCCTTGTCGAAGTCGCCGCGCTCGGCCAGCGCCAGGATGACGAAGAAGCGGGCGGCCATCACGTTGTCGCGCACGTCGCTGCGCGGATCCTTCCGGTAGGCCGTCGCGAAGGCGGCGCAGTTGTCGAGCATGAGCTCGTTGAGCTGCGCGTTCCAGCGGGCGGCGATGCACGGCGCGTAGTCGTAGTCCGCCTTGTGCTCGGGCGTGTTGGGGGTGCGCTGGCGATGCTCGGCCAGATCGGCGGCGTACTCGGCGCGGCGCGCCTCCCGCTTCTTGCGCGTCTCGACGATCTCGTGCATGCGCGCCTCGAGCTCGCGGTAGCGATCGCCCGTGGGGAAGGCGCGCAGGTACGCCTCGCCCGCGGTCAGCGCGGCGTCGAAGCGGTGCAGCCCATCGAGGGCGCGGAACTGGGCGCCGGCGGCGAGCTCGGCCACGCCGGGCAAGGTGCTGGTGCGCCAGCGCCCGGCGACGTCGGCGAGCGCGTGGAAGCGGCGGGCGGCGTCGAGCGAGCCCAGCGCCTCGCGCGCAGCCGCCACGCGCTCGGCCGCGGCACGCCGGCCGTCGTCGGCGCGGGCGATGAGCGCCCGCTCGCGCTCGTCGAGCTTGAGGTTGGCGACGGCCGAGTAGCCGCCCATGCGTCGCTGCAGCGCCTCGAGATCGCGCACGGCGTAGGTGAGCTGCGGCGCTGCGGCGATCGTCTGTTGCAGGAGCGCGCGCCGCTTGTCGTCGCTGGGCGCCTGCACGGCGTCGCCGTAGAGCTCGAGCGCGCGATACGGGACCTTGGGGCGCGTGCGCTTCGCCAGCTTCTGCACCTTGGCCGCCGGCAGCCCGGCCGACGCGAACAGCGCCGCGGCCAGGCGGTCCTGCAGCCCGAGCAGCTCGTCGGCGGCGCCGTCGACCTTGGCGCTGCCGCGCAGCTCGCCCGAGGCTACGTCGACGACCCGCGCGGTCAGCCGCACCGCACCACCGGCGCGCTGATAGGCGCCGATGACGATCCAGGTGGCGCCGACGAGCGTGCCCACGCGCACCGCGCCGATGGCGGGCAGATCGCGCTTCTTGTCCTCCAGGTTCTGCTCGCCCAGGACGCGATCGATGGCCCCGCGCTCGACCACGCGCACGCCGGTGTCGCGGAGATCGACGGTGAGCGTCTCCCGGATCGCCTCGCCCACCGGCGCGCGCGTCGCCGCCAGGTCGGCAAACGGCATCACCGCCACCACCGGCTCGGCGGCCTGCGCCGACGCCGCCAGGGCCAGCGCCAGGGCGACGGCGGCGCACCTCACGCGTGCGCCTCGAAGAACGCGCGCAGCTCGCGCGTGATCGCCGGCGCCGCCTCGACGCTCGAGGTGTGCCCGGCGCGCGGGATGACCACCAGGCGGGCGCCGGCGATGGCCCGCGCCGTGCGCAGCGCGCGGCCAAGGACGATGGCGCGATCCTCGTCACCGTGCAGCACCAGCGTCGGCGTGGCGATGCGCCCCAGCTCGTCGAAGATCGGTCGCCGCCGCACCACCGCGTCGAGCGCCGCCTCCACGCGCCCGACGTCGAGCGCGAGCAGCTCCCGGCGCAGCCGCTGGCGCACCTCGGCGCGCGCCGCGTCGCCGAGAAAGGTGGCGCCGAACATGATGCGCATGACCGCGCCGATGACGGGGCCAAAGCCGAAGCGGCGCGCCACCAGCGAGAGCGCGCGGTACTTGGGCACGTTCCAGCGCGGCTCGCCGTCGGCGGCGGTCTCGATGAGCGTCAGCGTGCGCAGCAGCTCGGGCCGCCGCGCCGCCAGCCGCATGCCGACGAAGCCGCCCATCGACAGCCCGACGAAGTGGCAGGGCGCCGCGCCGAGCTTCTCGATCAACGTCGCCGCGTCGGTGGTCAGCCGCTCCATGTCATAGGGTACGGGCGAGCTGGCGCTGCGCCCCTGGCCGCGGTGGTCGTAGGCGATGCAGCGGAAGCTCGGGCTGAGCGCGGCCACCTGGGCGTCGTACATGGCGCCGCTCCACAGAAGGCCGTGCGAGAAGACCACCGGCGGGCCGGCGCCGCGCTCCTCGTAGTGCAGGTCGACCCCGTCGACGGCGAGCGTGGGCATGCGGCGAGCTTAGCGCAGATCGATCGCGGTGACGCGATCGGCGACGCGCTCGGCCAACGTCAGCCCGGCCATGCGCGCGTACTCGCGCGGATAGCCGACCGGGCTGGTTTCGACGGCGAAGCGGCCGCCGGCGCCGTCGACGTCGACGCGCTTGCGAAAGTGCGTGTGGCCGCACACGCCGGCGCGCACGTTGGCGGCGCGGCACATCGCCTCGCCCAGGCGATCGGAGCCCATGAAGCCGTTGATGAAGTCCCACGGCGGCTCGCCCTTCGACGTGACCAGGCCGGCGAACGGCAGGTGGTGCGTCACCACGACGGTCGGGCGCGCGCCGGCGTCGGCGAGCTGGCGCTCGAGCGAAGCCACCTGGGCGTCGCAGATCGCGGGCGCGTCGAGCGGGCGGCCGTCGTCGTCGGGCCAGACGATGCGCGCGGTGTCGTTCCAGCGCAGGCGTCCCCAGGCGCCGCGCTCGTAGTCCTCGCGGCGTGAAGGTGGCGTCGAGCGCGCGGTTGCGCAGCGAGATAGTCGTACCAGCCGGTGACGCCGCAGAAGACGACGCCGTCGATCTCGACAGGCGCCATGCCGATCGCGTCGGCGCCGGCGCGCGCGCAGGCGGCCGGGATCTCGCGCTCGTAGCGCTCGCGGCTCGACGGCGCCCCCGGCAGCGTCCACAGATCGTGGTTGCCGGGGACGAACAGCAGCCGCGGCGCCGTGGCCCGCAAGGCGCGCCAGCGCCGCCTCCAGCGTCTCCAGCTGCGACGACACGTCGCCGGCGACGACGAGCACGTCGGGACCGAGCGCGCGCACGCGCTCGGCCACGAGCGGCACCACCTCGGGGTGGTGGTCGACGTGCAGGTCGCTGGTGAGGACGAGGCGCATCGCACATCAATATATATGGGTCGCCTTGCATTCGCCAGCGACGGCGGTATCCTGTGCGGCGAATGCTCGCCCTGGGAGTCACGCTGCTGGTCTCGGTCGCGGCCACGCCGCCGCCGGCGACCGCGGCGCGCCCTGCGACCGAGAAGCTGGTGTCGACCTATGACGATGCCTCGTGCGACGCCACCGACGGTGGCGAGTGCGCCGACGAGGTGCTCGTCGAGCTCAGCATCCCGTCGCCGCCCGCGATCCTGGACTGCGAGAGCCCGTTCATCGAGGAGATGATCGGCTCGTGCGATCTGCCGACGCCGATGCTGCCTTCGTTGCACCTGCCGACGCTGCGCAACGCCGGCAGCGGCTTTTCCGCCTCGCGCGACGGCTCGACCGAGCATCTCACCGTGATCAACGCGGCGTCGTCCGTCGAGGCCGCGCTCCCGATCGCTCTGGCATTCGCGCCGAGCCTCCGCTCGACGCCGCTGTTCGGCCTGCACGACACGACCGCGCAAGAAGTCGCACCGGCGCGGCTCGATCGTCCGCCACGCAGCTGATTCGTCCCCCGCAACCGTCAACAACTAGATCCTCAACATCGAAGGTACAGGTGTACCCATGAGTAAAGGTACGGCAATCATCGGAATGCTCGTCGCGCTGGTCGTCGGCGTGTTCATCGGCGGCCAGTGGAACAAGTCCGGCGGCGAGGGCAACACGGCCAGTACCGGCGGCGGCGCTGCCCGACTCCAAGGTCGAACGCTACAAGATCCCGGTCGGCAACGCGCCCACCAAGGGGCCCGAGAACGCCAAGGTCACCATCGTCGAGTTGTCGGACTTCCAGTGCCCGTTCTGCTCGCGCGTCGAGCCGACGCTCGACCAGATCGTGAAGACCTACGGCAAGGACGTGCGCGTCGCGTGGAAGAACCAGCCGCTGCCGTTCCACCCGAACGCGCCGCCCGTCGGCCGAGGTCGCCATGGCCGCGTACGCCAAGCAGGGCAAGTTCTGGAAGATGCACGACAAGCTCTTCGACAACCAGCAGGCGCTCGACCCGCGCCGACCTCGAGAAGTACGCCAAGGAGCTCGGCCTCGACGACGAGCGACATCAAGGACGCGCTCGACAACAAGAAGTACGACGCCGGAGATCAACGCCGACTCGGCCGACGGCAACAAGTTCGGCGCGCACGGCACGCCGACGTTCTTCATCAACGGCCGCCCGCTCTCGGGCGCGCAGCCGTTCGACGCCTTCAAGAAGGTCATCGACGAGGAGATCGCCAACGCCGACAAGCGCGATCAACGCCGGCGCCAAGCTCGCCAGCGTCTACGACGTGCTGACCGCGAACGGCAAGCAGTCGGCGGCGGCGCCCGAGCGCCCGCAGCAGCCGCAGCCGGCGCAGGCCGATCCGAACGCCGTCTACAAGGTTCCGGTCGGCAACTCGCCGGAGCGCGGCGCCGAAGACGGCCAAGGTCACCATCGTCGAGTTCTCGGACTTCCAGTGCCCGTTCTGCTCGCGCGTCGAGCCGACCCTCGAGCGAGCTCGAGAAGGACTACGGCAAGGACGTCCGCGTCGTCTGGAAGAACAACCCGCTGCCGTTCCACCAGAACGCCATGCCGGCCGCCAAGGCGGCGATGGCCGCGGCGAGCCCAGGGCAAGTTCTGGGAGATGCACGACAAGCTGTTCGCCAACCAGCAGAACCTCGACCGGCCGACCTCGAGAAGTACGCGCAGGAGCTCGGCCTCAACATGAGCAAGTTCAAGGCCGCGCTCGACGACGCGCAAGATCGAGGCGGAGATCAAGGCCGACCAGGCGCTGGCGCGGCAGCTTCGGCGCGCGCGGCACGCCGACCTTCTTCATCAACGGCCGCCCGCTCCGCGGCGCGCAGCCGATCGAGCAGTTCAAGGCGGTCATCGACGAGGAGCTCAAGACGGCCGACGCGGCGCTCAAGAAGCGGCGTCACGCCGGCCGACCTCTACGCCGCGCTGACCAAGGACGGCAAGGACAAGGCCGAAGGCGCGGCCCCCGCGGCCGCAGCGCCCGCAGCCGGGCCAGCCCGACTCCGAACACCGTGTATCACGCAGCTCGTCGGCGACGCGCCGGTCAAGGGCGCCGACGCCAAGCACGCCAAGGTCACCATCGTCGAGTGGTCGGACTTCCAGTGCCCGTTCTGCGGGCGCGTCGAGCCGACGCTCGACTCAGGTCATGAAGGCGTACGGCAAGGACGTGCGCATCGCGTTCAAGCAGCTGCCGCTGCCGTTCCACAACAACGCGCACGCCGGCGGCCGAGGCGGCGCTGGCGGCCAAGGCGCAGGGCAAGTTCTGGGAGATGCACGACATGCTGTTCAAGAACCAGCAGGCGCTCGATCGCCCGTCGCTGGAGAAGTACGCGCAGGAGATCGGCCTCAACGTCGAGCAAGTTCAAGGCCGCCCTCGACTCGGGCAAGTGGAAGCAGAAGGTCGACGCCGAGGCGGCCGAGGGCAACAAGATCGGCGCCAGCGGCACGCCGGCGTTCTTCATCAACGGCAAGTCCGTCGTCGGCGCGCAGCCGTTCGAGCGTTCAAGGCGAAGATCGACGAGGAGATCAAGGACGCCGACGCGCACGCCGCACGGCGACAACTACGCGCAAGCTCTACGACGACCTCATGAAGACGGCCAAGACCGAGGTCGCCGCGGCCGCCGGCGGCGGCCGGTCCGCCGCCGGACACCAAGGTCTACAAGGTCGACGCGGGCAACGCGCCGTCGGTGGGCCCGACGAACGCGCCGGTGCAGATCGTCGAGTTCTCGGACTTCCAGTGCCCGTTCTGCAGGCGCGTGGTGCCGACGGTGAAGCAGATCGAGGAGAAGTACGCAAGGCAAGGTGCGCATCGCGTGCCGCAACTATCCCGCTGCCGTTCCACCACAACGCGCAGACCGCGGCCGAGGCGGCGCATGGCGGCCAACGCGCAGGGCAAGTTCTGGGCAGATGCACGACAAGCTGTTCGCCAACCAGCAGGCGCTCGATCGGCGCGTCGCTGGAGAAGTACGCGGCGGAGATCGGGCTCGACGTGGGCAAGTTCAAGTCGGACCTCGACTCGGGCAAGTACAAGGACGCGATCACCAAGGACGTGGAGTACGCCAAGGCGGCTCGGACGTCGAACGGCACGCCGGCCTTCTTCATCAACGGGCACTTCATCAACGGCGCCATGCCGGTCGAGAACTTCGAGAAGATCATCGACGACGAGCTGAAGAAGAAGCACAAGTAAGCGCGTTTCGCGCCTGTTTCCGCACGGGGCCCCGTCGAGGGGCCCCGTTTTTTTTGCCGTGCTAGATTTCCCGCATGCTGATCCTGATGCACCCCACCGCGTCGCCGGCCGAGGTCGACGCCGTCGCCGACAAGATCCGCGCGCTCGGCTTCGAGCCGCACAAGATGCCGGGCGCCCAGCGCATCGCCGTCGCCGTCACCGGCAACCCGGGGCCGGTCGATCCGGCCCACTTTCAGCACCTGCCCGGCGTCGTCGAGGCGGTGTCGATCTCGAAGCCGTGGAAGCTGGCGTCGCGCGAGACGCACCCGCACGACACCGTCATCAGCGTCAAGACAGCCGCGCGCGAGTCGAAGCTCGGCGGCGGCATCTTCGGCATCATCGCCGGGCCGTGCGCGGTCGAGGGGCGCGAGCAGACGCTGGCGGCGGCGCGCGCGGCCAAGAGCGCGGGCGCGACCTTCCTGCGCGGCGGCGCGTACAAGCCGCGCACGTCGCCCTACTCGTTCCAGGGCACCAAGGTCGACGGGCTCAAGATCCTCGCCGAGGCGCGCGCCGAGACGGGGCTGCCGATCGTCACCGAGGTGCTCGACACGCAGCACGTCGAGGTGGTGGCGGAGTACGCCGACATCCTGCAGATCGGCACGCGCAACGCGCAGAACTTCGCGCTTCTGGAGGCGGTCTCGCAGATCAAGAAGCCGGTGCTGCTCAAGCGCGGCATGTCGTCGACGATTCAGGAGTTCCTGATGGCCGCCGAGTACATCGTCAAGGGCGGCAACTATCAGGTCATCCTGTGCGAGCGCGGCATCCGCACCTTCGAGCCGATGACACGCAACACGCTCGACCTCGGCTCGATCCCGCTCATCAAGCGGCTGACGCACCTGCCGATCATCGTCGACCCGTCGCACGCCACCGGCGATTCGCTGCTGGTGCGGCCCATGGCGCGCGCGGCGCTGGCCGCCGGGGCCGACGGCATCATGGTCGACGTACACCCCGAGCCGGAGAAGGCGCTGTGCGACGGGCCGCAGTCGCTGCGCCCGGAGGAGCTCAGCGAGCTCATGACGACGCTGCGGGCGATGGCGGAGATCTTGAAGGTGACGATGTGAAGAAGCTGGTGCTCTATTCGCGCGTCGGCTGCCACCTGTGCGACGTGATGAAGGAGCAGATCGAGAAGTACGCCGGGCGCTACCCCTTCACGCTGGAGGTCGTCGACATCGACCGGGACGAAACGCTGCGGGCGAGGTACAATTGGGAGGTGCCGGTGCTCCTCGTCGACGGTGAGAAGGTGGCGAAGTACCGCCTCGACGAGGCGATGCTGCTGCGCCGGCTGGAGGCCCAATGAGCGACCCACAGCCGAAGCCGACGCCGACGAGCCCGCTGGTGCGCGCGGCCGCCTATGGCGGCGCCGCGCTGGTCGCCGGCATCCTGGTGGTCCTGTTCGTGCGCGCGCTCCCCGACGCCATGGCCCGCGCCCGCGACGGTGAGCACGCGGGGCGCGCCGCCGCCTGCGAGGCGCTGCAGCCGACGGCGGTCGACGCCACGCTCGGCCAGCTGCCGGTCGCGGCGCCCGACTTCGCGCTCAAGGATTGGGCCGGCCACGAGGTCAAGCTCTCGTCGCTGCGCGGGCAGGTCGTGCTGGTCAACTTCTGGGCCACCTGGTGCCCCACCTGCGTCATGGAGATGGGGTCGATGGAGAAGCTGGTGGAAAAGGAGCGCGGCAAGAGCTTCCGCCTGCTCGCGGTCAGCGTCGACGACGACTGGCCGGCCATCCGCAAGTTCTTCGCCAAGGGCACACCGCTCGACGTGCTGCTGGACTCGTCGCGTTCGGTGCCTAAGGCGTGGGGAACGACGCAGTTCCCCGAGTCCTTCCTCATCGACAAGGACGGGATGATTCGCTACTACATCGTGAGCAACCGCGATTGGGACGCGCCGTCGGTGTCGGCGTGTATCGACGCGATGCTCGACTGACTCCGGGGGGCTGGAGGACGTCATGGCGGGGTCGGACGAACCGATGCTGCTCGTCGTCGACGACGAGCCGGAGATCTCCCGGCTGGTGCGGCGCCTCTTCGAGAAGCGGGGCTATCGCGTGACCACGGCGTTCGACGGCGCGGAGGCGCTGGCGTCGGTGAGGCGCGACCGTCCGGATCTCATCCTGCTCGATCTGAACCTGCCGAAGGTGGACGGCTGGGAGGTGTGCCGGCAGCTCAAGACGGATCCCGACACCCGGACGATCCCGATCATCCTTCTGACCGCGGCGCACGCCAACGTCGACGATGCGCACATCGGCCTCGGCCTGGGCGCCGACGAGTACGTGGCCAAGCCGTTCGTCCGAGCGGTCCTGTTGCACAACGTCGAGCGCCTGCTCGGCCGCGAGCCGTCCGAAGAGACCAACCCCGGCGACCGGGAGCCGGGCTAGAACTGGTCTAAGGTTAGAACGGCGAGTTGAGCAGGAAGTAGACCTGGTCGCCGCCGCCCTTCTCGAAGCCGTGGGCGTAGCCGAGCTGGAGCGCGGCGTTGAAGTAGTAGCCGTAGGTCAGCTCGAGCATTGCTTCGGCGCCGACGCCCACCTTGAGCTTGTCGAACGAGAAGGCGCCGTTGAAGGCGCCGCCGTAATCGACGAAGAAGGCGCCGTGCAGGCGCCGCAGATAGAGGGGGAAGGTCTCGAGGCCGCGCTCGATCCAGGCGATGGGGAACCGGTACTCGGCGTTGACGACGTGGAACTGATCGCCGTACTGCGACGCGTAGCCGTAGCCGCGCAGCGACGCCGATCCCGGGCGCGAGAAGTCGTAGATCGAGGTCAAGAGGTTCTGCTGCGGATAGCCGCCGAGGAAGAAGTTGTTGTGGTGGCCGGCCTCGCCTCCCGAGACGCCGCCGCCGTAGCTGAGCCACAGGACGTGATTGCGCAGGAAGCGATTTCGCCACGGCATCGGCACCCACTCGCTGTAGTGCCAGGAGGCGTTGAACACGTCGTGCGAGGAGCCGAAGGCGCGCGCGGCCACGCCGAGCGAGAGCGAGACGTAGCGGCCCGACTCGGTCGAGATCGAATACTGATAGCGGCGCGTCGACGAGTAGCTCCAGCTGGCGGCGAAGCCGGCGGTCGATCCGGTCTCGGGTAGCACCGGGATCGGCGCCGACGGATCGATCACCGGCGACGGCACCGGCGTCTTGTTCACCGTCCACGCGTAGTCGTACGAGAAGACCAGGTCGGAGCTGGCGACGATGTGGCGCAGGATCGGCAGATCGATGCTGGTGCCGGCCGACCAGATGTCGGCGTCCCAGCCGATGTCGGTGCCGTTGATGATGAGCCCCCCGCGCGGCTGCAGCGCGTGCGAGATGCCCATGTTGAGCGACGGCCACAAGCCGCCGTACGAGTAGTTCGCGGAGAACTGCACGTCGTCCGAGCGGCCGGTGCCGAAGCCGAGCTGCACGTTCCACGAGTTGCGGCCGACGACGTCGGAGCCGGCTATCTGGAAGCCGAGGATCTCGCCGTAGCCGTCGGGCGTAGCGTAGGGCGTCCAGCGGAACGGATAGAGCGTGCGGAACGGGTTGTACCAGTGCGTCGGCCTGGGCGGCTCCTCGGGGGGCGGCTGAACGTCGGGACGGTCGAGCAGCGGCGGCGCTGCCTCGCGCCAGGTCGCCGGATCGAGCGCCGCGGTCTCCAGGTCGTAGCCCTCGGCGCGGAAGCCGACGAACGCGACCGTCTTGCCGTCGGGCGAGATGGCGGGATCGAAGACGCCGTCGATGACGTTGGTGGCCTGGAAGACCTTCTTGGTGGCGAGCTCGTAGGCGTAGAGGTTGTAGACGCCGGTGCGATCGGAGACGAAGTAGAGCCACTTGCCGTCGGGCGAGTAGCGCGGCTCGAGATCGTAGGCGCGATCATCGGTCACCTGGGTGAGCGCGCGCGTGGCCACGTCCATGAGGTAGATGTCGCGCCGGCCGCCCTTGCGCCACCAGGAGAAGGCCAGCGTCTTGCCGTCGGGCGACCACGACGGCGTGTAGGCGTGCTCCATGTTGGCGACGGGGATGAGCGTCTCGATGGCGCCGCCGCCCTCGGTGCGCATCAGGCCGAGGCCGCGCGACGAGTTGCCGGTGATCTCGAACGCGATCCAGTTGCCGTCGGGCGACAGGGCCGGGTTCCAGGCGCGCGCGCCTTCGGTGAGCTGGCGCTTTTGGTGCGTGACGCGATCGTACAGGAACAGATCGTTGTAGTAGTAGACCGTGCGGTAGATCGACTGCTCGTGATAGGCGAGCAGTCGCCCGTCGCCGCTGAGAGAGGGGCCGCCGGCGGCGTCGGTGAGGAGCTCGGTGCGGAGCCACTTGATCTTGGTGCCGCGCGGCGGCGGCGCCGGCGCGTCGACGGCGATGCGCGCCATGCGCTGGCGCGTGTAGCCGTCGGAGCGCAGGACGATGAGCTCGCGCCCGTCGGGGGTGAAGACGGGGCGCGCCGGCGAGTTGGGATCGGGCGGCAGGAGCACACGCGTGGGCGTCACACCGACGGCGGCGATGGCGTCCCGCTGCGCCGTGTACTTGCGCGACAGGTCGTCGTGGAATTCGCGATAGAGCTCGACCCAGGTCTTGCCGGTCACGTGGCGGATGCTGCGGTTGAGCGCGAACGGCAGGAGCTCGCGCGTGCTGTGGCACAGAGAGCCGTACTCCCTGGACCAGGCGAGCAGCGCCGACTCGCCGTAGCGCTGCGCGACGAAGCGCATCAGCGCCGAGCCGTAGAGATAGGCGGCGTTGCCGAAGGGGAACTCGTTGGGCGAGACCGAGATCTGATCGATGCGCTGGAACTTGCCTTCCAGCGTCTGCGCACGCAGGTACATGTCCCAGATGGCGTTGCGCAGGCGCCCGGCGGCGGTGCGCGCGGTCTCCTCGAAGACGGCGAGCCCCTCGAGGCCCCAGCGCGGCTGCAGCTGATTGGGCGGCAGCACGACGCCGAGGCCGAGGCCGAGCAGAATGTTGGCCGCGTTGGCGCAGACGCCGCCGATGGTGCCGGTGTGGATGACGTGCGTGTACTCGTGCATGAACAGATCGGTGAGCCAGTCGTCGTAGTCGTTGAGCTCGGCGCGATCGTCGGGCGAGTTGGCGTAGAGCGTGACCGCCGGATAGGGGGTGACCCCCGCGAAGCCGTTGTAGTCGTCGATGTCGTCGGTGACCACGACGTGGGTCTTGCGACCGAGGCCCTTGCCCAGCACCGGCGTCAGACGCGAGTAGACGTACTCGGTCACCGTCGCCAGCCGCTGCGCCACCGGCTCCTCGCCGCCGCCGTGCGGGAGCGTATAGAAGTGGATGTAGAAGTGCGGCGTCTCGATGGTGCGCCACACGCGCGAGGGGTCGTCGGCGCGCGCCGTCCCCGCGACCGAGAGTGCGACGGCGAGCGCGACGGCGAGCCGCACTCGCATCAGAGATCGGTCCCGAGCACCTGGCTGATGGTCCGGTATCCGAGCGCGGCGTAGAACCGTTCGGCGTCGTCGTTGCCGGCCCACACGGTGAGCAGCAGCTGGTGTGCGCCCTGGTTGCGGGCCCAGTCGGTCGCGGCCGCCATCAGCGCGCGCCCGGCGCCGCGGCGGCGCTGCGCGCGCGCCACGATCAACGTCTCGATGTGGCCGCGCCGCTGCGACACCATGCTGTGGCCCACCGGCGTGTCGTAGATCTGCAGGTGGCAAGCGCCGCACACGACGTCCTTGCCGTCGACGGCGACGAGGATGGTCTCGTGGTCGCTCTCGCCGGCGTCGCGCAGCGCCTCGCTGGCGCGCTGGCGGCCGCGGCCTGGATCGGGACGGCGGAAGAATCCGGGGGAGAGGCGCGCGTGCAGCTCGTCGGCTTCGTGCCACAGACGGGAGAGCGCGTCGAGGTCGCCGGTGGCGGCGGCGCGCACGGAGAAGCGCACGGCGGGCTCGGCAGCGGCGCGGCGCAGGCTAGCCAGGGAAGGCCTCCCGCAAGATGCGCTCGATGTCGCGTCGGGCCAGCGGTTTGCGCAGGAAGAAGTCGGCACCGAGCGCGCGCGCCTGATCCTCGGTCGCCTGCGCCGCCTCGGTGGTGACGACGCAGATGCGTACGCGCGGCGCGCTCGTCGAGGCCTCCGACTCGCGCACCCTCTTGATCAGCTTCATGCCGTCGAGGATCGGCATGTTCAAGTCGACGAACAGCAGGTCGAACTGGGTCGTGGCGAGCAGCTTGAGCGCCGCCAGTCCATCGGACGCCTCCTGCACCGCGACGCCGGGGCGCTTGCGCACGGCCAGCACCAGGAGCTGGCGCATCGCAGGCGAGTCTTCGACGATGAGGATCTTCAGCTCGCGCGGCATGGTCCGGTCACTGCGCTGTGAGGCTGTGCGCGCGGCGCGGCGGAATCGGCGTCTCCACCAGCGGCGCCGCGGGCGCGGCGAGGAACGGGCGCACCACGCGCAAGAATTCGTCGGGGCGCTCGATGAACGGCATGTGCCCGGAGGCGGGCACCACCTCGAGCCGGGCACCGGCGATGGCGCGCAGCAAGCGGCGGCCGTGGGCGAACGGGATCAGCCGATCCTCGTCGCCCCAGACGAGGAGCGTCGGCGCGCGCACCCGGCCGGGATCGCCGTTGTTGTCGGCAGCCGCCGTCATCGTCAACAGGCAGCTGTGCGCCGCATCGTGGCCACCGGCGCGGCTGAGGCGCGCCCAGAAGTAGTCGATCCACTCGTCGTCCAGGCAGCGACCGTCACGCACCGACTGCGCGCGGCAGGCGCGCCCGAACTCGCGCCGCGTCAGCCCCAGGCGCGCCAGCGTGCGGCCGACGCCGGGCAAGAGCGCCAGCCGGGCCAGGGGCGGCAGGTCGGTGATCGGATAGACCGCGGCCGCGACGGCGACGAGGCGCTGCACCCGCTCGGGGTGGCGCGCCGCCAGCGTCACGGCGACACCGCCGCCCATCGAGTGGCCGAGGATGTCGGCGCGGGGCAGGCCGAGCGTGCCCATTACCGCGTCCACGGTCTCGGCGAACGCAATCGCACCGTAGTCGTACGCCGACGGCGACGGGCGATCGCTCTCACCGAAGCCGGGCAGATCGATGGCGAAGATCTCGCGCTCGCCGCCGAGCGCCTCGAGCACCGGGCGGAAGCACCAGTGGGTCATCATCCAGCCGTGAATGAGAACCAGCGGCGCGCCGCCCGACTTGCCGCCGCGGTGCACGAACACGCGGCCCGCCGGCGTCGTCACGAAAGAACCGGGGAGACTCACGAGATTGTTTTACCACAGAAGTTATCAGCGGAGCGTTACGGCAGCATCTCGCCGGCGGCCTTGAGCAGCTCCTCCGAGATACGACTTGGCCATCGTCTCCTGCACGAGCGCTTCGATCTCCTGCGCCGTGGCCATCGCCAGCGCCGCCTCGGCGAGCTCCTTGGCCGCCGTCAGCGTCGTGCCGCGCAGCACGCTCTTGACCACCGGGATGGCGGTCGAGTTCATCGACAGCTCGTCGAGCCCGAGCCCGAGCAGCACCAGCGCGAACATCGGCTCGCCCGCCATCTCGCCGCACATGCCGACGCGCACGCCCGCTGCGTGCCCCGCGTCGACGACGTAGCGCACCATGCGCAGGATCGCCGGGTGCAGCGGGTGGTAGAGGTAGCCGACGTGCTCGTTGACGCGATCGATGGCGAGCGCGTACTGGATGAGATCGTTGGTGCCGATCGAGAGGAAGTCCGCCTCCTTCGCGAGCAGGTCGGCGATCATCACCGCCGACGGCATCTCGACCATGATGCCGACGGGCAGCTTGGGATCGAACGGCGTCCCCTCGCGCACGAGCTCGGCCTTGGCCTCCTCGAGCACCTCCTTGGCCTCGCGCAGCTCGCCGACGCCCGAGATCATCGGGAACATGATGCGCATGCGCCCGTGCACCGACGCGCGCAAGAGGCCGCGCAGCTGCGACTTGAACAGCTTGCGCTCGCGCAGGCACAGGCGGATCGAGCGCAGCCCCAGCGCCGGGTTGGCCTCGTCGCCGAGCGCGGCGAAGGGCACCACCTTGTCGCCGCCGAGATCGAAGGTGCGGAAGGTCGCCGGGAACGGGTGCAGCCGCTCGAGCACGCCGCGCGCGTGCAGATAGTGCTCCTCCTCGTTCGGCAGATCGGTGCGATCGAGGAAGAGGAACTCGGTGCGGTAGAGGCCGATGCCCTCGGCGCCGTGCTCGAGCGCCGACGGCACCTCCTCGGTGAGCTCGATGTTGGCGTAGAGCCGCACGCGCGCGCCGTCGGTGGTCTCGGCGGGCAGATCGCGGTTCTTGAGCAGCTCGCGCACGAACGTCTGGTGGCGCTGCGCGCGCTCGCGATACTCGTCGACCTGCTCGTGCGTCGGGCGGACGATGCACCTCGCCGCGCAGCCCGTCGACGATGACGTAGTCGCCGTTGCCGACGTGCTCGGTGATGTTCTCCAGGCCGACCACGCTCGGGATCTCGAACGCGCGCGCCAGGATCGCCGTGTGCGAGGTCTTGCCGCCGACGTCGGTGCAGAAGGCCACGCACGCGGCGCGGTGCAGGTGCGCGGTGTCGGCCGGCGACAGGTCGTGCGCGACGATCACCGCGCCCGGCGGCGGCATCGCCGGCCCCACGTCGACGCCGAGCAGGTTGCGCAGGATGCGATCGCCCACGAAGTCGATGTCGCTGCGGCGCTCGCGGAAGTAGTCCTCCTCGATGGCGTCGAAGACGGTCTTGATCTCCTCGACGGTGCGGCGCAGCGCCCACTCGGCGTTGATCTTCTCCTCGCGGATGCGCCGCCGCGTCGGATCGACCAGGTGCTCGTCGTGGAGGATGAGCTGGTGCGCCTCGATGATGTGGAAGTGGTCCTCGCCCTCGCGCTCGGCGAGCTTCTTCTTGACGCGCTCGAGCTGCTCGTTGGACGAGCCGAGCGCGGCGTCGAAGCGCGCGATCTCGGCCTCGACCTCCTCGTCGGCGATGTGGCGCTTGGGCGTCTTGACGCGACGGCGGTCGACGATGAACGCACGGCCGACGGCGAGCCCCGGCGACGCGCCCACGCCGCGCAACAGGGTCGGCAGCCCGGCGCTCCCCTGCCCTCCCGCTGGCGGGATATGGCCGTCGACCGGCGTCACTAGTCCTCTCCGAACTTGTCCTTGACCAGGGCCGCCAGCGCCTCCATCGCCGCCTGCGCGTCGGGCCCGGTGCAGCGCACCTGGATCGACGAGCCCTTGGCGGCGACCAGCATGAGCACGCCCATGATGCTCTTGCCGTTGACGCTCTGCCCGTCCTTCTCGACGGTGACGGCGCTCTGGATACTTGTTGGCGGTCTGCACGAACTTGGTCGCGGCGCGCGCGTGCATGCCGAGCTCGTTGGTGATCTGCAACCGCAGTTCGACGACGTTCGTCGCTCATGGTTTGCTGCCCATGGCGGTGCGAATGTGGATGCTCTTGAGGCCGGTGGCGCGCAGCTCCTCGGCGAGCGGCAGCGCGCCGTGCTGGCGGTTGGCCGTCGCCAGCTTGAACAGCATCGGCAGGTTCATGCCCGAGAGCACGACGCTCATGCCGCCGCACCGCTTGCAGCACAGGTTGTAGGGCGTCGAGCCCTCGAGGTCGGTCAGAAAGAGCACCTCCTCGGCGCGCAGCTCGTCGACGACCCGCTCGATGCTGCGACTCGGTCTCGGCGCGCGGCTCGCCGATGCGCACGCTGATGGTGCGCACGTCGAGCTTGCCGACGACACGCTCGACCGCGTCGACCATGTCCTCGGCCGCATTGCCGTGCGTGATGACGATGACGTCCGCCGTGGCTCATTCTCGCCCTCTTCGCCAAGATCGCGATGCCTGACTGTCAAAGGGTGGCGTCGCGGCAGTCGCTTCGCCAGCTCCTCGGCCACCGCGACCGACCGATGGCGCCCGCCGGTGCAGCCGACCGCCACCGTCAAGTAGGCCTTGCCTTCGCGTTCCGCGCGCGGCAGCACGAATTCGAGCAGCGCCTGCGACCGGTCGAGGAACTCGCGCGCGTCGTCGTTGCCGAGGACGAAGTCGCGCACATCGGCCTCCTCGCCCGTCGAGGCCGAGAGCGCCTCCACGAAGTACGGGTTGGGCAGGAAGCGCACGTCGAGGACGATGTCGGCCTCCGCCGGCAGCCCGTGCTTGAAGCCGAACGACAGGAGGGTCACCGCCAGCGCGTCCGCTCGATCGCGGCGGTAGCGCTCCTGGATGACGCCCTTGAGCTGGTGCACGTTCAGGTTCGCCGGTGTCGACGTACGCCGACGGCCTCCTCGCGCAGCGGGCGCAGGATCTCGCGCTCGCGGCGCGATGCCCTCGCGCAGGTCGTCGCCCGACAGCGGATGGCGCCGCCGCGTCTCGGAGAAGCGGCGCACCAGCACGTCGTCGTCGGCGTCGAGGAACAGCACCTCGAGCTGGTGCCCGGCGCTGCGCAGCGCCTGCGAACACCTCGCGCGACGCCGACAGGAACTCGCCCTCGCGCGCGTCGACGCCCACCGCCGCCTGCTCGGTCTCGCCCGCGTCCGACGAGCAGCTCGACGAAGCGCTTCAGCAGCGGCAGCGGCAGGTTGTCGACGCAGAAGTAGCCGACGTCCTCGAGCGCGCGCAGCGCCGTCGACTTGCCGGCGCCCGAGACGCCGGTGACGATGACGATGCGCATCGCCGCTCGTCACGGCTGCACCGCGCCGCTCACTCGACCTCGTCGACCGCACCCGCGGCGCGTCCGGCTTGGCGTCGATGAGCGCGCGGTTGAGCCGATCCTGGAACTCGCGCGCCGAGTGCTTGCCCTGGAACTTGAGCAGCTGGTTGCGCGCCGCCACCTCGATGATCGAGGTGATGTTGCGCCCGGGCCGGACCGGCACGCGCAGCATCGGCACCGCCACGTCGAGGATCGAGTGGCGCAGCTCCTCGACGCCGAGCCGGTCGTACTCCTCCTCCTCGTCCCACTCCACGAGCTCGACGACCAGCTCGATCTTCTTGGCGTCGCGCACCGCCGCGATGCCGAACAGGTCCTTGATGTTGATGATGCCGAGGCCGCGGATCTCCATGTGGTGCTTGATGATCTCGGAGCCGCCGCCGTAGATCATGTCGGGCGGGCGCTTGCGGATCTCGACGATGTCGTCGGCGACCAGCCGGTGCCCGCGCAGCACCAGATCGAGCGCCGCCTCGCTCTTGCCGATCCCGCTCTTGCCCAGGAGCAGGATGCCGACGCCGAGCACGTCGATGAGCACGCCGTGCACGCTCGTCGTCGGCGACAGCCGATCCTCGAGCCACTTGGTGACGCGGTTGATGAACACCGACGACATCAGCGGCGTCGAGAACACCGGCACGTTGTAGCGATCGCCGCCGAGCACGAGCTCCGACGGCACCTCGAGGCCGCGGGTCACCACGATCGCCGACGGCTCGAGCGCGCACAGCGCGTCGAGCCCGGCGTTGCGCGCCGCGGCCGTCGCCTGCCGCAGGTAGGAGATCTCGGTCAGCCCGAGCACCTGCAGCCGCTCGGGGTGCACGTACGCCGTGTAGCCCGGTCAGCGCCAGCCCCGGCTTCTGCACGCGCGGCCCCGAGATCCGCCGCGACAGCCCGCCGCGCCCGCCGACCAGCTCCAGCGCGAGCCCCGCCTCGCTGGCGTCGAGCAGGCTATCTACGCGGACGCTCGCCACCGACCTGCCACCGCCTCAGTTGCAGTTGTAGATCGTAAAGGAGCCCTTGACCTCGTTGGCGCCGAACTTGAGGTCGTAGCTGCCCTTGTTCGGCGTCTTCATCGTCGCGTCGTACTGCGTGAACTGCAAGTGCGCCGAAGACGCGTAGATGATCTGGTCCGGCACGGTGTTGGCGTTGCCGTCGGGATAGTGGAGGAACTGTCCGACGATGACGTCGCCCGGCCCGGTCTCGCAGTTGGGCGTCACCCCCGAGGTCGAATCGTAGGGCAGCATCATGTTCGGATGCGTCAGATGATCGGGCAGCGCCCCTTGGGTCAAGATGATGCGCAGCTCGGTGTGCGGCGACGTCGGCGCTTTGTCGGGCGTATGGCTCGGATCGCAGATGAAGTTGTAGTCGACGAAGTCGAGCATCATCTGACCGGCGCCGCCCTGGGCGCAGTAGTCGTGGCTGTCGGAGTAGAAATAGCCGGAGTCGCGAATGGTCATGGTGTCGCCACCGACCGTGATCGTCGCCATCCGACCCGCCACACCCGACCACCAGCAACGCTCCCAACAGGATTGTCGTGCGCATCAGTATTTGGCGTCCTCGTCGGCGATGACGCGGTAGATCTCCTGGCGCGTCCTTGGCCTGCATGAGCCGCGTGCGGAATTCGGGGTCCTTGAACAGGCGCGAGATGCGCGCCAGCGCCTTGAGGTGCACGCCCGTCGAGTTCTCCGGCGCCACCAGCACGAAGAACAGGTGCGTGGGCCGCCCGTCCATCGAGTCGAAGTCGACGCCGTCGGCGCGCGCGCCCGACGCACCGCGACCAGCTTGCCCACGGCGTCGAGCTTGCCGTGCGGGATGGCCACGCCCTCGCCGATCGCCGTCGACGCCAGCCGCTCGCGCTCGAGCAGCACCTTGGCCAGCACCTCGCGATCGATCTTCTGCGGCCCGTCACGTGGGCCGCGAGGTGGTCGGCCAGCTCTCGAATCACCGCGCTCTTCTCGTGGCGCCTGGAGCTGCGGCACGATGAGCTCGGGTCCGACGAAGTCGACGATCTTCATTCGCTAAGCCTTTGGCGTCGTACGCGCTACCCTACGCCCCGGCCGTTTTGCCCGGTCTCGATGAGCCCGTACGTCCCGTCGCCGCGACGATACACCACATTGACCTCGTGTGAAGCGGCGTTCGTGAAGACCAAGAAATCGTTGTTCAGCAGGTTCATCTGCATGACCGCCTCGTTGGGCGTCAGCGGCTTGGCGAAGAACTTCGACTTCTTGATGATCTCCGGCTTCGCGCCGCCGGCAGGCCGTGGCCGTTGGTCGGCGCCCCGTGCGCCTCGTCCGGCGGCTCGGCCAGCACCGAGTGGATGATCTCGCGCTGCCCGTGGAGCCCCTCGGCGCCCTTGTGGCTGCGGATCTTCTCCTTGTACCGGCGCACCTGCCGCTCGATCTTCGCCATCACCAGGTCGATCGACGAGTACATGTCCTCGGTCGTCTCGTCGCCCTTGATGACGAGGCCGTTGTGCAGGGTGATCATCACGTCGGCGGTGTGGTTGTAGCCGCGCTCGCAGACGAGCACGACGTGCGCCTCGATCGGATCGCGGGAAGTACTTGCGGATGCGTTCCACCTTCTCCTCCGCGTAATCGCGAAGCGCGTCGGTCGCGTCCATGTGGCGGAACGTGATCGAGAGCTGCATCGAGTCGCCTCCGGTGCTTCGGTTGTCAGCGGGTGGGCTGACGGCTGAAGGCTGACAGCTATCTTAGAACACCTGCTTGCGCTTGCGACGAGCTAAGGATGCCGAGCTGCTCGCGGTACTTCGCGACGGTGCGGCGGGCGATCTCGATGCCGTCTGTTCTTGAGCAGCTCGACGATCTTCTGGTCGCGAGTGCGGGCGCTTGGGATCCTCGCCGGCGACGATCTGCTTGATCTTCGAGCTTCACCGCCTCGCGACGCGAGGTCGTCGCCGTCGGTGCGCGAGATGCCCGAGTTGAAGAAGTACTTGAGCTCGAAGATGCCCTGCGGCGTGTGGACGTACTTGTTGGTGGTCACGCGCGAGACCGTCGACTCGTGCATGCCGATGTCCTCGGCCACGTCGCGCAGGATGAGCGGCTTCAGGTGGGCGATGCCCTTGTCGAAGAACTCGCGCTGGAACTTCAGGATCGACTCGGTGACCTTGACGATCGTGCGCTGGCGCTGCTGGATCGAGCGGATCAGCCACTGCGCCGAGCGCAGCTTGTCCTGGATGTACTCGCTGCGCCTTGCGGCGCCGCCCGCCGAGCGCGTTCCGGTAGAACGCCGCAGATCTTGAGCTTGGGCAGGCCGTCGTCGTTGGGCACGACGAAGTACTTGTCGCCGACCTTGTGGATGTAGACGTCGGGCGTGATGTAGTGCGGCTCCTCGTCGTGTACTGCGCGCCCGGGCTTGGGGTCGAAGCTCCATGATGACCTTGGCCGCCTCGTAGATCTCCTCGAGCGGCTGCTTCAGGTCGCGCGCGATCGCCTGGTAGTTCTTCTTCTCGAGGTTGCCGAGGTGCTCGGTGATCATCTTGACGCACCAGGTCGTCGTCGGCGCCGATGTGGCGCGCCTGGATGAGCAGGCACTCCGGCGAGCGAGCGCGCGCCGACGCCGATCGGGTCGAACTCCTGGATCTTCTCGCAGCACCGTCTCGGCGAACTCGACGGTCGACGCTCGCCTCCTCGGCGATCTCCGTCGAGCGGCGGCTCCTTGAGGTAGCCGTCCGGCGTCGAGGTTGCCGATGATCAGCATGCCACGATCTCGTCGCTGCTCGGGCGGCAGGTCGACAGCTTGAGCTGCCACTCGAGGTGATCGTACAGCGAGGTCCGCTTGGTCAGCGTCGCCTCGAGCGACGGCAGCTCGTCGCCGTCGGCTCGGTACGACGGCATCGGCGGCGCCGATCGAGTAGTTGTCGAGGTAGTTCTCCCAGTCGATCTCGTTGACCGCCTGCGATTCGGCGGTCGATGTCGGCGCCTGTCACCTCGGCGGTCGCGTCGACCTTGTCGCCGGATCTCGGTCGACCGGCAGTCTCGGTCTCGCCTGCGCGCTCGGCTGCCGTCCTCGCCGTCCGGGTCGTCCTCGCGGCTTGGCTCCTCGCGGCGGCCTCGATCGGCGTCCTCGAGGATGGGGTTCTCGAGCATCTCTTCGCGGACCAGGTCGACCAGCTCCATGCGCGAGAGCTGCAGCAGCTTGATCGCCTGCTGCAGCTGCGGGGTCATCACGAGCTGCTGGCTGAAGCTTGTGGATGCTGCTTGATCTCCATCGACATTCTCGCGTCCTTTCCTGCGCTTACCTTCAGCCGCGCAGGTGGCTCGATCGTTGGTATAAACATAGCAAGCGGGCCGGAAGTGTAAAGATCAAAAGACCCGCGCGGGTACGATTCTTGCACACGGTGCGTCATCAGTCACGCTGACGCCCGCGTGGCGCAGTCCTTGCCCGGGTGATTACCGATACTTAATTTCGAACGACTGGTGGCGTGACTGGGGCCCGAGTCGCCTCGGCGCGGTCGTCGTCTCGCCACCGCCTGATGCGTCGAGCATCGCGCGCGACGAAGCGGCGGAACAGCGGGTGCGGCGTCATGCGGCCGCGACTTGAACTCGGGGTGGAACTGGCAGCCCACGAAGTAGGGGTGGTTGCGGCAGCTCGATCATCTCGACCAGCCGGCTCGTCCGGCGACAGGCCCGACAGCACCATGCCGTGCCGCTCGAGCGCGTCGCGGTAGTCGTTGTTGACCTCGTAGCGGTGGCGGTGGCGCTCGCAGATCTCGGTCGCGCCGTAGGCCTCGGCGGCGCGCGGTGCCCGGCGCTGAGCACGCAGGGGTACGCGCCGAGGCGCATGGTCGCCGCCCTTGTCGGTGACGCTCGCGCTGCTCGGGCATGAGGTCGACGACCGGATGCGCGGTCGTGCGGCTCGAACTCGGTCGAGTTGGCGCCGGTCGAGGCCGCACACGTTGCGCGCGAACTCGATGCACCGCGATCTGCATGCCGAGGCAGATGCCGAAGAACGGGCACGCTGCTTCTCGCGCGCGTAGCGGACCGCCGCGATCTTGCCCTCGGTGCCGCGCGCGCCGAAGCCCGGGCGCGACCAGGATGCCGTCGACGTCGGCGCAGCAGCGCCGTCGGCGCCGCGCTTCTCGATCTCCTCGGAGTCGATGTGGCGCAGGTCGCACGCGGCAGTCGTTGGCGATGCCGCCGTGCGATGCAGCGCCTCGTTGAGGCTCTTGTAGCGACTCGACGAGCTCGACGTACTTGCCGACGAAGCCGATCGTCGACCTCGCGACTGCGGGCTGCGTGACCCGCTCGACGACGCTGCTCCCAGCCCGTCGAGGCTCGGGCGCGCGCGACCAGATGTTGAGCAGCTCGGCGATCTTGCTCGTCGAGCCCCTCGCTCGTGGAAGCGCGAGCGGCACCTCGTAGATCGCAGTCGACGTCCTCGACGGTGAACACCGCGTCGGCGGCGACGTTGGCAGAACAGCGCGATCTTCTTCTTCAGCGCGCGCCTCGAGCGGGCCGCTCGCAGCGGCAGACGAGGACGTCGGGCTGGATGCCGATCTCGCGCAGCTTCTGCACCGAGTGCTGCGTCGGCTTGGTCTTGAGCTCGCCGGCGGCGCGCGATGTACGGCACCAGCGTCAGGTGGACGCGAGACCGCGTTCTGCGCGCCGACGCTCGATGCGCAGCTGGCGGACCGCCTCGAGGAACGGCAGCGACTCGATGTCGCCGACGGTGCCGCCGACCTCGACGATGAGCACGTCGTCGCCCTCGGCGCAGCGCAGGATGCGCGCCTTGATCTCGTCGGTGATGTGCGGGATGACCTGCACGGTGCCGCCGAGGTACTCGCCGCGCCGCTCCTTCTGGATCACGGTCTGAGTAGATCTGGCCGGTGGTGACGTTGTTGAGCCGCGACATCCGCGCGACGATGAAGCGCTCGTAGTGGCCGAGGTCGAGATCGGTCTCGGCGCCGTCGTCGGTGACGAAGACCTCGCCGTGCTGCATCGGGTTCATCGTGCCCGGGATCGACGTTGATGTACGGGTCGAGCTTCTGGATCGTGACCTTGAGGCCGCGGTTCTCCAGCAGCGCGCCGATCGACGCCGACGCCAGTGCCCTTGCCGAGCGACGACACGACGCCGCCGGTCACGAAGATGAACTTGGTCTGCTTGCCGCCCCGCTGTCCACTACTGCGAGCGCCGTTGGCCATCAGGTTGATCTGAACTTCTGCGCAGCGATTGTCAATCGCTATCCTGCGCGCGCCGGCCCCGGCTATCGCTCGACGAGCGCAAGCTGTAAAATGGCCGCTGTGCGTCCCCTGAGTGCGCTGCTGGCACTGGCGCTCCTGGTCTCCTGCCGCTCCGGCGGCGACGGTGCCGGAGCGGGGGCGCGCGTGCGCGTGGCGCTGGTGCAGGCGCTCGGCGGCAAGGTCGACGTGCTGCGCGGTGGCGCCGTCGATTGGGTTACGCTCGGCGAAGGTAGCGCCATGTACGAGGACGATCGAATGCGCACCTTCAAGGGGGCGTGGGCCCGGCTGGCGTTCGAGGGCGGTTCGGCGCTGCGCGTCGGCGAGGAGACGATGATCTCGTTCGGTGGCGGCGTCACCATCGAGCACGGCGTCGTCGAAGGCGAGCTGGCCGCGGGCCTGAGGCTGAAGACCCCGACTTTGGAGGCGGAGGCGGCGACGTCCCGCGACATCGAGTTCCGATGAGAAGCGCGCTCCTACTATTATTGTTGCTCGCCAGCCCCGCGTGGGGCGATCCGCCCGACGGTGGCACCAACGTCAGCGTCGTCGTCGAGCCGAACGGTGACACCACCGTCGACGTCAAGCGCGGCACGCTCAAGGTCAAGTCGGGCGGCAGCGAGAGCCGCGTCGGCGCCGGCGAATCGCTGCGGGTGCAGAAGGGCAAGCCGCCGCACCACCTCTTGGCGGTGGTGCCGGCGACGGCGCCCGCCGACAGCGCCACGCTCAACGCCCTTGACGTCACCTTCATGTGGCAGAAAGTGGCGCACGCATCGCGTTATGTCCTTCTGATCTCGCCCGCGCCCGAGCTGACGGCGGCCCGCACCGAGACGGTCCCGGGCACGCGCGCGGTGGTGCACCTCGAGGCCGGAACCTGGTACTGGCGCGTGGTGGCGCTCGATGGCAGCGGCGCGTCGGGCAAGCGCGGGCCCGCGCGGCGGTTGACGATCGACACGACCCCGCCCAAGCTGAAGACAGGAAAGCCGGAATGGAAGTGAAGCGAGCGGAGCGGCGGTGGCGCTGAGGTTGCGATTGGCGTCCCGGTTGGCGCTGCTGTTCCTGGCCGCCGGCCTGGTGCCGCTCGGCGTGACGCTGCTCGTGCTCGTGCCGCACGGCGAGGACGCCCTACGCACCTCGGCCAAGCTGTTGCACCAGTCGGAGCTCGAGGGGCTGCGCGCCCGCGTCGACGGCGCGCTCGACGAGCTCATGAGCGACGTGCGCATCGTCTCGACGGCGCACGCCACCGCGGCCGACGAGGTGGAGCGGCGCGCCCGGCTCCGCTTCCTCCTCGACAAGCACCAGGAGATCACCATCGCGACGCTGTTCGTCGACGGGCACAAGCTCGCCGGCGCGCAAGCGTACGACGGCGCCCTGGTGACCAATGCCGATCTCGACGAGCACGAGCGGCGGGCGCGGCCCCTGCTCGGCGGCGGGGTGGCGGCGAGCGAGTTCTACCCGTCGGTGCGACGGCGCGAGATGCTGATCACGCTGGTCACCCCGCTGCCGGGGCACGATCGCTATCTGGCCACCGAGGTGAGCCTGCGGCGCGTGCAGGCGCTCATCGAGCACACGCGCGTCGGGCGGCGCGGCATCGCCTACATCGTCGACGATCGCGGGCGGCTGGTGGCGCATCCCGATCTCGCGCGCGTGCTCGGGCAGGAGAACGTCTCTTCGATCCCGATCGTCAGCGAGCTCTTGCCCAACATCGATCGCGCCTCGAGCGGCCACCCGCTCACCGTCGTCACCGACTTCACGGACGAAGGGCGCGCGCTGCTCGGCGCCTACGCGCCGCTCGGCCGCCTGCGCTGGGGCCTGGTCGTCTCCGAGCCGCGCGAGGACGCCTATGGCCTGGCGCGCGCGACCTGGGCGCACGCCGGCGGCTGGACCGCGCTGGCGCTGGCGCTGTCGCTGGTGGTCGCGTTCTTCTTCGCCCGCAACATCACCACGCCGGTGGCGCGCCTGGTCAGCGGCACCCGCGGCCTCGCCGGCGGCGCCTTCGGCATCAGCGTTCCCGTCGAGGGGCCGCCCGAGATCGCCGAGCTGGCGCGCACCTTCAACGAGGCGTCGCAGAAGCTCGATCAGTACGACGCCGACAACCGCAAGCTGCTGCTCGCCGTCGAGCGCGGCTACCTCGAGGTGCTGCGGGCGCTGGTCAGCGCCATCGAGGCCAAGGATCCCTACACCGCCGGCCACTCGCAGCGCACCGCCGAGTTCGCCGTCGCCATCGGGCGGGCGCTCAAGCTGTCGGCGGAGGAGCTCAAGGAGATCGAGGTCGGCGGGCTTCTGCACGACATCGGCAAGATCGGCATCGCCGAGCAGATCCTGCGCAAGCCGGCGCAGCTCGATGACGCCGAGATGCGCATCATGCGCGGCCATCCCGCGATCGGGGACGGCATCGTCTCCGACGTCCAGTTGCTCACGCGCATCCGCTCGATGGTGCGCAATCATCACGAGCGCTACGACGGCTCCGGCTACCCCGACGGCCTCAAGGGCGACGAGATCCCGCTCGGCGCGCGCATCATCGCCGTCGCCGACACCTACGACGCGATCACCAGCGACCGCTGTTATCAGCCGGGGCGGCCGCCGCTCGAGTCGGTGCCGATCTTGCGGCGCCTCGCCGGCGCGCAGCTCGACGCGGCCTGCGTCGACGCGCTCTTCGGCGCGCTCGTCGAGCTGGGACAGCTCAGCCCCGACGACATCGTGCAGTCCCACACGGCCGAGCCGCCGGCGCCGGCGCGGCGGCGGCCGACGCTGGAGATCTCGGTGCCGACGACGCCGCCGAACAAGCTCAACTGAGGGCGGCAACGCGCGCACAGAGGCCCGGCGCGCACTGCCCCGCTGGGCTCAAACAGTCCTCGCCACCGTGACGTTGTGCTCGATTCGGCCCCTTGCCGGTGCTGCGGAACTCGCCCAGCGGGGCAGCGCGCACGGGTCCCTGTGCTTGGGTTGGGGGGCGCGATGGCGGCGGTAACGGCGACGGTGCCGCGGCGCTGGTGCCGGCTAGCGCAGGCCGAAGTAGACGATGGCGATGAACATGAGCGCGGCCCCGGCGGTGAGCCAGACGATCAGCGGGTCGATGCCGGTGCGCTTCAAGATCTCGTCGGCGGCGGCGCGGGTCGCGTCGTCCGTGGCGGTCGATTTTTGTTGGCGCGCCAGCCGGCGGGCTTCGGCGAAATCGCCGGCTTCGAAGGCCTGGTGGGCTGCGTCGAGCGACATCCTGAGAGTATAGTAGATCCGTGAGAGAGCTGACGGGCGAGCGGCGCGACTTCGACGTGGTCGGCTTCGGCGAGTGCTCGATCGACGAGGTGTGGGTCGTCCCCTCGCTCGAGCCGGGCAGGTTCGGCGGCAAGCTGCGCGCGCACCGGCGCGACCGGCTCGGCGGCGGGCAGATCGCCACGGCGATGGTGGCGTGCGCGCGGCTCGGCCTGCGCGCGGCGTTCTGCGCCACCGTCGGGGACGACGCGGAGGCGAGCGAGGTCGTCGCCGGGCTCGAGGGCGAGGGCGTGGACAGCGCCGGGGTGCAGCGCTACGCCCGCGGCTCGACGCGCGTGGCCCTGCTGCTCGTCGACGAGCGCGGCGAGCGCGTGGTCATCGAGACCGGCCGCGGCGCATCGGCGCCGGCGCCGCCCATGCTGCGCGACCGCATCGCGCAGGCGCGCATCGTCCACCTCGACGTCACCGAGCCGGCCTACGCGGTGCTGGCGGCCCATCATGCCCGCGAGTGCGGCACCCTGGTCTCGCTCGACGTGGACCATCCCGCGCCGGGGCTCGACGATCTGCTGCCGCTCGTCGACGTCTGCATCACCTCCCGCGGGATCGCGGAGCAGCTGACCGGCGAGGCCAACCTGGAGGCGGCGTTGCGGCGGCTCGCCGACAAGACCGGCGGCCTGGTCGGCTGCACGCTCGACGGCGACGGCGCCGCGCTGCTCGACGACGGCCACCTCATCCTGTCGCCCGCCTTCCCTGTCGACCACATGATCGACACCACGGCCTGCGGCGACACCTTCCGCGCCGCGTTCTTGTGCGCGCTCCTCGAAGCGCAGCCGCCGCGTCAGGCCCTGCGCTTCGCCAACGCCGCCGCGGCGCTCAAGTGCCGCGACCTCGGCAGGCGCGGCTGCCCCACCCGCGCCGAGGTCAACGCGCTGATGGCCGCGACCTAGCAGGGTAGGTCGGTCAGAAGCGCGTGCCGCGCTGCCAGGCGGTACGCTCGCTCGTCGCTGCTCCGACCGTGGTGCCGTTGGCCGCCGCCGGTTGCGGGGCGCCGTCGAGCGCGTGCAGCGCCGCCGCGGCGAGCGCGCTGTCGAGCGCATCGTCGTCTTCATCGAGCGCGATGGGCCGGGCCAGGAGCTCCTTGTGCCCTTCGATGTAGGCCGTCGAATACTTGCCGGCACGGAAGTCGGCTTCGCGCAGGACGCGGCGGTGGAAGGCCAGGTTGGTCTTGATGCCGCCCACGCGATACTCCTTGAGCGCGCGCTCCATGCGCTCGATCGCCTCGGCGCGCGTCGCCCCCCAGGTGATCAGCTTCGAGATCATCGGATCGTAGAAGACGCAGATCTCGGAGCCTTCGTAGACGCCCGAGTCGTCGCGCACGTACGGCCCCGTCGGCTGGCGGTAGCTGCACGATCGTGCCCGGCGACGGCAGGAACTTGATCGGATCCTCGGCGTAGATGCGGCACTCGATCGGCCGCGCCGTGCACTCGAAGGTCCTCCTGTCGCGAACGGCAGCTTCTCGCCGTCGGCGACCGCGATCTGCAGCGCACCAGATCGCGCTCGGTGATCATCTCGGTCACCGGGTGCTCGACCTGCAGGCGGGTGTTCATCTCGAGGAAGTAGAAGCTGCCGTCCTCGGCGAGCAGGAACTCGCAGGTGCCGGCGCCGACGTAGCCGACCGCCGCGGCGGCCTGCACGGCGACCTCGCCCATCTTGGCGCGCAGCTCCGGCGTCACCGCCGGCGACGGCGCCTCCTCGATCACCTTCTGGTGGCGGCGCTGGATCGAGCAGTCGCGCTCGAAGAGGTGGACCGTGTTGCCGTGCGCGTCGCCGAACACCTGGATCTCGACGTGGCGCGGGCGGATGACCGCCTTCTCGAGGTAGACCGCGTCGTCGCCGAAGGCGCTCTTGGCCTCGCGCTGCGCGCCTTGATAGGCGGCGACGAACTTCTTGGCTCGCGCCTCGTCGTCGACGAGGCGCATGCCCTTGCCGCCGCCGCCGGCCGCGGCCTTGAGCATCACCGGGAAGCCGATCTTCTGCGCCGACTCCGAGCGCCGCCTCCGCCGACGGGAAGCCGCGGCCGCCGTGCGGGAGCCATTGTCGCCGGGGACCACCGGCACGCCCGCCGCCATCATCTTCTGCGCGCGCGCGCGTCTTGTCGCCCATGGCGTCGATGGCGTCCGCGGGCGGGCCGATGAAGATGACGCCGGCGTCGGCGCAGGCGCGCGCGAAGTCGGCGTTCTCGGAGAGGAAGCCGTAGCCGGGGTGGATGGCGTCGGCGCCCGACCGCTTGGCCACGTCGAGCACCTTGTCGATGTCGAGGTAGCTCTCGCGCGCCGGCGGCGGGCCGATCGGGTAGGCCTCGTCGGCGGTGCGCACGTGCAGCGCGGCGCGATCGGCGTCGGAGTAGACGGCGACCGTGGCGATGCCGAGCTCGCGGCAGGCGCGCATCACGCGCACCGCGATCTCGCCGCGGTTGGCGATCAGGACCTTCTTGATCGGACGGGGCATGGCGCTTCGTAGCATAATTAGGGCGCCGCGGGCGCGCCACCGTAGCGCGGATCGGAGGCGGCGGTGAGCCGCGCGGGCGACAGGCCGACCGCCTGCACCGCGGCCAACGACGGCATGGGCACGACCTTGTGGCCGCGCTTCTTCAGCCCCTCGACGACGTCGCGCGGGATGTCCGTCTCCACCACCAGGGCGTTGGGCATCCACTGGGCGTGGATACGCGGCGCTGACACGGCGGCCGAGACGTCGAGCCCGAAGTCGATGACGTTGATGATCGTCTGCACCGTCGAGGACACGATGGTCGGACCGCCGGCGGCGCCGACGCACAGGATCGGCTCGCCGTCCTTGGTCACGATCGTCGGCGTCATCGACGACAGGGGGCGCTTGCCCGGCGCCACCGCGTTGGCGAAGGCGCCGATGAGCCCGAACGCGTTGGGCGCGCCCGGCTGCGCCGAGAAGTCGTCCATCTCATCGTTCAGGACGACCCCCGACACGGGGTCGACGATGCGCGCGCCGAACAGGAGGTTCACCGTCGTCGTCAGCGCCACCACGTTGCCCTCGCCGTCGGCGACGCATAGGTGCGACGTGCCGTGATCGTGCGGCGGCTCGGGCGGGCCGGCCAGGTCCTTGTCGCCGTACGCCGCGGGTGGCAGGACCTTGTCGTCGCTGATGCGGGCGGCGAGCGTGCGCGCGTAGGCGGGCGAGGTCAGCTTGTCCTCGAGCACCTTGACGAACGCGGGATCGCCGAGCGAGCGCGCGCGATCGGCGAACGCGTGCTTGAGCGCTTCGGCGATCACGTGGTCGGCCGCCGACGAGCCGCGCCCGAGCGCCGTCAAGGCCGGGCGCGCGTCGAGGATCTGCAGCGTCTCGAGCTCGGTCAGCCCGCCCGCCGGCGCCGGCGCGGCCCACACCTGCCGGCCGCGAAAGCTGCCGACGATCGCGTCGCGCCACAGAGGCTTGTAGGCCGCCAGATCGGCCGTGGTCAGGACGCCGCCGCGCGCCTGCACCACCCGGGCGATCGACTGGGCGACCGGGCCCGAGTAGAACGCCGCCGGCCCGCGCCGGCCGAAGAGCTCGAGCATGTGCGCCAGCTCGGGGCGCTTGACGATGGCGCGCTCCTCCAGCTCGGCGTCGCCATGGAACAGGAGCGCACGCAGCGGGTCGTGGTCGCCGAGCGGCGGCGGCGACAGCAGCTGCGGCGGCGGCGCCGCGCAGCCGGCGCGCCTGGGGTCGATGGAGCAGAACTGATGGTGCGAGACCGGATAGCCTTCCCGCGCCAGGCGGATCGCCGGCTTGACCACGGCGGCGAGGCCGAGCTTGCCGGAGGTCCGCTCGAGCTCGGCCAGGCCCGCCGGCTCGCCCGGCACGGCGACCGCCAGCCCGCCCCAACGCGAGAGCTTCGGGTCCGCCTTGCCATCGACGACGAACATGTCGGCGGTCGCCCGGGCCGGCGCGGTCTCGCGGAAGTCGAGCACGCGCGCCTTGTGATCCTTGGCCGACCAGACCACGGCGAAGCCGCCGCCGCCGAGGCCGCTGGAGTCGGGCTGCACCACCCCGAGCGCCAGCGCGGCAGCGACGGCACCGTCGACGGCGTTGCCGCCTTTGCGCAGGATCTCGGCGGCGGCGCGTGAGGCTTCGAGGCTGGCGGTGGCGGCGATTCCGCGGCTGCGCGCGGCCCACAGCGGCTCCGGCGCGGCGCTGTGCGCGCGTTCAGCCAAGCCGAGGATCACCGCTAGTGTCAAAGCACCGGCAACTGCCGTCACCATTTGTAGCCGTTTCATCGACTTAGCCCTTGGTAGGTTTGCGTGTAACCTAAAAAACTTGCTACAATGAACGGCGCTGTTAACCGTCCGCTGAGCGGATGTAATGAGGTACCCACGGTGCCGGACCAGACGCGGAGAGACATGAGAACGCCCATTACGCTCAAGATCAAGTTCAAGAGCTCGAACCTCGATCAGTTCATCGAGCGCTACTCGGTCGACGTCAGCCGCGGCGGCATCTTCATCCGGACGAAAGAGCCGCTGCCCGTCGGGACCCAGTTGCGGTTCGAGTTCCAACTGCAGGATGCGAGCTCGCTCATCGCCGGCGACGGTACGGTGGTGTGGATCCGCGAGCACGATCCCGCGCGTCAAGGCGTCGCGCCCGGCATGGGCGTGCGCTTCGACAAGCTCGCGGCCGAGTCGCAGAAGGTCCTCGACCGCATCTTGACCGAGAAGCAGAAGCGCGGCGACGCGCAGCTGGAGTCGCGCTTCGACGCCGGCGTGCGCGCGTCGGCGTCGGCGTCGGGGACGCTGTCGTCGTCGGGGGCGCGGGTGGCCGGGCACAACGACTTCTCGGGCGGCGACTCGCGCACCGCGACGCCGCTGCCGGGGGCGATCCCGGGGCTGGCGGCGCCGGACGACGAGTTCGGCAACGAGTCCACGCGGGTGATGCAGAACGAGCTGGTGCAGTCGCTCGCCGACAAGACCCGCGGGCAGGCGCAGGACGACGCGGCCAATCAGTTCAGCGCGCAGGAGCCGACGCGCAAGGCGTCCGTGGAGGAGCTCAAGCTCGCGGTGCAGGGCTCGGCGATCGAGAAGGCGCCCGAGGTCGAGGCCAAGCCGGTCGTCGAAGCAGCCAAGCCGGTCGAGGCCAAGCCGGTCGTCGAAGCAGCCAAGCCGGTCGAGGCCAAGCCGGTCGTCGAAGCAGCCAAGCCGGTCGAGGCGAAGCCGATCGTCGAAGAGAAGAAGGAAGAGCCCAAGCCGGTCGAAGCCAAGGTCGAGGCGAAGAAGGAAGAGAAGAAGCCCGAGCTCGTCGCGCAGAACGCCAAGCACAAGGGCAAGGGCAAGGGCAAGCAGCGCGAGGACGAGCCGCGCGCCGAGGCCAAGAACGGCGAAGCGACGAAGAAGAGCGACGACCCAAAGGGCGCCGACAAGAGCGTGAAGCCGGCCGACAAGGGCAAGGCGGCGACGGCGGCCTCCTACCCGAAGGCGGACGGCGCGCCGGCGCGCAAGCGCTCGCCGGTGCTGCTGTACGCGGGCGTCGCGGCAGTCGCGCTCGTCGGCGGCTACACGATCTTCCGCAACAGCGGTGACGAGGACCAGCCCAAGCCGGCGGAGCAGCAGGCGGCGGCGCAGCCCGAAGCGACCAAGGTCGCCGCCAACGATACGCCGAAGCCGACGGAGACGCCGACCGAGGCCGAGGCCAAGGGCGACAAGCCAACGACGGCGCCGACGCCGGCGGTGGCGCCGAATCCCGCGAAGCCCGACAAGGAGCCGACGGCGGCGCTCGACAAGCCGGCAGGGCTGGCGGTGGCGATCACGTCCGATCCGGCGGGCGCGACCGTGACGCTCGACGGCAAGCCTGTCGACGGCGCGACGCCGACCTCGCTGAACGGGCTCGACGCCAAGAAGATCTACGACGTCAAGCTGTCGATGAAGGGCTTCCACGACTGGAAGGTCAAGCTCAAGCCGAAGACGGGCGACAAGATCGACGCGGCGCTGGTACCAAACGAGAAGATCGTCCAGGTGGCGACGACGCCCCCGGGCGCCGACGTGATGCTCGACGGCAGGCGCGTGGGCAAGACGCCGTTCACGATCCACAAGCTCGACTGGACCAAGGCGCACGCGCTCGAGGTCAAGCGCGCGGGCTTCGTGCCGCAGACGCGATCGATCAGCGCGACCGACATGTTCGAGTCCAAGGGTGACAAGGACGTACTGGCGCTGGCGATGACGCTCGAGGCGCAGGCGAAACCGGCGGCGGCGCAGGCGACGTCCAGGCCGCGGCCGGCCGCGCACAAGCCGGCGGTCAAGAAGCCGCCGGAGGAGAAGCCGGCCGAGGCGGCGACGGAGAAGCCGGCGGCGGTGGACAAGCCGGCCGAAGCGGCCGCGGAGAAGCCGGCGGCGGTGGACAAGCCGGCCGAGCCGGCGACGGAGAAGCCGGCGGCGGCCGACAAGCCGGCGACTGACAAGCCGGTGGCGGCGGACAAGCCGGTGGCGGCCAAGCCGGCGGCCGACAAGCCGGCGGCCGATAAGCCGGCGGCCGACAAGCCGGCCGGCGACAAGCCGGCGGCCGACAAGCCGGCCGGCGACAAGCCGGCTGCCGGCATCAAGGTGCCGAGCTGGATGAAGCAGAAGCCGGCCGACGGCAGCAGCGGCGAGACCGCGTCGCCGCCCGCGGACGCGACCCACGCTCCCTAATCCTGCTACGATGCGCCCGATGGGGCGCGCCCTGCTCTACCTGTTGATGATGGCGTCGGCGTGCGGCTGCACGAAGTCGCCATCGCGGGCGGCGGCCGACCTGGCCCAGGCGGCGGATCTGGCGCCGGTGCCGCCGCCCAAGGCGTCGTTCGTGCCGAGCGACATTCCGCGCATCGACGTACACACGCACATCGAGGTGGGCGCGCTGCAAAAGGCGGTGGCGCTTCTGGGCGCGCACCACATCGTGTACCTCGTGAATCTGTCGGGCGGCTCGCCCGGCGGCGACGGGCTCGAGGAGACGCTGGCGGAGGCCAAGCGCGTCGGCCACACGACGGTGTTCGTCAATCCCGACTTCCGCGAGGCGAAGAAGGGCCCCGGCTACGGCGTGCGCATGGCGGCGAAGATCAAGCAGGCCTATGCGATGGGTGCGCGCGGCGTGAAGATCTACAAGGGTCTCGGGCTCGGCTACACCGACGCGCACAAGCGGCTCCTGGCCGTCGACGATCGGGGGCTCGACCCCGTGTTCGAGATGGCCGGCAAGCTGGGGATGCCGATCGCGATCCACACCGGCGATCCCAAGGCGTTCTGGAAACCGCCGACTCCCGATAACGAGCGCTTCGACGAGCTGCGCGTGCATCCGGGCTGGAGCTTCTTCGGCGCGCCGGTGACGTGGGAGGGGCTGTACGCGCAGTTCGAGCGGCGGGTGGCGCGCCATCCCAGGACGACCTTCATCGGCGTCCACTTCGGCAACGATCCCGAGGATCCGGCGCACGTGGCCGAGATGCTCGACCGCCACAAGAACCTCATGATCGACACCGCGGCGCGGCTGCCCGAGATCGGGCGGGTCGATGCCAACCACGACGCCGGGCGGATGCGGGCGTTCTTCGAGAAGTATCGCGCGCGCATCCTCTTCGGCACCGACGTCGGCGTCGGCAGCGGTGACGCGGACCTGATGCTCGGCTCGACGGGCGCGACGCCGCCGGGCCCGGCGGAGGTCGAGCGCTTCTTCACGTCGACGTGGCGCTGGTTCGAGACCAACGACAAGCAGATCCCGTCGCCGACGCCGATCCAGGGGCGCTGGAACATCGACGGGATCGGCCTGGAGCGCGCGGTGCTGGAGGCGGTCTATCACGGCAACGCGGAGAAGCTGCTCGGCGTGCGCTTGGCGGCGCCGTGATTGCGCTTGACACGACGCGCGAAGAAAACATAATCACCCGTCGTTGAACATTCCGACGTAGCTCAGTTGGTAGAGCAGGTGACTGTTAATCACCGGGCCACAGGTTCGAGTCCTGTCGTCGGAGCTTCTTAAGTAGCTAGCATCGCAGCACTTCTTTTTCGCCCCCTCCTTCCAGTGCCACCACAGTGCCACGCGCGCCGAGCATCGCGACGATGCGGCGGTCGGGGTCGAGCTCGGTTTGGGGCGCGGTGATGATCTCGTGCGGGAGCTGGCGCAGGTGGTTCCCGGCGAAGTTGACGTAGAGCATGGTCTCGTCGATGCGCTTGTGGCCCATCCACGTCATCAGCTTCCACGGGTTCACGCCGAACATCGCGGCGTGCGTCCCGAAGCTGTGACGAAGAACGTGCCACCCGCGCTCGGGTAGACCGGCTCGACGGCAAATGCGCCGGATCTGCTTGCAGCAGACGCCGTCACTGAGCTGCGCGCCGTCGCGTCGCGCAGCACGAATCCTGCGCGCACGACGGAGAGGCGCTTGAGCGCCGCGACGCAGCGTCGACGTCATCGGCACCGTGCGACGCGTGCGGCCCTTCGGCGTACCGGTGATGCCTCGGCGGGTCTGCTGGTTCACCGTGATCGTCCCCGCGACGAGATCGACATCCTCTCGCCAGCGCAGCCCTCGGATCTCGCCGACACGCAGCCCCGCTTCGCCGGCGAGGCAGACGGCGACATACCAATCGTCGCCCTCCTTCTTCGCCGCGTCGAGGATGCGCTTGTACTGCGCGAGATCCCAGCACACGAACTCGGGCCGCTCCAGCTTGAACATGCCGACGCGCGGCGCGTGATCGATGAGCTCGACATCGGCGGCGTAACGCAGCGACTTCGACAGCACCGTGAGGATGTTGTTGATGCGCTTGTCGCTGAGCTTCTTCTTCTTGCTCTTGCCGCCGCCGCGTTTCGCCGTGCCGCCAAGTCGCGCGTCACGCTGAATCAGCGAAGCGCGAAAGCGCGCGATCTCACCGACACCGATCTCGTTCAGCAGCAAGTGTCCGAACGCGGGCCGCAGATGGATCTGATAGATGCACTTCTTCTCGCATCTGCTCGCCCGGCTTGTTCTTGCGCCCGATCACCCACTCGATCCAGAAGCGCCCGTTCGGCTCTTCCGTCGTCGCTCGCGCTGCCCCAGAACCATTGTGCGAAGGTCGGCACCTCCTTCCGTGGCGGCTGCAGCAACCGTTCGATGTGAGCGCGCTCCGCCTCGACCGCCGCCTGCTTCGTGTTGATCGCAGGCGTGCCGAAGATGCGCTCGCTCAATCCGTTCGGAAGCATCACCACCGTCCTGTACACCCACTTCCCCGTGTCTTTGCGTCGACTCACCGGCATGACTTGGTCCTTCCCGGCGCGACGCTGGCTTGCTCGAACGACTCTACTACGTGCCGGGGCACGCGGATCACCCGCCCGCAGCGACGGGCGGCGAGCTCGCCGCGCTCGATCATCGCGTACACGGTCTTCGTATTGAGGTCCCAGCGCTCGGCGACCTCCTCGACCTTCATCATCTGCGGCGCTGGCCGCGGCACCGTCGGGCGATCCGCGATCGGCGGCACGTCGTCGATCGAGATCGTCTTCGGCCCGCGCTTCGCCACGAACGCATGCGCGACCTGCGACGCCTGCATCGCCAGCCACGCATCGAGCGACGCCGGCCGCGTCGCCGCAAACCGACGCAGCCGCCGTCGATCGTCGTCGAGAATCCGTAGCCACAGCTCGCGCGATGACATCGTCGACGTCCGACGCCGACAGCTCGTCGTTCTCCTGGATGAGCGCGCGCAGCGTCGGCTCGTTCGCCCGCACGAGCTCGCGCCACGCCTGCTCGTCTCGACGGAGCACGCGCTCGATCAGCGCCGCATCGTCGACGCGATGCGCTCTCTCGCGCGCGAGCATCACTGCCCTCCTCGCCGCGAACGCGCGACGCCGATGACGACCATCGCGATGGCCGCGCCGAGCAGCGCCGCGAGGATGAATCCTCCGACGCTGAGCTCGGTCTTCGACTGCGCATTCCGCAGCGCCAACGCGCGACGCTCCTTCGCCGCACGAATCCAATTCGGATTGCCGCGCCCCATCACGCGGCCCTCTTCGTCTGGCGCAGCTTCGCCTTGCACGCGTACGCAGCGAGCACCATCAGCCACTGCCCGAGCGTCCCGCCCCGCCCCGTGTCCCACGTGCGCAGCGATCGCAAATCGTCCGCGATCATCTCGCACCAGAAATCGGCGATCGCGACCTCGAGCTTCTCGTCGCTCGCGCACCCTTCAGCCGCGATCGAACGAGCGGATCGTATCGCCACATCAGCTCCGCGAATGCCTCCTGATCCCCTCCAATCACCGCACGATGAAGCCCCACTTCGTCCAGCCACCGAACATCCTGTCGCGTCGCTCTCTCATTCGTCATGCCTGGATATTCCGGCAAGAAGAGCCGCCTCTTCTGGATCGCTACAGGCAAACCCAACATTTGACGTCACATGCGCTTCCATGAGAACTTTTCCTACGGATTTCGACGCCGATGACCTGGGTTCCGATCCGCAACGCCGTCCGCAAGCTGCGCGAAGCCGCCAAGCTCGAGCAGCGCGAGCTCGCGAAGAAGTCCGGCCTCACCGAGCGCGCGATCCGCCTCCTCGAATCCAAGCGCGCGCCGAAAACGATGTACGCAGCGACGGTCAAGGCGCTCGCCGGCACGCTCAAATGCGCCCCCGAAGATCTCGCGACCTGGATCCCGCGCCGCCGCGGCCACGACGTCGACGACGAAATCCAATCCGTCATCGCGCTCCCGCCCGCGAGCACGCTCGCCCGCCGCGCCCAACGCGAACAGGAGCTCGGCCGCGACAACGAAACGCTCACGACGACGAGCGGCCGCTACGCCCTGCTCGGCCCCACGCTCCTCAAGCGCTGCCACGCCGCCTGCGCCACCGTCGAGAACGAGCTCTTCGCCGTCTCAGGCCTGCTCAAGGACTACGACTCCCTCCCCGCCCGCGCCGCCACCGTCCTCGACGTCAGGGTCGGCCAGGGCGCCCGCTTCCTCCTGGCCCGCAACGTCGCCCGCGGCGTCCCGTTCTACGCCACCATCTTCACCCGCGACCTCGCGCACACCCGCCAGCTCATCGACCTCGCCGAAGACAAGTCACGCGCGACCGTCCTCGCCCGCGTCGTCGTGAAGGAACCCGTCGACGACTGGAAGGGTTTCTTCATCTTCGAGAAGCGCCCGAAGCCTCACCCGTTCGCTTTCGTCGTCGAGCACGTCATTTCAGACGAGAAAACCGCATAAACGAGACCGAGTTTCTCCGGTCGAGGGCGCCCTTTTCGCGGCGGTCGACGCCATTTTTCGAAGCGACGCCGTCTAACTACGCGTACTCACTCGAGAGATCAAATCGCGCGATTTTCGAAAAATGGACTCAGTAGTCTTCGACGACTTAGACGACATAATCCCATTCGCGGTTATTCGCGGAGAAACTGCGCCAAAATAGGCGTCTCAATGATTCCAACAATTGAGCCGCGGAAAAACAGTTTCTACACTGCGCGACGGCCAGTATTGCAGCACGTGTCGCCGTTTCTTGCTGCCCACGCTGATATCGCAATCTAGGGGCGACATGGTGACTACCGTAAGTGACCGCTTGCGCCCTAGGTTGGCCGCGGCGCGCCGGAAGTAAGTCACGCTTCGTGATACGATCGTGACTCCTCGGGGAGGGCCCTCGTGATCGAACTCGGAGAGAAGGATCTGAATCGTCTGCTCGGCGACACGCGCGGGCTCCTCGTCGGTCCAACTTTCACGACGCACGCCGGGATAACTACGGAACTGCGCGCCCACCTCGGCTTGCCGCCGGCATCGAAACGAGGGACGTTTCACGAGGCGCTATTTGAGAAGGCAGACGGTGGATCGACACCAGAGGATCTACTCAAGACCCTGAACGCCCTCTCGATGCCAGCCGCGACGACCGAAGCCTTGCGCGCTTGCGCGCGCCTCCCATGGCAGGCCGTGCTGTCTGCGACACCGGACCTTCGATTCGAAGGACATTTTCGCCAGGAAATGGACCGTCGTCCACACAGACGACCGGTCGCTACGATTGACGAGCTAACAAAGCCAGCGCCGCCGCGCTCTGTGCCCGTCTTCAAACTCGTCGGGTCGATGAATCGCGCTGATTGCGTCGTCACGCGAAATCAGTACCTCATGCGACGCGCCGCTTGGCGTACCGCAGTTCGCTCTTTTATCGAGGTGACTCGGGGGTCGCCTCTCCTTTGCGCTGGGATGGATGAGTCAGTCGACGTCTTCCAGGATCTCGTCGTCGAAATGATGGCGCACAAGGAGCTTCGACCCCAGCTGATCGCCATATTCGCGGACGACCCGATCCGGAACAACGGGCAGCTTGTTCAACTGATTGAATCGTTTTCAAAATTGGTAGTCGTTAGCGCGTCAACCGCAAGTCTCGCGAAGGCGACGCCGTCCCTCAAGGGCGCATCGCCAACACAAGGCAGCTCGCAATACGTCAACCTCGGTGTACTTAGTCATCTGGTTTCTCTGGTCAACGAGCACCTGGTGCCAGCGTCGGCCAAGACCGAATGGCACCGGCTGCTCGACCTATTATTCTCGCCGTCGCTCCCAAACTGGGATCCCTATGCGCACGATCTTGATTTTCCCCGAACAGCAACGGCTGAACTGACAGCAGACATTCGTACCCTACTGACTACCAGCCCGTTTGAACCACAAGCGGTTGTCCTCAGAGGTGGGGTTGCGTCGGGAAAGAGCGTCGTGCTCAAGCGAATCGCCTTCGATCTCGCCAAGTCGAATCGGCTAGTCGTCTGGCTCCGCTCGGCAATGTATCCTGACAACAATCAGATCCTGACGGACATATTCAAAGCGTTCCAGCGGATGAAGCCTCCGCAGCGGATTGTTGTTGTCATGGACGATCCAGCGAGCTTTGTCGCGCTGTCGCCGCGTGACGTCGTTGCTGCTGCCAGAGCGGCCTCGCTCGACATCATTCTGCTGGTGGGCGTAAGAACCAGCGAGTGGACTGTCCATGACACCGCTCAATTTGTGGGTCCGTTGCGTGTTGCGATCGAGCATGAGCTGCCTGACGCCTTCGACGACGCCGAGTGGTTGACCCTTCCCGACTACTTCGTCAAGCTGCGCCTCTATGCGAACCGTTCACTCGCCGAGACTGCACTACGCGGCGTTCAGCACAAATCGACCACGGACACGCTTTCGACGCTGTACTGGTTGCTTCCCGAAGTAAGGGCGGCGATCGCACAATCGGTGAAAGACGAGTACTTCAGGCTTGGAGACGTCGGCGGCCTCTCGAAAGTGCTCATCGGCGCCGTTAACAAGACCTCGAAGATACTGAAGGACGCCTACGAACTCGTAGCGGTAGCAAATCATTATCGAGCCAGTCTTCCAATCGAAGTGCTCGTCGCGGCGCTCGGCGTTCCTTATAGCGAGTGGCTTGATGCCACACCAGACGGCGCGGCATGGGGTCTGTTGTATCCGGATGCCGATCCTCGAGATGAAGGCGCGGCATACCGCACGCGCAGCGATGTGGTTACGCGGATCATCGTCAACACAGTTAATGGCGGAGCTGGCAGTCAAGGCGGCGAGCTTCGACTCCTCGCGCAGTTGCTGAAAGCGTGCGGCGGCACCAATCCCCTATATCGGGAGTTCTGTATCAAAATATTGGTTAACAACGAACCATTTGACCGACTCGACTATGACGACGGGCTCCACTTGTTCGAGGCGGCGTTGGAGGCTCTACCATACGAAGACAAGACGCTGCTTCACCATAAGGCGCTCTGGATCAAGAAGAAGGGACGCAATCCGCTGCAAGCCGTAAAGGTGTTCGAGAAGGCATTGGCAGCGCCGCAATACCCTTACGCCTCACAGCATGAACCCGACGAGCATATCCACAACTCCGTTGCGGCGACGTACATTGATTTGATCGAGCAAAATCTGATCGAAGTGAATGCGGGCAAGACTGCCGTGCTCGAACATCTCTCGCGCGCGCGATCGACGCAGTTCTTCAACACGTTCACCGCTCACGTCCAAGCAAATATGATCTTGCACTTGATGAATCTGATGAAAGCCGACGATATCGTCGATATCGCTTCGTTGAGTGCTCGTGCACTCGGCGACGTCGATATGACCTTGAAGACGGTCCGCCATGACGCTGCGACGACGGCCGCGAGCAGCGACGACGATATTGAGATGCTCCGCACCGTACGGACGAAACTACTCTCAAAGCTGAAGCCAATCCCGGAACTGAAGGCAGACGCGACAAAGCAGTGGGAACAGTTCAAGAGTCAAAACGGCTTTATCGTTGTGGCCCGCAAACTTTTGGATGTCGCGCAAATGTCTGGGAAGGGAAGTGACTACCAGGACGCTTATTCCTACGTGGAGGGTGCCATGGACACGGTGCGAAGCGCTGATGTCCAGCCATCGGCGGGTCTCGCGGAAGTGGCCGTCCAGATCTATTACACTTGGCGCGTCGCCCGCAGAATTCCGACGAAAAACGCGCCGAACGTTATTGATTGGGAGAAAATCCGTGAACTGAGCGCCCTCGCCCTGCATTCGAGGCGCGGCGGACCTGATAGCTACAATCAGTACCTTCACGCGGTCGCACTTGCGCAACTCGGTCGCTGGACTGACGCTAACGCCGTCTTTAACGGGCTCCGGCAAAATCGACTACCGAGTTCTGTGTTGTGGCTTGGACGCGATCTGCTGCTCGACGCGAACGGAACGCCGATGCGAGTTCAAGGGACCATTCGTACCGCCGGCGATCGCGTATATCTCCACACCGATCTCGGTACGGATTTTAGGGCGGACCGCAATGAGTCTTGGCCGCGGAGCGGCGAGATCACGCACGCGAACATCCAATTCGCATTTGGTGGGGCGACAGCCATTCCACCTCGCGTCTAAATCACGACGGCTGCCGGATCGAGCGGATTGACTTGAAGGGTGTCAAGAATCCTCGCAAGTCGGGACTCGCCGCGTCCAGCAATCTCGTCGATCCGCGCGATCAGGCGACCCAAAAACAACGCAACCGCGTGGCCTGCGCAGTCGAAGCCTCTGACCCGAAGAGAGCTGTCCTGACCGTCGATAACGAAGGCAAGTGACTGCATAGTACAAATTAGGTCCGGCGCGATGGTGCTTGGCAAGGCGTCGAGCGGGCCCAACTTCGGCTGATGCGCCTTGATGGCATCGGAGATTGCATCGTAGAGGGTCTGATTGCCCGGGCGCGACTGCTCATCGTCGAAGCAAAAGACTCCTGTCCAGATGTCGCGGCATAGCTCGCGTACAGATGCCAGCCCTGCCACCGCATCATCGATCTCGTCTCTCGCGATCTTTGTCTTCACTGAAACAGCTGCGACTACCGACTCGGGGAAACAGATCGCAAGATCTGCAGTCTGAAAAAGAGGTGCTGATCCGGCCGTATCGACGATGAGGATGTCCTGCTCCGTGCTGACGAAACCATCCCCGCTTACAACAAACCCACGAAAGCAGTGCATCCCAGAAGGGATATGACGGGAGAGAAGTCCCCGGAGAATCGCTTCTTTGTGCGAGCCATCCGACAGCCAGTGCTTGTCGCCGATCAAGTCGCGCACCCGTGTTGCCTGAGCCTCGAGCTCTCGACCGAGTGACCGCAGGTACCGCGACTCATCAGGTCTGACCATACCGCCAAAATATCATGGTCTATCGGGGGAACTACCCTTCCTGTCGCTAACGACCGAGGATCGGCCGCGCGTGGAAGTATTGCGGCCGAGGCTACCGGCCAGTGCGGAGCTTGCCGGTCGCGGTCACGTCCTATTGACGTACGCGTCAATCTTCCTGTCGCGTGCTGCTTTGGCGAGATCGCGGACGGCAACCTTCAACAACTGCACCATCGTCTCTGCCGTAGTGTTGTCCACGTGGATATCCGTGGATGCGCAGCGCAATGGATGGATGAGATCGCGATGCTCCGTGATCGTTTCACCCAACTTTGCGGCCGTCGCCGTCAAGAGATCATTCTTTAGCGCAATCTCGACGAGTTGCTTTAGCGATACGCGTTCAGGCCAGTCCTGTGCTCGCTTCATGTATGAGCTGGCGATGTCTCGTCGACGGTCGAGAACATCGAGCAGGACGCCTTCGAGGGCGCTCCCGCACGAGATCATAGTCGGCTTCGCAGATCCGACCGACAATCCGCGATCGATGTCCTCCAGATCGCCGATGACAACCGCGCGAAGCTTGTCCGAAATCATGAAGGCCAAGTCCGGCTTGAGATTCGCAACGACCGTCTTTGGCTTGCCTGTAACTTTGTCCTCGAGTTCCTGGAGGTGTTCGCCCAATTTTCGAAACGCGTCTTCCTTGTCGACGTGAAGATGCATGTCAACGCCATCGAAGAAGCGCGTGTTCGCAGGTGCCCTCTCCTTGTAATCGATTCCCGTACCGTAGATTTGCCCGTTGGCCGCGTCTTCAATGAAGAACATTCCCGGCGTGACGGACACAGTGTCGCGGCGGCGTCCGACAGCCCACGACGGAAGAATCGAGGTATCCGAGATGTCAGCACGTAGCCGGTCCAGGTCAATCACCCACTCGTCTCCGTCCGGGAAGAGCCATGTGACGCCCAGCCTCTCAAGCTCAGTTGCTGCAAAAGCCAACACGTCCGATGTGGACTCTAGATGAGAGGGGTGCGGCGCGAGCAGTGTGATCCTGATTGAGATCGAGCCGCTGAAGCTTCGGTTTTTCAAGACATGCCATTTCAGCTGGTCAGCCTTCTCGGGATTAGCGAAGATCTCGTAGCTCATGGCATTCAGTATCGGCCACAAATGTTGGCTTCCGCCAGCGGCTCACACACTTCGCGGCCCGGTGCCGCGGACGCTGGGTCCCTCTGTGCGGCAATCTGCCGCGCTGCGAACGACGCCGGACCGTGGCACCCTGGAACGATGGCCGATCAGGTAAAGGTGTCCACGGCGTCGATCAGACGCGAGTTACAAGAGGAATACGGCGACGACGTTCCGGCGAGATACACGGATGCGCTCCGGCTGCTAGAAACGGCTGAGGCCGCGAAGCCTCCCACCCGAGAACAAATTGAGGCTGCGCGCGCTGCGTTCGAAACGGTGCTGCGTCCCTGGCTAGAGCGCCGTCCAGTCATTCGCTGGAATCCGAAGCTTTAGAAGAGGGCATCAGCGCCGGGCGCGTCGGCCCCGCGCCCCGGTTCCTAGAACTTCTCGACCGACGGTCGCAGGTCAATCTCCTGGCTCCATGCGCTCGGATCCTGCGCATGAAGGTTCCAGTAGTTCTCTGCGATCGCCATCGGAGCGAGTAACGTTTGGGGGTCGCGACCCGCGAGCATCGTTCGTACGCGCGGTGTATCGATGCCGCCATCGATCACGACGTGTGCCACGTGGATTCCCTTCGGACCCAACTCGCGAGCCATTGATTGAGCGAGAGCGCGCAGACCAAACTTGCCGACCGCGAGCCCCGCGAACCGCGCGCTGCCCCGGAGTGAAGCCGTCGCGCCCGAATAGAGAATGCTGCCGCGGCCACGCTCGAGCATTCCAGGGATCACGGCCTGAGCTGTAAGCAATCCTCCGAGGCAGTTTACGCGCCACGCCTGCTCAAAGGCCGTAACAGAGAGCTCGAGAATTCCCCCTGCTTGGAGAGCACCGGCGTTGTACAGGAGCGCTTCTGGCGCCCCCAGCTCTTCGCGGATGCGCGCGAAAGTCGCGCCGACGCTCTTTTCGTTCGTCGCGTCGCCCACGTAGGAGCGAACAGCTGCGCCGAAGCCTTCGATCTCGGCCTGCACGGGCCGCAACGAGTCGTCGTGTCGCGCGACAAGAGCGACTGCAAATCCTGCCCGTGCAAACCGAACCGCCAACGCGCGTCCCAACCCGGGTCCCACGCCGACAACAGCCACGACCTTCGCACCCGTGCTCATGTGGTCTTCTCCTCTTGTGTATCAGCCGCACGCTCTCTCAAACGCACACCACAGTCGCTCACCTATTTTCGCCACACCGTTGCGCACCTGTGTGGGCGACATAGTGCGCCTCGCGTCCTGATTTGCGGTGCTCGCGAGGCTCATGCGTCATCGGATGTACGCAAGGCCCTGAGTGCCTCCACTGTCGCCGCTAGCGATTGATGGAATCGCGTGCACTCAGCGCACACCCGCAGATGGTCATAGACGAGAGTTTTCTTCGACAACTGGACCGAGAAGTTGTCGAGCATCTCGGAAAGGTGGAACCGTACTCCGCGGCAAACGGGATTCAACGCCATGGCTCCGCCATATACTTCTGTCGCAGCGACCGAATGATAAGTCTGCGCGCTCGTTCTCGAGAGTGTCGCCCGAGAGTTGCGGCGCTCTCTCGAATCGGTAGAGGTGGCTCCGGAAACCGCGCCCGCCGCCGGGGGGGGGATCCTCGACAACCACGATCCCCGGAGCCAAATGTGAACTCGCCAGCTTATTTGGGTCACCACGTTCAATTCAGCCGCGATCGGGTGCTCCCTCAGGACACCGCGCTCAAGGGTGCTGCGGAGGAGAAGTCGACGCCGGAGACCTTGACGACGGCCTGCCACGCGGCTTCCTGGTTGGCGCGATCGTGAAGGTGCGGGTGGCGCATCGCCTCAATTGGGCCTGTGAGCTTCTTCGGCGCCGAGGCGAAGAATTGCCCTGAGACGTCGGTTCCGAACTCCGATGCCTGGAGGTACCGACGGGCGGCGATCTCCGGCGTCTGGTCATGCCGGGGAGGAGCTTCACCAGCGGAATAAACAGCCACTTCAAGGCCGGGCCAGCGTTACGCGACGCCTGGGTGTCGGGCGCGCTACCGGGCGAGACGGCGTACACGGCCATGCCGGAGGGTAGCCGGCGCGCCAGCGCCGCGACCCACCAAGCGATGATGAGCTTCGCGTCGGCATACGCCCGGTTGGGCACGTACTTCACGTTCGGCCCGTTGCGCACCAGGGCTTCAACAGCGGCGGTTCGGTCACCCTGGTGGTGTTTGGCCGCGAAGGCCGCCACGTCGGTGTAGCTGAACATGGGGACGTCCCCTCGGGCAGGTTCCGCGCCGGCGATGACAATCCGCGCGTTGGGGCTCAGCAGGTTGGCGCGGAGCAACCCGACAGTCAGTTGATGATGGCCGATGAGCGGGGCCTGAGACGCCTCGACGCCCGCCGCAGTGAGCACGCGCTTCTTACCTGGGACCATCCCTGCATTGAGCAGCAGGAAATCGATCGGCCGACCTCGCTTGACCAGCTCGGCGAGGGCGGACTGGACGCTGGTCGGTGCGTTCAGATCCAGCTCCAGCGGCGTGAAGACCTGGGTCTTGGTCTCAGCCGCGAGCTGAGCGGCCGTTTCCTGGACCCGGGCCAGGCTGCGGCCGGTGACGATGACCTGGCGGCAGCCCTCGGCGGCGAGCATGCTGGCTGCCGCATAACCGAGCCCGGAGGTGGTGCCGGTGACGAGAGCGATCGAATGTCTCATGGGTGGTTTCCTGCGCGACGCCAGGGGTCGCCTTGCCAATTTCGAACTGTTCGGTACAGTAATGGGGCGGATGGTCAGGCGCAAGGAGTTTTGAACTAAATGATTCAAAATGACCACGAGGCCGCGTGGACGACCGCGCAGCTTCGACGAGCTGGAAGCGCTGGAAAAGGCGACCCAGGTGTTCTGGTCGAAGGGCTACGACGGAGTGACGATCGACGATCTCGTCGCCGGGATGGGTGTTGGTCGGCCGAGCCTGTATGCAGTCTTCGGGGACAAGCGGACGTTATTCCTGCGCGTCCTCAGGGCGTACGCAGAGAAGAAGGGCGCTCGCGCTGCGAAGGCACTCCTCTCGCCGCAGGCTCTTCGCGCCTCGCTCGCCAGCTTCCTGAGGCACGCCGTCGAGAGTGCGACCGAGGAAGGCTCGGCCGTGGGTTGTCTTCTCGTGTGCGTCGCGCCGCTTGTGGACGACGCAGAGGTCCGGCAGTTCCTACAGAACGCTGCGGCTGGCGCCGTGGCGATGGTGGAACGTCGTTTCCGGGACGGGATCAGCGCGGGAGAAATCCCGTCGGACTTTCCTGTAGCCGCGCGGGCGAGCCAGGTCATCGACCTTGTCCAGTGGTTTGACCGATGCGTGCGCAGATGGGCACGCCGCGCAAGACGCTTCTCAGGGACGCAGAGGAAGCGGCCGACTTGGTGCTTCTGCCGCGGGGGACTAGCCACGGGCCGAGCGGCAGTGCCCGGAAAGCCCGTACGGTTCGGGGCCGCTGATCCCGCCGCGGCGCCGGGGATCAGGCGGCGCACATTCCGCCGTTAACGGGAAGAACGGCACCGGTCACGAAGGATGCTTCGGGCGAGGCGATCCACGCGATGGCGCGTGCCACCTCAGCGTCTTTTCACCTTTGGTTACTGTGACTGTTCCCGGCCTGGAAGTGAACCGAACCCTCGTTCCCTTGAAGTCCTCTTCCGGGACCTTCTTTCCGTCCTTCTCAAAGGATATTGAGACCCATTCACCAGCAAGTTTTTCATCTGCGCTGTTGTCTCCGGCAAACACTCGTGCCGGTGCCGAATTCAGGGCAAACGCAACGAAGAACACTGTCATCCATTTCATGATCTTCTCCCAAACACGAAGTCGCTAAATTCGACGACCACCGTCGAACCCAAGCGGCATCACGCTGTTGTAAAGGTGCTACCCAAATCGGTTGCCACCGAATACTCAGCCTCGCCGCGTGGGCTCAGAGCTGGGTCATGCCGCCGTCCACCGGGAGTTCGTGTCCGTTCGTGAACGTCGCGTCGAAGGCCAGAAAAACGGCTGCCTTCGCGATCTCTTCGGGACGACCAAAGCGCTTCATCGGATTGCCCTCCGCCATCCCCTTGTGCATTTGGTCCATCTGCTCCTTCGACAGCCCCGTCTTGAGGATGACCGGCGTGTCGATGGGACCAGGGCTGATGGCGTTGACGCGGATACCCCGCGGCAGAAGCTCGGCTGCGAGCGATCGCGCGAGTGAGCGGAGCGCGGCTTTGGCGGCCGCGTACGCGCTGAGCATCGGCATCCCCTTCACGTTCGCGATGGATGTCGTGAGCACGATCGCGCTCCCGGGAGGCATCAGCGGAGCAAGCTTCTGCGCCGCGAAGTATGGCCCTTTCGTGTTCAGATTGAACATCTCGTCGTACACCGCCTCGGACGTGCCCTCGAACGGCGCGAACTTTCCGTACCCGGCGTTGAGGAACAGAAAGTCGACCGCTCCGTACTCCGACTTCACGCGAGCGGCGAGAGCGTCGATGTCCGTCAGCACCATCGCGTCACTCGACATCACGATGGCGTTCTTCCCAAGCTCCTCGCGAGCTGAGTCGAGCGTCTTCTTCGTGCTCCCCGTCACCAGCACGCGCGCTCCCTGATCAAGCAGCAGCTTCGCCGTCGCGAGACCCATGCCGCTCGTGCCGCCGGTGATCACTACCCGTTTGCCGTCGTATTGTCCCATGGTTGCGTTCTCCCTCGTGCGACCCAAGAGTCGCGTTGCTTCTGATTCACGGCGTCGTGCGGAACCGCGCTCCGTCGTGCCATTTTCGAACTGAACGGTACGATAATACGCGCAGATGCTCAGGCGCAAGGGATTTTGAACTTAATGATTCAAAATGTCGCTAGGCCGCGGGGCCGACCGCGCAGCTGCGACGAGATCGAAGCGGGGGAACACGGTCCACGGTGTTCATCGCCGTGCTTTTTCTCTGCCGCGGGGGCCGGGGAGAGACCGATCAACCAGACAACCACCGCTCTGTCAGCGGTAGGGGCCACCCCGGTCGTTCGTTACCGCCGCTGACCGCAGCAGGCGGAACACGCCGCGTTTCTCGTCGGGTTCGAGGTCGTCGAGCCTGGTGCCGTACCACTCGACAGTCCTGCACGGGTCGCAGGTTTCGGCGACGAACCGTCCACGCGACCGAATGGCCCCCGGCACCACTCCGCGCTCGGCGACGTCGCGCCCCTCGCCGAGGTCGTCCATCACCGTCGCAAGCCGTTGCGCACCGCTACACCGTCGGCACGCGCGCGGGCTCGTCTCGCACACAGCCTCGTCGCCGTACAGCGCATCCGGCGAGTACGTCCACGATCCGAGCCCACAGCCGCGGCAGACGCGCACGCTCAATGTCGCCTTCCAGGCGACGCGCCGATAGAGCGTGCTGAGCTTGCGCTCCTTCCAGCCGAGGCGAACCTGCATGGGCGAGGCGCGCTGTGAGTGTACCGACAGGTCGGGCGCTGGAGCGACGATCCACGCGGCCGTCGCTTCGCATGAAGAGCACGGCTCGCACTCGACAGTCGCCCGCTTGGGCTGATACTCGCGCGCGAAGAAGAGCGTGTGGCCGCAGCCACAGCAGACCGTCGCCTCGTACCAACCAATCATTTCGAAGGTTGAATCGAAGCGGCGGTGGATTTCGCGCGCCTCGACGGGCATCGTGCCGCCGAACTCCTGCACCGGGCGTAGCAGCCACGCCTCGCTCGCGTCGCAGCGACTGCACGGCTCCTCCGGCCCTTCCATGAGGAGCATCATACGGCGAGGCTACGCGCTTACGCGGGCGCTGGAGTGCACGTTCCTAGCAAGACTGCTCGACGACGCTCTGTAGAGCTCAGGATCCGGGCTTCGTGGCCAGGAAGGGGTGGGGACATAGTCGCGCACCGGAATCGTTTTGCGGGCCGCTCTCGACGTGGTCGCAGCGTTTTGCGAGAGTGGAGCTGCCCGTGAGCCATTTGAATTCCGAATACGAGACGGTCTACACGATGACTGACTTCTACGATGGACCGCGCGGTGGTATTGCCGCGTTTCGCGGACGCCCACACGTCTACAAATCGGACTGGGACGAAAGCGCTGACGAGTATGGAGAGTTGTTTCGTTTGAGCCCAATCTCCGACGAGGTGCTCGCACTCGCCCTGGAAGACTGGGAGATCTGGCTGCGCTGGCAGCGCGCTTTTCACGACGGGAAGGCGACGACGGAAACGCACCCCGCGTTGCCCGAAGATAGAGCTCGCCACAATCAACTCCAGCAAGCGCTAAAGGGGAAGCTCGCAATCGACGAACAGAACTTCGTTCGAGCGAGAGGCGTTTTCAGACGGCGCGAGCAGCATTCGCAGCCGAAGCTTGGGTGGCAACCACTCGAGGTTATGTGGTCGGCTGCCAGCGATGACGACGTTCGCACCTGAATCGAATGGTCTATGGCGACAGTTTTCGCTGCTCCGCAAATATAATAGGCATTATCAGCACGCTGGTTGGAGTGCTTTACGGCGTACCGGTTCAGCGATCCGTCGTATGCTTGAGGACGGGACCAGTTGGCGAGTGCCGGCGGAATGACACAGCGAGCATGCGTGCCACCGACGGCGCCGGTCCGCGCGCGCGACGCTCGGGTCAAAGTCATCCCTGTCGCGTTGGCTTGCAGCGACCGGGTCAGCCGACCGCTAGATTGGAGTCACCAATGAGAAACGACCGCGTTTTTGTCATTCTAGGCATTCTAATAAAATGCTCATAATTCTCGATCAAGACGATTTGCCATTCTTATCTTAATCGCGAACGGGCGGCGGCTTTCACGAGATCTCGCGATTATCATCATTACAGTCCGCGGCCGAGACCTGTTGGCAATTCAAAACGGAGCTTAGTGCCATGTCAGTGCCACGCTGGTTTCGGCCAATGGCCTGGCCACCGTCGAGAGCCCGTGACTGGATTCGTGTCATCTGAGTGCCAGACCGATGCGGCGTGGTACCTCTCCTGTTCACCCGGATTGGACCGCCCGCAACGAAGACCGGGACGTTATCGCGCGGCCTGCTCGCCGGGTCATCCCGATCGCAGGTGCGAGACCTGTAGTCCTCTACCGTCACCACCGGCGCCCGTGGCACGCTGTCCGAGACGATACGAAACCACAATCCTCGAGCGCTGAATATCGAAGCTTTGGTCAGAAATGGGCTGGTAGGGCGGTGAAGGCGAGTCCGAATGATAGGCTGTCCTTGTGGGTGGACGTCGGGTTCGGCGCATAGTTGCCGCTCGCGTCGAACATTTGCACATCGGGCGCATACGTCGCCTCGATGGTGGAGTTTGTCGCCACCTCGCATTCGTCGATCCTGTTGTCGCCCGCAACTGCGCAGCCGCACGCGTTCGCGCCCGTGTTCGGGTTCTGGCAGGTGCTCGCGCAACCGTTGGAACAACCGAGCTTCGTTGGCCCGCTCCTGCCGCCAGTATCGAAGGACAACAGCAGAGACATATCAGTTGACGTCAGGCCGCCGCCGGCCTGGTCCATGGCAATCTTCTTTTCCAGGCTTTCTGCCATCGCGGGAATGATGATGTTGTCGACGTCGGTCTGCTTGACCGCGCCATTGATCTGCCCCGCCATGATCCGTCCACCAACATCACTGAACCGAACATGCGCGCCTACAATTGGCACGCTGATCGGCGAAATCGTCATGATCGGAAGCGGCATCAACATCGATACCGGCATCTTCGTCGTCGCTGGATCCGCAGAATCGAAGGTGCCGCTGACGATCGGCCCTGCAAACTCACCCGATCCGTTGCCCGCCGTGTACGTAGCGCCTGCCGTCGGCGGCATTGTCACCGGCGCCCCCGTGACCAGCGCTGCCGCAGCGCAACTGTCGTTCTGTCGGCTTGCATCCACTGAAGACTCGGAAAGCAGCATGACCAGTTGCCCCGATTGCAGCTCCGCATCGACACCCAGCTGCGGCTGCGAGCCTTGCTGGCTCAGCCCGCTGATGATGGCGCCGTACTGATTTACCGGATGACCGCTGCCGGTCAGATCGAAAGCAAGATCGCTCGCCTGTTGCGGCAACGTGAACGTATCGAACACATATTGATCCGTCGTGGCACCGGAGCGTGGCACGCAATCGGAGCTCCCGCCCGCCCCTCCGTTGCCATTGCTGCCCATCACACTGCCGCAATAGTTGGCAATCTCTTGGGTGCATTGCTGACAACCGACAGCGTCTCCAGCGCGGCACTGGCACGTTGAAGGACCGAAGGCATAGGTGGCACTGTCGGTCGACTGTCCGCAGCTCTGATAGAAGCTGCTCCCTTGCGGGCAGTTGACAACCTTGCACACGCTTGCGGAGCCACCGCATCCGACCAGCGCAGCGAATACGCAACCAAGTAGGTACTTCACGAAGTCCCCTTTCCAAGCCCCGACGTGGCCCGCGCCGAAACGCTTCGCCGACAATCCGCCAAATCTCTTACGGACTCGCAATCGTCGAGGCGAGCATGCAGTGGTCGGACCAGCGACGGTTACAGGAGCTCAGCGCATTTGTCTGTGACCGAGTGCACTTTCGGTCCCGTCGGAGAGCGCGATTCGCGCTCCGCGAAACACTCTTTTGATGTCAGTCACGTTCGCTGATCGTAGCGCAAACGCTTGCGGCTATTTGTCGCACATCTTGCCGTGGCAAGGCTCTTGGACAACGCAACGAGCGACTCGACTGCGATGTTTAGTGTTGGACGGATTCGCGCATCGGTCAGATCCACACGACCGTCTGCGTAGGCGCCTACCTTGACGGGGCGAGAACTGCGACGGCATGTCAACGTCGGCGTGCTAGAGCGCAGGTCGGCCACAGCAGAACGCAACATCATTGTCCATTGATCGTCCTCGCAGCCGCCGAGTAAGCTCGCGCTCTCTCGGACGTCTCGATAAAAGGGGGAGCCATTGGGTGTTTCTTCACCGTCTCTGCGATTCGGCGCGTCCGGAGACGCTGTCGCCTCGCTGCAACGCCGCCTCGTCCTGCTCGGCTTCGCAATAGCCGAGCTCGAGTTCGAGAGCGGGCAATTTGGCGAGTCCACGCGTCGGGCCGTCGCGGCGCTACAGCATCGCAACGGGCTGGCAACCAACGGTGTCGTCGACGCCAACACCAGGTCGGCGCTCGATTCGGACGCCAAGCTCGACCCAAAGACTGCGCGCGTTCAGGGTGCCATTACCTACCTCGACGGTACGCCGCTCGCCTCCTCTCCGGTTCGTCTCGTCGCGAAAACATACGACAACGAAGAGCGCATCGGGCGAGACAGCAAGACCGATGGGACCGGCTGGTACGCGATCGATTATTCGGAGAGCGCCGATGCAGTCGGCCTCATCGTTCGCGCTCTCGACGGCAATGGTGCGACGGTCGGTGAGAGCGAGCTCGTGTTCCGCGCGCCCCGCGTCGCGACTGTCGACGTCACGCTACCGCGCGCCGCTCCCGGACGCAGCGAGCTCGAACGCACTGCACACGCCATTGAGAAGGCCTTCCCAGGCAGCGATCCCGAACAGCTGACGGCCGATCAGATCGAGTTTTTCGCACTCGCTACGGGATCGCCAGCGGCTCAGATCGCGCAATACGTCCTCGCTCGGCGGCTCGGCGCCGCGTATCGAGCTCCGGTAGAAGCCTTCTATGTGCTTGCGCGCGCCAATCTTCTCCCAGCGGACGGTCCCCTGTCGATTCCGCCCGCGAGCCAACTGACTGAGGCAATTGCCGCGGCGGTTAGAACCGGTCGGATCCCACCGCCGCAAGGCGATCTCGCCGAAGCGCTGGCGACTGCGTTCCGAGAACGATTGCTGTCCTCCGACGACTCCGCGTTCGCCACGACGATGACTGCTGCGGGACTCAACGCCACCACCCAGCACCAAATTGCGGACGCCATGGCGCGTACCGGCACGACGACGACAGCCGCTGATCCGGCGCCCCACGTGCAACTCGCGTTCGAGCTCGACGAGCTCACGTCCCATCACGCGCCGCTGATCGCCGAACTGACTCGAGACTCCAAGATACAGACCTTCCGAGATCTGGCGCAGCTCGTGCCGACGGAGTGGAACGCGTTGGTAGGCCAGGTCGGCGCGCCGCCCGGCGTTGATGCGACCGCCTATGCCAAGTCGCTCTACGACGCGGTTGAAACCAAGCTACCAACGGCCACCTTCGTGGCTCGGCTGTCGGCTGCGGCTAGGGCGCCCCAGGCCGACCGCTTCGCAGCCGAGCATGCACCGCTCGCATCGCTACTGGCGAAAAATCCCGATTTCGATCTCGTGAGCGGACGCGTCGAGAAGATTCTTCCCCGCTCGGATAGCGAATCGCCGGCGACAACGCAATTGCGCGACGACCTCAAACGCGTTCAGCGCTTGGTTCGCGTGGTTTCACGTTTCGACGATGTCTCCGCGCTGTCACAAGCGGGCTTTCGTTCCGCGAGTGGTATCGTTCGCTTCGGCAAGGAACGTTTCGTCGCCCTCCACTCGCAGGCGCTCGGCGGCAATTCACGCGCGCAGCAGATCTTCGACAGCGCCGCAGCCCAACATGCCCTGGCACTGGCACGCTTCGGTCGCTATTCCCGCAGCCTAAATCCAGTCGATCTTCCCGTGCTGCCAACGCCCGCTACGACACTCCTCTCGCGCGCGATCGGCCTCGGCGACGTCTTCCCTGATTACCAGGATCTGTTCGGCCCCTTCAAGCTGTGTGACTGCGAGGATTGCCGGTCGGTCCTCGGGCCGGCCGCCTACCTCGTCGATCTTCTCAGCTTCCTGCAAACCATTCCCGTCTCCGGCACACAGACAGCGCTAGACTTGTTGACGCAGCGCCGTCCCGAAATCACGCAGATCGACCTGACGTGCGCCAACAGCAATACGCCGATGCCCGCGATCGATCTCATCAACGAGATCCTCGAGAACACGGCGATCATGACCTCGTTCGGGGCGCCGGGCCCAGACAATGACCGCCAGACGACGCGCGGCGACGATGTGCTCGCAGTCTCTCCGCAATACGTGAACCGCTTCGTCTACGACTATGTTCTCTCGACGGCGGTGAGCCCATGGACGGTGCCTTTCGATCTGGGCACCGAACAATCGCGCACCTTTCTCCGCCAGCTCGGTATTCAGCGCAGCGACCTGATGTCTGCGTTCGGGGGACCGACGGGTCCGAGTGATGCGGATATTGCGGCCGAACGTCTCGGTCTATCGGTAGTCGAGCATTTTCTCATTACCCACGGACCTTACAGTTTCAAGACTCCGGTTAGAGTCGCAGCGACCAATCTCGATCCGGCCAATCCTCCGCCGGTGATCGACGGTGTGACGTTGGCCGATGGCGACCGGGTTCTGCTGGCCCCGTCGAATTCGCCAAAGAGCGGAATCTACGTATATGCCGCGGGCAAGCTCAACCGCGCCGCCGACGCTGCCGATGGCTCACAGCTGGGTATCGGCACCGCTGTTCAAGTCACCGAGGGAGCAATTTTCGGCGGTCGAACCTGGATTGTTACCTCGTACCAACCGATCAAGATCGATACGACACCGCTAAACTTCATCATTGATGGGCAGCAGTGGAAATCGTGGGCGCCCATTTTTACCGCCGATATCACCGATTTCATTCAGTACGTCAGCAACTTTCTCGACAGCGCGACGATCGACCTGCCGGCGCTCGAAGCCTTGTTGGAAACGAGCTACATCAATCCCACCGGCGACCTTCAGATCGTCTTTGGAACAGACTCGCAAGGCGCTCTGAGCTGCGACCTTTCCCGAGCCGTCATCGACAACCTCAAGGGGCGGACGGCCGCAACGACCCGCATGCTCCGCTTCTTGCGCCTCCAGCGGCGGATCGGATGGACGGCACACGAGATCGATCAGGCGATCACGATTTTCCATGTAAGCGAGATCGACGATCCGTTCCTCGTTCGAGTGGTGGAGCTCCGCGATCTTGCCGGCACCCTCGGCCTCTCCATTATCGAGGCCGAGGCACTCTTTGGAATCATCGATACCGCTGACGCAGAAACGTCGCTGTACGAGACTGTCTTCCGCAATCCCGCTGTTGTCGATCCACCGCCCAAGATCTTCGACCTCAATGCGCAGCGAAACGAGCTGGTGGTGGCGAGCCAGGGGCTCAAGATCAGCGATTACGCGCTGTCGCTCATCGCGCCACTCGGCATTGGCGCCGCTGATCTATCGCTTCTCGTCCCGGCGCAAGTCCCTGACCTCCTTGCGCTGGGAAACCTATCCTCGCTCTATCGATATGCGCGATTGGCACAAGCTCTGAGCATCGCCATCGGCGATCTGCTCGACTTCGTCGCGCTAACCGGCACTGACCCGTTCAACATCGACACGACGCGAACGCTCCTCGATCAAAGACTCGTCGTCGATAAGTCGGGGTTCTCAATCGCCGAACTGCGCTACCTACTGCAACAACAAGACGTCGTCTCCTCCGGTCTGGCACCCGACCCGACCGCAGCAAACCTGCTTCTCGTCACTGCCCGCACGGCGCTGAACACGCTCGCGCAACAGACCCGCGCTCCCGTATTCGACGCGACGACGCTACCCGATCTCGTCGCCGATACCCTGGGACGCGTACTGCCCGCTGCGCAAGCAACTACGGCGTTCGCGATTCTCGACGCGGCCGCGGCCCCGAGCGCTGGCGATCAGGCGTTCATCCAGCAATACTTCGTGCCGTTCTGGGAACCCGCCAGCGCGATCGCATTCCTGACGACGGACCTCGTAGTCAATGATCGACTAGAGGAGGCTCTCAGCCACCTCACGAACGACCACTACCTCGACCCACTGGTGACCGCGCTGAAGACTGACTTTGCGAAAGCCTTCAAGGCCAACTTGGTCGAGGTGGCCGTGGATGTCACGCTCGGCAAGCGTTCGTCAGCCGACACGACGCAGTTCATCGCAACGCAGTTTCCGCTCTTCATGGACGCGGCGGCGGTCGCCGCTGCGCAGGCGGCGCTCGCCATCGATGACACCAAACCGGCGCCGAACGGCCAGAAGGTCCGCGCGAGAGTCTCGTTCGTGCTCCCGTACCTCGCCGATTATCTGTTTAGCAGCGGAGCGTACGCGCTCTTGCAACAGACCCTTGGCACCGCACTGGGGTTACCGTCGAAGTCGCTGCGCCTGCTTCTCGACAGCGTATCGCTGCAGAATCCTACGCCGGAAAGTCTCTACTCTATCTTCACTTCGGCGGCGTTCTTGGCCAGCACCGGAACCGATGCCAGTGATCCGCAGGTCAAGATCGCGCTCGATGCATATACGCTGCTCTCGAAGGTGACCGTGCTGGTGACACGGCTGCACATGACGGTCGATGACATCGCCGCGATCGCCAACCTGCCGTCGGGCGCCCACATTTTGAGCTGGTCTGAGATTCCCCTCGTGGCAACCACCTCGGCCACGACATTTGATCCTTGGCGTCGGCTGACCGTCATGCTCGAGCTTGCCAAACGCGAGCCCGGAGGACGCGCCGCCGTCTATGCGCTGCTGACCGCGCCTTCGACTTCCCCAAATCTGCTGACGCTCGCGGCCGTCGTCTTCAACGTGACGACGAGCGATCTCGACGCCGTCGTGGGGCAACTATTCGGCCCGGCTCAGTACAACGCACTCCTCGACGTGGATCTGTTGATGCGCGTCGATCGGGCCTTTTACCTGGCCAAGCGATGCAATGCTTCACCCCGGACGATCATCAGCGCGTGGGTAGGTCCCTATGTTCTTTCTGCGAACGCCGAAGCGCTCAAGCAATCGGTCAAGGCACGCTACGATCACGATACCTGGCCTGCCGTCGCAAAACCGCTGCAGAACGAATTGAGAGAGAGACAGCGCGACGCACTGAAAGCCCTTCTCGACGGCTCGGTATTTCCGCTCTTCATCTTCGACCCGGAGAATTACTGGACGAACTATCTTCTCGTCGACCTCGAAACTAGCTCTGCTGTGCCGGCGTCGCGTATTCAGAACGCGACGCTGACCATTCAGCGGCTCGTGCAGCGCTCATTTCTGGGGCTCGAGCTCTTTCAGCTCAGCGAGGGCCAGACGAAGCAATGGAGCTGGATGAGCCAATACCCGCTGTGGCGGGCCAATCGTGAGGTATTCCTGTATCCGGAGAACTGGATCGACCCGACGCTGCGGACCGACAAGACCGAGCTCTTCGGGGCACTCGAGAGCGCGCTGGCGCAGCAGGACCTCACGAGTGACATCGCCGTCGATGCGCTTTACGGATATCTGAACGGCCTGACCGAGCTGTCGAACCTCGTCATCCTCAACGGCACGGACGTCTACCGCGACAACGACATCCGGGACCGTCATGTCGTCGCCCGCACGCCGTTCCGGCCGTACAAGTTCTATCATCGCTATCAGTCTCCAGGCGCGGGAGGCGCGTCGTGGTCGCCGTGGAAGCGGATCGATATCGACATCCAGTCGGACAATGTCCTATTGGCATCGGTGAATCGGCGTCTCTACATGCTGTGGCCGACGTTCTCAGGAGAAACTCCGGATACACAAACCGTCCGCGGCCCTGACCAGTCCAACAAAGAGCCGCGCGCGCTGGCCATCGGGCTTGCATGGGCTGAGTACCGGAACGGCGTCTGGATGAACAAGCAAAGCAGCAACGCACAGCAGCTCATCCAGACGTCCGGCATTTTGACGGCAGGTAATGACCAGAGCTACTCCCTCCTAGATCCGGCGACGATCTCGAATGCCGATAGTTACTGGTTTGACATTGCCTACTCGTCGTCGGGAATGCAGATTCTCGTTTACTTCGGCGCGCCAACTATTTTTTCTACTCTCGGATTTCTAGGCTATGGGTTGTATACTGCGTCCTTTACGTTCGCAGCGGCGCCTGCCGGCGGACTGAGCGTACCCGTGATCTTGTCCCCAACGGATCTCCACGTCTCGGGGTGGACACATACCGACAGCTCGCCTCAAGCGCCGGGTACGAAGACCCCGGCAACCCCGGGTCACCTTGAGACCTACTCGACGAGTCTCGTGGGGGACCGGTTTGTCGACAACACAGCTCCTACCGATCCCGATCCACTGGTGCTGCCGATCGACAACTGGACCAATACCGTCACGGTCTTGAAGACGCCACCGCACGGATACTGGTTGCTCTCGCAGGAACGCCAAAACGACTTTCCGCTGTTCCAGGGCGACTTCTTCTTCCTTCAAGACACGAATCGCTGCTTTCTCGTCAACGAGTATCTCGACTGGAACTACCAAAGGAACGCGAAGGCGCTGCCGAGCGCGGCGAAGCCACCGAAGCAATTGACGTCCTCTGTTCAGGACGTCCTCGACGCTTCAGGGCACTTGACGAGTGGGCTCTCTTTCGTTGGCTGGCGGTGGATCTACCAATTCAATACGTTCCATCACCCGTATGCGTCCGCGTTTCTCGCATTTCTCGGCGCGTACGGACCCGATGTTCTGTTTAGCCGCATGATTGAGGGTGCTCCCTATTATGAAGGAGCCAGCCCGACCGCCTTCTTCAACTCGTATGGTCCTCAGTCGGCTGTTACGATGCCGCTGCCGCGCGAGGACGTGGACTTCTCGCTCTCTGGTCCATACTCCGAATACAACTGGGAGTTGTTTTTGCACGCTCCCGTGCTGATCGCCGATCGGCTGATGCAAAATCAGCGCTTCGCAGACGCGCAGCGGTGGCTCCAGTACATCTTCAACCCGACCAACTCGAGCAACGATCTGGCACCCGGGAAGTACTGGACCTTCTACCCGTTCTATACCGAGGCAGCGGCACTGCCGAGCGAGGCGATCGAGGACCTCTTGGGCGCGCTCGACAATCCGAGCGATCCCCGCTACGGGCAAATGATCGCGGCGGTGAAGGACTGGCAGCTCGATCCCTTCGATCCGCATCGCATCGCCCGACTTCGCATCAGCGCCTACGCCAAGCACGTGTTCATGAGGTACCTCGATAATCTCATCGCGTGGGGAGACTCGCTATTTCGACAGAATACGACCGAAACGATCAATCAGGCGGCGCAGCTGTACATGCTCGCCGGCGAGCTGCTCGGGACCAAGCCGCGCGACGTTGCGCTTCCGGCGGAGCCGGCGACGGCGAATTATGCGCAGCTCGCTGGCAAGTTGGACGCGTTCTCGAACGCGATTGTGCCCTATGAGAACCTGCCTTCCACTGGCGCCGACGGAACCGGCGGTCCGCCGGTTATCATCGGCAATGCGCTCGAATTCTGTATTCCGAAGAACGACAAGCTGCTCGGTTACTGGGACACGATCGCCGATCGTCTGTTCAAGATTCGTCATTCGATGAACATCGACGGCGTCGTCGAGCAGTTGCCACTGTTCCCGCCGCCGATCGATCCGGCTTTGCTCGTCGCCGCCGAGGCCGCGGGTGTCGATCTGTCTAGTGCGCTCGCCGATCTCGACGCACCATTACCGAACTACCGATTCACCGCGATCCTCCAAAAGGCGAATGAGCTGTGCGCGGACGTGAAGGCTCTCGGTCAGTCGATGCTGTCGGCAATGGAGAAGCGCGACGCGGAGGAGTTGGCGCTTCTGCGATCGACGCAGGAGACTGCGCTGCTCCAAGCACTGCGCACCAACAAGCTGCACGCCATTGAGGAAGCGCAGGCAAACCTCGACGCACAAAGTCGCGCCAAGGACGCCGTTCAGGCTCGCTTCGACTTCTACAGCAACATTGCTTTCATGAACACCGAAGAGCAGGCGCACTTCCAGAGCATGTCGAGCGCTCTGGCGCTGCTGAATGTTGCGCACCTGCTCGAGCTCGAGGGGTCGCTCCTGCGCCTGATCCCCGATTTCGTTCTCGGCGTGAGCGGTGCGTTCGCGACCCCAGTGTCAACGGCGAGCTTTGGCGGCGAGGCACTCAGCAAGATTGCGTCGATTGGGGCGTCAGCTCTCGAGATGGTTGCCTCCAACGTTCAGGGTGAAGGCGCAGTACAGCAGGTGCTTGGTGGCTACCGCCGCCGCGCAGACGACTGGGCCCTGCAAGCGCAGCTCGCCGGCATCGAGCTCCAGCAAGCTGACAAGGCGATCGCGGCGGCGGAGCTCCGATTGGCAGTCGCGCAGCAGGATCTCGACGATCACGATCTGCGAATCGCCAACGCGCAGACGGTCGACGCGTTCCTGCATTCGAAGTTCACGAATCAGGATCTCTACGACTTCATGGTTCGCGGGCTCTCGGACGCCTATTTCCAGACATACCAGCTGGCGTGCTCGATGGCCAAGAAGGCGCAGCGGGCATTCCAGCGCGAGCTCGGCGACCAGAACGCTGCGTTCATTCAGAGCGTCTATTGGGACAGTCTCAAGAAGGGGCTGCTCGCCGGCGAGAAGCTGCAGCTCGATCTGCGGCGAATGGAATCGGACTACCTCGATCGAAACGTCCGCGATTTCGAGATCACCAAGGAGGTCACGCTCGCGCTCCTGGCGCCGGAGATGCTGCTGCAGCTGCGCGAGACAGGGACGTGTCAATTCACGCTCCCGGAGTCGCTCTTCGACGACGATTATCCCGGCCACTACCTCCGGCGGCTGAAGTCCGTGAGCCTCACCTTGCCGTGCGTCACGGGCCCGTATACGAACGTCAACTGCACGCTGACGCTCGTCTCCGATGCCGTGCGCGTCGATCCGTCCGGTTCCAGTTACCCACAAACTCCGAACGACAAGCGCTTCTGGGTTCGCACCGGCGCGGTCCAGGCGATCGCTACGAGCAGCGGCCAGAACGACGCCGGCTTGTTCGAGCTCAATTTCCGCGACGAGCGCTATCTGCCGTTCGAAGGCGCCGGCGTCATCAGCAGTTGGAAGCTCGATCTGCCGCTCGAGACCAACTTGTTCGATCGCCAGACACTGACGGACGTGGTGCTGCACCTTCGTTATTTGGCCCGGGATGGCGGAGACACGTTGCGGACCTTGGCGCTCGCGGGAGTGCGCAGTCACACCCGAGCTGCAAACCTCTTCGTCAGCGCCGAGCCAGGCGTTCGAGACGGCGTGGCAGGCGTTCCTCTACCCGAACGACGATCCCGGCGATACCGACCAGTCACTGTCGCTCGACTTGGACACGAGCCTGCTGCCGCTCGCACTACCCGGTAAGACAGCGCGGATTACGAGCATTCGGGCGGTCTGGAAGCTGGCGTCGGACGTTGCCGATCAGTACGACGACAGTCTCAAGATGGTGCTGACGCCGCCGGGCACTGGCGCTACGGCGATCAGCGCCACGCTCGTTCGCGACACTGCCGTCGGAGGACTGCCGCAGGCGCTCTATCCCAATGCGAACGGATTCCAGCCCCCCGCGAAGCCGGGAACCTGGACGCTGACGGTGCGCGAGAGCGATCTCACCGGCGCTGCTGCCGCCCTGTCCGGCATCGTGTCGACACCTCTCCCAGCGGTCATGCGCGCCTGATTCCAGCTGCGATCGACGACCTGTACTTCATTGTTGAAGTCGCCGTCGGCTGATGGCCGGCGAGCAGCAAAAGACGAGCGAGCCACAGCGAGGCCCGCTGCCGGCGCCAACGCTACCCAAAGGCGGCGGAGCGATTCGCGACATCGGCGAGAAGTTCTCCGCCAATCCGGCGACCGGTTCGGGATCGCTCGCGGTGCCAGTATTCACGTCACCGGGACGCGGCGGGTTTCATCCCGAACTGACGCTGCAGTACGACTCGGGCAAGGGCAATGGGCCGTATGGGATCGGCTGGAGCCTGTCGGTTCCGCGCATCGTGCGCAAGACCGACAAAGGCCTGCCGCGCTACGGCACCCAGGGCGCCGAGGCCGATACGTTCATCCTCTCTGGCGCCCAGGATCTCGTGCCGGCGCTGCAGCAGTCCGGCAGCGGCTGGGCGCCCGACACGGCCACCGCGACCGAAAGCAGCGAAGCCTACGACATCCTTCGCTATCGGCCGCGCGTGGAGGCGGCCTACGCGCGCATCGAGCGCTGGACCCGGCGCAGCGACGGCGACGTCCACTGGCGGTCGATCACCAGGGACAACATCGCGTCGATCTATGGGCAGTCTGCGAGCGCGCGCATCGCCGACCCAGCGGCGCCGCGGCGCGTGTTCTCGTGGCTGCTCGAGCAGACCCGCGACGGCAAGGGCAACCTCATCGCCTACGAGTACGTGACCGAGGATCAGAAAAACCTTGCGCCCGGCATCGGCATCGAGCGGCCGCGGCCGGTCGCCAACGCTTACTTGAAGCGCATCTCTTATGGCAACCAGACGCCGAACCAAGCGAGGGACTGGCACTTCCAGGTTCTCTTCGACTACGGCGAGCACGACACGCACGACCCGGTCAACGGCCCGCTCGGGGTGTGGCCGGGACGCCAAGATCCGTTCTCAGACTTTCGCGCCACGTTCGAGGTACGCACCTATCGGCTGTGCCGCCGCATCCTCATGCTGCACGCGTTCGACGAGCTCGGCGCCGGTTGGACGGTGGTGCGCTCGACGGAGCTGACGCACGATCAGACGCCGATCGCGACCTACCTCAAATCCGTCGTGCAGCGCGGTTGGCTGCGCAAGACCGATGGCAGCTACGACGACTCGCTCACGCTTGCCGCCGCTCGACTTCGAGTACTCGCAGCCGACGATCGAGCCGACCGTGCACACGGTCGATCCGAAGAGCCTCGCCAACCTGCCCGAGGGCATCGACGGCAAGGGCTATCAACTGCTCGACCTCGACGGCGAGGGCCTGCCGGGCGTGCTCACGCAGCAGGCCGGCGCGTTCTTCTACAAGCGCAATCTCGGCGACGGCCAGTTCGCGCCGCTGGCGCGCATCGCCACGCAGCCGTCGATGGCCGACCTCGGCGGCGGCGTCCAGCAGCTCAGCGACCTCGACGGCTCGGGAGCCAAGTGCCTGGTGCAACTCGGCCGCAAGCCGGAGGGCTACTTCGTGCGCCGCGACGGCGGCTGGCGAGCCGTTCCGCCCGTTTCGGTCGCTGCCGAACGTCGACTGGTCGAACCCGGACCTGAAGCACCTCGACCTCGACGGCGACGGGCTGCCCGATCGTGCTCAAGCCCGAGGGTGAGCTCTTCCGCTGGTGGCCCTCCCGAGGCCGCGACGGCTACGGCGCCGAGCGCCGCGTGACCCAGCCGCGCGACGACGACAAAGGCCCGTACGTCGTGTGGACCGACAAACGGCAGGCGATTTTGATCGCGGACATGACCGGCGACGGCCTGCCCGACCTCGTGCGCGTCACCAACACCAGCGTCTGCTATTGGCCGAACCGCGGCTACGGACAATTCGGACCGCGCGTGATCATGAATGGCGCACCGCAGTTGGCCGCCCCCGACCTGTTCAACCCCATCTACGTGCGCCTGGGCGACGTCGACGGCTCCGGCACCTCCGACCTCATCTACCTCGAGCACGGCAAGGCGCGCATCTGGCTCAACCAGTCGGGCAACGGTTACGGCGAGGCCGAGACCGTGCCGTTTCTCTCGCCGGCCGGCAACAGCATCATGGTCGCGGACCTTCTCGGCAAGGGCACGGCGTGTCTGGTCTGGTCGTCGCCACTTCCGGCCAAGCAGGGAGCCCAGCTCCGCTACGTCGACCTCATGAGCGGCATCAAGCCGCACCTTCTGATTTCCGTCGACAATCACCTCGGCGCGACCACGACAATCAACTATCTGCCGTCGACGAAGTTCTACCTCGACAATCGCGCGGCGGGTTTGCCGTGGGTGACGAAACTGCCGTTTCCGACGCAGGTCGTCGCGAGCCTCGAGGTCGACGAGTCGGTCACGGGAACCAAGCTCGTCACGACCTACCGCTACCACCACGGCCACTACGATGGCATCGAGCGCGAGTTCGTCGGCTTCGGCATGGTCGAGCAGGACGACGCCGAGACGCTGGAAGAAGGCGCGCAGACCATCACGTACACGCCGCCCAAGCGCACGAAGACCTGGTTCGACAATGGCGCTTGGTTCGAGTCGGGGCCGCTCGTCGAGCAGTACCGCCACGAGTTCGACGCGGATTTTGCCGAACTCGTTCCGCCGTCGATCATGCCCGCAGGCGTTCCAGCGGACGAAGCGCGCCAGGCGGCGCGCGCGCTCCGCGGCCACGTGTTGCGCCAAGAGGTCTACGGTCTCGACGGCTCGACGCTGGAGACAAAGCCATACGCGATCACCGAGAGCAACTTCGAGGTTCGCGCGCATTCAGCCGCAAGCCGACAACCGCTACGCCGTCTTCGACGTCATCCCGCGCCAGACGCTGAGCGCGTACACCGAGCGCAACCCGGCCGACCCGCGGCTCGAGCACGCCATGACACTCACCGTCGACGCGTTCGGCAACGTTCGCGAATCGCTGCACGTGGCGTATGCAAGAAAGGGCGCCACCGCTGGCCCGCAGGCACAGACGCTAATCACCTACAACCAGGCCGACTATGTCCCGCCCATAGCCGGCGTCGATTACTACCGCGTCGACCTCCTGCGCGAGAGCCGCACCTACGAGCTGACGAGCTTGCCGGCGCCGGCGGCCAATGGCGTGTACACGTTCGCGCAAGTGGCAGCGCTGATCCCGACGGCCGAGATCGACTTCTCTGCCGCGCCGCCGGCGACGCCGCGCACGCCGGCTCTTCGAGCGCACGCGGCAGACGTTCCTCGGCGACACGCCCGTCGACAACGCGACGCTCGCGCTCGGCCTGGTCACCGAGACCCACCGCGCCGCCGCCACGCCAGGATTGGCCACGCTCGTCTACGGCTCGCTCGTGGCCAACCCGAAGCAGCTCTTTTCCGACGGAAAGTACGACGTCACCAGCGATCCGAACGTCTGGTGGGCGCCGAGCGGCGTGACCGAATACGACGCCGCGCACTTCTACCTGCCGACGCGGTTCACCGACCCTTTCGGCAACGTCAGCGTCATCGCCTACGACACCGCGTACGTGCTCTTGCCAGTGTCGGCGACGAGCGCCGTCGGCACGCTCTATTCGACCACGACGACTGTCGTCAACGACTACCGCACGCTCGCGCCCGCGCTCCTCACCGACCCCAACGGCAACCGCACGAAGGTCGAGAGCGACGCGCTCGGCCGCGTGACGAAGGCGTGGGTCATGGGCAAGGCGACCGAGTCCGTTGGAGACGACGACGCCCATCCCTCGACGCGCTTCGAGTACCACCTCGATGTCGTGCCGGCGTTCGTCTACGTCGAGAAGCGCGAGGAGCACTGGCTACACCGACCCGACGAACACGAAGCTCCAGCGCGCGTACACCTACTCCGACGGCCTGGGCCGCGAAGTCCTGACCAAGAAGCAGGCGCAGCCCGACGCCAGCGGCGCCGAGCAGTGGACCGGCACCGGCCGCGTCGTCTACGACAACAAGGGCAACCCGGTGCAGAAGTACGAGCCGTACTTCAGCGCCACGCCCGAGCTACGAAGCCGTCATCAACGGCGTCTCGGACCTCCTGCACTACGACCCGCTCAACCGCGTGGTGCGCACCGACCACCCGAACGGCTCCTACGCGCGCGTCGAATTCGACGCCTGGACCCAGACGGCCTACGACGAGAACGACACCGTCGGCGAGCCCGGCAATGCTCTGGTATCAGAAGTACAGCACCGGCAGCGCGGACGAACAGGACGCGGCCAAGAAGGCGCTCGCCCACAGCGGCACGCCAACGCGCATCCATGTCGACCCGCTCGGCCGCACCTACGTGACCGAGCAGGACAACGGCGTCGACGCAAGCGGCAATCCCCAGCGCTACGCGACGACGCTGACGCTCGACATCCAAGGTAACCAGCGCGTGGTCAACGATGCGCGCGGCTACGACGTGGCCAAGAGCGTCTTCGACATGCTCGGCCACGCGCTCCAGGTGGCGAGCGTCGACGCCGGCACCAAGACGGTGCTCCTCGACGCTGCCGGCGCCGTCGGTCCACGAGTGGAACCCGAACGCGATCGAAGTCGAGCGCGAGTACGACCCGGTCCGCCGTCCGACGAAAGTCTGGGTCACCGAAGCGGGCACGAAGCGGCTCGCGGAGCGGACGTTCTACGGCGAGACGCTCAACGACGCCGCCACCCACAACCTCCGCGGGCGCGTCTACTGCCAACTCGACGGCGCGGGCCTCCTGACCCACGACTACGACTTCAAGGGCAACGTCGTAGTTTCGACCCGCCAGCTCGCGAAAGCCTACGACGTGCAGCCGAGCTGGCCCGACGTCGCCGAGCCGAGCACGTTCGGCGCCCCGCTCGGCGTCCCCGGCCTCGACGACGAGACCTTCGTCGACGACGACCGCCTACGACGCGCTCAACCGCGTCGTGCGCGTCCAGATCCCGAGCGGCAAGCTCGGCACGCCGACCACGTGGCCCTGCCCGCATACAACGAGACAGGCCTCCTTGGCGGGATGTCGGTCCAGATCTACGGCGCGGCCGCAACGCCGCTCGTCACAGACCATCGACTACAACGAAAAGGAGCAGCGCCTCCAGATCGCCTACGGCAACGGCATCACCACCGCCTACACGTACGAGCCCGACACCTTCCGTCTCTCGACGCTCAAGACGACTGCGCGGGACGTCGCCGACTGCAGGATCTCTCGTACACCTACGATCCCGTCGGCAACATCACGACGATCGAGGACGGCGCGCAGCAGACGCTCTACGTCGGCAATAGCAAGGTTGCGCCGCGCACGACGTACACCTACGACGCGATCTATCGCCTCGTCTACGCCCTCGGCCGCGAGCACACAGGCCAGGCGGTGCCCGACCAGACGCGCACGCCCGACGGCGTACCGATTCCGAGCCCGACCGATCCTCAGGCGATGCGCAACTACGCCGAGACGTACCAGTACGACCCCGTCGGCAACTTCGCCGCGATGGTCCACGCAGCCGCCGACGCGAGCGGCAATTTCCAGAACCTGTGGACGCGCACCTATACGACTGACACGCCCGCCACGTCGGGCACCCCGGGCACGGCATCGAACCGCCTGCTGCAGACGGTGATCGGCGGTGGCGTCACGACGCCGCCGACGACCTACGGTTACGACGACGCCGGCAACATGAAATCGATGTCCGGCGTCCTCGGCCTCGACTGGAACTGGCGCAACGAGCTCATTCACGCCGACCCCGGCAGCGGCGACGTCTACTTCACGAACGACGCCGCCGGACAGCGCGTCCGCAAGGTCAAAGTCGCCGCCAACGGCGCCCTCACCGAGCGCATCTACCTCGGCGCCTACGAGATCTATCGCGAGCGCCCCACCAGCTCCAGCCCGCCTTCGCTCGAGCGCCGCACGCTCGATGTGACCGACGGCCAGCGGCGAATAGCGCTCGTTGAGCTTCTGACCGTCGGCACGCCCGCGACCACGACCAGCATCAACGACGGCCCCGCGCAGCTCATCCGCTACCAACTCGACAACCATCTCGGCTCGGCTGTCCTCGAGCTCGACGGCAATGCGACCCTGCTCTCGTACGAGGAGTATCACCCGTACGGCACGACGGCGTATCGGGCGACCAACAGTGCGATCACCAAGAGCCCCAAGCGCTACGCCTTCATTGGCAAGGAGCGCGACACGGAGACGGGCCTGAACTACGTCGGCGCTCGCTACTACGCACCGTGGCTAGGGCGGTGGTGCAGCCCAGACCCTGCGGGATTCGTCGATGGCCCCAATCTCTACGCCTACGTCCGCAACAACCCGGTGCAGTACTCAGATCCGACCGGGCACCAAGGCCAATCGAGTACGCCACAACCTCCGCCGCCTGTCGATTGGAAGGCGGCCTACTCCGTAGCGCTGAGCGAGTCTTATCGTCTTCAGAAGCTTCACCACGAAGGCGCTGCGTTCGACACTGCGCGTGAGACAATCCGCTACCACCAGGCCTATGGACAGGTGCTCAATGCGCTACATGATCCGCGAACGTCACTCGAAGCGCGGCTAGCTCTTCACAACGCCGCATACCAACTATGGGGCTCTGCGACGATCGCGCGGCTTGCCGACGTTGGAAAGCCACCTGCGGCGGCATTGCACGGCGCGCTTGAGGGCGCTGCTCTGACCGGTGGCTTCGGGGTCCGCACCAATCTCGGATTCGACGAGGCTCTGGTGCCGAGTTCCAGAGGAGCGCCGCCTGCGACGCAGTCAACATTCCACGCCTACGAGGCGCCTCGCGGCTCTGTCAATGGGGTCCGCACGAATTCCGCCTCGGGAGAGATCGATACACCGGAACCGGCCGCAAGAGGGGCAGTCAGGCCGGGTGACAGGGGAACCTACGCTGATCTCAAAGCCCAGAAGAGTCAGTTTGGGGAAACTGAGCCTCTAGACATGGATCACCAACCGTCGTTCGCCGCGCAGAAGGCCGCGGCGGAACAGACATTGGGTCGCCGGCTTACACCCGCGGAAGCTCGCGCGCTGAAGGCGGGGACGCCCTCGGTCGCGTCGCCAAGAACGGTTCATCAACAGACGAGCCCGACCTTTGGTGGCCGCAACACCCCGGCTCGTGTTGCGGAGGATGCAGCCGATCTGGCGGCAGCAGCGGCACGCGACAGGGCAGTATTCGAGGAGGCTATGAAGAAGCGATGAGCGACATCAAGTTGACCCAATATTTGGGAGCCGACGTAAACAGCTTGTTGCGGATCCCGCCGTTTTCTGGGTGGGATGTCACCAAATCCACCGAGCAGGATCTGCCCAAGAAGGAGGTTTGGTACGAGTTCGAGGGCCACGGGATCGAAGTAATCTGCGATGAGGCCGATCGGATTCAGACAATTTTTCTACATCGAGGCGATGGCGAGGCCCTGTCGGAGATCCCCTTTTCGGCCAGTCGACGTGAAGTCTTGGAGCGCTACGGGTCCCCGTCGAAGAGCGGAGAGCCCGCTCGAATTCCGGTACTCGGAGACCGCGGATCCTGGGACCGGTTTACTCTCCCGGGAGCCGCAATCCACGTTCAATACCGACTAGACCGCGATGAAATCGAGATGATCACGCTTATGCACCCGGACACAGTGCCATGAAGGCCTCAACAATAGGCGGCGAGCACCGGCGAGTGGACATGTCGGGGCCTCGATGGAATGTGCAGGAGCCAGAGCCGGTGGGGGAATCGCTCCGCACGAAAAAGTCGGAGTTCGAGATCCGCTGACGTTCTGGTCGTCGTCCCCCGAGCGAGCAGTGTCACCACAGTGCCATGGCGAAACGGAATCGCACTGAAAAGGGCGGTTCGAGACGGAGCGAGACGGTGTGACCAAATCTGTCGAAGCCGAGGGAATCGAAGACGAAAGCGATGCAAGCCAGCGTCGCGTCTGATGTTCGTCGTTTTCGATTTCTCGGGTTCGAGTCCTGTCGTCGGAGCTAGAAATCGCTTGAAGTAACAGCCAGTTGGGTCGGATGTACCAAGCTGTCCCGAAAGGCACTGGCACACGGTGCTTAACAGCGCCGTCGATTCACTTCTCGTCGTCGCCGTTCCGCGATTCAGACTCCTTACGGACGCCACCTGCATCGATTCGTAACACCCACTTCGATCCTTTGCAGCTCAGCCAGTCGGGCGCCGGTTCGACCGTGCCTGTGGCGATGAGATCGTCTCGCTCGCCGCGGAGATATCGTCAAGAGTTGTGGATCACGGCTTGATCCAGCGGCGCACCTCCGACTGCGAAGATGTCAGGTTGGCAGTTCACCTTTCTTGAACGTGTAGCTATACGCCCCCGCATTCTCGAAGTTGGCGCCTTCGAAATTGCAGTTCGTGAATGTCGCGGCGTCGATTGCTGCCCGAAAGAAGTCAGCGTTCAGAAGATCGGCGCTGTCGAACCTGCAGGTCTTCACGTTCGCTTCGACAAACCTGCAATCGCGAAGGCGCGCGCTGCTGAAGTCGGCGACGATGAAGCAGTGGCTGAAATCGGTACCGTCGAGAAGAGCGCCTCGGAACGAAGCGCTTTCGCCGCCAGCGCCGTCCGAAATTTCGAGCCCGTGAAAGTCGCGCTCGCCTCGCTTGTATCGCTGGAGAATCTCCGACGGCGTCCACACTCGTTCATCAGCACCCATCATTCGCTCCGCGCCTCAAGCGGCGGCCTTTCGCTGTTGATTTTGCTGCTTGATATCCTTGATGCGCTCCTGCTGTTTGCCGTCGACGTAGCGGACGCCTGCGCGGACGAGCGGGAGCAGGTCGTGAGCATCGAGACGGCGCCACGTGCGCTGTGCCGTCTGCATCAGCTTGAACGCCATCGCCAGCCCGGCAGAGCGCGAGCCTGCGCCCTTGGTCACGCGCTGGCGCAGCTTCACCGTCGCGAACGTGGACTCGATCGGGTTCGTCGTGCGCAGGTGCTTCCAGTGCTCCGCCGGCAGCGCAAAGAAGGTGAGCAGACGATCGCGGTTGTCGACAAGCGACGCGACCGCCTTCGGGTACTTCGCGCCGTACTCGTCGACGAAGCTCTCGATCTCGCGCTCGCACTCGGCCTTCGACTCGGCGTACATCATCTCGTGCAGCGCCTGCTTCGCCCGAGGCTGGACGCTCTTGGGCAGCTTGTCGAGCACGTTGGCGATCTTGTGCACCCAGCAGCGCTGGTCCTTCGTTTCGGGCCACACCTCGCGCACCGCGGCCCAGAAACCGAGCGCTCCGTCACCGACGGCGACGACGGGTGGTTGCATGCCACGCCGTTTGAGATCGCGCAGCAGCGTGGCCCAGCTCTCCGTCGACTCGCGATAACCGTCCTCGATCGCGATGACCTCTTTGGTGCCGTCGGGGCGCGCGCCGACGATCACCAGTGCGGCCAGACGTTCGTCGTCGAGGCGCACGTTGAAGTGCACGCCGTCGGCCCAGACGTACACGTAGTCGCGATCGGCGAGCGAGCGCGTGCGCCAGCGCCGGTACTCCTCCTGCCAGGCGCCGGCAGCCGAGTGATCGCGCTCGGCGACAGCCCCGCCGCGTCGTCGCCGAGCAGCGTCGGCAGCGCCTCGCGGAAGTCGCCGGTCGACAGGCCGTGCGAGATACAAGAGCGGCAGCACCTCCGTGATCTTCGGCGACCGGCGCAGGTACGGCGGCAGGATCTTGCTCGTGAACCGCTGGCGCTCACCGTCGACGACGCGCTTGTCGTTCACACGCGGCGCCTCGATGCTCATCGTGCCCGCCCGACGGTGAGCTTGCGCTCCCGCGCCTTCCCGTTGCGCACCACCAGCGCGCGGCTCTCGTCGTCGCGCTCCCCGCGGTGGCGCGCCAGGTAGTCGTCGACCTCGGCTTCGAGCGCCGCCGCGATCATGCGACGCGCACCTTCACGCGCCAGCTCGTCGAGCGCCGGCAGCTCGTTGTCCTCGGTAGCACCTTGTCGAACGCGACCTCCTACGATTACCTTCAGCATCGGCGTGCCTTTCCCGGTCCGGCAAGACCGGTTGCGAGTTCGTTCCTCGTCGGAAAGGTACGCCACTTTTTCAAACCACCCGAATCCACAACTCCTGGCTATATCTCCTCGCCGCGATCGTTGGTGTCCTCATCGAACGCGGCTATGGACATGCCAGCCCGTAGCTCGACGCGAATTCCGAACTCGTCGACGCAGCTATCGCTATGCGATAGGCAGAGGAGCTCTCCGAACAAACCATTGAAATCGGCTTTTACACGCATCACTGCGCTTGGTTCAGCTCCGTAGTCGGCTTTATCGAGAGTCGATTACGGCAAATTGCTCCGGCTTGAGAATCACGTTGTGGTACCGGAAACCGCCGACGAGGGAGTCGTCCGGTACCGCAAGATCGACGGCGTAGCCTTCCGGGCTTGAATAGCACTCGACGATCGTGCCTTCAGTGCCGGCGGGAATCCTCACGTCCGAAAAGTCCGCCTCGACAGGAACTATCGTGCGGACGCGATCGTGCTCCGATGCCTTCACTTGTGCACCTCCAGCCAATTCGTGATCAGCCGTGGAGCATCAGTACCCTTGTCGATCTGCCAGGCTGTCACCAACGTACCGTTGCCCTTCGGTCCGGTAATCGGAACCCTCACCTCAAACCGCTGGCCATATTCACTCGCCTTGCCCGCTGTCGCCTCCGTCTTAGGCAATGCTGATTTCAGCTGATTGGCGACTTCCGTCGCAGCTGCCTGACGAGCCTTCTCGTCGTCGACGTTGTAGCCAATCTGCTTGAACGCAGCCGCCTTGCCGCCGTTGCCCTTGTTGTTCGGATCCATCGAGTACGCGCTGAACTTTGCCATGTCGATTACCGCGCCGGCCGCGTTCGGCAAGGGATGGCCTGGTGTCCAGGGTTTGTCGTCTTTCTTGTCGTGTCCAGGCGTGCCGTCCTTCTTGTCGTCTTTCTTCTCGCCGTCTCCGTTCTTCGTACGGAAGATTTTCCGACCGGAGAGCTTCGCCCCGATCGCAGGTGCCGATTGCTTCGCCATCGCAGGCCGCTGAATCTTCTTGCCGTCATCGTGAAGGTTGTCGGTGACAGCGTCAGCGACAGCGTCGGCCTCCTGTTCTGCGGGGTCGCCTGGCTGAGAGACGTCATGGTCGCCGCCCTGCCCTTCCGCGTGTTCTGGCGCCGCCGCCTTGCGCTGTATCCCAGATCTCTGCGCCTGCACGGCGTGCGTAAGCTCATGTGCAATGAGGCGATCTCCTTCCTTCGTGCCGGGCGCGAACTCGCCAGCCGCGAAGTGAACGTCGCTTTCCGTCGTGAATGCGCGAGCGCCCAATCGCTCGGCGGCCGTCGCCGACTCCCCTCCAGTGTGGACCTTGACGTGCGAAAGATCTGCGCCCAACTGCGGCTCCATTCGCGCCTGCAGATCAGACGTGAGCGGAGCACCGCCACCTGTTGGGATGCTAGCGCCCCGCTCGGGCTGACGAGCAGCCTTTCGCTGAACCTGCCGCCTGCGCATGCCGAGTAAGCGCAGCCGATCGGATTCGGCCTGGCCCCGCTCTTCTTGCTCCTCCCGCTCCTGTTGATCGCGCGTTTGACCGCGTGAACGGTCGCTCACCCATTCGCCAGAGCTCACCAGACGATTATCGCCGATCCGCACGAAAAGTTGCGCGTCTCGCCGGACTACTCTGGAAAGCTTCTACGTACGCCTGCCGGCGGCAGGACACGGCCGGTCGGCTCGTCGACGGGAAACCAGGTCGCCACGACCTGGTAAAGGACGTGCTTCAGTTCGTCGTACACGCCATTGTTGAGCCAGCGCTCCAAATCCTCCACCGTCTCGTAGTTCTCAGGCTGATGCAGAAAATCATGCATCGTCTCGATCAATTCATTGACTCGCCACGCGTCTCCGGCGGGGAGCTTCTTCTCAGGGTCACTCATTGGTCTGTACCGAGCCGAGATCCTACTCGGCATCGTCGAGTGCCGCGAGCACCTCGAAAAGCGCTCGGCGAACTACGCGAGCATCGCTCGGCGCTATCGCGGCGCTCTTGAGCGCTGCTAGTGCATCACTGACGGTGATTGAACGTTTTGGTACGTTGGTACAGTCAGGTTGCGTTTCGGCTCTGTTGGACTCGCGTGACTGGCTCGACGCCCCTCGCAGTGTCCGTCTTTCCGTCGCTTCGACTCGCTCGCGGTCACTTGCGCTCGCCGCATCGGCGGGATTCGAGTCCTGTCGTCGGAGCTAGAATTCCCCACTCATTCTCAGATGTTCGGACCGCTGTACCAAGCGATCCCAAACAGCACTGTCGTCGCGCTTAACGGACGCTCGCCCACGCCGTAAACCGCCGATACCGCAATCTCGAGCGGTAAGGGCTCAGGTTGGATCCCGTGTTAGCTCGTTCAACGTGTTTGTCCTGTCGGGCTCGCCAAGGCTGCTGACGAACCGCTGGACGTCGTCGCGCGTAGCGCTGTCTATGCGCTGCAAATTGCGCAGTGCTCGAACCCGATCGTTCGCCGGGACGCCCTTCAACGCTTGCAGCGCGAAACCGAGCTTCGACGGCTGCGCGCGAACGATATCCGCCGCGCGATTGCAGAACCAATCTCGATCATGCTCCGCCACGCGATAGATCATTCCGCTACCGGCAACTCCGTCGAGCAGCGAGCGGCGCGCCACGTCGCGAACGGGCACGCTCAGAGGCTCGACCAACTGGCGCTCGATGCCTTCAAGAGCGCGCTCGTACAGGTTGTAGCTCGACGAGAACGGATCCGGTGTGCCGCTCAGCCTCGCCTGTTCGCGCTCGACGAACGGCGCCAGGCGCTCCGCTCCGGGAGCCCTGGGAATCTGCGTGAAGAAGTCCAACGCCGCGCGCAGCGTGATCGGGTCGGAGGTCGAGAGCTGCGCGGCCACCGCGTCGCCAACCGCACGGCGCAGTCCATCGGTTCGCATGAGTCGGTAGAGCCGCTGCACCCAGAATGAAGGCGAGCGCACTCCCGGAGCGACGAACGGCGGCGACCGGAGCGCTGCCGCGACGAGGGCTCCGAAATGGCCGTCGGCGGGAATCGTGATGCCGTCGAGAATCGCCGGCAGGCCGAGCTCGGGATGGCCGCCGCAATCCCAGGCCGTCACGAACTCGTGGATCTGTCCCTGATCGGACCCGATGAGGTGATACTCATACGCGTCGTGCTCTTGGCACGCGCAGGCGTAGTGGCGCCCCTCCCCGTCCGGCAACACCGTCGATTGCACCCATTTCCCGCAACGGCCGCACTTCAGGCGATTGCAGCCGAACCGATCCCAGTTGTAGTCGAACGACTCGGCGGGAAGCCATCCCTTGGCGCCGATCAGCGATCCTGGACTGCACGAGACCACGCGCTACCCCTTTCCCTTATCGGCGGACGACGGCGGCGCCCCCGGTTTGCCGGCATTCGATGCGACCGCTTTGTCATCGCCACTGGTCTCGTCGGGGAACTTGTTGTACTTGCCGCATGCGCGCAACTCGGCCTCGCTGAGCGGCTTGATGTTGCGATACATCTGCTGCCCCGGCGAATAGTCGCAACCGAATGGGGCGGCCGCCGCCAGGATCTCGACCAACGTGTGATGATGTGCCGGCAGCAGGTATGCGATGCACGACATTCGCGCATTAGTCGGATCGGTCTTGAGCGCGGTCGCCGCCTGCATCAGCATGTTCGTAGTATCCGACGGACCGGCGCCAAGCGGAAGACTCAGTGAGCGCTGGAGCTGCACCCACTTGTCACGCTCGTTGATCATCCAGACTTTTACGCCCTCCTCCCACTTCACCGCGTCCTTGTTCTTGTCCCAATCCGGCTGATCTTTCTTCGCGAGCGTTTCTTCACGGCCGCTCATGTCGGCGCCCGTGCTGGCCAGCTTGCGGCCGCTCTGCGCGACCTTCGAACGTCCCTTCTTGTCGTCGCGCGGGACGCCGGCGACGTCGGCGCGGTCGACGCGCGCGTGCCACTGGTCCGCGGCGGCTGACCCCGGCGCTGTCGGCGCGATGTCCCAGTTGTTCTCCTTGCCGCCGCGAGCGTCTTTCTTCTTCAGCATCTCATCGCGACGCTGCATCAATCCCGCGGCATCCATCTTCGTCTGGGTGAGTCGCTTCTCCAGGTCCTTCGCGTCCGTTTCGACTAGATCCTTGGCGAGGATCTTGATGAAGAACTCGCCTACGCGATCAGGCGCGCCTCCAGATCGCGGACGATGTCTGGGTGCTGCTCAGCGGCGTTGGTGGTCTCCGCTGGATCCTTGGCGAGATCGAAGAGCTCGGTCTTGCCGGGAAGCAGGGCAATCTTGACGAGCTTCCAATTGCCTTTGCGGATGGCACCGCGAACGGCTTCGACGTTGATCAAGATGTCTTCGTGCGGAGAGGGTTTGCCGTCAGCGACGGTGGGCCAGATGTTCTTGCCGTCGAACGGATGATCGGCGCTCCCTTTGGCGCCCGCGAGGGCGAGCAGCGTCGGCATGATGTCGACCATGTGCAACGGTGCGTCGACCACGGTCGGCTTGAGCGTTCCGGGCCAGTTGAAGAATGCCGGCACGCGCACTCCGCCTTCATGCAAGCTGCCCTTGCCACCGCGAAACGGTGCGTTCGAGACGGGAGTCTTGGCGCCTATCGCGATGCCGCCTTCTTCGTTCTTGCGCTCTTCGGGGCTCCTCGCGCCGGTGACGAACAGGCCGCTCGTCGGCCCTCCGTTGTCGCTCGCGAAGACGATCAGCGTGTTGTCGCGGATGCCCTTCTTCTCGAGAGCGGCGACGATGCGCCCCACTTCGTCGTCGAGCGCGCTCACCATCGCCGCGTAGGTGCGGCGATTGGCGTCCTTGATGTCTGGATAGCGTTCCTTGTACTTCTGCGGCACCTGATACGGCGAGTGCGGAGCCAGCGACGCAAAATAGAGAAAAAATGGCTTCGCCGTATCGTGCTCTTCGATCAGCTTGACCGCTTCGTCCCCGATGAGGTTCGTAAAGTACCCCTCCTCTTTCAGGAACGTCCCGTCGCGTTGCCAGTCCACGACGCCGCCCCTGGCTTTCGTGAAATAGTCGACCTCACCGACCAGGTTGCCGTAGAAGTGGTCGAAGCCCCGGTTCTGCGGCCAATACTTCTTGTCCGCGTGGCCGAGATGCCACTTGCCAACCATGTACGTGCGGTAGCCGGCCTCCCTAAGCGCCTGCGGGAGCGTGCGCTCGTCGGTGGGAAGACCATACGTGTGGCTCGGGAAGATCACGAGCGTCTGTAGACCGTAGCGCATCGGGTAGCGGCCGGTCATGAGCGCCGCACGCGCCGGTGTGCACAGGCATGCCGTAGAACGATTCCAGGCGAACGCCTTCCTTGGCCAACCGATCGATGTTCGGTGTCTTGATCAGGCCTCCCCGGTAGCCAAGATCGGCATTCCCCAGGTCATCGACCATGATGAAGACGATATTGGGCCGTCGCTCCAATGCGTGGGCGGCGCCCGATATCCAAAGCCCGAAGAGGAAGGCGACGGCGACGAGCTTCGTAGTCATGGCGTATCACCTCGCCGACGTAACGGCAGCGAGTAACGTAAGCGCGTCGGCGCTGAGCGTAAGCGCCATGTCGGGTTGCGGAGATTGCTCTTAGTTCTGAATCCGATCGTTCGCTCTCAGAGACATACCGGGAGGCCGTGCGATTTGTCGTTGCTGAGGTGCGGAGCGGTACTGGACGCATCAGTGGCTCGGCGATCACGGATGCTCAGAAAGCTGCTGTTAGCGCGGTAAATTGGGCGCGCGCTGGACAGACCTCCTCTAAGAACGGCTGAGCTCCGAGCGTCGCGCAGCAAACCGGCTTTCGCGCCTCTTCGCTCCATCACTCAGAATCGTCAAGCGGTGTTTTCGATCGCAGGTGCGAGACCTGTCATCTAGGTCGTGAACCCAATCAGCATTCCGGCCTTCGTGAATCTTGAGTTGGCGGAGGTGTCTGAGCAGAGATCGAGGCTTGTCAGCTGGAGAAGGACGGCTACGCGAGTCGCTCGCGATTTTCTACTTGATGACGATGGGGCCCGTCGAGAAACCGGACTCGCCGATTGAGTTCATCGAAGCCATCGTGGGCACGTACAGCGTCATGACGCTGCTGAAGGTCGCGCCGCTCGGCTGCGTGTTGACGCGAATGCGCCCAACCGCGCCGCCGCCGCACCCACCCACGAGCGTGCTCACCGCCGTACCCGGGCCGCCGACCATGCTCCCACTGTAGCCGCCCTGGCCGCCGCAGCGCGATCCGCCGCAGGTGCCGCCGCGCCCGGTGGCGACCTCGAGGTTGCTGTTGGCCGCCGCTTCGCCGTTGCCGCCGCTGGTGTCGACCCCACCGCCGCCGCCGCCGCCGCACACGAGGTAGCCATTGTCACCGACGGAGACCGTGGGTGCTTCGAGCAGAATCGCGCCGCCCGCGCCGCCGCCCGAGCAGGTCGCACCGCCCTGCACGTCGCCGCTGCCGAGGCCGCCGCAGCCGCCCGCAGCGATGCCGCCGGTGATGACGATCTTGGTCTGCGACACGATCTGCACCGCGCCGCCGCCGGCGCCGCCCGGATAGTTGCCGCCGGTCTGCGCGCCGCCGCCCGACCCGCCGTGCAGGATCGCGAGCGTGGCCCCGTCGTTGAGCGCGCCCCCGGCGCCGCCGATCGTGGCGCCCTGATCGGCGCCCTTGCCGCCGTGATCGCCGTGGCCGCCGCCGCCGGCCCCGGTATAGGCGCCAACCACGCCCGGTCCGCCGCCTCCCGGTCCGAGGCCGCTCCCTGCCCCAACGACGGTCGTGCCGCCGGCATAGCCGCCCGCACCGGGCGTGCGCGTCGTGCAATTCGCCGACACGTCGACCTTGACGATGTCGACGTCGCCGTTGGCGAGGATGACCGCCGGATAGAGACCAACGATCGTCAGCGTGCCGGTGACGGTCAGCCCGCGCATCACGAACACGCCGACGGTGCTGCCCCCCTGCGTGACGAGGTGGAAGCCAATGCCACTGGTGGCGTCGACGCTGAGCGTCGTCGGATCGCCGTTGGCCGCGCGCACACCGTCGATCTGCCCGGTGTCCGAGTGCATCGTGGCAGACGCGAGCGTGACGGCGCCGATGCCCGGCGCGTTGAAGTCGTTCGCCGGCGCGATGCCCGTCGGCGTGACCAACTGGCAATGCGGCGACCCCGTCGTCGTGCAGCCCTTGGGGCACGGCACTGACTCCATCGATACGCCATCGGCGGCGCACTGCTGCAGCGTGTTCGGGTCGAGGCACGCCAGTCCGGTCAGCGGCGGGCACGTGCCGGCGAGATCGCCGCTGCCACCATCGCCGCCGCCGCCCATGTCCCCGACGCCGGCGTCGAAGACCAGCTCGATGTCGGCGCGTCCACCGCCCGCCAGCGTCGCCGAGCCGTTCGCGGACGCCATGACGTTGCCGTCGCCGTCGAGCGCGTCGACCGCCACGGCGAACGTCCCGCTCAAATTCGACGCCACCTGAATGCCGAAGGTCTTCGCCGGCGGCAAGCTGAACGGCGCCGACGGGTGCACCGTCTCCGTCGAGCTGCGCCCGCCGAGCGTCGATTGCACGCGCAGCTCGCTGACGCCGCCGAGCGGCGCCGTCGAGCTCACCGAGACAACGACGATCCCGTCACCCTTGCCGCAGCCGGCCAGCGCCAGCGCCGCCACGATCGTCCAGACGGTGCGGCTCAAAAGCGCACATTCCCGAAGTCGGTGCTGGCGGTCTGCGCGTGCGGCTGCAGACCGACGCCGAGCCCGACCCCGAGCCCAACCGCCACGACCACCACGCCGACGCCGGTCCACAACCACCACTTCTTGACGAGCGGCTGGCGCTCGGCACTGGGCGGCGGCGCTTGCGCCACGACGGTGGTGGAGGAGGCGCCGTTCGCGGTGGCGTCAGCCGGTTTGCCCCCGCCGAGCGTGCCTTGCGGCGGCGTCACCTGCGACGCGCGCTCGGCGGCGAGCGCTGTGTTGAGCTTGTCGATGGTCGCCTCGACGTCGGCGCGATTCGGCGCGCCGGGCACCTTATTGAGGAACTTGCGGTAGAACGCCACCGCCTCCTCCTTGTGGCCGAGCTGCCGTTCGCACTGCGCGATGTTGAAGAGGATCGTCGGATCCTCGAAGTTGCGGTAGGCGAGCTTGAACGACTCGAGCGCCTCCTTGTACTCACCGAGGTCGAAGTGTTGCCGCCCCTCGGTGAACGCCTGCTGCGCCTTGGTGCGATCTTCGGCGCGCGCGCTCGGGGCTATCGCAACCAAGCAGATGAGCAGCAACAGGTTGCGCATCCGATGATCATACCGGAGCGGCACCTTTTGCGCCAAGCCTAGTTCCTCGTCAGGATCACTCGCGCGTACGGGATCACCGAAACGATGCGCGCTCAACTTTCTGACGAGCGCTTCAGCGAAGCGATCATAATCTCTGACGATTCCTGGAAGGGTCGCGGGGATACTTCAGGGCCGCGGCTTTTTTTAGGATGTCGCGCTCCATCTCGAGCTGCCGCACCTTCTTGCGCAGCCGCGAAAGCTCTTCGCGTTCCTCGGTCGTCAGGGCGCCGGGCTTGCCCTCGCCTCGGTCGGCGCGGGCGCGATCGACCCATGTCCGGACCGTCGACGACGTCAGATCCAGGTCCCGCGCCACCTCCGCTGGCGTCTTGCCCTCTTTGAGCACCAGGTCCACTACGCCTGCTCTGAACTCATCCGTGAAGCTCCGCTTCGCCCGCCGCTTCGTCTTGGGCTCATCGACCATGCTCCGCATCGTATTCGCCTTTCCAAAGGTGTCTACGGAGGCGGATCAATCCCAGAGCACGACAGGAGAGTCTAGCTCAAGGAGCAGAACTCCACGACGCGCGTAGTGTTGGTCTTGCTCGTCGTCGCCGTCGCGATCCTTGCAGTGCGCGATCGTCTGAAACCGTCTGCTTCGTCTTCGTGTACCCTCGCCGACAGGATGCCCTCATCTCTCGCCTCGCTTCTGCTCACCCGCGACGATACCGTTCGCTTGTATGGCACCACACCGCCGCGCTCAGACTCGTCAGAGGAGCGAATCGCCAGCGCGGCGGCAAAGCTGGTCACGCGCGTCCATGCGCTGCCGGTCGACGGCTTCGTGATCTACGATCTGCAGGACGAAAGCAGCCGCACTGACGTGCCGAGGCCCTTTCCCTTCTCCCCTACCGTCGATGCACGAAGCTATGCCGTGCGGCTGCGGCAACAGACAGGCAAGACGGCCATTGCCTATAAGTGCATCGGTACACTGAATGAGACTGGGTGGCAGCGCTGGCTGGACGAGTCGATCGACGGCATGGGCCTCGACCTGCTCACCCTGGTGGGCCGGCCGACTGCGCGCGGTGCGCCGTATCCGATGTCGCTCAAGCGTGCCTACGAGCTGGCAGCTGTGCACCGGCCAAAACTGACGCTGGGTGGCGTCGCCATCGCCGAACGGCACCGTGACCGCGATGAAGCTGGCCACATGCTGGCCAAGGCCGCCCTCGGCTGCGACTTCTTCGTCTCCCAGGCGGTGTACGAGCCCACCGCGACGATCCGCATGCTCACCGATTATGCACGACGGTGCCGCGAGCAGGACGTGGCTCCGCGGCGGGTGGTGCTGACCTTCGTACCGTGCGGCCGGCCGAAGACGATGGCGTTCATGAATTGGCTCGGCATCGCCATTCCGCCGGAGACGGAAGCGGCGATCCTGGCCTCCTCGTCGGCGCCGCTGACCACGTCGATCCAAATCTGCCGCGCGAACCTGGCCCGAATCCTCGACGCGCTCGCCGACCACCAAGTGCCGCTCGGCGTGAACACCGAGAGCGTCTCCATCTACCGCGATGAGATCGACGCCTCGATAGACCTCTTCCATGCTCTCGGCGAGGTACTCGCGCGGTGACGCGGAGAAGGCCTGACGGTTGTTGTGCTGCTTCGGGCAGGCCGAGCACGGCCTGGCCGAGCGCGGCGAGATGGCCAGCGGTCCGCTCGTACAGCGCAGCGCCCGCCGTGGACAGTGCCACGGCGGGTGTCGTGCGATGAATGAGCTCGGCACCGACGATGTCCTCGAGCCGTGCGATGGCGCGACTGACGGTCCCCTTGCCGATGCCCAGCTTGCGGGTGCCGAGCTACTCGGGGTGGGCGAGTGCTGGTTCAGTTGGCCGCGATTCGCGCCGATTTCGGGATCGGTGTGTGTCAGGTCGCCGTCGCGCGGCACGATGGGCAGCTTGTGCGGGTACTGCCTACAGCGTTCGAGCTCAAGCTGGCGACCTGGCCCGTCATGCACGAGAACGTCAGAACGACGCCTCGCTGTCGATTCGTCTTCGAAGCCCTGGAGGGAGGCGTTCGCGGGCACCTCGACATCGGTCGCGCCTGAACGGATCCAGTTGCGCCTCATGCCGGTGTAGAGCACCAAACGCAGGTCGGGGATCCGTTGCAAGTGGTTACACCCAGAAGATAGGTGGAGCGCGACCACCCGCGGGTGCATCCGGAAGAAGAATCTGACGCGAAACCAAGCCTCGGACCGGTGGACGCGTCATCGAAGTTCATCCCTGCGCCGCGTGCGCAGCTTGCTCGATCGCTCTCGCGATCGCGACCGGCTGCGAGACGTACACGGCGTGGCTCCCCTTAACCTCCACCAGAGTCGAGCCCGCGCGGGCGGCCATCGCCCGCTGAGCAGGCGGCGGGATCATATGATCCTCAGTCGCGACGACGTAGACGCTCGGCTTCTTCTTCCAGGCCGGTTGCGCCACCGCTCCCGACAGCGCCTCCACGCCCCAGGGCACCTGCGAGTCCGCCATGAAGGCGGCGGCATCGGGCGCAACGTCCGCCGCGAACGACGCGGCGAACTTCTCTTTGTCGAGATAGAGAAAGCCGTCCTGCGGCGGGAGGATCGGAGGAACCGGCGCGCCGGGCGGCGGGTCCTTGATGATCGACGCGACCGACTCGCCCGCATCGGGCGCGAACGCGGCCACGTAGGCGAGTGCCGCGACCTTGGGATCGTTGCCGGCCTCCGTGACGACGACCCCGCCGTACGAGTGCCCGACGAGGATCGCGGGCCCATCCTGCGCCGCCAGCGCGCGCCTGGTCACCGCGACGTCGTCGGCCAGCGAGGTCGTGGGGTTCTGCACGATCGTCACATTGAAGCCGCGCTTGCGGAGCTCGGCGTGGACACCCTGCCAGCCCGAGCCGTCCACAAAACCGCCATGCACGAGCACCACGTTCTTGATTCCGGCCTTCTTGGTTTCCATGACTGCCTCCTGAAACCCAAGCTAGTCCTCGGCACTGTCAATAACCAGTTCCGAAATCTCGTCGATTGATGATACTTACTCATGAATGGAATTCACCTCTCGACAGCTTCGCGCGTTCCATCTCGTGGCCGACCATCGCAGCTTCGCGCGTGCGGCTCAGGCGCTGTTCATCACGCCGTCGGGCCTGAGCGTGTTGATTCGCGAGTTCGAGAACCAGCTCGGCTACCGCCTGTTCGATCGCACGACGCGGCAGGTCCAGCTCACGCGCCACGGTGCCGACCTGCTCGATGCGACGCGCCGTCATCTCGAGGAGCTCGAGGAGGCCATGGCGCGCGTCGGGCGCAGCGCGCGCGGCAAGCGACAGACCGTCTCCCTCGGCACCACCCCGCTCGTCGCGGCCAACATCCTGCCTCAGGCGATGCGCGAATATCGCCGCCTCCGGCCCGAGCTGCGCGTGCGCCTGTTCGACGCCGACCAGGACACGGTCCTGCGTCAGCTGCAGGCCGGCCAGCTAGACATGGGCGTGGGTCTCTTCAAAAGCGTCCCGGGCGTGCGGCGCGTGCCGCTCTTCCGCTTCTCGCTTGCGCTGATCCGCGCCGGCCGCGGCGGCGCTGCCGTCGGCAGCGACGTGCCCTGGTCGGCTATCAAGGGCGAGACCCTCATCGCCCTCGACCCGTCCAGCCCGCACCAGCAGGTCATCGATCGACAGCTCGGCAAGTCGCGCGTCCGCTTCGAGATCGGATGCGTCGCGAACCTGCTCGAGACCCAGGTCGCGCTCGTCGAAGCAGCCGAGGGCGTCGCGGTGATCCCCTCCTTCGGGCTCGCGCTCTGCAAGCATCGCGAGATCGTAATGAGCCGCCTCGTTGCCCCCGTGGTGAGCATGGAATTCCACCAGATCACGCAGCGCGGCCGTTCGCTGCCAGAGGGCGCTGACGAGTTCATGGGGTTCCTCAAGACCTATATCGCCGGGTGGGCGGCCCGGCTCGGAATCGTCTGAACTCCACGCGCCCCCGCTCCGCTCGGGCTTCGCGTAGGTTGACCTATCGGTGTTGATTGGTCGAGTCGCAGCGATGATGAAGGTCGTAGCTCCTTCGGACGAGCTCGGAACCGGGCTCGTCCAGCAGTCACGCCAATCGTTGGCAAAACCAGACGACGCGCGATAGATGGCGCGGCGTTCAGGGCTTCGGCGGGCTGACGCGGTGCTTGATGAACGTGTCGTTCTCCAGTTCCTCGAACGCGACGCGTAGCTCCTCGTCGGTGTTCATCACGATCGGCCCTTGCCACGCGATCGGCTCCCCAATCGGTCGTCCCGATACGAGCAGGAAGCGGACAGACTCCGCGTTGGCGCTGACGGTGACTACGTCCCCCTTGTCGAACGACACGAGGTGGCGATCGTCGACCTCGCGATCCCCGAACATGCCGCGGCCCTCGAACACGTACGCGAAGACGGTGTGCTCTCGCGGCGTGCGATGCGTGAACGTCTTGCCGGCGGGAACCATCACGTCGAGGTATTCGGGCTTCGTGACGACGTCGCGCACGGGACCCTCGACGTCGCCGACACGGCCCGCGACGACCCTGACGATCGCTCCGCCGCGGTCGGTGACGATCGGGATGTCACCGCTGGTGATGCTGCGGTAATGCGGCTCGGACATCTTGTTCGCCGCCGGCAGGTTCGCCCAAAGTTGAAAGCCGTACATAGAGCCCCGCGCATCGCCCTTCGGCATCTCCTGATGAATGATGCCGCTGCCCGCGCTCATCCACTGTACGTCGCCGGTGGCGATGACGCCGCGATTGCCGAGACTGTCGCCATGCTCGACGTCGCCGGCGAGCACGTACGTGATCGTTTCCATTCCGCGATGCGGATGCCAGGGAAAGCCCTTCACATAGTGCGTCGGAGTATCCGACCGGAAATCATCGAGCAGCAGAAAGGGATCGTACTCCTCAGGCTCGCCGAGGCCGATTGCGCGATGCAGGTGAACGCCCGCGCCCTCGATCGTGGGTTGGCTCTTGACGACCTTCCGCACCCGTCTCGTTTCACTCATGGCTTCCCTCGACTCGCCTTCGACGCCAAGCGTCCACGCCGGCGCATCGCTCGCCGGAAACGATTCTTCATCGGCTTCGTCGACGCGATCCTTCGGCACGTGCTAGCGCTCGGCCTGCAGGTGCGCCTCGACGAACCAGAGCCATTTGTCTACGCCGCGCGACACCTCCGTGAAAATATCCGCGGTGTCCTTGTCGCGCAGCTCATCGCTCGCGTCGATCGCCGCGCGCGCCGCCTTGCCGAACGTCGCAAGCGAGTTCGCCACAGCGTCGACGTGGTCGCGACCGGATGAGATTTCGAGCGGGTACTCCTTCTGCTGCGACCGCTGCCCGATCGAGCGCGCCGTGCCCAGGGCGATGCCGCCCAATTGCACGGCGCGCTCGGCGATCAGATCGACGTAGTCCTCGACGTCTTCGTTGATCTTGTCGAACAGCTCGTGCAGCGCGATGAAGTTCGGCCCCTTCACGTTCCAATGCGCCTGCTTCATCTGCGTCTGCAGATCGATCGCGTCGGCGAGTCGCGCGTTGAGCAGCTGGACGAGCTTCGTGCGGATCGGCTCGGAGAGATCATTCTTCGTCGCGTACATGAGCACCTCGTTTGTCTAGTTGCCGTAGGAGTGTGCAAGCTGGCCGACGAGCTTAGCCCGGTCCATGTCGATCGCACCATAGACCGCACCGGCCTCGGGCCGGTTGTAGTCTTTCATGACCTCCATCATCAGCGTCGCGTACGGCATCGTCGTCGACGTGCCGCCAGTGCGCGACAATCTCTTGCTTGCTACGCAAGTTGGTCGACGAGCAGTCCGCGCACCGGCCCGGTGTCGCTGGCTGGACGCCAAGGACCCTGATGTTCGCGCAGTACCGCCGCACCTGATCAGGGTCTGCGGGCCGGGCGCCAGCTCGGATCGTAGGCCCAGCCCGATGGGTACGCGGGGCCGGGGGGCACATCGACGCGGGGGCCGGGAAGCTTCCACACGGTCCACTTTCCAACCGTCTTCACCGCCGCGACCGACGACAGATGCGGGCCGAAGACCGCCTGCCCGGTCTTCTGAAAGGTCACGACATAGTCGTAGAACGGCGCGTGCTGATCCCAGTTGAACGCCATCGACTGCCAGGTCGGCGCCGGAAAGCGCTCGCGGAAGCGCAGCGGGAAGTCGTCGAATAGCCCGGCGTTGTATCCCCCGTGTCGAGCCTGGTAGTAGGAGGGCCAGCTCTGCACGTATCCCTGGATCACGGCCGGATCGCGGAACGGCTGCCCCAGGATGAAGAGCACGCGCGATCCGGACGGGATTCCGTCGGTCGCCGCGTCGAAGCCGTCCGTGAACCGGTTGGCGGCGCGCCAATGGACGGTCGCATCGACGGCGAATCCGAGCCCGGCCAGGGCGACCGGGACCAGGAGCAGGCGCCGCCAACCGGCGATCTCGCCCGGGATCAGATAGGCCAGAAACAAGAGGGCCCACGCGGCGATCCGATACTTGACCCCCCACGAGTACGAGGGCGTCAGGACCGACTTCGGCAGGATGAGATATCCGGCGAAGGCGGCCGCGACGCACACGTGGGCGCGGTAGTCGTGGAGCACGCGGCTCAGCCGCGGCCGCGCGGTGAGGCGGAGGCCGAGCCAGCCGAGGGCGAGCATCGCCGCCAGGAGCTCGTCTTCGTGCCCGACGCAATTGTTCCACGTCCAGTCATAGGCGTGGAGCAGGAGCAAGAGGGGATGACGATCCCAGCTGAAGCTGTAGTGGCTCGGCCGGGCGCCCATGCCTTTGCCGTGGCCGAGCAGGCTCACCAGGAGGCCAATGCCGACCGTCGAGCACCACACGGCGACGCGCCCTGCCATGCGCCGAGGCGAACGGTCGCGATGAAGGAGACCGACTAGTCCAGCGCAGCCGATGTAGAGCAGAAACGGAACGATGTGGCAGAAGTAGATCGAGCTGCCGAGAAGGACGGCGACGAGGCCGCGACCGGGCGAAGGGACCTCGCAGAACCAGTCGAAGGCAGCGATGGCACCGGGAACGAGGGCGAGGCCCAAGCTGGTGTGGATGAAGCCGAACGTGAAGCAGAAGGTCCACAGAAAGGGGAAGGCGAACAGGGCGATCCAGCGACTGCGATCGAAGCGCAGGGCCAGCCAGTAGGTCCCGAGCGGCAGCGCGACGATGTAGAGCGAGAGTACGATTCGGTTCGCGACGTCGATGCCGACGACGGGAGCGATGAGCCGCATCGGCGCGTAGTAGCCCCAATAGGGATTCAGGCCGAGGTTCAGCTCGTAGTAGCGCGCGAAGTGCCAGCTCGGATCGTGGAGGTGCACCCAGACCGCGGAGGCCGCCATGTGATTGGCCAGATCCGGTAACGGGTGATACCGCACGGACCAGACCGGAAATAGCGAGACGAGCAGGAGCGCGCCGAAAACGACGACGAAGGGGTCGATCTGCCGCGCGCGGCTCACTGGCATGGCTCCGATGCGATAGACCTACCTCAGCGTCGGTCCGATGGCGAGATCAATTGTGCCCCGAGCCATATCTCAATTCGCCATGCAGAGGGCCCTGCGGATCTGGACCGCAGCGGCGGTCGGCGCAACGAACTCTACAGCCTTCAGCGCAGGGCAGATGGCTGCGGGAATGCCTTTGCTGGAACTACAGAATCGCTCCCCAGGCGCGAAAGGCTAGCGTGAAGACGGCACCGTTGACGTACTTCGTCACGACGCCGCCGGAGCACGACATGTTTCCGTTATTCAAGAGCCAGTAACTATAGTTATTGTCGTAGATCCAGAGGTCCCCACTCTGGTCGAGCCAGACCCTGATCGTCTCCGGGGCGTGCACGCTGAAGTTCTGACCGTTCGAATATCCGTCGTAGCGATCACTGAACGTATTCGAGCCGCCCCCGTCATACATATACGGCGCGCTGAGGGTGAGAGCCCCTCGAGTGTACCGAACGTCTTGTCCCGAGCCGTCACCCGAGATCGTCAGCTCGTAGCCCCACCAGCCCCCATGCGCTGATAGATAATTGTACTTCGAGGTGAGCAGGCTGGTGCACGAAGCATCAGCGTGCGCGATCGTCGATATCGTTCCGAGCACAATCAATGCGGCTGCGACTGACAGCTTGCGAAGTGAGGTCATCAGCTCTCTCCTAAAAGTTCCCGAGATGGGTGTGCCCGACCGTAGCGGAACCGGCCGGAGTCCAACATGCCTCGAATTGCGGCACGGTAATGGTGCGGGGCCGCAGCGAGCTCGCTTCAAACCATGGATGAGGGCGGATGCTTCTTCAGCATTCGCTGGAGGCTTTGCCGACGAATGCCAAGCCGCCGCGCGGTCTCGGAGATGTTTTGATTGGTGGCGGCCAGGGTGCGCTGGATGAAATCCCAACGAGCTTGCTCGAGCGTCATCTGCGCTTCACCGATTTCCCTGGGGACTCCGTCGCGAAGCTGGGGATCGAGACGCGCCAGCAGCTCACGGTGGTTCACCGGCTTGCACAGATAGTCTACCGCGCCCGCTCTGGTCGCCGCGATGGCCGTTTGGATCGTGCCGAATCCCGTCAGCACCACGCACCTGATCTCGGGATGAGTCGATTGAAGCTGCGACACCAAGTCGACCCCACTGCCATCGGGCAACATCAAGTCGACCACGGCGGTATTCGCTGGCCGCGACGAAACAGCACTGAGCGCAGCCCTAACAGAGGCGGCTTCAATTACGTCGTGTCCTTCGCAGCGGAAGGCTTGCACAAGGCAACCTCGAACCAGGTCCTCATCGTCGACGACCAGAATCAGCACGTGCGAAACCCTCCTTTCCGGGTGTCGCGCTTGGCATTTGTCGGACTATTTCAACCCGGCGAATCCAGCTCGCCGTGGTGCTCAAGCCCGCAGCAACGGCTCACACGTCGCGCTTCGACCGTCGATCCGCTGGCACCAACGAGCGGGGATTGCCATCCATGGCGCTACGATCCCTACAACGGCGAGCGCGAACCCGGAGGTGTTTCAGATCACCGGGACATCTGAAAGCCTGCGTGATTCGACCGATCGTGATCACGCGGATCGGTCCGTCCGTCGTGATCAGCCAGTTGATCGAGGTGGTCGCCGCGTTGAGACCCGCGGCCGCAAGGGGCTGGCCGCAGCCCAGCCCACGGCAGAACGGGAAGCCGATGCATCTGCCTTCGTCCTGCCCTCCGAACCTGTGATCCCTGGCGGCGATTGCGCGAGATCCCGGCAGACGAACTCCGGCCGTTCCAGCGTGAACATGGCGACCCCCGGGCGGCTGATCGATGACCTCCAGGTCGGCGGCATGCCGCATCCGCTCGAACGTGCGTGCCGTCACGATCAGACGACCGACGTCGTGATACATGAGACGTTTGTGCTGAACGCGACGACCATTCCGGGTGCTCCCGGCCAGCCAACACCACGCTGAGTCTGATCCGTCCATTCAGGTTCGTTCGTCAATCGCGCGAACTCGCGCGACGTCCACGTCGAACCCGCCCTCTTCGACGGCAAAGCCGCGCCCGCCTCGGACCCGCGATGCCAGGACCCGCGCGTCCGTTACACCAACGCTCTCCTAGCCGCCCGAGAGCGCCTGCAGGATGAAGACGCGCGCGTCGGACGCAAGCGCGTCGCTGAGGTTTGCGCGGTCGCGCATCGGCTCCTCGCCGACGAACACGTTGACGTGCCGTCGCAGCCGGCCGGTCTCGTCGACGAGGTAGTGGGCCAGCCCCGGGTGGCGCCGCTCGAGCTCGTCGATCAGCTCGCGCACCGTCGCGCCCGGCACCTCGCACGCCTCCAGCGTCGGGAAGAATCGCTGCAGGTGGCGCGTGAAGCGGACCCACGCCATCGCTAGGCGAACCGCACCGAGTGCACCGGCGGCAGGTTGTTGCCGACGCACTGCCAGCTCTCGCCGCGATCTTCGGAGACGTAGACGTTGCCCGTCGTGCAGCCGAAGCAGACGAAGTCGCCGCGCGCGTCGAGCGCGTGACGATAGACGACGTCGTAGGCGTGCTCCTGCGGCAGCCCCTCGCGGAACGTCTCCCAGCTGGCGCCGCCGTCGCGCGTGCGCGCGACGAAGAGCCCGCCGTCGACGGTCATGCGCTGATCGTCGGCCTTGGCCGGCACCACCCAGGCGGTGAGCGGGTCGCGCTCGTCGGCGGCGATGGGGAAGCCGAAGTGAACGTTCACGTCGTTCTTGCTCACGCGCTTCCAGCTGCGCGCGCCGTCGTCGCTGGTGAACACGCCGCAGTGGTTCTGCTGCCACAGCCGATCGGGCGCCGCCGCGCACGACGTGACGAAGTGCGGATCGTGCCCCCACTCGGCGTCGGGGTTGGGCAGGTAGTCGTTGAGCATGCCGCGGTTGCAGCCGTGCCAGCTCTTGCCGCCGTCGCGCGTCTCCAGCACGCCCGCCGACGACACGCCGACGTACAGGTGGTTCCCGTCGCGCGGGTCGACGACGATCGAGTGGATGCCGGGGACGAACTCGCCGTAGGCGACCGCCGCGGGCGTGCCGCCCCACTGGTTGCGCGCGGTGGCGTCGCCGGCGAACAGATCGCCGCCGCGGCTCTCGTGGTTCCACAGCGGCAGGTTGAGCTCCCAGTGATCGCCGCCGTCGACGCTGGTGAACAGACCGCCGGGCAGCGTGCCGGCGTGGATCACGCCCGGCTGATCCTTGGCGCCGAACGCGATCATCCACACCTTGAGCAGCGCCGCCTCCTTGTACGCGGTGGGCTTCTTGGCGTTCGGATCCTGATCGGGCGTCGGCAGGTGCTGCTCGACGAAGCGCGCGCCCTTGGGATACGCGATCTGCGTCAGGTTCTCCCAGGTGCGCCCTTCGTCGCGCGAGCGCGAGAGCTTGGGACCCCAGTGGCCGTGATCCATCGCCACCCACAGCGTTCCGTCGCGCGGATCGCGCGCTGCGAAGCTGATCGAGACGCCGGGATGCGCGATCGGTCGCGGCGTCCAGCGAGTCGTTCTTGCGGTCGACGATCAGCGTTCCCTTGCGCGTACCGAGGATGATGTGGTGGTTCATGGCCGCCGACACTAGCGCGGCGGAGGGTCGTCGACAACCGCGGTCGGGAGCCGCGTAGCGCCTCGTCGAATCGCGTCCACGCCGCGCCAACTCGAGGACGCACCGGATTCGCCAGCCCGGCAATAGACGGAACAGATCGCGCAGCTAGCCCCACGGCTCGATGCCGGGGCTATTCCTCATATCCAGCGAGGCAAGAGCTGCCGAAGGCGACTTGCGAACGCGGAACGTGTTGTTCCACGGGAAGTCGCGGCGCGAGGCCGACACTGCCTACTTCGGCTTGACCTCCAGCTTGCGCGCCCGCATGTTGCTGCGCGGCCCAGTGGGAGCGATATCCCGAATTGAGCGCGCGCTCCGATCGGCTCGTTGCGCCAGCTGCCGCGCGAGATCATCACCACGCCCCGAACCGAGCCAGGTGATGAGAAGGCATCGATCCCGGTCGCCAAACGGAAACCCGACGAGGTGACCGCGTGGCTGCCCTCGAGGCACTGACGCCGCTGTCGAAGATTGGCGTACGATGTAGCGATGGACGACGCCACTCAGCTAGATTGGCTCTACGCGCACGAGCGCGAGCGCGCCGATTCGATTTGGCTTTCGCAACCGATGGGCGCGGGCGTCGTGCGCGACTTCACGTTCGGCGAAGGCATGCGCGAGGCTCGTTGCGTCGCCGCGCATCTGCGCTCACTCGATCTGCCGGCAGGTTCGAAGATCGGCCTCTTTTCGAAGAACACCGCGTGGTGGCTCCTCGCCGATCTGGCGATCTGGATGTCGGGACACGTCACGGTGCCCGTCTACCCGACGCTGACGCCGAAGAGCATTCGCGGCATCCTCGAGCACGCCGAAGCACGCCTCGTGCTCGTCGGCAAGCTCGATGGCTTCGCGGCGATGGAGCCGGGCCTGCCCGACGTCCCGCGCGTGACGATGCCGCTCGCGCCGAAAGAGGCGAAGCGCGACTGCGTACGCGAGTGGGAGGACATCGTCAAGGCGCACGGCCCCATCGAGGACAGCCCGCGCCGCGCGCCGGATGATCTGGCCACGATCGTCTACACCAGCGGCTCCACCGGCGACGCCAAGGGCGTGATGCACAGCTTCCGCTCGATGTGCGCGGCGGCCGCGCTCGCGGAAGAGTTCGGGATCACGGCGCAGGATCGGATGCTCTCCTATCTGCCGCTCGCCCACGTCGCGGAGCGTGCATGCCTCGAGACGCCGAACTTCAAGATCGGCTTCCGCGTCTTCTTCGCGGAGAGCCTGGAGACGTTCGCGGTGGACTTGCGGCGCGCGCGCCCGACGGTCTTCGGGAGCGTGCCGCGGCTGTGGCAGAAGCTGCAGTCCGGCGTCTTCTCCAAGATGGCGCCCGGAAGGCTGGCGCTGCTGCTCAAGCTGCCGGTCGTCTGCGGCATCATCCGCAAGAAGGTTCGGCAGGGCCTGGGCCTCGATGCGTCGCGCACCTTCATCACCGGCTCCGCGCCCACGCCGCCCGAGCTCGTTCGCTGGTACGACGCGCTCGGGATGGAGCTGCGCGAGCTCTACGGCATGACGGAGAACTTCGCGATCAGCCACTGCGCGCGCGCAGGCGAAGCGCGCATCGGCTGGGTCGGCACGCCTGCTCCGGGCGTCACGACGAAGCTCTCGCAGGACGGCGAGGTGCTCGTGAAGAGCCCCGGCAACATGGTCGGCTACTACAAGAACCTCGCGCTCACGCGCGAGACGATCGACGAAGAGGGCTTTCTGCACACCGGTGATCGGGGCGAGATCGACGACAAGGGAGCGCTGCGCATCAAAGGCCGCGTGAAGGAAATCTTCAAGACGAGCAAGGGCAAGTACGTCGCGCCCGCGCCGCTGGAGAGCGCGCTGCTCGCGCATCCCGACATCGAGCAGGCGTGCGTGTCCGGTGTGGGCCTCCCGCAGCCCTATGCGCTCGTCGTGCTGTCGCCGTCGCTGCGCGCGCGCAGCGCGGCAGAGCGCCGGAGCATCGAGGCGTTGCTGGAGGCGCACCTGAGCGAGATGAACGCTGCCTTCGATCAGCACGAGCGCGTGGATAAGCTCCTGGTCGTGTCGGAGGAGTGGACGCCCGAGAACGGGCTGCTCACACCGACCTTGAAGTTACGCCGCGCGCTCATCGAGGAGCGCTACGCGGAGCGCGTGCCGCAACTCATGGAGCGCGATGGACGCGTGGTGTGGCTGTAGCGCCGAGCTGCTTTCGACCCTTCAACGTGACCAGTACTCGTAGAAGACGAGCTCCGGGCTGGCCGAGCGGCGCTCCCGTAGCCACGGCTCGCGTACTTCGAAGCCGACCGCGCACAGGACGAGCGGGCGTCGCGCTGCGATCCGCCCGAGCGCACCGAGCACGCGCGCCAGCGCCGCGCCGTTGAAAGACGCGTAGATGAAGTAGACGCTGCCCTCGGGGATGTCGCCGGCCGCGGCATCGGCGACGGTAAACTGGACCTCATCGAGCCCGAGCCGGCTCGCGGCGGCGCGCGCGTGATCGGCGAGATGCGGCTGCAGCTCGACGCCGACGGCCCGCACGCCGCTCAGAAGATGCGCCAGCAGCGTCGGACGGCCGAGGCCGGCGCCGAGATCGACGAAGACGTCGGCGGTGGTGACCGGCGCCTCGCACACGGTGCGCACGATGGCGTCGACGTCGCACGGCAGGTACGGCACGGTGCCGGGCGGCAGGCCTGGTAAATCCGCGGGCAGCTCGGGCAGCCCGAGCAGTTCGTCGAGCCAGAGATCGCGCTCGTCGAAACGCACGGCCAGGAGGGCCTCGAGGAACGCGCGGCCGCGTAGCCGTCCCGCAGCGACGGCCTCGCGGGCGCGTCGTGCGCTCGATCTCAGCCGCTCGTCCACCTACCATGATTGTACCCGCCATCGGCGCGCTCGCGAGTGCAAGAAACCTATCGTCGATACCCGTCGTCAGAGTTCTGTTTGCCCTTTGTCGTAGGAGCTCGAAAACGAAGGTGGCCTGCGGGCGAAGATTCGAGTTCTGTCGTTGGGCTTGACGACGACCTGTCCTCGGATTGCGATCCCAGGTGCCAAACCTGTCGTTCGTGCATGCGATGGAACTTGGGGGATGGGCCTATGCGGGCATCCATCGCCCGCTCAATCGATGGTCTCGCAGCCGAAGTCACATGCAAAAAGAGGATGGCGAGGAGAAACGGCGATTAGGAATCGACTTCCGGCGGCCCGCGGTGCAGGGGCCCCGCGCTGTCGAGCTCCGCTTGCTCCTCATCGCTGAACAGTCGCGAGCGAGTGACGAAGCGGACGCCGCGCGGCGCCTCGAGCGAGAAGCCGGCGCCGCGACCGGACACGACGTCGATCGTCAGGTGCGTGTGCTGCCAGTATTCGAACTGCGCGGCTCCGATGTAGAACGGCACATTGGCGACGGCGCCCAGGAGGACGTCGCGCTGTCCGACGCGAAACTCGCGCCGCGGATAGCACATCGGCGCCGAGCCGTCGCAGCAGCCGCCCGACTGGTGAAACAAGAGCTCGCCGTGCTCGGCCCGCAGCGCTTCGATCACGCTGCGGGCCGCGTCGGTGATCTCGACCCGCCTGGCCATGGCTAGAAGAAGCCGAGCTTCTTGGGCGAGTAGCTGACGAGCAGGTTCTTCGTCTGGCTGATAGTGGTCGAGCATCATCTTGTGCGTTTCGCGGCCGATGCCCGACTGCTTGTAGCCGCCGAACGCCGCGTGCGCCGGATAGGCGTGATAGCAGTTGGTCCACACGCGTCCGGCCGGCGATGGCGCGGCCCATGCGATAGGCCTGGTTGCCGTCGCGCGTCCAGACGCCGGCGCCGAGCCCGTAGAGCGTGTCGTTGGCGATCTCGATCGCTTCGTCGACGTCCTTGAAGGTCGTCACCGACACCACCGGTCCGAAGATCTCCTCCTGGAAGACGCGCATGCTTGTTGTGCCCGGCGAAGATGGTGGGCTTGACGTAGTAGCCGCCTTCGAGCTCGCCCGCATGCATCTGGCGCTCGCCGCCGGTGAGGACCTTGGCGCCCTCCTTCTTGCCGATGTCGATGTAGCTCAGGATCTTCTCGAGCTGATCGTTCGACGCCTGCGCGCCGATCATCGTCGACGGCTCGAGCGGATTGACCGGCATCTTGACGGCTTCGGTGCGCTTGACCGCTCGCTCCATGAAGCGCTCGTAGATCGACTCTTGCACCAGCGCGCGCGACGGGCAGGTGCAGACCTCGCCCTGGTTGAGCGCGAACATGGCGAAGCCCTTCGAGCGCCTTGTCGAGGAAGTCGTCGTCGTCGCGCATTACGTCGGCGAAGAAGATGTTGGGCGACTTGCCGCCGAGCTCGAGCGTCACCGGGATGAGGTTCTCCGACGCGTACTGCAGGATGAGTCGGCCGGTCGTCGTCTCGCCGGTGAACGCTACCTTGGCGACACGCGGGCTCGACGCCAGCGGCTTGCCCGCCTCGACGCCAAAGCCGTTGACCACGTTGAGCACGCCCGGCGGGAGCAGATCGCCGATGAGCTCCATCAGCACCATGATCGACAGCGGCGTCTGCTCCGCGGGCTTGAGCACGACCGCGTTACCGGCAGCGAGCGCCGGCGCCAGCTTCCAGGTGGCCATGAGCAGCGGGAAGTTCCACGGAATGATCTGGCCGACGACGCCGAGCGGCTCGCGAAAGTGATACGCGACGGTATCGTCGTCGATCTCGGAGAGCGCGCCCTCTTCGGCGCGCAGACAGCCGGCGAAGTAGCGGAAGTGATCGATGGCGAGCGGCAGGTCGGCGGCGCGCGACTCGCGAATCGGCTTGCCGTTGTCGAGCGTCTCGACCAGGGCGAGCCGTTCAAGGTTGCTCTCGATGCGATCGGCGATGCGGCCAAGGATGTTGGCGCGCTCGGCCGGCGGCGTCTTGCCCCAGCGCGGCGCGGCGGCGTGGGCCGCGTCGAGCGCGCGCTCGACGTCGGCGGTGCGCGAGCGTTGCACCTCGCACAGCGGCTTGCCCGTAATCGGCGTCAGATTGGTGAAGGTCTCGCCGGTCTGTGACGGCACGAACTGTCCATTGACGAAGTTTCCATACGCCTTCTTGAGCTCGAGCTGCTTGACCGCCTGCCCCGTGGTATTCGACATTTTCTTGCCTCCGGTTTGTTGGCGAACCATCCGCAACGTGCTGACCAAGAGAGCGAATTGGCCTGGAGTCTCGGTCTGGTCGTGATTCTTTTCAAGCCCGGCCGGGTACAATAGACGCGGAGGGGCTCATGGAAGCGAGCGAGCGCATCCAGGCGACGGAGTTCTTGCGCCAGGTTCCGTTGTTCGGCGGCCTACCCGACTCGGCGCTGCAGCGACTGCTCGAGTTGATGCAGCTCCGCGCCTGCGCGACGGGCGAGGTCATCTGCGCCGAGGGTGACCCCGCGCGCGAGATGTTCATCGTCCGCACCGGCGCGGTCGAGGTGCGCAAGCGCGCGCTCGCCGGGGATGCCTGTCTGGCGCGACTGCGCGCGGGCGACGAATTCGGCGAGATGAGCCTCATCGACATCCAGCCGCGCTCCGCGTCCGTGGTGGCGTGCGAGTCGACCTATCTCTACGTCCTCGGCAACATGGATCTGCTCGCGCTCTACGAGGAGGATCTCCCGAGCTACAGCTTCTTCTTGCAGAATCTCTGTCGTGAGCTCAGCCGGCGACTGCGCGTCGCCAACCGCGTGATCATCGACGCGGTAGCCAGCGCGCAGCGCGCCATCACGCTCACCGAGCCGCTCGAGGCCCAAAGGGACCTCGACGCCGCGCGCCGGGCGCTCGTCGATGCCCTCGGCGCGCTCGACCGGGCGCAGCTTCAGCTCTTGGCGAACGCGCCTGGCGCCGGCTGATCGCGAAGTGGCCGATTCTTGGAACGGACAGTCTAGCTAGACTCCCAAGCGTCGGTGCTCGGGCACCACGCGGAATGCGCCCTCGGAAGGCCTGACGACTGGGCGCCGCAGACACGGTTTACGTAACGTAAACCCGTGGCGATGCAAGTCGTGGTGGCTCAGCCGGGGTGGAGCCAACCGGGCACGAGCGCGGCCGTCATGCGCGCCGGGTGGACGACGCCCTCGCGCGCCATCCACGTCTGCCCCAGCCCCGTCAGATCGGCGCCCTCGCCGCCGCGCAAGAGCTCGCCCAACCGCAGCTGGATCGCGGCCGCGATCAGCGCCTCGCCCGTGGCCTCGGCGCGAGCGAGCGCCTCGCGCAGGTGGCGGACGGCGCCCTCTTCGTCGCCGGCGAGCGCGGCCACGCCGGCGAGCACCCGCGGCGCCGCCGCTTGCGCCATCGGAATCGGCACGCGCGCCAGCGCCGCCGCGTCGCGCCGCGCCACGCGCAACAGGCGCGCCGCCTCGCGCAGATCGCCACGGCGGCGCGCCTCGACCGCCCGCGCCAGCGCGAAGCCCGCCGTCAGCATGAGCCCGTCCTGCTTGAGCAGCACCACGTGGCGCAGCAACGAGCCGGAGAAGCGGCGCCACTGCGGCTCCAGCCGCGCCGCCTGGGCGTCGACGGTGCCGTCGTACATCGCGATGTACGTGAGGCTGCGCAGCGCCAGGTAGTGCTGATTGCCGAAGTCATCGCGGCCCGGCAGCCAGGAGGCGATGGCGTCGCTGACATCGCGGCGCGCCTCCGCCGCGTCATCGACGGCGAGATGAACGTTCGCGAAGAAGCTGCGGAAGTTGACCTCCATGAAGCGGTTGCCGGCGCGCTGGGCGGCGCGGATGCGCGCCGGCACCCGCTCGCGCACGTCGCGCAGCCGGCCCATGTTGTCGAGCGACCAGCAGGCGAACTGCTCGCTGGCGTCCCACTCCCAGCCGGCGGCGACGTGGCCGGCGGCACGCCACAGCCGCGCTGCCTCGTCGCTGGTGGCGAGACAGGCGCGCCAGTCGTTGTCGAGCAGGAACGTGCAGCCCTGGCGTGCCATCAGGCCGTAGAAGCGGGCGCGCTCGCTGCCGTCCGACTCTGCGGCGCGACAGGCGGCGTCGGCCAGGCGGCGCGCACGCCGGCGGCTGCCCAGGCCGGCCTCGGAGATGGCGGCCGTCGACAGCGCGCGGGCGATGCGCGCCTCGTCGCCACGATCGAGCGCCGCCAGCGCGCCGCCGAGCGAGAACAGCATGCCGCGCACGCTGTCGACGAGGCTGAGGCCGGCGCCGACCGACCAGTAGACGTCGAGCTGCTGGCGCGTGGCGGCCGACAGATCGTCGTCGCGGCGCGGCTGCCAGCGCAGCGGTCGCAGCGCCAGCCGGGCCTGCTGCCAGGCCAGCCGCGCAAACGCGCCCGCCACCCCTTCGGGGAAATGCAGACCACTGTCGGCCAAGAGCGTGCGCGTGGCGTCGAGGCCGGCCTCGAGGTGGCCGCCCATCAAGAGCTGCTCGGTGGCGCGGCGGCGCAGGTCGAACAGCTGGTCGCGCTCGACGCCCGCGGTCAGCGCCGCCTCGAGAAACGCTTCGGCCGCCTCCTGCGCGCGGCCGGCGTTGGTGAGCGCGTCGCCGAGCGCGGTCAACAGCTGCACCCGCTCGCCGTCGCCGGGACGGCCGAGCGCGATGGCGCGACGGTAGAGCTCGGCCGCGCGGTCGAACGCCAGCGTGCGCGCCGCCGCCGCCGCCGCCGTCTCCCCGTGCCGTGCCGCCGCGACGCGCTCGCCCGCCTTCTCGAAGTGGCTGAAGAGCAGATCGGCGCTCGCGCCCGCCTCTTCGAGCAAGAGTCCGAGCCGCCGATGCAGCCGCACGCGCTCGCCCGGCCCCAGCCGCGCGTAGACCGTCTCGCGGATGCGATCGTGGTAGGGCTCGATGCTGTCCTCGATCCGCACGCCGCTGATGCGCACCAACTGGCCCGCGCGCAGCGTCTCCAGCTGCTCCAGGTAGTCGACCGGCGCCAGGTCCGCCGCGCGCGCCGCCACCGCCTGGCCGATGGGCACGCCGGCCACGGCCACGACCGAGATCAGCGTGCGCGCCGCCGGCGGCAGATCGGCGACGCGGGCCGAGATGGCGTCATTGAGCGTGCGCGCCCGCGCCTGCTCGGGCTGGCGCACGAGGTGGCGCACCAGCTCGCCGATGAACAGCGGGTGGCCCTCGGCCTCGTCGAGGATGGCAGCGCTGTCGATGGCCGGCGGCGCGCCGTGCTGGGCCAGGAGGCGGCGCACGAGCGAATCGGCGTCGCGGCGGTCGAGGCCGCCCAGCCGCATCCGTGTAGGCGTCGGGCCGAGCGCCGCCGCGGCCGCGCACGAGCTGCCGTCGGCCTCGGGGCGCGCCGTCGCGATCAGCAAGAGCGGCGGCGCGTCCGGCGGGCGCAGCAGCTCGGCGAGCAGCGCCAGGCTGTCGGCGTCGGCCCACTGCAGATCGTCGACCACCAGCACCAGCGGCCGGCGGCGGGCGACGCGCGCCATGAGCTCGCGCAGCGCCGTGAAGGCCTCGGCGCGCTCGGCCAGTGACGGCCGCTCGCGCGAGGAGAGCGCGGCGCGGGCGATGGGCTCGACCACCTCCAGCACCGGGAAGAGCCGGCCCAGCTGCGCGATCCCGACCGGCGACAGCGGCGGCACGCGGTCGACGCGCCGCGCGGCGAGAAAGCGCGCCAGCCCGTCGACGATGGCGTCGAGCGCGTTGTACCGCACGCGCTCCTGCTCGTGGCAGCGGCCCGCCAGCGCCAGCAGGCGCGGCTCGCGGCCGCGCAGCTCGTCGACGAAGTGGGCCGCCAGCTCGCTCTTGCCCAGGCCCGACGCGCCCTCGACCAGCACCACGCGCAGCTTGCCGGCGCGCGCGTCGGCGAACGCCGCTTCCAGCACCTGTCGCTCGGCGGCGCGCCCGACGAAGGTGTGGCGCGCCGTCCGCTCCGGCGCGACCGCGACCGGCGCGGCGCCGCGGCCGAGCAGGGCCGCGACCTCGTCGGCGGTCGGCCGCTCGGCGGCGTCACGCGCCAACAGACGCCGGCACAGCACCTCCAGGTCGCGGGGCACACCGTCGGCGAACAGCGACGGCGAGGGCGCGTCGACGCTGCACTTGAGCCTGAGGAGCTCCTTGGCCGCGCCGCGAAACGGCGGCCGCCCGGTGAGCGCCTCGAACAGCAGCGCCCCGACCGCGTACCAGTCGGCGGCGGGCCCGACCGGATCGGCGCGCGCCTGCTCCGGAGCCATGTAGGCGTTGGTGCCGATGACGAGGCCGCCGTCGGAGGTCTGGTCGTCCAACTCGGCGACGACGCCGAAGTCGATCAGCACCAGCCGCCCCTCCGACGCCACCAGCACGTTCGACGGCTTGATGTCGCGGTGCACCTTGCCCGCGTCGTGAATGGCCGCCAGCGCGCCGGTGAGGTTACGCAGCCCGTCGCGCAGCCTGGCCTGGTCGAAGGCGGGCCGGCGATCCTCGGCCTGCGGCGGCGGCAGCGCCACGTCGATCCGCGGGTCGGGCTCGCCCGGCGGCCGCGAGGTCACCGCCGTCGGCGTGCTGCTGGGGTCGGTCGGCTCGTCGCGTGGCCCGCGCACCCAGGAGACGAAGTCGACGCCATCGACGATCTCCATGGTGAAGAACCAGAGCCCGTCCTCCTCGGCCAGCTCGCCCAGCTTGACCAGGTTGCGATGGCGCAGGTCGCGGATGGCGCGGAACTCGGCCTTGAAGCGGACGATCTGCTCCGGCCGCGTGATGGTGATCGTCTTGAGCGCCACGCGGACGTTGGACTGCAGGTCGACCGCCTCGTAGACGGCGCCCTGCGAGCCGCGGCCGAGGCACGACAGCAGTCGAAAGCGGGACAGCGCGGGCAGCTCGCGCAGAGAATTCACCACCTTCGATCATATCACGCGGCGACGGCTCCCTTTGTCACGATCGCGCTCGAGCTGCTGCAGACGACGTCGGCTCGAAACGGTGATCAGCTCCGCGTGCAAGTCACCGTGATCTAGCGTTGCCAGAGTCCGTGTTCCACGTCGCCCTGGATCACGATTGCAAAGGTCCCCCGACGTCCCTGTCGAGTCGGGGGATAGGCAATGGTCGCGCCGTGCTCCTCAGCCGTCTTCACTGCCTGTTGGATGTCTTCGACCTCCAGGTAGGCCCGCATGATCGGGTGCTCATGCGCGGCGAGGGGCTTCCGGATGCCCACCAGCGTTCCATCCGCTCGAGTCGCAACCCGGGCCTGCCCGAGATCCGGGTCTGGGGCACCAAAGGAAAGACCGTGAATGCGCTGGTAGAGCGTAATCAGGGTGTCTGCGTCGTTGCTGACGATCTCCAGGTAGTGAACGGCCACGTTTGGACTCCCCTCCGTCTTGGTGTCGGGCTCCGATCGGTGAGCGGACCGACACCCTAACGAAATCGACATCGACATCAACCCTATTGCCATCAGAGCTGGACCCGACAGCCCTCGCTTGAACACATGTTCTCCTCTCGTTGTGGTGGTGGCACCAGGTCGCGGCATGACCGAGGTTCCGCCATCGTCAGCTCGCGGATGACCCAATCGGGCATCCCCGGCACTCACGAGCCCGCGCTTTCACGGGGCAGGGTCCGACCCTCCAGGGCGGAGCCAGCTCGCGGCGCGATAGCTCACAATCAGTATGATCATGCGAATGCCGAGCGCGAAGGCGACGAGCTTGTTCCCTGTGACCGACGAGGTGCCTACGCGCTTGGTGTAGTTGACCGGGATCTGCAGCACCTTCATGCGGAGGAGCAGGCTCAGCACCATCATCTGCGGGCCGAAGAAGCTACCGTCGACGGTGAAGAAGGGCTCGATCCGCCGCAGCGAGTCGCGGCGCACGCAGCGCATGGTGCAGCCCACGTCGGTGAGCGAGGTGGAGTTGAAGAGGAACTCCATCAGCTTGGCGACCCAGTAGTTGCCCCACTTGAGGAACAGGCCCATGTTGGCGCCCTTCCAGATCAGCTCCTTGACCGTGCGGCTGCCGTAGACCACCTCGAAGTCGTCGCTGTAAGCGAGCAGCTTGAGGACGTCGTGGCCGCGGAAGGAGCCGTCCGGCTCCGAGACGATGATGAGCTCTCCGGTCGCCTCGCGGAAGCCGCGGCGGATGGCGGCGCCGTAGCCCTGGATGGGCTCGTGCACCTCGCGGGCGCTGGTGCCGGCGACTTCCTCGCTCGTGCCCGGCTCGGCGTTGTTGTTGACCACGATGATCTCGTCGACGATCCCGGTGGCTTCGAATTCGCGGATGGACGCGCGAATCGAGCTCTTCTCCCGGTAGGTCGGAAGAATCACCGAAACCTTTTTATCCTTCCAGATGGCTCACCTCCGTTGCGCGACCACATACATCTGCGCGGCCATCGGCCGCACCGGCGACAACAGGTACAGACGCACGAGGAGCGGCCACTTGGGCGCGCGCGACTTCATCGAAAACGGCAACAGGCCCGGATCCACGCGAACCAGCCCAAAGCCGTGGCGCTCGAGGAGCGGGACGATGTTGCGGTGGTCGAAGATGGTCTTGTGCGTCGGATCGTCGAAGTAATGGTCGGCGCAGCGCAGGTGGTTCGGCTGCAACAGCGCCAGCCGCCCGCCCGGGCGGAGCACGCGGGCGACGCTCGCCAGCAGGCGGTCGACTTCGGTGGCGTCGAAGTGCTCGAGGAAGTTGCTGGCGAACACCAGATCGACGCTATCGGCCTCGACGCCTGGCAGTGCCAGGCAGTCCTCGATGCGCAGCTCGACGCCCGCGGCGGCGTACCGTCTCATGTCCGGGTTGAGATCGAAGGCGATCCGCCGCGGCGCGGGATATTGGTTGATGAAGTCGCAATAGCCCGCGCCCAGCTCGAGCACGGTGTTGGCGCCGCGCGTGTCGCGCCGCACGTGACGGACGATCTCGCGCCAGACGCCGCGGCGCGCCTCGAGCCAGGGGTAGGCGCCCACGTAGGGGTTGGCGCTGTTCATCGGAGATACTCCTTCTCGAGCTCGTCGATCTCCGGTGACAGCGCCGGGAAGGAGCGCCGATAGGCGTCCAGAACGCGCTGCGAGACCGTCCGCAGCGACGCATCGGCCGCGCGATACACCACCAGTTGCGAGTAGAGCCGCAGCGAGCGGCGCGCGAGCTCGAGGTCGCCGCGCGACGCCGCCACCTCGAGGAGCGTTTGTGCGAGGAACAGGATATTCGTCTCCATGGGAAAGATCCGATGCGACTGCTGATACAGCGCGAGCTGCGTCGCCAAGGGCTCGCCGCGCAGGGCCGACACCTGGCCGAGCTGCGCATAGAGCTCGGCGTAGTCGCGCTTGGGCGCCGCGTTCGCGCGCCAGGAAATGCTCTCGTAATAGGCCTTGCCGGCGTTGGCCACCCGCTCGGCCTCGGCCAGGAGGAGAAGCCGCTCGGCCGGGTCGTGCTCGCGGCGCGCCTCGGCGACGAAGGACGAGGCCAGCGAGGCGTACGCGCTCACCGAGGGCTGGCGCAGCGTGACCTCGTAGCTCCAGAGCGCGCGGTTGTCGCGGAAGCGCGGCGCGTTGGCGACGGTCACGAAGATCGCGCACAGGGCCCAGGCGGCCCCGATTCCGCCGAGGGCGCGGCTCATGCCGGGGCTGGCACGACGCAGCAGATCCTCCGCGGCCTGAACGACCACGGCGAGGATGCAAAACGACGACAAGTAGACGTACCGATCGGCGCGCCAGCGGATCACGTCGACGAGGTGCAGATACGGCAGCATGAGCGCGAAGAAGGCGAGCGCGTAGAACAACAGATCGCGGCGCCTGGACGCCGTCCAGACGACGAAAGCGACCACCGCGACCGCGAGGCAGACGGTCGTCGCCAGCTGTGCGCTCGTGAGCGGAATCGCCGAATCCGGCCATTGATAGATGATCGAATACTCGGAAAACGCGAACAGGCTCTGCACGTACAGGCCGAGCGTGAGCGGGCCCAAGCGCGCCAGGTCGGCGAGCTTCGCGGGCGTGAGCATCGCGCTCGACGCGCCGAGCACGCCGAATTGGTGTAGGACCCGGTTGTACCAGAGGTAGGCCGCGCCGCTGGCCAACAGATGCGGCCAGAGCCCGAGCAGGCTCGCCGCTCTCGCCCGGACCGAAAACGGGATGCTCGTGCGGTCACGAGTTGGCGCGCCGGCGCCAGCCACGTCGGCGGCGAGGACGCGATAGGCGGCCACGGCGAGCACCAGCGTGACGGCGCTCGTTTTGGAGAAGATGGCCAGGACCAGGCACGCCAAGCCGATGAATCGCAACCCGCGGGAGCGGCGGCGATCGGTCGAGCGAAAGGCCTCGGCTTCGCAGAGCAGCGTCAGCAGGCTGAAGCAGGCCGACAGGAGATCTTTGCGGCCCATGACCCAGCAAACGGGCTCGACGTGAACCGGCAGCACGACGAAGCCGGCGGCGACCAGGGCCGCGAAACGGTACCGGCTGGTGGCGCGATAGAGGAACAGGAACAATAGCGGCGCGTTGACGGCATTGAGGAGCACATTGCCGAGGTGGTAACCGAGCGCGTTGGTGAAGCCGAAGATCCGGCTGTCGAGCGCCCACGACACGTCGCGGAGGAGGAGCGGCTCCTCGCGCGGGAAGTAGCCGACGAAGATCTCGTGGAGGCTCGACAGGAGCGAGTGCTCGTCGTACAGCCTCGGATGGTCGAGCAGGATGCGCACGTCGTCGTACTGGACGAAGCCGTAGCGGAGCGATGACAGATAGAGCGCGATACCGACCGCAAAGAGCGCGAGGCAGGTGAGGCCGGGGACGCGCGTGCCGAGTTGCTCGCCACCGTCGGGCCTGCCCAGCTCCGTCGTGCTGTCGGTCACCGACCTCATCGTCGCGCAGAAGCTGAAGGGGAGTCAACCTTCCACGAAGCCAGACTCAGAGCGTCGCACTCGCTTCGAAGCCCCGTCCGTGGTCCAGACGCCGGGGTCCCCCCCTGCTTCGCCGCGCAGGTCAAATGTCGATGACGATGTCTCCCTGCGGTTGCGAGCAGCAGACGAGCACGTTGCCCTCGGCGGGCGCGTCCAACGGCTCGGGGCCGTAGGCGACCGATCCCGCGACCAGGCCGCTCTCGCACGAGTGGCAGACGCCGGTTCGGCATGACCAGCGGACGGGAACGTCACACGCTTCGGCCAGCTCGAGCAGGCTTTGCCACGCCGAAGGGCGCCAGCGCGCTGCGATGCCGCTGCGCGCGAACGACACGAGCGGCCCCGAGCCGGCATCGCCCGGCGGAAGATGGGGCGCTCGCTGCGCCGCACCGACCACGCCCGGTGTCAGCGCCTCGCTGCCGGCGAACAGCTCGCTGTGGATGCGATCGGCGGCCACGCGCCAGGCGCTCAGCCCCGTCGTCAGATCGTGCATGAAGCGCGACGGCCCACACAGATAGAAGTCGGCATCGCGCGGCACGCCGAGCTTCTCGAGCGTGGGTATCGCCACGTACCCCACGCCGTTGAAGTCGCGCCCTACCTGCGCTTCGGCGTCGGGCCGACTGTAGAGGACGTAGCTGCGGCCGCGCGCGAGCGCCCGGATGAGCCGTCGTGACTCCGCCGCGAAGCTATGACTCTGGCGATTGCGCGCGCCATGCAGCCACCACACTTGTCGTGCCGAAGCGCTCGCGACCAACGCGTGCAGCATGGCGAGCACCGGCGTGGCGCCGATTCCGGCGCTGAGCAGCACCACCGGGCCAGCGCCAGGTTCCAGCACGAAGCTTCCCCGCGGCGCGCTGACGTCGAGCACGTCGCCGACGCGCACGCGCCTACTCAAGTGGGTGCCGGCGGCGCCGTCGGGCTCGATCTTCACGCTGATGCGATACGCCTCGGTAGACGGCGCGCCCGACAGCGAGTAGCTGCGGAACAGCGGCGGGCCGTTCGGCGTGGGACGCAAACGCAACACGATGAACTGGCCGGGCAACGCCAGCGGCAGCGGTCGCGCGTCGCCAGGCTGCAGCGCAAACGAGATCACGTCGACCGACTCGCGCTGGATCTGCACCACCTTGAGCGGCACAAATCCCGGCGGCGCCGGATGCGCCGCGATCGCCGGCGCGAGACCGGCGTTGCCGCTCCCACGACGCTGCAGCAGCGCTTCGAACGAGGCGCGCCATCCCTCCGGCAGCGCGCCGATGCGCAGCGCACGCTCGAGCTGGTCGCGTGGATGCTGCGACGAGTAGAGCAGCGCATTGATCTCGGCGACGGTCATACCCTCGGCCGCCTGCCCCACTCTGACGATCGCGTCCCCCGATCCGACGTCCCCCTCTTGCAAGACGCGGAAGTAGAAGCCGGGCCGTCCACTCGCAGTCAACAGCGCGGCCATGCGCGGCTCGCGCATGCGAATTCCAACGCGGTAGCAGGTGACCCGTGGCTGCGTGACTTCGAACAGCGCGCTGCCGATCTGGTAGCGGTCGCCGATGCACACCTCGTCGTCGGCCAAACCATCGACGGTAAAGTTCTCGCCGAATTGGCCGTAGCCGAAGTCGCTGCGTTGCATACGCTCCTGCCAGTAGCGATAGGACTCGATTTGATACACGAAGACGGCGCGATGCTCGCCGCCATGACCGGTGAGGTCGCCCTGTCCATCGCCGTCGAGGTTGAGGCGCGAGACGCGACAGCGACCGGGTCGCGGCTGCTTCCAGATCGCCGTATGCACGACTCGCCCTTGCCAATCGATATCGCGCGGCAGCCCAACGTTTACCGACAGTAACTTAGCCATGAGTGTCCTCTACGCGCCCAGGTGGTACGCGCCACGTGCGCCGCGCGCGCGCTCGCAACCATCGTCTTGGTCGGCGTGCAGCCGAAGCTCGTACACGTGCCACCGATGAGCGCGCTCGACCAGGATTACCCGCCGCCCGGTGCGCGCCAGCCTGGTGGCCAGCGGTACGCCCGCTTGCCCACTGCCGATGAGGATCACGCCGCCATCGCCGCCGCCTCCGCTGCTGCGACGTGCGCGCCTCATGCCAAGCAACACGGGACGGCGCGCCAGGCGCGCGGATTGAAGGCGAACCTTGGCGAGGGTGAATCCGCGACGCACCATTGCCGGCGAGACACCGGCACTGTTGCACTCGGGAGGGCGACCCATGGACGATCAAGAGATTCGGGCAGCGCTGAAGCGGCATTGGGCTGCTTCTGAAGCGGGCGACTACGAAACTGAGCATGAGATCTATCAGGAGGACGCGGTGCTCGATTACCCACAGTCGGGCGAGCGCATCCACGGTCGTCGCAACATACGGGCGTCGCGAGCAGAGCATCCAGCGAGGCGGCGATTCGAGATTCACCGCGTCTTCGGCAGCGGCGACATTTGGGTGACCGAGTACGTCCTCACATACGACGATCGTCCGTCCTACACAGTCAGCGTCATGGAATTCAGCGACGGAAGAGTGATACACGAGACGCAATATTTCGCCGACCCGTTTTCGGCCCCTGCGTGGCGCTCCCGCTGGGTTGAAAGCGTCGACCAGCACGCTCGTCATTGAGTGGAGGCGCGGCATTGGCGCTCGGCTTCCGCGCCCTACTGTATACGATTATAGGAACCGGGCTCGCCACCTACGCTGAGGTGGCGGAACGGCTGTCGCGCGGCATCGGGGAACGCATCGAATTCCGGGCGGTGTCGCCCCGCGAGCTGCGATCGATCGTAGGTCATATCGTCGTAGTGCGCGCCTCGACAAGGTTGAACTCCAGCGTCCAGCGGATACCCATGATCGGAGGCGTGCCTAGACTGAGGGCAATCGTCTGAACGGGGGACTCCCTCGCGCGGAGACGAGAGGAGGTCTTTGCCATGGCGAAGGTACTTTTCATAGTCAGCGGAGCCACCTACTGGGTGCTGAAGGACGGCACGAGGTACGCAACCGGTTACTGGGCCGAGGAGTTCGCGAACCCGTACAAGATCGTCACCGACGCCGGCCACGAGGTCGTGGTCGCGACGCCCAACGGCGTGACCCCGAACGTCGACATGATGAGCCTGCGTCCCGAGATGGCGGGCGGGGTGCAGGGAGCCCTCGAGCTGGAGGCCATCATCCGGTCCGCGGAGGTGATGCGGCGGCCGCTCAAGCTGTCGGACGTCCGCCTCGAGGACTACGACGCGGTCTACCTGCCGGGCGGTCACGGCCCGATGGCGGACCTGGCGTTCGACGCCGACGTGGGACGGCTGCTGACCGCACAGCTCGCCTCGGGCAACCCTCTATTCATCGTGTGCCACGGTCCCGCCGCGATGCTGGCCACCAGAATCCACGGCGTGTCGCCCTTCAAGGGCTACCGGGTCACGTGCTTCACCAACGAGGAGGAGGAGGCCGTCGGGCTGGCTTCCAGGGCGACGTGGCTGCTGGAGACCGATCTCAAGGAGAAGGTCGGCGTCGACTTCAGCCGCGGCGAGATCTGGAAGCCGTACATGGTCGAGGACCGAAACCTGGTCACCGGGCAGAACCCCGCCTCGGCCGCGGTTCTGGCGAAGCGGCTGCTGGAGGTCCTGGAAGAGCGAATCCCGCCTCGTCCACTCGCGAGCAGCGAGGTTCACGCACGCCACTGATTCGCGCCATCCCCCGCCGGTATTTACTTCGTCACCTACTGAGTCGATAACTCCGGTCATGAAAACAGTGACCGGAAGCTCCGTCCTGCCCTGCACACCCGAGACGTTCTGGAAGGTCTTTCTCGACGAGAAGTTCACGCGCGCGCTCTTCCTGGAGGTGCTCGGCTATCGCGAGCTGACCGTGCTCGAGCTGACCGACTCGTCGCGCAAGCTGCACGTCGTGCCCAAGATCAATCTGCCGGGACCGCTGCAAAAGCTCGTCGGCGACAGCTTCGCTTACGAGGAGCACGGCACGCTCGACCGCGCGAAGAACGAGTGGACCTGGCGCATGGTGCCGAAAAAGGAAATCGTCCTCACGCGCGGCCGCGTGCGCCTCGAAGCCGTCGGCGACGGGCAGTGCCGACGCAACGAAGAGGTGACCATCGAGGGCAAGATCTTCGGCCTCGGCGGCGTGATCGAGTCCACGGCGGAGAAGGAGACGCGCGCCTCGTGGGACAAAGAGCGCGCGCTCCTCGAGCGCTGGCTGGCGCAACCGCGCGGCTGATGCGCGTCGGCCAGGGTTCGCTTTGGTTGAACTAGGCGCGCTGCTGGCGACGACGCAATGCCACGACGACGAACGCGAGCAGGAACAGCGTCGCCTCGGGCCAGGTGCCGTCGAGCGCGCTCGCGTTTGCAGGAGCGCCGATGACGCAGCCGCATCCCTTCGGTGCGGTGGGCGGCTCTCCTCCGCCGCCAGTGCCGGTCCCCAGGTCGTCGCCTGGCGAACCCGCGTCGCCTCCTGCCGGCGCTTGCGCAAGATCTCCCGCGGCCTGCGCGAGATCCGCCGGAGCCGGACCGAGATCCACCGGAGCAGAGGTGGTGCTCAAGAGCAGCGCCGCCGTGTGTGTCTGGACCGTGCTGCCCACGGTGGCGTCGGCGCGAACGACGACTTGGAGTCCGCTCTGCGCAGACGGGCTCGTCGCTGTCACCGTCAGCGTTGCCGTCGCGCCGGCAGTGATCGTCGTTGGGCTGATGGTGGCCGTCACGCCCGTCGGCGCCGCCGCCGACAGCGTCAGCGTCTGCGCCGAGCCGGCGGAGATGGCCGTCTTCACCGAGAACGTGCTCGTCGCGTTCAGCGCGACCGTTGCCACGTTGGGCGAGAGGGCCACGTTGAAGTCGTTGGCGTCCGAGCTGAACGCCTTGCACCCTTTGGTCCGCTCGTCCCAGATGTTCTGCACCGTGAACGTTCCGAAGTCGGTAGCCACGGTCCCGTTCGAGCCGTCGCACAGGTCCCCCATCTCGTTTCCCGTCGAGTCATTCCAGGCCTGTGGGTAGTCCGGGCTACTGGCGGGCGTCGGAATGTTGTCCGTGATTGCTTCGATCAGCTCGTGCGTAGAGACCGAGGTGATCGACTTGAACGAGGAACCGCAGTCCGGCATCACGAGATAATAGGCGTCGTGGCGCTGGGTCTCGATGATGGCGTCGTGGTAGGCGCCAAAAGAAGAGCAGCTACTCGACCCATCCAAGCTGATGGTCACGCCCGGCGGAAAATAGAGCGCGTAGAGCGTATTGTCGTCGGGCGGCGGCAGCGTGCCTGCCACGAACGCCTGGTCGATGGTCGACTGGATCTGCGCATCGGTGACGTTGCCCGAGGGGATGTTGGAGAGCGTGAGCGTACCGGCGTAGTTTCCGCGGCCGATGCGCTGACCCGTACCGGCGCTCCCCATGTGCGAGCCCGCCTGGACGGTGATGGTGGTGTTGTACTCGTTCAGCCAATCGAAGAAGCTGCTGTTCGTGACCCCCGCGAAGAAGTCGGCGATTCCACCTTGCGCCGCCGTGACGGCGGGGTTGATCTTGGCAGGGTCGCCCCACCACACGACGTAGACCTTTGCGTTCTGGGTGACGGTGCCACCGAAGTACTGAGCGGTCGCGCCGGCGGCGTTCTTGGCAGGCACGTGCGACAGGCCGGGCCTGTCCACTGCGGGCGGCCCGGAGTTCGTTGCCTCCGGGGAAAGAGCCGGAGAAGCAGATCCGGTCGCCTCGCCGGCACCGCCGGCGAGAAGTACTGCAGCGAGCCAGCTGATCAAGTGTCCGCGGAATCTGCTTGCCGCCACGTGCGCTCCTCGAGCCGAGCTCGACGTCGAAACTACGATGGTCCTGCTCCGTCCACGCCGGCCGGATGCAACTGCCGAGCCTGCGGTCTCGCACCCGCTCGACACGGCAACCTCCTGATACAAAAGCTGAACTGCAGACTGAACACTGCATTCGACATCACCGGGGAGGGAAATCCCGGGTCGTGCCGACACTGCTGGCGGGGCGGTATGCCTCGCCAATGCTCGTATGCGTCAGCTCCGCCGCAGCTGCCGCAGTTGGTAACGAGCCGCCGTCCCAACTTGACTGAGCTCAACGAGACATCAGAGCGGTCGCCGCTGCGCCTGAGCGGTCAACGAAGCCTCTGTGGTCCTCGACCGCGGCGAGCATCGCGAGAAGCGCTCGACCTCGTTCTCGATCGGTCCGCGACGACCGGAGTCGTTCGGCCTACGCGCACCGGCGTCGAGATCGCTTCATCGTTCATCGTGCGCTGCTGCGCGAACTTGCTCTCGCGCCAGGCGCAGCTCTGCGCGCGCCACGTCGATATCGGCCGGACGGTCCGCGGGGTCCTTGGCGAGCAAGTCGCCGATCAGGCGCTCGAGCGCCGCTGGCGCGTCGGTGCGTCGGTCGGCCAGTCGCGGCGGCCGGTCGTGAAGGTGCAACATCATCAGCTCGATCGGGTTGGGATGATCGAACGGGGCCTCGCCGACAAGCATCACGTACGCGATGACGCCAAGCGCGTAGAGATCGATCAAATGCGCAGTGCCGGGCGCGACACAACCGCGGATCGCTTCGGGCGCCATGTAGTGCGGCGATCCAGATATGCGCTGGCCACTGCCGCGTAGTTGTTCGATGCGCGCGATCCCGAAATCGAGCAGTACGATACGTCCGCCTGGGACCATCATGATGTTGGCGGGCTTGAGGTCGGCGTGCGCCAGTCCGGCAGCGTGCACCGGCGCGAGCGCGTCGCAGATGCCGTCGACGAGATCGAGGCACTCCGCGATCGCTAGCGGCGCTCCTTGCAGACGACAAAGAAATTCAGACAGCGTGGCGCCGCTCACTCGCTCCATCATCATGTACGTCGTCCCGCCCTCTTCGCCGAGCGAGTGCACGGTTGCCAGCCCGGGATGGCGGAAGGCCGCCAGCACCTGCGCTTCCCGACGAAGCGGCTCGGCGCCGATGTCCGGCCACGCAACCTTGAGCGCCACAATGCGGTTGAGACCGAGGTCTTTCGCCTCGAATACCTGGCCCATTCCACCCGAGCCGAGCAGCCCGCGAATCTCATATTTGCCGTCGACAATTTGCCCAATCTGAAAGATGTCGGGCGGAGAAGCCGTTGCGCTCCAAGACTCGGGGACGAGGGTTGGAAGCGTGCCGCCGGCCCACTGAATCGTAGAGAGCCTGTCCTTCAGGTGCCGCGGCAGGCTACGGACATCCGCCTGTCCGGTCTCGCCGCGCGGATCGATCCACCGCCTCTTGTCGCCATAGCTGAATGTGTCCGACATGGACATCTCCCTCCAACAGACATCGGACTCGAGCCGAGCGCCACCGAGAGTCGGCAGGATCATCTTGCTGGCTTCACGTCGCCGCACTGCTCCATGACGAACGTTTCCAGGTGGAGCCAAAGCACTTCGATCCGGTTCCTCACCAGAGCCGACTGTTGATGCCGCTCGAGAACGCGACCTGCAACCTCGCCCGGAACGATCGCGGCGCCCATGGAGCGCAGCTCGTCGACGATGGCGCGGGCCTCCGCTTCGAGAACGGCACGAAGCTCGCTGGGTCTCATCTTCACGCCCCCCCGGCGCAAATCCAGCCGCGCACGCAACCGCAACGTCGCTCAGCAATCACTGCATTATTTCGCCCTCTTCTGTGCGGAGCACCAGGGCACTACGAGTCCTGGTATTGCGACTACCTGTCTGCTCACGCGACGCGATGCGCCCCTGGGCCGCTGGTTCAGGCAGTGCTGCGCGATGGGCAAGATTCACGTCGGACTCCGCGACGTATTCCTCCTCGCTCGCGGAGTTGGTGAGGGAAGCGGCCTGATGCGGGTCATTGCCCCGCCGCCCGCGGATCTTACTGTTGTCGCTACACCCATGCCCGCCATCGACGACGCAGCGAGACGACGCGAGCTTGGAGAGTTCCTGCGCTCGCGACGACAACGGTTGACGCCGGCGGAGGCTGGCCTGGCGCTGGGCCGCCGCCGGCGCACGCCCGGGTTGCGCCGCGAGGACGTGGCCGAGCTCGCCGGCCTGGGCACCGCTTGGTATACGTGGCTCGAGCAGGCGCGCGACATCAGCCCCTCCCCCGAAGCGTTACGCCGCATCGCGCGCGCGCTGCGCCTCGATGCGACGGAAGAGCGCTACTTCCTCGAGCTGGCGCTCGAGTGCACGCCGGTCGAGTTCGGTGTCTCCGAGACGCGCGACGAGATCGTTCCGCACCATCTCGAGCACCTCATCGAAGCGATCAAGGGTCCGGCGTACATCAAAGGCGGACGCTGGGATCTACTCACGTTCAACCGCGTGGGCGACGCCGTGTTCGACTACGGCAACATTGCCGATCCCAATGTGCTGAGGAACCTGTTCAGCCCACAGTCGCGCGCGCGACTCGCCGACTGGGAGACGTGCGCGCGTCAGCACGTGGCGATGTTCCGCACCGACTGCGCGTCGATGCTCAAGGACCCGTGGGTGCACGCGCTCGTCGACAAGATGATCGCCACCAGCGATGAGTTTCGCACCTGGTGGGCGGCGCAGCTCGTCGAGGAGATCAAGACCGGCCCCTACGAGTACGACCACCCGCGCGCCGGCCGGCTGTCGCTCAGCTTCACCATCTTGCAGTCGGCGGATGCGTCGAACCTCAGACTCGTCGCGTTCTTGCCGAACGACGACGACACGCGCGAGCGCATCGACGCGCTCGTCGCCGAGCGCCGCCGCAAGCGCGCGCGGGACTAGAGTGCATCTAAGAGTGCATCTAGATGCACTCCAAGGCGCCAGCGGGCAGGAGATCTGATCGCCGCTGTCGCGTGAAGAGCGTCGAGACGGCGTTCCGCGCGAGGTGCCGGCGCATCCGCTCCTGGCCGAGGTGCTGGAGAGCTGGCGCCAGGACGTGGCAGACGCCCATGGGTCGCGCGCAGCCAGAGGAAGACTGAAGCTCGCGCCCGCACGCCAGGTACGTTTGATCGCTCGTTCCAATAATGTTGAGTGCGGACGCCGGCCGGTCGCGACTGTGCATACTGGCCGCGTGCGCGCATGGCTCACGCTGGGCTTGTTCGTCGTCGTCGGCTGCGCGCGGCCGGCGACCTCCGTATTGCTGAAGATCGAGAGCGCCGACACGCACGCGCCGTCGTCGGTCACCGTCAGCGTCTTCGATGACTTCGGCCTGCGCGGGCGCAATCTTCTCGGCGCCGTCGCCCTCCCGGGCACCGTCGCCCTCATCGGGCTGCCCGACGTGGTCCAGACGCTGCGTGTGGTCGTGGTCGGCGATGATCCGCGCATGCTCGCCGGGGTCCGCTTCGACACCCTGCCGCACCATCAGGTGAATCAGCACCTGATGCTGGGCACGGCCACCCCCGACGTCGACGGCGACGAAGTGCCCGACGCCGTCGACGACTGCCCGCTCGTGCCCGACCCCAACCAGGAAGACCGCGACGGCCAGCCGCTCGGCGACGCCTGCCGCAGCGACGACGGGGGGGCGGGCGAGACCGATCTGCCCCCGCCGCCGCCCGCCGACCTCGCCGGGCTCGACCTCGCCGGGCTCGATTTCGCGGCCCCGCCCGCCTCCGATCTGGCCACCGGCCACGACCTGGCCACGCCTCCCGACCTGGCCACGCTGCCGATCGTGCCGGCGCTGTTCAGCGAAGGCTTCGAAAACGGCATCCAGAGCTCGATCTGGACCCCGACCCAGACCAACGGCGCGGTCGCCATCGATCCCAATCGCGTCCATCGCGGCTTCTACTCGCTACACGTCAGCGCCAACGCGCTCGCCGCCGGCGCCAGCGTGCAGGCGCAGATCGTCGAGACCATGACAGTGCCGCTGCCGGACGTCTACGTGCGCGTGTTCGCGCTGGTGCCGGCCGGGTTCGATCCGGCCAGCGTATCGATCGTGGCCGTCGACCAGGCGGCGACGACGCCCAAGGGGATCCGGCTCAACCTGGCGCAGGGCTCGTTCGCCACCATCAACGACGTACCCACGCCCGCGGTCACGCTCACCGCGACCACACCGCCGATGCCGACCGAACAGTGGGTCTGCCTCGAGTGGCACGTGCGGGTGGCCACCAACGGGCTCACCCAGGCGTACGTCAACGGCACCGAGGTCAAGGGGTTGTCGGGGCCGCAGAACCTCCTGCCCAACCCGACCATCGGCGAGATCGGCCTCGGCCTGACGGCGACGGCGACAGGCAGCGTAGCCGCGCGCGACGTCTGGTTCGACGATTTCGCCGTCGGCGCCGCGCCGATCGGCTGCGCGCAGTAGCCTGTGGTGCCCGCCAGCTTCTGACTCGGGCGCGGCGCGCCGCGGTCACTGTACGCCGAGCTCTGGGCCGGGCAGCCGCGTCGCCGGCGGCGTCTGGTCGCCAGGCGCGCGCCAGCCGCCGCCGAGCGCGCGGTAGAGCTGCGCGCCGATCGTTCGCGCCAGCTGCCACGGCTGGGATCCGACGTGTGCGACGGACGTGGTATGCTGGAGTCGCCGCTACTGTGGTGAATGGAGGTATTCCGATGCGGGTTCCGCTCCTACTGGCGTTGCCGCTCGTCGCTTGGGCGGGCTGTGGATCGGGTCAGCACGGCGGCACCGGCTCCGACGGGGGTGGCGGCGGCGGTGGAACCACGATCCCGACGCCCGACGGGGGCACCCTCCATGCCGGCAGCGTCAATACCTCGTGCAGCGGCGGCATCCCGACCGGCGGACAGCCGGCGGATAGCTCGCATCCGACCGCGACGGTGGGCACGGGCACGGCGGCGAGCTGCACCTTCGCCGCGCTCGACAGCGGCCGTCACCAACGGGGGCGTCATCACCTTCGACTGCGGGCCCGATCCGGTCACCATCGCGGTCACCGCCACGCTCGAACGTGCCCATCGACAAGAACACGGTCATCGACGGCGGCAACAAGGTCACGCTCGACGGCGGCGGCGCCGTGCAGATCCTGCAGCTTCGACAGCGCCAACTGGCAGAACAACGAGAACCGGCTGACGCTGCAGCACATCACGCTCGTCAACGGCAAGACCACGCCCACGCAGGCGATTCCCACGGCGCCCGCGCCCTGCTCGCAGGGCTACGACGACGGCGAGGGCGGTGCGCTCTACATGCGCGACGGCAACCTCACCGTCATCGATTCGATCTTCACCGACAACCAGGCCGCGCCGCTCGGGCCCGACACCGGCGGCGGCGCCATCTACGTGCTCGGGCAGCAAGCACGGCGTGCTCATCGTGGGCAGCACCTTCACCAGCAACACGCGCGAGCAACGGCGGCGCCGTCGGCGGCCTGTTCAGCGAGCTCGACGTCTACGACAGCCTCTTTACCGGCAACACGGCGACCGGCCACGACGCCAACAACAACGACGCCAATCAAGTGCTCGGCGATGAACAACGGCCAGAACGAGATCGGGTCGGGCGGCAACGGCGGCGCGCTCTACAGCGACGGGCGAGCAGAATCGGTGAACATCATCCTCTGCGGCGACGACATCGAGAACAACGCCGCCGGCGTCAACGCGTTCGGCGGCGGGCCTCTTCTTCACGAGCAACAACATGACGGCGGCACGCTGACCATCACCGACACGACGATGACCGGCAACACCGGCGGTCACTGGACCAACGTCTCGACGGGCAGCGTGACGAACGCCGGGACCGCCGTCGGCACCAACGCCAAGAGCATCACCATCACCAACTCGAGCGTCCAGGGCGTCCCCTAACCCCGGGTTAAACCCAGGGTTCGCTTCGGGTGAGCTAGCGAGGGCGAGCCGCGTGAGGCGGATCGTGGATGCGACCGGAGCGACCGACCGAGGAATACCCGTCGGTATTTCGACCGAGGGAGCGAGGACGTAGTCCGCGAGGCGACCGCGCGGATCGTCCGCAGCAGGTCAATCGAGGCGAACCCTGGGTTTAGTACCACCTGGTCACTTCCCTCCCGTTGCGTCGACGGCTGCGGGCCCGGTCTGGGTGCGGCGCCAGGACCGACTACGGGCTCGATTGCAGTCGCGATGCGGGCAATGGCGCGTGACGTCGAAACCTGACGCTGGCGAGCAGCACGGTGAGAACCGCGTGGATCGCCGTCACCGGCGGGAGGAGCACGCCCACCAGTTCCCTGCCGATCCAAAGGCTGCTCAAAAAGACCGTGATGAGTGCGTTGTAGGCGAGCATGCCGCGCAGCGCTCCGTCGCCCGCCAGACGATCGGGCCAACAGGCCGCGCATAGCGAGAGCAGGACCACTCCGCACAGCCGCGCCAACGCCGTCGCGACGGGCGAGAGGTCGACACCCAGGAGCAGCCGGCCGAGGAACGCGGGCGCCAGCAGCAGGCACAGGGCCGTTGCTGCCTCCACGAGCACGCAAAGAAACAGGAGCCGACGTTCGTGCGTCATGAGCACTCTGCGTTCACGACCGGTGCCAGCAGTAGCACTTCAATCGGGAGACGAGCGATGACCACCCACCGAGACGCCCTCAGGACGAGGGGGCGCGGGGGTGGGAGCAGGCGCCCGACACTGGTGAAGCAGTATGAGCGCGTCAGAGGCTCGCTAGCATTCGCAGCTCGTCGATGGTTGCGCATCAAGCGCGACCAGTCGTCTGGACGCCTGGCGAGGAACGCGGCATGCCTAGCGTCACGATTCAGGGTCGCTGGGAGCTCTTGTAACGCGCAAGGGAGACGAAGAGATGAACCCCTTGCTCCAAAGGGTTGGCGTACGCCTCCCGATCATTCAGGCGCCGATGGCGGAAGGTACTGACACGCCCGCGCTCGCCGCCGCTGTCGGTGACGCCGGCGGTCTCGGCTCGCTCGGCTGCGGCTATCTGTCGCCCCGACAGATCAAAGCCGCCGCGGAAAAGTATCGCGCGATCTCGATGCGGCCGTTTGCGCTCAACCTGCTCGTGCGCGAGACCGCAGCTGACGACACGGCAGCTGAGGCCCGAGTCGTGCCCCTGCTCGACGGATTTCGGCGTGAGTTTGCCCTGACAGGGGATTCCCCCGCCCCGTTGATCCTTGTGGACGTTGCGCTGGGCGGCGACCGACTTCCCCGCCGGCATGCAGCACGGCGGCGAGGCCTACTGGCGGCTGAACCGCGCGCACCTGAACGTCCTCGAGAACCTGCCCATCTTCGGCGCCATTGTGATCTCGGGCGTGCTCCTTCACGTGACGTCGCCGCTGTTCACCACACTGCCGCAGGTGATCGTGATCGCGCGCGTGGTGCAATCGACCGTGCATCTGACGTCGGGATCGGCCATGGCGATCAATCTTCGCTTCACCGCCTTCGCGGTGCAGGTGACCTCGATGATCTGGCTGGCGGTCGAGGTCCTCCGCGCCGCGCTGTAGCGCTCGTATCCGCCCCCTCTCGCCGACGGCCGTCCCGGTACGGGTCTACATCCCCATGGCAAGAGGGGCGGTTGAGATTTCCCGCCGAGGGCTGGCCCTGGGCGCGCGCGACTGGTCGTGGGGAGCGCCGACGCCGGTAAGACCGGCATCGAAAGCAGTCGCTTGTTGCGGCGCCCCCCTTGACGGTGGGCCCCGTGTACTCAAGACCTTCATCATGATGCGAAAGACGAGGCGGCGTGGAGCGGGGCTGACGCGGACCGTGGCCCGGACCGCCGTCGTGGCGGGGACCGCCCAGACGGTGTCCGGACGAATCGCGGCGAAGCAGCATACGGAAGCTCAGCGGCGGCACAAGGCCGTGCCTGCGGCCAGGGCCGCGCCGGGCCTGCTCACCGACGAGGTCGTCGACCAGCTCAAGAAGCTCGCCGAGCTGCGCGACGCCGGCGTGCTGACGGAGAAGGAGTTCGCCGCCAAGAAGGCCAAGCTCCTCCCCTGAACCTCACGTCGTCCAACCTACGACCGCCGCTCCATCGTTTTCCGCTCGGCTTCGACCCCGTCCCCGGGGCCGACCAGACCTGCGCGAGCGTGTATCGAGGCTTCTACCGCCTCTTCAATGACACCTTCAGCGGATCGGGAACCGCAATCTATCAAGGCGGCGACAACGATCGGGGCCTCCCGACCGCCTGGCCCCGGGCCCTCGCCCGCTTCACCATCGCCCTGCTCCAGGCCGCCCTGCTCTGATATCGTAGACGGGTGCTGGGGCGCACCGTCGGCAACTACCTCGTCGAGCGCAAGCTGGCAGAGGGCGGAATGGGGGCGGTCTATCTGGCCCGCCATCCGCGCATCGGCAAGGAAGTGGCCATCAAGGTCCTTCTGCCGCAGCTCAGCCGCGACCCGGAGTTGGTGCAGCGGTTCTTTCAGGAGGCCAAGGCGGCGGCCGAGATCAAGGACGAGCACATCGTCGACGTGCTCGACTTCGGTGAGCTGCCCGACGGCGGCTCCTACATCATCATGGAGTGGCTCGAGGGGCGCAGCCTGGCCGAGCTCCTACGCGCCGAGGGCAAGATCCCGCTCGCCCGCGCGCAGACGATCGCGCGCGGCATCGGTCGCGCCCTGGCGGCAGCACACGCGCGCGGAATCGTGCATCGCGATCTCAAACCCGACAACATCTTCCTCGTGCGCCACGACGACGATGCCGACTTCGTCAAGGTGCTCGACTTCGGCATCGCCAAGCTGATGGGCGACACCGCCGACGTCAAGACACGCGTGGGCGCGATCCTGGGAACGCCCTACTACATGTCGCCCGAGCAGTGCCAGGGCTTCACCGTCGATCCGCGCGCCGACGTCTACTCGCTCGGCGTCATCCTCTATCAAATGGTGACCGGCCGGCTGCCGTTCGAAGCGGCGGGGCTGGGCGAGCTGCTGCTGGCCCACGTTTCGCGGCCGCCGCCGCCGCCGCGCCAGCTCGCACCCGAGCTCCCGCCCGCCGCCGAGGCGGCGCTGCTGCAGGCGCTGGCCAAGGATCCCGAGCAGCGCTTTTCACGCGTGGAGGCACTGGTAACCGCTTTCTGCGGGGAAACCCTCGCCGATCCGCAAACGCCGGTCGTCGCGCCTCCGCCGGCGCACGCGACGGCCGGGACGGCACCGGAGGCGGCCAACCTGGCGCGCACCTCCGGGACGGCACCGGAGGCGGCCAAGCTGGCGCGCACTTCCGGGACGGCACCGGAGCGGGCCAACCTGGCGCGCACCTCCGAGCTGTTCGTGCGGATCGGCGTTCGGGGCAAGCGTGGGCTCGTCATCGGCGTGGCCTTGCTCGTAGCGCTCCTGACCACCGCGCTCCTCTTGGAGACGCGCCCTCTCGCGCCCGTCGCCAACGACCGCGCGGCGGCACCGGCGACTCCGGCGGCGGCGGCGGCGACGACCGTCACCGCTCCCACGACCAGCGACTACGCCGGGACCTGGCGGCTCGCGCACACCGATTGCTTGTCGGGCTCGATGCCGCGCCAGGTGGCGGTGACGCAATCGGGCCAATCCTTCACCGTCCTCGGCGGCGTGCCGACCACCGGGCAGATCTCCCCCGACGGGCGCTTCACCGCGCGCAACTCGCTAGGTACCTGCCGCGGCCAGGTGATCGGCCGTGTCAGCAAGGAGACGTGCACCAACGCGCTCCGGCAGTCGTGCCACGCCACCTACGAGCGCGCCGACTGACACCTCCGCAGTTGCCGCCGGGCGTGCGCTGCGCGCCGGCCCCTCACGCCATCGCTGTGAGATCGTCGCGGCCGTTCGATCCTCGGGCTCTTTGGCGGTCGCAAATCTCGACCGAGATTCGAGCCGGTCATGTATACTGAATTTGGCGCTACCGTCGCTCGCTGATGCGTTTCACGCCTCTTATTGTGATAGCGCTGAGCCTCGCGTCGTTAGCGCACGCCGAGCCAGTGACGCTTCGCATGGCCGGCGTGGCGCCCGAAGGCACTATGTGGGCGCGCGAGGTCAAGGGCTTCGCTCGTGACGTAGCCGCGGCGACCGACGGCGCGGTGCTGATGAAGTGGTACCTGGGCGGCATCGCAGGCGACGAGCTGGCCACCCTCGAGCGCATCCGCCGTGGACAGCTCGACGGCGAGGCGGGGGGCGGCTTTTGCGAAAGAATCGCGCCGTCCTTGCGCGTGCTCAGGCTGGTCGGCCTCATCGAGCGGCGAGACGAGCTCAGGTACGTGATCAACAAGCTGCGGCCGCGCCTCGAAGCGGAGATGGCGAAGAACGGGTTCGTGTCGCTCGGGTTCTCGTCGTTCGGAGCGCCGATCTTGATGACGCGCAGGCCGGTTGCATCCATGGAAGATCTGCGGCGCACGCGCCTGTGGGTATGGAACGAAGACGACGTGGCCCGGCGCTCGCTCCAGCGTCTCGGCGTCCCAGTGGTGACCGCCGACGTCGCGCAAGCGGCTTCACTGTACGACCAGCACAAGACGGACGGGTTCGTTTCGATCCCGCTCGGGGGTCTTGGCTTTCAGTGGAGCGCGCAGGCGCGCTACTTCACCGCGATACCGATCGGCGTCCTCCCCGGCTGCATGGTGATCGCACAACGGGCCTTCGATGCGCTCCCCATCGAATATCAAACGAGCGTCCGCAGCGCGGGCGCGAAGATGTTGGTCCAATTCGAGGAGATGGGGCGCATCCAAGATGCAGCGCTTCTCGACGGGCTGTTCGATAAGCAGGGGATGAAGCGAGTGCCGGTCTCGCCCTCGCTGCGCTACCAATTCTTCTCCGAGGCGCGCCAGGCGCGCGAGGCCGTGGCAAGGGAGGTGAGCTCGACCGATCTCCTGCACGAGGTGCTGGCCTGGCTTGCCGACTTCCGTGCAGAGCACTCGCCGCACTGAACAGAGTCCATCGCCAACGATCGCGCGCGGCCCGAGGTCGTGTCCGATTTCAAGAGGGCGCTCGACGATCGGCGCCAGCGCGAGCTCGGAAGTCCGCCGCGCCGCCGCTCTTCTGGCATGAGCCGAATCGTCTCATCAACGGAGGTTCACACGGGGAGTCGTGTCGCCTCGTTCACGGCGAGACCGTAGGCACACCCGCTGTGAGGCGGTTACCGCTTGGCACAATCGGTGCTAACGCAGCGCCGCTGCCGAGGAGGTAACGTGACGCGCCTTGCAGGTTCGCTCCAGACCATGATGCTCATGGCAGCGCTCCTTTCGTTTGGGTCGTATGACCCGCGCAGTGCGCGAGCGCAGGAGTCTCCCCCTGCTTCGCTGACTGTTCCGACTCCGCTCTATCAAGCGCCGCCCGGGTACCTGGCGCCCATCGACCCGGCCGAGCTCGAGCATCGCGGCCGGAGAAAGAAGGTCATTGGCGCGGTGTTGATGGGCGTCGGCATCGGGATGAGCGCGCTCGGAATCGGCCTCGCGCTCGACGGGGCGCTGCATGCGCAGTGCTCGGGTCACGAAGAGCATGCGGTGTGCGAGCCATCGTTCGCCGAATCCGAATTACAGCTCGGCCCGACCGCTCTCGTGCTTGGGCAGATCATGACCTTGGTCGGTATTCCCATCTACATCGTTGGCGGTCGTCAGGTCGCTGCGGCGCGGCGCCTGTCGGGACAGCTGGCCTTCCAGCCGCTCGTCGGCAGCATGGGATCCGGTGGGTTCGCGCACCTGGACGTGCGCTTCTGAACGCCTCTGGCTCCTCCATGCACGACGCGATCGGGCACATGAGCTCGTGGCGGCGCGACACCCGGGCAAGCCCGTCCGGCGCCATTTGACGACTGCGCAGAGCCCGGACTCGAGGCGCACGACGATCTACTGCCGCGCGAAGAGGTCGAGGAGCGCGGCGTGGTCGGGCATGGCGAGGTAGCGCGCCCGCCGGCCGTCGTCGGTGAAGCGGCCGGCGCTCTCCATCAGGCGCTGGTGTGCCTCGGCGACGACGGCGCGCGCCCCATCGGCCTGGCCCGCCGCCGTCAACGCACGCACGTGGCAGAGGTAGGCCGAATCCGCCCATCCTCGACGGCGCCGTAGCACGCGGCCTCGTAGGCGGCGCGCGCCGTCTCCTGCGCTTCGACGGTACGGCCGAGCCCGAGGTGGGCCTCGGACAGCGTCGCCAGCACCGCGGCGCGGTGGCGCGCCGACAGGATCTCGTCCAGCGCCGCCGAGGCCTCGCGCTCCGCGGCCGCGTGATCGCCGCGCCGTGCCCGCAGCACCGCGCCGTGATGGCGCGCGTAGCCGGCGAACATGATGTTGCCCTGCTGCACGAAGGCGCCGAGCGCGAGGCGCTGCTGCTCCTCGGCCTCGTCGAGCCGGCCCTGCGCCGCCAGCGCGCGGCTCAGAGACAGCTCGCCCATCGCGCGCGCCAGGCCGACGCCGAAGCTCGAGCCGAGGACGCGGCGCGCACAGGCCTCGCCCTCCTCGTTGGCGCCGATGACCACCGAGCTGAGGGCCAGCTGCAGCGTCAGCCAGACGAGCGTTCGGCGATCGCCGGCCTGCTCGCAGATCCGCACCGCCTCGGCGATGGAGCGATAGGCGAGATCCGGATCGTGATCGCGCACCGCCGCCGCCAGACAGCGGCCGTAGAGCGTCCAGGCAGTGGCAATCGGGCTCCGCGCCCGCGGCAGCGCTTCCTCCATCCGCCGCTGGAAGGCGGCGGCCTCGGTGGCCAGATCCACGATCAGAAAGGTGCTGGTGATGACGAACCAGACCAGAAAGTGCGTCGGCAGCGGCTCCGCCGGCGGCGGCAGCGCGGCGACCGCGGCGACGATCTCCGACAGCGGCGTGACGATCGACTGCTGCGCCAGCGCCAGCGCCGTCGACACCGCGCGATACCAGGCGATGCTGCCGTGCGGCGCGGCGGCGAGCGCGGCACGCGCGTGCTCGTTGGCGGCCGTGAACTCGCCGGCGTGGAAGAGCGCCTCGGCCGCGGTGACGCGCAGCGCCCCCAGCGCTTCGCCGAACGCGCCGCAGGCCATGCCGCGCTCGACGAGCCGCAAAGTCGCGGCCACATCCAGGGCCTCGAAGGCCTGATCGGCGGCGCGCACCCACCAGCCGATGGCGCTCGGCAGATCGCCGCCGCGCTCGCAATGCTCGGCCAACAGCAGGGGATCGCGCTCGCCCGCCGACTCGAGCCAGCGCGCCGCCATGCGATGCCCGAGCATGCGATCGTCGGGCGTCAGGGCCGCGTACGCCGCGTCGCGCACCAGGCCGTGGCGAAAGCGCAGCTCCTCCTGGTTGGCCAGCCGGCGCGCGCCCACGCGCGAGATCACCTCGCGGTCGACGAGCAGCCGCAGCCGCTCGTCGAGCTCGCCGAGCCGCGCCGCCCCCCCGAGCAGCTCGGCGACGCCGTCACGCCAGAAGCTGAGCCCGAAGATGCTGGCGGCGCGCAGCACCATGCGAATCTCGGCCGGGAAGCGCTCGAGCCTGAGCTGCGTCATCGCCAACACCGTCTCGGGAGGCGTGTCGGGCGCGTTCTCGGCGGCGGCGCGGATCAACTCCTCGAGGAAGAAGGCGTTGCCCCCGGCGCGCTCGACGATGTGCGCTACCCGCTCGTCGCTCATACCGTCGCCGAGCATCTCGCGCACCAGGGACTCGGCCGCCTTGCGGCTCAGCCCGCCGAGGCGGATCTCTTGCAGCGCGCGCTCGTTCCACAGGTTGGGGAACACGTCCTTGACCTCGGGGCGGCCGAGCGCGAGCACGAACAGCGGCCGATCGTGCAGGGCGCGCATGGCGCCGTCGAGGGCCAACACCGATGGCAGGTCGCCCCACTGCAGGTCCTCGAGCACGACCAGCGTCGGGCGATGCGTCGAGGCGGCGACCCAGTCGGCGAAGGCGCGCTGGATCTGCTCGCCCATGAGCCGCTGATCGGCGCGCGCAGCGCGCAGCTCGGGCCGGTCGTCGGCGAAGGGGGCGCCGATGAGCTCGCCGAGGAACAGCGCCAGGCGCTCGCAGTCGTCGCCGTCGCCGTCGCCGTCGCGGTCGCGGTTGCGACCGACCAGGCGGCGCAGCTTGATCCGCTGCGTGTCGAGCGGCTCGGCCTCGGCGACCTCGGCTGCGGAGCGCACCAGCTGGGCCATGAGGCCGAAGGGCGAGCCGTTGCGCAGCGGATCGCCGCGCGCGATCCACACCTCGGGCACGCGGCCGCGGGCGCGCCGCACCAGCTCGTAGCGCAGGCGCGACTTGCCGGCGCCGGCGGGGCCGACGATGAGCGCGGCGCGCGCGGCCGGCTCCTCGATGCTCTCGCCCAGCCGGCTCTCGAGCAGCGCCAGCTCGGCCTCGCGCCCGACGCACGGGCTGGGGCGGCCCAAAAGGGTGCGCACGCCTTCGGTGCTGCGCTCGCGCTCGAGGATGTGCACGCTGCCGTGGCTGCGGACGTCGAAGGCGGCGCCGGCGAGGCGCACGCTCAGCTCGTCGAGCAGGATGCCGGCGACCGGCGTGTCGCTGCCGAGGACCTGCACGGCGCGATCGATGGCCTCGCCGGCGGCGGCCCGGCCCTCGACCATGGCGCGGCCGGTGGCGAGCGCGATCGTGCTGGCGGGCAAGAGCGCGCGCAGGGCCAGGGCGCAGCGTGCGGCGCGTGCCGCTTGATCGGTGGCGGCGCCGGCCCCGGTCACGGTCACCACGAAGGTCCCGTCGAGCAATCGCTCGCAGCGCCCGCCGTACGCGGCGGCGGTGGCGCGCACCGACGCCAGCATCGCCTCGACCGGCGCTGGCTGGCTGACGGGCATCGTCTCCGCCAGATCGGGACGGTGCGCGTCGTCGGGGCGGAACATGAGCACGCAGACCACGCGCATCTCGCTCGTGGTCAACACGCCGCTCGGCGAAGCGAGCGACGGCGCCGGCCCGTCGAGCGCTTCGGCTTCCATCAGCGCCGCCAGCTGCTGTGACAGCTCGGCGCCGTCGGCCGGGCGCTCCTCGGCGCTCTTGGCCAGCAGGCGCGAGACCAGCGCGTCGAGCGCGGGCGACAGCTCCGGCCGCAACAGACGCGGCGGCGGCGTCGGGTCGAGCACGATGCGCGCCATCACCGCCAGCGCGCCGTCGCCCTCGAAGGGCGGACGGCCGGTGAGACACTCGAAGAGCACGGCGCCGAGCGAGAAGATGTCGCTGCGCGGGCTCAGCGGACGGTGGCCGCGCGCCTGCTCCGGCGCCATGTAGGAGGGGGTGCCGATGATCGAGCCGGTGCGCGTCACGCAGCCCGCGTCTTCGAGGTGGGCGACGCCGAAGTCGAGCAGCTTGACCGCCTCGACCTTGCCGTCGGGCAAGAAGAGGTTGCTCGGCTTGAGATCCCGATGCACGATGCCGCGCGCGTGCGCCACCGCCAGCGCCGCCGCCACTCTTTGCGCCAGCACCACCGACTGCTTGATGGTGAGCGGGGCCCGGCGCAGGCGCGTCGCCGAGATCTTCGCCCTCGAGCCACTCCATGGCGATGAACAGCTCGCCGGAGCTGGCCTCGGCGTGCGCGATGTAGCGGACGATGTGCGCGTGGCGCAGATCGGCGAGCACCTGTGCCTCGCGCATGAAGCGATCGTGGTCGCCGCCTCCGCGCATCAGCTTGAGGGCCACGTGCTCGCTGGTCTCGCGATCGCGCGCCCGGTACACCGTGCCCATGCCGCCGACCGCAGCGACCGACTCGATTTCGAAGCGTTCGCCAACGAGGACGCCCGGGAGCACGAACGACATCGTAGCGCAAAGACTCCCCCGTGGGCCGCCGTGGGAAGGCAAGAATCTTTGAGACACCACCCCCAGCGCCTGTGCGGCGACCGGCGGCCAGAACCGCTGTCACCGTCGAGAAATGCAACAAGAGCCGATCATCTTGTTGCCGTGCGTGACACGCCAGGATGCCGAGAACGAACGGCCGACGCCGATCATCTCTGACAGCGGACCATGGGCGGACGCGGCCGCTCTTCTGGACGTCGAGCTGCGCGCCCACGCGACGTCGGAGCCTCCCGCGGCGCGCGGGAGGTGTCCCCCGATTGACATTGCCCAGCCGACTGCATTAGAACCGAGAAGTGAAAACGATTTTGAATTTCATTTTCATTCACCCTCCCCTCCTGCTCCTCCTCCTCCTCCTGGGAGTCGCAACCCCGGGTCTGGCGGGCTGTTACCAGTATCCGCCGCTGCCCGCGGCGCCGCCGCCCGACCCCAACGCCGATCCGCCCGCGGTCTCGCTCGGCCAGCGGCTCTTCCGCGACGGCCGCTTCTCGCAATACTTCTTCGTCAACTCCGGCGGCGATCCCAACGCCGTGCTCGGCACCGGCGACAGCGTCCTCGACACCACGCAGACGCGTGCGCTGCCACTGCCCGGTCCCTATGCCGGCTCCGGGATCAACTGCGCCGCCTGCCACCTCGTCGACGAGCAGCTCGACGCGCTCGGCGGCGGCATGCGCGCCTACGCCGACTTCGCGCGGCGCACCCCCATTCCCGATCGCGGCGATGGGCGCCAGGTCACCGTGCGCAACGTGCCTTCGATGGTGGACGCGCTGGCGCCGCGCGCCGGCGCCACCTTCCTCCACTTCGACGGACAGTTCGCGTCCGCGACCGGCCTGGTCCGCGGCACACTCACCGGCCGCAACTTCGGCTGGCAGCCCGAGCAGAGCGCCACCGCCGTCGCGCACATCGCTGGCATCATCCGCGGCGACGACGGCAGTGGCGTCGATGCCGCCAACTACGGCCGCGTCCCGTATCGCGCAGTGTTCAATGGCGCCTCCTGGCTGCCGCCCGATCGCATCATCCCCGAGGCGCTGCGCCTCGACGTCAGCAAGGCCAGCGACGACCAGATCCTCGACGGCGTCGCCAACCTGATCGCCGCCTACATGGCCTCGCTCAAGTTCTCGCGCGACGCCGCCGGCGACTTCGACGGCTCGCCCTACGATCTGTTTCTGCGCTTCAACGGCCTGCCACTGCGCCCCGACCCGGGCGAGGCGCCGCTCCAGTACGCGCGACGGCTGCGCGGCCTGCTGGCGGCGCTGCCGTCGCCGCGCTTGGTCACTGTCGACGACGGCGAATACAAGTATCACGCGCACCCATTCCAGTTCGGCGCCGCCGAGCTGGCGGGCCTCATGCTCTTTCTACAGGAGGCTCCACCCAACGGTGCGAGCGCCGGCAATTGCATCAGCTGTCACGCACCTCCCGACTTCAGCGACTTCGGCTTCCACAACACTGGCGTGGCGCAGGCCTCGTTCGACGCGGTGTGGGGTCCCGGCGCCTTCGGCGCGCTGCCGGTGCCATCCCTGACGGAGCGTAACGCCGAGGCCGCTCAGTTTCTGCCACCCTCGCCGGCGGCGCCGCGCGCCATCGGCGTCTTCTCCGACATCCCCGACGTCAGCCGGCCGGGACACGCCGACCTCGGGTTGTGGAACGTGCTCGGCAATCCCGCCCTCCCCGATCCGCAGCCTGATCTCCTCGGCCGGCTGTGCGCGCAGCTCGACCTGGCGGCCGACGCCTGTAGTGACGACGCCGTGCTGCCGTTGACGATCGCGCTGTTCAAGACGCCGGGGCTGCGCGATCTCGGCCACTCGGCACCCTACATGCACGACGGCGCGAGCGACACGATCGAGGATGCGATCCAGCACTACGTCACGTTCGGCCGCCTGGCGCGCGCCGGTCAGGTGCGCAACGGCGACCCCGCGCTGGCCGCGGTGCAGCTCGGCGCCGCCGACGTCGCCGCGCTGGCGGCGTTCCTACGCGCCCTCGACGAGGACTACCACTAGTCAGAGCGTCTTGAGGTACTCGACGAGCGCCGCCTTGTCTTCAGCCGCCAGCCCCCCTGCAGCGGGCAGACGCTCCACCACGTCGGTCAGGGTTGCGGCGCTGCCATCGTGGAAGTAGGGCGCGGTGGCGAAGACTCCACGCAGCGTCGGCGTGTCGAAGTCACAGGCGGTGTGCATCTTGCCGACGACCTCGTCGGGCGCCGGCTCGTCCGGGAACGCGCCCCCGACATCGCACGTGCCGATGTCGTGGAGCGCGATGGGACCGTCGAGGTCGAGCGTCGGATTGCCGCTGCCCGAGTCGGTCAGGTAGTCGCCCGTGTGACAGGTCCGACAGTTTTGCTGGAACAGCTCCTCGCCGTGCATCTGCTGCGGAGTCAAGGTCCCGTCGGGCGCACGGTTCGGGTTCTGCGGAAACGGAATGGCCTGGTTGACGAAGGCGGCCAGCGCGTCGAGCAGCGGCTTCTGGGTCGCGTCGGCACGGTGGAAGAATCCGCCCTGCTCGAGGTTGATGGTCGTGTCGTAGTCCAAGACGCTGTTGCGCAGCGCCTGACGCAGGAGGAAGCCGGTATTGCTGGGCCCGCCCGCGTTCGAGGGCGTGTCGCGGGGGCCGACGAGGAACAGCCAGGTGACGGCGTCCGTTTGCCCTTCGAGGTGGCAGGACGAGCACGATACCCAGAAGTTCTGCGTCAGCGGCAACGCCGCCGAGTTCGCGCTGTAGAACAGCCGCTGCCCCAGCCGCAGCTGCTCGGGCATCGGGTCGGCATCGAGCCGCTCGATCGGATCGCCATCGACGGTGACCGGATCGAGGGGATCGTCCGGCGCCAGATCGAGCACGACCACGTTGTGGGTGTTGCGGCCGTCGACGTACGCGTGCGTTCCCGCGTGGTCCACGGTGATGCCCTCGAGGAGGGCGGCTGCAAGCGGCCGCACCAGTACGCGCTCGTTGCCGGTCTCGCCGTCGAAGGCGATGACGTCCTCGCTGCCGGAGTTGGCCATCAGCGCCAGCTTGCCGTCGGGCGTGAAGGCGAGCGCGCGCGGGCCGGAGACGACGTCGTTGAACGCGCCGCTGGCCCCGGCTACTTGCAGCGGCTTGAACAAGAGGCGCTTGGCCTCGGCCATGCCGTCCGGCGCCAGCGTCGAGACGGTCGGAAATACCGTCGACTGGAAATCGAGGTCGGGCTCGGCCGTCTTCACCGCCAGCAACAGATGTGGCATCCAGACGTCTCCGCCGACCGGGCGCGGCACCGCGGCGTACACGCCGCGCGCCACCCCGTTGGGCGCGAGCTTGCCGTTCGCCGCGTCGGGCGGCTGCTCGGCGAGCTCGACCGTGTTGCGTACGGCGAAGCGGCTCGTATCGATGACCGTGAGGCCGGGGTGCAAGAGGAACTGCGAGACGTAGAGCCACTTTCCGTCGGCGGAGACGGAGGCTCCCCACGGATGCTCGCCGACGTCGAGCGTCGCCACGACCTGGTCGCTGCGGGGATCGATCTTCGACACGGTCGCCGCCTCGTGGCTGACGACGTAGATCGCCCGGCCGTCGGGCGCCGCGACGATCCCGGTCGGCTCCGCACCGACGACGATCGAGGTCACGACCCGCCGCTGCATCGCATCGACGACGTAGACCTGATTCGCGGTCTGGCCGGCGACGTAGACCTTCTTGTCGCCGGGCAGGATCGCCAGCGCGCGCGGTTTGACGCTGGGCTCGTATCGCTGCGTGGTCGGATCGACCGCGGGCGGCGCGCTGCCGAGCGCGATCTCGGCGACGAGCGCGCGCGTGCTGGGATCGATGACCGAAACCGAATCGGCATCCGGGTTGACGACCCAGAGCGCGCGATCATCCGACGTCATCGCGATCGTGGACGAGACCATGGGGACGCCCACGGTTGTTGCGTTGCCGCAACCCGCCACCAATCCGAGACAGAGCAATCGATACCGCATCAGAATCTCCTGCGCTTCAGCGACGCTTGAAGACGACCTGACCGGCCAGCGCCGACGGCAGCTTCGCCGCCGAAATCTCGTGCACGCAGTCGTGATCGCGATCCGGCCCATCGGCCGGATGCGACAGCTCGCCGGTGAGCGCCCGCTCGGCCATCTGCAAGCCCGCCCCGGTGCATTCCTGCGGGTACTGCACTTTGTTGTCGGCGTTGGCGTCGTCCCAGCCGTTGAGCACGAGCTTGTTGGTCCGCTGCACGCGTTCCAGGATCTCCGCCGCCAGTTGCTCGTTGCCCGGCCGGTTGCCGACGATCTTCCAATACTGTCGCAGCGCACCCTGGATTGTCCCGAACGTGAGCGGCGACCAGGTGAGTGTGTCGCTCACCCCGGCCGTCGTGCGATACGCGCGCACGTCGCTCATCCAGAAGCGCCTGTCGAGATCGGCCCACACCCGCATCGCCGCCACGCGATACTTCGTGTCGCTGGTGGCGAGGTACGCATCGAGCAGCCCGCGAATGGCGCTCGCCTCTGACTCGAGCCGCGTCGGCGATGCATCGGCCGCGCCGGCACCGAGATCGTACGAGTTGGCGACCGAGCCGTCGGCGGCGATCAGCTTGGCGACGATGAAGTCGGCCTGCGCGCGAATGAGCTGCAGCATCCGCGCCGGCAGCGGTGCGGGCGCGCCGTTGAGCGGCGCGCCGTCGAGCGCGGTCGGTGCGCCGACCGTATCGGGCGTATCGTTCGAGTACAGCGTCAAGGTCGACGCGATCGAGCGCAGCGCCGTCCTGATGCCCACGATCGCGTAGCTGGCGACGAGCGCGCTCACCGTCTGTCCGCGCTGGACCGCCCCGCCCGATACGGTCGCCTCGTCGACCATCACCTGGTTCGTCGGGTCGTAGTGCAGGCGATCCATGTTGACGATGGCGAGCTTGATGTTGGCGAGCGCGCGGTCATGCGGGGTCTCCTCGCCGTCGGGCAACTGGTCGTCCGCGGGAAACGGATCGCCGTCGAAGGTGGCGCGCGAGCTCGGCTGCCCACCGACATCCGCGTTGTTGAAATCGGTGAGCGCGAACATCTCGGCGAAGCCGCCGGCGAGCGCCGTCAGGCCGTGGAGCCGGCTGGTGGCGCGCTTGATGGTGAACGCCGTCGGCTGGGGGAAGGCCTGCCACGATAGGCCGCTCGGGGGCTCATCCGTCCCCGTTTCGGTCACTGCGATCGACGACGGCCACCACATGAGCGGCGACTTGTAGTCGTACGCGATCGCCGCCTTGGTCGACGCAAACCCGCCCAGGCTCGCGCCGTCGCTGGTGAGGAGGCTCCGGAGCAGCAGCGCCGCCTTGTTGTCCATCTCGTCGAGCATCGTCAGACCCTGGAAGCCCTCGAGCGGAATGTCGCCGAGGTAGACGCCGGCCCCGCCGCTGAGCAGCGTCTTGCCGGTCGGATCATTCGGATCCGGGTACTGGCCCACGACGCTGTTGTTCGGCTTGCCGACGTTGGCCAGGTCGGCGTCGGCCACCTGCGTGATGCCGTTGCCCACGAGGTCGTGCAGCGTCTGCCAGTAGTTGATCACCCACAGGCCCTGCTTCCACGCGGCGAAGCCGAGCGCATCGGGCTCGATCAGCTTGACCACCTGCATCTCGCGATTTGGCAGGTTGAGCGAGTTGTAGCCGCACTCGTAGTCGCCCACCACCTGCGCCCCCATCGAGGCGGCCGCGTAGCCGCCGGTGAACGAGCAGCCGCGCGTGGCGCCCGCCGAGGGCTCGACGTCGGGCTGAAACGACTTGAACTCGGCGTACACCGGCCAGAAGCCGGGCCAGCCATAGACGTTGAGCGGATTGTCGATCGGCGACGGCGAAACGACCCAGTTGGTCCCCGACGGCCCGCCGCTCGAGCTCGCCAGCGCAAACGCCTGCACCCGATCGTGCAAGAGGGTGAACGCATCGAGCCTGGTCACGTTCGACGGGTTGAGGATCGGTCCGAACTGCAGCGACAGACCGGCGCCCGATTCGAACGAGGTGTTGTTCATCGGCTGCTTCGAGTACTCGTAGGACTCGATCGCCATGGAATAGCTGAGCGGATCGACGATGGTCTGTCCGGTCGCGGGATCCTGGTAGAGGTCGGGCGTCTTGTTGAAGCGATCGTAGCCGGCGAGATTGCGGCCGAGGAGCTGCGCGAACGGCTCGCCCGAGATCTGCATCTCGATCGACGCGAGGAAGTGATCGGCGACGTAGAAGGTCTTGTCGGTCACCTGCGAGGTGAAGAACGTATTGGGCGTCGGCGTCCCTTGCGGCAGCGGCACCGGGGTGTGCCCGTGCTTGCTGCAGCAGAGCACGCCGAGCACGATCGAGGCTATGAAGACGGTCTTGCGCATCGCCTCTTTGCGGGCCTCCTAGTCATGTTCCGCCAGGTCGACGGGCGACGCCGCCAGGTCGGCGGGGGGCACCATCGCCATATCGACCGGCGGCGGCGGCTTGAGCGGCGGACACATCGAGCCCGGAATCGCGCGCGCGACGGGCGGCAGGCTGCGCAGGTACGCGACGATGGCGTCGGCCTCGACGTCGGTCATCGCAGGCTGCGTCGGATCGCTGCCGTCGAAGTGTGGCATGGGCGGACACAACGGTGCTTGGCGCTTGTCGATCCCGTAGCGCATCGCGCGCACGATCTCGATGTCGGCCCACCCGCCGAGCCCGGTCGCGATGTCCGTCGTCAGGTTGGCAGGATAGGCGCCCGTGCCCGTGAGCGGGGTCGATCGCCCGGCCATGGTCCCGGCGCTGTCGTCGGCCGGTGCGTGGCACATCGGGCAGCCACGCTGTTGCACGAACTCGAGCCCGATCGTCGCCTGCACGCCGAGGTCGGCGTCGGCGTCGTCGCCGCTGCCATCGCAGCCCAGCGTCGCCGCCACAAGGGCGACGGCGAGGATCTTCGTCGCCCTCAGCTCCACAGCTCGCTTCTGGCGGCATCCAGGAACTGACGGACGCGATCGAGGTCGGGGAGCCCGACCTCGGCCACCAGCTCGGCGGCTGCCGGCTGCGCCTCGAGCTCGCTGGCCAGCGCGGCGACCGCGGCAGCGCGCGCGTCGAGGACGCGGCGGCGCGCGGCGCGATCGAGCTTCGTCTTCAGCCACGCATCGAGCGCCCACGCGAGATCGGCGTGTCGCGCCTCGTCGTCGGCGATGGTGGCCATCATTTCGCGGATGCCGCGATCGCCAGCGGCGCGCGCCTGCCACGACGCGAGCAGTGCGCCGAACGTCTCGCGCACGCAGCCTTCGGCCGCGTTCTCGATCGCCATCGCCTCGAGCGACCGCGACGACGGCGCCGCGACCTTGACCGGCGCCGGGCGACCGCCGTGTGCGCGCGCCACGGCCCGGGTCAGGCGTGCGTGGCGGATCTCGTCGCGCGCCGCCCGTCGCGCTGCCGAGACGAGCCGACCAGGCGCGGCGTGCTCCACGAGCTCGCGGGCCATCGAGCGGAACGCGTGCACGGACGCGGCCTCCAGGTGTGCCATCGACGCGAAGTACTGTCCGACGGCGCAGCCGTCACTGGCCAATGCCGGCTCGAGCCCCGCCGGCCGTCGGCCGGAGGGCCCACAGTTGTAGACGCAGGTGACGAGCAGCGCACCACCATCGCTCGGCATCGGGCTGCAACACTGCACGTACCCGGTCGGACAATAGTCGCTGCAGGGGCTCCCGCTCGTGCAGAGCGTTCCGAAACCGCCGTCGGGAAGCGCGCTCGCCGGCATGTTTGCCGGTGTGATCGGGTGCATCGCCTCACACGAATCGAGGTCGACCTGGGACATGTCGAGCATCGCGGTGGATCCGGCCAGATCGTCCATCGCCGGGGGACCCCCGGCCATGTCGCCGACCGTCACGACCATGGCCATGTCGCCCGATCCCGGCTGCGACATCGTCGGCCCCGGGGTACCGCCGCCGCACGCCGCCACGGCGAGCGGCAGGGATGCGACGATCACGCGTTCGAAGAAAACCCGCAGCGCGTTACGCGACATGAAGCCGCCTCCTACGCAAGATCTCGTGGCGCCAGCAAAAAGCGCGCCGTACCCGAGCGTGGCGCACCGCTCTGCAACTATCTAACACCACTGGACGCAGCCGAGCGTGCAAACGACCGACCTCATTCCTGGGAGCGGTTTCTCCGACGCATTTCTCCACGAATCCGGGGCGCCGCACCCCGCAATCTTTCGGATACACAGCGGTGGCGACGAGCGGGGCCGCGCTCCCCAGCACTGGTATGCTGTACGAGGCGCGAGCGCCGATCTTTCGATGCGGACCAGCGACAAACGCGCGCTGTGGAGCGTGCTCGGCGCCTCGTTGCTCGTCGGCGGGCTGCGTTGGCTGGCCCGCGCCCGGCTGCCCGATGACTACGACAGCATCGGTTTCGTCCGCGGCCTGGTGCGTTTCGACATGGCACGGCTGCAGCCGCACTTTCCGGGCTATGCGATCTACGTCGCGCTCGGTCACGCCGCGGTGCGCGCCGGCCTGGCGCCGCTGGCGGCGGCGACGCTGGCCTCGTCGCTGGCGGCGGCGGCGACCGCTGCCGCGGTGTGGCGCCTCGGCTGCGTCGCGACGAGAGCGCTGGCACCGGGCGCCCACCAGCACGAGGGCGGTTGGGCCGCCCTGGCGCTCTATGCCGCCGCGTGGCTTCCCTGGCAGCTCGGCGGCGCCGCGCTCAGCGATGCGACCGCCACCGCGTTCGTGCTGATCGCGTTTGCCGTCCTCACAGTCGACGGCGCCGTCGCGGCCGCGCTCGGGGGCGGAGCGATGGCGCTGGCCATCGGCACGCGCGCTTCCTATTGGCCGCTGGCGCTCTCGTTCGCCCTCGTCGCCGCCCGGCGGCCGGCGCGCCGCCCAGCCGCGGTGGGCTTCGTGGTCGGATGTGTCGTCTGGTTGGTGCCATTCGTCACGCTCGTGGGTCCCGTCGAGCTCGTGCAACTGGCGCGCACGCACCTGTTGGGACACTTCACGAGCTGGGGCGGCACGATCGTGACGCAGCCGAACGTACCGTTGCGGCTGTGGGCATTGGTGCGCGCGATCGTGCACGACGGCTTGTTCGCACACTGGATGGCCCTGCTGCTGGCGGCGCCGTTGATTCTCTGGGCGGGGCGAATCCTCCTGGGGTCGCGGGCGCGCGGTCTGGCGCTCGTCATTGCCGGGCCGTACGCGGCGTGGGTCCTCGTGGGCCAGAACATCGTCGAGCAACCGCGGCACGTGTTACCGCTGGTGACCTTCGCGTGCGTCGTCCTCGGCGCGGCGCTGGTCAGACGGCGGGCCGCCGTCATCGCCGCCGTCGTGTTGGCGATGTTCGCCTCGGCGCCGCTCGCCTGGGAGCGCGCTCACACCGCATCGGCCGCCGCGCAAGCTGCGCGGTGGGTGGCGTCGACCTATCCGCGGCGAAACAGCGTTGCGGTTTTTGGCGGCCGATCGTTGCGCTTCTTCGAGGAGCTGGCGCCATCGGTCGTGACCCGTTCGCGGACCTGGCTCTCGGAAGTCGACGTCGAGCTGGCGCGGCTGGACGTGCTGCCGAAGAGCCTGTTGATCACGTCCGAAGTCGAGGTGGACAGCTCACGGGCGAAGCGCGTCAGCGACGGACCGACGTTCTGTCGCGACGCCCGCATCGACCGCGCTCAGCCCTGTCTCACGCTGCGCTGGTATCACCTGGGACGCTGATCCGCCGCAGGCCGCGCGGAGCGGCGATCGCCTGCACCGCGGCGGCGCGCGCCTGCTCGATCCGCCGCCGTTCGTCGGGGCGCAGTCGTGGCGCCGCCCAGGCGTCCACCGCCCAGGCGAGGTCGGCGTGGCGCCGCTCGTCGACGGCGATGGCGCGAAAGATACGCGCCAGCCGCGGATCGCGCAGCCGCCACGCCTGCGCCTCCGCCGCGACGGCACCGGCGGTCTCGCGCACGCAGCCCTCGACGGCGTTCTCCAGCGCCAGCGCCGCCAGCGGCCGCAGTGGCGTGGGCGCGACGTCGAGCGGCAGCGGGCGAGCGCCGGCCCCCCGCGCCAGCGCCCCCATCACCTCGGCGTGGCGTTGCTCATCGGCGCGCGCCCGTCGCGCGCCGATGACGAGCTGGGCGGGCGCGCCGTGCGCCAGAAGCTCGTGCTCGAGCTGCGTGAAGGCGGGCACCGACGCCGCCTCGAGGTGGGCCATGCGCGCCAGCCGATCCGCGATCCCGTCGCCTGCCAGCGACGGCAGGATCAGGCCGGCCGGACGGCGGCCGGACGAGTCGCAGGCCGAGCTGCAGTCGAGGATCGAGCAGAAGTAGGCGATGCCGCAGCCGTTGCTGATGATCTCGCAGCCCCCGCAATGGGCGCCCGGCAACGTTTCGAAGCCACACGGCAGACAGGGATCGACGCCGCCGTCGCCGAGCCAGTAGGTGATGTTGTCGCCCGGCGTGCCGCCGTCGACGTAGGTGAGCCAGTTGCACCCGTCGGCAATGGTGGGGCAGCCGAGATCCGCGGATACCTCGCCGCCGCCGCGCCGCATGTCCACGCCGGGGGAGTCCGTCGTCATGCAGCCGCTGCTCAGCAGCGACGCGATGGCCAGCCGCTCGATGTAACTCCGCAGCGTCGATCGCCTCATCAACCGCACGATAGCACGCGCGATCGGCGGCGAGCGCGATCCAGGGGACCAACGGCGACGACTCGGTGTTCATCGACATGATCGGTATGCCGCTGACGCCAGCGGTAGCGCAGAGACTCCCCCTTGGGCCGCCGTGGGAAGGCAAGAATCTTTGAGACACCGTGCCCGGCGTCCTTCGGTTTCTTGGGCGCGGCGCGCTTCTGCACCGCCTGCGATCTCCGTCACGCAACTCCTGGCCAAAGTCGGCGATAACTGGAAGGTGACCGAATCGATTCGCGAACGGCAGGAACCGCGACACCATGACCGTGCCCGAGCGCTCCGGCACGACACTGCAGCCGGCGACCGACCTCTCCGCCACCAGCCGGGGCCGTCCCGAGCTCGCAGCGAGATCCTCGGACCCCTGCTCATTCGCTGCGCGCTGGCGTTGTGGTTGGGATCGCTCGTCGGCGGCTGCGCCCACGCACGGCTCGTGTGCCCGCGCCAGGGGGGACCCGAGTGGCGCCGGTACGAGTCGCGTCACTTTGCGGTGACGACCGATCTGCCACCGTCGCGAGCCCGCCCCCTGGTCGCCGAGTTCGAGCGCACCTACCGCAGCTTTGTCGACGTGACCGGCTGGCACTTCCCGGGTCGCGGCGAGCCGCCGGGGCAGATGCGCGTCATCGTGTTCGCCCGCCGCCGCGATTACGACGCGGTCGCGCCGCCGCACACCGACGGCTTCTACCGGCCCGAGTCGCTCGAAGCGGAGCCGGCGGTGGTCATCGACAACGACGGCACACACGCGCCCGGAGAGGTCTTCTTGCACGAGCTGACCCACCGCCTGCTCCGCTACTACGTGCCCAACGTGCCGCTCGGGCTGAACGAAGGGCTGGCCGAGTACTACTCGACGTTCATCGTCCGCGATGGAGAGGCGCGGACCGGCCTTCCACCGCGGCGGCTGTGGTCTGTCCCCGTCACCTCACGCGGGATCCTGGGCGGCGGCGCCGCGATGCAGTTGCCGACCCTCCGCTCGCTGTTGGCGCTCGACAGCCTGCAAGGACTGTCGGCAAAGCAGACCAACGCCGTGTACCTCGGCGGCTGGTTCCTCGTCTACACCATGGCCCGCTTCTACCCGTACCAGCTCGGCGAGGCGCTGGCCCGGATGGCCGCTGGTGAGTCGTTCGACACCGCGTTGGTCGCCAGCTTCGGCGCCGACGCCTGGACGAAGCTGGACGCCCGATACCACGAGGTGGTGAGGGACACGTTTGAACTGCGTCCGGGCACGCTCGCGGTCACCAGCTGGCGCAAGCCGTACCAGGCGGCAGCCACCGTCGATCCCGTGGACCAGGAGTCGCCGCTCGGGGAGACCGCGCTCCATCTTCTGTGGGCGGACCTGCAACAGGGACGAGGCGACGTTGCGGCGCAGGTGGCGCTGGCCGAGGCGCACGGCGGCGACTCGGCGCAGCTGTCGTATATGCGCGGCCTGTTGCACCTGCAACGGCACGAGCTGCCCGAAGCGGAGCGGGAGCTGGCCGCGGCGGTCGACGGGCGCCCCGAAGAGGAGCGCTACCGGCTGACCCTCGCCCGCGTGCACGCTGCAGCGCTGGAGCACGAGCCGTCGCAAGGGCTGGCGGCGATGGCACCGGAGATGAGCTGGCTCGCCGCGCACGCACAGATGCCGGAATCGATTGCCCTGGTCGCGCTCTACGACGCTTTCCGCGGTGACGGGGCCGCGGCGCGAACGCAGGTGCAGCGAGCGCTGGCGAGCGATCCAACGAACACCCACGGTTACTACGCGCTCGCGGTCATCGCGGCGATGCAGGGCGACATCGACGGAGCCATCGAGGCGGCCGAGCGGTCACTGCGCCTCACGCCCGAAGGCGCCAGCGGCGCGCCGGCCAAGGTACTGGTGGACAAGCTCCGCGACCTGCGCGCCCGCCGGGCCGCGGGCGCCGCCCCCTCGCACTGAAGTGGGCACGCGCTCGCGCATGCGGGACCGTAGCGATCCTTCGTCAGCCAAGACGTGTGCGCCCCCGATCCAGGGTTAGGTGAGTCCCTGTGGCCTCGAGCTGAAGCTGCGCCCGGTCCGCAACTCGCTCGCCGTGCGCCACCTCGATGCTCTTTTGTTTAGGAATCGGCAGGTGGTCCTGGCGTTGCATCGCAATGGAATCGGACGTGGGCAACGGATGGCTGGCGGCAGACCGAGCGCCCAAGGGCGAGAAGCTGCGCAGGATCTACGACAACGCCCGGAGCGGGGAGCGGCCGATCGCGGTGCCGCTGCAGCGGCTTCATCTGGCTGGCGCGGCCGTCAACGGGAGGCGGAATATGGATATCTCGAACCTCGGGCAGCCCTTCGCGCAGGCCGGCGGGCTGGTCGACACGATTGGTCGCTTCGTGGGCGGGAACCGCGAAGCGACGCAAAAGACCCTGAACGCGGCGATTCCCACCGCGATGTATGCGATCGCGGATCACGGCTCGTCGGAGGTCGGCGCGCGCAGCTTGCTCGAGGGGCTCCAAAGCGGTCAAGCGCCGCAGCTCGAGCTTTCGGATCTCGGGAGCACGCTGAGCAACCCGCAGGCAAGCGAACAGCTGCTGACGACGAGCGGCGGCTTCCTCGAAAAGCTGCTGGGCAGCAAGCTCGGCGGGATGCTCGGTGGGCTGTCGTCGTTCGGCAGGCCACCGGCATGGGTGGCCAGAAGGCGCTGGCAGGGAACGACTCCGCGGCGGGTCGGGCCCAAAACCGTCGCTTGGAGGTGGTGCTCACACCGCGCTGACGACGACGAATCGACGGATTGCGGCAGTTCCATGAAGGGGAGGAGGACCCAATGCAATTTCTTTGGATGCTAGTCATTGGCCTGGTCGCGGGGGGATTGGCGAAGCTGATCATGCCCGGCAAGGATCCTGGTGGGCTGATCGTGACGATGTTGCTCGGCGTCGCCGGCTCGTTCGTGGCGGGGTTCATCGGCAGATCGTTGGGCCACTATCAACAGGGTCAACGGCCCGGCCTCATCGCCTCGGTGATCGGCGCGTTCCTGCTCCTCGGAGCCTATCGCTTGTATCTGCGGGCGACGCACCGAACTGGAGTGCCCACTCGCCCCGGCAGCTCCGCGTTACGCTGAGCCACTCGGGCGGCTGGCGCCGCGAACAGGTCAGCCGCCGATTGCAGACGAGGTTTCGCTACCAGGTGCGGCACTTGGGTGCCGCGACCAGCCCTTGTTCCACTGCTTGAAGGTGGCGCGGCGCGCTGCCCGGCTCAATTCTGCTTGAAGTGGCAGCGGCGCCCTTTGAAGCCTCGTGCCCTGGATACTCGATTGGCCTCGGCTGCGGCACTCGCAGGCGCACGCAAGCCGGAGTCTCCCGTCGCTGCGATCCCCTCACGACCGCCCTCCTTTCGCGCACGCCTGCGCGCGCGCCCGGAGCAGCTCCCGCTCGCGGCCATTTTGCGCCATGAGCGCCGCGCGCTCGAAGTCCTGGCGGGCCTCCTCGGTGCGTCCGAGCTTCACCAGGAGATCGCCCCGCACGGCCGGAAGCAGGTGATACGACTGAAGGGCCGGATCGTCTACCAGCGCGTCGACGAGCTCGAGGCCGGCAGCGGGGCCGAAGGCCACTGCGACCGCGACCGCGCGATTCAGCTCGACGACGGGCGAGTGTGTCAGCTCGACGAGCGCGTCGTAGAGCGCGACGATTCTCTGCCAGTCGGTTTCGTCGGCCGTTCGGGCTCGCGCGTGACAGGCCGCGATCGCTGCCTGCAAGGTGTAAAGGCCGAGTGGGCGACAAAGCGCTTCCGCTCGCGCGAGAGCCGCAAGGCCGCGATGCACGAGGAGGTGGTCCCAGCGGGAACGATCCTGGTCGAAAAGGAGGATCGGTTCGCCCGAGGGGCCGACGCGCGCCCGGGCCCGCGACGCCTGCAGCTCCATCAGGGCGACGAGGCCGTGGACCTCTGCATCGTCGGGCACGAGCCCGGCGAGGATTCGGCCCAAGCCGCAGCGCGTCCTCGCAGAGGTCCATCCGCATCCACTCGTCGCCACGCGTGGCGGCGTATCCTTCGTTGAAGATGAGGTAGATGACCTCCAGCACCGATGGCAGGCGCGCGCCAAGCTCCTCACCGCGCGGAACCTCGAATGGCACGCGTGCCTCGGCAAGCGTTCGCTTGGCCCGGACGATCCGCTGGGCAATCGTCGGTTCCGGAACCAGGAAGGCCCGCGCGATTTCGTCGGTCGTGAGCCCGCCGAGGAGTCGCAGCGTGAGCGCCACGCGGGCCTCGGTCGAGAGCACGGGGTGGCAGGCGATGAGAACGAGCCGTAACAGGTCGTCGCCCACGTCCTCGTCGAGGGCAGCCTCGATGTCGGGGATCGTCCTCGGGGTTCCAGGGTAGCGTCGGCTTCGAGCGCGCCGTGCTTGCGCTCCAGCATCTGCGTCGCGCCGGAGGTGGTCGATGGCGCGGTTCTTCGCGCGTCGCCATGAGCCACGCTCCGGGGTTATCCGGAATGCCCGTCTCCGGCCAGCGCTCGAGCGCGACGACGAGCGCCTCCTGCGCCAGGTCCTCGGCGAGGCCGACGTCGCGAACGACGCGAACCAGACCGCCGATCAGCCGCGCGGACTCGATCCGCCAGACCGCCTCGATGGCCTTGCGTGGGTGGGTGCGCTCGCCATGACCGCGCTCCTCCGACGGGCTTACGACTTGCGCTGCCGGTCGACCTCGGCGCGCAGCCGCTCCTCCTTCGCGCGCAGCTCCGGCGTGAGCTCCTTGCCGAAGTCCTCCGCTTCGAAGATGGGGCGAAGGGTCACCTCGACTCCGCCGTCGAACGGCGCGCGCTTGAGCCACTCGACCGCCTCCTCCATCGACTTCACCTGCCAGATCCAGTAGCCGGCGACGAGCTCCTTCGACTCGGCGAACGGCCCGTCGATGACGGTCCGCTGCGCGCCCGAGAACGTCACGCGCTTGGCCTTCGAGGTCGGCGTGAGGCCGTCGCCCGCGAGCATCACGCCGGCCTTCACCAGCTCCTCGTTGAACTTCATCATCTTGGCGATCAGCTCCTCGCTCGGCATCATTCCGGCCTCGGAGTCCTTGTCTCCGGGTACGAACACCATGACTCGCATCGCCCTGTCTCCTTTCGCTTTGCGGAACGCTCGTGGCCCAGCCAGCGCGCCGGAGCGCTACGGGCCCATGCCGGGCTCGAACATCGGCCGCACCTCGGATTCGCCCTCGAACCCGGGCCAGTGCTTGCGGTGCAGCTCCATGAACTCGGTCGCGATCCGGATCACCTCGGCCTTCGAGTCCGCCTTCAGGATTGCCCAGCCGCCGATGACCTCCTTGCTCTCCGAGAACGGTCCGTCGGTCACGGTGATGCTTGCCGTTGGCGAGGCGCACGCGGACACCCTCCTTGCTCGGCAGAAGACCGCCGGTGTCGACGAGGGTGCCCTCCTTCGCCGACTTCTGCACGAACTTGCCCATCGCCTCCATCAAGCGCGGCCGGAGGCGGGGACTCACGATACGACTCGGAGTGGCGGATGAACGTCAGGTATTTCATGGCTCCTCCTGTGGCTCCTGGGACACGACGAACGAGCCCGGGCCGGATTCGACATGCCAGCAGACTCTTTTCGCTGCCCGCAGGTCGTTGCACGAGAGGGTTGCTGATTCAAGCACTTACGCGCGGGCACGGTCTCGTCGGGTGCCGGCCAGCAGAATCGTGGAGCGAAAGGGCTCTTCGAGCGCGACCACCAGCCCGGCGACCGTCCGTTGCGTCTCGACCTGATCGACGAGCTGCCGTGTATCGACGTGGCTCTCGGCGCCCGCCTGCGTCGCCTGCTCACGCGCCGCACGGCGCCGCTCCCCGCGGGCTCTCATGCGCACCACGTTGCGCATCACCTGGCTGAGCCATGGACGAGGCGGAAGCCCGTCCGTGGGTGGATGTCTGAGCGCGACGAGCCAGGTCTCTTGCGCCAGATCGTCGGCCAGCGCGTCGTCGCGCACCAGGGTCCACGCCAAGCGGCGCACCCATGCGGAGTGCTGCAGGAGCGCGGCGATGCCGCTCGGCGTCACGGAATTGCTCATGTTCGCCACCCTCTCCCCCACTATGCCGCCGCAGCGCCGACTGTTGGCGACAAAGGGTCGAGCGCGGAGCGAGGTCGCCCGTCAGTGCGCGGTCAGTGGCCGCGGATGCTCGGCGCGGTAGTCGGCCAACCAACCGAGGGCCCTGCTCAGCAGCTCGGGCGGCACCATCTTCTGGTCCAGATGTTCGCGCGCGCGATGTGCGTCCTCGAGGAACTCATCGACGAAGGCAGCGTCGGGCGTCAGCCGCTTCAGCCCTTGCCGCTCGAACAGCCGTTCGAGCAGCTCCGCATCCAGCGCGCGCCCCATCTCCTCCACGCGACCGCTCAGCTTGGCAGCCGCCGTCGACAGCACGGCGCGCTCGTCGAGCGGCAGGGCGTCGAAAGCGCGCTGGGACATGACGAAGCAGGCGGAGATCTCGCCGATCGGGAAGTCGAGGAAATAGCGCGTGCGCGCCGACCACTGGAAGGTCAACGCGGCACTGGGGACGGCCAAAAAGCCGTCGATGCGGCCCTCGTCATAAGCCGCGCCGCCCGCCTCGATCGACAGCGGTACCGGGTGCAGGCCCATCGCGCGCAGCAGCTGAAGCTGGATCTCGTCCTTGTCCCAGACCCAGAAGCGCAGCTTCCTGAGGTCGGCCACGGTCCGCACCGGCGTGCGCGTCATCGCCACGATCGAGCCCAGCGTACCCAGCCCCAGCTCGACGAAGCCGGCGCGCGCCATCTCCTGATCGATGCGCATCTTCGAGCTCCGCATCACGAAGCTCGCCTCGTCGCGCGAACGGACGAGCCCGACGACTCGTACGGCGAGAAGCGAGGGCGCCAGCCGGTCGCAGCCGAGCGCCAGCCCGGCGCCGTCGAGCTGGCCGCGGCGCATGCGCTCGATCTGGGTCAGCTCGTCGCCCGCGATGCCGCTCATGTACCACTTCGCTTCGACCTGGCCGTTGGTCTCGCGCAGGACCTCGCGGCTGAAGCTATGCAGCTCGCGCGCGTAGGCGGAGCCTTCCGGCGCGGGCGTCGCCAGGCGCAGCCGAATCGGATCGGCGAGCGCGGTTCCCCCCAGCAAGAAGGCGACGAGCGCGCAAACCCGGATCATGGGACGATCTTATCATCGAGCGAAGCAAGCGACACGCGAGGCAAGCGACACGCGAAGCAAGCGACACGCGAAGCAAGCGACACGCGGCGCAGCGTCGTCTCCGGGTCGCCGGGGAAGCAGTGCAGCGACGTCCCCCCAGGCCGCAGGTGGCCCCGTTGCGCTGTTGCAATGAAGCCGACCTCACGGCTGCGGGTGGTCGAGCTCGCGTTGCCCGCGAGCGCCGAGCCCGCGGAGCACCCGGCCGTCGGAGGCGTACGCGTGTATCATCGTCCTGGATGGCGTCCAAGCTCCTTCAAGGACGATTCTTCGGGCGTACGCTGAAGCGGCGACAACTCGATGATCTCGTGATCATCGAGTCGCGGCACGCCGCCGGCTCTCGTTTGCCGCGGCACTCCCACGAGCACGCATACTTCTGTTTGAACCACGGCGGAACCTATTCAGAGCAGTATGGGCGCCGCCGACGCAGCTGCCGGCCCGGCATGCTGGTCTTCCATCCGCCGGGTGAGTGCCACGCCGAAGAGCACGACGGCGCGGTCGCCACACTGAACGTCGAGTTGAATGGAAGCTGGCTGCGACGAATCGCCGAGCTCTCCGCTCCTCTGGACCAGCCCGCCGAATTTGGAGGAGACGAGGTCGCCGCTTCGGGGATGCAGATTCTGCAGGAGCTGCGCCGCGACGACAAAGACTCGGCGCTGGCGATCGAGGGGTTGACGTGGGAAATCCTGGCCGCATCAGCCAACCGCCGCACCCGGTTCGGGTACGCCAGTGCGCCGCGATGGCTGCGGGATGCGCGCGACCTGTTGGACTCGCACCTCGGCGAGTCGACATCGCTGCGCATCATCGCAGCAGAGGCGGGTGTACATCCCGTGTACTTCGCTGCGACCTTTCGCCGCTTTCTCGGATGCTCCGTCGGAGAGTATCTGCGCCGGCGCCGCTTCGAGTATGCGCGGCGCAGGGTCGCAGATCTCGAGACTCCGCTCACCCAGGTTGCCGCCGAAGCCGGCTTCGCGGATCAGAGCCACCTCACGCGTACGTTCAAGCGACTCACTGGTATGAGCCCCATGCAGTATCGGACCTTTCTGGCGTTCAAGACCCGCCGGTAACGGTTCTGAGACCGTGACCGTATGAGCGCGAATGCACGCATCTGTGGGTCTTCGGCGATCGTGGTCGCCGCCATCGTCCTATTGAGCGTCTTCGACCCGCTTCCCGGTGGGGTTGCGAACGCGGCGGCGGTTGCCATCCCGAACACGCCCGCGGGACATATCCTGAAGGCGTGGCTGACCGCGTTCAACAGCGGCGATCGCGCGCAAATGGCGGCGTATTGCGCCAAATCCGATCCGGAGACCTCGGCGGATGAAATGATGGCGTTCTACAAGCACACCGGCGGCGTCGAGCTCCTCGCCGTCGACAAGAGCGAGCGGCTCCATATCGAGTTTCGCCTCAAGGACAAGGGGACTCCGACAGTCGGCGTCGGCAAGATTGACGTCACCGACGCGAGCCCAGCGCGGATGGCAAACTTCAGCTTGCGCGCAATCCCGCCGGGGATGACGGCGGCAGACATGAACATCGCTGTCGACGCGACGACCCGGTCCCGGATACTCGACGGAATCGTGGCGAAGCTATCCGAATATTATGTCTACCCGGACGTCGCAAAGAAGATGGAAGAGGCGGTGCGCGCCCGACAAAAGAAGGGCGAGTACGACGCGATCCGCGACGGGGACGCGTTTGCCACGCTCCTCACGAATCAATTGCAAGCCGTCAGCCACGACAAGCATCTGCGGGTCGTGTGCGTGCCGGACGTCTTGCCCAAGGAGGATCCGAAGCCAGACCGGCCCATCGACCCGGAGATGCGAGCGCGAATGGAGCACGACAATTGCGGGTTCGAGAAGGTCGAGCATCTGGAGCGCAATATCGGATATGTGAAGTTCAATTTCTTTGGTGATCCGTCGGTGTGCGGTCCCACGGCGACGGCAGCGATCGACTTTCTGGCCCACGTCGACGCGATCATCTTCGACTTGCGTGAGAACGGGGGCGGCGCTCCGAAGATGGTCGCGTTCATCGCCTCCTACCTGTTCAATGAACGCACTCGCCTCAATGACATCTACGAAAGAAAGGAAAACAAGACGACCGAGTATTGGACGCAGCCCGAGGTCCCGGGCAAGAAGCTCGCTGGCAAGCCCGTCTTCGTATTGACGTCGAAACGGACGTTCTCGGCTGCGGAGGATTTCACGTACGCCCTGAAGAATCTAAAGCGCGCGACCATCATCGGCGAGACCACCGGGGGCGGTGCGCATCCCACTCGAGGGTGCCGCGTGGACGACCACTTCCTGATCGGTGTTCCCTTCGCCCGCTCGATCAGCTCCATCACGAAAACGGATTGGGAGGGGAAAGGCGTCGAGCCGGACGTGAAGGTTCCCTCTGAACAAGCGCTAGATATCGCGACGAAGCTGGCTGCGGAGCAAATTCGAAAAGAACCAGCCCACAAGAAGTAGCTCCGCCGACCTCGCCGTCGACCCTTTCATGGCGGGCGCCGGCAGCATGCTCCGAGGCATGCCGTGGCCGGGTAACGACGACCTCCGCCGGTTCGGGTCCGCAGGGCCCCGGGTGCACCCAACGTCGCACCGGAGACGCTGCTGCCGCCGTGGACGCAGTATAGTGAGCCATGGCGAACGTGGCCTTGACCTTCGACGACGGGCCCGGCCCGGCGACACCGCTCCTGCTCGACGTGCTGGCGGCCCGCGGCGTGCACGCCACCTTCTTCCTCCTCGGTCGCAACGTCGAGCGCGCCCGCGACGTGGCCGTACGCATCGCGCGCGAGGGGCACGTCGTCGGCAACCACACGCTCACCCACGCGCGGCCGGGCGCGATCGCGGGCGCCGCGCTCGTGGACGAGATCCTGCGCACCGACGCGCTATTGGCCGATGTGTGCCGCGAGGCGGGCGTGGCGCCGCGCAGCCCCATCCCGCTGCGGCTGCCGTACGGCCCGTCGCCGAACGACGATCGCCTGTGCGCGCTGGCGGCGATTGGCCGCACCCACACGCATTGGACGGGCGATTTTGGCGACTGGCTCGAGCCGCCGCCCGACGCCGCCGAGCTGGCCGCGCGCCTGCACGCGCACATCGCCGCGCAGGAGGCCGCCGGGCTGGCCGCAGTGCTCGATCTGCACGACTCGTCCCGCCTGTTCGCCGATCGCAGCGCTACGGCCGCGGCGGTACGGCTCCTGCTCGTCGACCCGACGCTCGACGTCTTCACGGTTCCGGCGCTATGATGGAGGCATGCGCGGTCTGTTCGCCGTAGCGATGTCGCTCCTGCTGCTGGCGTGCTCGCACTCGTCCGGAGCACCGGGCGACGGCGGCGACGGCGGCGGCGATGATCTGGCGACGGGCGGCGGCGACGGCGGCAGCGGCGGCGGCGGCGGTGGCGACGGCGGCGCCGCGACGCCGCTGTCGCAGCTCCCCGACACCAGCGCGCGCATCGTCCCATTCGCCGACCAGCTCGACAACGGCTACTCCGACGCGCTCGTGCAATTCGTCGCCACGCACTTCGCCGGCACGCAGAAGATGCTCGCGGCGGAGAACGATCGCTATCGCGCGGTCAACGCCAATTGGCTCCTCCTGCACTATCGCCTCGGCTCGTCGTCGGGCCCGGCACAGTACATCCACAACGATACCTGGTCGAGCGACTGGACCGACGTGACCGCGCACGAAGACTGGTTCATGCACAACATGAACAACGCGCGCCACCACGATCCCGGCAGCGATTGGGATATCAACGACATCTCTAATATGGGATTTCGCGATTATTGGATCTCGTCGGTCCTCGCCGACATGCGCGCCACCGGCGCTCAGGGCGTGTTCGCCGACAGCTTCGAGGCCGGCATCAGCGGCTACGGCGTGACCGACCCCGACACCCGCTTCGACGGGACCAACCCGGCGAACGCGGCCGTGTGGCCGAACGGCGACACCTGGATCCAGCAGAAGCACGAATGGAGCGCGTACATCGAGCAGGCGTTCGCCGCCACGCCCGAGCACTTCCTGTTCGTCCCGAATATCGGTGCCATGATCACCGGCTGGGCCGACGTCGACTATTCGAATATCGACGGCGCGATGCTCGAAGGATTCGCCTATATGGAGGCGCCGTCGGACTGGGTCTTGGGCATGAATCGCGCCATCAAGCTCACCGCCGCCGGCAAGATGATCATCGTGCAGTCGTATCCGGGCGGCAGCGGGCAGCAATACGTCGACGAGCGCGACTTCTTGATCGGCTCCTACCTCTTATTGAAGGGCACTCATACCTATATCAACCTCGGCGGCAGCGGGGTTTACTGGTTCCCCGAATACGACCTCGATTTCGGGGCGGCAATCAGCGCCCTGCCCGCCGACGTCAGCGCCTATCAGTCGAGCGGCGTGTATCGCCGCGACTTCGAAAAGGGGATCGTCCTCGTCAATCCTTCGACCTCGAGCGTGACCGTGCCCCTGCCGCAAGCGTACCGCCAGGCGCAACCGACCGGCGGCGGCGCCACCGGCGACGCACAGCTCGACGGCACCGGCAACTACACCGGCGGCAGCGTCGCGTTCGTCAGCGTCACCTCGGTCACGCTGGCCACGCGCACCGCCGCGCTGCTGCTCAATCCCTAGTCTAGCGTCACTGCCGTTCACTTTGGCCGAGTAGTAGCGGGCCGAATGGCGCCTCACGACCTCCGCGGCCCAAGCCGGCCGGTTTGGTTGGCGCGGATCACTCCGCTGCGAGCGCTGGAGCCGGTGCTGGCTCATCGACAGCGCGCATCGTGGCGACGACCGCGGTCCAGGAGGGAAACAGCGCCACGCCGGGAAGCAGCTCCAGCGCCAGGGCGAACACGGTGCGCCAGCGCCACCCGAGGGTGAGCAGGAGCGCCGCGACTACGAGCAGGTCGAGAATCGCGTCCAGGGGCGAGAGCGCACCTTCGGCAAGGAGCGGCGCGAGGGCCACCTGCGCCAGATCGGCGAAGGCCGCGATGAAGAGCGCGTTTCGTTTTTGGCGGCGCGTGGGGCGGGCGTCGAGCCCGCCGCCGAAAAGGCGAGAACGGGTGAATCGAGAGAGCCACGTCATGCCGAAAGTGTAGCAGCCAGGTCCCAGTGAGCCCGTCGATCCGTGCTCGCCCGGGGAGCAACCCCGGAGAGGCCGCACGCGCCCCACTCCGCGCGTTCGGCCGGCGGCAGCGGCGGTCTTGGTCCACGAGCCGCGTCGGCGTCGAGCCAATGCGGCTGATGTATCCCACGTGGGAATTGCGCTACGGTAGTCGTTGCGGCGACCGTGGCACTGGAGGAAGATCGCCCGGGGAGGGGCCCAAGATGCGATTGCACGGCCTGATCATGCTGTTCCTCGTGGCGGGCTGCGGCTCGTCGGCGTCGCAAAACGGCGCAGATATGTCGACCGACGGCGGCACTCTCGGGGACATGGCATCGCCGGCCGTCGGCGCCTCGGTCCTTCAGCTCCACAACCACGCCAACCGCGACGGTGTCTACGTCGAGTCGAGCTTCACGACCACGGCGGTCGCGAACCTGCACCTGGATCCGAATTTCGACGGCACCTACTCGCAATCGGGAGCGAGCGGTGCCGCCTACGCCCAGCCGCTGTTCCTCGACCAGGGCGGAGCCAACGATCTCGTCATCGTCGTGACCGAACAGAACTATGTCCTCGCGTTCGACGCGATCACCGGCAAGGTCAAATGGCACACCGATCCGTCCGTCATCGGCGCCGCCGCGCCGGGAAGCGCGTTCAGCTGCGGAGACATCGATCCGAGCGGCATCACCGGCACACCGGTCATCGATCTGTCTACGCGCGCCATCTTCTTTCAGGCCGACGTTCTGCAAGGCGGCGCGACGAAACATCTCATCCACTCGCTGTCCATCGACGACGGCTCGGAGCGCGCCGGCTGGCCGATCGACGTCGTCTCGATCATCCCCGACTTCGCGAGCAAGCAGCAAGGCGAGCGCGGCGCGCTGCTCGTCCTCGGCGACAAGGTCTATGTGCCGTTTGGCGGCCGCGCGGGCGACTGCACGCCCTATCGCGGCTATGTCGTCGGCCTGCCGCTGTCGAATCCGACCGCCGCCGCAGCGGTCGTATTTCAAACCAAGGCGCAGGACGCGAGCGGTGGCGGCGCCGCGGCCGGTATCTGGACGCCTGCGGGCCTGGCGTCTGACGGAACGTCGATCTACTTCGCCACCGGCAACACCCAGGGAACCTACCCCACCGACTGGACGATGAGCTACAGCGAAGGAGTGTTTCGCCTCATGCCATCGCTCGCGTTCGACCTGCAAGACACCACGAGCTATTTTGCGCCGCCGGATTGGCACGCGCTCGATACCGGTGATGTCGACATCAGTGGCTCGGGCGTCCTCCTCGTCGACGTGCCAGGCGCCGCCAAGCCGCAGCTCGCGGTCGTGCTCGGCAAAGACAGCAAGATCTACCTGCTCGACCGCACCAATCTCGGCGGAGCCATGGTCACGCCGCCGTTCAGCGGGTCGGTCGCGGGCGGCGAGATCATCAATTCACCGGCGGCGTACACCACGACGAAGGGGACGTGGATCGCGTTCAAGGCGATCTGTCCGGGCGGAGGGCAGCCGACGATCAACGCCGTTCAGCTCACCAACGCGCCCGCCGCCGGAACCGCGTGGTGCGCCAACGTTCCCGGTGGCGGCTCACCGATCGTGACGACGACCGGCGGCGGCGAGAACACGATCGTCTGGTTCGTCAGCACCGAAGGCGAGAACACCACCCCCGACTACAAGCTCCACGGCTTCGACGGTGACACGGGCGCCGCGCTCGTCGCGACCGAGGCGATGACGCCGGTTCGTCGCTTCGTTTCGCCGATCGTGGCCAAGGGACGCGTCTACGTCGCCTCCGACCAACAGCTCTACTCGTTCGCCCTTCAGTAGGACGGTCGTCGGAGCCGTCTTGCCGGGACGGGCCCGCTACGCCGACCGCCCGCTCTATGGGCTCTTGGGAACCTCCAGCCAAGCACGTCGGGACAAGCGGCGGGTCGTCGCGAGCAGCCTCTGCACTCGCTACGACCGTCCGGCTTTTGGACGAGCACAGAGGCTCCGCGCGCACTGCCCCGCTGGGCGAGTTCCGCAGCACAGGCAAGGGGTCTGATCGAGCACAGCGGTCCGCTGGCGAGGACTGTTTGAGCCCAGCGGGGCAGTGCGCGCGGAGCCGGACGTGGCGCTCTGTCGCGCTCTCGATAGCGACGCGGGGTGTCGGAGTCAGCGAATGAGCAAGACGTCGGCGCTCAGGACGTCCGTGTAGACCAGCGAGCCCGACGACGGCAGGGCGACGATCCCCCACGGGTCGGCGACCTTGCCCGGCAGCGGCCCGAGCTGCTGCATGGCGCTGCGCGCCACTCCGGCGAGCGTGGTCACCTGGGCAGTCGCGAGCACGATCTTCCGGATCATCGAATTGTTGGTGTCGGCGACGTACAAATTGCCGAATCCGTCGCTGACGACGCCGCGCGGAGTGTCGAACGCGGCGCTCGTGCCGATGCCGTCCGCGATCCCGGGCATGCCGGTGCCGGCGAGCGTGGTCACGGCGCCAGTCGCCAGCACGATGGCGCGGATGCAGTGGTTGCTGCTGTCGGCCACGTAGAGCGTGCCGGCGCCGTCGAGGGCCAGCCCGCGCGGCTGGTTCAGGCGCGCGGCACCACCCGTCGCATCGACGAGGCCCGCCAGCCCGACGCCACCGGCGAGGGTGGTCACGACCGCCGTGGCCACCACGATCTGGCGGATGAGCTGATTGTTGGCGTCCGACACGTAGAGGTTGCCGGCTCCATCGGCGACGATGCCGCGCGGCTGATTGAATTGCGCGTTCGTCCCGGTCGCGTCGGCAAACCCGTTGGTGCCCGTACCCGCGAAGGTGGTGACCGTGCCGGTGGCGACGACGATGCGACGAATGGTTCCGGCCCCGGCGTCCGTGACCCAGACGTTGCCCGATGCGTCCGCGGTTATGCCTTCGGGCTGGTTGAACTGAGCCTGGCTTCCTGTGCCGTCCCGCTCGCTCTGACTCCCCTGCCCGCCCGCGACCGTCGAGACCTGGGCGTTGCCGTCGATCTTCCGCACCAGGGCGTTGCTCGTGTCCGCGACGTACAGAACGCCAGCAGGATCGACGGCGATGCCGTTCGGATTGTTGAACTTCGCGACGCCGCCGACGCCGTCGACGTAGCCGGCGCCGCTGCCCGCCAGGAGCGCCAGCGCCGAGAAGCTCGGCGGCGACCTCGACAGATCGACGTCGGACATCGCGAGGTCCGGCGCGACCGCCAGATCTTCGACGCCGGCCCCCGCTTCGGCCCCCGACAGTCCGTCGACGCGGAAGTTGCAGCCCACGGCCAGACCGGCGAACGCCAACACCAAAACGCGCGCCACGACGATATTTTACCATGCAAGGTGTCGCGGCGGCGACGGCACTGCCGGCGCCGGCTCGAGCCCCACGCCCGGCCCCGGCGCTTCCACGGCTGCGTTAGAAGCTTGGGCGCTTGTAGTCCATATCCTCGTCGCTGATTGCTCTGCACACCAATACGCCCGCGTCCTTTACGCATCGTTGATCAGCCGGACAATCGGAGTTGGCTGAACAGGTGCGCTCGCAGGTCGCTCGGCCACCCTTGCGGGCAACGCAACGGAGCTTGCCAGAGCAGCTCTCTGCCGGAGCGCACGGTTGGCCCTGTTGGGGAAGAGCGTCCGCGCCGGCTGCAACGCCGATCAGGACAAGCGCCGCCCACAGGGCAACTGCCGACACGCCTTTCACAATCGAGAGCCTAACACGCGGCTGGAGTGCGGCCCCGTCGTCCTCCCCAAGCGCCCGGTCGGATTCGTCGCCGGCAAGCAGTCGTCAGAGATCCCGGCGAACATCCCCCGGTCCCCGGTGTTTCTCAGTCACCCAATGAGACCGTACGCTCTGGCCGCCTTGGGCCTTCTGGCCTGCCGCTCACTCTCCCCCCCACCGAGCCACGCCGCGCTGGCCGCGGTCGCGAACGGCGAGGCGATCACGCCGACCTTGCCAAGGTCGACGATGGGGGCACCTGGAGGGTGATCAACGGCGAGTCCACCCCTTCGGTGGAAGACGGCAGAAGCGTGCTCCGTCTGTATCCGCGAGGCGGCAACATGAAGGGAAGCAACGTCGGGATGGCGTTGATCGATGGGCTCGAATTCGCCCAAGGTACGATTCGGATCGACCTCAAGGGCAACGGTAGGGAGCGAGCGAGCTTCCTGGGGGTCGCCTTCGGTGTCGCCGACCCAAAGACTTACGAGGCGGTCTACTTCCGACCGTTCAACTTTCAGGCGGACGACCCCCTGCGTCGAGCACACGGGGTGCAGTACGTCGCCTGGCCGGACCACACCTGGGAGGCGCTGCGAACGCGGACCCCGGGGGCTTATGAGGCGGCGGTCGACCCGGTCCCCGATCCCGCCGGATGGTTCCACGCCCGTATCGAGGTGGCGAAGAGGCAGGTGCGCGTGTTCGTCAACGACGCCAACAAGCCGTGCCTGGTCGTGAACCGCCTGGGCAGCCTCGACAAAGGCAGGGTTGGACTATGGGTAGACAGCCAGGAAGGCTGGTTCGCCAACCTGAAGGTCGCGCCGACGAAGTAGTCGCGCTCCGACGCAGTCCGGCCTGTCCCCCCCGCCGCGCTCGGCGCCGGGCGCCTGCGGAAGAGGTCGCCCCGACGTCGCCGGCTGGTAGGTGGGCGGCCGAGGGCCTTTGTCGAGCCCGGCCTGAGCCCATCACGCGGCGGACGCGTCCCCTCCGTCGCGGCGGCGCGAGGCGTGCAGCCCCTCATGGCGGTGACTCACCCAAGATCCATCATGCGCTACGTCGGGCTGGTGCTGGGCGGCTTGTCGCTCGTCGTTGGGCTCGTGGTCACCGCGCTGCCGCTGTGGCTGCGCACCCGCAACGGCCACCGCACCGTCGAGCGCGTGCTCACGGCCCTGCTCAACGAGCGCGTCCCCGGCAGCGTGTCGGTCGGCCGGCTCAGCGGCAGCGTGACGCGCGGGCTGTACGCCACCGACGTCGTGGTGCGCAACCCCCGCGGCGAGCTGCTCGGCCACGCCGACTGGATGTCGGCGCGCTGGCGCCCGCTCGCCCTGCTGAGGCGCCACGAGCTCGAGGAGCTGCGTGCGATGCGTCCGATGGTCGCGCTCGATCGAGGCACCTGGCGCGTGCGCGGCTCCCCGAAGCCGTCAGGCGCGCCGCACAAGGGGGCCATCATCGATCGCATCGTCGCCGACGACGGACAGGTGAGCTGGAAGAGCGCGACCTTCCGCCACGTCAGCGGCACCGCGCTTCTGCGCAGCCGCTCCAACCTCGACGTGCACGCGGTCGTTACGCGGATCGCGGGCCTGTCGTGCCGCGCCAGCGGCGCCGTCGGCTGGGGCGTAGCCACTCGCCCCTGGGTGGCGACGCGCTTCGGAGTCGATCGCGCGGGGCACCTGCATGGCACCGGCGAGATCTTCTACACGCCCGGACGCCTGGAGGGCGAGATCGACCAGCTGACCATCGCCGCCCCCGTGGTCACCCGACTCGTCGGTGGGCGGGGACCGCTTCAGGTGCGCGGCGGATTCCAGGGCGCGCCCGACCGGCTGCGCGCAGTTGCCCACGCGGCGCAGGGGCGGCGCACGCTGCAGCTGCGCGCGCTCGTCGACGGCACCGCGCACTCCGCCACCATCGACGCCCGCCTCGGGGGCGTGCCGCGGCCGATCGGCCTGCACGCGCAGGCGCGCTACCAGCGCGGCACGCTGACGGTGCCGAGCGTGCGTGCCCGCCTCGGCGCCAGCCGACTCGACGGCCGCGGGCGACTCGACCACCAGCAGCTGCACGCCGCGCTCGACCTGCGCCTGGCGCCCGCCGAGGCGCGACTGGTCGCGTTGCGCCCGGCGGCGGCGCTGCGCGCACACGTCGAGCTCGACGGACCGCTGGACGATCTCGGCGTCCGGCTCGGGCTGCGCGCGTCCGGCGGCCGCAACCCGGGGCAGCTCGCGCTGCGGGCGGGCATCGACCTGCCGGCGCGGCGCGGTCACGCCACCATCGTCGCCCGCGACCTGCGACCGGCGCAGCTGTTCGGCCGCGGACCGGACCTCGTCTGCTCCGCCGCGCTCACGCTCGCCGGTCGGTGGGCACGGGGCGCGCTCACCGGCGAGGCCGAGCTCGCCCGCGGCCGCGTCGTCCTCGGGCACCGCAGCGTCGACGAGCTCGCGGGCGCGGCGTCGGTGCGCCTGGGGCCAAAGGGCGAGGCCGACATCCGTCGGCTCACCGGCCGCCTGGTCGGTGAACGGTACCGGCCGCGGTTGGCGCTGCACGGGCAGCTCGTATGGACCCCCAGCCGCGTTGCGCTCGTCGGTGCCGACGCCGCCTTGGGCGACAGTCGCTGGCGTGGAGACGCGCGCTGGCGCGGCGACGCACCGGGCGGACCGCGGGCCCAGATCCGCGCCGACTCCGTCACGCTCGCCCCCGCGCTCGTCGCGCGCCTGATTCACTATCGCCCGCCGGCCTCGTGGAGCGGGCGGGGCACGCTCGACGGCACGCCTGCCGACTTCGCCCTTCACCTCGACGCCGCCACCGAGCTCGGCCCTGCCGCGCTGGCCGCGCACGTGCGCCGCCGCGGCGCGGTCGTCGAGCTCACCGCCATCGACGTGCGCCTCGGCGATAGCCACCTCGGCGCCGCGGCCCGCCTGGCCCCCGGTCGTGTGACGCTGTCCCTCGAGGAGCTCGCGCTGCAGCCGTCGTTGCTGCATCGGATCGAGCCCGCGCTCGATCCTTTGTGGCCCATCCGCCTCCACGGCAGCGCCGACGGCCCGCTCGATGCGGTCGACGTCAACTTGCGCCTCGATGCCGGCCCCAGCATCGCCGAGCTCGACGGCCGGATCCAGGTCCCCACCCGCCGCTTCCGCCTCGCCGGCCTGCTCGACACCTTCGATCTTTCGGTGCTGCGCAAGACCAGGACGCCGGTCCACGCGACGATGCAGCTCTCCGCCGCCGGGGCCTTCGCCGGCGGCGGCGTCGTCGGCACGCTGAACATCCGCGGCGCGCGTGGCTACGTCATGCGCTCGCCCTTCTATCGCGGCGTCGCCAACGCCCGCCTCGACGGGCGCACCTTCGAGGTCACGCGCCTGCACGTCGAGGTCCCCGGCGCCAAGATCGCCGCCAAGGGCGGCGGCCGCTACTCCGACTTCGACCTCCGCTACGGCGTCGCCATCACCAACGTGCTGGCACTGCGTCACGTTCCGCAGGCGCTGCGCGTGCTGCTCGGGATCAACGGCCTCCTTCCCGGGCGCACCATCGAGGGCTCGATCCAAAGGCACCCCGGCAAGAAGATCGCGTTCGCGTACCATGTCCTGCCCATCGGCATCTCGCAGCTGACCTTTCTCTACCGCGTTGTCACCGGCAGGGTTCCCTTCGACTGACGCGCGGGCGCTGCGGCGATCGCGATGCCGTCGCTGACGACGCGAAATGCGTCTTGCACGGCGCCACGCTGCAGCTCGAGGGGCCGCTCGTCCGAGATTCGCCGCACCGCCGCGCGCGCCTCCCGGCTCAAGCCCTGCAGCTCACCGTAGCGCTCGTCCCGCTCGACCGCATCCAGCGCCTCGACGGCGACCAGGAGCGCGGCCTTGAGCTGCGGCGCCTGCTCGAGCGTCGAGGCGCCGGCGAGCCGCTCGGCGCGACCGCGCAGATCGGCGGCCAGATGCTCGATCTTGGCCGACCGGCCGGGCAGCTCCGACAGAGCGCCAGCCATGGCGTAGAGCACCTGCGGCGCCCAGCGCAGCGCCTCCTCGGCATCGGCGACGGCGAAGCGCGCGATCAACGCCGGCAGATCGCGGCCGCTGGCCACGAAGCGCCCGCCCGTCACCGTCAGCATCGCCTCCCCCACGGCGCGATAGGCTTGGCCGACCTGGTCCGTCGAGGCGGCCGATGCCGAGCCGAGCCGGTCGACGGCGTAGTGCGCGTAGTCGAGGACGCGCTGGCGCTCCTGCTTCGAGCCCGCCGGTTTTTGCAGGCTCTCTACCGCGTGCAGCGCCGCCGCTGCGCTGCGGCGCGCGTGCTCGAGCTCGGTGGCCCGGCCCTCGCTCTCCATCGCCCGCGCCTCACCCTCGATCTGCTGTCCAACGTCCCGCGCCGCGGGCGTCCGCGGCAGCGACTCGACCGCCCGCGCCATCGTGCGGGTCACGTCGGGCAGTCGGGGCGGCGACGGGGGCACGCCGAGCGCGCTCGTCTCGTCGACGAAGCGCTGCACCATCGCCGGCGGGTGCGGCGGCTCGGGCTTGGCGCCAAAGAACGGCAGACAGCCGGCCCCCAACGGCCAGCAAGCCAGGCCCACCGCGACGTATGCCACCCGCGCCATGATCGTATGGCGATCGGGATCGTCCGGCGCTCGCCCGGTCACCGTGCCATGTATGTAGTCACGCCCCGGCGGCTTTCAAACCCCATTGGGGAAAATGGCCCCGATCGAAAGGCGCTCGCCGTCCTCAACGTTCGCGTTTTCGTTTGCGCCCGATCGGTGTCGGCTTCTTCTTGGGACGCTCTTCCGGCACCGGCTCCTCCACGCGCAGCTCGTGCGGGATGCCGCCCGGTCCCCCGCCGCCGCCGAATGGCGGCATCGTCGGCGTCTCGTCATCGGTGAGCAGCCGCTCCAGCGCTGCGACTGCTCTGGCCATTCGGAGGCGCACCAGGCCGAGCGAGGTCTCGTTGCGGTGGAATCCGACGATCAGCACCGCCTTAGCAGCCGCGATGCGTGCGTAGCGGGATCTCCTTCTCGTCTTGATCGCCGCTTCGACGAGCACCCTGCCGTCGTCGAGCTTCCACGCTTCGTTCGAGGGAGCGCGAGCCTTCTCCAGGACGTTCGGCCAGGACGGAATCGCCTGCAACAGGCTCCCAGGAACGAGACCGTGGCGATCGCGGTCGACGTGAGCGATCAAGCGGCCGCGCAGATCGACCAGGAGCACGATACGCGCCGCCGCTGTCGTACGCAGGGACTCGCACACCAGCTCGATTTCGTCGCGGCGGTAGTGCGCTTCCAGGACCTCGATGGGCGCATCGCTGCCAGGCGGGACCCGGAGTTCGCCAGGCGCGTGCGCATCGATGACCGTGACCGGCGCATGGCCGTCCACCAGAAAACGATCGCAGACGTCGAGCGACCAGCCGGTTTCACGACGAAGCTTGGCCGGCCGCTCGCCGAGCGCGCGCACTCGTCGGAGTGCTTGTTGATACGTGAGCCCGGTCTTCTTCTGCAGCGCCCGGGCGCGATTCCTCAGCGACATGCGAATGCCTCCTGCCGCGCGAAGCCCGCACCTTCCACGGCCGCGAGCACTCGCGCCGCATTCACGTCGAGAGATCACGCCGTGCGGGAGTGCCCGCTTCTCCGCTCCCGCCGGTGCGGGCGACGGAGCACTGAAGGGCCGGCGTCAGGGCCCAGGGACATTCTACCTCCAATTGGTGTCATTCGTGACCTCCACTGCACCACGGTCACCGCGGCTGCCAGCTCGAACGGAAAGGGCCCGCGGTTACGATCGCCACCAGCCGAGCGTGCAATCGGCGGCTCCAATTCCTGGGAGCGAGTCGGCGATCCTTTGCTACGATGGAGCGACGAAAGGATACCAATGACTCCGATCTTCCGTCAGGGATTGCTTCGACGAATCGGCGGCGCCGCGGTGGTGATGGCGCTGCTGACGCCCACGCTGCGCTCGACCCTTCGACGAGAGCCTGCGGCGACTGCGCGGGCCGCGTCTCATTGCGGGAAGATGGACTTCGCAGCCGGAGCGGCGACGGCGTCCGCACCGTCCTCCGCGGGCCTCTCCGGAGAGCTGGTCACCGTTCATGGCCGCACCGACACCGCGACCTTCATGTACGACGCCGAGGGCGGTCACTGGTTCGAGGTCAGTCGCTCGCCAAAGCGCTGATGCGCGACGCTCCCGGTGACGACCGGGTGGCATCGACGCCGGATTCCCCCCCGTCTCGACCACCGCTCGCGCAGGCGCGCGATAGGCGGCCATCAGCAGGAGCGCGGTCAGCGCTTCGGCTGCTGGATCGCCGCGACGAGTGCCTCGACCACGCGCCGGTCCGCTTCGGTCTCCTGAACCCAACGCAGCGCAATGCCGGAGTCGTCGCGCCTGGTCACGATCGCGCGCGCCGGCGCCGGGCGGCCCTGCGAGCCGTCGAGCGCGACGTGGACGACGCTACCGACGACCGCCCCGGGAAGGTCGGCCTTGCCCGCAATCACCAGCATCCCGCCGAGCGAGACGTTCCGTCCCGTCAGCTGCACCGCGTCCGTCCCCACGACGGCGCCGGAGCCGACGGTGCGGACGCCATGGCGCAACAGGCTCACCGAGACGCTGGTTTCGACTCGTTCGTGCTGTCGCGGCTGGCCCGTCGCCGGGCGCGCCTTGCGCTTCTGCGGATCGTCCGCCCCGACCCACCGCTCCCAGTCGTGCAGCGCGAGATGCCCTTCGACGATGGCGTCTTCGTAGACCTCGTCGAGCGTATCGGTTCGCCTCGCGCCCGACCCACCGCCGAGGAGGCAGACGCCGCTCAACAGCTCCGCAGCCGCCTCCAATCGCTGCAGCAGCGTCACCGGGGTGTTGCCGCGCGCTCGCGCCCGTGAAGTCTCCCAGGCGAGCTGATCGCGCAGCTTTCGCAGCTTCGTCTTGGCGTCGTCGGCCCGGGCCATCGCTCAGGTTGCGTCGCTGCGCGCCATGAGGGCCCCGAAGCCGGGGGAGATGGCGAACGCGAGCAGCCTTCGTGCCGCGGCGCTGGCGGTGAAGAACTGCTCGAGCTCCTCGGCGGTGCCGGTGCTCGGGATCTTCGGCTGCGCCTCGTCGAGCCGGGTGACCAGCTTGGCGGCGAAGCGCACCTCGCCGGCGGCGACGAGCCCGACGCGCCGCGCCGCCTCGGCCAGCCCCTCGGGGACCCGATCGGTGAGGTTGTCGACGGCGCTCAGCTGCGCCGCCCAACGATCGAGCCGCTCGGGGCCCGCGGCGGTGACGATGCGCTCCTTGAGCGCCGCGATCTCGGGGCCGCCGTCGACCTCCCGCCCGGTGGCGGCGAACAGCGCCGCCACCACGCGCCGCGCCTCTGCTCCCGGCAGCGACGCCACCAGGCGTGCCCCCGGACGCGCCTGCTCGAGCATGATCGCGATGAGCGTGTGGATCTCGCCCGGGGCCAGAAGCGCGAACACGTCGGCGCGCGCCACCACGTGCGGCCGCTCCTCGTCGAGCACCCGGCAGGGCACCGGCAGATCCTCGACGCGCGACATCACGGCGTCACCCAGGCCGAGCCGCTCGGCGATGGCGGCGAACGTCTTGCCGAGCGCCGTCTTGCCGTCGAGGCGGGTGCCGCGGCCCGACGCCACTGCCTCGACCGACGTGGGCCCGAACGGCACCAGCGCGTCGAGCTCGGCGAGCACGTCGTAGAGCGGCGGCGCCACGTCGGCGGGCAGGAGGCGGCGGTGCAGATCCGGGCTCAGAAGCGGCAGCGTGTCGGCCTTCTCGAACTGCTTGCGCAGATCGAGCACCAGCGACTTGAGCGCCGGGTCCTCCACGATGGTCATCATCAGCGGCGACAGGACGCACCAGGCCCAGCGGCGCTGCTCCTCCGCGGCCAGGCGGATGCCCGTCTGCGTCAGCATGGGAACGAAGGGCCCGGCCAGCGCCAGGCGCTCGGCGATGAGCATCTCGCGCTCGGCCCGGCGATCGTCGCCGCCGCCGATGATCTCGAGCAGCTGGTCGAAGTCCTCCGCGCGCGGCTGCAAGGCGGTGGCGCGGCGCAGGTAGATCTCGGCCAATCCGTCGTCGCCCTGGTTCTTGCGCGCGATGTGCGCCAGACGGCGCAGGCACATGGCACGCTCCTCCGCCGAGCCGGTGTCGATGCGCGCCTCCAACAGGTCGACGAGCTGCTGCCACTCGCCGCGACGCTCGAGCAGCTGCGCCAGCCCCTCGACGGCGGCCGGACAGGCCGGGTCGTAGGACAGCGCCATGTCGAACGCCTCCATCGCCCGCGGATCGTCCGTCGACGCCAACAGCGCGCCTCGCTCGGTCCACAGCGACGCCAGCGCCGCCGGCGTCGTCGCCCGCGGCAGCAGGCGATCGATCATGCGCCCCGCCGCCTCCTGCCGTCCGGTGCGCCGGTAGTAGGCGAGCGCGCGCAGCATCACCTCGGCATCATCGATGCCGTGCGCCACCGCCAGGTCGTAGCAGGCGCCGGCGTCGTCGGCCGAGCCGAGCGCCTCCTCCCACAGCGTGCCCAGGCGCGCGTAGAGCTGGGCGCGACGGCGCGACTCGTGCGCCAGAAGGAGCGCCTGCGTGTAGTGCTGGATCGCCGCCGCCACGCGCTTCTTCTGCGTCAGCACGTCGGCGACGGCGTGGAGCAGGCCGGCGTGGAGCGGATCGAGCCGCAGGCCGTCGCGGAAGTGGCCGAGCGCGCGATCGAGCTCGCCGCTCTTGGCCACCAGGAGGCCGAGCCGGTAGTTGGCGTCCACCCGCTGCTCGGCGGTGAGCTCGGTGCGAGACGCGAGCACGTGGGCGAGGATGCTGGCTGCTTCGTCGAGCCGACCATCGGTGCGCGCCCGCTGCGCCACCGCCAGGGCCGCCGACGGCAGCGAGCGATCGATGTCGTGCGCACGCTCGGCGTAGAGACTGGCGGCGGCGGGATCCTCGTGCGCCGTCGCCAGCGACGCGAGCGCCTCGAAGCGGCGCGCCTCGTCGCCGAGCTGACGCGGATCGGGCGCGGTCGAGCGCCACAGCGCGCGCAGCGCCGCCCGCGTCGCCGCATAGCTGCCGGCGCCGTCGCCGAGCCGCTGCCGCACTCGCGCCAGCGCGTCCCAGGCGGCGACCCCATCGGGATCGATGGCCAGCGCGCGCTCGTACAGATCGACCGCCGCGGCGGCATCCTTGGCTTCGAGCTTCGCGCCGCGCTCGACCAGCCGCTGCGCCCGCTCGGGCAGGCCGAGCTCCAGCGCATCGTCGTCGGGCAACAGCGCCGCCGTGGCGCGCCAGTTGCGCGTGCGCCGGCCGAGCGCCTTGAGCCCCTCGCCGGCGAAGCGGTTGTCGGCGTCGAGGGTGCGGGCGGCGCGATAGCAGCCGAGAGCGTCGTCGATGTGCCCGCCCTCTTGCGCCATCTCGGCCAGGTGACACAGCACCAGCGCGCCCAGACGCGGCGGCAGCAGGCGCACCTGCTGCTGGCGCGCCGCCAGGTAGCCGGCCTGATCGCCGCGCCGGTGCTGATAGCCGGCGAGCCACAACAGCAGCGACTCGTCGTTGGGCGTGCGCTGGAGCTCGGCGCGGACCAGCGCCTCGGCCTCGCCGGCGGCGTCGAGCGCCCGATCGTAGAGGCGCACCCGCTCGGCGACGAGCAGGCGCCGCTCTTCGGGAGCGTCGTCGCCCAGGCGCGCGGTAGCCTCCGCGAGCAGCGGCGCCAGCTCGGCGTGACGACCGGCGCTGCGATGGAACTGCAGAAGGCGCGCGCGCGCCCGCCGATCGTCGGGATCGAGCGCCAACAGCCGTTGATTGAGCTGCTCGGCGCGCTCCACTGCGATCGGATGCGCCGAAGCGACGGCGATGGCGCCGCGCAGAAGCTCGATGCGCTCCCGCTGGTCGGTGACGACCGCGGCGCGCGCATCCATCAGCTCGATCACCTCGGCAAAGGCGCCGTTGCGCTCCAGGAGGCGGCGCAGCGGCTCATAGCCGGCGCCGCCCGGACCGGACTCGGCCACCAGCTGGCGCAGCGTCGTAATCGCGCCGGCCGCGTCGTCCAGCTCGCGCTCTTGCAGGTCGGCACAGGCGAGGAGGATCTCGACGCGTCGCGCGCCGGCCGCACGCGCGACCTCGAGACGGAGGCGCTCGAGCTCGATCGCCGGATCCATGCTGCCGTCGGTGAGAGCGCGCACGCCGGCCAGCGCCTCCTCGTTGTCCGACTGCTCGTCGAGGATGGCGGCGTAGGCGCGCAGCGCCGCCTCGCCGTCGTGCAGCTCCTCGCGGCAGATGCGCGCGATCTCGAGGCGGCGGGCGCGCTGTGCCGCGCGATCGCCCGACTCGTCCAGCTCGACGCGCTGCTCGAGCAGGTCCCGCAGCTCGCGCCACATGGCGACCTGCCGCAGATGCGCGAACGCCACCTCGTACGACGGCAGCGCGCGCGAATGGAGCTGCAGGATGCGGCGATGCACGTCGACGGCAGAATCGGTCCGCTCGAGCGTGTCGCTGTAGAGCGCGGCGGCGCGGCCGTGCAGCTCGGTGGCGCGCATGACGTCGCCGCAGCGCGCGGCCGCCTCGCGCAGGCGATGGGCGAAGCGCAGCGTCTGCTTGCTCGCCGTCGCCAGCGACTGCAGCTTGGCCTCGAGGTTGGTCGCCGTGGGATCGGCGAGGAAGGCCTGGCCGTAGAGCGCGAACGCCTGGGCCGCGTCGTTGCGCTTGTCCTCGTAGGCGCCGGCGAGCCAGGCCAGCGCGTCGACGGTCGGCTGCTGCTGGCGAATGCGCCCTTCGACGAGCGGCAGGATGCGCGACCACGCCGACAGCGCCTCGGCGCGACGGGAGAGCTCGTCCTGCAGCTCGCTCGTGGGCGCCAGGCGGTAGAGCACGCTGGTGAAGTCGAGCGCGCCCAGCTCGTCGGCGAGCTGGCCCGCGCGCAGGTCACGCCGCTTGCGCGCCAGCTCGATGCGCTCGGCCGTCGACTCGACGCGATCCCACAGCTCGGCGTAGATGCCGTCGAGATCGCGCCACAGCTTGGCGGCGCCGGCGAGCCGCTCCGCATCGGCGAGCGCCTGACGATCGGCGGCGTCGAGGCGGACCAGCCACGCGGCCTGATGAAAGGCGCGCGCCGGATCGGCGAGACGCCCCTCGGCCAGCTGCTGGCGCTGGCGGATGGCGGCGCGCCGCAGCTCGAGCGGCGCCTCGACGCTGGCGGCGACGCCGAGGAGGAAGAAGGCGTCCTCGTGGCGACCGGTGGCCTCGGCCAGGCGCAGAAGCGGCGCCAGCTCCTCCATCGTCGAGGGCACCCTCTGGCGGCCGCTGGCCAACGTCAGCAGCGCGCGCACCGGATCGTTGAGCTTGGTCTCGTAGAGCGCCGCCAGCCGCTGCTGATGCGCGGCCCGCGCCGCCGCGTCGGCCGAGACGGCGACGACCTCTTCGTAGACGGCGGCGAGCGCGCCGAACGCGCCGGCTTCGCTGGCGGCGGCGGTGAGCTCATTGAGGAGGCCGAGCGTCACGCCGCCGAGCGCCAGCAGGCGCCGCAGCGTGAAGAAGCGCTCGAGCGCATCGCCCTCGGCGACGAGCGGCAGGATGCGCCGCACCAGGGCGGCGCGCTCGCTGGCCTCGCTCTGGGCGACGGCCACCTCGAGCGCCCCCCGGGTGACGCCCGCCTGCGCCGGCTCGTACAAGCGGGCACAAGCCTCCAGCGCGGCGCGATGCGTGGGCTCGGCGCGCAGGACACGCTCGTAGCTGGCGAGCGCGGCGCCGGTGGCGCCCGACTGCTCGTGCAGCCGGCCGAGCTCGAGCCAGAGCTCGATTTGCTCGCCCCGATCGGCGGCGCGGCTGCGCGCCTCGAGCGCGTCGGCGAGCAGCGCGCTGTCGCCGAGCGCCCGCTGTTGGGCCACGGTGGCAGCCAGCGCCGTGGCATCGTCGGGCTGAAGATCGAGGACGCGTTGCCAGGCGCGCAGCGTGCGCGCCGCGTCGGAGACGTTCTCCTGCAGGTTGACCGCGGCGGCGCGCCAGATGGCGACGAGCGAGTCGTCGTCGAGCGGCCGCCAGGCGAACGCCGACCAGGCGCGGTCGACCGCCTCGAAGTCGCCGCGACGACGATAGAGCGCGATCAGCTCCTCACGCACCGCCCGGTCGTCGGGGACGACGTCGAGGATCTCGCGCCAGCAGCGCTCGGCGCGCTCGTCGTCGCCGAGGCGGTGCGCGCAATGATCGCCGATGCGACGCAACAGCTCGATGCGGTCGCGCGGGTTGCGCACCAGACGCAAGCGCTCCTCGAGCACGCGACGGACGGGCTCCAGCTCGCCGATCGACTCGTAGATCTCGGCCAGGCGGTCGAGCGCTTCGCCGCGCCCGTTGTCGATGGTGGCGCGCCGCTCGAGCAGCGCCGCCGCGCGCCGCAGATCGCCGAGCTCGCGCGCCGCCAGGTCGGCTGCCCGCTCGAGCAGCTTGGCGCGCGCCGCCGGCTCCTCGGTCTCGTGCGCACGCGCGTCGAGCAGGGTCACCAGCCCATCGGTGTCGCCGCGGCGCGAGAGGTGCTCCTCCTTGGCGCGCAGCGCGTCGGCGTCGCGCGGATCGGCGGCCAGGACGCACTCGTAGACGGTGATGGAGCGGTCGTGCTCGTCGGCGGCCCAGAGCGCGTCGGCCGCGAGCCGGCGCACGTCGAGGAAGGCAGGCGCCCGCGCTTTGTCGACGGCGCGCGTGCCGAGCTCGGCCAGCGCCGTCCAGTCGCGGCGGCGCGAGTGGACCCGCGCCAGCGACAGGAGCGCGACCGGATCGGTGGGCGCATCGGCGAGGATGCGCTCGAGCACCGCGGTGGCGCGATCGTGATTGCGATCGCCGGTCAGGAAGGCCTCCGCGGCCTCGCGCAGCACCAGCACGCGCTCGGCTCCCGAGAGCTCGTCGGCGCGGCGCACCAGGAACTCGCCCAGACGATCCCACTCGCCGGCGCGACGATACGACTCCGACAGCGCGCGCGCCGCCTCCTGTTGCGCGTCGCCCGAGCGCCACAGCCGCTCCCACGCGGCGATGGCCAGCTCCTCGGCGTGGAGCTGCTCAGACGCGATGCGCGCCGCCTCCCGCGTCCACTCCAGGCGCTGCTCGGGATTCCACGTGGCGTCGATGGCCGCCAGCCGGAGATCGTAGAGCGCGCGCCAGTCCTCGTGCTCGCGATAGCGCTGCGCCAAAAAGCGGTTGGGCTCCGGATCGGCCGGCGCCAGGGCGAGCAGCCGGCGGAATTGATCCTCGGCGCTCGGCAGATCGCGCAGCCGATCGCGGTACAGCCGCGCCAGATCGGTGAGCAGCGCGATGCGCGTCTCCGCCTGCTGCGCCCACGCGGAGTGATCGAGCGCAGCGCTGGTCAACCCCGCCAGCGACGCCCACTCGCGCGCACGCGCCAGTCGCTGCGCCTCGGCGACGAAGCTGGCCTTGTCGTCCAGCACGCTACCGACCTCGACCGGAAGCGGCGTGGCGACCGGCTCGGCGACGGGCTCTTCGTTGTCCCACTCGGCCGGCGGCAGCTCGGGCGGCGCCGCGACCGCGGCCGGCAGATCGGAGCCGGTGTCCGACTCCCCCTGGAGCTCCGGCTCCTCGGTCAACACGGCGTCGAGCTCGGGAAAGTCGAAGTCGGGATCCCCGGGTGCGCCCGGCAGCGGCTCGGCGCTGAGCTCACCCCACCCCTCCTCGACGGTCGGCGGCAGCGGCTTCGTGCTCTTCGACTTGGGCTTGTCTTTGGGCGGATCCTTGATGGCCACGTGCCTCTCCTGCTCGAGTCGAGTTTGCGGATCGCCGGCGCGCGCGTCGGCGACTTCGCGGTGAGCCCAGCCTCTGCCACACGGTGGAGACGCGCAGAGACTCCGCCGCGTGGTTATCTTACCAGCTGAGGAAAGCCGCGATCAACGCTGTCGTGAGGTCGGCGGCGTACGTCAGGGCAGCGCCCGTCGGCGGCGGACCGCGGTCGCCATCGCCAGGGCAGCGGGAGCTCGCCATGCCGGGATGATGCGAACTTCCGACCAGTTGCGACCGTTACCGCGCGCGCAGTGCCAGAGGTCGGGGGCGCCCTGCTCATCGCACGCGCGGTGGTGGCAATTTCATTATACGCGGCACGGCTCGCTCGTCACGGCGACCGCGCGCCCGCGTGCAGGCCGTCCTTTTGGATCTCGTAGCGAATCATCGCCCTGAGCAGCTTGTTGCGCTTGACGTTGCCGAGGATGATCTTCAAGTCTTCGTACACCGACGGATCCTCGAGGAGCGCGCCGATGGTGCCCTTGCCCTGCTGCACCTCCTCGGCGACCCGGCGCAGGGTCGCCGACAGCGAGGTCAGATTCTCCAGCAGGTTGCCGCGCTCCTTTTCGTAGACGAGCGAGTGCAGCAGTCCCTTGCCGCTGTGGACCTCGGCCACCACGCCGTCGAGCTCGCTGATGGTGCGCGACAGCGCGCCAAAGAGGCGGCCGGCGTCGTCGCGATAGACCAGGCCGTGCAGGCTGCCCGAGCCGTGCTCGACCTCCGCGAGCAGCCGATCGACGCGATCGACCGCATCATCGGCGGTCGTCGCCAGGTGGCGCGAGTCGGCCAGCAGCTGATCGGCCTGGCGCGCGAGGCGCGGCTCGTAGACCAGGGCGTGCGCCAGCCCATGGCCCGCCTCGACGTGCTCGACGATGTCCGCCGTGGCGTTGGCGACGCGCCCGAGATCGCGGCCAAGCTGATCGGTCAGCACCGCGGCGATGCGCTCCTGCGCCGTCGCCGACAGCGCGCGGATCTGGGCGATGCCGTCCTGCAGCGACGTCACCACCTCGGTCAGCCCCTCGGACTCCTGCGCCCGCAGGGTGCCGCCGTCGCGCAGCGGCGCCGCCTCGACGCTGCCGACCGAGATGTTGATGATCATGTCGCCGAGCAGGCCCTTGGAGCTGAGGCGCGCCACCGAGTCCTCGCGGATGCGATCGAGATAGCGCTTCTCCACCACCAGGGTCACGTGCACGTTCTTCTGCCGCAGGTCGGAGTCGAAGCGGATCGCCTCGACGATACCGACGTCGATGCCGGCCAGCCGCACCGGCGCGCCGACGACCAGCCCGCTGGTGTTCTCGAACGACGTCTGCAGCCGCGCGCGATGCGCGAACAGCGTCTGCGAGCGGCCGAGCAGGATCACGGCGGCGAAGAGCAGCGCGAGCGACAGCGCCAAAAAGACGCCCATGCGAAAGAGGTGCGGTCCTTCGTCGGCCTTCATGGGACCTCCCGCGCGGCCGGGGGCCGCATGGCGTCGACGAACGCGCGGATCACCGGGTCGGCCGAGCGCCGGAACGCGTCGACCCCGTCGATCGAGCGAATGCGCCCGCCGTCGAGCATGGCGATGCGGTCGGAGACGAGAAAGGCGCTCGGCAGATCGTGCGTGACCACGACCGACGTGATGCCGAGTCGCTGCTGCACCGAGCGGATGAGATCGTCGATGCGCCGCGTGTTGATCGGGTCGAGGCCGGTGGTGGGCTCGTCGTAGAGCACGATGTCGGGCTCGGCGGCGATGGCGCGCGCCAGCGCCACCCGCTTCTTCATGCCGCCCGACAGCTCCGCCGGCATCATCGCCTCGGTGTCCCGGCAGCGCGACCACCGCCAGTGACTCGGCCACGCGCGCCGCCACCTCGCCCGCGGACATGCGCCGCTGATGGCGCAGCGGATAGGCGACGTTGTCCGCCACCGACAGCGAGTCGAACAGCGCGCCGCCCTGGAAGAGCATCGAGACGCGCCGGCGTAGCGGCACCCGCTCGACCTCGGTCAGCGGCACGATGTCCTGCCCGTCGACGATCACGCTGCCGCGGTCGGGCTCGATGAGGCCGATGAGCGTCTTGAGCAGCACGCTCTTGCCGCTGCCGGAGGCGCCGAGGATGGTCAGGGTCTCGCCGCGGCGAATCGACAGCGCCAGCTCGTCGAACACCGGGCGCCCGCCGAACGCCTTGCACAGGCCGCGCACCTCGACGACGGCATCGTCGGCGCTCACAGCCCCAGCTCCAACAGCGTCTTGGTCAGGAGGAAGTCGGCCACCAGCGTGGTGATCGACGTGAGCACGACCGCCTCGGTGGTCGCGCGCCCGACCCCTTCGGTGCCGCCGCGCGTGCCGAGCCCACGCTGGCAGGCGATGAGCGCGATCGACAGCCCGAAGAAGATCGTCTTGATGAGCCCCCCGAGCAGATCGTCGAGCGTCACGGCGTGCAGGGTGGCGTTGAGGAAGTAGGTCATGTTGATGCCGGACTCGAGGCGCGCCGTGAGCATGGCGCCGCCGATGCCGAGCACGTTCGCCACCACCGTGAGCAGCGGCAGCGCCACCGCCCCGGCGACCACGCGCGGCACCACCAGCTCCTTGACCGGATCGGCGCCCATGGCGCGCATGGCGTCGATCTGCTCGGTGACGCTCATCGAGCCCAGCTCGGCGGCGATGCCGGCGCCGACGCGACCGCCGACCATGAGCGCGGTCAGCACCGGGCCGAGCTCGCGCACCAGCGACAGCGACACGACGTTGCCGACGTACTCCTTGGCGCCGAAGCGCGCCATCTGCACCGCGAACTGCACGGTCATCACCATGCTCGAGAAGACCGCGGTCAGGACGACGACCGACAGGGAGCGGTAACCCATGACCTCGATCTGTCGGCCGATGGCGCCCAGGGCGAACGGCGGTCGCAAGGCGGCGCGCAGCGTGCGGCCTCCCAGGAGCGCGATGGCGCCGGCGGTCTCGAAGAAGCGGCGCGCAGTCGCGCGTGGTGCGTCCAAGACGGCGCTCATCGGCGGCTCAGCTCGACCGAGCCGGTGACGAAGCGATCGAAGTCGGCGCGCCGGGCGTCGAATGTAGGACGCGGTGCGACCAGGTAGAGATCGATGGTGCAGCCGTCCTTCTTGAGCACCACGAGCTCGAGCGCCACCGGGACCCCGTCGAGCGTGGCATCGAGCCGGGTGCGCAGCGCCGCGCGTCCGTCGAGCACCAGCGGCTCGCGCGCGCGCTCGCGGCGCCCCTCGATGCCGAGCAGCAGATGATTGGTGAGGACGTCGAGCGGCACGTCGTCGGCGTCACCACAGCTGGTCGCCGAGACGATGGTGCCGCCGCCGAGGTTGTGGAAGGCGACGCTGTCGCCGCTGTCGTGGACCCGTTGCCAGGCGGCGGGGAGCGTGCCGACGCGCGCGCGCGGCTGCGCAGCGCAGGACGCGCCGAGGAGCGCGAGGACGAGCGCAAAGTGCCAACGCGTTGTCATCGGACCGCCGTCAGCGGACGAGCCAGAACGCCACCGCCGAGGCGATCATGATTCCGACCGTGACCACCTCGAAGCGATCGACCGGCCGCCGCTGCGCCGATTGGCGGTTCCGGTCCGCGATGCCCTCTTCTTGCCGTGCCATCGGCGCCTCCATCTTGCTCGGGGCGCATTGCCAACGTCGTGCCAGTCGCGACAGGGGCAATGGCGAGGCTCGACTGCTGGGCTGACGCAGGTCTTGCGGCGGCGAAGGCGGGCGCCGCAGGTCTTGCGCGAAAGCGAAGTATCGGCGGGTCGATCGGGTGCTACGTCAGTGATTCCCGTCGGCGGGAGCTTCGAACGCCACCAGGATCGGCTTGCTGATCCGATCGAAGTCTTCCAGGTCACGCTCGTCCAGGGCGGCGACGACGCGCGCCGCCAGCTGCGCTCGTAGCACCGTCGATGCTGCCCCCGCACCGGGTATTGTCGCTCCTACCTGCCCCTGGGCGGCGCCGGCTCGCATGCTCAACTACCCTCAAAAAGGAGTGGCCGATGATCACGGTCGAACCGAACCGTACCGCCCTGCTCGTCATGGATTTTCAGTCCGACATCGTCGCCAGGGTCGCGGACCAGGCCGCCCCGCTGCTCGAGCGCGCCGCGGGCGTGGTCGCCGCGGCGCGCCAGGCCAAGCTACCCATCATCTATGTCGTGGTGGGCTTCCGGCCCGGCTACCCGGAGCTCAGCGCGCGCAATGCGACCTTCGCGGCCGTGTCGCAGAGCGGCCGCTTCGTCATCACCACGCCCGGCTCGGACATCGCACCCGCGCTCGGTCCCGAAGCGGGCGACGTCATCGTCGTGAAGCACCGCGTGAGCGCGTTCGCCGGCACCGACCTGGAGATGATCCTGCGCGCCAAGGGGATCGACACCCTCGTGCTCATCGGCATCGCCACCAGCGGAGTCATTCTCTCGACCGTGCGCCATGGCGCAGACGCCGACTACCGGCTCGTCGTGGTCAAGGACTGCTGCGCCGATGTCGATGAAGAGGTGCACCGCGTGTTGACGGAGAAGATCCTGGTGCGGCAAGCGACGGTGATCTCCGCGAGCGAGCTGACCGCGGCGCTGCCAGCGGCGTGAGACCTCGGGCCGGGGTGGGCGCGAAACGCCGCCAGGCGCGGACGATCACGCGCCCTCGCCCGTGGCGCAGGCGGCGAGCAGGCGCTCGAGCGCCGACAGCCCGGGAAGGAAGAAATATTCGCCGCCCAGGACCGTGACGAAGCTGGGGAGCCCGGCCAGACGGCGGCGGAACGGCGACGCCGGCAGGCTGACGGCGCCGGTCAGCGCGTCCTGCGCGACGACCGGGTCGCGGTCGTTGATCAGCCCGCCGAACTTCGGGTTGTTGAGCCACGTCTGCTGCACGAACTCGAACTGCCGGCCCAGGTTGGCGTTGAGCGCGAGGAAGAACAGGCCGCGACGTTCGCCGTCGTTCAGGAGCGGCCGCTGCTCGGCCGTGGGCGCACCGTAGGGCCGGCCGCGACGGATGATGCGGCGGCGCCGCACCATCGTGAGCGAGTCGCTCTTGCTCGTCCCCTTGGCGTCGCGCGGATTGGCCCGCCGGATGTGCGCGGCGATGGGACAACGCGTGCCGAGCTGATCGTGGTCCAAGAACGCGAAGTGGTTGTTGCGCGCGGCGTCGGCGCCGAGCCGCGGGTCGTCGCGATCCGGCGCCAGCGACAGCGGTGCGCCGCTCGGCCAGCGGCCCACGCACTTGGCGGCGAGGCGCTCGGCCTCGGGCGCGGCGCCGCCGGCCACGTCGTGAAAGTAGCGCCAGAACGCGGCCACGTTCTGCTCCAGCTTGCGGAACACCAGATAGCTGCCGTTGCGGCCCAGATCCGCGCCGTCGGCGGTGCGCGGCGCCGCCGGCAGCTTTCCGTATTCGTTGGGGTAGCCGAAGAGGAACTCGCCGTCCGCGATGCGATCGACGCCGTCGACGTGGGCGCGCGTCGGATCACCGAGCAGCACCGGCTGCGAGATGCCGTCGCGGAAGCCGAAGTGCTCGCGCTCCTGCCGACGAGGCGTGGAGTCCTGGCGCCGCTCGAGCGCCAGCGCCGGCGAAAGGCGCGCGACCAGCTGCGCGACGAGCGCGTCGCGTTCGTCGCTGCTGCCGGCGAACAGGCAGACGAGCACGTCGAGCCGATGGCCGGGGCCGCCCAGCTCCCAGCCTTCGGGCGCGCTCGCGCCGCAGTCGCCCAGCCGCCGCGAGCGGGCCGGCTCGGCCATGCCGCCCTGAAATTCGGAGGCGAAGCTGCGGCGCGTCGCCTCGTCGAGCCCCAGGCGGACCAGGCCGGCATGGCTGAGCGCGAGCTGCAGCCGCGTCGCCGGGCGGGCGCGGGCAGGCGCGATCACCGCCGCCGCGGGCGTGATCGCGCCGTCGTGCAGGAGCGCGCCCAGCGCGGCGCGCGCGCCCGCGGCCTCGTCGACGCGGAGAAAGACGTAGCTGGCCCAGGGCAGCTCGGCGTGGGCGCGCAGCACCAGCGCCTGGATGTCGTGGAGGTCGAGGCGTTCGGCTACAGCCGGGTGAGCCACGCGCGGCACTCCTTCTCGCCGAGGTCGGCGCCGAGACCCTCGCGCACGGCGATGGCGTTGCGAATGTTGTCGATGCTGAACTGCGGATAGCTCGAGTACCAGACCTGCGTCAGCAGCTGCCGGCGGCGGGTCCAGCGCTTGAACGCCTCCTCGTCGCGCGCGCCCTGGCCGAAGATCCACTTGCTCCTGGGGAAGCCGACGGTGTGGCTCCACACGGCGGTGAGGCCGCTGTGCGCGCGGTCGACGAACTCGCCCAGGTAGCTCTCCCAGCTGCCGTCGTAGTTGGAGAAGAAACAGGAGGCGACCGTCCTCGAGGATGACCCAGCGGGCGAAGTGGATGGTGGTGATGCCGCCCAGATGGCCCTGGTTGTAGACGAAGCGCGACAGCAGGTTGATCGCCCAGAGCACGAAGCGGAGCGCGAAGAGCCGTAGCCGCCCCTCCTTGATCTCCGCCAGGTGGGTGAGCTGGTTCTGCGCCACGTTGTCCTCGATGGCATGGAGCGCGTTCAGGGCCTCGACGGGCAGCGGCGGATCGTCGACGGTCTCGACCTCATCGGTGAGCTCGCGCCGCCGCAAAAGGAGCGCGAGCACGGCGTAGGCGGGAAAGATCACGAGCGCCAGCGGCGAGAGCGCGATGATGAGGAGCAGGCGATGGTCGCGGCCCGCGGTCGCCAACGACAAGCGCGGCGCGGACGCGGCCACGTCGCGGGCGATGCGCGCCCGCAGCTGGTGCGCCGATCGCTCGGCGAGCGCGGCGCGATCGGGTTCGGCGTCGTCGAGCCAGCGCTCGATCGCGTCGAAGACCTTCAGGTCGTTCAGCACCGACGCCTTGTCGTGGCCGCGATAGCCCATGTGGAACGCCGCCGCCGGACGCTGATGTCCCCGCATGAACACGGAGTATCCGTCGACGTCGGCGACGCCGCCCTCCGGCCAGCCCTGGCAACAGCCGAAGATCGCGTCCAGCCCGCCTGGGGCGACGCGCGCCAGGTGGTCGAGGTACTCGTCGGGCTCGCCGTCGTGGTTGCTCTCGAAGACCAGCTGCGCCGCGCCGGCTTCATGAGCCGGCGGCAGGATGACGAAGCGCGCGAAGTGCGTGGTGGGCAGCGCGGCGAACGGCACCAGCCGGTTGTGTCCGAGATCGGCGGCGATCTCGGCGAGCGCGGTCTCGAGCGCCTTGGAGGACGCGGGCTTGATCGGCGCGATGATGGTGAGCGCGCGCGGCCCGCTCATGTCACTCCGGGCGCAATCATCGCCGCCAGGCGCGCCGGCCGGGCGACGCCCTGCTGCGCCAGCGCGCTGTCGGTGGCGGCGATCAGCGCCGCCCCTTCGTCACCGCCGACGAGCTGGCCCAGGCGGCGACGCGCCGCGTGCGCGTACAGGCGCATGTCGACGGCCTCGAGCGCCGCCAGCGTCCGGCGCAGCTCGGCCACCGCGCCGTCGACGTCGCCCTCCAGCTCCGCCGCACCGGCGAGCAGCAGCCCGGTGGCGGCGCGCCCCCCCGGCTGTGGCGAGCGCGCCAGCGCGCGCGCCAGGTGGCGCGCCTCGGCCGTGGCTCGCCGCCGGGCCGACGAACCGGCGGGCGCCTGGGCGCCGCAGGCGATCGCCAGCCGGCCCAGGGCCGCACGCAAGAGCAGCCCGTTCGACGGCGCACGCTCCAGCATCGAGCGCTTGAGCGGCGCGCGCGCCGCTTCGACGAGCGGCAGCGCCGCCGCCGGCTCGCCGCGGTAGATGGCCAGGTCGCAGCGGCTCACCAGCGCGAACAGGTGCTGCATCTGGAACGCGCCCGGCTGCGTCGACCACGAGGTGATGGCTTCGGTCACCTCGCGCTCGGCCTCGTCGGGTGCGTCGCGCAACAGCCAGGCGACGGAGAAGGCGGCGCGGTAGGTGACGGCGGCGTAGCGATTGCCGCCGCGCATGGCCGCCTCGACCAGCGCCGGCACGCGGCGCGACAGCTCGCCGAGCTCGCCGAGGTAGTAGAGCGCCCAGCAGCAGAACATGCCGACGGTGTCGAGCTCGAAGCCGGCCGAGGCCTCGTGCGCGCAGAAGATCGCGATCGCCTCGGTGAACACGTCGAGCGCCTCGCGCCAGCGGTTGTGCACGAAAGAGTCGATCATGCCGCGCGTGGTCAGCAGCTGCGCTGCGCGCCAGCGGCGTGTCGAGCTCGCGCGTCAGCTCCTCGAGTCGCTGCAGGAGCGCCTCGGCGCGCTCGACCTTGGCCTGCGCGGCGAGAAAGTCGGCCTCGAGCGCAAGCGCGCGCGACACCCGCCACGGCTCGCCCAGGCGCAGCGCCTCGTGGAGGAAGCGGGCCGCGAAGTCCATCGAGCGAAAGGTGTCGACGATGACCAGGCCGATCGCCACGCCCTCGCAGACGTCGACGCGCGTCAGCTCGGCCTGGCTGAGCGCCGACAGCGGCCGCGGCGTGAAGCCGAGCCCGCGCACGCGCAGCCAGGCGCGCCGCGCCACCATCGACAGCGATCGCCTGCGCCGGCGTCTTCGCCAGCGACAGGCCGATCTCGCCGAGCACGGTGCGCGTCAGCTCGCAGCCCCTCGTCGATGTAGCCGCCGACGCAACAGCGCATCGGCGGCACGGCGGCGCAGCTCGAGCGCGGTCGGTGGCGTCGCTATCGGCGGCGGCGAGCCGAACTCGTGCGACGGCCTCGCAGCGGACGGCCGGCGTCGCCGAGCGCGTCGCCGAGGCGCGTGCGCAGCTCGCGACGCTCCTCGTCGGTCCGCTGCTCGCCCTCGAGCGCGATGCGGTAGAGGCCGCGCGGCGCGGTCGAAGTCGAGCGTCGCCGCGCGCCTCGTCGCCGGCGCGGCGCGCGTGCTCGGCAGCGCGCGCCGTGTCGCCGGCGCCGTGCCAGTGACGCGCGAGCCGCTCGGCCGCGGCGACGCCGGTGAGCGCGCTGGCGAGCGCGCGGTGCAGGCGCGCGCGCCGCGGCTCGGCCAGCCGACTGACGATCGCCTCGCGCACGCGGTCGTGATAGGGCTCGACCTGATCGTCGGCCCGGCCGCCGGCGGCGCGCACGAACCGTTGCGCCCGCAGCGCCGCCAGCTGCCGCCCCAGCGTCTCGCCGGAGAGGCCGGCCGCCAGGCCGGCCGCGCGCAGCGACAGCGGCTCACCGGCGACCGCCACCACCTCGACGAGCGCGCGCGCCTCTTCGCCCAGGCCCTCGACGCGCTCGAAGAGCACCTCGTCGAGCCCTTTGCCGTGCACTTCGTCGAGGCTGCGGCCATGCATGTAGCGCGCGAGCTCGAGCACGAACAGCGGGCTGCCGCCGGCCTCGCGGGCGATCCGTTCCGCCAGGGCGCGCGAGGCGGCGTCGTCGCCGAGCTGCTCCGCCGCCAGCGCCACTGCCGCACGGTCGTCGAGCGGGCCAACCTCGACGACGCGCCGCTCGGAATCGGTACGGCGCACCAGCTCGAGGACCGCCTCGCTGCCGTCGACCCGCGTGGCCAGCAGCAGCAGCAAGGGCGGCGGATCGGGCGCGCGCATCAGATCGGCGAGCAGCGTGATCGTGTCGACGTCGACCCACTGCATATCGTCGATGAACAGGATGAGCGGGTGCCGCTCCGCCAGGCGCCGCAGTAGCTCGCCGCAGCGCGCCGAACGCGCGCGTGCGCACCTCCTGCGGGTCGGCGATCGCCTTGGGGGGCGGCACGTCGGCGACCACCGGCACGCGGGCGAGCACCGGGAACAGGGTGGGCAGGAGCGCGGCGTCGTCGGGGATGAGCGCCCTGCGCCTCGTCGGGCGGGAGCTGCAGCCAGTGCGTCGCTGAGGCGATCGATGAGGCTGTCCATCGCCTTGTACGGCACCGCCTCGCGCTCGTAGCAGCGTCCCGACAGCACCACCGGCCTCGGCTGGCGCTGCTGCGCATGCTCGAGGAAGCGGCGCACCAGCGCGCTCTTGCCGATCCCCGAAGCGCCGCGCACCACGACACACGCGGCCCGACCGTGAGCGACGGCGTCGAGGCTGGCCTCGAGCGCCGACAGCTCGGCGTCGCGGCCGGCGAACAGCTGATCGCGCGAACGGCTCACCATCGACGTCACCGGGCCGCGCGGCACGCCCAGGCGGGGCAGCACCTCGGCGGCGACGGGCCGCTCGCCGGGCACGCGCGCCAGCAGCGCGGCGCAGAGCTCGTCGAGATCCGCCGGCACCGTCGGAACGAGCGCGCTCGGCCGGGCGGCGTGCGCAGCTGCTTGTCCTGCAACACGCGTCAGGCTCGGTCCGGCGAACGGCAGCCGGCCGGTCAGCGCCTCGTACAGCACCACGCCGACGGCGTACCAGTCGGCGGCGGGCGTGACCCGTTGATCGCCGGCCGCCTGCTCGGGCGCCATGTAGCCGACGGTGCCGACGACGGCGTCGCTCAGGTCGCGCACCTCGTCGACCTCGGCGACCAGGCCGAAGTCGAGGAGCACGACGCGCCCCTCGTCGGTGACCAGGATGTTCGACGGCTTGATGTCGCGATGGATCTTGCCCGCGGCGTGCAGCGCCTCCAGGCCCAGGCCGAGCTGCGGCAGCCCGGCGCGCAGGCGCGCCTCGTCGAGCGGCGGCATCGGCGCCACCGCGCTCGGCACGGCGACGCCGGGTCCGCTCGGCGGCGGCCCGGCGGGCCAGGAGATGCTCGCCTGCGTCGTCGTCAGCTTGTCGGACGGCACCGTCGACACCGTCGGCGCGTAGGCCATCGGCTCGCTGGCACCGGCGAGCCGCACCCAGCGCAGGAACTCCCTGCCGTCGACGAGCTCCATGGTGAAGAAGGAGCCACCTTCGTCGATGACCAGGTCGTATAGCGCGGCCAGGTTCGGATGGCTCAAATGGGCCAGCGCGCGGAACTCGCGCTTGAGCCGAAACAGGGTGTCCGAGCCGGAGCTGGAGATGGTCTTGAGCGCCACCCGGTGGCCGCGCTCGCGATCGTGCGCTTCATAGACCACGCCCATCCCGCCGGCGCCGATGCGCCGGAGCACCTGAAAGCGGTCGGTCCCCCCGAACTCCCATCCCACGTTCAACATCGCCGCGCGACGATCCTACATCATCCGGCGCGCCCGGGCGGCGCCGATCAGGCGCCTCGCAGCCGGCGACCGAGTTGGCTCGGCGGATACACCGCCCACCGGATGCCGGCGATGAGCCCGACCGGACGCAGGCCGAGGCCGTCGCGGAAGGGGGAGAAGCGGAGCGCCGCGCCGGGCACGCTGGCGCGCCCGATGAGGACGATGTCGACCAGCGGCCGCGCCGCAGGCTCCTGGTCGGGCGCCATCGGGCGCGCCTCCAGGTGGAGCACGGCCCGGCGGTTCGCGACCGCCCGCTGCAACCGCTCGATCCGCGTGGCGCCGTCGCCGCCGCCGGCCTCGGCCCGGGCGTGCAGCCGGACCAGCCCCACGCCGTCGAGTCGATAGGGCGATACCGCGCGGTAGTCGTTGTGCAGAAAGTCGTGCGCGTCGGTGCTGGCGACGGCGGCGCGGAGCTCCTGCGGGCCGAACCCGTCGAAGGTGGCGAGCAGCAGATCCTGATCGCCGGCGGCGCCGAAGCGGATGGCCACGCCGAGCACATCGGGGCCCTCGCCGCCGCGGCGCATGGCCGCGCTCAGCCGAACCAGCGCCGGGCCGGCCAGCCGTCCCGCGACCAGCGAAAGCAGCGGGTCGGCCGCGTTCGGCAGCACGTCGGCGCGATAGACGACGCCGTCGGGGTGAAAGGCGCGCGCGCCGCGCACCAGCGCGACGACGAAGACGAGCGGCGCCAGCGCCACGCCGATGATCCGCCCGAGCAGCTCGGCAACCCCCATGGGCCGACGTTACCGTGCGCGCGTAGGCATGCAAGATCCTGCGTCCTGTCGGCGGGCCTCCCAGCGGCGCCGGCGCCGCCGAGCCTTTTCGGTTCCATCGCCCGGCAGGCTTGGTACTCTTCCCTCATGAACGTCGAAGACAGCTACGAGGGTGCCGTTCGCCGTCTGCGCCGTCTGGGACACGCCGGGTTCGACCTTGCGCCGCCCGCGCTCGCCAAGACGAGCGCGGAGGCTGACGATCGCATGCGCGATCTGGAGGAGCTGGCGACGCTCGCCTGCGACGACAACGAGCGGCTCACGCGCGAGCTCGATGGCGCGCACGAAGAGATCGATCGCCTGCGGCGGCAGGTGACCACGCTGCAGGAGATGCTGGCGAGCGCGCCCTCCGACGATCCCTTCGCCGCGCCCAAGCAGCGCGGTCGCGGGCTCGCGCTGTTCCTCTTCACGCTCGTGATCGTCGGCGGCGCCGCCGCGGCACTGTTCGTGCTCCGTCCCTGGCAGCGCCCTGCGGTCGCGCCGGCGGTCACCGTCGTGGCGGCGCCCGCGCCGCCGCCGAGCGCGCCCATCGTCGCCGCGCCGCCGCCCAGCATCCCAACGGTGGCGCCGACGATTCCCAAGGTCGAGCCGGTCGCCGCGACGCCGACGGTCGTGCCGCCGCCGCGCGCAAGCGAGCCCCCGCGCGAAGCTGCGCCGGCCAAGAGCCGGTCGCAGCGCCGGCACGCCGCGAAGCACCACTCCTCGAAGAGCGCGCGGCACGGCAAGAGCAAGCACGGATCGACTGCCCGCGCCGCCAGCAAGCCCGGCGTGCGCGACACGGACGACCCGCTCGGAGGGCTCGACCTCTAGCGGGTGTCCGCGATCTTTTCGGAATGGCGGCCCAGCCACGCGGCCACCTCGGCGAGGGCAGCGCGGCGCGCCGGGCCGATGCGCACATAGGCGTCGCGCGCCTGCGCCGCCAGCGTGCGGGCGCGCGCCACGTCGCCCAGCGACCACGTCGCCTGCGCCAGGGCAAAACGGACGTCGGCGAGCTCGATACCGTCGTCGGGCTGCGCGGTGCGGATGGCGAGCGCGCGCTCGAGCGGCGCCTTGGCACGGCCCGCCGCGTGCCGGCCGAGCTCGACGCGGCCGATGGAGAGTAGCGGCGGTACGAGCTCCGGATGCGCCGTGCCGAGCGCCTTTTCGATGATCGCAACGGCGCGCGTCAGATGCGCGAGCGCCTGCTCGGGCCGGCCGAGGCGACGATAGGTCTCGCCGATCCCGCCGCGGATGACGCCACAGAGCCGGTGGCTGCTGCCGAGGACCTGCTCGCAGACCTCGAGCCCCTGCTTGAACTGGCGCAGCGCCTCGTCGAGCTCGCCGAGGTCGAGCTTGGCCTGGCCGAGGTTGTTGCGCGCCGTCGCCGTCTCGTACGACAGCACGCCGACCTGGGACTGCCAGGCGACGAGCGCGCGCTGGAACTCGTCGAACGCCTCGCGCGGTCGCCCGAGCGCGATCAGCTCGCCCCCGAGGTTGTTCCAGATCATCGCCAGGTTGGGATGATCGGGGCGCACGCGGAGCGTGGCGGCGAGCGCGCGGCGATACTCGGCGACCGCGCGCTCGTGATCGCCGGAGTCGCCGTAGACGTCGGCGAAGCCGATGATCGTCTTGATCAGCGCCGGGTTGTCGGCACCCAACGTCCGCTGCTGTAGGTCGAGCGTGCGCTGATAGGCCTCGAGCGATTCGGGATACTTCGCCAGCCGGTAGTAGATGCGCGCCAGCACGAACCAGGTCTCGGCGACGTCGGAGTGCTCGGGGCCGAGGGTGCGCGCCTCGACGGCCAGCGCCCGACGGGCGTCGGCGAGCGCGTCGAGGTAGCGGCCCTGGCGCTCGCGCAGCATGGTGCGCTTGGTATAGAGCGCGCCCAGAAGCTCGTCCTTGCGCGCCAGACGGCCGGCGAGCGCCTCGGCCACCCGGGCCCAGCCGTCGGCCTCCTCGTAACGGCCCTGCTGCTCGCCGAGGGCCTGGATGAGATCGGTGGCGGAGCGCGCCGCCGCATCCTCGTCATGACCGGCGAGCGCAGCGACGAAGGCGTCGTGGAGCTCGTGGGCGGCCTCTGCAAAGTCGCCGTGATCGCTGAGCAGCTCGCCCAGACGGAGCGCCACCGCCGAGGTCCGCGCGCTCGTCGCCGAGCTCGAGGATGCGCTGGCGACCGAGTATCCGCCGGAGCAGCGACACGGGCTGCGGCTCGAGGCACTCTTCGAGCCGCACATTCGCTTCTTCGTGGCGCGCGTCGACGGCGTCGCGGTGGGCTGCGGCGGCGTGGCGCTGTTCGCAGAGTTCGCCGAGCTCAAGCGCATGTACGTGCGTGCGGGCGCGCGCGGGCGGGGCGCGGCGCAGGCGCTGCTGGCCCGCCTCGAGGCCGAGACCCGCGCGGCCGGGCTCGACGTCGTACGCTTGGAGACCGGGGATCGGCAGCTGGCGGCGATGCGTTTCTACCAACGGTGCGGGTTCCGCCGCTGCGACGCGTTCGGCGACTACGCCTCGATGCCGGCGACGAGCATCGCCACCAGCGTCTTCTTCGAGAAGCGGATCGCCGAGCCGCGCTGACCTCCGTCGCTAGCGTGTGGGCCAGCAGGCGAGCACCGCGTGCGCGGTGATGTCGCCGCGCAGCACGTCGCTGACGGGCGAGCCGGGAAACGCGCCCAGCGCCAGACTCGGGTCGTATGCCGGCAGCATCTGATCGGCGAGCAGCTGCCACCGCCGCAAGAACGCCCGCCCGCGAGCCACCGCCGACCGCGCGCGCGAATCGCGCGACGACAGCAGTGCCTCGACGGCAATCGCCGTCAGGGCGATCTCCGGAACGGCCGAGACGTCGGCGCCACCGTCGTGGGGCGGACGATCACGAATCCTGGCCGCCAATTCACGCATCGTCCGCTCTCGAACCTCGGCGTCATCGCGCGCCGCGGCCGCGAGCGCGGTCCAGGGCGCCCAGGGCTCGCGCTCGAGATCGCGGACACAGGCCCTCCACAGGGACGGATTCGCGTCGCGGCCCAGCACGGCGATCGCCTGCGCGGCATGCCACGGGGTTCGCGCCAGCTCGGGCGTGCTCGCCACCAGCGCGCGCAGCTCGGCGGCGAGCGGCAATCCGGCCCGACACGCCAGCGCCAACGTCCCGACGACGACCGCGCGGTGCTGCGGCCACCCGGCGATCGGCCGACCGCGCAGCGCCGCGCGGATGTCCGCGAGCAGCCGCGCCCGCGCCCGCCGCACCGCCGGCCGGCGGCCCCGGTGCAGCGCCAGGGCCTGGACGACGATCGCGGCCCGCCCGTGGCACATCACGCCGACCTGCTCGCGCGTACGACGGCGCGGATCGATCGCGAACGTGATCGATCCGTCGGCGCCCACGAGCCTCTCCAACCAGCCGAGCGCAAGCGTTCGCGAATCGCTCGCGGTCGCTCGCTGCGAGGTCACGCGCTCGGTGCGAAACCTCCAAATCTCGTCGTCCAGGGCGCTGCCCTGCTTGCGCGCCAGCGCCTCCAGGAGCTGCGACGCGTTCCAGCCGTTGTCGCGCGCGACGTCGGGCAGGAGGATCGCGGTGCGCGAAGCGACCCCGTGCGTCCCCGCTTCGATCGTCTCCGGCGCGCGCGCGAGTTGGACGCGCTCGAGCGCGACGACGAAGGATACCTGCGCCGTGACCTGCTCGCGCTCGGCCGGCGCCAGCGCATGCTGGCGCGCGTCCGCGATCGCGCGCAGAAAGGCGCGGGCGATGCGCTCACCGGGCGCCCCCTCGTCGCTGCCGAAGCAGCCGACCAGGCGAGGGCCCGCATACAGCGAGACGAACGGAGTCGCGTCGGGGGCGTCGTCGAGCGTGGGCCAGGCGCGCAGGTTCCGCTGCCAGTCGACGAGGCGGGCCAGGTGGCGTGACAAGCGGGTCCGCTCCGCCGCCGTGAGCGGACGGGCGAGCGCGCGATACGGCGGCCGGCGCGCGGCTAGCGAGCGCGCCGGCGCTTTCGCCATGCGTGCGTCGCTCCCAGTCCGAGCGCGTCGAGCGCCGGCACGATCTCGTCCTCCATCACCTGGCGCACGGTCTGCTGTTGCGCCGCCGAGTCGAGGACGCCGAGCGCGCGGGCCGCTCGCTGGCTCCCGCGCGGCGCATCGCGCCCGCGCCAGAAGCGCCGCTCGACATCGACCACCACCGCGGCGGCGCGATCGGCGACGCGCTGCCGCTCGGCGCGGGTCCACTGCGGCGATCGCCAGGTCAGGTAGTACCAACCGAGTCGGGCGTGATGGATCTCGTCGGCCACGAGCGCGCTGAAGAGGGCCGATGCCACCGGATCGACGGCGCGACGCTGGCAACTGGTCAACAGCGCCGCCGCGAGCGTCTCGCCGATCGCGGCCACCTCCACCATGGTGCCGTCGAGGCCCTCGAGCGTCAGCGGCTCTTGCCATTGCCGTTCGAGCGCTGCCTGCTCGATGACGATCGAGCTCTCTTCGGCGCCCTCCCCCGCCAGCAGCGCGGCCATGCGCATCGCCAGGTCGGCATGGCGCGCTTCGTCGCCCGGGACGCGGGCCGCCGCGGTCACCAGGTCCATCGGCGCCCCGTACAGCGCCATCGCCGAGGCGATCCGCGCGAACAGCGTAATCGCGCCGTACTCGCCGGCGGCCAGGCTTCGCTGCGCGTGGTTGGCGAGCTTCAGCGCCGGATCGGGATAGCGGGAGCGATCGAAGCGAGACCAGGCGATGGTGACGCCGCGTCGCTCGCGACCCCGGACGATGAGGTCGTGCTGGCGCGCCAGCGGCGTGTCGGTGAGCTGCCGGCGGATGGTGCGCCGTTGCGGACGCGCATCGGCGCCGAGATCGTAGTCAGTCACGCGATCCCATGTCGAACCCCAGGTTGGCGACGGTGAGCGCGGAGAGATCCTTGCCCGACATATCGAAGCCGAGGTACGCGACGTCGAGCCCGACCCCGGTCGTGCCCAGGTCGCTGTCGTCGCTGCAGCCGACGATGTTGGGGATGACCCCGGCGGCGACCGAGAGCCCGGCCGCGAACACCACCGCGGGAACGATTGCGCTGCGCCGCTTCTTGCCCATCGCCCTCAGTCGGTCTCGCCCATGTCGGCGACGGACATGTCGAACGCGAGGATGGCGACGTCGAAGAGCCCGACCTGCCTGCTCATGTCGGCGAATTCGGCGGCCACGCCGAGCATCGTCGCGTCATCGCTGCAGCCGACGATGTTGGGAATGACCCCCGCGGCGACGGAGAGCCCGGCCGCGAACACCACCGCGGGAACGATCGCCGATCGCTTCTTCCCATTCCGCCGTTTCATCGGTCTCCTCGCCCTGCAAGCAGCGAGCCTACCTCGCCTCATGAATGATTCGCCAGTTACGTGCGGCTGCCGCTCGCGGAGCGTGAGCATCGCGACACGCTTGTCAGGGTCGTGACGCACGCTTTCCGTCGCAGGCGGGGAGCGCCCACGCCTCCGCGCGCCGTCAGTTGCATTTCGCGACGCTCGGTCTCGGTCGTTCCGGCGAGCGCCAAGGCGCTCCACCGCCGCGGCCACCAAAGCCGTCGTGGACCTGATACACTGACCGCCGTGCGAGCCGTGAGCGGCCACGTGGACGCGATCGTAGAGGCGATCGGACGCGGGCGCTGCGTCCTGTGCCTGGGTGGCGAGCTCACCGCCGACGGCAGCCTGCGCCGTCTCATCGGCAAGCTGCTCGACCTGCTCCCCGACCCCGGCGCGGCGCGCGCGCTGCTCGAGAGCCGGCCGCTCATGGCCGCCGACTACGTGCGCCGCCGCCTCGGCGACAGCTTCGCCGACGAGCTGGCGCACCTCGCCGCCGGCCAGGTGGTCCCCGAGCCACTGCAGCTCCTGGGCGCGCTTCCGTTCTGCGCCGTGCTCACCACCTCGTACGATGCCGCCGTCGAGCGCGCCTTCGGCCGCGGCGGCGTGCCGGCGCCGGTGGTGACTCCGCGCGACCGCGCCGCGCGGCCCCCCGGCCGCTTCGTCTTCAAGCTGCTCGGCGATCCGGCGCGCCCGGAGACGGTCGTGTGGGGCGCCGCCGATCTGCAGGAGGCGCTCTCTGCCGGCGGCTACCGCCCCGTCGTCGACGAGCTGTTCCGCACCCGCACCTTTCTCTTCCTCGGCTTCGACTGGGGCGACGCCGAGCTGGCGCTGCTGCTCGAGCGCATCCTCTCCGGCGCCGGACGCGGCGAGCACTTCGCGGCCCTGTCGCACCTCGACCCGCTCGAGCGCGAAGAGCTCGGCGCAATCTACGGCATCCACGTCTTCGACGTCGCCGACGCCGCCGCGCTGGCGGGCACGCTGCACGCCGCGGTCACGCAGGCGCACGCGCCCATGCCGGGCGACGACGACGTCGAGGGCTGGCTGTTGCGGCTGGCCGACGATCCGACCCGCGCCGACGTCATCGAGCGTCTCGACGCGCTCGAGGCGCGCCTGGTCCAGCGTCGCGATCACGGGCGGCTCGTCGAGCTCTACGTCGGCCGCACCGCGCTCGAGCCGTCGTCGGCGCGGCGGGCGGCGCTGCTCGCCGAGGCGTCCCGCCTGTATGAGGACGACCTGCGGGATCCGGCGCGCGCGCTGACGGCGCACCTGGCCGCCTATCGCGAGGCGCCGTCGCGCACCCAGTGGGAGCGGCTGGAGCGGCTGGCAGCCGCGGCCGACCAGTGGCGCGCGCTCGACGCCGAGCTGTCGTCGTCGCTCGAGGCGCTGCCCGAGGCCGATCGCGCCGACGCCTGGGCGCGCCTGGGCGCGATGCGCGACGAGGAGCTGGGCGACGTCGAGGGCGCCCTGGCCGCGACGCAAAAGGCGCTGACCCTCGAGCCGGACCACGCGGGCGCGATCGAGGTGCGCGTGGCGGTGCTCAAGCGCGCTCGTCGCTGGCGAGAGCTGTCACTGGCGCTCGGCCGCTCGGTCCTGGCCGAGGAGTCGCTGCCGCGCCGGGCCGCGCTCTACACCGAGCTGGCCGACCTGTTCGACGCCGAGCTCGCCGATCCGGCGCAGGCGGCGGCCTGCTATCGGCTGGCGCTCGAGGCCGATCCGTGGGCCGGCGAGGCGCGGCACAAGCTCGAGGCGCTGCTCGAGCGGCGGGGCGAGGCAGGCGACCTCATCGCGCTGCTCGAGGATCGGGTGGAGCGCACGGTGTCGCCTCTCGAGCAGGCGGCGCTCCGTCGCCGCGTGGCGCAGCTGTACGGCGAGCGGCTCGGCGACCGCGGCGCGGCGCTGCGCCATCTCGAGGCGCTGCGCGCGCTGCAGCCGGGCGATCCGGAGACGCTGCGCGCGCTCGAGCGGCTGTACGGCGACGAAGGCCGCACCCGCGAGCTGTGCGACGTGCTCGCCGAGGCGGCGACGCGCGGCGGCGCGCCGGCCGAACGGGTCCCGCTGTTGCGCAAGCTCGCCGCCGCCGCGGAGCGGCTGCCGGACGGCGCCGGACGCGCCGCCGACGCGCTCGAGGAGCTGCTGCGGCTGGAGCCGCACGACGCCGAGGCGCTGGCGGCGCTGACGCGCCTGAGCGAGGAGGCGCGCGCGTGGGCCCGCGCCGTCGCGCTCTTGGTCGCCCGCGCCGCGCTCGCCGAGGGGCCGGAGCAGGCGGCGCTGTACGCGCGCGCCGCCGCGCTGTCGAGCGAGCGCATGGACGACGACGCCGCCGCCGAGTCGCACTTCGCCCGTGCGCTCGAGGCCGATCCGCGGCATGTCCCGTCGCTGACCGGGCTGGCGCAGCTCTACCGGCGGCGCGGCGAGCCGCGCAAGGCGGCGCGCCTTCTGGCCGACGCCGTCGAGAGCACGCAGAACCGCGTCGTGCGCACCCGGCTGTACATCGAGGCCGCCGAGCTGCACGAGCGCTTCGACGACCCCGGCGGCGCCATCGCGCTCTACCAGCGCGCGCTCGAGCTCGATCCCGAGCATATCGACGCCGCCGAGCGCGCCAGCGAGCTCTTGTGGACCGCCGGCCGCCACGCCGAGCTGACCGCCGTGCTGGCGCTGCTGGTCGCGCGCGACGCCGCGCCGCCGGTGGCGCTGGCGCGCTGGACCCGCCTGGGCGCGGCCGCGCGCGTCATCGGGGACACGGCGCTGGCCGAGCGGGCCTGGCGGCGCGCGCTCGGCGTCGACGCCGACGATCGCGAGTCGCTGCGCGGCCTGGCCCAGCTGCTCGGCGCGGCGGGCCGCCTCGCCGAGGCGCAGCCGCTGTACGAGGCGCTGTTGCGCGCGCACGAGCGCGCCCTGTCACCGACGGAGCAGGTGGCGGTGCACCACGCGCTCGGCGTCTGCTACCACGCCGCCGGCCGCGACGACTCCGCGCGCGCCGAGTTCGCGCTGGCCTGCGCCATCGATCCCACGCACCGCCCGTCGCGGCTGATGCAGCTCGAGCTGGGCACCCAGGATCCGGCGGCGGTCATCGACGCCAAGAAGGCGCTCCTGCCCAGCTCGGGCCGCGCCGAGCAGCTGCGCCTCTACCTCGAGATCGGCGATCTGTACCTCGACCGCTTCGACGATCCGGTCCAGGCCGTCGGCGCCTGGGAGGCCGGCCTGCGCGTCGCCCCCGACGACGTGCGCCTGCTGCATCGCCTGCTCGGCGTGTTCATCGAGCAGAAGGCGTGGAGCCAGGCGCTCGACGTCCTCGACCGGCTCATCCGCGATCAGCCCAGGCCCGAGACGCGCGCCAAGTACCATTACACCGCCGGCATGATCTGCCTCGAGCACCTGGGCCGCTTCGCCGACGCCTCGGAGCACCTGTGGACCTCCGTCGAGGGCGACCCCGGCTACCGACGCGCCGCCGTCGCCCTCGAGGGGATGCTGCGCAGCCACAAGAGCTGGAAGGAGCTGGCGCGCTTCTACCAGTTCGTGCTGCAGAAGCTCGAGCCCATCGACAGCGACGACAAGCGCGCCGAGCAGCTGCGGATGTGGGCCGAGCTCGGCGAGCTCTACTTCGAGCGGCTGCGCGACGCCGACAGCGCCGTGGTCGCGCTCGAGGTGGCCCGGCGGCTCGACCCGACCGCGCGGCGGCGGCAGCAGCTGGCGACGGTGTGTACCGCCGCCGGCGGGCGCCACCTGCTTTTGGCGATGGCCGAGCATCGCGCCCTTCTGGCGGAGGACAAGGCGCGCATCGCCTCCTACCGTGCGCTCAAGGAGCTGTGCCTGGAGACCGGGCGCCCCGACGAGGCGGCGGCCTGCGCCGAGGCGCTGGCCTGCCTCAAGCCCGACGAGGAGGCGGTGCCGGCGACGGCGCCGGTCGAGCCGCGGCGGCCGCTGACGCCGGAGCTCCTGGCGCGGCTGCGCCACCCCGACGAGAGCGTCGAGCTGACGGCGCTGTTCGCCATCGTCGCGCCCCAGGTGGCGGCGACGCGGGCGCAGCGCGAGCGCACGCCGCTGTCGCGCCAGCGGCTCCTCGCGGTCGACGATCTGCGGCCTCTGCCGCGCGCGCTGAGGCGGGCAGCGGCGGCGTTCGGCCTGGGCGCGCCGGCGGCGGCGATCGCGCCCGATCAAGTGGCGGCGGTGACGCTGGCCTGCGCCGTCGACGGGCAAAAGGTGACTCCGGTGCTGCTCTTGGGCGCGCCGCTGGTCGCCGGCAGCCGCGCCGAGGTCGAGCTCGTGTTCGACGCGGCGCGCGCGGTGACGCAGCTGCGGCCCGAGCTCCTGATCCGCATGCTGCTGCCGCTGCCCGCGGAGCTGGCGCACCTCGTCGAGGCGGCGATGGCGCTCGCCGGCGAGGCCTCGGGCGGCGCGGCGACCGGGGAGCTGGGCAAGACCACGCAGGCGCTCAAGAGCGGGCTGTCCGCGGCGGCGCTCGACCAGGTGGCGGCGATCGGCCATCGCTTGCGTGCCCGCGGCACGCGGCCGCAGGCGGCGGCGCTGCGCTGGCTGCAGGCGAGCGACCTCGGCGTCAACCGCGCCGGGCTGGTCGTCGCCGGCGACGTGCGCCGCTGCGCGCAGCTCCTCAAGGACGAGCCGGCGCCGCCGACCGCGCTGGCGGCCCCGCACCGCATCCTCGATCTCATCTGGTCCAGCGTCACCGACGAGCTGCTGGCCGCGCGCCGCCATCTGGCTGCCTGAGCCGCCGCTCGCGGACGATTGCTCCCAGCGCCCGAGCGAGCGCAGCTGCCTGCTCGGAGAGGCGGCATCGAGGCCGGGTCACCCACGGATCAACCGCTGGGAGCGGTGGCCGGGTGCTGTCAACCCGAACGCGAGCGGGCGTCAGCGCACGACTCGCAACAGCTGCGCGCGGCGCGCGGGCGGCGGCGCCTCGGGCGCGTCGAGCGGCTCGAGCACGAGCTCGAAGTGGCCGCTGTCGAACGGCACGCCGGGCGCCGGCGCCCGCCGCACCAGCCGCTCCCGCTTGCCCTCCTTGGCGAGCGTGCGCGCGCGATAGTGACAATAGGGATTGTTCCCGGGCCGGCCGAACAGCGAGTGCGCGGTGAACGTGCAGCCCCCGAGACAGACCTCGGCGAAGGTGCAGCCACGGCACCAGCCCCACAGATCGTCGACGGTGCGCCGGCGGGTGACGGCGAGCTCGGGGGCGCCCTGCCAGATCTCGCGGATCGGCTGTTGGCGCAGGTTGCCGCCCACGTAGTGCTGCGTCTGCAGCGACGGGCAGCCCTTGACCGCGCCGTTCGACTCGATGCCCATGACGTAGCGGCCCGCGTGACAGCCGAGCCAGTGATCGGCGCCGCCCTTTTGCGGCGAGCGCAACAGCGCCTCCTCCGGGCCGAAGTAGCCCAGGTTGTTTCCCGGCATCAAGAGGATGCCATCGGCGAACGCGCGCTCCTTGAGCGCGGCGATGCGCGGCACCAGGTCGAGGAGCTCCCACGGCTGAAGCAGCAAGGCCGGGCGATCGGCGGCGCGACCGAGCGGCACGGTGAGCTGCACCTGCCACGACGAGATGCCCTGCCCGCGCAGGTGCTCGTAGAGCGCCTCGAGATCGCCGCGATTGAGCCGATTGAGGTTGGTGTTGGCCGCGGTGCGAATCCCCGCGGCGCCCAGGTGGCCCAGCGCCGCCGTCGCCGCGCGAAAGCTGCCCGGGGCCGCGCGCTGCAGGTCGTGCGCCTCTTGCAGCCCGTCGAGGCTGACGGAGACGAGATACATGCCCGCCTGCGCCATCCGCTCCGCCATCGCGCCGTCGAGCTGCCGCCCGCCGGTGGTCATGGAGGGGCGGATCCCCGCCGCCTCGAGGGCGGCGATGACGTCGAAGAAGCCCGGATGCAGGTAGGCCTCGCCGCCGATCAGGACCACCTCGCGCGCGCGCAGCTCGGCCAGCTGCGCCACCACGCCGAGCGCCTCGGCGGTGGTGAGCTCGCTCGGGCGCGCCTCACCGGCGCGCGAGCCGCAGTGGGTGCACGACTGATCGCAGCGCAGCGTCAGCTCCCAGACGACGTACGCGGGGTGATGATCGTTGCCGACCACCTGGAGGCGGCGGTGGACGGTTTGCGCCATCAGTCGTGGCTCCCGCCGTCGCCGTCATCGCCGAGGTCGCGGGGGGCCATGTCGACCTGTGCCGAGAGGTCGGGGGCGGGCGGCTCGATGCAGTTGTCGGCGCTGACGCAGGGAGAGCCGTAGCAGGCCATGAGCGTCAGCGCCATGGAGCTGGAGCCGGCGATGACGAGGAGCGCGCGCAGCCGACGGCCGAGGCGGCTCATGGGGGGTGTGGCGCCGCAGTGAGGGCAGCGCGCCGCCGACGCTTGCAGGAATCCGGGGCAACGGGTGCAACGGGTGAGCGGGATCATCAGGGGCTCCTCTGGGAAGCCCTGTGGAGCAACGCACGTGCCAGCTTGGTGATCCGCGGGCTCCGCCCGCTTCGTGAGCTCTTGCGAGTCGAGCGGCGCGCGATCGCGACATCACCGCCCCGGTCGTGACGCCGGCCGCGCCGGCGAGAACTCGCCGCCCCCTACCCGCTCGAAAATGGCGGGGAGGGGGCGACGTCAGGCGCGCTAGCGGCCGTGCACCGGCACCGGGCTGCCGCCCTGGCCGGAGCGGCGTTGGTTGTAGATCAGCACCGGCGCGTCCGACTGGATGCCCACCGAGCCCAGGAAGACCGGCGGCAGACCCATGTCGGCCGCCAGATTCTCGCTGAAGAACTGACCATTGGGAGCCAGCGTGATCACGAACGGCTGGCCGAGCGCCAGCGAACCGATCGCGTTGTACGGCGTCAGCGTCACCGTCGCCGTCGTAGTGCCGGGATTGGACAGCGCGAAGCGCGATTGCATGGTCGATGGCGTCGCCGCCGCCGCCGCGCCCGTGGTGGTCGGAGCGAACGCGAACGGATCGACGCGCACCAGGATCGGCGAGAAGCCGTCGCTCACGGTGACGTCGCTCTGGGGCACGGCCGGATCGAGACTCGTCGTGTCGACGATCTTGGCCTGGGCGGTCACGGCCTGCGGGCTCGTGACCAGGATGAAGCCGTGCTTGCCCGACGGCGTCGTGGCGACGCTGCGCAGTGCCCAGCGCACGACGTCGGCGATCGGCGTGCCGTTGTTGATGGGCACCGCGATGTCGCGCGCGCTCACCAGGCCCGAGGTCTCGCCCGTCGTATCGTCGACCTCCACGAACGTCACGGTCACGTTCGCCGTGATCGGGCCGGGGTTGCTGATCTCGAGCGCGGTCGAGAAGGCGGCGCTGTCCTCGACGTACGGCACCAGGATGCTCGAAGCCGCGTCGCCCGGTCCGTGCGTGGGCTCGATGTCGCTGTACTGCTTGTTCTTGGTCACGTTGCGCACCATCACGCCCACCGGCTTGTTGGAGCTCCAGCTGAGCTGACCGGAGAAGGTGGCCGGCAGCCCGAGGTTCTTCACCGCGTCGAGGGTGCTGAGGATTCCGTGGGACGGAACCACGGCGACGTTGGCCGCGACCGGGCTGTCGCCGCCTCCGGGCGGATAGGCGACCAGCTGCACCAGGGCGCTGCTGCTCGACACGTTGGAGAAGACCGTGTGGGTCAGGTAGTTGGGCGATCCGATCGCGGGCACGAAGCCGCTGGTCGCTCCGGCGAGCGACTGTCCGTCCTCCAGCGCCGGATCGGCGGAGACGTTGTTCACCACCGAGGCCATGCCCTGGAACACGCCGGTGCCGAACATTGCCACGCTGCCGATCTCGTTCTGCACCGTCGTGGTGTGGCTCAGCGCGCGCACGACGTCGCTGACCGTCTTCAGCTCGTTGGGGGCCACCGAGATCGTGTCGTGCCCGAGCACGCTGCCGTTGGTGCCGTACAGGTAGCAGGTGACCGACAAGGGGCCTCCGCTCACCGCGTTGTCGATGAGCAGCGCCGTCCGCTCGTTGCCCACTCCCGCGACCTTGCCGTCGCCGTCGACGACAAAGGGCAAGAAGGCGGCCGAGGAGAGGTCGCCCACGGCGCACGGGTGGAGTTGCCAGTGGCTGCTCACGCCGGTGGTGCCGTCGAACCCGCCGACGACGTGGAACGTCATCCCGAGGACCGCGCCCTCCGTGTTGTCGATGCCGGAGGTGGCGCCGTCGATCGGAGCGCCCTGCGACCAGCTGTTGGTCACCGGATCGAAGATCTGGCTGTGCGCCACCGGGCGACCGCCCACGACCATCACCTTGCCTCCGAGCACGCCCACCGCCGGATCGGTCGCGGTGAACGGCATCGACGGCCCGAGCCGCCAGCTATCGGTCGCCGGGTTGTAGATGACGTGCGAGTTGCCTTCGAAGCCGCCGGCGAACGCGTGCATCTCGCCGCCGAGGGCGACGCCGTGCAGCCGGTTGGTGGCGGGCACGAGCGGCGCGTCGGCCTTGCGGGTGTAGGAATCGGTCGCCGGGTCGTACTGCCAGGTCTGGGTGCCGAAGCCCGAGCCGTAAGCGATGTAGATCTTGCCGCCGATGGCCGCCACCGCCGCACCGAAGTTGTCGGTCGGCAGGTCGGCGCCGCGGCTCCAGCTGTCGGACGCGATGTCGTAGCGCCACAGTGCGCGGTGCGGGACGACCGGGCCCGGAGGGCCGTTGATCCCGCCGAACAGGTAGATCTTGCCGTCGAGCTCGGCGGCGGAGCCGAAGTTGGAGCCGATGCCGGGCGGCGGCACGTCGGTCTTGTGGGTCCAGCTGCCGGCCTGCGGATCGTAGACCCAGAGCTGATCGACGCGCGTGTCGGGCCCGGAGCCGGTGCCGCCGCCGATGACGTAGAGCTTGTTGGTGCTCGACGAGGCGATGACCGTCGACTGCAAGAGGCCCGTGGCGAACGGGATCGGAGCCGCCTGCGCCCACCCCTCGGTGCACGCGCCGACGATGAACGAGCCCACGGCCGAGGCGGCGCTGGTGCCGCAGGCGTTGCTCGCGGTGACGCGCCAGAAGTACTCGGTGGCGACGTCGAGATCGACGGGCACCGTGAAGCTCAGGTCCGCGACCTGCGCGTCGACGACGATGTTGGTGAACGCCGCATCAGACGCGACCTGGACGTGGTAGGTCGAGGCGCCGAACATGAACGGCGTCGGGTGCTGCGTCTTTGCGACTGCCGAGGCCTTGGTGCCGGGACGAGCACCGACCGGCGGCGCGACCTGCCCGAGGGACTTCGGCGCACGGGCCGCCGCCAGCTCCCACATGAAGGGCGCGCGCTTGGCCGCCGAGCCCGCCGGCGCTGCCGTACGCGCGGCCGTCTTGCTGGCGTCGGGCACCAGGGGCGCGGTCCACGACAGCGTGGGCCGCCGCGGCACGTTGACGTCGCCGACGCGCGGGCTCACCAGCTCGGGCGCGTTGGGCGCGTTGGCGTCGATGATGACGGGGGTGCTGGTGGTGTGCACTCCGCCCGGCGGCGGCGTCACCGCCACGCCCGTGACGTCGAAGCTGTAGTGGTTCCCGATGGTGGGCCGGGTCGTCTGCAGCGTCAGCGTGGTCGATCCGCCCGGAGCGACCGGGTTCTGCGCGAACGTCGCCGTGGTCCCGGGCGGCAGGTTGGCCGTCCCCAGCGTCACCGGGGAGGTGAAATTGGGACCGTGCACCGAGTCGACCGTGACCGCGAAGGTGAGGCTGTTGCCGGCGCAGATCTCGTCGGGGCCCGAAGGCGTGACGTGGACCGCGAACTCGGGCGGCCCGCAGCTCTGCACCGACACGCTGACGTCGTCGATGTACATGCCGGTGATGTCGCCGAAGCCGTCCTGGTGGACGCCGAAGGTCAGCCGCACCGTCATCCCGGCGAACTGCGACAGGTCGAGCTCGCGACGGACGTAGGTCTGGTCGTTGCGGGCTTCGTTCAAGAGGACGACGGTGGCGCCGGCCGGGCTGACCGGAGTCACGCTCACGTACTGCTGGTCGTAGGTGACGCTGTCGGTGGTGAGCGGCCACTCCCAGAAGACGAGCGAGGTGCCGGTGGCCGCGGGCACGCTGATGATCTGCGAGACCTGGGAATCGCCGAGCGGCTCGATGGTCCCGGCCACGGTGCCGAGGAGCACCGCGGCGCTGCCGCTGTGCGGATTGTCGCCGCCGACGAGGGGCGGCGGAACCGAGGCGTCGACGGTCCAGCCCGCCAGACCGTTCTCGAAGCCACCGTTGGTCACGGCCTCCTGCGGATCGGAGCAGGACGCGGTGACGAAGTTGAAGCAGCCGGAGGTCGCCGGTGTGCCGCCGCAGGCGTTCGCGGCCGAGACGCGCCACGAGAACGCCTGGAACGCGGGCAGCGCGTCCGCCGCCTGCACGGTGTACGAGGTGGCGGTGGTGTCGAAGGTGCGAATCGGGGCTCCGGCGCAGTCGGCGCCGGCGAGGATCTCGAGCGTGTACGACGAGGCCTGGCTCGCGGCCGACCAGCTGAAGGTCGGGGTCGACGACACGCCGTCGGTCCCGTTGGCCGGCGACGAGAGGGTCGGCGCCACCGGCACCGCCGTGCGCACGACGAAGGTGGTCGTCGCCGTGGCGGTCAGCTCGGTGCTGGCACCCTGCACGGTCAGCGTGTAGGTGCCCGGCGGCGTCGAGGCGGTGGTGGCGATGTGCATCGTGGAGGTCGAGCCGCTGTCGGACGGCGTGGTCACCGGGTTGGGATCGAACGTCGCCGTGATCTCGCCGCCGGCGGGGGGCGCCGGGGACACGCCGACCAGGCTGAGCGTGACGTCGCTGGCGAAGCGGCCGCCGCCGCCGAACAGGGTCACCGTCGCGGTGGCGGTCGTGCCCCGGCAGGTCTCCTCGTTGGCGTCGATCGTCATCGGGGTGACCAGCGGGTTGACGGTGATGCAGTCGTTGACGCTGTTGGAGAACTCGGTCTGCACGTCGTAGGTGACGCCGTCGCTACCGACGACCTGCCCGTTCTGATCGTTGCAGAGATCGCCGATCTCCGCGTTGGTGCCCTGGTCGTACCACGCCAGCGGGGGCCCGAACGCGGTCGCCAGCCCGACCTCGGCGTCGGTGATGGTCTCGACCAGCTCGTGCGACGCCACCTGCGTGTAGTTGCCGAACGGAGTCGACGCGGCGCCGCAGCCGCTCTCGCAGCCCGAGCCGGCCTGAAAGTCGGGGTGCACGCCGTAGTAGATCTCGCCGGCGCCGCCGGCGTTGGTGATGGTGCCGTGGTAGGCGCAGAACGCCGAGCACGACCCGGAGCCGCCCAGGGTGATGGTCTTGCCGTGCGGGAAGAAGACGGCGTAGTAGGTGTTGTTGTTGCCCTGCGCGTCGTGGGTCGGCGCGGGCAGCGTGCCGGCCTGGATCTGCGCGGCGAGCTCGGCCTGGATCTGCGTATCGTCGATCGTCGAGCCGTCATTCTGCGGCGCCGGCGTGATCATCACCTGCGTCGAGAAGCTGCCGCGACCGATGACCTGGTTGCTGGTCGGGCTGGGCTGGGTGGTGGTGTTGTACTCGGTGAGCCAGTCGACGTAGGCGCTGTTCAGCACGCCCTGGTAGAAGGTCGCCATGCTCGGCGTCGAGGTGCTGGTGACCTGCGGCAGGTAGCTGCCGGTCCCGTAGAGCACCTGGATGACCTGAGCGTGCGACACCACGCGGCCGCCGAAGTAGGAGAGGTGGGCGCCGGGAGGGGCCGAATCCGGAATGCGGCGAGCTGCCCTTGGCCGCCCGCAGCTGTCCATGCAAGAGCGTGCTGTCGCCCAGCTTCTCGGTTGCCGGCTTGGCCGGTTGCGAACCGGAGCAACCCACCACCGCCAGCGTGAATACGGCCGCCAATACGATTCGCATATGCGACGCCCCCGGAGAATCCATGAATTCCTCCTCGAATACGAAGCTGACCGACCACCGTCGACCGTTGACGCGCCCATCGATATCGCGCAGCGCGCGCACGCACTAAGCCCGTTTTACCGTCGGGTGGTCAAGTGCGTTTTGCACAATCGCGGCGTTTTGCGATGCGAAAAAGGCGTGCGCTGTGACGTCTCGTCACTCTCCTCGTGGGACTCGACTAGCGTATATCTATGTCAACGATTAAATATCGAATCCCGATATCGATAAGCGGACATTCGAGGCGGGCAAACCGCGTATTGAAAGATACGGACTTGCTTTGATCAGATCGCGGGGCGGGGCTCGCTCTCGCGCGCTGGACACAGCCGGGCGCGGGCGTAGTAACTTCCCCGCTGTAGGGTCGAGGCAAAACCTTACGCGGCCGACGCCAGGGCGGCGGCACGCAACGCACTCCATAAGGAGAGAAAGATGTTCGAAGGAGGCTGCACCTGCCGGCACGTCCGCTACCGGATGACCAGCCGGCCGATGATTGTCCATGGTTGCCACTGCCGATGGTGCCAGCGCGAGACGGGAGCCTCGTTCGCGCTCAACGCGGTGATCGAGGCCGACCGCGTCGTGCTGCAGAGCGGCACACCCGAGGTCATTTGGACGCCGAGCCTCAGCGGCAAAGGACAAAAGATCCACCGCTGCCCCCAGTGCAAGGTCGCGGTGTGGAGCAACTACGCGGGCGCCGGCGACCGCATCGACTTCATCCGCGTGGGGACGTTGGACGATCCCGATCTGCTACCGCCGGACGTTCACATCTTCACCTCGTCGAAGCAGCCGTGGGTCGAGCTGGGCCCCGGCGCCGTCGCCTTCGCCGAGTACTACGTGCCCAAAGAAGTCTGGCCCAAAGAGAGCCTCGAGCGGCGGGCCGTCGTGAAATCCTGAACCCGAGCCCCGATCAGCGAGGACTCGAGCCTCGAGATTCCACGCCCGGTACGCGCTAGCGAGGGCGAGCCGCGTGAGGCGGATCGTGGATGCGACCGGAGCGACCGACCGAGGAATACCCGTCGCTTTCATGATTCATCACATCTCGGTGCGAGCTCTCGAAAGGTTCCGCTTTCAAACCCGCGCCGCATAAAGAGCGCGCCGGAGCGCAACGTCCGGCTCCGCGCGCACTGCCCCGCTGGGCTCAAACAGTCCTCGCCACCGCACCGCCGTGCTCGATTAGACCGCTTGCCTGTGCTGCGGAACTCGCCCAGCGGGGCAGTGCGCGCGGAGCCTCTGTGCTCGTCCAAAAACCGGACGGTCGCAGCGGGTGGAGAGGCTGCTCTCGACGACGCATGAGCTTCGGCAATCGTGCTTGGCTAAGGGTTCCCACGAGCCCATGGAGCGGGCGGTCGTCGGAGCCGTCTTGCCGGGCGTCGAGGAGCGCTCCGCCCGCAGGGCGGACGCCAGCGACGAGCCGAGGGCCCGGACGTGCCGCCGGCCTGTAAGGCCGCCGGCGTAGCGGGCCCGTCCCGGCAAGACGGCTCCGACGACCGCCCGCGGCCCCGCGGCGCCAACCGGCCACACTGACGCTGCTTGCTCAATCAAACGCGGAGATGTGATGACTCATGAGACCCGTCGGTATTTCGACCGAGGGAGCGAGGACGTCGTCCTCGAGGCGAACGCGCGGATCGTCCGCAGCAGGTCAATCGAGGCGAACGCTGGGGTTAGAGCCATGCCGCGGAGGGCGAAATGCCGATTCGTGTGGCATGGCGCACGTTCGAATCGGGGGCGGCTCGGCTAGACTCGCGCACCATGTTTGGCTCCCCTCCGCGACTGCTGGGTAATCTCGTATCCGCACTGTTCCTCGTCCTCGTCGTCGGCGGCTGCGGACGGAGCCCGCTGCCGCTCACGAACGGCGCCTACTGTGGACCGGGCATCCCCGTGTGCGACGGAATCTGCACCGACACGCGCTTCGATCCCAACAACTGCGGCGCGTGCGGGCGCGCCTGCCCGGCGGGCGAGCTTTGCAACGGCGGCAGCTGTGTCCCCGTCGGAGTCGGCGGCAATGGCGGCGGCGGCGGCACCGGCGGCGGCGGCTTCGGCGGCGGTGGCGGCGGCGGTTTCGGCGGTGGCGGCGGCGGCGGCGGCGGTGGCGGCGGCGGCGGCGGCGGCGGTGGCGGCTGCAGCTACCCGAGCGAGGTCTGCGGCGGCACGTGCACCAACACCGCCACCGATCCCGCCAACTGCGGCTCCTGCGGCTGGGCGTGCGCGGCGGGCCAGATGTGCAGCATGTCCACCTGCGTCGCCGGCTGCGTGGCGCCGCTGCTCTCGTGCAGCGGCGCCTGCGTCGATCCCGGCAGCGATCCGGCCAACTGCGGGGCTTGCGGCCACGCCTGCGCCGCCAGCCAGTCCTGCAACGGCGGCTCCTGTGGTGCGCCCTGCCCCGCCGGCACCACGTTCTGCAACGGCGCCTGCTCCGATCTCGGCGGCGACGCGAACAACTGCGGCGGCTGCGGCCTCGCCTGCGCCGCCGGCGAGCACTGCTCGGCCGGCCTGTGCCGCGGCAGCGCCAGCGTCTGGCCGACGCTCGGCGGCGACCTCCACCACACCGGCGACAACCCGATCGAGACGGGCACGCCGCCGCTGACGCTGGCATGGAGCGTGACGCTCGGGCCCAGCGCGCTGTGGCCCGCGGTCTCCGACGGCAGCACGATCTACGTCAGCTCGCAGGGCTCCTTCAACAGCAGCGGCGGAGCGGCCTTGTCGGCGCTGTCGCCGAGCGATGGCCACACCCTGTGGAGCTACAACTTCGGCAGCGTGTTCAGCATCGGCCAGCCGACGGTGCAGGGCGGCCACGTCTACATCGCGCAGAGCAACAACAGTGGCGCCACGTACATGTTCTCGCTGGTGGCGGCGAACGGCAGCCTGTTCTGGTCGCAGCCGTTCGCCTCGCAGTGGGAGCACTATTGGGCTCCGCTCGTCGTCGGCGGGCGCATCTACTTCGATGGCGGCGAGTACGGCGGGCTGTACGCGCTCGACCAGGCCAGCGGCGCCCAGCTGTTCTACTCGTACGAAGAGCAGTGGGACGAATGGAGCCCGCTCTACTTCGACAACCACGTCTATACGTTCACCGACGGCAACCTGCGCATGTTCGACTCCGGCAGCGGCGCGGTCGACCTGGCCACCAGCGTCATGTGGAACTGGAACGGCTACAGCATGAACACGTCCCCGGTCAGCGACGGCAGCTCGCTCTACATCATCTCGCCGCCCAACCTGATCGCCTTCTTGCCCGGCATCGCGCGACCGCTGTGGACCGCCAACGGCGCCTACTCGAGCCAGCCCGCCGTCGCCGACGGCGTGGTCTACTCCATCTCCGGCGGGCAGCTGCGCGCCAACGACGCGGCCACCGGTACCATCTTGTGGAGCTTCGCCGGCGACAGCATGCTCGACCATCCGCCGGTGGTCGCCGCCGGCTACGTCTACGTGGCCAGCGAAGCCAACGTCTACGCCGTCGACATCGCCACCCACGCGCAGGCGTGGACGAGCACGCCGGGCGGCTGGCTCTCGATCGCCGCCGGGCAGCTGCTCGCGGCCACCAACAACGGCCTCCTGGTGGCCTGGTCGCTCGCGCACTGAGCCGGACCGTTACCGGGCTCGCCTCCGCCGAGGAGCGCGAAACGCATGCCGGTACGCCTCCGGGCTGGTGCCGACGGCCGATGGAAGCTGCGCGATCGCCTCCAGCGTGAGCGTCCGCGTCGCGGGTGCCGGTTGTAACCGCGAGGTGCGCCCCCCCACCCGCGCCTCCGCGGGTCGCTGGCATTTTGACCGAACGGTGCCAAGCTTTGCCGGCATGAAGGAAAGAACCTCAGCAATTTCGGGCTTCGTCGCGCTGACCGCCGCGCTGACCCTGCTGCCGGCCTGCGGCGGCGTGCCGGCCAAGGCCTCGCCGAGCGATCCGGCGGGCAACTTCTCGCAGGTCTCCCCGACCGTCTATCGCGGGGGGCGCCCCGACCAGCCGGGCGTCGAGGCGCTGCAGCAGCTGGGCGTCAAGACCATCATCGACCTCGAGGATGACGACAACGCCGTCAACACCGAGCGCGGCTGGGCGCAGCAGGCGGGGCTCAACTTCATCCACGAGCCGATGAATGGCCTCGAGACCCCGCGCGACGCCGAGGTCGACGACATCCTGGCGAAGATGAACGACCCGGCGCTGCAGCCGGTCTACGTGCACTGCATGGAGGGCGTCGACCGCACCGGCCTCATCATCGCGCTCTACCGCGTCATCATCGAGGGCTGGGCGCCCAAGGACGCGCACTACGAGATGATGGCCCACGGCTTCAAGAGCATCCTCATGGCGATGAACCACTACTTCGAAGAGAAGACCAACTGGGACGACTAGGGTTAGGGATGTCGGACACCCGCTAGAAGCCGCGCCCGCGCAGCTCTCGTAGCAGCTCCTCGTAGAGCGCGAGCGTGTCGAAGCCGGGCGACCAGCCGATCTGCGCCCAGTGGTCGGCCTCGATCTCGTGGAGCACCTCGCCCCAGCGCTGCGAGGCGAGCGGCACGATGCCGTCGTTGTCGCCGGCGCGCTCCGAGAGGTATGTATGCGTCGGCCACAAGAGCGGATGGGCGCGCGCCCGCTCGACACGCGCGACGACGCTGCCGTAGACGACGCCGGACGCGTCGACGATCTCGCGATTGAAGCGCTCCATCCGATCGGTGGTGAGATCGTAGAAGGCGTCCACGTCGACGACGCGGCCGAGCAGCGACTTGAGCCGCAACAGCTCCGACAGGCGCGCGCCCAGGTCGGCCACCGGGGTGCCGAGGTGCGGCGTGCCGATGGTGACGAGCGAGACGACGCGATCGGCGAGGCCGAGCTTGGCGATGGCGTAGCGCGCATCGAGGCCGCCCATCGAGTGGGCGATGATGTTGACCTTCTTCGCCCGGATCATGCGCACCAGCCGCGCCAGCTCCGCGGCGCGCTGCGCGATCGAGGCGTACGGCGGCACGCGCGGCCGGTGGACCTCGGCGCCGACCCGCATGAGGTGGCCGGTCACGCCGCGGAAGTACGAGTGCTCGCGGCCGCCGATGGCGATCTTGTCGAAGCCGAGCAGCCCGTGGGCGAGCACGACGGGATGGCGGAGACGGCCGCCCTTGCGTGGGACCGGGCGGAGCTGCGCGCGGCGACCGCGCCATAGGACGAGCGCGATGGCGAGGGCAACGGCGAGGATGATGGCGCACAGGACGGCGACGACGAGCGGAGCGGAGACCACGGCTCCAGTGTAGCCGAACCGGCCGCGGGTGCCTCGTCGAGCGCGGGCCGCGGCGCACCGCCCGTTCTACAGCTCGGCCGCGACCGCTTCCAGCGTCTCCCCGATCACCCCGTCGGCGGTGAGATCCGCCATCCGGTGCAGCGGCGTCGGCTCGCGGTTGACGATCACCAGCTTCGCGCCGTGCCGCTTGGCGATGAGCGGCAGCGTGTTCGCCGGTGCGACCACGAGCGACGATCCGAGCACGACGAACAGGGTCGCCTGCTCGCTGGCCGCGCGCGCCGCTCCGAGCGCCACCTGGGGCAGCATCTCGCCGAACAGCACCACCGCCGGCCGCATCCGTCCACCGCAGGCGGAGCAGCGACCGCCGTCCGGCTCCAGGAACGTCTTGCTGTCGCGCTCATCGCCGCACTGCTGGCAACGCACGCGCCCCAGGGTGCCGTGGAGGTTGATCGGTGACGGGCTGCCGGCCTGCTCGTGGAAACCGTCGACGTTCTGGGTGATGAGCGCGTGGACCAACCCTTCGCCCTGCCAGGCGGCGATGCGCTGGTGGCCGCGGTGCGGGCGGAAGCCGGCCAGCTGCTCGATGCGCCAGCGGTAGAAGGCCGCGAACTCTTCGTAATCCGACGCCAGCGCATCGATGGAGGCCATCTCTTCGAAGCGCCGGTTCTGGCGCCACAAGCCGCCGGCGGAGCGGAAATCGGGGAGACCCGACTCGGTGCTCATCCCGGCGCCCGTGAAGAACGCGGTGAAGCGCGAGTCGCGCAGCCAGCGGGCGAATGTTTGCGCAAAGGTCATGCGGAGAGCCGGCGCGACATCGCGGCCAGGCTAGCACGACGTGGCTGCGGCGATCGCGGCCGTCAGGCGGGAACCCGCGGGGCGGCGTGCTCGTGCTCGCCGGTGCCGTAGCGATCTGCGAGCGTCTCGACGTCCAGCTCGAGCTGCCGGGCCGCCCACGCGACGACCTCCGCGGCGAGCACGCAGCGGACGCGTCCGCCGTGGAAGAAGCTGAAGAACACACCGGTGCAGCTGGGCGGCGGTACGCCGGTCGACTCGCAGAAGTAGATGAGCGGTCGCAGGATGCGTTCGCCCAGCCACAGCTCGTCCGGGCTCTCGGGCACGACGATCTCGAGGCTGAACGCGTCGACCTTCCCCTGCTCGCTGGCACGCGTGCGCGCCTGCTCGATCGCCGAGGTGGCGCTCTTCTCGTCATCAGAATAGAACGCCTCCTCGAGCAGCGACTCGATCTCCATGGGGTGCCTCCTCTCCACGGCCGGCGGAGGTGCCAGAAGCGTGCCTTCTGCATCCGACGCGGGCGCGATCCGCGTCGCCGGCGACTCGAGGACCGTTCGGGCGGCAGGCGAACGATGCGGTTCGAAGCTTGCAACTCACGCGCGTCATGGATGACCTGCAAAGCTCCGATCTCGAGGCCGAGCGCCGTAATCGCCACCAGGCGCATGCGGCGACGACCTATCACGCGTTCCTCAAGAAGCTCGGCCGCCTCGCCGCGACGCCCAAAGATCAGGCGGATCGAGCCGCCGTCGCCGTCCTCTCGGTGTTGGAGCGCCGGCTCCCGCCCCAGGCTGGAAAGGCGCTCGAGGCGCAGCTCCCCTCGACGCTGCGCGATCGGCTGACGCACGCCCGGGTCGGCTGGCAGCGCCGCTTCGGGCGTGACGAGCTGCTCGGCCTGGTGGGCGAGGAGCTCGGCAAGACGCCCGCCGAGGCCGAGCCGATCGTGCGCGCCGTGTTCCGCGCGGTGCGCGACCAGATCTCCGACGGAGAGGCGGACCACATCGCCGCCGAGCTGCCGGCCGGCCTGGCCGAGCTCTGGCTGTCTCCGACGGTGCCCGGGGAGCCGGCCGGCAGCTCGCCGGGGCAGCGCCTCGACTTTCTGCGCATCGTCGAGTCCCGGCGTTGCGTGCGAGCGTTCCAGGATCGTCCCGTCGATCGTGACGACCTGCAGGTCGTGCTCGAGACCATGAACCGCGCGCCGTCGGCGGGCGACCTGCAATCGTACGAGGTGGTCGTGGTGACCGATCCCGACCGTCGTCGCGCGCTCGCGCGGGCCGCGGGCGAGCACTACCTGGCGGGCGCGCCGGTGATCCTCGCCTTCTTCATGCACCCGCAGCGCTCGAGCGCCACCTACGGATCCCGCGGCGAGCGGCTCTACACGTTCCAGGACACCGCGATCGCGGCCGCCTATGCGCAGCTGGCGGCACACGCCCGCGGGCTGGGGGCCGTCTGGGTCGGAGCTTTCGACGATGACGCCGTTGCCCGGGCGGTCGCGGCGCCGCCCACGCTGGTGCCGGCCGCGCTGATCGCCATCGGCCATCCCGGGGAGCGGCCCGAGGATACGCCGCGCCGGCCGATCGGCGAGATCGCGCACCACGAATCGTTCGCCTGACGCTCACCCGTCGGCAACGCGCGATCGCGCAACAACGCACAAGCCATCGCCCGCCTCAGCCCCACATGGGAGGCGCGAGCACTCACGCTCCCCAAAGGAGGGCACGATGGCCACGAACAAGGTCGACCTCGGCAGAAAGCACCTTGACGCACTCGCCCGGGGAGACTGGACCACCTACCGCGACCTGATGACGGACGACGCCGTCTACGAAGAGGAGGCGACGCAACGCCACGTCGACAGCGCCGACCGGTGGCTCGAGATCAGCAAGGCGTGGAAGAGCGCCTTTCCCGACCTGAAGGCGACGATCAAAGAGAGCTTCGCCAGCGGCGACTCGGTCGTCTGCGAGCTGGAGTGGAGCGGCACGCAAAAGGGCACGCTCCTGGGCCCGTTCGGCAGCATCCCGCCGACCAACCGCGCCGGCACGCTGCCCGCGGTGCTGCTCCTCCGCTTCGACGGCGATCGCATCCGCGCATGTCACCACTACTTCGACATGATGACGATGCTGACCCAGCTCGGCATCGGCCCGCAAAAGGCGCAACCGAGCGCGCCCTGACGCTCGTCGCTACAGTGCATCTCGCAAATGCGGACCGAGCGTGACGGGCCGCCGGGTATTTGCGAGATACCCGGATGCACCCTAGAGCAGGGTGTTGAAAAACTCGCTCCGCGTCGCCGCGCTTGGTCTTTTCGCGAATCGCTTCGTTGCTCCTCGGTCAGTTCCCGACGGGGAGCTTTCCTCGTCGCGCCTCGCGCTTCGCGAAAATCCACGGCGCGCGGCTCGGTCCGGAGTTCTTCAACACCCTGCTAGGAGTCTGCTAGGCGGGCTCGCTCATGATTCATCACATCTCGGTGCGAGCCCTCGAAGGGTTCCGCCTTCAAACCGCGTCGCATCGAAAGCGCGCCGGAGCGCCACGTCCGGCTCCGCGCGCACTGCCCCGCTGGGCTCAAACAGTCCTCGCCACCGCACCGCCGTGCTCGATTAGCCCCCCTTGCCTGTGCTGCGGAACTCGCCCAGCGGGGCAGTGCGCGCGGAGCCTCTGTGCTCGTCCAAGAACCGGACGGTCGCAGCGGCTGGAGAGGCTGCTCTCGACGACACGTGAGCTTCGGCAATCGTGCGTGGCTAAGGGTTCCCACGAGCCCATAAAGCGGGCGGTCGTCGGAGCTGTCTTGCCGGGCGTCGAGGAGCGCTCCGCCCGCAGGGCGGACGCCAGCGACGAGCCGAGGGCCCGGACGTGCCGCCGGCCGGTAAGGCCGCCGGCGTAGCGGGCCCGTCCCGGCAAGACAGCTCCGACGACCACCCGCGGCCCCGCGGCCCCGCGGCGCCAACCGGCGACACTGCCACCAAGGATGGCGTTTGCGCACGCTCTCGCTGCGACGCTGTTCGCTCAATCAAACGCGGAGATGTGATGAATCATGAGAGGCGACTCTAGGCGTACTCTAGGCGGGCTCGCTCGTTTCGCGCAGCACCTGGCCGGCCAGGCGCTCGAAGCCGAGCGCGCGCGCCAGGTCGTCGACGGACAAGACGCCGACCAGGCGCCCGGCGCGGTCGAGCACGACCAGGCGGCGGACCGCGTGTCGCTCCATCCGCCAAGCGGCGTCCTCGAGCGTCTCGTCGTCGTAGCAGGTGACGAGGTTGGTCGTCATCGCTTCGCGCACCTCCGTCGTCGCCGGATCGCGGCCCTGCGCCGTGGCGCGCACTGTGATGTCGCGGTCGGTGATGACCCCGATGATCCCGGCCGGCGGCTCGGAGACGACGAGGAACCCGATGTTGAGACCACGCATCGATTGCGCGGCGGCTTGCAGCGTCTGGCGTGGTCCGACCCAGGCGGAGCTGGGCGTCATGATGGTACTCACTCGAGCATCGCGCATGCCCGCGCAGTCATGCATACCGCAGGCCCTTCAACAGGATTGTGAACTTTCTCGGCCAGCACGTGCGGGAGTGACTAGTGGCGCGGCTGCGTCTCGGGCGGACGGCCGCGGAGGAGCAGCGCCGCCAGGTCGCTCACCTCCTCGGCGATGACGTCGAGCATGTCGTCGACGGACAGGATCCCCTGCAGGACGCCCTCGGCGTCGACGATGGGGATGCGGCGAACCCCGTGGCCGCGCATGCGCCGGATCACCGCCAGCAAGCTCTCGCGCTCGCCCGCGGTCACCACGTTCGGGTTCATGCACGAGCGCACCGGGCTTCGGGGGATGGCGCCGCCCGCGGCCACGGCGTAGACCACGATGTCGCGGTCGGTGAGGATGCCGATCGGTCGCGGATGATCCGGGCCACCTTCGACCACGATGAGGCTGCCCACACGATGGTCGCGCATCCTTTGCGCGGCCTCCAGGATCGTCTCGTCCGGCTCGGCGACGACCACCTCACGGTTGCACAGCTCACCCGCGTCCAGCATGGGACCCTCCTCTGTCGAGGCGTTGCAAGACGGACACCGCCGGCATGGCGACCCGCGGGTCAGCAATCGGTCCCATGCCGGGCGACTGCAGGGACGCTCGCTCGCTCGCGCGGCGCCGCGCTGGCGGTGGCGGTGACGGCGATCACGCATTCCCTGCCGCGCCGGCAACCTGCGCCTTGGCGTCGTCGACCGGCGTGTATGATGCGCCGATGTCACGTCGGCTCGTGCGCGAGTGTCACGCAGTCCCGCCCGAGCGCGCGGTGTCGCAGTGATCGCGCCCAAGCGCCTCGGGCTGTGGTCGCTGCTGGCCCTCGCCGCCGCCTGCCATGGCGGCTCGCCCGCGCCAACCGGGGTGCCGGGCATCGACGCCACCGCGATGAACCTCGGCGTCGATCCGTGCCGCGACTTCTACCAGTTCGCCTGCGGCAACTGGATCGCCGCGCATCCCATCGGCCCCGACGGCGCGCAAATCTCGCGCCGGGCCGACGCGTACTACGCCACCGAGGACGCCGAGCGCAACATCCTCGCCGACACGTCGTCGCCCAGGGCGCAGCTGCTGCACGTCTACGACGGCGCCTGCCTGGACGCCAACGGCAGCAGCGACGACACGCTGCGCACCCTGTTGGCGCAGATCGACGCCGCGGATGCGACGACGCTGCCCGCGACGCTGGCGGCGCTGCACGCGGCCGGCGTCGGCGCGCTGTTCGCCTTCGGCGCCGGCCGCGACCTGATGCAGCCCGCGAGCATCGTCGCCACCGCCGCCGAGGGCGGCATCGGCCTGCCCGACCGCAGCTACTACGTCGACGCCGCCAACGCGCCGGTGCTGGCGGCCTATCGGGGCCACATCGCCATGCTGTCGTCGCTGGTCGGGGCGGCGGACGCGGCCATGCCCGACGCGGTTGTCCAGCTCGAAACCACCCTCGCCGGCGCGATGCTGACGCCCGACGCGCGCCGCGATCCCCTGGCGACCCGGCACATCGAGCCGCTGGCGACGCTGGAGCAGCAGCTGGCCGCGTTCGATCTGGCGTCCTACCTCGAGGCCACGGGCGCGCCGGCGTTCACCTCGCTGAACGTGACCGTGCCGCCCTTCTTCGACGCGGTCCAGCAGGTGCTCGCGACCACCCCGCTCGACGATCTCAAGCGCTACTTGAAGTGGCGCGCGATCGAGGCGCTGGCCGGCACGCTCGACGATCGCGTGGTCGCCGAGGAGTATCGCTTTCACGACGGCACCTTCTACGGCTTCACGCAGCCGCTTCCGCGCGACGAGTATTGCCTGCGCTCGACGGTGAGCGAGCTGGCGTGGACGACCAGCGCCCTATACGTCACCAGCCGCGGCGGCGCGCTCCACGGCAGCGTGGCGCCGATCGTCGACCGCGTGCGGGCGGCGCTGCGCGACGACCTCGCCGCCGTCCCCTGGCTCGACGACGCCACCCGCGCCGCCGCGCTCGGAAAGCTCGACGCCCTCGACGCCGGCGTCGTCGGCCCCGACGACTTCGGCCCCTACCAGAGCGCGCTGGGCGCGATCAACCTGCCGCCCACGTTCGCCGCCGCGACGGTGACGCTGAACCAGGAGGGGCGCATGCGCTCGCTCGCCCTCATCGGCGGCGACGATACGCGCGACTGGTTCATGGCGCCGATCACGGTCAACGCCCTCTATTCACCGACGCGCAATGCGATCAACCTGCCGGCCGCGATCCTGCAGGCGCCGCTCTTCGACGTCGGCTACCCCGACTTCGTCGACTTCGGCGCCATCGGCAGCATCGTCGGCCACGAGCTGACCCACGGCTTCGACGACCAGGGTCGCAAGTTCGACGCCGGCGGCGCACTCGCCGACTGGTGGACGCCGTCGGTCAAGGCGCAGTTCGACGCCCGCGCCGCCTGTCTGGTGCAGCAGTACGGCGCCATCGACGAGCCGGGCGCCGGCACCGTCGACGGCCAGCTCACGCTCGGCGAGAACATCGCCGACGTCGCCGGCGTCAAGCTCGCGCGCGCGGCGCTGGCCCCGACCGGCAAGCGGCTCGGCGGCTACACCGACGAGCAGCTCTTCTATGTCGCCTACGCGCAGTCCTGGTGCTCGAACATCCGCCCCGAGTCGGAGCAGACGCTGCTGCGCACCGATCCCCACGCGCCCGCGTTCGCCCGCGTCAACGCCGTCCTCGCCGACACGCCCGAGTTCGCCGCCGCCTTCTCGTGCCCGGCGAGCGCCCCGTTGGTGCCGGCCACCCGTTGCGCGGTCTGGTGAGCTCAGTCGGCATCGCCGTCCGCGTCGGCGAGCTGTAGCTCGCGTAGCTTGCGGCGCAGCGTCGAGCGATCGATGCCGAGGATCTGCGCCGCCAGGCTCCGGTTGCCGCCGACGCGGGCCAGCACGCGCTCGATGTGCCGCCGCTGCGCAGCCAAAAGCGAATCATCGGCCGCCTCGCCCTCGCTCATCCCGTCGCGCACCTCGGCCGGCAAATGCATGAGGAGGATCGGCTGCCCGCGCGACAAGATGGCGCCGCGCTCGAGCGCGTTGCGCAGCTCGCGCAGGTTGCCCGGCCATTCGTAGCGCTGGATGGCGGCCAGCGCCGCCGCGGCGATCGGCGGTGCGTTGCGCCCGCGCAGCTCGCGCAACAGGCGCTCCACGAGCGCCGGCAGCTCCTCCAGGCGCCGGCGCAGCGGCGGGATCTCGATCGGCATCACGCTCAGCCGATAGAACAGATCCCGCCGGAACGACCTGTTCTCCGCCGCCGCCGCCAGATCGCTGTTGGTGGCGGCGATGAGGCGCACGTCGGCCGCCAGCATCGACGTCCCGCCCACGCGGCGGAAGCGGCGCTCGTCGAGGAAGGTGAGCAGCTTGGCCTGCGCGCCCGGGGGCAGCTCGGCGATCTCGTCCAGGAACAGGGTCCCGCCCGCGGCCGCCTCGACCAGCCCGCGCTTGGTGGCGCTGGCGCCGGTGAAGGCGCCGCGCTCGTGGCCGAACAGCTCGCTCTCGGCGAGCTGCGACTCGAGCGAGGCGCAGTTCACCTCGAGGAACGGCTTTTCGGCGCGCGGGCTGAGCGCGTGGATCTGCCGCGCCAGGTAGCTCTTGCCGACGCCGGTCTCGCCGAGCAGCAGCACGGTGGCCGAGGTCTCGCGCGCGGCCGCCTCGGCCAGCGCCAGCGCCTCGCGCATGGCGGCGCTCTCGCCGCCGCTGGCGCCCGGTCGCGCGGTGGCGCCCGACAGGATGCGCGTCACCTGCCGCAGACGCGCCACCTCCGTCAGATCGCGCGAGAAGCTGCCGATGCGCAGCGGACGCGGCCCGCTGTCGCGCACGAGGAACAGGTTCTCCTCGACATCGATCTCCTGGTCGCCGCGCAGCCGCCGTGCCTCGCACACCGTCACCCCGCCGCCGTCGAGGAGCGCGCGCTGCGCCTCGGCAAAGCCGGCCCGCTCCGACTCGGGGACCAGGCGCGCCACCGGGCTGCCGATGGCCTCGCACGCGGCGAGGCCGTAGAGCCGCTCGGCGCCGGGATTCCAGGACACGATGGTGCCGTCGTGCTTCCAGGTGACGATGGCCTCGGGCGCAGAGCAGATCACGGTCACCAGCTCGCGCTCGGCGATACGCGCGCTCTCCGAGACGCGGCGGAGCACGGCCACCGCGTGCTCGTCGTCGACCGCGGTGGCCTTGATGTCGACGGGCAGCTCGCCGCCGCCGGCGAGCGCGCAGCCGAGCCGCAGCGGCGTATCCGGGTGCGGATCGTGCCGCCCCTCGAGGAGCGCCCCGAAGAGCGCCGGCAAAAGGTCGGGCACCAGCTGCGCCAGCGGCCGACCGACCAGCTCCCGGCGGGCAAAGCCGAACGCGCCGTCGCCGTGGCTGACGTCGACGATGAGGAGGTCGCCACGCCGCACCAGCAGCACCACGTCGGGCAGGTGCGCCAACAGCGAGCTCCAGGACGGCGCCATGCCAGCGCAGCATAACGCGGCCGCCCGCCCCCGCTGGCGTAAAACGCACCAGCGCTGGCGCAAGGTGCACCACGCGCGCGCGTATCACCGCGCGCGACGGAGCCCGATCGGCGCGGTCCGCATCTTGCTCTAGCGCCGTCGCCAAGAGGGGCGCGAGCGGCGCTCTCCGCTCGGCGCCTCCTCCACATCCTCTTTCAGGATCGGTGCCCCATGCCCATGACCCGATGTGCGCTCCTGTTGTCGTCGCTCGTCCTGGCACTGGCCGGCTGCGGCAGCGCCGACGGCGCCACGCGCTCGCCGCTGGCCAGCGGCGCCGCCGCCACCACCGACTGGCATCACCAGGTGGTCTACCTCGTCGTCACCGACCGCTTCGCCAACGGGGATCCGACCAACGACGAGAGCGGCGCCCCCGGCTGCCACGATCCCGCCGATCCCCAGCGCTTCCACGGCGGCGACTTTGCCGGCGTGCGCGCGCACCTCGACTACCTGCAAGAGCTCGGCGTCACCGCGGTCTGGCTGACCCCGGTCAACCGCCAGATCGCGCGCCTCGGCAACGGGCACTGCGGCTACCACGGCTACTGGGCCGATCTGGTCGACCCCGACGACGGCGCCATCGAGCCCAAGCTCGGCAGCGCCGACGAGCTGTCCGGCCTCATCGGCGACCTGCACGGCCGCGGCATGCGCTTCATCCTCGACCTCGTGGTCAACCACACCGGCGACACCGCGCGGCTGCCGCAGCAGCACCCGGACTGGTTCCACGATCCGCGCACCTGCGGCGACCTCGGCGATCCGACGATCTACTGCCCCCTCGACGGCCACCCCGACTTCGCCCAGGAGAAGCCCGAGGTCGCCAACTACCTCGACGGGCTCGCCCGCGGCTGGACCACCCGCTTTGGGATCGACGGCATCCGCATGGACACCGCGCGCCACGTGCCGCCCGCCTACTTCCACGACCACTTCCTGCCGGCGGTGCGCGCGGTCTCGCCCAACCTGTACACCGTCGCCGAGGTGTTCCTCGAGGGAGCGGCCTCCGCGTTCCGCCCGGTGCTCGACGCCGGCTTCGACGGGGTCTTCAACTTCCCGCTGCGCCGCGCGCTCGTCGACTCGTTCGGGCACGGCGGCTCGGTCGACGAGGTGGCCGCGGTGGTGCGCGACGACCTCGGCACCCTGGGGCTCGATCGCACGCTCATGCTCATGAGCCTGGTCGACAACCACGACGTGCAGCGCTGGGTCGACGAGCCGGGCTACGGCGTGCCCGAGGCGGAGATCCGCCGCCGCTACTTCCTGGCGCTGGGCGCGCTGTTCACGCTTCCCGGCATCCCGCAGCTCTATTACGGCGACGAGCTCGGCCTGTGGGGCGGCGGCGATCCGGACAACCGCCGCGACCTGCCGGCCTGGGCGTGGAACCCGGCGGCGCGCGGGCTGCCGCACACCGGCCAGGCGCTCGCCGGCAGCGATCTCGTGTTCGCGCGCGTGCAGCGCCTGATCGCGCTGCGCAGCCAGCTGACCGCGCTCAGCGACGGCGACTACCTCGAGCTATGGCGGCAGAACGGCGGCCCGGCCAACGTGCTCGCCTTTCTGCGCACCGCCGGGTCGAGCCGCGTCGTCGTGGCGCTGAACAACGGCGCCGCGGCGGCCGGCCCCTTGCCGATGCAGGCCCACCTGCCCGACGGGACCGTGCTCACCGAGCGGCTCGGCGACGGCGCCCCGGCGACGCTGACGGTAGCCGGCGGCCGCCTGCCGCTGACACTCCCCGGCAAGACGATGGCGATCTACTCGGTCGCCCCCTAGCATCAATGCCGTTGACGTTGGCCGAGTCGTAACGGGCCGGCTCGGGCCGCGGAGGTAGCAAGGGGCGATGCCTCCGCTACGACTCGGCCAAAGTGATCCTCATTGCCCGTAGCAGGCGGTGCCGCTCGGCTCAGGCCGCGGCCGCCGGACGGCGCTCGTTGGCCGGGAGCTCCGCCGCGCGCCGGGCGACGCCGAGCCAATACATCCCGCCGACGAAGAGCGCGCCGCCGATGATGTTGCCCAACGTTGCCACACCCAGGTTGTAGGCGTAGCCGCCCGCGGTGATGCCGGCGCCGTGCGGCAAGAGCAGGCCGAGCGCGAGCGCACACATGTTGGCGACGCTGTGCTCGTAGCCGCAGGCGATGAAGGTGAACATGCACCACCAGATGAGCAGGATGCGCGCCACTTCGTTGGTGGCGCGGGCCGCCATCCATACCGCCAGGCAGACCATCCAGTTGGCCAGGACAGCGCGCCACAACAGCTGCTCGAACGGCAGGCTCATCTTGGCTTCGACGACCTTGAGCACGAAGCCGTGCACCGGCTCGGCGCTGAGCACGCCCGAGCGCACCACCATCACCGCCAACAGCCCCGCTCCGAGCAGGTTGCCGATCCAGGTCCAGAACCAGTTCCAGAGCAGGTCGCGCCCGCTGGCGCGGCGTGACAGCACGCCGAGGGTGAGCACCAGGTTGGAGCCGGTGAAGAGCTCCGATCCGGCGAAGATGACCATGGTGAGCGCGCCGCCGAACGACACGCCCATGACCAACTTCTGCACGTCCCTGGGCGCGAACGCACCCAGCGTGAAGATGAGGACGATCGCGGCGCCGACGTACATCCCGGCGAGCATCGAGCGCACGATGTGGCCGCGCAGGGAGGCGCGCTGCGCCGTGAGCTTGGTGGCGGCAGATTCGCTGAGGGTCGCGATGGTGTCGGCGTACATGAGTCCGTCATATCGGAATCAAATTTCCGATGTGTTGCATGCCGATTAAATCGTCGGCACTCGATATCGAATATGTCGCCGCGGTTTCGCACCCCTCGTCGCTGCCAACGAGTTTCGCGCGAGTTTTCCTGTTCGATTCATGGCGGAAACAGGCCGCCTATTATGGTCCTTTCATGTCAAAGGAACACAAGGCCGTTCGCATCGACCTGGCCGATCTGCACAGCGCACCGATGCGCGCCTTCCACCTCACCTGGTTTGCATTCTTCCTCTGCTTCTTCGGCTGGTTCGGCATCGCGCCGCTGATGCCGATCGTGCGCGACGAGCTGCACCTGACCAAGCAGCAGATCGGCAACACCGTGATCGCCTCGGTGGCGATCACGGTGCTGGCGCGGCTGCTCATCGGCTGGATCTGCGACCGCTTCGGGCCGCGGCGAACCTACGCGTGGCTGCTCATCCTCGGCGCGATCCCGGTGATGGGGGTCGCCCTGGTCCACTCGTACCAGGGCCTGCTCGCGGCGCGCCTGGCCATCGGCGTGATCGGCGCGTCGTTCGTGATCACGCAGTATCACACCTCGCTCATGTTCGCGCCCAACTGCATCGGAACCGCCAACGCCACCACCGCCGGGTGGGGCAACCTCGGCGGCGGCGTCACCCAGATGGTGATGCCGCTGCTCCTGGCCGGCGTGCTCGCGCTCGGCGTCGGACCGCATGTGGCCTGGCGGCTCACCATGGTGGTGCCGGGCATCGCGCTGCTGCTCACGGGGATCGCCTACTACCGCTTCACCCAGGACACGCCCGACGGCAACTTCGGCGCCCGCCGGACGCCGGCGCACACCGCGTCGGGGCGCCCGGGCGGGTTCCGCGCAGCGCTGCGCGACTACCGTGTGTGGGCGCTGTTCCTCGCCTATGCCGCCTGCTTCGGCGTCGAGCTCACCATCGACAACATCGCTGCGCTCTACTTCCACGACAGCTTCCACCTCGGCGTCGCGGCGGCGGGCTTCTTGGCGGGGCTGTTCGGATTCATGAACATCTTCGCCCGCACGCTCGGGGGCTATGTCAGCGATCGCCTCGCCGTCGGTGGCGGGCTGCGCGGGCGGGCGCTGCTCCTGGGCGCGATCCTGGTCGCCGAGGGCTGCGCGCTCATGGTGTTCGCCGACACGCACTGGCTCGCCCCCGCCGTCTGCATCTTCCTCGTCTTCGGCCTCCTGGTCGAAGCGGCGTGCGGCGCCACCTACGCGGTGGTGCCGATGTTCGGGTCCAAGAGCCTGGGATCGATCTCCGGGATCGTGGGTGCCGGGGGCAACGTCGGCGCCGTGGCTGCGGGCCTGCTGTTCCGCAGCGCCTCGCTCGACATGTCCACGGCCCTGCTCCTGATGGGCCTGGCGGTGGTGGTCTCCTCGCTCGGGGTGTTCGCGGTGCGCTTCAGCCCGGCCGAGGAGAGAGCAGCGGAGGCCGAGCTTCACGCCAGCCTCGCTCGACGCAACGAGCTGGCCGCCGCCACGCTGGATCCGGCCTGATTTGGTGCGCGCGAGGTATATTCGCGGCAAATGAGCCAAGAGACGGCGGGGCGTTGCGTGAGCTGCTACGGCACCGGTGAGCTTGTGACCGAGCAGGGTCCGACGGCCTGCCCCGACTGCTTCGGCGACGGCGCCCCACTCGGGCGCGGCGCCAAGCTGGAGTGGCGCCTCGGCCAGATCGAGCGCCTCCATCGCGGCTCCGGTAGCGACAGCGAGGCCGACATCCTGTGGCTGGTGCACGAGCTGCGACGCAGCCGCGGAGCGCTGGTGCACATCCTGACTCGCTGTCAGGACGCCGCCGAGAGTGATGCGCTGGCGCTGGACGTCAAGTACCGGGCGAACGAGGCGCTCGGGCTGTACGAGCCCGAGGAGTAGCGGCCGCCCCAGCGCTCACTGCTCGACGCGCTGCACCGCCACGGCGCAGGCTTTGTAGGACGGCTGGCGCGAGTAGGGATCGAACGCAGGGAAGGTGAGCCGGTTCGCCTCCGGGTAGTGCATGGGCATGAACACCTGGCCGGGCTGCGACCGAGGGCGTGACGAAGGCGCGCGCGCAGCCGACCGCGCCGCGAGACCACGATCACCTCTTCGTTGGGCGCGATCCCGAGCGCGCGCGCATCGGCAGGATTGATCTCGACGTAGATCTTCTGCGGGTAGAGCCGGCGCAGCACGGCCGACTTGCTGGTGCGCGTCTGGGTGTGCCACTGGCTCGAGCTGCCGCGCCCGGTCAGCAGCATCAACGGATAGCGCGCGTCGGTCGCCTCGGGCAGCGGGCGCGGCGCCTCGAACAGCAAGCGCGCCTTGCCGTCGGGGTGGAAGAAGCGGCCGTCCTCGAACAGGCGCCGCTCGCTTCGCGGATCCGGCGGCGCGCCCTCGGGCAACGGCCACTGGATGCCGCCATGCTGCGTCGAGCATGGCGTAGTCGCGGATGCCGGTGATGTCGCACGGCTGGCCCCGCGACAGCTCGCTTCAGGATCTGGAACACCGCCTCCGGGATCGCGCCAGCGACGGAACAGCTCGCCGCAGCCCCAGTACTCGGCGACCAGCTGGAAGATGTGAAAGTCGGCCAGCGCCTGGCCCGGCGCGCGCGCCACCTTCTGGACGACGCCGATGCGCCGCTCGGAGTTGATGAAGGTGCCCTCCTTCTCGCCCCAGCCCGCGGCCGGCAAGCACGAGGTCGCGCAGCTGCGCCGTCTCGGTCGTGGCGTACATGTCCTGCACGACGAGGAAGTCGAGGCGCTGCAGGATGTCGTGCGAAGTCGGCCTGGTTGATCCACGAGTGCGCCGGGTTGGTGGCGACGATCCACAGGCCGCGGATCTTGCCGCGCCAGGATGCCCTCGCACGATCTGATCGTAGGCGAGGCTGTCCTGCGCGGGATGCGGTCCGCGGGCGATGCCGAGGATGCGCGGCCACCTCGGCGCGCTGGGTCGTCGTCGCCGAAGTCGCGCCCGCCGAGCAGGTTCGTGGTGTTGCGAGAACAGGCGCGAGCCCATCGCGTTGCACTGCCCGGTGATCGAGTTGGCGCCGGTGCCGGGCCGGCCGATGTTGCCGGTCATGAGCGCGAGGTTGATGATCGCCTGCGCGGTGCGCACGCCCTCGTGGCTCTGGTTGACCCCCATCGTCCACCAGAACGAGACGCGCTCGCCCTCGCATGGATCGCCTCGGCCAGCGCTTCGATCTCGCTCTGCGCGAAGCCCGGTGCGTCGCGCACACCCGCTCGAGCGTGAACGGCCGCGACGTGCTCCGCGAGCTCCTCGAAGCCGGTGGTGTGCGCGTCGATGAACGCGCGGTCGATCCAGCCCCGCTCGATCAGCAGGTGCGCCAGCGCCGTAAAGCAGCACCAGATCGGACTTCGGCTGCGAGCGCGCAGGTGCGGCGTCGCCGCCATCGCCGTCTCGGTCTTGCGCGGATCGATCGACGACGATCGCGCGGCTGGTGCGGGTTGCGGCAGACGCGCTCCCACATGATCGGGTGGGCGATGCACAGGTTGCGAGCCGACGAGCACGATCACGTCGGACTCTTCGAAATCGGCGTAGGTGTACGGCGGCGCGTCGAAGCCGAAGGACTCCTTGTACGCGACGACCGCGGTGGCCATGCACTGGCGCGTGTTGCCGTCGCCGTGCACCATGCCCATGCCGAACTTGGCCAGCGCGCCGAGCAACGCCATCTCTTCGGTCACGATCTGCCCGGTGCCAAGAAGGCGACCGACTCCGGGCCGTGGCTGCCCTGAATCGCCTCGCATGCGGCCGACGAACGCGCGCATGCGCCGTGTCCCAGTCGACCGGCTCGAGCTCGCCCGCGCGCGTCGCGCAGCAGCGGCGTCGTGGCGCGGTCGCTCGCGCCGCAGCGGCGCCAGCGCCTCCCAGCCCTTGGGGCAGGCCATGCCGAGGTTGACCGGATAGCCGCGCGCGGGCGTGAGGTTGACCGCCCGCCCGTCCTTGAGATGCACGTTGAGGCCGCAGCCCGTCGAGCAGAAGCCGCAGACCAGGTTGGTGGTCGCGTCGGGCTGCAGCCGCGCCGGCACCCGCCCCAGCCCGAAGCGCCCCGGGGTGAGCACCAGCTCGCGCGTCAGCGGACCGCTCGCGCTGCAAGAGCAGCCCGTCGCCGCGCTTGCGGCTTCATGCCGGTCCGCCCGGCATCCTGCGGCGCCGTGGCGGCGGCGAAGAACAGGTAGCGCTCGCAGCAGCTCACCCGCGAGCACGAACCCGAAGATGGCCACGCCGCTGACGAGGGCGAAGATCGGATCACCCTCCGTGCTCGCGCAGCACAGCGCGGGCAAGAGCACGCCGCCGAGCACACCGCAGGTGAAGCGCAAGGTGGTGACACGGCCGAGCTCGCCGGCCATGAGCATGGCCGTGCGCTTGGACGCCGTGTGCTGCCGCTCGCGCAGATGGCGGAAGATCGCCGCCTCGCCAAGCGAGCTTGATCGCCGCCGCCGCCATGAGCAGGTCGCAGAGCAGCCGCGGCGGAGCGCGCAGCGCGCCGAAGAGCGTCGACACCATCAGCACCGCCGCCGTCGCCCAGCACCATCGTCGTCCCGAAGAACGGCGAAGGCCGTCCGCGGCGCACGCCAGGCCGCCCGCCGGGTCGCCGCGTAGACCATGACCGAGCAGCCGACGCCGGCGAGACCACCGGCCGCCACCAGCGGCTCGAGCGACGGTTGCAGTGGCGCCAGCGCCGGCAGCCGAAAGGAGGCCGCGTAGGCCGTCGCCAGCACGGCGAAGAGCGAGAACCCGAAGATCTCGCGGCTCAGCCACGAGGTGCGCAGCCCCAGAAGGGCGCGGAACGCGTAGCGCGGGCCGCCCCAGGTGGAGCACGCTCGCGCCCAGCGCGGCCAGGCCGAGCACCAGCGCGAACAGCGCGTTCCAGGTGCCGAGCGCGGGCAGATCGAGCGCTCCGCGCGGTCAAGCTCGCGACGACGAAGGCGCCCACCGAGAGCTGCGTCAAGCACCAGCATCACCACCAGCGGCGGGTGCGAGTGCTCCGGGTTGACGGTGTAGAAGTCGGCGGGCAGCAGGTTGCGCGGCAGCGCGCTTGCGCGACTTGTAGCTCGTCGTCGGCAGCGTATCGCCGGGCGCGGCCGCGCCCGGCACGAACGCGCTCGCCTGTGCCAGCTCGACCGCGTGCGCCTGCTCGATCACGGTGATGCGGATGGCTTCGTTGGGGCACGACTGCACGCACGCGGGCGCCTCGCCGTGCGCCAGCCGATCGCTGCACATGTCGCACTTGCGCACGATGCCGCGCCGCGGGTTGTACTTGGGCGCGTCGTACGGGCACATGAAGATGCAGTACTGGCAGCCGATGCACTGATCGTCGAGGTGCTTGACGATGCCGGTGACCGGATCCTTCTCGTACGCCTTGACCGGGCAGCCGAGCATGCACGCCGGCTCGAGACAGTGATGGCACGACGTGGTCACGGTCTGCTGCGCTGGGCGCTCGGCGGTCCCGCCGTGCAGCAGGCCGACGGTGCGCCAGACCTCTGTCTCGTCGAGCCCGTTCAGGCTGTGGCAGCCGGTGACGCAGGCCTTGCAGCCGGTGCAGCTGTCGAGATCGACCTCGAACGCGTACTGCTGTCCGGAGCGCGGCGTGGCGGCCGGGATGAGCTCGCGATAGCGCCGCACCTCCGCCGGAAGCTCGTCGTCGTCGTGCCTGCGCGCAAACTCCTCCACCGCGGTCAAGCGGCGCTGCTCGACCAGCAGCGCGTGGATGAGGCTCGACTCACCGTTGGCCCGCGTCGCCGACAACGCCAAGGGCAGGCGCTGCGCCCTGCCGGCGCTCATCCGACCGCCAATCCCACTTCCACGCGTCCGGCGCGCACGCGCACGGGATAGACGCGGACGCGGACCCCGGCATCGTCGAGGCACTGTCCCGTGCGCAGATCGAAGCTCTGCTTGTAGATCGGCGAGGCGATCTTGGGCACGCCGCCTTGGTCGCCGACGATGCCGCGCGAGAGCACGAACGCCTTGGCTGAACGGATCGAAGTTGTCGATGGCGTAGACCTCGATCGTCGCCGCCGACGCGAACGATGGCGATCTGGCGGCCGCCCACGAGCGCGCAGACGCCGGTATCGGGCACGATGTCGTCGAGCGCGCAGACGTCGACCCAGCTCCGGTGCGGGCGCGACGCTTCGAGATCCGTGGCGACGCACATGGCTCAGCCGGCCTTCCTCGATGAGCGGCGCCTTCTCCTCCCACGCGGCGGGCCGGTGCTGCGCGCGCTCGGCGGATGAAGACGATGCTCGGATCGCGCGTCGTCCGCGTTGACGAAGGAACGGAACTGCCTGCAGCTTCTCCGGATCGTCGAGCGTCGCCTTCCACTCGCAGCGGTAGCGTGTCGACGACGTGCGCCATCTCGGCCTCCAGCTCGGCGCAGATGCCGAGCGAGTCGTCGATCGACCACGCTCTTGCAGGTACTCGAGGCCGCCCTCGAGCGTTGTTGAGCCAGCTGGCGGTGCGCTGCAGCCGGTCGGCGGTGCGGATGTAGAACATCAGGAAGCGGTCGAGGTACTTGACCACCGTCTGCCTCGTCGAGATCGGTGGCGAAGAGCTGCGCGTGCTGCGGCTTCATGCCGCCGTTGCCGCACAGGTAGAGGTTGTAGCCCTTCTCGGTGGCGATGACGCCGAAGTCCTTGCCCTGCGCCTCGGCGCACTCGCGCGCGCAGCCGGAGACGGCCGACTTGAGCTTGTGCGGCGCGCGCAGCCCCTTGTAGCGGTTCTCGAGCGCGGATGGCGAGGCCGACCGAGTCCTGCACGCCGTAGCGGCACCAGGTGCTGCCGACGCACGACTTCACCGTGCGCAGCGCCTTGCCGTAGGCGTGGCCCGACTCGAAGCCGGCGTCGACCAGCTCGCGCCAGATGGCGGGCAGCTGCTCGAGCCGCGCGCCGAACAGGTCGATGCGCTGCGCGCCGGTGATCTTGGTGTAGAGGCCGTACTCTCTGCGCGACCTGGCCGAGCGCGATCAGCTTGTCGGGCGTGATCTCGCCGCCCGGGCACGCGCGGCACGACCGAGTAGGTGCCGTCGCGCTGGATGTTGGCCAGGAAGCGATCGTTGGTGTCCTGCAGCGGCAGGTGCTGCTTGGCTCGAGCACGTGCTCGTTCCACGCCGAGGCGAGGATCGACGCCACCGCCGGCTTGCAGATCTCGCAGCCGCGCCCCGGCCGTGGCGCGACGAGCAGCTCGTCGAACGACTTGATGCTTGTGCAGCCGGACGAGCTGAATAGAGCTCCTGCCGCGAGTACGCGAAGTGCTCGCAGAGGTGATTGCTGACCGACGACGCCGGCCTGCCTTGAGCTCGCCTTCGAGGAGCTCGGTCACCAGCGTCACGCACGAGCCGCAGCCGGTGCCGGCCTTGGTGCAGGTCTTGACCGCGGACGCGCTGACCAGCTTCTCGGCGACGATGGCGCCGCAGATGGCGCCCTTGTTGACGTTGTGGCACGAGCAGATGGTGGCCGCGTCGGGCAGCGCCGTCGACGCCCAGGCTCGCCGGTTTGCCGCCGGCCCGCGCGGGGAGGATCAGCTCCTCGGGATGCGGCGGCAGCGTGCTGCCCTGTCTGCGCCAGTTGCGAGCAGCTGCGCCGTAGCCGGTGGCGTCGCCGACCAGCATGCCGCCGAGGAGTCGCTTGCCGTCGGCTCGAGAGCACCAGCTTCTTGTAGACGCCGCGCCGGGCCGTCGAAGAAGCTGACCACGCGCGCGCCGGGCGTCGCGGCGCCGAACGCGTCGCCGAAGCTGGCCACGTCGACGCCGAGCAGCTTGAGCTTGGTGCTCATGTCGACTGCCGCGGAAGCGCTCCTGGTCGGCCGCCGGCGATGCACGTCGACGGCGACGCCGGCCATGCGGTAGCCGGGCGCGACCAGGCCGTAGGTGCGGCCGTCGTAGCAGCGCGCACTCGCCGATGGCGAAGATGTCCGGGTCCGAGGTGCGGCAGCGATCGTCGATCACGATGCCGCCGCGCTCGCCGACGGCGAGCCCGGCGGCGCGGGCGAGCTCGTCGCGCGGGCGGATGCCGGCGGAGAAGACCACCAGGTCGGCGTCGAGCTCGCTGCCGTCGGCGAAGCGCAGCCCGGCCACGCGCTCGCCGTCGCGCACGATCTCGGTGGTCGACGTCGACGTGTGCACCGCGACGCCGAGCTCCTCGATGCGCGCCGCGCAGCAGGGCGCCGCCGATCTCGTCGACCTGCAGCGTCATCAGGCGCGGCGCGAACTCGACGACGTGGATCTCGAGAGCCGCAGATGCCGGAGCGCGTTGGCCGCCTCGAGCCCGAGCAGGCCGCCGCCGATGACGACGCCGCGCTGCGCGCGCCGGCGGCGTAGGCGCGGATCGCCTCCAGATCCTCGATCGTGCGGTAGACGAAGCAGCCGGTCGAGTCGCGTTGCCGGCGATCGGCGGCACGAACGGATACGAGCCCGTCGCCAGCACCAGCTTGTCGTAGGCGACCTCGCGGCCGCTCGCGGAGCGCACGATCCGCTGTTGCGCGATCGATCGCGACCGCCGCGTCGCCGGTGTACACCACCGCCCCTGCCGCCTCGTAGCCCCCGGGCGCCACGAGCGACAGCTCCTCGGCGCGCTTGCCGTCGAAGTAGGTGGAGAGGTTGACGCGATCGTAGGCGAAGCGCGGCTCGTCGCCAAAGGCGGTCAGGCGCCACTGGCGCGCGAATTTGCCGTCGATCATCGACTGCAGGAAGCGATGCCCCACCATGCCGTTGCCGACGACGACGAGCTCCTTGCAACCGACCATGCTGAGGTTCTAACGGACTTCCGGTTTCCGCGCGGTTGCACACCCGTTAATTCCGCGATCGCGCGCAATGGGCCGCCGGCAACGACCTCGGCAACGAGCCCGAAAACATCCGTTCTCCAATTTTTCATATCGCCAAAACGCGCCGGAAATCCCGCCGCCGTACGGTTGCCCGGTCGATCGCAACGAGCGGAGACGTCGCGCGCGAGAACCCGGGCGCACCTCCCCGTCAGAAAAGGAGCACATGCGGATCACATTCGTCTTGGCAGCCTCGATCCTCGCCGGCGGGATCGCCTCCGCGCAGTCGCCCGCACCTCCCCCCGCGGCGCCACCCACCAGCGCATTCCACGTCAGTGGGTATGGCCTCATCGTGACCAACGCCGCGTACGTGCTCGGCGGTGTCAACAACCTCGACAACCCGCAGTGGGCCGCCGCCGGCAACGACGAATTCAGCTTCAGCGCCCGACAGTCGCGCTTCGGCCTCAAGGGCGCCTGGGTCACGCCGCCGAGCGCGCTCAAGGTCAACGAGATCGGCGCGCAGGTCGAGGCCGACTTCTACGGCGGCTTTGCCGGCCAGGGCCTCGCGTACTATTTCCCGCTCCCGCGGTTGCGCATCGCCAAGGCCTACGTCAAGTGGCGCCACGTCCGCTTCATGTTCGGCCAGGACTGGGCGGTGCTGGCGCCGCTGAACCCCGACAGCATGCTGCACGTCGCGGTCCCGGGGTTTGCCGCCAGCGGCAACCTGTGGGCGCGCATGCCGCAGCTCCGCCTCGACGGCGTCGTGGGCAAGCGCTGGCGCCTGGTGTGGGCGGCCGCGCTCGTCGCCGAGGTCCAGAACGACGCCGTCTCCGCAGCCGACAATGTCTTCACGGGCATCCGCAAGCCGGAGGGCGGCGAGAACGCGCTCGCGCCCGCCGGGGAAGCTCGCGTCGCCATCGCCCACGACCTGTTCGCTCGCCCCGTCGAGGTCGGCCTCTCCGGGCACCTGGGCAAGCGCACGGTCGCCTCGACGGCGGGTACGGTCGACAAGATCAACGCCGTCGTCGCGCTCGACGTCACGCTGCCGGTGGGCCGCTTCTTCGGCATCAAAGGCGAGGCCTACTACGGCACCGGGCTCGACTCCTTCTTCGGCGGGATCCAGCAGGGCATCTCGTTCACGCGCGACATGATGGGCAACATCAATGGCGTCGGCCCCAGCATTCGCGATGTCGGTGGCTGGGTGCAAGTGGCGGGCACGCCGCTCGGATGGCTGACGCTGCTCGCCGGCTTCGGCGGCGACGCACCGAGCCGCGGCGACTTGCTCTTCGCCAACGCCGCCACCAATCGCACGCTCAACCTCGCCTTCTACGGTGCCGTGCACGTCGAGCTGGCGCGTGGCTTCGGCCTCGGTGTCGAATACGACCACCTGCACACCGAGTATCAAATGGCGCCCACGCGCGCCACCAACGTCGTCGCCCTCTCGGGAACGCTCGCCTTCTGACCCGACGCCGACGTTCCGCCGCAGCGAGATTCTCGCCGCCGTCGTATCATCCGTCCGTGAGCCGCCACCGTCTGACCTCCAGCGACGCGATGTTCCTCTACCTCGAGTCGCGCGAGACCATGATGCACGTCGCCGGTCTGCTCCAGTTCTCGCCGGCCCCCGACACGCCGCCGGATCATCTGCGTCACCTCCTGGACGAGATCCGCGCCGCGCCCGTGGTGCAGCGGCCGTGGAGCCTGAAGCTGCGCACTCCCGATCTGCTGCTCAACCCGCTGCAGGCCTGGGTCGAGGATCCCAACCTCGATCTCGACTATCACGTGCGCCGCTCCGCGCTGCCGTCGCCGGGCGACGAGCGCGAGCTCGGGATCGTGGTCTCCCGCCTGCACGGCCACCAGATCGACTTTCATCGACCGCCGTGGGAGCTGCACCTCATCGAGGGGCTGGAAAAAGGTCGCTTCGCCTTCTACGTCAAGGTGCACCACGCGCTCGTCGACGGCTACAGCGCGATGCGCATGCTGGTCAACAGCTTGTCGTCCGGCCCGGACGAGCGGGCGCGACCGCTGTTCTTCTCGATCCCGCCCCCCGCCCGCGCGCCCCGCGACGAGCCTACCGGCCTGCATTTTCCCGAGCTGATGGCGGCCGTGCGCGCGCAGCTGGGCGCCTCGCGCAGCGTGGCGGGCGCGCTGATGCGGCTGGTGCGCGATCGCTCGCGGCGCACCGAGCTGGTGTCGCCGCTGCAAGCGCCCAAGTGCATCCTCAACCGGCACATCAGCCGCAGCCGCCGCTTCGCCACGCAACAAGTGGACACCGCGCGCCTCAAGGCGGTGGCCAAGGCGGCGAACGGGACGCTCAACGACGTCATCCTCGCCCTCTGTAGCTCCAGCTTGCGCCGCTACCTCCTGGAGCTGAACGCGCTGCCCGAGGCGCCGCTGGTCGCCATGGTGCCGGTCAACGTGCGGCCCAAGGACGACGCCGGCGGCGGCAACGCGATCGGCGCCATTCTGGCGTCGCTGTCGACCGACGTCGCCGACCCCGCCGAGCGGCTCGACGCGATCATCGCCTCGACCCGGCGCGCCAAGGAGCAGCTGGCCGGCATGTCGAAGGCGGCGATCATCCAGTACAGCGCGCTCCTGATGTCGCCCTTCATGCTGCAGCTCATCCCCGGCGCGCCGGGACGGGTGCGACCCACCTTCAACGTGGTCATCTCCAACGTGCCGGGACCCGACGAGCCGCTCTACTTTCGCGGTGCCCGCCTCGACTCGGCGTATCCGCTGTCGATCCCGGTGCACGGGCTGGCGCTCAACATCACCTGCAACAGCTACGCGGGCAGCTTGAACTTCGGTTTCATCGGGTGCCGCGACACCGTGCCGCACCTGCAGCGGCTCGCCGTCTACCTCGGCGAGGCCGTCGGCGAGCTCGAGCGCGTCGTGCGCTGATCCGTCCCCGCGAATCCTGCGTGACCACCCGGCGACGCGCCGGCGACCGGGCTCCCGCTGCCACGCAGCAGAAGTTTGCCGCCTGGGCACGCTCCCGCACCGGACGTTCGTTCTACAAAACCGCCGCACCATCTCCCTCTCAACTGGTGCAGGAGGCGATTCGATGCGGATGCGCGAAATGCTTTGCCTGTCGTCGATCTGTTGGTTCCTTGCCGCGGGATGCGCGGCCCCCGACTCCCCCGAACCGGTGGCGGAGGCTGCCGCGCAGCTGACCGCAGCGGCACCGCAAAAGGGCGACCATCATGGTCGTCACGACGAGCGGATTCGCCATGTCCTGTTGCTCAGCATCGACGGCATGCACGAGGTCGATCTGGAGAAGTTCCTGCGGCGGCATCCCGACTCGGCGCTGGCCACGCTGGCGCGCCATGGAATGCAGTACACCAACGCCTGGGTCAATCGGCTCGACGGCAGCGCGACCAACCCGAGCGATTCGTTCCCCGGCCTTCTGGCCCTCACGACCGGCGGCTCCTCGCGCACGCACGGCGGCTGGTATGACGTCTCCTACGCGCGCGATCTCTACCCCGGCAGCTCCGGCTGCACCGGCGCCGCCGGGACCGCGGTCGCATACGACGAGAGCATCGAGCTCGACAACTCGCGCCTGTGGGGCAGCGCCACCGACGACACGCCGACGCACGAGTCGACCGTGGCGCGCTCACGCATCGACCCCACGATGCTTCCGCAGGCCAAGCACGGCGCCGAGTGCGATCCGGTCTACCCGCATCAGTTCATTCGCGTGAACACCATCTTCGAGGTCGCCAAGGCGTTCGGCCTGCACACCGCGTGGTCGGACAAGCACCTGGCGTACGAGCTCGTCAACGGGCCGTCGGGCGGCGGCGTCGACGATTTCTTCGCGCCCGAGATCAATTCGGATCCGTCGAAGAGCCTGATCTCATCGGCGCCGGCGGGCAGCCAGTTCACCGACAAGTGGACCTACACCGAGGTCTACGACGACTACAAGGTGCAGGCGATCCTCAACCAGATCGAGGGCAAGTGGAGCGACGCCGGCCTGACCGGCGCGTCGGACACGGCGGGGCCGCGCCCGGGAACTCCAGCCATCTTCGGCATGAACTTCCAGGCGCTCAGCGTGGCGCAGAAGGACTCCTCGGCCAACGGCGGCTACCTCGACGCGGCGGGCGACCCCGGTCCCGAGGTGGCCGACGCGATCGCGCACACCGACGCATCGATCGGCAAGATGGTCGCCGCCCTGGAGGCGCGCGGGCTGCTGCGCTCGACGCTGATCATCGTGACGGCGAAGCACGGTCAGTCGCCGATCGACAAGAGGCTCTACCATCCCGTCGACGGGGACGCGGTGGCGACGCTCATCGACGGCGTGGCACCGGTGGCGGGCCACATCGAGGACGACGTCGGCCTCTATTGGCTCGCGCGCGCCTCGAGCGCGCCGGCGGCGGTGCACGCCCTCCGCGCGCCGAACACCAGCCCCGACCCTCGGGTCGACACGGTATTCAGCGCCGCCGACGCCGGCTTTGCGGCCATGTTCGGGGATCCCACGCGCGATCCGCACACGCCTGACCTCGTCGTGAGGCTCGAAAAGGGAACGATCTACTCGCTGAGCAAGAAGAAGGATGCCGAGCATGGCGGCTTCGCCGATGACGACTCGCACGTCGCGCTGCTCGTCTCGCATCCGGCGCTCCGCGGTGACACGAGCGACGAGGTGGTCCGCACCAAGCAGGTGGCGCCCACCATCCTCGACGCGCTCGACCTCGACCCGCGCCTGCTCGAGGCGGTGCGTCGCGAGCACACCGAGGTCCTGCCCGACCTCGACCTCTGATCGGCAGCTCCAATCTACTGCGGCAACGACGCCGCCGCTCGCAGCGAGAGGAGCGAGGGTCGCAGCAGGCTCGCAGCAGGGTCGCAGCAGGCTCGCAGCGAGAGGAGCGAGGGTCGCAGCAGGCTCGCAGCGAGGAGCAGCCTGCCGGCAACAGTCGTCGCTCGCGTCGGCATCCCGTCCACGCCCTTGGCCGTAGCGCTCGCCACATCAGTTGGCGCCATCCCGTATTCGACGCGCGAGCCCCCCGACGGTGGCGCCTCGCTTGCAGTCTCTCTCTGGTCGTACTGGAGGAGGTGCCCATGGACCGCGTGAAAAGAATCTTCTATGTAGCCGGCATCGCGCTGGCGAGCTTGAGCGGCGTGGCGCTCGCGCAGGAGCCACCGGCTGAGCCGCCGCCCTCGGGGACTGCGCAGCCGCAGGCGGACAAGAACGCGCTGCCGCCGACGCAGATGGTCGGCCAGCTCATGCACATGACGGCCACGGTGCAGAAGGTCGACATGAAGAAGCGCGAGTTGACGTTGAAGGACCACAGCGGCAACCCGATCATGCTGCAGGTGCCCGAGGACGTGACGCGTCTCGACAAGGTCAAGAAGGGCGACCAGCTGAACATCGACTACTACGAGTCGGTGGCGCTGTCGCTGAAGAAGCCGGGGCACGTGACCAGCCCGACCGAGACCAAGATGATGGAGCGCAATCAAGGCGCCCTCCCGGGTGGCCTGGTGGCTCGCAGGATCACCGCGACGGCGAAGGTGATGAAGGTCGACCCCGCCGAGAACAAGTTGACGATCAAGGGTCCCAGCGGGGCGGTGGATACGATCAACGTGAGCGATCCCGCCGTGCAGGCGGATCTGCACAAGCTGAAGAAGGGTGACCGTATCCAGGCCACCTACTCCGAGGCGCTCGCGGCGTCGGTGACGCCGAAGGAGAAGTCGGCGGCGCCGAACGAGAACACGCCCAATCCGAACGAGAAGCCGGCGATGCCGAACGAGAACACGCCCAATCCGAACGAGAAGTAACGACCTGCGGCGCTGCGCGCTCCTCACGGCGACACCGCGTGCTGGGCAACTGCCGGCACGCCGACGTGGCCACGTGACGGTGCTGCGCAGCGCCGCGTCGCTTTCGGGGGCGCTCGCCGGTCGAGCCGCGCCTCAGAACGCGAACGGATGGATCATCAGCACCAGCACCGCCAGGCGCAGCGGCGCGCGTCTGGAAGGCGGTCTGGGTCTCATCTCCGGCTGGGACTTCGGACACAAGGAGTATCGCGGCGCCCTCTTCGACAGCTTCGGCAACTCGTCGATGATGCGCGGCCGGCGGGAGGGCCAGAAGCTCACCTTCGAATCGATGGACGACGTCCTCATGCACGGGCATGCGACCCGCCTGCGCTTCACCTTCGACGCCAGCGAGGCGCGCCGGGTCAAGTTCACCGCCGAGCACAGCGTCAACGGCGCCTTCGTCATCGACGAGCAGGAGATTCACGTCCCCACCGGGGAGTAGCTCCGCGCTCTGGCATCGGGGCTGCCGACGCGCCGGCACCGATGCGTCATCGGCGCTCCGGACTACAGAGCGCTCACATAGGAGAGCAGCGCGGCGGAGTCGTCGGGTGGCAGGTCCAGGCCGAAGCGATGCCCTCCCGCGCGCGTCGGATCCAGCAGCGCGCCGACATCGGGGACCGATCCGTCATGGAGCAGCCGCCCGCGCGTGGCGACGCCGCGCAGCGAAGGCACCCGATAGCCTCCGGTGCCGCGCTCGGCGGAGAGACCGACGCGCGGATCGGTACCGACGATCGCCAGCGGCACCGGCGCGCCGGCGAAGGCGGGGGGCGCGTGGCAGGCGGCGCAGCGCGCGGCGAACAGCTCCGCACCGCGCGCCTCGAGCGAGCCGAGCGCCGGGCTGGCCGGCGGAGGCGGCGCCAACGACTCGAGCCACAGCGCCAGCGCCCAGGTCACCTGGCGCGGCGGCCTGATGAGCGCGGCGTGCGAGGTGATGATGAGCGTCTCGATCCGCACCGCCAGCGTCGCGGTGCCGCCGTTTCGCACCGTGCCATCGCGCTGCAGGTTCGTCTCGAGCGCGACCGGTCGAAGATCGGGGATCTCGATCGGCTCCTCTCCCGGTGGCGGCGCCACATCGATCCGCCCCGGGCCCCAGCCGAGATCGATCTGCTCGTTGGGCAGCCCGGCGACGAGGACGCCGTCGACGACGCGAGCATGACAGCTGGCGCAGGTGAGCGCGAGCACGCGGCCACCGTCGGCCAGTCGCGCCGAGACCAGGCTCGCGCCACGCGTCGGATCGTACCAGAGGCCGCGCACCGCCAGCGATTCGAGCGAGCCGAATGCGCTCGAGAGCGCTGGCGCCAATTGCACCGGATAGCGGAAGAACGCTGCTTCGCCGAGCGCGAGCCGCGCGGCGTCGTCGCCCGCCGCCGACCCGTCGAGCGCGAGCTCGTCGGCGCGCGGCCAGCCGTCGACACCGAGCGTCGCCACCGGAGGGTTCCAGACCGGCAGGGCGTCCCAGTCGCCGTCACCGCCCGTGGCGTAGTGCGCCAACCGCAGGCGGCTGTAGCCATTGTCCGGGTTGACCAACGACGCCACCAGCGTGTCGCGCCGGAAGCGAGCGTCGTCGAGGTAGCGGGACGCCGCGTCGCCGGCGCTGCAGCCCGCGACGAGCACCAACAGCGTCGTCAGCAGCCCTCGCATGCTCATCGACTCGTACCGCTCCCGTGAGTACGGACGATTCGGGGCCTGCCTGGACTGCGAACGCACCCGAAGCGATCCTGCAAGCGGGACGCCGCGCCGAACCGCGCGGAACGCCACGCTCGCCGCGCTCGCGGTCGCAGTTTTCCGCGACATGCGCGTCAGCTTTCTGAGCGCTGACGTGCGCGTCGCGCCGCAGGTTCGTGCGGTTGCGCGTGGTACTGTGCTTGCAACGGCGGACGCCCACGATGACTGCGTCGACCGCCCGCCTTCGCCCCCTGATCGCGGTCCTGGTCACCACGACCGCGCTGACGCTCACGCTGTTCAGCTGTGGCGGCGGCGGCATCAACCCCGGTGGCGCCGACGGGTCCGCCGGATCCGACGGAGGCGGCGTCCATCCGAGCGGACAGGTCACGACGCCCACCGAGCACCGCCCGACGCCGCCGCCGGCGTGCGCGCCGCAAAGCCCGGGTTCCTGCCAGATCGCCGGCGCCGGCGGCTGCGCCACCGACAGCGACTGCACCGCCGGTCTCGACGGACGCTGCACCCCGGTAGACTCGACGACTTGCGCCTGCCGCTACGACGCCTGCCTCACCGATGCCGATTGCCCCTCCGGCAACGACTGCTCCTGCAACGCCAATCGCGGCGGTGCCGGCGCTTCGGGCAGCCCGACCGCCTGCCTGCCTTCGAACTGCAGCGTCGACGCGGACTGCGGTCCCGGCGGCTTCTGCTCGCCGTCGCACTATGCCGGCGGCCTCGGCGGTTGCGGCGCCGTCTGGTACGGATACTTCTGCCATACGCCGAACGACGAGTGCGGCAACGCCAGCGACTGCGTCAGCGACGGCAGCAACGGCGTTGCCGCCGGCGCGGCCTGCATCTACTCGCAAGAGCTCGGCCACTGGACCTGCGCCGCCTATCAGTTCTGCGCCGGCTAGCGTTCGGCTCTCATGATTCATCACATCTCGGTGCGAGCTCTCGAAAGGCTCCGCTTTCAGATCCGCGTCGCATCGAGAGCGCGCCAGAGCGCCACGTCGGGCTCCGCCCGCAGGGCGGTTGCCAGCGACGAGCCGAGGGCCCGGACGTGCCGCCGGCCTGTAAGGCCGCCGGCGTAGCGGGCCCGTCCCGGCAAGACGGCTCCGACAACCACCCGCGGCCCCGCGGCGCCAACCGGCGACACCGACGCTGCTTGCTCAATCGAACGCGGAGATGTGATGAAACATGAGAGCGTTCGGCCAGAGCGCATCTCGTAAATGCGGACCGAGCGTGAGGCCGGGCCGCAAGCAGCGCGGGGCGCGACGACCGCGAATACCTCGACGGTATTCAAGGGAGAAGCAACGAAGCGATGCGCCGCGGAGCGGCCATCACGCGACGGACGTATTTGCGAAATGCACTCTAGCGTCAATGCCGGTCGGTCAGCGCCGAGCGTCCGTGGGATCGCAAGAACAGCAAAGACGGCCTTCAGCGGCGGCGTACACCCCCACCGTCGCCGTCCGTACGCCGAGCGACCGAGGAGGCTTGGATGCCGAACCATCGAGCTCGATCCCCAGTGGCCATCGCGCTGATGCTGGCGCTGGCGCTGGCGAGCGCCCGCGCCTTCGCTGACCCCGGCGATCCGCGGCCGGATCCCGCACGCGCCAAGCCGAACATCATCCTCATCATGGGCGACGACATCGGCTGGTTCAATATCGGCGCCTACAACCAGGGCATCATGGCGGGCCGGACGCCCAACCTCGATCGGCTGGCCGCCGAGGGCACCCGCTTCACCGACTATTACGCCGAAGCGAGCTGCACTGCCGGGCGCGCCAACTTCATCACCGGTGAGCTGCCGATCCGCACCGGCCTCACCACCGTCGGACAGGCGGGCGCGAAGATCGGGATGCCGGCGCAGGCCCCGACGATCGCCACCGTGCTGCGTTACATGGGATACGCCACCGGGCAGTTCGGAAAGAACCACCTCGGCGACCTCAACCAGTTCCTCCCGACGGTGCACGGCTTCGACGAGTTCTTCGGCTACCTCTATCACCTCGATGCGATGGAGGACCCCTGCCATCCCAACTATCCGCAGGCGCTCAAGGACAAAGTGGGGCCGCGCAACATGGTCCACAGCTGGGCGACGAGCTCCGACGACCCCACGGTGCAACCGCGCTGGGGCAAGGTGGGCCGACAGAAGATCGAGGACGCCGGCCCGCTCTGCGCCAAGCGCATGGACACGGTCGACGACGAGATCCTCGATGCCGCGCTGAAGTTCGTCGACAACGCGCACAAGAGCGGAAAGCCGTTCTTTCTCTGGCTCAATCCGACGCGCATGCACGTCGTCACCCACCTGGCCGCGAAGTACGAGCAGCGCCGCAACCCCGAGAACGGATGGAGCCTGGAGGAGGCGGGCATGTCGCAGCTCGACGACATTGTCGGCGCGGTCATGAAGCACGTCAAAGACCTCGGGGTCGACAACGACACGATCATCGGCTTCACGACCGACAACGGCGCCGAGAACTTCACCTGGCCCGACGGCGGCCAGACTCCGTTCGCCGGCGGAAAAGGCACGGTCCTCGAGGGCGGCTTCCGCGTCCCGATGATCTTGCGCTGGCCGGGCAGGGTCCCCGCCGGCAGGGTCGCCAACGACATCGTCTCCGGGCTCGACTGGTTCCCCACCTTCGTGGCGGCGGCCGGCGATCCCAACATCAAGCAGGAGCTCCTCAAAGGCAAAGATCTCGGCGACCGCAGCTACAAGGTCCACCTCGACGGCTACAATCAGATGGCGCTCCTCACCGGCAGAGGGCCATCGCACCGAAAAGAGGTGTTCTACTTCGCCGAATCGACGCTCGGCGCGGTACGAATCGGCGATTACAAATATCGTTTCATCGATCAGCCGAACGGTTGGCTCGGGGGAACGGTCAAGCTCGACTGGCCCGTCCTCGTCAACCTACGACTCGATCCGTTCGAGCGTACCGGAATCCCCGCCGGCGGCACCCAGGGGTCGCTCGCCTACTACAATTGGTTCGTGTTCGAGTTCTGGCGCTTCGTCGCCGTGCAGCAGGCGGTGGCCCAGTACGCCCGGACCTTCATCGAATTTCCGCCCATGCAAAAGGGCGCCAGCTTCAGCCTCGAGCAGGTGAAGGCGCAGATCCAAAAGGCGATCGAGAGCCACGTCGGCCAATAGCATCAGCGGCGCACGCAGCGGAATCCCAGATGGTTCGCGCCCGAGGAAGGCTCGCCCTTGCCGCGCGAGCCCACGAGATAACGCGCGCAATATTGATTGGAGCAGAGGAACGAGCCGCCGCGCTGGACCCGCTTGGCGACGTGCGGCTCGCTCGGGTCGAAGCTGCTCGCCGGTCCCTGCGGGTTTCGCGCCACGACGCCGCTGCTCGCGAGCAGCGCATAATAATCGGGCCGGTACCAATCGCTGCACCATTCCCAGACGTTTCCCACGATATCGAAGAGGCCATATCGATTCGCGGGAAATGAGGCGACTGGAGCGAGCCCCGAATATCCATCGCTGCCGATTTCGGCGTCGGGGAAGTGCCCCTGAAACGTATTCGCCATGAAGCGGCCGTTGGGGCGCAGCTCGTCGCCCCACGGATACTTGCGACCCGTCAGGCCGCCGCGCGCGGCGAACTCGAACTCGGCCTCGGTGGGAAGCCGCTTGCCCGCCCAGGTCGCATATGCCACGGCGTCCTCGTAGGCGACGTGAACCACGGGATATCGATCGCGCCCGTCGAGGTCGCTGCCCGGTCCCAGCGGATGGCGCCAGCTGGCGCCGTGCACGTAGCTCCACCAGCGGTAGTGCGTATCGAGCGAGACGGGATGCGCCGGCGCTGCGAAGACCACCGAGCCGGCGACCAGGTTCTGCGGCGGCGCGCCCGGGAAGTCCTCGGCGCGCGGGGTGCGCTCGGCAATGGTGACGTAGCCGGTGGCGCGAACGAAGCGCGCGAACTGCGCGTTGGTGACCTCGGTGCGATCCATCCAGAATCCGTCGACGCGGACGCGATGGATGGGGCGCGCATCGGCCATCGGGTCGCGGCCGCCCTCCGGATCGGAGCGCGGATCTTCGGCGCCCATCGAGAATTCACCGCCCGGGATCCAGACCATCCCCTCCGGTGCCGGAGCGGACGGCGCCGTCGCATGATCTTCCAGCGTCGGGGCAAATTGGCCCACCGCTGGCGCTGGCGGCGGCGGTGGACCCTTCGCCGAGTTGCAACCCACCATTGCAACGAGCACCAGGGTTCGCGCGGTCGGCGGCACTGCAGCCGCTTAGGCACCGGAGCGCGCCGATCAAGAAGCGGACGCCATTGACCGTAGGCAAATCCTGCCTATCAGGGCTACGGGCCAGTGGCGGCGAGAGGCGGGGCGATGACGCGAGCGGCGCTGTGTGTGTTGTCGTTGGGTCTGGCACTGTCGGCGAAGATCGGGCGCGCCCAGGAGCCGCCCCCTCCCCCGCCCCCGCCCCAGCCGGCTGCCCCCGAGGCGTCCCCGACGCCGCCAGCCGCCGCCGCGGCGCCCGCGCCGCCGCTGGTGCCGCCACCGGCGCCGGCGCCAGAGCGACCGCCGAGCTGGCCGCGCATCGGCGGCCACTTCGGCCTCGCGCTCTCCATCCTGACCGTCGACAACGACGCCACCACGGTGATCGGTCGCGACTTCGCGCAAGTCGGCGTCACCCCCGGCATCACGGTGAAGCTCACCGAGCACTGGAACATCGACTTCGAGTTCATCGGCTTCTCGCGCTGGGACCTCAACCCGCCGGGCGTGCCCGACAAGTCGCACACCATCTGGGTCGTCGATCCCGGCGTGGTCTACAGCTTTGGGCCGGTGGCCGCGGGGCTGCGTCTGGCGGTGCAGATCGGCGAAGGCGTGCCGCTCAACTTCGGCCTGGTGCCCATCGTCGTTCTGCCGTTCAAGATCTCCAAGCAGCTGAGCTACTTCCTCGAGCTCGACCTGCCGATCTTCGTCTTCGGCGAGGCGGGGACGCCGGCGCTCGCGGGCGTACCGGCGACCGCGGCGCGCGCGATCGGCAGCTTCAACGTGCTCTTCCAGACGGGCTTCGCCTTCTAGCGCCGGAGCTCAGCCCCTTCGTCGAGCCTCGGCAGCACCGATCAGCGGTGGCGGCCTCCGCCCGAACGCCCGGCGCCGCTGCGCGCGTGCCCCTGTCCCCCGTGGGCGCTCTGCGCCCGCTGCTGCGCCTGCCCTCGATTCACGCTCTGCGCCCGCTGCTGCGCCTGCCCTCGATTCACGCTCTGCGCCCGCTGCTGCGCCTGCCCCTGTCCCCCGTGGGCGCTCTGCGCCCGCTGCTGCGCCTGCCCTCGATTCACGCTCTGCGCCCGCTGCTGCGCCTGTCCCTGTCCCCCGTGGGCGCTCTGCGCCCGCTGCTGCGCCTGCCCTCGGTTCACGCTCTGCGCCCGCTGCTGCGCGTTGCCCTGATACGCGCCCGGCTGCCGCTGCTGGACCCGCTGCTGCGCCTGCGCCCGCTGCGCGTTCCGGCCCTGCGCGTTGACGTTGTGCTGGACGTTCTGCCGGTTGACGTTCCGGCTGCTCACCGTCCCGTGGTAGCTCGTATGCGCTCGCGCGCTGTTGATGCGGGTCTGGTTGTTTCGCGTCCAGCTGTTGTGGCTCACGTTCAGCTGCCGATGAACGTTGACGCGGTTGTAGCGGTTCACGTTGATGTTGACGTCGCGGCGTCCCCAGTTGAAGCCACCCCACATCGCGTTGTGCACGCCGACGCCGATGCCGAAGGCCACGCCGGTCGCCACGCCCGCGGCGATGCCGTAGCCAATCGGTCGCGGAAGATAGAACGGCGGGTAGGCCGGATAGGGCCACGCGCCGTAGACCACCGTCGGGTTGTAGGTCGGCACGTACACTACCTGCGGGTTCGCCGGCACGATCTTGATGATCGTCTGTTCCGGAGCCGGCTGCTCCACCTCCACCTGCTGCTGCTCGTTCGACTTCAGGTTGCCGCTCTTCTGCGCCATCTCGCGCAGTCGCTGCGCCGAGTCCATCATCGCCTCGGGCTCGGCGAGGAACGCGTCGCCGAGCTGCTTCACCCAATCGGGCTTCTCCTTCAACGTCGCCAGCACCTGCGGGAACGCGACCAGCGACTGCACGCTCGGATCCCAGGGCTGCGACGCCACCTTCTCGACGGCGTCGTCGCCCTTGAGCTCGGGGTGATCCTTCGACCACTTCGCCGCCTGGGCGACCTGATCGGGATAGGTGGACGCCATCAGCACCTGCGCCAGCAGCGAGTCCGGGTAGAGCGCGATCGGCGCCATGAGCTGATCGATCTTCTCGTCGGTCAGCTTGGTCCCCTGGGAGGAGCCGGCCGGCTGCGCCGGGGGCGGGGGAGCCTGGGCCCAGCTCACGGTCGGACCCAGGAACACGGACGAAGCGAGCAGGAGCGCCATCACGGTACGCATGCGTGCGACGTTAGGGCCCTAGCGGAAGGTCGCAAGCCGCAAGGCGTCCCCGCGATCCCGCCAACTTTTGGGGCGTGTCGAACGACCCCTGCCGTGACCGCCTGCCCCGACGGTACCGCCTATGCACTGCCGACAATGACGACGAAGAAGGCTTCGCCGATTCCGTGTCGGCATACGCGACGAGAACGGAGGCTGCCATGGCCGAAGAGTTCCACTTGGGTATCGGAGGGCCGCTCCATCGGCTGGAGCACGCCGCTCACCTCAGCCTGGGCCGGCTCATCTTCGCCGCCATTGCGATCAGCTGGCTTCCGCTCCTCGTCCTGGCGCTCGCTCAGCGGGGCCTCACCGGGCGGGGCGAGCCCATGCTGGCCGACCCGTCGGTCCACCTGCGCTTCGTCGTCGCCATCCCGCTCTTCCTGCTCGCCGAGCGCCTGCTCGACCGCGCCTGTCACACCGCGATCGGCCAGCTCTTCAGCCAGGGCTTCGTCCCGCGCGAGCAGCTGGGGCGGGTTCGGGCGATGCTGCATACGGTCGGGCGCTGGCGCGACTCGCCGCTCCCCGAATCGGTGATCCTCGTCGGCGCCATCGGTATCGGCGTCGGTGTCTGGCTCGGTGTCCTGCACCAGCCGGGCGTGGCCCACTTCGAGGCACGCACGAGCGTGGTGGGCGCCTGGTACGCGCTGGTCTCGCTGCCGCTCTTTCAGTTCCTGCTCTGGCGCTCGCTGTTCCGTTGGGCGCTGTGGGCGCGCGTGCTCGGCGGGCTGTCGCGCGTGCCGCTGCGGCTGCTCGCCACGCACGTCGATCGCCGCGGCGGCCTCTCGTTCTTGAAGCGACCCTCGGTGGGCTACTGCGCGCTGCTGCTCCTGGCGGTCAGCAGCGTAATGTGCGGCGAGTGGACGGCCGAGGTCACCCGGCATGGCGCGCGCCTGGAGGCCTTCAAGCCGCTGTTCCTCGTCTTCGTCCTGGTCGGCTCGCTGGTCGCCCTGGGTCCGCTGCTCGCCTTCGTTCCCCGCCTGTTCCTCGCCCGCCTCAAGGGATCGATCGAATACGGGGCGCTGGCGAGCGACTACTCCAGTCGGTTCGAGGAGCATTGGTTTGCGCCGGCTCCGCGCGCCGAGCTGCTCGGCAGCCCGGAAATCCAGTCGCTCGCCGATCTCGGCGGCGCCTATCGCGAGAACGTCGAGAAGATGCAGCTCCTGCTCTTCAGTCCGCGCGACCTCGTGCTGCTGCTGGTCGCGGCGCTGCTTCCCGCCATACCCCTCGTGCTCTCCCAGGTCCCCGCCCGCCAGGTGTTGATGCGCCTGGTGCACCTGTTCAGCGGCGGTGTTCCGGGTTGAGCCTGTCGCGCTGATCCCGCTCATCTTCCAGCTCACGCCGTGAGCCGTTTGTCGATTGCGGCCGCGGGTTGGCCGATGCACCATGGAAACATGCATCCATCCCCGCCGAGATCGCGATGAGCCCCGAGCTGTCGGACCGGCGCATCGAGCTGCGCCCGCTCACGCTCGCCGACTACGAGGCGCTGGTGGCGATGCAGGTGCGCTGCTTCCCTGGCATGAAGCCGTGGATGCGCGAGCAGATCGAGAGCCAGCTGGCGCAGTTTCCCGAGGGGCAGCTGTGCCTCGTCGTCGACGGCGAGCTGGCGGCCTCGTCGGCCAGCTTGATCGTCGACTACTCCGACTACTCCGACTGGAGCAACTGGTACGAGCTCAGCGACCGCGGTTACATCCGCAACCACGATCCCGACGGCGACACGCTCTACGGCATCGAGATCATGGTGGACCCGCGCTTTCGCGGCATGAAGCTGGCGCGCCGCCTCTACGAAGCGCGCAAGGAGCTGTGTCGCCACCACAACCTCACCCGGATGGTGATCGGCGGACGCATCCCCGGCTTCGCCGCCCGGCGCGACAACATGACGGCCAAGCAGTACGTGGAGAAGGTGATCGACAAGACGCTCTACGATCCGGTCCTGACGATGCAGCTGGCCAACGGCTTCCAGCTCAAGGAGCTCGTCCCCGACTACCTGCCGAGCGACGAAGACTCGGCCGGATGGGCCACGTGCATGGAGTGGCCCAACCTCGATCATCAGGTGGCGCGATCGCACCGCAGCCGCCGGGCGGTCGCCGCCGTGCGCGTCTCGGCCGTGCAGTACCAGATGCGGCGCGTGGGCAGCTTCGACGAGTTCGCCCGGCAGGTGGAGTTCTTCGTCGACGCCGCGTCCGACGCCAAGGCCGACATCCTGCTGTTTCCCGAGCTGTTCACGCTGCAGCTGCTCTCTTTACTCGAAGGCGCGCGCCCGGGCGCGGCCGCCCGCGAGCTGGCCGGCCTGGCACCGCGATGCGAGCAGCTGTTCCACGACCTCTCGATGCGCCACAACGTGAACCTCATCTCCGGATCGCACTTCGTCATGGAGGGCGATCGGCTCTACAACGCCTCGTACCTGTTTCGGCGCGACGGCAGCTCGGCCCGCCAACTCAAGCTCCACGTCACTCCCAACGAGGCGCGCTGGTGGGGCGTGCGCGGCGGCGACAAGCTGCACGTGTTCGACACCGATCGCGGGCGCATCGCCATCAACGTCTGCTACGACGTCGAGTTCCCCGAGCTGGCGCGCATGGCCGCGCACCGCGGCGCCTACATCCTCTTCGTCCCCTTCAACACCAACGACCGCAACGGCTACCTGCGCGTGCGCTACTGCGCGCAGGCGCGCTGCGTCGAGAACCAGATCTTCGTGGTCATCTCCGGCTGCGTCGGCAACCTGCCGCAGGTGGAGAACGCGGACACCCACTACGCCGCCTCCGCCATCTTCACGCCGCTCGACGTCCCCTTCGCCCGCGACGGCATCGCCGGCGAGACCGAGCCCGGCCTGGAGACGCTGGTGACCCAGGATCTCGACACCGAGCTGCTCCGGCGGGCGCGCCGCGTCGGCACCGTGCGCAACTGGGCCGATCGCCGCACCGACCTCTATCGCGTCCGCTTCTCCGACGGCGAAGAGGCCTGAGCGCCGCCGCCGCGAGCGGGCGACCGGATCAGTAGGCGAGGCCGAGCGCCAAGCCGAAGCCGTCGCGCGAGGCGGTGGGCGCGAGCTGCCAGCGCAGCTGGGCGTGCTCCGGCTCGTGCGGCGTCAGCTCGCCGGCGCGATAGCGCCGCAACAGGTCGACCGAGTCGGTCGGCTGGGTCACGATCTGCAGCTCGCCCAGCGCCGCGCCCACGAACAGGTTGATCACCGCCGAGTGCCAGCGATCGAAGCCGATGCCGAGCACCAGGCCGGTGCCGATGTTGAAGAGGAAGGTGACCGCCTGCATTGCCGCGCTGGTGGCGATCTCCTCGCTGCGCGCGTCGCGCATCAAGAGATGCTCGGCTTCGGCGACCAGCGCGCAGCGATCGGCGTCGGGCCCGGCGCGCGCCACCCGCCGATCGAGCGCCCACTGATCGATCGTCACCCGCGGGTAGAAGATGGCCAGCTGCGCCAGGCTGAAGCCGATCGACGCCGCGCCGACATACAGGTCGATGCGATCGCCGGCGTCGGGAACGTGGGTGGCGCCGAGCAGCTGAAAGCCGGCGGCGAAGGAGAGCGCGCCCGCCGAGCTCCAGGCCCACAGGCGCGCCCGGTGCGCGGCGTGGCGCATCCCCGCTTGCAGAAAAGCCAGGCGCGCCGCGGCATCGGCGCGCGCCAGCGCCGGCGCGGCACCGTCGGGCAGCGCGCACTCGGACGCGCCCGTGGGTGCGGCCGACGACGCCACGAGCGCGACCACCACCAGGGCCCGCAGCGACGCCCGCGGCGCCTCAGCCACGCAGCGCGGAGACGAAGATGCCGGGCAGCTTGAGCGGGCTCGGCGCCGCCTCGAAGAAGGTGAGCTTCCGCGTCACCTCGTGCGCGCGCTTGTTGGTGATGAACCACGGGGGCCGGGGCAGGATCGCCGCCTGGCCGTGCGCGACGCCGCGGGGGAACGGGTAGAACGGCGCGCGCACCACGCTCTTCTGCGGACGATCGAACAGGAGCGAGTTGTGGACCACGCCGCTGCCGCTCTGGATGTCGCTCCGCGGATGGCCGGGGAAGGCGCCCCACGTCGTCTGCGCCAGGAGGAAGCCGACGCCGGTCCAGGTGTTGACGGCGATGCAGCCGTAGCGCAGCTCGGCGATGGCGTCTTCGAGCGCGCCGCCGAGCTCCTTCATCGTCGACGGGTGGATGAGGAGGTTGGCGCCCAGCGTCCCCCACAGGCGGTCGTTGCAGAAGGCGACCGCGTTGGCGAGGAAGCTGCGCGCGTCGGCGCCGGGCAGGCGCGTCTCGCTCAGGACGCCGCCGAACGCCTCCTCGCGGAAGCAGAGCTGCTCGCCCTCGCTCGGCACGCCGGGCAGAAGCGTTCGCGGCACGCCCGTCGCCCCTTCGTCGAGCAGCTCGGCGTCGGGATAGGCGGCCACGGCGCTGCGCTGCCGCTCGGCGGCGCCGGGATAGTAGGCGAGCCGATTGGGCACTGCGCGCAGGGTCGCTTTGACCGCGTCGACCAGCGGCTGCGACCAATCCCAGGCGGCGGGCAGCACCAGCACCTGGGCGGCGATGCAGTTGAAGCCGCCGTTGTGCATCTTCTGGGTGGCGATGTTCTCCGCCTGGAACTGCAGATCGGCGGCGCTCCACGGCCCCGGCACGACGATGGTCGGGCTGACATTGCCGAGCTCGCTGGTGACGCGGCGCGGATTCTTCGGCTCGTCCTTCTTGCGTCGCGCCTCGCCGGCGGCGCCGGCGCCGAAGACGATGGCGTCGTGAGTGCGCGCCGAGCCGGTGACGTGGATCTCCTCGACCAGGCGGTGCTCGCAGAGTCGGGCGCCGATGTCGGCGCCGCCGTAGACCACGCGCACGAAGCCGTCGGTGATGAGCGGCGCGAACGCCTCTTCGAGAAACGGGCCCAGGTACTCGTTGACCGGGTTCATCTTGAGGGCGCACACCTGCCCCTCGGCGACGAGCTTGTAGAGCACGTCGAGCGGCGCGATCGACGCGATGTTGCCGGCGCCGAGGACGAGCGCCACCTTGCCGACGGGGTTGGGCGCGCGATAGAAGCCGGCCACGTGCTCGTCGAGGTTCTCCGGCGTCACGTCCGGCTCCATCCACACCTCGCCGCTGACGCCGCTGAGCAGGAGCCGGTCGTACAAAGACGCGGGGAACACGTCGACCACCACCTGCCCGTTGCGGGCGCGGCGCACGGCGCTCCGGGCGATGCGCGGGCGGCCGTGACGCTCGATCTCGCCCAGCGTGTGGATGTACTGCGACAGCCCGTAGAGCAGCGCCCACGGCCCCGACGACCACTCCTCGCCGACGAGCGGCGAGCCGGCGGGGATGCCCTTGTGGCTGGCGGCGGCGGCGACCCAGCGCTCGGCCACCTTCGCCGTCGCCCGCTTGACGGCGATCAGAAGGTCGATCTTCTTCTTGACGGGCAGCGTGGCCCAGGTCTGCTTGTGCGCCGCGAGCAGCTCGAGATCGCGCTCGAGCGCGTCGTTCGCGGTCGGGTGAGCGGCGGCAGTCTGCGGAATGGCGATGGCCATGAAGCACCTCCTCGGCGGCGGCCAACCACGTTACGCCCGATCGGACCGGCACGCTCGCCCTTTGACGGCGGCCGCGGCCGCACCTGCGATATGGTGCCGCCATGACCTCTCCGCCAGCCACGACCGACGCCCGCCGCTCGGCGCCCTCGGTACAGCGCAACCGGGAGCCGATCCTCGGCGTGCTCGGGCGCGTGCTACCGGCCGCGGGGCTGGTGCTCGAGGCGGCGAGCGGCACCGGCGAGCACGCCCGCTTCTTCGCCGAGAAGCTGCCGGCGCTCGTGTGGCAGCCGAGCGATCCCGACGAGGACAACCGGGCGAGCATCGCCGCCTGGCGGCAGGAGACGGCGCTGCCGAACCTGCTCGCTCCCATCGCGCTCGACGTCACCTGGGAGCGCTGGCCGCTGGAGCGCGCCGCCGCGATGCTCAACATCAACATGGTCCACATCGCCCCCTGGGCCGCCTGCGAGGGCCTCATGCGCGGCGCCGGCCGCGTGCTGCCGCCGGGCGCGCCGCTGGTGCTCTACGGGCCGTTTCGCCGCGGCGGGCGGCACACTGCGCCGAGCAACGAGGCGTTCGACCAGGGCCTGCGCGCCCGCAACGCGGCGTGGGGCGTGCGCGACCTCGGCGAGGTGGAGCGCGTCGCCGCCGCCGCGGGCCTGGTGCTGCGCGAGATCGTGGAGATGCCGTCGAACAACCTGTCGCTGGTCTTCCGCCGGGCGTAGCGGGCTCGCGATTTCGGGCGGTCGTCGGCGTCGCCCTCGTCACCGTGGACGGCGATCCACAGCGCCTGTAGGCCGGCGAGCACACCCGCGGCGCCAAGCCCTCGCATCACCGGCACCACGAGCTTGGCATCCCGGTTGCTGAGTGGCGCGGCACATGCTTGCCCTCCGAGCCTTCTGTGCCTCCCTTCTGTGCGCCACGGCCCTCGCCGCCTGCAGCAGCTCCAACCCGAACGGCGCCAGCAAGCCGCCGGCGCCGGTGGCCGATCAATCGTCCGGCCCCGGCGATCCCAGCAGCGGCGGCAACGGCGCGCCGGCCAACGGTGGCGCCGGCAGCAGCGGCGGCGGAGGTGGGCTGGCAGCCGGAGCCGGCGGCAGCGCCGACGGCGGCGCACCTGCCCAGCAACTGTCACACCGCCGCTGCGGCTGGATGAACGACGACATCGCGCTCGGCAAGGCCTCGTTCGCCGCCAACGCCGACTTCTTCGATACGATTCACCCCTACTGGTTCACCTTGAACGCCGACGGCACGCTCACGGCCACCAGCTGGGCCGACGACGCCGCGGTCATCGCCACGGCGCACGCGCACAAGGTCGCGCTCATGCCGCTGGTCTACGGCGGCGACGTCGCCGCCTCCATCCGCAACGTCATCAGCTCGCCGGCGGCGATCACCGCGCACGTCAACCTGCTGGTGCAGCTCGCCGTGTCGCGGCAGTACGACGGGCTCGAGATGGACTACGAGCATCTGTGGCAGGCGAGCGATCGCGCCGGCTACACCGCGCTCATGGTCGCGCTCGCCCAGGCGCTGCACGCGCAGGGCAAGACGCTCTCTTTGGCGGTGCCGGCGATCCCCGTCGACAACCTGCAGAACGGTTACGACTACGCCGCGCTGGCGGCCGGTGGCGTCGATGTCGTGCACCTGATGGGCTACGACTTCCACAGCATCTCCAGCGATCATCTGGGCCCGCTGGCGCCGCTCGGCTGGATCGACGCCGTCGCGGCGCGCGTGCAGCAGCTGGGCATCGCCAAGAGCTTCGTCCTCGGCATCGCCAACTACGGCGTCGGCAGCGGCTGGTACGCCAACTCCGGCGACCTCATCACCCAGTGCGGACCCAACTACGCGACCACGACCGACCACATGCTGACCTGCCCGTACGGCACCTACACGGCCGGCATCTCGCCACACTGCACGACCGCCAGGGGCGACGTGTGGTTCGAGGACCTTGCGTCGATGACCGAGAAGGCCAACAGCGCGGCGGCGCACGGCCTGCGCGGCATCTCGTACTACACGCTCGGCGGCGAGCCGGCCGGCTTCTTCGACGCCATGCGCGCCGTCTATCCCTAGCATCTCTGGCTGGCGACATTCCAGGGGCGGTCGCCTCATGCGAGCGGCGATGATCGTGCCATGGGCCTTCGGGCGTATCCTCTGCGCATGAGTGACTACATCACCGTCGAACGACGCGATCACCTGCTCCTGGTCGGCCTCAATCGCCCGCAGAAGCGCAACGCCTTCGACGTAGGCATGTTCACCGCCATCGGCCGCGCCTGGGCCGAGCTCGACGGCGACGACGCGCTGCGCGCCGGCGTGCTGTTCGCGCACGGCGACCACTTCACCGGCGGCCTCGATCTCGCCCAGTGGGCGCCGATCTTCGCCGGCGGGCGCCTGCCCGTCCCCGACGATGCGATCGATCCCTTCGGCCTGCAGGGGCGGCGCCTGGGCAAGCCGGTCGTCGCCGCCGTCCAGGGCATCTGCTTCACCGTCGGCATCGAGCTGATGCTGGCGGCCGACATCCGCGTCGCCGCGCGCGACACCCGCTTCGGACAGATCGAGGTGCGCCGCGGCATCTATCCCGTCGGCGGCGCCACCATCCGCATGCCGCGCGAGATCGGCTGGGGCAACGCCATGCGCTGGCTGCTCACCGGTGACGAATTCTCCGCCGAGGACGCGCTGCGGGTCGGCCTCATCCAGGAGATGGTCGAGCCGGGCCGGCAGCTGGCGCGCGCGGTCGAGCTCGGCGAGCGCATCGCCGCCCAGGCGCCGCTCGGCGTGCGCGCCACGCTCCAGTCGTCGCGGCTGGCGCTCGACGACGAGGCGCGCGCCGCCGAGCGCCTGCTGCCCGACCTCGGACCGATCATGACCAGCGACGACGCGCGCGAGGGGCTGCAGTCGTTCCTCGAGCGCCGGCCCGCGCGCTTCACCGGCCGCTGATCCCGGCGCCGGGCCCCGCGCTCGCCGCGGCCGCTCAGCCGCCGCAGCAGCGCTTGTACTTGCGGCCGCTGCCGCACGGACACGGGTCGTTGCGTCCCGGGGTGGCGGCGCGGCGCGCCGCGGACGGCGCGACCGCTTCGCCGTCGACGTACTTCCAGCGCCCCTGCCAGCGGCGGAAGCGCGAGCGCTCGTGGTGCACGAGGCGCGCGCCGCCCGCGCGGTAGGCGGCCTGGAACTCGACGATCCCCTCGTCGTCGTCCGCACCGCCACGCTCGGCCGCGACGATGGTGAGCCCGAGCCAGGTCGACTCGCGCGCCCAGCGCTCGACGGACGGACGATCGACGGTGCCGCGCGTCGCCGGATCGTGGCTGTCGATGAGGTAGTCGATGCGCCCGAGCACGTGCGCCGAGTAACGCGAGCGCATCAGCGCCTCCGCCGTCGGCGCCGCCGCGCCCTCGAGGATCGCGCCGCAGCAGCCGTCGAGACCCAGTCCGCTTCCGCATGGGCAGCTCATCGCCGCACCATATGCGATCTATGGCCAATGCCGGTCAGTCCGCCGCGTCCAGCGTACCCCCTCACGGACCGGCATTGGATCTAACCCCAGGGTTCGCTTCGGTTGAGCTAGCGAGGGCGAGCCGCGTGAGGCGGATCGTGGATGCGACCGGAGCGACCGACCGAGGAATACCCGTCGGTATTTCGACCGAGGGAGCGAGGACGTAGTCCTCGAGGCGACCGCGCGGATCGTCCGCAGCAGGTCAATCGAGGCGAACCCTGGGGTTAGAGTCTAGGGCGGGCTCGGCGCGGCCGCCGGCGGGCCCTTGACGTAGAGCGCCTCGAAGAGCTCGCGGTAGCGCGCCTGCACCTCGCGCCGCTTGAGCTTGAGCGTCGGCGTCAGCAGGCCGTTCTGCGTCGTGAAGTCGTCGCCGATGAGGACGAAGCCGCGCGGCCTCTCGAACTCCTTGAAGCCTTGCGAGTGCGCCGCCAGCTCCTCGTGGATGAGCGCGCGCACGCGCGGATCCTGCTCCAGCTCGCCGCCGAGCGTCACCCCTTCGTCCTTCGCCCAGGCGCGGATCGCCGGCTCGTCGATCGCCACGAGGGCCACGTTGAACGGCCGCCCGTCACCGTCGATCATGACGTTGGCGATGTACGGGGACAGCTTGAGCTCCTCCTCGAGCGGCGACGGCATCACGTACTTGCCGTTCTCGAGCTTGTACTGCTCCTTGATGCGGCCGGTGATGTAGAGGAAGCCGTCCTCGTCGAGGTAGCCGAGGTCGCCGGTGCGCAGGCCGCCGTCGTGCATGAGCGCCTTCGCGTTCTCCTCGGGCCGCTTGTGGTAGCCGACCATCACGTTCGGCCCGTAGACGACGATCTCGCCCTCGGTCGGGTCGTCGCCGACCGCGGTGTCGATGACGACGCGCACGCCGGGTAGCGCCTGGCCGACGCTGCCGAGGCGGCGCCGCCCCGGCAGGTTCGCCGACACGATCGGGCTCGTCTCGGTGAGGCCGTAGCCCTCGTAGACGGTGATGCCGAGCGCGTCGATGAACTCGGCCACCTCGCGGCCGAGCGTCGCGCTGGCGCTGATGGCGTACTTGAGGCGGCCACCGAGCTTCTCGCGGATCTTCGCGAACACGAGCCGCTCGTCGAACGCCAGGTCGACGCGCTCCGCCGCGCTCAGCTTCTCCCCGTGCTTGCGCTTGATCGCGCCGCGCACGCCGGTGCGGATGATCCGCTGCAGGAAGCCCGGACGGCGCGCGATCTCACGGTTCACGCCCTCGTAGATGCGGTTGAAGATGCGCGGCACGGCGACGAGGATCGTCGGCTTCACCTCGGCGAGGTTGGCGATGAGGTCGGGCGATGTCGTCGTTGATCGCCACCGAGCAGCCCATGCTGATGAGGCCGTGCACCTCGCAGGTCTGCCCGTAGGCGTGCGCCCACGGCAGGAACGACAGCGAGCGGTCGTCCGGCTCGAAGGGGAAGACCTCGTGCACCGCGCTGACGTTCGACGCGATGTTCTCGTGGCTGAGCAGGACGCCCTTGGGCTTGCCGGTGGTGCCGGACGTGTAGATGAAGCCGGCGATCGACTGCGGCGCGGGCGCGCCTGCCGGCACCGGCGCGCGCGCGCCGATCTCGAGCAGCGCCGCGTACGACGTCGGATCGCTCGCCGGGCGCTCGAGCCCGATCACGTGCGCGAGCGCCGGCAGCTCGGGCCGCATCGCCTGCAGCGCCTGGTAGATCGCTTCGTTGGCGGCGATCACCACCTTCGCCTCGCAGTCGGCGAGGATGAACTGCCACTCGCTCGGCCGCTGCGCCTGGTACATCGGCACGAAGGCCGCTTCGAGCCCGTACGTCGCGTAGGCGGCGACCGCCCACTCGACGCGGTTGTCGGAGATGATGGCGACCGGATCGCCCTTGGCGACTCCGAGCGAGGCCAGCCCGCCGCGGAAGCGGTCGACGAGCTCGTGGAGCTGGCGATAGCTCGTCCATTGCCACGCCGCGCCCCGCTTGGTGCCGAACAGCGGGCGCTCGGCCCACTTGGCGCAGCTCTGCTCGAACAGATCGACCAGGTTCTCGAATCGCTTTTCCATCGCCTTTACTCCAATCCTTGCACCGATCGTGCCGCTCAGTCGCTCCAGCGCGCCCGCACCGCACCGCCGTAGAAGATGTTGGCGCAGGCGCCGTCGGCGACGGCGAAGGGGCCGCCCCCGCAAGGCGGCGTGTTGACGCAGGAGAACGGCAGCGGCGGCGGCGCCGCGTCGTCGCGATGGATGCGCAGGTGACACCAGCCGGCGTCGTCGGCGATTGCTTCGACGTGCACCCCCGCCGGCGTCGCGCACGGGCAGCCGCGACGGACCAGCGGCGGATCGACGTCGCAGTGCAAGCGGGCGTTGAAGCTGGCGTCGAGGGCCTCGGCCGGCGTCGGCACGCGCACGTCGAGCACCAGGTCCTTACGCTGATCGGGCGAGTCCACGAAGAAGGCGTTGACCAGGATGTAGCTCACCGCGTTGGGGAGCGCCCCCGCCGGCGACGGCAGCGTACGCACCACCGCGATGGCCGTCGCCTCGTGGATCTCCGACCAGCCCTGGTGCTGGGGCGCGTCGACCACCCAGTTGCCCGACGCCGCCACGCGGTCGCCGTCGTGAACGTCGTTGTCGAAGGTCACCCCGGGCGCCTCGGGGAACTCCCAGGTGCCGCGGCAGAAGCGGCACGACTGCACCTCGACGTGGATGCGCCCCCCCATGATCGCGAAGCTGGCCGCGTCGCGCAGCTCGCGCCCGGCGGTGCGCGGCGGGGTCGCCGACGGATCGAGGATGACCGCCTGCGCGTCGGGGCAGATGTCGAAGACGAGATCGCCGTCGCCGCCGAGATCGGCGTCCTCGACACTGGAGCCGAGCCCGCTCGCCTCCGCCGTCGGCGCACAATCGGGGAACGCCAGGATCTTGCCCTCCTGGCAGATCTCCTGTGTGGCGCCGGCGCGACACTGTTCGTGGGCGAATTTGCACGTACTCGTCTCGGACCAGGTGAAGACGCCGCCGGGGAAGCTGCCGCCGCAGCCGGTCACGAGCGGCGCCGTCGGCGTCGCATCGCACTCGGCGTGCGCGATCACCGACGGCGGCACGGAACGCGGATCGCTCTCGGTGGCTTCGTTCTGGCAAGCGGTGGAGACCACCGCGATGCACAAAATCACGGGCGCGCGCGCACGCATCCTACCGTGGTCGTAGACACGGCGGACGCCGCGGCATGGCACGCTCTTTCGCGCGCGCCGGCGCCGAATCGAGCTAGAGTGTCGCTGGATCGCGGGCGACGGAGGGCGGGGGTGCGCTACAGAATCGGCGTGGTGTGGGCGTTGGGCGTCGTGGGGCCGGAGCTGGCGGCGCGGCATTGGCCGGTGGGCGCGGCGGCGTGGGCGAGCTGGCTGTTGGCGTGCCTGGTGTCGCTGGTCTTGTGGCTTGGCGCGGTCGAAGGGCTGGCGCGCCTGCGCTCCCGCTCGGCGTGGGCGGCGTGGCCGCCGGCGCTGGCGCTGGCGCTCCTGGTGCCGCTGTGGGTCGCGGCGGCCGACTGCTACTTCGCGACGCTGCACAGCTGCCTGCCGGCGTCGGCGGTCTGGTTCTGCTGCCGCAATCCGCGCTACTCGTACGTGCTGGCGCTCGAGGCGACGACGGCGGCACAGCGCGCGCTGCTGGTGGCGAGCCCGCTTCTGCTGCTCGCGCTCTTGCACCTGTCGACGCGCCGGCCGCTGCCGCCGGCGCCGTTCTGGCTGAGCCGCCTTCGCGTCGTCGCCGTGGCGACGCTGCCGCTGCTCCTCGTCCTGCCGCGCGCGACGCGCTCGGCCGACCTCGAGGGGCTGCGCGCCAGCGTCGGCGGCGTCGCGATGTTCCTGGCGCACGCGCGGCCGCACCTGGGACAGCCGGCGCGCGTGCACCCTTCGCCGCTCCCCGCCGCCGTCGATCGGGTCAACGTCGTCGTCATCGTGCAGGAGAGCCTGGGCGCGTCGCAGTGGGCGCCGTGGAATCGCAAGCCCGGCTCGTCGCCCGGCATCGAGCGCCTGCTCGCCGACGACGGCGACGAGGCCGCCTGGTTCGCCAACGCCGTGACCGCAGCCGGCGCCACCGCCGTCTCGCTGCCGACGATCCTGACCGGCCTCGGGCCCGACGCCCCGGGCGACGACTTCCGGCGCGCGCCGCTTCTATGGCAGGAGGCGCGCGTGCTCGGCTATCGCACCGCGCTGGTCTCGGCGCAGAGCTACGACTGGCTCGGCTTTCGCGCCTTCTTCCTCGGCGCCGAGGGCCCCGACGTGGCCGAGACCGCGCGCGAGCTCGGCGGCCCGCGCGTCAACGACAACGGCGTCGACGACACGGTGGTCGCCGCGCACGCGGAGCGGTTCATCGACGCCACGCCGCGCGATCGTCCGTTCCTCCTGGTCATGCAGCTCAACGCCACTCATCGCCCCTGCTGGACGCCGCATCCGGACGACGCGCCGTGGGCCGAAGCGCGCTGCGCGCGCGCCGCCCGCTACGTCGACGACGTCGCGCTGCGCGTGGTCGACCACCTGCGCGCGCGCGGCCGGCTCGAGGACACGCTGGTCATCGGGACCTCCGACCACGGCGAGAGCTTCCGCACCGATCGTCCGCCGCGCCTCGAGTCCTACTACGAGGATGTGACGCGCGTGCCCCTGTGGGTGCGCCTGCCGCGCGCCTACCTCTTGCGCCATCCGGGCGCGCGCGCGCGCCTCGCCGAGGCGCCGGGCGAGCGCGTTTCGAACCTCGACATCTATCCGACGATCCTCGACGTCTGGGGCCGCTGGCCGCTCGGGCCGGGCGGGCGACCCGGGCTCGCCGGCGCGTCGCTCTTGCGGCCGATCGATCCCGATCGCGTGCTGGTCGTCGCCAGCACCGGCGACATCCACAACTTCCGCTGGTCGAACGAAGGCTTCGCGCTCTACCACGGACGCTGGAAGTGGCTGTGCGACGAGCGCCACGGCTGCCGCCTGTTCGACCTCGACGACGATCCGGGCGAGGAGCACGATCGCCGCGCCGCCGCGCCGGCGGCGGAGCTGGCGCGCTTCTTGGCCGAGACGCGCGCGCGCCCCAACCTGCGCCGCATCCTGTCGAAGCTCGACTCGCCGCCGCGCTAGACTGCTCGGGCGATTTTGCAACCAACGCGCCCAGGACGCGTCAACATCGTGCGGTGACGAAGAAGACGCGCAACCACGTCGACGATCTGCGCGGCGCCAGCCGCCTGGCGGTCGAGGCGACCCGGAGCGTGACCGACCTCGTCGAGGCCATGCACCAGACCATCGGCGGCGGGCCTGACCTCCTCGGCCGGCCACTCGCGGGCCCGACCCGCGCCTTGACCGGCCTGGTCTACGAGAGCATTCGCGGCGTGACCAAGCTGGTGGGCGCCGGCATCGACCTCGCCCTGGCGCCGCTGGCGCCGTTGGTCGGTGACGGCGCAGCCGGCCCCGAGCGCGAGGTCGTGCTCGCCGTGCTCAACGGCGTGCTCGGCGACTACTTGAGCGAGACCGGCAATCCGCTGGCGATCGAGATGCAGCTGCGCCGCGACGGCCACCCGCTGGAGCTCGAGCGGCAAGCGCTGCGCGCGGCCCTCCCGCAGGCGGGCGGCAAGCTGCTCCTGCTCCTCCACGGCTCGTGCCGCAACGATCGCCAGTGGCTGCGGCTCGGGCACGACCACGGCGCGGCGCTGGCGCGCGACCTCGGCTACACGCCGGTCTACCTCTACTACAACAGCGGCCTGCACGTCTCGACCAACGGGCGCAGCTTCGCCGCGCAGCTCGAGGCGCTCGTCGCCGCCTGGCCCGTGCCCGTCGACGAGCTGGTGATCATCGGTCACAGCATGGGCGGCCTGGTGGCGCGCAGCGCCTGCCACTACGGCGAGCTCGCCGGACACCGCTGGCGGCGCGAGCTCGCCAAGCTCGTCTGCCTCGGCACGCCCCACCACGGCGCCCCGCTCGAGCGCGGCGGCAACTGGATCGATCTCCTGCTCGGCGTGAGCCGCTACAGCGCTCCGCTGGCGCGCCTGGGGCGAATCCGCAGCGCCGGCGTCACCGACCTGCGCTTCGGCTACGTGCTCGACGAGCACTGGCAAGGCCGCGATCGCTTCGCGCACGGCAGCGACCCGCGCCGGCGGCTCGCCCTGCCCGACGGCGTGCAGTGCTACGCCATCGCCGCGACCACGGCCGCCCACGGCGGCGCCAGGCTCCCCGGCGACGGCCTGGTCGCGGTCGACAGCGCGCTCGGCCGGCACGCCAGACCGGAGCTGACGCTGGCCTTCGACGAAGCGCACCAGTGGATCGGCTTCGGCATGGGGCACCTCGATCTGCTCGACCGCCCCGAGGTGTACGCGACGATCCGCAGCTGGCTGGCGTAGCGCCGCCCGGCGCGTCCCGCCGCCACGACGTGCTACCTTCCCGGCCGCCGACATGGGTCCGGTCAGCTTCTTCCTCGTCACCCTCGCCGCGATCTTCGTCGTCGGCACGCTGGGCGAGGTGGTCTTCAAGAAGACCAAGATCCCCGACGTCCTGTGGCTGATCGTCGTCGGGATCGTCCTCGGCCCGGTCACCGGGCTGCTCACGCGCGCGCGGTTGACCAGCCTGGCCCCCTACTTCGCCGCGCTGACCCTCATCATCATCCTGTTCGAGGGCGGCAGCCGCCTCAAGCTCAAGGGAGTCGGCCGGGCGGTGCCGCGCGCCGCGCTCCTGGCGCTCACGACCTTCGTCTGCTCCGTCGCGGTCCTGGCGCCCGCCAGCATGCTGGCCCGCGCGGTCGGCATCCTCCCGTCGAGCTGGAGCTGGCTGCACGGGCTGATGCTCGGTTCCATCCTCGGCGGCTCGAGCTCCATCGTCGTCATGCCCTCGATGGCGCAGGCGGCGGTGGAGAGCGAGGTCGCGGACCTGGTGGGCCTCGAGTCGGCCTTCACCGATGCCCTGTGCGTCGTGGCCGCCAGCGCCTTCATCGGGATCGGCACGCCCGGTGCCGCGGCGTCGGCCTCGCCCTGGCTGGCGCTGGCGCGCTCGTTCGGCATCGGCATGGCCATCGGCGGCGGCGCCGGCATCTTGTGGCTGGTGGTGCTTCGTTTCGTCGCGCGCAGCGAGCACGCCTACCCGGTCACGCTGGCGGCGCTGTTCCTCCTCTACGTGGGGATGGACAACGCCGGCGGCAGCGCCGCGCTGGGAATCCTGGCGTTCGCCGTCGTCGTCGGCAACGGCGAGATCATCGGTCCGCTCTTGAGGCTCAAGGGCACGGTGTCGCTCGGCCCCGACGTCCGCGGTATTCACAGCCAGATTGCCTTCTTCATCAAGTCCTTCTTCTTCACGTTCATCGGCGCGATGCTGGGCCCGCCCTGGGGTCTGCTCGTCTTCGGCGTGGCTCTGGCGCTCCTGCTCCTGGCTGCCCGGGTGCCCGGCGTCCTCGTCGTCACGCTGGGCAGCGGCCTCCAGCGAAGCCAGAAGAAGCTGGTCGCGGTGTCGCTCCCGCGCGGCATGGCCGCGGGCGTCCTGGCGACCCTGCCCGCCGCCGCGGGGATCCCGGGGACCGAGCGGCTGCCGACGATCGTCTTTGCCTGCGTGCTCGCGACCATTCTGATCTTCGCCGTCGGTTTTCCCATCGTGCGGCGGCGCGCCACCGCGCCGCCGCCGCCGGGTGCGGGTCGCCCCGCGGCTGCGCCCGACCCCGCCGCCTGACCGGACGGCGATGGGTCAGGCGTAGCGCGTTCACGGTCGTTAAAATTTTACTTAACACCAAAACGGCGAATCCTCGACGGGAAACGGGCGAGCCCCAGATTCGCTCTATTGACATTAAAAATTTACTTAACTAAGACGTTGCCCACACTCCACCCGCCGGAGAGGGGGCTGTTGTGCAACGCCGGACGCTGCTCCTCGTCGCCGCCGTAGTGCTGAGCGCCACCCCTGCGTGCGGTGCGCGCGCGCCGGCCAGCGGCGCCGCCTTCGTCGGCGGCGCCGACGTCGACGGCGATCAGCGCCCCGATCTGATGAGCCGCTTCGAAGCCGGCGCCGTCCATGTCGATACAACGCGCGAGGTGAGGCCATGAGACACGCGCTCCTGCTGTTGCCGCTGCTCCTCCCGCTCGCCTGCGCGCCGTCGCCCGCGTCGGGCCCGGTCTGCCCGGCGGCGCTCGCCGCGCACCCGACCGGCGCCGCCTGGACGCCGCCGGCCGACGACGCGCAGCCGATCGCCACCACGTTCACGCTGACCATCGACCCCACGCATCCGGCGCTGTCGTCGACCTGGCGCCAGCCGCAGCCCGAGCCGCTGACCATCCGCGGCGGGGGCGGTGGCCTCAGCCTGCGCGGCGGGGTCAAGACGTTCGCCACACACACCGGCCGGCTGTACCTCGAGCTCTACCTCGTCAACGACGGCCCGCGCGGGCTCGGCGACGTCACGCTGCAGCCGAGCGCGCCCGAGCACGTCAGCGCCTACTACGATCTGACGGTCGATCCCTTCGCCGCGCCGTCGCCCTCGCTGCCGCCGATCGCCGTCGGCGGCATCGGGCCCGAAGGCGTGTCGGCCCGCATCCGCCTGGCCGTCGACGTCGACGGCAGCGACCAGCCGATCACGATGGCGCTGGCGCTGACCGCCACCACCACCGCCCGCGTGTCGACGACGAGCGCGCCCATCTCCATGGCGCCCGACGGCTCCGAGGTATGGGTGGCGGTGCCCGACGCCGACCGCGTGTCGGTCGTCGACAGCGCGACCGACACGCGCAGCGCCAGCGTCGCCGTCGCCGGACGCCCGTCGTCGGTGGCGCTGACGCCCGACGGCAAGCTGGTCCTGGTCGCCTGCGCCACCTGCAACCAGCTGGTGGTCCTCGAGCGCCAGAGCCGCAAGGTGACGCAGGTGCTCGGCGAGGCCGAGGGCATCGGCAAAGAGCCGCGCAACGTCGTCCTCTCGTCCGACGGCAGCCGCGCCTACGTCAGCGCCTACGTCGGCGACGAGGTCACCGTCCTCGAGCGCCGCGGCGACGCCTTTGCCGTCGTCGCCACCGTCCCGGTCGGCCGCCGCCCCGTCGGCATGTCGCTGCCCCCCGACGGCGCGACGCTGTACGTGGCCCACTTTCTGCCGCACGGGCCGATCGAGGACAACGGCGGCTGGGTCAGCGTCGTCGCCACCGACACCCCCGCCGAGGTCGCCACCGCCGAGCTGCGCGACGACGGCGACGTCACCGAGGCGAGCTGCCTGACCAAGGTGCAGGCGTTCGCCAGCCAGAGCGGCGAGGCGCTCTCGTTCGAGGCCTCGCCGACGCAGCTCGCCGGCGTGTTCCTGTCGCCGGGCGGGGGCGAAGGCTGGGTGCCGGCGCTGCGCGTCGCCGGCTTCCCCATCCTCGAGGGCAACGTCTCCGCGCTCGGCTTCATGTTCGCCACGCTCGGCGCCAACTCGCCGATGATGCTGTTCCCTCTGGATACGCGCGCGCCCCGCTCGCCGGCCTTCCGGCGCGTCTCCAGCGTCATCGATCTCACCGACCGCGACGAGTCGTTCCTCCGCTGCTACCCCGGCACCGACGACGTCGAGGCGGTGCGCGCCGAACCCGGGGCGCAGGCCAACGAGCTGCAGTACGCCGGCGTGACCATGCCGTCGCAGGCCACGATGCTCTCGGACTCGGGCGCCGCGCGCTTCGTCGGCTGGTCGCGCGGCGGCCGGCGGGCGCTGGTGCTGAGCTACCTGGCCGACGAGCTCATCGTCATCGACGCCGCCACCCACTCGCCGACGGCGAAGCAGCACCTCACTTTGAGCGGCTCGAACCCCACCGGCATCGCCGTCACCCCCGACGGGCGCAAGGGCTACGTCAGCTACGAGAACTCGCCGTTCGTCAGCGTGCTCGACCTGTCCGCCTACGCCCAAACAGGCGCGCTGCCGCTGCCCGGGATCGTCCCCTACCGCTTCGACCCGGGAGCGCCCGCCGGACAGGGGGCCTCGATCATCACCTTCCTCATGCTGGTGCGCGGCGTCGACGGCGTGCCCGACCAACCGCCGGTCCGCGAGCTCGGGCAGGTCGCGCTCGTCGATCACGATCCGATGGACCCGGTGCTGCGCCGCGGCCACATCCTGTTCACCTCGTCTAACCCGGACAAGTACCCGACCCTGACTGGCAGCCGCGAGGCCGCCTGCGCCGCCTGCCACCCCAACGGCGGCAACGATGGCAGCGCCTGGTCGACGATGGAGGGCGAGCGCCGCACCATCGGCCTGTGGGGCGGCCTCGGCACGCGCGGCTGGCTGCACGCCTCGGGCACGCACCGCAGCGCCGTCGACTTCGCCACCGCGATCGTCAAGGAGCGGCTCGGCGGCAGCGGCCTCGACGACGACGACGTGCACGCGCTGTGCGAGTTCCTGGCGCGCGGCATCCCGCCCTTGCAGCGACCGGCGACCGATCCGACGCTGGTATCGCGCGGCCGGGCGCTCTTCGACCGCCACTGCGCCGGCTGCCACGACGGCGCCGACGGCGGCAGTGGCGTCGTCGATCCACACGATCCGTACGGCGGCGGCGCCCTGTCGGGTCCGCTCTTGAGCGACGTCGGCAGCGCCACCGATTGGGCACACGTGACGCTCGGCGCCGCCTATACGCACCTGTTCCCGCCGACCGCGCACCAGATGCTCGACCTGCTCCGCGGCGATCGCGATCTCGGCGCCGCCGACCCGGTGCAGCAGACGCTGATGTTCGATCCCCGGCCCGAGCGCGCGCGCGGCCAGTTCAAGGCCGGCACGCTCGTCGACAGCTGGGAGAACGACGTCTACTTCCACGACGCCCGCTTCACCTCGCTCGACGAGGTGGTGGCCTACTTCGACAGCCGGCTCGGGCTCGGCCTCGGCCCGGACGATCAGCGCGCCATCGTCGAGTACCTCAAGACCCGCTAAGGAGAGCTCATGCGCATCTTCGCCCACCTCGCCGTTTCCCTCCTGCTCCTGGCCGCCGCCTGCGGCTCGTCCGGCACTCCGACGCCGCCCACCCAGATGGCCGCCGACATGGCCTCGCCGGGCGGCAGCGGCGGCAACGGCGCCGTCGACGGCGGCAAGGCGACCGCGACGGTGACCGTCCGCGTGCCGGCGGACTTCACCGGCACGCCGCGCCAGCTGCTGGTCGCCGCGTTCGACTCTTTCCCGGTGACCGGACCGCCGGCGGGCATCCTCTACCAGGGCATGCCGGCGCTGACGGCGGGACAATCGCTGCAGCTGAGCGGCGACGCCACCGGGCTTGGCGGCACCGAGCAGGTCCTGGCCGTGCTCTACGTGCAGGGCGGCGGACAGTTCTCGCCCCAGCCCGGCGTCGACTACACCTCCGCGCCCGAGCAGGTGACCTTCACCGGCGCGGCGATCGATCTCGGCACGCTCACGCTGGCGCTGGTGCCGCTCGCCGACATGGGCGGCCCATAGCGCCCTGGCCGCCACCGCTCGTCGGCGGGCGCCGCCGTGCAGTGCGCGCGCGCTGCCGTTGCACTATGCTTGTAGCGTGAAGCTGTCGCGCGCGAGCACCTATGCATTCTACGGACTGAGCTACCTCGCCGGGCAGGCGCCGGGGCGCTTCATTCCGCTCTCGGAGATCCGCGAGCACTACCGCGTGCCGGAGAAGCATCTGGCGAAGATCTTCGGCGTGCTGGTCCGCGCCGGCGTGCTGCAGTCCGCGCGCGGCGTCCAGGGCGGCTTCGCGCTGGCGCGCCCGCCGGAGAAGATCTCGCCGCTGGAGGTGATCGAAGCGCTCGAAGGGCCGCTCGACACCGGCTGCCTTCTGGTCGGCGAGCCGTGCGAGCACGACGTCGCCTGCCGCATCAACGGCGTCTGGCGCCGCGCGCAGCACGCCATGATCGTCGCCCTGCGCGAGTCGAGCCTCGCGGACATGGTGCAGTCGCGGCGCTTCCGGGCGCCGCGCGGCGGCTCGGGGCTGGTCGCACTCCGACAAAAGTAGTAATCTTTGTCCGAATTACGAGATTCGGGGTGATGGATGGCCCGGCGCGGGGTAGTGCTGCTCTCGGAAGACTCGGGCGCCAAGGCGTTCGTGGACGACTTCCTCGACGAGGTCGCGCCCGAAGAGGGTGAGGCGATCTGCGTGTGCAGCGCCCGCACCTGCATCGCCACGCTCAGCCTGCCGGTGCAGCGGCGCTTGCTCATCATCGACGGCGCGCCCTCCGATCTCGGGGCCGGCGCGCTCATCGAGGCGGTGCAGCTCGTCGATCCCGGATTGCCGATCCTGTTCGTGCGCTACGGCTGGGGCGGCCCCGCCGTCGACAATGGGCCCGTGTGCATTCACCCCGGTCCGCTGGTGTCGAGCAGCTGCGCCGCGGCGCTGGTGTCGCTGTTGCGGAGCGCGGCGTGAACGAGGAGATCGTCGAAGCGCCGGTGATCGTCGCCGGCAAGCTGGTCCTGTTCCCGCACATGCGTTGCAGCGTGCACCTGCGCACGCCGCACTCCGAGTCGGCGCTGCGCGCCGCGCACGCCGCCGGCCGCCCGGTAGCCGTATTCGCCAACCGCTTCGACTCGCCCGACGAGGGAGTGGGGCAGATCCACGCCGTCGGCACGCTGGCGGTCGTCCGCCACGTCGGCCGCCACCCCTGTTGCGGGCGCCCCGCCGCCGATCTTCGGGGCGTCGCGCGCGTGCGCCTGTCGGCGTGGACCCGTCGCGAGCCGCCGCGGGAGGCGCGCTGCACCGTGATGCCGCTCGCCACCGAGGTCGCGATCGACGCGCACCGGCTCGCGCTCGAGATCCGCAACGTCGCCGGACGAATCGATCATCGGTTCCAGCGCTGCCAGCACACGCGCGAGGCTGCGAGCCGCCTGGCCGAGTCGAGCGGCCCCGAGGAGGTGCTGGGCGCCGTCGGCGGGCTGCTGTTTCACCTGCAGACCTTCCAGCGCCAGCAGCTCCTCGAGCTCGAGCCGCTGTCCGCGCGCCTCGAAGCGGTCCTGTTCGAGCTGCAGGAGCGCCTCGTGCGCGCGGCGCCGTCGGCGCTGCTGCATTGAGCAGCCCCGACCGGTGAGTCGGCGTCGCGGGCCCAGCCCCGACGGGTGGGTTGGCGTCGGCTGCGACGTCAGGCGAGGGTGACCGTGACGCCGCTGGCGTCGACGGTGGCGGCGTACACGCGCAACGAGGCGCGCGCGGGGCCGCGCACCGCGACGCCGCTGATGGAGAACTCGGAGCCGTGGCAGGGGCAGAACAGCGGCGGGCTGCCCGACTGGATCACGACGGTGCAGCCGGCGTGCGTGCAGACGGCCGACAGCGCAGTCGCGGTGGTGTCGCCGGTGCGGATGACGGCGATGGGGCCGTTTCCGACGTCGGCCACGACGCCGTCCCCGACGGTCGCGAGCCTGGGGAACATGGCGAAGGTGAGCACGGCTTGGCCATTGGTGGGCGTGACGGTGCCGTCGACCGCGCCGCCGTTCTGGCAGCCGCCGAGCAAGAGCGCGCCGCAGCCCGCGGCGGTGGCGGCCTCGAGAAAGCATCGTCGCGAGATCTCAGACATGACGAGCTCCCGATCGACGCTTGCGCACGAGGATCAAAAAAGGCACGAGCAGCCACAGCGGCGAGGGCGCCGTCGCGGGGGCGATGCTGCAGCCGGCGGAGGCGCCGTTGGGCACCGAAGCGTTCGCCTCCTGGAGGAAGAAGTTGGCGTTGACGGTGTCGTCGTTGTAGGGGTCCTGGTCGTTGGCGATGGTGCCGGCGCCGCCGTTGCCGTCGACGGCGGCGACGTAGACGGTGAGCGGGCCGGTGCCGGCCTTGGGCGCGGTCCAGAAGAAGCGCCAGGCGTCGGCGCCGTTGCGCGTCACCAGCTTGGTCATGTTCGGATCCGCCGAATAGACCTTGGCGCCGAAGACTGCGTCGCCGTCGGGGGCGACGAGCGCCTGGTCGGCGGTGAAGTCGGGCGCCGGGCACTTGCCGGCCGTGGGCTGCTGCGCGCAGTAGACGTTGCTGCCGGCCAGCGGCACGCCGCCGGCGTCGATCTCCAGCCCGAAGCCGTTGTTGTTGCACTGCACGTAGGTGAACGTGTCGTCCGGCGCCGGCGGATCGGTGCACGTCGGCGTCTTGTACATCAGCCCTTCGGTCTCGTTGGTGAGCAGCACCTGCATCTGGTACGTCTTGCCCGGCTGGTAGCCGTCGGAGAACAGCGAAGGGTCGTCGGCGTTGAGGCGCAGCCCTACGGTCTGCGGTCCGCCGGTGTGGCACGACGAGCAGTACAGCGAGGCGAACCGCGGCGCGCCGGTGAAGTAGAGCCCTTCGCCCGAGGCGCCGAAGGTGGCGCCGTGCGGGTTGGCCGGCTGATCGAAGAACTGCGACGCATCGGCGAACGCGTGCGCGGCTGCGGGGACGGCGAGCAGCGCGAGGAGCACGATCAGCGACTGTAGCGCGCGCCGCGGCGGGAGCGCTACGAGCGGACCCACGCGCTCTGCCCCGCTGGGCTCAAACAGTCCTCGCCACCGTGGCGCTGTGCTCGATTCGGCCCCTTGCCGGTGCTGCGGAACTCGCCCAGCGGGGCAGAGCGCGCGGGTCCTGGGCGCGGTCGTGGGGGGCGCGGTCGGGCGGAGCGCGGTCGGGCGGAGCGCGGTCGGGCGGGGCGCGGTCGGGCGGAGCGCGGTGGGCGGGGCGCGGTCGGGCGGGGCGCGGTCGGGCGGAGCGCGGTCGGGCGGAGCGCGGTCGGGCGGGGCGCGGTCGGGCGGGGCGCGGTCGTCGCGTCTTGCGCGCGCCGCGGCGCTGGCACGGGGCGGACTCGATCGGGGGGATTAGAGCGCAAAGCCGACCTCCAGGGCGCCGCCGATCCAGTTGTCGGCGGCCGATTTGGCGAAGCGCGTGCCGGCGCCGGCGAACGACAGCGCGATGCGCTCCCAGTTGCCGCGCAAGCGGAACCAGAGCCAATCGCGCGGGCGCGCCGTCCAGCCTCCCGAGACCTCGAGGCCCCAGCCACCGGCGGGGCCGTACTGCGCCTGCGACGCGATATCGCCCGCCGACAACAGGCCCATCACCCCGAGGCGCACCCCGAGGATGAACCAGCGCGAGCCGAGCGCGCGCTCCCAGCCGAGCCCGCCGCCGACCAGGTCGTAGCGCACGTCGGGCACCCCGACGTCCACCGGCGCCGCGTGCGACCAGCTCATCTGCTCGAGGCCCGTGTCGAGCGTCAGCACGCCGGCCTTGGCCCCGTGGCCGAGCGGCACCCGCCCGACGAAGCGCACGTCCCAGCGCGAGGCGTGGCCGCTCGAGCTGCCCGACGCCGTCGCCGACGTGAACGAGAACACGTACTCGTAGCTGCCCGCGAACCCGAACGACGCCAGCACCGGATGCTCCGCCGCCAGCTCCGCCGACAGCGCCAGCGGGAACACCGCCCCCTCCACCCGCATCCCCGCCACCGTCCCGCCCGAGTACCCCGGCGCCGACGCCACGTCGAACCCCAGCGATCGCGTCAACAGCGACGGGCCCACCGCCGCCTGCACGCCCGCCACCGCCCGCCGCGGCCCCGACCGCGCCAGCGACACGTCGGTCGCCGCCGCCGGCGACACGTCCTCCGTCAGCGGCGGCGGCACCTCTCCCGGCGGCGCCTCGTCCCGCGTCACCGACGGCTCCTGCTCCGGCTCCGCCTGCGCCGGCGCCGCCTCTCCCACCGGTCGCACCCGCTCCAGCGCTCGCACCAGATCCGCCGCCACCCGCTCCTTGATGAGCGGCAGCGTTCGTCCCATCAGCCCGTATCGCCCGCGCGAGATCACCCTCCCGCTCGCCCCTTCTCGCACCGCGATCAGAAGCTGCCGGTTTCTCCCGTGTCCCGCGATCGCCCCGCCGATGATCGCGTCCGCTCCGATGGCCCGCGCCACCGCCATCACGTCTTCGGGCGCCGCGCCCAGGTGGCCGATCCGGATCGCCGTCCGCTTGTACTTGTCGCCCGGCACCAGGTCATAGAGCTCGCCCAGCTCCTCCTGCAGCGCCCGCGCGAACTTGGCCCCATCGACCCCCGACACCCCGAGCAGCGTCACCGTCTTGGCCGTCGCCCCCGCCCGCGCCCCGAACGCCACCACCACCACCACCGCCACCACCCGCAGCCACGCCGCGGCGCCAAGCCGCGATGGGGCAGCGCCACGGGGCCACAGCGCTCCGCCACGGTGCGGCCGAGCCACGGCCGGCCGCACGCGCTCTGCCCCGCCGGGCTCAAACAGTCCTCGCCACCGCGACGCCGTGCTCGACTCGCGCTCTGTGCGTGCTGCGGAACTCGCCCAGCGGGGCAGAGCGCGCGCGGCCTTGGTGCTCTGGAACGGGGAGCGGCCGCAGCGAGTGCATCCCGCGGCGAGCTCCGCAGCACCGGCAAGGGGTCGAATCGAGCGCGGCGGTACGGTGGCGAGGACTGTCTGAGCCGCGGGATGCACTCGCTGTGGCCGCGGCGGTCGGGCGGGCACGGTCCGGCGAACGGGCGCTCCCCCGTCGCGGCGCTCGTCAGTAGATGACATTGAGCCCCGCCTCGATGTCGGCGCCGTCGCGGGTGGCCAGGAGCGCGAAGTTGATGTAGCCGAAGTGGAAGTAGTCGACCTTGGCTTCGAGCTCCAGCGCGCGGTGCACCCACGGCAGCCGCCACGACAGCTTGAACCCCGCCACGTTCGACCAGAACGTCGACAGCTCGCGGTCCGCCGTCACGAACGGCTGCAGCGTCGCCGCCGTGTAGTGCGGCTGAAAGAAGCTCGCCCCCGACTGGTAGTAGAAGCGCTCGCGCAGTCGCAGCGTCACGTCTCCCCAGGTCACGAAGTAGCGCAGCTGCAGCGTGTGCGACAGGATGCCCCAGTTGTCCGCGTAGAACCGGTAATCGCCCTGCAGCGCCGTATCCGTGAACAGGTGCCGGTTGAGCCCGATCACCGCCGCGTGCCGGTAGCGCTCGTTGGGCTCGGTCTCCGGCACCTTGAACTCGATCGCCGCCAGGTCCGGCGTCTCCACCCGCACGAAGCGGTACGGGCTGGCCCAATAGCCGTTGCCGTACGAGAACGCATACGACAGCTGCGCGATGGTCGCCCGATTGATCACCTGCGTCCACGACGCCGACACCCCCACCACCGTCAGCGTCCGATGAAACAGCTGATCGCCCGTGCGATAGACGTCGTTCGCCGAGAACGTCCCGCCCAGCGCCAGCGTCGAGTTCTTCTCGAACATGTCCTGCGCGAACCCCAGCTCCACGTTGTGCGACTGGTAGTCGTTCTCCACCGAGTACACGTACGACCCCGACAGCGTCGTGTTGCGCACCTTCTGCTCCAGGCCCGCCGTGATCTCGCTGCGAAAGTCGTTCATCCTCGTCGTCGCGTTCGACACCACGTCGATGCTCGCCGACGACACCACGTCCGCCACGTAGCTCGCCGACAGCGTCCCGCCCTGCCACGCGTCCCGCGACAGCGCCGCCAGCGGCGACACCACCGTCGTGTGGTCGGTGTCGGTGTAGATCTGCGTCTTGGCCACGAACGAATCGTCCGCCGCCGCCCGCGCCCCCACCACCAGCAGCAATCCCGCCACCGCCACCCCGGCTCTCAGTTGCACCCGCAGCCGCCTCCGGCCGAGCCGTACCCGCCCGCGGCTCCTTCGCGCGCCTCGAGCATGTGGTTGTCCAGCACGTCCTCGTGCGGATCCGGTTGGAACGTCATCGTCGGCTTGGCCAGAAGCTCCCGCTCGTACGGCTTGACCCGCACGCAGCCGACGGCCGCCACGGCGAACAACAGCACCACCAACAGCTTCTTCATTGCGGTTTCAGCCCCAGCTTGGTGAACATGTCGGCGCACGCCGGCTCCGCTCCGGTCGCCTTTTTGCCCGCCACCCACGCCGCCAGCGCCGTGTACTCCGCGTCGTGCGCCAGATCTTGCGCCGGATACACCGGGAACACCCCCACCCCGTGATGCTCCGCTCCGCCGAACGACGCCCGCGTCGGCTTGACCAGGATCGGCACGTGATCGTCCGGCGTCTGCCGCTCGCTCGGCTGCGCCGCGTACACCGTCCCCGTCGCCGACTCGAAGTTCCGCTCCACCTCGTCCGCCGACAGCTTGCCGTCCCGCGCCGCCCGCGTCGCCAGGCTGTCGTCCAGCCGCAGCTTGCCCGGCGAGTAGATGCGCAGCCCGTGGTCGGCGTTGCCGTGGCACGCCAGAAACGAGCAGCGCCGCACCAGCACCGGCTGCACCTCGCACACGAACTCGTTGTAGTCGAGCAGCTGCGACGGCGCCGCCGTCGTCACCAGCCCGTGCGCGTTGTCCGGCGCCGGGCAGCCCGCGACCGCGATCGCGAATACGACGATGAGGACGCGCAAGCTAGTACCTCGCCACAGTGATTTCGACCGGTCTGCGCCGGTCCTCGACGCCCATGGCTTCGTTGCTCCTCCTCGAAATACAGACAGTATTCCCTCGTCGTCGCGCCTCGCCCTGGGCGCCGAATCCTCGGCGGATACCAATCAAAATCACTGTGGCGAGGTACTAGTAGCGAATGGTGGTCGAAACCGACGTCTTCGGGTCGACCGTCACATTGCCCGATGCGTCGACGCACATCGCGTAGTGCTTGAGCGCCGAGTGCGCCGGCGACGTCGGGTTGCTGCCGTCGAACGCGAACGTCGCTCCGTGGCACGGACAGTAGAACTTGCCCCCGCTGACCTGATTGGTGCAGCCCGAGTGCGTGCAGATCGCGCTCACCGCGAACAGCCCGCCCGAGTCGCGCACCACGAACAGCTCCGACGACCCGCTCGTAAAATACTTCGGCGTCCCGCCCACCGTGTAGCCCGACGCCGCGCCGGCGTTGATCGTCCCCGGCGAACACGTCGACGGCATCGCCATGTCGCCGGGCGTGCGCCAGCCATGTCGCCACCGCCGGTGCCGCCGCCACCGCCGGTGCCGCCGCCACCGCCGGTGCCGCCACCGCCACCGCCGCCACCGCCGCCACCGCCACCGCCACCGCCGCCACTGCCACCGCCGTTGCCGCCGGTGCCATTGCCGGTGTTGTCGAGCGAGCCTTCGCCGATGCGCTCGCCGGTTCCAGGATCACACGCGGGCAGGCTGGCCAGCAGCAGACCTGCCCCCGTCGCAACGCAGAAGCTGCGACGGGAAGGATCTATCTTGCGGGAGTGACGCATGGCCAGGAACACCTAGCAAGCCAGGATCCACTCCACGCGCGCGGCCAAATGCCCCGGGGGAGTTGGTCCCCCTCAGTGCTTTTGCAAGGTTGCAATCCGCGTCAGCGACGAGAATCGACCCCTTGCAGGCCCTGCTCTCGACGCGGCGCTCAGACGACAACCGGCGCCTGGGAGCGACAAGGTGCGCAATGATCGTACAGTGCGCAAGCCTCAGACGACAGTCAGCGCGACAGGTCGACCACGCGCCTAGCGTGCTCACCCGAGCGTAACGTTACGACCACCTGGCGGTGAACGCCCAGCGGCTCGTTCGTGAACTCGACGGTGTGGGTGCCGGCGGGCAGCGAAAGACCGAGCAGCGGCGTTTCACCGCGCTCCCTGCCGTCGATGCGAACATGCGCCCACGGCGAGGCGTTGAGGTCGAGCAGCGCCGGCTCGAGGGGCGCGGTTGGCGGCGTCGCATGCTCGCGCTCGAGGTGACGCAGCGGCGCTCGCGTCGGTGACGTGGGCGGCGCCGGCGAGCCGGACACCGGCAGCGCCGGCGAGCCGGGCGGCAGCGCCGGCGAGCCCGGCGGCAGCGCCGGCGAGCCGGGCGGCAGCGCCGGCGAGCCGGGCGGCAGCGCCGGCGAGCCGGGCGTCGGTGCCGGCGAGCCGGGCGTCGGCGCCGCCGGCGAACCGGGCGCCGCCGCTCGCGGCCCGGCGGGCGCCGCCGCTCGCGGCCCGGTCGCTGGGTGGGGCGTTGTAGAGACCACCGGCGGTTTCGCCTGTACGCTCCAATGCCGCACCGCAGGTACCACCCACAGCGACGCTCCTCCGACGAGCGCCACCGCGACGATCGCTCCCAGCCCCCAGCGCGACGGCGACACCGCCATGGTGGCCTCGCGCGTCGCCTGCGTCGCGGTCCGCGAAGGCTCGCCCGCCTCCGCGGCCGTTGGCCGGCTGCAGCGAGCCACGATCTCGGCGCGTCCCGCCGCCCGCGCGCCGGGCTCGCGATCGAGCAGCGCCTCGAAGGCGGCGCGCATCGACGCCGCATTGGCGAATCGACCGTCGGGGCTCGCCGCCAGGGCGCGGCGCAACACGCTCGCCAGCTCCTCGTCGCACCCCGCGAAATCGGGAATGACGCCCACCCGCGCCTGCTTGGTCGCGCGTTCGGAGTCGCGGTCGTAGGCCGGCCGCCCCGTCGCCGCCTCGGCCAGCACGAGGGCCAGCGCGTACAGATCGGCGCGGGCGTCGAAGGCCTCCCCGCGCGCCTGCTCGGGCGCTTGATAGCGCAGCGTCCCGGCGCGCCCGCGGCCGGCGAACCGCGCCAGCCCGAAATCGGCGAGCAGGGCGTGCCCGTCGGTAGAAAAGAGGACGTTGCGCGGCGTCACGTCACCGTGCACCAGATGCGCACTCGACCTGTTGGTGCGCGCGTGCACGTAGGCCAGCGCGTCGCACAGCTGCGTGCCGATGAGCGCGGTCGCCGCCCACGGCAGCGGCTCGCGGTCGACCCCGGCGACGCCGGCGAGGTTGCCGCCGCGCAGCCACTCCATGACGAGGAAGTAGCCACCGTCGAGCTCGCCGAATTCGAACACCGGCACGATGTGCGGATGCGACAGCGACGTGGCGACGCGCGCCTCCTCGGCGAAACGGCCGCGCGCGCCCTCGTCGTTCGCACGCTCGGCGCGGATCCGCTTGAGCACCACCGTCTTGTGCACGCGCTCCGGCCCGCGCACGTGCGCCAGCCACACCTCGCCCATGCCGCCATGGTCGAGGAGTCGAACGAGCTCGTAGCGGCCGAACCGGGCCTCCACCCGCGCAGCGTAGCACGCTTGACGAGGCGCGCCCGTTGACGCACGCTCCGACAGGCTGTGTCCTGCGCTCGTTCGTTGACCTTCGCGGTCGTATTTCTCGTCGCTGCCAGCGCCGTGCGCGCGAACGAGACCGCGTTCGTGTGGTGGGGCGAGCCCGATCCGACCGGCGTCGACCAGGCCTTCCTGGCGCTCGCGCGAAGACGCGGTGCCGCCGCCTTGCGCGAGACGCCCGGGCGTCCGGCCGATGAGCCGCTGTCGGCACAGCTGGCGCGCGCCATCGCGCTGCAGCAGTCGCTCGATCTCAAGGGCGCCGTCTCCGCGTTCGACGAGGTCGAGCGGGAGGCCGTGGCGCGCGGCGGCGGTACGCTGTCCGAAGGTGAGCTGACCGATCTCTACGCGCACCGCGCGGGCGCCTACGCCGCGCTCGGCGACGACGCCGACTCCTGGGACGACCTCCTGGAGGCGGCGGCGCTGGCGCCGGCACGCTCGCTCGATCCTGCGCGCTTCCCGCCGCGCCTCATCGAAGCCTCGCGGCGCGCGCACGAGGCGCTGCCGCCCGCCGGCACGCTGGTCGTGAGCGCGCAGCCGAGCGACGCGGTCATCATCGTCGACGGGCAGCTCTATGGCCGCGGACATGTCGACGTGCCGCGCCCGAGCGGGCGGCACTTCGTTCGCGCCGAGCGGGCGGGCTTTCTGGCCGTCGGTCGTGTCGTCGAGAGCGGCGCTGGCTCGACCGAGGTGCACCTGACGCTGGCTGCGGCGCCGGCGCCGAGCCCCGCCGCGCTGGCGCGTCGCGGCGGGCTGGCCGACGCCACGCGCACCGTCGGCGGATATATCGCCGGTGGCGCGCACGCAGCGGTGACCCTGGTGCTGGTCGAGCGCACGGGACACGTGCTCGGCAAGAGCGCCCTCCCCGTCGACGATCAGCTCACCTCGGGGGCGCTGGCGGCCACGGTCGACGGCCTCCTCGGCGAGAGCGACCACGGCAAGATCGCGCCCATGCCGCTGCCCTGGTATCGCCGGCCGCTGGTGTGGGGCATCGCCGGTGGCGTGGCCGTGACCGCGCTCGGCGTCGGGCTCGGCGTCGGGCTCTCCACCGGGCAGACGCGGGGTCGTCACCCGCGTCGACCTGGGGCCGGCACGATGAGGCGCACGTTGGTCTGCCTGCTCCTCGCCGGCTGCTCGAACGCGGCCATCACGGTGCAGCTGCGCGTGCCCGGTGGCGATCATCCGCTCTCCGGCACGGATCACGTGGCGGTCACGCTGCGCGACGCCGCCGGCCGGTCGCTGGCGTTCGACCGCAGCCCCACCGCCGGCACCGGTGTCGTCCAGCTCCCGGCCGTCTCGGCCGGCACCGGATACACGATCGAGGTCGACGCCACCTTCGGCGCCGACGTGATCGCGCGCGGCCGCAGCTGCAGCTTCGACGTCGACGCCAGCAAGCCGCCCACGGTGCCGGTGTGGTTCAGCCGGGTCGGCCGCTTCGCCGCCACCTCGGGGCCTGCGGTCGCGCGCAACGACGCGGCGATGTTCGTCTGGGGCAACGGCGCGCTGGTGGCCGGCGGCGCCGACGGCGGCAGCGCGCTGGCGACGACCGAAGCGTATGACCCGATCGCCGGCCGGTTCAGCGACGGACCGATGCTGGCGACGCCGCGATCGGGCGCGCGCGCGGTCGATCTCGGCGACGGGACGGTCCTTGTGATCGGCGGCGCGGCCAAGGGCGCGCCGGCGCTCGAGGCGTTGACCGCGTCGCATACGACTCCGGAGCCGGCCGGGCTCGCTCCCGACGTCGTCGACCATGCGGCGGCGCCCGCCGGCGACGGCAGCGTCGTGGTCGCCGGCGGGCGGGTCGACGGCAGCACGACCGCAGGCGCCTGGATCCTCACCGAAGCCGGCGCGCTGGTCGAGCCGCTACCGCCGATGGCGCACGCGCGCGCCGGGCTGACGCTGACCAGCGCGAGCAGCGACGCGTTTGCGCCGCTGTTCGTCATCGGTGGGGTCGACGACACCGGCCCGGTGGCCGAGATCGAGACCTTCGATCCGATCACGCGCACGTTCACGCAGCCCGGCATCCAGCTGGTGACGCCGCGGTCGCAGCATACGGTCACGCGGTTGCCCACCGGCCTGTTGCTCGTGGTCGGCGGCGTCGATGGCGCCGGCGCGCCCGTCGCCACCGCCGAGCTCGTCGATCCCGTGAATCAGACGGTCCGTGCGGTGGCGCGGCTCCATGTGCCGCGCTCGCATCACGCCGCGACGATGTTGCCGTCGGGGCGCGTGCTCATCACCGGCGGCGTCGACGCCGGCGGCACCCCGATCGCGGACGCGGAGATCTTCGATCCATCGCTCGGCGCCGAGGGCGACTTTTTGCCCACGGCCCCCCTCGGCACGCCGCGCGCCGACCACGCGCTGGTGCCGCTGTGCAACGGCACCTACCTGGTCGTCGGCGGCGCCTCCGGCGCCGAGATCTACAACCCGCTCTGATCCCCTCGCCCGCCCGGCGTCAGTCGAGGTTGTACTTCTTCAGCTTGTACAGGAGCGCCCGGCGCGAGATGCCGAGCCGCCGCGCCGCATGGGTGCGATTGCCGCCCGCCTCGCGCAGCGCGTCGGCGAGCGCGCGCCGCTCCACGTCGTCGAGTCGATCGCGCATCGGCGAAGCCGGGCGCGGCTGCAGCGGCGCCAGCACCGCCAGCCGCTCGGGCAGCTCGTTGACCGTGAGCTCGGCGCTGCCCGCGAGGATGACCGCGCGCTCGATGACGTTGCGCAGCTCGCGCACGTTGCCCGGCCACGGATAGCGCAGCAGCGCCTGCAAAAAGCCGTCGGTGAAGCGCGCCGGGGGCCGCTTGGCCGCTTGCGTGGCCCGCTGCGCGAAGTGCTCGGCCAGCCGCGGCAGATCCTTGGGCCGCTCGCGCAAGGGCGGCACGCGCAGGGTCATCGCGCTCAGGCGGAAGAACAGATCGTGGCGAAACGTGCCCTTCTCCACTTCGCGCTCGAGCTCGCGATTGGTCGCGGCGACGAAGCGCACGTCGACGTCGACCTCGTCGGTGCCGCCGACGCGCCGCACCTTGCGCTCCTCGAGCACGCGCAGCAGCTTGGCCTGCATCGACAGCGGCAGCTCGCCGATCTCGTCGAACAGGAGCGTGCCGCCGTGTGCGCGCTCGATGTGACCGATGCGCCGCTTGTCGGCGCCGGTGAAGGCGCCGCGCTCGTGGCCGAACAGCTCCGACTCGATGAGCGTCTCGGGGATCGACGCGCAGTTGATGCGCACGTAGGGCCCCTCGGCGCGGGCGCTGGCGCGATGAATCTCGGCGGCGACCACCTCCTTGCCGCTGCCGGTCTCGCCGGCGAGCAGCACCGTCACCTCGCTGCGCGCCGCGCGCCGCGCCAGCTCGAACAGGTCGCGGGTCGCGGCATCCTCGGAGACGAAGACGTCGCTGTCCAACGCCGCCGGCGTCGCGCTCCCCACCTGGCCGAGGGTGGCGCCGATGAGCTCGTCGGCGGTGCCGCCGTCGTCGGGCACGGCGGCGGCGCGCGCGGCGGCGCGGATGCCGGCCACCTCGCGCGCCAGCTCCGCGAGCGTCACCGCCAGCGCATCGGCCTGGGCCCGCGTCGTCTCCGGCAGCACCAAAAGGTACTCGCCGGTCGCGTACTCGCCGGCGATGTCGATGCGCCGCAGGCGCGACGCGATCCGCAGCGCGGCCTCACGGCGGGCGCCGCGCGCGCCATCGAGCATGACGCCGACGACGCCGAGCGGCCGCTTGAAGCGCACCGCGCGCTCGACCTCCGCCATCAGGCGCGTCGACAGCTCGCCCTCGCTGACCACGGTCGTCGCGGCGCTGGTGGTGAAGACGCTGACCTCGACCGGCCCCGCGGTGAGCACGTCGCCCGGTTGCAGCGCCACCCGCCCCTCGATGCGCCGGCCGTTCAGCTTGGAGCCGTTGCGGCTGCCGAGATCCTCGGCGTACAGCGTGCCCTCGCGAAACGTGATGCGCAGGTGGCGTCGGGAGACGCGATCGTCCTCGACGACATAGGTGACGTCGCGCGAGCGGCCGATGACGACCTCGGGATGGTCGCGCACGTCGATGAGCCGGCGGTCGCGCTCGTAGCGCACGACGACGCAGCTCGGAGCACGCGGAGGCGGGGACTTCGTCGTCGCGTGTCTCGCCGATGGTCGCGGGCGAAGGGGTCTCGATTGCGTTCACCGGACTGCAGTATAGCAATGTGCTAGAAATCGGCGTATGCGCCTCGCGGCGTTGATGCTCGCGCTCGCCGGCTGCCACGCCTCGACCCCGGCTCCGCCGGTCGGTGGTCTGACGGTGCACGTGTCTCTGGCCACCGCGTCGACCGAGGGTGACGTGGCCCTCGCCAGCGTCGCCATGCATCTGGCCGCGGTCGTCGCCGTGTCCGATCGCTCGGCCGATGACCCCCGCGCGGCGATGAGCGACATCGACCTCGGGCTCGGCGACACGCGCGATCTGACGCTGCCGAGCGCGCCGCCGGGCCTCTACTCCGCCGTCGACGCGCAGCTCGGCGGCAGCGCCGATCCCGGCATCGACGTGCAAGCGGTCTGGCACACCGCGCGGGTGCATGCCACGCTCTTGTCGATCCCCTTCGATGTCGGCTGCCCGAGCCCGGTCCGCCTCGATCCGGGCCAGCGTGCGCAGCTGACCCTGGGCGCCGATCCGACGAGCTGGTTCGACGGGCTCGACCTCGGCAGCGCCGCCAGCGACGTGGACGACAACGGCATCGTCATCAGCGACGACGACAATCGACCGCTGGCGATGGCGCTGCGCGCCAACGTCCTCGCCTCCTTCGCGCTCGACTGCGCGTCCGAGTAGCTGTCGTACGAACCCTTCGCACTGTACGATCCTTGCGCAGCGCCGGGCGGGTGGGCCGTGGACGCCGGCGCGCCCGCCGCCGCCGCTCGTCGACGGAAGTGCAAACCACCGCGAGCAGCGAAGGGGATCGAGTCCCCGGGGCGTGGTGCCGCAAGCGTGGTTGGAACCTGGCTTGCTAGTCGCTGGGGGCAGGAGGATCCATGCGTCGCACGTTGTCTCTCTTCGTTGCTCTCGTCCTGTCGGCCCTCGCCCCCAGCGCCCGCGCCGAAGTGAAGGCCGGCCAGCGCGCCGCCGACTTCGACGCCGCCACGCTCGCGGGCAAGCCGCTCAAGCTGTCTTCGCTGCGCGGCAAGGTCGTGCTGCTCGACTTCTGGGCCTCGTGGTGCGAACCGTGCAAGAAGGAGCTGCCGCTGCTCGACAAGATGGCGCCGCGGCTGCGCGCGCGCGGCATCGAGATCGTCGCCGTCAACATCGACGACGACAAGAGCAAGGCCGCCGACTTCCTGCACAGTCGCAACCTGCACCTCACCGTCGTCGCCGACTCGAGCAAGAAGATCGTCGGCGCCTGGGAGCCGCCCAAGATGCCGTCGTCGTTCGTCGTCGACAAGGCGGGGGTGGTGCGCGCGGTACATGGCGGCTTCGAGCCGGGCGATGAAGCCAAGCTGGAGGCCGAGCTCACCGCGCTGGTGGCGAAGTGAACGGCGGCGCGCTCTTCGCGCACGGCCTGCTGTGGGCCTACGCTAGCGTCTTCGTCGGAGGCTTCCTGACCAGCCTGACGCCGTGCGTGTACCCGCTCATCCCGATCACGGTGTCGCTCTTCGGCGCCCGCGGCGACGACGTGCCGCGCCGGCGCGCCATCGCGCTGGCGTCGCTGTACGTGGCCGGCATCGGCGTCATGTATGCGGCGCTCGGGGTGGCCTCGGCGCTGGCCGGGCGCGCGTTCGGAACCTTCATGGCGAACCCGTGGGTGATGGTGCCGATCGCCGGGCTCTTCGTCGTCATGGCGCTGTCGATGTTCGGCGCCTTCGAGCTGGCGCTGCCGTCGGGGCTGCAGCAGCGCCTCTCCAGCGTCGGCGGGCGCGGCTTCGGCGGCGCGTTCGCCATGGGCCTCGTTGGCGGCATCATCGCGGCGCCGTGCACCGGCCCGGTGCTGGCGTCGATCCTGGCGTACGTGGCCACGACCAAGTCGGTCGTGCTCGGCAGCTCGCTGCTCGTCACCTACGCGCTCGGCATGGGCGTGCTCTTCTTCGCCATCGCCGCCTTCGCGGTGGCGCTGCCCAAGTCGGGCGCCTGGATGGAAGGCGTAAAGAGCGTCTTCGGCGTGGTCATGCTGGTCGCGGCGCTCTACTTCTTGCGCAACGTGATCGCGCCGCTCGCCGCCATCGGGCGCGCGAGCTCGTCGTGGCTCGTCGGCTCGCTGGCGCTGGCGGTCATCGGCGGCGTCCTCGGCGCGGTGCACCTGTCGTTCCACGGATCGGCGGCGGTACGGGCGCGCAAGGCGCTCGGCGTCGCGGTCATGGTGTGCGGCATCTTCGGCGCCATCGCCGGCATCCTGGCGCCCAAGCACGACGCGACGGCGCCCGTCATCACCTGGGTGCATGGCGAGGACGAAGGGCTCAAGATCGCGCGCGCGCAGCACCGCCCGGTGCTGCTCGACTTCTATGCCGACTGGTGCCTGCCGTGCAAAGAGCTCGAGCTCAAGACGTTCAGTCGCGCCGAAGTGGCGCGGGCGCTGGCGAAGTTCACGCTGGTGAAGGTCAACTGCACGACCGATGACGATCCGACCGTGGCGGCGGCGAAGAAGCGCTGGCACGCCGACACGCTCCCCACGCTCGTGCTCCTCGACGCCAACGGCAACGTGGAGCGCAAGATCGATCACTTCGTCCCCGCCGAAGAGCTCCTCAAGCTGCTCCACGACGCCTCCTAGCGCACCCCTCTCATGATTCATCACGTCTCCGCGTTTGATTGAGCAAGCAGCGTCAGTGTGGCCGGTTGGCGCCGCGGGGCCGCGGGCTCGTGGGAACCTTCAGCCAAGCACGATTGCCGAAGCTCGTGGGTCGTCGAGAGCAGCCGTTGCACTCGCTACGACCGCTCTGGGTTTTGGGGACGAGCACAGAGGCTCCGCGCGCACTGCCCCGCTGGGCGAGCTCCGCAGCACAGGCAAGGGGTCTAATCGAGCACGGCGGTGCGGTGGCGAGGACTGTTTGAGCCCAACGGGGCAGTGCGCGCGGAGCCGGACGTGGCGCTCTGGCGCGCTCTTCATGCGGCGCGGGTTTGAAAGCGGAACCTTTCGAGAGCTCGCACCGAGATGTGATGAATCATGAAAGCGCACTCCCAGCGCCAATGGAGTTCACTTGGCCGAGTCGTAGCGGGCCGGCTCGGGCCGCGGAGGTAAAAAGGGGCGATGGACAGGCGCGACCTCGACGTAGCACCAGGCGCCTCACGACCTCCGCGGCCCCAGCCGGCCGTATGACCCGCCGAGAGTGAACCGCATTGCTCCTGGCGCCCGCTGTACGAAGCTTGCGCAGTGGCGCGGGCGCCGCAGCATACGAGCCGCGCCTGGGGAGCGCGGTCCCCGCTTTTTCGCCGCTGCAGCCCGTCGCATCAGTAGTTATGAGCGGCGCGTGACGTGCATTCGGTGGCGCTCATGTCCCGACTCCCGCTCCTCGTCGCTGCGTCGCTGCTCCTCGCCGCCGGCTGCCTCGGTACGTTCGTGCCCGATCCGTCCGGCTCCGCGTCGACCGCCGGCGCGGGCGGCGGCAACGGCGGCAACGGCGAACGGCAACGGCAACGGCAACGGCAACGGCAACGGCAACGGCACGGCGACGCCGGCCCCGGACGGAGGCACGGCGATGGACGCCGCCGTCCTCGGCAGCGGCGGCGACCTGGCCGGCGCCGCGCCCGCCGACATGGCCACGAGCTGCATCAAGCTGACGACGCCGCTCACCGACGGCCATCACAACGCCGGCCAGGCCTGCCTCGGCTGCCACGACGGCGGCCGCGCCACCCGCTTCAGCATCGGCGGCACCCTCTACAGCGCCGCCAGCGGCGGCGCCACCATCTCCGGCGCCACCATCGAGATCATCGATGCCAACGGGGCGCAGGCGCGCATCGTCACGTCGTCGAACGGCAACTTCTACACGTCGCAGGCGCTGACGGCGCCGTACACCGTGCGCGCCTCGGGCTGCCCGAACGACGTACCGATGATCAGCAAGGCGACCGGCGACTGCAGCTCGTCCGGCTGCCACACCAGCGCCATGCGCGTGCACCTGCCCTAACCCCAGGGTTCGCCTCGATTGACCTGCTGCGGACGATCCGCGCGGTCGCCTCCAGGACTACGTCCTCGCTCCCTCGGTCGAAATACCGACGGGTATTCCTCGGTCGGTCGCTCCGGTCGCATCCACGATCCGCCTCACGCGGCTCGCCCTCGCCAGCTCAACCGAAGCGAACCCTGGGCTTGGCGACGCTCAGCCGGCGACGACCAGCACGCCGGAGCCGTGGATGCCGTCGTGCTTGAGCTGCTGCAGGGCGCGGTTGGCTTCGCCGAGCGGGAACGCCGTCGTGTGCGGGCGGATGGGGATCTCCGCGGCGATCGCGCAGCAGCTCCTCGCCGTCGCTGCCGCGTGTTGGCGGTGACGCTGCGCAGGGTCTTCTCGTGAAACAGGTGGCGCTCGTAGTTCAGCGCCGGGATGTCGGCTGAGGTAGATGCCGGCGAGCGCCAGCGTGCCGCCGTTGTCGAGCGCCTCGCAGCGCCGGCGGCACGAGCTCGCCGACGGGGGCGAACAGCATGGCGCTGTCGAGCGGCTCCGGCGGCAGCGCCGTCGGCGCCGCCGGCCCACGCCGCGCCGAGCTCGCGCGCCAGCTGCTGGTGCGCGCTCGTCGCGCGTCATCACGTACACCGTGCAGCCGCAGGTGGCGCGCGACCTGGATGGCGATGTGCGCCGACGAGCCGAAGCCGTAGAGGCCCAGGCGACACCCCGGCGCGGATGTCGGCGCGGCGCAGCGCGCGGTAGCCGATGATGCCGGCGCACAGCAGCGGCGTCGCCTCGGCGTCGCCGAGCGCCGGCCGGCATGGCGTAGGCGAAGTCCTCGCGCACCACCGCGTACTCGGCGTAGCCGCCGTCGGCGTGATAGCCGGTGAAGCGCGCGCCGCGGCACAGGTTCTCGTTGCCGGCGCGGCAGTAGCGGCAGCTGCCGCAGGTCGCGCGCAGCCAGGCGATGCCGACGCGATCACCGACCGCGAAGCGCGTGCACGCCGCGCCGAGGCGATCGACGACGCCGACCACCTGATGCCCCGGCACGACCGGCGCGCGCTGCGGCGGCAGCTCGCCTTCGACGACGTGCAGATCGGTGCGGCAGATCCCGCACACCGCGACGCGCACGCGGATCTCGCGCGGCCCCGGCTCCGGAACCGGCAGCTCGACACTGCGCAGCGGCGCCGTGTCGATGGCCGCCTGCTGCTCGAGTCGGATGGCGCGCATGTCAGCTGCTCACGGCCGCAGCGCGATCTTGAGGACGCCGTCGCGCCGCTCGCCGAAGAGCCGATAGGCCTCCTCGAGCCGGTCGAGCGGCAGCGCGTGGGTCACGAGCGGCTTCGGATCGAAGCGGCCGCTCTTGACCAGGCTCATGAGCCGGCGCATGCGCTCCTTGCCGCCCGGGCAGAGCGTGGTCACGATGCGATGATCGCCGATGCCGGCGGCGAACGCGTCGTAGGGCAGCTGCAGCTTGCCCGAGTAGACGCCGAGGCTCGACAGCGTGCCGGCCGGGCGCAGGCAGCGCAGCGCCCTGTTCGAACGTCTGTCTGGGTCCCGAGCGCCTCGATGGCGACGTCGGCGCCGCCGCCGGTGAGCGCGCTTGATCTCGGCGACGACATCGACCGCCGTCGGATCGAGGGTGACGTCGGCGCCCATGCGCTGCGCGACGGCGCGGCGGTGCTCGTCCGCGTCGACGCCGATGACGAGCGCGGCGCCCATCAGGCGTGCGCCCGCGGTCGCGCACAGGCCGATCGGGCCCTGCGCGAAGACGACGACGGCGTCGCCGAGCCGGACGCCGCCCGACTCGGCGCCGCTGAATCCCGTCGAGGCGATGTCGGCGAGCATGAGCGCCTGCTCGTCGGTGACGCCGTCGGGAATCGCAGCGAGGTTCGCCTGCGCCTAGGGGACGCGCAGGTACTCCGCCTGCGCGCCGTCGATCGTGTTGCCGAAGCGCCAGCCGCCGAGCGCCGCGTAGTCGTCGCCCCGCGCCGCACTGCGACCAGTGCGCCGAGAGACAGGCGCGACACTGGCCGCACGGCGTGATGGCGCCGACGAGCACGCGCTCGCCGACGCGGAAGCCGCGCACGCCGTCGCCGAGCTCGGCGATGACGCCGACCGGCTCGTGGCCGATCATCAGCCCCTTGTCGACCGGGTACTCGCCGCGCAGGATGTGGAGGTCGGTCCCGCAGATCGTCGTCAAGGTGACGCGCAGGAGCGCTTCGCCGGCCTGGGCGACCGGGATCGGCTTGTGCTCGAGGTGGATGTCACCGACGCCGCGAAAGACGGCGGCCCTCATCTGATCGCTCATGCCCCCTCCGGCGTGCATCGGCGGTGCCACGGGCAGCGCCCGCCAGCCGCAAGCCCGCCCGGCAGTTGTAGTTGCGCAGCGCACCGCTTGCAACGGGGCCGAGCAGCCGGGCGGAGCCGGCACGCGCTCGTCAGTCTCCGTCCTGGTCGGCGTCGCGGCGCTCGAACTTGAGCGCCACGTCCTCGATGGTGAGGCGCTCGATCCGCCCGCGCATCACGAGGTCGGGGATGTCGGTGACGATGCGCTCGCCGATGACCCGGCACTGGCGCGGGTCGAGCCGCGGCGCCGGATCGTTCGCCGTCGTCGTCGGTGCCGCTGGATACCAGCAGGCGCTCATGGTCACGATGAGCCCGAAGCGTCGCGGCTCGGCGGCCGACGGGCGCGCCAGCGGCGAGAGGCTGGCGAAGAGCGTCTGCGATGCCGCCGGCGCCGTGGCGGCGGCGTGACCGCAGCCGACCGCGAGCACCATCGCCAGCGTCCACGCTGGCCCCGCGCTCATTGCGCGCCTCGCCGCGCCGCCTCGTCGACGAGCGTGGTCAGCTGATCGATGGCGATGGGCTTGCTCACGAAGCGCAGCCCGCCCTCGATGTCGGGCTCGGCGTTGGCCGACATGAACACGAACCCCGGCATCGGCATGGGCAGACGCGAGACCGCGTCGTAGAGCGCGAGGCCGTCCATCCGCGGCATCTTCATGTCGGTGACCACGACGTCCGCCCGAAAGGTGGCCAACTTGACCAGGGCGTCGATGCCGTCGTGCGCCAACACCACCTCGTGGTCCTCGTCGCGCAGCAACGCGCCGAGCGCCGAGCGCGCGTTGACGTCGTCGTCGACTACGAGAACCCGGACGCGTCGTGAGTGCAGCATGCTTCGCCCTCCCTGCAACCGCTGCGCCGTCGCTCGAGCCGCTGGCTCGCCGTTTGGCGCGCGCAAGCGTTGCCGTCGGCGCCGAGGCGCACCGCAAGGCTTGCGCGGGCGCCGCGGCTTCACGCCCCTGTGGGCATCGGCCTAGAACCTGCTTAGGACGGCCGTTGGAGGTCTCGACATGGCTACCAAGGCTCAGGAGTTTCGTTCCCGGACGCAGCGCACGCACAGCGCGAAGAAGAAGCGCTCGTCGCCCGTCGCGGAGCCCCGGCTGTCGCACAACCAGGCACATCGGCTCGATCGGAAGAGCACCCACGCCATCGAGCAGTCGGGCGCTCACGCGTCCCGCAAGTCGACTCGCGGCGGCGCCAACCGCATCAAGCCCGACAGCGCCCAGCGCATCACCGCGCGCGTTCGCAACTCCTCGCCCAAAGCGCGCGCGACGCGCAAGAGCGGCAACCCGATGTAGCTGGCGACCGGAGGCACCCATGTCCGATCCATTTGCAAAGCTGTGGTGGCTGGTCGCGTTGCGCGGGCTTCTGGGCATCGCGCTCGCGGTGCTGGCGGTGGCGTGGCCGCTGTTCACGCTCGAGGCCCTGCTCTTCGGCTTCGGGGTCTACGCCATCGCCGACGGGGCCATGGCGCTGTACGCCGGAGTGCGGCGTCATGCCGACGGCTACCCGTTCTGGCCCTTTGCCGTCGAAGGTGCGCTCGGCCTGTTGTTCGGCGGCATCGTCATCGCGTTCCCCGACACGATGGCGTTCGTGCTCTGGTACCTCATCGCCGGCTGGGCGCTGGCCACGGGCGCGTTCGAGCTGTTGGCCGCCGTTCGACTGCGGCGCCAGTACGCCGGCGAGCTGCTCCTGGCGACGGCCGGCCTGGCCAGCCTCGCGTTCGGCGGCCTGATGCTGCTGTGGCCGCGCACCGCCATGATCACGCTGGCGTGGCTCGTCGGTGTCTACGCGGGCCTGTTCGGCGTGCTGCTGCTGGTGCTGGCCGTGCGCCTGCGCCGGCTCGGCCACGGCGATGACGAGCGCGGTCGCGTGGCGCCGCAACCACTGACCATCCTCTCGCACAGGAGATGACGATGACCGTCGCACGATTGATGAAGAGCGCCGTTCTGAGCCTGCCCGCCACTGCCAGCCTCGACACCGCATGGAGCTACCTGGAAGAGGCGGGCATCCGCCACCTGCCCGTCGCCGATCCACAGGGGCACCTGGTCGGCGTGGTCTCGCAGCGCGATCTGCTGCGCGCGCGCGACCTCATGCGCGCCGCCGACAACCGCCGCCAGCCGCTGCGCCTCGGCGACGTCATGCACACCGAGGTCCTGAAGGTGCCGCCGGAGCTACCGGCACACGAGGCCGCGGCCATGATGATCGAGCACAAGATCGGCATGCTGCCGGTGGTCGACGCCGAGGACCACATCGTCGGAATCGTGACCGAGACCGACTTCCTCGAGGTGGCGCGCGAGGCGCTGCTCGGTGTCGAGCCGAGCCAGCGAGCGCGCGCCTAGCAGCCGCGCATCTCCCGCAAGATTTGCGCTGGCTCCCGGTCCTCTCGCACGGCTTGCGCATCCGGCAGGCGGTTGGCGATGAATTGCGCCCCGTGGGGCTGGCACCCGATTCGCAGTCCCTCGCTGTCATGAGCGACCTACGAGGTAACGAGCGTCCGAATCTCAAGCAGGACACCGAAGCGCTGCGGCGCAGCCTGGCGGAGCTGCGCGACGAGATTCGCGTGCGCATCCATCTGGGCGGCATGGAGCTGCGCGACGCGTTCGAGAAGATCGAGCGCGAGGCGGACCACCTCGTCAGCAAGGTGCCGCCGGCAGCAACCCGGGCGCTGAACGATCTGGCCGCTCGCCTGCGGCGCATCGCCCACGCCCTGGACGGCAAGCAATGAGCGCCGCCGGCCACGCCCCATGATCTCGGCGCCGACGACGACCGATCGCGACTTCCACGCGCGCATCGATCCTCACCGCCACAACTCCGAGCTCAGCGACGTCATCCTCGGCGGGCAGGACGGCCTGGTGAATGTCCTCGGCGTCATCCTCGGGGTCGCCGCCGCCACGGCGGAGGTGCGCATCGTGCTCGCCGCCGGCCTGGCCGCGGCCCTCGCCGAGTCGGTGTCGATGGCCGCAGTCGCCTACACGACGCGCCGCGCGGATCAGGCGCTCTACGAGAGCGAAGCGGCGCGCGAGCGCCGGCACTTCGAGCGCGTCCCGGCGCTGGAGACCGAGGAGGTGCGCGCGATGTACCGCGCCAAAGGCTTCCAGGGCGCGCTCCTCGATCAGATCGTCGCCACCATCACGGCGAACAAGGACGTCTGGCTGGCGGTCATGATGGCCGAGGAGCTGCACCTCGCTCCCGTCGACAAGCGGCGGGCGCCGCGCGCGGCCCTCGTCGTCGGCGTGGCCGCGCTCGTCGGATCGGCGCTGCCGCTGGTTCCCTTCCTGCTCGTCAGCGTGCCCGCGGCGACCTGGCTCGCCGTGGCCATCTCGGCGATCACGCTCTTCGCCGTCGGCGCCTACAAGAGCGTGCGCACCATCGGCAGCTGGGTATCGGGCGGCCTCGAGATGACGGCGATCGGGCTCGCGGCGGCGGCCGTCGGCTGGCTCGTCGGCCTCGCCTTCCGCGTCAGCTGACGCTGGCGCGTTCGGCGCGCTCCTTGACCCCGAGCAACATGCGGCGATCCATGACGAAGCCGATCGCCTCGGTGAGGTACGGTCCGTACATGCGGCGCGCGCGCTTGCTGGTGTAGGCGTAGCCCATGCGAAAGCGGCTGATGAAGCGGCAACGCGTCGGCGACAGCGGATCGACGTAGAAGAGCCAGGTGGCGGTGAGGTGCACCGGATCGGCGGGGTCGCCCCCGCCCACGGCCACGGCGTAGCGCCCCTCGTCGACGATGGTGATGCGCATCGCCGGGATCCTCGGATGCAGCCGCAGGCTGTCGCCCACCTGCATGCGCCACTCGGGATGGATGCGATCGGCGTTCTGCACCTCGCAACCGACCAGGTTCTCCAGCCACTGATAGCTGTAGAAGCCGGCGCGACCGGAGCCGATCTGCGCCACCCAGCTCCACACCAGGTCGGCGGGGGCGTCGATCTCGATGCCGTGCGTCCATTGCCACTTCGGCGCCGGCACCTCCTCGTCGCCCGGATAGTCGAACCCGGCGGTCTCCTGATCGAGCCCCCAGTGGTTGCGCACGCTGCGCAGAAAGGGCGTCGCCAGATCGAGCACGACGCCGAGCGCGCCGACGATTCCCGAGCCCACGTCGCGCCAGCTGTCGTGCGCGTGCTTGAGGCGGCCCTCGGCGCGCCGCTTCAGGTTGCGCAGCTGCTCGGCTTCCATGAAGTGATGGACCGGCACCATCCAGAAGGTGCGCACGCCCACCGCGGTCGGCGCGAACCCGACGCGGGCGCGGACGGTCAGGCGCGTCGTCTGCGCGTCGAGCGGCCGGAGCACGAAGGCCCAGGTGACCTGCCAGTAGCGTGCGGGTTTGGGCGCGGCGAAGCGGGTCTGCTCGCCGGTGGAGACGTCGTAGACGCCGCCCAGGACCAGCGCCTGCTCCGGCTCGATCTGCAGCACCTCGAACGCGCCGTCCCCCTCGGGACGCGCCGGCAGCATGTCGCCGACCGCGATCCGCTGCAGCGAAGGCACGATCTCGGTGGCGCTGGGGACGCCGCCGTTGTCGAGGCGATCGTAGCTGTACCAGCCCGCGCGATGGCAGCCCATCTGCACGAGCCAGGGCCAGATCGCCTGCGGCGTGGCGGCGATGTCGATGCCCATCGTGTCTTCCGCATCCGCGTCGGGCAGAAGCGCGTCGCTCGGCAGCCATTGGTGCACCTCGGCATCGCGCTCCAGGCCGAGCTCGGCCTGGAGCCGGCGCAGCATCTGCCGCCGGATGAAGCGCGAAAACGGGCCGATGAGCCGGAAGTAGCGATGCACCGCGCGCCACGACGCGTCGTCGGTGGCGTCGAGCCGCAACGCGACGCTCACGCGGGAGGCGCTGTCGCCACGCGGCTCGACGACCACCGACCACGCCACCTTGGCCCAGCCGGGCTCGGCGAACGCCGCGAACGACTCGGGCGCGGCCTCGGCCCAGCGGATGGCGGGCTCCCAGAAGCGGCCGATGGCACCGACGACGAAGCCGCGTCCCGGCTCGTCGGCGAGCATGCGAAACGCCGAGCCGGCCCCGGTGATGTCGTCGATGGCGAGCCGCGCGGGGCCGTGCTCCCGACCGCGCAGGCGCGACGGGATCGTGCGCAGCCCGAACAGCAGCCGCACCAGCGGGGCGCGCGTCAGGTCGAGATGGCGCGCCACCTCGTACGCCTTCGCCGCGGGCGCGCCGACGTCGATGTGGTCGAGCTCGGTGAGTCGGGGCTGGGGAATGAAGGGCTCGAGCATGGGTCACCTCGGCGCTGGCGGCGGGGGCACCGACGCCAGTCGGCTGCGCAGCTGGATCTCGCGGGCGACGGAGGGATCGCGGCTGGTGAGGTCGACGGCGTGGCCGTCGGCGGAGGCGGCGATCGCCACGCCGCGCATGTAGAGCGGGCAGTCACCGGCGTCAGTGAAGCCGCGGGCGCGCGCGAACGCCAGGTGACAGCGCATGTGCGCGACGATCGCCTCGACTGGCGCGCCGGCGGCGAAGACGACACGCACGCCGTCGGTGCGATCGTCGATCGTCGCCACCGGACCGAGCACCGGGCAGGCGGCCCGCACCTTGGGCGCGAAGTCGTGGCACTCCCCCTCTTCGAAGCTCTCGAGCGCCGCCGCGGCGGCCTCGTGCTCGCGCGCGTGGCGCAGGTGCCGCTCGGCGTCGGAGAGCGCGCGATCGGTCGGGTTGTACGGGTAGAGATCGATGGGATACATCCGCGGCGCGTCGTTGGAGCCGATGGGCGCGCCCGGCAGCGGCACGCGTGCGCCCGGTTGCCAGCGCGCATAGGCATCCTCCGCGCGCGCCCGCTCGCGCGCCGCCTCCTGGCGATGGGCGGCGGCGCTGAGATCCTCCGGGTGCACCGTGGGCGACGCCGGCGTCGTCGCACACGCGGCGGCGAAGAGCGAAAGCAGGGCCGGCCGCGCGCGCATGGCTAGGCCGCGCCCGCCGCTTCCGAGGGCGACGTGGCTGCGTGGGCGTGAACGGTCAAGACAGGCCGGTCGGCCGTGCGCACGACCGCCTCGGCCACCGAGCCGAGCACCAGGCGGCGGAAACCGCGCCGTCCGTGCGAGCCGACGACGATGAGGTCGAAGTCGTGCTCGGCCGCGTAGCGCACGATCTCCGCCGCGGCCTCCGACGCCGGCGTGCCCGCCGCCCAAGCGATCTCGATCGCGACTCCCTCGGTCGCGCGGCGCGCCTTCTGCGCCTCGAGCGCACGCCGCGTGTCGGCGACGATGTCGGCGGTGAGCTCGGGCGCCGGCACGTACATGCCGAGGTACGGTGTCGAGTGCGGCGGCATCTCGTACACGTGCAGCAGCGTCACCTGGCCGCCGTTGCCGTGCGCCAGCTCGAGGGCGGCGTCGATGGCGCGCTCGGAGTCGGGCGAGAAGTCGGTCGCCACGAGGATCTTTCGCAGGTTCATCACGGGCCTCCGCCGCGTCCTTGTGCGTACGCCGTGCCAAGGTCGCTCGCTGTGGGTCCGCGAGCCTGGCGCGCACGGTTTGCGTGGCCCGCGCGCCGCGCCGCAGCGGTTGCGCGCAGCCGGCACGCGCCCTGGGCAGACGCAGCTGGCACCACATTCGCAAGAGTCCCGCGCCATGGAAACCGTCGCCGTCCTGCTCGCCGTCGGAGCGCTCCTCTGGATCGTCGGCGAGCATCTGTACCTCGAGCAAGCCATCAGCCGGGTGCGCCCGAGCGCGCCGCCGCCGCCGCACTATCCGTCGCTCACCTTGATCCGCCCGATTCGCGGCGTCGACGTGGGCGCCGCCGACAACGTGCGCGCGCTCCTCGACAGCGACTATCCGGCGCCGCTCGAGCTGCTCTTCGTCTTCGACGACGACAGCGATCCGGCCGTCCCCATCGTCCGCGAGGTGCTCGCGGCAACGCCGCGCCGTCTCGGGCTGACGACGCGAGTGCTGTTCGCCGGCGCCCCGCCGCCGGGCCGCACCGGCAAGCTGCACGCGATGGCCCTCGGCGCCCGCGAAGCGCACTGCGAGCTCATCGGTTTCAGCGACTCGGACACCCGCGTCGATCGCGATCTGGTGCGCGTGCTCGTCGACGAGCTGCTGGCGCGTCCCGACGCCGGCGACGTGTTCGCGCCGGCACGCGCCGCCGACCGTGCCGTCACCGCGGGCGACGCCGGCTACGCCCTCATGCTCGACGTGTGGTACGGCGCCCCCGCCGCCGCGCTCGCCGGCGAATCGCACACGCTGCCGTTCATCATGGGCCAGATCATGATCTTCCGTCGCCAGGCGCTGGCCGCCATCGGCGGCGTCGAGTGCGCCGATGGCCAGCTCGTCGACGACATGTATCTCGGTCAGCGCATGGTCGCGGCCGGCTACTGCAACCTCATCGTGGACCGCCCGCTGCACGTCGTCACCGGGGGCATGCGGCTGCGCGAGTTTCTGCGGCTGATGCGCCGCTGGGTCCTGTTCTCGCGCAGCGGCCTCCCCGCTCGGCTGACCCGGCCGGCGTACTTCCATGGCGCCGCCATCTGGCTCGCCGTGATCGCCGCCGGCGCCGGCGCCGCCTTCGACTGGTGGGCCGCGGTCGCCGTGGGCGCCGCCGCGCTGGTCGCGGCGTGTGGCAGCGATCGCGGGCTCTACGCCGCGCTCGGCGGCGAGCCGCTGCCGCGTCGCTTCGCCTGGGTGACGATCGCCATCGCGCTCGCCGGTCCGTTCGTCGCTGCCTCGATGTGGCTCGACCACCACGTCGACTGGCGCGGGCACGACTACACGCTCGATGAAGGAGCGCGCCTGGAGATGGGGACTGACCGGAGGGCAATCCCATGAAGCTCATTCTCGTCGCGCTCGACGGCTCGCCGATGGCGCCGACCGTGCTGGCGGCCGCGGCGACGCTCGCCGGCCAGCAGGGCGCCGCGCTGATCCTCTTTCACGCCGTCGCCCTGCCGGTGCACCTGCCGGCGCAGGCGCTGGCGATGCCGCCGACCGACGTGGCAGGGCTGCTGTCGCAGCTGGCGCGCAAGCAGCTCGAGGAGCTGGCGCGCCCCCTGCCGGGCGGCCTCGTGGAGCGCATCCAGGTCGAGATCGGCACCGCGTGGCGGGCGGTCTGCGACACCGCGCGGGCCGACGCGGCCGATCTCATCGTCATCGGCTCCCACGGCTACGGCGGATTCGACCGGCTGCTCGGCACCACCGCCGCCAAGATCGTGGACCACGCCCCCTGCTCGGTCTACGTCGTTCGTCGATCCGTCGGCTGACGCGCCACGGCCGCCCGCGGTCCCTGCTGCAGTCGGGCGACCAGGCGCGCCCGCAGCGCCTCCGCGTAGTCCTTCAAGTCGAGCGTCTGCGCGAACTCTCGCACCGTCATCTCCGCGATCGCGCCCGGATCGCTGGGCCCGCCCGCTTGGAGCTCCTTCTCCAGCAGCGCCTCTGCGACGGGCACCATCACTCGAAACAGCGCGTCTTCGGCGGACATGCCTCGAAAGTTGACGATGAAGCGCCGGCTGGCAATGTACCAAAGGGAAGGTCAGACGTGCGACCGGACCGGCGGCCGCAGCCCGGCGTGATCGGCCAGCAGCGATAGCTGGGCCCGGTTTTCCAGGCCGAAGGTCTCGAGCAGCGTCGACACGTGCGCCTTGACCGCCCGCTCGCCGATGCGCAGCTTGCGCGCGATCGCCTGATTGCCGGCTCCGGTGGAGAGCCAGCGCAAGACGTCGCGCTGTCGCGGCGTGATGGCCGCCCACCGCCGGCGCAGGCGCAGCGCCTCGGTCGAGCGCACCCGCCGCCAGGAGGCAGCCTCGGCGGCCGCGATCAGCGCTGCAGCGTCGGCCGCCGGCGTCTCGAGCTCCGCGTCGACGGGGCAGCCCTCAGCGGCTGCCTGGCGCAACGCCGAGCCGATCACCAGGATCTGCGAGTCCAAGAGCGCACGCCGGAGCGAGCGCAGGATCAGAAGGACGTCTTCGCGCTCGTGGTCGATGTCGATGACCACGACGTGCGGCGCCCGCGCCCGCGCCGCCTCGAGGAGCGCGTGCGTCGAGGCGAACTCGGACACCCGCGCAAAACCATGGGCCTGCAGCAGCTGCTTGAGGCCCTGTCGGAAGAGCGTCTGATCGGAAAGAATTGCGACCGTCTGCTTGCGGGTCTCCATGGCTGGGACTCCTAGCAAGAGCGGAGCCAGGCCCGCCGCTCCTGCCCGACCACGCCGTCAGCGCAACAGGAGCCGCTTGACCACCTCGACCAGCAAGAGATAGGTGAGCGTAACGCCGCCGACGAAGGCGAAGAACGCCGCGGGCAGCGGCGTGAAGCCGAGCAGCGGCGCCAGCGGGCTGAACGGCAGCGCCGCCGCCGACGGCGACGATGACCAGCGTCGTCACCGCCAGCGGCAGGCTCGGCCGGCTGCGCAGCGGGTTGCCCGCGGTGCGGATGACGAACAGCACGAGCGTCTGCGTCGCCAGCGACTCGACGAACCAGCCGGTGTGGAACAGCCGCCTCGCCGGCGTGGAAGACGCGCAGCAGCGACGAAGAAGGTCAGGAAGTCGAAGAGCGAGCTGATCGGCCCGATGAAGAGCATGAAGTTGCGGATGAGCGCGATGTCCCAGCGCTGCGGCCGGCGGATGTAGCTCGTCGTCGACGTTGTCGGTCGGGATGGTGATCTGCGCCAGGTCGTAGAGGAAGTTGTTGAGCAGGATCTGCGTCGGCAGCATCGGCAGGAACGGCAGGAACAGCGACGCGCCGGCCATGCTGAACATGTTGCCGAAGTTCGAGCTGGTGCCCATCAGCAGGTACTTCATGACGTTGCCGAACGCCCTGCGGCCCTCGAGGATGCCGCCGTGCAGCACGCGCAGGCCGGGCTCGAGCAGGATGATGTCGGCCGCCTCGCGCGCGACGTCGACGGCGCCGGCGACCGAGATGCCGACGTCGGCCGCGTGCAGCGACGGCGCGTCGTTGATGCCGTCGCCCAGGAAGCCGACGACGTGGCCGCGGCGCTTGAGCGCCAGGATGATGCGGTTCTTCTGCGCCGGCGAGACGCGCGCGAAGACGCGTGGTCTGCTCGGCGACGTGCGCCAGCGCCGCGTCGCTCATGCGCTCGAGCTCGCTCGCCGAGCACGACGTCGCTCGACGTCGAGGCCGACCTGCGGCGCAGACGTGCCGGGCGACCAGCTCGTTGTCGCCGGTGAGGATCTTGACCGTCGACGCCGTCGCGCGCGCAGCGCGCGCGATCGACGTCGCGCCGCGTCCGGCAGCGGCGGATCGGCGAAGGCGACGAAGCCGGCGAGCGCCAGCTCGCGCTCGTCGGCGACGCGAGTAGGCGCCGGCCGGCGCCGACCGCGCGGTAGGCGACCGCGAGCACGCGGAAGCCCTGCGCCGCTCGAGCGTCGCGAACACGGCGCTGGCAGCGCGCCGCGTCGCGGCGTCGTCGAGCGGCGACGACCGCGCCGTCCGACCTCGCAGCGTCGCGCAGACGGCGAGGACGCCCTCGGGCGCGCCCTTGGTGATGAGCAGTCGCGCGCCCGCGCGTCTCGACGACGACCGAGAGGCGGCGCCGCTCGAAGTCGAACGGGATCTCGTCGATCTTGTCGTAGCCGTCGGCGTCCGGTCGCCGGCGCTGCCGAGGATCGCGGCGTCGAGCGGGCTGCGGATGCCCGTCTCGAAGCGGCTGTTGAGGTAGGCCAGCGCGAGCGGCGCGCGTCCGACGGGCGCGCCGAACGGGTCGAGCGACGCGCTCGAGCGCCATCTCGCCGCGCGGTCAGCGTGCCGGTCTTGTCGCTGCACAGGACGTCGATGCTGCCGAAGTTCTGGATCGCCGGCAGGTGCTTGACGATCACCTTGCTGCGCGCGCCATGCGCACCGCGCCCTGCGCCAGCGTCACCGTCGTGATCATCGGCAGGAACTCGGGCGTCAGCCCGACGGCGAGCGCGACCGCGAAGAGCAGCGACTCGAACGCGGTCGCGGCTGCAGCGCGAGGCTCACGACGAGGATGAAGAGCACGAGGAAGAACGACGGTCTGCATGATGAGCAGGCCGAAGCGCCGCAGTGCCGCGCTCGAACTCGGTCTCCGGCGGGCGCGCGGCCAGGCGCGCGGCGATGTCGCCGAACGCCGTGCGCGGGCCGGTCGCGACCACGACGCGCCGTCGCCGTGCCGCTGACGACCGAGGTGCCGAGGAAGACGAGCGCCGGCGCGTCGGGCCGCGCGTCGCCGGCGCCGCCGCGTCGCGGCCTCCTTCTCGACCGGCAGCGACTCGCCGGTCAGCGCCGCCTGCTGCACGTGCAGGTCGCGCGCCTCGAGCAGCCGCGCGTCGGCCGGCACCAGGTCGCCGGCCGACAGGCGGACGACGTCGCCCGGCACGACCTCGCGCCGCGGCAGCTCGCCGCCACGCGCCGTCGCGCAGCACGGTCGCCGTCGGCGCCACGCTGCGCGCGCAGCCGCTCGACGGCCTGCTGCGAGCGGTAGGTCTGCACGAAGTTGATCGCGACGCTGAGCAGCGACCATGCGCGATGATCAGGCCGCGTCGACGCGCTCGCCGAGGACGCCGAGACGACGCTCGCGACGAGCAGGATGACGACGAGCGGGTTGGCGAAGAGCAGCAGCAGCTCGACCAGGCGGGAGCGCCGCGCGCCGCGGCGCCGGCTCGTTGGGCCCGACCTCGGCCAGCCGCGCCGCCGCCTCGGCCGACGTCAGCCCGTCCATCGCGGTCGGCGAGGCGTCACTCATGGCGGCCATGGGTGGGTCGCCGTGCACTGATGAGGCCAGCGGTCGCAGGCCCGGCCCGCCGAGACGCCGGCAATCGCGGCGGCGTGACGACCGTGGCCCCAGCCATGCATTGGCCCGGGGACATGGACACCTTCCTGTCGCGGCAAGAGGAGCATCGGCTGTTCGAAGAGTATCGTCGCACGGGCGACAAGAAGATCGAGGCGCGCCTGCTGCAATCGCAGCTCGCCCTCGTCGGCCGGCTGACGCAGCTGTACCAGCTCAAGGGGATCGATCGTCGCGATCTCTTTCAAGAAGGGGCCATCGGCCTGTTACAGGCGATCCGCCGCTTCGATCCGTCACGCGGCGTCCGGCTCTCGACCTATGCGGCGCACTGGATCCGCGCCTACGAGTTCCGCTACACGCTCGCCAACTATCGGTTGGTGCGCATTGGGACCACGCAGGTCCAGCGGCGCATCTTCTTCCGCCTCGCGACCCTACGCGCGCGCCTCACGGCGGCTGGCATCGAGCCGACGGCCGAGCGTCTTGCCTCGCTGCTCGGCGTCGACGCCGCCAGCGTGGTCGAGACCGAGTCGCGGCTCGACGCGCGCGACCTGTCGCTCGACGCGCCCCTGCACAGCGACGGCGACACCACGCGGATCTCACGCATGGCCACGGCGGACGCTCCCGTCGACGAAAGGCTCGCCGACTACGAGCTGGCCGCGATCCTCCGCTTCGAGCGCGATCGCTATCGCAACTCGCTGGACGCGCGGCGGCGCACGCTCTTCGACGCGCGCTGGGTCGCGGAGCCGGCACCGACGCTGAAGACGATGGGCGATCGGCTCGGCGTGTCCCGCGAGCGCGCGCGGCAGCTCGAGCAGAAGATGCTGGGCGAGCTCGGCGACCGCGTCCGGTCCAAGGCCGCCGCCTGATCGGGCCCCGCAGATCTTGCGCCGCCGGTGTCGCGTGGCGCAGCGTTTGCGCGCCCTTTCCGCAGGCGAGCAGGCCCTGTCACGGTACGCGTCTTGCTGAACCGGCGTGCATGGGAGAGCAGAGAAAAGATCGTCTGGGCATGGTCGCCGAGGAGTTCGTCGAGGGCGCCGCGGCGCGGATGCGCACGGAGGCCGAGTCGGCGATCCACTGCCTGCAATGCGGCTCTGCGCTCGGCGTCCGCCAGCACTTGCGGTCCCTGCGCGCCCTGGCCGAGCGGCGCGCCCGGATCGAGCGGAACCTGTTGCACCGATCGTCGCAGGCGGCACGCCTGCGGCGCGCGACCGACGCGGCGCTCCTGGCGCTCGACGGCGGCTCGCCCGCCCGGCTGGCGCACGCGCTCGAGCGCGTCGAGGCGCTGGCGCAATGAGCGCGACCATCGACGACCAGCTGGCGGCGGCCGCGCTGCGGCTGGTGCCGGGCTTTCGCGTCGTCGAGGTGCGGCGGCTCGCCGCCGACGCCGACACCAGCGACGAGACACACAAGAGCGCCGGCTACGGCGCGCCCCGGCGCGTGCGCCTGCGCGCCGCCGACGGCCGGGAGCGATCCTGGTGTTCCACGTCGCTACCGCCAACGACTTCGGCCACGACCGGCGCGCCGATCGCGCGGCCGAGCAGCTGCTGGCCTACGACACCTTCGCGCGCATTCCGCGCCACGTCCGCGCGCTCGACGTGGGCGCCGTGGGCGAGGGCGGGCTGACGTCGCTGCGCGACGCCGGCGAGTTCTACCTGGTCACCGAGTGGGCCGAGGGCACGCCCTACGCCGACGACCTGCGCCGCATCGCCGGCGAGCGCCGCCTCGGCTCCGACGATCTGGCGCGCTGCGACGCGCTGGCGCGCCACCTGGTCGCGCTGCACCGCCGCCGCGACCACCAGCCCGCCCGCTATCGGCGCGCCATCCGCGACCTCATCGGCAGCGGCGAGGGCATCTTCGGCATGGCCGACGGCTACCCCGACGACACCCCGGCGGCGGCGCCGGCGCGCCTGCACGAGATCGAGCGGCGCTGCCTCGACTGGCGCCACCGACTGCGCCGCTAAGCGAGTCGCGCGTGACCACCATCCACGGCGACTTCCACCCGTTCAACGTCGTCTTCTCCACCGGCACCGAGTTCGCGCTGCTCGACGCCAGCCGCGGCTGCGTCGGCGATGCCGCCGACGACGTCACCGCGCATGGCGATCAACTATCTGTTCTTCGCGCTCGATCACGAGGGCGCCTGGCACGGGGGCCTGGGTCAGCTCTGGCACCACTTCTGGCGCACCTACCTCGACGGGAGCGGCGACCGCGAGCTGCTCGAGGTGGCGGCGCCCTTTGTCGCCTGGCGCGGGCCTGGTGGTGTGCAGCCCGGCGTTCTACCCGTCGCTGGCGCCGGACGCGCGCGACCGCATGCTGCGCCTGGTCGAGCGGGCGCTCGGCAGCGACCGCTTCGATCCCTCGTTCGCCGACGAGGTCGTACGATGAGCGAGCATCACGGCGCCGTGGTCTGGCTGACCGGTCTGCCGCGCGCGGGAAAGTCGACGCTGGCGCGGGCCGTCCGCGCGCAGCTGGCGGAGCGCGGCCGGCGGTCGGTGCTGCTCGACAGCGACGAGGTGCGCCAGGCGATCTCGCCGCGGCCCGGCTACGACGCGCAGAGCCGCGACGACTTCTACACGACGCTCGGCCGGCTGGCGGCGCTGATCGCGCGCCAGGGCTTCGTCGTGCTGGTGCCGGCCACGGCGCACCGGCGCTGCTATCGCGACGCTGCGCGCGAGCTGGCCCCCGCGTTCGTCGAGGTGCACGTGGCGACGCCGCTCGGCGACTGCGTCCGCCGCGATCCCGCGGGTCTCTACGCATCGAGCGCGCACGACGCGCTGCCGGGCGTCGGCGTCGAGTACGAGGCGCCGCGCGCCCCGGAGGTGACCGCCTCCGGCGGCGCGGATCGAGCGGCCGTCGCACAGGTCGTCGCCATGGTGGAAAAGGAGCGTGACGTATGAGCGAGCCCCGAGAGCTGCACTGCTATCAGTACGTGAACGTCGACTACGACAAGGTCAAAGAGGCGCTGCACCGCGACGCGGCCGGCATGTTCCAGCGCGCCACCGCGTCGGCGACGTCGCGCGCCCACGAGCTCGCCTCGACGCTCCGCGTGGCCGTCGGTCCGCTCGAGGTCGGCGCGGACGTCAAGATCGCGGTCCGCGCGATGGACGAGAAGGTCTCGGCGCTCGGCGACCGCAAGACCGAGCTCGAGATCGCCTGGACCGCCTCCACCGCCGCCGGGCTGTTTCCCTCGATGGAGGCGACGCTGTCGTTCTATCCGCTGTCGGCGCACGAGACGCAGATCGACCTGTATGGCCGCTACCGGCCGCCGCTCGGCGTCGTCGGCAACGCGCTCGACCTCCTGGTCGGCCACCGCATCGCCGAAGCCTCGGTGCTGCGGTTCGTGCAGGACGTCGCCGCGCGCATCAACGCCGAGCTGGGCCCGGCGCCCGCTTCGCCGGCACGTTGAGCCTCCCCGCCTGATCGCGCAAGCGCTGCGGCGGCTCTGCGACCAAAGCGCAAGCCGTGCGTGGCCGGTCGCCCACGGCCGCGGCACCCCATGTCCGACCGGCGATGGCCCACGGTTTGCTCAGACAGTGCTCTCGGAGGCAGCCCATGGCCAATTCAGACCTTTCCTGTGAGCGCGTTCGCCGGCTGGTGCTGGCGGAGCACCGCGAGCTGCGGGCGGCCATGGCGAAGGTCAGCGCCGCCACCGAGCCGGGCCGCCTGGCGGTGGCGACCAGCGCCCTGCTCGATCTGCTGACCGAGCACATCAGCCACGAAGACGAGATCCTGGAGCCGATCTTGCGCCACCTCGACGCCTGGGGGCCCGAGCGCTCGCGCCGCCTGCGGGCGGAGCACGCCGCTCAACGCACCGAGATCGCCCGACTGCGCGCCGAGCTGGCGACGGCGCCACCCGCCGGGCTCGACTGGGCGATCAGCCACTTCATCGACGCCCTGCTCGCCGACATCGAGGCCGAGGAGCGCGACACGCTCGACGCCTCGCTGTTGCGCGACGACTCGGTCAGCGTCGAGTTCAGCGGCTGAGCGAGCGGGCGGCGGCGCGGCGCTTCTTGGTCGGCGCGCCGTCGGCGAGCGCGTGCAGGGCGTCAACGGTGGTGAAGACGCCGACGATGCGGTCACGCTCGCCGACGACGAGCGCGGCGCCATACTTGTTCGCGGCCATCGTCGCCGCCACCTCGTCGAGCGGCGTCTCCGGGCGCACCGTGTAGACGGTTTCGGTCATCGCGTCCTCGACAGGGACCTCGGCCGGGTCCACCGACGGCAGGCCGCAGATGAGCGCGACGTCGCGCTGGCTCAGGATGCCGACCACGCGGCCGGCGCGCAGCACCGGCAGATGGCGGATCCGGCGCTTGCGCATGAGCTCGTTGGCAACGGTGAGCATCTGCTCGGCGCCGATGGTGAGCGGGGCCGGGGTCATGTACTCGCGGATCGTGGTCTTGGTCATGTACGTTCTCCCATTGGGCGGCGAAGGATGCGCTCGAACCAGCCGTCCTCCATGTCCTCTTGCACCGCGGCGGCGACCTCGGCGCGATGTTTCGGATCGGCGATCGCGGCCGCGCGATAGCGCAAGCCGCCCGAGGCGAGCACCCGCGCCAGGTCGGGCCGCAGGTCCGGATCGTTGAGGAAGTCGAGCAGCCGCGCCCGCACGTCGTGCGTCTGCTCGACGGCGACGACGCGCTCCTCGCGCCCGCGACCGCCCTGGATGTAGACCACCACGCCCGGCCCCTTGGGCGCAGCGTCGACCCGCGAGTCGTTGAGGATCTGCTCGTCGGTCCACGCCGCCGCGGTCGCGTCGTCCCAGTGCGGGAAGGTGTCCGGATGCGACGCCGGCTGGCCGACGAACGCGCGCAACAGGTCGAGCGCCGACACGAACCCGACCAGCGCGCCGTCGCCGTCGACGACCGGGGCATGATGGAAGCCGCCGCCGGCCAGCAGCATGGCCGCGTGCTCGATGCGATCCTCGGGGTGCACCACCTCCACCGGCCGGCTCATGCACGAGCCGACCGTCGTGCCGCCGCTCGGCCGCAGCAGATCGCGCCACGAGATGATGCCGATCGGATGGCGCGCCTCGTCGACCACGGGGGCAGCGCTCAGCCCCATGCCGAGGATCGCCGAGAGCGCCTGGTCGACGCCATCGCCGGCGCGGACCGACAGCAGCTCCCGGTTCATGATTTCTCCGACGGTGAGTGCCATGTTCGCCTCCTACCGTTAGACCTCGTCGATGAACGCCGCCTGCCCCGCCACCCAGCGGGCGAAGTCGAGGCTCGAGAGGATGCCGACGACGCGACCGTCGGCGGCGACGACCGGCAGGTGGTGCACCCGCTCCACCGACATCACCGCCGCGGCGCGCGACAGCGGGTCGTCCTCGCGCAGCGTGAACGCCAGCGGCGTCATCAGCTCGGCGACGATGGCGTCGTGCTCCCAGCGCTCGCGCACCAGATCGCTCTTCGACACCATGCCGACCGGAAAGCCGTCGACGTCGACCACCGGGGCGCCGCTGATGTCGCGATCGCGGAACAGCGCCGTCAGCGACTCGACGCTGACGTCGTCGCGCACGCAGGCGACGTCGCGCGACATGACGTCCGCGATGGCGACCCGATCGGCGGCCGAGGGCAGGATGCGGTGCAGCCGCGACGTCCAGCGCATCGCCGGCTGCTCGACGTCGGGCCGGCAGGTGACTCCGCTGGCGTCCACCCGCTCGCAGCGCGGGCACTCGCCGCAGAAGGCCAGCGCCACCGCCTCGCCGTGCCGGGGGCACAACACCGTGCGCGTCGCCGTGGCCTCACCGTCGCCACGAAGGATGCGGCGCGTGCGAATCGGAAGCTTCCGGGCCTTGACCTTGCTCATGGGGTCCTCCCTCATCGTCCAGCCACATAGGCGCCGTGGCAGCGGATACAGGTCTTGGAAACGGCGGCGAACGAATCGGCCAGCGCGTCGGGATCGTGGGCGGCGGCGGCGCGCGCCACCCCCTGCAGGTTCACGCGCAGCTCGTCCTGCAGGGCGAAGAAGCGCGCCGGCAGCTGCGCGTTCATTTCGGTCGCGTCGCCGCTGAGCGGCCGGGCGACGCGCGGCTCCGCGAGCAGCCGCTGCACGCTGGCGCTGACGCCGTCGTAGTCGAGCACCGTCGCCGTCGAGACCAGCTCCATCATGCCGCGCGCGTGCGAGTGCATCTGCGTCGCCAAGGCGGCGCGCGCCGTCTCGGGCACCCGATCGGCGATCGGCAGGCGGCGCTCGGGCGCGATGCGGCGCGACGGCGCCAGCAGCACGACCGCGCCCACTGCGAAGGCGGTGACCAGCGCTCCGAGGCCAAAGGCCTGTACGTGACGTGGTTGCATGCGCTAAGTGCACTAGCGAACGCGATGCCAAACGGTAGGTCGCGGAGATCGCTCCCTTCTGCCGCAAGCCTTGCAGCGGAAAGCGGCCCTGCCGCAAATGGTGCGCGAGCGCTCGCCGCGCCTCGTCTGCACTGGAAATTTCCTGCTCGGGCCCGATACTTGAATCCGACGGAGGGACCATGCCGCTCGACCCGGAGTTGTTGACGCGAATCGACGCCTACTGGCGCGCCGCCAACTATCTGTCTGTCGGCCAGATCTACCTGTTCGACAACCCGCTGCTGCGCCGAGCCGCTCGGGCCCGAGCACGTCAAGCCGCGCCTGCTCGGTCATTGGGGCACCACGCCGGGGCTCAACTTCCTCTACGTGCACCTCAACCGCGTCATCAAGAAGCTCGACCTCGACATGATCTACGTGACCGGCCCCGGCCACGGCGGGCCGGGGATCGTCGCCAACACCTACCTTGAAGGCACTTACAGCGAGGTCTATCCCGACATTTCGCAAGACGAGGCCGGCATGAAGCGGCTGTTCAAGCAGTTCTCGTTTCCCGGCGGCATCCCCAGCCACGTCGCGCCCGAGACGCCGGGATCGATCCACGAAGGCGGCGAGCTCGGCTACTCGCTGTCGCACGCCTACGGAGCCGCGTTCGACAATCCGAACCTGATCGTCGCTTGCGTCGTCGGCGACGGCGAGGCCGAGACGGGGCCGCTGGCCACGAGCTGGCACTCGAACAAGTTCCTCAATCCGGTTCGCGACGGCGCGGTGCTGCCGATCCTGCACCTCAACGGCTACAAGATCGCGGGGCCTACGGTGCTGGCGCGCATCCCGCGCGGCGAGCTCGAGCAGCTGCTCGCGGGCTACGGCTATGCGCCCTACTTCGTCGAAGGCAGCGAGCCGGCGACGATGCACCAACTGATGGCGGAGACGCTCGAGCGCGTGCTGGTCGAGATCCGCCGTATCCAGGCGGCGCGCGCGGGCGGCGAACACGCCCGAGCGGCCACGCTGGCCGATGATCGTGCTGAGCACGCCCAAGGGCTGGACCGGACCGAAGGAGGTCGACGGCAAGCCGGTCGAGGGTACCTTCCGCGCGCACCAGGTCCCCATCCCCGACGTCAAGACACCGGAGCACCTGCGCCTGCTCGAGGCGTGGATGCGCAGCTACGAGCCGGCCAGAGCTGTTCGACGACAACGGCACCTTGCGCGCCGATCTGGCGGCGCTGGCGCCGGCGGGCGAGCGGCGCATGAGCGCCAACCCGCACGCCAACGGCGGCCTGCTGCTGCGCGACCTGCGCCTGCCCGACTTCCGCGACTACGCGGTGAAGGTGCCCCAGCCGGGAGCGATCGAGGCCGAGTCGACGCGCGTGCAGGGCGCGTTCATCCGCGACGTCATGAAGCACAACCGGGACAACTTCCGCGTCGTCTCGCCCGACGAGACCGCTTCGAATCGCTGGAACGCGATCTTCGACGTGACCAACCGGCTGTCGACGGCGGAGATCGTCCCCGGCGACGATCACGTGGCGCCCGACGGACGGGTCATGGAGATGCTGAGCGAGCATCAGTGCCAGGGCTGGCTCGAGGGCTACCTCCTGACCGGGCGCCACGGCTTCTTTTCCTGCTACGAGGCGTTCATCCACATCATCGATTCGATGTTCAACCAGCACGCCAAGTGGCTGAAGGTGACGCGCAAGATTCCGTGGCGGCGGCCGATCGCCTCGTTGAACTACCTGCTCACCTCGCACGTGTGGCGCCAGGACCACAACGGCTTCTCCCACCAGGATCCGGGCTTCATCGATCACGTCGTCAACAAGAAGGCCGAGGTCATCCGCGTCTACCTGCCGCCCGACGCCAACACGCTCTTGTCGGTGACCGATCACTGCTTGCGCAGCCGCCACTACGTCAACCTGATCGTCGCCGGCAAGCAGCCCGAGCTGCAGTGGCTGACGATGGAGCAGGCCATTGAGCACTGCGAGATGGGCCTCAGCATCTGGGAGTGGGCCTCGAGCGACCGCGAGGGCGAGCCCGACGTCGTGATGGCCTGCTGCGGCGACGTGCCGACGCTGGAGACGCTCGCCGCCGTCGACCTCTTGCGCACAATCGCGCCCGAGCTGCGCGTGCGCGTCATCAATGTCGTCGATCTGATGCGCCTGCAGCCGCCGAGCGAGCATCCGCACGGGCTCTCCGACAAGGAGTTCGACCAGCTGTTCACCGTCGATAAGCCCATCATCTTCGCCTTTCACGGCTACCCCTGGGGGATCCACCGCCTCATGTACCGGCGCACCAACCACGACAACCTGCACGTGCGCGGGTACAAAGAGGAAGGCACGACCACGACCCCCTTCGACATGACGGTGCGCAACGATCTCGACCGATTCCACCTGGTCCAGGACGTCGCCGAGCGGGTTCCCAAGCTGGGGCCGCGGGCGGCGCACATCGCCCAGGCGATGCGCGAGAGGCTGATGCAGCACCACGCCTACATCGTCGAGCACGGCGAGGACATGCCCGAGATCAGGGGCTGGCGCTGGTCGGGCGACACCGGCAAGGGCTGAGGCCGTGGCCAAGTTCAGGCAGCGCGAGCGCAAGCACGCCGACGACGGGTCGGACGTCATCCTGTGGCAGGACATCCACGACGGCTCCTGGTTCATCGGCCGCCCGGGCGACCGCGGGCTCAGCGTCGTCCCCATGGGCGGCTTCTCCTCGGCGGCGGCGGCGCGCGACTGGGCCGACGCGCAGTTTCGCGGCGGCACCTGGCACCGCGATCGTGCCCTGCTCCACCGCGCTTGAAGGGCGAGGGAGGCCGCCGCCCGCCGCGCGCCAGGGACGGACGCAGCCCTTGCGCGCTTTGTCCGTCCGCGGCCGGCACGCCACGTGCTCTTGGGAGGGTCGAGGAGACGAACGATGACCCGGACCTTCATCGCCATGGCGCTCGCCGCCTGCGCCGCTTTTCCCGCCATCGCGCGCAGCGACGACGACATGACGGGGCAAAAGGAGCTGCAGATGGAGCGCTGCCCGTCGGCGGTGCCGGGCGCGACCACCCGGGTCACCGACATCGACGGCGGCGTCGTCGTGTTGGTGGGGGCGCCGCTCGACCCGATCGCGCAGCAGGAGATCCGCCGGCGCGTGCAGTCGCAGCTCGAGCTCGCCGACCGGCCCGAGCGCGGCTCCATCGAGCACACCGGTCTCGGCACCGGCAGCGGCCGCTACGGCTTTTGTCCCGGCATGCTCGAGCGCACGACGATCCACGTCGAGTGGACCACCGACGGCGCCAAGATGACCATCCGCGCCGACCGCGCGCGCGACGTGGCCCGCCTGCAGGCGAGCACGCACAAGCGCGCCCGGGCGCTGGCCGCGCGGCTGCGCGACACGGCGGCGCGCTGATGGACAAGCTCACACCCCTGCCGGTGCACGTGCGCCGCGTCGTCACCGGCGACGGCGAGATGGAGAGCGAGAACGAGGTCTACTGCGTGACGCGCCACCGCTGCGTGGCGGTCGCCGAGTGCGAGGCGTGCCGCGGCTACGCCGGCGCCGAGGTCGACCTCTCGCACCATCGCAACTACGTCTTGTGTCGCGAGCTGACGCCCGAGGCGGCGCGCGGGCTGGAGCCGGCGCGCACCACCGTCCTGCGCCGGCGCTCGGTCGGCGAGGCCACCGCCGGCGAGCGCACGCCGGTGTCGGCGATCATGACCGCCGACGTGTGGTGCGCGCGCGAGGATCTGGAGCTGTCGGCCCTGCGCGACCTGCTGCTCGATCGCCACGTCAGCGGCGTCCCGGTCGTCGACGGCGCCGGCCGCTGCGTGGGCGTGGTCTCCACCGCCGATCTGGCGCGGGCCGGCGACCATGCCGCGCGCGTGCGCGACGTGATGGCGCGCCTCACCTTCGTGCTGCCCGACAACGCCAGCATCTCCCAGGCGGCGGCGCTGATGGCGCTCGAGCACGTCCATCGCATCCCCATCATCACCGACGACGGCAAGGTGGCCGGGATCGTCTCGTCGATCGACATCCTGGGGTGGCTGGGCCGCCAGGATGGGTACATCGTACCCCGCTGACGCCGCAGGATTGGCGCGACGGCCGGTTTGCCGCGCAAGCCTTGCGCGAAATCGGCAGCTGCGCGCCCTCGCCGGCGCGGGCATGGATCTTCCATGTCCGCCACGATGGAGGACGCAGATGAAGCTGCCAGCGGCGGTCGTGAAGCTGCCTGTGCGCATCCGGCGCACCCTGACCAGCGCGGACGCGTCCGAGCGCGCGCTTCTCGTCTACTGCCCCGCCGAGCGCCGATCGTGCTCGCTCGAACGCTGCCAGGAGTGCGAGCGCTGCGACGGCCTGTCGATGGACGGCGACGGCATCAAGGACGTCCTGTGCCGGATCGAGGAGCCGCCGCACCACGCGCGCAAGATCATGCCCACCGCCGCCGAGGTGACGCCGATCGGCGCGCTCATGAGCCGCGAGGTGGTCTGCGTCTCCGCCTCGCTCGGGCGCGCCGAGGCGAGCGCGCTCTTCCTCGATCGCGGCATCAGCGGCGCGCCGGTGGTCGACGACGCGGGCCGGCCGCTCGGCATGCTCACCCGCTCCGACCTGTTGCGCGCGGCGATCGAGCGGCCGGCGCCGGCCACGGCGGCGGACATGATGATGCCGATCGCCTACACGCTGAGCGAGAACGACGCCCTGTCGCGCGGCGCCGCGCTCATGGCCGCCGAGGGCGTGCACCACCTGCCGGTCATCGGTGACTACGGCCGCGTGGTCGGCTTCATCTCGACGCTCGACATCACCCGCTGGTTGGCCCGGCAGTCCGGTTACGACGTCTGATGGATGCCAAGCGCAAGCGGCCGCGCTAGTATGCGCGGGCGATGGAATCCGTGTTCGAAGAGCTGAAGCGCTATGTCGACTGGAGCCCCGCCGATGAGGCGGCGCTCCGCGAGCTGCACCCCCACGCGGCGCCGCACTTCGCGCGCATCGCCGAGCTGTTCTACGCGCGCATCTTGACGCACGAGGGCGCGCGCGCCGCGCTCATCGGCGGCGAGTCGCGCGTCGGCCAGCTCAAGGTGACGTTGATCGCCTGGATGGACCGGCTGCTCAGCGGCCCGTGGGACGACGAGTACTTTCAGCTGCGCTGCCGCATCGGCCGCGTCCACGTGCGCATCGCGCTGCCGCAGCATTACATGTTCGGGGCCATGAACATCTTTCGTCGCGAGCTCAACGAGATCGTCGACGGAGAGCACCTCCACGCGCCGGAGGCGCTGCGACGCGGCCACACCGCCGTCGGCAAGATCCTCGACCTCGAGCTCGCCATCATGTTGCACACCTACCGCGAGGATCTCGATCGCGCAGCAGGCGCGCACCGAGCGGCTGGCGACGTTCGGCCAGCTCGTCGGCTCCATCGGCCACGAGCTGCGCAACCCGCTCGGCGTCATCGAATCGTCGCTGTACATCCTCGAGCAGCGCGTCGGCAGCGACGAGCGCAGCAAGAAGCACGTCGGGCGTATCAGCGAGCAGCTCGGGGTGGCCAACAGCATCATCTCGGCCCTGCTCGACATGATCCGCGACCGCCCGCTGCAGCGGGAGAAGGTCATCCTCGACAACGTCATCGCCAGCGTCCTCGGATCGCTGCCGGCCGCCTCGCACGTCGTCGTCGACGGCATCGCCACCCTGCCGCCCATCGACGTCGACGCGGGCCAGATCCGCCAGGTCTTCATGAACCTGATCGACAACGGCGTGCACGCCGCCGGCCCCACAGGCGAAGTGCGCGTCGACGGCCGCCTCGACGGCGGCGTCGTCGAGATCGCCGTCGAAGACTCCGGCCCCGGCGTCGATCCCGACACCCGGCGACGGCTGTTCGAGCCGCTCATCACCACCAAGACCAAGGGCATCGGCCTCGGGCTGGCGCTGGTGCGCCGCATCGTCGAGCGTCACGGCGGCGACGTCGCCTACGCGCCGCGGCAAGGGCACGGCGCCCGCTTCGTCGTGCGCCTGCCGGTGAGTGTCCCGCATGCGTAGATACCTCATCGTCGACGACAACGCCGCCTTCGCCGAGAACCTGGCCGAGATCGTCGTCGACGCCGGGGCCGAGGCCTCCATCGCACACTCGGGCGAGCGGGCGCTGGCGCTGGTGCAGACCTGCCGCTACGACGCCCTGGTGTCCGACATGCGCATGCCTCTGATGGGCGGCGCCGAGCTGGTGCATCGCATTCGCGCCCTCGATCCCGGCCTGCCCGCCATCGTCGTCACCGCCTACACCGCCGACGACGATCTGGCGGCGGCGCGGCGCGAGGGCCTGCTCGGCATCTTCCCCAAGCCGGTGCCGGTCGACCGCCTGGTCGCGCTGCTCGCACAAGCGCGACGCAACGGCGTCGTCGCGCTCGTCGAGGACGACGCGGCCCTGGCCGACAACCTGACCGAGGCGCTGCGCGCGCGCGGGCTGGCGGCGGTGACCGCGCACTCGGTCGTCGACACCGAGCGCCTCGGCGTGCGGCCGTTCGCCGGCCTCGTCGACCTGCGGGTCCCCGGGGGCCTCGACGGAGAGGCGATGCGCCGGCTGGCGTCGAAGTTTCCCGGCCTGCCGATGCTGATCATGACCGCGCTCGACACGGCGCCACCGACGCCGAACGCGGGGGTGTTCACCAAGCCGTTCGATACCGGCGCTCTTCTGACCGCCGTCGAGCGTCTGTACGAGGGCGCGCATGGCTGATCGGCACGGCACCATCCTCCTGGTCGACGACAACGCCGCGCTCGTCGACAACCTGGCCGAGATCCTCGACGACGCCGGCTACACGACGCGCAGCGCCGGCAGCTTCGCCGCCGCGCGCGTCGAGGCCGCGCACGGATTCGACGTCGCGCTCGTCGATCTGCGGCTGCCCGACGGCGACGGCACCGAGCTGGCGCGCGAGCTCAAGCTGGCGGCGCCCGACGCCCAGGTGATCCTCTTGACCGGACACGCCAGCACCGAGTCGGCGGCCGCGGCCGTGCGCGCGGGCGCGTTCGCCTACCTGGTCAAGCCGACACCGCCCGGGGACCTGCTGCTCACCGTCGAGCAGGCGCTGCAAAATGTCCGCCTCGTCGAGGAGCGGCGCGAGCTCTCACGCCGGGCGCTGCGCGCCGAGAAGCTGGCGGCCGTGGGTACGCTGGCCGCCGGCCTGTCGCACGAGATCAAGAACCCGCTCAACGCGGCCGCGCTGCAGCTGACGGTGCTCGAGCGCCGGCTCAAGCGCCTGCCAAACCTTCCCCCCGACATCTTCGACCCGCTCCTCATCGTGCAGTCGGAGATCAAGCGGCTCGCCTCCTTCCTCGACGAGTTCCTGCAGTTCGCACGGCCGCGCGATCTCCAGCGCTCCCCCGTCAACCTCACCCGGCTGGTGCGCGAGGTGGTCGATCTCCTGCAGCCGCAGGCGGCGGCCTCGCAGCTGGCGATCGAGGTGGAGACGGTGGCGCTGCCGCCGCTGGTGGCCGACGAGCAGAAGCTGCGCCAGTCGCTGGTCAACCTCGTGCTCAACGCCATCCAGGCCACGCCGCCCGGCGGATCGGTGCGGGTCGTCGCCGCGCTGGAGGAGCGCGAGGGCTGCATCTGCGTCGACGATAGCGGCCCGGGCGTGCCCGCGGGCGTCCGCCATCGCATCTTCGAGCCGTTCTTCACCACCAAGGACGGCGGCACGGGCCTCGGCCTGCCGCTGGTGCACGCGATCGTGCACCAGCACGGCGGCACCATCACGCTCGAGACCTCGCCCACCGGCGGAGCGCGCTTCCACATCCGGCTCCCGCTCGATCCGCCGCCGAGCCTTCAGCCGAGGAAGTGAGCGCGCCGCGCGTGCGCGATCAGCTCGTCGCGGAACTGCGGCGCGGCGATGGCGATGAGCGCCCGCGCGCGCTCGGAGATGCCGCGGCCATGGAGCTCGGCGACCCCGTATTCGGTCACCACCGTCTGCACGTGCGCGCGCGTGGTGACGACGCCTGCCCCCGGCGCCAGCGTGGCGACGATGCGCGAGCGTGCGCCTGCGAGCGCGGTCGCCGGTAGGGCGATGATGGCCCGCCCCTCTTCGGCGAGCGCAGCGCCGCGAATGAAGTCGACCTGCCCGCCGACGCCGCTGTAGAGCCGCCCGCCGATCGAATCGGCGCACACCTGGCCGGTGAGATCGACCTCGATGGCGGAGTTGATGGCGATCATCTTGCGGAAGCGCCGAATCACGCTCGAGTCGTTGGTGTAGTCGGCGCCCCGCATCTCGATCATCGGGTTGTCGTGCGCGAAGCGATAGAGGCGCTCGGTGCCGATCATGAACGCGGCGACGATCTTGCCGCGGTCGCGATCCTTGGCCGCGCCGGTGATGACGCCGCGCTCGACCAGATCGACGACGCCGTCGGAGAACATCTCGGTGTGCACGCCGAGGTCGCGCTTGCCGGTGAGGGCGCCGCAGACCGCGGCCGGGATCCCGCCGATGCCCATCTGAATGGTGGCGCCGTCGGGCACCAGCTCGGCCACGCACGCGCCGATGCGCCGCTCGACCTCCCCGCTGCCGGCGCGACCGATCACGTACGGCGCCGCCGACACCTCCACGCCGAAGTCGATGTCGTCGACGTGGACGAAGCCGTCACCGTGCGTGCGCGGCATCTGCCGGTTGAGCTGCGCCACCACGACCTTGGCGGCGCGAACCGCGGCCTGCGCGACGTCGACCGAGACGCCGAGCGAGCAGAAGCCGTGGGCATCGGGCGGCGAGACGTTGATGAGCGCGACGTCGACGGGCAGCTGGCCGCGCGCGAACAGCTGCGGGACGTCGGAAAGAAAGACGGGGATGTACTCGGCGCGCCCCTCGTTGATCGCCTGCCGCGCGTTGGCGCCGATGAACAGCGCGCGATGGCGGAAGTGGCCGGCCATCGCCGGCTGGAGATGAGGCGCCGCCCCTTCACAGTGCAGGTGGACGATGGAGACGTCGCGCAGCTCATCCGCGCGCGCCACCAGGGCGTCGAGCAGGACCGACGGCGCCGCCGCGCCGCCCTGCAGGAACACGTGCTCGCCGGAGCGTATCCCGGCGACCGCTTCAGAGGCCGTGACGATGCGCATCAGCTGCTCGCGATCCCGTCGCCCACGCTCACAGCGTCACCGCGTGGCTCGCCTGGGCACAAGCACGGCCGATGGTCAGCACCGGACAGGGCGCGTGGCGCAGCACGTACTCGGCGACGGAGCCGAGCAGCAGGTGCGACACACCGCGCCGCCCGTGCGTCCCCATGATGATCAGGTCGGGCCGCTCCCGCTCGGCGAACGAGCGGATGGCGTCGCCGGGAACCCCTTCGACGGCAATGCACTCGATCTCCAGCCCCTCGCGCTCGAGCTTGGCGGCGAGCGACTGCAGGTGTTCGTGGGCGGCGTGCGCGATGGCGTGGATCTCCTCCGGCGTCGGCGCGAACACGGCGTCGGGCGTCGCGACGATGCCCGAGGAGAAGACGTTGAGCAGCGTCACCCGCGCGCCCAGGCGGGCGGCGAGCTCGCAGCCATATTCGGCTGCCGCCGCCGAGGTGTCCGAAAAGTCGATCGGCATCAAGATTCGCTGGATCATGTCCGCCGTAAAAGCACGGGACGTGCCGGCGGCAACCTGGCGATCCGCCGTCGATCGCGCGAAGGATCTGCGCCGACGCAGGGTGTCGGCGCACGGTTTGCGGGCTGCGGTGCCGTTTGCGGCGAGGTCGCGACCGGCACACGCCTTGCTGTAGGCAATGCTGGGAGGCGAGACTATGGAAAACAAGAGCATCATGGTCGCGGTCGACTTCGGCTCGACCTCGAACCGTGCGCTGGAAAAAGCGATCGAGCTCGCGCAGAAGCTGGCGGTGCCGCTCGATCTGGTGAATGTCTGCCCGTCGGTCCCGTTCGGGACCAACGAGACCGAGACGCCCTACGTGGGAGCGGCCAAAGACGAGCTGACCAAGCTCAGCGCGCAAGCGGAGTCCCAGGGCGTGACCGTGCGGACCCACGTCCGCTGCGAGAACGTCGTCTTCGGGCTGCTCGACGCGATCGAGGAGCTCGATCCGCAGCTGGTGGTGCTCGGGAGCCATGGGCGGAGCGGCGTCGCGCGCGTGCTCATGGGGAGCATCTCCGAGTCGCTGGCGCGGCGCAGCCACGTGCCGGTGCTGATCGTGCCGGCGCCCGAGCGGGAGAAGATCGCGAAGCTGGTGGCGTGGAGCTGCCGCGAGTGCGGCCACATCCTCGCCGACGGCGAGTCGGCCGAGAGCTGCCCGCGCTGCAACGAGTTCCCCGCGCACTGGATCTCGGCCACCATCACCAACGAGCCGATCGACATCGACGAGCGCGCCGTCGGCGAGGGCGCAGCGACGAGCGTGGCCGCGCCCGACACCCAGGACGGCCCGTCGATGTTCGTGACGTCGCCCGCCGGGAGCTACGATCGTACGACGCCCAACGCCGAGATCCGCATCCGCAGGTTCTAACCCCAAAGTTCGCCTCGATTGACCTGCTGCGGACGATCTGCGCGGTCGCCTCGAGGACTACGTCCTCGCTCCCTCGGTCGAAATACCGACGGGTCTCATCATTCATCACATCTCCGCGTTTGATTGAGCGAGCAGCGTCAGTGTCGCCGGTAGGCGCCGAGGGGCCGCGGGAGGTCGTCGGAGCCGTCTTGCCGGGACGGGCCCGCTACGCCGGCGGCCTTACAGGCCGGCGGCACGTCCGGGCCCTCGGCTCGTCGCTGGCGTCCGCCCTGCGGGCGGAGCGCTCCTCGACGCCCGGCAAGACGGCTCCGACGACCGCCCGCTCTATGGGCTCGTGTGGACCTTCCGCCAAGCACGATTGCCGAAGCTCATGCGTCGTCGAGAGCTGCCGCTGCACCCGCTGCGACCGTACCGGTTTTTTGGACGAGCACAGAGGCTCCGCGCGCACTGCCCCGCTGGGCGAGTTCCGCAGCACAGGCAAGGGGTGGAATCGAGCACAGCGGTCCGGTGGCGAGGACTGTTTGAGCCCAGCGGGGCAGTGCGCGCGGAGCCGGACGTGGCGCTTTGGCGCCCTCTCAATGCGACGCGGGTCTGAAAGCGGAACGTTTCGAGAGCTCGCGCCGAGATGTGATGAATCATGAGACCGACGGGTATTCCTCGATCGGTCGCTCCGGTCGCATCCACGATCCGCCTCACACGGCTCGCTCTCGCCAGCTCAACCGAAGCGAACCCTGGGGTTAAAGCGCATCTTCGACGGCGCGGTAGGTCGCACGTCAGGCCCCGCGCGCTCTGCCCCGCCCGGCTCAAACAGCCCTCGCCACCGACACGCTGTGCTCGACTCTCACCGCTTGCCTGTGCTGCGGAGCTCGCCCAGCGGGCCAGCGCGCGCGGGGCCTGACGTGCCGGGCTGGTGACGCGCAGAGTGCGGTCGCGGATGGGAGCGGTGCGCAGACCGAGATCGGTGGCGAGGCTAGATGGTGGGCCGCGAAGGCGGAACCAGTGGGGCGGCGAGGCGGAATCAGTGAGGCCGCGAGGCGGAGTCAGCGGCCGGGGCGGATGCTCGAACGGGTCGCGGCGTGGGCGCGCTCCTTGCCGCGGTTGCGCGACTCTGCCGCGGTGAGGCGGCGCCGGGCGACGTCGAACGCGCGACGCACCGCCTGGTAGGCGTCCTGGTCGGTGGTGCGCTCTTCGGCGTCCTGGCCGACGACGATGTCGTGACCGGGCACCGTGAGCTCGATGCGCACATGATAATGGTTGCCCTGCCGGTGATGGTGGTGCGGCGCATCGACGTGCACCCGCAGCGAGTGGATGCGGTCGCTCACCCGCTCGAGCTGCGCCGCTCGCGTTTGGATGAGCTCGGTCAGTGCGTCGGAGGGCTCGATGCCGTGATAGCTGATCTGGACAGGCTGCATGTGGGCTCCTTCGCTGCGTTCACTGTCGACGAGGAGCAACTTGTGGACCATGCGGGCGCCCGCCTTTCGTCGCAAGTCCGCGCAATCGCTGCGCGGCGTCACCGTACCGTCGCAAGGGCTGCGCACTTTGTACACGCTGCCGGGCCCAACCGTTGGCCCATGGTTCGCAACAAGGATTGCCATGCGTTCGGCAGCGAAAATCCTCATCGTCGACGACGAGACCAACGCGCGCAGCGCGCTCAGCGAGCTGCTGCGCGACGAGGGATACGAGGTGGCCAGCGCCGTCGACGGCGGCGCCGCCCAGGCGCGCATCGCCGACTTCCACCCCGACCTCGTACTCACGGATGTGCACATGCCGGGCGTGGGCGGCCTCGACCTGCTCGCGACCACCCGCCGCATGGCCGCCGGCCCCGCAGTGGTGCTGATGTCGGCGCGGCCCGAGCCCGACGGCGCCGGCGTACCCTTCGTCGGCAAGCCGATCGACATCGACGAGCTGCTCGCCAAGGTCCAGTCCGCGCTGCATCGCCGTTGAGCCCGCTCAGTCGATCTTGAGCTGCCGCGTCGCCACTTGCGGCGGCGCGGCCACCTCGCCCACGACAAAGCGGCGCCAGGGAACGGCGCCTTCGTCGAGGACCGTGGCCACGTCCTCGCGGACGTACCAGAAGGTCAGGTGCTCCCCGTCGCCGGCGCTCTCGAGGATGCCCGCCGTCGGCGGGCGGTGCGCCGCCACCAGCGTCGCCACGCACTGGCGCGCCAGCCGCCAATCCTGCCAGGCGCCGACGATGTCGTCGCAGTCGAAGCCGAGGACGTACCAGCGCCGCGCGCTCACGAGAGCAGCTCCGCCGGCAGCCCGGAGCGGATGAGGTCCCCGCGCGTGATGATGCCGACGATCCGCCGCTCGCGCGCCACCGGCAGGCAGCCGACGTCGAGCGTGCGCATCACCGCGGCCGCTTCACCCAACGTCGTCGCCGCGTCGATGATGTGCACGTTGGGCTGCATGACCGCCCGCACGCGCCCTTGGAGCGCGCGCTCGAGATCGCAGCGACAGACGATGCCGACCACCCTGCCCTCGTCGATGACGAGCAGCCGGTGCACCCCCTCGGCCACGGCGACCCGGTCCGCTTCGACGCAGCGTCTGGAAGAGCTCACCGAGACGAGCGCGGCAGAGCCGGTCATGCGATCGGCGACCGGATCGCTGTGCAGCCACACGCAGCGCAGCGTCACCTCGCGCTCGCCTGGCCCCGCCTGCCACGACAGCAGCCGCGGACAGCGCAGGCACTCCCCGCCGCTGCGCGGCGGCGCGCCGATCTGACAGTCCACGCGCGAATGGCACAGCGACGGGGGCCCCGACTCGACCTCTCCGTAGGTGTGGCGGACGCCGCGAAAGCGGAAGCGCGGGGAGACGCGCGCGCGCGCCTCGCCGGTCAGTCGGACCAGATGACAGCCCATTGCCTCCTCCTCGGCTCAGCGCTCGTGCGCGAGAGTCAACACCGGACAGCGCGCGCAGGTGACCACCTTGTGCGTGACGCTGCCGAGCAACATCTCCCCGATGCCGCGATGCCCGCGCGTCGCCATGACGATGAGATCCTCGGGCGCCTCGGCGGCGGTGCGCACGATGACCGCCGCCGCATCGCCGCTGTCGACGAGGATGCGCGGGGTGACGCCGTGGTGGCCGACCCTGCCGACCAGCTGCTCGACCTCGCCGCGCGCGCGCGCCAGGTCCGCGTCGGCGGCGTGGGGCATCGTGCGACCGAGGTACGCGTCGACGGCGCTGCGCACCTGACCGGGACCGGGGATCACGTAGAGCACGTCGACCTCGGCCCCCTGGGCCGCGGCGAGCTCGCAGGCATAGGCCAACGCCTGCGCCGAGCGCGACGAAAGGTCGACCGGCACGAGCATCCGCCGAATGAGCATGCGTCCTAGTGCCCCGCGTGCCCGTGCGAGAAGGCCAGCGCCATCGGGATGGTCAGCAAGACCGCGACGACCAGAGCGGCGACCGCGCTGGCGCTGCCCGCCATCGGGGCTCCGACGATGGCCAGGACCGTGACGACGAGCGCGAGGAGCGACACGACCAGGACGACCGGGACCATGGGGATTCGAGCGAGCATGTGCGCCTCCTGGCACACGGATTCTGCAACCGCGGCGCCAACCCGCGGACGCTCGCCCTGGCGCCGCGCCGCCGGGCCGCTCTGCAAAAGCGCGCAATCGGTGCTCTTGGCGCGCCACAACAACGCAAGCCTTGCGCGCTCGGCGCCTTTTTCGCTGCGGGCGGCGCATGCGACCGGACCCTCGATCCGGAGCCAGTAGATGATGCTCGGTGGCGCTCGACTCGATGTCGCCCTCGTCACCCCCATCGCCACCAGATCCCGGTGATCGCCCCCCGCGCGACGCAAAGAACGCCACCGACCCCGCTCCCGACGCAATGTTTGCGCGAAATCGGCCCGGCAGCGGTGGCGCAGCAATTGCTCAGCGACCTGGCGCATGGACGTCGTCAAACGCCGCTCGTTTCTCGGAATGCTGGTCGGCAGCATCAGCGCCTTCGTGGGCGGGCTGATGGCCGTGCCACTGTTCCGCTTCGCCGCCTGGCCCATGTTCCACCGTGGCGGCGCCGCCGATTGGTTCGCGCTCGGGCCGGCCGACTCGTTCAAGGGAGACAGCCCGGTGCGCGCCGAGATCGACGTGCGCAAGACCGACGGTTGGCGCGTGTCGACCGCCAAGCAGACGGTCTACGTCACGCGCGTCGACGGCCAGCTGCGGGTGCTCTCCGCCATCTGCACGCACCTCGGCTGCGTGGTGCCGTGGGACGCGGAGGTCAAGCGCTTCGTCTGCCCTTGCCACAAGGGGACCTTCGCGGCCGACGGCGCCCGGATCGAGGGACCGCCGCCGCGCGGGCTGGACGCGCTTCCGAGCAAGATCGAGAAGGGCACGCTCTACGTCAAGTATCAATACTTCCGCCAGCTCTCGAGCAAGCGGGAGGTGATCGGATGAGCGGCATCGGCGAATGGCTCGAGCACCGCGTCGGCTGGCGCAAGCTCATGCACGAGGGGCTCGACGAGCCCATCCCGGGCCGCTCGCGCTGGGCCTACGTGTTCGGCAGCGGCCTCTTGTTCATCTTCATCAACCAGGCCGTCACCGGGATGTTCCTGGCGCTCTACTACGTGCCGTCGGCGACCGACGCCCACAAGACCGTCGAGTTCATCCAAAAAGAGGTGACGGCGGGCGCCTTCATCCGCAGCCTGCACGCGTACGGCTCGAGCGCGATGGTCGTGATCCTGCTCTTGCACCTCATGCAGACCTATCTGTACGGCGCCTACAAGAACCGGCGCGAGCTTCTATGGCTGGCCGGCTGCACGCTGTTCCTGCTCGTGCTCGGCATGAGCTTCACCGGGTACCTCTTGCCCTGGGATCAGAAGGCGTACGCGGCCACGGCCGTGGCCACCAACATCGTCTCCGAGGTCCCGCTCATCGGCGAGGGGCTCAAGGCGTTCCTGCGCGGCGGCACCGAGATGGGGACGCTGACGCTGAGCCGCTTCTTCGCCCTGCACGTCTTCATGATCCCGTTCGCCATCGTCATGATGGTGGCGCTCCACGTCTTCTTGTTCCGGCGCGCCGGCGCCGCCGGGCCGCCGGTGGTCGAGGAGGTGCGCCGCAAGCTCCCGGTCGAGCCGTTCTTCCCCCGCCAGGTGCTCAAGGACTTCGCCTTCGGGTTCGTGGTCATCGTCGTGCTCGGCAGCCTCGCCATGACGCATCCGACGACCCTGGGACCGATGGCGAACCCGTCGGATTCCGACCTACCTGCCGCGGCCGGAGTGGTACTACGTGCCGGTCTTCCAGTGGCTGAAGTACTGGCACGGCCCCTTGACAGTCGTGGGCGTGGTGTTGCTGCCGGCGCTCCTGTTCCTGCTCCTGTTCGCGCTGCCGTTCATCGACCGCTCGCCCGAGCGGCGACCGTGGCGGCGGCCGATCTCCGTCGGCGTGATGCTGACGGTGTTCATGGGCCTGATCGCGCTGGGCGCGCGCTCGTCGCAGGAGGATCATCGCGATCCGGCGGTGCGCGCCAAGCTGGTGGCGCAAGAGCAGGCCGAGCGCCGCTTCGCCGCCGAGCCGTTCGAGCCGCGCCTGGTGGGCACGCCGTCGGTGCTGGCGCGCAGCATGACGCCGCGCGAGGCCAAGGGCGCGCTCTTGTTCGACAGCGAGATGTGCATCGGCTGCCACGGACCGGAGGGCAAGGGCGGCGCCGATCTGTTCGCGCTGCCCAACATCGACCAGCAGCTGCCCGGCGACGACCAGCTCACCGAGCTGCTGCAACACCCGAACAAGCAGATGCACGAGGGCGGCATGGAGCCGGTCAGCCTCCGTGGCGACGACCTGGCTTCCCTGACCGCGTACCTACGCTTCGTAACCAGAGGGAGATGAACATGCGCAAAACTGGATTCACCGTCATCGCGATTGCAGGCCTGATGTCATTCGGATCGATGCGGAGCGCCCGGGCCGACGAGACCGCCGACCTCTACGTCAAGAAGTGCGCGGTCTGCCACGGCCGCGACGGCAAGGGCAACACGATCATGGGCAAGAAGCTCGCGATCCAGGATCTCACCAACGCCGCCGAAATGGCCAAGCTCACCGACGCCCAGATCGAAGATCAGATCCGCAACGGCGTGAAGGACAAGACCACGGGCAAGGATCGGATGCTGTCGTTCAAGGACAAGCTCTCCGACGCGCAGATCCAGGCGCTCACCAAGTATGTTCGGACGCTGAAGTAAGAAGGCCCGGTGCCGGAAGAGACGTCGATGCGAAGGGAGCGGCGCACATTGCCTCGCGGGTGGTGGCTGGGTGCGCTCGCTCTTTCGGCGCTGTGGGCCGCGCCCGTGGCCGGCGAGACGATCGACGCCACCGCGACCACGCTGCTGTCGGGCCACGCCGATCCGCGCGACGGGAAGATCTACACCATCGTCCCCGCGTACCAATCGCTCTCGCTGCTGGCGTCGGACCTGAAGATCCCGCTGGTGACGGACGCGCAGGTGATCATGCGCGCCTGGGGCGAGGTCTCGTTCCAGACCGAGCCCGAGGCGATCGGCGACGTCGACGCGCTGTTCCTGCAGGGCAAGGCGTACAAGCAACACTTCGAGTTCCGCCTGGGCCGGCAGCTGGTCATCGGCGGCGCGGCGCGCATCACGCAGATGGACGGCCTGCAGCTCACCGGCTATGCACCGGCCGGCTTCGGGCTGACCGTCTACGGCGGCGCGCCGGTGACGCCGCGCTTCGGCATCCACCGCGGCGACGCCATGGTGGGCGCGCGCGCCTTCTGGCGCCGGTCGATCGCGACCGAGCTCGGCCTCTCGATCATCGATGTCCTCGACCGCGGGCTCGCCAGTCGGCGTGACGTCGGCTTCGATGGCCGCGTGGCCGTCAGTCGCCGGCTGGTGCTCGACGCCTATGCGCTCTACAGCCTCATCGAGCTGCGCTTCGCCGAGGCGCAGCTGGCGGGCACCTGGACGCCGCTCAGGCAGCTCGAGGTGTCGCTCGACGCCCACCACACCGCGCCCGACCTGTTCCTGCCCCGCAACTCGATCTTCGCCGTCTTCTCCAACGAGACGCACGACGAATTCGGCGGCGACCTCATGGCACGGCCGATCCGCTGGCTGCGCTTCGCCGGCGACTACCACTTCATCACGGGCAGCGCCGGCACCGGCCACCGCGGCGGCGGCAAGGCGACGTTCACGCCGCGCGGCAACACCTCGATCGGGGTCGAGATGCGTGAGCTGTCGATGTCGGCGACGGGCGGCTACTTCCAGACGCGCATGTTCGGCATCCAGCGCCTCTCGCCGTCGCTGGCCGCCACGCTCGACGCGGACTTCTATCTGCTCGACCGGCCACTCAACGGCCAGCGCACCTCGTACACCGCCGCCGGGACGATCGTCTGGGACTTCTCGCCCGGCTGGCGCCTGGTACTGTCGGCGCTCGCGGACCGGACGCCGCTGGTCGACTGGAGCTTCGAAGCGATGGCCAAGCTGGTCTTCAATCACACCTGGCGCCTCAGGAAGGTGCAGTGATGCCGAGCGGGCCCCGCGTCGTCGCCTGGTTGACCCTCGCAACCACCGTGGGATGCGCGGCGATGTTCGTCCACGTGCGGCGTTCGACCGACGATCCGATTCGCGTCCCGCACGGGACGCACACGCAGCTCGGCGTCGACTGCCTCTTCTGCCACGAGTCGATCGACAAGGCGAACGACCTCTCCGGCAACCTCCTGCCCACCGAGTCCAAGTGCCTGGAGTGCCACAGCGACGAAAAAGACAAGGGCGACTGCAAGAAGTGCCACACCGACGTCAAGCGCGCCGGGCCTTTCGTAGCGACCAATTGGCGGCTTCAGTTCTCGCACGAGAAGCACCTGAAGCGGGTGGGCGGCGATTGCACCACCTGCCACAAGGCGCTGCCCGGGCAGCACGCCAACCCTGCCGGAGCGTTGCCGGTAGCGATGCAGACCTGCCGCGGCTGCCACGAGCACGACTCGGACTATCGCGACGGACGCTGCACGCGCTGCCACACCGATCTGAGCCGCTACCCGCTCAAGCCGGTGGCCGACTTCTCGCACGAGGGGAACTTCGTCAAGGAGCACCCCCGCGCCGCGCGCGCCTCGTCCGAGACGTGCGCGTTGTGCCACGATCAGACCTTCTGCGCCGACTGCCATGCCGCCACGACGCATCCCAGGGTGGAGATCAAGTTTCCCGAGAAGGTCGACAGCGACTTCATCCACCGCGACGACTTTCTGGGGCATCACCAGCTCGACGCCCAGAGCGATCCGGCGATGTGCAAGCGCTGCCACAGCGACAGCTTCTGTGTGACCTGCCATCAGGCGCAGAATCTGGTGCCGGGCGCGCCCAACCCACTCGATCCGCATCCGCTGGGCTGGTCCTGGCCGTCGTCGCCCAACTTCCACGGGCCCGAGGCGCGCCGCGACATCTCGCGCTGCGCGGCCTGCCACGACCAGGGGCCGGCCACCATCTGCATCAACTGCCACAAGGTCGGCGGCATCGGAGGCGATCCGCACCCGTCGGGATGGGCCGATCGCCATCCGCAGCAAGAGATCGCGCACAACAGCATGTGCACCTACTGCCACCTCTGACGCCGCCGCTCCGAAGGTAAGGGCGAGCTCCACGCACCGGCAGGGGTCGAATCGAGCCCGGCGGTGCGGTGGCGCGGACTGCCGCCGGGGCCGCGGACAGTCATCGGAGCCGTCTTCGCGGGACGGGCCCACTGCGGCTCACGATTCCTCATATCGTTGGCCACCACGCCCGGACCGCTCCCTGTTTCAGCCTCTGTGCTCGTCCAAAAACCGGACGGTCGCAGCGGGTGGAGAGGCTGCTGTCGACGATGCGTGAGCTTCGGCAATCGCGCGTGGCTAAGGGTTCCTACGAGCCCATAGAGCGGGCGGTCGTCGGAGCCGTCTTGCCGGGCGTCGAGGAGCGCTCCGCCCGCAGGGCGGACGCCAGCGACGAGCCGAGGGCCCGGACGTGCCGCCGGCCTGTAAGGCCGCCGGCGTAGCGGGCCCGTCCCGGCAAGACGGCTCCGACGACCGCCCGCGGCGGCCCAGCGGCGCCAACCGGCGACACGGCCGCTAAGGATGGCGTTTGGGCGCGCTCTCGATGCGACGCCTGGGGCCGGAGGTGGCGTCTTGGCGCGCCCGCGATGCGACGCGGTTTGCTCAGTCAGCGCTACGGCGCGTTGACGACGCCGTCGAGGTGGGTGCCGCCGATGATGAGGCTGCCCGACGCGTTCATCGTCGTCGGGTGGCAGGTCGCGCAGTCCGCCAGCGAGGTCACACCCGTGTGCGCGGAGTCGGCGGGCGGAATTGCATGACAGCTGCCGCAGCTCGCGGCGCCGTTGCCGGGCACCCAGGTCGGAGTTGCGTCACCATGACAATAAGTCCCGCTGCAGCGCATGCCGTCCCAGCTCGGCTGGGCGCCGTTGGTGCGCGCCAGGGCGCCGCTGCCGGGCGGGAACACCGACGGGGTCGGATGATCGATGTGGCCGGGGCTGTCGACCGCCGTCGGCACCACGTGGCACTCCGGGCAGCCGAGCGGACCGCGCAGCTCGTGCAGCGCCTGCGTATGGCTGGCGTGCGCGCCGCCCAGCGTCGGATGGCAGGCGGTGCAGGTCCCGCTCTCGTCGCCCAGGCTGATCTTGCCGTCGACGTGCCGACTATCGTCCGCCAGCAGGTGCGCGCTGTTGTCGGCGACGTGGGGATGGCAGTCGCCGCAGCGGTTGAGGGCGTGATCCGCGGGCGGGATGCCGTGGCAGCTCCCGCACGTCGCCTCCGCGGAGCCGCCGTTCCACGCCGGCGTTGCGTCACCATGACAATAAGTCCCACTGCAGCGGCTGCCGTCGTACGAGGGGGTGGCGCCGTTGGTCGTGGCGATGCCGCCGAAGGTGATGGTGGCTTTGGGAATGACGCTGCCGTCGGCGGTGAACAGGTGGCCGACGTCGGTGTAGACCGTGGGCTTGACGTGGCAGACGGTGCAGTCGAACTTGCGCGTGTGCGCCAGGTGCGCGCCGGTCTCGGGCGGCTGGCCGTGGCACACCGTGCACGCGGTCGGCCCGTCGTCGTGGCACTTGAAGCAGGACTTGCCCGAGGTGCCGCCCGCGAAGTCGGCGCCGTGGCACTTGGCGCAGACCCCGAAGTTCCAGCTGACCGACTGCAACAGCAGGCCGTGAAAGTCCGGGCTCTGCGGATTGGCGATGCCGGCCGGATGGATCTGCTCGCACGCGGCCGAGCTCGCGCACGGGCGCCCGTCCAGCGGCCGCGCCTCGCCGCAGCCGGCAGCGAGCAGGACGACGAGCGCGAGCCGCAACTATTGCTTCTCCCGCGGATAGGGCGGCACGTACGGATTGCTGACGTTGTGCACCTTGTCGACGGAGAACTCGGCATCGGTGCCGTGGCAGGTGTCGCAGGTCTCGACGACGTTGCCGCTCCCATCGGTCCAGGTGTTGAGCGCGGCGTGGCCGGCAGTGCTGGCGTCATCGTGGCAGGCGGTGCAGACGCGGACCGACGGCTGGAGCCACGCCACGTTGCTGCAGGTGCCGCCCACGCACGCCTGGCCGATGCCGCACGGCTTGGATGCCGAGCAGGTGCCGCCGGCGTCGGCGTGGCACTTCTTGCAGTTGCGGATGTCTTGCGGGAACAGGTCGGTGTCGAATGTATTGATGCTGTTGCTGTAGCCGATGACGGTGAGCACGCCCGGCGCGACCAGGTTGTTGCGCTCGGCGTACCCGTCGCGCAAGCGCGAGTAGTGGATCTCGTGCAGCATCACGCCGAAGTCGATCGTCTGATTGGGCGTCGGGTCGGCCGTCATGACGCAGGTGTCGGGGACGGTGTCGCTATTGGTGTCCTGGCAGGTCTCCCAGCCCGTGGCGTAGCCACCGCACTGCGCGCTCGACGTGCACTTGGCGCCCTTGCTGCCCACGGGCATGTCGAGCGCGCCGGGCGTGTGGCAGTTGGTGCACTCGCTGCCGACGCCCTGCCGGGAGCCACCGTGCGCCTGCACGGTGACGTGGCACGAGTTGCACGCCGCGTCCGCGACCACCTGTCGCGGCTGGATCGGAACGGCACCACCGACGGCAAAGTCGACGACGCCGTTGGCTGCGGCTTTGAAGCTCGATCCCCCCACGGTGACGGTCTGATTCACGTAGAGCCAGAGCGTATAGGTGCCCGGGCCGTTGGGCCGCACGAACGGCGCCGTAGTGTTGAGCGGCTGCAGCGCGTTGGCCGGGAAAGCCGTCGGGTAGGTGTAGCTGTACGTGCCCGACGCGGCGTCGAAGCTGACCAACTTGGCGATCGACGTCGAGGCATAGACGCGCTGGCGAGCGCTGGTGGGGCCGGACAAGATCACCGTCGCCGAGAGCGTCGCATCGGTCTTGAGCGTCGAGATGACGGCGCCGGTGTTGTCGAGCAGCTTGAAGCTGACCGTCGGCGTGTCGGTGCCGACGACGAACGAGCCGCTGGGGCCGCTGCCGCCGGTGACCGTGACGTTGCTGAGCTGCAGGCCGGGATTGTGGGTGGCGGAGATGACCTCGTGCACCGCCGAGACCGGCGCCAGGCCGGGCGCGTCCGGCGGATGGCAGGTGCTGCACTGCGCGTCGTCGCTCTGCATCGGGTGCGTCTTGCGGAAGCAGGTGCCCGTCGGCACGTCGCAAGTGGCGAAGTCGCCGAACACGCCGCAGGCCGAGTCGGTGGTGCAAGCGCCGGCCGGCGGCGTGCCGAAGGCGCGCGGCGGGACCAGCGTGCCGGTGTCGAAGAAGACGTTCTGGTGGCAGGTGCCGCAGGCCAGGCGCGACGCCGTCTTCCAGCGGTCGTCGGTGTGACACTTGGCGCAGTCGGTTACACCGCCCGGCATCGACGGGAACTCGACGTCGGTGAAGTCGGCGAGCGACGTGTCGGTGTTCGGCAGGCCGTACTCGGGATGCGCGACGCCCGGCGCCGCCTGGTCCGAGCCCATGTGCACGCCGTGGACCTTGCGCACGATCGGATTGACGCTGTAGCCATTGAGGTTGTGGCACAGCTTGCACGTGGCGATCGGCGTCTGGTCGATGGCGTAGTTCCCCATCCCCGTCGAGCCGGGGATGATGTGGATCTGATACGACTTGCCCGACATGGCGCCCAGGTGGCAGGCGTAGCAGGTCGACTGCATGCTCGGGCCGGAGGCGAAAACCTCGGCGGTGGCGTTGCCGATCTGCAGGTCGAACGTGGGGAACACCTGGTCCTTATCGTCGGTGCTCTTGGCGTACACGCCCACCGTGTAGGTGCCGGCGAGCTCGTCGCTGACCGGCGCCAGCGTGAAGGTGATGGTGCCGTCGGCGGCCTGGACGAAGTTGTTCTGGGTCGGATCGGCGAGCTTGGGCGCGCGCAGATTGATGAAGTGGTGCTGCTTGTCGGTCGCGGTGCGATCGGTGATGCAGTTGAGCAGCTTGGTCGCCGTCATCGTCTTCGATCCGAGGCGCGGACCGGAGAGGTACAGGTTGGCGGTGCCGAGATCGGTCGCGTGCACCGTCTGGCCGCAGTTGTTGCTGAAGCGAATCGTCACCGTCGCGCGCTCGCCGGGGACCAGGAAGGAGCCGTTGGCGGGCGCCGAGACATTGACCATCGCGTTCAGCCCTGCGCTCTGTCCTGGCGCCAGGCCCGGGCAGCCGGCGACGCCTCCGTCGCCGGGGGCGCCGGTCGGGCCGGGCGCGCCGGCATCGCCGTTCGCGCCGGGGGTGCCCGGCGCGCCAGGATCTCCGGCCGAGCCGGGAGGCCCGGCGGCCCCTTGCGGGCCTTCGCAACCGAGGACGAACACGACCAGGAAGCTTACGGATGCCAATCGAGCGAGCATGCCGCCGCCCAATGCACGCTCAAGGCCAAGGAATCCGACGTAGTGATGAGCGTTCTTTCGACAAAACGCGCAAATCTTGCGTGAGGGTGCCGGTTGCGCCGCCAAACCTGCGCCGATCTCAGGGCTGATCGGCGTGGGCGAGCCGATCGTGCGCATCGGGCTCGCGCACGGTGAGGACGGGGATCGACGCGTGGCGCAGGACCTTCTCGGCGACCGAGCCGAGGATCAACCGGCGCAGGCCGGTGCGGCCGTGCGTGCCCATCACCACCATGTCGTACTCGCCCGAATCGGCGAGGCGCACGATCTCGTCGGCGGCGGAGCCGATGATCGTGCGACCGTCGACGCGCACGACGCCCTCGACGCGGCTGCTGAGCGCGCGCTTGGCATCGGCGAGCGCGGCGTCGGCGCGTTCGTTGACCTCGAGGAGCTCCGCCGGCGTCGGCGGGAACGTGCTGCCGTCGGGCAGCATCACCGACGGCAGCTGGTACACGTGGACCAGGTCGATACGGCCACCGACCGCCGCCGCGAGCGCGCCCGCGACGACAGCGGCATTCTCCGCCCCCGTCGAGAAATCGGTTGGAACCAGGATTCGCGAGAAACGCATGGGACCCTCCTGTCGTGGCGCGCTCAATGCGGCCCGCGCACGGTGAGCACCGGGCACTTGGCCCGCCGCACCACCCGCTCGGCGACGCTGCCCAGCACCGCGTGGGCGATGCCACCCCGACCGTGTGTGCCCATCACGATGAGGTCGAAGTGGCCGAGCCCGGCGAGCTCGACGATCTCGTGCGCCGGGCTGCCGACGCCGACGCGGCTGTGGACGTCGGTGACGCCCTGATCGCGCAAGCGATCGACGAGATCCTTCATCTGCGCGCCCGCCGTCGTCCGCGCCAGCTCCTCCAGGTTGACCGGCCGGGTCTCCGGCGCCGACGGGATCACCACCACCGGCAGCGGGATGAGCAGCGGCGGCTGCCACACGTGCAGCAGATCGATGGAGGCGCCGAACTTCTTGGCCATCGTCGCCGCCAGCTCGATGGCCGGCTGCACGGCTTCGGAGAAGTCGATCGGCAACAGGATCTTGCGAATGGTCGTCGTCATGAGTGGCTCCTACTGCTGTGCTTGCTGCGGCCCGAGGTCGCGTCGTAGACGTCGCCGAGCTCGTCGGTGGTGAGGCCCGGCGTCGGATCGAGGACCGGCCGATGCGACGCGTGCGCCAGGTCGTCGAGCGAGATGATGCCGATCGGCTTGTCCGCCGCGTCCACGACGGGCAGCCGCCGGACGCGGTGCTCGCGCATGAGGTGCGCGGCGGTCTCGATCGCGTCGTCGGCGTGACAGGTGTACGCCGGCACGTGCATGCTGTCGGCGATGCGCAGCTTCCACAGCGCCTCGCCGTATTCCTGGGCGCACAGCGCGATGTCGCGGTCCGTGAGCACGCCGACCAGCCTGCCTTCGGGGCTCACGATCGGAATGAAGCCGAGGGCGTGGTCGCGCATCAGCCGGGCGGCGCAGTTGAGCGTGTCCTCCGGATTGAGCGTCTCGGCCGGCGTAGTCATGATCTCGCGGACGTGCATGGTCGCCTCCCAATCGACCTTGCAGCAGGAAGCGTTCCAACCGCGCTCTCCTCGGGGCCGACCGCAAGATCGCGCAAGAGCTGCGCGTCCGCGCAACGCCTGCCGCAATCCCTGCGCGTACCCGGTCGTAAGCCCCAGAGATGCGGCTGGCGCAGGGCTTGCTCGGAGGCGCGTCATGTCTGCAAGCGGGCCGCGGGCCGTGGGACATGCCCAGGCGCTGGAATTGGGGTACTGGATCCTTTCCAGTGTCTGACGCAGAGCTTGGGGTACTGGATCCTTTCCAGTGTCTGACGCAGAGCTTGGGGTACTGGATCCTTTCCAGTGTCTGACGCAGAGTGGGGGCCGAATGGCAAAAGAACGCATCCTGATCGTCGATGACGAGGCCAACGCGCGCACGGCGCTGGCCGAGCTTTTGCGCGACGAGGGCTACCTGGTCGAGACCGCCGCCGACGGCTTCAAGGCGCTGCCCAAGCTCGAGGACTTCTCTCCCGACCTCGTCGTCACCGACCTCAAGATGCCCGGCCTCTCCGGCCTCGAGCTCATGGCCAAGGTCCGCGAGCGCGATCCCGAGTGCGTCGTCATCGTCATGACCGCCTTCGGCGCCATCGAGAGCGCCGTCCAGGCCATGCGCCAGGGCGCCGCCGACTACCTCTCCAAGCCCGTCAACGTCGAGGAGCTCTCCCTCGTCCTTGGCCGCGAGCTCGAGCGCAAGCGCCTCCGCGCCGAGGCCGGCCACCTCCGCGAGCGCCTCTCCGCCAAGCACCGCATCAACAACATCATCGGCTCCAGCCCTGCCATGCAGCAGGTCTTCGACGCCGTCCTCCAGGTCGCCCCCTCTCGCGCCTCCGTCCTCATCAACGGCGAGAGCGGCACCGGCAAGGAGCTCATCGCCGCCGCCATCCACGAGCACTCCCCTCGCTCCAAGAAGCCCTTCGTCAAGCTCCACTGCGCCGCCCTCGCCGAGTCCCTCCTCGAGAGCGAGCTCTTCGGCCACGAGCGCGGCTCCTTCACCGGCGCCGTCGGCCGCCGCGAGGGCCGCTTCGAGCAGGCCGACGGCGGCACCCTCTTCCTCGACGAGATCGGCGAGATCTCCCCCTCCATCCAGGTCAAGCTCCTCCGCTTCCTCCAGGAGCACGAGTTCGAGCGCGTCGGTGGCAACCAGACCATCAAGGTCGACGTCCGCGTCATCACCGCCACCAACCGCAACCTGCTCCAGCGCGTCAAGGACGGCCTCTTCCGCGAGGACCTCTACTACCGCCTCAACGTCGTCTCCATCGAGGTCCCCCCGCTCCGCACCCGGGCCTCCGACATCCCCCTGCTCGCCTCCCACTTCCTCGCCAAGTACGCCCGCGACAACGACAAGTCCATCGAAGGCTTCTCCGACGACGCCCTGGCCTGCCTCGCCAACTACGACTGGCCCGGCAACGTCCGCGAGCTCGAGAACGCCATCGAGCGCGCCGTCGTCGTCTGCAAGTCCAGTCGCATCGGCGTCGAAGACTTCACCGCCTCCATCGCCACCGCCCAGAAGCGCCCAGACGGCATGCCCGCCATCCCAGGCGCCACCATGGCCGACCTCGAGCGCTTCGCCGTCCTGAAGACCCTCGAGCACACCGGCGGCTCCACCTCCCGCGCCGCCGAGATCCTCGGCATCTCTCCCCGCACCATCCAGTATCGCCTGCAGCAGTATCACGACGGCGACGGAAAGAAGTAGCCGGGCGCGATGCTGACCCGCCTGGGAGCCCGCCATCCACAGCAGCGATCGATGCGCGAGCTGCTGCTCGACTGCCATGCCCGGATTCGCACCTTCTGCGCGCTCGCCAACCGCCTGGCGCAGGGCGCGCCGGCGCCAGCGGCGCGCGAGGCGGCCGGACAGCTCCACCGCTACTTCAGCGTCGCGCTGCCGCTACACCTCCGCGACGAAGAGCAGAGCGTGCGACCGCGCCTCTTGCGCCTCGACGACCCCGCCCTGTCGGCGGCGCTCGAGGCGATGACCAGCGAGCACCTCTGGGCCGACCCAAAACTCGCCGGGCTCGTCGACCAGTGGAGCGTCATCGCCCGCGAAGCGACGCAGGCGCGCTGCGCCGCCACCGAGGCGGCTTGCGTCTGGCTCGAGGCGCACATGTCGCGCCACCTGCGCGACGAAGAGCTCCGCATCTTCCCGGCGCTCGATCGGCTGCTCCCCGAGCAGTGGGACGCGATCGCGGCGGAGATGCAGGCGCGCCGCCGCTGATTCAGACCGTCGCCGAGAAGACGCGCCGCCCGTCCGGGCGCTCCAGGTAGGCGTCGAACTGCATCGCCACGTTGCGCACGAATGTGCGGCCGAGCTCGGTCAAGAGGATCTCGCGCCCGCGCTCGGCCACCAGCCCGTCGCGCTCGGCGCCGACGAGCGCGTCGAGCTCGCGCGCGAAGTACTGCTCGCCGTCGCTGCCGAGGTCGACCCAGCCGTTGCACATGAGCTGCACGATCACGTCGCGCCGGCGGCGGTCGTCGGCGCCAAGCCAGATGCCCTTGACCGTCGCCTGCCCGCCCCGGGCGATGGCCGCTTCGTACTGGCCGAGCGCGTGCTCGTTCTGCGCGTAGGCGTCGCCGAAGTCGCTGATGGCGCTGGCGCCGACGGCGACGGTGGTGCGGACGCGCCGGGTCGTGTAGCCCTGAAAGTCGCGCCACAGGGTGCGCGCCGCCTGCGCGCGCGCCAGCTCGTCCTCGGGGCGCGCGAAGTGATCCATGCCGATGGCGAGGTAGCCGGCCGCGCCCAGACGCTCCTGCGCGATCGCCAGCAGCGCCAGCTTCTCGGCGCCCGTCGGAATCGCCGCCAGCGGCAGCCGCCGCTGGTTCGGCCGCACCGACGGAACGTAGGCGAACGAGAAGCAGGCCACGCGATCGGGCGCGAGCGCGACGATGGTGTCCATCGTGCGCGCGAACGACTCCTCGGTCTGGTGCGGCAGACCGTAGATGAGATCGAGATTGACGCTGCGGAAGCCGACGGCGCGCGCCCGGGCGATGGCCGTCGCGGTCTCCTCGATCGACTGCACGCGATTGACCGCGCGCTGCACCACCGGCTCGAAGTCCTGCACCCCCATGGAGATGCGGTTGAAGCCGAAGCTGCCCAGGAGCGCCAGCTGCTCGCCGGTGGTGACGACCGGATCGACCTCGATCGCGACCTCCGCGTCGGCCGCCACAGTGAACCGGGAGGTGATCTCCGACCACAGCCGCCCGAGCTGCGCCTCGTCGAGGAACGTGGGCGTGCCGCCTCCGAAGTGGATGCGCGACAGCGTTCGCCGGCTCCCAAGGCGCGCGCTGGTCATCGCCAGCTCGCCGGCGAGCGTGGCGAGATACCGCTCGACCCGCTTCTGATCGCGGGTGACGACGACGTTGCACCCGCAGTAGCTGCACAGCTCCTTGCAGAAGGGAATGTGCACGTACAGGGACAGCGGCTCCTCGGCCGCGACGCTGGCTTGCGCCAGCGCCCGCGCGTGATCGTCGGGACCGAAGCCATTGGACCACGCCGGCACGGTCGGATAGCTGGTGTATCGCGGCGCCGCGATCTCGAGCCGCCGCAAGACGTCGGGCGCGACCCGCATCAACCGCGCTCCGGCGATCCGCTGCTCACTCCACGGGCGTTCGTCATGCCGCGACCCAATGCACGCGCGGTTCCAACCACCGCCCGCGGCGTGCGGACGTGCTTTCGCGCAAATCCTGCGGCGGGGCGGCCGCGACCGGAAAACCCTGCGCGGCGCGAGCCGGCGACAACGCCATCAGCCGGCGACAACGCCAGCGGCTGGCGTCGGCCAGATCGGGCAGCGTCAGCCGCTATGAGTCCGGCTGCTCTTCGGCGCCCGCCCGAACGCCTTGCGCAGCTCCTGCTTCGCCCGCTCCAGCCGCTGCCGCGTCGGGGGCGAGAGCTTGGAACCGGCGCGGTTGATGTACAGGTTCAACATCCCCATCGCCGACTGGAGCTTGGTGCCCTTGGTGCGCTGGCTGCGCATCGCCGAGCGCTTGAGCCCGAGCGCGATCTGTCGCGCCGAGCCGCGAAAGAGACCCGGCGGCAGATCCATCGCGTCGGAGCTCTCGGCCACGCGCCGCACCCAGCTTGGCCCGCGCCCGTCCGCTCGGCGCGTCGCTGCCATCGGCCCGCTCACGCGCTCTTGATCATGCGGCGGATGTCGCGCTCCTGGTCGGGCGAGATGGTCTTCATGCCGTGCTGGCGCTGCCCGTGCTCGCGCGCCTTCTCCATCACCTCATCCTCGCTCTGGCCCTCCATGACATAGTCGCAGTTCAATCCGACATCGCGGCAGCTCAGGCGCTTCATCGCTCACCTCCGAGCAGCAACGATAGGCCGGTGGTCGCGACAATGAAGGCGGCGGGAGCGAGCGCTCAGTCTCCGGCGGGCCGAGCCGCGCGGGACAGCGCGCGCAGCGCCGCGGCGAACAGCGGACCGGCGACGGCGAGCGGATCGGCGCCGGGAGCGTCGAGGACGAACCAGTCGTTGGCGATCACGTCGACCGCGGTGCGCACCTGCAGCACGCGGACGACGGCGACCTGCCCCTGGGCGACGGCAATCTCGGCCCATCGATCGCCGGGCGCGAGCGCGGGCAGCGCGCCCTCCAGCGGCTTGCCGTACCTGCCGAACAGCGCGGCCACCACGCCGGCGGGCAGCTGCCGGACCAGCGCCAGCGCCTCCTCGATCGCGTCGCCGTCGCGGTTCGCACGATCGGTCATTTCGGGCCACGGGATCGGCGGCGGCGGACCGAACCGGGGGTGCGACCGGTCCAGCGGCGGAAGGCGCGGCTGAAGTTCGCCACGTCGGAGTAACCCAATCGGTCGGCGATCGCCTCCGTCGTCAGCGACGTCGTACGCAAGAGCACGAGCGCGCGGCGCTTACGCTCGTCGTCGAGGATCTGGGAGTAGCTGGTGCCCAGCTCGGCGAGCCGCCGCTTGAGCGTGCGCGACGAGACGTGGAGCTGCGCGGCGACCTCCTCGATCGCCCGCGCCCCGCCGCTGCCGGCGAGCGCCAGCGCGCGCACCCGTTGGCGAAAGGGACCGGCGAAGCCGAGCGCGTCCAGCTCGCGCTCGCACTGCTCGCGGGTCAAGCGCAGCGCGGCCGGATCGGCCGTCACCAGCGGCAGATCGAGCGTGGCCTTGTCGAACACGAGGCGGTGCTCCGGCTGATCGAAGCGCAGCGCGCCCGGCATCACGCTCTTGAAGCGCGCGATGTACGGCGGCTCGGGCATCGCGACCTCGGCGCTGCCGCGCAGCTGGCGACCGGTGAGCGTGCAGCCGAGCTGCCAGATGCCGACGATGAGCGCCAGGACCACGGCGTCCCGCGCGGCGCCGAAGTCGGCACCCTCGCGGATCACGAGCGTCGCGTTCCGCCCCGCGATCTCGAGGCTGAGCGCGAGCGCGCCGGTGCGCGTGGGCACGAATCGGGTGGCCAGCTCGAGCGCCTCGCGCGCGGTCTGCGCGGTCATCGCCGCCAGCCCGAGGTAGCCATGCCAGGAGATCCGCATCTGCAGGCCGAAGTAGATGCCGAGCGCCGGCTCACCGGTGAGCGCGCGCGCTCGCTCGACGAGCCGCTCCATAGCGGCGATCGGCAGCCGTCCGCCCGGCTGCGTCAGCTCGCTCCTGCCGAGGCTGCTGCCGCGCAAGAGCGTCGCCGTCGAGACGCCCCAGCGGCCGGCCAGCTCGGCCAGATGCAGCGCGTGGATGGCGGGGAGCGAGCCCGCCTCCCGGTCGATTCGTCGCGGCATGGCCTGGCCCCTAATGACAAGAGAATGGCACCGCTGGACCTGGGCGCGCAAGCGTCGCGCGCGTAGCCTCGAGCGTATGGTGATCCCCGACGCCTTCCCCGTGCGCAACCTGCGCTTCCCGCTCGACGACGAGGTGCCGCGCCACTGGCATGGCGGCAGGCGCGCCGTCACGCTCTTCTTCGACAACCTCTCACTCTTCTTCCCGGCCGGCGAGCGCTTCTTCGTCGCCGCCGTCAACCACTACAAGAGCCGGCTCACCGACGACAAGCTGCGGGGCGAGGTGCGGGCGTTCTGCGGCCAGGAGGGCTTCCACAGCCGCGAGCACGTCCGCTACAACCGGATGCTCGAGGCCCAGGGCTACCCGGCGCACGCGCTGGAAGCACGGATCGAGCGCGTCCTGGACCTTGTCACCCGCGTCGTGCCGCCGCGCGGGCGGCTGGCGGCCACCTGCGCGCTCGAGCACTTCACGGCGACGCTCGCCCACTCGCTCCTCGGCGATCCCGAAATCCTGAAGGACGCGCACCCGGTCATGGCCGACCTGTGGCGCTGGCACGCCGCCGAGGAGAACGAGCACAAAGCGGTCGCCTTCGACGTGTACCAGGCCGTCGGGGGGCGCTACCTGGAGCGCGTGATCGTCATGCTGCTGGCGACCGTCATCTTCTGGGTCCTGGTCGCCGAGCAGCAGCTCCGACTGATGCGCGCGGACGGGATCCTTTGGTCGGCCGGCGAGTGGGGATCGCTCGTGCGCTTCCTGTGGATCGAGCCGGGCGCATTGCTCGCGATGTGGCGCCTCTATCTGGCCTATTACCGCCCCCGCTTCCACCCGTGGCAGCTCGACAACCGCGATCTTCTGGAGAAGTGGAAGCGCGAATACGCGAGGACTGGCCAGTAGCTGAACCCCCGCCAGGGCGGATGGCATAACTCCTGGTCATCATCCGGTTCTGAGTCGCCCTCGATGACTCGTCGGTGACGCTTCGGTGCTGATCTGCCGGCCGGTTCGTGACGCGTCCATGGCGAGACGTCGCACAACGTTCACACGATCGACACCGTCTTCTCACCGTGTGTACCGCCGGGCCGTGTTATTCGCGAAACAACTTATGAAGGAGTGGCCGATGCGAACCAAGCTCAGCCTGGCCCTGCTGTCGGTCTTTCTGTACGCCGCTTCGGCGCGGGCGCAAGCCCAGCCGTCCCCCGCCGCCCCACCCGCGCCCGTGGTGCCACCGCCCAAGGTGCACCACCGCGTCGCGCTCGAGCTGACGACGATGAACCTGATGCGGGAAAAGGGCATCATCAGCCAGGCCGAGTACGACAGCGCGTTGCGCGACATCGGCGACAGCGTCGGCACGCAGATGGGTGAATCGCCGACCCTGGTGCTCGCCAAGTGGTCGACGACGCTCTACGGCTTCGTCGAAGCCGACACCATCTTCGACACCACCGAGAGCTTCAACGACATCGCCGGCAACGGCCAGGTGGCCCGCACCGACTCCTACGCCGGCAACCACGACCGCATCATGTTCGGCGTCCGCAACTCGCGCATTGGCTTTCGCATCCGCGCCCCCGAGTACCATCACGTCCGTGTGAGCTCCATGCTCGAGATGGACTTCCTCGGCAACCAGCCGCCCAACGCCTCGGAAGCGGCGTTCTTCACCAACCCGACCTTCCGCATCCGCCACTTCAACCTGAAGATGGAGACGCCGATCGTCGACATGCTCATCGGCCAGTACTGGCAGCTGTTCGGCTGGCAGTCGGGGTATCAGCCCAACAGCGTCCAGATCCAGGGCGTGCCGGGCGAGGTCTACTCGCGCACGGTGCAGATCCGGCTGTCCAAGTCGATCAAGACCTCGGCCATCACCATCGACTTCGCCGCCGCCATGATGCGTCCCCCGCAGCGCGACTCCGGCTTCCCCGAGGGCCAGGCCGGTGTCCGCCTCGCCGTGAACAAGTGGACCGGGCTCACGACGAGCGGCAGCACCGGCACCGGCATTCTGCCCTTGTCCATCGCGTTGACCGGCGACCTTCGCCGCTTCGCCCTGCCCGAGTTCACCGCCACGCCCAAGAACGACGTCGAGTCCAACATCGGCTGGGGCGTCGCCGTCGACGCCTTCGTTCCCGTCTTGCCGGCGCGGCCGAACAAGAAGGGCAACGCGCTGACGCTCACCGGCGAGTACGCCTACGGCTACGGCACCGCGGACCTCTATACCGGCCTCAACGGCGGCGTCTCCTTCCCCGCGCTGCCCAACCCGACGATGGCGATGCCCGCGCCGACCTATACGCCCAACGTCGATCCCGGCCTCGTCGTCTACAGCACCGACGGCGTGCTCCATCTGATCCAGTGGCAGTCGTACATCGTGGGTGCGCAGTACTACTTTCCGAAGCTCAACGGTCGGAGCTGGATCTCGGCCAACTACTCGCACATGGACTCGAACAACTCGAAGCTCCACGGCGCCCCGAACAAGGTGCGCACGGCCGAGGATTGGTTCGACGTCAACCTGTTCGGTGACGTCACGCCGTCAGTGCGGCTCGGTCTCGAGTACGCCTACTTCCGCGACCAGTACGCCGACGGCAACACGCCGGTCAACCACCGGGTGCAGTTCTCCGCCTTCTACCTCTTCTGAGCCTGATCCCGCCCGGCGGCGCGCGCGGCGACGGCTCCGCTCAGCACATCGGATCGTGCCAGCCGCCCGGCAGGAGCCGCTCCGTCGGCGGTCCCCACGTGCCCGGCTCGTACTCGACCGGCGGCGCGGTCCGCGGGAGCACGCCGTCGACCACCCGCCACTGGGCCTCGACCATCGCCTCGCTGGCGAAGAGCGACTGATCGCCGCGCATGGCATCGCCGAGGAGCCGCTCGTAGGTCAAAAGCGGCCCCTGGGCCTCGGTCGCCACCAACTCGACGGGCTTGCCGACCATCTGCTCGCCCGGCTGCTTGGCGCGCACGCCGAGCGCGATGCACACGGTCGGCCCCAGGCGAAAGCGCACGTAGTTGTGCAGCGTCGCCAGCGGCTCGCCGAAGGCGGAGCGCGGCGGCCGCTTGAGCGTCACGAAGACCTCGGTCGCCGTGGTCGGCAGGCACTTGCCGGCGCGGATGTAGAACGGCACGCCCGCCCAGCGCCAGGTGTCGATCGACAGGCGCACCGCGGCGAACGTCTCGACCTTCGAATCGGCGTGGACGCCCCGCTCGCTGCGATAGCCACGAAACTGGCCGCGGATGACGTCCTCGGGGCGCAGCGGCGCGATGGCGGCGAGCACTCGCGCGCTCTCGGCACGCGCCGACTCCTCGGCCGCGGGCGGATCCATCGCCAGCTGCGCGGTCACCTGCAACAGGTGGTTCTGGATGACGTCGCGGATGGCGCCGGTCTCTTCGTAAAAGGCGCCGCGCCCTTTGACGCCGAACGTCTCGGCCATGGTGATCTGCACGCTCTCGACGTGGTCGCGGTTCCAGAGCGGCTCGAGGAACGAGTTGGCGAAGCGGAAGTAGAGCAGGTTTTGCACCGGCTCCTTGCCGAGGAAGTGATCGATGCGGAAGATCGACGACTCGGGGAGCGCCGCCTGGAGCGCGCGATTGAGCTCCAGCGCCGAGGCGAGGTCACGACCGAACGGCTTCTCCACGACCACGCGAGCGCCGTCGGTGAGCCCGACGCGCTTGAGCCCCTCGATGACCACGACGAACATGCTCGACGGAATCGCCAGGTAGAAGATCGGCGCGCGCGCGCCCGCCAGCGCCGCCTTGAGCGCGGCGAACGTGGCCGCGTCACGGTAGTCCCCGCCCACGTAGCGCAGCTTCGCCGCCAGCCGCTCGTCGACGGCGGTGGGCGCCCCCGCCGCCGCGGTCAGGCTCTGTTGCGCGCGCTGCAGCAGATCGGCGACGCTCCACGACTCGCGGGCCACGCCGACGACGGGAGCGTCGAGCTGCCCCTTTTCCGCCAGCGCCTGGAGCGCCGGAAAGATCTGCTTGAACGCGAGATCGCCTGTCGCTCCGAAGATCACCAACGCGTCCGACCGGTCGCTCATCTGGGCAGCATACTCCGTCGCCGCGGCTCGGGCTGCCCCCGGTTGGCCTCTATCGGACGGACCGGCATCGCGGCTAGACGAGGCGCTCGAAGTCGATGAAGCCCTTTTCCACGTCGACCCCGCGCAGGCGCACCCGCACCCGCTGGCCGACCGCGAGGCCGTGGCCGCCGTGAACGAGCTTGCCCTCGGCGATGGGCTCGAACACGCGCACGAAGACGCCCTTGTCGCTGGCGCCGGTGATGATGCCGGCGAATGTGCTGCCTACGCGGTGCTGGAGCAGCTGCGCCGCCGCCGACTTCTGCACCCGCCGCTCGACCTTCTCCGCCTGCGCCTCCATCCGCGTGCAGCGCTCGGCGATCGCGGCCAGCTCGTCGCGACCGTAGGGCGGTCGGGCGCCGCGCGCCTGCGCCTTGAGGATCCGCTGCGTCACCAGATCCGGATAGCGCCGGTTGGGTGCCGTCGCGTGCGCGTACTCCATCGTCGCCAGGCCGAAGTGGCCGATCTCCCGCTCGGCGGGCGCGTGCGCGACGTACTCGCCACGCCCCATCAGCTTGACGATCGCGAGCGAGATCTCGGTGAACTCGTCGGGGCGCGTCCGCCGCATCTCGTCGACGAAGCGCGACAGCGCCTGCGAGCTCGGCGCCGGCGGCAGCGTCGTCCCCCGCTCCGCCGCGTAGGCGATGATGCGCGCCCAGCGCTCCGGCTGCTTGACGACGCGGCGGATCGAGGCGAGCCCGGCCTTGTCGAGCGCACGCGCCACGCCCCGATTCGAGGCGATCATCAGCTCCTCGATGACGCTGCCGGCGCGGTCCTGCCGGTGGGCGACCAGGCCGGTGACCTGCCCGGCGTCATCGACCACGGCGCGCACCTCGGCGGTATCGACGTCGATGGCGCCCTCGCGGCGGCGCGCTTCGGCGAGCGTGCGCGCCAGCCGATCGTGCAGCTCCACCTGGGCGCGCAGCGCCGGCTCGTTCATAAGGGCGGCGGGCGGATGCGCCTGGCCGTCGAGCCAGGCCGACACCGAGGGGTAGTCGAGCTTGGCCTTGTTCTGCACCAGCGCCGGATAGAAGGCGGCGTCGCCGAGGCTACCGTCGGCGAGGACCAGCGTCTCGAGGATCATCGCCGGCCGCGCCTGGTCCGCCAACAGCGAGCTTTCGTGAAACGAGAGTCGCTCGGGCAGCATGGGGAAGGTGCGCACGCCCGTGTAGACGCTGGTCGTGTTGTTGGCGGCGTAGCGATCGACCGCCGATCCCGCCGCGACGAAGTGGTCGACGTCGGCGATGCCCACGTAGAGCCGGGTGCCGCCGTCGACCGCCTCGGCGACCTCGATCTGGTCGAGATCTTGCGACTCGGGATTGTCGATCGACGTCCAGGGCAGCGCGCGCAGATCGCGCATGCCGTCGCCGGGATGATCGACCGGCTGCGCCCGCGCCGCCTCGGCGAGCGCCGCGTCGGGTGGCGTGGGTAGAAAGCCCTTCTCCAACATCGCCGCTTCGGCGATCTGCTCCAGGAGGCTCCGGCCGGATCGATTCATCCGGTCGGTTATACCGCAGCTTCACCGATCGGCGCCCGTCCGCGGCGGCGGAGCGCGGTCGGGCTCGCCGGCGCGCAGCGGCGTCCAGGCCGGCGGGTCGCTCGCGGGGAACGACTGCTCGTCGGCCTCGTCGACGGCTTCCTCGCTCCATTCTTCGGCGATTGGCTGTTGCCGATCGGTGGGCACGACCATCCTCCTCGTATGGACATCGTAAGCCTCGTCGATCGCGCAATCCAGTGGGGGGCTTCCGATGATGGCGGTGCGGGTTTCACGGGACGGCGGCGTGGCCCGACCGCACGCAGGCTCGCCCGACGGTCAACACCGGGCACGGCGCTCTCCGCAGCAGCCGTTCGGCGACCGACCCGAGCAGCAGGTGGGCGACGCCGCGCCGCCCGTGCGTGCCCATGACGATCAGGCCGGCGCGTTGCTGCTCGGCGACGAGCCGGATGGCTTCGGCCGGCTGGCCCTCGACGGCGATGCAGTCGATCTCCTGGCCGTCGCGGGCCAAGTCGGCCGCCAGTGACTGCAGGCGGTCGCGCGCCGCATCCGCGAGCGCTCGAATCTCCTCCGGCGACGGCACGAACACGGCGTCGGGGAGCACGACCACGCGCGGCGAGAAGACGTGCAACAGGGTGGCCCGCGCGCCGAGGCGTGCCGCCAGCGCGCAGCCGTATCGGGCCGCGGCCAGGGCGGTCTGGGAAAAATCGACCGGTATCAGGATCCCTTCGATCACGACCGTCGTCAGAGCACACGACGTGCCGATGACGACGCAATCATTGCGCCTGCGCGCCCGGCCGCTCGCAAGCGGTGCGCGCCCCGCTGCCCGACGCTCCGCCGCGTGGCGCACTCCACCCGGCGCGTCGCTTGCACCTCGAGGCGTCGAGCCGTGCCTGTCCATTTCATAGGAAACGGCGCTCGCGGAGTCACCGAGATCGTCGAGGGCCCCGCGTTCAATGCCGTCTTGCGAGTTCGGGGCGCAGCCTCCCCGCTGGGGACGCTGGCGACGGCGAGGGTGTCGTGCCCACGCAAGGGCTGCATCGACGGCTCCGAGTGCCTGGACTGCGTCCACCTGCAGGCCTGGCGCGCCACGCCCGATGTGCTCTTGTACTGCGCCGTCGACCAGTCCGAGTCAGTGACCCATTGGATGCGCCGCAAGCCGCCGTCGACCACGATCGAGACGCGCTGCCATGCCGCCGACGAATTCGCCGCTGCGCGCGGGGTGCACCATCTGCTCGTCTTCGATCGACGGCTGGCGCTGGTCGGCGTGGCCTGTCGCTGCGACCTCGGCCGCGGCGGCTCCGACGCCGTCGAAACCGTGATGTCGAGCGAGGTCTTCGCCGTCGAGCCCGAGACGAGCATCGGCATGGCCGCGGCGGCAATGAAGCAGCTGCGCATCGGCTGCCTGCCGGTCGTATCCGGTCCGCTGGTGCTCGGGATCGTGACGCGGCGCGACCTGGATCGCGCCGGCGTCCCGGCGTGATGGTCAGTGGGGACGGCGCGCGTGCTTGCTGCGGCCCGAGGTCGCGTCGTAGACGTCGCCGATCTCGTCGGCGGTGAGGCCGGGGGTGGGGTCGATGACCGGCTGGCGCGATGCCCGCGCCAGGTCGTCGAGCGACACCATGCCGATGGGCTTGCCGGCCGCGTCGACGACGGGCAGCCGCCGCACGCGATGCTCGCGCATGATGCGCGCGGCCCTCTCGATGCCGTCGTCGGCGTGGCAGGTATGTACCGGGCTGTGCATGCTGTCGGCGATGCTCAAGCGCCACAGCGCCTCGCCGAACGCATAGGCCGACAGCGCGATGTCGCGATCGGTAAGCACGCCGACGAGCTTGCCGTCCGGGTTCACGATGGGAACGCATCCGAGCGCGTAGTCGCGCATCAGCTTGGCGGCGCAGTTGAGCGTGTCTGCCGGATTCAGGGTCCGCACCGGCGTGGTCATGATTTCGCGAACGTCCATGGTCGCCTCCGGATCGCTGCGGGAGCAGGAAGCGTTCCAGCCGCGCCCCTGTGGCAGTGCCCGGAGATCGCGCAAGGGCTGCGCTGATCGGAGATGCGAGCGCACGCCTTGCGCGCGATCCGGCTGTGGCCGCATGTCGGTGCTGGCGCAGGGCTTGCTCAGTACCAGGACATGCTCGCCCAGACTTCCCGGCCATTTGACCCGGCCATCGACGTCCTGATGACGCGGCGGCCGATCACGATTCGGCAGGGGGAGACGGTCGACGCCGCGGCCAGTATCATGAAGACCTGCCGCATCCGCCACCTGCCGGTCGTCGACCAGTCGGCGGCGCTGGTGGGCGTCTTGTCCCTGCGCGACGTGGTGGCGGCCGCGGATGGCGCGCTCGTCGCCGACGTGATGGCGGCGCGGCCCGAGGCGGTCACGCCGTCGACGCCGCTGTTGACCGCCTGCGAGCGGATGCTCGCCCATCGCTTTTCCTGCCTGCCGGTGGTGGAGAACGGCCAGCTCCTCGGCATCTTCACCGCCACCGATGCCCTGCGGTTCGCGGCCTCCGCGCTCGAGGACGAGCGCCGCGCCAATCGGCGCGAGCCGCCAGTCGCTCAGCTGATGACGGCCCGGCCGCTCATCCTGGTCGAGCCGGCGGCGACGCTGGCTTCCGCGTGGCATACCATGCGCTCGTCGGGCGTGCGCCACCTGCCGGTCGTGCGCGAAGACGCGGTCATCGGCCTGTTGTCCGACCGCGACGTGCTCGCCGCCGGCCGCGCCTGGCTCGACGACACCGCCGCCCCCGGGCGTCGCGTCATGCTCGTGGCCGACGCCATGAGCACGCGGCTGTCCACCATCAGCGCCGATCGCCCGGCGACCGAAGCGGCGCAGACGCTGTTGCGCCGCCGCGTCGGCGCCCTGCCGGTCATGCGTGGCCGCGAGCTGCGCGGCATGCTCACCGTCTCGGACTTCCTGTACTGGATCCTGGCGCGGGCCTGACGCAGAGTGGGGGCCGAATGGCAAAAGAACGCATCCTGATCGTCGATGACGAGGCCAACGCGCGCACGGCGCTGGCCGAGCTTTTGCGCGACGAGGGCTACCTGGTCGAGACCGCCGCCGACGGCTTCAAGGCGCTGCCCAAGCTCGAGGACTTCTCTCCCGACCTCGTCGTCACCGACCTCAAGATGCCCGGCCTCTACGGCCTCGAGCTCATGGCCAAGGTCCGCGAGCGCGATCCCGAGTGCGTCGTCATCGTCATGACCGCCTTCGGCGCCATCGAGAGCGCCGTCCAGGCCATGCGCCAGGGCGCCGCCGACTACCTCTCCAAGCCCGTCAACGTCGAGGAGCTCTCCCTCGTCCTTGGCCGCGAGCTCGAGCGCAAGCGCCTCCGCGCCGAGGCCGGCCACCTCCGCGAGCGCCTCTCCGCCAAGCACCGCATCAACAACATCATCGGCTCCAGCCCTGCCATGCAGCAGGTCTTCGACGCCGTCCTCCAGGTCGCCCCCTCTCGCGCCTCCGTCCTCATCAACGGCGAGAGCGGCACCGGCAAGGAGCTCATCGCCGCCGCCATCCACGAGCACTCCCCTCGCTCCAAGAAGCCCTTCGTCAAGCTCAACTGCGCCGCCCTCGCCGAGACCCTCCTCGAGAGCGAGCTCTTCGGCCACGAGCGCGGCTCCTTCACCGGCGCCGTCGGCCGCCGCGAGGGCCGCTTCGAGCAGGCCGACGGCGGCACCCTCTTCCTCGACGAGATCGGCGAGATCTCCCCCTCCATCCAGGTCAAGCTCCTCCGCTTCCTCCAGGAGCACGAGTTCGAGCGCGTCGGCGGCAACCAGACCATCAAGGTCGACGTCCGCGTCATCACCGCCACCAACCGCGACCTGCTCCAGCGCGTCAAGGACGGCCTCTTCCGCGAGGACCTCTACTACCGCCTCAACGTCGTCTCCATCGAGGTCCCCCCGCTCCGCACCCGGGCCTCCGACATCCCCCTGCTCGCCTCCCACTTCCTCGCCAAGTACGCCCGCGACAACGACAAGTCCATCGAAGGCTTCTCCGACGACGCCCTGGCCTGCCTCGCCAACTACGACTGGCCCGGCAACGTCCGCGAGCTCGAGAACGCCATCGAGCGCGCCGTCGTCGTCTGCAAGTCCAGTCGCATCGGCGTCGAAGACTTCACCGCCTCCATCGCCACCGCCCAGAAGCGCCCAGACGGCATGCCCGCCATCCCCGGCGCCACCATGGCCGACCTCGAGCGCTTCGCCGTCCTGAAGACCCTCGAGCACACCGGCGGCTCCACCTCCCGCGCCGCCGAGATCCTCGGCATCTCTCCCCGCACCATCCAGTATCGCCTGCAGCAGTATCACGACGGCGACGGAAAGAAGTAGCCATGGCCCGCACGTTGGCGATCAACGTCGGCAGCTCCTCGGTGCGGCTGACCACGTTCGACGGCGACGCGCGCCGCGAGCAGCACCTCGACAGCGGCGACCCGCGGGCGCTGTCGGCGATCGACGAGAAGCCGGACGTGGTGGTCCACCGCGTGGTCCACGGCGGTCCCCGGCTGCGTGCCACCACCGTGCTCGACGACGCCTCCCTGGCCGAGCTGCGCGCCAACGTCGCGCTCGCACCGCTGCACCTGCCGCGTGCGCTCGTGTGGATCGAGGCCGCCCGCCGTCGCTGGCCGGGCGCGCTCCAGGTGGGCGTCTTCGACACCGCGCTCTACGCGGGCCTGCCGCCGGTGGCCGTGACCTACGCCCTGCCGCGCGAGGTGCGCGAGCGCTTCGGCATCGTGCGCTACGGCTTTCACGGCCTCGCGCATCAGTCGATGCTGCGCGCGCTCGGCCCCGGGCGGGCGCGGGTCATCACCTTCCAGCTCGGCTCCGGCGCATCGGTGACCGCCAGCTGCGACGGGCGCGCGGTCGACACGTCGATGGGCTTTTCGCCGCTCGAGGGGCTGGTGATGGCGACGCGGCCGGGCGACCTCGATGCCGGCGCGATCCTGCATCTTCTGCGCAGTGGCGTGGCCGTGGAGGCGATCGACCACATGCTGGAGCACGACTCGGGCCTGCGCGGCCTCGCGGGCGACGGCGACATGCGCGCTCTTCTGGCCCGGCAGGACAGCGAGGCGCGCCTCGCCGTGGCGGTCTACGTGCAGCGCGCGCGCAAGTATCTGGGCGCGTTTCTGGCGGTGCTCGACGGCTGTGACGCCATCGCGTTCGGCGGCGGCGTGGGCGAGAACGCCCCCACCGTGCGCGCCGCCATCCTCGCCGGCTTCGAGTGGGCGGGCATCGTCATCGACGACGCGGCCAACCTGGCCGACGGCGGCGCGCTCCGCCGCATCAGCGACCCCAAGAGCGACGTCGAGGTGCTGGTCACCCCCGTCGACGAAGCGGCGATCATGCGCGACGAGGCGGCGCGCCTCGCCTGAGCGCTCAGCGGCGCGTGCGCAGCGCCTCGCCGACCTTCTCGCAGAGCACGTCGCGGGTGAACGGCTTCTGCAAGAAGCAGTCGCCGAGCGGGATCCCTTCGTAGCGCTGCAGCGTGTCGCCAGGATATCCCGACATGTACATCACGCGCAGCTCCGGGTAGGCGCGGCGCAGCTCGTTCGCCACCGAGCGGCCGTTGCGGTTGGGCATCACGATGTCGGTGAGCAGCAGATCGATCTGACCGGCGTGCGCCGCCGCGACGCGAACCGCCTCTTCCCCGTCGCGGGCGGTGACGATCGTGTACCCCGCCGAGCGCAAGACCAGCGAGACGAACTCGCACACCGACTCGTCATCCTCGACCACCAGCAGCGTCTCGCCGCCGCCCGCTTGCAACACCACGTCTCGCGCCTGCGGCGCCGAGGCCGGGGCGCGCGTGGAGCGCGGCAGGAGCACGTCGAAGCGGGCACCGCGTTGCGGCTCGCTGTGGACGACGATCCGCCCTCCCGCCTGCTCGACGATGCCATACACCGTGGCCAGGCCGAGGCCGGTGCCCTTGCCGACCTCTTTGGTGGTGAAGAACGGCTCGAAGATGTGCGGCCGCGTCGCCTCGTCCATTCCGACGCCGTCGTCCTCGACGCTGAGCCGCACCAGCGGCGCGCCGCCGTCGCTGTGCGCGCTGCCGGTGGAGATGCGCAGCCGTCCACCCTTGGGCATGGCGTCGCGCGCGTTGAGCGTCAGGTTCAGGATCACCTGCTCGAGCTGCGCCGGATCGATCTCGACCGCGCCGGCGTCGGGATCGAGCGTGGTCTCGAAGTGCACGTCCTCGTCGATCAGCCGCCGCAGCATCGAGAGCAGGTTGCGCACCGCCGCGTTCAGGTCGATGACCTCCGGCTCCTGCACCTGCTGCCGGCCGAACGCGAGCAACTGCTGCGTCAGCGCCGACGCCCGCGCCGCGGCCCGCTCGATGTGCGCGACGCTGGCGTGCAGCGGCGATCCGGCCGGCAGCGCCTCCAGCACCAGCCCGGTGTAGCCGCTGATGGCGGTGAGGATGTTGTTGAAGTCGTGCGCGATGCCGCCCGCCAGCCGCCCGAGCGCCTCCATCTTCTGCACGCGGCCCAGCCGATCGTTGAGCCGCTTGAGGTCGGTGACCTCCTGCACCAGCGTCAGGATGCAGGGCTGGCCGGCGAGGTCGATGAGCTCGAGCGACATCAGCGTGTCGTGCACGCGACCGGCGCGATCGCGCATCTGGACCTCGAGGTTCTTGAGCGAGCCCATCGCGTGCAGCGCCTGGAGCATGGGCGTGCGATCCCCGGTCTGCACCCACAGGTTGAGCTCGTCGCCGGTGCGCCCGCGCATCTCCTCGACGGTGTAGCCGGTCAGCGCCTGCAGCGCGGCGTTGCCATCGACGAAGGTGGCGTCGGCCAGGCTGGTCACACAGATCGCGATCGTCGAGGCGCGAAAGACCTTCTCGAAGCGCTCCTGCGAGCGCCGCAGCGCCTCTTCCGCCCGGTTGCGCTCGGTGACGTCGGTGGCGATGCCGCCGACCCCGTGCACGACTCCGGCGTCGTCGACGAGCGGGAACTTCAGCGAGAAGTAGGTGCAGGGCTGGCCGCGCTCGAGGAAGGTCGACTCGAACTGAATGGCGCGGTTCTCCTCGGCGACACGCCGATCATTGGCCATCACCGCCTGCGCCTGTTCTGGGGGCAGCAGATCCTCGACGGTGCGCCCAATCAGCTGCGCTGCGCTGCGCCCGGTTCGCCGCTCGTACTCGCGGTTGACCAGCACCAGCTTGCCGTCACGATCGGCGACGTAGATGACCGCCGGCGAGTGGTCGAGGATGGCGCGGAACTGTCGCTCGCTCTCGACGCGCGCGCGCAGCGCCGCCTCCGCCTCCGCGCGCGCCTCCTGCTCGGCGGCGTACAGCCGGGCGTTGTCGACGGCGAGCGCGACCCGAACGGCGAGCTCCTGGGCCAACGTCAGGTCGTCCTGACCGTAGAGGCGCCCGGACTCGGCCGAGGCCAGCACCATCAGCCCGAGCTTGCGCCGGCGCGCGCTGAGCGGCAGCAGCATCATCGACTTGGGCGCGAACAGCCGCAGCGCCGCCAGATCGTCCGGATGGCGCGCGTAGGCCGCCAGCATCTCGTCGGTCACGTGGCGAATCAGCTGCGGCTCGCCGTCTTCGAGCGGCCGCGGCACGCCGGGACCGAGGTGCTGCTCGTAGGGGAAGCGCCGGTAGTTCTCTTCCGCCAGGGCGACCCGCGCCGGATCGCTGTGGATCATGCTGACGCGGTTGAGCACGCCGCTGCCGTCGAGCATCAGGATGTCGCACCAGTCGGCCAGGGTCGGCACGGTCAGCCGCGCCACGCTGTCGAGCGTCACCCGATAGTCGAGGGACGCGCTCAACCGCTTGCTCGCCTCCGAGAGGAACTCCAGGAGCCGGGTCGGTTCCCCGAGAATCGCAGCCACGGTCGCATCCTTGCGTGACGCCGACGGCGGGTCAAGGCTTCCCCCGATGGCCCCCCTTGGCACCGTCGAGCAACTGACATCCATGGCCCCTCTTTTACGAATCGCCCCGTTCGCGGCGGCGCTCGCGGCGTGCGGCGGCAACGCGGGTCCGACGATGACGCCGACGCCCCCCACCGGCTACGAGATGAAGACCCCGCCCCTGATGCTCGACGCCGGCGAGGAGACGTACGTCTGCTACACCGTCACCCTGGCCGAGGCGGCCGACCTCGCCGTGACCGAGTTCGAGAGCACGACGTCGGCGGCCGTGCACCACTTCGAGGTCTTCCAGACGCTGACCCCGGAGCAGGACGGGCTGTTCGACTGCTCGCAGACGCTGATCAAGCAGTCGTGGCTACCGCTGTTCGGCGGCGGTGTGGGCGCCGGCGGCCTCAAGCTCCCCGACGGCAGCGGCTTCCCCATCCCGAAGGACGCGCAGCTCTTGTTGCAGGTCCACCTGCTCAACGCGACCACGAGCCCGGTCACCACCGCCGTCACCGTCGACATGACCTACGCCGCCGACGCCACCAAGGTTACGCCGGCAGGAATCTACGCGCTCGGCTCGATGCAGATCAGCCTGCCGGCCGGCGCCAGCGCGGTCACCGTCGCGTCGCCCACCTGCACGCTGGCAAAGCAGTACAACGTCTTCGCCGTGCAGCCGCACATGCACCAGCTCGGCACCAAGATTGCCTTCTTGCACGGCACCAGCGCCGCCGCCATGCAGACCGCCTATCAGCGCGATCCGTGGGTCTTCGGGGTGCAGCCCATCGATCCCGTGCAGATGACGCTCGACGCCGGCGATCTGGTGAGCGCCACCTGCACCTACGACAACACGACGGCGAGCGCGGTCAGCTACGGCGAGAGCACCAAGAACGAGATGTGCTACTTCGTCCTGTTCTACACGCCGTTCGACCATCTCGACGGCTGCGTCAACTGAGCTGGCCCTTCGCCGGCTGCGCGACCGGCAGCGTGAAGGAGAAGGTGGTGCCGGCGCCGACGCGGCTCTCGGCCCAGATGGCGCCGTGGTGCGACTCGACGATTCCCTTGGCGATGAACAGGCCGAGCCCGGTGCCACGGCGCGCGTCCTCCTGCTTCTGCCAATAGCGATCGAACACGTGCGCCAGGGCGTCGCTGGGAATCCCGACCCCGGTGTCGGCCACCGAGAATCGGACCTGGCCGTCGCCGCCCGCGACCGCGACGGTGACCTCGCCGCCCGGGGGCGTGAATTTGATGGCGTTGCCGACGAGGTTGCCGAGCACCTGCAGGATGCGGCCGCGATCGCACGATACCCGCGGCAGCTCGGCGGGCACGCGCACCGCCAGGCGCAGAGAGCGCTCGGCGGCAAACTCGGTCTGCCCGTCGATGGCCTCGGCCACCATCGGCGCGATCTCTTCGGGCGACAGCACGACGCTGAGCTGCGCTGATTCGAGACGCGCGGCCGTCAGGAGGTCGTCGATCATGCGGATCATCCGCGTCGCGCCGCGGCGCGTGGTCTCCACCGCCTTCTCCGCCTGCGGATCGCCGCCGCGCGCCCCCAGCGACATCGCCAACTGGTGCATCGACAGCGTGATCGCCGACAGCGGGTTGCGCAGATCGTGGGCGACGATCGCCAGCATGTCCTCGCGCGCCTGCGCCTGCTGGCGCACGGTGCGATACAGCCGATCGTTGTCGATGGCGACGCCGGCGAACGCCGCCAGCAGCTCGATGACGTGCTGATCGTCGACGGTGAAGGCGGGGCGGTCCGGCGGGCGCAGGAGACACAGCACGCCCAGGCTGGCGCCGTCGTGCTGAATGGCCACGCCCAAAAAGGCGCCCTCCGGCCGCTGCTGCGCGGGGAGCCCGGCCAAGGCCTCGTGCGCAGCCAGGTCGTCGACGCGCACGGTGCCGCGCGCGACTACCGCGCCGAGCACTCCGGTGGCACAGGGCGGCTCGTCCGAAGACACCAGGTGGGGCGGCGGCTCGCCGGCGGAGACGAAGGGGGCGAACGGCCGCGCCGGATCGCCGCCCACGCCCAGCGCCACGAAGCTGGCGTCGGCGAGCCGACGCGCTTCGTCGACGATCTGGCGCAACATCACGTCGGCCTCGGGCGCATGAGCCGCCGTCTCGGCCGAGCGGACCGTGGCCCGAAGGACCGCTTCGATCCGCTCGGCGAGCTGCCGCTGCGCCGTCTGCGCGGCCTTGGCTTGCCGCGCCTCCTGCTCGCTCAGTCGCTGCTTGTCCTCGAGCGCGCGCACGTACTGCCGGGCGGCCAGCCGCGCGACCAGCAGCAGCAGCAGCGACAGGATGCTGTCGAGGACGACGAGCACGTTCCCCGCGCTACGGCTGCGCTGCCGGCGCCGCTGAATCGCCAGGCTGAGCTGCACGGACTGATCGGCATCGAAGGCCACGAGCGCCGCCAGCGCCGCGTCGGCGCGCAGGATCGCGGCCGTGAAGCCACGCTCGCGCAGCGCCGCCGCGCCCGCGCTGTCGCCGGCATCGAGGCGGGCCAGGATCTGATCGACCGAGCGGCCGACCTCGGCGACGCCCTCCTCCAGCGCCCGCCAGTAGGTGCGCTCGGTGGGGTACAGCGGCAGCTCGAAGTAAATCGCCAGCTCGTCGTGGAGACGCTGGCGCGCAGTGGCCAGCGACGGGCGATCGACGCGGCGGTCGTTGTCGTCGAGAAACGGCAGCGTCACCGCGCTGGCCACGGCGTGGAGCGCGGTGCGGGCGGCGGTCAGGTGGCGGACACTGGGCGCCGCGTTGGTCGCGATGCTCTCCGCCATCTCGTCGATGCCGCGCGCCACGTGGCCCGCGTAGATCAAGGAGCCGGCGAAGCTGGCGATCGCGGACACGGTGACCACGACCAGCCAGCGTGTAGGCCGCATCACGACGGCGAAGGGCACGGAATCGGTGTAGGAGCAATATTCCTGGCTGTCAAATCGGGCGTGGCTGCGGCGCTTCGCTATTGCCGCCGCAGCAGCTGATAGCCGCGCCCGCCGGGGCCGAAGCCGGCCGCGTTGTAGAGCGTCAGCACCAGCTCGTGCGTCGGCAGCTCCCAGAAGACGTCGGCGCGCACATAGTCGGCGTTCGGGTCGAGCCACGGGTAGTCGAACAGCCGGGTCCAGCTCACGCCGTCGGCGGAGCCGTACAGGTGGGCGCTGATTTCGCCCGGCGGATAGATGTCGCCGCCGCTCTCGCGCTCGGCGCTGACGACGAAGCCGCCCTGCTGCAGCGCGTGGATCGCGTAGCTCGGCCCGGTGAGCGGCGCCAGGATGGTGTAGCGGCCGGCGCCGTCGAGTTGCGCCACCGCCGGGAGCGTGGGCAGGAACGAGATGTCCTGTCCGAACAGGAGGCCGCCGCCGGGCAGCGGCGTGGCGTCGACGACGTCGCCGTCCTGGTTGCCGAGCATGAACTGCCAGGAGGCGCCGCCGTCGCTCGAGCGGTAGATGCCGCTCTGCGCGTCGGTGTCGCCGAAATAGACCCACAGAAGATGTGCGCTGGGGTCGGCGCACAGGCCGTGGCCGTGGCGGTGGCCATTGAAGGTGAAGCGCGTGGTCCAGGTCGCGCCACCGTCGCTGCTGGCGAAGAGCTTGATGGGCGTCGCGCCCTGGGTGAACGTCTGGTACTGGATGAGGTAGACGACGCCGTCGAGCTCGGCGAAGCTGTGCGGCGTCAGCGTGCGATAGACGCCGAGCGCAAGGACGTCGGTCCAGGTGGCGCCATGATCGGTGGAGCGCGCGATGACGTGGCCGCTCGCCTCCTGGGTGTCGGCGAGCAGGGTGCCGTTCGCCAGCGCCGTCACGATGTCGAACTGGCCGGCGCTGTGTACGCCGCGGGCGACCCAGGTGCGCCCGTCGCTCGAGGCGTACAGGTGGGTTCCCGATCCGTCGGAGAGCGACGTGGCGTAGGCGGTGCCGGCCGGATCGACGGCCTGGATGACGTGCCCGGTATCGGTGTAGGTGACCTGCAGCCCGAACGACCCGCCGCCACCGCCGCCGCCACCGCCGCCACCACCACCACCACCACCGCCGCCGCCACCACCACCGCCACCACCACCACCACCGCCGCCACCACCGCCACCACCACCACCACCACCGCCGCCGCCGCCACCGCCGCCACCGCCGCCGCCACCGCCGCCGCCGCCACCACCGCCACCACCGCCGCCGCCGCCACCGCCGAGGACGCCCGTGAGCGAGAAGTCGTCGAACGGAACGCCGGCGTTGGGAGTCCACAACCCCGCGTAGCCGGCGCCGAGCGCAGCGCTGCTGCTGTCGGTGACGGTGAGCCGGGTCGTGCCATTGACGCGCCCGACGAGCGTGACCGGGGCGGCGCCGCTCGACGAGAGCGCCAGCACCACCGGAGCATCGAGGGCGGTGACGCCACTTTGCGCGTCGCCGAGCACCGTCACGGCGCCCGAGCGCACCCGGCGGAGCTGCACGTGCGCGTTGGACAGCAGGACCAGATCGTAGCGATCCCCCGAGGTCGGCGTCGGCGCGCGCAGGTAGACGCCTCCCGCGGTGCCGAAGGTGATGACGCTCGCCTGCACGGCGCAGTCGCGGCACTGCACCACGTTTTCGGCGGCGAGATCGCTGCCGTCCTGATCGCTGATGGCGCGCCCATCGCTGAACCAGAAGCCGGCGCCGATCGACCAGTTGGCGCCGAGGCCGTTGTCGGGCGCGATGTTGCGGGCGAAGGCATCGGTAAACAGCGTCCCGGTGGCGCCCCCGAGATCGACGGCCGTCGCCAGATCGCGCGGCGCCGCCAGATCCCTCGGCATCGCCAGATCCCTCGGCGTCGATAGATCCCTCGGCGTCGCCAGATCCCTCGGCGCCGCCAGATCCCTCGGCGCCGCCAGATCCCTCGGCATCGCCAGATCCCTCGGCGTCGCCAGATCCCTCGGCGTCGCCAGATCCCTCGGCGTCGCCAGATCCCTCGGCGTCGCCAGATCCCTCGGCGTCGCCAGATCCCTCGGCGTCGCCAGATCGGCCGGCGCGCTCATGTCCGCGACGCCGCCCCCCACCGACCACAGCTCGAAGTCGTCGAAGACGACCCCCGCGTTGGTGGTCCACAAGCCGGCGTTGCCAACGGCGCGCAGCGCGGCGGCGCTGGCATCGGTCACGGTCAACCGCGTGGCGCCGTTGACCTGCGCCACCAGCGTCACCGGCGCGCTTCCGGTCGCTTGCAGCGACAACGCCACCGGCACATTGAGCGCAGTAACCCCGCTCGTCGCGTCACCGAGCGTCGTGGCCACGCCGCCGACGACGCGACGGATCTGCACGTGCGCGTTGCTGCTCAGCACCAGCTCGTAGCGATCGCTCGACGTCGCCGACGGCGCGCGCAGGTAGACACCGGTCTCGGGCACGCCGAACGAGATCACGTTCGCGGCCACCCGGCAGTCGCGGCACTGCGCCACGTTCTCGCCGGCGAGATCGCCGCCGTCGTGGTCGCTGATGGCGCGATTGTCGGTGAACCAGAAGCCGGCGCCGAGCGACCAGTTCGCGCCCAGGCCGCGATCGGGCGCGATCTGGCGGCTGAAGGCGTCGGAGAAGAGCAAGCTCGATCCTCCGCTCAGCGTCGCCAGGTCGGCCGCCGGCGGCGGCGAGGCCATATCGACCGGCGGTGGCGGCGTCGTCGGCGTCCAGCTGATGGTGTACAGCGTCGCCACACCGCCGCTGTTGGCGTCGGGCGTGACGCCGAAGAAGCAGTGCACGTCGGACACCGAAGTGGGCAGCACGTCGACCGACGCCGGGTAGCCCTTGAACGACAGCGACGAGTCGAGCACCGTCGGCGCCGAGAGCTGCCCCGCGTGCAGCGTTCGCACGCGCACTTCGTCGTCGGTTCCGGTCGCGATCACGCGGTTGTAGAAGATGGCCAGATCATCGCCGATGCGCGTGACCGCCGGCTGCAGCTCCCAGTCGCCGACGTCTTCGATGAGCTGGCGCGCGCCGAAGGAGGTGCCGTCGAAGTAGCGGTACCAGAGCAGCTGGTTCTTGTCCTTGTACGCCAGGTGCAAGCCACCGTGCCCGTCGGCGACGGCGCTGAGCGCGGCGCCGTGGTAGATGCCTTCGGAGAACGCGAGCTGCTCGGCGCCCCAGCTCCCCAGCGGCGAGGCGTCGTCGCGCACGCGATAGTGCGCCGCGTGCGTGCCGTCGTCGTGACCGTCGTAGACGAACAGGAGCCGGGTGCCCACACTCGCCAGCCGCCCGCCGCCGCGGTACGGCAGCGTGACCAGCGGCGTCTGGACCGCGAAGTGCGCGCCCGAATCGCTGGAGACGGCGAGGGCGGCGCTGCTGCTGCCGTCGGCCTGCAGGAAGAAGCTCTGCACCCAGATCCGCCCCAGCGAGTCGATGGCGAGCTCGCCGCGGTAGTAGCCGGTCGCAGCCGAGGTCGAGTCGAACACCAGCACCGGCGGATCGGGCGACCAACTGCCGCTGCGCTGCCGCCACCACTGGAAATAGACGTCGTGCGCCGTGGAGCCCACCAGATCGGGCCCTTCATAAGAATAGACGAGCGCGATGTCGGGGCCGACGACGAGCAGGTCGGCGGTGTCACGATCGATCGAGGTGTCCTGGATCCCGCCCAGGCGCCCGAAGCTGGCCCCGTCGTCGTCGGAGCGGAACATGCCGAGCCAGTGGCCGTCGGCGCCGTCCTGCTGCAGCGCGAACAGGAGCGTGCTGCCGATGCGCACCAGATGGCGCTGCGCCGGCAGCGTCAACGCGTTGCCGCCGCCGATCGGCATGAGCGCCTGCAACCCGAGAGCGCTGACCAGCGGCGCCGGCGTCGAAACCTCGTGACACCCGGCGACGACAAACAGAGGGACGAGCGCGAAGCAGGCGAGCGGGCGAGCACGGCTCATGCGAGCACCTCTCGCCCGAGCAAGAGCAATGCGTATGCCCGCCCACCAGAACCAGCGCGGTCATAACCCTCGGCATCGGAGGTTCGTCAGTGGGCGCTTCGGTTCTGTTACCGGCGAACATTCACCGCCTGCCCGGGGACGCTGGGTTGCCCCTCCAGCCCGGTCGCTCAGGCTTTCGCCTTCGCCTTGTCGCCCTGCTTGCCGCCGAGAGCGATCTTGCGCGGCTGCGTCTCGGGGAGCTTGGGCACGACCAGCTTCAAGACGCCGTTCTTCATTTCGGCGTCGACGCGCTCGCCATCGACCCCTTCGGGCAGCGTGAACGAGCGGGTGAAGCTGCCATAGCTGCACTCGTACGCGAAGTAGCGCTCGTCGTCGCGGCGCTCCTCGCTCTGGCGACGGCCGCTGACCGTCAACCGATTGCCGGTGAGCGAGACCTCTACGTCCTTGTCCTCGACACCGGGCAGGTCCGCCTTGAATACGTAGGCGTCCTTGGTCTCCTTGATCTCGAAGCGCGGCTGAAACTCCGACATCCTACCGCCGGCCCACGGAGCCATCTCCGCGATCTCGGCGAACGGATCCCAACCTACCAATTCCCGCAGGCGCGACACGATCGGGCTCCACTCGCTCAGCGTCGCCTCTTGCGGCTGTCCTCTTCTAATGATTGCCATGTTCTTCCTCCTCTTACAGTTACAACGGTAGGGCGCGACCCCTACGTCGCAACGCCCTCGTGCGATAGTCGGGGCATGCGCATCCTGGCCGCCGTCACCGTCACGTTCGTCACGCTCGTCGCGCGCGCCGAGCCGCCCGCGCCCAAGGTCCTGGAGGTGCGCGCCGCCCGCCTGCTCGACGTCAAGGCCGGTCGGATCGTACGCAACGCCGCCGTCGTCGTCCGCGACGGCAACGTCGTCGCCGCCGGCGCCGGCGTGCACGCGCCGGCCGGCGCCGAAGTGATCGATCTCGGCGACGCCACCATCCTGCCCGGACTCATCGACTGCCACACGCACCTCATGGCCCGCATCCCCGACGATCGCGGTGGCTACACGCTCAACCTCGCCACCAAGTCGCAGGCCTTCCGCGCGCTCGAAGGCGCCGCCGACGCGCGCGCCACCCTCTATGCCGGTTTCACCTCGGTGCGCGACGTCGAGAGCGAAGGCGCCGGCTACGCCGACGTGGCGCTGCGCGACGCCATCGACGAGGGTCTCGTCGAAGGGCCGCGCATGATGGTCGCCACCCGCGGCATCGCCGCCGTCGGTAGCTACCATCCGTTCGGGGTCTCGCCCGATCTGATCGACCACTTCCCCACCGGCGCGCAGCTGGTCAGCGGCGCCGAAGAGACGCGCCGCGCCGCACGCGAGCAGCTCGGCGGCGGCGCCGACCTCCTCAAGGTCTACGCCGACTGGGGCGAGCCCACGCTCACCGTCGACGAATTGCGCGTCGTCGTCGAAGAGGCGCACAAGCACGGCAAGAAGGTGGCGGCGCACGCGGACAGCCCGGCCGGCATCGCCAACGCGCTCGCCGCCGGCGTCGACTCGATCGAGCACGCCGCCGAGGCCGACGCGGCGACGCTGGCGCTCATGAAGCGGAAGAACGTCGTGTGGGTGGCGACGCGGGCGGGGTTCGCGCAGGCGCTGGCCAAGGCGACCGTGCCGCAGGCCCGCGTCTGGCTTTCGGGAGTCGTCGAGCGGGGCCGGCGGAACCTGGCGACGGCGCGCAAGCTCGGGCTGCGCATCGCCGCCGGCTACGACGCCTCCTCGGCCGCGGATCAGGGGCACAACGCCCGCGAGCTCACCGAGCTGCACCGGCTCGGCCTGCCGGCGCTCGAAGCCATCCGCGCCGCCACCGTGACCGCGGCCGACCTGCTCGGGCGCAGCGATCGCGTGGGCACGCTCGAGCCGGGGCACGCCGCCGACCTCATCGCGGTGGCCGGCAACCCGCTCGACGACATCAGCGAGCTCGAGCGCGTCCGCTTCGTCATGAAGGGCGGCGTCGTCGTCACCAGCTCGCTGCCGGGCAGGCGCTGAGACGACTGGCGCCGGCCGCGCCGCGGACTTACGTTTCGAGCCATCATGAGCGACGACATCATCAAGAGCGTCACGCCGCTCGGCTTCCCCTGGCCGACGTCCGATCCGTTCCTCTTCTGCGTCCACCACGACGATCGCTACCCCGCCGGCAACGAGCAGCTGGGCCCGGCCGCGTCGCTCGCCGGCCGCGACGCTCGGCCAGGACTTCGAGGGCAAGGACGGCTGGCGCATGTACCACGGCCAGACGTCGTGCCCGGCTTCCCGCAGCATCCGCACCGCGGCTTCGAGACGGTGACCATCGTGCGCGACGGGCTCATCGATCACTCCGATTCGCTCGGCGCCACCGCGCGCTTCGGCCGCGGCGACGTGCAGTGGCTCACCGCCGGCCGCGGCATCGTGCACGCCGAGATGTTCCCGCTGCGTCGAGCGCGAGCGGGCCCAATCCGCTCGAGCTGTTCCAGATCTGGCTCAACCTGCCGCGCGCCGACAAGATGGTCGCGCCGCACTTCACGATGCTGTGGCGCGAGCAGATCCCGACCGCGACCGTGCGCGACGCCGAGGGGCGCGCCACCGAGGTCACCGTCATCGCCGGCCGGCTCGGCGACGACCGCCGCGCCGCCGCCGCCGCCGAGCTCGTGGGCCGCGCGCCCCGACGCCGACGTGGCCATCTGGACGCATCAAGATGGCGCCCGGCGCGCGCTGGACGCTGCCGCCGGCGGCGGCGGGCACCAATCGCACGCTCTACTTCTTCCGCGGCAGCGCGCTCACCGTCGCCGGGCGCGGCGATCGAGCCGCTACCGCGGCGGTCGGCGCTCCGGCCCGACGCCGCGGTCGCGCGTCGAGAACGGGCCCGACGACGAGCGAGCTGCTGCTGCTGCAGGGGCGCCCCATCGGCGAGCCGGTCGCCGCAGTACGGCCCGTTCGTCATGAACACACGCGCCGAGATCCAGCAGGCGCTCGCGCGACTACCAGCGCACGCAGTTCGGCGGCTGGCCGTGGCCGAGTCGCACGACCCGGTCCACCCGCGGCAGGAGGTCCGCTTCGCCCGCCACGCCGACGGGCGCGTCGAGCGCATATCGCCGACCGGGTGGACCGCGAGCCCGCCCGGGGGCAAAGTGGAGCCATGAAACGCATCCTCGTCTGCCTCGATGGCTCGCCGGCGCAATCGGCGGTGCTCGACACCGCCGCGCTCCTGGCCGGCGCGCTCGGCGCCCGCTTGATCCTGTTTCACGCCGTCGCCATTCCGGTGCACCTGCCGCCGCAGGCGCTGGCGGTGCCGCCCACCGACGTCGGCGGACTCTTGTCGGACATGGCGCGCACCCAGCTCGAGGAGCTGGCGCAGGGGCACGCCGACATCGTCGAGCGCATCCAGGTCGAGGTCGGCACCGCCTGGCGCGCGGTGTGCGACACGGCCAAGGCCGACTCGGTCGATCTCGTGGTCATCGGCTCGCACAGCTACGGCGGGATCGATCGCCTGCTCGGCACCACCGCCGCCAAGATCGTCGACCACGCCCCCTGCTCCGTCTACGTCGTCCGCACCGGCGACTAACCCCAGGGCCTCATGATTCATCACATCTCGGTGCGAGCCCGCGAAGGGTTCCGCTTTCAAACCCGCGTCGCATCGAGGGCGCGCCAGAGCGCCACGTCCGGCTCCGCGCGCACTGCCCCGCTGGGCTCAAACAGTCCTCGCCACCGGACCGCTGTGCTCGATTCCACCCCTTGCCTGTGCTGCGGAACTCGCCCAGCGGGGCAGTGCGCGCGGAGCCTCTGTGCTCGTCCAAAAAACCGGTACGGTCGCAGCGGGTGCAGCGGCTGCTCTCGGCGACGCATGAGCTTCGGCAATCGTGCTTGGCGGAAGGTTCCCACGAGCCCATAGAGCGGGAGGTCGTCGGAGCCGTCTTGCCGGGCGTCGAGGAGCGCTCCGCCCGCAGGGCGGACGCCAGCGACGAGCCGAGGGCCCGGACGTGCCGCCGGCCGGTAAGGCCGCCGGCGTAGCGGGCCCGTCCCGGCAAGACGGCTCCGACGACCTCCCGCGGCCCTCAACCGGCGACACTGACGCTGCTTGCTCAATCAAACGCGGAGATGTGATGAATCATGAGACCCCAGGGTTCGCCTCGATTGACCTGCTGCGGACGCTCGCGGTCAGCGTTCGCTGTCGAGGGCGCGCATCTGGTGCGCGTCGTAGCGCGTGCCGGCGACGGCGTCGGCGGGGACGGCCGCTTCGATGCGCGCCAGCTCCGCCGGCGACAGGGCGATGGCCAGCGGCGCCGAGCGCGTCGGCGAGCTGGGCGCGCGTGCGCGCGCCGATGACCGGCACGATGTTGGCACCCTTGGCCAGCACCCACGCGATCGCCAGCTGGGCCGGTTTGACGCCCTTGTCGGCGGCGAGCGCGCGCAGCGCCTCGACCAGCCGCTGGTTGCGCGCCAGGTTCTCGCCGGAGAAGCGCGGCAGCTGGGCGCGGAAGTCGCCCCGCCGCGAGCCGGCGTCGAGCCGCTCAGCAGGCCGCGCGACAAGCACGCCGTAGGCGGTCACGCCGATGCCGAGCTCGGACGAGAAGCGGGAAGATCTTCTGCCTCCGGCGCCGCGGCTGATGAGCGAGTACTCGATCTGCAGATCGACGATCGGGTGCACGGCGTGCGCGCGGCGGATCGTCTCCGGCCCGACCTCGGACAGGCCGATGGCGCGCACGTAGCCCGCCTTGACCAGCTCGGCGATGGCGCCGATGGTCTCCTCGATCGGCACCGCCGGATCGAGCCGCGCCGGCCGATAGATGTCGATGTGATCGACGCCGAGCCGCTCGAGGCTGTACGCGAGCGAAGTTCTTCACCGCCGCCGGGCGGCGCGTCGAAGCCGAGCCAGCGCGCCGTCGGGCGCGCGCAGCGCGCCGAACTTGACGCTGACGCAGCGCCTGGTCGCGGCGGCCCTGCAGCGCGCGGCCGATGCAGCAGCTCGTTGTGGCCCGCGCCGTAGAAGTCGCCGGTGTCGAGGAGCGTGACACCGCGCGTCGAGCGCCGCGTGGATGGTGGCGATGCTCTCGTTGTCGTCGGTGGCGCCGTACATGCCCGACATGCCCATGCAGCCGAGCGCGAGCGGAAAGAGTTCGTGGGAGCCGAGCCTACGGGGGGTGGTCATGCGCCTGAACCTACGGCCGCTGGTATCCGATGGCAAGTAGGCACCTGTTTGCTCCATACTCACCTTTGGGTAACCATGAAGCGCACGGCTGCCGACAAGGCGAAGAAGGAGGCGCTGGTGCGCGAGCTGCTCGGGCGCGTCGGCGACAAGTGGACGCTCCTGGTCATCGAGGCGCTGAGCGACCAGGGCCAGCTGCGTTTCTCCCGCCTGCGCGAGCGGGTGGGCGGCATCAGTCAGAAGATGCTGACCAAGACGCTGCGCCAGCTCGAGCGCGACGGGTTGGTGGCGCGGCACGTCCACGCCGTGGTGCCGCCGCGCGTCGACTATCGGCTGACCGCGCTCGGCGATAGCCTCGGCGAGTCGGTGTGCGGCGTCTGGCTGTGGGTCGAGCGCCACCTGGGCGCCGTCGAGCGCTCGCGGCGCAGCTACGACGCGCGGCCGCCCGACGAGGCGAGCTGACGGGTCAGCGCCAGCAGCAGCTGCAGGCGCGCCTCCTCGTCGAGCGGCTTTTTCAGGACGAAGCGGTGCACCACCTCGCCGTCGAAGACCGCGATGATGGTGGCCACCAGGATGGGGAAGTATTCGCCGAGCGCCCGGGCCAGCTCGGGCAGCAGCTGGTGCGCGAGCGCGCTGATGTCCTCGTAGTAGCGCGCCGCCAGGGGGCCCATCGCCTTGCGCAGGCGCGCGTTGGTGCGCGCCGCCATCGCCAGCTCGTACCAGGCCTGGTTGAGCCGCGAGCGGCAGCTGGCGCGCACCAGCCGCAGCGCCAGCTCGAGCGGCTCACGCTCGCCGCGCAGCGCTTCGAACTCGCGCCGGTAGCGCTCGAGCAGCTTGTGCCCGACGTCTTCGCCCACGGCGACCATGAGCGCTTCGCGCGTCGCGAAGTGGCGGAACAGGCCGCCCATCGACACGCCGGCGCGCTTGCACACCTCCTGCACGCTCGCCTCGGCGTAGCCGACTTCGATGAGCGCCTCGGTGGCGGCGTCGAGCAGCTTGCGGATGGTCGCGCCCCGCCGCTCCCCCTGCGTGCGGCGCGCCGCGCGCGCGGCCGGCATCAGCCGCTCCTCGCCGGCAGGAACGAGCCGAAGCCGCGCGCCCGCCCCAGCGACGCGTCGAACGCCCCGCCGGCGAAGGCGATCCGGCCGCCGACCAGGACCGCGCGCACCGCGCCGTCGCGAGCGGTTGACCATGCGCATGCAGATCGCCGAGGTTCTCCATCGGCGCCTCGTGGTAGGCGTCGAGCCGCTCGTCGAGCGCCCTCGGGATCGACGACGGCGACGTCGGCGCGGTCGCCGACGCGCAAGCGTGCCGGCGTCGACGCCCAGCCAGTCGCCGAGCTCGCCGGTCAGGCGCCACACGGCGCGCTCGACCGGCATCACCGGACGGCCGGCGCGCTCGGCGTCGCGCACGATCTTCAGCATGCGCAGGGGGAAGCTGTAGAAGGCCATGTTGCGGATGTGCGCGCCCGAGTCGGCGAAGCCGATGAGCGCGGCCGGCTCGCGCACATCATGCGCTCGACCTCGCGCGGGCGGTGGTTGGCGATGGTGGTGCGCCAGCGCAGCCGCCGCCCGTGGGCGACGACCAGGTCGAGGTAGGCGTCGACGGGATGGATGCCGCGCGCGTCGGCCACCTCGCCGAACGAGCGGCCGACGACGCTGGCGTCGGGGCAGGCGACGATGTGCGCGTCGTGAAAGTCGCGCTGCCACACGCGCGGCGAGAAGCGTCTTGCTCGTAGTCGCGGCGGAAGCGGCGGCGATAGGCCTCGTCGCTCCATGAGCGCGTTGCGCGCCACCTCGTCGGCGAGGTGGAGCGCGGCCGGCCGGCGCCGAACTCCTCGAAGACGACGAGGTCGATGCCGTCGGCGTAGACCTCGAACGGCACCGGCAGCGTCTGCCAGCGCAGGTCGCCGCCGCAGAAGCGGTTGACGAAGCGGGTGATCGCGGCGATGGCGCGATGCAGGCCCGGGCTCGACTTGGCGTCGGCGAGCGTGATGAGCGTGGTGCGCAGCGGCTTGCGCCAGGCGAAGGCGGCGCTCTCGAGCAGGAAGAGGAACGCGTTGACCTTGGTGACGAGGCTGGGCGCCGACTGCAGGATGCGCGCCGCGCCGGCGCAGGACGCGGTGCAGGCGGCGGTACTCGCCCCAGGTGGCGTAGGTCGACGGGAGCTGCGCCGAGCGGTGGCGATCGCCGTCGAGCTTGTCCCACGGGTTGGTCATGGTCGACAGCCCGAGGAGGCCCGCGTCGAGCGCCTCCTCGAGCCAGCGCTCCATGGCGGCGAGCTCGTCGCGCGTCGGTCGCACGCCGCCGGTCGACGGCGCGGCCGAGGCCGAGCACGCGCGTGCGCAGGTCCGAGTGGCCGAGGAAGGCGGTGACGTTGGGCCCGAGCGGATGCTGCGCGAGGAAGTCGACGTACTCGCGCGGCGTCGACCAGCGCTTGCGCTCGCGCAAGCAGCGGCAGCACCTGCGCCGCGCGGCACCGACTCGACGCGGGTGAACAGATCCGAGCAGTCCTCGGGCTCCGAGAGGATCGTGCTGATCGAGCAGCTGCCGACCGTCACGGTGGTGACGCCGTGCCGGATCGACTCGGTCAAGCGCGGGCGCGGCGAGGAGCTCGGCGTCGTAGTGCGTGTGCACGTCGAGGAACCCGGGCATCACCCAGGCGCCGCGCGCGTCGATGCGTGCGCGCCGGCCGGCGAACGGCCCCTCGCCGATCGCCGCCACGCGCCCGTCCGCGATGGCGACGTTGCGCAGCACGCCGGGCGCGCCGGTGCCGTCGAAGAAGAGCCCGTTCTCGATGACCACGTCGAACATGGCCAATCTGTAACATAGAGAGCGAGTGCTCTCAATCTAAATCACGACGGCGAGGTCAGGGGATGAAGGTCGCCGTCCACTGCGCGATGTGGTTGTGGCTCTTGACGTCCTGGTACGGCATCCAGAACGCCGACGACGACGGGTCAGTGCCGGCCGCCGCCTTGGCCGGATCGAACGCCGCCATCCAGATCTGCGGCTGCGGCGGGTTGGCGCCGACGATCTCGATGCCGTAGTCGCGCGTCGACGAGAAGGTGAAGTACATGAGGTCGCCCGTCGGCTCGTGCACGACGAACGGGTTCCAGCGCGGCCACGAGTTGGTCGGGTTCACCACCGTCGAGTTGGCGTTGCCGAGCGCGATGGGCCCGATCGTCCCGTCGACGGAGACCACCCAGACCTCGGCGGTCTTGTCGTTGTAGGCGGTGTTGGATCCGCGGTTGAACAGGACCCATTTGCCGTCGGGCGAGAACGACGGGTAGTAGTTGTTCTCGCCGGCCGACGTCACGATCGTCTGCGGGTTGCCGAACACGCCCATGCCCATGTCGCTCACCACCACGATCGAGCCCTTGCTGAAGTTCCATTCGGTGTTGTTCTGCGGCGCGCCGACGTCGACGTAGACGATCTTGCTGCCGTCGGACGACCAGTCGGGATGCGAAGCGTAGTGGCCGGCGGAGCCGTCGGCGAGGATCTGCTGCACCATGCCGTTGGACGCGCCGCCCGAGCTGTCGAGGATCTGGAGCGTGCCGCCTGACGTGGCGACCATGCGGTTGCCGTCGGGCGAATAGCTGGCGAAGTTCCACTTGTCGCCGCTGGTCTCGGGCAAGAGCGCGCTCAGGCTGGGCACGGTCACGATGGCCGCGGGGCCGTTGCCGCCTTCGTAGGTCACGGCCATCTTGGTGCCGTCGTGGGTGATGACGTGGCAGCCGACGCAGCGCTGGCCGTTGTTGGGCGCGTAGAACTGGGTCGCGGTGCCGCTGGTGTCGCCGAACGAGTGGCGCATGATGACGCCGATGCTCTGGCCGGTGGCGCTGACCGGCGCGAAGTAGTAGATGCCGCCCGCGACGTCGGTGGCGCCGATCGCCAGCATCGCCGCCGCCGACGAGCCGACCTTGCCCGGCTGCGCGGTGACCACGCCACGCACCTTGACGGCGACGGTCTGGCCCTGGTTCGAATCGGCGATCGACGCCCACTCGGCGGGCGTGAGCGACAGGCGGCCGCCGTTGGCTTGGAGCGCGTTGGTGTAGACCTTGTAGTCGAGCGTCGGCGAGCTGAAGGAGACCTCGAAGAGATTGGCGGCGCCGGTCGGCTTCTTCCACTGCACCTCGAGCAGGCCCAGGTTGTGCGGCACCAGCGCGCCGTCGAGCGGATAGGCCAGCGGCGGCGCCAGCGACGGATCGTCGGTGCCGTTGGCGAACAGGCCGGCCGAGCCGGCGGGCGCCGTCGAGCCGTCGTCGGTGGAGACGCGCGAGGCGACGTACTCGATGGTCACCGTCGCCGTGCCGGCGATGGTGCCCTGGCCGGCGAAGATCTGTGGCCACGCCGCCGCGGGTCGGCGCCCCGGTGAAGGCGCCGGCGGCGACGGAGCCGATGCCCGGATCGCTCACCGTCCAGCCGGCCGCGGCCGACAGATCCTCGCTGTGGCCGTCGGAGAAGTGGCCGGTGGCGGTGAACTGCTGCGCCGCCGCGGCGCCGCCGCCCGTCGTCACCAGCGACACCGATGCGGGCGAGACCTCGATCGACGTCAGCGTCGCCGGGCCGCCGGCGTCCGGCGGACTGCCGCCGCTGCGCTGCCCCGGTCCGCAGGCGGCGAGTGTGAGGGAGAGAACGAAGAGGCTACGTATCATTAATGGAGTGCTCACGATGGGCCAGGCTGCAAAGCGTGCGCCGATCCAAGTATCTGAACTTACTCAAGACGTACTGCCCGCGATCCTGACGCTGGGGCTGTTTGTCCTCGGGCTTTCAGACCCTAGCGGGCGCGCGGGCCCGGGGCGCGCGGGCTGCCCACCCCCGAGTGCAACCGTCGGGGCGCCGTCCCCCGCCGCGCGGCCCGCAACGCCGCGAGATCCGACGACGCCGCCCGGGGCACGGCCGCTGCACAGCGGCGGCGCAATCACTCGGAGGTCTCGATGCGACGACTGCAGGGCGTGATGATGGTGTTGGGCGTGGCGGCGCTGTTGGCCGCGGCCGGCTGCGGCGGGCAGGTCTCGACGCCGCAAGCAAGCGACGGCGAGTCGCTGCTGCCGCAAGATCCGCCCGGCCTTTCGTACGATGAAGAGCCCGACCCCTGGGCCGAGGCCCCCGGCACCGTCGGCGAAGGCGAAGCGCCCGGGGTCTTCGGCATCGACAGCTGCCGCCTGCACAACGGCATCGCCAACGGCAACTACACGCGGCTTTCGCCCTATCAGGTCGCGGTGCTCGCGCATCGCCAAGGCGTCGCCTGCGGCGCGAACCTGGTGCGCGCCGTCGCCATCACCGGCGCCGAGTCGAGCCGCTATCAGTACGCGTACCTGGTGAACACCAACTGCTCGATCGATCGCGGGCTGTGGCAGATCAACAGCGGCTACTGGGGCGCCTACTCGTCCTACGCCCAGTCGACCAACGCGCACGGGATGTACGTGATCTCGTCGCACGGGACCAACTGGCATCCCTGGGTCACCTACAACAACGGCGCCTACAAGAGCTACTGGTCGAACGCGTGCAAGGCGGTCAAGTCGCTCTGTGGCGCCACGCACGCCGGCTGCTGATGCGCCCTTGAAAACTTTCGCCGCGGACGGCACGGTGTCGGCGGACCTTTTCAAGGAGAGCCCATGAGAGCCACCTTCCGCCTGGCCGCCGCGATCGCCGTTGCTGCCCTCGCCCACTCCGCGTCGGCGCAGCAGCTCGAGCTGCCGCGCCCCAGCCCCAACGCCAAGGTGTCGCAGTTCATCGGCGTCACCGAAGTCTCCGTCGATTACTCGAGCCCGGGCGTGAAGGGCCGCAAGATCTGGGGCGGCGTGGTGCCGTACGACAAGGTGTGGCGCGCGGGCGCAAACAGCGCCGACCAAGATCACCTTCGCCAAGGACGTCACCATCGACGGCAAGCCGGTCGCCGCCGGCTCGTACGCGTTCTTCGTGCATCCCGACGCCGACCGCGGTGGACGCTCATCCTCAACAAGGATCCGAAGCAGCGCGGGCATCTTCGGCTACAAGAAGGACGACGACGTGCTGCGCGTCGAGGTCAAGCCGCAGCCGGCGCCGATGCGCGAGCGGCTCGCCTACTCGTTCTCCAACTTCAACGACGCCGGCGGCACGCTCGATCTCGAGTGGGAGAAGGTGCGCGTGTCGTTGCCGATCAAGGTCGAGACCGACGCGCAGGTGGCGGCCAGCATCAAGGGGCTGGAGAACGGCGGCTGGCGCCCGTGGGCGCAGCGCGGCGCGCTACGAGCTCGACCAAGAAGCACTACGACGAGCGGCATGGAGCTCGTCGACACGTCGATCTCGCTCAAGGAGACGTGGCTCAACGACTTCGTCAAGGCGCAGCTCCTCGCCGGCGCGCGGCAACTACAAGGAGGCGCTGCCGCTGGCCCAGAAGGCCAAGGAGCTCGGCGGCAAAGAGGGCGAGAACTTCTTCCTGAAGGGCGACGTCGAGACCGCGCTCAAGACCTGGAAGGCGAAGAGCTGAGCACGCGCTCGTAGTACGCCTCGTAGCGCGTCGACCATCGGCGCGCGCGCGAACGCGAGCGACGGCGCCGGCGCGCGCCGCCGCCGACATCCGGCGGTGCAGCGCGGCGTCGTCGAGGATGCGCCCCACCGCCGCCGCCATCGCGTCGACGTCCCCCACCGGCAGCAGAAAGCCCTCTTCGCCCTCGCGGATCACCTCGGGCAGGCCGCCCGCGCGCGACGCCACCACCGGCACGCCGCACGCCAGCGCCTCGAGCGCGGCCAGGCCGAAGCTCTCGGTCTCGCTCGGCAGCAGGAACACGTGAGCGCGGCGCAGCGTGGCGACGACGTCGAGCTGCTCGCCGAGGAACTCGACGTCGCCGCCGAGGCCGCGCGCGCGCACCTCCGCTTCGATGCGCGGGCGCTCGGGCCCGTCGCCGAGGAGCGCCAGGCGCGCCGGCCGCGCGCGACGCACGCGCTCGAAGACGGCGACGCACGTCGTCGACGCGCTTGAGCGGGCGGAAGTTCGAGCTGTGGACGATGAGCGGCGTGCCCACCGGCGACGCCCCCGGAGAGAAGCGCTCGGTGTCGACGAAGTTGGGGATGACCTCGATCGGCGCGCGTGGTGCCGAAGTTGTCGCGCGTCGCCTGCGCCAGGAACGCCGAGGGCGCGGTCACGCCGTCGGACTGGTCGATCGAGAAGCGCGTGATCGGCAGATACGACGGATCGTTGCCGACGAGGGTGATGTCGGTGCCGTGCAGCGTGGTGACGACGCGCGGGGCGCGCGCGCCGAGGATCTGCCTGGCCAGGTAGGCGCTGGTGGCGTGCGGCAGCGCGTAGTGCACGTGCCAGAGGTCGAGCTCTCCTCGACGCGACCTCGATCATTTGCGAGGCGAGCGCGAGCGGATACTGCCCCTCGAGGAGCAGCGGGTAGTCGCGCAGCTCGACCTTGTGGAAGGACGAGGTTGGGCGTGGCCGGGTCGAGCCGCGCCGGCGGCTCGGCGCAGATGAAGTGCACGCGATGGCCGCGGCGCGCCAGCTCGAGGCCGATCTCGGTGGCGACGATGCCGCTGCCGCCGAAGGTGTGGTAGCAGGTGATGCCGACGGCGAGCTTCATCGATCGAGGTCCTGCACCGCGGGATCGAACGGGCTGAACCGCCGCCAGTATTCCGGCGATGAACGCGCGCGGGCCGCAGCGGCGGCGAACGACGGGAACGCGAAGACGCGCTCTTGCGGCTCGCCGTCGGGAAAGAGCACGGCGCGAGCGCGATGCGAGCGCGTCGGCGCACTCGTCGTCGCGCGAGCGCCAGCGTGCGGGCGTAGCGCGCGGTCAGCCGCTCGACGGCGCGCTCGATGGTGGCGCGCGTGCGGTTGAACGCGCGCGCCAGCTGCCGATCGGCGATGCCGATGCGCGCGGGCAGCGAGGCCAGCGCGTCGAGCGGGGCGTCGAGGATGGCGGCGCGCAGCTCGGCGGGCTGCGATCGGCGCGGGACGGCGCGCAGCCGACGCGCGGCGAGCAGCGTCTCGCATCGGCTGCTTCGACGTCGGCGGGCACAAGGCCGAGCGCGTCGAGGCGCGGCGCGGGTGCGCCCGTCGACGAGGCGGAAGCGCGCGCGCGGCGCGACCAGCGGCAGCGGCAGATCGAAGAGATCGTAGAGCGCGGCGCACTGGCCGAGGTAGCTGCACTCGGCCGGGCCGCCGACGTAGGCCGCCGTCGGGAAACAGCGAGTCCTGCACGATCGGGCGCAGCAGCGCCGACGAGGAGAACGCGCAACGGCTGCGCGGCGACGTCGCCGGCGCGCGCGGGCGCGTCGTCGAGGCGCACCAGCTGGCGGCAGCCGCGCTCGTCGTGGGCGAAGACCAGCGACGCGTCGGGGCGCACGTGCACCTGCGACGTCGAAGCCGGCGTCGGCGAGCGCGCGCGTCGCGCGCGACCAGCAGCTCAGCGATCTCGCCGGCGCGCGCCAGCGCCGTACCGATAGATCGGCGCCGCCAGCGCGCGCCACGCGCGGGCGTGCGCGGATGAAAGACGAGCAGCCCCTCGTCGGCGAACAGCGACGCCAAGCAGCTCGGCGAACGCGTCGGCGAAGCGGCGCCCCGGCCGATAGTACGCCGCCAGGAGCGACGTCGACCTCGGCGCCGGCGGGGCGCCCGGCGATGCGCGTCGCGCACGGCCTCGACGGCGGCGCTGACGTCGGCGCCGAGCCGCGTCTCCGCCACCGGCTCGCGCGCCTCGGCGCGCCCGTCGCCGCTGACGCGCAGGCGCAGCGGCAGCTCCGAGCCGCGCGCGATGGTGCAATGGTCGATCTCGGCGAAGTCGTGATCCTCGGTCGCCATCCAGAAGATCGGCACCACCGGCGTGCCGGTCTCCAGCGCCAGCGTCTCGGCGACCGCCACCGCGGTGGCCGCCTTGTAGATCGTGTAGAGCGGCCCGAGGAAGAGCCCGACCTGCTGCCCGGTCAAGACCGCCGCCGTCCCCGGCCGCGCCAGCGTCTCGAGCGCCCGCCGCCGCGCCGCGGACATCCCCTGGGGCAGGGCCGCCTGCTGCGCCTCGAGCTCGGCGAGCAGCGCCGGCGACGGTGTGCGCGCCGCGGCGCGGGCCACCGCCTGCTTGCGCGCCGCGCGATCGCCGAAGGCCGAAGGCAGAAGCGGGCTCGCTTGCAGCCCACTATCGACGTACGCAGAAAACAAAGAGCGCGGCATCGGTTTTACATGACAATGTACGGCACAATGCACCTCGGGCATACGGCACTCGTCTGTGCAGCGGTAACACTGATGGTGACTCCGGGGTTCGCAGCAACTGCGCGGCAGCCGGCGGCCGGCGAGCTCATGCGCGCCATCGATCGCCTCGCCGTCGTCGGCAACGTGCTCTACGTCGCCGCCCACCCCGACGACGAGAACACGCGGCTGCTCGCCTGGCTGGCCAACGAAAAGCTCGTGCGCGCCGGCTACCTGTCGCTCACGCGCGGCGAGGGCGGCCAGAACCTCATCGGCCCCGAGCAGGCGCCGCTGCTCGGGCTCATCCGCACCGAGGAGCTGCTCGCCGCCCGCGGCCATCGATGGCGCCGAGCAGTGGTTCACGAGCGCGCGCGACTTCGGCTACTCCAAGACGCCCGACCGAGACCCTGAGCATCTGGGGGCACGACGCCATCCTCGCCGACGTGGAGGCGGTGATGCGCAAGTTCCACCCCGACGTGGTGATCACGCGCTTTCCGCCCGAGGCGGGCGAGACTCACGGACACCACACCGCCTCGGCGATGCTCGCCGTCGAGGCGTGGAACGCGCTCGACGCCGGCGTCGCGGCCGAAGCGGGTGGTGTGGAACCGCTTCAACTTCGGCGGTCCGCCGCCCTCGGCCGAGGAGCGCACGCAGCTCAGCAGCCTCGACGTCGGCGGGTACAACCCGCTGCTCGGCGTGTCGTATGGCGAGATGGCCGCGCAGGGCCGCAGCATGCACAAGAGCCAGGGCTTCGGCGTGGCGCCGTCGCGCGGCGTCGCGCTCGAATACTTCCGCGTGCTGGCGGGTGAGGCGGCGCCGCACTCGATCTTCGACGGCATCGACCTCACCTGGGCGCGCGTGCCGGGCGGCAAGAAGATCGGCGAGCACGTCGCGCGCATTCGCGCCGCGTTCTCGCCCACGGCGCCGGCGCGCAGCATCCCCGAGCTGGTGGCGCTGCGCGGCGAGATGCAGGCGCTCGCGCCGCATCCGTGGAAGGCGGAGAAGCTGGCCGAGGTCGACGAGGTCATCGCCGGCTGTGCCGGCCTCTACGCCGACGCCGCGGTCGCCGACACCGTCGCCATCCCCGGCGGCGACGTCACCCTCACCATCACCGCGCTCAACCGCTCGCCGGCGGCGATGACGCTGCGCGAGGTGCGCCTGCCGGACGGCGAGCGCGTGGCCGTCGACAAGCCGCTGGGTGACGACAAGCCGCTCGAGCTCGAGCGCACCTTCAAGCTGCCGGCGGAGACCGAGTACTCGCAGCCTTACTGGCTGGCGGCGCCGCCGCAAAAGGGGCACTGGACGGTGCGGGACGCGGCGCTGGTGGGGCGGCCGGAGGCGCCGCCGATCGCGGCCGAGCTGGTCGTCGCGGTCGCGGGCACGACGCTGACGCTGACGCGGCCGCTGGTGTACAAATGGGTCGATCCGGTCGCCGGCGAGCGCTCGCGCGCGCTCGAGGTGCTGCCGCCGGTGAGCGTGACGCCGCGCGCGTCGCTGCTCGTGTTCCCCGAGGCGGCGGCGACGCGCTCGCTGGCGGTGCGCATCAAGGCCAATCGCGCCGAAGTCGCCGGCGAGCTGGCGCCCGAGCTGCCCGCGGGCTGGAGCGCCGAGCCGCGACAGCAGCCGTTCAAGCTGGCCCAAAAGGGCGCCGAGGTCGAGCTGGTCTTTCGCGTGCACCCGCCGCGCGCCGAGGCGACCGCGTCGCTCCAGCTCGTCGCCACCGTCGACGGCCAGCGCTACTCGCGCGCCGTCGAGCACGTGGAGTACCCGCACATCCCCATCCAGACGGTGACGCCCCCGGCCGAGGTCAAGCTGGTGCGCGCCGACATCCGCCACAAGCGCACGCGCATCGGCTACATCGCCGGCGCCGGCGACGAGGTGCCGGCGGCGCTGCGCCAGGCCGGCTACGACGTGACGATGCTGAGCGAGGAGACGCTCGCGCACGGCGCGCTCGCGCCCTACCAGGCGATCGTGATCGGCGTGCGCGCCTTCAACGTCGACGCGCGGCTGCCGTTCGTCCACGAGCGGCTGATGAAGTACGTCGCCGACGGCGGCACCCTGGTGGTGCAGTACAACACGCAGAACTTCCTCTCGCTCGGTGCCGGCCGAGCTGGGCCCGTGCGCCGTTTCGACATCTCGCACGAGCGCGTCACCGACGAGAGACGCGGCGGTGACGATGCTCGAGCCCGAGCACGCGCTGGTGACCTCGCCGAACCGGATCGGCGAGCGCGACTTCGCCGGCTGGGTGCAGGAGCGCGGGCTCTACTTCGCCGACAAGTGGGACCCGGCTTACCTGCCCCTCTTCGCCATGCACGACCCCGGCGAGCCGCCGCGCAAGGGCAGCCTGCTGGTCGCCAGGCACGGCAAGGGCGCGTTCATCTACACCGGGCTCGCCTTCTTCCGCCAGCTGCCCGCCGGCGTGCCGGGCGCCTATCGGCTCTTCGCGAACCTCCTCGCACTATGCGCCCCTGATCGGAGCCGGCGGCGAAGGCCGCCGCCGCTCCTCGGCAGCTGGCGTCGCTGGTACGTGGTGGTGCTGGCGACGCTGGCCGCGCTCGTCGCGCTGTTCGCGCTGGCTGTCGGCGCACTACCGATGACCGCGCTCGACTGGGCCGTGCTCGGCTCGGCACCATCGGGCTCATCGTCGTCTACGGCGCATGGAAGACGCGCGAGCGTGAAGACCTCCGAGACCTACCTGCGCGGCGGCAGCGACCTGCGCTGGTGGACGATCGGCCTGTCGATCATGGCGACGCAGGCCAGCGCCATCACCTTCCTCTCGATGCCCGGCCAGGCCTACGAGGACGGCATGGGCTTCGTGCAGTTCTACTTCGGCCTGCCGGTCGCCATGGTCATCCTGTCGGCGCTGATCGTGCCGATCTACTACCGGCTCAAGGTCTACACCGCCTACGAGTATCTGGAGACTCGCTTCGATCGGAAGACGCGGCAGCTGACTGCGCTGTTGTTCCTGCTGTCGCGCGGCCTCGGCGCCGGGCATCTCGATCTACGCGCCGGCGATCGTGCTCTCGCACGGTGCTCGGCTGGCCGCTCAGCTGGACCAACGCTGGCGATCGGCGCCGCGGTGATCCTGCTACACGGTCGTCCGGCGGCACGCGCGCGGTCAGCCGCACGCAGACCTAGCAGATGATGGTGATGCTCGGCGGCATGGCGCGCGGCGTTCGCCTTCATCCTGCATCGGCTGCCGCCGTCGGTGTCGCTCGACGACGCGCTCGGCATCGGCCGGCGCGCTCGGCAAGATGAAGGTCGTCGACTTCGCCCCGCGCATCGACACGCGCTACACGTTCTGGTCGGGCATCACCGGCGGGCTCTTCGTCGCGCTCGCCTACTTCGGCACCGATCAGTCGCAGGTGCAGCGCTACCTGTCCGGCTCGCTCGCTGGCCGAGATCCGGCTCGGGCCTCTGTTCAACGGCCTGGTCAAGGTGCCGATGCAGTTCGTCATCCTCTCGGTCGGCGTGCTGCTGTTCGTCTTCTACCAGTTTCACGCGCCGCCGATCTTCTTCAACCAGCCGGAGCTCGCGCGCGCGCCGAGGCGAGCGCGCGCGGCGGCGAGCTGCGCGACCTCGAGGCCCGCTGGAACGACGCCTTCGCCACGCCGCGCCGCCACCGCCACCGCGCTCGTCGACGCCCGCCACGCGGGCGACCCGGCGCGCATCGCCGCCACCGAGAGCGCGCTGCGCGACGAAGCGGCGCGCACCGACGGCCTACGCCGGCGGGCCATCGAGATCATCGGCCAGAGCCGCGCTCGCGCCGAGACCAAGGACGCCGGACTACGTCTTCCTCCGCTTCGTCCTCGCCGAGTTCCCGCCGGGCCTGGTCGGCCTGCTCATCGCGGTGATCCTGTGCGCCGCGATGTCGGCGACCGCCAGCGCGCTCAACGCGCTCGGCTCGACGAGCGTCGTCGACTTCTACAAGCGCAGCCTGCGCCCGGCCGCCGACGACGCGCACTACCTCCGCGTCGCCAAGCTGTTCACCGTCGTCTGGGGCGTCGTCGCCGTCGGCTTCGCCATCTTCGCCTCGCTGCTCGACAACCTGATCCAGGCGGTGAACATCCTCGGCTCGATCTTCTACGGGCCGATGCTCGGCGTGTTCCTGGTCGGCTTCTTCACGCGGCGCGTCGGGCGGGACCACCGCCTTCGTCGCCGCGCTGCTGGCGCAGGCGGCGGTGCTGTCGGTGTTGCTGGGTTCGTCGACTCGGCTTTCTCTGGTACAACGTCGTCGGCTGCGCCGTCGTCGTCGCGGTGGCGCTGGTCGGCGGGTGGCTCAGTCCTCGACCAGTCCGATGACGTTGCCTTCCGGATCGCGGAACAGCGCCATGATGATCGGGCCGTACGGCGTGCGCGGCACCACCGTCTCGGCGCCGAGCGTCGAGGCCTGGGCGAGCGTGGCCTCGATGTCCGGCACCTGCACGTAGACGGTCACGCGCGACGCCGAGTCCGGCGCCGGGCCGATGCCGCCGCCGATGCTGTCCTTGCCCGCGCCCGCCACCATGCCGTAGCGCATCGGGTTGTTGGTGTCGATTGTCCAACCGAACAGGTTGGCGAAGAACTGCTGCTGCCGCTCCAGATCGCGCGCCTGCACCTCCCAGTGCACCACCGCCGGGCCGGCCGAGCGCTTGGGCGCCGCCGCGCGCCTGGTCGCCGCCTTCTTCTTCGCCGGCTTGGCCTTCGCCTTCGCCCTGGCCTTGACCGGCTTGGCCTTGACCTTCGTCTTGCCCTTCTTCGCCTTTGCCATTTCTGTTCCCCTCACTTGGGCGGCGTCAGCGCCGCTTCATCCACGTCGGTCGACACCTTGAGGTTGTCGAAGCGAATCACGCCCGGCTTGCCGATGCCGGTCCGCATCGAGGCCAGCTCGATCGGACCCACCTTCTTCCAATCGGTCCAGGCGAACGCCGTCGGCGGCTTGTTCTCGCCGTCGAGCACGTACTTCCACTCGTCGACCAGGTGCGACTTCTTGTCGACGTAGAGCCAGTAGATGTCCTTCGGCGTCAGCCCCACGCCGGCGAAGCTGAGCTTGATGACGTCGCACGGCTCGCCCTTGGGCCCCTTGTCCTCGCCGCCGTCCGTCAGCGTGACGCCCGGATCGAAGACCTTGAACGGCGCCAGCAGCCAATAGCTGTCGTTGATGAACGCTTCGTAGCCGTCGTCGAGCCACTTCTTGGTCTGGGCCGCGTCGGTGAGCTTCTTGCCGCCCACCCACGCCTCACCGGCGCGCGTGTTGACGTTGAAGTAGATCGAATACGGCCCCTGCTTGTCGACGCCGTCGACGCGATAGCGGCCGGTGAAACGATCCCAATAGTGCGAACGGGCCACGACGCGCTTGCCGCCGTGCTCGACGATCCAGTCGAAGCGCAGGTAGCGGGCGTGGTTCCAACCGTCGTCGCCGCCGAGCGCCTTCCACAGCGTCTGCGCCACCGCGATCGGCCGCGGCGGGCCGACCGCGTCGGTCGTCGGGAGCACGTCGGCGCGGGCGGTGAGCGGCAGCGCCGCGGCGACCAGCAGGACACAAAGGCTGCGCATGCCGGCATCAGACGCCTTTGCCGGGCGCGCTGTCAACCGGCGGCCCCGGGTGTATGCTCGCAGCATGCGCTCGTCGCTGTCGGCGACCCTGGTGGGCGTCCTCGCGCTGTTCGCCGCCTCGTGCGACGGCTGCAATCACAAGGGCGCGGCCAGCGACGGAGGTGGCGGCGTCGTCGACCTGGGCGCCGACGTCGACATGTCGGTCGCGCCCGGCGCCTGCAACAGCGACGCCGACTGCAACAACGCGGCGCAACACTGCTGCAGCAACGTCTGCGTCGAGACCGCCAGCTGCGCGCTGGCGGTGACCCAGGTGCTGCCGCCCGGCGGCTTCCAGAACGGCGGCGAGTTCATCACGCTCAAGGGCGAAGGCTTCGCCGCGGGCATGAAGGTCTTCATCGAGCGGGGGCGCGCGCCGGTGCGCGTCGTCGACGCGCAGACCGCGCGCATCGTGGCGCCGCCCGGCCCCGTCGGCATGCAAGACCTCAGCATCGAGGTCGGCGGCGCCACGGCGATCCTGCACAAGGGCTACAGCTATCGCTCGGCGGGCCTGGCGACCGCGTGGGAGCAGAAGCCACTGACCAACGTGCGCGGCGAGGACCCCGGGCTGGCGGTCATGCAAGACGGCCGCGTCCTCGTCGCCGGTGGCACCACCGTGCCCGACGATCCGACGATGGCGCTGGCCACCGCCGAGATCTACACGCGCACCAGCGACACCGTCACGCTGGCCGGCAACAGCATGTCGACGCCGCGCTGGCAGAACAGCGCCGTCACCCTGCTCACCGGCAAGGTGCTCGTCGTCGGCGGCGCCTGCGCCATCGGCGGCACCTGCAACGGCGACACGCAGGCGGCCGATCTGTTCGATCCGGCGACCGACACGTTCACGCCCACGGCGAACAAGCTCAACAGCCCGCGCTATTACACGCACGCGGTCCTCATGGTCGACGGACGCGTCTTCATCTCGTCGGCCAACGATCCGAGCATCGAGATCTACGACCCGGCCACCGACGCCTTCACCCAGGTCGCGCACACCCAGCTGCACCAATACGGCTTCGTGGTGCGCCTGCGCGACGGACGCGTTCTAATCGGCGGCGGCGACGGCGGCACCACCGCGGCCGAGCTCTACGACAGCGACGCCGGCACCTTCGCCGCCACCGGCTCCCCGATGACCCAGGGGCGCTCGATGCTCACCGCGCACACGCTGCCCGACGGGCGCGTCCTCGCCATCGGCGGCGCCAGCATGTCGGCGGGCGGCATCATCGATCCGCTGGCCACCATCGACATCTTCGATCCGGTCAACAGCACCTTCACCGCTGCGCCCTACACCTTGGCGACGACCCGCTGTTGGCACGCCAGCGCCCTGGTGCGCGACGGCACCATCCTGGTCATGGGCGGCTACACCGTGCACGGGATGTGCAACTCCAGCGTCGCCACCGTCGAGACCATCGATCCCGTCGCCGGCACGGTGACCGCGTTCTCCAATCTGCCCAACACCAACACCGAGTGGACCGCGGTGACGCTGCTCGACGGCTCGGTGCTGGGCGTTGGTGGCGGCGCCTGCGGGACGACGATGGCGCTGCCCGACATCGACTTCTTGGCCGGCGCGCCAATCCCGTAGCGTGCTCGCCGCCGTCGCTGCCGCCACCGTCCCCGCCGCCGAGCCGGCGCGCGCGCGCCTGCAAGGGCTGACCGGCCTGCGCTTCGTCGCCGCGGCGTGGGTGTTCGCCTATCACTTCCTCGTCCTCACCGTCGCTGGGGCGCCGTGGTGGCTGCAGCGGGTGCAGAGCGCCGGCCACGCTGCGGTGTCGCTCTTCTTCGTGCTCTCGGGCTTCGTGCTCGCCTACAACTACGCCGAGCCGCTCGCCGACGGCCGCGTCACGCGGGCGCGCTTCTGGTGGCTGCGCCTGGCCCGCGTCTGGCCGCTCTACGCGCTGTTGACGCTGGTCGAGCTGCCGCTGTCGCTGCACGCCGGCCTGCCGCCGGCGCGCGTCGGCGCGGCGACGGCCGCCAATCTGGCCGGGCTCCAGGCGTGGATCCCGGCGCTGACGTTCGTGGGCAACACCCCGGGCTGGAGCGTCAGCGTGGAGCTCTTCTTCTACGCCGCGTTCCCCTGGCTGGCGCTCGCCGCCGCCAACCCGCGCCGCACCCGCGCGCTCGTCGCCGCCTGCCTGGTGCTCGCGCTCGGGGCCGCCGCGTCCCCGGCGCTGGTGCCGCCGGCCAGCGGCGCCGCCACCTTCCTCAAGTGCGGGCCGGTGTTGCGCCTGCCCGAGTTCGTCCTCGGCCTCGCGCTCGGCCGCGCCTTCATCCAGCGCCGCCGCGCCCTGGCTCCCGCGGCGGCGACGCTCCTTGGGGCGCTCGCCGCCGCCGCCGTGCTGGCAATCGTGCTTGCCTCGGGCCCGGTGCCCCGCTACTTCCTGCACGCGCTCCTGTTGCCCGCGTTCGCGCTCCTGCTCTGGACCGTCGCCGAGGGCGGCGCGCGCTGGCTCGGCGGGGCGACGCTGGCGCTCCTGGGCGAGGCGAGCTACGGCCTCTATCTCTTGCAGATGCCGCTGTTCCAGGCGATCGGCGGCAAGTACGAATGGCGCCTGCCGACCCTGCTCGCCTTCTTCGCGCTGCTCGTCGCGGCCTCGATCGCGGTCCACTTCGCCATCGAGAGACCGGCGCAGCGCTGGCTGCGCGCGCACGCGCCGCGCTAGACCGGTTTCAGCCGCCCGCGAAGGCCGAGCGCCCGCGCGTGGTGGGCGATCGCCTCCTGCACGTGCCGGTCCCAGTAGTCCCAGGTGTGGGCGCCGGGGTGCTCCTGGTAGACGTGCGGCAAGCCGAGCTCCTCGAGGCGGGCGTGGAATCGGCGGTTGTCGGCGAGCAGCGGGTCGTCGACGCCACAGTCGAACGCCAAGGCCGGCAGCGTCCGGCCATCGGCACGCGCCGCGAGCGCGTCGACGTCCCGGTCGTCGAGCGCACCGGCGTCGCGGACGCGCGCCCAGGCCAGCGCGGGCAGCTCGGCGCGCGCCGGCAACCGGCTCGAGTGCGCGAAGATCGACGCGTAGCGATCGGGGTACTTGAGCCCGAGACGAATCGCGCCATAGCCGCCCATCGACAGGCCGCCGATGGCCGCGCGCCCTTCACCGACCCGAAACGTGCGCGACACGTGCGCGGGCAAATCGTACACGAGCAGCTCCTCGAACGCGCCCACGTAATAGCCGTTCTCGCCCGAGGGCAGGACGACGATCAGCGGCAAGCCCTCGATGAAGCGCAGCAGGTTCGACTTGTAGAGCCAGGCGCGGTGGTCGTCGAGCGCACCGTGCAGCTGATACAAGACGGCGAACGGTGGCGTGCCGCTCTCGGGTATCAGGGCGGTGTAGGTGACCGCGCGATCGAGCGCCGGCGCGTGACACTCCACGGTGACGACGCTGTGCATGGCGCGATCCTAACCGAGCGCCGTTCCCTCGGCCACGCACAACAGGCGCACGCGCCCCTGCGCGACCAGCTTGTCCTGCTCGTCGCGAATCCAGGCTTCCCACACCTGCGAGGTGCGGCCGCGCGTCACCGGCCGCGCCAGCGCGCGCAGCTTGCCCGCGCGCACGGCGCGAATGAACGAGGTGTTGTTCTCCAGGCCGACGACCTGCTGCCCGCGCGGCAGCGCCACCAGCGCCGCGCCGATCGACGCCAGCGTCTCGATCACACCGGCGTGAACGCCGCCGTGCACGATGCCGTAGGCCTGGTGGTGCTTCTCCTCGACCGTCCACTCGCACTCGACCTCGTCGGCGCTGGCGCGGGTGATCACGATTCCCATCGCTTTGACCCAGCCGCCGGGCAGCGCGTTCACCATTGCTGCAAAGTCCTCGCTCATGGGCCCATGGATACCGTCGATCGCGCCGGTCCGCCACCGCTCACGGCGGGCAGCATCGGCGCTCCTGGCAGGCGCGGAACAAGGGACGACCCCTAGCGCATCGACGCCACTTGTCTGCCTTCTTTCGAGCCCCCACAGTAATTCACGTTGCCCACTCTTCGACGGTAGGGGTCGGAGGGCGCGCGGAACGATGGGGACCGTCGGAGAGCGGGCAACGATCTGTTCTATGATGCCCGGATGTTCCGTCTGCGCGGCGTCCGGAAGGGCTGGGGCGCGCAGCTCGCGGTCGACGTCGATCTCGAGCTGGCGCCTGGTCGAACCACCGTCCTGATCGGCCCGTCGGGCTGCGGCAAGTCGACGCTGCTGCGCCTGTGCATCGGGCCTGATCGCGCCCGACGCGGGCGAGGTCACGCTTCGACGGCGCGCCGCTCGCCGCGATCGTCGCGGCCCGCCGGCGCATCGGCTACGTGATCCAGGACGGCGGGCTCTTTCCGCACCTGACGGCGGCCGACAACGTCGCCCTGCCGGCCCGCGGGCCAGCCGCGCGCCCGCATCGACGCGCGCCTGCGCCGAGCTGGCCGAGCTGGTGCGGCTGCCCGCTGCCGCTGCTCGCGCGCTATCCGCGTCGAGCTGTCGGGCGGCCAGCGGCAGCGGGTGAGCCTGATGCGCGCGCTGATGCTCGATCCCGAGGCGCTGCTGCTCGACGAGCCGTTCGGCGCGCTCGATCCGATCGTCCGCGCCGAGCTGCAGGACGGATCTGCGGCGCATCTTCGCGCGCGCTCGGCAAGACGGTCGTGCTGGTCACGCACGATCTCGGCGAGGCCGCCGCGCTCGCCGACGAGGTCATCCTGCTGCGCGCGCGGACGCGTCGTGCAGCGCGGGCCGCTCGGCGAGCTGGTGCGGCGACCGGCCGACCCGTTCGTCACCCAGTTCGTCGAGCGCGCAGCGGCGCGCCGCTGGAGCGGCTCGACGCATGACCCGCGCGCTCGCGCTGACGCTGGCGCTCGCGCTCGTCGCTGCCGCGGGCTGCCGCGCGCCGCGCCCGCTCACCGTCGGCTCCAAGAAGTTCACCGAGTCGGTGATCCTCGGCGAGATGGCGACGCGCCTCCTCGTCGACGGCGGCCTGGCGGCGCGCCACCAGCGCGCAGCTCGGCGGCACGCGCGTCCTGTGGGACGCGCTGCGCCGCGGGCGAGATCGACGCTCTACCCCGAGTACACCGGCACGCTGTGCCAGGAGATCCTGCACGGCGGCCTGCGATCGCGCCGACGCATCGAGCGCGCGCTCGCGCAGCGCGGCACCTGGTCATGACGCCGTCGCTCGGCTTCAACGACACCTACGCGCTCGGCGTGCGCGCCGAGCGTCGCGGCGCGCCTCGGCCTCGCGACGCATCTCCGATCTGCGCCGCGCACCCCGAGCTGCGGCTCGGCTTCTCCGACGAGTTCCTGGCGCGCGGCGACGGCTGGCCGGCGCTGCGCGCGCGCTATCGGCCTGCCGCAGACCGACGTGCGCGGCCTCGACCACGATCTCGCCTACCGCGGCCTCGACCGCCGGCACGCTCGACGTCATCGACTCTCTACTCGCACCGACGCCGAGATCCGCTACTACCACCTGCGCCTGCTCGTCGACGACCTGCGGCTACTTCCCCGAGTACGACGCGGTGCTCGCTCTACCGCGACGACGCTCGCCGCCAGCCGCGCGCGCCGCGCTCGCGCGCCTCGACGGCGCGATTCCCGCCGCGACGATGATCGCGATGAACGCGCGCGCCAAGCTCGACAAGGTGCCCGAGCCGCGCGTCGCCGCCGACTTCCTCGCGGCGCACTTCGGCCTGCCCGCGTCGCGGCGCCCGACGGCGCCGCGCGGCGCATCGCCCGGCGCACCGCCGAGCACCTGGTGCTGGTCGGGCTCTCGCTGCTGGCGGCGCGATCCTGCTCGCGCATCCCGCTCGGCATCGTCGCCGCGCGCCGCCGCCGCCTGGCGCCGCTCATCCTCGGCGCTCACCGGCGTCGTGCAGACCGATCCCGTCGCTGGCGCTGCTGGTCTTCATGATCCCGCTGCTCGGCATCGGCGACCGGCCCGGCGCTGGTGGCGCTCGTTCCTCTACTGCGCTGCTGCCGATCGTGCGCAACACCGTCGCCGGGCTGCGACGGCATCGCGCGCACCGCTGCGCGAGTCGGCGGAGGCGCTCGGGCTCTCGCCCGGCGAGCGGCTGCGCCTCGATCGAGCTGCCGCTGGCGATGCCGTCGATCCTGGCCGGCATCAAGACCGCGGCGGTCATCAACGTCGGCACCGCCACGCTCGGCGCGCTGATCGGCGCCGGCGGCTACGGCCAGCCGATCCTGACCGGCATCCGCCTCGACGACACGCCGCTCATCCTCGAAGGCGCGGTGCCGGCGGCGCTGCTGGCGCTCGTGGTGCAGGGGCTGTTCGACCTCGTCGAGCGGCTGGTGGTGTCACGCGGCCTCCGCCTGCGGAGCGCCGTCGACGACTGAAGGGGCGCGCCGCCACGCCCCCGAGCGCAGCCGGCGCCACAGCAGCGCCGCACCGACGACGCTCTCGCCGCACAAGCCGAGCCAGCCGCCGCGCGCGCCCAGCCCCGCGTGCAGGCCGAGCAGCCAGGTCAAGGGCGGCGTCATCAGCCACGCCGTCACCACGCCGACCACGGCGGCGTAGCGCATGTCGCCGACGCCGCGCAACACTGCCCGGGCGACGATGTTCGCACCGTCGGAGACCTGGAAGAGCGCCGCCACCCGCAACAGACGCACCGTGACCGCTCCCAGCGCCAGCGACGAGGTGAAGCCGGCGACCAGAAGCGGCGCACCGACGGCGAAGAGGAGCGAGCAGACGGCGGTGTACGCGCCCGCGGTGGCCAGCGCCAACCAGGCCACCCGCATGACGAGCGCGTCGCGCCGCGCGCCCACCGCCTGGCCGGCGAGCACCTGCGCGCCCTCGGCGATGGCGAACGCGGGCAGAAACGAGAACTGACAGGCCTGCAGCGCGATCTGGTGCGCCGCCAGCTCCGTCTCGGACAAGGACGAGATGAACCCCGTCAGCATGGCGAACGCGCCCACCTCGAGCCCGAGCTGCACCGCCGTCGGCAGGCCGACGCGCATGAGCGCGGCAAAGTGAGCCCGTCCGAGCGCGCAGCCGCGCCAGCCGCGGGTGCGCCGCGTCAGCATCCACAACAGCGCCGCCTCCATCGTCTGCGCCATCGCCGTCGCTGCCGCGACGCCGGCCACGCCCCAGCCGAGCGCGAAGACGAAGGTCGTCGACAGCGCGACGTTGACCAGGTTGGCCGCCACCGACGCCAGCATGGGCGAGCGGGCGTCGCCTTCGGCGTAGCGCACCTCGCGCAGCGCGCCGAAGACCAGCGTCGCCGGCGCGGCGAGGTTGCGGATGCGTAGGTAGGTGCTGGCGGCGTGGCCGGCCGCGGGCGTCGCCGCCAGGTGCACCAGCTCCGCGGCGACGCCCTGTCCGACGAGGATCATGGCCACGCCGGCGACCACCGCGGTGGTGACCGCCGCCGCCCGATAGGCGTTGACCAGATCGCGCCGGCCGGCGCCGATCGCTTGGGACACCAGGGTCTTGGTCCCGCGCAACAGGCCGAACCAGAAGCACAGCAGCGCGAACGCGGTGGTGCCGCCGAGGCCGACGCCGGCGAGCGACGCCACGCCCAGCCGGCCGACGACGACGGTGTCGACGAGCGTCATGATGCTGTACGACAGCATCGAGACGGCGATCGGCCCCGCGAGGCGCACCAGGGCGCGCAGCGGACGATCCTGCCAGTCGAGCGTGGTGGTCGCGGAGGGTTCGAGCATCGGGACGAGCAGCGAGGAAGGATGACCGCGCCCGGCGCCGGATCAAGCGGGAGGGCCGGTTACACCCGTCGCATCTGCCACCGTCGCTGCGCCTTGTCGCGCTCGCCCTCGCGCGTGCGCACGCCGCCGCGCGAGGTCAACGCTCCCAAGAGCGTGGTGGTCGCGGCGGTCACGGCGTCGATGGCGGCCGCGAACGCCGCCAGGTCGGCCTGCGGCGGCTTTGCCAGACCGCTCACCTTGCGCACGTACTGCAGCGCGGCGGCACGGATCTCGTCGGGCGTCGTCGGCGGCTCGAAGTTGTGCAGGACGCGGATGTTGCGGCACATCCGCCAATTCTAGCCCACGGCGCTCTGCCGTGCTCTTTGCGAATCACACGAGCGAACGGCTACGCGCCGGGGACGAGGTTGGGCTCGGCTACCCAGCCGTGGCGCGACGGCGCGCCGGCGATGGTGCCGTAGAGGAAGCGCAGCTCCTTGCCGGTGGCGCGCGGCGTGCCCGTCGAGCAATCGAACAGCGGGCGCCCTACCGATGCCTGCGCCTCGGCACGCTCGAAGCGCATGCGCGCGGCGATGGGATAGACGTCGATGGTGCCCGACCCGAGCGGCGGATTGGCGTAGCCGGGCAGGTTGAAGATGAGGTTGAAGCGGCCGTTGCGCCCGAGGTAGTCGGTGGCGTTCATGCCCGCGCCGCAGCTCGCGACCACCTTGAGCGAGGCGCCGGCGGCGTCGCGATACGGCGCGTCGTTGGACTCGACGACGTGCCACGCCGACGTCGCGCCGCCGGGGTCGCGCCCCTCGGCGCTCGGCATCCACGACAGATCGTGGGCGATGGCGCTGACGTTGATCCAGCCGGTGACGGTGCCGGCGTCGGTGGCGGCGGCCCAGGCCAGCACCTTCGCCGTGCCGTGCAGGGTGCGCCGCTGTCCCCAGTTGAGGTGCACGCTGCCGCCGGTGGTGCGGCCGAGGAGGTTGCCGAGCGAATCCTCGATGGCGTGGCCGCTGCCGGCGAGCGCGAAGGCGGAGGTGCGCGAGCCGCGGTCGAGCGCGCGCGGCACCGGATCGCACTTCTGGGCCGCGTAGCTGCAGTCGTTGGGCGAGTCGTGGCAGACGACGGCGCGGGTGGAGGCGCAGTCGGTCGAGAGCGCCTGCTCGCCGTCCTCGATCGGTGAATCGTCGAGGTTGGCGCCGCAGCCTATGAATAGGAGGGAGACGAGGGCCAGTCGCATCGTGCGCGACCGGTTACAAACCGCAGGCCAGGAAGGTGGCGTAAGCGTGACGCGGGGTTAGGCCGCTCGACGGTGGGGCTGCGGACCGCGAGGCTGCCCACGACAATGCGCTATGCTGAGCACGTGGCGCGCGTCTTCCTCGTCAATCCGCCGTCGCCGGAGCCGGTGCGCACGCCGCTTCTGAGCTTCTGCCACCTCGCCGCGTCGCTGCGCGCGCGCGGCCACGAGGTCGCGCTGCTCGACGCGTCGGCGCCGTCCGCGACCGCGCGAGCCGCGAGGCGATCGCGGCGCGCATCGCGGCGTTCGCCCCCGACCTCGTCGGCCTGCACCTGAAGACGCTGCACGTGCAGCCGGCCTACGCGCTCGCCGCCGCGCTCGGCGGGCGCTGGCCGCTCGTCGCCGGCGGGCCGCACGCGACGATCTGTCCCGACGAGCCGCTCGGGCACGGCTTTCGCTTCGTGGTGCGCGGCGAAGGCGAGGAGGCGCTGCGCCGAGCTCGCCGACGCGATCGACGGCAAGCGCGCGCTTCGGCGACGTCGGGCGCGCTGTCGTGGATCGACCGCGGCATGGTGCGCCACAACCCGTCGCGCGGCTTTCTCCTCGAGCTCGACGCGCTCGCCGCGCCGACGAGCGCGCTCGATCTCTTCGATCCGGCGTGGTACGGCGCCACGCGCGCGCTGCCGCCGGCGGGCCTGCTCTCGAGCCGCGGCTGCCCCGCCGCCTGCACCTTCTGCTCGAACAACGTCACCGGCCGCCGCTTCCGCTACCGCTCGCCCGCCTCGGTCGCCGCCGAGGTGGCGCTGCTGCGCGAGCGCTTCGGGCTGCTGCGCCTTCAGCTTCTTCGACGACTCGTTCGCCGTCGGCCACCGCCGCGTCGCGCGAGCTGTGCGACGCGCTCGCCGCCGTCGGCCCGGTGCACTGGACCTGCACCGCGCACCCGGCGCACCTCGATCCGCCGACCCTGCGCGCGATGAAGCGCGCCGGCTGCGGCGGCATCGACATCGGCATGGAGAGCGCCGACGCCGGAGATGCTGCTGCGCATCGGCAAGGGCGTCACCGTCGAGCGCGTGCTCGACGTGCTCGGCTGGTGCCGGGAGCTGGGGCTGTCACGCGATCGTCAACCTCATGTTCGGCTGGCCCGACGAGAGCGACGCCGAGCTCGACGCCACGATCGCCTTCATCGAGCGCGCGGCGCCGCTCGCCGGCGGGTTCAACGCGCGCGGCGTGCTGGTGCCCTACCCCGGCACCGAGATCTACGACCGCTACCACGAGCGCTTCGGCTTCACCGGGTGGTGGATCCGCGAGGCGCCGCTCGACTACGCGCCGTTTCCGACCACCTGGTCCGCGCCGAGGTGACCCGCGCCTACGCCAGCGACGCGGCGCTCGGCGCGCAACTTCTTCCGCCATCCGCCGCATCGGCTGCGCACCATCGAGCAGGCGCTGGCGCGCAAGGCGGAGCTGACGCTCGGCAAGATCAACGCCGCGTGAGCACGAAGCCGTCGCCGCTGCGCGACGGCGCACCATCGAGGAGCGCGCGCCCGAGCGGGGCGAGCCCAGCCAGCGACGTCGAGCTCGACGATGTAGCCGCGGACGCCGCGGGCGCGCAGCCGGGCGGCGGTGGCCGGCGGAAACAGGTGCGCCGGCGGCGCCGGATCGAAGCCGTCGGCGCCGGCGGCGGTGGAGACGCGGCAGGCGTCGAGATCGATGGTGACCGGCGCCGGAGGCGGGCGGCGCGTGACGCGAAACGAGCGCTGCTCCTGGTGGTTGCGCAGGCACATCGCGGCGAGCGCGTCGGCGAGCAGCTCGGCGTCGGCGTCGCTCTCGGCGGCCACGGGGATGTCGCGCCACGCCACGCCCTCGTCGAGCGGGGCGCCGGCGGCGGCGAGGAAGAACAGCTTCATCCAGCCGTCGGGGCGGGTGGCGTCCGACAGCAGGTGCAGCGGGCGGTGCGCCCGGTAGTCCTGCCAGGCGCGGGCCTCGATCGCCGCGCCCAGGCCGTGCGGCAGCACGACCTGCCACGCCACCTCGCCGGCGTGAGCCGCGCGCAGCCGGCCGGCGCCGACGACGCGGGCGAGCGCGCCGCCGACCTGCGACAGCCACGGCGCGGCGAACAGATCGTTGTCGCCGTCGAGGGCGCGGGTGCCGAGCCAGCCGGCGATGCACTCGTCGACATAGAGCGACAGGACGTCGTGCCCGGCGGAGCCGTGCGCCAGCTCGTGCACCAGCGGCGCCGCCAGGTGGCGGTCGAGGGCCGCCACGTCGTAGCTGGCCAGATCGTACGCCGTTGCGTAGAGCATCGGCATGAAGCGGCCGTAGCAGCACTCGGCGTAGAGCGCGCCCACGCTGAGCGTGCGCGACAACAGGTCGTTGCGGCCCAGCCGCGCGACGGCGCCGGCGAGCCGCGGCCAGCGCCCCCAATCGATCGGCGCGTCGATGAAGGGCGCCACCGCGGGCGCCGTCGAGTCGAGCTGCTGCGTGCGCAGCCGCGGCATGACGTCGAGGTAGTGGCGCTCCAGCGCCTCGGCCCGGGGGCCGCCGGCGCGCCGCTCCTCGTCGAGGGCAGCGGCGAGCACGCGGGCAAACCCGCGCGGCATCTCGAGCGGGCGATCGTCGAGCGTCGCGCGCAAGCTGCCGGCGGCGGCGAGCGCGGCCCGCGCGGCGTGACGGCTGGCCTCCAGCCGGGCGGCGAAGCGGGCGGGCGCGTCGTCACCCTCTGGCGCGGGCCGGTTCATGCGCGCCGCCCCAGGACCACCACGTCGTCGCCCAGCCGCTCGACCTGCACGTCGGCGAGGCCGGCCGCGGCGAGCCAGGCGGCGATGCGCGACGCCGGGTGGACCTGTCCGCCGTCGGTGTAGAGCGCCATGTTGAGCGCGAAGTAGAGCGATGACGGCGGGCCCGCGCAATCGGGCTCGATCCATAGATCCTTGACGGCGACGACCTCGGCGAGCGCGGCGGCGCGGTGGACCAGGCGTGCGCCGTCGGCGGCGTCGTACAGGTGCACGACGTTGGCCACGAGCGCCACGCCGTGGCGCTCGAGCGCGACCTCGAACAGGTCGCCGGCGACGCAAGCGAGCCGCTCGCGCGGCGGGACGAGCGCGATCACCTCGAGCCCGATCGACGACGGTGGCGCGTGCCGCCGGCGCGGCGTCGAGAAAGGCGGCGGCGTAGTGGCCGGTGCCGCCGCCGAGGTCGGCCAGGCCGCGTGCCGCCTCGGGCAGCTGTGCCAGGCGGCCGGCGAGCGCGCGGGCGTCTTCGTGGCCGACGGCGGCGAGGTGCGCGTGGAAGCGTGCCAGCACCTCCTCGAGGGCGAGCGGGCGATCGCGGCGGATCACCGCGGCGAGCTCGGCCCAGCCGCCCGCGGGCAGGGGCGGCGCCTCGTCGTGCCACGCGTCCTCGAGCGCGAGCACGGCGGCGAGCGCGCGCAGCCGGTGCGTGCGCGCGATGCCCGAGGCGCGCGGCGACGGCGTCGAGATCTGCGGCCGGTTCGAGGCCGAGAGCGCGCGCGGCGGCGACGGCGGCGCCGCGAAAGTAGCGGCGCGCCTCGGGCGTCAGCGGGAAGAGGCCCACGACAGCTCCACCTCCCGCGGCAACGCGCCCCGTCCGTCGCACAGCTCGACCAGCCGGGCGGCGATGGCGCCGCGTCGCGCCCGCGTCGCCCCGTCGATGCGCACCCGCTCGGCGCCGCGCCCGGCCAGCGCCCGCGCCAGCGGCGGCGGAAACAGCCACCACGCCGGCTCGCCAAAGACACCCTCGGCGCGCGGCTCGGCGCGCAAGCGGCAGTCGGCGACGTCGAGCCACAGCCGCGCGTGCGGCGGCTCCGACGGCAGCGTCACAAACGCCGGTGCCAGCGCGTTGACCTGGAACAGCGCGGCCACGGCGCGCGGCACCATCGCACGGTCGGCGTCCTCGACGGGGTCCGACCACCAGGGCAGCGTCGGCCAGGGGCGTGCGCCCGTCGCCTCCAGGGCCGGCGTCTCTTCGGCGCGCGCGGCGTCGATGAGCTTGATCCAGCCGAGCGCGCCCAGCGCGTCGCGCGCGAACGGCGCCTCCTGCCGGGCGCGCCAGTCGTCCCACGCGGCGCCGTCGAGCGCGCGGGCCGTGCGGGCGCCGAAGAGCGCGGTCGTGGGCACACCGAGCGCCACCCGCCACAGCGCCGCCCGACCGAACCGTCGCGCCAGCACTTCGCCGACCAGCACGAACAGCGAGACGCCGCGCAGCGCCTCGCCCGGCTCCTCGGGGAACAGGTGCTCCGTTCGCGCCGCGGCGCCGAGGTGGGTCGCGGCCGCCTCGGCGACGAGCCACGGCGCCGGGGCCCCGTCGCACGCTGCGCGCCGGGCCGTGGCACAGCTCGTGGACCAGGTGCGCCGACAGCCGCAGATCGAGCAGCTCGTCGGCGTCGCGGCTCTCGAGCTCGGCGGCGAGCGCGGCGCGGTCGGCCGGGTAGGCGCCGATGAGCGGCAGCCCGCTGCCGAAGAGCGTGTGCGCGTAGAGCGCCGCCGCCGTCGGCCGCGCCGCCAGCAGCTGCCGCCGGCGTGGCCGCACCGACCAGCGCGCGCGCATCGATGCCGGCCTCGCCGAGCGCGCGGAAGAGGCCCGTCGAGCGCGGCGCGCAGGCGCGGCAGGCGCGCGAGCACGAGCGGCCGGCGCAAGAGCGCGCGCGGCGCGTCGTCGGGGCGGAGCTGCTCGACCAGCAGCGCCGGCATGCGCTCGCAGTAGTGCGCCACCACTGCGTCGGGACAGGCGTCGATCCGCGCGGCCGCCACCAGCGACTCACGCAAGGCGGGCGGCAGCGCCGCGGCCGGCCAGCCGGGATCGCGCGGCGCCTCACCGGCGGCCGCGAGCGCGCGGGCGAAGCGGGCCTCGAGCGCCTGGCGCATGCGCCCAGGGTAGCGCAAGAAGTCGCCCCCGCGCTCGTATCATGGGCGCATGAAGCGGCAGCTCCTGATTCTCGCGCTCCTGTGCGGCGCCGGCTGCTCGAGCGGCGCCGGTGGCGGCTCCGACGGTGGCGCCTCCAATCTAGCCGGCTCGCCCGGCGATCTCGGAGGAGGAGGCGGAGGCGGAGGAGGCGGCGGCGGCGGCGGAGGAGGCGGCGGCGGCGGCGGCAGCGGCGGCGGTGGCGGCGGCGGCGGCACCACGGCGCTCTACCCGCTCGCGCCCGGCTACCGCTGGACCTACACGGTCAGCTCCGTCGGCATGGGCTCCAGCTGCGCTGCCGGCAGCTATGACCAGCACGTGGTCAGCGCCAACCCCGCCGGCGGCCGCGCCGCCTTCCAGCTCGACAGCTTCTGCACCGGCAACGCCGGCACCTACGACTACTCGCAGCCGGGCGGCGACGAGCTCGACTTCTACTACAACGCGACCTGGGCCCCGCTCATCGACCTGCCGCTGCAGGAGGGCCACTCGTGGACCTACTTCAACGCCGACGTACACCTGGCATCGGGAGACGTCGGTGACGGTGCCCGCGGGGACGTTCAGTGACTGCTGGACGGCGAACCAGAACGTCACCTACACGGCCTACCTCACCTACTGCCGCGGCGCCGGCCTGGTACGCAGCTACTCGCAGGATCTCGCCGGCAACGGCTGGGACGCCCAGCTCGCCTCCAAGTCCTTCTAGCGCCGCGGCCCGGCCGCGACTCAGTCGCTGGAGACGACCGCGCGCGGCTGCATGATCAGCCGGACGGCGACGAACACGACCGCGGCGCCGGCGACCGTGAGCGTCGCGCCCAGGCGGATCGACAGCTCGCTCGCGTGCGTCGCCCACGCCCCGCCGACGCTGACCAGCGCCCGCGAACACCGTCGCCAACGCGGTCGGATGGCGGCCGCGCCGGAACTTGTCGAGCGCCAGGTAGATGACCGGCGTCGTGAACAGCGTCAGCAGCTGCGAGAGCAGCAGGCCGCCGACGATGGCGATGCCGAGCGGCCGGCGCAGCTCGCTGCCCGTGCCGCTGCCGAGCGCCAGCGGCAGCGCGCCGAGCAGCGCCGCCAGCGTCGTCATCAGGATCGGCCGGAAGCGCAGCAGGCACGCCTCGTAGATCGCCTCGCTCGGGCGTCAGCCCCTCGTCGCGCTCGCGCCTCGATCGCGAAGTCGATCATCATGATCGCGTTCTTCTTGACGATGCCGATGAGCAGGATGATGCCGATCAGCGCGATGATGCTGAGCTCGATGTCGAACAGCATCAGCGCCAGCAGCGCGCCGACGCCCGCCGACGGCAGCGTCGACAGGATCGTGATCGGGTGGATGTAGCTCTCGTAGAGCATGCCGAGCACGATGTAGACGGCGAGCAGCGCGGCCAGCGATCAGCATCGGCTCGACTGCCAGCGAGTCCTTGAACGCCTGCGCCGTGCCCGCGAAGTCGGCCGTGGATCGCTCGCCGGCATGCCCGATGCTGCGCGCTCGGCCGCGTGGATCGCCGCCACCGCCTGGCCGAGCGCCACGCCGGGCGCGAGGTTGAACGAGAGCGTCATCGCCGGGAACTGGCCCTGGTGGTTGACCGACAGCGGCACCGTGCGCTCGCCGACAGCTTGACGAGCGCCGACAGCGGCACCTGCCCGCCGCGCGGCGACGCGCACGTAGATGCGGTCGAGCGCGTCGGGGCCGGTGCCGAGCGCCGGCGCGACCTCGAGCACCACGCGATACTGGTTGAGCTGCGGTGTAGAACGTCGCGACCTGGCGCTGGCCGAAGGCGTCGTAGAGCGTGTTGTCGATCGTCGCGCGCGGTGATGCCGAGCCGCGCCGCGGTGTCGCGATCGATCGTCGACGTCGAGCTGCGAGCCCGGCGGTCTGCTGATCGGTGGCGACGTCCTTGAGCTCGGGCAGCTTGCGCAGCGCCGTCGAGCACGCTTCGGCGCCCACTGCGTCGAGCTCGTCGAGGTCGGCGTCCTGCAGCGTGTACTGGTACTGCGTGCGCGCGACGCGGCCGCCGACGCGCACGTCCTGCACCGCCTGCAGGAACAGCTGGATGCCCTGCGACCTCGGCCAGCTTGGGCCGCAGCCGGTCGATGACCTCGTCGGCGGTCGCCTTGCGCTCGCGGCTTGCGGCTTGAGCGCGATGAACAGCGTGCCGGTGTTGCCGGTGCGACGCGCCGAACGCCGCCGATGAACGAGATCGACGTGCTCGACGTCGGGATCGGCCTTGCACGACCGCGTTGAGCTGCTCCTGCCGCTCGCTTCATCGCCGGGAACGAGATGTCCTGCGGCGCCGTCGGAGAAGCCGCTGAGCATGCCGGTGTCCTGCTGCGGGAACAGCCCCTTGGGCACGATCGATGTAGAGCCAGACCGTCAGCGCCGACCGTGCCGAGCGTGACCAGCGCCGACGCAGCGATGCGGTGGCGCAGCACGAAGCGCAGCGCGCGCGCCGTAGCCGCGCGATGCAGCGCGGTCGAAGCCCGCGCTCGAGCCCGCGCGCCGAGCGCGCCCGGCGCTCGTCGCTTCGGTGCGCGCAGCAGGCGCGCGCACATCATCGGCGTCAGCGTCAGCGAGATCAGCGCCGAGACCGCGATCGCGATCGCTCAGCGTGACGGCGAACTCGCGGAACAGCCGGCCGACGATGCCGCCCATGAGCAGGATGCGGGATGAACACCGCGAGCAGCGACACGGTGATGCAGACGATGGTGAAGCCGATCTGCTTGCGCGCCCGCGCAGCGCGGCCTCGCAGCGGCGGCACGCCCTGCTCGACGTAGCGCGTGATGTTCTCGGTCACCACGATGGCGTCGTCGACGACGAAGCCGGTCGAGATGGTGAGCGCCATCAGCGACAGGTTGTCGAGGCTGTAGCCGAGCAGGTACATCACGCCGAAGGTGCCGACCAGCGACAGCGGCACGGCGACGCTCGGGATCGCGGTGGCGCGCACGCTGCGCAGGAACAGGAACACCACCAGCACCACCAGCACCACGCTGAGATCAGCAGCGTCAGCTCGACGTCGTGCACCGAGGCGCGGATGGTCTGCGCGCGATCGAGCGCGATCGTGCACGTCGATGGCCGGCGAGATCGACGCGCGCCAGCTGCGGGCAGCAGCGCCTTGACGCGCTCGATGACGTCGAGGATGTTGGCGCCCGGCTGGCGGCGGATGATCAGCACGACCGTGCGCTCGCCGTCGAACCAGCCGGCGACGCGCTCGTTCTCGACGTCGTCGATGACCGTGGCGACGTCGCCGAGCCGCACCGCGCGCGCCGCTTCTTGTAGCGCGACGATCGACGTCGCTTCCACGCGTCGGCGCCGAGCAGCTGATCGTTGGCGCGCGATCGTCTGCTGGCGTCGTCGCCGCGCCGACGGCGCCCTTCGGCTGATTCGACGGTCGCGCGCGCCGAGCGCGGTGCGCACGTCCTCCAGCGCCAGGCCCACGCCGGCGAGCGCCGCCGGATCGACCTGCACGCGCACCGCCGGCTGCTGCCCGCCGCCGACGAAGACCTGCCCGACGCCGTCGCACCTGCGCGATCTTCTGCGCGAGGACGGTGTTGGCCGCGTCGAAGACCTGCGGCAGCGGCAGCGTCTTCGAGCGCAGCGAGAGGATCAGGATCGGCGCGTCGGCCGGGTTGACCTTGCGGTAGTTCGGGCGCGATCGGCAGGTTCGGCGGCAGCTCGCCGCCGGCGGCGTTGATCGCGGCCTGCACGTCGCGCGCGGCGCCGTCGACGTCGCGATCGAGATCGAACTGCAGCGTGATCGCTGGTCGTGCCGAGCGCGCTCGCCGAGGTCATCTCGGTGACGCCGGCGATGCGGCCGAAGCGGCGCTCGAGCGGCGTCGCCACCGCGGAGGCCATCGTCTCCGGGCTGGCGCCGGGCAGCGCTGCGCTGCACCGAGATGGTCGGGAAGTCGACGCGCGGCAGCGGCGCCACCGGCAGCTGCGTGAACGCGGCGACGCCGGCGAGCAGGATCGCCGCGGCCAGCAGCGAGGTCGCGATCGGCCGCCGGATGAACGGCGCCGAGATGTTCACGGCGTCGGCCTCGGCGGCGGCGCCGCCGCCGGCGCCGCCTTGCGCCGCACGCCCGCGCCGACGCGCTCCATGTACAGGTAGATGACCGGCGTCGTGTAGAGCGTGAGCACCTGCGAGAGGAGCAGGCCGCCGACGATGGTGATGCCGAGCGGGCGGCGCAGCTCCGAGCCGGTGCCCGAGCCGAGCGCCAGCGGCAGGCCGCCGAGCAGCGCCGCCATCGTCGTCATCATGATCGGGCGGAAGCGCAGCAGGCAGGCCTGGTAGATCGACTCGCTCGGGCGACATGCCCTTGCTCGCGCTCGGCCTCGAGCGCGAAGTCGATCATCATGATCGCGTTCTTCTTGACGATGCCGATCGAGCAGGACGATGCCGATGAGCGCGATGACGTCGAACTCGGCTTGCACAGCGATGAGCGCCAGGATCGCGCCGACGCCCGCCGACGGCAGCGTCGACAGGATCGTGATCGGGTGGATGTAGCTCTCGTAGAGCACGCCGAGCACGATGTAGACGGTGATCAGCGCGGCGAGGATCAGGAGCGGCTCGGACGCCAGCGAGTCGCGGAACGCCGCGGCCGCGCCCTGGAACTCGCGCGTGCATCGCCGGGCGGCGGGTCGAGCTCCGCCGACGGCCTGCGTCGATCGCCTGCGACCGCGTCGCCGAGCGACGTCGCCGGGCGCGGTGTTGAACGACAGCGTCACCGACGGGAACTGCCCCTGGTGATCGATCGACAGCGGCGCCCGCCGCGTCTCGAAGCGCGCGAACGACGACAGCGGCACCGCGTCGCCCGTCGCCGAGCGCACGTAGATGCGCGACGAGCGCGTCGGGGCTCTGCTGATCCTCGGGCGCGCACCTCGAGGATGACGCGGTACAGGTTGAGCTGCGTGAAGATGGTCGACACGATGCGCTGGCCGAACGCGTCGTAGAGCGTGTCGTCGATCGCCTGCGGCGTGACGCCGAGCCGCGCCGGCGGTGTCGCGATCGATGACGAGCGTGCAGCTGCAGCCCGCCCGTCTGCCTGGTCGGACGCGACGTCGCGCAGCTCGGGCAGCGTCTTGCAGCTTGGCCGAGCAGCTTGCGGCGCCCACTCGGCGAGCTCGGCGGGATCGGCGTCCTCGAGCGTGTACTGGTACTGCGTGCGGCGACAGCGCGATGTCGACCTGCAGATCCTGCACCGGCTGCAGGTAGAGCGTGATGCCGTCGACCTCGGCGAGCTGCCGGCTGCAGGCGCGCGATGATCTCGTCGGCGTCGGCGCTGCGCTCGTCGCGCGGCTTGAGCGTGATCGAGAAGCGGCCCGCTGTTGCGTGGTCGGGTTGGTGCCGTCGGCGCCGATGAACGACGCCACCGCTCGCGACGTCGGGATCGCGCAGGATCGACGTCGGCCAGCGCCTGCTGCCGCTCCATCATGCGCGGCGAACGAGACGTCGGGCGCGGCCTCGGAGACGCCGACGATGAGCCCGGTGTCCTCGACGCGGGAAGAAGCCCTTGGGCACGATGACCGCGAGCAGCGCGGTGAACGCCGACCGTCGCGAGCGTGACGAGCAGCGTCGCGCGCTGGTGGCGCAGCACCCAGCCGAGCGTGCGGTCGTAGAAGCGCGTCAGCGGCGGCGAAGCCGCGCTCGAACGCGCGCGCGAAGCGGCCCGGCTGCTCCTCGCGCGTGCGGCTTGAGGAGCCACGCCGCACATCATCGCGGTCAGCGTCAGCGACAGCAGCGCCGAGACGCCGATGGCGATCGCCAGCGTCACCGCGAACTCGCGGAACAGCCGGCCGACGAGGCCGCCCATGAACAGCAGCGGGATCAGCACCGCGATCAGCGAGACGGTGAGCGACACGATGGTGAAGCCGATCTGCTTGGCGCCCTTGAGCGCCGCCTCGAACGGCCGCTCGCCCTCCTCGATGTAGCGCGCGATGTTCTCGACCATCACGATGGCGTCGTCGACGACGAAGCCGGTCGAGATGGTCAGCGCCATCAGCGACAGGTTGTTGAGCGAGAAGCCGCACAGGTGCATCACGCCGAACGTGCCGATCAGCGACAGCGGCACGGCGACGCCGGGGATGATGGTGGCGCGCAAGCTGCGCAGGAAGAGGTAGATGACGCGCGACCACGAGCAAGATCGGTGAGCACGAGCGTGAACTGCACGTCGTCGACCGAGGCGCGCACCGTCTCGGTGCGATCGGACGAGGATCGTGACGTCGATCCCCTGCGGCATCGACGCCGCGCAGCTGCGGCAGCAGCTTCTTGATGTGGTCGGTGACCTCGATGATGTTGGCGCCGGGCTGGCGCTGCACGTTGACGATGACCGCCGCTTCGATCGCTCTGCCGCCGCGCCGATCGGGCCGGCCCAGCCCGCGAGCTGCTGCGTTCTCGACGCCGTCGACGACGTTCGCGACGTCGGCGCAGCCGCACCGGCGCGCCGTTCTTGTACGCGATGACCAGCGGGCGAAAGCCGGCCGCCTTGTCGATCTGATCGTTGGTGGCGAGCGTGTAGTCCTGGCGCGGGCCGTCGAGGTTGCCCTTGGGCTGGTTGACGTTGGCGGCGGCGAGCGCCGTGCGCACGTCCTCGAGCGACAGGCCGGCGCCGGCGAGCGCCACGCGGATCGACCTGCACGCGCACCGCCGGCTTCTGGCCGCCGTTGAGCGTGACCAGGCCGACGCCCGAGACCTGCGAGATCTTCTGCGCCAGCACCGAGTCGGCGTAGTCGTCGACCTCGGCGAGCGGCAGCGTGTCGGAGCTGACCGCGAGCGTCAGGATCGGCGTGTCGGCGGGGTTCGACTTCGAGTAGGTCGGCGGCGCCGGCAGCGTGCGCGGCAACAGGTTCGACGCCGCGTTGATCGCCGCCTGCACGTCCTGCTCGGCGGCGTCGATGTCGCGATCGAGCGTGAACTGCAGCGTGATCTGCGAGGTCGCGAAGCGACGACACCGAGGTCATCTGCGCGAGCGACGGCATCTGCCCGAACTGCCGCTCGAGCGGCGTGGTCACCGCCGACGCCATCGTCTCGGCGCTCGCGCCCGGCAGGCTGCGTCGGCGACGACGATGGTCGGATAGTCGACCTGCGGCAGCGCGGCGACCGGCAGCTCGCGATAGCCGAGCAGGCCCGCCAGCGCCAGGCCGATCATCAGCAGCGTCGTCGCGACCGGCCGCCGGATGAACGGCTCGGAGATGCTCACGGCCTGGTGCTTGGCCGGCGGGACTGCAGACACCGAGCCGCCGGCCGCAGCTGATTCTGCCCCTCGACCACGATGGCTCGCCCGGCTCCACGCCCTTGTCCGACGATCGCCAGCTCCCCGAGCGGTCAGCCCGACCTCGACCGGCCGCTGCTCGGCCTTACCGTCGGGCCCGACGACGTAGACGAACGTGCCGCTGCGGCCCGCGCTGCACCGCCGCCGCCGGCACCACCATCGCCCCCTTGCGCGTCTCGACCAGAAGCCGCGCCTTGACGAACTGGTTGGGCCAGAGCTTGCGCTGCGGATTGGGCAGCTCGCACTTGAGCCGGAGCGTCGCCGTCGCCGCGTTGATCTGGTTGTCGATGACGACCAGCACGCCCTGGCCCAGCTTGGTCAGCCCGTCGCGGCTCCACGCCTCGACCGGCACCTGGCCGCGCGCCATCGCCGCCGTCACCTCGGGCAGGACGTCCTCGGGCAGCGTCACGAACAGCGCCGCCGGATCGAGCTGCGGTGATCACGACGAGCCCGTTGGGATCGGTGGCGTGCACCAGGTTGCCGGCGTCGACCAGGCGCACGCCGACGACCCCGTCGAGCGGCGAGCGCACGTGCGCGTAGTCGAGGTTGAGCTTCGCGGTCTCGATCTGCGCCTCGTCGCCATGCACCGCGCCCTCCGCTTGTCCGGCCAGCGCCGCCTGATCGTCGACCTGCTGCTGCGCGATGAGCTTGCCCGCGCGCAGATCGCGATAGCGCTCGAGGTTGATCTGCGCGTCGTGGAGCTGCGCGCGATCGCGCGCCAGCGCGCCCTCGGCCTGATGGAGCTGCGCGGCGAACGGCCGCGGATCGATCTGCGCCAGCAGATCGCCCTTGTGAACGAACTGGCCCTCGGTGAAGTAGACCTTGTCGAGCCGGCCGTCGACCTGCGCGCGCACCGTCACCTGCTGCCAGGCGGCGACGGTGCCGAGCCCTTCGAGCCAGATCGGCACGTCTCGCTTGTCGACCTTGGCGAGCGTGACCGCCACCGGGCGCGTGGACTTGTCGGGCGACCTGGCGGCCTGGCCGCCGCCGCCCGAGGTGCGCGCGCGGACGACGAGGCCGATGAGCACGACGGCGACGACTGCAACAGCGGTGAGGACGATTCGGCGGCGAGGGGCAGGCATGCGTAGCTCCGATGCCCGTTCAGCAATCGCCGCGCCAGGAAAAAAGCGGCAATTGCGGCAATTTGCAAGGAGCGCGGGTGTAACGATTCACGACAGTCGTTCGGATTCCTTACAGCGGCCGATGGCGCAGCGCCGCGCCCCGTGGGGATGACGCCCGGGGCCCCGCTCTTGCTTGTGCCGGCTGCGCGTGGCAACAACTGGTCTCATCCGCTACCGGCTCATCAGCATCGTGCTGCTCGGCGTGGTGACCTCCGCGCTCTCGCTGTTCGCGCTCGAGCGCGCAGTGTCGACGTCGATGTCCGTGCGCCGCCAGCGCGCGCAGGACATCGTCCGCGCCGAGGTCGAGCGGCTGGCGGCGACCACGCCGTCGGCGGCCACGCTCGAGGTCGGCTCGGTGTCGACCTTCCTCGGCGTGCGCGGCGGCTGGGTCGACGACGCCGCGGCCGTGGCGCGCTCGCCGCGCCTGCCGCCGGCGTGGGTGCCGACGCTCGTCGATGCGGTCGGTCGCGCCGCCCTCGCGCACGGCCTCGTGCTCGCCGAGCTCGATCAATCGCCCAACACCCTGGTCGTCGCGGCGACGCCGGCCCGGGCGGGCGGGTTCGCCTGGGTGGCCTACCTGGTCGTGCCGCTGCAGGCGCTGTCGACCTGGCGCATCATCACCATCGGGCTGGCGCTGGCCACCGCGCTGCTGGTGTTCACCGCGGTGTGGGCGACGCTCGCCTTCCGTCGCAGCGCCGCCGCGCTCAACGCCACGCTGACGGCGCTGGGCAAGGATCTGACGACGCCGGTGCCGACGCCGCGCGCCGCCGAGCTGGCCGGCATCGCCGACGGCATCCGCGCCATGTCGCGCGACCTGCTGAGCTCGCGCGAAGCCACCGAGCGGCTCGCCCGCGAGCTGGCGCAGAAGGAGCGGCTGGCCGCGCTCGGCCGCGTCGCCGCCGGCGTGGCCCACGAGGTGCGCAATCCGCTGGCGTCGATCAAGCTGCGGCTCGACCTCACCGCCGACGGCGAGCTGCCCGACGCTGCCCGTAAGGCGGTCGCCGCCGCCTCGGCCGAGATCTCGCGGCTCGACCGCCTGGTCAGCGACCTCTTGCTCGTCGCCGGAAACAAGATCGGGCCCCGCAGCGCCGTCGGCGTGGGCACGCTGGCGCGCGCGCGCATCGAGTCGCTCCTGCCGTGGGCGCAGAGCCGCGGCGTCGGCCTGCGCACGAGCGGCGACGGCGACGCCGACATCGACGCCGAGTCGGTGGCCCGCGCGCTCGACAACCTGTTGCGCAACGCCGTCGAGGCGTCACCTGCCGGTGGCAGCGTCGAGGTGCGCGTCGGCGACGCGAGCGACGCGGTGCTGGTGCAGATCGAGGATCACGGCGACGGCGTCGAGCCGGCGCGCACCGCCGAGCTGTTCGAGCCCTTCTTCACCACCAAGGCCGAGGGCACCGGGCTCGGCCTCGCCATCTCGCGCGCCATCGCGCGTGCCCACGGCGGCGACGTCACCTACGCGCGCGCCGGCGCGGTCACCCGCTTCTCCCTCTCCCTACCACGCGCGCGCAAGGCCGAAAGCAGCGTGAGCGCGCTCGTCTTGATCGTCGAGGACGAGCCGGGCGTGCGCGAAGGGCTCGTCGGGGCCGTCGAGCGGCTCGGCTTCACCGCCGCCGCCGCCGCCAGCCTCGCCGACGCCCGCCGGGAGCTGGCCGCCCGATCGCCTCGACTGCGTGCTCCTCGACATCCGCCTGCGCGACGGCGACGGCCTCGAGCTCTTGCGCGAGATCCGCGCCGGCGGGCAGCGCGACGTCCCGGTCATCGTCGCCACCGCCTACGGCGACTCGCGAGCGCACCATTCGCGCCATGCGCGACGGCGCCTTCGACTACCTGACCAAGCCGTTCGACTTCCCCGCCCTGCTCGCCACCGTCGAGCGCGCCGTCAAGCAGCGCTCGCTGGCGCAGGCGCTGACCACCCCGCCCCCGCCACCGGCGCGCTCGGGCCTGGTCGGCACCTCGACGGCGATGCTGGCGATCTGGAAGCTCATCGGCCGCGCCGCCGCCTCCGACGCGCCGGTCCTGATCACCGGCGAGACCGGCACCGGCAAGGAGCTGGTCGCGCGCGCGGTGCACGACTACTCGACGCGCGCCGCGGCGCCGTTCGTGGCGGTCAATCTGGCGGCGCTGCCGCCGACCCTGCTCGAATCGGAGCTGTTCGGTCACGAGCGTGGCGCCTTCACCGGCGCCGCCCAGCGCCGCTCGGGCCGCATCGAGGCCGCCGGCCCCGGCACCCTGTTCCTCGACGAGATCGGCGACGTCGACCCGGCGCTGCAGACCAAGCTGTTGCGCGTGCTCGCCGACGGCAGCTACGAGCGGGTCGGCGGCGACGAAGCGCAGACCGCCAAGGCGCGCATCGTCTCGGCCACCCACAAGCCGGTCCGTCCCGGCGACGCCGGCTCGGTGCTGCGCGACGATCTCTACTATCGCCTGGCGGTCATCGAGATCGAGGTGCCGCCGCTGCGCGCGCGCAAATCGACATCCCGCTGCTCATCGCCCACGCGCTCGCCGCCACGCCGGCGCGCGCCGTCAGCGAAGAGACGATGGCGCTGCTGCTCGCCTACCGCTGGCCCGGCAACGTGCGCGAGCTCATCCACGTCATCCAGCGCGCCGCGGCGCTGTGCGCCGGCGAGATCATCGACGTCACCAACCTGCCCGAGCCGCTCCGCGATCCGCGCGAACGGGCCCCGGCCGCGGGCGCGCCCGGCGACGAGGGCCTGACCCTGCAAGGAGGCCGTCGCCGCGCTCGAAAAGCGCATGATCGTCCAGGCGCTCGAGCGCGCGCACGGCAACCGCTCGGAGGCCGCGCGCCAGCTCGGCATCGGCCGCCCGCAGCTCTACGCCAAGCTCGAAGAGCACGGCCTCAACGACGGCAAAGACAAGACCTGAAGGACAGACCAGGTCGGCAGAATCACCGTCCCTGGTCAGCGCAACCGCCGCGACCGATCTTGGTCCACCCCAGCACAGAGGCCCCGCGCGCTCTGCCCCGCCGGGCGAGTTCCGCAGCACCGGCAAGGGTGAGAATCGAGCACAGCGGCCCGGCGGCGAGGACGGTCTGAGCCCAGCGGGGCAGAGCGCGCGGGGCCGGACGTGCCCATCCTCAGCCGCGCTCGGCGGCCTGGCGCATCGAGTCGGCCAGGCCGTAGGCGCAGCCGGGGAAGATGCCGTAGCGAATCTCGGGATGGTGGCGCAGAAAGTACTTCGTCAGCCAGCCGAGCGAGAACGGATCGAACGAGATGGTCGAGCGCAGCGTCGAGCTGCCGTCGCCGCCGTCGTCGAGGTCGAAGCGGATGTGCAGATCGCCCGGCTCGCCCGAGACCCAGCGCAAATCGAGCCAGCGCGCCTCCTCGTACTTGGCGTCGGCGACGAAGTCGAAGCCGACCGAGAAGAAGGCGACCTTGAACTTCAGGTGCACGTTGACGCGATCGCCGTCGCGCCGCACCTTCGACAGCATCGGCACGAACTCGGGATAGCGGTCGACCGCGATGATGTGCGACCAGACTCGTGCCGCCGGCGCCGCGATGCGCGTGGTCGCCGTAGCGGAGGCGGGCGTTCCGTCGGCGCCGACGTCGACCTCGATGGTGGGCTTGTGCATCCGAAGAGCGTGCCATACGTTCCCCGCATGCCGAAGCCCTTCGACAAGTGGACGGTGCTGCCGCACAAACCGCTGCAGAAGCTCGAGGACAACCTGTGGATGGTCGAAGGACAGCTGGAGCAGATCCGCCGCGTCATGGTCGTGGCCCGGCTGGGCGACGGTCGCTTGGTCATCTGGAACGCCATCGCGCTGGGCGAGCCGGAGATGAAGGAGCTCGAGGCCTGGGGCACCCCCGCCTTCCTCATCGTGCCCAACGGCATGCACCGCATGGACGCGCGCATCTGGAAGCAGCGCTATCCGTCGCTGACGGTGATCGCGCCGCCCGGCGCCCGGAAGAAGATCGAGCAGGTCGTGGCCGTCGACCGCACCGACGCCGCCTTCGGCGACCCGAGCGTGACGCTCAGCTTCCCCGAGTGCACCGCCGGCCGCGACGCCCTGCTCGAGGTCAAGCACGCCGGCGGCACCACCATCGTCATCAACGATCTGGTGATGAACCTGCGCCACGGCACCGGCTTTGGCGGCTTCTTGTTTCGCCTGATGGGCTTCACGGGCGAGGTGCCCAGGGTGGCGCCGGCGACGCGCCTGCTCCTGGTCAAGGACAAGACCGGCCTCAAGACGCTGCTGCACGCGCTGGCGGCGAAGCCGGACCTCAAGCGCGTCATCGTCTCGCACGGCGACCCCATCGCCGACCGCCCGGCCGACGCGCTGCGCACCGCCGCCCAGAGCTTCTGAGGCCTCCCCGGAGCGCACCAGGCAAATCCTCCGTCGCGATGCACGCCCGGGCGAGCACAGCCACCGTCGGTGTGCTAGAACTTCCCGCCGCACATGATCTCGTTCACCAACGTCACCAAGCAGTACGGCGCGCAGGTGCTCTTCGTCGACGCCTCGTTCCAGGTCAACGCCGGCGAGAAGGTCGGCCTCGTCGGACCCAACGGCTCGGGCAAGACCACCATCTTCCGCCTCATCACCGGCGAGGAGTCGGCCGACGACGGCAACGTCGAGCGGCCGCGCAAGCTGACGCATCGGCTACTTCCGCCAGGACGTCGGCGACATGCGCGGGCGCAGCGTGCTCGCCGAGACCATCGCCGGCGCCGGCGAGGTGGCCGCGCTCGGCGAGGAGCTGGCGACGCTCGAGCATAAGATGGCGAGCCGGGCGAACGATCTCGAGCGGACGGTCGACCGCTTCGGCGAGGTGCAGGCGCGCTACCAGGAGCTCGGCGGCTACGAGATCGAGGCGCGCGCGCACACCATCCTCGCCGGTCTCGGCCTCCACGCCGATCAGGTCGCCGACGACGTCGGCAAGCTCTCCGGCGGCTGGAAGATGCGCGTGGCGCTGGCGCAGATCCTGCTGCTCGCGCCCGACGCGCTGCTGCTCGACGAGCCGACCAACTACCTCGACATCGAGTCGATCCTGTGGCTCGAGGGCTTCCTGCGCGACTATCCCGGCGCGGTCGTCATGACCTGCCACGATCGCGACGTCATGAACCGCGTGGTGCAGCAAGATCGTCGAGATCGACGGCGGCCAGGTGCGCAGCTACACCGGCGACTACGACTTCTACGAGCAGGCGCGCGCCCTCGACGCCGTGCAGCGCGAGGCCGCGTACGAGCGCCAGCAGGCGATGCTGGCCAAGGAGATGCGCTTCGTCGATCGCTTCCGCGCGCAGGCGGCCAAGGCGTCGCAGGTGCAGAGCCGCATCAAGAAGCTCGAGAAGATCGAGCGCATCGAGCCGCCGCGCCGCCTGGTCGAGCGCGACTTCGAGTTTCGCCGCGCCGCCGCGCTCCGGGCGACGACGTCATCAAGGTCGAAGGCGTGTGCAAGGCCTACGGCGCGCAAGCGCGTGCACGACGGACTCGATCCTGCTGGTGCGCCGCGGCGAGCGCTGGGCGGTGATGGGCGAGAACGGCGCCGGCAAGTCGACGCTGCTCAAGATGATGGCGGGCGCGCTGCCGCCCGACCAGCGGCGAGGTCACCGTCGGCGCCTCGGTGACGATGGGCTACTTCGCGCAGCACCAGATGGAGCAGCTCGACGCCGAGCGCACCGTCTTCGAGGAGCTGCGGCGCACGCGCCCACCACCGGCATCGGCGTCCTGCGCAACCTGGCCGGCGCCTTCGGCTTCCGTCGGCGACGACGTGGACAAGCCGGTGCGCGTCCTGTCCGGCGGCGAGAAGGCGCGCCTGGCGCTGGCCAAGATCCTGTTCGACGCGCCGAACCTGCTCGTCCTCGACGAGCCGACCAACCACCTCGACATCGTCGACCAAGCGCGCGCTGCTCAAGGCGCTCGACGCCTACGAGGGCACCGTGGTGTTCGTGTCGCACGATCGCGCCTTTCTGCGCGCGCTGGCGACGCGCGTGCTCGAGCTCGCGCCCGGCGTGCCGCCGCACGTCTACGGCGGCCGCTACGACGAGTACGTCGCGCAGACCGGCCGCGAGGCGCCGGGCATGCGCGCGCTCGGCTGAGCGCCGGCGTATAGTGCGCGCATGAAGCGGCTGCATCGGCGAGAGCTGTGGTGCTGGTCGGCGTTCGACGAGCGGCTCGACATCGACTTCAACAGCTTCGTGTGGACCCGCCCCGACGGCAACGTGGTCATCGATCCGCTGCCCATGAGCGCACACGACCGCGAACATCTGCGCGCGCTCGGCGGCGCCGCCTGGATCGTCCTCACCAACAGCGACCACGTGCGCGGCACGCGCGAGCTCGCCGCCGAGCTCGGCGCCAAGGTCGCCGGCCCCGCCGCCGAGCGGGCCCGGTTCCCCCTGGCCTGCGACGCCTGGCTGTCCGAGCGCGAGCCGCTCCTTCCCTGGCGGGTCTTCGAGCTCGACGGCTCGAAGACGCCCGGCGAGCTGGCCCTGCTCATCGAGGGCACCACGCTGGTCACCGGCGATCTGGTGCGCGCGCATCGCCCCGCGTCGCTCATGATGCTGCGTCCCGACCAGGGCCTGCGCGACGACGCGGCGGCCCGGGCGTCGATCGCCCGCCTGTCCGTGCTGCCGCACCTCGAAGCGGTCCTGGTCGGCGACGGCTGGTGCCTGTTCGCCGACTGCCACGAATCCTTGCGCGTCCTCGCCGACTCGCAGCCAACCGGGAGAGCCTGATGCCCCTCGTCGATTCAGCACGCGCCGTCGTCACCGGCGCCGGAAGCGGCCTCGGCCGCGCCTTCTGCCTCGAGCTCGCCCGCCGCGGGGCGCGGCTGGTCTGCGCCGACATCGACGAGGCCGCGGCGGCAAAGACCGCCGCCGAGGTCGGCGGCACCGCCGTGCGCTGCGACGTGGCGCGGGTCGAGGAGGTCGAGGCGCTCGCCGCCGCGGCCGAGCGCGCTCTCGGCGGCGTCGACCTCGTCATCAACAACGCCGGCGTCGCCGTCGGCGGCCTGGTCGGCGAGGTGCCGCTCGACGACTGGCGCTGGATCATGGGCGTGAACCTGTGGGGCGTCATCTACGGCTGCCACGTGTTCGCCCCGCGCTTGCGCAAGCAGGGACGCGGACACATCTTGAACGTCGCCTCGGCGGCCGGCCTGCTGGCGCCGCCCGGCATGGCGCCTTATAACGTCACCAAGGCGGCGGTGGTCGCCCTGTCGGAGACCTTGCGCGCCGAGCTCAGGGACGCCGGTGTCGGCGTCACCGTGCTCTGCCCGACCTTCTTCCGCACCAACATCGCCCAGAGCTCGCGCGCCATCGATGGCAAGCAGCGCGCGCTCGTCGAGAAGCTGATGTCACGATCGAAGATCCAGGCCGACGACGTGGCGCGCCTCGCGCTCGACGCCGCCCGGCGCAACGAGCTCTATGCGCTGCCGCACGCCGATGGCCGCTGGATGTGGCGACTGAAACGGTGGGCGCCCGACAGCTTCGCGTCGGTGTCGGCGAAGCTCGTGAGCAAGATCGCTCGCTGACCGATTTCCGTCTGCACTTTTCGACACCCTGTTGGATCGCTAGACAGACAGCCGGCGCCGCCCGCGCGCGATCTCCACGGCGCGCGCGCCTTTGCGCTCGGCACGACGAATGCTCCTCCGCCGCCCCGGAGGAACCCGCCATGGACATCCTGCTCCCGAGCGTGATCGGTATCGCGCTCACCATCGCCTTCGTCGTCTGGCAGCGCAATCTGGAGCGCGCGCGCCACCGCGTCGAACCGGCGCGCAAACGACTCTGGCACTATCCGTCGATCTCGGTCATCAGACCGGTACGCGGCGCCGACGTCGGCGCGCGCGAAAACTTCGAAGCCGCCCTCGACACCGGCTACCCCGGCGACGTCGAGACGCTCTTCGTGTTCGACGACGAATCCGATCCCGGCCTGCCGATCGCGCGCGACGTGGTTCGTCGCCACCAGCAGAGCGGTGCGGCCGGACGCGCCGCCGTCGTCGTCGCCGGCGCCCCGCCGCCGGCGCGCACGGGCAAGCTCAACGCCATGATCATCGGCGCCTCGCGCGCGCGCGGCTCCTTGGTAGCGTTCGGCGACTCGGACACGCGGCCCGATCGCGAGCTCTTGCGCGAGCTGGTCGAGACGCTGCTCACCGCGCCGCGCGCCGGCAGCGCGTTTGCGCCGGTGGTCATCGACGACGCCCCGCGCGGCGCGGGCGACGTGCTCTACGCGCTCATGCAGAACGCGCTGTACGCGCCGTTGGCCGCGCGCGCCGCCGCTTCCGCCGACGGGGCGCTGCCGTTCATCATGGGCCAGATCATGGTCTTCCGGCGCGAGGCGCTCGAGGCCATCGGCGGCATCGAGTCCGCCACCGGCCAACTGGTCGACGACATGTACCTCGGCCGTCGCGTCGCCGGCGCCGGCTATCGCAACCTCCTGGTCAAGCGCGGCCTCAAGGTGCCGACGGGCGGGCTCGGCCTCGCCGACTTCCTGCCGATCTACCGGCGCTGGATGGCGTTCTCGCGCAACGGCCTGCCGATGTCGTTCACCTGGCCGCAGTGGCTCCTGGGCGGCGGCTTCTTCGTCGCGCTCGTCACCATGGTCGCGGCGGCGCTGTCGCCGGCGCCGCTGGGGGCGATCGCCCCCGCGCTCGCGATCGCCGCGTTCACCGTCACGCTCTTGCGGCTCAACCGCGCCTACGGCGGCGCGCCGGTGCCGTGGCGCTACGCCTGGGCGCCGGCGGCGCTGCTGCTCATCGCGCCGCTCGTGCTCGCATCGACGCTGCTGCGAAAGCAGGTCGGCTGGCGCGGGCGCACCTACGAGGTCGACGCCAGCGCCGCGCTCGCCGTGGGGCACGGCTGATGCGCGCCCGCGTCGCCACCGCGCTCGCGCTCGCGCTCGCCGTCGGCGCCGCGACGCCCGTCTTCGCCGAGGAGCCGTCGCTCCCCGACGCCGACGGCCACCCGTTCGCGCTGGCCGCGTCGCGCGGCCGCCCGGTCGCGCTCATCGTCGTCTCGCGCTACACGCGCAAGGACGCCGAGCGCATCAACGACGCGCTCACGCCGCTGGCCGGCCGCGTGGAGGTCATCACCGCCGTCGACTTCATGGGCATCCCCGGCCTGTTTCACGGCTACGCGCGGCGCAAGATCCGCGAGGCCCAGGCGCGCTCGCCGATCCACATGCTCGTCGACGAGCACGGTCAGTGGCGCCGCTGGTTCGGTGTCCGGCCCGACAAGCGCGTCGACATCCTGGTGCTCGACCGCGCCGGCCTTCTGCGCGGCCGCTTCGCCGGCCCCAAGGAGGTTCACGCCGCTCTCGACCTCATCCGCACGCTCTGACGTGCTACCGTACGCGCTCGCATGGACGAGCGAGCGAACGAGCGGCGATGAGCGACGAGATTCCCGGGTTTCGCTCGGTACCGCGCACCGGCGTCATCTACGTCACGACCGAGGCGGTCAAGCGCGGCTTCCGCCACGGCCGATCCGCGAGTGGTGCAACCTCGGCCAGGGCCAGCCCGAGACCGGCGCCGCTGCCCGGCGCGCCGCCGCGCGTGCACCAGGTCGGCCATCGCCGTCGACGACCAGGAGTACGCGCCGGTCGCCGGCCTCTGGGAGCTGCGCGAGGCCATCGCCGAGCTCTACAACCGCCTCTACCGCCGCGGCATGCCGTCGCAGTACAGCCGCCGAGAACGTGTGCGTCTCCGGCGGCGGGCGCGCCGCGCTCACCCGCGCCGCCGCCAGCCTCGGCCACGATCAACCTCGGCCACTTCCTGCCCGACTACACCGCCTACGAGGAGCTGCTCGACATCTTCAAGGCGCTTCACCGCCATCCCCATCCTGCTCGAGGGCGAGCGCGGCTACGCCTTCTCCGCCGACGATCTGCGCCGCGAGATCCACGGCCGCGGCCTGTCGGCGCTGCTCGCTGTCGAACCCGTGCAACCCGACCGGCAAGCTGGTCGCACGGCGAGGAGCTCGCGCGCTGGGTCGCGCACCGCCGCGCGAGCTCGACTGCGCGCTGCTGCTCGACGAGTTCTACTCGCACTACGTCTATCGGGCGCGACCGGGCGACGCTGCCGGTGGCGTCGCGCGGCCCGCTACGTCGAGGACGTCGACCGCGATCCGGTCGTGCTCTTCGACGGGCTCACCAAGAACTGGCGCTACCCCGGCTGGCGCGTGACCTGGACCGTCGGCCCGCGCAGGTCGATCGACGCGCGTCGCCTCGCGCCGGCTCGTTCCTCGACGGCGGCGGCTCCAAGCCGCTGCAGCGCGCCGCCATCCCGCTGCTCGCGCACGACCACGTGCGTCGCCGAGACCGCGCGCCATCCAGGACGCGTTCCGCAAGAAGCGCGACCGCATGCTCGCCGGGCCTGCGAGCGCATCGGCGTGACGCTTCGACCGCGCGCCCGACGGCACCTTCTACGTCTGGGGCAACGTCGCCGACCTGCCGGCGCCGCTCGACGACGGCATGGGCTTCTTCCGCGCCGCGCTCGAGCACAAGGTGATCACCGTGCCCGGCGAGTTCTTCGACGTGAACCCGGGCAAGCGCCGCGCGCGGCCACGGCTCGCGCTTCCGCCAGCCACGTGCGCTTCTCGTTCGGCCCGCTCGGCCGACGTGATCGAGCGCGCGCTGGGGCGCATCGGCGAGCTGGTCAAGAACCCGCCCCGGCCGTAGTCACTCCTTGGGCGCGAAGGTGAGCGACAGCGAGTTCATGCAGTAGCGCTCGCCGGTCGGCGTCTGCGGCGCATCGGGAAAGACGTGGCCGAGGTGCGAGCCGCACCGCTTGCAACGGACCTCGACGCGCAGCATGCCGTGGCTGCGATCCTCGAGCCGCTCGACCGCGGTCGACTGCGCCGCCTCGTAGAAGCTCGGCCAGCCACAGTGCGATTCGAACTTCGTCTCGCTGCGGAACAGCTCGTTGCCGCAGGCGCGGCAGGAGTAGATACCGACGCGCTTCTCGGAAAGGAGCTTGCCCGTGCCGGCGCGCTCGGTGCCGGCGCGGCGCAAGACCGCGAACTCTTCGGGCGTCAGCTCCTTCTGCCAGTCGGCGTCGCTCTTGTCGACGTCATAGGGTCTCTTTTCCATGCGAAGGAGTCTACGTCGGAACGTCGGCGGCGGTTACGCCCTCGTCGCCGGGGCGGGGTCCCGCTTCGGAGGGGGCGGAGTGTCCGGGGGGGCGCTCGGCGGGCAAGCGGACCTGGAAGAGGGCGCCGCCGTAGCGTCCCATGCGCAGGCCGATCGAGCCGCCGCGCGCTTCGATCAGCCGCCGCGCCGTGGCCAGGCCGAGGCCGACCCCCTCGCCACCGGCGACGCCGCGTTGGAACACGTGAAACAGGTTCTCGGCGTCGCGGGCGTCGATGCCGGGGCCCCGATCTTCGACCTCGATCATCGCGATTCCGGCGCGCGCGAACGCGCGCACCTCGATCACCGGCTCGATGCCCTCCCGGCGACCGTACTTGAAGGCGTTCTCGATGAGGTTCTGCACCGGCGAAGCGACCACGATGGGCTCGCAAGCGACGCGCACCTCCTCGCACTGAACCTCGAGCCTGACGCCGTGCGCGCGCGCCTTTTCGCGGAAGCCTTCGACCACGTCATCGATGATGGGCGCCACGTCGCAGCCCGCCGGCGGGTGCGCGGTGGCCAGGCGGCTGAAGTCGAGCAGCATGTCGATCATGCTCGAGAGGCGGCGCGCCGACCGCTCGATGCGCCCCGCGGCGCGCCGGACCCGAACGTCGACGTCGGACTTTTCGATCACCTGCGACCCGCTCAAGATGGGAACCAGGGGATTGCGCAGATCGTGCGCGACCCGGCCGGCGAAGGCTTCCAGATCGGCGTTGGTCCGCTCGAGCTCGCGCACCGTCTTCAGCTCGTCGGCACAGACGCGGTTCTCCCGCCGCTGCGCCGCCATCATCAGCGCCACACAGCCGCCGGCGAGCAGCGTCATCAAGATCATCTCCTCCCAGCGCCGGCGGTGCTGCGAGACCGCGATCCGATCGAGGATGTCGGTGGTGCCGGCGGCGGCGAGGCCGCGGTTCTTGCGCAGCACGTCGCTCAGGTCCTCGAAGGCGCTCTCGATCTCCGAGAGGCTGACCTCGGAGTCGCGCGGATTGGCGGCGGCGACGCGCTCCTGGTACGCCTCGACGTAGGGTGTGACGTCGCGGAAGCCGGCGACCCGGGCGGCGTGGGCCCAGCCGTCGTAGGCCCGCGCCGCCGAGTCGAGCCGCCCCCCGGCTTCGTCGACGCCGCGGGTGTCACCCGTCTCTGCGCCGATGATCGTCGCCAGCGCGAACTGCCCGACCGCGAGATCGAGGTCGATGGCGACGTGGTTGCCGGGGGTCACGCGCTGCGCCATGCCGCGGGCGAGATGCTCGAGGTTGCGATCCATCAGCATGCCGAAGCCGAGCAGCACCAGCGCCGATGTCAGCAGGACGGCGATGATCGCCGGCAGGAAGCTGCGGATGAAGTGGTGCTCGCCGACGGCAACTTTGTGCATGTGCCCCTGCCCCCCGCCCTTATGAGCGGTAGCGCGCCGGCGGCGACCAATCCTGAACGAAGTTGTGCGAGCGGGGAGCTAGCGGGCGTACAGCCGGCGTGTCGCCTTGCCCATGAAGCGGATGGCGGCGCGGCGCGAAAGCAGGCGAGTCATGAAGACGTCACCCAGGCGGTTGATGAAGCCGGGGACGACGCTCGGCCGCCTGCCGAGCGAGTCGAGCGCGCGCCGCACGACGGCCTCCGGCTCCATCAGCGGCACCTTGCCCTGCGGCTTGGAGGCCTCGTAGTTGGGGGTGCGGGTGGCGCCGGCGCGGCAGGCGAGCACGTCGACGCCGGAGGCCGAGAGCTCGTCCCACAAGCCTTCGGCCAGCACCAGATCGAACGCCTTCGAGGCCGCGTAGGTGGCGACGAGCGGCGAGCCCTGCGCGGCCGCCATCGACGCCATGAAGACCAGGCCGCCGCGGCCGCGGGCCACCATGGCGCGGCCGAACTCGTCGGCGAAGACGAGCGGGCCGCGGCAGTTGACGTCGATGATGCGCAGCTTCTCCTCGAGCGGCTGCGACAGAAAGGGGCCGATGAGCGAGTGGGCAGCGTTGTAGACGACGAGGCCGACGTCGAGACCGGCAGCGGCGGCACGGACCTCGGCGAGCAGCCCGGGGCCGCCGAGATCGACCGCGGCCACGCGCACGTCGATCGAGTGCGCGGCCCGCAGCTCGCTCGCGAGCGTATCGAGCGCGTCGCGGCGGCGGGCCAGCAGCAGCAGGTCGAGGCCGCGCGCCGCCAGCTCGCGCGCGAACGCGGCGCCCAGGCCCGTCGAGGCGCCGGCGACGACCGCGCACGTTCCGTAACGTTCGACGAACTTCACGAGGACTCCTTGGCGAACGGGTGCTCGCGCCGCCCCAGCCGCGCGACGACGAGGGCCGGCATCACCAGCCAGGGAAGGTTGGCGGCGACGACCACGCCCGGCCGCGGCGTGGCGTGCGCGCCGCACAGCTCCTCGAACAGGATGATCGTCACGTTGGCGAACATGATCCCGGCCCAGATGAACGCGGGCACGCGGATGAAGTCGCGCCCCTTGACGAAGGCCCAGATGGCCAAGGCGTAGAAAGGGCCGAAGCCGACGACGTCGAGCCAGATGGTGGCGCGCCACCACGGCTCGCGCGCCAGCAGCGCCGGATCGAACCTGCGCCCCCACCAGTGCACCGCGTCGACGATCGCGCGCGGCGGCCAGAGCGGATAGGTGAAGTGAGACGGATCGGCGATCACCAGCTGCTCGAGGTCGACGGCGTAGGTGATGAAGCCGAGGTTGATGGCGAAGAACACGATGAGCGCGAGATCGAAGCGCCGCTCCGCGAGCGGTAGGGTCTGCATGCGGCGCCCACTATAACAGCGGCGGGCGACAGCCGAGGCGCTCGCGGGATGACAGCGGCGGGCGAAAAAACGGGGCGCTCGCGGCCCTCTACGCCGATGGGATGGCGCCTCACGACCTCCGCTCATTGGGTTGGTGCTGCGTCGAAGTCGCGCCTGTACATCGCACCTGGTGTGTTGAGCGGAGGTAGTAAGGGGCGCTGCCGGCGGCGTGGAGGGCGCGGTCGCGCGCAGCGCGACATGAACGCGCCCGATGGAGGCGCACGCCGCAAGCGGCGACTGCGTCGGCTTCCCACGCCGGCAGCGCCCTTTGCTACCTCCGCGGCCAAGCCGGCCCGCTACGACCCGGCCAATGTGAACGGCCTTGACCGCTAGCGCACGCGCGCCATGAGCAGGGCGTCGACGTAGGCGCCGGCGCTGAAGTAGGCCTTGCGCTGGCGCCCCTCCTCGACGAAGCCGCAGCGACGATACAGGGCGATGGCGCGCTCGTTGTCGGCGTTGGCCTCGAGATCGACGCGGAGGAGGCCAATCCAGTTGTCGGCGAGGTCGAGGAGCGCGCGCATCAGCGCCTGGCCGGCGCCGCGGCCGGCGAATTCGTCGTGGACGGCGATGCCGAGCCACGCGGAGTGGCGGCGCTTGCCGTCGCGCAGGTGGAGGCCGGCGTAACCGACGACGCGCCCGTCGATCTCGGCCACGAGGACGTGATCGTTCGGCCCCCATTTGGCGAAGTAGTCGACGACACGATCGGACGGCATGGCCGGCGTGAAGCGGCGGACCTCGGGCTGCTGGCGCAGCTCATGGATGGCGGCGGCGTCTTCGGCGCGGATGGCGCGGATCGTGGGATTCATGCGCCGATTGTCGCATGCAATAGTGCTGGCGCCGCGGGTCCCTGGCCGATTACGATGATCACACCGGTCGTGTCGGAGACTTCGATTCCACCCAAGCGTGACGACGGTGACGGCCGCCGCCAGGACGGCGACACGCTCGACGAGCAGGTCGGGCGGCGGTCGCGGCGTCGCCTGTTGCGCCGGTCGCTCGAGGCCGGGTCGTTCCTCGGGCGCTATCAGATTGTGGGGCCGCTCGGCCAGGGCGGCATGGGAGTGGTCTATCGCGCGCGGGACGCCGAGCTCGGGCGCGACGTCGCCGTCAAGCTGGTGACGACGAGCGGCGCATCGACCGACACGCTGGCCACCCGCCTCATGCGCGAGGCCCAGGCGCTGGCGCAGCTGTCGCACCCCAACGTGGTCGCCGTGTACGACGTCGGCCGCGTCGAAGACGGCGTGTTCCTGGCGATGGAGCTGGTGCCAGGCGAGACCGGCGAGCAGTGGATCAAGCGGCGCCCGCCGTGGCGCGAGGTGCTGCAGGTCTTCCGCGACGCGGGGCGCGGCCTGGCGGCGGCGCACAAGGTCGGGCTGGTGCACCGCGACTTCAAGCCGGCCAACCTGATCCTGGGCAGCGACGGGCGGGTGCGCGTGCTCGACTTCGGGCTGGCGCGAATTGCGCAGACCGGCGGGAGCGACAGCGCCGAGCTGGAAGGCCTGGCCGACGACGCGTCGACCTGGAGCGGCGAGTCGTCGGAGAGCGCGCCGACGCGCGACGCCCGCCTGCCGGCGACGGCCACGGGATCGACGGAGGTGACGCGCGACGAGCCGCCGGCCCCGCCCGAGGCCGTCAAGGATCCGATGACCTCCTCCGAGCGGCGCCTGCTCGAGACGCCGCTGACGCAAGTGGGCGCGATCGTCGGCACGCCGCCCTACATGGCGCCCGAGCAGCACCTGGGCGGCGGCTGCGACGCGCGCACCGATCAGTTCAGCTTCTGCGTCGCCTTCTACCAGGCGCTCTACGGCGAGCGGCCCTTCGACGGCGCCAACTACGCCGAGCTGTCGACCAACATCATCAAGGGCAAGCTCCGGCCGCCGCCGGCGAACGCGGCCGTGCCGGCGTGGCTGCGAGCGGTCGTCTTGCGTGGGCTCTCGGTGCTGCCCGAGCGGCGCTTCGCCTCGATGGACCAGATCCTCGAGGCCATGGGCAACGATCCGGCGCTGCGCCGGCGACGCATCGCCGGCGTCGCCGCGGTGGGGCTGCTGGTCGCCGTCGCCGGCGTGGCGTCGTGGCGCAGCGTGCACGGACCAGCTGCGTGCCGCGGCGCCGAGCGCCAGCTGGCCGGCGTGTGGGACGACGCGCGCCGCGCCCAAGTGCGCGCCGCCTTCGACAAGACGGGCAAGCCGTATGCGCAAGACGCGTTCGCCGCGGTGGCGCGCGCGCTCGACGCCTACAGCGGCAGCTGGGTCGCGATGCACACCGACGCGTGCGAGGCGACGCGCGTGCGCGGCACGCAATCGGCCGAGCTGCTCGACTTGCGCATGGAGTGCTTGCAGCGACGGCTCGACGACGTGCGCGCCGAGGTCGACGTCTTTGCCGCCGCCGACGACGAGGTGGTCACGCGCGCGGCGGAGATGTCGCGTTCGCTCCCCGCGCTCGCGCAGTGCGCCGACGCCGAGGCGCTGCGGGCGCCGGTGCGGCCGCCCGCCGGCGCGGAGACGAAGCGGCGCGTGGACAGCGCGCGCAAGTCGTTGGCCACGGCACACGCGCTCTGGCTGGGCGGCCGCTACGCCGCGGCGCAAAAGCAGATGACCCCGCTCGTCGCCGAGGCGCGCGCGATCGGCTATCGCCCGCTCGAGGGTGAAGCGCTGCTGCAGGAGGCGCACATCGCCGATTCGTCCGGCGATTACCCGCACGCGCAACGCGCCTACGCCGATGCCGCCGTTGCCGCCGAGGCTGGTCGCGACGATCAGACGGCGGCGCTCGCCGAGTGCGGCCTGGTGTGGGTCACGGGCGAGCGACTCGGCAAATACGCCGAGGCGCACGAGCACGCGCGCGCCGCGCAGGCGAAGATCGAGCGGCTGGGACGGCAAGACCTCTTGCAAGCGCAGCTCGATGCCATGGTCGCCACGCTCTTGCTCGAAGAGGGAAAATACAAAGAGGCAGAGGAGCGCTCGCAGCGCGTGCTGGCGATCCGCGAGAAGGTGCTCGGGCCCGATGACGTCGCCATCGCCGACGCGCTCGGCGATCTGGCCGACGTCAAGGTGGCGCTCGGCGCCTACGATGACGCCATCGTGCTCTACCGCCGCGCCATCGGCGTGACCGAGAAGGCGGTCGGCGGCGCGCACCCGAAGGCGGGAAACCTGCACGTCAACCTGGGCGCGGCGCTGCGCACGGCCGGGCACCTCGACGAGGCGGTGGCCGAGTACCGGCGCGCGGACGAGATCATCGAGCGCTCGCTCGGGCGCGATCACCCGATGCTGGCGACGGTCGACATCAACTACGGCGCGGTGCTGCTGGAGCAGGGCCGACTGGCCGAGGCGGAGACGCAGTTCAAGCGCGCGCTCGCGATCTGGACCAAGAGCCTGGGCCCGGATCACCCGAGCACCGCGACGGCCTGGTTCCGGCTCGGCAACGTCGCGCTCAAAGAGGGCCGGGCCGAGGAGGCGCGCGCCGATTTCAAGAAGACGCTCGACATCTGGACGGCCAAGCTCGGCGCCGACCATCCGAGCTTGTCCGCGGCGCTCGACGGCCTCGGGGATGCGTTCTATGCCGAGGGCAAGCTCGGGCCGGCGATGGACTATTACCAGCGCGCGCTGGCGCTGCTCGAGCGCACGGTGGGGCCGCAGCATCCCGATCTCGCCGATTCGCTCATCGGCATCGGCCTCGTGGAGCTGTCGCGCGGCGCGGCCAGGCGCGCGGTGCCGCCGCTCGAACGAGCGCTGGCGCTGCGCGACAAGGACTCCGATCCGCTCGACCTGGCGCGGGCGCGCTTCGCGCTGGCCCGCGCGCTGCCGTCGTCGGCCGCGGCACGCGCAACGACGCTCGCCACTGCGGCGCGAGCGGCCTACGCGAAGTCGGCGGCGGGCAACGCGCGCGAGCTCGGCGAGGTCGATCGTTGGCTCGGCAGCCGCTAGACCGACGGTGCGCGGGCAGCGCAGCGATGGGCCCGCGTACAGGTGGCCGTCGGCGCCCGTCGCAGCGGAGCGGCGACGGCGACGGGGGCGCTCTGCCACCGCCGTCTGTCGGCGGCGCTACGGGGGCCGGCGCACGAGCTTGCGCAGCGCCACATAGGCGCGGTGGGCGCGCAGCTTGATCGCGCCCGGTGTGGTGCCCGCGCGTGCAGCCGCCTCGGACTGGCTCAGCCCCTCGACCTTGGTGAGCAGCAGCGCCTGCCTTTGTGCGGTCGGCAGCTGATCGAGGGCGGCCAGCGCCTCGGCGCCGGCGGGGTCCTCGCTGCCGCGCGCCAGCTCCGGCGCTCCCGAAAGGTCCGCGCGCGGCTCGGGCGGCGGCCGCTGGTCGTCGGCGACGAGCCGCACGCGCGCCCGCTTGCGCCGGCGCAGCTCATCGAACGCGGTGTGGCGGGCGATGGTGAAGATCCACGGCACCGGGTCGGCGCCGCGCACGTAGAAAGCGCGCGCCTCGTGCAGCTTGAGCAGCGTCTCCTGCAGCACGTCCTCGGCGAGCGCGCGATCGCCCACCAGTTGCAGGACGAACCCGTGCAGCCGGGGCGCCACGGCGGCGTAGAGCGCGGTGAACGCCGCCCGATCGCCGTCGCAGTAGCGCCCCATCAGCTCCGCTTCGCGGCCCAAGGTCATCGCCGCGCCACGAACGCCAGCAGCAGCACCGGCAGAAGCGCCGCGCCGCCGTGCGCGATCACCACGTGCAGAAGGTGCGTGTTCGCGCAGTGCAGCTCGAGGCACAACGCGCCGAGCGCGCCCGCGGCGCCGCCGACGACGGCGCCGACGCGCCAGCCGCCGAGCTCGAACGCGCGGCGCAGGGCCAGCAGGCACAGCGCCGCCGGCACGAGCGCCGCCATCGTGCCGACGATGAGGCAGGCGCGGGCGCTGGCGAGGAACCTGGGGCCGAGCGCCGCATCGTGCCCGGCGATGACCAGCGCCGCCAACATCACCAGCCAGGTCAGCGCCACCCGCGCGCCAGAGGAGCGACGCAGCGGTAGCACCTGGCCGCGCGGCGGCACCAGCGCCCACCACAGCTCGGCGACGAAGGCGAGCGCGCACACGCCGGCGACCAGCAGCACGGCCGTCGATGCGGCGTCCTGGCGGGGACGGAAGAGCAGAAGCAGCGCAGCCAGCGCCGTCACGGAGGCGAGGGCCACGGCGGCGAGCTGCAAGCGCGGGCGGCGCGTGCGCACCGGTCGCATGGCGTCGACGCGCGCCAGCAGCGCCGGCGCCGGCGACGGGATCGCCGGCGGCAGCGTCGACGGCGGCAGCTCCGAGCTCATGGTCGCAGCTTACCGCCGGCGGAACAGCGCCGCCAGGTTGGCGGCGATGGCGACAGGCAGGAGGAGCGCGACGAAGACGAGGCCGATGGCCAGGCCGGCCAGCGAGGCCAACGCGAACCAGGCGGCGTCGCCCGCGCGCGCCGGCGCCGGCGGGGCATCGAGGCCGAGCTCGCGGCGCACGTCGGCGACGCGCCGCCCCAGCAGCACCTCGTCGTAGGTCGCGCGATATAGATTGCGCGACTGCCGGCCGCGCACGAAGGCGCGCCACGTCCGCCGCGGCTCGACCATCAGGCCGCCGACCATGCCGCTCAGGTTGAGCTGCCAGGCGGCGAGGTAGTCGGCGCAGCCGGAGCCGATCTCCCACGCCGAGATCTCGAACTCGCCGCGCACGTCGGTGGCATATCCGGTGAGCGCGTGGTGCAGATCGTGGAAGCGTACCGCCCGTTTGCGCGAGGGCGTGTTGGGAAACGGCACCGGAATCGGCCCCAGCTTGAAGTCGACCCAGTCGGCGTTGTAGCCGCCGTCGTCGCCGAAGCCGTTGGCGCGGAAGTACTCGTCGCGCGCATGTTCGAGGGTGTCGTCGGCAGCGGCACGGTAGGCGGTCATCGCTGGCTCCGGCGCGGGCGAGCGGCGCCAGGCGGCCGCAGCCCGCGAAAGTGGATGTCGAGCGCGCGCTCGAGCGTGCGGCGCGCGTCGGCCGACGTCCCCATGTGATTCACGACGGTGAGCACGCCGCCGAGGTAGAGCGAGAAGGCGTGGATGGCCAGCTCGACAGGGTTGGCATCGCCCACGAGCTCGCCGGTCGCGTGCGCAGCTTCGATGAGCGCGCTCGCGCGCTGCAGGAACTCCAGGGTCAACGGCAGCGAGCGCGCGCCGGTGCGCGGCAGCAGCGCCTCGCCGACGAGCACGCGCGCCACCTCTACGTCGCGCTGATAGTAGTCGAGCAAGCAGCCGAACAGATGGGCCAGCCGGGCGACGATGCCGCCGCGCTTCGGCAGCGTACGGAACGCATCCTCCACCACCGCCGCGATCTCGCCCGCGAAGACGAAGTCGAGCAGCTCCTCCTTGGTCTTGACGTAGAGGAAGAGCGTTCCCGTGGCGATGCCAGCCCGCTCCGCCACCTCGGCCGTCGTCGTCGCCGCATAGCCCTGGCGCCGGATGAGCTCCAGCGCCGCGGCGCGGATGCGCGCTTCCTTGTCGCGCTTCTTGCTCTCTCGCAAACTGACTGCGCTCATTTTCGCAAACTGACTGCGCTCATTTCGATAAACTGACTATAGTCATTTTCAGAAACTGAGCATAGTCATTTTTCATACGGCCGATCGGCCCGCACATCACGGATGAGGGAGCCCGGGCGAAATGCGCACCTGCCGCGGGCCTGCCACGGGAGCATCGAGGCGCTCGGCGGGATGACGGCGCCCCCATGATGCGCACGTTCGACGACCACCGAGACCGGCGCGCCGCCGCGCCCGCCGCCGAGCTGATCGACGAAGCAAAATTCCGCCGCCGGGTCGCAGTACAGTAGCGGCATGCGTCCGTGGCATGACGTGGCCATCCCCGACGATGCCGGGCTCGCGAGCTCCTTTCCGGTCGTCGTCGAAATCCCCAAGGGCTCGAAGAACAAGTACGAGCTCGACAAGGCAACGGGACTCATCAAGGTCGATCGCGTGCTCTTCTCCGCGGTCCACTACCCCGCCAACTACGGCTTCGTCCCCCGCACGCTCGAGGAGGACGGCGACCCCGCCGACGTGCTCGTGCTCGGCCAGGAGCCGATCGTGCCGCTCGCCCTGGTCAGCGCGCGCGCGCCATCGGCGGCTTCGAGATGCGCGACGAGCACGGCGTCGATGCCAAAATCATCGCCGTCCACGTCAACGACCCGGCCGTGCGCGACCACCAGACCCTCGCCGATCTGCCGGCGCACCTGGTGGCCGAGATGCGCCGCTTCTTCGAGGACTACAAGGTGCTCGAGGGCAAACCGGTCGCCGTCGGCGGCGATCTTTCGCGCGCACAGGCCATCGAGGTGCTGCGCAGCGCCGCCCGTCGCTATCGCGAACATCACCCCTGACCCCGGGATGGCCTCGTTCGACCTGCTACGGACGATCCGCGCGGTCGCCTCGCGGGTCCGAGAATCGCGGCGCGCCGCTCGCCCAATTGCGGGTAGACTGCTCCGGCGTGCGCTTCGCTCTTTTTACGGCCGCGACCCTCCTCGCCTGCGCCAGCGCCTTCGCCGATTCGCGCGGCGATGCGGTCCTCGCGCGCGCCCGCGCCACCGAGCGCGCGCAGCTGGCCGCTCTGGCCGGCACGACGCTGACGATGCAGACTCGCGGCATTCTGCGCAACGGCACGGCCACCCACACGCTCGAGGCGATGCGCCGCCTCGCCGTCGCCCCCGATGGCAGTATCCACAACGACTTTTTGTGGGGCAAGATCGACGGCCAGCCGACCGACGAGAGCGGACTCCGGCAGGCGTCGGGCGCGCCCAAGAAGCGGCCTGGCCAGGCCGAGTCACTCACCGTCGCGATGGCGCCGCTGACCGCCGCCGACGTCGACGTCAAGCCCGTCGGCCCGACCCACGGCGGCTACCTCCTGCGCTGCGACGTCCGCCGTGACGCCGCCGTCGCGCGCATCGATCTCGGTCGTCGACGAAGCGACCGGCAAGAAGCTGTCGGCGGCGCTGCATCCCGCCGGCCGGCTGGTCAAGCTCGCCGATCGCGCCGACATGCAGCTCGCGTACGCCGACGACGGCGCCCCGGCGGCGCTGCGCTCCGCCTTCGCCGCGCGCGTCTTGTGGATCGATCGCGCCGCCGAGCTCGTGACCACGCGCCTCAAGTAGGCCACCGTCCCCGGCATCAGCGCGCGGGCATGAGCAGCCGCGCCTCGTCGATGCAGGCATCGGCGAGCGCCACCTGGCCCTGCGCGCGCGCCGCCTCGGCGACGCGCACCAGTAGGCGACGCGGCAGATCGCGCGGATCGACGCCAGCGGCACGCGCACGCATGAGCGCCGCCAGGGCCGTCTTCTCGGCAGCGGCCGGCGGCTGCGTCTGGGCCAGGGCATACTCGAGCGACACGCAGCGATAGTCGATATGCGCCGCCAGGCAGCGGCGATCGGCATCGGCCAGCAGCCGTACCGCCGCCTCCTTGTCGCCGCGCACCAGCGCCGCCTTCGCCGCCGCTTCGTCCTCGATGCTAACGCTCCACGCGTCCGTCCCGGGCGCACCGCGCACCCGCGCCGCCAGCCCCCCGCCCTCGGCGGCGTCGACCGCCTCGGCCACGGGAACCAGCGCCGCCCGCCGCCGCTGGTCCTTGGTCGCGCGCAGCGCCTCTTCGACGTACGCGTGGATGAGCCCCGGCGCCGCCCGCACCACCTCCGGCGCGGGCCGCAGCCCACTTCGCACCAACTCGCGCCCCGCCGTGTCCGCCGCCATCCATAGCCGCTCGCGCGCGCTCTCGGCTGCGCGCAGCGCCGCCGCCCGCGTCCTGGCCTCGTCGCTCCAGCCCTTGCCGCCGCGGGCCGCGATGGCGGCGAACGCGTTCGCCGCCGTGCGCACGAGAGCGAGGTCCCGCAGCGCCAGCGCGCGGTTCCACGCCGCCTGCGCGTGCCCCGGCGCGAGCGCAAGCGCGCGCGCGGCGTGCCTCAGCGCCGCGCTCGCGTCGTGCGCTCGCAGCGCCAGCGCCGCGCGATCGCTCTCGACATCGGCCGACTCGCCCGCGCGCGCCAACGCCGCCGCCGCGCGCTCCGGCTCGCCGCCGAGGAGATAGCCGTCGGCCAGTCCCCGCCACTCGCCCCGCGCCTCGAGCCGCGCCAGGCTATCGACGCGCACCTCCTCGCGGTCGGGCGCGCGCCCCCCATCGTAGGGCCGCCAACGATCGGCCGCCGCGTAGCTCAGACGCGCCTCGAGCGGGCGCCGCTCCGCCTGCGCCAGCACGATCGGCTCCGGCCGCGCCAGGCGCCACGAGATCACCACCGCCGCCACCGCCGTCAGCGCCGACGCCGCTACGATGACTGCGCGCTTGCGACCTCGCCCTTGCCGCCCGGCGACCGACACGCCGAAAAACTCCCACACGCCGTCGCTGCGGTCAACAAACCATGCCATGCTCATCGGCATGGCCGACGCGAAGAAGCGCAAGCTCGTCACCTTTCCCGGCCTCTCTGCCAGCGCCTTCCAGCATCCGTCGGACATCGTCGCCACCGACGCGCTGCGCTCGGTGCCCGGCCTCGACACCGTCGTCGGCAAGGTCATGGAGTACGGCTTCGAGCGCCTCTACTACCTCGACAACGTCGCCGGCAACGTCCGCGTGGGCCCACGGCAGCTGCCCCGCCTCTATCGCTCGCTCCAATGGGGCTGCAAGATCCTCGACCTGGAGGAGCCCGAGCTCTACATCACGCTCGACCCGGTGCCCAACGCCTTCACCTACGGCCACACCCGCCCCTTCATCGTCATGACCTCGGGCCTGGTCGACATGCTCGACGACGAGGAGCGCTTCTTCGTGCTCGCGCACGAGCTCGGCCACATCAAGGCCAGCCACGTGCTCTACACGGTGCTGGCCAAGAACATCGCCGCCATCATGACGATCATCGGCCAGGCCACGCTCGGGATCGGCGCGCTCCTCGGCCAGGGCCTGGTCATCGCGCTCAACGACTGGTTCCGCAAGGCCGAGCTCACCGCCGATCGCGCGGGCCTTTTGTGCGTGCAGGACATCGAGCCCTGCCTGCGCGCCTTCATGAAGATGGCCGGCGGCGCGCGCCGCCTCTACGAGGAGATGGACTACAGCGACTTCGTCGAGCAGATCCGCGCCTACGAGGACGCCGATCGCTCGAACCTCAACAAGGCCTACAAGGTCCTCATCACGCTCTATCGCACGCACCCATTTCCCATCCTGCGCGCCAAGGAGCTCGACGCCTGGCACTCCACCGGCTATCGCGAGCTCGCCGGGCCGCGCGGGCTCCTCGGTCCGGCGACGACGACGTGAGCGGCGTCTGCATCTACGCCCATCGCGGCGCCTCGGCCGAGCTTCCCGAGAACACCATGGCCGCGTTTCGTCGCGCCGCCGAGCTCGGCGTCGACGCCCTCGAGCTCGACCTGCACGCCACGCGCGACGGCGTGCTCGTAGTCTCCCACGATCCCGACGGGCAGCGCCGCGCCGGCGTCGCCGCGCGCATCGGCGACCTGACCTTCGCCGAGGTGCAGCGCTGGGACGTCGGCAGCGGCGAGCGCCTGCCGCGCTTCGAAGACCTGGTCTCCGAGTTCCCGCGCCTGGCGCTCAACGTCGATCTCAAGCGCGACATCGCCGACGCCACCGTGGCGCTGTTGCGGCGTCTGGGCGCCGAGGAGCGCGTCTGCCTGGCCAGCTTCCAGGCGCGCACGATGCGGCGCGTACGCGCGCTCGGCTTTCGCGGGCCGACCGCGCTTTCGCGCGCCGAGGTGATGACCGCGCTCGCCCTGCCCGCCGCCTTCCGCCGCGGCCCCTTCCGCTCCCGCGCGCAACGCGCACAGCTGCCGCTGTCGCTCGCCCGACCGTGGGTGGTCGCGCGCATGAAGGCGCTCGGGCTCGCCGTCGACTTCTGGACCGTCGACGATCCCGACGAGGCGCGCCGCCTGGTGGCCCTCGGCGCCGACGGCATCATGACCAACGATCCGCGACGCATCGTCCCCGCTATTCGCGCATGACCGCTACCCAAGAGCGAACCGGTGCTTATTGATGCGCCTGCGTGAATTCTGTGAACAGCGCGATGCGAATTTTTCACGTAGTCGTCAGCCGTGTGCCGGCGCATACGCGTTACTCCGTCGGTGTGTCCGGAGGGCACCTGATCTTTTCCGGCGTGTTTCTTCGCCGCACGCGCGACGGCGCAAACAGGTTCAAGACTCTTTCGAAGGAGCCTCCTAGATTCCACGAGGCACGTTCGTCGGGCGAGCGGCAGCTGAGGGCGGGAGGGGGCGGGACGATGTTGCTCTTGCAAGCACACGAACCGGCAAGGCTGACGGCGCTGGCGGAGTACCGCATCGTCGGCAGCGAACGCGAAGGGGCGTTCGACGGGCTGGTGAGGATCGCTCGCAAGCGCTTCGACGCACCGATCTCGGCCATCAGCTTCGTCGACGAGCGCCGTTGGTGGCCCAAGGCGATCTCCGGGTTCGCGCGCTGCTCGCTGCCACGCCAGGTCACCTTCTGCCACCATACGATCGCTCACCGCGGCGGCGACGATCTCTTCGTCGTGCGCGACGCCAGCCGCGATCGCCGCTTCGCCGACTCGCCGCTGGTCGAGAGCGGCCCACGCGTCCGCTTCTACGCCGGCGCCCCCCTGCGCGACTCGCTCGGCTACGCGCTCGGCACCTTCAGCATCTTCGGCGGCGAGCCGCGCCAGCTCGGCGCGCGCGACGCCGCCGCGCTACGCGAGTTCGCGCGCCTCGCCTTCCAGCTCCTCGAGCTGCGCCGCGCCGCCGGCCGCGCCGACGTCGATCGCGCCGAGCTCATGCGCGTCACCCGCTCGCTGGCGCTGCTCGAAGCGCTGCTGTCGGCGGTGAGCGAGGCGGCCGACCTGCCGACGGCGCTGGGCTCGACGGCGCAGCGCATCGGCGAGCTCACCGGCTGGCGAGTGCGCAGCGTGTGGCGGCCGGGCGACGACGTCGACTCGCCGCTGCCGGCGCAAGCCTCGCTCGAGCGGCGCGCCGTCCTCGACGCCAGGGGAGCGGCGACCGCGATCCCGGTGTTGGCAGGCGACGAGGTGGTGGCGGTGTTGACCTTCGATTTGGGACCCGCGGGCAATGCCGGCGCTGCCGACCCGCTGCTGCTGTCGGCGGTCGCCGGCGTCGTGCAGCCGCTGGGGGCGCTGGTGCGCCGTCGCCGCATCGAGGAGCAGCTGCGCGCCTCCGAGACGAAGCTGCGCTCGGTGACCGAATCGGCGCGCGACGGCATCGTGACACTGGCGCGCGACGGCACCATCGTCTACGCCAACCCGGCGGCGCGACTGATGTTCGGCCGCGACGAGATGCGCGGCCTGCCGATGCAGAGGTTGGTCTCGGGGTTCGGACCAAATCCAGAACAGGGCGCGGGGACAGGGGGGGTGAAAATGGAGAGGTGGGCGTCGCACGCATCTGGAAGGCGTTTTCCCGTCGAGCTCTCGTACGCGGAGTGGACCGTCGATCGATCTGGCTACGTGACGACCATCGTGCGCGACGTCAGCGAGCGCTTCGAGGCGCAAGCGGAGGCGGAGGCCGCGCAGCGACGACTGGCGTTCCTCTTTCGCGCCACCTCGGAGCTGCTCGAGCAGCCGCTGTCGACCGACGCGCTCCTGTCCACCATCGCGCGGCTGGTGTTGCCGCAGCTCGGCGACTTCTGCATCGTCGATCTCGTCGAGGGTGAGCGGCGCCTGCGCCGCGTCGCTGCCGCGCCCGATCGCGATCACGAGGCCAGCATGCTCGACGCCAGCCCCGCGTTTGCCCCGGCCGGCGAGTCGCTGGTGGCGCGCGTGATGCGCACCGGGCAGCCCTTCGTCTTCTCGCCGTCGGACGCGGGGGCCGCCGGGGGCGCGCTCGATCTGGCGACCGCGCACATGTGGGCGCACGCGCCGTGGCGCGCCTGCCTGGTCGTGCCGCTCTCGGCGCGCAACCGCACCGTCGGCGCCATCACGCTCGTCTCCTTCACGCGCGACTACGGCAAGGACGACCTGGCGCTCGCCCAGGAGCTCGGCCACCGCGTCGCGCTCGCCGTCGACAACGCGCACCTCTACGCCGAGGCGCGCGCCGCGGTGCGCGTGCGCGACGACATCCTCGCCATCGTCTCGCACGATCTGCGCAACCCGCTCTCGACCATCCTGACCTCCACCGGGCGACTGATCGAGACGCTCGACGAGCGCGGCGCCGGCATGCGCACGCCGCTCGAGCGTTGCCAGCGCGCGGCGCGCCGCATGAACCACATGATCAGCGACCTGGTCGACGCCGCCAGCCTGGAGACCGGCACGCTCTCACTCGATCAGCGCGAGAACGAGCTCCGCCGCGTCATCAGTGACGCGTTTGATCTGCTGCAGCCGCTCGCCGATGCGCGCGGGCTCCGCCTGGAGACCGAGCTGCAAAGCGGCGTCGAGCGCGCCTTTTGCGACCGCGAGCGCATCGTGCAGGTGCTGTCGAACCTGGTCGGCAACGCCATCAAGTTCACGGCGTCCGGGGGCCGCATCCGCGTCATGGCCGACGCATGGGGCGACATGGTCCGCATCGCGGTCGCTGATGACGGACCGGGCATCGCGCCCGATCAAGTCCCGCGCATCTTCGATCGTTACTGGCATCTGGCGCAGCGCGAGAGTCGTCAAGGCGCGGGATTGGGACTTTACATCGCCAAGGGAATCGTAGAGAACCATGGGGGCAGAATTTGGGTCGACTCGGTGCCCGGCCACGGCAGCACGTTCTATTTCACGCTGCCGGCAGTCGACGCCGTTCGGGAAGCGCACGCATCGAACTGAAACGTTGACAGGGGAGTGGGTGGCGGTGGGCAGGGAGGCGGCGTCGTGGGGAAGGAGGCCAACGTGTCAGTGACCGAATCGAGATTCGATCGCGAGCGGATGCATTTGCGCTCGCCGGTGCTTCGCGGTGTCGAGCTGTTGACGACGACCGGTCGAGGCGAGCAGCCGTCGCCGGCGCTGCTGTCGCAGCTCGCGCTCATGCTGTGCGACGAAGGTGGTGGCGAAGTCGGCTGGGGCCGACAGCGGCAGCCGCTCACTGCCGGCGCGGTCCTGGTGCGCGCGCCCCATCAGGTATCGGTGGTAATGGAGCGCGCGCTCCCCGAGACGAGGTGTCGCGTCGTGCTCGTCGAGCCGGAGATGCTGCCGGGGGCCGCCTCGCAAGAGACGCGGCGCCTGATGCGTTTTGGCTCGGTGGTGACGCGCTCGCCGACGATCGTCGAAGGCGTGCGCGCGCTGTGGGACGCCGTCGTCGAGAGCGAGTCGCCGATCGAGCAGCAGTCACGGCTGGCGTCACTGATGGCGGGAGTGCTGGAGCTGGCGGCGCGCGAATCGCCGCGGCCGCCAATCTTGACGCCGGCGGTGGCGCGCACCCGCGATGCGCTGCACGAGCGCTTCGCCGAGGAGGTGCCGCTGGAGGAGCTGGCGGCGCTGGCGGGAATGTCGAAGTGCCACCTGGTGCACCTCTTCCATAAAGAGGTGGGGCTGCCGCCGCACGCGTATCAGATCCAACTGCGCGTCGCGCGCGCGCGCGTGCTCGTCGCTGCGGGCGTGCCGCTGGCCGAGGTGGCGACCATGACCGGCTTCGCCGACCAGAGCCACCTGACCCGCCTGTTCAAGCGCGTCGTCGGGATGCCGCCCGGACAGTACGCTGCGCTCCTGGCCACGCAGGCCACCCCGCTGCCCCAGGCCGCGCTCGCCATGACCTGATCGCTGCGGGCGCTGCGCCGCCGCCGCCGTCCGCAGACGCAGCGGTGGCGCTGGCCGTGGGCCGGCGATTGCGAGTGGGGCGATGCCGTCTAGCTCGCCGACGCCGCGCGCTCACGCTGGCTCTCCGAGCCCAAGGGAGCTTCGGCGGATCGTCGGCTGGCGGGGATGGTGAACAGCGCCACCAGCCCGAGCTCGCAGGCGATGGCGACCACGAGGATGGCGCGGGGCAAGGGCACGCCGCCATGCTGCGACAGCGCGGCGATCCCCGTGGGCACGAAGGCGGCGAACAGCGCGCCGACGTGGTAGACGACGCCGACTGCGCGCGCGCGCACCTCAGCGGGGAACAGGCCGGTCAGAAACAGTGGCGTGACGCCGGTGAAGCCGACCGCCAGGCCGCCGCCGAGGAACGCGCCCAGCCCGAGCAGCGCGGGCGCCGAGCCGACATAGAGGGGCAGCGCCGGCAAAGAGGCCAGCGCCGGCACCGCCACGGCGCGCGCCACGCCGTAGCGGGCGGCGAGCATGCCGGTGATGATCGCGCCCGCGAGCATGCCGACGTTGAACAGCGTCACATAGTGAGCGATGCTGCCCGTGCCTCGGCCCAGCTGATCGAGCAGCGTCGGGTAGAGACCAGAGAGCGCGTAGTAGGCGCCGAAGCCGCAGGCCATGATCGCCGAGGCCCAGGCGATGCGCCCCGCGAAGTCACGCAATTGTGCGGTTGCACCATTTCGCGTGGCCGAGTTTGATGCCCGTGCGCCATTTTTCGAGCCGGCGCGGGCGGCCCATTCGGCGCTCTCCGGCACCCAGGCGCGGATCGGCAGCACCAGCAGGGCCGGCACCGCCGCGACCAGGAACAGGCCGCGCCATCCCCAGTGCGGCAGCACCCAGGTAGAGATGATCGCCGCCAACAGGTAGCCGACCGCCCAGCTGCCCTGGAGCACGCCCGAAGCGATACCCCGGCTGCGCGCCGGCCAGTTCTCCATCGCCAGGGTCGCACCCGACGTCCATTCGGCGCCCATGCCGAAGCCGAACAGCGTGCGCAGGACGAGAACCCAGACGAACGATGGGGCGAAGGCCACGGCGCCGTCGCAGGCGGCGAACCACAAGAGCGAGATCATGAGCGGCAGCTTGCGACCCCAACGATCAGCCGCGGCCCCGGCGGCCACGCCGCCGAACAGGCGCAACAGCAGTGTGAGCGTGATCGAGCCCGCGGTGGCGGTGACACCGACATGAAACTCGCGCGACATCGCGGGCATCACGAGAAGGAAGATGGTGAAGTCGAACGCGTCGAGCACCCACCCCACCCAGGCCGCGACGAACGTGAACCATTGCCCGCGCGTCGGCTCGCGCCACCACGCCATTTCCGTGCCCATGCGCCACCTCCAGTGCCTGCGTCCGCATTTATTGTGCATTCGCACAACAGGCGTCAAGCTAAATTGTGCGATCGCACAATTTAATACCAGGCGACGCCAGCGCGCGACCACGTCGGCCCACGCAACGACAGTTCAGTGATTGACAGCTTCAGAAATTGAACTAATAGTACAAAGAATGAATGAGCGTTCACCTTCTGAAACGAAGGTTCCGAGCCTGCGCTCCCGGCTGCGCGAGGCCACGGCGGCGGCGATCGTCGACGCGGCCGAAGAGCTGTTCGCCGACGAGGGGCTGGCCGGCGCGCACATGAACGAGATCGCCGCCAAGGCCGGCGTCGCCGTGGGCACGCTCTACAACCACTTCGAGGATCGGGACGCGCTCTTGTCCGCGCTCATCGAGACCCGCCGCGCCGAGCTGATCGAGGTGATGGACGAGTTTCTCGCGCAGCCGTCATCGGGCGACTTCCGCACCGACCTGACCGAGCTGGTGCAGCGCATGGGTCGCTTCTTCGAGCGCCACCGCCGCTTCCACGTGATCATCCACCGCCTCGAGTGGGGGCTGCACCAGGACAACTTCCCGGCCACGGCGGCCTGCGCGCCCGAGCTGAAGCGCGCCATGCACATGCGCCTCGACAAGCTGATCAAGCGCGGGCTCCAGCAGAAGGTGCTGCGCCCGGAGCTGGCCGACTACTACGCCTATCTATTATTGGGGCTGTTCCGCTCGATCCGCCTGCAGCAGCTGGAGAACACCGTCGAGTCGCCCATCCCGCTCGACGACGTCGTCACGTTCTTCATGGAAGGCGCCGGAGTCTGACGATGGTCGCCGAGACCTTGCCGCAGATCGCGGTGCGCGCGCCCACCAACAAGTGGCTGGTCACCGTCTCGATCACCTTCGGCACGCTGATGGGCGCGATCGACACGTCGATCGTCAACGTCGCCATGCCGCACCTCTCGGGCTCGCTCGGCGCGACCGTCGAGGAGATCACCTGGGTCACCACCGGGCTTCGTCGATCGCGAACGTCATCGTCATGCCGCTGACCGCGTTCCTCGGCCGCCTCTTCGGCCAGAAGCGCGTCTACATGTTCTGCCTCGCGCCTCTTCGTCGCTCGGCTCGCGTGCTGTGCGGCATGGCGCGCTCGCTGCCGATGCTGGTCGCCTGCCGCGTCGCTCCAGGGCTTCGGCGCCGGCGCGCTGCAGCCGACCGAGCAGGCGATCCTGCGCCAGACCTTCCCGCCCGAGGAGCAGGGCATGGCGATGGCGCTCTTCGGCATGGCCGTCATGATCGGCCCCGCGTTCGGCCCCACGCTCGGCGGCTACATCGTCGACAACTACTCGCTGGCCGTGGATCTTCTACATCAACCTGCCGGTCGGGCCTGCTCGGCCTCTTCATGGTGCACGCGCTTCGTGCACGAGCCGGAGGACATCCGCGCAGCGAACCGCGCCGCCGCCGCCGAGCAGCGCAAGAACATGGACTGGGCGGGCATCGCCCTGCTCGTCCGTCGGCCTGGCGTCGCTGCAGTACGTGCTCGAGGAGGGCAGCCGCAACGACTGGTTCGACTCGCCGCTCATCGCCGTGCTCGCCTTCGTCGCCGTCGTCGCGCTCGCGGCCTTCGTCATCCGCGAGCTGACGGCGACGGTGCCGGCGGTCAACCTGCCGCTGTTCAAGGACCCGGTGTTCCTCTCCGGCACGCTCATCGGCGCGCGTCATGTTCGCGATGCTGATGTCGATCACGTTCCTGCTGCCGGTCTTCATGCAGGAGCTGCTCGGCTTCACGGCGATGCAGTCGGGCGTCGCGCTGATGCCGCGCGTCGCTCGTCATGATGGTCGCGATGCCGATCGTCGGGCGCCTCTACAACACGGTGTCGCCGCGCATCGTCGTCGCCTTCGGCGTCATGCTGCTTCGCCATCAGCGCCTACCAGATGAGCCACTACACGCTCGAGACGAGCGCAGCGGCAGGTCATCCTGCCGCTGCTCATCCAGGGCGTCGGCTTCGCCTGCCTGTTCGTGCCGCTGACCACGGTCGCGCTGTCGTCGATCCCGCGCCACAAGCTGGCCGACGCCACCGGCCTCAACTCGCTGCTGCGCCAGATCGGCGGCTCGCTCGGGCTGGCCGTCTTCGCGACGCTGCTCCCGCGCTACCCGGTGCAGATCAAGGCGGCCATCGGCGCGCACGTCACCGCCGGGCGGCCGGAGGTCAGCCAGCGCATCGCCGCCATGACCCAGCTGCTCATCGCCAAGGGCTACGACGCGCAATCGGCGCCCAGGCGCGCCGAGCGCGGCGCTCGGCGGCATCGTCGCCGCAACAGGCGATGGTGCTGACGTTCGAGAAGATGTTCCTCCTGGCCGGCATCGCGTTCCTGTTCGTGATGCCGCTGCTCTACTTCCTCAAGGCGCCTCGCCGGCACGCGCCGGACCGAAGCCCGAAGTTCACGTGGAGATGTGACGATGGAAAACGACAGCAAGCCTCGCCTCGAGCCGGTGCCGCGCAATCTGCGCCGCGCTGCGAGGCATCACGCCGCAGCGAGCTCCGCGCCGGCCGACGAAGCCGAGCCGCCCAACAGCCGGCGCCGGCCCTTCGTGGTCGTCGGCGTCATCGTCGGCGCGATGCTGCTGGCGATCGGCAGCTACCTGCTCGCCACCATGGCGAGAGCAAGGCACCGACGACGCGCAGGTCGCCGCCGACATGGTGCCGGTCGGCACGCGCGTCGCCGGGCAGGTCGTCAAGGTCAACGTCGTCGAGAACCAGCTGGTGCACAAGGGCGAGGTCATCGCCGAGATCGATCCGGCCGACTACGCCGCGCGCGTCAAGGCAGGCGGAGGCCGAGCTGGCCTCGCAGCAGGCGCAGGCCGCCGCCGCCGACGCGCAGGTCGCGGTCGTCGAGGCCAGCTCGAAGGGCGGCTTGTCATCGGCGCGCGCGGCGCTCGCCGGCTCGACGGTGTCGGTGGGCTCGGCGCGAGGCGCAACCTGCAAGCGGCGCGCGCCTCGCTGATGCGCGCGCAAGCCGACGCGCGCAAGGCGGAGCTCGATCTCATCGCGCGCCAAGGAGCTCAAGGCCGCCAACGCGGTTCCGCAGCAGCAGGTCGACAACGCGCAGGCGGCGAACGACTCCGCGCGGCGGCGCTGGCGCAGGCCAAGGCGCAGGTCGCGGTGGCCGAGCAGTCGCGCCAGCGTGGCCCAGGAGCACGTGGGCGAGGCGCGCGGCCGACTCAATCAGAGCGCGCCCATCGCGGCGCAGATCGCCACCGCGCACGCGCAGCGCCGACCTGGCGCACGCGCGCGTCCGAGCGGCCGAGGCGCAGCTCGAGCTGGCCCGGCTGCAGCTCAGCTACACCGCGGTCAAGGCGCCCGCCGACGGGATCGCCTCGAAGCTGACGGTTCACGAAGGGCAGCTGGTCGCCGTCGGCTCAGCCGGTGATCGAGCTGGTGCCCACGGCGACCTACGTCGTCGCCAACTTCAAGGAGACGCAGGTCGGCAAGATGCGGCCCGGGCAGACGCGTCGACATCAAGGTCGACGCCTATCCGGGCAAGAAGCTCGAAGGCAAGGTCGAGAGCCTCTCGGGCGGCACCGGCGCCAGCTTCTCGCTGCTGCCCGCCGACAACGCGTCCGGCAACTTCGTCAAGGTCGTGCAGCGCGTGCCGGTGCGTATCGCCTGGAGCAAGACGCCGGACGTGCCGCTGCGCGCGGGGCTGTCGGTGGACGTCACCGTTCACGTCGGAGACTGAGGATCGTTATGCGACTGCACAATATCGTGGTGGGCGCGGCGCTGGTTTGTTGTGCGACTGCATCATTTGCCCAGGAGCGCCTCACCGTCGAGCAGGCGGTGCAGCTGGCGGGGGGCGGCAACCGGGGGCTGCTCACCGTCGAGAAGCGCGCCGTCGCCAGCCACGACGTCGCGCTCTCGATCGGGTCGCGGCTGCTTCCCAGCGTGCACCTGTCGGAGGAGTTCCAGCACTGGGACTGCCCGTTCGCCGTCAACTTCATCACCTTCGAGGGCCACTGCCAGGCCGACTCGTCGGAGAGGGTGATTCGAGACCTGAACACCAACAGCTTCGTGGCGGCGGTCAACCAGCCGCTCGTGGGCCTGTTGCACACGGGGTACGACTACGCGGCGCAGCGCTCGAACGCCAAGGCGAGCGACGCCGGCGCCAAGGCGACCCAGGCGCTGGTGGTGCAGTCGGTGCGCACCATGTTCCTGCAGTACTTCGAAGCGCGCGCGCTCGAGCAGATCGCGGCCGCGTCCGTGGCCGAGCTCGCCGAGCAGGTCAGCGTCGCCAAGGCGCGCCTCAAGGCCGGCGTCATCACCAACGCCGACCTTCTGCGGGTGACGGTCGCGCAGGCCAACGCCCGCCAGCAGCAGATCGCGGCGCACACCCAGGGGGTGGTGGTGAAGACCAACCTGCTGGACGCGATCGGCCTGGCGCCCGACGCCACCGTCGAGCTGGTGGAGCCGACGACGCTTCTATCGATGGCGGCGCAGCCGCTGCCCGACCTGCACGCGGCCACGGCGAAGGCGGAGAAGGATCGGCCCGAGGTGGTACAGGCCGGGCGGGCGGCTCAAGCGGCCGCCCAGACGCGCACCGCGCGCTACCTGTCGCTCCTGCCCGAGGTCGACGCCGAGGGCGCCTACGTGCGCACCGACGGGCAGCTGTTCGCCCCGGCGAATCAGTGGTTCGTGGGGGTGAAGGCGACCTGGAACGTCTGGGAGTGGGGCGCCAGCTTCTTCCAGGCGCGGGCGGCGTCGCGGCAGGCGGAGGCTTCGGCGCTCGAGCACGACAACCAGCAGCGGCAGGTGGCGCTGGAGGTCAGGAACACGGAGGCGCAGATCGAGGCCGCCACCGTCGTCGTCGAGGTGGCCAAGGAGGCGATCGGCAGCGCCCAAGAGGCCTACCGCGTGACGCAGGCGCTCTTGCAGGCGGGCTCGGCGACCACCACCGATCTCCTCGACGCCGAGTCGGCGTTCCTGACCGCGCGTCTCAACCTGGCGCGCGCCCAGTATGAGCTCGCGATCCAGCGGGTCGCGCTCGCTCGCGTGGTGGGCGACTAGCACCCTCCCCTTTTCAAACCCGCGTCGTATCTGATAAGACGCGGCCATGAAAACCTTACTGCTGGTTCCGACGATGTTGCTGGCTGCCTGCGCCACCACCGGTGGCTCGAGCAGCAAAGGCGCGAATGCGCCATTTCAAGGCTCCGACGTGGTGGAGAAACGACGCGTCGAAATCTCCGACGCGGCCAAGGCCGCCAACGACACCTGCATGAAGATGACCAAGGACCAGCTCGCCAGCTTCAAGGGGGCCACCTTCGTCGTCACCGCCGACTCGGCGGGCAAGCTGGCGATCACGCCGCTGCGCTGGAACGGCCCCGATCCGGTCAAACAGTGCATCGTCGGCGCGGCGGCCAAGACGACGGTGACGCCGCTGCCCGGACCATCGGTGAGCTCGACGTGGGAATGGAACGCCCCGGGCGAAAAAGCGCCGGCGGTGGTGGTGCCCAAGGATCTCGAGACCCGCGTGCAGTCGCTGCAGGCGCAGTCGCAGGTGCAGGTCGAAGCGTGCGAGCAGCAGAACCTGCCGCCGGAGATGCCGGCCGACATCTCGGTCGCGTTCATCGTGGACGCGGCGGGCAAGGTCTACGGCCCCACGGTGATCAGCTCGACGGCGAAGGACGGCGGGTTCGACTCCTGCGTGCAGAACGTCATCTCCAAGATCCAGTTCCCGCAGGAGGACGTCCCGGCTGCCTACCCGCTGACCCTGCGCTTCCACGTGGGCCGGCTCGACAAGATCTAACCCTAGCGTTCCGCCTTCAACGGCGCCTTCTTCGACAGCTCGAGGTTGATGTCGAGGTTGACCTCCTCCGAGACGAGGACGCCGCCGGCTTCGAGCACCTTGTTCCAGTTGAGCCCGAAATCGCGACGATTGATCTTGGCCCTGGCCTCGGCGCCGACGGCGACGGTGCCGAAGGGCGTCTTCTGCTCGGGCGACGGGCCGGTCACGTCGAACGCGACCTCCTTGGTGACGCCGTGGATCGTCAGATCGCCGACGAGCGTGACGTGGCCCTTCTCCCTGCTCTTCTCCACACGCTTGGACTTGAACGTGAGCGTCGGGAACTTCTGCACGTCGAAGAAGTCGGGAGAGCGCAGGTGGGCGTCGCGCTTGGGCTCGCGCGTGTCGACGCTGGTGGCGTCGATGGTGACGTCCACGTGCGCGTCGGAGTAGTCGGGGCGTGACCACGAGGCGGTGCCGGCTACCTTGCCGAACTCGCCCCGGACGGTCGAGACCATCATGTGCTTGACGGTGAAGCTGACGCTCGAGTGCGCGGGGTCGACGGTCCAGTCGGTGGCGTGCGCAAGCGCCGGTGTGGCGACGAGCGCGGTGGCGACGATGAGGTTGCGTAGCATGGTCTCCTCCAGGCGAAGCGATGGGTGTAACGTCGCCCGCGGAGGGAGCAAGGGGCGGGCCAGCGCCAAGTGGGCGCATCCCCGGTTGCCAGCGACGGGAGCTATCTCATTTTGAGCGGGTGGCCGCTCGTTTTGAGACGTCGACGAAGACGCGCCCATCGAAGTGGTAGCGGGTGCGCTTGATGCGCGCCGGGCTCTTGTCGTCCTCGACCGTGCGCGTGGTGACGACGGCGGTGCCGGCGCGCGCGTCGAACTTCACGGTCGGCGTCGACATCGCCGGCGGGTCGGCGACGCCGTAGAGCGCGAGCGCCTGGCGCGGCACCCCGTCGACGACGCTGACGTAGATGTCCCAGAAGTCGGCGCACGCTTCCGGATGCGAACCGACTTTGATCAACGGAACGGGCGCGACGTGCTCGACGAGCTCCGCGGTCACGTTGCCGCCGCGCCGCGACAGGTAGCCCTGCCCCGCCGGCTCGAGCACCAGCTCGCCGCGGTGCAACGAGCGCACGTGAATCTTGAAGTCGGCGCCGAAGGCGACGGTCACGAGGGCGGGCGAAATCTGGAATTCGAACGGGGTGAGGTCGCCGCCGAAAACGCGGAGCTCGCCGTAGTCGGGGTCGGGGACAGCGACGAGATAGTAGCGGTCGTGCCGGCCATCGACGATGGCGGGCTCGAGCACCTTGACGACGCCGAGAGCGCCGCTCGCCGGCAGGCGAAACACGGTGTCACCCCGTTTGTATTCGCTGAAGTGCCACTGCGCCTCGGGGGCGCCCTCCGCGGGCCCTACGTACTCGAGCACAGGCGGCTCGCTCGATCTCCCGGCGCTCTTTCCTGGCGTCGAGACGTCGGCGGACGCGACGAGCGGAACCAACAGCGGCAGCAGCAACCACGCGCGCATCTCGATCATCCTACGACAAACGGCTTGTGGCCACGCCCTGCGCGTGTTACGAGGCTCCCGCGGAGGTAGATATCCCGTGAAGATTCACGAGTACCAGGGCAAGGAGCTGCTCAAGAAGTACGGCGTGCCCGATCCCCATCGGCATCGCCGGCGATGGACCTCGACGAGGCGACGGCGCGGTCCGCGCAGGTCCAGAAGGAGACCGGCAGCGACGTCGTCGTCGTCAAGGCGCAGATCCACGCCGGCGGCCGCGGCAAGGGCGGCGGCGTCAAGGTCGCCAAGGACGCGGCGGCCGCGCCGAGGCGGCGCGCAAGCGATCTTCGGCATGAACGCTCGTCACGCACCAGACCGGCCCCGAGGGCAAGAAGGTGCAGCGCCTGCTCATCGAGCAGGGCGTCGACATCGCGCGCGAGCTCTACCTCGGCATGGTCGCTCGACCGCGGCGCGCGGCCGCGTGACCGTGATGGCGTCGACCGAGGGCGGCATGGAGATCGAGGAGGTCGCCGCGCAAGCACCCGGAGAAGATCCTCGCGAGCGCGATCGATCCCGGCGGTCGGCTTGCCGGCCTACCAGGCGCGCAAGCTCGCCTACGGCCTCGGCCTGCACCGGCGAGGCGCGCCAAGAACGCGGTCGGCAGTTCCTGCACGCGCTCTACCGCGCGTTCGTCGAGCATCGACTGCTCGCTGGTCGAGATCAACCCGCTGGTCGTCACCAAGGACGGGCGACGTGCTCGCGCTCGACGCCAAGATCAACTTCGACGACAACGCGCTCTACCGCCACCCCGAGCTCGCGGCGCTGCGCGACCTCGACGAGGAGGATCCGGCGGAGACCGAGGCCAAGAAGTTCGACCTCTCCTACATCAAGCTCGACGGCAACATCGGCTGCATGGTCAACGGCGCCGGCCTGGCGATGGCGACGATGGACATCATCAAGCACTACGGCGGCGCGCCGGCCAACTTCCTCGACGTCGGCGGCGGCGCCACCGCCGAGAAGGTGACGGCGGCGTTCAAGATCATCACCGCGCGACCCGAGCGTGAAGGGGATCTTCGTCAACATCTTCGGCGGCATCATGAAGTGCGACACCATCGCCGACGGGCGTGATCGCCGCGGTCAAGGAGGTCGGGCTCAAGGTGCCGCTCGTGGTGCGGCTCGAGGGCACCAACGTCGAGCTCGGCAAGAAGATCCTCGCGCGAGTCGGGGCTGAACGTCGTCGCCGCCGCCGACATGGCCGACGGCGCGCAAGAAGGTCGTCGCGCTCGCGGCAAGGAGGAGCGAGTCATGAGCGATCCTCGTCGGACAAGAACACGCAAGCTCGTCGTCCAGGGCATCACCGGCTCGGCCGGCACGTTCCACGCCAAGCAGATGCTCGAGTACGGCACCAACGTCGTCGGCGGCGTCACGCCCGGCAAGGGCGGCACCAAGTCTCGAGGGCGTTCCCGGTCTTCGACACCGTCGCCGAGGCGCGTGCAAGCAGACCGGCGCCAACGCCATCGGTCATCTACGTGCCGCCGCCGTTCGCCGCCGACGCGATCCTCGAGGCGGCCGCCGCCGGCATCGCGCTCATCGTCTGCATCACCGAGGGCATCCCGGCGCTCGACATGGTGCAGGTCAAGCGCGTCGCTGCGAGTCGCAGGATCAAGACGCGCCTGATCGGCCCCAACTGCCCGGGCGTCATCACGCCCGGCAAGTGCAAGATCGGCATCATGCCCGGCTACATCCACAAGCCGGGCGACGTCGGCGTCGTGTCGCGCTCGGGCACGCTGACCTACGAGGCCGTGCACCAGCTGACCGCGCTCGGCCTCGGCCAGTCGACCGCGATCGGCATCGGCGGCGACCCGGTCAACGGCACCGACTTCATCGACGCGCTGGCGCTGTTCGAGAGCGATCCGCGACACGCACGGCGGTCCTGATGATCGGCGAGATCGGCGGCGACTCCGAGGAGGAGGCCGCCGACTTCATCAAGACGAACATGAAGAAGCCGGTCGCCGCGTTCATCGCCGGGCAGACGGCGCCGCCGGGCAAGCGCATGGGCCACGCCGGCGCCATCATCTCCGGCGGCAAGGGCACGGCGGCGGAGAAGATCGCGGCGCTCGAGGCGGCCGGCATCACGGTCGCGCGCACGCCGGCCGAGATGGGCACGACGCTCAAGAGCGTCTTGCGTTAACAGGAGAGAGACCGAGCATGGAACGGACGTTTTCGATCATCAAGCCCGACGCGGTGAAGGCCGGCAAGGCCGGCGCCATCATGCAGCACCTCATCGACGGCGGGCTGCGCCCCGTCGCCGTCAAGATGGTGCACCTGACGCAGAAGGAGGCCGAGGGCTTCTACTCCGTGCACAAGGCGCGGCCGTTCTTCGGCGACCTGGTGGCGTTCATGACCTCGGGCCCGTGCGTCGTGCAGGTGCTCGAAGGCGAGAACGCGATCGCGCGCAACCGCGAGCTGATGGGCGCCACCGACTCGAAGAAGGCGGCGGCGGGCACCATCCGCCAGAAGTTCGGCACCGACATCGAGAAGAACGCGGTGCACGGCTCGGACGCGCCGGAGACGGCGAAGTACGAGATCGGCTTCTTCTTCAGCGGCGCCGATCTGGCGCGGCTCGGCGTCTCGCTCGGCTGAGCCGCAGGCGGGCGGCCGCCCGTGCTGGTGCGGCCGCCCTCGGCAGTGCAGACTCAATCGGTCATGGACAAGCGGGACCTGCGCGACCTGACGCGCGCGGAGGCGCGGGCGTTCGCCGGCGAGCTCGGCGTCGAGCCGTATCGCGGCGATCAGATCTTCCGCTGGGTGCACGGGCGACGCGCCGCCGGCGTCGAAGCCATGACCGACCTCGGCAAGGAGCTGCGCGCGCGCGTCGCCGACGCGGCCGAGGTGCGCGCGCTCGCCGTCGACGCCGAGCAGGTGTCGCGCGACGGTACGCGCAAGCTGCGCCTGCGCACCGGCGACGGGCGCATGATCGAGACCGTGCTCATCCCCGATGGCGATGCGGCCGCTCCCGATGACGATCTCGAGGGCGCCGACGAGCCCGAGCACCTGCAGCACGCGCTGTTCCCCAAGCGCCCCAAGCTGACCCAGTGCGTGTCGTCGCAGGTCGGCTGCGCGCTCGATTGCAGCTTCTGCGCCACGGCGAAGCTCGGCTTCGGCCGCCAGCTGACGGCCGGCGAGATCGTCGACCAGGTCTATCGCGCGCAAGACATCGTCGGCGCGCTGGGCGACGACGATCCGACGCGTCGGGCCGGCGCCGATCGCGTCACCAACCTCGTCTTCATGGGCATGGGCGAGCCGCTGCACAACTACAAGAACGTGGTGCGCGCGCTCGAGCATCCTGACCGACCCGACGGGCGCCGACTTCTCGCGGCGTCGCATCACCGTCTCGACGGCGGGGCTGGTGCCGGGGATCGAGAAGCTGGCGGCGGAGACGCGCACGGCGCTGCGCGTGAACCTGGCGGTGTCGCTCAACGCCACCACCGACGCGGTGCGCGACGCGCATCATGCCGATCAACAAGAAGTGGAACATCGCCGCGCCTGCTCGACGCGGTGCGCGCGTTCCCGCTCGAGAAGCGCCGCCGCGTGACCTTCGAGTACGTGCTGCTCGACGGCGTCAACGACTCCGACGCCGACGCCGAGCGGCTGCCGCACCTGTTGCGCGGGATCCCGTCGAAGGTGAACCTGATCCCGTGGAACCCGCACGAGCTCACCGACGGCACCATTCCCTATCGCCGCCCTCGGAGGAGCGCGTGCGCGCGTTCCAGGCCGCGCTCAAGGCGCGCGGCCTGGCCGTCTACGTGCGCCGCCCGCGCGGCGACGACATCGACGCCGCCTGCGGCCAGCTCGCCGCCAAGGGCGCACGCAACGACGTCGCACCGCTCGTACCTTTACGTACATCGTAAACTTGCGCTCCGGGCATCGAGCCCTCTATCGTATGAACATGCGGAAGATCTATGCCGGCGTGTTGATCGTAGCGGCCGGTGTGATGCTTCACGCGACCGTCGCTGCGGCCCCCATCGTTGCGGCGCCCGTCGCTGCGGCGCCGGCGCTGCCCGTCAGCAAGGTCGAGCCGGTCGACAAGCCGCGCCCGAAGATCAACCACGTCCTCATCATCAGCGAGGACGGGCTGCGCGCCGACGCCGTGGCGACGCTGCACCTCAAGTGGCACGACCTCATGCGCAAGCGCGGATCGTACAGCGATCACGCGCTGACCATCCGCGACGCCTCGACGCTGCCGGCGCATGCATCGATGCTCTCGGGCGTCGAGCCCAAGGTGCACGGCCTGACGTGGAACACGTGGCGGCCGCGCGAAGGCTACATCAAGTCGCCGACCATCTTCACGCACGCGATGGACGCGGGCTTGACGACCGCGTTCTTCACCGGCAAGACCAAGCTGCGTCACATCGTGCCGCCCGGCTCCGTCGACTTGTACGAGCGGCCTGGCTACTACTGCAAGAAGGTGGCGGAAGAGGCCGCCAACTATCTGACCACCGAGAAGCCGGCGCTGGCGTTCGTGCACTTCTCCGATCCCGACGAGGCCGGCCACTCCAAGGGCTGGATGTCGTCGGCGCAGAAGCACGCCATCTCGCACAGCGACCAGTGCCTCGGCATCATCTACGAGGCGCTCGAGCGCTCGGGGCTCATCGACGACACGCTGATCATCGTCAGCGCCGATCATGGCGGGCACAACAAGGTGCACTCGGGCGCCAAGAAGATCGATCGCGAGATTCCGTGGATCGCGTGCGGCCCGGGCGTGCGCGAGGACTTCGTGATCACCGAGCCGCTGTCGACGATGGACACGGCGGCGACGGCGCTCTATGCGCTCGGGCTGCCGATTCCGCCGGAGATCGAGGGCAGGCCGCGCACCGACATCTTCGCCGAGCCGCCCCAGACGGTCCTCGGCAAGTAGCGCCGCTCAACCGCCGCTGAAGCCGGCGCGGCCGATCGAGCCGGAGCGGCCGCCGAAGCCGCCGCCGTGGAAGGCAGTGCTGCCGCCACGGAAGGCGCCGCTGCTGGGGTGGAAGGCGGTGCTACCACCGCGGAAGGCGCTGCTGGGGTGGAAGGCGGTGCTGCCGCCCAAGCCGCCGCCGCCGTGAAACGCCGTCGAGCCGGCACGCATGCCGACGAGGTGACCGTCGCTGCGCGCGGCGCGCACCGCGACCTGGCCGAAGGTCGGTCCGGTGCGCAAGGGGGTCGGCGACGGCGTGAACATGGTGGCGCGCGCGGCCGGTGTCCACGCGGCGCGCGTCGGCATCGGCGGCGCCCGGTGCACCAGGGGGGGGCCGACGACGACGGGCCCGCGATGATGCGGCGGCCTCATCCCATGTCCGCGTGGCCGCGGGTACCAGCCGTAGTCGCCCCAGAAGAGCCCGCCGTCCCACCAGCAGGCGCGATACCAATAGTGCGGCCAGAAGAACCCGGGGTCCATCCAGGCGAACGCCCACATCCAGGCAGGATCGACGGTGGCCTCGCTCGCGTCGCCGTCGCCGTCGCCGTCGCCATCATCGTCGCCGTCGCCCGCCGGACTGCTGACGCCGTCGGCCCCGTTCGCAGCCATCGCCGGCTCGTCGCCGACGCGCACGAAATCGGAGAGCGCGACCATCTTGACGTCGACCCCCTTGTCGCACAGCGCTACCAGCGCACCGTTGAGGTCGTCGAGCTCGTGCGCGGCCTCGGCGCCGACATACAAGACGTGGCGAATTCCGAGCGCGGTGAGCTGCTCGGCCGTCGGCAGCTTGACGAAGTAGCGGTTGTCGAACTGCGTGTCGGCGTCGCCGTAGTGTGAGAGACGGTTGGCATCGAGCACGAACAGCGGCGGCGCGTCGGACGGGCGGGCCGCGGCCGCGGCAGAAAACAGCGGCAGATAGTAGAGGGACGCAGCGAGCGTCTGATGTGCGGGCACGACACCGAGCGGATGCGGCCAGTTGCCGAACGTGAACAGCGGCGTGAAGTGATCGGCGAGCGCGGCGGCGACCGCGACGGCGCGCGGCCCTGGCGCGTCGACGACGAGCGCGGTGTCCTTGGGCCACCCGACCGCGCCGAACTGCGCGCGCAGCGCGATCCCGCGAGCGAAGTCGGCGTCCATCTCGGCCGAGTGCATCGGCCGCATCACCGCGCGCAGCCGTTGACCGTCGGGGCCGATGAGCGACTGGAACAGCGTCGGCACGTAGAACGGCTGCAGCGCCGGCGAGGTCGGCGCCAGCGCGCCGGCGAGGTTGGTCATCGCGGCGCGCCAACCCGGCGTGCCAGCGGCGTCGAGATCGGTCGAATCGGGGAACGCGAGCGACGCGCCCTTCTGCCCCACGTCCCAGCCCTGGTCGCGCTGCAGCTGCAGCGCATCGACGTTGACCTCCACGTCGTCGCGGCTGTCGGCGTAGGCGCTGGGATCGGTCGGCGCGTCGGCCCAGGTCGTCGCGCAGCCGGCCAGGGACAGCGTGCCGAGCAGGCCCATCGTGCCCGCAGCCGGGCGCGTCGCCCAACGGGCGATACCGAGCGATTCGCGCCACCAACGCGCGCCGAAGTTGCGTTCACCCACGGGACACCTCGCGTTCGATGAGCGTAGCCACCGTCGTCGCGTGATAGTCGGTCGCGCCCTGGTGGATGCGGCTGAAGAACCCCGAGGCCTCGCCGCCGACGACGTAGACGCCGACGTTGGCGCAGCGCCCGTCGCCGTCGCGGCGCGCCGCGAAGTAGCGCTGCGCGATCCAGCGGCCCCGGCGCGCGTGCACGAGCGCGTCGGCCCAGGCCGCGTCGTCGACGTCGGCGCCGATGACGACCTCGACGCCTTCGCATCCGTAGTCGCTCTTGAGCACCCAGTCGGCGCGCGCCGCCAGCGTCGACGGCTGGCAGCGACTCGAGGCGCGCCGTGTACGGGACGAAGGCGCGGATCGCCGCCTGCGCGTCGGCGAGAAGCGATCGATCGCCTCCCACAGAAGCGCCATGGTGCGCTTGTTCTGCAGGACGACGGCGCCGAACGGGTTCATCACGGCGACGCGTCCGCCGAGCTCGGCATCGATGAGCAGGCCGAGCTGCGCCGCCAGCGGCTCGGCGTCGGCGAAGGCGTCGTCGTCGTCGCGCGCGGGCTCGCGCTCGCTCCACCAGTCGGTCTTGTAGTGGCGGACGAGCACGTCGCACGGCACGTCGAAGAGGGCGACGCGGCCGCCCGCGGCACGCCCCAGGTTGAACGGCGAACCGAGCACGACCCGGCAGCCGCGCGCCTCCAGCCAGCGGCGATAGAGCAGGATCATCGAGAGATCCTCGACGAGCTCGGTGGGATAGACGATGCCGACGGTGGGCGGCGCGTCGGCGCCCCGGGGAGGATCGACGCGCGCGGCGAACGCGGAGACCGCGTTGACGAAGGCACGCTCGAGCGCGACGTTGGGATCGTAGGCGCGCGGATGGCCGGGGGCCACGGCGGCGTTGAGCAGCACCGCCTCCGCTTGCCCCGACGGCGTGTCGCAGTTGAGCTCGCAGATCTGGATGCCAGCGTCGAGCCCGTCAGCGGCGAAGACGTCGGCGCGCGCGATGCCGTGCCAGGCGCCGCCCGACGCCGCTCCACATCAGGTGCTGGAACGGCGTCAGCGCGGGATAGAACTGCTCGACCAGCCAGGGATCGGCGACCAGGAGGCGGGCCGCCTCGTCGTACGCGGCGGCGACGGCCTCGGCGGCGCGCGCATATGCGGCGGCCTGGTCGGCGCCGATGAGCAGCGGATCGACTGCGAAGCGCGGTCGGCCATCGAGCCAGGGATCGGACACGATCCCCGTGGCCAGGAGCTCGGTCGCGAGCTTCTGATAGCCGTGGGCGTGAGGGTGCGCCACGCCGACCAGACGAATGGCAGCCCCGGATATTCACTCCGGCGAGACGGGAGGAGCGGCAGCGCGGCTGGCCCGGGCCCGCGAATCGAGCAAGCGGCCGGGCGGTGGCGCACCGCGGCACGGCACGACTGGCAATCCGCCCTAAACTATTCACGTATTCAGATTTAAATTTCCTGCGGAGGTGCTCCGTCTACTCAGTGAAACGAGGTGGTTATCCATGAGTCCTCTCAAAATAGCGTTCGTCGGCGTGCTCATGCTCGGATCGGGCTACGCACGGGCCCAGACCAGCGCTGAGGCCGCCCCGGCCGACGCGCAGACGGCGCCGATCGCGCAACCGCCATCGGCGCAGCCGACTGCGGCGCCGCCGGCGCCTCCGCAACAGGTTCCCGCGCCGCCGCAAGCGGAGGCCACCGAGGAGGTGCAGCCGCCAGCGCCCGCGACGGGGCAGTGGGTCTACACGGCCCAGTACGGCTGGCTGTGGATGCCCTACGGCGCGCAGTACACCAGTGACGTCGACGAGGAGACGCCGTACGAGTACTGCTACTACCCGGGCTACGGTTGGAGCTGGCTGTCGGCGCCGTGGGTGGGGGGCTGGGGCGTGTCGCCCTATTTCGGCTACTACGGGCCGTCGCATTTCGGCTGGTATCACCCCGGCTTCTATCGCGGCTACCGCAGCTATGCGTACGGGCGCTACGGCTTCCGCGGCGGTGCCAACCGCGGCTATCGCGGCGCCTACGGCGGCTATCGCGGCGCCTACGGCGGCTATCGCGGCAGGCTATCGCGGCGCGCGGTCGGCCACGTCGGCGGCTTCGGCGGCGGCCACGTCGGCGGCTTCGGTGGCGGCCATGTCGGCGGCTTCGGTGGCGGCCACGTCGGCGGCTTTAGCGGCGGCCACGTCCGGCGGCTTCGGTGGCGGCCATGTCGGCGGCTTCGGTGGCGGCCACTCGGCGGCTTTGGTGGCGGCCACTCCGGCGGCTTTGGTGGCGGCCACTCCGGCGGCTTTGGCGGCGGCCACTCCGGCGGCTTCGGCGGCGGCCACTCCGGCGGCTTCGGCGGCGGCCACGGCGGCGGTCACCGCTAGATGTCAGCTAGACCGCATCACGACAACGGCCACGGCCGCAGCGAGTCGCGACACCGCAGCACAGAGGACCCGCGCGCGCTACCCCGCTGGGCGAGTTCCGCAGCACAGGCAAGGGGTCTAACCCCAGGGTTCGTTAGTCGAGCACAACGTCCCGGTGGCGAGGACCGTTTGAGCCCAGCGGGGCAGCGCGCGCGGGGCCGGACGTGCCCCCCCCCTTGCGCGCCCTCGCTACCGCCGCTTCCCGCCGATCCGTCGGATCCCGCTCACGCCGTCGCGCGCGCCCCGGCAGCGCGCACGATCTGCTCCAGCGCCTGGCGCGCCGGCCCGCTGGCTTCGAGCTCGAGATGCTTCCGTAGGATCGGAAAGATGTCGGGGTTGTCGAACGCCGCCAGCTGCCGCCGCGCCACCTGGCGCAGCGGCTCCGCTTCGTAGCGCAAGACCTCGACGAGAAACTCGCCCGCCTCGAGCGAGCCGATGCAGGCGATCGACTCCAGCGCCACCTCCTTCACGGTCGGGTCGTCGTGCTCGCGGAAGATGCGCGTGAGCGGATCGAACGCGTGTGGGAAGTGCAGCGCCTTGAGCGCCTCCAGCGCCGCCTGGCGCACCTCGCGCACGTCGTCGCGCAGCCCGCGCTGGATCATGTTGAACGTGCGCTTGAAGAACAGGTGGCGCAGGGCACGCATCACGCCGCGGCGCACCTCGGGGTGCGCGTGCGTCGACAGCCGCTCGAGCGGCTGCAGCGCCGCGTAGGACTGCAGCTGCCCCATGTCCTGCGCGATCTGCGCCAGCGTGTGCGGATCGAGCTCGGCGCCCTCTTTGGGCCGGGCGTCGAAGTGGGTGAGCAGGACGTTGAGCGCGCGGCGGCGAATGATGTCGGCGTAGCGCTCGTCGCCGATGATGCTGGCGCAGACCTCGCGGTGCTCGCCGTCGAGCTCCCACTCGACGAGATCCAGGTACCAGATCTCGGGATAGGCGTGCTGGTGGCGCAGGTAGTCGGGGAAGGGCGCGGCGTCGATCGCCTCCTGCCACACCTCGGAGTAGCGGGCGACGACGTCGACATAGCGCTTCTGCTTCTTCTCGCCGAGGCCGAGCTTGGAGAGCTGCTTGTACGACTCGCGGACGTGAAAGAAGTCGCCGACCGAGTTGTAGGAATCGATCGCGGCCAGGTAGGCATTCTCGGTGATCTCGACGGGGCCGCCATCGCGCTCGTTCTTCTCGGCGGCCTTCCACCAGGTCTCCGCGGCCCGCTTCATGTATCCGCGGTCATAGATCAAGCCGACGCGGCGCGCATAATCGGCCGCCTCGCGGAATACGGTCGCCGCCGCGTGGTACTCCTCGCGCTCGAGGGCGATCCGCAGAAAGTCCTCGTAGTATTGGAGGACATAGAACTTCAGATTGTCCTCCTTCAAGACGCGGATGCAGTTGATGTAGCCCTCGGCGAGGTTCTCGAAGCTCGACGAATCCTTGCCCAACTTGAGCAGGATGCAGTAGCAGTCGAACGCGCGGTGGCGCTCGCCGCGGGCCTCGAATTCGTCCGCGACCTCCTCCAGGAGGCGCTGCGCCGAGACGAGGTGGCGGTTGCCGCCCTCCTTGTCGCCGTCGCGCGTGGCGGCGATGCCGACGTTGAAGTGGACGAGCGCCTCCTCGTACATGCGTCCGCGCAGGCGCGGATCGCGCAGCACGCGCTCCCAGGCCTTGCGCTCCTCGCGCGGTGACGAGGCTTGCGCGTAGGCGATGGCGGCCTGCACGTGGCGGTTGGCGTCGGCGAATTGGCGCCCGGCCTCGGCGTAGAGCTTGTTGCCGGCCTCTCCGCCGATGCGGCGCGCCTCGAGCTCCTTGACGCGCGCGGCGTCGATCGGCGACGTCGACGACGGCAGCATCTCGGCGGCGCGATCGAAGGCGTGCAGGTAGAGATAGACGTAGCCGGCTTCGCGAGCGCGGCCGAGCGCACGGTAGCACTCGGCGATCCCGCGCAGCCACTCGTCATACTCGAAGTCGATGACGTGGGTGTGCAGGAGGAGCTGGCGATAGAGCCGCTCCGATTCGGCGGCGCGCCCTGCGGCAAAGAGGCCCTGCGCGCGCGCGAGCAGCTGCGCGTTCGCTTCGATCATGACCGGCCACCTCCGCGGCGCAGCCTCGCAGTTGGCTGCGCGCCTCGCCTCCGGCGCGCCTCGCCGATCACTTCTTTCCCTCCCCGTTGCCGCCCTCGGGGGTCAGCGGGGTCTTGGCCGGCATGCCAGGGACGCGCCGCGGCAGGAGGAACGCGGCGTGGGCATCGAGCTCGTCGTCGAGCCGGTAGACCAGGTCCTTGCCGATGCGCGTGCGCCACTCCTTGAGCGTCATCACGCAGCGCGTGGTCGTGCTCACCTTGCCGTCCGGCTCGAGCGACTCGACGCGGATCTCACGCACCGGCGTGCCGTCGCGATGCTGCGCCAGCAACCTCGATCGCTTGGCGTCGCACTTGAGCATGGCGATGGCGAACTTCCAGCGCTCGCCGTCCCACTTCGACTCGTTCAGATCCGGTCCGTCCACCTCGATGGCCGTCTCGTCATCGTGGGGAAACGACCACCAGACCCGATACGGGATCGGGCTCGGATCGGCGGCGCCGGCGACGCCGCCGAGCGCGCCGGCGAGCACGAGCGCCATCGTCGCCGTGCGGATCATCGCGGCACGAATCCGCCGGGCCGCTCGGTGCCCTTGCGCGTGTCGAACAGCTCCGGCTTGGCGTTCATCAGCGCCTCCAACGCATCGAAGATGGAGCCGAAGCGGCCCTTCTGCCAGGCCTTGACCGACATCGACCAGAAACCGGCCGAGTGCCAGCCCTTTGGGTCCTCGATCAGGATCTCGAGCGTCCGGTCGCTCTCCGCGGTGGAGGGCTGCTTGCGCGGCGGCGGCAGCTTGGCCCACTTGATCACGCGCTGGAGCTCGCGCTCCTTTCCCAGATCGTAGGCCAGATCCTGCGGCTCGGGCGACCAGTTGGGATTCGTGCGTTTGGCGTTGCCGCCCTCGACCTCGACGACGATGCGCTGGCCGACGTCCATGCGCGACCAGCGGATCTTGGCGTGCGTGATCAGGTCCGTGCGCACCACCTCCTCGTACGAGGGGGTCAGCGCAAAAATGAGCGCAGTCATTTGCGCCAAAATGAGCGCAGTCATTTTGTTGCCGCCTTTCGCTCGCGTTTTTCCGGGGGCTTCTTCTCGCCCGGCCGACCGCCGGCGTCGTTGACGATCTCGAGCGCCTTGTCCCGCCGCCGGTTGCGGCTCTGCAGCGTCTGGTCGTCGACGATCTGGTGGCGGTGCAGCAGATCGAGGTACTCGAGCGACACGTCCGACGACGGCAGGATGAAGATGCCGTAGAGGTACGCCTCGCGGCGCATCTGCTGCACGACCTCGACGGGGATGTGGCACTGCCCGTGGGTGAGGATGTAGACGACGAGCTGGCGGCGATCCTCGCGGCGCAGCCGCTGCAGCTCGAGCGCGAGCTGGCGGAACACCTTGGCGTAGTTGCGCCCGCGCTCCGACTTGAAGCACAGAAGATACGGCGCCGCGCAGATCGCCGGCGAGCACCTTCTGCGTGTCGTAGAGCCGCGAGTCGAAGAAGCGCAGCCACACCTCGTCGCCCTCCAGCGCCAGCTTCTTGGCCAGCGTCAGCGCCAGCCCGCGCGCGAACACCTGGCGCACGCCGCGCATCGACGGCGAGCTGTCGACGAGGATGTACTGCAGGCGGCGCTCCTCCTCGCGCTGCTTCTCGTGGCCGTAGTAGTAGAGCTCGTCGTCGATGACCTTGCGCTCGAAGAGATCCTCGTCGTAGGCGAACTCGGTGAGCATCAGCGAGTCGAGGTTGCCGCGCCGCTCGATGGAGGCGTAGCCGTCGACCGCGAAGGTCTGCACGCCCGAGGCGCGCTTGGTCTCGAGCACCGACGGCAGGAGCTCGAGCGAGAAGTTGACGACGTCGTTGGCCTCGGCCGATTGGAAGACGCCGAAGAGATCGACCAGATCGAGCGCCGCTTCGACTCCGCCGCCGACCGAAGAGCCGCCGTTGAAGACGCCGAGCAGGCGCAGGGTGTCGAGATCGATCTGCTCGAGCGAGGTGTAGACGTGGAGCTGCTGCGACGACGAGGAAGCGCAGAAAGCCGACGACCGGCGCGGCGATCGAAGTCGCGGAAGTGCTGCGCCAGATCGGCGTCCGCGTAGGTCTGCGGATCGAGCGGCAGCTCCTCGACGCCGACGGACTTGGTGGGCTCGTTCCAGCGATGGTAGAGGTCGCCCAGGATCTTGGTGAGCAGCACGGCGACGAGGTCGTCGCGCAGGCGCCACGACGTCGCCTTCTCGACCACCTCGCTGGCGGCGATGGTCGGAGAGCAGCGACCCGTACTGACGCAACAGCGCGCGCGCTTCGTCGCCGAGGCCGAGCGCGCTGACGAGCGCGTCGCGCGGCCCCAGCTGCGCGCCGCCGGCGCCGCGCGGCGCCGTCATGAGCAGGCCGATGTCGTGGACGATGAACAGCGGCAGGTGCACGCCGAGACGGCCCATGGTGTTGGCCCAGGCGGCGGCGCGCACGGCAGCCATCGGGTTGTGCGTGCGCACGTGGCTGAGCGCGAGGGTGCCGACCTGGCGGGCGAGGTAGCTGTGGCGTTTGTCGGCGGCGATCATGGTTCCTACTTCAGCTTCGAAAGGCGCGACAGGTAGCCTTTGACGTGGGTCTTGGGCACGGCGTCGTCGGCGCCGGCGGCCAGCATGCGCTCGTTCGACCGCTCGTCGGACGAGATGGCGACGATCTTGGCGGCGCCGCCGCGCGGGAAGGCCGCGCGCAAGGCGCGGATCGCGTCCTCTCCCGAGGCGTGCGCGTCCATCGCGTAGTCCATCAGCACCACATCGGGTCGCTCGCGTCCTACGATCTCGACGGCGTCGTCGGCGTGGGCGAAGAAGCGCAGCTCCAGGCTGGGTACTTCGTATTCCTGCGCCCGCCGGATGAGCACATCGTCGAACACGATGACTTTCAACGCTCGACTCTCAATGCTGGGCTCTCAACCGAACTTGCAGGACGCGAACACGTTCTCGAGCAGCTGGTCGACCTCGCGCGATCATGCGGCGCGCCGTCTCCGAGTCCACCGCTGCAGCGCCGCCTTGATCTCGTTGAGGTTCTTGAGCTGCCAGAAGAGCTGGATGTCCGACAGCGCTTCGCCCGACGTGAGCAGCTCGCGGATGAGGCTGCAGCTCGGCGAGCAGATCGTCGAGGCCGACCTGGCCGGCCGGCGAAGCGGCGCTCCGTCGGGATGCTCGCGGTAGTAGCGGTCGACCACCGGGTCGACGATCTCCTCGAGGATCTCGACCTGATCGAGGTTGTTCCAGATGTGCTTGAGGATGAAGAAGTCGCCGTCGTCGGCCTGGTCGCGGCCGTCGAGGACGGCGCTGGCGGCGAACAGCTTGAGCAGCTTGACCGACGCGGCGGTCGGAGACCGAGATGCCCTCGGAGCGGATCTGGAAGATGAGCCCCTTGTACTTCGACAGGAACTCCTCGGGGAAGGCCAGGTGCGCGTCGAAGCGCTGGTGCAGCCCGCGCAGATCGCGCGCGGTGACCAGCGGCTTTGCCATCGCCGCCTTGCCGGTGAGCAGCGCCGACCTCGTTGGCGATGCCCTTCGCGATCAGCTCGTGGAAGTGGTAGCTGTCGAGGTTGTCGGAGAGGACGCGCAGGAGGAAGCGATCGAAGATCGCCGCCAGGTTGTCGTCGTTCGGCACCTCGTTGGACGCGCCGAACAGCGAGAGCAGCGGCACGTCGCACGACCTGCGGCGCCGTTCGCGAACTTGCGCTCGTTCAGGATGGTGAGCAGCGAGTTCAAGATCGCCGAGTTCGACTTGAAGATCTCGTCGAGGAAGACGATCTCGGCCTCGGGCAGCATGGTCTCGGTCCGGCGCGTGTAGCTGCCCTCGCGGAAGGCGCGGATGTCGACCGGGCCGAAGAGCTCGTTCGGCTCGGTGAAGCGCGTGAGCAGGTACTCGAAGTAGCGCGCGTCGATCAGCTCGCGCGAAGGTGCGCATCAGCGCCGACTTGGCCGTGCCCGGCGGACCGACGAGCAGCATGTGCTCGCCGGCGACGACCGAGACGAGCAGCAGGCGGATGATCTCCTGCTTGTCGAGGAAGTGCTGCTCCATGACGCGCGCCGCCTCCTGGAAACGCGTCGCCAGGCGCGTGTCCGTCGGCAGCGGCGAAGGCGGAGGGGGCGGGCTCTCTCGCATCGCGTCTAGTGTACCGCTTTTTCCGAGGGTGGCGGCCGATTCTCACCTCGGTGGGGGAACGTATCTGTCAGGACGCCAGCTGCAGATGGCCGACGCCGCGGGCCATGACGCCGATCAGCTCGAGGAGGCGCTCGGTGCCGACGAGCTGCGCGCACGCCGTCGCGTAGGCATCGACCTCGTCGCGCAGACGCGGGTCGCGCGCGACATCGGCCGGCCGCCCGAGGCCGACCCGCTGGGCGGCGGCGAACAGCCCGTAGAAGTCGCGCAGCCCCGGCTGCGCCTGCACCTGGCCCTGCAGCTCGATCAAGTGGTCGCGCTCCGTCGCCGTGCGCCCGCCGATGAGCGCCAGGAGCTGCACGTGACAGGCGAAGGCGGTCGCCGTGCGCGCCGCCGCGCGCGCGTGCGCATCCTTGTCATTGTACAGCGCCATCAGCGCCGCCGTGTAGGCCCCCCCCACCTGCGCCAGCCCGGCGCCGAGCCAGCGATCGGCGACCGCGCGGGCCACCTCGGGCAGCCGGAGCCAGCGCGCCAGCGACGTCAAATCGAAGTGCGGCTCCAGGCGCGACGGCTCGAACAGGTCGGTCAGCGGCGACGAGGTCAAAAGCGCCATGATGATGGGCTTGAGCAGCGGATCGGCCATCGCCTCCCCGACGACGGTGACGCGCCAGCGCTCCTCGCGCACCCGGCGCAGCTCGGGCCACTTGAGCAGTCGCGCCGGCGGCTCGGCGCCGTGGAACTCGCGCTTGCCGACCCAGAAGCTGACCCGCACGTCGTCGCGGCCGAGGTCGAACAGGTGGTGCAGCATCGAGTGGCGCTCGGCGAGGATGCGGGCGGCGGTGCGGCTGCCCTCGATCTCGAGCTCGGGCAGCGGCAGCGTCGCCAGCTCGGTGGCGTAGGCCGAGACCGCGCGCAGGCGGCGCCGCGTCACCGACGGCGCCGCCGTCCCCGGGTGCAGCAGGAACAGGAGGTTCTGCATCGCCGCCGCCAGGCGCAGCGCCTCGTCGTCGAGCGCCGGCTCGGACGGCGACAGCACCAGCTCGCTGGCCAGGGCGTGGCGTGCCTCGGCGATGCGGTGCGCGCTCTCGTCGCGCTCGAAGCTGGTCTCGGCGAGCAGCTTGCGCTCGCGGGCGCCGATGACGTGGGCCACGCGCACGTCGCCGCCGGCGACCAGCGGCAGGACGAAGTGGTGCAGCCACTGCGACGGCTCGAAGGTCAACCGTCCTCCTTGCCGGAGAACCCCCACAGCGGCAGCGTGCCCAGCTCTTCGTTGACCACCGTCGCCGGCGTGGTCGCGCGCGGCGGCGGCATGCGCGCGTCGCGCTGCCGTGGATCGACCTCCAGCCGCGCCAGCGCGCGTCGGCCGAGCGGCTCGAACGCGGCGTGCTCGAGCGCCAGCGGCCGACCACCGCGCGGGAAGACGACGTAGCGCCCGTTGACCCCGCCGATGTGATCGGTGAGCACCTCGGCGCCGACGCGCGGGTAGAACTCCATGCCGAGCGGCACATAGATCGAGGGCGCCGCCTCCTGGAACATGTCGCCGATGGGAATGCCGTCGATGCCCAGCTCGCCGACCACGAACAGCCCCTCGGCGATGGCGGCGACGCGGTAGCTCGCCAGCATCGTGGGCGGCAGCGCGTAGATCAGCTTGCGCAGCCGATCGGCGTGCGCCCACGGCACCAGCGTCGCGGTGACGCGGCGGCGCGCCGTGGCCGAGGCGACCAGCTTGAGCTGCACCTCGAGCTTGTCCGGCTCGCGCGGCGTGTGCTCGACCGGCTCCTGGCGCTCGCCGAGATCGAAGCCGCCGCCGATGAGATCGGCCGCCGGCACCAGCGGCGGCAGCGCGCGCAACACGTCGACGGCGTCGCGGGTGCCGGAGAAGACGTAGAAGCGCTCCTTGTCGAAGACCGAGGCGCACGACTCCAGGCGCAGCGGATGGCGATAGCCGACCTGCACCACCACGTTGTCACCGACGGGGCGGAAGACCTCGACGCCGGGCACCTCGGCGAACAGGGCGAGCATGCGCTCGGGCAGCTCGTGCGTACGCGCCAAAAGGAACGAGGTGCCCTGCCCGAAGCTGCCGCCACCGCCGGCGGCGTCGGCCGGCTCGACGAACGCCGCCTCGGCGCGCACGCGATTGCGCCACAGATAGGTCAGAAGCGGCCGCCCGAGGCCGCTGCGCGCGCCGATCCACAAAAGCTCGCGATCCTGCAAGTCGTCGGCGGGCGTGCCCGGCACCCGCCGCGGTGACAGGCGGAAGACGAGCTGCGCGAACTCGACGTCTTTGACGCGCTGGTAGCCCTGCGTGAAGGTGTCCGAGTAGAGGACGAAGTCGGCCGGCTCACCCCACAGCGCGGTGGCGTCGTAGCCGAGCGGCGACGAGGCGTCGCGATATTTCACGAAGTGCTTGCCCGATCCGGTGAACGACAGCCCGCCGAGCAGCGCGGCGATGCGCGAGGCGCGATCGACGAGGTACGACGTCGACGCGCCATAGAGCACGAGGAACTCGCGCGACATGAGCGGCGTGCGTACCTGATGGATCTTCAGCTTGGGCAGGAGCTCTTCCATCGACGACTCGTCGCAGAAGATGCGGAAGAAGCCGACCAGCCGGTCGACCGAGGCGAACAGCAGCGCCCCCTGTTTGCCCAGGATGACGCCGCGGTTGTCGGGCGCCACGCCGGGGACGTTGAAGCGGGTCTGATTTAGGGCGACTGGCTCCAGCATCGGTCTAGAGTCTAGGGTTGAGCGTTCTAAATGCCTTACGTTTGCTATTCTGATTGTGGACTCACAACTGCAAACTCTCAACTCCGAACCCGACGCCGGTGACGTTCTTCAAACGCATGTTCTCCGCTGACTTCCGGCGCGCCGTCGCCGCCGAGGCCGCAGGCGACTACTGCCGAGGCCGCGCGCGCCTACGCGCTCGCCGGCGAGCGGGTCAAGGTGGCCGAGATGCACCTTTTGCGCGCCGAGCGCGCGCCCTCGCCCGCCGCCAAGCTGCACGAGCTGCGCGCGGCCATCCGCTGGGCCGAGGCCGACGAGCCCGAGGGTCACAAGGCGCGCCGCCGCATCGCCCGCGCGCTGTTCAACTGGGCGCGCGCCGCACGCCGTCGTCGGCGATCCGGAAGCGGATCGTCGTGCGCGACGCGGCGCAGCTGTTCATCGACATCGGCGACTTTCCCGCCGCCGGCGAGTGCTACGAGCTCATCGGCGACGAGTTCGCGGCCGCCGAGGCCTACCAGAAGGGCGGCGACGTCGAGCGGCTGGAGAACGTGCTGGCGCGCGAGGAGCTGCGGCGCAAGCGCGACACCCGCATTCACGACGCGTTCGAGGAGTACAAGCTGGCGCTGGCCGGGGGCGAGCGCGACCGCGCGCTCGAGGCGATCCGACGCTGCGCCGAGGCGCCGCTGCCGGCAGGCAAGGACGCCGCCGAGCTGATGCGCGACCGCGCGTCGTACCAGCGGCTGCGCGAGGAGCTGGAGGCGCGCCTCATCGCCGACGGCAGCGTCGTCGTGCGCGCCGGCGCCGTCGGCCACACGCGCGAGCAGCGCTACGTGGGCCGCTTTCCGCTGGTGATGGGGCGCGACGCCGCCTGCCAGCTGGCGCTGCGTGACGCCGGCATCTCGCGCCAGCACGCCGCGATCCTGGCCAACGACGACGGCAGCTTCGCGCTCGCCGATCGCGACTCGCGCAACGGCACCACGCTCGGCGGGGTGCGCATCGCCGGCACGCTGCCGCTCGCCGGCGAGGGCGAGATCGGCCTGGGCGAGTTGTGCGTCATCCGCTACGCGCACAAGGGCGACACCCTGACGCTGGAGGTGACGCGGGGGCTCGATCGCGGCGCGCGCGTGGTCGCCGGCCGCGGCACGCTCGAGGTCGAAGAGGTGGGCGAGATCTTCTTCATCGACGGCCGTCCGCGCCTGTCGCCCCTGGGTGGGCGCCTTTTGTACCTCAACGGCGTGCACGCGTCGGCCGGCGTGCAGCTCATCCACGGCGACCTCGTCGAGCTCGGCGAGCAGCGCCTGGAGATCGGCTGATGAGCCTCTGGGGCTGGCTGCGAGACGCGTTCGGCGGGCGCATCCCCGACATCGAGCCGGAGGCGGAGCTGCCGCCCGAGGAGGCGCTGCTGCGCAACCTGCTGTTGCGCATCACCGAGCCGTCCGACGATCAGATGCGGGTCGACCGTCGGCGATCGCGAGTTCTGGGCGGCGGTGCAGCGGCTGCTGGCGACGGGGCGCGAGCGTACGGCCATCGATCTGCTGAGCCGCTTCGTCGCCGCGCGGCCCGATGATCCGGCGCTCGCCATGCGCCTGGGCGAGCTGCTGTGCGAGAAGCTCGAGCACGCCAACGCCCGCCCGCTGCTCGAGCGGCTGACCGCGGTGCCGGCGCACGCCCTGCGCGCCCACTTCCTCCTCGCCGACGCCGCCGAGCGCGGCGGCGACGAGGCCGAGGCGCGCCGCCAGCTCGAGAAGATCATCGCCGTCGACGTCGACTACCCGCAGGCGCGCAGCCGCGCCGATCGGCTCCGGCGCACCGTGCCGCCGGTGGCCGCGCCGCCCGTGGCCGCGGCGACGATCGCCGGGCTGCCCGACGGCGGCGCCGACTTCGGGCGCTGGCGTCTGGCGCGCGAGATCGGCCGCGGCGCGTCGGGCGCCGTCTACGTCGCACACGACGACGAGCTCGATCGCGACGTGGCCGCTCAAGATCCTCCATCCGCACGCGCGCAGCCGCGCATTGCCGCGAGCGCGCGCCTGGCTCGAGGCGCGCGTCGCCGCCGCGATCCGCCACCCCGGCGTCGTCGCCGTCTACGACCTCGACGAGGAGCGCCAGCTCGTGGCCATGGAGCTGTGCACCGGCGGGCCGCTGGCGGTGCGCCTCCAGCGCGGGCCGTTACCGCCGGCCGCTCGAGCGCAAGGCCATCGTCGCGCTGCGCGCGCAGGTTCAGAAGAGTACGGCCCTGCGAAAGTTGCTGCAGCGCGCGCGCCTGGCGGCCGACGTGCTGCTGCGAGAGTAACGGCCATTTACCGCCAGCTTCGCGCCGCCCTGTACGACCGGGTCATCACCTCGATGACGGTGGGGTGGTACGCGCCGTGCTCGACCGCCTGCCGCGGGCTGCCGGCTGCTCGACGTCGGCATCGGCACCGGCGAGCGCGCTGCTCGCGAGCGGTGCGCTGCTGCGCCAGAAGGACTCCGCGTCGACCGGCATCGACATCGATCGCGGACGTACATCGCACCGTTGCCGCGCGGCGGTCGCCGGCCGGCGTCGCGGCGCGCGTCGAGCCGCGGCTCGAGTCGGTCTACGACCACCACGGCGGCCCGTACGACTGCGGTCGTACTTCAGCGGCAGCTTCATGCTGCTGCCGGATCTCGGCGCGGCGCTGCGCCACGTGGCTCGGCGCTGCTCGCGCCGGCGGCCGCATCTATTTCACGCAGACGTTCGAGCACCGCGCGCGCGCGCTGCTCGAGGTCGTGAAGCCGCTGCTGCGCTCGCGACCACGATCGACTTCGGCCGCGTGAGCTACGAGAGCCGTTTCGCCGGCGCTCGCCGACGCCGGCATCACGCTCGACGAGTGGGCGGTGCTGGGCGCCGGCGCTCGCCGGTCCTCGCGGTGGTCGTCGCCCGCAGGGGCGAAGCCCAGCCTTGAGTCGGTTCAGCCCGTGAACCCCACGCGTTGCAGGCCACCGAGTGTGGCCGCATCCTGCGTTGCCGTCGCGACCGCGACATACGCGTCCGGCCGCACCAGATACGCCGCGTCCTTTGCGTAGCCTGCGCGCGCGGCATCGTCGCTCCACGCGAAGGCGTGAAGCGCGATGCCGCGTGCGGCTGCGAACGAGGCGAGCGCGTCCGTCGCTGTTCCGTGCACGTGAATCTGCCAGTCGAGGGAAGTGAGCGGCGAAAGTCGCCCGCGCCCCCGACCCACGGCAGCCGGTCGCCGCCGTGGATGACGCCCGCGGCGCCGGTTGCGAGGTCGCCGGCGCGGTAGTGGAGGTGCATCTGCGACACGGTTCGGAAGGCGAAGCGGCGGAAGGTTGATGCGGAGGAGCAGCGGCGCGAGGCGCGGGATGATGACGCCACGCAGGAGCGCCCGCGCACGTCCTGGCCGATGACGCCCGCGAACACCCGGTCGGTCGTCGACGAGCAGCCGGGCGAACGGGATGCGCTCCGCCTCGTAGGTGTCGAGCAGGCGCGGTCGCCCGCCCGGCCGCGAGGACGGCGGCGAGCTTCCAGGCGAGGTTCACCGCGTCGCCGATGCCGGTGTTCATCCCCTGGCCGCCGGCCGGGCTGTGGACGTGCCCCGCGTCGCCCGGCCAGGAAGACCCGGCCCTGCCGGAAGTGGTCGGCGACCCGGTGGTGGACGCGGTACGCGAGAACCAGTTGACCCGCCTGACGCGCGTCCGCGTCACCTGCTCGACTCCGCCGCGGAGGTCGTCGAAGTCCGAGGTCGTCACGGCCCCGCAGCCTCGGGCACCAGCGCCGATGAAGCGGAACATGCCCCGGCGTCGCACCGGGAAGGCCAGGCAGAAGGTCCGTCGGCGAGGTAGGCGGTGATGTCGCGGTCGGTCCGACGGCCCTGCCGCCTCGGCGTCGGCGACGTAGAAGCAGCTGGTCGTAGGTGCCGCCCGGGAAGCCGACGCCCGGGCCGTGCCGCACGGCGCTGTGCGCGCCGTCGCAGCCGCACAGGTACGCGCCGGCCCAGATGCTCTTCGCTGCCCGCGGTTTGCGGAGGTGACGCACGCCGTCGTCTGCTGCGCGAAGGCCGGTCAGCTCGGTGTCCCACTCGACGGCGATGGCCGGCCGCCCGGAGCCGGTCGATCAGCAGGCGCTCGTGGTCGTCCTGGGGGAAGCTGAGCACGAACGGGTACGGGCTGAGGCCCTTGCCGACGTCACCGAGCGGGACGACGGCCATCTCGCGCGACCGGTTGCGGAGGTGGAGGCGATCGAGCCGGAAGCCGCCGGCGATGACGTCGTCGGCGATGCCGAGCTGGCGGTAGAACTCGAGGGTGCGGGCCTGGACGGCCATCGCGCGGGACGCCTTGCCCGGGCCGGCGTTTCTGTCGATCAGGCGGAACGGACGCCGCGCCCTCGCCAGCCAGAGGGCGAGGACCAGGCCGGTCGGGCCGGCGCCGACGATCAGGACGTCGCAGTCCACGCTGTGCGTTCCGTCCCGCGCTGGCGCACCTGACGAAAGCCCGGGTCCTGCGGCTTCATTTCGCCCGGGCGGAGACTTGAGCCGAGCTCGCGCTCTGTCCCGCGGAGCTCGCGGCACTGACCACGTAGTAGTAGGTCGTCGTCGGCAAGAGTCCCGTGTTGTTGTAGCTCGTCGACGTCACCCCCGCCGCGATCGTCGAGTACGGCCCGCCACTGGTCGTGCTTCTCTTGACGATGCCGTAGCTCGTCGCGCCGGCGGACGCGCTCCATGCGAGCGTGATCTTCTTCTTGCCGGGCGTCGCCGTCAGCCCCGTCGGCGGTGCCGGAATCGCCGGCGGGAGCGGCCACGTTTCGAGGACCGCCGCGGTCCAGTCGCCCGCGCTGCGGAACCCCGGATCCTGCTCGATGTGCAGGAAGCGACCCGTGTAGCTCGCGGCGGCGGTCGCGCACACGTCTGCGACGCCGCAACGCCGTTGATCAATCGACCCTGGTGTTGTCGGTGCGCGGTCTAGCGTACAGGCTCCGATGCCCGTCGTCTCCACCTGGATCCACTCGGGTGGGATGCCGCGCGAGCATGTTGTTGCTTCAGCTCCAGGACTTTGTCGCCGCTCACGGGCGCGACATTGCGGCCGTGGGAGAGGTAGACGTCGGCCGCCGTGCACGTGTCGCCGCCATCCCGTGCCACTGGATGGCCCACCAGTCGTTCGGCCGTAGTAGCTCAGGTCAGCTCGGCGTTCGTCGCATGGCATCGTTGTCGACGTTGTGGGCCACGTCGGCGGCCCGGTACGAGCGTCTGGCAACTGCCCGCCGCCGCGTTGGCGAGGCGGATGCGCCCGGCCATCAGGTAGCTGCGGGAGTCGGTGTCGCGGAAGACTCCGATCGCCTGGTTCTCGGTCGTGCGTGTCGGCGATGGGATGCGGCGCATGGTGGCTCGCTCGGCGCGCGCTCGCCGGGTAGACGACAAAGGTCCCCCAGCCGCGATCGACCTTGCCGTCGTTGTCGGCGTCGAGCACTTCCATGAGCAGGCAGATGCCTTGCCATTTCCTGAATCGGTGAACGTGCGGATCGAACGATTCGGCAAGGCTCGCCGGCAGCGCGAAATTGAACTCGCCGCCGAGCATCTGACGCACGACACCGCGCCAGCCGTTCTGCTCGGCCGCCGTCGGTGCAACGAAGCCTTCGGATGCCGCGCCGGGCATCTGCTGCCGGATGCAGGTGGCCAGCGCGTCGAGAGTCGTCGAGCTCGAGCAGGAGCGCGTGACGGCCTCAGCGGGGCCCGCCGTGGCCGTCAGGATCGACACTGCAAGGAAGAGCCTCTTCCAGCTGTTCATGTTCCGTGGAGTCCCGGTCCCAGGCCCGAACGTGGACAACCAGATTCGAACGGGGACTCGATCCCGTCAAGAAGGACGACGCGGCGCGCGCGTTCATGGCCTTGCCGACCCCGACCAGCAGCTTGACCGCATCGGTGAGGCCGTCGACCGTGAGCGGGAACATCGGGTAGATCCTTTTCAGCAGCCGGATCGTGTGCGTGCGCTCCCAGGTGCGCGTCGG
>CAWFMP010000005.1:0-376218 GCA_963816965.1 uncultured delta proteobacterium
GCTGGTCTACTGGTTCGGTTCAGGTCTTGCTCGACTTCGGCAAGACCACCGGCGAGCGCGGCGAAGAGGTCGTCTACTTCATCATGGAGTTCCTCGACGGCGAGGCGCTCTCGTCGCGCATCCGGCGCGCCGGCCTGCCGTTCAAGGACACGCTGCACATCATCGCGCAGTGCTGCTCGGCGCTGGCCGCGTCGCACGCCAAGGGCATCGTCCACCGCGATCTCAAGCCCGAGAACGTCTTTCTCGTGCCGCGCGGCGCCGACAAGAACTTCGTCAAGATCCTCGACTTCGGCATCGCCAAGCTGACCGCCGACGGCGGCACCTCGTCGCACAAGACGCGCACCGGCCTGGTCATCGGCACGCCGACCTACATGAGCCCCGAGCAGTGCGAGGGCAAGGGGCTCATCGATCATCGCACCGACGTCTACTCGCTCGGCATCGTCATGTACGAGCTGCTGACCGGCGCGGTGCCGTTCCCCGGCGAAGGCTTCGGCGAGGTGCTGGTGGCGCACCTGACCAAGCCGCCGCCCAAGCCGACGTCGGTGAATCCGAACCTGCCGCCGGCGATCGAGAGCATCGTGCTGCACGCGATCGAGAAGGATCGCAACCGCCGCTTCCAGAACATGCAGGAGTTCCTGGCGGCGCTGGAGAATCCCGAGGCGCACGCCGCGCGGTGGAGCCGGCTGCCCGAGTACTCGTCGGCGGCCGGCGCCGGGCGCGCCGACGATGCAGGCGATGCGAGGTCGGCGCAAGCGGCCGCACGCGCGCGACGACGGCGCGCCGCCGGCGGCCGCCGGGCGGGTCGCCGCGGCCGACGACGCTCGAGGGCGCCGCCGCCGAGGTGACGCTGCCGCCGACGCGCCGGCCGCGCAGCCGCGCGCCGCTCGATCGCGCGATCGGGCGGCGCTGCTCGCGCTCGCCGGCGTCGGCGGATGGATCGGCGCGTCGTCGAAGAAGCCGAGCTCGCGGACGACGAGCGACGACCACGACCGCCGACGACCGCGCCGCCGCCGGTCGACGACGCCGAAGCCGACGACGCCGTCGCCGGCCGCGCAGCGACGAGGTGACCGTGACGGTGACGAGCGATCCCGCTCGGCGCCAAGGTGTACCGCGCCGACAAGTCGGAGGCCGAGACGCAGCCGACGCCGATCACCTTCAAGCTGCATCACGGCGATCCGCCGTTCGACGTCCAGCTCCGCCTGGAAGGCTACAAGCCGGAGACGCGTACCATCACCAGCGATGCAGTCGGCCAAGCTGGTGGTGTCGCTGGCGAAGCTGCCGTGCTGGCGCCGCAAGCCGCAGGCGCGGTGGGCCGAGCCGGCCGTGAAGGTGGCGCCGAGCGCGGCGCCCAAGGCCTCCGACGCCGCGGTGTCGAACGTGGCGAAGCCGAAGCCGAGGCCGAGGCACCGACGAAGAAGCCGGACGAGCCGATCCCGATGGAATCGATTCAGCCGAGCTTCGGCGACTCAGTCGCCTTGACCGGTACTTCGCTAGCGGTCGTGTTACACTAAGGCGCTCGAAACATAACCGCGGGTGTCGGGATGTCGCTGATCGGCAAAAGCATCGGAAACTACCAGATCAAGGCCAAGCTCGGCGAGGGCGGCATGGGCACGGTCTACCTCGGCGAGCACCCGCTCATCGGCAAGCGCGTCGCCGTCAAGGTGCTGCTCGACGAGCTGGCCTCGAAAGAGGACATCGTCTCGCGCTTCTTCAACGAAGCGCAAGGCGGTCAACGACATCGGCCACCAGAACATCGTCGACATCGTCGACTTCGGCAAGATGAAGGACGACTTCGGCCGCGACATCGTCTACTTCATCATGGAGTTCCTCGACGGCGAATCGCTCGCCGCGCGGCTCCGCCGCACCGGGCCTCACGTTCAAAGAGACGATGCACGTGATGGCGCAGTGCTGCTCGGCGCTGGCGGCGTCGCACGCCAAGGGCATCGTCCACCGCGACCTCAAGCCCGAGAACATCTACCTCGTGCCCGCGCGGCGGCGACAAGAACTTCGTCAAGCTGCTCGACTTCGGCATCGCCAAGCTGACCGGCGACGGCGGGCAGTCGCACAAGACGCGCACCGGCCTGGTCATCGGCACGCCGGCGTACATGAGCCCGGAGCAGTGCGAGGGCAAGGGGCTCATCGATCTGCGCTCCGACATCTACTCGCTCGGCATCGTGATGTACGAGCTGCTCACCGGGCGCGTGCCGTTCCCCGGCGAGGGCTTCGGCGAGATCCTGGTCGCGCACCTGACGCAAGCAGCCCGAGCCGCCGTCGACGCTCAACCCCGACGTCACGCCGCAGCTCGAAGCGATCGTCATGCACGCGATCGAGAAGGATCGCAACCGCCGCTTCCAGACGATGGCCGAGTTCCAGGCGGCGATCGAGAATCCCGACGCGCACTACCAGACGTGGCAGGGGCTGCCGGCGCCGTCGAGCGTCGGGCTCGCACTCGGGCGGCACCATGATGCTGCCCGACGGCAGCGCGCGCACGCCGACGGGGCAGGGCGCAGCGGCCGATCACCGGCCAGCGCAAGGGCCCGACGACGCAGACCGGACCGACGCCGACGACGCTGTCGGGCGCCGCGTCGGAGACGATGAACGGCGACATCCCGCGCAAGAGCCGGACGCCGCTGTTCGCGGCGCATCGGCGGCGTGGTGGCCATCGGCGCGCGTCGTCGGCGTCGTGGCGATGGGCAAGAAGGCGAGCCACCGACGCGCGGCGTCGATGCCGCCGGCGGCGGTGCAGAAGGACGAGTTCGTCACGGTCACGGTCAAGAGCGATCCGCTCGGCGCCAAGGTCACGCGCGGCGACAACGATCAGACGCGGCATCGACGCCGTGGGAGATGAAGGTCAAGAAGGGCGCCGAGTCGTTCGACGTGCTCGTCAAGCTCGACGGCTACACGCCGCAGACGCGCCCGATCTCGACCGACAAGAGCTACGCGGTGCTGGTGCCGCTCGAGAAGGATGGCCGGCGCCGCCGGTGCAGCAGGCGGTCAACACGCCAGCCGCCGACAAGACGGCGACGCCGGTGGTCGACACGCCGGCCAAGGACAAGCACCACCACCACTCGTCGTCGTCGTCGTCGAAGGACAAGGGCGACAGCGGCGCGACAAGACGGTCGCCAGCCGCCAAAGACAAGCCGGCGACAAGCGCAAGGGCAAGGACGAGGGCGACGACATGAAGCTCCTGCAGCCGAAGTTCTAGCCGAGTTCTAGCCCAGCCAGCCGCCGCAGCCACACCCGCCCGAGCACGCGCTCGAAGAACCAGTAGCGTCGACAGCACCAGCAGCACCGACGCTGCCGCCAGGTGCGCACGCGCGCCGGCGAGCCGGTAGCGCGGCACCAGCCACAACAGGATCGGCGCCACCGCGCACGACGACCGTGAGCTGCCCGAGCTCGACGCCGACGTTGAAGCTGACCAGCGACGGCACGACGCCCGACGGCGGCAGGCCGATCTCGGCGAGCACCGACGCGAAGCCGAAGCCGTGCACGAGGCCGAAGAAGAAGGTGAGGAGCCAGCGGTGCTTGGGCTCGCGCACCGCCAGGTTCTCGACGGCGACGTAGGCGATCGACAGCGCGATCGCCGACTCGACGAAGCGCGACGGCAGGCGCACCCAGCCGAGGCCGGCGGCGATGAGCGTGACCGAGTGCGCGACGGTGAAGGCGGTGACGACGCCGAGGATGTAGCGCAGCCGCGCCGCGACCAGCCCGCGCGCCGGCGGCGACGAGCAGGAGGCCGAAGAGGAACGCGAGGTGATCGTAGCCGGTGAAGATGTGCTCCATGCCGAGCACGAGGTAGTCGCGCAGGTTGTCGAAGAGCGTGAGCGGGCGATCGAGCCGGAGCGTGCGCGCGGCGCCGCGAAAGACGTGCTGCCGCTCGGGCTGGCCGGGCAGCTCGATGCGCGCCAGCCCCTGGTGCATCGGATCGAGGTCGAAGAAGAGGTCGTACTCGACGGTGAGCGTCGGCGGCGGTGCGCTTGCACACGTAGTCGACGCGCGTGACGGCGAAGAAGCCGTCGGACTTGTCGGCGAACGACAGCGCGCGCGTCGTCGGGCGGGCAGTCGGCCTCGCCGTTGTCGACGTGCACGCGCGCGGCGACGTAGTCGAGGAGCTGGTCGCGCGCGCGCTCGACCTCGGCGCGATCGACCGCGCGATCGCGGTCGAGGCCGATGGCTTCGTAGAGATCGCGGTTGGAGATCTGCGAGCGTCACGCGCACGGTGTGCGCCGGCGACGGCGATCTCGACGTAGGTGAGGCTCGAGGTGTGCGCGCGCGCCGTCGAGGCGCCGCGGCGAGCACGCGCGATGGCGGCCAGCGCCCTCAGTTGCGCATCGACGCGGCCGCGTACTCCTGCGCGCGCTGGACGATGATGCGCGGGTCGACGTCGAGACGGATGCCGAGGACCTGCGTCACCAGGAAGTAGATGGCGCCGAGCGCCAGCATCAAGGTGACGAACGCGCTCAGTGCGATGGCGCTGGCGATGCCGAGCCCGAAGATGCTCGCGGTCGCCAGCACTAGCCGGGTGCCGGCCGAGCGCTCGCTCGCCGAGGTGGGCGTGAAGATCTGGATGACATCGCTGTTGGCCGGCCGACCGAGCAGGCGCCGCAGGAACGAAAACGGCGATGCGCATGGGCGCATCGTAGCGCAGACCGGCCGCTTGACGCACGCGACGACCGAGATTAGCTTGTGCGACCAGGCTCTTATGCAGGTCGAGAAGCGCGACTATTACGAAATCCTGGGCCTGCAGCGCGGCTGTGAAGGCGCCGAAATCAAGAAGGCCTACCGCAAGTTGGCGATGGAATGCCATCCCGACCACCACCCGGGTGACCACACCGCCGAGGCGCGCTTCAAGGAGCTCGCCGAGGCCTACCAGGTCCTGTCCGACCCGCAGAAGCGCGAGCTCTACGATCAATATGGGCACGCCGGGCCCCGCGCGGCGCGGGCTTCCAGGGCTTCTCGGGCATCGAGGACATCCTGTCGCAGTTCGCCGACTTTTTCGGCGGGGGCTTCGGCGGCTTCGGCGGTGGGCGGCAGCGCGGGCCGGCCGTCGAGGCCGGCGACGACCTGCAGGAGCAGATGACCATCACGCTGCGCGAGGCGGCCAAGGGCTGCCAGAAGCCGCTCGATCTGGCGCGGCTGGTGCATTGCGCGACGTGCGGCGGCTCGGGCGGCAAGCCGGGCATCGCAGCCGGCGCCGTGCGTCACCTGCGGCGGCCGCGGACAGGTCGCCCACTCGCAGGGCATCTTCATGATCGCGACGACGCTGCCCGACCTGCCGCGGTCGCGGGCGCGTCGTCAAGGACAAGTGCCACGAGTGCAAGGGCGGCGGCGTCGAGCGCAAGAAGGAGTCGGTGGCGGTCAACGTGCCGGCCGGCATCGACGACGGGCAGACGCTGCGCGTGCCGGGCAAGGGCATGGCCGGGCCGGCGGGCGGGCCGCGCGGGGCACCTGTACGTCACGTTTCACGTCGAGCAGGACGACCGAGTTCGAGCGCGACGGCGACGATCTGTACACCGAGGTGCCGCTGACCTTCGCGCAGGCGGCGCTGGGCGCGCGCGTGAGGGTGCCGACGCTCGACGAGGCGATCGAGCTCGACGTCGCCGGCGGGAACGCAGCCGGGGACGATCAAGGTGCTGCGCGGGCGCGGCATGCCCAACGTGCACGGGCGCGGCGTCGGCGATCTCGCGGTCCGCCTCACCGTCGCGGTGCCGAAGAAGCTGACGGCGGAGCAGCAGCAGCTGGTCGAGCAGCTGGGGGCGCTGCTCGACCCGGCCGACGCGGGCGCGCACGCCGCCGCCGACGGGGACGAGTCGCGGTTCGGCTTCTTCAGGCGCAAGAAGAAGAAACGCTAGCGCGCAGCGCTACTTCTTCTTCGTCGGCAGCGGAGGCATGGGCAGCGGGAGCGGGGGGACCGAACCGTTGCCGTCGTAGAGCCACGAGTAGGCGAAGAAGCTGGCGAGCACGCGCTTGGTGTAGCCGCGCGTCTCGTCGTACGGGATGGCCTCGACGAACTCGTCCAGCGTCATGCCCGCGCGCTCGGGGTCCTTCATCCAACGGTTCACCGCGCCTTCGCCGGCGTTGTAGCCGGCGATGGCCAGCGCCGCCGCGCCGCCGTAGGCGTTCCACAGCTGTCCGAGCTCGCGCGCGCCGATGGTGACGTTGATGGCCGGATCGCGCAGCGCGCTGGCCGTCGTGGGGCAGGCCCTGGGCGAAGCGCTGCGCCGGCGGCGGCGGTGAGCTGCGTCAGGCCGATGGCGTTGGCGAACGACTCCATCAGCGGATCGAAGCCCGACTCCTCGCGCACGATGGCGAGCTCGAGCGTCGGCCGGCTGTCCGTTGAGCTTGCGCGTGTCTTCTCGATGAGGTCCGCGATAGCCGCGCGGATAGCTCAAGCAGCCAGCGTTTACGGTTGGCGCCCGCCGGCCACTTCTCGCTCGTAGGCGGTCAGGATGTGGCGCGGAATGAAGTGCGACAGCGCGAACTCGCCCGCGCGATCGTAGAGCACCGCGGCCAGCCACAGCAGCTCCTCGTGCTCGGGGTCGAGGGCGACCGGTCCCTCTTCTTGGGCACGTCGATGCCGGCGAGCGCCGAGCTCGCGCTTGGCCTCGGCGCCGAGGCCGAGCCGCGCCAGCTCGACGCCGCGACGGAAGCCGGGCTCGCCGAACAACACGCGCGCGCCGAAGCTCCACGCGTCCTTGTCGTCCGCCGGGTCGTCCGCCGCGTCGTCCGCGGAGGCGCCCTTGGGCGCCCGCTTCAGCTCGGCGACGAGCGTGTCGGCGCGCTGCGGCCACTTCTCGCGCAGCCGATTGATCGACTGCAGCGCGTAGTAGGAGAGCGGATACTCGCGCGCCGCTCGCGCGTACAGGTCGCCCGCGGCCACCGCGTCGCCCTTCTTGTCGGCGACGCGCCCGAGCCAGTAGAGCGTGCGGCCCGCCTCCCACCAGCCCTCTTCGCGCGGCAGGAGCGTCAGCTCTTGCTGCAAGAAGCGCTTGGCGCCGGCGAGATCGCTCTTGCGCCAGGCGTGGAAGGCGAGCCGCCACAGCGCCTCGCCCTTCTGGTCGCCGCCGGCGAACGCCACCGGCAGCCCGACGAGCAGCTCGTTCGACTTCGCGTCGTCCTTGAGCGCGTCGTAGAGCTCGGCCTCGCGAATGCGTGCGTCGTCGGCGTAGCTGTGCTGCGGTGCTCCCGCCAGACCTTCTCGAACAGCGCCGCCGCCTTGCGCGTCGAGGGCTGACGTCGTCGAGACCCTTCTGCCCCCAGCTGCGACCGCCCTGGTAGAGCGACTTGACCAGCAGGTCCTCGTCCTTGGCGCGCGCGCACGCCTCGGCGGCGGCGTCGAACAGCGGCGCGGCGCGCCAGCGCTGGCGCGCCTTGAACACGCTCTGCGCGCTCGTGGAACATGGCCACGCAGGTCAGCTTGTCGTCGAGGCCGGGCGGCGCCGAGCACGCGCTTCCACTCGGCCTCGCTGGCGCCGTTCTGCATGGCGTCGAAGAGGACCATCGCGCGGCGCGCCAGCTCTCGGCGGTGAACGGCGGCGCCGGGCCGAGGTGCGCGGTCGCCTGCCGGCCCCAGGACTCGGTCGGGCGTCGAGGTAGAGCGTGCGCCACTGCATGCGCGCGCCGTCGGCGTCGCCGGCTGACGTCGAGCGCCTCGGCGAGGCGAAAGCGCGCCTCGGGGGCGCGCCAGCCCGCCGGGTAGCCTTCGAGATACGAGCGATACTCGCGCGGCGGCCTCGGCGATGTGGCCCGAGCAGCTCGCTCGGCCTCGCCGCGGAGGAAGCGCGCCTCGCCGTCGAGCGCGCTCTCGGGTGGAACTCGTTTGACGCGATCGAGCGCCTGCGTTGCCCTGCCGGCGGCAGAGCTGCGCGCGGGCAGAGAACAGCCGCTCGTAGTCGACGAGCAGCGGGTAGGATTTGACCAGCGAGTCGAAGTGCGCGGCCGCGTCGTTGAAGCGGCCCGCCTTGAGCTCCGCGTAGCCGAGCAGGAACGTGGCCTGCCTGGCGTCCTTGGCGTGCGGGTGCGCCTTGAGGTAGGCGGCGAAGCCGGTCGCTGCGCCGTTCCAATCCTCGAGGCGCAGATCGGCGGCGGCGGCGGCCGCGGGGCCGTCGGCGAAGTAGGGGACCGTCGGCAGAGGGATCGAAGGCGACCGGCTTGGGCGGGCGGGCGACGGCGGGCGCCGACCAGGCAGGAGCACGAGGGCCAGCCGTCGCAAAAGGGGCATCGTCGCTGAGGCTACCAGCCGGGGCGCGGCGCGGCAACGCGTCCGGCGCAACAATTGGAATGACGTTTGCTGTTTCCCGTCATCGTGCGGCTCGATGCTGCTCACGCTCCTGCTCACGGCGGCGCTCGGCACGTCCGTCGCGGCGCGCGCCCAGGGCGAGCCCATGGTGCCCTGCAGTCGGTCGACGCGCACGGACACGCGCTTCGAGCTCTCGTCGCTGCGCGGCAGCGTCGTCGCTGTGACCTTCGGGTCCCGCTACACCCGGGACGAAGCGGCGCGGGTCAACGACGCGCTCGGCACCCGCGAGCGACGTCAAGATCGTGTCGGTCGTCGACTTCATGGGCATACCGCGACTTCGTGCACGGCTACGCGCGCAAGCAAGGATCGCCGAGGCCGACGGGCGCGTGCAGCACCTGTGCGACGAGGACGGCGAGCTGCGCCGGCAGTGTCGGCGTGCATCCGCGCCGGCACGTCGACATCTTCATCGTCGATCGCGACGGCGTCCTGCGCGGCCGCTTCGAGGGGCAGCAGCAGCTCGGCCGAGGCGCTGCGCTGCTCGACGAGGTGCGCGCGCAGGCGGAGCGCTAGCGCCAACTCCGTTCACTATTGACCGAGTCGTAGCGGGCCGACTTGCGCCGGCTTCCGACGCCGGCAGCGCCCCTTGCTACCTCCGCGGCCCGAGCCGGCCCGTTACGACTCGGTCAATGGTGAACGGCATTGCGGTTGGCGCGCTTTGCCGGCTGAGCGCGCCCTGGAGGGCGGTCAGCGCGCTTTGGCGGCGACGTCGCCGCTGATGACGCGGTTGCGCCCCTGGCGCTTGGCCTGATAGAGCGCGTCGTCGGCGGCGCCGATGAGCTCCTGCGGCTCCTTCATGCCGACCTCGGGCACGGCCGCGACGCCGACCGACACGGTGACCTTGATGTCGATGCCGTTGTAGACGAACGCCTGCCCGTCGACGCAGCGGCGGATGCGCTCGCCGAACGCCAGCGCGCCGCCGAGGTCGATGCCGCGGCAGATGACCGCGAACTCCTCGCCGCCGTAGCGGGCGAAGACGTCCTCCTGGCGGATCGTGTCGCTCACGACCTTGGCCAGCGTCGACAGCGCGTAGTCGCCGGCGAGGTGGCCGTGCGTGTCGTTGATCTTCTTGAAGTGGTCGATGTCGAACATCACCAGCGACAGCGGCGTTCGGTGGCGGACCGCGTAGGCGAACTCGCTCTCGAGGCGATCGAGAAAATATTTCTTGTTGAAGATCTTGGTGAGCCCGTCGCGCAGCGCCGACTCGTACATCTGGCGCTGGAAGCTCTCGTCGAGCGAGTCGTGGAAGGTGAACTTCAGGATCGTCGTGGAGCCGACCTGGATCTTGTCGCCGTCGCTGAGCTGGTGCTCGGCGATGCGATCGCCGTTGCAGTAGGTGCCGTTGGTCGAGCCGAGATCGCGGATGACGATGTCGTCGCCCTCGTGCACGATCTCGGCGTGCCGGCGCGAGATGCCTTCGTCGATGACCTGGATGTCGGCCTGCTGGCCGCGGCCGATGACCGTCGACTCGGTGGTGATCTTGTACATCTCGCCCACCGAAGAGCCGGCCAGAACGATGAGGTACGCCCGGTCGCGGTCCTTGGGCGTCAGGGCGATTCAGCTCTTCGGCTGAGATCTTTGTCTCGTCGTCCCAGTCCGCCGCCACGCTACGATCCTACCATTAGCGGGGAAAGCTCGCGCAACCGCTCTAGAAGTCGACGAGTGTCAATCGGTTTCACGAAATAGTCGGCGGCTCCGCAGCTCATGCCGGTCTCGATGTCGGAGGGGGCCGAGCGGCCGCTGATGAATACCACGGGGATGTTCCGGTAGTTGGCGTTCGCCTTCATCGCCCGACAGAGCTCGAAGCCGTTGATCCAGGACATCGCCACGTCGAGCAGGATGACGTCCGGGCGGTCGACCTCGAGCAGCGACAACAGTCGCAAGCCCGAGGGCGCCTGCGCCACGCGCCAGCCCGAGCCCTCGAGGATCTGCTGCAGCTGATCGCGCGTCGTGCGGTCATCGTCGACGATGACGACCTTGCGCCCGGAGCCGTTGCCGTCGTGCTCAGCGCTGCCCACCAGGTTCCCCGCCGCCGCCCCCGCTGCCGAACGGAACTGCGCGTTCGGCACCACCCTCGTCCTTGACCAGGATCTCGACGCGCTGCTCGGCCGCGTCGAGGATGCGCGCGCCCGCGCGCGAGAGCCGGACGCCCTCCTCGAAGGCGGCCAGCGACTGCTCGAGCGACAGGTTGCCGCCTTCGAGACGCTCGACGATGCCGCGCAGCTGCGCCAGCACCTGATCGAAGCTGCCTTGGTCGTCCGGCGACGACGGCGGCATATCGCTCGACTGCGACATCAACTCGCTCCCCGTAGCCCCGTTCATAGCGCCCTCTCTACCGCAGGGTCAACGGCAAAACCCTTGACACGGTGCGCGTCCCGATCCCGAATTAGCATCGTGGCGAGCCACTCGGGGACTGCGGGCGAGGTTGCGAAGCTTCGAGCTCGTTTTGAAGAGTACGCGCGCAAACATGGGCTGAAGTCGACGAGCCAGCGCGACGCGATCGTGGACCAGTTCCTGCGCTCGACCGGCCACATGTCGATCGAGGATCTGCTGGCCAAGGTGCGCCGCCGGGCGCCCAAGGTCGGCTACGCGACCGTGTACCGCACCATGAAGCTCTTGACCGACTCGGGCATCGCCGCGGCGCGCCAGTTCGGCGACGGGCAGACGCGCTACGAGGTCATGGGCGAAGGGCACGGGCACCACGACCACCTCATCTGCGTGCACTGCGGCCTCATCCTGGAGTTCGAGAACGACACCATCGAGCAGCTCCAGGACGAGATGGCGGACCGGCTGGGCGGCTTCAAGCTGGTGCGCCACAAGCTCGAGCTCTACGGCCTGTGCCCCAAGGCGGCGGGCCAGAAGAACGGCTACTGCCCCAACGAATCGTCGTAGCTGAATCGTTCACCCGAACGAGGCCCATGCGATGACGGCGATGGCGATCCGCCGCTGCCGGGCGCGCCCGTCGAAAAGCTGACGGCCGGCGCCGCCGCTTCGCGGAGTTGCGCGCCGGTGCGCCGCTTGCAGAATGCCGGCCTGTGCGCGTCCTCATTCTCCTCGCCATCGTTGCCGCCGGTGCTGGCTGCCGTAGTCAGATCAGCCAATCCGAAGCCATCGCCACGCTCGCCGCGCAGGCCGACGGCAGCGTCGTGGCGTGCGTCATCCAGACCCGCATTTACGAGAACGGCTTCGCCGACTGCTGCCAGGATGACGAGTCGTTCGCCACCCTCCGGCTCGACGCCGGCGGAGAGCCGCACGACCGCGCCGATGCCAATGGCTGTCCCGGCGCCGTCGCCGGCTTCGTGCCGCCGCCCGCGAGCTTCCGCATCGCGCTGCCCGATGGAGGCGCGCTCGTCGTCCACAACTCGAGCGGCGGCGACATCAGTGCCGTCGACGCCGCCGGCAACGCGCGCTGGAGCACCTCCGTCGGCTTCGGGGTCGCGCCCTCCTTGACGGCCCTCGCGGCGGAAGTCGCCTTCGTGAGCAGCGGCGCCGAGGTCGACGAGCTCGACTTGCGCGACGGTGCGATCACCTGGTCCGCCACCGTGGAGGCTTTCTGACCCCCGGGCGCCCGCCCCCGTCCGCGAGGCTGCGCCGCCGACAGGAATCGATCGGCGGAGCGAAATCATCGGCGCCAGGCACGGCGGACCCTCGCGCTCGCGGAGGCCCACGCCGGAGCGACCGGCTGCGCCGGGGCAAGGTACGCGGATGCCCTGACGAATCGGCGTAGCCACTTGACGACGGCCGCGTATTTCAGCAGACTGGTGGTGCGTTGAAAACGGTTATCAATTTCATTTTCGTTTGTCTGCTGGCCGGCGCCGCGCAGGCGCAGCAGGCCACGCCGCTCGAGCGGCTGGCGGCGCTGACCGACTACGTCGCCGCCGACTACGCGGGCGCGGTGCGCGACGGCAAGATCCTGGCCGCCTCCGAGTACGAGGAGCAGCGCGGGCTCATCGCCGAGGCGCGCGCGCTGACGGGCTCGCTGTCGCCCTCGCCCGGCCACGAGGCGGCGAGCGACGCGCTCGAGGCCGAGGTCGGCAAGCTGGTGCGCGACGTCGACGCCATGGCGTCGGAACAGACGGTCGCCGCCGACTGCCGCGCCGTGCACAAGCGGCTCATCGACGACTACGGGCTGGTGCTCACACCGCTGGCCCCGCCGTCGGAGGCGCGAGCGGTGACCCTGTTCAAGTCGGCCTGCGCGCAGTGCCACGGCGAGGACGGGCGCGCCGAGACCGACAAGGCCAAGACGCTCAATCCGCGGCCGGTCAGCTTCCTCGATCCCGAGCGCATGTCACGCATCCCGCCGGCGCTGGCGTTTCACGCGCTGACGTTCGGCATCGCCAACACCGGCATGGCGTCGTTCGAGACGCTGCCGCCGAGCGATCGCTGGAGCCTGGCCTTCTACGTGGTGTCGCTGCGCCATCGCGGGCGCGATCTTGCGCGCGGCGAGCGCGCGTTCGCCGGCGCGCACGCGGCCGTGGCGCCGACGGCCTCGCGGCTGGCCGGGCTGTCGGACGCCCAGCTCGAGGCGGCGCTGTCGTCGCTGGCGCCCGACGCGCAGAAAGACGCGATCGCCTGGCTGCGCGTGCGCGCCAGCTTCGCCGAGGCGCCGGGCGGCACCTTCGCCGACGCGCGCCGCCTGCTCGCCGAGGTCGCCGCCCACGCCGGCGATCGGGCGCGCGCCAAAGAGCTCGCAGTCGCCGCCTATCTCGAGGGCGTCGAGCCGCACGAGGCGTCGCTGCGCGCGCGCGACGCGGCGGCCACACAGCGCATCGAAGAGGCCTTCCTGGAGCTGCGCCGCACCATCGCCACCGGCGCCACCATCGACGCCGACGCCGTGCGCCGCGACGTGGCCCGCGCGACCATGCTGCTCGACGGCGCCGAGGAGCACGCGCGCCGCGACCGGAGCGTGCCCTTCTTCGCGGCGCTGGCGATCGCGCTGCGCGAGGGCTTCGAGATCGCGCTGCTCATCTCGGCCCTGCTCGCGTTCGTGCGCAAGAGCGGCCATCCCGAGTCGGCGCCGTACGTGCACTACGGTTGGATCCTGGCCCTGCCGGCCGGCGCCGTGACCTGGTTCGCCGTCGGCGCGGCGCTCGGCGGCGCGCGTCGCGAATTGACCGAGGGCGTGCTGACGCTGGTGGCGGCGTCGATGCTGCTGTTCGTCAGCCACTTCGTGCTCGGCAAGCTGGAGTCGCGCAAGTGGCTCAAGTTTCTCGAGCGCAAGACCCGGGCGTCGTCGACGCGGCCGTGGCCGCTGATGACCGTCGCGTTCGTGGCGGCGTATCGGGAGGCGATCGAGATCGTGCTCTTCTTCCGCGCCCTGGCGCTCGACTCGCCCGGGCGCGCGGCAGCGATCGCGGCCGGCGTGGCGACGGGCTGCGCCATCCTGGGCGCGCTGGTGTTCGGCATGCAGCAGCTGGGGCGGCGGCTCAATCCGCGGCCGGTGATGGTGGCGTCGGGGCTGCTGTTGACGGCGCTGGCCATCTCGCTCGTCGGGCAGGGCGTGCGCGCGCTGCAGGAGGGCGGCTACGTGCCGCTGACGCCGCTCGGCAACGCGCACGGCGGGCTGCCTTCGTTGGGGCTGTACCCGACGGCGGAGGGGCTGGGCACGCAGCTGGTGGTGCTGGCGCTCGTGCTCCTGCCGCTGTGGCGCGAGCGCCGCCGTGCGCAGGCGCCGAAGCTGGCGTAAGCAGGGGCGGCGTCTGCGCGCAGACGCCGAAGCTGGCGTAAGCAGGGGCGCCGTCGCAACTCGCGTCCCGGGCTGCCGCTGCTCGCTCGACCTGGCTCCGCACAGATTTCGAGCGCCCGTTCCAAGCGCGCCCGCGCCTCAGTCGGTCGGCGGCGGCGTCATGTCATGCACCGCCAGATCCGGCACCTTCATGTCCGGCGCCTGGCACTGCCACAGGCCGCTCGTGCAGGTGCACTGATCGGCGCCGGCGAAGCAGCTCAGGCCTGCGGACGTGCAGCTCGTCCCCTGGGCCACGGCCGCCGGGCAGTCGGTGGTGTCGTCGCAGCCGGCGACGCCCAGGGCAGCGACGGCGAGGAGGGACGCGATGAGGAGACCGGTGATCGTTCGCATACGGCGACGGTAAGCACGCGGCGTGCCGCCCTCGCGCGCCGCACACTTGGGCGCCGCGTGCGCGCCGCGATCAGGACACGCGTGTCAGTCGGCGTTGCCGCCGCCGTCGGAGATTGCCAGGTCCGCGGGAATTCCCAGGTCCTCGGAGACCCCGAGGTCGGTCGTGGGGCAGACCAGCACGTAACCGGCGCCGACGAGGCTGCAGCGACAGGTGATCTGCTGCGCCGGGTAGGTGCAGAACGGAATCGCCGTCGGATCGCACACGAACGAGCCGTCGGCCGGCGGATCGGACGGGCAGTACAGCGACGCCGACGACAGGTCCGGCATCGCCAGCTCGTCGTCGCTGCGACAGGCGCCGAGCGCCAGCGCACAGGCGACGACGACGAGCGAAAAGCGCATGGCGCTACGTCTTGGCGCTACAGGTGAGCAGGATGACGGTGATGTTGTCGACGCCGCCGTTGCGGTTCGCCTGGTCGACGAGCGTCGCTACCGCTTTTTCCAGATCGCCCTCGGACGCCTTGACGATCTCGATCATCTTCTTGTCTTCGACCATGCCCGACAGGCCGTCGCAGCAGAGCAGGAAGGTGTCGCCGTCCTCGATCGAGTCGTGCTTGATGTCGACCTGCACGGTGTCGCGCATGCCGAGCGCGCGCGTGATGACGTTCTTGTGCGGGAAGTTGCGCTGCTCGTCCTCGGTCATGTCGGGCTTGGCTTCCTTGTAGTCCTCGAGCAGCGAGTGGTCGCGCGTCATCTGCTTGATCTGATCGCCGCGGATGCGATAGCCGCGCGAGTCGCCGACGTGGGCGACGTAGACCTTGTCGCCGTCGATCAGGCAGGCGACGATCGTCGTGCCCATGCCCTTGCAGCGCGGATCCTTGGTCGCCGCCTCGAAGATGCGCCAGTTGGCGAGCTTGATGCCGCAGACCAGCCGGTTCTCGACGTAGGAGAGCTGGCGATCCATCTTGTACGGCCAGGTCGCGTCCTCGTCCTTGGTGCGCGCGTAGAACTCGCCGAGCGTCTCGGCGGCCATCTTCGAGGCGACCTCGCCCGACGCGTGACCGCCCATGCCGTCGGCGACGATGAAAAGCTGCTCGTCCTCGATCAACGAGAAGTAGTCCTCGTTGTGGGTGCGCTTCATCCCGACGTCGGTCTTGGCTGCGTAGCGGATCTTCATGGCCTGTATGCGCTCAAAGACTGTCGTCAGGGGGTAAGTGCGCGATAACCCGGCTACGACTTTATCAGACGTAGTCATGAAGTCAAAGTGGTAAAAGGCCGCATGCTCACCGTCGAAATTGTCACGATTGGCGACGAGCTCAATCGCGGCGAGATCATCGATACCAACTCCAGCTGGCTCGCGGAACGACTTACGTCACTCGGCGCGTACGTGCGCTGGCGGACCTCGGTCACCGACGACGCGGCGGACATGACCGCGGCGCTGACGCACGGCGGTGGCGCGCGCCGCGATCGTCGTCACCTCGGGCGGGCTCGGCCCCACCGACGACGACCGCACCGTCGATGTGGTCAGCGCCCTGGCCGGCGTGGCGCCGCGCCGAGGAGCCGGCGCACCTGGAGAAGATGCGGGCCCGCTTCGCCGAGCGCGGCTTCCGGCTGACGCCCAACAACCTGCGCCAGGTGCGGATCCCGGCCGGAGCCGAGGTGCTGGCCAACGGCAAGGGGCTGGCGCCCGGCTTCGCCGTCGCCGCCGGCAAGGCGCGCATCTACTCGATGCCCGGCGTGCCGCGCGAGATGAAGGCCATCTTCGACGACGCACGTCGCTGCGCGCGTCGCCGCCGCCGTCGGTGGCGCGCGGCCGCGCAAGCGCTCCTGGCGGGTCGCCGGCATGGGCGAGTCGCACGTCGATCATGCGCTCGCCGGGCTCGTCGACGGCGTCGCCGGCGCCACCTTGCACTATCGCATCGCCTATCCCGAGAACCTCGTGACCGTGGTGGTGCACCGCGACGACGAGGCCGAAGCGGACGGCATCGCTCGACCGGCTCGACGGCGAGGTGCGCGCGCGGCTCGGCGACCATGTCTACGCCAGCGGCGACGACCACGCTCGCCGAGGTCGTGGGCCAGCGCCTGGTCGCGCGCCAGGCGACGCTCGCCGTCGCCGAGTCGTGCACCGGCGGGCTCGTCGGCCAGATGGTGACCGCGGTGCCGGGGTCGTCGCGCTACTTCGTCGGCGGCGTCATCTCCTACGCGAACGAGATCAAGCGCGACCTGCTCGGCGTCAAGGCGGAGACGCTCGCGCTCGCACGGCGCGGTCAGCGAGCCGACGGTGATCGAGATGGCCGACGGCGCGCGCGCGCGCACCGGCGCCACCTTCGCCATCGCGGTCAGCGGCGTCGCCGGCCCCGACGGCGGCACGGCGGACAAGCCGGTCGGCACCGTGTTCATCGCCGTCACCGCCGCCGGCGTGCGCCAGGTGCGCAAGCTGTTCTGGCCGCCGATCGCCGGCGGCGCCGAGGGGCGGGAGCAGGTGCGCCAGCTCGCCGCGCACGCCGCGCTCCACCTCTTATATAAGGCGCTCGGCTAGGGGGGTCCCTGGTTCCGTGCCTCGCGCGAGCGTCGAGGCCGACGCGAGGGTGGCGCCCGAGGAGTGGGCAGCGCAGGAATTCGGTACTAGCAGCCGGGCGGCGGCATTACGCATTCGCCCGGCACGCAGGCGCACTGGTTCATCGCGCATTGGCACTGCGCCCCCGAGCCGCACTGGCCGTTGCCGCCGTTCATGGTGCAACCCTTGGTGCAGAAGTTCAGGCCGGGCGCGAGCGTCGTGGCGCAGACATTCGCTTGCTGGTTGGCGCACTCGGTAGAGCTCTGGCAGAATTTGCCGACGCCGAGCTCGTTGCCCGGATTGCCGGCGACGCCGCAGCAGCTCGTCGGTGTGGCCCGCAGATCGGGCATGGGGCGCGCGGCCAGATCGCGCCCGCCGCCGTTGACCGCGAGGTCGCCCGCGCCGGGCACGCCGCCGTCGAAGTCGAGCGGGGGCGTGCGACAGGCGACCCCACAAAGCAGCAACAGGAGCGCGAGCAGACGCGGCATGCGCGAATCCTACGACAAATGCTTGACGACTCCGAAGCCGCGTTTTATGGTACTGAACAAATGCCCCGTATCTTTCTCGCGCTCAACTTCTCCGTCGCGGCGACGCGGAAGATTGCCGAGGAGATCGAGCGCCACAAGGCGCCGATGGGCGAGGCCGGCTTTCGCGTCGCCTGGGTGCCGGCGGCGAACCTGCACCTGACGCTGAAGTTCCTCGGCTCCGTGGGCGAGGAGCTGGTCGAGGGCGTCGCCGATGCCTGCCGCCAGGTGGCGGCGCGCCATCAGCCAATCGAGGCCAAGGCGGTCGGCCTGGGCGCGTTCCCGTCGTTGCCAAAGCCGCACATCTTGTGGGTCGGCGTCGAAGGGCCGCCCGCGCTGGCGGCGCTGCAGCGCGACGTCGAGGCGGCCATGGTCGAGCTCGGATTCGACCGGGAGGAGCGCGCCTACCATCCGCACGTGACGGTCGGACGCGTCAAGGAAGCGCGCGGCTCTGCCGAGACTCTATGGAAGGGCGAGGCGCTCGTCGGCTCGAGCGCGCTCGCAGAGATCATCGTCTATGAAAGCAGGACCCGCTCCGCCGGCGCCGAATACGTCGCGCGCGCGCGGGTTCCGCTGGGGGACAAGGAGAAAAGATGAAGGACGACAAGCCCGCGAACTCGTCGCGCACGGGCCGCGACGCCGCCATCGAGCTGGCCGTCAGCGCCATCGAGAAGCAGTTCGGCAAGGGCGCGATCATGCGCCTCGGCGACGAGCAGACGCCGCCCGAGGTCCAGGTCATCCCGACCGGCTCGCTGGCGCTCGACATCGCGCTCGGCGTCGGCGGCCTGCCCGCGCGGCCGCATCGTCGAGATCTACGGGCCGGAGTCGTCCGGCAAGACGACGCTGACGCTGCACGTCATCGCCGAGGCGCAGAAGCGCGGCGGCATCTGCGCCTTCATCGACGCCGAGCACGCGCTCGACGTCGGCTACGCGCGCAAGCTCGGCGTGCAGACCGACGACCTGCTGGTCTCGCAGCCGGACACCGGCGAGCAGGCGCTCGAGATCGCCGACATGCTGGTGCGCTCCGGCGCCATCGACGTCATCGTCATCGACTCGGTCGCGGCGCTGGTGCCCAAGGCCGAGATCGAGGGCGAGATGGGCGACGCGCACATGGGCCTGCAGGCGCGCCTGATGACCCAGGCGCTGCGCAAGCTGACCGGCACGATCTCGAAGTCGAACACGCTGGTCATCTTCATCAACCAGATCCGCATGAAGATCGGCGTCATGTTCGGCAACCCCGAGACCACGACCGGCGGCAACGCGCTCAAGTTCTACGCCTCGGTGCGCCTCGACATCCGCCGCATCGGCGCGATCAAGGACGGCGAGAAGGCGATCGGCAACCGCACCCGGGTCAAGGTGGTGAAGAACAAGATGGCGCCGCCGTTCCGCGAGGTCGAGTTCGACATCATGTACGGCGAGGGCATCTCGCAAGGAGGGCGACCTCCTCGACCTCGGCGCCGAGCGCGAACATCGTCGAGAAGACCGGCGCGTGGTTCGCCTTCGAGGGCGAGCGCATCGGCCAGGGGCGCGAGAACGCCAAGGAGTTCCTGAAGGCGAACCCCGACGTGGCGACGCAGATCGAGCGCGCGGTGCTGGAGAAGCACGGCATCAAGCGCGTCGGTGACGAGCCGGTCGCGGCAGCGCCGGCGGCGGGCGGCGGGGTCGTCGCCGAGGGCGCAGCGGTGGCGGCGAGCGCCAACGGATCGGCGCCGGCCCACGCCACCAAGAAGGCGGCGAAGGTCCCGATCGATACGCCGCGGGCGTGAACGACGCCTCCTTGTACGACGGCGTCAGGCTGCTCAGCCTCGACGCCGGCAACACCATCGTTTTCCTCGACCACCGCGCCTGCGCCGACATTGCGGCCTCGGCGCTGGCGCGGCTGGTCGATGAGCGTGCCATCGAGCGCGCCGAAGGCGTTGCCAAGCAGCGCCTGGACGCCGGGCAGCTCCTGCCCCCGCTGCCCGACGCGGAGATCACGCCGTCGTGGGGCGCCTTCATGGCCACGCTGGTGCAGATCGCGACCGGGGTGGACGCGGCGGGCGCGGCCGAGTGCGCGCGGGCGCTGTGGGCGGAGCATCGGCGGTTCAACTTGTGGCGCCGGGTGCCCGACGGGCTCGTGGCGGCGGTGACCGAGCTGCGCGCACGCGGCGTGCCCGTTGCGGTGGTGTCGAACTCCGAGGGGCAGCTGCAGAAGCTGTTCGACCGCCTGGGAATCGCGGGCGCCTTCGATCTCGTCGTCGACAGCCACCATGTCGGCGTCGAGAAGCCGGACCCACGCATCTTCGCGCCGGTGCTCGCGCGCTTCGGCGTGGCCGCCCAGGGGGCCCTGCACCTCGGCGACACCTTCGCCACCGATGTCATCGGCGCGCGCGCAGCCGGGATGCGCGTGGCGCTGGTCGATCCGTTCGCGCACTACCAGGGGCGCTACGCGGACGTCCCGCGGGTCGCGGACGTCGCGGCCGTCTGCCGGTCGATTGTGGGCGCGCTTACGTAGATTCGTTGGCGGCGAGGAGATCGATCGCCCACGCTCGAACGTAGAACAGCCAAAGGCCCCGCGTGGTCGGGTGTCGAATCTCCTATGTCGTTTGGTTCCGGCGACAAGACCGCCAAGCTCGTCAAGCGTGCGCAGGCGGGCGATCGCGCCGCGTTCGACGATCTGGTGCGGCGCTATCGCGCGCGCATCTACGCGCTGACGCTGCACCTGACCGGCTCGCGGTCGGAGGCCGACGACATCACGCAGGACGTGTTCACGCGCGCCTATCAGCAGCTGCACGCCTTCGCCGGTCGCTCGGAGTTCTTCACCTGGCTCTATCGCATCGCGGTCAATCGGTCGCTCAACGCGCGGCGCGACACCGCGCGCCGGCGCACCAGCGGGCTCGACGATCCGCGCGTGCAGGCGGCGGTGGCCGTGGACGCATACGGCGATCCGCGACGCGCGACCGAGCTGCGGCAGACCTACGCGCGCCTGGTCGCCGCGCTCGATCGGCTGTCGCCGACCTTGCGCTCGACGGTCGTGCTGGTGTCGCTGCAGGGGCTGTCGCACGACGAGGCGGCCGCCGTGCTCGGCTGCCCGGCGGGCACCGTGGCCTGGCGGATCCACGAGGCGCGCAACCAGCTGCGCGCCTCGCTGACCGGCGTCGTCGACGAGGATGGCGACGACGCCGACGTCTATCGACTCACGCTGCGGGCGCGGCTGTCCTGACCCGGGGAGCGAGGACGTAGTCCTCGAGGCGACCGCGCGGATCATCCGTAGCAGGTCAATCGAGGCGATCCCTGGGTTTGGGCTCAGTCGCTACAGCTGATCGGCTTGTCGTCGACGATGAGCTCGTCGAACCAGGCGTCGTACTGCGGGATGGCAACCTTGTTGGCGTCGAAGTCGAGGCCGAGGACGAGGTTGACCGCCGTTGGCGTGGCCCCCGCTTGCGTCAGATCGCCCAGGAGGTTGCCGTCGACGTAGATGTGGATGGCGCCGGCCGGCATGCCCTGCGTCAGGTCGAGCTGCACGCAGGCCCAGCGATCGAGCGGCATCTGGGTCAGGGAGCGTTGATAGAGCGCGCCGTCGTAGTCGTCGAGCGTGACGGCGCCGCTGTCCGTCGCCACGGAGACGCCGGTGCTGCCGGCGTCGGTCAAGTTGAGGAACAGGTTGGGCGGCGCGGGTAGCGGCGACGGGAAGTAGACCCACACGCGGGCGTAGAGGGTGCCGCTGATGGGGAGCCCCTTGGACCCCGAGACCGTCGCCAACGGGCTCGACATCGCGGCCCCGCCGTTGAGGTGCGACTTCAGGGACGACTTGCCGCGGAAGGCGCGCGTCGTGTCGATGGAGGGCAGGCCGTTGCTGCCCGTGCCGCTCCAGCCGCTGAGCACGAGCGGCTTCTCGAAGCCTTCGCACACCAGGCGGGCGCTGTTCGCGCACGTCGAGGGGGGGCTCGACAGATCGCTGCCCGCGAGATCGAGGATGAGGCCGGCGAGGTCCGATGGCAGCGGGGCGATGCCCAGATCGGCGCCGGCCGGGCCGCTGCCGTCGAGCCAGCAGTGCTCGTCGCCGGCGCAGTAGAAGCCGCTCGGGCAGACGCTCGATGGCGCGCACTGAAGGTGGCCGTTGCCGTAGTCCGGCGCGGTGCAGCCAACGGTGCCCGCGGCGGCGGCGGCGACGAGCGCGAGCATGAGCCTCATCGCGCGCTCACGATCAGCATCACGGCGCCGGCCGCTGCCAGCGCCGCGCCGCCGCTCAAGAAGGCGGCCGAGAGCCCACGATCGAGGGAGTAGGCGCTGTCTTTGGACGGATCGAAGACCCCGCCGGATCGATCGATCGCGTTGAGATCGCGAGCGACGCCGTCGGCGGCGACGGTGGTGCCGATGCCGGCGCCGACGAGCCCGAGCCCCGCGATGCCGACGGTGATCCCGGCGATGCGCAGCCCGCGGTGGCCGTGGCGTGGCGGCGCGCTGGCGTGCACTGCCGGTGGCAGCGCCGTGACCGCCGGCGCTGGTGCTGGCGGCGGCTGCGGCGCCACCGTCGCCGGCGGCTGCGGCGCCACCGGCGGCGGCTCCGGTGGCGGCTCCGGCGCGGGCGGCGGCTGGGTGCGGATCGCCTCCTCCAGCTCCGCGAGCACCTTCTGCGCCTGCGGTCGGGCCACATCGTCGCTGCGCACCTCGGCGAGGAACTGGCGGTACATGTCGCGCGCCTCGCGCAGCTCGCCGAGCTTGCGATAGGTCTGGCCGAGGTTGAGCAGGAAGCCCGGCTTGGGCGCCAGCTCGTAGCCGGCCGCGAACTCCTTGAGCGCGCCCTGGTAATCGCCCAGGCGATACAGGCCAAAGCCGATCTCGAAGTGGCCGCGCGCCCGCTCCTCGTCGTCGGCCCCGGCGCGCGCCGGCCCGGCGAGCGCCGCGGACAGCAGGAGCGCGACGGCGACACGCATGACAATCGCTACTTTATCACGAGCGCTCCGCGATGGCGGTGGCCGCCGTTGCGTAGGATCACCGCGCGGCGCCGCTCGCCTCGCCGCCGCTCTTGGCCACCGGTGCCCCGTCAGTGCCGCGGCGCTCGTACTCGCCCACCATGGTCTTCACGCCGGGGCCGATTTGCGCCTCGTCTCCGACGAGCACGATGGACATCTTGGCCGGGTCGATCCAGCGGCGCGCCGCCCGCTGCACGTCGGCGACGGTTACCGCGGCGATGTGATCGGCGTAGGTCTTGTAGTAGTCGTCGGGCAGCCCCTCCGCCACCTGCGCGGCCAGGGCGGCGGCGACCTGGGGCGGCGTCTCGAACTCGCGCGCCAGCGCCCGGCCGAGCAGATCCTTGGCCAGCTCCAGCTCCGCGGGCTGCACCTCGCTGTCGCGGATGCGCGACAGCTCGCCGAGCGTCTCCTTCAGCGACGGCTCGGTCACCGCCGTCTTGACCGGCGCGCCGGCGACGAACGGACCGCCACCGCGGCGGAACGAGAACTCGGTGCGCGCGCCGTAGGTGTAGCCGTGCTGCTCGCGCAGGTTGAAGTTGAGGCGGCTGATGAACTGCCCGCCGAGGATGGCGTTGGTCACCAGGCAGGCGAAGTAGTCCTTCGACGCACGCGGCGCCCCCGGCAGCCCCAGCCGCATCTCCGTCTGGGCGGCGCCGGGGCGATCGACGACGATCACCTTGCGCGCCACGCGCGGGGCGGCCAGCGCCGGGTGGCGGAGCTTGCCCTTGTGCGGCGCGTGCCAGCCGGCGAACGCGGCGTCGAGGCGGCGCACGATGTCGTCGGGGCGCACGTCGCCGACCACGATGATGGTGGCGACGTCGGGGCGCAGCCGCTCCTGGTGCCACTTGACGATGTCGGCGCGACCGATCCCGAGGAGCGCGGCTTCGGTGCCGAGCTCGGGCAGGCCGTAGCGCTGCTTGTCGCCGTAGACGACGCGAGCCAGGGTGTCGCGCGAGATCGCCGACGGCACGTCGCGCAGCTGGGCGAGGGTGGTGATGCGATCGGCGCGCACGCGCGCGATCTCCTTGTCGGCGAACGCCGGCCGCGCCACCACGTCGGCGATGATGGGTAGCAGCTGGTCGAGCGAGCGGGTCAGCGCCGTCGCCTGCACGCGCGTGTCGTCCCAGCTCGCGCTCGTCTGCAGCCGGGCGCCGAGGCGCGCCACGTCCTCGGCAACCTCCAGCGCGCTGCGCGAGCCGGCGCCTTCGTCGAGCAGATCGGCGGTCAACCCGGCCAGGCCCGCCTGCGCCGGCGGCTCGTCGGCGACACCGCTCGGCCAGGTGACCGCCAGCGACGCCATCGGCAGCTCGTGCCGCTCGACGACCAGCACGGCGGCGCCGTTCTTCAGCTTGCGGCGCGTCGGCAGCGGCAGGTTCAGCTTGGGGGGCGGACCGCTGGCGGGCGCCTGCGAGCGATCGACGCTCTGTTGGCCCGTCGGATGCGCCAGCGGCACCACCGGCGGCGGGGTACCCCCCTTGATCACCGCGCCTCCCGGCGTCCTGGTGATCGGCAGCGGGCCCGCGCCGCGGCGGCGTCGCCGGCGGACGTGTCGTCGGGGCCGTGGTGCCGCCCCCCGCGTCGGCGCGCGCCTCCGGCCACGGCGACGGCACGTCCGCGGTCGACGCCGGCGGCACGTGCGCGCACGACAGGACGAACGCGGCCAGCATCAGCGAGCGGCGCATCACCTGGCCCCCTTGCCGTCCGCCCTGGGCGAGACGGTGACGATGACCCGTCCGGGGCCGAGCGTCTTTTGCGCCCACGCGCGCACGCCGTCGGCGCTGGCCGTGCGGTAGCGCGCCAGATCCTTGTCGATGAAGCCGGCGTCGCCGGCGAAGTAGGCGTAGCGGTTGAGCGTGTCGGCCCGCTGCTGCCCCGACATCAGCGCGAACACGAACGTCGACTCGAACTCGTTGCGCGCCTTGTCGAGCTCGGCGGCGCCGATCGCTTCGGTGCGCACGCGCGCCAGCTCCGCGTCGACGAGCGGCAGCACCTCGGCCGCCTTGTGCCCCGGCTTGAGCGTCACGATCACCTCGAACAGCGACGAGAGCGGCGCCGACGCCTGCGCCGATCTCCACCGACTGCGCCAAGCGTGTGTCGTACACCAGCTTCTTGTAGAGGCGCCCCGACTTGCCGCCGAGCACGCTGGCGAGCAGGTCGAGCTCGGCGTCGCCCGGCGCGAACACCGGCGGCGACGGCCAGACGATGTAGACGCGCTCGAGCGACACCCGGTCCTCGAGCTGCACCCGCTTCTCGCTTGTCAGCACCGGCGGCGACGGCGCCAGCTTGCCGCGGTCGGGCGGCGCCGTCGCCGGCAGCGAGCCGAACCACTTCTCGCACAGCCGCTTGGCCGTCGGTACGTCGACGTCGCCGGCGATGGCCAAGGTGGCGTTCGCCGGCGAGTAGTACTTCTTGAAGAACGCCTTGACGTCATCGAGCGTGGCGCGCTCGAGATCTTCGTGCTCGCCGATGGTCAGGTGGTGATAGGGATGCGACGGCGGATAGACGGTCTCGAAGATCGCCTTGGGCGCCATTCCGTAGGGGCGGTTGTCGTAGTTCTGCCGCTTCTCGTTGCGCACGACGTCGCGCTGGTTGTCGAGCTTGTCCTTGGTCAGCGTCGCCAGAAGAAAGCCCATGCGGTCACTCTCGAGCCACAAGCCGGTCTCGAGAAAGTTGGACGGCAGCGTCTCGAAATAGTTCGTGCGATCGGTGTTGGTGGAGCCGTTGGCGGTGCCGCCCGCCTCCTGGATGTACTTGAAGTGCATCTTGTCGGCCACGTGCGCCGAGCCCTGGAACATCATGTGCTCGAACAGGTGCGCGAAGCCGGTCTTGCCCGGCACCTCGTCGCGCGAGCCGACGTGATACCAGACGTCGATGGCGACGATGGGCACGGTGTGATCTTCCTGCACCAGGACGGTCAGGCCGTTGTCGAGCTTGAACTGGGAGAACGACAGCAGCGTGGCCAAAAGAGGCAGCGCGAGCATGGCGGTACTTCACGATGCCATGATAAAATTTGCAACCGATGTCCAAACGCGCGCTCGTCCCGCCGCACAAAACCAGCCGCGAGCGGCCCTCGCCGACGCCGCGCGAGATCTTCGGCTACCTCGACGGCTACGTCGTCGGGCAGGAGCGCGCCAAGCGCGCCATCGCCATCGCCGCCTACAACCACCTCAAGCGCTGCGCGCAGCCGACGCCGCAGGGCAAGCGCCTCATCAAGAAGTCCAACGTCCTCCTCATCGGGCCCGACCGGCTCGCGGCAAGACCCACATCGCGCGCAACTCTGGCCGAGCTGCTTGAACGTGCCGTTCACCGTCGCCGACGCCACCGAGTACACGGAGGCCGGCTACTACGGCAAGGACGTCGAGGTGATGGTCGGCCGAGCTGCTGTATCAAGCCGACCACTCGATCGAGGACGACGCAGCGCGGCATCGTCTTCATCGACGAGATCGACAAGATCGCCCGCCGCAGCGCAGGGGGCGCGCACCGGCGCCGGCGCGCGCGACATCGGCGGCGAGGGCGTGCAGCAGGCGCTGCTCAAGCTGCTCGAGGGGCGCGAGATCTTCGTGCCGCTGAACGTGACGCAGCACTGGAACAAGCACGACTTCGTGCAGGTCGACACGCAGGACATCCTGTTCATCGCCGCCGGCACCTTCACGCGATCTGCGCGCTGTACGGCGACGCCGAGCAAGCCGATCGGCTTCGGCGGCGAGCGGCGAGGCCGCGGCCGAAGCAGCAAGCCGCGTCGGCGCAGAAGGAGCTGCTCGACTACGGCATGCTCGCCGAGTTCCTGGGGCGCCTGCCGGTGTGCGTGCGAGCTCGATCCGCTCGACCGAGGACGAGCTGTTCCAGGTGCTGAGCGGGCCGCCCGATTCGCTCGTGCGCGAGTACCAGGCGCTCCTGGCCGCGACGAGCGTCAAGCTCGAGTTCGCCGACGCGGCGCTGCGCGGATCGTCCGCTTCGCGCGTGGCGCGGCGCACCGGCGCGCGCGGCCTGCGCGGCGATCGTGGAGGAGGTGTGCCACGACGTGATGTTCGACGCGCCCGAGCGGCGCGGGGAGACCGTGATGGTGGACGCCGAGTGGGTGCGACAGCGGTTGGCGCACCTCGAGCCATGACCTGCCCGAGCTGCGGTGCGGCGGTGGAGGAGGGGGCCGATCTGTGCCTGGAGTGCGGCGAGCCCATGGGCGAGTCGCCGGCGGCGAAGCTGGTGCGCAAGGAGGGCGCGCAACCGGCGGCGGCGGCGGCGCCGGCGCCGCCGCAAGCGTCAACGAAAGGGCCGCCCCGCCCGCCGCCGACGATTCCCGCCACGTCTGCCGCCAAGCGGAAGTGGGCCGCCGAGGAGCCCGAGCCGCTGCGCTGTCCCGGCTGCGGCCTCAAGACGCTCGCCGCGCGCTGCCCGAGCTGCGGCAACCGCGTTCGCCCCGACGACGACTAACCGCGTTATCGATTCGTACCGGTCCAACCAATTGCGCACAGCAACCGATTGTCCCCGGTGCGTCATTGGAGGACACTCACCCTCACTTCGGGGAGGTACGACCATGCGCCGCATTCTCCTACTGTTGTCGCTCGCCGCCGGCTGCTCGTCGTCGGCGTCGCAATCGACGACCGAGATCATGCCCGAGCTCCAGCAGCTGCTCGCGCCCAAGCCGGCCAACGGCTACCAGCTCATCATGCCGATCGCCAAGGGCCTCGCGCCCGGCGCCGACAACGAGGTCTGCACCTGGACCAGTCTGGTCGTCGATCACGACGTCGACATTCGTTCGGTGCAAGGGTTCCAGACGCTGGGCGGGCACCACGTGGTGCTGTTCTCGACCTCCAAGCTGCAGCCGCCCGGCACCACCCGCACCTGCAGCGACGACGACATGGCGACCTTCCGCTTCGCCGCCGGCGCCGGCGGCGAGGGTCAGACCGCGAAGAACGAGGCGCCGGGCAACCTCGTCTACCGCATCCCGGCCGGCTCGCAGTTCGTCGTCAACCATCACTACATCAACGCCACCACCGCGGTGCGCGACGCGCAGTCGGCGATCAACATCTACCTCGCCGATCCGGGCGTCACCTACGTGCCGTCGGGCGCGTTGGCGTGGGTCGACACCGCGATGCGCATCCCGCCGGGCAACGCGTCGGTCGACATCGACTGCACGATGAAGAACGATGCCAAGGTCTGGTCGATCTTCCCCCACATGCACACCTACGGCACCCGCATCACGATTCAGCAGACGACGGCGACGGCGACCAACACGCTGTTCGACGTGCAGCAGTGGTCGCCCGAGTACCAGTTTCATCCGCCCTCGATCTCCAAGGACGTCAACGCGCCCCTCATGCTCTCCAAGGGCGACGTCATGCACGTGCACTGCGAATACGACAACACCACGGCGAGCGACATCACCTTCGGCGTCGAGATGTGTGTCGGCTTCGCCAACACCATCGACGATACGGGGCTCGGCAACATCGAATGCGACAGCGGCGATTGGGGGACGTTCTGATGCGAGCAGCGACACTGGCCCTGGCGCTGCTGTTCTTCGGCTGCGGCGGCGACACCACCACGGCGACCGCGCAGGACATGACGGTCGGGCGTGACCTGGCGTCGCTGTGCGGACACCCGGGCGACACCGGCAACTCGCTCGGCGTCGGCAAGTACTGCACCAAGCTGAGCGATTGCACGTCCAACACCAAGGCCACGCTGTGCACGATCCTCGGCAGCGACAACACCTACTTCTGCACGTTCGCCTGTACCGGCTCCGATCTCGGCAGCGAGTGCGGCGAGAACGCCACCTGCCAGTGCCAGGGCGGCCAGTGCGGCTGCTACCCCAGCTCCTGCCCCTGAAGTAGCGCCCCATTCGTGCTACGGTGCGCCCGTCATGCGCACCATCTCCGTCGCACTCCTCGGCCTCGGCAATGTCGGCTCGGGCGTGGTCAAGCTCCTGGCCGACAACGCCGACGCCATCCGTCATCGCCTGGGCGGCGCCGCCGTGTCGATCCGCCGCATCGCCGTGCGCGAGGCCGACAAGCCGCGCCTGGTCGACGTCGCGCCCGGGCTCATCACCACCGACGTCGGCGCCGTGCTCGACGATCCCGAGATCGAGATCGTCCTCGAGCTCATGGGCGGCGAGGAGCCGGCGCGCACCTACCTCCTCGACGCCATCGCGCGCGGCAAGCACGTCGTCACCGCCAACAAGGCGCTGCTCGCCGCGCACGGCGAGGAGCTGTTCGCCGCCGCCGCCGAGCGCGGCGTCGACGTCTACTACGAGGCGTCGGTGGGCGGCGGCGTGCCCATCATCCGCGCGCTGCGCGAGGGGCTGGCCTCCGACCGCGTCGACGAGCTGGTGGCCATCGTCAACGGCACCTCCAACTTCCTGCTCACCACGATGACCGAGGAGGGGCGCCCCTTCGCCGAGATCTTGAAGGAGGCGCAGGACAAGGGCTACGCCGAGGCCGATCCCTCGCTCGACGTCGACGGCTGGGACGCCGCGCACAAGCTGTGCGTGCTGGTGCCGCTGTGCTTCGGCACCCGCATCCGCGTCGAGCAGGTGCTGGTCGAGGGGCTGCGCGGCATCGAGCCCATCGACTTCCGCTACGCCGAGCGCTTCGGCTACGTCATCAAGCCGCTGGTGATCGCCAAGGACCACGGCGACTCCGTCGAGGCACGCGTGCACCCGACCCTGATCCCGCGCCGCTTCATGCTGGCGTCGGTCAACGGCGTCTACAACGCGGTCTACGTGTCGTCCTACGCGCTCGGCAGCTCGATGTACTACGGACGCGGCGCCGGCATGATGCCGACCGCGGTCGCCGTGGTCAGCGACGTCATCGAGGTGTCGCGCAACCTGCTCTCGTCGTCGGCGGGCGGCACGCCGCTGCGCGCCTCGCGCCGGCGCGGCGACATGCGCGAGCGGCGCATCCGCGATCCGGGGGAGCTGTCGTCGCGCTACTACCTGCGCTTCGGCGTGGTCGACAAGCCGGGCGTGCTGGCGCAGCTGGCCGGCATGCTCGGCGAGCACGAGATCTCCATCAGCGAGGTCGTGCAGGAGGGGCAGCGCCAGGAGGGCAAGCCGGTCACCGTCGTGGTGACGACGCACCGCGCGCTGCGAGAAGAACGTGCAGGGCGCGCTCGGCATCATCAATCGGCTGCCGACGGTGCGCGAGCCGACCCGGCTGCTCCGAATCTTCGAATGAGCGCCCGCGCGGAAGAGCCCTAGTGTTGCCGTCGGTGGCCAAGCTCCGCGTGTTGTACGCGCGACACGGATCAGATGGGCGTGGTCAACAACGTCGTCTACCTGCGCTGGTTCGAGATCGGCCGCGCCGAATGGCTGCGCCAGCACGGCCGCCCCTACAAGGAGCTCGAGGCGCTCGGCCACATGCTGCCGGTCGTCGAGGCGCACCTGCGCTATCGTGAGCCGGCGCGCTACGACGACGTCGTCGAGGTCCACGGCGCGCCCAGCGAGGTCAAGGCGGCGTCGCTCAAGTTCGCCTACGAGCTGCGACGCGAGCGCGACCGGGCGCTGTTGTGCGAAGGTTGGACCACGCATGCGTGCATCTCGCCCGACGGCAAGGTGAAGCGCTTGCCCGAAGAACTTGTTGACCTTATTCAGCGAGTGGGTAATGGAAGATCGCAATCTCGCATTGGAGCTGGTGCGCGTCACCGAGGCGGCGGCGCTGTCGTGCGCGCGCTGGATGGGGCGCGGCGACGCCAAGGGCGCCGATCAGGCGGCGGTCGACGCCATGCGCCGCGCCTTCGACGGCGTGCGCATTCGCGGCACCGTCGTCATCGGCGAGGGCGAGCGCGACGAGGCGCCCATGCTGTACATCGGCGAGAAGGTCGGCGCCGGCTGGCCCGGCCACGTCGATGCGCACGGGGGCGGCAACGAGGAGTTCGCGCCGCGCGTCGACATCGCCGTCGACCCGCTCGAGGGCACCAACCTGTGCGCCACCGGGTCTCCCGACGCGATCGCCGTGATCGCCGTCGCCGACGACGGGAAGTTCCTGAACGCGCCCGACACCTACATGGACAAGATCGCCGTCGGGCCGGCGGGCAAGGGCGTCATCGACATCACCAGGTCGCCCACGTGGAACCTGAACGCGCTCGCCGAGGCGAAGCGCTCGCAAGGTCGAGGATCTGACCGCGATCATCCTCGAGCGCGATCGCCACCAGGCGCTCATCGCCGAGGTGCGCAAGGCCGGCGCGCGCATCCGCCTCATCAGCGACGGCGACGTGTCGGCGGCGATCGCCACCTGCAAGGACGACACCGGCATCGACATCCTGTTCGGCATCGGCGGCGCGCCCGAGGGCGTGCTCGCGGCGGCGGCGCTGCGCTGCGTGGGCGGCGACATGCAGGGGCGCCTCAAGTATCGCAACGACGACGAGCGCGCCCGGGCCGAGAAGATGGGCATCAAGGACCACGACAAGATCTATCGCGTCGACGAGCTGGCGCAGGGCAACGTCATGTTCGCCGCCACCGGCGTCACCGAGGGGACCTTCCTCAAGGGCGTGCGCTTCTTCGGCGACGGCGCGACCACGCAGTCGGTCGTCATGCGCTCGCAGTCGGGCACGGTGCGCATCGTCGACGCCGAGCACGACTTCGTGCGCAAGCCCAACTTCGGCTGGCTCACCAATCAGTAGCGATCAATGGTGCAGGACGCGGCGCGATAGCTCGTCGGCGGGCAGCGCCGGCGGTGCGCCGCGCAGCTCGGCCTCTTTGACCAGATCGACGATGCGCTGGTTGATCGGCGTCGGCACGTCGAGCTGCGCCCCCAGGCGGACGATCTCCCCGTTCAACAGATCGACCTCGGTGCGGCGGCCGCGCTGCAGGTCTTCCCACATCGAGCTGCGCGCGTTGGGATCGATGTCGACGATCTTCTTGGCGGCCAGCCTGAAGATCGCGTTGGGCAGCTCCATCAGCGCCGGCACCAGCGATGGTGGCAGCGGGGCGTCGATCCGCGGCTTGATGCCGGCGCGCTTGAGCACACGCAGCCCCTCGCGCACGCAGGCGGCCATGACCTTGCGATAGGGCCGCTGCGCCAGCTGCTGCTGCAGCGGCAGGCCCGATAGGGCGTTGATCGAGTTGTTCAGGTTCACCAGCAGCTTGCCCCACTGGATGCCGCGCATGTCCTCGAACGCGTGCGTCGGCAGCCCGGCGCGCTCGAGCGCATCGACCAGCGGGGCGTGCCGCCCGTCAGGCAGCGCCTGCACGGCGAGGATGCCGCTGGTGCCCTGGTGGAAGTGCGCCTCGCCGCGGCGCAAGACGTTGAACGGCACCATGCCGGGCAAGACGGCGTGCTCGCCGAGCGCGCGGTGCAGGATCTCGGCGTTGCCGACGCCGTTCTGGAAGCTGACGACGATGGCGTCGTGCCGAATCACCGGCGGGAGCTGGCGGGCGACGTGGACCGTGTCGTGCCCCTTGACGGTGACGAGGATGAAGTCGCAGCTGGCCAGCACCAGCGGGTTGGTGACGATGTGGACGCGATCGGGCGGCAGGGTCACGTCGAAGCCGTCGAGCGCGGTCAGGTGCAGCCCGTGGCGGGCGACCGCGTCGGCGAGCGTTTGGCGCGCCACCAGCACCGTCGTGACGCCGGCGGCGGTCAGGCGTCCGCCGATGTACGCGCCGATCGATCCCGCTCCCAAGACGCCGACGTTCATGCGGCCTGCACCCAATCGCCGACGAAGTCACACACCTCTTCCCAGCCCTTGCCGTCGAGGACGGTGTAGTGGGTGCGGCCGTCGAACAGCTTGAAGTCGCGCTTCGAACCGGCGTGCGTGTACTTGGCGAAGTTGGCGCGGTTCACCGCCGCCGGGATGATGTGGTCGGCGCCGCCGGCGACGAGCAGCAGCGGCGGGTGCGGTCGGTCCCACTCGATCTTGGCGCCGAGCGCGCCGCGGCCGACGAGCTTCGATTCGGGGACGAGCTGGCGCTCGTAGTGCGCGTGCACGTCCTCCGGCGTCGAGCTGTTGTCGAAGGCGTAGCGCCACTGCGATTCGGAGAGCAGCACCGGCTGGTCACCGAACAGCACCGGGAAGTTCGCGCGCAGCATCGACCAGCGCAGCACGAGCACGCCCTTGGGCGGCGCGGAGTCGATGGCCACGCCGCGGGCGCCGAGGCCGCGGTTGAGGAGCAGCTGCACGATGAGCCCGCCCATCGAATGGCCCACGAGCACTGGCGGCGACGGCTGCTTCTTCACGATCGCCTCGAAGTGCGCCACCAGCTCGTCGAGCGTCAGCTTGGCGAGCGCCGGATCGGGGTGGCGCGCCCGCAGCTCCGCCGGCGCGCCGTCGTGCGCGGGCCACGGCGGCGCCTCGCACAGGATGCCGCGCGCGTTGAAGCGGTCGATCCAACCGCTCCAGCACAGCGGCGTCACGAACATCCCGTGGATGAAGATGACCGAGATCATCGTTGCTCCGGCTGCCGCCCGCTCATGGCTTGGGATGTTGCATCAACCAGTCGAAGACGTCATTTCCCCAATCGGGGAGGATGAAGTTGGGCAGGTGCTGGCCACCGTGGATGGTCCACAGCTCGGCGGCGCCGGCGCTGCACGTGTAGTTGGCGATGCCCGTCTCGGCGCCGGCCAGGCCGCTGTCGAGATCGAGCGTCATGCCGGTGTCGGTGAGATCGCCGGTGCAGCCGTTCTTCTGCGCCCAGGTGGCCACCGACTGCTTGGCCGATGGCATCAGCCCCGAGCCGTCGTAGGGGACCATGGTGTCGGCGTCGCCGTGCACCTGCAGCACCGCCACCGGCGCCGACGGGTTGCACTTCGAGGCGTCCTGCCAGACATCGCCGGCGAGCGCGACGATGGCGGCGATGCGCGCCGCCGAGTCGCAGGCCATGCGGTGCGACATGAACGCGCCGTTGGAGTGGCCGACGAAGAAGACGCGCTTGGTGTCGATGTTGTAGTTCTGCTCCATGTCGTCGACCACTGCGTTCAGGTAGGCGACGTCGTCGACGCCGGTGTTGTTGAAGTCGCAACAGGCGTCGTCGGCGTTCCAGAACTTGCTGCCGCTCGTGTCGGTGGTGCCGTCGGGGTGCGCGACCAGGACGCCGCGCGCGTCGGCGAGCTGCGCGAAGCCGAAGTAGGCGTCCTGCGCGAAGCCGTTGGCGCCGTACCCGTGCACCAGGACGATGAGCGGGTAGGCCTTGCTCTTGTCGTAGCTGACGGGCACGTCGGCGTCGTAGGGGCGGGCGACGATCAGCGGGTTGGGCGCAGGGGTGGACGGAGACGAGGAGCAGGCGGCGCAGGTCAGGGCCAGGGCCAGGGCCAGGGCGAAATAAGGTCGAAACATGAGCGCATCATACACGTTCGATTTCGCGCGCGGATGTGCGGAATCGCGCCACCCGCACGGCTTCCCTCGTCGGAAACCCGCATGACTCCGTGGGGCGTGACGTGGCACCTCCGTTGCTCTTGGGCAACATACCTTACGGAGGGTTCATGCCTACGATCGGAATCGACGCCATCGCGCTCGCAGTCCCCGAGGGATACCTCGATCTGGCCGACCTCGCCGCCGCCCGCGGCGTGCCGGCCGGCAAATACGTCGAGGGTCTCGGCGTCACGCGCATGGCGGTAGCGCGCCAGCACGAGGACCCGGTGGCGCTGGCCGCGACCGCGTCGCGGCGGCTGTTCACGACCGCGAACGTCGATCCGTCGACCATCGGGCTGTGCGTGGTCGGCACCGAGACCGCGGTCGATCACTCGAAGCCGGTGGCGGCCTACCTGCATCGCCTGCTCGGCCTGCCGCAGCAGTGCCGGGTCTTCGAGACCAAGCACGCCTGCTTCGGCGGCACCGCCGGGCTGCTCGCCGCGCTCGACTGGATCGCCTCCGGCTCGGCGCGCGGTCGCAAGGCGCTCATCGTGTGCACCGACATCGCGCGCTACGGGCTGGCGAGCCCGGGCGAGCCGACGCAAGGCGCCGGCGCCGTCGCGATCCTGGTTTCCGAGAACCCGCGCCTGGTCGCGCTCGAGGTCGGCGTCACCGGCTCGTACGCGCAGGACGTCAACGACTTCTGGCGCCCGCTGTACAGCAAGGAGGCGGTCGTCGACGGCCACCACTCGGTGCAGTGTTATCTCGACGCGCTCGCCGGCGCCTACGCCGGCTGGCAGCAGGCGTCGAAGGAGACGGGGCACCAGGACCCGCTCGCCCGTCGCTGCTATCACGTGCCGTACGGCAAGATGGCCAAGAAGGCGCATCGCCACGTCATGCAGCTCGAGGGCAAGAGCGAGGCCGAGGCCGACGCCAGCTACGCGGCCGAGGTGGCGCCGTCGCTGCGGCTGCCGTCGCAGGTCGGCAACATCTACACCGGCTCGCTCTACCTGGCGCTGGCCTCGCTGCTCGAGGCCGAGGCGGGCGAGCTCGAGGGGCAGCGCATCGGCCTGTTCAGCTACGGGTCGGGCTGCTGCGCCGAGTACTTCGCGGGCCGCGTGCAGAAGGGCGCGGGCGCGTTTGCCGATGCGCTCGACCTGGCGGCGCCGATCAAGGATCGCCGCAAGTACAGCTTCACCGAGTACGAGCAGATCCGCCTGCGCGACGAAGAGGCCGACAAGCGCCCGGTCAACGGCGAGGCCCACGGGCTGCCGGAGGGCTCGATCGCGTTCGTCGGCGTCGACGCCGACCGCCGCGTATACATCGCCTAGCGATAGCTCTCCACGATTCGTCACATCTCGGGTCGAGCTCTCGAAGGGCTCCGCTTTCAAAACGCGTCGCATCGAGAGCGCGCCAAAGCGCTACGTCCGGCCCCACGCACACTGCCCCGCTGGGCGCAAACAGTCCTCGCCACCGGACCGCTGTGCTCGATTCTGCCCCTTGCCTGTGCTGCGGAACTCGCCCAGCGGGGCAGTGTGCGTGGGGCCTCTGTGCTCGCGCGAAAGCCCAGACCCGCTGCTTGCTGGTTCGTCCGTGTCCCGGGACGCTGTCTTGCTGAGAGCCCATAGAGCGGGCGGTCGTCGGAGCCGTCTTGGCGGGCGTCGAGGAGCGCTCGTCGCGAAGCGGCGATGCCAGCGCCCTGTGCGAGGGCCCGGACGCGCCGCCGGCCCGTAAGGCCGCCGGCGTAGCGGGCCCGTCCCGGCAAGACGGCTCCGACGAGCGCCCGCGGCCCCTCGGCTATAGATCGCCGGGCTACGGCTTCGAAGCGACCAGTCCGAACATCAGCGGCTGCTCCGGCACGCCCTCGGGCACGGTGAAGCGGCGACCGGGCAGCTCCCGCATCTTCTTGAACGGCCGAAACCCATTGGCGTAGGGCCATTCGCGCACGCTTTCGATGCGCAGGCCTGCGCCGAGGGCGGCGCCGATGAGCTCGGAGATCGAGTGCGGGAACTCCCACACCACGTGCGGGTTCTTGAAGTCCTGATCGCCGTCGACCCAGCCGCTCGGCGTCAGCGCGGCGCCACAGAGCGCCACGTAATCGTTGACGCCATCGTCCCAGCGATAGGGCCCCGCTTCACGGAAGTACGGGTAGCGAAGCTGCAGGTTCTCGTCGAGGACCATGGTGGCCGGATGGAACTCGAGGCTGACCACGCGCCCTCCGTGCTCGAGCACGCCGGCGATGCCGCGGAAGAGCAGGTCGAGATCCGACATCCAGCCGAGCACGCCGTAGGTCATGAACACGCGATCGAAGCGCCGGCGCTCGCGGGCGGCGCGCGGCAGCCAGTCGTAGACGTCCCCGCGCTCGAACTCGCTGTCGATGCCGGAGTCGGCCGCGAGCTGCTGCGCGAAGGCGACCGCCTCGTCGCTGATGTCGACCCCGGTGGTGCGCGCCCCCAGGCGGGCCAGCGACAGCGTGTCCTGTCCCGCGTTGCAGCACAGGTGCAGAAGCGAGCGGCCGCTGAGCTCGCCGACCAGCTCGAGCTCCTCGGGAAACAGCGTCGAACCGCCGCCACGGAGGAACGCCGCCTGGTCGCGCTTGTGGCTGTTGTGCGCGCGCGTCGCCGCGTTCCAGGAGCGCCGGTTCTGCTCGTGTAGGTCGTGCGCCTTGGTCATGGCTGTTCCGCCTGTGCGGGCGCTCAGGCGCCCTTCAGGATCTCTTCGGCGACGCGCTTGATGTCGTTGGCTTCGACGAGCCCCTTGTGCGTCTTCATGATGTCGCCGATGAGCTTGCCCGCCTGCTTGGCATCGGTGACGCCGAGCGCGGCCATGCGCTCCTTGACCAGCGCATGCAGCGCCGCCGCGTCGAGCCCCTTGGGCAGGAAGCGCTCGCAGAACTGGATCTCGAAGCGCAGCTGATCGGCCTGCTCCTTGCCTTTGTCGCCGACCTTCTCGAACTCCTCGACCGCCTTCTGCAGCTGCTTGCGGTAGGCGGCGATGACGTCGGTGATGAGCGCGTCGTCGACCTGGCCGGTGAAGCCCTTGGCCGTGCGCCGCTCCATGATCTTGGTCTTGATCATGCGGACCACGTCGGACGTGGCCGAGTCCTTGTCCTTCATCGCCTGCTTCAGCGTGTCGTTGAGCTGCTGCTCGAGCGGCATTCGTTCCTCCGGTGGACGCGTGCTACCATGAAGTATGCGTTCTTATCATAAGCTCGCGATCCTCGGTGTGCTGGCGCTTTCGGCGCGGGCCTTGGCGCAGCCGGCGGCGCCCCCGGTGCCGGCGGAGCAGGATGTCGACGACGACGAGGCGCCGCAGGACCAGTACGCGCAGCCGCCGGGCGACAACATGCCCCCGCCCGATCCCAACGCCTACCCACAGCCCGAGGCGCAGCAGCAGTACGGCTACGTGGGGCCGCATCCGATCCCGTACGAGGCGGGCCAGGGCTTCTGCTATCAGCAGGGCCCGCACTTTCACGAGTACGCGCCGTTCGATCAGAACCTGTTCCGCGAGCAGGGCGGCTGGTTCTACTTCGTCGGTGACCCGGGCGATTTCGGCTACGCGCAACAGATGTGGGGCTATCGTGGCAACCACCCCATCCCGGCGGCGTATGGCGGCGGCTACTGCTTCATCGACTGGCCGCACCGCCACAACTATCCGCCGCCGGCGAGCCTGCAGTTCGGCTTCGTCGGGGGTTACTACGTGTACGGCGGCCCGTGGGCACCGGAGTACTGGGCCCTCCGACCGCACTACCGGTCCTACTACGGCGGCTACTATCGACACTCGTATTACGGCGGGATCTATTGGCGCACCCGGCCGGCGCCGATCTATCGCCCGCGCGTCGTCATCGGTGCGCCGGGCGTGTATCGGCCGGGGGCCATGGTCGTCGCGCCGGGCGGCGGGCGCGTGCGCGTTGTCGGTGCGCCGCGGCCGTACGCGCCCGGGCGTGTGGTCGGCGCGCCGCGCCCGTACGCGCCCGGGCCGCGTCCAGGTGCGGTCGTCGGCGCGCCGCGGCCCTATGCGCCGGGCCCGCGGCCGGGCGGCGTGGTCGGCGCGCCGCGCCCGTATGCGCCCGGGCCACGGCCGGGCGGCGTCGTTGGCGCGCCGCGCCCATATGCGCCGGGGCCACGGCCGGGCGGCGTGATTGGCGCGCCGCGGCCGTACGCGCCGGGACCGCGACCGGGCGGCGCCGTCTACGTGCCTCCGCCCCGTGCAGTGGGCCCCGGCCCGCGCGCGGTGCCGGCGCCGCACCCGGTGAGCGCCCCGGTGCGCGCCGCTCCGGTGCGCGCCGCCCCGCCGGCCCACGGTGGTGGCGGCGGCCACCGTCGCTGATAGATGAAGCGGGTCCTCATCCTGCACACCGGCGGCACGCTCGGGATGTCCGGGCGGCGGCCGAGCGCGTTGGCGCCCGACACCTACGCGCACGAGATCCTGTCGCGGGTGCCCGAGCTGGCGGCGCTGGCCACCATCGAGACGCGCATCCTGTGCAACCTCGACTCGTCCGACATCGGGCCCGACGAATGGAGCGCGCTCGCTGACGAGGTCGCTGCCGCGCGTGCAGCGCACGACGGCGTCGTCGTCATCCACGGCACCGACACGATGGCCTACACGGCCTCGGCGCTGTCGTTCGCGCTGGTCGGGCTCGACCGACCGGTGGTGCTGACCGGCTCGCAGCGGCCGCTGGGCGAGATCCGCTCCGACGCCCGGCGCAACCTGGTCGACGCCGTCGATCTGGCGACGCGTGACATCCCCGAGGTCGGTGTCTGCTTCGACGGCGCGCTCTTGCGCGGCAACCGCGCCACCAAGGGCGATGCCTGGTCCTACACCGCGTTCGCGTCACCCAACTGCGCGCCGCTGGCGCGGCTGGGGCTCGACGTCGAGATCGCGCCGCACGTGCGCCGGGCGCGCGAGGCCTTCGCCGTCGACGGGCGCTTCGACCCGCGGGTCGCCGTCTGCTTCGTGACGCCGGGGATGGATCCGCGGCTGGTCGAGCGGCTGGGCGCGGCCGACGCCGAGGGCGGCGCGCGCGGCGTCGTGCTGGCGGCGTTCGGAGTGGGCAACGCGCCGTCGCGGGTGCGCTCGGTGGCAGCGGCGGTGCGCCGCCTCGTCGACGGCGGGGTGACGGTGGCGGTGGTGACGCAGGCGCACGCGGGCGCCGTCGACCTGTCGCTCTACGCCAACGGCGTGGCGCTGCGTGACGCGGGCGCGCTGTCGGGTGGCGACATGGGGATCGAGGCGGCCGTGGCCAAGCTGATGCACGCCCACGGCCGCTTCCCCGACGACGCCGCGGCGCGCGCCGAGTACTTCGTGCGCGACGTCGCCGGCGAGCGCGGCGACGGCCAGCTGCACATTCGCGACTGAGGCCTGGAGACTAGAGATCGTGGGCGTCGACGAAGGCGCGCAGCTCGGGCCACTCCGCCGCCACCCAGGCGAGCTCACCTTTGCGGCCGGCGCGCGCCATGGTCAGCCACGGCTCGACGCTACCCCGGGTCGCGTCGCCCGCCGCGCAGAACGCGCGCACGAGCCACGCCTTTCTCATCGAGGTCACGGTGAGCGCCTCCTCGAGCCGACGCTCGTCGCGATCGAGCGCGCGCGCCGCCTCCTCGTGCTTCCCGGCGCGCGCGAGCACCAGGATCTCCGTCAGCCGTAGCAGCGCCGCCGGGAGCGCGCGGTTCTGCCCCCGCGCCAGGCGCCGTCGGCCGTCGTCGCACCACCGCGTTGCCGCGTCGAGCTGGCCGCGCAGCGCATAGAGCATGCCGAGATGGATCGCGGCCATCAGGCGCGCCTCGGAGCCGAACAGCAGGCCGGGCGCGCGCTCGACCTCGATCGCCGTCTCGATCGCCTTGGGCAGCGCGCCCTGGCGCATCAGCGTCGTCGACAGCGACAGCTTGGCGACGGCGGCGTAGGTCGTCTGGTTGCGGTACTCGCGCGCCACCGCGGCGAAGACGTCGGCGGCGCGGCCGAGATCGCCGTCGGCGAGGGCGAGGTGGCCCGGCTCGAGCCTGGCGTTGAGCGCCGCACCGCCCTTGAGCTGCCTCCGCAAGAACCAGATGAACAGCGCGATCACCCCGAGCGACGGCAGGAATCCGCTGAGCGAGCGCCACCACCCGTCTTCGTTGGGCGGCGGCGCCGTGTGCACGACGTGGTGATGCGCCGGCGGCGGCGACAGGAACTGGTAGATCGTGACGAAGACCAGGATGAGGAACAGCCACAGCACGATCGTTCGGCGCGCGCCCCGCCGGCGCGCCGGCGCGTTGTCGGTCGGCTCGAGCGGCGGCAGGTACGGTGCGTTCGCGTCCATGCTCAACGTCCTTTGAACTCGGGCTTGCGCTTCTCGCGGAACGCGACGCGCGCCTCGGCCGCATCCTCGCTCATCCACGCCTGTTGCATCAAGCCCGCCAGCTCCGTCGCCGCCGCATCGTCGAGCGGCGGCAAAAGGAGCTCGAGCGCGCGCCGCGTCCCGGCCACCGCCAGCGGCGCGCCCTGGGCCATCGCCGTTGCCAGCGCGGTCGCCGTCGCCAGCACCTCGTCGCGCGCGACCACGTGATCGACGAGCCCCCAGTCGCGCGCCCGCAGCGCCGGCACCGGCGCCGCCGTCAGAAACAGCTCGCGCGTGCGCGACAGCCCGCAGAGCGCGACGAAGCGGCGCAGCCCCGCCGGCGCGTAGATGAGCCCCAGCCGCACCGGCGGCATGGTCAGCGTCACCGCGTCGTGGGCGACGCGCAGGTCGCACGTCGCCGCCAGCTCGCAGCCGCCGCCGATGGCCGCGCCGTTGAGCGCCGCCACCACGGGCAGCGGCCCGCCGGCGATCGCCGACAGCGCCGGTCCCATCGGGTTGGTCGACGGCGCCGCCCCCGACGGCAGCGCCGCCAGGTCGTAGCCCGACGAGAAGAGGTCGCCGGCGCCGGTCAGCACCACCGCGCGCGCGCCCTCGCCGGGCAGGCGCGCCAGCGCCGCGCACAGCTCGTCCAGCATCGCCGGATCGAGCGCGTTCCTCTTCTTCTCGTTCTTCAGCGTGAGGATCGCGATCGCGCCGCGTCGCTCCACTTCGACAGTGCCGCTCATGGTCTCTCCCCGCCCGCGCTCACTTCTTCAAGTCCAGCGACACCCGCTGCTCCTCGCCCGCGCGCACCGTCACCGTCTGCTTGATCGGCGGCAGATCGGGGTTTACGAAGGTGAGCGTGTGCGTGCCTTCGCTGAGCGGCACATTGGCCATCGGCGTGGTGCCGAGGAGGCGCGCGCCCTCGAACACCTTGGACCAGGGCACCGTCCGCACCGTCAGAAAGCCGCGCGCCACCTTCGGTTGCACGACGCGCACGACGCGCCGCCCGGCCGGCCGCAGCTCGACGTCGAGCGTGCGACGCTCGCCGTCGCCCAGCCGCACCGCCAGCTCGCGCGGCTGGTACCCCCGCTTGTCCACCAGGACCTTGTGCATCCCCGAGGCGAAGGTCTCGGCATGGATCGGCGTCAGCGCGCGCAGCACCTCGCCGTCGACGACGACGCGCGCCCCCGGGGGCCGCGACAAGATGTCGAGGGTCGGCGCCGGCGTCGTCTGGGCGACGACGACCGGCGGCACCACCGCGATCTCGTCCGGTGCCAGCGCCGGCTTCTCGAGGACGATCGGCGGCGGCTCGGCGGGCACCTTGACGATCACCGGATCCTTCGCCGACGCCCATGGCCGCAGCACCAGGAGCGTCACCCCCGCCACGGTCAGACCGGCCAGCAGCACCGCGACGTACGTGCGCAGCGGCGAGTGCGCCAATGGCGGCACCACTGCCGTATGAGACGCGGAGGAGCGGCCCAGCATGGGGTTCGATCCGCGCATCTCTGGCAGGAGGCGCTCGTCGGTGGGCGCCTCGTCGGCCAGGTGCATGTCCGACGGCATCGCGTGCCCGTCCGGATCGCCATCAGGCGTGGTCGGGATCTCCTCGCTGTCTGCTCCGGTCCCCGCGGCCGCCGGCGCGCCTCCCGCCCGCGATTGCGCCGCCACTCCGTCGGGCGGGCTCGGTGTAGGGGTCGGCGGCCGGGCCGACACCTGCACCTCGGTGCGCTGCTTCTGCGGTTGCCGCTGGGTGCCGGCTGGCTGTGAGCTCGTCGCGGACAGCACCTCTTCCGTCCGCGGGGGCAGCTCGCGCTTGAGGTACTCGGCGAGCTCGCGCGACGTCGCCAGCGCGGTGGCGCTCTTCAAGAACTTCTCGAGCTCCGTTTGCATCGCCGATGCCGTCGGGTAGCGGTTGTCGCGCGACGTCTGCAGCGCGCGCCGCATGATCCTGACCAGCTCCTCGGGTACGTCCCGTCGATGTTTCTCGGGGAGGATCGGCTTGCCATCGCGGATCTCGCGCATCGAAGCGACCACGTCGTCGCGCCGGAACAGCGGCACGCCAGTGAGCATCTCGTACAGACAGATGCCGGCGGAGAAGACGTCGCTGCGCACGTCGAGCGGCCGGCCCTCGACCTGCTCGGGCGACATGTAGGCGTACTTGCCCTTGACCACGCCCGGCCGCGTGCGTCCGGCGGCGAACTGCGCCTTGGCGATGCCGAAGTCGACCAGCTTGACCACGCCGTCGTAGCTGACGAGGATGTTCTGCGGCGTGACGTCGCGGTGTACGACCGAGAGCTTGCGGCCCATCGGATCGCTCGCGTTGTGCGCGAAGTGCAGGCCGGCGCAGACGTCGGCCAGGATGCGCGCCGCCAGCTCGAACGGCACCGGGTGCTCCTTGGCGCGCCGGATCAGCCGCCCGATGTCGACGCCGTCGACGTACTCCATGGCGATGAAGTAGTAGTCGTCGACCTTGCCGAAGTCGTAGATGTGCACGATGTTCGGGTGGGTGAGCTGCGCGGCCAGGCGCGCCTCGTCGAGGAACATGGCGCGGAACTCTTCGGATTCGGACAGGTGGGGCAGGATGCGCTTGATGGCGACACGCCGCTCGAAGCCTTCGACGCCGATGAGCCGCGCGAGGAAGACCTCGGCCATCCCGCCGCGCGCGAGACGCCGCTGCAGCCGGTAGTTGCCGAAGGGAACGCCGTCGGACATCCGCGGAAAATTCTAGCACGTGGGGGGGCCTGGCGGCGGGGAGCGGAGTCCCCGGTTGCTGCTGACCGTTGTGCGCACTGCAACTCACCGGCGACGGCCCGGCAGTCTAAGTGCTACGGATTCAGTGTCCCCGCTCGCTCATTTCGCGGCACAAACGGTGCACAGGCCAACCGCGCTGAACCGCGAGGAGGGACGATGCGCCGAGAAGATGGATTCGAGCGTCGAGAGGACGAGCCGACGCGCCCGGTGCGCGTGCCGCGCTTGAGCCAGAAGATCCTCAACGACACCTCGCGCGTCATCCGCGTCGATCTGCCGATGGATCGTCCGCGTCGCGAGCCGACGCTCAAGCTGGCCCCGCGCCGCTCCTGAGGCTCAGCGCTTCCTCACCACGAACCGCTCACTGACCAGCCGCTCCCAGCGCGGCGCGCGGTGCTCGAGGAGCACACCGCCGGCGCCGATGTCGCGACGGTTGATGTTGAAGCGCGCGGCGATGTCGCACTGGTGCTGCGCCGCGAGCCGCTCGATCTCGGGGACCGGGATGGTGTTCATGTCCATGTACCAGCCACCGCCGAACGGCAGCCGCGCCGAGCGGATGACGCGGCGCAGGCCCGCGCGCACCAGCTGCAGCGGGCGCGGCGTCCGGTCGAGCGTCGGCGTCTGGAACATGGCGATGCCGCCCGGCTTGAGCACCCGCAAGAGCTCGTCCAGGTAGCGCAGCGACTCGGGGTAGGTGATGTGCTGCAGCACCAGGGTCGTGTAGACGAAGGAGATGGAGCCGTCGGCGAAGCGGGGCAGCCGCGGCTCCTGGTTGAGCAGGAGCTCGAGGTTGGGCCGGTCGCCGTTGAGCTCGCGGCCGCGCGCGACCATCGTCGGTGCCGCGTCGACGCCGTAGACCCGCTCGAAGCGGCCGGCGAGCGCCCGCGACAGGCGGCCCACGCCGCAGCCGAAGTCGATCGCGGCGGCGAAGTCGACGGGCAAGAGGTGCTGACTCTCGAGATAGCGCAGCGTGCCGTCGATCTCGCGCTCGCCGCTGGCGAAGAATTCGTCGAGCTGCCAGCGTCCGTTCGTCTTGGACGGATCGCTCAGGATGGCCCACAGCGGGTCCTTCTTGGCCAGGTACTCCCAATCCTGAAGGGTCGAGTAGAAGCTCATCGGCGGCAGGCTAGCACGCCGGCGCCGCCGATCACTCGCTGGTGATGACGAAGTTCGAGCCCTTGCGCTCGACCTTGAGCTTCACGTCCGACGAGCCGATGTGCACCGGCACGTCGCGCGACTCGCCGTCACCGACGGTGATCTCGGCCTTGACGTCCGCCGGCGGCGGCTCCTGCAGCTTGCGCACGACGCCGACGACGCCGAAGATGATGAGCACGATCGCCAGCGCCCCGGCGATGAGCGGCGCCGCCGACGGCCGCAGCGACGGCGTCGGCTCCTCGCGCGCCGCCGGCGCCGGCGGCTTGCGCCGCTCGGTGAAGATGTGGACCGCGCGTACGCCCGGCCGCCCCTTGGCGAGCAGGTCCAGATCGAACAGCGCGATCACCTCGGTGCCGGCGCCCGGCGAGAGGTTGAAGACCAGCTTGTTGGCGTTCTTGAGCGCCGTGACCAGGCCGAGCCCCGCGCCCGACTCCTTCTGCTCCGGCGTCAGCGACTTCTGCGTTCCCTTCGACAGGAACTTGACCACCGTCTCCTTGTCGAGCGACCCGTACGCGTCGCGCACTGCCACGGCGAACAGCTGCCCGTTCGAGGCGCAGGCCACCTTGACGTTGCGCTCGAACGTCTTGCCCGACATCTCCTTGCGCGGCAGGTGCTGGTACATCGGCTTGCCGTTCTCGTCGACGGGGGCGTGGTACATGGCGTTGATCATCAGCTCTTCGGCGACCAGCGCCATGCGGTCGCGCACCGGGCCGCGCGCGCCCGCGAGCTCGGCGTAGGCGTTGAGCACGTCGATCGCCTTGACCTTCTCCTCGTAGCCGGCGATCTCCATGTTGTACAGCGTCACGCCCCACGGAAAGTACTTCTGCAGGCCGAACACCTGCCCGTGCAGGAGCTTGGTCACCGTGACGATGAAGTCCTCGGGCTCGAACTTCTCGTCGTAGGTGATGACCGACGAGCAGCGCGGCGACTTGACCGCCTCGATCATCTGCGCGAAGTCCTGGCCGCCGACGATGGCGATGAGCCGCACCTCGGGGAAGACCTTCTCGATGTCCTTCATCTTCGGAGCGTTCGGCGCGCGCAGATCGACGGCGATCAAGCTCGGCGGCTCTTCGGGCAGCTTGGACAGGTCGTTGACGAACTCCGTCACCGCGCCCGTCGCCGTCATCAGTCGCTTGAGCGAACGGCGCATCGACGCCTCGCTCGAAACGATGAGGATCTTGTGGCGCAGCATTGCGTCTGCGCCCCGTCTACGCTCCTTGCCTTCCTGACTCGACGTCGGCTCGGCTGCGGCCATCCCTTATCCTGTCTTGGCGACTGCGCCTGGGCCCTGGGCCTTTTCCGCGAGCTCGAGCCGTCCGCGTACCGCGGTCGTCTCTTTGTGGTCAGCCTCGAGGCGCCCGATCTCTTCCTTGCGCGTCTCGATCTCCTTCTCGAAGTCGGCGATGGCGCGCTTCAGGTTGCTGACGCGCTCTTCGAGATCCTTCTGCTTGCGCGCGGCGTCGTGGATGATGTCCGAGACTTTGACCTTGAGCGATTCGAGCGTGGTCTTGATGACCGCGACCACCAGGGCCGGGTTCTGGTCCACGGGCAGGGCGCGCATCAGCGTGATGGCCTGCTCGATGCCGTAGTGCGGCCGCGGCTCGTCATCCTGATCCTGCTGCTGCGCCTGCTGCTGATTGACGACGACTTTGGCGCTTCCGCCTGTGGGCCCCGTGGCTGCCCCTCCCGACGCAGGCGCTGCGCGACCACCCGATCCGCGCGTATCCGACAGCGACACCGTTTCGACCGGCGAGTCGTAGTAGCCCGCTTCGTCGTCACCCTGCATCGGCGTCTTCTCGTCGCCCTTCTTCCCACCGAAGAGCTTCATGTCTCTTCCTCCATGTCGCCACATTTTAACCCATTTATTTTGTCCTTGTATAGGATCGACACTCAGCGTGCGCTTGCGCTTCACCTTAGTTGCTATGGCCGCCGCGTTCGCTTGCGCGGCCGCCGGCTGCAACGACACCGCGGTCGTCCTGCACATCACCAGTGATCGCCGCGCCGGCGCGCTCGACGCGATCTGCGTGGAGCTCGATGCCGGGGGCGGCGAGCGCTTCGGCCGCCGCTACGACCTGCCGTCGCTGCCGCTGCCGCAGACCCTGACCGTGCTGCCCGGTGGAAAGTCGGCGGCGCAGATGATCGTCTACGGCCTTCTGCGCGGCACCGAGGTCGCGCGGGCGCGCCAGGAGCTGTCGTTCAGGTCGGGAAGCGTCCTACATGTCGATGTGCCTCTCGACGCCTGCCGCCCGCACCCGACGAGCGGGCGCTTCATGGCGGTGGCGCCGCCGACGGGCGATGCGTTCGACGCGGTCGCGCTCATGCCCGGCGCCAACGCCGCCAAGTCGGGCGACCTCGCCATCGCGGAGGCGAGCGGCCAGTCGGTCCGGAGCTCCGTCGCCGCGGCCGGCGTCGGCGCCCTGGTGGGCGGCGCGCCCGATGCGCCGCCGGGGCTGGTGCACCCGCTCGTCGTCGCCGATTTCGACGGCGACTGTCGCCGCGACGTGGTCATCGTGTCCGACGGCGCGCCGCTCGCCGTGTGGCGCGACGCCGGCGACGGCAGCTTCACGCTGATGACGATGGTCGGCGCGCCCGGCATGGTCGCGGCCGCGGCCGGCGACGTCGACGGCGACGGCAACGTCGATCTCGTCGCCGTCGGCGGCACCAGCGCCCAGGTGTGGCTCAACGACGGCGCCGGCAACTTCCGCCAGGGTGACGCCGGCCTCGACGTCGCACCCACCGACGCCACCGCCGTCGCGCTCGCCGATCTCGACGGCGACGGCAACCTCGACCTGGTGCTCGGCCAGGGCAGCACCACCGCCGACGTCGCCCGCGTCTACCTGAACGACAAGGCCGGCAGCGGGCACTTCACCTTCACCTCCGCGGCGCTGCCGCCCAAGCCCGCGCGCGCCAGCGCCCTGGCCGTGGGCGATATCGACGGCGACGGCGATCTCGACGTCGTCCTCGGGCAGCTGGGCGGACCGGTACGCCTGTACATCAATCGCGGCGACGCCTTCCTCGAAGATCGATCGTTCACGCTCCTGCCCGATCAGGTCAGCGGCGACGTGCCCAACCTGCTGCTCGCCGATCTCGACGGCGACTGCCTGCCCGATCTGGTCGTGCCGCGCGCCGGCGGCGCGCCGCTCTACTGGCGCTCGGCGGGCGGCGGCAAGCTCGGCGCCGCCGGCGGCTTCGATCAAGCGGTCGAGGCCAGCGGCGCCAGCGCCGACGACATCGACGCCGACGGCGATCTCGACGTGCTCTTGTGGGGCGGCATGACCGGCCTGCAGCTCCAGGTGCAGCCGTGAGGTGGCTGGCGCTCGTGGTCGCCGTGGCGCTGGCGGCGCCGGCCTCCGCCGACAATCCGCAGGACGCCATGCACGCGCACATGGCGCAAGGGCTGGAGCGCTATCAGAACCAGGAGTATCGGGCGGCGGTCGAGGAGTTCGACGCGGTGGTGCACGATCCGGTCGCCACTCGCGACGAGCGCGCGCGAGCCTACGAGTACCTGGGCATGTCCTGGCTCATCCTGGGCAAGAAGCCCAAGGCGCGCGCGGCGTTCGAGGAGCTGCTGGCGATCGATCCCCACTACACGCTGTCCGACCCCTCGCACTCGCCCAAGCTGCGCGAGTTCTTCGAGGACGTGCGCACCTCGTTCGTGCCCGGCTACGGCAAGAGCGAAGGCGAAGCCGAGCTCGAGCACGACGCGCCCACCGGCGCCTCCGCCGGCCGACCGCTGGAGATGCAGGTCGTGGTCATCCGGGGCGCGCCGCTGGTGCACGCGGTGACGCTGTTCGCGCGCCGCCAGGGCCTCCTCGAGTACGGGTCGCAGCCGATGCGCGGTGAAGCGGGCCGCTGGAAGCTCTCCTACGCGCCGCCGCACGAGGTCAACGACTACACGCTCGAGTACTACGTCGAGGCGCGCGACGACAAAGGGCGCGTGGTCGCGCGCGTCGCCTCGCCCGAGCGGCCGATTCCGCTCGCGGTGCGCGGCGTGCCGATCGCCACCGGCCCCACGCCCTGGTACAAGCGCTGGTACGTGTGGGCCGCGGTCGGCGCGGTCGTGGCCGGCGGGGCGGTGGCCGGCGTGGTCGCCGGCACTGCCGAGAAGGCCCCCAAGGGCTCGCTGCCGCCCGGGACCATATCGCTCGGCCTGCAGTTTTGAGGTAGCTTTCGGGCATGAGCGCGGAGCCCCGGTGAGCGAAGATCAACGCCACGCCCCGCGCGTTCCGCTGGCGGTCGCGGTGACGCTCCAGAGCGAGCACAACTTCTTCGCCGGGGTCGCCAACAACGTCTCCGAGGGCGGCGTCTTCGTCGCCACCACGGCGCCGCCACCGATCGGCACCGAGGTCGGCTTCGAGCTCGTGCTCGGCGGTGAGCGCTTCCTCGTCGTCGGCGTGGTGCGCTGGGTGCGCGCCGGGCAGGCCGGGGCCGGCGGCGCGCCCGCGGGCTGCGGGGTCAAGTGGGTGCACCTCGAGGACGGCGCGCTCGACGCCATCCAGCGCTTCATCGAGGTGCGCCGGACCGATTTCCATGAGGGAGACTGAGATGCCTTCGCCTCGCCAAGGGCTGCGGTAAGATGATCGAGGGGGGAGCGGTGGACGACGATCAGTCGGGCGGACGCGCACCACGCGTCGAGGCGACCTTTCGCGTCTCGTACGCGAGCGTCGATCAGTTGCTCGTCGCCTACTCTTCGGATCTGTCCAAGGGCGGCATGTTCCTGCAGACCGATGAGTTCCTGCCGGTCAACGCCGTCATCCGCATCAACCTCGAGCTCGGCGAGGGCTCGGTCGAGATCCCGATCATCTGCCGCGTCGTCTATGTGCGCGACACCGCCGCTGCGCGCGCCGTCGCCAAGCCGGCGGGCATGGGCATCGAGTTCCTCGACATGACCGCCGAGTGTCTCGGGCTCATCGAAGCCTACATCGCCGAGCGCATCGGCGTGGTCGAGCCCGAGGTCGAGCCGGCGCCGGCGAAGCGGCGCCTCAGCGTCATGATCGTCGACGACGACCTGGGATGCCGTACGCTCGCCGCGCAGCCGTTTCGCACGCGCGGCGACTACGTCCGCCTGGCGCCCGACGGCTTCGAGGCGCTGGCGCAGTGTCTCAAGGAGACGCCCGACGTCATCGTCAGCGACGTGCAGATGCCGCGCCTCGACGGCTGGCAGCTGTTGCGCATGTGCCGGGCGCGGCCGACGCTGTCATCGGTGCCGTTTCTCTTCCTGACGACGCTCGGCGGCGAGCAGGAGCGGCTACGCGGCTACCAGCTCGGCGTCGACGACTACCTGGGCAAGCCGTTTCGCGGCAAGGAGCTGCAGGCGCGGGTCGACCGCGTGGTCGAGCGCGTGCAGCGGGCGTCGCACGCGCTCGCCGAGAAGAAGACGCTGCGCGGCGACCTGGCGTCGGTGGCGCTGCCGGCGGTGCTCGGCTTCCTCGAGCTCGAGCGCAAGACGGGCGAGCTGCTGGTCCTGGGACCGAAGCCGGCCCACCTCTTCCTGCGCGACGGGCGCCTCCTGCGCGTCGAAATCGACGGGCTGGTCGCCGACGCGACGTCGATCGACGTCGTCTACGAGGTGCTGAGCTGGAGCTCGGGACAGTTCGAGTTCGCCGCGCACGAAGTGCCCGGTGACGACCTGATCGACCGGACCATCACGGCGCTGCTCCTCGATCACGCCCGCTTCTCCGACGAGAACGATCGCTAGCGCCGCGAGCGCCGCGCTACGGCGCGGCCCACGGCAGCCAGCCGCGGGCGCGTGCCCCGGTGACGAGGCTGCGCAGCTTGGCGAGCACGCGCGGATCGAAGGTCTGAAAGCCGTCGGCGCCGAACAGGCGGCGCGTGACGCGGCGGCCGACGGCGAAGGTGCCGAGGTGGATGAGTGCCGCGGTCACGCGCAGGCGCATGTCCACCGGCAGCGATGCGTCGCACACCACCGCGTCCGCCGGCACCGGACCGCTGCGGAAGATGACGCGAACCCGCCGGTGCGGCTCGAACTCGGAAAACCCGCTGCGTTGATCGGCGTCGCTCGAGTCGGGCGGGCCGCCGTAGGTGGCGCCGACGTCGGCCCGGCCCTCGAAGACGGCGCGCACGACCTCGACGTGTGAGCCGAGGAAGGACTCCTCGCCGAACAGGCTCTCGAGGCGCAGCCCCTCGGCGACGAGGTGGAGCCGCGGCAGCAGGTAGCCCGCCGCCGAGCACTTGTCGACCCACGCCGCCCGCGAGCCGCGCAGGTCGGCGAGCGTGAACAGGTCGGAGTCGGCGAGCACGAAGAGCACCGAGCAGTACTCGCTGGCGCCGCCGCGCAGCGCGGTCAACAGCGGCACCAGCCGCGACTCGTCGCCGTCGGCGAGCAGGATGGGCGGCACCCAGGCGAGCTGCGCGTCACCGGCGGTGAGCGCCGATTCGAGCGCGGCGTAGCTGGGCACGACCTCGATCGAGATGGCCTCGCCGATTTCGTGCGCGAGCTGGGCTCCGAATCGCTCGAGCGCCGCCGGCGTCTCGGGGTGCTCCATGGAGCGCGCGATGAGAAAACGGAGGCTCACGCCCCCATCTTAACGCGTTTTCAACGCATTTCCGAGCGCGGCGAGGTGCTGGTCCAGATCGCGCCCGTCGCTTTGCTCGCGGCGCCAGCCGAAGTAGCGCTTCGTCCCTCGCGGATCGTCGCTGATGGTGAGCTGAAGGTCGACGCCGTCGGGACCGGGCTGGGCCAGCTCCTCGATCGTATAGGCCGAGACCTTCTTGTCGCCGGTGTGCAGCAGGTTGAAGCGGATGCGGGCGCCGTCGGCCTCGAAGGTGAACAGCTCGAAGGTTCCGAAGAAGATCGTCCGATCCTGGAAGACGCCGCCGCCCATCGACGGCACGAAGCGATAGACGTGCAGCTTGTCGTCGATCCGCTGCGGTACGCGATCGAGCCAGTTGCGGTTGAGCAGCATCTTCTGGGCCTGCTCGGGCGGCAGCACCCGCGCCGCCGGCCGCGTGCAGGCGCCGGCCAGAAGCAGCACCGCGACGACGAATCGCATCAGCCGCGCTCCACCGGGATGTTGTACTTCTTGACCAGGCGGTGGATGTAGTTGCGGTCGATGCCGGCCTCCAGCGCCGCGCGCGAGATGTTGCCGTTGTGCCGCTGCAGAAGGTGCGTCAGGTACTCCCGCTCGAACGACTCCACGAGCAGCCCCTTGGCCTCCTTGAACGGCTTCTCCAGCACATCCTTCGACATGCCGCCGGCGCCGTAGTTGCCGGCGTCGTTGGTGGCGGTGCCGATGTCGCCCGAGACCTCGATCGGCAGCGCGCCGCCCTCGAGCGAGAGGCCGCGCTCGACGACGTTGCGCAGCTCGCGCACGTTGCCCGGCCAGTCGTGCGCCATGAGCTGCGCCAGCACGTCAGGGCCGATCTCGAAGTCGTCGCGCTTGAGCTCGCGCAGGAAGTTGCGCACCAAGAGCGGGATGTCTTCCTTGTGCTTGCGCAGCGCCGGCACGCCCGCGCGCACCACCGCCAGCCGGAAGTAGAGATCCTCGCGGAAGCCTCCCGAGCGCACCTGCTCCGGCAGGTTGCGGTTGGTCGCGGCGATGACGCGGATGTTCACCTTCTTCGCCCGCACCTCGCCGATCGGCCGCACTTCGCGCTTCTCCAGCGCGCGCAGGAGCTGCGGCTGCAGGTCGAGCGGCAGCTCCCCGACCTCGTCGAGGAACAGGGTGCCGCCGTCGGCCTCCTCGATGAGACCGCGCTTGGCCGTGAGCGCACCGGTGAAGGCGCCGCGCACGTGGCCGAACAGCTCCGAGCCGATGAGATCGCGCGGCAGCGCGCCGCAGTCGACCACGACGAACGGACCCTGGCGCCGCGACGAGCGGAGATGGATCGCCTCGGCGAGGAGCTCCTTGCCGGTGCCGGTCTCGCCCTCGAGGAGCACGGTGGCCTCGGTGTTCGACACCCGGTCGAGCAGGCCGAACAGCTCTTTCATGTAGCGCGAGCCGCCGATCGCCTGGCCGAACCGCTCGCCCTCGAAGCCCTGGACCGCCACCGGCACGTCGGCCGGCACGATCTCGACCTCGGTGTTGCTGCCGAGCTTGAGCTTGGCGGCGCCGTTGAGCGTGATCGAGCCGATCCGGGTGGGCCCCTGGAAGGTGCCGTTGGTCGAATCGAGATCGGTCACCTTGAGCCCTTCGGCGCGCAGCTGCAGCTCGAGGTGATAGCGCGACACCCCCTTGTCGGTCAGCCGCAGATCGTTGTTCTGGTGCGTGCCGAGAAGGAAGGTGCCGTTGTCGATCTCCGACGACGCGCCCGTATCCGGGCCGGCCACCACCGCGATGCGGTAGCGGCGCGCCTTGAGCGTGCCGGAGGAGTGATCGGTAAAGAGCAGGCCCGTCTTCGTAGGGTCTTCTGGGGTCACACTATTCTCCGACGGAAAATGCTCGCCGCGCCGAGAAATAGCACGAGCGCAACGATAAAACCAGTCGCCGCGGCGCCGCCGCCGGCCGAGCTGTCGCAGCCCGAGTGGGCGCCCTTGACCGGACCCATGTCGTCGCCGCCGAGCGGCAGCGACAGGTCGTCGGTCATCGGCGGGTGGTTCGTCGCCATGTCGCGCGGCTGCGCCATGTCGGGCGGCGGATCTTTGCCGGGGTACAGCACCAGCGACAGGTACTGCGTGTTGCCCTGCGACTGCACGTCCTGCACGGTGATCTCGCGGCACTGCGTGCCCGAGCGGAAGCCGGGCGCCGAGGCGTGGGCGCACACGTTGTGCGGCGTGATGTTGTTGACGTTGTAGAGCGTGTGGTTGTTGGCCGCCGGCCACGTCGCGACCTGCCCGTCGACGGTGACGGTGGCGTTGTTGATGAGCTTGGTCATGTCGCCGAACGTGGTGTTGAAGATCTCCCCCACGACCGAGAAGTGGACCAGGGCGCCGTACTTGACCCCGAAGTGGTTGGCGACGGGGCGCTGCACGCCGTCGGACGGCGAGTTGACGACGCCGCCCTCCTTGCGCACGTAGAGGGTCGAGCTGCCGCCGCCGTCGAGCTCCAGCGCGTCCGAGACGCCGATGCCGGTGAGGAAGTTGGCCAGATCCTCGGCGGTCATGCCGGCCGAGCTCTGCTGATCGCCGTCGACGGTGACGAGGTAGACGGTGACGCCGTTGGCGTCGACGCCGACGGCGCTGCGCGGCGCCGAGCGGAACGGCTCGGTGGGATCGGCGGCGTCATAGCTCGACATCGCCATGCCCTGCTGCACCAGAAGCGCGCGGCCGCCGATGGCGCCTTCGACGGAGAGCGACGACATCGGCATCTCGACGGCCGACGGGGCGGAGAGCTGCACGGCGTTGATGTCGCCGGGCCGGCCGAAGGCGAACCAGCCTTCGATCGCGTTGTCGGTGGCGGCGTCGGGCCAGGGGCTGGCGCCGCCGATGGCCAGGCCCGCCGGCACGTAGCCCGACGGGGTGAACAGATCGCCGTTGATGCCCACGTCGACGGGGGTGCAGCCCTTCGTGCCGCGCTTGCAGTTGGCCCAGTCGCTCAGCGTCTGCCCGCGATCGCCGGTCAGCGTCGACGACAGGTAGATCTCCTGCGAGGAGACGTCGATGGCGACGACGTGGACGACGAGCGGCGCCGACGCGTCGGTGTAGACGGTGTGCTTGACGCCCGGATAGGGCGTCGTCACCGTGGTGGTGAAACCCGCTCGAGCGGACCCGGCAGCCCCCAACAGCAAGGCGCTAAGCGAGCAGAGCGTGACCCAGCTCCGCATGGTGATCGCATTCTACCATTGATCGGCGACCTGCCGATCGCCGATGTGGCCGGTGACCTTGTGGTCGGTGTTGAAGTCGAGACGCACCTCGAGTGTATGTCCCTTCTCGACGGAAACCTTCGTCGAATAGTCGAGGGCCGGGGTTTTGCCGCGCAGCGCCAAGGTGTGCTCTCCCGGGCTCAGGCCGAGCGGCAGGATGGGGGCGTTGCCCACCGCCTTGTCGTCGACCAGCACGCGGGCGGCGACGTTGGTGCGCAGGGCGAGCGTGCCGCCTTCGACGAGCGTGAGGTGCAAACTCTTGTGCTCACCCCCGGCGATGGTGACCTCGGTGCGGCCGTCGACGAAGCCGGGCGCGCTCGCCTTGATCTTGTGGCGCGTGCCGGGCGCGACGAAGGTGTCGTGCGACGGCGCCGGGGGCGCCAGCACCAGGCCGTCGACGCTGACGCTGGCGGTGGGCGGCACCGTGGCGACCGTGAGCAGCGCCGCCGTGCTCTGGAGTGGCAGCGCCGTGTGGTAGACCGCGCGCTCGCCGGGCGGCGGCGCCGCCGTCGACACCGACGACTCGACGAAGCCCTCCTTGCGCAGCGTCAGCCGCAGCGGCGCCGACGGTGGCAGCTCGAGCGTGGCCGGCGTCAGCTTGCCGGTCTCCTTGCCGTCGATGAGGACGCGGGCGCCGGCTGGCTCGGTCTCGATGGCGAGGGTGGCGGCGAGCCGGTCGAGGTGCAGGCGCACCGGTGAGTCGCCGGCAGCGGCGGTGACCAGCTGCTCGGCCTCGCGGTAGCCGGAGCGCACCGCGCGCACGGCGTAGGAGCGTCCGGCCTCGGCGTCGACGGCGACGGGCGCGCCGCCGCGACTGCGGCCGTCGACGTAGACGAGCGCGCCCGGAGGGTCGGTCTCGATGCGCAGCGACGAAGCCGCCGGGTGGTTCAGGTAGGGCAGCGCCGCCTGCGCCACCGCGAACAGGAGGAGCAGGACGGCGAAGGTCATCATCACCGGCAGAAGCGCGCTCGGGCGCGGCGCCGGAGACGGCGGCGCCAGATCTTCGTGGCGTCGTCCGCGGCGGGTCGGGATGGTGGTCATCGCCTGCGGGCGGGTGGCGTTGTCGATCTGCTCCTCGAAGATGCCGAGCGAGCGCAGCTGCGCCCGCGGCGCGCCCAGGTCGAAGCTGCAGATGACCTCGGTGGCCGAGCCGGCGAAGATGTGGAAGCTCGCCTCCGACGCCGAGTTGGCGATGAGGTAGAGCCCGAGGCCGGCGCCGCCCGCCTTGCGATCGATCTGCTCGGTCGCGTGCAGGCACTTGTCGAGGTAGTGGAGGATGGTCTCCTTGCGCAGCGTGCCGAAGGCGTCGCGCACGCTGACGGCGAACCGCTCGCCGTCGCAGCCGTACTGCACCACCGCCTTCTCGTCGGCGCGCATGAGCACGCGCTCGCGCACCGGCACGTCGGCGAACAGCGGCTTGCCGTCGCTGTCGACGGGGGCGTCGTAGAGCGCGTTCATCAGCATCTCGTCGATGCACTGATCGATCTGCTCGCGATACTTCCGGCGGACGCCCATCGCCTGGGCGAAGTCGCTGATGGCGGCGATGGCGGCCGACTTCTCGTTGTAGTCGCTGACCAGCGCCGAGTAGACGCGCACGCCCCAGGGCAGCACCTTGTCGACGCCGAACAGATCGCGCGCCAGCAGCTTGGCGACGGTCGCCGTCACCTGCCCGGCGGTGAGCAGGTCGCTGACGAGGACACAGGGGATGCGCGGCTCGGCGAGCAGCGCGGTCATCCACTCCAGGTCTGGAGCGGGCAGGATCGGCACCACGCGCGCGTCCACGGGCAGGCGGGCGGCCAGCGACGCGAGCGCCGGCGGGATCACCGCCGGCCCCGGCGGCGCCAGCGTGTCGGCGGCGATGCGCGGCGCGAGCTCGACCAGCGCCAGGTCGAACTCGATGCGACCGGCCGCTTCGTCGAGGGTGGCGAAGGTCTGCACCGCGCCGCCCGCGGCCATGGCCCCGGCGGCAAGGCGTTTTTGCAGCGCCTTGTCGGAGGCGACGACCATTACCCGCTTCGACAGCACGGTATTATTTTACAGAATTACAATTCGTTTTGCGAAATCGGGAAGAATCCCTCGAAATAAAACTGCCCCATCCGGCCAAAAGTGATGGCCCCGAACAGGTTGACCACGACGCCGACGAGGATGAGCGCCTTCCAGGTGCGGGTCAGGGGGCGGCCGCCGATGGCCAGCAGCATGATGAGGGCGAACGAGAAATCGTTGGAGAATCGATACCCGAACTGCACCCAGCCGTCGTTTTGGTACATGAGGCCGAGCAGCGCGATGGGGGCGACGATGACCCACAGCACCGTGTGCAGCGAGGATTTGACGCGCGGCCACAGCAGATAGGCGTAGGCGGGCGTGGTGATGAGCAGCGACAGGCCGTGGTTGCTCAGCTGGAGGTAGGGTGGCTTGGCGAGGAGCTTTGGCGTGAGCGTGAGCGCGCAGGAGAGGTTGCGCGAGAGGAAGGCGAAGTTGGTCAGGCCGTAGCGCTGGATGCGATCGGTCCAGCGGACGTTGAGGTAGAAGTGGCCGAACTCGCCGAAGGCGCCGAAGCGGGCCCAGTTGAAGACGAATCCGGCGGCGCCCAGCACGACGACGGGGGCACCGAAGGCGACGATCTTGGACAGCGGAATCCGCCTGCCGTAGTGGCGCCAGGCCTCGTAGAGGAAGAAGAGGCCCCAGGCGGCGACGTGCGGGCGCGTGAGCAGGATGGCGCCCAGGCACAGGCCGGCGAGGATCGGGCGGCGCGCCTCGAACGAGCACAGGACGAACAGCCCGGTGAGCACCGTGGCGACGACGTGCGCGGTGTACCAGACCTGGCCGATGACCGACGAGTAGAAGAAGACCGTGCCGAAGCCGAACATCGCCACCAACCACAGGTCCTCCTCCTCTGTGCGGGTCGAGTCGCCGCGGGCGGAGAGGTGGCGCAGCACGAAGAAGAGCAGCATGGGCGCGAGCGCGGCCAGGACGATGGTGAGGAGCACGTCGTTGACGCCGAGGCCGAAGGCGGCGACGAAGGGCAGGAAGATCAGCGTCGGGAAGGGGGGGAACGAGACGTAGTACTTCTTCCAGCGGTTGGCGATGTCGGCGTTGGTGATGCGCTCGACCTTGCCGTCGAGCTCGCGGAAGTGGAACGGGTTCGAGCGCACGAAGGTGCCGGCGACGGTGCGGCCGTCCTTGAGGTGCAGGTACTCGACCTCGGCCCAGTCGTTCGAGCTCGGCGGCGGGTGGCCGAGCTCGATGCGGCCGTGCAGGAACATGTCCGCTTCGTACGAGAAGTGGATGTCGTTGGTGTGATGGAGCAGGCGATTGCCGGAGGCACAGCAGTATCCGACGAGGAAGATGACGTAGACCGCCAGTCCCAGCTTCGCGTTGCGCGTGATCTTCATGGTTGTACCGCGCGCTCGCCGTTGCTCGGCGCGCCAGGTCGGCTCGCTGCGCTCGCCTCCGGGGCGCGAGAATCGCTCGCGCCCGCGCGCGCGCCGGCGGGGGGCCGTTCGTAGACGGTGACGATCGGGACCCCTTCGTCGTCGAGGACCAGCGACGGGCGGGCGGTGCCGTAGAAGTCCCAGATCCAGTATTCGTATTTGTTGAAGTGCTTCTCGTGGATGACCATGGCGATGTTGCTCGCCTTGACGCCCGGCTCTTCGAGGCCGGTGTTGCCGATGTCGGGGCGGAGGCGGCCTTCGCGCACGTCCATGTTGAGCTGCGATTGGTTGGTGTCGTGCCAGTAGACGGGGGCGCCGGGGCGGGCGTGGGCGTCGATCCAGGGCAGGATGCCGCGCGTGGCGTAGCCCCAGAACTGGCGGTTCATGCCGAGGTCGGCGCCGCCCGCGGGGCCGCCGGCGAGGAGGTTGTAGTAGGTCAGCGCGTAGGGGTGCGAGCGCCAGGTCTCGGCGACCGCCGGCAGGCAGACGACGACGGCGAAGGCGGGCCCAAGCCAGCGGGGCCGGTTGCCGAGCGCGGTCGAGATCGCGTGCACGGCATATCCGGCCAAAAGCGCCAAGAAGGGGATCGAGGCGTGGAAATGCTTGGTGGCGCCGAAGATCGGCGCCCCGGTGACGGTGAGGATGGCCATCGGGAAGATGGCGTTGATGCCCACGAGCAGGCCCGTGGCCCGGTTGTCCATCGGCGCCGTGACGTCGTGTGCCGTCGGTGGCGTCATGCTGCGCGCCCGCCGCCAGTCGCGGATCAGCGCCACGGCGCCGACCAGCGACAGCGCCAGCGTCGTCACCGGCAGGGTCAGCGCCTCCATGACATAGGGGAACGAGAGCGGCAAGGGCGGCTTGTTATAGTTCCGTCCGAGATACTCGATGTTGTAATAGACGTGATGGACGTGGAACGCGACGTAGGCGCGGAAGTGGGCGATGGTGTCGAACCACAGCCACGGCCAGCAGACGAAATAGACGGCGACGCCGAGCGTCGCCATGTAGATGAACGGGCGCAGCGGCGGCAGGCGGCGCCGCTGCCAGGCGACGAACAGCCAGTGCGGCGCCAACACCGCCGGTAGGAAGAAGGCGTTGTGCTTGGTGGCCAGCGCCAGGCCGAAGACGACGCCGCAGCGCCAGCCCCAGCGCTTGTCGCCCAGCGCGCGCCAGTAGGCGTAGACGACGGCGACCCACATGGCGGCGATGGGCGCGTCGAAGGCGGCCAGCTGGGAGTCGAAGAAGAGGCGCGGCGCGGCCACCGTCAGCGTCGCGGCGACCAGGCCGGCGGCGCGCGACCAGGCCTCGGCGCCGAGCAGGAACACCAGCATCGCCATGAGCGCGCAGACGACGTCGGTGGGCAGGCGCAGCGCCGCCTCCTCGTCGAGCAGCCCGAGGGTCACGTGCTTGTGCGCGTAGGCGATCGGGTGGCGCCCCATCTGCTCGGGGCAGTGGCACTTGTGCAGCACGCGCCAGGAGAGGCCGAAGAGCGACTTCATGAGCGCGGGGTGCTCGTGGTTGTAGCCGAAGCCGCGCTCGATGGCGGCGCGGGTGAAGCTCTTCTGCGGCGCGCCGTGCAGCGTGTTGTCGATGAGGTCGCCGTACCAGGACCAGTAGAGCTCGGCGGCGTCGAAGTAGTAGCCCTCGTCGCGCGTGTTGCCCTGGGTCTTGCCGCCGGCGATGAGGGCGGCGAGCGCGACGGCGAAGACGAGCAGGCCCAGGCGGCGGTCGGTGCGGGAGGGGGCGCGGAGCATCAGCGCGACTCCGCGTGGAAGCCGAGGTTGCGCCAGGCCGGGTTGGCGGCGGAGACGTGGAAGGTGACGGCGTGGCGCGTGCCGGCCAGCGCGCGCGTGTCGACGTCGAAGCGGCGCCAGCCGTCGTCGTTGCCCAGGCGCGCGCGCAGCTTCTCGACGCCGTCGATGTCGACGCTGAAGTCGACCAGGCCGTCGGCCGACTTGCGGGCGTAGTAGTCGTGCAGGCCGGCGTAGACGACCAGGGTGTTGCCGAGCGGCACCTCGCCGTAGCCGAGCGTGGTCGGGCGCGTGTCGGCGGGGACCAGCAGGCCGCGCCGCGGGCGGTAGTCGATCTCGAGCGTGCGCCGCTCGACGTGCTGGCTGCCGCAGCGCCAGCCGCTCTGGGCATCGCCGAAGCAGGGTTCCGAGCCGCGCAGGACGCGGGCGTCGTTGGCGCTGGCGGTGAAGTCGTAGAGGATCGGGGACGGCGGGCTTCTCGTAGAGCGCGACGCGCACGCGGCCGTGCTCGCTGGCGTGCACCAGGCGCGCGCCGGCGGCGTCGGGCGTGCGGGCGCCGCGGATCGAGACCTCCCAGACGCGCGCGTAGCGATCGACGTCGCTGCGGCCGGCCATCTCGACGGTGACGAGGTCGCCCAGGTGCGCGCGGCCGATCTGATCGACCCACGCCGGGGCGAACGCGATCACGTCGCCGGGGGCGAAGCCGGCGCGCACCTCGGCGGCGGCCGCCTCCCAATCGGCTTCGGTGGCGACGCGGGTGCGCGCCGTGAGCGCGGCGCCGGTCTCGACGAGGGCGAGCAGCGCGACCAGCGCAGCGAGGATGGCGGCAGACTTGCGCGTCACGGCTGCTCCGCGGGCGCGCTTCGGTTCGGCGCGCCAGGTCGGATCGCTACACTCGCCTCCCGGGCGCGACTACTCGGAACCTGCGCGCGCCCGCTCATTGGATTTCTTTGTCTATCACGTTCGGTACCAGCAGGTAGCGCGGCTCCGTCGGCGAGCCGGAGACGACGCGCGGGCCGGCGATGGTGCCGGCGATCCGGTAATCGCTGAGCAGGTGGGGCCACATCTGCCAGTTGCCGTCGATCTTGTCGTCCATGACGACGAGGGCGAACTTGTGCGCGTCGAGCGCGGCGCCGAGCCCGCCCGGCGCGCCCATGCCGGCGCGCCAGATGTCGAGCACGCCCATGCGGTGCAGGTAGGCGCGCTTGCCCGCCAGGTGCGCGTAGAACGGGTGGAACGGGATGAGCACCTCGCCGTTGGTGGCGCGCAGCCGCGCGATGAGCGCGTCGCCCGCGGTGCGATCGCGCGCCGTGGGGATGAAGATGCGCGGATCGTAACCGGTCGGCTTCTGCAGCGCGTCGAGCTGCCACGAGGGCGGCAGCACCTTGGCGGCCAGGGGGAGCAGGCCGCCGGGCGCGGTCAGGATCGAGCAGGCGAGCAGGAGGTAGACGGCGGCGGGGCGCCGGCGCGGCGGCGGATCGCGGGTGTCGTCGAGCAGGCGGCCGGCGGCGACGCCGATGGCGATGGCCGGCAGCATGACGCCGGGCATGAAGGCGTTGGTGAACGCCCACTGCGTGCCGAAGCTGACGCAGGCGGCGCCGATGCCGCCCAGGCCGATGAAGGTGGCATAGACGAGGCCGGGGGTGCGGCGGCGGGCGAGCGCCCACGGCACCAGCAAGATCGCCGGGCCGAGGATGAGCGCGAGGCGGCCGGGCGTGCCCAAAAAGGCGCGCGCAGGGAAGAAGTCGTGCTTGCGATGGAGCACGGAGACGTAGGTCCAGAACCAGCCGTCGGAGGCGTGGTTGGCCAGCCACAGCGACGGCAGGCCGACCACCGCCAGCGTCAGGCCGTAGACCACGGCGACGCGCGGCGTGGTCAGGAGCAGCGCCAGGCCCAGGGCGACCATGAACGGCGCGCTGGTCTGCTTGACGAAGAAGGCGGCGACCAGGATGAGCGCGGCCACGACACCGCCGGCGTAGGAGCGGCGCTTCCACCAGCCGATCATCAGCCCGGCGGTGACCAGGCCCATGAAGAGCGAGTCGGGGCGGGCCAGATCGTAGAAGGTGCCGGTGGGGACGAAGGCGCCGAAGATGATGGCGATGGCGCAGGCGGCGGCGGCGCGCGAGCCGCCCTCGCGGCGGGCGTAGATGTAGCCGAGGACGACGACGGTGAAGAAGCCGAGCAGCGAGACGAAGCGGCCCAGCTTGTAGCCGAGGCCGAACAGCTTGCCGAGGACGAAGAGCGCGGCCGGATAGCCGGGCGTGTACAGATAGGGGATGAAGTCGACCGAGGGCGGCGCGTAGATCGGCTGACCTTGGGCGAGGCGCAGCGCGTGGCCGAGCATGCCGCCTTCCATCCACTCGAGGTCGTAGGGATAGGCGAAGCGGCGCGCGAAGACGTACAGGAGCAGCGCGACGAACCAGGCGGCGAGGGCGAGCGCCACCGCCCGCCAGAGCTTGGCGGCGCCCGTCATGCGCGCGTCACGGGGCCACCGTCACCGACGCCGCCTCCACGGCGTTGTCGGGCGAAGCCTGCGCCCCCGCCGCCTTTGCGCGCTCGGTGCCGCGCCACAGGCCGACGCGCAGCGTCGTCGTGCCCACGGGCCAGTTGGGCGGCAGCGAGACGTGGATGACGTCGCGCACGAAGGTGCCGGGGCGCATGCGGGCAAGCGGCATGGTGCCCTCGACGGGCTCGTGGTCGGCGTTGATCATGCGGCCGGGCCCGACCACGTGGGCGAACAGCCGCCAGCCGGCGGGGATCGGCTGCGCGGCGTGCAAATAGAGCGTGAGGTCGAAGTGATCGCCGCGCTTGACCGGCGCCCCCGGCGCGTCGCTGCCGTCGACGATGAGCATGCCCCCGAGCGAGTCGCCGAGCGGGCGCGACGGCGAGTAGGGCGTGCCCTGCACGTTGCCTGCGGCCTTGCGGGAGAAGTCGGCGGGCAGCGCGATCTGGTCCATCCACGCCGCCAGCGCCGACGACAGGTCGCCCTCGGCCGACTCGCCCATGCCGGAGAGGTCGTGCTCCTCGTTGGGATCGACAGTGCGGTGGTAGAGCTCGCTGGTGCCGTCGGGGACGACGTTGCGGATGAAGTGCCAGTCGCGGGTGACCACCGCGCGCTTCTGCGTGCCCGAGTAGGGCGACGACGGCCCTTCGTAGGTCACCTCCTGGAAGACGGCGCCGCTGCCGTCGTCGGGGACGCTGCCGGTCATGACGCCCAGGCGGCTCTGCCCCTGCAGTGACGGCTCGTCATCGGTGTGGGCGCCGATGGCGTTGAGCACCGTGGGCAGGATGTCGATGTGGCCCACGGGGGTGATCACGCGGCGCGGCGCCACGCCGGGCACGCGGATGATGAACGGCACCTTGGTCTCGTTGGCGTACAGGTGGTAGCCGTGGCGCTGGTTGGGCGGAATGCCGTGCTCGCCGAAGCCGTCGCCGTGATCGGCGGTGATGACGATGATCGTCTTGTCCCACAGCCCGGCCGCCTTGATGGCGTCGAGCACGCGGCCGATGTGAAGGTCGGTGAAGCGGATCTCGCCGTCGTAGAGATCGATCTCGCTGTTTCCGAAGTTCGACTCCGGCATGTCGGGGTGGCGCTCGAAGTCGTAGTGGGTGTCGTAGAAGTGGGTCCAGAAGTAGAACTTCTGATCCTTGTGCTTGGCGATCCAGTCGACGTCGAGATCGGCGAGCTGGCGGGCCGAGGTGCCCCGCGTGCTCGAGGGGTTTCCGCCGAGCGAGTGCAGCGCCTTCAGGTGCGTGTCGTACTCGTCGAAGCCCTGGAAGATGCCCCACTGCGGCTCGAAGTAGCCGCTGCCGCCGTAGCTGGCAGTGGCGCCGGTATGGTAGCCGCGGTCCTTGAGCATCTCCGCGAACAGTCGGTTCTCGGGCAAGATCGCCGGCGGCCAGTGGAGCGACGCGCTGGTGGCGATCGACGACGGATAGCGGCCGGTCTGGATCGCCGGCATCGAGTAGCGCGTCGACGGCGCGTGGGCCCAGCCGTTTTCGAACACCACCGATTCTCTGGCCAGCGCGTCGAGCCGCGGCGTGGTCGGGCGGGTGTAGCCGTAGGTGCCCACGTGATCGGCGCGCAGCGCGTCGATCGTGATCAGGACGACGTTCAGATCCTTGGGCACCGTCGGCGGCACGGCCGCGAACGGCACGCGCGGCGGCGGCGTGGCGGTGGCCTGGTGGCCGTTGCAGTCCTGGTCGATGCCGTCGTCGGGGAAGTCGAAGGCGCCGGGGTGGATGTCGCGATCGAAGTCGTCGCAGTCGCCGCCGCCGAGCACCGACGAGTAGCCGTCGTGATCGAGATCGGTCGCGGCCTGGATCAGCTGGACCAGGGGGCCGGTGGCGCCGGTGAACGAGATGGCCGCCTTGCGCACGCGATCGGAGCGGCCGAAGCCGAGCGCCACGAACAGCAGCAGCGCCGGTGTCAGCACCGCGATGGACCCGCGCAGCCACAGCGGGCGCTTGCGCAGCGGCGCGCCCAGATCGGCCCACAGCAGCATGACCACGGTGCCGAGCGCCACCGCGACGGCCGTGAAGGGGCGCAGGTCGAGCTGGCGCACCAGCTGCCACTCGGCGACGAGGCCGATGGCCAGCGGCAGCGCCAGCGCCGTCGCCACCGAGACCAGTGCCCCGCGCGGCGTCTTGAGGGCGCGGTCGCGCAGCGGCAGGCGGCGGCCGATGGCGTGGGCGATGCCGACCAGAGCGGCGAGGATCACCGGCGCCCACAAGGCGACGTTGAGCGCCTTGAGCGCCGGCGGCATGCGCGGGCGCGCCTCGAGCCGGAACAGCAGCGCGGCGACGGCGCCGGCGGCGGCGTAGAGCCCGAGGATCCAGGCCGCCGCCTCGATCCCCGCCGGCGCGGAGTAGCGCAGGCGCGCCCGCGGCCCGAAGCGCACCAGCGGCGACAGCGCCGCCGCGGCCACCAGCGTCGTCAACGCCGCCGGCAGCGCCAGCCCCGCGGCCGCGGCGCCGACGAGCGCACCGATGAGCGCGCGATGATGGAAGAAGCGCAAGGCCCACAGGGCGATCGGATCGAGCGCGGCGCCGAGCAGCGCCAGCGATCCCGCCGCCGCCAGCGCATAGGCCGCCCAGCGCGCGCCCTCGGACTCCTCGTCCTTGAACGCCGCGCGCCACAACGCGCCGCCATCCGACGCCCACAGCACCGCGCCGAGCAGCAGCCCGGCCAGGGCCAGCGCGGCCGCGCCCGCGGCGCCGTAGAGCGAGCACAAGAAGGCGGCCAGCTTCCAGCGCCCGGACGGCAAGAACGCACCGGCCTGCACGGCGGCGCGCGTGAAGTCGACAAGCCCGGCAGCGACGCCGCCTGAGGCTCCCAGCAGCGCACCGCGTGCGGCCAACGCACGAGGGGGACGCATGAGGGGGCACTATAGCAGAGCGCCCACCAAACGCCGCGGCCTGTGCTAGTTTTCCGACGCCATGGGTGCGCGCGCGCAACGACGATGAATCCGCGGCAGCTCCTCCTGATCGCGCTGCTCGGGTTGGCGGCGCTGGCGCTGATCGCGCACTCGCTCGTCTTCAACTTCGTCACCGACGACGCGTTCATCTCGTTCGTCTACGCGCGCAACCTGGCCGAGCACGGCCGGCTGGTCTTCAACCTCGGCGAGCACCCGGTCGAGGGCTACACCAACTTTCTGTGGACCGTGCTGCTGGCGGGGTTCCTGAAAGTGGGCCTGGTGCCCGAGCTGATGTCGCGCGTGCTCGGCACCGCCTTCGGCGTCGCGACGCTCGGCACCACCGCCTGGCTTTCGCGCCGCCTGCGCGGCGGGGAGTATTCGTGGTGGGACGCGCTGCCGGCGCTGCTGCTCGCCGGCGTCCCCGGCTACGCCTGCTGGTCGTCGGGGGGGCTGGAGACGCAGCAGTTCACCTTCCTGGTCACGCTCGGTGCCGCCTGGCACCTCCAGGAGATCCTCGACGAACGACCGCCGCGCCTGCGCACCGCTGTCGTCTTCGGGCTGGCCGCGCTGACGCGCCCCGAGGGCGCGCTCTTCTTCGCCCTCACCGCGCTGCACCGCGCGTTGGTGACGCTGGCGCGCCGCCGCTTCGTGCTCGGCGGCGCCGAGTGGCGCTTCGTCGGCGTCTTCCTCGCCTTCGTCGTGCCGCACTTGTTGTGGCGGCGCTGGTACTACGGCTGGTGGCTGCCCAACACCTTCTATATCAAGTCTTCCGGCGTCGGCGGCGCCTGGCAGCAGGGCGGCTATTACCTCTTGCGCGTCGTCCAGCAGTTTCACCTGTGGGCCATTCCGATCGTCGTCGCCGCGGGCCTCTTTGCCGAGCGGCAGCGCGGCGTGCGCATGCTGCTCGGCTACGCGACGCTCGTGGTGGGGGTCTTCTCCGTCTACGTGGCGTCGGTGGGCGGCGACTTCATGGGCCTGTTCCGCTTCGTCATGCCCGTCATTCCGCTGCTGGCGCTCGTCACCGCGCTCTTCTTGCGCTCGGCGCTCGCCCCGCTCGCCGAGCGCGCGCCGCTCGCGGCCGCGGCCGTCGTCGCGGTCGCGCTCGGGCTGCATGCCTGGCACGCGGTGCGCGTCGACCAGCTGGCGCTGGTGGTGCCCGGCCCGTCCGATCGCGGCATCGATCGCCCCGGCTGGCTGCACCGCTACACCGCCGACCGCGCCACCATCGGCAAGTGGTTCCGGCAGTTCGCGCGGCCCGACGACTATGCCGCCGTCGGGGGCGCCGGCGCGCAAGTCTACTTCAGCGGCATTCGCTCGCTCGACTGCTTTGGCCTGTCCGACGAGCACATCGCCCATCAGGTGGCCGCCAGCTCCTCGCGGCCGGGGCATCAGAAGTACGCGCCCGACAGCTATATCCTGTCCAAGCATCCGACGATCATCACCTCGTCCAACTACCGGCTGACGAACGGGCCCTACGTCGGCGCCGACTCCGCCATATGGATGCAGCGCGGGTATCATTACGTTACCGTGCGCATTCCCGGGTTGATCGAAGCGCCGCTGTACTCGTTCCTCTTGCGTAACGATCGCAGCTTCGGCCCGCTGCCGGCGCTGACCGGGGGGCAGCGCGAGCCATGAAGTCCTCGACCGTGCAGCTGCGTCTACGCGGGCTGATGCCCGGGCACCTGGTGATGTCGCTGGTGGCGGCGCTGCCGATCGCGCGTATCGGCTACGCCACAGCCGTGCAGCAACTGCCGTATCCGACCCGCCAGCCGCTCATGACCGCGGTGTGCGCGCTGTTGGCCATCCTGCCCTGGCTGTGGCGCGCCTTCGCCCGCGCGGCCTACCGTGCCAAGTGCGACGACATCGCCGTGCACGTGCGCGGCGAGGCGCTGCCGTACAAGACGATCAAGGAGCTGCGCGTCGAGCGCACGCGCCGCCGCACCACGCTGCACCTGATCCGCTCAGAGGACATCCAGCTCGCGCTAGTTCTGTGGGACGCGTACGCCGGACGCCTGCAGCCGCTCGACGTCCTGCGCCAGCGGCTCGCCGCCCACAACCTCACCTTCGAGCCGTAAGCAGGGCAGGGCACGTCCGGTCCCGCGCTGCCCCGTTGGGCAAGAACGCTCAAACCGCTCGGCTCGTCGCTGGCGTCCGCCCTGCGGGTGGAGCGCTCCTCGACGCCCGGCAAGACGGCTCCGACGACCGCCCGCTCTATGGGCTCGCGCACGATTGCCGAAGCTCATGCGTCGTCGAGAGCAGCCGCTGCACTCGCTAGGACCGCTCTGGGTTTTTGGGGACGAGCACAGAGGCTCCGCGCGCACTGCCCCCGCTGGGCGAGTTCCGCAGCACAGGCAAGGCGTCTAATCGAGCACAGCGGTGCGGTGGCGAGGACTGTTTGAGCCCAGCGGGGCAGTGCGCGCGGAGCCGGACGTGGCGTTTTGGCGCGCTCCCGATGTGACGCGGGTTTGAAAGCGGAAAAGCGGCTCAGTGCGTGGCGGCGCTTGGCGAGCGGGCCGGGCTCTTGCCGGGCTCGAGCGGCGCCTCCGGCTTGGCGCGCGTCTGCTGCGCCACGAGCGGCTCGCGCCGCTCGACGACGATGCGTCTGCTGCGACTGCACCTGCGTCGACTCGCGCGCCACCACCGTCACCACGTTGGCGCCCGTCCATAGCGGGATCTCGGTGTCGAACGACTCGGTCGCCTGATTCGGCGACTTGCGGTTCGAGCGGTAGAACACCTTGCGCCGATCGATCTTGGCCGTGCGATTCGACACGAACACGAACATGTCGGCGACCTTGTGCTCGTCCGTCGCCGTCGACGACAGGTGAATCGTCGGCGTATCGACGAGCGGGGCGCCGGCCTTGACCTCGAGCTTGGGCGGCGAGACCTGCCAGTTCTGCGCCCACGCCACCTTCGCCGGCGCCGCGCCGTCGCCCTTGAGCGCCGCGGTCTTGGCGATGAACCCCGGCCGCCCGTCGAGCTCGACGCGCCAGAAGTCGCCCGCCGTGCCCGTCAGCTTGAACTCCGCGCCCTTGGCCGCGGTTCCCACCACCGGCGCGTTCTTGTCGGCGCCGCCATAGATCGACGTGTTCGCCGCGCTCGCCGTCACCGTGCCGCTGGCCGGCGCCTCCGTCTTGGCGGCGACGATGGGGAAGGTGAGCTTGTCGGTCACGAACTCGTGCAGCGTCTGATCGTAGACCGTCAGCTCCACCTTGGCTGCGTCCGGCCGATACTCCGGTCGCACGTCGAAGGTGAAGTCGATCGTCTTCGACTCGTTCGGTCCGATGGCCTTCGAGATCGAAGCGCCCCTTGTTGATGAAGACGCCCTCGTCCGACAGGTTGCGCAGCTGCGCCGTCGTGTCGAGCGCCTTGCCCGTGCCCGAGTTCTTCACGGTCACGTGCAGGCGCACCGACTCGCCGCGCTGGATGAGCCCGTCGCCGTTGCCCTTGATGTCGTCGATGACCTGATAGGCGTACGAGTAGATGGGCCGCTGCGGCCCGTCGACGCGCACGAGCAGCTCGTTGGTGTCGAGCTGCGTCTTGGCCCCGTGCTCCTCGATCACCTCGAGGTGCAGCGGATCGACCCGCGTCAGCGCGTCCTTGGACAGCTTGACCGGCACGGTGAACGATGCGCGTCTCGCCCGGCTTGATGCGCCCGAACACGAACTCGCGCCCCTCGAAGAAGGGATCGTCGCCCTTCAAGGTCGCGCGCACCTGCCCGGCCATGCCCGGACCCTTGTTGGTGATCTTCGCGGTGAACTTGATGGTCTCGCCCGCCGCCACTTCGTTCTGCGGCCGGTCGGTCGACACCGTGCCCACCAGCGTCGGCGCCGCGCTGCCACCGACCGGCGTCCAGTCGATGCCGAGCTTCTTCAGCGCCTCGACGATGCGCGCCTGCTCCTCGCCGAGCTTCTTGTCGAAGAAGCTCTTCGACGACGACAGCACCTCGCGCCGCTTCCAGCCCTTGGCCTGCGCCACCAGGTCGCGCGCGAAGTCGACCTCGTAGTCCTCGACGAGCGCATCGGGGTCGGTCAGGTTCTCCTCGTCGTCGTCCTGATCGATCGCCGGCCCGTCGTCGTCGTCCGACTGCCGCGGATCGTCGCGCAGCGGCGTCTTGGTCATCTTCTTCGGCGGCTCGAGCGCCAGGTACTTGTAGGTCTCGAACGGCTTGTCGCCGGTGTGCGTGAACTTCGACTTCAGGTGCTGCTCGAGGTCGGCCTCGTGCATGCCCTTGCCCTCGCGGAACAGCCAGACGCCCTTGTCCTTGTCGACGATCGACCTTGTCGAGCTCGACGTCGGGCGTGATGCCCGACCGACTGGATCGAGACGTCGCCCGGGGTCAGGTACTGCGCGATGGTCAGCTTGAGCGCCGAGCCGTCGTCGTTGTCGTAGAGCACCTGCACCGAGCCCTTGCCGAAGGTGCGCTGTGCCGATGATCACCGCGCGGTCGAGGTTCTTGAGCGCGCCGGCCACGATCTCCGACGCCGACGCCGAGCCGCCGTTGACCAGCACGGCCATCGGCACGTGCGGCTGCGTCCCCGGCGTGGCGCGCTTCTCCTCGCGCTGCTTGTTGGCGTAGCCGACCGTGGTCACGATCGTGCCCGCGTCGACGAACACGTCGGCGACCTTGATCGCCTGATCGAGCAGGCCGCCCGGGTTGCCGCGCAGGTCGAGGATCATCGACTTCATGCCCTTGGCCTTGAGGTCCTCGAGCGCCTTGCGCAGCTCCTCGTCGGTGTTGCCGGCGAAGTTGCCGTGCAGCTTGATGTAGCCGACGTTGCCCTTGAGCATCTTGTAGTCGACGGTGTGCGTCGACACGATGGCGCGCGTCAGCGTGACCTTGCGCGCCGCCGTGTTGGCCTCGTTCGCCTTGCGCACCCAGATGGTGACCTTGGTGTCGGGCTCGCCGCGCAGGCGCGAGACCGCGTCGTTGATGAGCATGTTCGCCGTCGACTCGTTGTCGATGCGGATGATGCGATCGCCCGCCTTGATGCCCGCCTTCGACGCCGGCGTGTCGGGATACGGCTTGATGACGGTGAGCTCGCCCTTGCGCATCCCGATGACGATGCCGAGCCCGCCGAACGAGCCGCGCGTGGTCAGCTTCATCTCGGTGTAGGTCTGCGGATCGAGCAGCATCGAGTGCGGGTCGAGCGTCGACAGCATGCCGTTGGTCGCCGCGTACTCGGTGTTGCGCACCGTCTCCGCGTCGGTGCCCGTGCGGCAGGTTCTGCGCGATGAAGCGGAAGATCTCCTTCATCTTCATCGACAGCGCCCACGGCGAGTCGACATCGCCGATGCCGAACTCCTGCTGCGCGGTGTCGACGCGCACGATGACCTTGTTCTCCTTCTCGCGCGGCTCGACCAGCACCTCGGCGACCGACTTCTGCACCTGGTCGAGCGAGGCCAAGCAGCATCTGCTTGGGATCGACGCGCGTCGGATCGACGTAGGCGTCGTTCACCCGCATCAGCGTGTTGTTGAAGATGCTTCAGCGCCGCCAGGTCGTAGGGCTTGTCGTCCTTCTGCGCGGCGCGCAGAGGCTCTCCCGCGCCCACGTCCACGTGTCCGTGCGGGCCGGCGCGGCGAATCGTGATGCATAACGCCAGCGCCAGCGCGACGAAGACGAGGATGGGCTTGAAGTATCGACGCATGAACGGCTGCGGTCCGGTCGCCTGCTCGAATAGATCCATCGACATTAGTATACGCTGGAGAAACACCGCAGCCACCGCAGAAGTTCTCGATCGTCGATCGCTATCGAGAAACCAATAGCGCCGACGCCACGATCGCCACCAATAGCGCGTCATACAATAGAGACTCCGCGGCGAGCACGCCCATCAGCCGCAGGTCACAAGTCGGGGCTGGCGCGGCGTTTTCACGGTACGGGTTGGGCGCCATTCGCGCGTCCGCGTTCGCTCCCGGACCCTGATGCGCCGCCGCGATCCACAGCGCCGCGTCGATGAGCGCCAGCACCATGAACGCGGTTGCGCATCCCTGTGTCAGCGGCGACTCCGAGGGATGCGACCAGGGTCTGGCCAGGGCCGGCAAGACCAGCTGCGCCAGCGTGCTCATCGACAGCGCCACCAGCCACACGCGGCGGCGCTGCGCCCGGCCGAGAAACGACGGCGGCGGCAGCCGGGACGCGCGCCGCGCGCGCGCTGGTGATCAGCACCAGCGGCGGCAGCGCGCACAGGCCGAAGCCGATGCCGGCGACGAAGCCGATCGCGGCGCCGTCGAAGCTGCTGATGCTCCAGCCGAGCGTAGCCCCCGTCACCGCGCCGGTGAGCGGCGACATCAGCGCCACCTGCCAGTCGCGCACGCGCTCGAGCGCGCCCGACACCAGCGCGCCGAACAGGCCGAGCACGAGAGCCAGGATGACGCCGGAGGTCAGTGGTGCCGGAAGCTGCGCACCGACGGTGGCGCCGATGAGCGAGAGGGGCCAGGCCAGCTGAGGCGAACGCGGGCTCATGGCGTGGTGATGGGCGCGGCGCGGACGATGTCTACTCGCGCTCCACCGTGAACTTGAACTTGCGATCGAAGACCTCTTCCGCCAGATCGCGCTTGCGCCGCGCGCCCCACAGCTCCAGCTCCGCATCCGACGCGGCCGACAGCGTCACGTCGACCGCCTTGTCGCTGATGCGACAACGCACGCCGCGCACCAGCTGCGCATAGCCCCGATCGAGGCCGTCGGCGAGGCGGAGCATGGCGGCCAGACCGCGCACCTTTTGTTTGACCGCCGCCGGCAGCGACGCGTAGCCCGGGTGGCTCTCTTTGGGTGTCGCCTTGCGGTGATAGCGCACCGTCTGCGCCAGGGTCTGGATTTCGTCGGCGGTGAAACCCTGCAGATCGGCGTTCTCGATCAGATAGGCCGAGTGCTTGTGGTGCCGCGAGGGCGCCACGTGGAAGCCGATGTCGTGCAGGAGCGCGGCGAACTCGAGCAGCTCGCCGTCGGCGTTGGCGAGCGTGTGCAGCGGGCGCAGGCCGCGGAACAGATCGAGCGCCAGGCGCGCCACGTGCTCGGCGTGCGCCTGATTGGCGTTGCAGCGGCGCGACAGCCGCACCACGCTGCGGCGGCGCAGATCGGGGTACTCGTCGATGAGCTGGATGCCGGGGCCGTTGCGCGCGGCGTAGTCGGCGACGAGCCCTTCGCGCAGCGCCGCTTCGCACAGGACGTAGGAGTCGGCGTGCACGACCTCGAGGAGCGAGCGCACCAGGATGACGCCGGGTACGATCGAGTCGACCCGCTTGGCGTCGAGGTTGGGCAGGCGCGAGCGCTCGGCCGCGGTGAGCGCGCACAGCTTCTCCTCCAGCTCCCAGACGTCCTTGAAGGCGACCGCGCGCGGCTTCTCCGCCGAGGTTGATCGGGATCAGCTCGGCGACGGCGCGCGCCGTGCCCGAGCTCATGGCCACCAGGTCGAAGCCGATCTTGCGGATCGCCGCCGTCGGCGCCTCGAGCGCGCGGTGGAGCTGCTCGGCCAGGCGCAGCCGCTGATCGGGCGTGATCGGATCCGACAGCGGATACAGGTCGAGCAGGCGCAGCACGCCGAGCTTGAGCGAGGTCGTGTAGTGCGACTCGCGCGCGTCGCCGACGATGAGCTCGACGGAGCCGCCGCCGATGTCGACGATGAGCGCCTTCTTGCCGCCGAGGTTGATGGCGGCCCGCGCGCCCAGGTAGATGAGGCGCGCCTCCTGCTCGCCGCGGATGACGGTGAGCTCGATGCCGGTCTCGTCACGCACCACGCGCACGAAGTCGCCGCCGTTCTCCGCCTCGCGCACCGCCGAGGTGGCGACGGCGATGATGGCGTCGACGCCGGCGCGCTCGGCCTGCGCGCGATAGCGGCGGATGCAGTCGGTGGCGCGGGTGAAGGCGTCGGGCGAGATGACGCCCTTGAAGGCCGAGTCGCCCAGCCGCACCATCTCCTTGGCGCGATCGAGCGGCTCGACCTGGCCATCAGCCGCGACGCGGGCGATGAGCAGATGGATGCTATTGGTCCCGACGTCGAGGGCGGCGATCTTCACGGGTGCCGCTATAGTAACACTCGTGCAGAAGTGGTGGCAGCGGGTCAGGAGCCCTTTCGATCCCGAGCGCGCCGACGAGAACGGCCTGGTCGCCATCGGCGGCTCGCTCGACCCCGAGCTGGTGGTGGTCGCCTACCGCTCGGGCGTGTTCCCCTGGTCGTCCGATCCGGTGATCTCCTGGTGGTCGCCCGATCCGCGCGCCGTCTTCGATCTGGCGGCGTACAAGGCGCACCGCTCGACCCGGCAGAGCGTGCGCCGGGGAGGCTGGCGCTTCTCCGTCGACGAGGCGTTCGAGCAGGTGATGCGTGCCTGCGCGGCGCCGGCGCCGGGGCGCGAATCGACCTGGATCTCGGAGGACTTCGTGCGGACGTATAAGACGCTGCACGAGCGCGGGTACGCGCACTCGGTCGAGGTGTGGGAGGGGGACGAGCTCGTCGGCGGGCTCTACGGCGTGACCCTTGGCGGCTTCTTCGGCGGCGAGTCGATGTTCAACCGCCGCACCGACGCGTCGAAGGCCGCGGTCATGCACCTGGTCGATCGGCTGCGCGCCTGCGGCTTCGTCCTGTGCGACGGCCAGGTGCCGACGCCGCACCTGCACCACCTGGGCGCCGTCGACATCCCGCGCAAGGAGTATCTGGCGCAGCTCGAGCGTGCCCTCGAAGTCGACGCCACGCTCACGTGATACGATCGTAGCGGTGCGCGGTCGCCACCTGCCCTGGCTGCTCCTCTGCCTCGCGGGATGCCCGCACCGCGGCATCGTCACCACGCCCGACGCCGCGTTGCCGGGCGACTTCGCGAACCCCACCCGCGTCACCATCGTGGGCTGGTCCGATGACGCCATGGAGCCGTTCATCAGTCGCGACGGCCACTACCTGTTCTTCAACAACTCCAACGATCCGTCGGTCAACACCGATCTGCACTACGCCGAGCGGATCGACGACCTCACCTTCCAGTATCGCGCGCCTCTGGGCGGCGGCGTGAACACGACCGCGCTCGAAGGCGTCGCCTCCGACGACGACGACGGCATGTTCTACTTCATCTCCGATCGCAGCTACGCGACCACGCAGTCGACCATCTACCGCGGGCTCTTCGCCGGTGGCGCGCTCAGCGGCGTGGAGCTGGTGCCGGGCCTGCCGGCCTCGGGGCCGGGGCGGGTCATCTTCGACGTCGTGGTCTCCGCGGACGGCGCGACGCTCGCGTTCGCCGAAGGACTGTTCACCGCCGCCGGCGGACCCCAGAGCGCCGACCTCATCCTCGCCGACCGCGCCGGCAGCGGCTTTGCGCGCTCGCCCACCAGCGCGGCGACGATGCAGGCGGTCAACCTCGCCGGCGGCGTCCAGTACGCGCCGGTGCTCTCGGCCTCCAAGCTGGAGCTCTACTTCACGCGCATCGACGGCTCCCAGCCGGCCATCTACGGCGCCACACGCGCCAGCACCGACGCCCCCTTCTCGACGCCGCGGCCTCTCGCCGCCATCACCGGCTTCGCCGAAGCGCCGACGCTCTCGCTCGACGAGAAGTCGCTCTATTATCACTTGCGCGACGGGGCGCACTTCGCCATCTACCGCGTCACGCGACCCTGAAGCGTGCTACTCGAACCAGTCGGGGTAGCGCACGCCCAGCGCGAGCTCGAAGCCGTCGAGATCGGCGCGCCGCTCGTCGACCGTGCGCGACGGCCGCCGCGCCGCCAGCGCGCGTCCGAACTCGGCGAAGCGCGGGCCCAGCTGCTCCTCGAAGATCGCGCGCAGCTTGCCCGCCAGCGTCGGCGAGCCGCCAGCCGTCGAGATGGCGATGCGCACGTTGCCGAGCTGAGCCACCGCCGGCATCGCGAAGTCCGAGTGCGCCGGATCGTCCGAGCACCACAGCGGCACGCCGCGCGCCCGGGCCGCCGCCGCCACGCGCGCCGCCAGCGCCGGGTCGCGCGCGCTCACGAGCACCAGCCGCGCGCCGTCGAGCGCCGGGTCGGAGAAGGCCGCGGGCGCAAGGAGCGTGACGCGTGCGCCCGCGTCCTCGAGCAGCGCCTGCTTGCGCGCCGCATCGGCGTCGTCGCCGATGACGACCACCGCCTGCCCCTCGACGTCGAGCGTGATGGCGAACCCGGGAGCGTCTCCGCGCATCCGCGGATCTTACGGCGCGACGAGCTTCTGTACCACCGCGTCGACGAGCCCGAAGTAGTCCTTGATGTCCGGCGTGGCCCCGACGTCGCTCGGCATCACCAGCATCTTGGCCCCCGCCTTCTCGGCGACGAGCTGCACGGTGTTGCGCGGGTAGAACGACTCCATCAGGATCTCTTTGACGCCCTCGCGCCGCATGAGCCCGATGAGCGCCGCGATGTGCGAAGGCGGCGCCGGGATCCCCGGCTTCGGCTCGACGTAGCCGACCTCCTGCAGGCCGAGCCACTTGGCCACGTAGCTCCAGCTCTGGTGGTAGGTGACGATCTTCATCCCTCTGATCGGCGCCGCGCGCTTCTCCCAGCCGACGCGCCGCTTGGCCACCTCGGCCTCGAAGCGCTTGAGGTTGGCCTCGTAGGTCGCCGCGCCGGCGCCGTCGATCTGCTCCAGGCGCTCGGCGATCTCGCGCGCGATGATGATGGCGTTATCGGGCGGGATCCAATAGTGCGGGTTGCCCTGCGGGTGGATGTCGCCCATCGATCGATCGACGCGCACCGCCGGCACGTCGAGCACCGGGATCCCCGTCGAGGCGTCCAGGTTGCCCGCTTGGCCGCGCCCGAGGCGGTCGTTGCGCGAGCCCAGCACCAGCGGCGGGAGCCAGCCGATCTCCAGCTCGAGGCCGACGTGGATGAGCAGGTCGGCGCGATTCAGATCGATCACCAACGACGGCTTGGGCTCGACGTAGTGCGGGTCCATGTAGCCGCGCGACAGCGCCTTGACCTCGACGCGATCGCCGCCGACCTGGCGCGCCAGATCGGCGAAGGTCTCGATCGACGCCACCACGTGCACCTTGGCCTCGGCGCGACCGGCGCCGACGACGAGCAGGAGCGCTGCCAGGAGCGCGCGCATCAGAAGGGGTGCGCCCCATGCGCGCCGATGGCGGCCTCGAGCTGCAGGAACGCCGCCCCCGTAAACCGCGGCGGGTGCGGCGTCGTGTCCTCCGGCAGAAAGCGCGGTCCGTAGCGCAGCTCGCCGTAGAGGCGAACCCGCGCGAACTCCGACAGCGCCCACGTGATGCTGCCGGCTCCCGCATACTCGCGCTTGACGTTGTCCCCCGAGGGGATCCCCATCAGCTCGCCGCGCACTCCCAGGTACCAGCGACGGTGGAGCTGCACCACCACTTGCGAGTAGAGCCCGCCCTCCAGCTGCGGGTGCCTGACGCCGCCGATCAACAGGCCGGGGATCTGGCGCAAGAAGTACTCGCTCTGCCACGCCACCGATGCATAGCTGCGACTCTGATTCGCTGGTTTCCATTTCAGATAGAGGTCCGTCCCGTAGAGGTTGTCGTAGTAATTGTCGTACAGCGTAAGCCCTTGGGCCGTAGATGGTAGGGCGTTGTTGCCCAGGACCGATTGAGACGTTTTTCCGTGCGCATAATTCAAGCCGGCGTACAGAGACGTGGTGTCGGTGAGCGGGAAGAAGGCTCGCGCCGTCGCCAGGTAGGTGAAGTCCCAACGCGCGCCGCCGCCGAACGTCTGCAGCGGCTCGTCGGGCTCCGCCGGGTCGACCGAGAAGGCCGAGCCCGAGATGACGAGGTAGAACGGAATGCGCGGCACCAGCCAGTTGACCTGGAGCCCGGGGGCGCGCAGCCCGTCGATGCCGAGGAACTGCGGGTTGATGGCAGGCCGGCGCGTGAAGTCTTGCAGGTGCAGGTGCTGCGCGTTCTGCCGCCCGAGGTCGGCGCGGAAGATGCCCGCCTTGATCTGGAAGTTGCCCGGCAGGTGTGTGGTCGTCAGGAAGGCTTCCTCGACCTCCAGGTTCCGCAGGTCCGGGATGGTGAGGAAGATGTCGGCGCGGAAATAGGGATCGACGACGGCCTGTAGCGCCAGCTCGATCTCCTGCGCCTTGAAGCCGGTCGACTGCGGATCGTCGCCGCTCTTGATGGTGCCCTGGTCGTCCTGGTACCAGCCGGCGGCAAAATCGACGATGGCGCTGATGTCCGGGTTGAGCGTCTGAAAGACGCGGCCGAGCGCTGCGCCGAAGCCCGAGCCGGTGGTGGCCGGCGCCGGCTCCGGCGTGGCGGTCGTCGCCGGGTGGCCCTTCTTCTGCGCGGCGACGTCGGCGCCGAGCGCCTTCTCGATCTCGGCCTCGGACACTCCGCCGTCGTCGCCCGCGGCGGGCGCGGGCGCCAGGTCGGCCGCCGCGCTCCCGGGCGCGAGATCCGACGGTACGCCACCATCGACCTGCGCGCGCGCCGTCGCTGCCGAGGCGAGCACGATCACGGCCACTAGCAGTCGAGTCATCATCACCCCTTGTAGCGGAGCCGCTGCAGGGCCGGCAGGAGGAACAGCGCCGAGGCCATCACCATCGAAGCCCCCGTCGGCAGCGACCAGTGGAACGACGCGTAGTAGCCGAGGAACGCCGACACCACCGCGACGCCGACGGAGATGGCGAACACCGACCACATGCGCGAGCCCACGAGCAGCGCCACCGCCGGCGGGATCACGGTGAACGCGAACACCGGCAGGGCGCCGATGGCGCGCGTCGACACCGAGATGGCCACGGCGAACGTGAGGAACAGGACCAGCGACCACAGGCGGGTGCGCACGCCCAGCGTCCGCGCCATCTCCGGGTCGAAGACGGTGAAGATGAACTCCTTGCCGAACAGCCCGTGCACCACCGCCACGACGATGGCGGCGGCCGACATGATGTAGAGCTGCTCGGGCGGCACGGCGACGGCGTTGCCGTAGAGCAGGTCGTTGACCTCGTGCGCCTCCTGCGTCACGCGCGGCGAGTTGAGGATGAGGATCACCCCGGCGGCGGCGATGAGGTAGGCCAGGCCGATGACCGTCTCGCCGGCGAGGCGCCGGTGGCCGAGGTTGGCCGAGAAGATCTGCGCGACGATGGCCGCGGCCGCGATCGCCCACGGCACCGGGTGCAGGTAGAACGGCGCGTGGTGCGGATCGACGCCGGCGATGGCGCACAGGAAGAAGGCGAAGGCGACGCCGACGCCGGACATCTGCGACATCGCCGCCGAGACGAAGACGACGCGCTTGAGCACGATGTAGACGCCGATGAAGGCGCACATCCCGGCGGCGATGACGGCGACCACCATCGGATCGCGCCACAGGAACCACGATTCCCAGAAGCCGACGTCGGTCATCGCTTGTCCGGCTCCACATAGATGACGCTGTGCCCGTCGACGCCGCGCACCGCGATCGGCCGCTCGTAGATCTTCGACAGTCGCTCGGAGGTGAGCAGCTCGGCGCGGGCGCCGACCGCGACCGGGTGCTCGAGCCCGGCCACCACGACGAGCTGCTCGACGTGATCGGCGACGGACCCCAGCTGATGCGAGATCAAGATGACCGCGATGCCGCGCGCGGTGAACGAGCGCAACAGCAGCATCATCGCGTGCTCCGACGGTAGGTCCATGCCGGTCGTCGGCTCGTCGAGCACCAGGATCTCCGGCTCCGCCGCCAGCGCGCGCGCCACCAGCACGCGCTGCCGCTGTCCGCCCGACAGCGCGTGGAACGGGCGATGGCCGATGTCGAGCGCGCCGACGTCGGTCAGTGCCGCCCGGGTGCGCTCGACGTCGACGGCGCGCGGGCGCCGGCCGGCGCCGCACAGGCCGTAGCGGCCCATGAGCGCGACCTCGTAGGCGGTCAGCGGAAAGCTGACGTCCACCGCCGCGCGCTGCGGCACGTAGCCGAAGCGGGGCCGCTTGTCGCTGGGAAACCGGATCTCTCCGCGCACCGGCGGCAGCAGGCCCAGCATCGTGCGCACCAGGGTGGTCTTGCCGCTGCCGTTGGGCCCGACGATGCCGATGGCGGCGCCGGCGGCGACGTCGAGCCGCACCGGCGGCAGCACCGCCTCGCCGTGGTAGCCCACCTCGACGGCCGCGAGCTCGAGCAGGTTCACGTATGCGCCGCTTCGACCAGGGACTTGAAGCGCTCCATCGAGTGGTGGGTCTCGCCGTCGAGCTTGGCGAACAGCGGGCCCGCGATCAGCCGCGCGCCCAGCCCGCTGAAGGTCTCGCTCGAGGTGAAGCGCGTGGTGCCCGGTGCCTGCACGCCGAACGAATAGGAGTGATCGCCGCGAATGCCGAGACGCCCGCCGACCCAGCGCACCCGCTCGCGCGGCGCGTATTCCTCGATGGCGACCTCGACCGGCAGCCGCGCCGGCCCGGCGGCGAAGTGCAGGGTCAGCTGGCCCCCGGCGCGCAGCTCGCCTTCGGCCCGCTGCAACATGGGAAACCAGCGCGGCCACGTCGATAGATCGGAGAAGACGCGCCAGCAATCTTCGGGAGTGGCGGCTACGTCTATGGAGTGCTGCACGGTGGGCATCGGCGCGCACTCTACCGCAAGCGAGATTCCGTGACTATACTGGCGCCTCCGATGGCGAAGAAGCCGAAAGCTGCGGCGCCGACCGACGCCGAGGTCGTCGACGGCGAATTGATCGACGCCGACGATCCGATCGACGTCGAGCCCAACGAGCCCGATGCCGCCGAGCTCACCGAAGAAGAGGCCCCGGCCGACGAGGCGCTGCCCGCCATCGTCGATGACGACGACGACGAGGGCCAGGCCGCGCAGGCGCTCGTGCCCGAGCCGAAGAGCGGGCGCTCGCTGGCGCGGCTCGATCCGCTGCAGCTCTACATCCAGGACATCCGCCGCTATCCGCTGCTCTCGCGCGAGGAGGAGCACGCGCTGGCCAAGAAGTTCGTCGAGACCGGCGACGTCGAGGCCGCGCGGCGCCTGGTGACCGTCGAACCTGCGGCTGGTCGTGAAGATCGCGCACGAGTATCGCCGCGCGCACCGCAACCTGCTCGACCTCATCCAGGAGGGCAACGTCGGCCTGATGCAGGCGGTGAAGAAGTACGATCCGTACCGCGGCGTGAAGCTGTCGTCGTACGCGGCCTGGTGGATCCGCGCCTACATCCTCAAGTTCATCTTGAACAACTGGCGGCTGGTGAAGATCGGCACCACGCAGGCGCAGCGCAAGCTCTTCTTCAACCTGCGCAAGGAGAAGGACAAGCTCGAGCAGCCGGGCTTCGACACCTCGTCCAAGGCGCTGGCCGAGGCGCTCGACGTGCCCGAGCACGACGTGATCGACATGGAGCAGCGGCTCGGCCAGGGCGAGCTGTCGCTCGACGCGCCGCTCGGCAAGGACGACGAGGGCGGCCGCACGCACCTCGACATGCTCGAGTCGTCGGGCGACACGCGACCCGACGTGCGCGCCGAGGGCGACGAGTTCCGCGTGCTGCTGCGCGACAAGCTGGAGACGTTCGCCAAGACGCTGCGCGGGCGCGAGCTGACGATCTTTCAGGAGCGGCTGCTCACCGACGAGCCGAAGACGCTGCAGGAGATCGGCGAGAGCTACGGCATCACGCGCGAGCGCGCGCGCCAGCTCGAGAAGCGGCTCACCGAGAAGCTCAAGAAGTATCTGCAAGCCGAGCTCGGCGACGCGGTCGCAGATCGCGATGGGGCTCGAAGAATGAGCGAAGACGACGGAGGCGCGGCGGACCAGGTCGGCACGCTGTACGTCGTGGCCACGCCGATCGGCAACCTCGAGGACATGACCTTGCGCGCCATCCGCGTGCTCAAGGAGGTGCCGGTCATCGCCGCCGAGGACACGCGCGCGGCGCAGAACCTGCTGCGCCACTTCGAGATCGCGCGGCCGACGATGGTCAGCTTCTTCGAGGGCAACGAGGCGGAGCGCACCGAGCATCTGATGGCGCGGCTGCGCGGCGGCGACGACGTGGCGGTCATCAGCGAGGCGGGCACGCCCGGCGTCTCCGATCCGGGCGCGCGCCTGGTCGCCGCAGCGGTCGCCGCCGGCGTGCGCGTGGTGCCGGTGCCGGGCGCTTCGGCGGCGCTGGCGGCGTTGGTCGCGTCCGGCCTGCCGTCGGACGCGTTCTACTTCGTCGGCTTCCCGGCGCGCGACGGCGGCCCGCGCCTGCAGGCGTTCGCGCGCCTGCGCAACATCGAGGCCACGCTCGTGCTCTACGAAGCGCCCGGGCGCGCCGCGGCGACGCTGCACGATCTGGCCGCCGTCTTCGGCGACGATCGGCGCGCCTGCGTCGCGCGCGAGCTGACCAAGATGCACGAGGAGCTGGTGCGCGGCACGCTCAAGGAGCTGACGGCGCGCTTCGGCGACGCGCCCCCGCGCGGCGAGGTCACCATCGTCGTCGAAGGCGCCGCCGCCTCGGCGAGCGAGCCCGCCGTCGACGTCGAAGCCGAGGTCAAGCGCCGGCTCGCCGACGGCGAGTCACCCAAGGAGATCGCCGCCGCCCTCGCCCTGTTGAGCGGCAAGCCGAAACGCCAGATCTACCAGCTCGCCGTCGCCCTGAAGCGCGACTAGCGGGTCGGCTCGGCTCGATCGGGTGTGGGGCGCACGGCCGGACCCGCGCGCTCTGCCCCTCTGGGCTCAAACAGTCCTCGCCACCGGACCGCTGTGCTCGATTCGACCCCTTGCCTGTGCTGCGGAACTCGCCCAGCGGGGCAGAGCGCGCGGGTCCTGTGCGCTGAGTCTTTCGCGCCCGGCGTGGCGGCGAAGGTGCGCGCCCGGCGTGGCGGCGAAGGTGCGCGCCCGGCGTGGCGGCGAAGGTGCGCGCCCGGCGTGGCGGCGAAGGTGCGCGCCCGGCGTGGCGGCGAACGTTGACGGTTCGAGCAGCCGAGCAGGAAGCCCAAGCCCTGGGCGCGCTCGATCCGCCGGCTTGCTGCACGCCTTCCGCGCCGAGCGGTCGTAGCGAGTGCTTTGCGAGGCGAGTTCCGCAGCACAGGCAAGGGGTCGAATCGAGCACAGCGGTCCGGTGGCGAGGACTGTTTGAGCCGCGCAAAGCACTCGCTGCGGCCGCGGACGTAGCGCTGCGCCGCAGTCGCCTCGGTACCACCTACCGCCGCAGCCCTGCTAGAACTGGATTTGGCCCCAGATGCTGAAGTTGTACGTGTCGACGTTGTCGACCTTGTAGCGCCGCCCGACCTGATCGATGGTCGCGCGATACGCCGGGTTGAACTCGTTCGGCGACATCACGCGCCCCGACGCCGTCGACGGCACACCGATGTCCTCGCCGGTGATGAAGTGCGCCTCGTCGTGCAGGTAGGCGAAAGCGGTGCGGAAGCGCGCGTGCTGCCCCACCTGCACGCCCAGCGCGATGTCGACACCGAGCGACGCGTAGTTGTCGATGGTGGTGATGCCGGTGAACGGCTGCCCTTGATACGAGTTCGTCGTCAGCGACGGATTGCAGGCCGGGTTGTACGCCGCCTGCGCCAGATCGCAGGCCAGCGGCGGCGCCGACGCGAACAGCTCCCATGCCTCCGAGTAGCCCTTGCCGGCGAAGTGCCCGTCGAGCAGACCGCGCACGTCGACGAAGATCTTGTGTCCGTCCTTGGGCCGCTCGAACGGCACCAGCTCGGCGCCGAACGTCGTGCCGCCCTCCTGCTGCGGGTTCTTCAGCGACTGCGACGGACCGTAGTCCTTGAACAGCGAGTCGCCGCGCGCGATCGGATACATGTACCAGAACGACATGTACGGCTCGATCCAGCGCCAGCGATGGGAGATCGCGGTGCGCGCGTAGAGGCGGTGGATGCCCTCGGAGACCGCGTGGTTGGCGTTCGGCCGCGCGCGATCGTACGCCATGATGTTGCCGATCGAGATCTGCGGCTCGATGGCGAGGATCCAGGTGGGCTTGGTGTCGTCGCGCCGCTGCGACACCGGCGCCCAGGTGAGCCCGAAGTTGAAGGTGTCGAAGGCGTCGAGCCCGCTGCCGCCGGAGGCGCCGCGCTTGGCGCCCTGGAACAGCAGCGTCCCCATCATCGGCGCCTCGGCGATGCCGTCGCGCACTGTCGTCGAGTTGGCCGCGTTCACGCAGTTGGGCATGGGATCGGGCGCGAAGCGGCACGCCGAGCCTGCCGACTGATCGAAGTAGTAGCTCTCCTGCTCGCCGAGGATGATGGGCAGCTCGGCGTGAAACATCAGGTCCTGGAACAGCCCCACCTCGGCGCGCAGCGACAAGCTGTCTTGCGTCTGCGTGTACGCCAGATCGCGCAGCACCGCGATCGCCGACTGCGTCGGCGACAACCCTTCGAGCTCGCGCTTGATCTGCGCCCGCTTCTCGGTGTGGTCGTAGCGGACGCGAAAGCGGAAGTCGAAGGGGTTGCCTTCGTCGAAGGCGCTGGCGACGTCGGTGACGTCGGCGGCCCACGCCGGTTGCGGCACGGCGGCGGCCGCAGCGACCGCGACGAGCAACACTGCCCACGCGCGCCGCATGGCTGCACCGTACCGGCCAGCGCGCGCGTGGTCAAGTTTGGGGACCCTGCGACATGTGTGTGCAAGTCCGCCAGTAGCCTCAAAAAAGTTGGAGGAGGCCCCACCAAGCGGGGTGGCCACCCCCACCCGTCGACGGGCCGCAGAAATGTAAACGTCCGACAGGTGAGGCACCGTACGCTTGGAACAGAACTCGCAAAGGCCGCCCCATGAAAGAAGAGGGGGCAATGCTCTTCTCCGCAGCCGCCAGCGAATCGCCGATCCAGTTCGGCCCCTACCTACTCACCGAGTGCGTGGGTCAGGGCGGCATGGCGGTCGTGTACAAGGCGACCCGCCACGGACCGAGCGGCTTCACCAAGATCGTTGTGGTCAAGGCGATGCTGCCGGCGCTCACCAGCCAGCGCGAGTTCGTCGCCATGTTCTCGAGCGAGGCGCGCCTGATGGCTGCGCTCGCGCACCCCAACATCGTGCAGGTGCACGACTTCGGCGTCGTCGATGGGATTCCCTACTTGGCGATGGAGTACCTCCCGGGCCGCAACCTGTCGCAGCTCCGCGCCGCCGTGGCCGCGCGCGGGCTGCGCATGCCGGTCGGCTGCTCGCTCGCCATCGCGCGCGACATGTGCCACGGCCTCGGCTACGCGCACAGCTTCGTCGGCAACGACGGCAAGCGGGTGCAGATCATCCATCGCGACGTGTCGCCTTCGAACGTCATGGTGTGCCGCGACGGCTCGGTCAAGCTGCTCGACTTCGGCGTGGCCAAGATGGTGGGCCAGTTCGACTACGACGTGACCCAGTCGTTCAAGGGCAAGTACGCGTACATGGCGCCGGAGCAGGTCAATCACCAGCCGATCGATCGCCGCGTCGACGTCTTCGCCGCCGGCATCGTCCTCCACGAGATGCTCACCGGCAAACGGCTCTTCGCCGGGCAGACCGAGCTCGAGACGCTGCAGCGGGTGTCGGCGGCGCAGGTGATCGCGCCGTCCGTCGACAACCGCGACGTGCCGCGCGCGCTCGATGCCATCGTCAAGAAGGCGCTGGCGCGTGATCCCGGCGAGCGCTACCAGTCGGGCAGCGAATTCGCCGAAGCGCTCGAGTCGCTCGATGCGCTGGCGTGGTCGCGCCGGCGCCTCGCCGCGTTCGTCGCCGAGCTGTTCGCCAACGATTGGATGGTCGTGTGCGACGTCTGCGGCAAGCAGGTGCTGCCGGGCGCCGAGTGCGGCGAGTGCGGCACCGCGGCGCCGGAGACGGAGTCGCCGGTGGCGCTCGATCCGGACGCCGAGGCGCACGCCGTGTCGGCCCGGCAGGCGCTGCGCCCGCTTCTGGAGGGGCACACCGATCGCAACGAGGTCGGTGGCGCGGCCGCGCTGCCGGCGCTGCCGGCGGCCGGCTCGGAGCCGATGCCGCTGCCGCCACCGCCGATCGTCTCCCGCCGCGCGGCCGCCAAGGCGAAGTTGGCGCTGGTGCGCACACCGGTGCCGCCGCCGATCGATCCGGAGCTGGAGGACCGCACCGAGGAGACGCCGGCGCCGCCGGTGCACACCCCCGACGACGAGCGCCGTAGCGCCGCGGCCAGCGGCGAGATTCGCCGCGAGCACGCCGAGGTGTTCATCGATCCGGGGCTGCTGCCCCCGCTGGCGCCGCCGCGGCTGTTCGTGGTGCCGCGCGCCGAAGTGACGCCGTCGCTGCCGCCGCTGCCGCCGCCGTCGCCCTTCGCCACGCCGCGGCCGGCGGGGCCGCTGCCGCTGTTCGTCGTAGCGCCGACGCCGTCGGGATCGACGGTGCGGCTGACCCGAGCACCGCGCATGGTGTGGTACACGACCGTGGCCGCGGTGATCGGGCTGGTCGCGCTGGTCTTCGCGCTCATCGTCAGCCACCCGGCGCCGTCCGATTCGAGCCTGGCGCCGGCGCCGACGGCGTTGCCGGCCCCCGCGGCGCGGGTCGCGGTTCCGGCCCCCGTGGTGACGGCGCCGGTCGCAACAGGGATCGTGAAGGCGCCGGCGATCGCGGCCCATCCGTCCGCGCCGCCGCGCGCCGCGGCGCCGGTCGTGCACGCGCAGTCGCACCACCACGTCACGCGCGCTCGCGTGTCGGCGGCGCCGCCGCCGTCGCCGGAGCCGGCGGAGTCGGCAGAGCCGGAGCGCACCGTCAAAGAGGGGCGCATCGTCGACCCCTTCGCGGGGCTCAAATGATCATTCGCGGTGCCTTGCTGCTCGCGCTGGTCGCCGCCGTGGCGGCGCCGGCGCACGCGGCCGACAAGCGGGTCGCCGCGGCGCACTTTCAGCGCGGACGCGCGCTCTTCGAGTCGGGCGGCTATGCGGCCGCGCTCGATGAGTTCAACGCGGGCTACGAGGCGTATCCGCTGGCCGGCTTCCTGGTGAACATCGGCCAATGCCAGCGCAAGCTCGATCGCCTCGATGACGCCGCCGCATCGTTCCAGAAGTTTCTCGACTCCAACGTCGCCGACGCCAAGCTGCGCGGTGAGGTGCGAGACGCTCTGGCCGAGATCTCTACCGAGCGCGATCGTCGCGCCGCGGTCGAGGCCGAAGCGCGGCGCCAGCGCGACGAGGCCGAGCGGCGCCATCCGGTCGAGGAGCAGGCGCCGCAGCATGCCGATCTGCGCATGCGCGATTCGGCGCCCGTGTCTGCCGAGGTGGCGGCGATGACCTCGACGGGCACGCCCGTCGCCAGCGTCGAAGAGCACGCGCACAAGAGCCGCAAGTGGGTCTGGGCCGTCGTCAGCGTGCTCGCCGTCGGCGCCGCCGCGTCCGCGGTGGCGGTGGGCGTGATCGAGGGGCAGCCGCAGCCGGCGCGCGCCGGCTCGCTCGGCCTCTTGGACGGGCGCCGATGACGGCCGTACGCACGCTCGTCGTAGCGGCGGCGCTGCTCGCCGCCGGCTGTCGTGCCGCACCGACGACGGTGCGGGTGTCGCTGTCGGCCGGCCTCGGCGTGACCGCGGACGACCTCACCCTGACCGTCTTCGATCGCAGCGGCCGCGTCGTCGATGCCTCCGATCTCGGCGCCTCCAGCCGTCTGCCCGGCGACGTCGTCGTCATGCTCTCGGCGAACGCCGGTGAAGCGCGCGTGGTCGTCGTCGCCACGATGGCCGGTACCCCCATCGGCGGCGCCGCCGGGCGCGTGCCGGTGCTGCCGGGGCAAGAGATGCCGCTCGGCCTCCAGGTCACCGCCGGACTGTTGCCCGACGCCGATCACGACGGTGTCCCCGATCTCGTCGACAACTGTCCGAACACGCCCAACCCGGATCAGGCGTCGAGCGACGGCGGCAACGTCGGCGACGCCTGCCGCACCGGCGCCGGCGACGGCGGCGTCATCGGCACCGATCCCGGCCCCGGCGTCGACATGGGCGGCGGCGGCGGCGACGGCGGCGGCGTCGTCGTGCCGGCGGGCTGCGGTAACGGCGTCCTCGACAGCGGCGAAGAGTGCGATCAGGGCGCCGGCAACAGCGACGATCCCGCGTCGACGTCGACGTGCACGACGATGTGCAAGACGCGCGCGAGCTGCGGCAGCGTCACCGGCTCCTCCGGCGCCAAGGTCGACCCGGCGACGGGACACTGCTACGTCGCCTGGTCGAGCCCGATCACCTGGGCCGCGGCGCAGCGCGACTGCCAGTCGCGCGGCGGCTACCTCGCGGTGGTCACCTCCTCGGCGGAGAACACCATCGTCAACGCCGTCGCCGGCCTGACGCAGATGTGGATCGGCCTCGAGATCACGCATGGCACCACCGACAGCTTTCAGTGGGTGAACGGCGAGAAGCTTTTGTACTCGGCCTTCGCCCCCGGCGAGCCCAACAACGGCGCCGCCAACGGCAACCGCACCGAGGACTGCGGCGCGCGCACCATCACCGGCTGGGCCGATCTGCCGTGCGGCTTCCCGGCGACGGGGAACCTGCCGTCGTCGACCACGTTCGCGCTCGGCTTCGTGTGCGAGAGCTCGTGCGGCAACGGCATCGTCGAGCCCGGCGAGGAGTGCGACGGCGGCCCCAACTGCACCGCCAACTGCTTCACCAAGCGGCCGTGCACCGAAGCGGGCGCCTACTCGTCGCCGATCAACGGCCACTGCTACTTCGTGCAGAGCGGGCTGGTCAACTACTCGACGGCGCTCGCCAGCAGCTGCCCGGCCGGCACCCACCTGGCCACCCTGGCCGACATCGCCGAGAACGAAGCGGGCCTCAGCGCGGTCGTGGGCGATCCCAACGACGCCTGGATCGCGCTCAAGGCGCCCTCACAGCTCGGGGTCTACACCTGGCAGGCGACCACGTCGGAGGCGTTCGACTCGACCCGCTTCCACGGCTTCGCCGGCAACGAGCCCAACGAGAGCTCCGCGCCCAACTGCGTGCGTGTGGTCAACGGCTCCGGCTGGAAGGACATCTCGTGCAGCAACGACTACGACTCGCTGTGCGAGCGCGAGTAGCGCCTACTCCCGATCGCGCAGCCCGAACTCCTTCATCTTGTTCTGCAACGACTTGCGGCTGATCTTGAGCTTGCGCGCCGCCTGCGTCACGTTGCCGCCGGTCTCCTCGAGCGCGCGCACGATCAGCTCGCGCTCGACGCGCTCGGTCTCCTGACGCACCAGCTCCTTGAGCGACGAGGCGCGCGCCTCCGGCGACGCCGCCGGCATGGCGGTGCCGAGCGGCGGTGTCATGTTGGGCGCGCTCGCCGCCGACGGCACCGCCAGCGGCACACTTGCCGCGGCCGCGGCCGCCGCCGCCGCCGCCGCCGCGCCCGAGATCTCGGGAGGCAGCTCCGCCGCGTGGATCGTCGGCCCCTCGCAGAAGAGGATCGTGCGCTCGAGTACGTTCTCCAGCTCGCGGATGTTGCCCGGCCATGAGTGCGCGGTCAGGCGCGCCAGCCCCTCTTCGTCGACGCTGGTGATCTGCTTCTTCAAGCGCTCGTTGAAGCGCGCGATGAAGTGCTCGACCAGAAGCGGGATGTCACCCTGGCGCTCGCGCAAGGGCGGCAGGTGGATTGGCACCACGTTGAGGCGGTAGAAGAGATCCTCGCGAAAGGTGCCCGCCGCGACCTCCTTCTGCAGATCGCGGTTGGTCGCCGTCACCAGGCGGACGTCGACCTTGATGGTCTTGATGCCGCCCACCCGCTCGAACTCCGACTCCTGCAGCACGCGCAGCAGCTTCACCTGCATCTCGACGGGGATCTCGCCGATCTCGTCGAGAAACAGCGTGCCCGCGTCGGCCAGCTCGAAGCGTCCGGGCTTCGAGCCGACGGCGCCGGTGAAGGCGCCCTTCTCGTACCCGAACAGCTCCGACTCCATCAGCGTCTTCGGGATGGCCGCGCAGTTGATCTTGATGAACGGCCCCGCCTTGCGCGAGGAGTTGTTGTGCAGCGCGCGCGCGATCAGCTCCTTGCCGGTGCCCGACTCGCCGGAGATCAACACCGTCGACGGCGTGTCGGCGACCTTCTCGATGACCGCGAACACCTGCTCGAGCACCGGCGAGCGCCCGATGAGCCCGTAGCGCCCGCCCGAGGCCGCCGGCTGGGTGGTGCGCGGCGCGCGCTTGTCGAGCTCGTGCTGCTTGAGCGCCTTGGCCACCACCTGCTGGATCTGGGTCTGCTCGAACGGCTTCTCGATGTAGTCGAAGGCGCCGAGCTTGACCGCCTCGACGGCGCTGTCGACCGATCCGTGCGCCGTGATCATGATGACCGGAACGTCCGGGTGGTCGGCGACGACCCGGCGGAGCACGCCCATCCCGTCGAGGCGAGGCATGCGCAGGTCGGTGATGACCGCGGCGATGCCCGGGTTCTCGGCGACGAGCCGGAGCGCCTCCTCGCCGTCGCGCCCCTCGAGCACCTCATAGCCGTCGCGAAGGAGGATGGCCCCGAGGACCTTGCGCAGGTTCAGCTCGTCGTCGGCAAGGACGATACGGGGTCGCGGCACAGCGGGCAAAGCTATCACACCCAAGTCATTACGCCATTGGGCGATGTGATCTCCGCTGCTTGATCATGCAACCAATCAATCGATATGATGCCTGTAGGAGCCTAACCATGCGTTGTACCGTCTTGCTGTCGCTTCTGAGCATCGGCGTCCTCGGCTGCGGTGACCATGGCTTGCCGACGCCCGACATGGCGACAGGAGACATGGGGGTTTCCGACGACCTCTCGGCGGGCATCGCCGACATGGTCATTCCCAACGACGCCAAGGTGAACGTCTCCTTCACCCAGTTCGCCCAGGACTACGCGACGACGCTGTGCGCTCACTACGTCACCTGCGGGCAGCTCGACGCCGCGCAGATGGCAGCCTGCGTGGAGAACAACCTGCGCCACACGGGTTGGGATCAGGACGTCGAGATCATGAAGGGGCGCCTGGAGATCAACGAGCTCCAGTGTCTCGACGCGGTCAAGAACGCGCGCTGCGACTCTTCGGACGTCGGCGCCTGGAGCTCGCGCTGCCTCCAGTTCTTGTACTCGGGGCACCAGGCGAACGGCGCCGCGTGTGTCGCCGGCGTCGAGTGCACGAGCGGCTACTGCCAGCACGCCGGCAGCGACGGCGGCATGGCCGAGCAGGTGACCGGCTGCGCCGGCAGTTGCACCGCCCCCAAGCCCACCGGTGCGGCCTGTCGTAGCGACAGCGACTGCGCGGCCGACTCCTACTGCGACTCCTTTGGCACACAGCAGTGCGTGAAGAGCGCCGCCCTCAACGAGGACTGCTCCACCACCTCGTGCCAGTACGGCCTGCTCTGCCCGACCTTTCCGGCGGCGATGCCGCCCACCTGCGTCACCCCGACGACCCAGATGGCGCTGCACGGCGCTTGCGATCCGTTCCAGGGCGCGCTGACGCCGACGCCGGAGTGCGCGACCGGTATGTACTGCCAACTGCAGTACACGGCTTCGGCGGTCACCTGCACCGGGGCTCCGACCGACTGCCAGACGGTGCCGGGCTCGTACTGCGACACGACCGCCGGCGTGTGCAAGGACCCGAGCGGCGGCAAGTGCGAGATGAAGATCGCGTCGGCGGCCGACTGCGATCCGCACAACGACAGCCTCTACAGCTTCGTCGACAGCCAGTGCGCCGACGGCACGGTGTGCTTGCAGGTGGGCACGCAGACGAAGACGACCTGCCAGGCCTTCGGCAGCGCCAACGCCGACTGCAACGACGACAGCTCGTGCAAGATCGGCCTGTATTGCAGCGCCGGTAAGTGCACGCCATGGTTCAACGACGGCGACGTTTGCGACACGAGCGCGCATTGCCCTTCGGAGACGCAGCAGAACGTGTGCATCGTCGACAACTCCGACGCGGGCACGACGACGACTTGCCAGGTGACCAGGAGCGTCGGCGGCGCCTGCACGCCCGGCTTCCAGGATTCGCTCTGCGAGCCGTCGGATCTCCCCGGCAGCTCGCTCTGCGCGCCGAACGGCAGCGGCGGCGGCACCTGCGCGCCCAAGTGCTTCTAACCCCAGGGTTCGCTTCGGTTGAGCTGGCGAGGGCCAGCCGCGTGAGGCGGATCGTGGATGCGACCGGAGCAACCGACCGAGGAATACCCGTCGGTATTTCGACCGAGGGAGCGAGGACGTAGTCCTCGAGGCGACCGCGCGGATCGTCCGCAGCAGGTCAATCGAAGCGAACCCTGGGGTTAGTACCTCGCCACAGTGATTTTGATTGGTATCCGCCGAGGATTCGGCGCCCAGGGCGAGGCGCGACGACGAGGGAATACTGTCGGTATTTCGAGAAGGAGCAACGAAGCCATGGGCGTCGAGGACCGGCGCAGACCGGTCGAAATCACTGTGGCGAGGTACTAGGCCCGCTACTACTCGGCCAAAGTGAACCGCATTGAGGCTAGCTCGCGCGCGCCTCCGGCTCGCTCTTCGCTTCTCTCGGCTCTTTCGCTTCGTCGTGCACCGGCAGCACCACCGTAAACGTCGAGCCCACGCCGACGCGGCTGCGCACCTCGATGGTGCCGCCGTGGTTCTCGATGATGCGCTGGCTGATCGGCAGCCCCAGCCCCGTGCCCTTGTCCTTGGTCGTATAGAACGGGATGAACAGGTTCTTCAGCTCCTGCGCCGGGATGCCCACGCCAGTGTCGCGGAAGCGTACCTCGAGCATCGAGGTCGAGCGCCGCCCCGGCTTGCGCAGCGCCGTCGAGATCGTGAGCTTGCCGCCCGACGGCATCGCCTGCACGCCGTTGATCGCGAGGTTCAGAAAGACCTGGCGCAGCTGCTCGGCGTCGGCGCGCGTGCGCGGCAGCTCTTCGGCGAGCTGCAGGTGCACCTCGACCTGCGGCGGTGGCGGCTCGGTCGCTTCGCCCGACGGCAGCGGCGGCGGTGTCACCAGCTGCGCCGTCTTGCGCACCACCTCGTTGACGTCGAGCGGCTGCGGCTCGCCGCGGTACGGACGCGCATAGTCGAGGAACTGCGAGACGACGCGGTTGAGGCGGTTGGCCTCTTCGACGATGATGCCGAGGAACTCGCGCGCCTCGGGCGGCACGCCGTGCCCGTCGCCGCCGTTGGCCGCCTCGATCGACTGCGGGGTCAGCAGCTGCGCCGCGCCCTTGATGGCGCCGAGCGGATTGCGGATTTCGTGCGCCAGGCCGGCCGCCATCTCGCCGAGCGCAGCCAGACGATCGCGCTCCTTCATGCGCTCGTAGAGCTTCGAGTTCTGCACGGTGATGGCCATCTGCGCGGCGACGCCGCGCAATAGATCGATCTCGTCGGTGGCGTAGGCCTCGCGCACGCGCTCGTCCTTGAGCGCGAGCAGGCCGATGACCTGATCCTCGGCCATGATCGGGATGCACAGCGCGGCGTTCATCTCGTCGAGCGTGCGGGCGATGGCGTCGATCGTCTCGGTCTCGGTCTCGGGCACGGCGCCGCGCGCGGCGTGCTCGCGCTCGAGCTGCTCCATCGACACCACGGCGCCACGGGCGGCGTTGATGCGCTCGAAGAAGGGGCGGCGCGCGGCGGCGTCGATGCGCTCGACGGGGCGCGGCCCCAGGTGGCCGTGCAGCTCGTAGCCGCCGCCGTCCGCGTCGACGAAGTAGATCCCGGCGTGCGTCACGCGCCGCGACTCCTCGAGCGAGCTGATGGCGATGCGCACCGCCTCCTTCAGGTCGATGACGTTGGCCAGGACGTGGCGGAGCGCGTCGATGCGCGCCTTGAGCTCGTATTTCTCGCGGAACATCCACTTCTGCACCTGCCCCTCGACAGCCGTGCGCAGCGGATCGAACAGGATGAGGATGACGAACGAGGCGACCAGCGTGTTGAAGAAGAAGACGCCCGATTGGTCGGCCGGGATCCAGGCCACCAACAGGCCGTAGATGGCGGCCAGGATCAGCACGAAGGTGGCGATGACCACCATGCGCCCGAGCAGCTCGGTGAGATCGAGCAGGCGGTAGCGGAACAGCGTCTGGGAGATGAAGTAGAGGTAGATGATCGTCAAGACGTTGCCGAGCGCGGGGAAGGGCACGCCGAGCTTGGGCAAGAAGTCGGTGGCGGCGAAGGTGATGGCGCCCAGCCCGCCGATGAGCAGGTACTTGATGCGCGTCTTCTCGACGCGGGCGATGGTGCGGCGGTACTTGCCGTAGAGCTCGAGCATCGACGCGTAGAGCCCGCCGAAGACGTAGGCGCCGAGCGCCATCGTGAAGGTCCACGAGTGGTGCACCTTGTAGCGGCGGAAGGCGATGGCGTAGCCGATGGCGACCACGAAGCCGGTGGCGAGCGGCACCATCCAGCGCGGTGTCGCCGGGCGCGCGGTGCGCTCGTCCGCGAGAAAGACGCGAAAGAAGCGCAACGAGGCGATCGGGATCAGCACCGACGCGAACAGGGAGACGAAGTACACCGACTCCCACTCCAGCGTCGCTTGCAAAAAGGTCGTGATGTGCCAGGCACACAGGACGAAGCAGAAAACCGAAAACAGCCGGTAGGCGCGCTGGCGACGATCGCGCAACACCACCGACGAGCCGATGGCGAAGCTGACGATGGCGGCGAGCAGCGCCGACAACGACTGAATGTTCATCTAGGTTTCGCTCCGCTCTCTCACTGTAATCATAGCATCGTGCTTCCCGTCGGTTATAATGGTGGAAGAGCATGCAACTGCCCGCCGACCGCAATGCGGTTCTTCGGCGACTGCCGAAGGTGGACGAGGTGCTCGCGTCGCCCGCCGTGCGCGGGTTGCTCGAGCGGGCCCCTCGCTGGGCGGTCGTGACCGCGGTGCGCGGCGAGATCGAGCGGCTGCGGGCGGAGATCGTCGCCGAGCGCTCGACCGCCGTCGACGTCGACGCCGGCAACGTCGCCAATGAAGTTGCCGAGCTGATGAGGCCCTCGCTGCAGCCGGTGATCAACGCCACCGGCGTGGTCCTGCACACCAACCTCGGGCGCGCGCCGCTGGCCGAGCACGCGGTGGCGCGCGTCGCCGCCGTGGCGCGCGGCTACACGAACCTCGAGTATCGGCTCGATGCGCGCCGCCGCGGCTCGCGCCACGAGCACGTCGCCGGGCTCATCGCGGCGCTCACCGGCGCCGAGGACGCGCTGGTGGTCAACAACTGCGCCGCCGCGGTGCTCCTGGCGCTGTCGCAGCTGGCCGCCGGGCGCGACGTGGTCGTCTCGCGCGGCGAGCTGGTCGAGATCGGCGGCTCGTTCCGCGTGCCCGACATCATGCGCGCCTCGGGCGCGCGGCTGGTCGAGGTCGGCACCACCAACCGCACGCACCTGGGCGACTACGAAGACGCGCTCACCGCGCTCGGGAGCGACACGGCGCTGCTGCTCAAGGTGCACCGCTCGAACTTCGCGGTCGTCGGCTTCACCGCCGAGGTCGAGGTGCGCGAGCTGGCCGAGCTGGCGCATGGGCGCGACCTGCCCGCCATGGTCGATCTCGGCTCGGGCGCGCTCGCCGACCTGCGCGCGCTCGGGCTCGGCGGCCCCGATCGCAGCGAGCCGACGGTGCCGAGATCGTCGCCGCCGGCGCCGACCTCGTCACCTTCACCGGCGACAAGCTGCTCGGCGGCCCGCAGGCGGGCCTCATCGTCGGCCGCCGCGCCGCTCGTCGCCGCCATGCGCGCGCACCCGCTCCTGCGCGCGGTGCGCCCCGACAAGCTGACGCTGGCCGCGCTCGAGGCGACGCTCGAGCTCTATCGCGACGGCCGCTCGTCGGAGATCCCGACCATCGCCATGTTGGCGACGCCGGAGCCGACGCTCGAGGCGCGCGCCCGGCAGCTGTCGGCGGCGTGTCAGGCGGCGGCGCCAGCGCTCGAGTTTTCGCCGGTGCGCGTGCGCTCGGCGGTCGGCGGCGGCGCCCTGCCCACGGTCGAGCCGTGGTCGTGGGCGGTGGCGGCGACGGCCCGCGACGCCGGCGGCCCGTCCGCCGACGCGCTCGACGCCCGCCTGCGCCGCGCCACCCCGCCGGTGGTCGCGCGCATCGCCGAAGATCGCCTGCTGCTCGACGTTCGAACGTTGGCCGATGACGACTTGCCCGCAGTGGCGCGGGCTTTTGCCGGCGATGCCCGGTGGCAAACGGAGACTATTTCGTGACCAACTCGAGCGTACTGGTCCTCAACCGCCACTATCAGCCGGTTCACGTCACCTCGGTGAAGCGCGCCTTCGCGCTTCTGTACATCGGCGCCGCGCGGGTCGTCGAGCCCGACTTCTCGACCTTCGACTTCGACAGCTGGGCCGATCTCGGCTACGCCGCCGAGCACGACGTCATCCGCACCATGAGCCGCGCGATCCGCATCCCGCGCGTGATCGTGCTGCAGATGTACGATCGCCTGCCGCGCACCAAGGTGCGCTTCTCGCGCCTCAACATCTATGCGCGCGACGACAACACGTGCCAGTACTGCGCGCAGAAGCTGCCGCGCACCATGCTGAACCTCGACCACGTCATCCCGCGCGCCAAGGGTGGGCGGACGACCTGGGAGAACGTCGTGTGCTGCTGCGTGCCCTGCAACCTGAAGAAGGGCGCCAAGCTCGCCCACGACGCCGGCATGAAGCTCTTGAAGAAGCCGGAGCGCCCGCGCTGGAACCCGACCTTCCGCGCCCCAGGCGGCAAGATCGCCTATCGCGAGTGGCTCCCGTTCCTCAGCGTCGTCGACGCCAGCTACTGGAACACCGAGCTCATCGACGAGGATTAGGGGGCTGTCCTTGGTTCCCGGTCCGGGGCGCGGGGTCAAAGTCGTTTGATCCGCGTCAAAGGATCCGCGAGGCCGTCGCGCTAGCCGCTGCTGTCCGATTTCGCGACGATTCCACCTACAACTGCCCGAGATTGCGCACACCGACCTCCGGCACGCAGCTTGCGATGGCGGCCCCGACATGACCCAGGTTCCATCCGCGCGCTTCGTGCTGCCGCTGCTCGCGCTCTTCTGGCTCGTCATCGCCATCGCCGCCTACGCGCTCTGATCCTTTGGCGCGCGCGCCAACTCGCGATACCCTCGTGCCGTGGCCGAGCCAGACGAGTTGGAGGAGGGGGGGTCGCAGCACCCGGCGCCGACGCACGAACGTGCCGGCGGCCGGCGCATCATCGCCATCGGCGGGGGCAAGGGCGGCGTCGGAAAGTCGTTGCTCGCCGCCAACCTCGGCATCTACCTGGCGCAGCTGGGAAAACGCGTCGTCCTCATCGACGCCGATCTCGGCGGCGCCAACCTGCACACCTTCGTCGGCGTCGAGCGCCCCAAGATCACGCTCGGCGACTTCTTCGACAAGCGGGTCGCGCGCATCGAGGATTGCGTAGTCGAGACGGCGGTCAAGGGGCTCGGCCTCGTCTCCGGCGAAGGCGATCCGCTGTGGGCCGCCAATCCGCGCCCGGCCACCAAGAACCGCCTCATCAACCAGGTGCGCGAGATCGACACCGACTACCTCATCTGCGATCTGCCGCCCGGCTCCGGCTTCATCGCGCTCGACTTCTTCCTGGTGGCGCACATCGGCATCCTGGTGGTGGTGCCCGAGCCCACCAGCGTCGAGAACACCTTCCGCTTCATCAAATCGGCGTTTCTGCGGCGTCTGCGTGACATCCAGAAGATCGACAAGCTGCCCGTCGATCGCGCCTTCGAAGGCGGCATGCCCTCGCCGCTCGATCTCTACTACGCGGTCAAGGACGGCGACCCGCAGGTCGCCGGCCGCGTGCTCGACGAGATCTACCGCTACCGCCCGCGCATCGTGGTCAACCAGACGCGCACGCGCGCCGATCTCGATCTGGGCGCGCAGCTCAAGTCGGCCGGTCGCCGCCGCCTCGGGCTCAACATCGACTATCTCGGCCACCTCGAGACCGACGACGCCGTCTGGGGCGCGGTGCGCAAGCGCCGCCCGCTCGTCGTCGATCATCCCGGAGTCGAAGGTGTCGAAGAACGTGGAGCGCATCGTGCGCAAGCTGCTCGCCGTCGATCAGAACGATCGCGCCCAGCCGCACGATCCACCCAAGCGCACCGAAGAGCAGACGCTGTACGAGGTGCTCGAGATCGATCCCGGCGCCAGCGACGAGGACATCCGCCGCTCGTTCAAGCGCATGCGCGAGATGTACGCCGCCGACTCGATGGTGGTGTGCGGGCTCTACACGCCCGAGCGGCTCGACGTGGTGCACGCGCGCATCGACGAGGCGTACGACACGCTGCTCGATCCGGACAAGCGCAAGCTCTACGACGTCAAGCTGTTCCCCGACGGCATCCCGACCCGCCCCACGCCGACCTCGGGCACCGCCGCCGTCGAGCCATCGTCGCCGGCCAAGGCCGACTCCACGCCGGTCAAGGTGCAGCTCCCCGAGCCGATCATCGACGCCAACACCGAGATCACCGGCGAGCTGTTGAAGAAGCTGCGCGAGGCGCGCGGTATCGATATCGCCGAGATCGCGCAGCGCACCAAGGTGTCGGTCCACCACTTGCGGTCGATCGAGGAAGAGACGTGGGGCGCGATGCCGGCGCAGGTCTACTTGCGGGGATTCCTGGTGGAGTTCGCGCGCTTCTTGCGGCTCGACGTGCAACACGTCACCCGCTCGTATCTGGCGCGCTACACCAAGGGTAAGGCGGCGACGGGCTGAGCGTCTGCTACGGCTTGCCGTCGTCGGGGCGGCAGCGATTGCCGGCCGGATAGTCCGGGTGATAGTGGTGCTTGATCGGACGCGTCACGCACTTGACGCACGCGGCGCGCTCGCCGCTGACGTTGGTCCCCGGCAGCCGCTCGCATTGGGCGACCGTGCGCGACTCGTGCCCGTTCGAGTGGGCGAACGCTAGCGGTACCGCTCCGGCGAACATGAGCGCCCCCAGTCCCATCATGATCCATGCTTTCATGGCCCCTCCCTGTGGAGCTTGTGACGAGCTGTCGCGGGTTGAATGTTCCCGCGCGGCATCATAACATCGCGGGATGCAGCTCATCGACAAGCCGGATCGCGCCCGCCAGCTCGCGCGCGCCATCGCCTCCGACCTGACGCTGTATCACGAGAAGGAAATCGTCGAGGGCATCGAGAACGACACGCTGTTCGACGTCATGCACGCGCACATCGAGGAGGGCCGGGCGCTGTTCAAGAGCCGCGTCACGCCCGAGATCTACGGGCTCAACCTGTACGATCGCGCGATCATCGACGTCATGATCAAGTCCAAGGGCCACGTGAAATCCAAGATCTGGTGATGAGCCATGGCGACTCGGTCGCCGTGAGACGCCGTCACTCGGACTAACACCGACATCTCGTAATTTCGCTGGCTTGCGCGTGGCAAGCGGCCTGCACTTGCCGTCTGCCATGCGCAACACGATGCTGGCGGCGGCGACCTTGATGCTCGGGCTCGCGGGCGTGGCGGCGGCCGACGCACCCCCATCCCTGCGGATCCACGCCAGGAGCTACGTCGAGACCAAGAGCGGGCAGGTGTTCGCGTCGTTCCTCGTCTTTTCGAGCGCGCAGACGGTCGAGCAGCAGCAGAACCGCTTGCAGGCGGCGCGCGAGCGTGACGGGCTGCTGCTGCCGGGCGGGGCGCCGTCGCCGCAGTCGGCCGCGATGGGCGCCATGATGATGGGCGCCGCCGTGGTGCTCGCGGCCCACGCGCCCGCCAGCGTGCGCGTGGTCATCGACGGGCCGGTGCACCTGGGGCCGGCGCTGTTCCAAGGCGGCGGCATGGGCGCCGGCGTCGGCGGACGTTTCTAGTACACTCGCTCCGCCTGGACCGCTACGAATTCACCGTCAAACCCGAGGACGCCGGCGAGCGCCTCGACGCCTGGCTGGCGCGGCAGGGTCTGCCCTGGTCGCGCTCGCAGCTCACGCGCCGCATCGAGGAGGGCGAGGTCACCGTCGGCGGCGCCGCCGTGCGCACGCCCTCGCGCAAGGTCCGCGCCCACGAGCGCGTGCGGTTGACGGCGGCGCCGCCGGTCGCCGTCGAGGATCGGCCCGAGGACATCCCGCTGGCCGTGGTCTACGAAGATCGCCACCTCATCGTCCTCGACAAGCCGGCGGGCATGGTGGTGCATCCGGCGACGTCGCACCAGGCCGGTACGCTGGTCAACGCGCTGTTGCACCACTGCGGCGATTCGCTCGCCGGCGTCGGCGGCGAGCGGCGGCCGGGCATCGTGCACCGGCTCGACAAGGACACCTCGGGCGTGATGGTGGTGGCCAAGGACGAGCCGACGCTGGTGGCGCTGCAGGCGCAGTTCCACGCGAAGTCGGCGGGAGCGGACGTGGTCGCCGGCCAGGCCGCCTCGAAGTCGACTGGGCTCGCTCCGCCCGCTCCGCCAATCGAGCGCAAGTACCTCGCGATCGTCGAGGGCGTCGTCGCCGAGCGCGGCTCGTTCAAGACCCGCTACGGGCGCGACCCGCACGATCGCAAGAAGTTCTCGTCCGAGGTGGCGTCGGGCAAGCGCGCGGTGACGCACTGGCGGGTGGTCGAGCGGCTGCCGGGCACCAGCCTGGTCGAGGTCACGCTGGAGACGGGCCGCACGCATCAAATCCGCGTGCACTTCTCCGACCATGGGCACCCGCTCATCGGCGATCGCACCTATGGCCGGCCGCCGCGCGAGCCGAGGCTGCGCGCGGTGGCCAAGGCGCTCGGCCGGCAGGCGCTGCACGCGCACGTGCTCGGCCTCACCCATCCCGCGACGGGGCAGCGGATGCGCTGGTCGACGCCGCCGCCGGCCGACATGCAGGCGGCGCTGGCGGCGCTCCGCGGCGGCTGACCGCGAGTCTGACATCGCTGTCCGAATGTCGACGGGGTCGCCCGGGCGAGCGCACGTAAGCCCGCGAACGCGCGGGCAGGACCTGGTGGCACCGCGCGTGCTTTAGCGCGGTTCGACCACCCGCCGCCCGGAGGATGCAATGCGCGCGCTCTGCCTGATGATGATGCTGCTGCCGTCCGTGCGTGCTCGCCGAAGAGCGATCCCGGCGAGTGCACGGTGACCACGACGGTGCGCTGTACCGGGGCCGCCGCGCCGTACGCGGTGCAGGCCGCCCAGCCACCGCCGCCCGTGGTGATCCAGGCGCCGGCGCCGTCGCCGCCGCCGCCGCCAGCACCGCCGCCGTCGTTGGCCGCGCCGATCGCGGGCGCGATCATCCTCGATCCACGGCAGCTCGGCGACGGCTGGCGCGTCGTGCAGTCACCCGACGGCAGCCTGTGGCGTGAGCGCAAGGTATCGACCGGCTCCCCGGCGGTGTGGGGCACGGGCCTGGTGTTCTGGCTCGGCGGCTACGCGGCCGGCGCCATCGGCGGCATGGAGCAGAGCGACGGCATCGGCATGTTCGGTTGGTGGCCGATCGCCGGCGCCTTCGTCGACGCTCGGCGTTCAGCTCGGGCACGGCGCAGGCGCTCTGGGCCGTCGACGGGCTGGCGCAGGCGGGCGGCTTCGTCACCTTCCTCGTCGGGCTGGCGGCCGGGCCCGACAAGCTGGAGCGCCTGCCGCTCAGCGTCGGACCCGTGGGCTTCATCGGCGGCGGCTCGGGCGTCGCCCTCTCCGGCCGCTTCTAGCTGCTACAATGCCCCCATGTTGCTGGTGACGTCGCGCCTACTGACAGGCCTGCGCCACGGCTTCTCTACGCGCCGCGGCGGCGTCTCGACCGGCCGCTACGCTACGCTCAACGTCGGTGGCAAGTGGGGCGACGACCCCGAGCACGTGGCGCACAACCGCCGCCGCCTCGCCGCTGCCGGCGGCTTCGAGTGGGCGCGGCTGTACACGGCGCGGCAGGTGCACGGCGCGCGCGTCGCGCTCGTCGTCGATGGCACACTGCCCGAGCGGGTCGCCGAGACCGAGGCCGACGTCGTCGTCAGCGCGGTGCCCGGCGCCGTCGTCGGCGTGTACACCGCCGACTGTGTCCCCATCCTCCTCACCGACGGCGAAGGGCGCGTCGCGGCGGCGCACGCCGGCTGGCGCGGCACGGTCGCCGGCGTGGCCAACGCCGCCGTCGAGGCGCTGGTCTCGATCGGCGCCGAGCGCGAGCGGCTGCGCGCGGCGCTCGGTCCGTCGATTTGCGCCCGCTGCTTCGAGGTTGGCGACGAGGTCGCGGCGGCGTTCGAGGCGCTCGCCCCGTCATCGGTGATTCGCCACGCCGACGGCCGGCGGCCGCACGTCGACCTGTGGGAGGCCAACCGCCGGGTGCTCGCGGCCGCCGGCGTGCCCGAGCGCGCCATCGACGCTACGCCGCCGTGCACCATGTGCGAGCCCGAGCGCTTCTTCAGCTTCCGGCGCGACGGCGAGGGGATCGGGCAGCACCTGAGCTTCGTCGCGGCAAGAGAGCCCGGAGCCGGCTGAGGCCGAGCGCGAACGACTCCTCGCCTGACGGCAACGGCGGCGTCTCGAGGAAGCCGGGGATGCCGGCGAAGCGCGCGTCGCCGACGAGCCGGCGGAACGGCGCGACGCCGATGAGCCCTTCGCCGATGGCCGCGTGGCGATCGACGCGCGCGCCGAGCGGCTTGCGCGAGTCGTTCAAGTGGAACGCCTCGACGTGGCCGAGGCCGACGGTGCGGTCGCAGTCCTCGAGGGTGCGCGCGTAGCCGCGCGGCGTGGTCCAGTCGATGCCGGCCGCCCACATGTGCTGGGTGTCGAGGCAGACGCCGAGCCGCCGCTCGCCCGCGCGCTGCAGCATCTCGGCGAGCTCGGCGAAGCTGCAGCCGACGCAGCTGCCTTGGCCCGCCGTCCCCTCGAGCAGCAGGCGCACCTTGGGCCGCGGCCCGAGGGCGCGACAGAATCTGCACCAGCGCGCGCGCCACGCGCGTAAGGCCCTCTTCGAGCGAGCCGCCGACGCACGCGCCCGGGTGCACGATCACCTGCCCCACGCCGAGCGTCTCGGCGCGCACGCACTCGTCATACAGCGTCTCGGTCGATCGCTCCCACACGTTGGGCGACGACGACGCCAGGTTGATGAGGTACGACGCGTGCGCCGCCAGCGGCAGCCGCTTGCCCGTGGTCACGCCGCGCGCCTGCCGGTGCGCCCGCGCGAAGGCGCCGACCGCCTCCTCGCCGAGCGGCCGGGCCGCCCATTGCCGCGACGACCGCGTCCACAGCTGAACCGCGTCGCAACCGTCGCGCGCCGCGCGCTCGAACACGTTGTGCAGCCCGCCGGCGACCGATTCGTGCGCGCCCAGGATCACTACTTGCGCGCGCGAATTCCCTTTTTGCGCAAGTAGGCCTTGATGAGCCGCTTCTCGAACGCGCGCCAGCGGCGCACCTCGGCGGAGACGTCGACGGTGTACCCGTACGGCGTCAGCGTCGTGATTCCATCGCCGAGGTCAGTGCAGATGGTGTACGTGCCGCGGCTCATTCACCCTCCATTATGAGGCCCGTGCTGCCGCCACGCAAGAGGCGCACCGCGCCGGTAATAGCCTCGCGCATCAGCGTGCGTAGCGCCGCTGTCGTCGGGGTGTGCGCCGCCGTCTTGGCCAGCGCCGGATCGGCCGCCACCAGCTGCAACAGCGCCACCGGGATGCCGCCCGCCGGATAGTCGAAGTAGGGCACCGAGACCAGCGAGCGGTACCAATCCTGGAACGGCGGCTCGCCCGGCGGCGGCGCCTCGGAGGCGAGCGAGCGCGTGTTGCGCTTGAGCGTCTCGCCGACCGTGAGTGCGAGCTCGACTTCGGGGATCGTCTGGGCGTCGTGCTTGGGCGTAAACAGGCGCGGGGCCAGGAGCGCCCGCCCCGGCATCGATGACAGCGCGCGCCGGTAGCGCCCGTCGCGCATGGGCAGGAACAGGTTGACCTCTACTCGCCCCGGCAGGCCGACGGCGGCGACGATGCGATCGCGATGGTAGGCGAGCAGCTCGGTGCCGAAGTCCTGCAGCGTGGCGTCGTCGAAGTCGACGTCGCCATAGTTCTCGGTCGCCCACTGCACGCGCAGCTGCTTGTGGCGGCGATCCCACTCCTCGTCGGTGAAGCGGATGCGGCGCAGCAGGTAGTTGAGCCCGTCCCACGACGACAGCCGCAGGATCTTGACGCCCTGGCCGTGCCAGAACTGGTACTCGTCCTCCTCGAGCATCTCCGAGGCGCGCTGATGCTCCTCGTCGTCCATGGGCGGGCGTTGCTGCAGGATGACGAAGTGCTCGTGCCCGGCGTCGTGCGACTTCCGGTGCTCCGACAGATAGGCGAGCAGCCGCCGCACGTTCGGATCGGTCAGGCTCATGCCGACGATCAGCACCGAGCGCGAGTCGAGCAGGGTGACCAGCTCGCGGTTGGTCCACGCGGCGTGATCGTTCGAGAGGCGGTGGTAGTCGAGGTCGCTGGCGACGAGCTCGGCGGCCAGCCGCTTCTCCTCGGCGGCGCCGGGGAAGTCGTAGGGAAAGTAGCCGTGCAGGTGCACTATGCGGGGCCCGTCGGCGGTGCTGCGGCGCGTGGCGTGCACGGCGCGCGGGCGCTGGCCGACCATGTTGGAGACGGTCAGCTCGAGCAGATCGTCGTAGTTGGTGGTGTGCAGGCACGGGTAGGGCGGCTCGGAGTCGAGCGCCAGGCGCGCCAGGGCGTAGTGCACCTCGGTCGGGTGGAACTTGCGCAGCTGCTCGCGCTCGTAGAGCGCGCCGCGCAGGACGACGTGGAAGTCGGCGCCGACGCGCTGGCGCACCAGGTCGACGGCCGCGAGCGACTGGCCCTGCAACAGATCGAGGTAGGCGCGGCTGAGCGCCCGCACGCGCGAGGTGCCGCCCGGCGTGTGGCGGCCGATGGCGTTCTCCAGGAGCGACTCGTTGAACGCCGCCCAGCCCGGCAGCCCGATCGGCACCGACAGCCCGGCACCGACGAGAAAACCGAGTCGCCCCGCGCGATGCTGCTCGCGCACCTCGCGCAAGACTTCGCGCGCGACGTTCGACAGGATGGCGTGGTTCTGCTTGAGCGGCGACACGCGGCGCGATGCTAGCGCAGCTACTTCTTGGGCGCCAAAACGCTGGTGCCGACGAGCTTGCCGAAGTAGTAGCCCGGCACGCCGTCGTGGGAGAGCGCCGACAGCTTGAAGAGGAGCTGGTGCGCGTACTGGGCGTCGGTGAGCGTGTCGGTGGTGCGATCGTCGAGCAGCTGGGCCGGGGGAACCCACGCGGCGGCGCGGGTCGCCATCGCCTGCGAGTTGGCCAGCGTGCCGCCGCCTTGCGTGTAGACGTCCGCGAAGCGCTGGCCCGGGGAGGATCCGACGGCCTGGGCCCAGGCGTCGAAGTCGGCGATGTTGCCGTAGAGCGAGTCGAGCAGATCGATCTCCGCGACGGGGATTCCGCCCTTCGACGCGATGCCGGCCGCCGCCTGGTAGCCGCCCGAGTGCGAGGCGACGATCACGGTGCCGATGTCGGCGACGGTGGCGCCGTGCAGCGGGCCGGCGAGATCGGCGAGCGTCTCGGCCACGAGCGCGCGAAAGCCGTCGGTGGCGCCGAGGTTGCCGGGGTTGCCCGTTTGCGCGTCGTAGTCGGTCTCGGGAACGAGCAGGATCGCGTTCTTGTTGGTGGCCTCGAGCTGTGACGCCAGCGCGTAGGCGGCGCGGACGCCGCCGCCGGGCGTGCACTCGGCGCCGGCGTCGCGCACCACGTTCTCGACGCAGTTGGAGAAGCCGTGCAGGAAGACGACGATCGACAGCGGCGGCGTGGGGTCGAAGCCGCGCGGCAAGTAGACGAGCGCGCTCGGGTGGGCGGTCGGCGGGAACGCGCCGGCATCGAGCGACAGCAGGTAGGTCGCCGCTGCTGCCGTGGTCGTGCCGGCGTCGGAGGGCGCGCTCGCCGAAAAATCGGTCGGGCCGCCGTCGTGGTCGGACGCTGCGGACGTCGTCGATCCGCAGCCGGCCAGTAGCAGCGCCAGCATCGCTCCCCTCACACCTGGAGGATACTACGGAGCAGCTCGGAGGCGCGCGGTGGGCGGCGCCGCGACCAGGGGAGGGAGGGCACGTCCGGCCCCGCGCGCACTGCCCCGCTGGGCTCAAACAGCCCTCGCTAGCGGGTCGCTCTCATGATTCATCACATCTCGGCGCGAGCTCTCGAAACGTTCCGCTTTCAGACCCGCGTCGCATTGAGAGGGCGCCAAAGCGCCACGTCCGGCTCCGCGCGCACTGCCCCGCTGGGCTCAAACAGTCCTCGCCACCGGACCGCTGTGCTCGATTCCACCCTTGCCTGTGCTGCGGAACTCGCCCAGCGGGGCAGTGCGCGCGGAGCCTCTGTGCTCGTCGAAAAAACCGGTACGGTCGCAGCGGGTGCAGCGGCTGCTCTCGACGACCCACGAGCTTCGGCAATCGTGCTTGGCGGAAGGTTCACACGAGCCCATAGAGCGGGCGGTCGTCGGAGCCGTCTTGCCGGGCGTCGAGGAGCGCTCCGCCCGCAGGGCGGACGCCAGCGACGAGCCGAGGGCCCGGACGTGCCGCCGGCCGGTAAGGCCGCCGGCGTAGCGGGCCCGTCCCGGCAAGACGGCTCCGACGACCGTCCGCGGCCCCTCGGCGCCTACCGGCGACACTGCCGCCAAGGATGGCCTTTGGGCACGCTCTCGATGCGACGCGTTTGCTCAATCAAATGCGGAGATGTGATGAATCATGAGAGCGGGTCGCTAGCGGACCGCTGTGCTCGATAGACCCCTTGCCTGTGCTGCGGAACTCGCCCAGCGGGGCAGTGCGCGCGGGGCCTCTTTGCTTCGGGTCGGACGGCAGCGGTCGTGGGCGGCGCGCTCTGGCTCTGCCAACTGCGCCGGATTGGAATGCTGGTGCGAGGGCAGTTCAGCCGCGGCAGTGCGGTCCCGGCGTTCGTGTACAGAAGGGCGTTTTGGAGCTGCGTGAGGAGAGGCTGGTTGCGGTGCCGAGGCTGGTTGCGGTGCCGAGAGGCTGCTTAGTAGTCGTCGCCGCCGCCGCCGCCGTAGCCGCCACCACCGCCACCGCCGCCGTAGCCGCCGCCACCGCGGCCACGTCCGCCGCCGCCGCCGCGGCCACCGCCGCCGTAGCCGCCGCCACCGCCGCCGCCGCCGCCGCCGTAGCCGCCGCCACCGCCACCGCCACCGCGACCGCCGCGTTGCGGCTCGCGCGCTTCGTTGACGACGATGGTGCGACCGCCGAGCGACTGGCCGTTCAGCTCGCTGATCGCCGACTGCGCCTGGCCGTCGTCGGCCATCTCGACGAACGCGAAGCCTCGCGGTCGTCCGGTGTCGCGATCGGTGACGATCTTGACCTGCTTGACCTGGCGTCCACCTCCGCCCTCGAAGAATTGCTTGATGGAGTCCTCGTCCGTGTCATATGGCAGGTTGCCGACGTATAGCCTCGTCCCCATCGCGAACCCCTTTCCGATCCCTGACGAATGCCCGTTGCGGAGGCCGAACCGCTGGCCTGCTCATGGCGCAGACTCGCGGGATTCAGATCGACGATACGGCTCGAGGTCAACAAAGTCAACGGGCGCTCGCTCGAAAAGCTGCGCACCTTCACACACTTTGCACGCAGCGAGGATGCCAGCGCTCGGCAGGGGTGCTAGAGTAGGGAGCCAATCCTTCGATGGACGTTCGCTGCGAAAAGTGCACCACGGTGTACGAGTTCGACGACTCCAAGGTCGGCGAGCAGGGCGTCACCGTCAAATGCACGCAGTGCGGCAACCTGTTCAAGGTCAAGCGGCGCGAGCGTACCCAGGAGCTGGCCATGGGCGCCGCGGCGGCGCGCTCGCCCGCCTACGTGCAGCCGGCGCAGTCGGTGCCGTCGACGCAGCGGACCACCGTGCCGGGCATCCCCATCATCAACAAGAACAGGCCGGCGGCCGAGAGTCGACCGGCGGCGGCGCAGCCGGCGGCCGAGCCGAGCGGCTGGATGATCCGGTTGACCGGCTCGGGCGAGATCTTCCGCTTTCGCGAGCTGACGACGTTGCAGCAGTGGATCGTCGAGCGCAAGGTGTCGCGCGATGACGAGATCTCGCGCTCCGGGGACCAGTGGAAGCGGCTGGGCGGCATCGCCGAGCTGGCGTCGTTCTTCCATATCGTCGAGCAGGCGGCGGCGGTGGCCCGCGCCGACGGCCCGCGCGCGGCGGCCGAGGCGGCCAACGCCGCCTATGCCCGCAAGCGCGGCAATCAGGAGGACGACGATCCGGCGCTGGTGACGACGGCGCCGATGGAGGTCCAGCGCTCGGGTCCGGTGGCGATGGGCAACCCGGTCGCGACCGACGATCCGGCGTTCGCGCGCACCAGCCCGACGCCGAAGCTGACCCCGCCGACGATGCCGGCCGCCGGTGACGACGCCGACGACACGCTGCTCGACGACGAGCTGGGTGGCCACCCGCGGCGGCGCGGCGGCCTGTGGGTGGGCCTGCTGGCGGTGCTGGTGCTGCTCGGCGCCGGCGGCTATCTCGCCGCGTTCAAGCGCGACGCCGTGCGCAGCCTGTTCACCCACAAGGACGCGCGCGCCGAGGAGGCCTACCGGCAGGGGCGCGAATACTTCCTCCTCGACTCCGACGACGCCTTCCGCAACGCGGCGGCGGCGTTCCAGCGCGCCCACGAGCTCGACAACAAGAGCGCGCTGCCGCTGGCCGGGCTCGCCGAGGTGATGACGACGTGGGCCGGGTACCTGCGCGATGACGCACACGCCCTGGAGGTCGGCTCGCCCGGCGGCATGACCGTGACCGCGGCGGCGGCGGCCAAGACGCTGCGCCGCGATGCGCAGGCGCACCTCGACGACGCCAAGAAGTGGGCGTCGGACGCGCTCGGGCTCGATCCCGACGCGGTGGAGGTCAACCGCGCCATGGCCGACTACCTACGCACCGACGGAGCGCCCGGCGTCGAGGTCGAGCGCTACCTCGGGCGGGCGGCGGCCAAGCAGCCGAGCGACGCCGAGTGCGCGTACGTCGACGGTGCGCTGGCGCTGCGCGACGGCAACCTCGACGCCGCCAAGACCAAGCTGACTCAGGCCAACACGCTCAACCAGGCGGCGACGCAGCACGCGCTGCTGCGGGCGTCGTATCTGTTGGCGCGCCTCTCGCTGCAGGCGGGCGACAAGGCGACCGCCAAGCAGCTCTTGCAGACGGTGCTGGCGGCGAACGCGAACCACGATCGCGCGCGCTCCCTTCTGGCCACGATCGACAGCGATGCGGCGGGATCGCCCGGAGTCGCCGGCGGCAAGCCGCCGGTCGCCGTCGCTCCGACGGCGACGGCGCCGAGCGGTGTGGCCGCCAGCGGCGCCGCGCAGAAGCCGGGAAAGCCCGAAGAGGCCGCCGACTACGGCACGCTCATCCACGAGGCCGATCACCTGAGTGAGAACGGCCGCGCCAAGGAGGCGCGCAAGCTGTACGACAAGGCGCTCCTGCTGCGGCCGAGCGGGCTCGAGGCGATCATGGGCCTCGGCTATTGCGATCTCGACGGCGAGAAGTTCTCGTCGGCGGTCGATCACTTCAAGCGCGCGCTGGCGCTGTCGCCGAGCTACGGCGACGCTATCATTGGTCTGGCGGAGGCGTATAAGCTGCGCGGTGATCGTCACGAGGCGCTCGGTTGGTACAAGCAGTACCTGACGGCGCAGCCCGATGGGCCCAAGGCGACGATGGCGAAGAACAACATTCGCGATCTGGAGCCGAGGTCGGGCGCGCCCGTGCCGCCCGCGGTGCCGGCGTCCGCGGAGCCGCCGAAGACCGACACGCCGCCGCCGACGGCGACCGCGACGCCCGACGAGCCGAAGAAAGCCGACGAAGCCAACAAGGCCGACGACGACAAGCCGGTGCAGCTGCCGCGTCCGCCGACCAGCGACGAGCCCCCGCCCTAAGGAGCGAGCGATGAGCGCCACGAAAAAACCGTCTCACGAGGAAGAGGAGTTCTTCGCCAAGGAAGAGGCCACGCGCATGCACAACCTGGCGCTGGAGCGCGCGCGCCAGATGCATGAGGAGGAGCGCGAGCGGCTCAAAGAGGCGCACTGGATGCACTGCCCCAAGTGCGGCTTCGACCTGCAGACCATCAAGTTCAAGGGGCTGGCGGTCGAAAAATGCTTCCACTGCAACGGCACCTGGCTCGATGCCGGCGAGCTCGAGACGCTGGCGGGTAAGGAGTCCGACTTTCTGCGCCGCATCGTCTCGGTCTTCCAGCGCTCGCAATCATGATATCGTAGGGGTCCCATGGGGGACATCGACCCGCCGTCGCGGCCCAGCGCGGGCTACGCCGCGACGATCCAGCGCGCGCACCCTCCCAAGGACGACGAGCCTCCCTATGAAGAGGGGACGCTTTTGGCCGGGCGTTACCGCGTGCTGCGGCGGCTCGGCGAGGGCGGCATGGGACGGGTCTACGAGGCCGAGCACCTCGAGCTCGGGCGGCGCGTCGCGGTCAAGGTCATGCGGCGCAAGTACGCCGACCAGAAGGCGATGGTCGAGCGCTTTCGCGTCGAGGCGCGCTCGGCGTCGAAGATCGGGCACCCCAACGTGGTGCAGGTGTTCGACTACGGCACCACCGAAGTGGGCGAAGGCTTCATCGTGATGGAGCTGCTCAAGGGCGCGCCCTTGAGCGAGGTCATCAAGCAGCAGGGGCCGATGGAGCTCGGGCGCGCGCTGACGATCCTGAGCGAGGTGGCGACGGCCCTGCGGGCGGCGCACCAGTCGGGCGTCATCCATCGCGACCTCAAGCCGGCCAACATCTTCCTCATCCGCGTCAACTCCGACGAGCGCGAGCGGGTGCGCGTGCTCGATTTCGGCATGGCCAAGATGATCGACATCGCCGACGATCACGGCGGGCTCACCCAGGCGGGCGAGATTCTCGGCACGCCCGAGTACATGGCTCCCGAGCAGGCCATCGGCGGCGAGGTCGATCGGCGCATCGATGTCTACGCGCTCGGCTGCGTCGCCTACGAGATGTGGAGCGGGACGCCGCCGTTCAGCGGGCCCAACTACGTCACCGTGCTCGCCAAGCACATGGACGAGAAGGCGCCGCGCATCAGCGACGCGCGCGACGCGCCGCCGGCGCTCGACCAGCTGGTGGCGCGGGCGCTGTCGAAGCATCCCGAGGATCGCCCGGCCGACATGGGCGCCTTTCTGTCGGGGCTGCAGCGCGTCGCCGAGGACGAGGGCATGCTGTCGTCAGTGGTGCCGGCGCAGGCGCTCGATCTGCCGTCGCAGCCGTCGCTGGGGCCGATGTCGCGCATGTCGTCGACCAAGCGGCGCTTCACGCGCCTGAAGCGGCGCACGCGGCGCAACCTCGGGGTCGGCGTGGCGGCGCTGGCGCTGCTCACCGCCGGCGCGATCGTCGAGCGGACCTTCGGGCCGCCGCCGCCGCCCAAGGGGCCGGCGACGCTGGTGCTGGCGACGACGCCGCCGGGCGCGACGCTCACGGTGGACGGGCACGAGCTCGGCGAGCGCAGCCCGTCGGTGGCGCAGCTCGAGCCCGGTAAGCACGACATCGAGGCGACGATGCCGCACTTCTTGCCGGCCAAGGTCGCCGGGCTCGAGGTCGCGCCGGCCACCTCCGAGGTGCTGCGGCTGCCGCTCAAGCGGGACACCTATCGGCTCAAGGTGACGAGCGAGCCCGAGGGCGCCTCGGTCTACGTCGATGGCTTCGTCGTCGGCAATACGCCGCTCGAGACCGACGTCGATCCGCTCGATCAGCATACGCTGCGGCTCGAGCGCCTGGGCCGGCGGCCGTGGGAGAAGCTGTTGTCGGTGGGCGAGCGGCCCCAAGAGATCCACGCCGAGATGAAGAAGCACGAGGCGGGGGATGCGGAGTAGCCTGGTCCTGCTCCTGCTGCTCGGCCTGGCCGGCCTCGCGCGCGCCGATGCCGAGGGCGACGCGCTCCTCGATCGCATGGACCGCGCCGCCTCGGGCACCGCGAACAAGGTGTGGATCTGCCGCATGCGCTCCATCGGCACCGACGGCGAGGTGCGCGAGGGACGTTTTCTGATGCTGCAGAACCGCGGTGATCGGCGCATCCTGCGCTTCCTGTCGCCCGCCAACATGCGCAACACGGCGATGCTGGCGCTGGGCAAGGGCGAGCTCTACGTCTACCTGCCCGAGGACCGGCGCATCCGTCGGCTCGGCAGCAGCGCGCTCAACCAGACGTTCCTCGGCTCCGACTTCAATGCCGAAGATCTCGGCACCGTCCGGCTGCGCGACGACTACGAAGGCAAGATCCTCAGCAAGAGCGGCAGCGAGACCAAGGTCGAGCTCAAGCCGAAGCACGAGTCGCAGTGGTCGCGCGTGGTCGCGACGGTGGGCGAGCACGACGTCGTGCCGCGCCTCGAGTACTACGGTCGCGACGGCAAGCTGGCGCGAACCTGGAATCGTACCTTCGCCCGGCAGCACTCGAGCTACGAAGCGTGGGTGCCGACGCGCATGCTGATGGTGAACGAGCAGACCAAGCACGCCACCGAGCTCATCGTCGAGGTGGGCGACTCGGACAAGCCGATCACCGATGACATCTTCTCGCTGCGCGCGCTCCAGCGCGGCGACGATCTGCGATACGCGCCGTAGTCGTGTAGGATTTCGGATATGGCGAGGATGGCGCTCCCGGGCGCGTTGCTGCTGCTGTTGCTGGTCGGCGCCGGCGCGGCGCGCGCAGATCGCGCAGATGACGAAGCCGCGAAGCAGCACTTCGATCGGGGCACCACGGCCTATGCTCTGGGACGCTACTCCGAGGCAGCGACCGAGTTCGAGCAGGCGTACGAGTCGAAGCCCGATGCGGCGCTCCTGTTCAACGCGGCGCAGGCGCATCGCGCGGCGGGCAATCAGGCACGCGCGCTCGAGCTGTTCCAGAATTACCTGCGCGTCTATTCGGGGCGGGTGGGGAACGAGGCGGAGGTGCAGCACATCGTTGCCCAGCTCAAGGAGGCGATCGCGAGCCGGAGCAAGGCGTCCGCCGCGAGATCGGTGACACCGCCGCCGGCGTTGAGCCCGTCGCCCGGGTCGGCGGGCGCGCCCGAGGTGGCGCCGCCGCTCGGGTCGTCGCCGTCGCCCGCGCCGGTGCAGTCGCCCAATGTGCTCGTCGCCGGCACGCCGCCGCGGCCACTGTACAGGCGCGCCTGGTTCTGGGGCGCCGTCGGTGGCGGGGCGGCGGTCGTGGCGGTGGCCATCGCGCTCGGCGTCGTCTACGGCTCGTCGACGAGGAACCCGACGCCGTCGATCGGAACGTGGGCCTACTGATGCGCGCGCTCGGGTGTGCCGCGCTGGCCGCCCTCACGCTCGCCGGCGGCGGGTGCACCAAGGTGCGCGCCTGCCGCGCCGGCACGGTGCTCGTCAGCGTCGATGGGCGGGCCGTGGGCGCCAGCGACGTGCGCCTGACCCTCACCCTCGACGGCGTGGTCAAGGGCACCAGCCCCTCGTATGCGCTGCCCTCGTCGGGGGCCGGCACGCTCGAGATCGATCTGCGCGGCGACTACGCCACCGGACGCCATGTCGTCGTCGACGCCGAGGCCTTGGCGGGCGATCTCATCGTCGGGCAGGGCCAGGTCGACACCACGCTGGCCGCGACCTGCACCGCGCTGGCGCTGCCACTGGCGGCGTCGAGCGGCGACGACCTCGGCGGCGGTGGCGGCGACGGCGGCGGCGACGACCTCTCGCTGGCGTCGCCCGATCTACTGCCCGGGCCGATCGTCCCCAGCCACACGACGGCGACCTTCGGCGCCGGGGCGGCGGATCTGCCGACGAACATCACCATCATCGACACCGACGCCCTCAGCTACGTGGCCGGCGGCAACAGCGTCACGCCCGGGCCCACGATCCTCTTCGCCGACAGCAACAACCGCGCGGTGCTGCGCGTCGGCGCCTGGACCGCGCAATCGCCGGTGCGCGTCAACGGCGCCCGCGCGCTCATCGTCCTCGCCAACGGCGCCGTCGATCTCCAGGCGGCGATCGACGCGTCGGCGACGAACCTGTGGTCGAACAACAGCACGACCCCGGTCCCCGGGCCGGGCGGCTTCGGCTCGGCCGCGGGCATCGGCGCGGGGCTGCCCGGCGTCAGCGGCGGCCGCCGGGGCGGCGGTGGCGGCAGCTTCGGAACGGTGGGCAGCAATGGCGCGGGATTCTCCGGCACCACCGGCGGCGCGCCGGGTCCCGTCTTCGGCGGCATGCTCACCGATTTGTACGGCGGCGCCGGCGGCGGCAGCGGCTTTACCTTCCAGTCGACGTGCAACGGAGGGACCGGGCTCGTGCCCGGCGGCGCCGGCGGCGGCGTCGTGCAGATCACGTCGGCGACGTCGATCATCGTGCGCGCGGGCGCGGGCGTCAACGTCGGCGGCTCCGGCGGCAACCCCGGTTGCGACGCCAACAACGGCGACGGCGGTGGCGGTGGCGGGGCGGGCGGCGAGGTCTTCCTCGAGGCGCCGACGATCACCGTCAACGGCACGCTCGCCGCCAACGGCGGCGGCGGCGGCTCCGGACCGAGCGACACCGGCACCGAGGTCGCCGGCGCCACCGGCACGCTCGGCACTACGCCCGCCGCGGGCGGCAACAACGGCAAGGGCGGCAACGGTGGCAACGGCGCCGCCGGCAGCACGGCAGCGACCGCGGGCGCGGCGGTCGGTGGCGACGGCTGTGGAGGCGGAGGTGGCGGTCAGGGCCGCATCTGGCTGCGCACGCGCGGCGTGGCCGCCGACACCACCGGCGCGACTCTCAGCCCGGCGGCGATGATCGACCAGACCCTGTAGCGCTCGCGCGCGGTCAGCGGGCGCCGACGCCGACGCCGACGCCGACGCCCGCGCAGTCAGCGGGCGCGGGCGCCGACACCGGTGCCGATGGGGCAGCTGACGCCGGTGCCACCGATGCCGCAGTAGCCGTGCGGATTCTTCGCCAGGTACTGCTGGTGGTAGTCCTCGGCGTAGTAGAACTCGGGCGCGTCGAGGATCTCGGTGGTGATCGCGCCGTAGCCGGCGCGCTGCAGCTCCCCGGCGTACGCGGCGCGCGACGCCTCGGCCGCGCGCTTCTGCGCCTCGCCGTGCACGTAGATGCCGCTGCGATATTGCGTGCCGGCGTCGTTGCCCTGCCGCATCCCCTGGGTCGGATCGTGCGACTCCCAGAACAGGCGCAGCAGAGCTTCGTACGAGATCTTCTTGGGGTCGAAGACCACGCGCACCGTCTCGGCGTGCGCGGTCGCGCCCGAGCACACCTCGCGGTAGGTCGGGTTCGGCGTGAACCCCGCCTGGTAGCCGACCGCCGTCGAATAGACGCCCGGCTGCTGCCAGAACTTGCGCTCGGCACCCCAGAAGCAGCCGAGCGCGAAGTCGGCCACCTCGAGCCCCTCGGGCCACGGCGGCGACAAGCGCGCGCCCGAGACGAAGTGGGTGGCGGGAATCGCCATCTTCTCGGTACGGCCGGGGAGCGCCTCTTCACGCTTCGGCATGCGTAGATTGCCCATGCGCGTAGCTTAGAGCGTGTCGAGCCACTCCGCCATGGTCGGGTGGACGGCGTCGGCGCCGGCAGAGCGCAGCTGATCGAGCGAGTACCAGCCGGTGGCGACGGCGACCGCGCGGGCGCCGGCGGCGTGGGCGGCGGCGACGTCCTTGGGCGTGTCGCCGATGACCCAGATCTCGTCACGCATGAAGGTGCGGCCCGCGCGTGCCACGCCGCGGCGGATGGCGGCGCGCACCATCTCGGCGCGGCCGTCGGTCGTCGCGGGGGCGTCGTCGCCGAAGCCGCCGAAGGCGAAGCGCCGCCACAGGTCGCCGCGCGTGAGCTTGATGCGCGCGCCCGCCTCGAGGTTGCCGGTGGCCAGACCGATGATCGCGCCGCGCGCCTCCAGATGATCGAGCGTCTCCGGCACCGCCGGCTTGACGTGGTAGAGACCGGCCGCCACCTCGTCCGCCAGGTGGCGCACGTAGACCTCGAAGACGGCGCGCGCCTCCTCGGGCGTGGGCGCGCGATCGTGGTGGAGGCGGAAGACGCTGTCGAGGATGAGCGGATCGGTCATGCCGTCCAGGCGGATGTGCTCCAGCGCCCCGGGGATGCCGAGTCGATCCTGGCACGCCCGCTCGAACGCGCGCCGGCCCGACCCGTCGCCGCCGATGAGGGTGCCGTCGATGTCGAAGAGATAGAGCATCGCTGGCGCGCGCTGACTCACGACGCGCGCGTGGCCAGATCGCGCAGCAGCTCCACGAGCAGCGGCAGCGCGTCGTCGCCGCCGGCGACGCTGCGCGCGCGATAGTGCACGCCGCGCTGCGGCCAGACGCCGAGCCAGCCGGTGCACAGGGCGCCCAGGCGCGCGCGGGTGTCGTCGTCGAGGAGCGCGGCGTTGAGCCCGCGGCGGTCGCGGGTGGCGAATGTACGATCGAACGTCGCGTCGCCGGTGTCGATGGCCGGCCCGTCGGCGCGCGGGCCGAGCTTGCCGGCGTCCCGCCGCTCGACGGTGAACGGCGGATCGCGCGGCAGCGCCTCGCCGACGACGACGTCGACGCCGCTGATGAGCCCGGCGTGGCGCGACAGCGACAGCGCGACGGCGATGCCGGAGGTCGAGGGCGAGTGCAGCCGGACCTGCTCGTAGCCGGCGGCGCCGGTCAGGATCACCTGCGGCGCGCCCACGGCGGCGGCGCCGCGGCGCAAGATGGTCTCGAACGCTTCGCGCGACATCGGCGCACCGCCGCTCCGCACCACCGACTCGGCGACGCACAGAAGCCCGATCGCGGCCAGCGTCATCTGGAAGGGCGCCTGCTGATCGAGCCCGGCGATGCCGTAGAGCAAAAGGCCCCATCCGCGCAGCCGCTCCGCGCCCGTCGACGATAGCAGCGTCGTCACCGTGAAGACGAAGCCGCCGAGCGCGAGCAGGTAGATGACGAGCGCCCACGGCGCCATCGGCAGCGCGACGCCGAAGCCGTACGCCGCCACGCGCGCCGCCGTCTCCCAGTCGATCCGCACCAGCACCGCCGTCGCTCCGACGAACGTGGCCGCGATCCCGAGGCCGAGCCGCACACCGTGGCGGCGCGACGCGAAGCAGGGCACGGCCACCACCGCGGCCGCCGCCAGCATGGCCTGCGCGATCGACTCCAGCTCGAGCGGGGTCGAGGTCAGCTCCGGCACCGGCGAGAGCCGCCGGGTCAGCCGGGCCGCGAAGTGCAGCGCCACCGGCAGGAACAGGACGGCCGCGCCCAGTCGCACGCGTCCGGCCGTGCGCGCGCCGATGATGCTGATGGTGATGAGCAGCGCCAGGAAGGTGAAGCTCATGTGCAGGTGGAAGAAGAGATCGGCCGGCAGCTCGGCGACGGCCCCGATCGCGGAGACGATGACCACCACCAGCCCGACGAGCGAGAACGAGACGCGGGCGCCGATGCGAAAGCGATCGCCGAAGGCGGCGATGCGCGCCAGCGCCGAGCCGAGCATCAGCGCCGACAAGATCGCCGTGAGCTCGTAGGCGAACAGGCGCGAGTCGCTGAATGCGTGCCGCCAGAAGCCGCGCGCGGCAAATGGATCGAGCGGGACCAGGTGCCCGGCGATGCGGTTCAGCGCGAGCTCGCAGAGCGCCACCCCGGCCAGCACCGCGACGAGCGGGAAGCGCGCCCAGCCGGCGGCGCGGGAGTCGGATGCGGACACTGCCTTCTGGATAGCCGCACGGAAACTTGCGCGCAAGGATGTAGCCTCGTATCCTACATACACCTACCATGCGTCCTTCGGCAATCGCGATCGTGCTCGTCTGCTCGACAACCGCGATGGCTGCGCCGTTCCGCGTCGTCATCGATGCCGGACACGGTGGATCCAATACCGGCGCGCCCGGGCTCGTCGCCGGCGCCTACGAGAAGCGGGTGACGCTCGCGGTGGCGCGCGATCTGGCCGAGGAGCTGCGCGCGCGCGGCCTCGACGTCGTCCTGACGCGCGATCGCGACGAGTACCTGACGCTGCGCGAGCGCGTGCGCCGGGCGAACGCCGCCGGCCCCGACTGCTTCGTCAGCCTGCACACCAACGCCTCGGGCGATCGCTCGCGCCGCGGCGTCGAGACCTGGGTACTGGCGCGCGACGCCGCCGAGGTCGAGGCACGGCGCGCCGCCAGCCGCGAGCGCGACGACGTGCAGGCGATGCTGACCGAGCTCAAGCTGCTCGACGCGGCGCGCGACTCGGCCCGGCTGGCGCACGCGCTGCAGTCCGAGGTGGTGGCGGCCACGGGCAGCCTCGATCGCGGCGTGCGCCAATACGGCTACGACGTGCTCGCCGGTGTCACCGCGCCCGCGGTGCTGGTGGAGATGGGCTTTTTGGACCACCCGATCGAGGGGGCGGCATTGCTCGACCCGGCGCAGCAGCATCGCATCGCCGCGGCGCTGGCGTCGGGGATCTCCCGCTTTGCCGACGACGTGCGCGCGCCGCAAAAGCTGGTAATGTCCGCGTCCCATGACGCGACCCGACGGCCGACGCCCTGACGAGCTGCGCCCGATCAGCATCACGCCCGACTGGCTCAAGGATCCCGAAGGCTCGGCGCTCATCCGCGCCGGCGAGACCTGGGTCATCTGCACCGCTTCGGTCGAGGAGAAGGTGCCGCCGTTCCTCAAGGACTCGGGGCGGGGCTGGGTGACGGCGGAGTACGCCATGCTGCCGCGCTCGACCAACACGCGCAGCGGGCGGCAGCCGGGAGGACGCGGCAAGGAGATCGAGCGGCTCATCGGGCGCGCCCTGCGCGCGTCGATCGATCTGGGCAAGCTCGGGCAGCGCACCATCACCATCGACTGCGACGTCCTGCAGGCCGACGGCGGCACGCGCACGGCGGCGATCACCGGCGGCTATGTGGCGTTGGCGCTGGCCTGCCGCCGGCTGGTGGGAAAGAAGCTCCTCGGGGCGAGCCCGCTTCTGCACGAGGTGGCCGCGGTCTCGGTCGGCGTCGTCGACGGCGAGGCGCGGCTCGACCTGCCGTACGTCGAGGACGCGGCGGCCGAGGTCGACATGAACATCGTCATGACCGCCGACGGCAAGCTGGTCGAGGTCCAGGGCACCGCCGAGCACGGCACGTTCGATCGCGCCCAGCTCGACGCGCTCATCGATCTGGCCAGCGGCGGCGTTGCCCAGCTGGTCGCCGCGCAGCGCCGGGCGCTGGAGGGCGCGCGGGCGTGAAGCGGCTCTGCTTCGCCAGCGGCAATCGGCACAAGGTGTCCGAGATCGCGGCGATGCTGCGGCCGCACGGCTGGCAGGTGGTGCCGCTGCCGCTCTCGGTCGACGAGGATGCAGCGACCTTCGTGGGGAACGCCGAGAAGAAGGCGCGCGCGGCGCTGGCGCAGTCGGGCCTGCCCGCTTTGGCCGACGACAGCGGGCTCGAGGTCGACGCGCTCGACGGCGCGCCCGGCGTGCTCTCGGCGCGCTGGGCCGGCGAGCCGTGCGACGACGCCGCCAACAACGCCAAGCTGCTCGGCGCGCTCGACGGCGTGCCCGACGCGCGGCGCACGGCGCGCTTTCGCTGCGCCCTCGTGCTCGTCGACGGCGACGGCACGCGTCTGGTCGCCGAGGGCGCGTGCGAAGGGCACATCGGCCATGCGCCGCGCGGTGCCGGCGGCTTCGGCTACGATCCGCTCTTCCTCGTCGACGGCGACGCCACCGGCCGGACCATGGCCGAGCTCGGCGCCAACGAGAAGAATCGCGTGTCCCATCGGGCGCGGGCGCTCGACGGGATGGTGCGGGCGCTCGACGAGCGCTACGGCAAAGTGCCGTAACCACTCGATTCGAAAGTTGTGTAGCTGAAGTTACAGTACTCATTTGTTTAGTGGTTTACGTGTCCAACAATTTCGGTGGAAAAGTGATACGATAGCTCGTCGCGAAGCTGCGGTGAGGCTACGTTGGGGGAGGCAGGAGTTCTTCATTCTGGTCGCTACAGTCTGATCGAGCCGATCGGGCGTGGCGGCATGGCCGAGGTGTGGAAGGCCAAGGCGCACGGCGCCCGCGACTTCGAGCGCGTCGTCGTGCTCAAGCGAATCCTGCCGCACCTGTGCAGCGATCCGCGCTTCGTCGCCATGTTCATCGCCGAGGCGCGTCTCTCGGCGCGCCTGAACCACCCCAACATCGTCCAGGTCTTCGACTTCGGCGAGCTCGACGGCGAGTACTTCCTGGCCATGGAGTTCATCGAGGGCGTCACGCTCTCGACCGCGATTTCGCGGCTGCAGCGGCGCCGCCCCTTTCCCATCGGCCTGGCGGTCCAGGTCGTGCGTGACATCGGCCTCGCGCTCAGCTACGCGCACGCGCTCACCAGCGCCGACGGCCGCCCGCTGCACATCATCCACCGTGACGTCAGCCCGTCGAACGTGATGCTCGGCCTGGACGGCACGGTCAAGCTGCTCGACTTTGGCGTGGCCAAGGCGGTCAGCCTGACCGAGGAGCAGACGCGCACCGGGGTGCTGAAGGGAAAGATCTCGTACATGCCGCCCGAGGTGGTCGACGGCAGCACGCGCGCCGACCCGCGCTCGGATCTGTTCGCGGCCGGCGTCGTCTTGCACGAGCTGCTCACCGGGCGTCGCCTCTTTCGCGGTCGCGACGAGTTCGAGACGCTGGCGCAGATCCGCGCCTGCGCGGTCGACCCGCCCTCGCACACGCGAAGCGATGTTCCGGCGGCGCTGGACCAGGTCTGCCTGCGGGCGCTGTCGCGTCGGCGCGAAGAGCGCTATCAGACCGGGGCCGAGCTGGCGGCGGCGCTGGCGCCGTTCCTCCATGATCTGCGCTGGGACACGGTGCAGACGGCCAAGCTCGTCGCCGAGCTGGCGGAGATGCCCGACGAGCCGGAGCGGGCGGATCCGACGACCGCCGCCTCGGGCGCCTCCGTCGCGCCGACGGTCGCGGGGTCGGTGGACGTAGCCAAGGCGGGGCCTTCCCTGCAGCGCAAGCGTCGCCGGCGGACGGTGGCGCTGGTCCTGCTGGCGGTCGCCGGCGCCAGCGCGGCCATGGGCGCCGCCGCTGCGTGGGTTCTGGCGACGCGAACCTCGACCATGAGGAGCGGGCTGCTCGTGGCCTCCGATCCGGCCGGTGCCACCATCGAGCTCGACCGGCACGTCCTGCCCGAAACCACGCCCACCGCGATCCAGAACCTGGCGCCCGGCGAGCACATCGTGCGCCTGCGCCGGTCGGGACACGACGACGTCGAGCGCCACGTGACGGTGCGGGCCGGCGAGCGGGCGATGGTCGAGATCGCCCTGCCGCCGGCGAGCCACCGCGTCGCGGTGAACAGCGCGCCCGCGGAGGCGACCGTCTATCTCGACGGAACGCTCGTGCTCGGGACCACGCCGACCTTCGTCACCGTCACCGACGACGACTTCCACGAGCTGCGCCTGGAGCGCGACGGCTACGAGGCGCTCACCTATGCGCTCAAGCCCGAGGACCGGGAGCACGAGCTCTCGCTCACGCTCGAGCCCGAGAAGGAGCCGCGGGGGACGCTGAGCGTCGAGTCCAACGGCTCCGCGCAGGTCTGGCTCGACGGAGTCTATACCGGCTACGACACGCCCACGCTCGGCATCCACGTCGCCGCCGGCGACCACACGGTCGAGCTGCACGACTCGTCCAACACGCTCAGCGCGCCCACCCGGATCAGGATCCGCAAGGGGGAGTCCATGCATCTGACCATCACGCTCGTGCAGAGAAAGACATGAGACGGCTTCCGATCTGCGCGCTCTTGCTGTGGGCCCAGCTGGCGGCCGCGGACAGCGTGACGACGCTGCGCCTGGCCACCGCCGCGCCCGACGGCACCGCCTGGGCGCGCCAGCTCAAGCTGACCAGCGACGGCATCGCGGCCGGCACCAAGGGCGCGCTGCACGTCAAATGGTACTTCGGTGGCATCGCCGGCGACGAGATGGAGGCGGCCGACCGGATGTCGAAGGGGCAGCTCGACGGCGTCGCCTCGGGCGGTCCGCTGTGCGAAAAGATCGCGCCCACCATGCGCGTGCTCGGCATGCCCGGCCTCTTCCAGAGCCGCGACGAGGCCGCCTACGTCATGCACGTGATGCGCTCCGAGCTCACCGAGGAGGCGCAGAAGGCCGGCTTCGCCCTGCTCATCACCAGCGGGTTGGGGCCCACGGTGCTGTTCACGCGGCGACCGCTCCGCAACCTCGCCGATCTGCGCGCGACCCGGCTCTGGACCTGGAATCTCGACGAGGTCCAGCCCACCGCCGCGCGCACCATGGGCCTCAACGTCGTCCCCGGCAGCCTGCTGGCGGCGGGCCGCTCGTATTCGGCCAACGGCATCGATGGCTTCATCGCCGTGCCCGCCGCCGCGCTCGCCTTCCAATGGTCGACGCAGGTGAAGTACTACACCGACCTGCGCTTCGGCTATCTGACCGCGTGCATCGTCATCACCAACCGCGTGTTCGACCGCCTTCCCGTCGAGCAGCAGCACATCCTGCGTGGGGAGTTCGCCCGGGCCGATGCGCGCTTCGAAGAGTTCGGCCGTCGCATGGACGACGAGCTGCTCGGAGGGCTCTTCGCCAAACAGGGGCTGATCTCGATTCCCGCTTCGGAGGGCTTTCGCGCGCAGTTCTTCGACGCCGCCCGCCAGTCGCGTGAGAGACTGGGCGGGCTCGTGCCGCAGCCGCTGATCGCACGAGTGCTGCAGATGCTCGTCGACTACCGCGCCGAGCACGACGGAGCGCGCGCCAAGGCGCGGTGAGCACCGTCGGCAGCTGACCGGGCGAGGAGTCACCGTGGCACCGCGACGACCGCAGGAGGGGCCGACCGTTTCCGAGGGCAAGCCGACCGGCGGGACGCCGCGAGCGGCGCTCACGCGCGGCACCACCATCGGTCGCTACCTGCTCCTCGACCCGGTCGGGCAGGGCGGTATGGGCGTCGTCTACCGAGCCTACGACCCGGAGCTCGATCGCCAGGTCGCGCTCAAGCTCTTGCACGGCGGTGACGAGGAGTCGAGCACGCAGCGCGACCGCCTGCTGCGCGAAGCGCAGGCGCTGGCGCGGCTGCAGCACCCCAACGTCATCGCGGTCTACGACGCGGGCACCTTCGGTCGTGACGTCTTCATCGCCATGGAGTTCGTCGATGGCCAGACGCTCCGGCGCTGGCTGCAGAGCCAACGCCGCGAGCGGCGCGAGATCCTGCGCGTGTTTCTCGCCGCCGGCGAAGGCCTGGCGGCGGCGCATCTGGCCGGCCTGGTGCACCGCGACTTCAAGCCCGAGAACGTGATCGTCGGTAGTGACGGACGGGTGCGCGTGCTCGACTTCGGCCTGGCGCGCCGCGCCGACGCCGCCACGCCGGCGGCCGCGGCGCCGCCGACCCAGAGCCCGGCGCTCGAGGCGCCGATCGATGCAACGGTCGAAGGAGGCCGGCCGGCCCGCCGCACCGAGCTGGAGCGCACCATCAGCGACGATGCTCCCTTGTCTCCTAGCCCCTCGGCCCCGGGCTTTTCGTCGCCCAAGCGCCTGGCGATGCCGCTGACCCATGCTGGCGCGATCGTGGGCACGCCGCGCTACATGGCCCCCGAGCAGCATCAGGGCCAGGCCACGGACGAGCGGGCCGACCAGTTCAGCTTCTGCGTCTCGCTCTACCACGCGCTCTACGACAGCTTCCCGTTCGCGGGTGAGGTCGAGCCGGAGTTCCTCGATCACATGCTGCGGGGCGAGATCGCGGAGGCCCCGGCGGGCTCCACGGTGCCGCGCTGGCTGCGGCAGGTGCTGCTTCGCGGGCTGGCGGCGCGGCCACAGGATCGCCATCCCTCGATGCAGGCGCTGCTGGCGGCCCTGCGCGCCGATCCGCGGATCGCGCGCGAGCGCCGGCTGCGCGCCGTCGTGGCGCTGAGCGTGCCCCTGCTCGGCGTCGCGGCCTGGCAGGTGGTGCACCATCGCGGCCTACAGAAATGCGCGGGGGCCGAGCTACGGCTGGCCGGCGTCTGGGACGGGCCGCGTCGCGCCGCCGTGGGCGCCGCGTTCGCCCGCAGCGGTCTGAGCTACGCCGGCAAGGCGTGGGGCACTGTCGAGAACGCCCTCGATCGCTATGCGCAGGCGTGGACCGGCATGCACACCGACGCCTGCGAGGCGACCCAGGTGCGCCACGAGCAGTCGCAGGAGCTGCTCGATCTACGCATGAGCTGCCTCGATGGCCGCTTGACGCAGCTGCGCACGCTCTCCGACGTGTTCGCGGCCGCCGACGACAAGGTGATCGCGCATTCGGTGGAGTCGGTGCAGTCGCTGCCGTCGCTGGAGCCGTGCGCGGACGCCGTCGCCCTGCACGCGCCGCTGGCGCCGCCGCACGATCCGCGCACCCGCGCCGAGGTCGAAGCGATCCGGCAGAAGCTGGCGCGGGTGCACGCCCTCGGCCAGGCCAAGCCCTCGGACGAGCTGCTCGGCGCGGCGCGTACGGCCTCGCGCGAGGCGCAGGCGCTGCACTATTCGCCGATCGAGGCCGAGGCGCAGCTGCAGCTCGGCGAGCTCCAGGAGGAGCGCGGCGATTTCGCCGAGGCGGTCAAGTCGCTGCACCGGGCGTGGGTGGCGGCGCTGGCGGGGCATCACGACACGGTCGGCGCCTGGGCGGCTACGGATCTGATCCGCGCGCTCGGCGTCAGCCAGGGGCACTACGAGGAGGGCGACCGTTGGGCCGACGTCGCCGAGGCGGTGGTGGGGCACCTGCAGCGGGGGGACAGCGTCCTCGGCGCGCTCTACGCCAATCGCTCCGAGCTACGCAAGGAGGAGAGCCGCTATCCGGACGCGGTGCGCGACGGCAAACGGGCCATCGAGCTTCTGGGGCGGGCGCTCGGGCCGGACGATCAGAGCGTGGCCGAGACCTACAACACGCTCGGCAACATCTACCGCGATCAGCAGCAGTTCCCCGCCGCGCTCGACGCCTACCACCACAGCCTGGCGATCTGGCTGCGCCTGGGCGGCCCTGACCACCCCAAGGCCCTCGCCAGCCAGACCGGTGTGGCGGACGTGTACGGCGACAGCGGCCAGCACGAGCGCGCGCTCGCGGAGTATCAGCGGGTGCTCGCCGCGTTCATGCGGGTGGAGCCGGACTCGCCGAACGTGGCCAATGTACGCAACAACATGGGCACCGAGCTGATGGCGCTCGGCCGACCTCGCGAGGCCTTCGAAGCCTACCGGCTGGCGTTGGCCGACTGGCAGAAGCGCGTCGGACCGTCGACGGAGACGATCACCGGGCTGAACAACCTGGGCTCGGCTTCGCTGGAGCTGGACGCGCTGGCCGACGCCGAGCGCTACTTCCAGGAGGCGCTCGACGTGAGCGAGAAGCTGCTCGGACCGAAGCATCTGTATTGCGGCCTGGTGCTGCAGGGCCTTGGCGATACGCGGCTGCGCCGCGGCGAGCGCGATCAGGCGATGGCCGATTACCAGCGCTCGCTGGCCATCGTGGAGAAGGCGCTCGATGCCAAGAATCCGCGGCTGGTCGCGTCGCTCGTCGGCATCGGTCGTGTCGAGATCGAGCGCCACGATCTCCTGGCGGCGCGCGCGCCGCTCGAGCGCGCGCTGGCCATCGGCGAGGCGCAGCCGGAGGATGGGCGGGAGCTGAACGAGGTGCGCGTCGCGCTGGCGGAGGCGCTGTGGCCGGTGGGCGAGCGGCGGCGCGCGCTCGCGCTGGCCACGCTCGCCCGCGACGGGTTGGCCAAGGTGGGGCCGCGCGCCCGTCGCGACCTGGCCGAGGTCACGACCTGGCTGCGCAGCCACCGCTGATTCGCGGCGCAGCCGCTTGGTCCGCGGTGAGCGTGCCTTCGGAGCTGCGGCCCTGATGCGACCGGAGCGCGCGCGAGATGCACGCTAGCCGCTGCCCGAGCCGGGTTCGCGCAGCCCATGTCGTCGCATGATGCGGTACACGGTCATGCGCTCGGCGCCGGCGCGCCGCGCCACCTCCGAGATGTTGCCGCCGCACTCGGCGAGCATGGCCTCGATGTAGCTGCGCTCGAACTCGGCGACCAGCCTCTCCTTGCCGATCTTGAGCGAGACGCTGAGGTTGACCGCGCCCTTCGAGGAGGTCGAGCGATCGATCGCCAGCGGCGCTGCCAGGCTGGCGGCGCGCTCGAGCGTGTTGCGCAGCTCGCGAACGTTGCCCGGCCAGCGGTGCCCGGCCAGCTCTTCGAGCGCCTCGATCGTGAGAAACGGCGTGGGGTCCTGCCCGATGCTGCGCAGCAGATGGTCCACCAGCAGCGGCAGATCCTCGATGCGCTCGCGCAGCGGTGGAATCTGCACGACGACCACGGCGAGCCGGTAGTACAGATCTTCGCGAAGGCGCTTGGCCATCATCTCGAGCGGCAGGTCGCGGTTGGTGGCGGCGATGATGCGCACGTCGACAGGCGTCCAGCGCTCACTGCCGAGCCGCTGCACCTTGCGCGCCTCGAGCACGCGCAAGAGCTTGGGCTGCAACGTCAGCGGGAGCTCGCCGATTTCGTCGAGAAACAGAGTGCCTCCCTGGGCGCGCTCGAACGCGCCGGGAAAGCTGCGCTCGGCGCCGGTGAAGGCGCCGCGCTCGTAGCCGAACAGCTCGGCTTCGATCAGTGTCGCCGGCAGGGCCCCACAATCGACCGTCACCAAAGGGTGGGGCGCGCGCGGGCTCGCGAGGTGGAGCGCCTCGGCCACCAGCTCCTTGCCGCTGCCGGTCTCGCCGCGGATGAGCACCGTGGTGTCGGTGCCGGCGACAGCCTCGAGCTGGGCGATGAGCGTGCGCATCGCCGCCGATTGGCCGATGAGGCCGTGGAACTCCTGCGACGCTTGCGGCGGCAGGGTGACCAGGCCTTCGACCGGCACCACCCGCAAGCGGGTCCGTCCGATGGCCACCGCTTCGCCTGGCGCCAGGACCGCCTCGACGACGCGTACGCTCCGCACGTAGGTGCCGTTGCGCGAGTCGAGGTCGCGCACGCGCAGATCGTCGCCGATGATGAGCTCGCAGTGCATGCCCGAGACCCGCGCGTCGTCGATGACGAAGTCGGCGAAGCGGCGCGTGCCGACGCGCACGCGGCCCTCGAACTCGATGCGGCTTCCGACCGACGGTCCGGCGACCACCTCGAGGATGCCGCGCTTGCGTGGCAGGCTGGCGGGTCGGACCATGCTCACGGTCCGTCGCTCGTCGTCGTTCATGGGTACCAGGATATCGCCAATTGGTGCCGACCGAGCGTGGCGCTCGGCTGCGACGCTACTGCTGCGTGACGACGCCCGTCTGCGCGTCCCACACCAGCGACCCGTGCTGGAAGTCGCTGCGCCGGCCACCGGGCACCGAATACTCGTCGGAGATCGGATACCCGAGCGCGCTCTTTTCGAAGCCGAGCGTGGCCCATTGCCCGCCGATGGCGCCACCGACCTCGTGCGCGCCCGTCGACGGGGTCCAGTAGATCGAGCCATGCTCGAAGTGGTTGAAGCGGCCGACGCCGTCGGGCGTGCCGGTCTCGTCGCTGATGGGGTAGCCGAGCGCGCTCCGCTCCCAGCCGAGCGCGGCGTACTCGTCCTGAATGCTCCCCTGCACCTCGTGCGCGCCGGTCGATGGCGACCAATAGATCGATCCGTGCTGGAAGTGGTTGAAGCGGCCGACGCCGTCGGGGGTGCCGGTCTCGTCACTGGTCGGATAGCCGAGCGCGCTCTCTTCGAAGCCGAGCGCGGCCCACTCGGCGCCGATGGCGCCGCCGATCTCGTGCGCGCCCGTCGCGGGCGTCCAGTAGATCGATCCCTTCTGGAAGTGGTTGAAGCGGCCGACGCCGTCGGGGGTGCCGGTCTCGTCGCTGATGGGATAGCCGAGGGCGCTCCGCTCCCAGCCGAGCGCGGACCAGAGCACGTGAATGTCACCGTGCACCTCGTGGGCGCCGGTCGACTGGGTCCAGTAGATCGATCCGCCGTTCTGGAAGTGGTTGAAGCGGCCGGCGCCGTCGGGGGTGCTGGTCTCGTTGGTGGTGGGCGGGCCGAGGAACGAGCTGCATCCGCCCAGGCTGGCGTACTCGCCGGCGATCGCGCCCTGCGTGCTGAACCCGTTGCAGCTGGTCTGGACGCTCCCGCCGGCGAAGGCGTTCAGCTCCGCCAGCGAGCCGTTGAACAGATCGCCGTCGACGTTGCCGGCGATACCGGCCACCGAGTCGGTGGAGTTATATTGCCAGATCGCCCATTTTGGCCACGAGGTCGGCATGCGCGGGCACTGCGCGCCGCTGTAATCGGCGACGAACAGCGGGTACTGCGAGAAGTTGGGATTTCCGATGGTGTCCTGCCAGAAGCTGAGCCCCGTGTAGAGCACCGCGGTCTTGCCGGTGCGCGCCCGCACCTGGTCGAGGAAGGCGGTCACCGTGTTGATCACACCGCCCGCGGACTGCCCGTCGGCAGTCTCGACATCGATCATGGCCAAATCGCTCGGTCCGAATCCGCCGTTGGCGTCGACGAAGTCGACGAAGTAGTCGGCCTGGGCGCGCCCGTCGACGTTGGCGCGAAGGAAGTGATAGGCCCCGCGGACCATGCCCGCCGCGCGCATGCCGGCCCAGTTGTGCGCGAACGATCCGTCGTGGAAGCCGGTCGCTTCGGTGGCCTTGGCGAAGGCGAACTGACGGCCGGCGCCGTGCACCGCGTTCCAGTTGGGGAGGCCCTGGTAGCTCGAGACGTCGATGCCGGAGACGACCTGGCCGTGGGCGCTGCACTGGTAGGTGTAGCCCGCGGTCGATTCGTCGACGGGCGTTTCGGGCTGGCCGCAGGCGGCCAGGAGGGTCGCGGTGGCGACGAGGACGTTGCGAACGTGCCGACCTGATCTGCTCGAGCCCATGCTGTTCTCCGGAGTGGGTGGAAGACGCGCCGGGCACTGCAACGAGCGGGCCTCCCGGCGACCCACGCGATTTCGCGCGGTCACGCACCCGAACGGAGGAGCGAATGCCTCGAGTTGTCGTGTTGCCGATACGATCCGGAGGTTGCAATCATCGCGGATGGTTGCGGCGGGGACGGTCGCGGAGCGCGACTACTCGCGCGCTTCGATGCCGCGTAACACCGGGTTGACGCCGTTCTCCCAGATCTCCAGCTCCCAGCAGTTGGTGTCGGCGTCCTGCAGATAAAAGGAGTACGAGCCGTGCTGGCGCGTGGCCGGCAGGACCTTTTTGAGCCCGAAGTCGGCCGCGCTCGCGGCGACCTTCGCCCGCAACGCGTCGATGCGCTCGGGCCCGCCGGTGAGCGTCATTCCGTGATGGTTGGCCACCCGCTGCGGCACCAGCGCGTCGCCGACCTCGACGGCGATCGCCTTGACCCAGCCGCCAGGGTCGCTGGTCATGCAGTAGTGCGGCGCCGGCTCGACCACCTCGAGGCCGAAAAAGTCGCGGTAGAAGCGAATGCTGACCGCGAGCTTCTGGCTCTCGAGGACGACGTAGCTGATCGGTCCCGCGGGCACGATGCTGCCCTGCGGCTTTCCCTCTCGCGGCAGCTCGGCGGGGCCGAACGGGCCCCGGTTCTCCTCGACACGCCACCAGTTGCCGTCGAGATCCTGGAGATAGAAGCCGTAGGTGCCGACGCCGAACCGGGCCGGCTCCTCGCGCGCCGGCGCGGTGATCTCGGCGATGCCGTACTGCTCGCGCACCGCCACGACGCGCGCGTGGACCGCGTCGACCTCGGCCGCGTCGCGCACCGGCCGCGCGTAGAAGTTGAGGAACGGCTGCGGCCCCGGCTCGGCGTTCTGCAGCGCCGCCGCGTAGTGGCCCTTGGAGTCCATCAGGTGCCCGACCATCGGCGCCGGCTGGTTGACCCGAAGGCCCATGACGTCGCGATAGAAGCGCAGGCTGTCGGCGACGTGCCTGCATTCGAGCGTGGTGTGCGTGGTCCTGGCGCCCTCGACGATTGGCATCGTTCTCCCCCCATCCCGCGCGGTCGACGTAGCAGCCACAGGCTACCACTCGCCGTTGCGCCGCGGCGTCGGAAGGTGGGGGCTCCCTCCGCATGGCGGTGGCGCTACATTTGCTGATGCGTAATGTCCCCAGTCTTGGAAACCGAGCGCCATGCTCGCCGTCTCCGCGTGTGGTTCGCACTGATCTCGATACTGGGAGGGATGAGCGAGCTCCTCGTTTTCCGGAGGGTAGAGGCGGTCACCTCCTGGCAGTGGCTCCAGTTCCTCGCCGTTGCCGTCGCCTTTCTGGCGATGGCGGTCGCAGTCCGTCGGCCGTCTCGGCTGCAGACGGTCGCTGCCTACTTCGTCGTGTTTGGCTCCTGCATGCTGGCTCTCTGGGTGACCAACGGGCAGCTTGCCGCCTCGGGCGCGGAGTTTCAGACGTTCGCCGGGTTCAAGCTGGCGCTCATCGGCGGGGCGCTCATCTTGCCGGGCGACCCGCTGATTGCGCTACCGGCGCTCCTGGCGAGCGCGTTGCTGCCGGTGCTCGAATGGGCGAGCTGGCCCGTCGCCTGGCGCGCACACGTCGCAACCGGCGAGCCGCTCGGCACGTTGGCCTACGGCCTCATCGCGCTGGCGCTGTTCGCGCATCGGATCCGCAGCGCGGCGATGCAGCGTCGCATCGTCGAGAGCGAGGCCGAGGCGGCCGCGCTGAAGCGGGTGGCGCGGGTCGCACTCGCCGTGCGCGACCTGGCGAACACGCCCGCGCAGACTCTCGCGCTCGGATTGGATCAGCTGAAACAGGGGCGGATCTCGCCTCAACAAGTGGACCGCATGCTCCGCGCGCTGGGACAGCTGCACGAGCTCAACAAGATGCTCGAGCCCTACTCCGAGACCATCCGCTGGGAACAGGACGACGCATCGCTCGACGCACGCGCGGTGATCGAAGCCGCCGGCCGACTCGCCTCGCACGGCGGCTGAATGCGAAGCCGGGCCCTGGAGCGACTGCGTCCGCGAAAAATCAGCGTGCAAGGGCCTTCGGTTTCGGGTATTTAGAACGTCACGGGGCGTAGCGCAGTCTGGTAGCGCGCCTGGTTTGGGACCAGGATGCCGCAGGTTCAAATCCTGTCGCCCCGACCATTGCCTCACCGTCGGAGCGCCGGCGCGGTCAAAAGGGCCGCCCGGCTTCGCCCCGGGACCAGGCGGCGACGGTGCCCGCAAGATTTGCAAGTGCCCCAGGGATGCACCCTTGCGCAGCTCCAAGGCATGGGCGTGTAGAATCGGGCTCATGAAGCCGCTGGGGACGACCAGCCAGGCCACGGCCGCGGTCAACGACCTCGTGTGGGGCAAGATCTGCGATGAGGCCGAGGAGGTGGCTCGTCGCGAGCCGATTCTCGCCAGCATGATGCACTCGACCATCCTCACGCGCTCCCGCCTCGAGGACGCCCTTGGCTTCCACCTGGCGAACAGGCTCGAGACGCGGCAGCTCTCTGGAGTGCTGATGCACGAGATCATCGGCGCAGCGCTCGAGAGCGATCCGATCGGAGCGGCGGTGCGCGCCGACCTGATCGCGTTCAGGGAGCGCGACCCGGCCTCCGCCGGCTTTCTCGCCCCGCTCATGTACTACAAGGGATTTCACGCGCTGCAGGCGTATCGGGTGGCGAATTGGCTGTGGCGGTCCAATCGCAAGCACCTCGCCTACTGTTTCCAGAATCGGATTTCGGAGGCATTCGGCGCCGACATCCACCCGGCGGCGCGCATCGGGTCGGGCGTGCTCATCGATCACGGCACCGGCATCGTCGTCGGCGAGACTGCGGTCATCGGCGACAACGTCTCGCTGCTGCAAGAGGTGACGCTCGGCGGCACCGGCCGCGACCAGGGCGATCGGCACCCGAAGGTGCGCAGCGGCGTGCTCATCGGCGCCGGTGCCAAGGTGCTCGGCAACATCGAGATCGGCGCCAACGCCAAGATCGGCGCCGTCAGTGTGGTGCTTCGCGATGTGCCGCCGGGCGTGACGGTCGCCGGGGTCCCCGCGCGAATCGTCGGCCGTTGTGCCTCGGCAACTCCGGCGCTGGAGATGGACCACGGCCTACCCGACGAGGCGACCTGACGTGGCGGATCGTCGTGAACGCTTGCTCCGGTCCGCTGCTCGCGGTGGGATGGTGACGAGGACATGAGCGACCTTCACTCCGCGGCCAACGCGCTGCCGAGCTACATCTCGATGGACGCGCTGAAGATCGCGCTCGTGCTCGCGCTGTCGTTTCTGATCGGCCTCGAGCGCGAGGAGCGCAAGGTGCGCGAGGTGCAGTACGCCTTCGGCGGCGTGCGAACCTTTCCGCTCATCGGGCTCGTCGGGTTCGCGCTGGCGATGATTTGCGGTACGCAGCCGCTGCCGATCGCGCTCGGCCTGATGCTGGTGGGCGCCTTCATGCTGCTGTCGTACCGGCACAAGCTCGCGACCAGCGAGAGCGCGGGGATCACCACCGAGTTTTCGGGGCTGCTGACCTTCCTCTGCGGCGCGCTCGTCTACTACGATCGGCTGTGGATCGCCACCGCGCTCATGGTCGCCAGCGTGCTGCTGCTCGAGCTCAAGTCCGCGCTCGAGAAGCTGACCCGACGAATTGCCGCCGAGGAGATCATCTCCTTCGCCAAGTTCCTGCTGCTCTCGGCGGTGATCCTGCCCATCGTGCCCAACCAGAGCCTCACGCGTTTCGAGATCAATCCCTTCAAGACCTGGCTCGTGGTCGTCGCGGTCTCCGGCATCTCTTACGGAAGCTACGTCCTGCAGAAGGTGGCGCGCGGGCGCGGCGGCGTCTTCCTCTCGGGGCTGCTCGGCGGCGTCTACTCGTCGACGCTGACGACGCTGGTGCTGGCGCGGCGCGCCCGCGAGCCCGAGCAGGCCGCGAGCTTCACCGGCGCCATCCTGGCCGCCTCGGGCATGATGTACGTGCGGCTCGGGCTGCTGCTCGCGCTCTTCAATCGAGCGCTGCTGGTGAAGCTGGGCCCACCGTTCGCGGTGCTGGCCGTGCTCGCCGTCGGCACCGGCTGGTTCTGGTCGCGGCGGCGTCCCGCCCCGCCGCAAGTTGCGGAGGTGCGCAACCCACTCGAGCTCGGCGCCGCGCTGCTGTTCGGCGGGCTCTTCGTGCTGCTGCTCATCGGCACGCACCTGACGCTCACCCATCTCGGGCGGGGCGGCGTCTACTCGCTGGCGGCGCTCATGGGCGTGACCGACGTCGATCCCTTCGTCCTCGGGCTCACCCAGTCGGGCGGCGCCACCCCGACGGAGGTGGCGGCGGTGGGGATCGTGATCGCGGCGGCCAGCAACAACGTCATCAAGGGCGTCTACGCGCTGGCCTTCGCCGATCGCAAGACTGGCCGCGCCAGCCTGCTGCTGCTCCTCGGGCTCGCCGCGCTGGGGCTGCTGCCGTGGCTGTGGATCTGAGGTGAGCGGCCAGGCGCAATGCCGTCCACTGTGGCCCGCTCCTACCCCGCCGACAGTGAACAGCAGTGCGGCTAAGCGGGCCGCAAGCGGCTCGGGGGCTGCGTCCGGCGCCGCGCGGCGCTGGCTTCGAGCAGGTGCAGCCGGATGGCCTGCTCGATCTCCTGCAGGCCGAGCAGGCCCACGGGCGCGCCAGACCTGCCGTCCGTCGAGTCGACGACGAGGAGATGATCGACGTGCGCCTCGGCCGCCCGCTCCAGGGCGGAGGAGGCGCTGGCGCTCCACGGAACCGTCACGACGCCGGCGTGCAGCTTGTCTCCCAGGTCGGCGACCGCTCTATGCGGCCGCTCGGACGGCGGAACCTCCACCACGTCGGCCGCGCGGACCACGCCCACCAGCTGGGAGCGATCGTCGACCACGATGAGCTGCAGCGTGCCCGCGCGGTGCATCAGCGGCAGCAGCTCGCTCAGGCTGGTCGTCGTGGTCACCGTCGGTGCCTGCGCGGTCATGAGGTCGGCCACGCGGAGCCCGGAGAGCGCTTCGCGGATCTGCTCGCCGCGCGCTTCGACCTGCGCGCCGAAGAACACGAAGATGGCGATGAGCAGCAACAGGAAGCTGCCTCCCCACAGGCCGATGATGCCGAGGATGACGGCGGCGACCATGCCGACCCGGGCGGCGATGGCGGTGGCGCGCCCGCGGCTGAGCCGGGTGGCCAGCGCCGCGCGCAGCACCCGTCCGCCGTCCATGGGGAATGCCGGCAGGAGGTTGAACAGGCCGAGCAGAAGGTTCAGGTACGCCAGATAGAACAGGCCGAGCCGCAGATCGGCGGGCCCTTGCGCGAACAGCCGAAGCAAGAGGAACAGCAGACCCGCGAGCACCAGGCTGACGACCGGTCCGATGACCGCGACCAGCGCCTCGGTGCCCGGCCGCTCGGGGATGCGCTCGAAGTGCGAGACGCCGCCGAGCAGCATGAGCGTGATGTCGCGGACCTTGCCGCCGCGCCCGAGGGCGACCAGCGTGTGGGCCAGCTCGTGCACGGCGACGGAGGCGAACAGCGCCAGCGCCAGCAGCGCGCCCCAGACGAGCGGCGGGCCCCGCAGCGCGTCGGGCGCGATCCCGGCCAGCTTGGCGACCCCTGCGAACTGCATGGAGAAGACGATCGCCATGTAGGGCAACACGAGCAGCAGGGTCCAGTGCGCTCGGATCGGAACACCCCTGATGTGGAACAAGGTCACCGCGCCGCGCTGATACATGCGATCAGCGAATGCAGCTTTCACACCCGGGCGGCGGCGACGCGCGAGCGTCACGACCGAAGCGGTTCAGCCGCTCGTTGACGCGCGCACGACGAGCACCGAGCAGGGAGCGGCGCGGGCGACCTTCTCCGCGACGCTGCCGAGCAGCATGCGCGAAAAGCCCGTGCGGCCGCTGGCGCCGATCACGAGCAGGTCCGCGTCAGCCTCGGCGGCGGCGTGCACGATGGAGGCGGCAGGGCTGCCCTCCAGGACCAACGTCTCGCCGGCGACGGCGGCCGCCGCCAGCTGGGCCGCCAAGCGCTGCTCCGCCTCTCGACGAGCCTCGGCGTACTCGTCGCGCACGAAGCCGTATCCGGATCCGAGGTTCGCCATCTCGCGGATCGACTCGAGCTTCTTCTCGATGCTGCAGGCGAGCGTGAGCCGGGCGTTGCAGCGGCGCGCGTGATCGGCGGCCAACTCGGTGGCGGCCTGCGCATCGGTCGAGAAGTCCGTGGCCACCAGGATGCGACCGGTCGGCGCGTGCGGTCGCGCCACCAGCACCGAGCCGGGCGCGTGGCGGACGACGCGCTCGGCCACGTCCCCGAGGAAGACGTACTTGAGCCTGGAGTGGCTATGGCTGCCGATCGCTAGCAGGCGGGCCGCGCTCTTCTCGGCGTGATCCACGATCGTCACCGCTGGCGCGCCACTGTCGATGACGATGTTCAGCTCGTCCGCGGGACGGCCGGTCAGCGCGGAGACGCGCTCGCGGAGCAGCGACTCGAGCCGCAGCTGCGCTTCGGGCTGGGCGATGACGTCCTGCTCGACCTGCTGCGGAAAGAGCATGTGGACGCCGAGCGTCCGCGGGGCGACGTGGCAGAAGAGCGGCTCCCAGCCATGCAGCCGAGCCCATTGGTCTGCCTGCCGCACCGCTTCGTCGCCGTGCTCGCTGAAATCGACCGCAACCAGAATGGACGCGCTCTCGACCATGAGCCGATTCCTATCACGGTTCGCGCCAAGGCGCAGAGCCCACAGCTTCCCAACGTCGCCACACAACCGTCCCCCCGGCCGTGACCTCGAGGACGATCCCGCTGCCGCTCACCCGGCCGCGGAAGGCGACTGCTCCGTCCGCGCGCACGGCGCAGACGTGATCGAGCGGTTTGCCGGCGGCCTCGTCCTCGAGCGCCTGCCGGGCGGGCGGTGGCAGCGCGGCCAGGTCGACGGCCGCGCAGCGGTCGTGTGGCAGTGACAGGAGCATCAGTATGGAGACGAGGGAGAGCATCGTGGACGATTGGGCTCCTGCCGAGGCCGCCGATTCACCAAACATCCTGAATCATGACCTGACGGCCGGACGCACAGTGAAGCGAGGAGGCGGCGCTCGCCGGCTCACCGGAAGGCCGGTCCGCCAACGTCACCGTCCCCGAGCAGAGCGCGCCGAACGTGAGGGCGACGATCGCCCTGCGCATGAGCCACCTCCATCCGATGTTCGATGCGTTGGAAGAATGCAAGATGGGTGCAGCAGCCCCTGGCGCGGCTGCGCGAGATCACGCGGCCGTCCTCGTGGCCGACAGCTGTCGCGATTTCGAACAGCGGGCGCGCGTCGTCCCCCGCGGATCTCGTGGCCTTGCGCGGGTCGCCGCCGTGGCGCACGACTTGCTCGGCAGCCGTCCATGCGTGCCGCGCTCGTTTGCACCCTGGTCCTCGCCGGCGGCTGCGCGGAGCGCTTTGCGCTGCCGATGACCGCGGCCGACCTGGTCGGATACGACTCGGGACCGGCGCTGGTCGCATATCTCGGCCAGCCCGACGCCAGCCCGACGGTCTGCAACCTGGGCGCGCGCGGCCCACACCTGTCGACGCTCGACGCGGACACGCGTCGCGCGCTGGTGCGCGGCCTGGGCGACGGCGCCATCGCGCCCGACGTCTGGCGCCGCTGCGTCGACGCGCTGGTGCGCTCGGCCTCGCGCGACGACGCCGCCGCGCTCGTCGACGACATTGGTCGCGGATACCGCGCGCTCATCCGCCGCTCCGACTTCGAGAAGTCGCCGGCGCTGCCCGATCGCCTGCGCGTCCTGCAGCGCTTCTACATCGAGCGCAAGCACGGCCGCGACGGCCATGCCGACGTCGACGACGCGCTGTTCGCCCAGCTGCGCGGTGCGCTCGCCGCGCACCGGCTCGGCCCCACGGCCGCCAGCCTGGGCGAGGAGCTCATCGCCACCGTCGACCTCGAACGCGGCTCGTGGCTCGGCCGCGCCGTCGACGTGCCGATGATCGACCGCCTCTTTGGCGCCGGCGACGAGAAGACGCTGCTTCGCTTCGCCGATCGCCTGCCGGCGCCGGAGCTGCGCGATCAGTCGCGCCGCCGCGTCATCCGGCTGCACATCGCCGCTTCGCCGTTCGCCGAGGTGCGCGCCGATGCCGCCGCCATCGAGGAGACGGTCGACCGCCGCGGCGTCTTCGCGCTGTCGCTGACCGAGCACCCGGCGCTGCGCGGCTGGCTCGATCTCCCCAAGGTGCCGATGCGCGGCGTGCTGGTGCGCCAGCAGGTGTGGGAGCAGACCGCGACGCTGCTCGGCTTCACCGGCGATCGGCCGGGACTGTCGGTGCTGCCGGAGCTGGCGCTGCGCGGCGGGCTCCTTGTGCAGGCGCAGGGGATCTCGCGTCCGGTGACATTGTGCGCGCCGCCGCGCGCGCTCGATCCGTCGCCGTGCGTGGCGGCGCACGACGTGAGGCTGGAGAATCCGGCGGCGTACCTCGACAAGGGCGGCGCTTTTCACTTCGTCGACCACGTGGCCATGCGCGACGCGGTCGATCTGGCGCAGATGAAGGATCGCTTCATGCTGCCCGTGAGCGTCGGCGGGCGGCGCCTGTTGACGTTCAACTGGAGCCTCTATTACGAGCGGCCCGCCGATCTCGTCTTCGGAGACGGAGCAGCGCTGCACGTCCTCATCGATCACCGCGACCCGGCGCGCTTCCTCTTCACCGTCAGCGGCGCCGGAGGCTCCTACCTCGCCGTCGTCGAGAGTGGCGACGCGGCGGCGTTCCACGTCGTCAGCCGCGGCGCGCAGGGGTACTCCGGCGCGTCCGGCTCGACCGGCGCCAGCGGTGCCAGCGGCGGCGAATGCGAGAACGGCGGCGACGGCGGCCCTGGCGGCGATGGCGGCGACGGTGGCCCCGGCGGCGACGGCGGCGACATCGCGGTCGACGTTCAGTGCGGCGACCGGCCCTGCGGCGACGCGCTGGCGCTCCTGTACACGACCATCGTCAGCGTCGGCGGCGCCGGCGGGCCGGGGGGCAGCGGAGGCGCGGGTGGCGCCGGCGGCTCCGGCGGTTCCGGCCGCTCGCCGACCACGCACCTCGACGCCGACGGCAACAGCGTCACCGATGATCCGGGCTGCAGCGCCGGCTCCAGCGGCAGCTCCGGCGCCAGCGGCGCCGACGGCTCGTCCGGCCCCCCCGGTCGTCCCGGTCAGGTACGGATCACCGTCCTCCGGTGAACTAGCGTATAATGGTCTCGTGCGGTTGGCCGTGTTTGCGATGCTAGTTTTAGTTTTCGCCGTTACCGGCTGCTACGACCCAAAGGTGCAGAGCGGCGGCTTTGCCTGCTCGGCGACGGACGATCCGCCCTGCCCGAGCGGCTTCTTCTGCGTCAACGGGCTGTGCATCGATCACCCCGGCAGCGGCGGGGGCGGCGGCGGCGGGGGCGGCGGCGTCGCCGATCTGTCGACGCCGGCGGCGGGCGACATGAGCGTGGCGATGGGCGGCGACATGGCGCACGGCGCCGGCGACATGGCGCACGTCTCGACCGACATGGCCTGCTTCCCCTTCACCTACAGCTGCAACTCCGACCCGACCTGTTGCGCGCAGTGCTGCGCCGGTGGCTGTGCGGCGGTCGGCTGGTGCGCCGCGTTCTGAGCTCCGTCCCGAGAGCCGCCCGCACCGGGGTCGAGGCGCCGGGAGGCTGCCCCGCGGTCGCTCAGCACTTGGTCGCGTCGGAGAGCGTGCAGGTGCCGGCGGTGGAGCCGGCGGTGGTCACGCAGCGCGCCGGGGCCAGGCAGCCGGGGCCGTTGGCGCTGTCGCACGCGGCGCCGTCGGGCGCGTCGGCTTTGCAGGTGCCCATCATCGGCATCGCGCCGCCGATGACGCTGCCGTAGCAGGCGCCGCCCGTGCAGTCGATGAGGTTGCCGTCGCTGCCGAGGCCGCACGGGGCGCCGTCGGCGGCGAAGGTGATGGTGGTGCACGTCTTGGACGTCGCGTTGCAGTACAGGCCGATGCTGCGGTCGCAGCCGGGCCCGGTGCGCGCCGTCGGATCGCAGGCGACGTCGGGGCGCGACCCCGCCGCCATGCAGCTCCCGGCCATGCCGAGGGGGCCGACGCACGACAGGCCGGCGGCGCACGGCATCGCGCGCGAGCAACTGGCGCCGATGGCGGCGGCTTCGGTGATGCACGACATCGTCATGTTCGCCGCGCCGGGCGCGGCATAGCAGGTCTGGCCACGCGCGCAGGTGCCGCCGTTGCTGCAGTCGCCGCCCGCGGCGACGGGCTGGCCGCATACACCGCACGCCGCGTTGGCCAGGCCGGTGCAGTAGGTGGAGCTGCACTGGCCGGGGAAGGCGCAGCCGGTTCCGTCGGTGAGGGTGCCCATGTTGACGCATGCGGCGGGCGCGTTGCCGGCGAGGAAGTCGGCGCACGCCTCGGCCGCGAGCGCGGTCGCGCACTGCTCGACACGCGCCGGCGTGTTGCCGCTGCCCTTGGCGCCGAGCGCCGTGGAGCAGGCGAGCTTCTCGCGCAAGAGGCAGGTGGCCTGGTCGCCAAAGGTGCGGGTGATGCCGCTGCTGTTGGTACAGACGGCGCGCTGGTCGCAGCGGGCCTTGGCGACGTCGGTACAGGCGCTGTCGGCGGTGAGGCCGCCGCAGGCGGTGGCGGCGAACAGCGGCGCGAGCGCGAGTAGGCGAAGCTTGGACATCGTCCCCCTCCGGATGTGTGGTGAGACGACAGCGGTGGTCGCAGTGTGCCCGAAATCGGCCGAAGCCGGGGGGCCTCAGCCGGTCATGTCGACGTGGCCCTTGAAGCGGGCGCCCTCGGCGATGACCACCCGAGGCGCCGTGATGTTGCCGACGACGCGGGCGCCCTGGTGGATCTCCACCTTGTCCTCGGCGGTCATGTTGCCGCGCATCTCGCCCTTGATGGTAATGTTCTTGGTCTGCACGTCGGCGACGACGACGCCGGTGGTCTCCACCGTCAGGTGCTTCTTGAGCGTGATCTCGCCTTCGACGTGGCCTTCGATGATCAGATCGTCTTCTCCGCGCAGCTCCCCGCGCAGGAACAGCCCTGGCGCAATCACACCTGCGGCTCTCGGCTCGGACATGGCTTGCCTCCGTGAAGGCGCGATTGTACGTGAATCGCGGGCGGCAGCCTCTGTTCTAACGAACGTCCGTTGGTGCCCGAGGTCCACAGGGCGGCGCCGTCGGGCGCGTGAGTGTAAATGCGGCGTTGACATCAAAGTATTGCGAGTGACGGGCGCGCGGGCGCCGCACTACGGTCCGGCGCAGAGGCCCTCATGCCGAAATCGCGCCCGACGCCGTCGCTCCTGCTCGCCTGCTTCGTCACCTTCCCGCTCCTGGGCTGCGGCCCCTCCACCGGCACCGTCGACGACCTCGGCCGACCGGGACCAAGCGACGGCGGCGCGTTGCCTGCCGGCGCCGACCTGGCGATGACGATCGACGACCTGGCGACGCCGACCGGCGGCGCGCCCGACCTGGCGATGCCGACCGGCGGGGCGCCCGACCTGGCAATGCCGACCGGCGGCGCGCCCGACCTGGCGACGCCACCGACCCTTCCCGACTTGACCCAATGGGTCGACCCGTTCATCGGCACCGCCTCCGCCGGCATCAGCGGCGCCGTCGGCGGCGGCAACGGCGGCAGCGTCTTCCCGGGCGCAGTCGTGCCCTGGGGCATGGTGCAGTTCAGCCCCGACACGCCGACCGGCGAGCCGTCGGGCTATGGCTATCAGGACAGCGCCATCACCGGCTTCAGCCTGACCCACTTCAGCGGCGCCGGCTGCCCCAACAACGGCGATCTCCCCATCCTGCCCCTGCTCCACGCCAGCGACATGCAGTTCCCCTTCCAGCACGCCAACGAGCACGCCTCGCCCGGCTACTACGACGTCACCGGCGACAGCGGCGTCCGCGTCGAGCTGACGGCGACGCTGCGCACCGGCTTCGCCCGCTTCACCTACCCGACGGGCACCCAGGGCCTCGTCGTCCTCGACACCAGCCGCTCGCAGACCGCCGGCAGCATCGCGTCGACCCAGGTCACCACCGTCGGCACGGACACGCTGTCGGGCTACACCATCGGCGGGCGCTTCTGCGGCGGCGACACCTTCCCCATCTACTTCCAGGCGCAGTTCGATCGCCCGTGGCAGAGCGCGAGCGTGCAGAACGGCAAGGCGGTGCTCACCTTCGACGTCACGACGACGCAGACGGTGAAGATGAAGATCGGGCTTTCGTACTTCAGCCAGCCCAACGCCAAGCTCAACCTCGACGGCGAGAACGCCGGCTTCGACTTCGACGCCGTCCGCCAGGCGGCCAAGACGGCGTGGAACCAGCGGCTCAACGCCATCGTCCTCGGCGGCGGGAGCGACGCGGACTACACCAAGTTCTACACCGCCCTCTACCACACGCTGCTCCACCCCAACGTCTACAGCGACGTCAACGGCGACTATCCCGGCTTCGACAAGGTCAACCACAACAGCGGCAGCGGCCGCGTCCAGTACGCCAACTTCTCCGGCTGGGACATCTACCGCAGCGAGATCCAGCTGGTGGCGCTGCTGTTCCCCGACGTCACCGGCGACATCGTGCAGTCGCTCGTCAACGACGCGCAGCAGTGCGGCGCCTATCCCAAGTGGTCGCAGAACAACGTCGAGGATGACGTGATGGCCGGCGATCCCGGCTCGCTCATCGTCGCCAACGCCTACGCCTTCGGCGCCACCAACTTCGACACCACGGGCGCGCTCGCCGTCATGCGCGACATGAGCTCCAACGTCAACGCCGCGTGCAACGGCAAGACCGAGCTGCCGGCGCTCAACTACTACGGCGGCCTCGGCTACGCCGCGGCCGACGCCGGCTGGTCCGGCTCCGACGTGCTCGAGTACGCCGTCCGCGACGCTGCCGTGTACCAGTTCGCGCACGCGCTCGGCGACGAGGATCTGGCGCGCACGGTGCGAGCGCGCTCGACCTATTGGCGCAACGAGCTCAACGCCAACCATCTGATCGAGCCGCGCAAGGGCGACGGCAGCTGGGTGAGCCCGCTCATCGCCGCCGGCGACGGCTTCAACGGCAACCCCGGCTACGTCGAGGGCAACGCCGAGCAGTACACGTGGATGGTGCCGCAGGATCCGCGCACGCTGTTCGACGCGCTCGGGGGCAATGCGGTGGTGGTGCCGCGGCTCGACACCTTCTTCACCAACCTCAACGCCGGCGGCCAGCAGCCCTACTGCTACATCGGCAACGAGCCCGGCTTCTCGGCGCCGTTCCTCTACGACTGGGCGCAGGCGCCGTGGCGCACGCAGGACGTGGTGCATCGCGCCATCACCGAGGCGTTCAACATCACGCCCGGCGGCATGCCCGGCAACGACGACCTGGGCGCCACGTCGTCGTTCCTCGTCTGGAGCATGCTCGGCATGTTCCCCGAGCTGCCCGGCGTCGGCGGCGTGGCGCTGGCCGGCCCGGCATTCCCCAATATCGTCGTCCAGCTGGCCGGCGGCAAGACCTTCACCGTCACCGCCAGCGGCCTGCCCGGCCAGTACGTGCAGAGCGCCACGCTCGACGGGCAGCCGTCGACCCACCTGTGGCTGCCGGTGGCCGCTCTCGCGGCCGGCGGCACGCTCGACTTCACGCTCGGCGGCACCAAGTCGAGCTGGGGCAGCGGCGCCGGGGACGCGCCGCCGTCGCTCGGCCCGGGCGCGTTCGCGTCCGTCGACGACGCGGTCAACAACGACGGCATCCGCAGCGGCGGCGCCAGCATCTCCAGCTTCGACGGCTACGGCTGGAGCTATCCGGCGAGCGAGATCGCCAACAGCGTCAGCGGCGCCAGCTTCACCTTCACCGACGCCGTCAACCACGTCACCGCCACCTTCCCCTGGCCGAGCGGCGCCAGCGCGCTCGACAACTTCATCGCCGTCGGCCAGACGATCACGTTCGCCACGCCGGTCAAGGCGCGCTTCCTCGCCTTGCTCGGCTCGGCCAGCTCCGGCCCGTCGACGGGCACGGTGACGCCGCACTATGCCGAGGGCGACCAGGCGGCCGACGGCAAGTCGGTCACCTTGAGCGACTGGACGCTCAACGGCAAGACGGCCGCGATCGACGCCAGCAACCAGGATGCGGTGGTCACCAGCTTCCGCTGGACCGCGGCGGGCGCGCAGGAGGCGACGCCGGCGCACATCTTCTATACGGCCGTCCCCCTCGACGCCGCGCGCACCATCACCAGCGTCACCCTGCCGGCGTGGGTGAGCGGCGGCCGCATGCACCTGTTCTCGCTGGCCGTGGTTCCCTGAGCGATCGCCGCCGCCGGAGGGCGCGCGGCTCGATGTCGACCCGGTGGGCGCGCCCGCCGTGGTAGAACTCCCCCCGAAAGCCGAGGCTGACATGCGCGGCTGCGTCGCCGTGACCACGACAGTGGCGACGGAAAAGCGGTCGGCGTAAGCTCCTGAAATAGAAGTCCTTGCGCCCGTAGCTCAGCCGGATAGAGCAGCGGCCTTCTAAGCCGTTGGTCGGAGGTTCGATTCCTCTCGGGCGCGCCAGATTCTTCCATCGCTGCGGGGCCGATGCGTCGACTCGGAATATGACGCGCGCGCGCATCAGCGTTCACGCGATTCCTGACGCACGATCGATGCGCGAACAGATGGCGCTGCATGTCGCAGCGCGTGTGAAGCACCAGGACAGGGGTGACAAAACGAATCTTTTCTGTCGAGTGGCGCGAGCGCGCTCACCTTGTTCGCGGCGCTCGTGCCGCGCTATCCTGACGCCGTGCACCTTCACGAGTATGTCCCCGGCTCGATCTGGCTCATGCCCTATCCGATCTCGTTGGCCGGAGCGCGCTTCGAGGCGCGGATGACGATCGTCCGGCTGAACGACGGCGCGCTCGTCGTCCACTCGCCGGGTCCGCTCGAGGACGGCGTGCGCGAAGAGATCCTTGCGCTCGGGCGAGTCGCCGTCATCGTAGCCCCCGGCAACTTCCACCACCTCCATGTGGCGGCGTGGCAGCGCGCTTTTCCGAACGCGGAGACGTGGATCTGCCCCGGCGTCGAGCGGAAGCAGCCCGCGCTTCGCTTCGACGGCGTCCTGGGTGAGCAGCTGCCGGCGTCGATGAAGGGCGAGTTCGAGCAGGCGCTCGTGCGAGGCCGGGTGATGGCAGAAGTGGCGATGCTCCACCGCCCAACCCGCACGCTGCTGCTGGTCGACCTCATCGAGCGATTCGGCGACGACACGCCGAACCTCAACTGGGTGCTGCGCGCCTACTGGAAGCTCTTCGGAATGTGGAACCGGGCCACGCTCGCGCCCGAATACCGTTTCGGCTGGCAGGACCGCGCCGCCGCGCGGGCCGTGCTCGAACGCATCCTGGCGTGGGACTTCGAGCGCGTGGTGATCGCGCACGGCAATCTCGTCGAGCGCGACCCGAAGGACGTGGCACGTCGAGCGTGGCGAGCCACACTCAGGCAGTAGCCGAGCGCCTGATGCGGTCGGTGGTTCGATCCTCTCGGGCGCGCCAGGGTCGTGCCTCGCCGCGAAGCTCAGCGACGGCTTGAGCCCCCCGTCGTTTTCGACGAGCCGGCGTCGCTATTTTTTCTGCGCCGCCATCTGCTTCATCCACTCGTCCTGGCCCTTCTGGATCTCGGCGGGCGTCAGGTCCTGGAGGTGTGTCCCGATCGACCAGTCGTGGCCGAACGGATCGGCGATCTTGGCGTAACGATCCCCCCAGAACATGTCCATCGCGGGCATCTTGACCGTCGCGCCGGCCGCGATCGCGCGCTCGAGCATCTTGTCGACGTTCTCGCAGTAGAGCATGACCCCGCCGGTCGTCCCGCCGAGCGCCTGCGGCGATCGGTTGCCCATGTCGGGCGACTCCTCGCCCAGCATCAACACCGAGTCGCCAATCTGCAGCTCCGCGTGCATGATCTTTCCGTCCGGGCCGGCCATGCGCACCTTCTCTTCGGCGCCGAACGCCTGCTTGTAGAACTCGATCGCCTTGTCGGCGGCGCGCACCGTGAAGTACGGCGTCAGAGCGTGGTACCCGTCCGGAATCGCCTTCACCTTGTTGGCCATGGTGTGCCTCCCAATTGGTGGTGGATGTAGATAGCTGAACAAGAGTTCAGTACACCCCGGGAGCGGGTTAGTCAACCCGGAGCCGTTCAGGGACCGGTCCAGACGCGCAGGCGCGCTTCGCGCCGCGGAAACTGCGGGACGGGCGCGTCGAAGGCTTCGGTCACGATCGCGAAGCGCCCGTGGTCGAACGGCTCGCCGGGCGCGCGCTCGCGCGGGACCAAACGCTCGCGCAGGCCCTGGTCGCCGAGGGTCTTGACGCGATAGTGACAGTAGGGATTGTTGCCGGGGCGGCCGAACAGCGCGTGGGTGGTGAAGTTGCATCCGCCCAGGCAGACGTCGGCGAAGGGGCAGGTGCGACAGAATCCCCACAGGTCCTCCACGGTGCGGCGTCGCGTGAAGGCGAGCTCGGGCGCGTCGTCCCAGATCTGTCGGATCGAGCGGGCGCGCACGTGTCCACCGACATAGTGGCGCGTCGGCAGCGACGGGCAGCCTTTGATGGCGCCGTTCGACTCGATCCCCATGACGTAGCGTCCCGCCTGGCAGCCGCTCCAGTGCTCGTTGCCGCCGGGCCGCAGCGACCGCAGCAGCTTCTCGTCGGGGCTGAAGTAGCCCACGTTGTTGCCGGGCGAGAGCAGGACCCCGTCGGCGAAGGCGCGCGCTTTGAGGCGGGCGATGCGCGGCACGAGGTCGAGCAGCTGCCACGGCTGTAACAGCAGATCGGGCCGATCGGCGGCGCGGCCGAGCGCGGCCAAGAGCTGCACCTGCCAGCCCGCGACGCCCGCGGCTTTGATCATTTCGTACAGCGCTTCCAGCTCGCCGGCGTTCAGCTGATTGACGACCGTGTTGCAGCCGACGCGCAGCCCCGCGTCCCGCACGTGAGCGAGCGCCGCCAGCGCCGAATCGAAGCTGCCGCGCGTGGCGCGAATGAGATCGTGCGTCGGCCCGACGCCATCGATGCTCACCGAGACGCTGTACAGCCCGGCGGTCGCCAGCTGCCGCGCCAGCTCGGCGGTGAGGCCGCGGCCGCCGGTCGTCATCGTGGGGCGGATTTTCGCCGCGCGTGCGGCAGCGACCACGTCGAGAAATCCGGGATGCAGGTAGGCCTCGCCGCCGATGAGCGCGAGCTCCTGCGTGCCCATGGCCGCCAGCTGGCCCACCACGTCGAGCGCTTCGTGCGTCGTGAGCTCGTCCGCGCGCGCCTCCGCCGCGCGCGAGCCGCAGTGGGTGCAGCGCTGATCGCAGGCCAGCGTCAGCTCCCACACGACGTAGCGCGGATGCGGCGCCTGACCCTCGTCGGCGCGGCGGGGAACGCGCAGCTTGACCAGCTCCATCATGGGCCGCCGTCGGAGGGCTCGCCGCCGAGGTCACGGACGGCGAGATCGGGGACGGCGGCGTCGACTCCGCCGTCACTGTAGAACACGGGAGGTCCGCCGTAATGGGCGACGGTCGTCGTCGAGGGACAGCCGCCGAGACCGAGCGCGGCCGAGGCGAGCAGGATCAAACGGCGCCAGGGCGAGTAGTGGCAGTGACAGTGCGGGCAGCAGCGTCGACCCGCGGGGAGCAATCCGCCGCAGGAGGGACAATCGACGAGCTTGGACATCGGTGTCTCCTTGTCGTGCAGGGACGGTGACCGCGGAGTGAGAGCCGATTCGCGCATGGATCGCCGACGATGCGCAAGTCGGGAATCGCTACAGTTGGTCACGTGAGCGAAAGCAAGGGGCCTGTGGGCGGTTCCAACGAGGCGAGCTCGGTGCACGTTCTTGCTGTCGAAGAAGTGTCTCTGACGGTGACATCGGTCCTGTCTCCGTTGCGCCGCGCGGCGAACGTAAAGCAAATGTAAAAGTCGGCGCTCGTTCTAACTTTTCTTCTCCTGGGGCCGTCTCACTCGCAAACGGACCCAAGAGGAGGGCCAATCATGAAACGGTATCTGATTCCCGTGATGTTGCTGCTCGGCGCCGCGCCGGCATTCGCGCAAACCCACGCCGCCCTGGCGCCTGACGCGCAGCAGAAGGTCGAAGCCACCCGCGCCCGCTTCCGCGATCAGATGAAGCCGCTGTGGCAGGACGCGCGCGCCACGCGCCAGTCGCTGCGCGCCGAGGTGCAAAAGGCGCAGCCCGACGACAGCACGCTGGTGCAGCTGGAGAACAAGCTGGCGAGCGATCGCCAGCAGATGCAGGCGCTGCACGCTCGGCAGCAGACCGAGCTCAAGAGCGAGCTCACGCCCGCGCAGTACGCTCAGCTCATGCTGCGCCACCCGCGCTTCGGCCGGCGCATGCACGGCGGCGCGCGCGGCGGCAGCAACGGGAGCAGCGGTAACGACGGCAACGTGCAGTAGCACGACGACGGCGGGCAGCGCGGGCTCGGGCCGCGCATTCGGGCGCCGCGCTCGCGCTTCCCGCCGCTCCTCCGAGCACGCACCGCGCGCGGTTGATCCGCTGGTTGCGCCCTGATTCCAGGGCCGCATGCTCGCTTCCAGTGCCTGTCTTGCACGCCGGTGCGTTGACTCTCCCGGGGAGGATCGCCAGACTCGCCTTCGTGCGAATCGGGCGCCAGCGCCTCGCTGACCTCGGTCCCGCGGAGCGCGAAGCGCTCGCGCAGGACGCGCACGGCAGCGCCACCCTGATGGCGCTGCTGTTCTGCCTGTGGGGCCTGGTCTCTCTGCCCTTCGTCCCCTGGCATCCCTTCGGCGTGCCGAATGCCTTTCAGGCGATCGTGGGCGGGTTGGCGTTCGGCTACTTCCTCCGTCAGCGCAAGCAGCCGAGCGTCCGCGTCGCGCTCTGGTTCTCGGGGCTCGCCATTGCCTACTCCCTGGTCCTGCTGCCGTGGACCGCCGTCGTCTGGTGCTCGCTCGGACGCCCTTGGGAGGCGTTCACCGTGCCGCAGGTCGGCATTCTGGTGATGGCGCTCGTCGTGCCGGCCTACTTCTGGCTCGGGGCCCCGCTGATGGCGCTGTTTGCCGCGGAGAGCCTCTTCGCGTACCTGCACGCGCGGCACGTCGGCCTGGCCGCGCTCGTGCCGACGAGCGAGCCCTACTTCTCCATCCTCTGCACCGTTCTCGGCGTGGGCCTGCTCGTGATGCGCCGGCAGCGGCGCCAGCTGGGGCGGCGGCACGTCGAGGTGCAAGCCGAGTCGGCGGCGCTGCACCGGCTCGACCCGTGGCTTGCGCGCGTCCGCGAGGAGCTCGGCAGCCAGCCCGCGCTCATCGCGGAGGCGCTGCATCATCTGAACGCCGCGGGCGACGAGGCGAGCACGAAGCAGCGCATGCTCGGCACCGTCGATCGCCTCGTCGGCATCGGAGATACGCTGGAGAAGCTCGCCCGCGACGAGCCGGCGGTGGTGCCCGCTGCGAAGGACCGAGCGCGCCGCGAGCCGCCGCATTCGGCGATCAGCGAGGCGGAGCGGCGCCTGCGTGACCGTGATGCCAATGTCGGTGCCACGGCCTTCGCCGCGCTCGTGACCGCGCTCGCTGCTGCGTCCGTCTTCTTCCACTTCGTGAACCCGGAGTTCCGGCCCCTCTTGGTCGGCGCCACGCTCGTCGGCGCGGCGACGCTGCTGCTCCTGGTGAGCCGGCGACGAAATCCGTCCGAGTCGATCTCGCTTGGAGCCGTGCTCCTGCTTTGGGGGATGGTCCTGCCGTTCGTATCCTCCAATCAGTGGTATCTGCTGGCTCAGGGGCGCCCGTACACGCCGTTTCTCGGCCACAAGCTGCTCTTGCTGATCCTGCCATTGGCGGCCGCGAGTCGACGCTGGCTCAGCCTCACCCTCATCCTCCTCACCGCGCTCGACGCCATGGTCCTCTACTTCCTCCTCGATCTGGGGGCGCACAAGGACATCGTTTCGCTGGCCGAGCCGTGGGTGACGCTGGTGTTCGTCGTCATGGGCGTCGTCCTGGTGGTCATGCGCGAGCAACGGCGCGTCAGCTCCATCGGCGTTCTGCGCGGCGAGGCCGAGGTGGCGGCGCTGCACCGCTACGCCGGTCTGCTGCTGGCGCTGCGCGACCAGCTCAATTCTCCGCTCCAGACGATGGTGCTGTGCGTGAACCAGCTCGAGCTGCGCTGCGCGCCGCAAGAGGTGGCGCCGATCCGCACCGGCCTCGCGCGACTGACCGCGCTCAGCCACGAGCTGACCGAGCTCGACTCTCTGGTGCCGAGCGGATCGCGCCGGGTCTCGCTCGACGCGGCCGAGGAGCTTCGCCGCCGCGTCTGAGCGTCAGTGGCCGGTCACGAGCGCCCGCAGCTGCGAGAGCTCGATCGGCTTCTGCAGCACCTCCACCCCGGCGAGGCGATGCGCCTCGACGACGAGGTGATGCGAAGCGGCGTGGCCGGTCAAGAAGACCGCCCGCTCGGCGAAGCCTTGCTGCTTCAACCAAAGATAGGCGTCGATGCCGCTCGGTTGGTCCGAGCCGAGGTTGATGTCCAGAATCGCCAGCTTGCAGCCGAGCGCGGCGCGTCGCTGGTGACGCAGCTCGTCGAGGCTGTGGGCACTCAGTGATTCGCGCCGGCAGGCCAGCTCGATCAGCTCGGCGAGCGAGGCCAGCAGATCATCATCGTCGTCGAGGAGAAGTACTTCGGGTTGCACCACGACCCCCATCTACTGCATATGCCGCCAAGCGGGCTTGGCAACCCGGACGGATCCGGGCAGCAAGACGACTCTTGCCGGATCAGCGGGGCGTGAGCCACCAGGTCGGGTGGCGCCTGCCGACCAGGACGCGGGCCCCCTCGAAGCGCGTCGCCGTCGAGCGCGCGAAGACGGGCGCGATCAGCGGCGTGTAGGGATCGTCGACGACGACGGCGGCGAAGCGGCGCGTGCGCAGCGCGGCGTCGAGGCCGGCGATGGTGACGCCCGTCGGGGTCACGTCGACGGCGCCCATCTCGCCGGCCAGCGGGCGCTTGCCGGCCAGGCGCGCGTACCACGGGCGGGAGGGCAGCCAGACCTCGCCGTCGACGGCGCGCACGCGCGCGATCAGCGCCTCCTCGCGCGTGCGCGCCTGCGCCGTCGGCATCATCGCCGTGAGGCCGTAGCCGGTCGTCTGCGGATCGATGAACCAGTGCGGCGACACCGCTTGCAGCGCGTGTTGCAGCACGCGCGGCGCCAGCACGATGGTCGCCGCCATCAGCGCCCAGGTGATCGTCGCCCGCCTGGGCGCGCGCGCGTCCTCTTCGCTGCCGCCGGCCAGGCGCGCCACCGCGACGCCCACGAGCAGCGACGAGAAGTAGATCCCCGGGATGAAGGCGTTGCTGTAGCCGCCCGCCGTCGCCTTGCCCAGCCCCGACACCGCGATGCCGGTCGCCGCCAGCCACGCCGCCCAGGCGAGCCCGGTCGGACAGGCGCGCTCGCGCCCGCGCTCGCGCCCGAGCGCCCACCCCACCAGCGGCACGGCGGGCAACAAGAGGGTGGCCACGCGGCCGGGCGCGCGCAGCGCCGCCCCGGCATAGACCGCGTGCGACTGGTGGATGCGAAAGATGTAGAACCAGAACCAGCCGTGGGTCGCGCGCTGCATGGCCCAGAGCGCCGGCAGCCCCAGGATCGCCAGGCTGAAGCCGAAGACGAGCCCCGCCCGCCACTCCACGATCAGAAGCCCGAGCGCCACCGCGACCATGAACGGCGCCGCCGTCTGCTTGGCGAAGAACGCAGCGACGAGCAGCGCCGCCGCGACGACCAGCCCCGCCGTCGAGCGGCGCGCCCGCCACGCCAACGTCGCCCCCGCGGCCGTGAGCAGGAGCCACAGCGAATCGACGCGCACGAGGTCGTACCAGGTGCCGACCGCCACATAGGTGGCGCACGGCAGCGCCATGGCCGCGGTCGCCGCCGCGCGGCTGCCACCCTCACGGCGCACGAAGCGCCAGCCCACCGCCAGGGCGCCGGCAAACGACGCCGTCGACACGACGCGACCGAGCGGGTACGACACGCCGCCGGCGGCGCGCGCCAAGAGCGCCAGCAGCGCCGGATAGAGCGGCGGATACGGATGCGGCACGAAGTCGATGGTCGGCGGCGGATAGAGCGGCAGGCCCTCGACGAGCCGCTCGGCGTGCCACAGGGTCGCGCCCTCGAGCCACTCGAGGTCGAACGGGTACGCGACGCGGTGCGCGATGACCCACAGAAGCGACGCAAACGCCCAACCTGCCGCGATTAGCGCCACCAGGCGCGCCACTTTCATGGTCGCACTCTATCCTGGTCCGCTATGATGCGCTCGTGATCGCCCTGTGGTGGCACCGCCTCGACGACAACCACATGGTCCAGGTCAAGGCCGGCCTTGCCATCGCCGGCGCGATCCTGCTGTTGTGGTACTGGCTCGCCGACGACATGCCGCTGCTCCGTCGCTGGCGGCGCCTGCGCGACGGGCTGCTCATTACCATGGGCCTGGTCTCGTGCCTGGCCTGGTGGAACCTCGGGCGCTTCCACTTCAGCCCTTTCATCCACTACTACGAGTTCTATCATTACTATCTGGGCGCCAAGTACGCGCCCGAGCTCGGCTACACGCGGCTGTACGAGTGCACCGTCGCCGCCGAGGACGAGCTGGCGCACCTCGGGCCCATGCTCGAGCGCATCGAGATCCGCGATCTGACGACCAACGTGCTGGGCCCGTCGACGCCGGCGCTGGCGCACCCGGAAGAGTGCAAGGAGCACTTTTCGCCCGAGCGCTGGCAGGCGTTCATGCGCGACTCGGACTTCTTCCGGCGCGCGTCGTCGTGGCAGTTCTGGACCTCGGGGCTCAAGGACAACGGCTACAACGGCACGCCGGTGTGGCGCATCCTCGGCGGCCTGTTCGCCAACAGCGTCGCGCAGATGAACGACGCGTCGCTGTTCCATCTGGCGCTGCTCGATCCGATCTTGCTGTTCGCGATGATGTTCATGATCTGGTGGGGCTTCGGCTGGCGCACCCTGTGCGTGGCGCTGATCTTCTTCGGCACCAACTACGCCGGGCGCTACTGGTGGACGGGCGGCGCCTACCTGCGCATGGACTGGCTGTTCACGATGATGGCCAGCATCTGCTTCATGAAGCGGAAGATGCCGCTGCTGTCCGGCGTCGCCATCACCTACTCGACGCTGTTGCGCATCTTCCCCGGCTTCGTCGCCGCCGCGCTGATCCTCAAGATCGTCATCGCCTCGTGGCGCGCGCGCAAGCTCCTCTTGACGCCGGCGCAGCGCCGCTTCATCGCCGGCTGCGCCGTCGCCGCCGCCGTGCTCCTGCCGGTCTCGACGGTGTACGGCGGGGGCCTGGAGTGCTGGCGCGGCTTCATCTCCAACAGCGAGAAGCACTTGTCGACGCCGCTGACCAACAACATGGGCTGGCGCACCGTCGTCGCCTACAGCCCGTCGACCCGCGCGCAGGTCGATCGCAACTACCGCGCCAGCGATCCGTTCCTCAAGTGGAAGGACGCTCAGCTGGAGAACTTCCGCAAGCGCAGGGTGGCCTACGTCGCCGGCCTGCTGGCGTTCCTCGTGCTCCTCGGTATGGCCGTCGAGCGCCACGACGACTGGGTCGCGCTCACCCTCGGCACCGGGCTCATCATCTTCGCCGCACAGCTCACCTGCTACTACTTCATCGCGTTCATCGCCTACGCGCTCTTGTGGCAGTACCTGCGCTGGAGCGGCTGGGCGCTGGCGCTGCTCAGCTACCTGAGCTGCCAGATCCCGCTCGGCATCCTCGGTTGGGACGACGATCGCTACGTCGCCCTCAGCTTCGCCTACATCGTGTTCGTGTGCGCGGTGACCGTGGCGCTGGCGCGCGTCAGTAGTGAGACGCTCGCACCTTCCCCGCAAACGAGCGAAACAGATGCACGAAGTAGGCGACGGCCAGGCCGAGGGCGGGCAGCCACCAGGTGAGCCCCCAGACCAGGCCGTGGTGGCCCGTCGCCGCGCCGGCAGCGGTGGCGTCGTAGCGGGCGTCGATCGTCGAGCGCAGGATCACCGGGAAGAGCGACGCGGCCGTCGCGCCCAGGAGCGCCGCCAAGAAGCCCGAGGAGGCGAGGAACGCCGCGCGATCGCGGCCGCGCGACGACCAGCGCCAGGCGAGCGCGGGCGCAGCGACGATCGCGGGCAGAAGCGGCCAGGCCCAGGGGCGCTCGGCGAACGCGGTGAACAGCGCCGGCTGCGCGCGCCAGGTGCCGGCGGTGACGGCGACGCCGAGCACGGCGGCCACGGGCAGCGCGCGGTGGAGCAGGCGGCGGCTGCGCTCGTAGAGCTCGTCTTCGCACTTCCAGCTCAGGTAGGCGGCGCCGTGGGCCGATAGCGCCGCGACCGCGAAGAGCCCGACCAGCACGGTGTACCAGTCGAGCGCGCCGCCGTCGCCGAACAGCGGGGCGGCGAACGCGCCGTCGGCGCCGAGCGGCACGCCGCGGATGACGTTGCCGAGGGCCGCGCCGAGCACGAGCGCCAGCAGCGGTCGAGGAGAAGGCGAACGCCACGTCCCAGAAGGCGCGCCACAGCGGGTTCGCCCATTGGCCGCGGAACTCGATCGACAGGCCGCGCAGCGACCAGCAGCCACAGCGACGATCATGAGCGGCAGGTAGAAGCCGCTGAAGGCGGCGGCGTAGGCGCGCGGGAAGGCGAAGAAGAGCACGCCGCCCGAGGCGATGAGCCAGACCTCGTTGCCGTCCCACACCGGGCCGATGGCGGCGAGCACGGTGCGGCGCTCGTCGTCGCTGCGGGCGACGAACGAGGTGGAGCGATGCCGGCGCCGAAGTCGAAGCCGTCGAGCACGACGTAGACCGTGAGCATGAGCGCGACGAGCGCGAACCAGAGCGGTCGCCATGCAGTGGCCTCCCTCGCGCGGCGCCCGGCCGGGCCGCGCGCGAGCTGGCGCGCGATGAGCCACGAGGAAGGCGACGCCGAGCACGAGGTAGAGGCCCAGTGAAGCCGAGCGTGGAGAAGACGACGTTGCCGCCCGAGACCGTCGGCGACGTGCCGTCGGCGGTGCGCAGCAGGCCGTAGACGATCCACGGCTGGCGGCCGAGCTCGGCGGTCATCCAGCCGGCGGTGGTGGCGATGTAGGGGAACGGCAAGGCGAGCATCAGGATCCAGAGCATGGCCAGCGCGCGTGCTCGAGCCGGCCCGCGCCAGAGCAGGAGCAGCGCCGCCAGCGCCGACGGCGCGATGAGGAGCGTCCCGAGGCCGACCATCACGTGGTAGCGTAGTAGAGGAGCTCGACGTTGTCGGGCCACTCGTCCGTGCGGGAAGTCGTCGAGGCCGTAGACGGTGGCGCCGAACGAGCCGTAGGCGAGGAAGCTGAGCGCGCCGGGCACGACGATCGGGTTTTCGAGGCGGCGGTGCGCGACGTCCGGCTGGCCGATGATCGCCAGCTCGGCGCGCGGCGCCGCGTCGAACTTGCCCTCCATGGCGGCGAGCGCGCGGCGGCTGGTACCGCGGCCACCAGCTTGCCGTGCCGGTCGCCGGTGGGGAAGAGCTGGAGGATGCAGGCGGCGGCGGCCGGCGATGACGCCGACGCGCAGGGTCAGCGCGCGCGTGCTCGACGTGCCGGTCGAGCAGCAGCCAGTACGGCGCCGACGCGCGGCGACGACGAAGGCGCCGGTCATGACCGCGGCGCACATGGTGTGCGCGTACTGCCAGAGCGCCCACGGGTTGAACGAGGTAGGCCCAGACGTCGGCGAGCTGCGAGGGCGCCCGTCGGCGCCGACCCGTGCGCCCACCGGATGCTGCATGAAGGCGTTGGTGACGATGATGAAGTAGCCGGACAGCCACGAGCCGAGGAAGAGCATGACCGCCGGCGCCGAGGTGGGCGCGCGGCGACGAGCCGCTTCTCGCCGAAGAGGAAGAGGCCGAGGAACGCCGACTCGGCGAAGAAGGCGAACATGCCCTCCAGCGCCAGCGTCAGGCCGATGACGCCGCCGGCGTAGCCGGAGAAGCGGGCCCAGTTGGTGCCGAACTGGAACTCCATCGGGATGCCGGTGACGACGCCGACGGCGAAGTTGATGGCCGAAGATGCGCGCCCAGAAGCGGGCGACGTCGTGCGCAGCGCCGGTCGTCGGTGCGCAGGGCGCGCCAGCCTTGAAGACGACGATGAGCAGCGCCAGCCCCATCGTGAGCTGCGGGAAGAGGTAGTGGTAGGTGATGGTGAAGCCGAATTGGAAGCGACTCCACGCGAGCGCGTCCATGGCTCCTTTTTAATGCGGTGCGGCAATGAGTCCAACAATTTATGACGGCGATTGTCCTAGAAGGTGACGAATGTTTCGTCGTATGAGTGCCCTCGACGGAGGTGCGCCCATGCGTTTGACCGTGGCCTTGGCAGTGCTGTTCGCGGTCGGCTGTACGTCGAAGAGCAGCGGGACCGCCGACGGCGGCGTCGGTGGCAACGCGGGGGACGACATGGGTGGATGCGGCAACGGCGTCGTCGATCCGAGCGAGGATTGCGACGACGGCGCGGCCAACGGTAGCGTCGGCGACCCGTGCAACGAGTTCTGTCAGTTCGTGTGCGCCGTCGATGCCAATTGCGACGACGGCAACGCGTGCAACGGCGCTGAGACTTGTACCAGTCACGTCTGCACGGCGGGCACGCCGGTCGACGATGGCACGACGTGCGGCAGCGCGATGCTGTGTCGCGGCGGCACCTGCGTCGCCGCCAAGTGCGGCGACGGCATCGTCACCGCGCCCGAGGAGTGCGACGACGGCAACGCCACCGACGGCGATGGCTGCAACAACGACTGCACCTTGAGCTGCAAGTCGTCCGATCCGGCGCGCAACTGCACGCCCACCGACGCCTGCGCCGGGCAGGGCACGTGCGACGACACGACGCACGTGTGCGCGCCGGGCACGCCGCTCGGCGACGGCACCATGTGCGGCACCGGCCACGACTACTGCAAGATGGGCACGTGCACCACGCCGTCGTGCGGCAACGGCGTCGTCGAGCCGGGCGAAGACTGCGACGACGGCGGGCTCAACGGCACCAAGAACGACGGCTGCACCATGGGCTGCACCTATGTCTGCGTGAACCCGGCGACGGACTGCGGCGCGCCGCCGGTGTGCGAGAAGTTCCAGTGCACGACGGCGCACCTGTGCGAAGCGGTGGCCGACACGTCGCAGAACGGCAACGCCTGCGGATCGATGCTGGTGTGCAAGGACGGCGCGTGCGCCGCGGCGTCGGCGGTGTGCGGCAATGGCGTCGTCGAGCCGGGCGAAGACTGCGACTTCGGCACGGGCAACGGGCCGAACAGCGGCTGCGAGGCGGTGACGTGCAAGTTCTCGTGCGCCAACGCGGCCGCGTGCGACGACGGCAACGCCTGCAACGGCGTCGAGACCTGCGATCCGGTGACAGCGACCAACGGCGGAACCGGGCACAAGTGCAACGCCGGCACGCCGGAGGCGAACGGCACGGCGTGTGGTACCGGCAAGGTGTGCGTGTCGCAGATCTGCCAGAGCTCGTCGTGCGGCGACGGCGTGATCGATCCGCGCCCGCCGGGCAACGAGAACTGCGATCCGCCGGGCTCGGTCGTCGGCGGGAAGACCTGCGACTCGAAGTGCCACCTCATCGACTGCGGCGACGGCCGGCGCGAGGACACCGAGCAGTGCGACGACGGCAACGTCATCAACCTCGACGGCTGTGACAGCAAGTGCAAGTTCGAGCAGGATCAGCGCGCCAACTCGCTGGGGATGTCGTTCAAGAACGACATCTGCTCGAAGAATGCGCTCGGCGATGCGATCGTCGATACGACCACGGCGCAGCCGCAGCTGACCACGGCGCTGAGCAATGGCGTCAAGGACGGCTCGATCACCATCATGATGAAGTTCATGGGGCTCGACGATCTGACGGGCACCAAGTCGACGGCGCCATTCTCGCTTGGCTTCTTGCACGCGACGCCCCCGACTGCCAGCGGCTACGACGGCACCGCCGATCTCGACTGGTGGTACACGTCGGATCCGAACTCGATCGATGGCAACCGCGATCCGAAGACGGCGCTGATGAATGGCAAGTTCGCTACCGGCGGCAAGCTCTCGTCCGATCCAGGAACGATTCAACTCGGGCTCATTCTGGCGGGCTCGACGGCCACGTTGACCATGAAGAACGCGCTTTTGACGGCCACGAGTGATGCAGCCACGGTACCGACTACCTCGACAGGGGCGATGCCGGGCCATCTGGCGAGCGAGAACGACGACCCCACCATCAAGACCTTCAAGTCTCTCTCGGGGGGCAAGCTGTGCGGCGACATCACGGCGGGCTCGCTGGCGGGCGTGGCGATGCCGATGGCCTTCGATGGTCAGTGCGATGAGGGCTACTCGGTCGCCGGCAACAACACGCTGCTGGATATCGTCGTGGGCGGTTGCCACCACACGATAGTGATCATCGTCCCGATCACGGTCCCGGTCGTCAATGCGACGCAACCCGATGGGCCGGCGGGCGCAAACGTGCACTTCACGATGACCGGGACGCACGTCACCGGCTGCACGGGCGGCGGCGGCTATCCGGCATGCCTCGACGCCGCGACCTACTCGAGCGCCTTCACCTTCACGACCGACCGCGTGATCGCGAAATAGGTCAGTCGCGACGGCGGCGCCGCACCAGCGCCAGCAATAGCAGCGCGGCGGCGCCCAGGCTCGCCGTCGCCGCACCGGCGCCAGCACTGCCCGGCACCCACGAGCAATCGAACCCACGGTTGGCGCCAATGTCGCTGCGGAGCACGGTCTCGCCCGCGGCGGCCGGCGGCGTGAAGCTACGGACGTGCGTGCCGTCGGCGTTGGCAATCAGGATCGCTGGCGTGTCCGCGCCCATGTCGAGCCCGCGCGGCTCCTGGGTCCAGATGAACTGGCGGCCACCGGCAATGAACCGCGGCGAGATGTCGTCGTAGAGCGGATCGCCGGCAATCTTCTGCGCGGCGGCGCTGCCATCGGCGGGAACGAGGAAGATGTCGCTCTGCGGCTCGGGGGCTCCGCCGTCGGGAATCGGCTGGGTGCTCGTGCTCGAGAACAGGATGCTCAGTCCGTCGGGGGAGAGCGCGAAGTCCCAGGAGAGCCCGCCGACTGGCTCGCTGATGAGCGTCTTGGCGTTGGTCGTCGAGCAGTCGTTGTCGGCGAGCTTGTAGAGGCTGACGCCGGCAAGCGGCGGAGGATTGAGCACGATGCGTGCCGAGGTGCCGCCGGCGACGATCATGCCAAAAGGGCCCATTTCGAACTGATTGATCTCGGCGAGCGCAGTAGCGTCGGCCCCCTGATCGCAGCGCAGCAGCGTCGTGCGCTTGGTGTTGGCGCCCGGGTCACCGGCAGCATTCTCGTCGGGCGCCTTGAAGATGGTGAACGGGTTGAAGCTGTTGCTGTCGGTCTCGACCCAGGCGACGGTCGAGTTGTCGAGCCAGATGGCGGGTGTGAAACCGAAGTAGCCGGCGCTGCGCACCACCCGCTTCGGACCGAGGCCGTCGACGGCCACGGTCACCAGGCGGTTAGTACCGTCGTTGCTTTGCGGCGTGTCGACGTAGACGATGCGCGTGCCGTCGGGCGAGAAGCGCGCCGACACCGGGATGTGGTCGGCGAACACGTTGTTGTCGACGCGCACCGGGGGCGACGTCGTGCAGTCGGTCGACGGCGTGGCCACCAGCAGCTGGGGTGGCGTTCCGAAGCTCGTGATCCCGAGGAAAACGAACTGAGGCGTCCCGCCGGCCGGCGGATCGTACGCGTGGCCAAAGAACGGCATGATCTGCAGCTCGGCGGCGGCGCCGCCGTCGGCAGAAAATGGACAGCCGACGGCGCGGTCGCCCGTGCCGTCGGAGGCGACCAGATGGGGCGATAGGTTGTAGGTGGTGGCCGTCTGAGCGGCGCGCGAGTAGAAGATCGGCACCGTCGGCACCGTGACGTTGGCGACGGTGGTGCCGGTGCGGCCGTCGCTGGTCGTGACCGAAAGACCGATCTTGTAGAGGCCGCCGCGGTCGGGCTCGAAGCCGGTCTTGACCGCCGACGTCGACGTCAGCGCCGCCGTGGTGATCGTGCTGCCCGCGGGCGCCTGCTCGACGCTCCAGGCGAACGTCAACGCCGAGCCGAGCGGATCGGACGAGCCGCTGCCGTCGAGCGTCGTGGAAAAGCCGACCAGATCCGGCTTGGAGGTGGCGACCGCGATGGGGAGCGTGGTCATGTCGGCGGGCGCGCCGCCGTCGCCGGCGCCGGCAGCGACGGGAATCTCGAGCGAGCTGCAACCGGCGGCGAGCGTCGTGCTGGCGCTTCCATCCGCGACGAGCGCGCCGCCCAGCCGGGCGCTGACGCTCACCTGCAGCATCCCGCCGGCGTGGTAGCCGCTCGGAAACTCGACCTGGATCGTCCCCGATGCGTGGCCCCCGGGGCCGGGCAGCTTGGTGCTCATCGACGCCAGTTGATCGAGCTGGACGACGACGTCGAGCTCGTCGGCGGCGCGGGCGGCGGCGTCGAACGACGCGGTGACCAGGACGGTGCCGCTCTTGCACTTGTTGGTGCTGGTGCAGCCGGCGGCGAGGATGGCGCCGGCCAGGGCGAGGGCGCGCATCAGTTGGCCTTCACGGTGCCGAGGGTGATCGCGGGATCCTGGTGGCTCGAGCCGAAGACGAGGCCGAGCGCGACGGCGCCGCCGACCACGATCGCGCCGGCGACGACGACTCCCCAGAACCAGCCGCGGTGGGCGATCGATTTCTTGGGCGGCGGCGCGCTCGCCACCAGCGCGGCCGAGGTGGCAGGCGTCGTCGCCGGCGCGGCGACGGCCGGCGCAGGCGCAGGCGCCGGCACGACCGGCGCTGGCGCCGGGGGCGGCGTAGGATGCGCCGCCTCGTCCGCGGCGATCTCGGCCTTGAGCTCGACGATCCGGCGCTCGACCTCGGCGCCGTTCTCCTGCTGCCCGAACAGCCGCGTGAAGTTCTGATACAAAATGAGCGCCTTCTTCTTGTTGCCGGCGAGCCGATGCGCCTGGGCGGCGTTGAACAGCATCGCCGGATCGGGCTTCTTCTCGAACGCCTTCTCGAACAGGTCGGCGGCGTCGGCGAAGCGCCCCAGCGCGAAGGCGATCTTGCCCTGCTCGAACAGCGTCTTTGCGTCGGGCCCAGCGGCGCGCAGCGCGCCACATGTGAGCAGAATCACAAGCACGATCCCCCAGCTGCGCATCCAGCCCCCTTGGCGCAGCACGGTATCACATAGCGTCAAATTGCGTGTGGACGGACACCCGTTTCCCGTCGCAGAATGGCGCCTTTCAAGGGGGCCCTGCCGATGAAATTCCGTCTCATAGTTCTGCTCGCCATCGGCTTGAGCGCCGGGGGAATCGCGCGCGCCGGGAATCGAGATGCGGAGGCGAAGGAGCACTACGAAGAAGGAACCAAAGCGTTCAACCTCGGCGAGTTCAAGCGCGCCATCGAGGAGTATCGCAAGGCGTACCAGGCCAAGCCCGAGCCGGTGCTCCTGTATGACATCGCGCAGTCGTATCGCCTGTCGAACGACCTGACCAACGCGGTCTTCTTCTATCGATCGTACCTGCGCAATTCGCCCAACGCCTCCAACCGGCGCGAGATCGACGAGCGCATCCGCAAGCTGGAGGCGCAGCTGCAAGAGCAGCATCAGGTGACTACGCAGCCGCCGAACACGCCGGTACCGATCGGCAGCCAGCCGGCGCGAGAGACGCCGCCGGAGACACCGCTCCCGGCGGAGGCGACGCCGAAAGCGCCGCCGCCGACGCTGGCGTCGATCCCGCCGCCGCAGTCGACTGCGTCGTCGGCGACGCAGCCAGCGCCGGCCTCACCCGCGTTGCAGCTGACCCAGTCGGGCGCGCCGCCGCGAGAGCGGACCCCCGTATACAAGAAGTGGTGGCTGTGGACGGCGGTCGGCGCCGTGGTCGTGGTCGGTGTCGGCGTCGGAGTCGGTATCGCGCTGACGAGCGGTGCGGCGCCGTCGACGCACCTGGGCACGACGGGGGTGTTCTGATGCGCACCTTCGCATCGATGAGGCGCGCGGCTCTGCTTTTGGCGACGCTGTCCGCGGCGGCCTGCTCTTCGGGGACGTTCGCCGTCGTCACGCTGCAGGCCATCGGCAGCTCGGCGTCACCGGTGCACTCCGTCGACCTGCAGCTGACGCTCGCAGGCAAGAGCGCGCAGACGACCGTGCACGAGCGGAGCGGTGGCGATCTGATGCTGCCGACCGACGCCGCGCTGCAGATCCGCAGCGGCACGGGAACCCTCTCCATCACCGCCATCGCGCGCGACGCCGCCGGCGCCGAGCTCGGCCGGGGCAGCGCCAGCGTCGACATCGCCAGCAACAAGACCAGCCGCGTGAGCGTGCCGATCGATTTCACGGGAGGCGTCGTCACCGGCGACATGGGAGCCGGCGACATGCAGGGCGGCATGGCCCCGATGCTGACGATCGACCATCAGCCGAGCTACGACTTCGGCACCGTCGTCGTCGGCACCACCAGCTCGGCCGCCACTTTCGCGATCACCAACAGCGGCGGCTCACCGACGGGGGCACTGACCGCTGCGGCCCTGGGAGGCGCCAACGCCGACCAGTTCGCCATCGGCAGCGACGGTTGTACCGGCATGACGCTGGCCGCCGGCGCCACTTGCGTGGTCACCGTCACGATGCACCCGACCAGCGCCGCTACGCCGGCAGCGACCCTCACGGTCAGCGCGACGCCGGGCGGCAGCACGTCGATCGCGCTCGGTGGCACCGCGGTGACGCCGGGCGCGCTCGCGCTGGCGCCGTCGCCGGCCGCCTTCAACCCCACCGTCATCAACGGCGGCACCGACGACGTGACGGTGACGGTCACCAACAGCGGCGGAGCCGCCAGCGGCGCCGTCTCCATGGCCATCGGCGGCAGCGACGCCAACCAGTTCAGCATCACCGGCGGCACCTGCGCGGCCGGCCCGACGCTGGCGCCGGGCGGCACCTGCACGTCGATCATCCGCTTCGCGCCCACCTCGCCCGGCGCCAAGGCGGCCACGCTCACCGCCAATGCGACGCCCGGCGGCCCCGGCGTCGCCAACCTGCAAGGCACCGGGCTCACCGGCTCGATGCTCGCATTTTTGACGGTGTCACCGTTCGGCACCGTCGCGGCCGGCAGCTCGACGATGCAGACCGTCACGCTCAAGAACAACGGCACCCAGGACTCCGGCCCGCTCGGCACGCCGACGCTCACCGGCGACGCCTCGTTCTCGATCGTCGCCGGTGGCACCTGCGCCGCCGGCACGCCGGTTCCAGGCGGCATGACCTGCACCTACAACATCAAGCTCGCGCCCACCACCTTCGGCAGCAAGGCCGCCACGCTGAGCGTGAGCGGCACGCCGGGAGGCACGGCGATGGCGAGCCTCGCCGGCACCGGCAGCCAGGTGTTCACGCTCACCGTCAACAGCGGCGGCAACGGCAGCGGCACCGTCTCGATCGACGGCACCACCTGCGCATCGGTCCCGTGCACCAAGATGTACACGGTTACCGGTTCGACGTCGGCGAGCGTCGGCGAGAGCGCCGCGACCAGCAGCAACTTCGGCGGCTGGAGCGGCGACTGCAGCGGTACCGGCGCGTGTAGTCCGGCGATGAGCCAGAACCGCTCGGTGACGGCCGCCTTCACGCTCAAGAAGATCAACGTCACCGTCAACCTCGCGCTGGTGCACAACGCGACCGGCACGGTGACGGCGACCTCGTCTCCGTCGGGGCCGGCGCTGGCGTGCACGGCCGGCGTCTGCTCGGCGCAGTACGACTACGGCACGACCGTGACGCTGACGGCGGCCGGCACCAGCGGCAGCCTCTTCCAGAGCTGGGCGGCGACACCCTGCGCCAGTCGCTACAGCACGAGCTGCGGCACGGGCTCGCTCACCGCCGACTTCTCGACGACGGTGACGTTCCGCCCGCAGATCAACTACGTGTTCGAAACGTCGCAGACCTTCATGCCCAACACCTTCGTCTCGGATTTCTCCGGCGCCGACCTCGACTGCGATGCGGCGGCCAAGGCGGCCGGTCTGTACAACTCGTCGGGCAGCACGCCCACGCACTTCAAGGCCTGGCTCTCGACCGGCGGCACGGGCGGCGTCACCGCCAAGTCGCGGCTGGGCAGCGCGCGCGGCTCGATCCGCGTCGACGGCCTGGAGTTCGCCGACACCCTGGCCAGCACACCGACGACCATCTTCTATCCCCCGAACGTCAACGAGAACGGCGTCGTCGACAACTCGGAATATGCCGCCACCGGCACGCTCTTCGACGGCACCGCCGACTACAGCAGCACCAGCTCGGACAACACCTGCAACAACTGGACGTTTCCGCTGCCGGCGACCGGCTCGCACTACATCCAGCTCGGCGATCCCACCGCCGGCTCGGGCAACTGGACGAACACCCAGATCAACACCGCGTGCAGCGCGCCCTGGAAGCTGCTCTGCTTCGAGACGGCGTACAGCACCGCCGTCTTGCCGACGGCGCCGGCCAGCAAGCGCTACGCGTTCGTCTCCACGAGCACCTGGGCACCGACCGGTGGCCGCGGCCCCGGCGCCGGCAGCGCCGACGCCGTGTGCGCGGCCGACAAGGGCTCGCTGCCGGGCACCTACGTCGCGTTGATGTCGACGTCGACGTCCCCTGCCAGCGATGCGACCCGCCTCAGCGGCAGCGGCGCCTTGTGGGTCCGTCCCGACGGCGTCGTGCTCGCCACCTCGACCGCGAATCTGTTCGCGGGCGTGGTCCAGGCGCCGATCGACCAGCAGTCCGACGGCACCTACCTGCACGGGTTCAATCAGGTGTGGACCGGCGCGACCTCGCCCAACGCCAAGTCGGCCACCGCGGCGGCGCATTCGTGCGGCGATTGGGCCACCGCCGCCGATACCGGCGACTACGCCTTCCTCCATTCGTCGCAGGGCTGGTTCAACTTCCCGATCACCGGCAACTGCACCACCGCGGCGCGCGTGTACTGCCTGCAGCAGTAGGCGGGGCACTGGTCCAGGCGATTTGTTGGAACTGGCGCTTCTGGCTGGACCATAAACGTCGCATCATGGGTCGATGGATCCTGTCCTGTTTCCGCTGACGCTCGCAGGCGAGCGCGTGCGGCTGGAGGCCCTGTCGCGCGCCCACGTCGACGGGCTGGTGGCCGCCGCCGCCGAGTCGCGCGCGACCTACGATCTGACCCACGTGCCGGACGGTGCCGCCGCCATGGCAGCCTACGTCGACGCGGCGCTCGCCGACGCGGCGCGTGGCGTCGCCGTCCCCTTCGCCACCGTCGACAAGGAGCGGGGGCAGATCGTCGGCTCCACGCGCTTTTGCAACCTCGAGCGCTGGCCCTGGATCGGCGCTCCCGCCGCTCCGGTGCCGCTCGGGCCTGACGCGGTCGAGATCGGCTGGACCTGGCTCGCGGCCAGCGCCCAGCGCACCCACGTCAACACCGAGGCCAAGCTGCTGATGTTGGCGCACGCGTTCGACGTCTGGCGCGTGCGCCGCGTGACGCTCAAGACGGACGCGCGCAACGCCCGCTCACGCGCCAACATCGAGCGCGTCGGCGGGCGCCTCGACGGCGTCCTGCGCGCGCACATGCCCGCCGCCGACGGTGGCGTTCGCGACAGCGCCCTGTATTCGATCCTCGCCGCCGAGTGGCCGGCGGTGCGCGCCCGCCTCGCCACCGCCCGCCTCTAGCGGAAATTGCCGGTCAGAGAGGGCGGGGCGGCGTGCCCGCGACGACCCGGCGTCGAGGAGCGCTCCGCCCGAAGGGCGGATGCAAGCGACGAGTGCCAGGGCCCGGACGTGCCGCCGGCCTGTAAGGCCGCCGGCGTAGCGGGTCCCGGCAAGACAGCTCCGACGGCTGCCCGCGGCCCCAGTGGCGGCGCTAACTGATCTTCATTGGCCCCGTGCGCCGCGCGTCACAGCCCGAAGCGGGCGGCGCCGCCGAGCTCCTCTTCGATGCGCAGTAGGCGATTGTACTTGGCGACCCGCTCCGAGCGCGCCGGGGCGCCGGTCTTGATCTGGCCGCAGCCCGACGCCACCGCCAGGTCGGCGATGAACGTGTCCTCGGTCTCGCCCGAGCGGTGCGACACCACCGACCGCCAGCCCGCCGACGACGCCAGCTCGATGGCCGCCATCGTCTCGGTCAGCGTCCCGATCTGGTTCAGCTTGATGAGGATGGCGTTGGCCGCCTCCTCCTCGATGCCGCGCTCGAGGAACTTCGGATTGGTGACGAAGATGTCGTCGCCCACGATCTGCACGCGCTCGCCGAGCTCCTTCGTGCAGCTGGGTCCAGCCTTCCCAGTCGCCCTCGGCCAGCCCGTCCTCGACGGAGATGATGGGGTAGCGCTCGACCCAGCCCTTCCAGAAGGCGACCATGTCGGACGCCTTGCGCACGCTGCCCTTGTCCGACTTCCAGAAGACGTAGCCGTTCTTGTCCTTCTGCCACATCTCGGACGCCGCGGCGTCGATGGCGAGCGCGACCTCCTTGCCCGGCTTGTAGCCCGCCGCCTCGATCGCCTCGAGGATGATCTCGACCGCCTCCTCGTTCGACTTCAGCGACGGCGCGAACCCGCCCTCGTCGCCGATGGCGGTCGACAGGCCCTTCTTGTGCAGGATGCCCTTGAGCGTCTGGTAGATCTCCGCGCACCAGCGCAGCGCCTTCTTGAACGTCGGCGCGCCGACGGGCATCACCATGAACTCCTGGATGTCGACGTTGTTGTCGGCGTGCCGCCCGCCGTTGATGATGTTCATCATCGGCACCGGCAGGCGCGTCGCCGCCACGCCGCCGATGTAGCGGTACAGCGGCAGCCCGCTCTCCTCGGCCGCGGCGCGGGCGACGGCGAGCGAGACGCCGAGCATGGCGTTGGCGCCGAGCGACGACTTGTTGTCGGTGCCGTCGAGCTCGATCATCGCCTCGTCGAGCCCGGCCTGATCGAGCGCCTCGAGGCCGGCGATGGCTTCGGCGATGCGCTGCTCGACGTTCTCGCAGGCCGCCTTGACGCCCTTGCCGCCGAAGCGGTCCTTGTCGCCGTCGCGCAGCTCGAGGGCTTCGTGCTCGCCGGTCGACGCGCCCGAGGGGACGGCGGCGCGGCCTTGCACGCCCGAAGCCAGCTGGACGTCTACTTCGACGGTGGGATTGCCGCGCGAATCGAGGATCTCACGGGCGCGGACGGCGACGATCTCGGACATTGATCGGCTCCTTGGAAAGAGGGGACCAGACGGTAATCACGACGGGCCCGTCGGTCAAGTGACGCTCTCGGCTCTTGACAGCGACGGGAGGATGGCCAACTTGCGCTGTGAACAGGAGGAATGACCATGTTGGTGCGCTGGACCCCCTACAACGAAATGGACCGTCTGCAAAAGAACCTCGACTCCCTCTTCGGCGGCAGCGCCGGCGAGCGCGTCAACGGCTTCACGCCCGCCGTCGACGTCGTCGAGGACGATCAGAAGTTCGCGCTCTACGCCGATCTGCCGGGCGTCAAGCAGGAGGAGCTCGACATCCAGGTGGAGAAGGACGTGCTGACGATCCGCGGCGAGCGCAAGCTCGAGCGCAAGGGCGAGCGTGTGGCCGGCGCCTTCTCGCGCGCGTTCACGCTGCCCAAGCACGTCGACGTGGAGAAGATCGCCGCGTCGCTCAAGGACGGCGTGTTGACGCTGACGCTGCCCAAGCGCCCCGAGGCGCAGCCGCGGCAGATCAAGATCGCGATCAATCAGTAGTAGCGACGGGCGACGCTCAGCCGCGCGCGAGGCGTTCGCGCACGCGCGCGGCGACTTGTGGCCCGGTGAACCCGAGGTGCTCGGCGATCACTTCGGCCGGGGCCGAGTAGCCGAAGTCGTCGATGCCGATGGTGAGGCCGTCGGGGCCGACCCACGCCTTCCACAGATCGGTGCGGCCGGCCTCGATCGACACCCGTAGCCCCGTTTCGGGGAGCACGTCGTTGCGATAGTTGGCGGCCTGCGCGGCGAAGACCTCGAGGCACGGCAGCGACACGACGCGCGTGCGCGTGCCGCCCTGGGCGAGCTCGCGCGCCGCTTGGAGGGCGAGGCCGACCTCCGAGCCGGTGGCCAGAAAGACGACGTCGGGTGCGCCGCCCGCCTCGCGCAGGATGACGTAGCCGCCGCGGCCCGCGTCGGCGGCGCGGGTGCCCGCCGGCGGCTCGGCGACCTTCTGGCGCGACAGGATCAGCTCCGACGGGCCGTCGCGCCGCTCGAGCGCCGCCGCCCACGCCGCGGCGCACTCGACACCGTCGGCGGGACGCCAGACGTGCACGTGCGGAATCAGGCGCAGCGCCGAGACGTGCTCGATCGACTGATGCGTCGGCCCGTCCTCGCCGAGGAACACCGAGTCGTGCGTGAACACGTGCACGACCTGCAAGCGCGCCAGCGCCGCCAGGCGGATCGACGGGCCGCATGTAGTCGCTGAACGTGAGGAAGGTCGCGGTGAACGGGATGAACATGCCGTAGTAGGCGAAGCCGTTGGCCATGGCGCCCATCGCGTGCTCGCGAATGCCGAAGCGCAGGTTGCGCCCGGCGAACTGGCCCGCCTCGACCTTGGTCGAGTCCTTGATCGGCGTCTTGGTCGAGCCGCCGAGATCGGCGTCGCCGCCGACCAGCGACGGCACCAGCGCCGCCGCCTTCTGCTCCACCGCGCCGGCCAGGCTGCGCGTGGCGTCGGTCTTGGGCGGCACGGCCGCCTCGAGCTGCTGCAGCAGATCGTCCGGCAGGCGCTTCTCGCGCATCGCCCGATAGGTCGCCGCCTCGGGCGCGTGCTCGGCGAGCCAGCGCTTTTCGTGCTCGCTCCACTGCGCGTGGATCTGCTGCAGCTCCTCTTTGCGCGCATCCCACAGCGCGCGCACCTCGGCCGGCACGAAGAACGGCTTGTCGAGCGGCCAGCCGAGCGCCTCTTTGGTCGCCTTGGTCTCGTCGGGGCCGAGCGGCTCGCCGTGCACCTTGTGCGTGTCGTGCTTGTGCGGCGCGCCGTTGCCGATGTGCGTGCTGGCCAGGATCAGCATCGGTCGCGCCCTCTTGCTCGGGGCTCCGCCGTCGCCTCGTCGAGCGCCTTGGCGATCTGCGCGTGGTCGTGGCCGTCGATGTGCATGGTGCGCCAGCCGTAGGCGTCGAAGCGCTTGCCGACGTCCTCGTCCATCGACTCGTCGAGGTTGCCGTCGAGCGTGATCTTGTTGTCGTCGTAGATGTAGGTGAGGTTGCCCAGGCGCAGGTGGCCGGCGAGCGATGCCGCCTCCGAGGCCACGCCCTCCATGAGATCGCCGTCGGAGACGATGCCCCAGATGCGATGGTTGAACAGGCCGGGGAAGCGCGCCTCGGCCATGCTGGCGGCGAGCGCCATGCCGACGCCGTTGCCGAAGCCCTGCCCGAGCGGGCCGGTGGTCGCCTCGACGCCGGGCGTGAGGTGCGACTCGGGGTGGCCCGGCGTCTTCGATCCCCACTGGCGGAAATTCTTGAGCTCGTCGAGCGGCAGATCGTAGCCCGACAGGTGCAAGCAGCGAGTAGAGCAGCATCGAGCCGTGGCCGGCCGACAGTACGAAGCGATCGCGATCGGGCCAGTGCGGATCGGACGGATCGTGCTTCAGGTAGCGCGACCAGAGAACGAAGGCGTAGTCGGCGGCGCCCATCGGCAGACCCGGGTGGCCGCTCTTGGCCTTTTCGATGGCGTCGATCGAGAGGAACTTGATGGTGTTGACGGCGAGGCGCGTGAGGTCATCCATGCGGCAGGGATGTTCGGTCGATCGCGCGGCCGAGTCAACCCGCCGCCTGCGCGTGGAGCGGGCGGGCGCCCGGTCGCCCTTGCGCGCGGCGGCTGCGGCCTACCTTGGCGCTCATGAGGCTCGCTCTTCTTGCATGCGCCACGCTGGCGCTCGCGGCGTGCGAGCGCGAGCTCCACGAGTTCGACGTGGCCAAGCCGATGCACATCGTCGTGATGCCGCCGCCGTCGACCGCGCCCGGCCGATCTCACGAGCCGTACACGGGCATGCCGAAGTACCTGGCGGCGGCGCGCCCGCTGCGCCCCACGACTTCGACGACGTGCCCGCCGGGCGCCCACAACCCGTGCGCGTTCCGCTCGCAGGTGTGTGACGACCGGCTGCGCGGCGTGCTGACGTCGATCGACGGGGAGATCCTGACGCTGTCGACACCGCCGACCGAGCTGCAGCTGTCGGCGCTGCGCCTCGATGTCGACCAACTCGGGCCGCTGCTCGCGCCCTATCCCGACATGGCCTCGGAGCGCGACGAGCTGGGCCAGCTCGTCGGCAAGCTGCCGTCGATGACCATGGTCGATCAGATGGGGACGCGGCGGCGCATGACCGAGCTGGCCGACCTGCTGCGCGTGCAGCTGGCGGCGGCGCAGTAGCTCGCGTACGATCGCGGCGCGTGGAGCTGTCGCTCATCGAGGAACACTACGCGTGCACGGGCTGCGGCGATTGCTGCAGCGGCTGGAGCGTGCCGCTTCTGCCCGGTGAGGCCGAGCGCTTCCGCACGCTGGCGGCGCCGCTGATTCCCGTCGAGCGCCTGCGCGGCGCCGTCCACGCGGCGCGCGGCGGCGGCATCGCCGTCGAGGCACTGGTCGGCCCCGGCGCCTCCTGCGTCGTGCTCGCCGAGGATCAGCGCTGCCTGGTGCACGCCGCGCACGGCGGCGAGCAAAAGCCGCTCGCCTGCCGCCTCTTCCCGTTCACCTTCGTCGCCACGCCGTCGGAGGTGCGGGTGTCGCTGTCGTTCGCCTGTCCGGCGGTGGTCGACGGCGAAGGGCCGCCGGTCGCCGGGCAGCGCGACGAGGTGACCCGCCTGTACGACGCGATCGCGGGCACCTCCTATCGCATGGAGGTCGGCGGCGAGGTGGCGCTGACCGGGGCGCGCACGCTGCCGTGGCCGCAGGCGGCGCGCCTGCTCGCCGGGGTCGCCGCTGCGCTGCGCACGGAGGGCGCGCTCGTCGAGCGGCTCTGTCGCGCCGGTGCGCTCGTCGCCCTCACCATCGCCAAGCTCGACGAGGGGCGCGCCTTCGACGACGCGCTCGCCGCCGCGCGCGACGGTCGCGATGCGCTGGTGCGCGACGCGCTCGCCGCGCCACCGGCGGTCGATCGCCTGTCGCGCGCGCTGTTGCGCACGATCGTCGAGTCGACGGCGCCGGGCGCGCGCGGCACGGGCGCGCGCCTGTTCGGCGCCCTGGCCTCGATCGGCGGCGGTGGGCGCGTGCGCGTCGGTGGCGGCGCGGTCGCCCAGGCCGACGTCGATCGCGTCGCGCCCGGCCTCGGCGTGCAGGGCGAGGCGCTCGTCCTGCGCTGGCTCGACGCCGAGGTGCACGGCCTGACCTTCTTCGGCTCCGCCGGCTTCGAGCTGTCGCTCGCCGGCGGCCTCGACCTTCTGACGCTGACCGCCGCCGCGGTGGCCCGGGTGGCGCGTGCCTACGCCGCGCACGCCGGCCGCGCCGCCGTCGCCCGCGACGACGTCAAGGCCGCGCTCCGTCAGGTGTACGCCGGCGTACACCACCGCGCCGCCATGCCGCCCCGCTTCGAGCGCGCGCTCGCCGCCACGGCCAGCCTCGATCTGCTGCGCGCCGAGCTGGCCGCAAAATAGCCCGATCGAAACGGGCGGCTCGCGCGTATCACTGCGCGGAGGTGGGAATCATGCGCACCGGAGCCATGTCCGACACGCGCCGCCCTCCGCGTACACACCGTCGTTGAATCCACGCGAGCGGCCGCGCCCCTGGGCTCGACGCCGCGGGCGGACGTCGAGGCGGCGCCAGATCGCGGGCAGGCGGCGGGCGTTGGATCCGTATCAAGAGATCGTCAGGAGGGCTTGCCATGAAGCGGAGATCATTCCTCGCCGCCGTCGGCGCGTCCACCGCGGTGGCGCTGTGGCCGCGGCTCATCCGGCGTGCGTTCGCCGACGCCAGCTTCGATCTGCCGGGCGCGCGCAAGACCGCGCCCGGGCTGCCGACGTCGTCCCGGCCCATCGATCCATCGCGGCGGCCGCAGCTCGTCATCGTGGTGCCCGCCGATGACGCGCAGAAGTACCGGCGCGGCGAGCTGTGGGGCGAGTACCTCAACCACGGCCTGCCGGCGCAGATCGCGCCTCTGGCCACGGTCGACGTCAGCTGCGCGACGATGAAGGAGCTGGGCGCGCTGGCGCACGACATCAAGGGCGAGCCGCTGGCGCTGCTCTTCGAGCGCGACGGCAGCGTGCGCGCCCTCGACGCCAGCTATCCCGACTACGCGTCGGCGCTGGGGCGCTTCGATGCCAGGGACGACGACGCCATCGTCGACAAGCGCATCGCCGCCGTCTCGGCGATGGTGCGGCGCGCGCTGCCGCCGATCCCGGCCGGTGAGGTGCGCGTCGCAGCCGAGCGGGTCACGCGCGCGGTGCGCCAGCAGCCGCCGGCGGGCAGCCACTGGGCCAACGCCTCGGGCTGCGGCCCAGCCACCGTCGAGAACATGAAGGACGACGCCGACGAGGTGGTCGCCTACGGCTGCGGGATGGGGCACGTGCCCGCCAAATCGTCGCGCTTCTTGTACTTCTTCGCCAAGACACCGCAGCAGATGGAGCGCGAGGCGTACGCCGAGCAGCAGAAGCGGGAGAAGAAGGCGCACAAATGAGGCGGCGCGCGTTTCTCGCCGGTCTGGCGGCGGCGCCGTGGTGGATCCGGCGCGCCTTCGGCGACGCCTCGGTCGGCGGCGCCCCGTCGCTGAGGCCGGCGCAGCCGACCCTGGTCCTGGTCGTGCCGAGGGACGAAAATGCGCGCTGGCAGCGCGGCGCCGCGCTCGGCGACTGGCTCAACCACGCGAGCGATCGCGACATCGCCGTGCTCGCGCTCGTCGACGTCCTGTGCGCGCCGGCCGCGGCGTACGGCCGCAGCGACGAGCCGATCTTCCTGGGGCTGGGGCTCCCCCCGGAGCCCGGCCGGGTGCGGGCGGTCAGCGGTCCAGTGCCGGCAGATCCGCTGCAACGGGCCGTCCGCCTGGGCGCAATGGCGCGTCAAGCCACGGATCATTCGATGCACCTCGACCCGCGATCGGTGGCCGAGCTGGCGCGAACGGCCCGCCAGCGCTACGTCAGAAAGGCGCCACGCGGCGCACGCTGGGGTCGAACCACCATGTGCGGCAACGAATACGAAGAAGGACCGGCGGAGCAGGTCGACTGCGGCATGGGGCACGTGCCCGAGGCGTCGCGCCGCTTCCTCGACTTCTACGTGGGCAAGCGGTCATGATCCCCATCGGCTTCACGCTGCAGCCCGACCCCGCGTTCCTCGAGCGCTGCGGGGGCATCATCGCCGCCGCGGACTATTGGGAGGTCGCGCCCGAGACGCTGTGGCGCTCGCGCGAGGACGGGCGGCTCGAGGCCAACGGCTATCATCGCCGCTTCGCCGGGCTGGCGCGCGGCGGCCGCTTCTTCGTCGCGCACGGCGTCGGCCTGTCGCTCGGCAGCGCCGCCGCCGCCGACGCGCGCCGCCGCCGCGCCTGGCTGGCGCGGGTGCGCCAGGACCACGCGACCTTCGGCTTTCGCTGGTACACCGATCATCTGGGCGCCTCGGCCGTCGACGGGTTGGCCATGACGCTGCCCTTGCCGCTGCCGATGACCGCCGAGGCCGCGCGCGTGGTGCGCCGGCGCCTGGGGCAGATGCAGCGCCTGGTCGGCGACGTCGGCGTCGAAAACAACGTCGCCTACTTCCTCCTCGGCGACGCGCTCGACGAGCCGCGCTTCCTCATGGACTGCGTGCGCGCGCCCGGCTGCCACCTCCTGCTCGATCTGCACAACGTCTACACCATGGCGCTCAACTTCGGCTTTCAGCCGGCCGAGTACCTGCGCCGCCTCGATCTGGCAAAGGTGATCGAGATCCACGTCTCGGGCGGCAGTGAGTCGGATCCGCGCTGGCTGGCGTCCGGGCGTGTGCTGCGCCTCGACGGTCACGACGGCGCCGTGCCCGAGCTGGTGTGGCGCATGCTCGAGGCGGTGGCGCCGCGCTGCCCGAACCTGCGCGGCGTCACGCTCGAGCGCATGGAGGGCACCGTCGAGGATGCGGACGTGCCCCTGTTGGCCGCGGAGCTGCAGCGGCTGCGCGCGATCGTGCAGCGCCGCCGCATCCAGGTGCGCGCGTGAGGCTGGCCGACTACGAGCGGCGGCTGGCGGCGGCGATGCGCGCGCGCGATCCAGTCGCCGCGATGCGCGCGATCCATCCCGGCGTCGACGCCGACGGCGTGCGCATGACGGCGCTCCTGGTGGCGCGCCTGCGCTTCGAGCGCCTGCTGCGCGGCTCGCCCGAAGCCGAGGCGTGGTTCGATCGCGAGCCCGCCCGCTTCGCACGCGCGTTCGCCCGCTACCACGCCGAGGTGCCGCCGCGCGCCTTCTTCCCCATCGACGAGGCGGCGCTCTTCCGCGCCTGGCGCGAGGGTGACGCGGCACCCCCGCCGGCCACCTCGCGCATCGTCGCGCCGCGCCGCCGTCGACGGCGCTAGCGCCCAAGAATCGTGCTAGGCTGCGCGGCCGATGGCTACGGACAAGAAGAACGCCACCCGCTTTCAGCTCTGGTTCGAGGAGGCCTGGGAAGGCTGGATTCGCCCGCTCGGCCTGATGTTTCTCCTCGCCATCGGCTACCTGCTCTACAAGTTCGAGATCGTGGGCGAGCTGGTCGCCGGGCTCATCGCCGTGCTCGCGGTCGTCGTCGGGGCCGTGGTCGTCGGCGCGCTGCCGGCGCTGCCGCTGATCCGCGCCCCGTGGCATCGCGCGCTGCTCGCCACCATGGTCGCCGCGGCGCTCGGCGGCATGGTCTATCCGGCGGTGCGCACCGCGGTGCCGGGCAAGCTCTACGCCGAGGCCATGCTGACCAGCGACAAGCCGTCGGCGACGCTGACCACCGGCGCCTCCGGCCCGTACGAGCTGATGGTCTCGGGCCACTTCAAGGAGGCCGGGCGCAGCGACGCCGAGGCCAGCTACACCATCAAGGCCACCGACAACGGCGGCGGCAGCGACGAGGTCTCGGGCGAGATCGCGCGCAAGCTCGTCACCATCCGCAGCCGCAAGGGCTCGTCCTCTTCGGTGTCGGAGCAGACCGAGCAGAAGCACCGCCTCGGCCACCTGCGTGGGCCGCAGGTGAAGCTCACCGCCGACGGCGTGGACGATCAGCTGGAGGGCGGCATCACGGTGGCGCTGCGGCCGGGCGGGCTCGATCCGATCGTCTTCATCGTGCTGGGCGCGCTGGCGATCCTGATGGCGATCGTGCTCGACACCCAGCTCGTCGATGCCAAGGGCAAGCAGAAGGCGTACCTGACGGCGGCGATGGCGACCGCGTTCACCTTCTCGATCTACTACTGGCACGAAGCGACTCCGTCGCGCCTGGTCAAGACCGCAGTCAGCGCGCTGCTCTTCGCCCTGGTCGTCGGCGGCCTCGGCGGCTGGATCGTCGGCGGCCTCGCCCGCTACCTCTTCGGCCCCAAACCGCCCAAAAAAGCCAAGCGCTAGCCGAACTCCCAGCCCCGAGAGCGAGGCTGAGGACGCGGCGGGCGACCGCACATTCATTTTTTCGCCTGCGCGCAGGCGAAGCGCCGCATCCTCGGATCTTCAGGATCGAGCGCAGCCGAGCACAGCCGGAAAAACGAATGTGCGGGCAGGACCCGCCGCCCACCGCGCCCGAGCGAACCCTCCCTATGCGAGCAGCCGCTGCAGCACGTCCTCGCGCACCAGCGGCGCCAGCCCGCCGCCGCCGAGGATATTGACGATGCGGCTCTCCGACGCCCGCACCGCGCCGCCCGCCGGGCGCGGCGCGTCGCCCAGGTTGGTGAACGCCGACAGATCGACGTAGAGATCGCGCGCCTCCACCCCGCTGTCGTCGACGCGCAAGAGGCGCTCGGGCAGCGCCGGCACCAGCTCCTGCACCACCCACGCGTCGTGATCGGCGAGCGCGAAGGCGACCAGCGCCTCCCAGTCGACGACGTCGGCCGGCGCGCGCCCGAGCAGGGCGCGCAGCCGCGCCTCGCTGGCGGCGCCGGATGGGCCCACCAGCTCGTTGCCGAGGTAGACGCCCTTGCCGCCGTAGTCCCAGCTGCGCTTGAGCACCAGCGCGCGGCCGTGCGCCCGCACCCACGCCGCCAGCTCGTCGATGCGCTCGCCGCCGGGTCCGATGGTGGGGCCGTGCTGCAAAAGCCGCGTCCACGGCACCGCGCGGGCTACCGCCCGGCGCTCTTCGTCGTCGAGGCCGATGCGCGCGGCGTCGCCGTCCTCGGCGGCGGCGGCCGAGAGCAGGCCGAGCATCGCCTTGACCTCGAGATGGCTCGAGATCGGGTTGAAGAGGTGGAAGTGCTCGGGCGCAAGGCAGATGCGCGCGAAGTCGCTCGCTGGATCGAGCCGCCGCGCGAAGATGTGGCGGTAGATCAGATCGGGGATGACGCCGTCGACGACGGCGCGTCCGTCGTCGATGCGCACGACCTCGGGCGTGGCGATGAACACGCGATGCCCCAGCGTCTGCCAGCGGCGCACGTAGTGGCGCAGCTCGCCGTACTGCGCGTCGCCGGAGCGGGCGACGATGGCGATCGACAGCCCGCCGCCGCCGCGGCCGCCGAGCCGCTCGTGATGGGCCACGAGCGACGCCAGCAGGTCGTCGCTGTTGCGGCCATTGTCGTCGAGGAGGGCCTCGGCGTGCGGCGTGGGCATGGCGCGCGCCGCCGCCACCGCGCGCACGAACGCGGCGGCGATGGCGTCGGAGTAGCCCTGCATCGCCGGGATGGTGCTGTTGACCTCGAGGGCGCGGGCGCGGCCGCTGGTGTCGACGAGAAAATCGACGCGCACGGTGGCGAGCTGCTCCGACTTGCGCCAGGTGGTGCCGAGCGCCTCGGCCTCGAGCGCGGTGAAGGCGCCGAACAGCCGCTGCTTGAGTGGCGCCCGCGCCGGATCCTCCATGAGGTCGACGGTGAGCTTGGCCAGCGCCCGCGTGATGAGGTGTGCCTGCGACGACACCTCGCCCAGGCGCGCCCGATCGATGGCCATCGGTGTCAGGATGGGCGGGATCGGCACCTGCTGCGCGTCGGGTGTGACCACGAAGGCGCCATCGTCGCGGGCGCGGGTCGCGTAGTCGCGCGCCAGCTCGGTCTTTTGCTCCGCGGTCAGCGTGCCCCACAGTGCCTCGAATCGTTGCCGCGCGCTCATGCCAGCACCCGCAGGATCCAACACTTCAAATACTCGGTTTCGGGCACGCCGAGAAGCGGCGGGTGATCGCGGCCGGCGCCGCGCCGCTCCAAAAGCTGCACCATGCGCCCGGCGTCACGCGCCGCGTCCTCGACGATGGCGCCGAAGCGCTCGGGTCCGAGCTTGCCCGAGCAGCTGCAGGTCACCACGATGCCGCCCGGGCGCACCAGGCGCAACGCGCGCAGGTTGAGCTCTTTGTAGGCGCGCTCGGCGGCGCCGAACGCGCTCTTGCGCTTGGCCAGCGCCGGCGGATCGACGACCACGACGTCGAACGAACGCCCCGCGCCCTCGAGGGCGCGCAGCCGATCGAAGGCGTTGGCCTGCTCGACGCTCACCTGGGCGAGCCCGTTGCGCGCCGCGTTCTTTTGCGCCCGCTCGACGGCCGGCGCCGCCTCGTCGAGCGCCAGCACCGAGCGGGCGCCGCCGCGCGCCAGCGCCAGCGCGAAGCCGCCGTGATAGGTGAACGCGTCGAGCGCCTCGGCGCCAGCGGGCACATAGCGGGCGGCGCGCGCGTGGTTCTCCGCCTGGTCGAGGAAGCCGCCGGTCTTGCCGTCGGCCATCACGTCGACCTCGAACAGGCTGCCGGCGTCGTGGTAGCGCACCAGCGTCGGCCCGTCGCCGCGCAGGACGGCGCGCCGTCGCGGCAGCCCCTCGAAGTCGCGCGCCGACGAGTCGTCGCGGGCGACCACCAGGCGCGCCCCGCACACCCGCGCCACCACCTCGGCGATCTCGGGCTCGCGCGCGTCCATCGCCCGCGCCGCCGTCTGCACGACGCAGACGTCGCCGTAGCGATCGACGACGAGCCCGGGCAGCCCGTCGGACTCCGCGTGCACGACGCGGTAGGCGTCGGCGTCGGGCAGCAGGCGCCGCCGCAGCTCGTCGGCCGCGCGCAGGCGCGCCTCCAGGAGCGTGGCGTCGAGCGTCACCGCGTCGCGCGCGATCAAGCGGAGCGGCAGGCGAGCTCCCGGCGCCCACAAGGCGGTCCCCAGCATCGCCCCCCGCCCGTCGACGACACGGACCACGTCGCCGGCCGCGTCGTGACGCGCCACGTCCTCGGCGTAGACCCACGGGTGCCCGCCTCGCAGCCGCGCCGCGCCGCGTGCTGTGACCGTCACCACGTCTACCGTCGACGACATCCCACCTGGATATCACGCGGGCACGACCCGTGCACTCCTGCCGGGGTTGCGGGGAACGCGCGGAGGTCACCGTGGAGACACGCGATCGCGAGCGCCGGGACGAGGAGAAGCAGCGGATCTACGCCGAGGGGCTGCGCGCCCTGGTGGAGGCGAAGGCTCCCTTCCTCGTCGGTGGCGGGTTCGCCCTCTACAGCTACCTCGGCCGCTGGCGCACCACCAAGGACGTCGACATCTTCATCCAGCCCGACGATCTCCACTCCGTCCTGCACATCCTCATGCGCGCCGGCTTCGTCTGCGAGATCACCGACACCGCCTGGCTCGCCAAGGCGCGCAAGGCCGGCGCCTGCATCGACATCATCTTCTGCTCGTACAACGGCCTGTTTCCGGTCGACCGGGGCTGGTTCGACAACGCGCGCCGCGCCATCGTGCTCGGCATGGAGGTCAAGATCGTCGCGCCCGAGGAGATCATCGTCTCCAAGTCGTTCGTCGCCGCGCGCGACCGCTTCGACGGCGCCGACATCTCCTGGCTCTTGCGGGCCACCGCGACCAAGCTCGACTGGGGGCGCATCGAGCGGATGATGCGCGAGCACTGGCAGGTGCTGTTGTGGCAGCTCCTGCACTTCCTCTACGTGTTTCCCGTCGGAGCGCCACCTGCTGCCGGCAGATCTGATGGCGCGCCTGGTCGGCCGGCTGGCCGACGAGCTCACCACGAACGACTACGAGCCGATGGTGTGCCGGGGCCCGATGCTCGATCCCAAGCTCTATCAGGCCGAGATCGTCGTGCGCGGCGCCGCCGACCCGCGGCCGCGCAAGAACCTCGTGCCCGAGGATCAGCCGTTCGCCGGCGCGCGGCGCGAGCGCGAGGGCGAGCTGCAGCACGAGCCGCCGCCCGCCGAGCTGATCGCCGAGGGGACCTGAGGGGGAGAGCCCGCCGAAAAGGACGCGGCCGATCAAATCGTGCGCGGCCGCGTGAACAGGCTGGAGACGACGGCGAGGATGGCGATCAGCAGCAGCAGGTGAACTTCGTTGCCCACCGGGTAGGCGCCAGCGACCCCGAGCATCCACGCCAAGAGCAGCACTCCCGCCACTACCCAGAGCGCATAGAGCATGTCCTGGCACGTTACAAACCGCGTGCCGTCGCCCTACGGCAAACCCCGCAGTCGTTGGCCTTCCGTTTGCAAAAGGGCGGTGAACGATGCGCATCTTGATCGTGGACGACTATCCGGGTCTCATCGAGCTGTACGATCTGGCGCTCGCCGCGCGCGGGTTCGAGGTCGTCGGCGCGGCGACGGCCGGAGAAGCGATGACGCTGGCGGCGACGGAGAGGTTCGACGCCGTCGTCCTCGACGTCGAGCTGCCGGACGGCTTTGGACCCGAGCTCGTCGATCGCATGCGCGCGATCCCGTCGCTGCAGCGGGCCAAGTTCGTCGGCATGTCGAGCTACGAGTCGAGCGCGGTCGGGAAACGGTTTGACGCCTTTTTGCCGAAGCCGTTCCATCCCAAGCGCCTCGCCTCGCTGTTGCGCAAGGTCATCGGCGTCCGGGCGGCGGCGCGCCCCGGCCTCGCCTGAGCCCATCGGACCGGCCACGGTGCTACAGTCGCCCGATGCGCCCGCGCGCCGTCGTCGTCATCGGCTCCGGCATCGGCGGCTCGGCCTGCGCCGCGCTCGCCGCCAGGGCCGGCGCGCGCCCGCTCGTCGTCGAGAAGAACCCGCGCGTCGGCGGCTCGTGCAGCTGGTACGAGAAGCGCGGCTTCCGCGTCGACTACGGCACGCACATGTTCACGCGCGGCGATCGCGGCCCGCTCGGTGTGACCCTACGGCGCATCGGCGCCGCCGATCGTGTGCCGTTCTTGCGCATCGCGGATCTGGCGGAGGTGCGCGGCCCGGGGCTGCGGCTGGTGCTGCCAGCCCAGGCGTGGCGGCTGCCGAAGTTCTGCGCCGAGGCGGTGCGGCAGCTGCGCATCCCGGCGCGCGAGCTGCCGCGCGTGGTGCGCATGTTCTGGGACCTCGTGCACATGCGGCCCGACGAGATCGAGCGGTGGGATCGGCGCACCGTGCAGGAGTTCGTCGAGCGCTACACCGAGCATCCGCGCCTGTATGGGCTGTTCGGGTTCCTGCTCGGCCTCTACTTCATCCTGCCGCCGTGGGAGGTCTCGGCCGGCGAGGCGATCCTGTGCTTCCAGGCGATGGTCAAGGACAACCGCCTGTCCTACCCGCGCGGCGGCGCCTCGGCGATCCCGCGCGCCTTTTGCGACGCGGTCGAGCGTTACGGCGGGGAGCTGCGCACGCGGGCGCCGGTCGTCGCGCTGGAGCGCAGCGCGACCAGCGGCCGCTGGCGCGTCACCCTCAAGGACGGCGAAGTCATCGACGCCCGCGCCGTCGTCGCCACCACCGGCCTCCGCGACGTCGTCGAGCGGCTGGTGGGCGTGCAGCACTTTCCCAGCGCCTACGTGCAGCGCGTGCAGGCGCTCAAGAAGAGCTACGTCGCGGTGCAGGCGAAGATCGCGCTGCCGCAAAAGCGCGAGCGCGCCGGCTGCATCGTCGGGGGCTGGGCGCGCGATCCGGCCGTCGATCCCTGGAACATCACGCTCGCCGACTACCGGCGAACGTTCGACGATCTCGACGCCGGCCGCGTCCCCCGGGTGGTGCCCGTCTACTGCCCGATCCCGACCAACTTCGACGCCTCGCTGGCACCGCCCGGCGCGCAGCTTTTGACCGCCTGCGCGGTGGCGCCGTGCACCGACGTGCCGCGCCCCGAAGACACGCGCAGCGACGCGCGCAGCGACCGCGCGTTCATCGATGGGCTGCTCGGCGCCATCAAGGCGCTGATGCCGGGCGTGGTCGAGGAGGCGCTCTTCGTCGACACCATGTCGACCGAGGCGCTCGCGTCGTGGATCGGCAAGGCGGGCGGCCCGGCGGTGTCGACGGGGCAGACGCCGTCGCAGGTCGGCCGCGATCGTCCGGCGGTGCGCACGCCGCTGCCCGGTCTCTATGTCTGCGGCGACGGCGCCGGCGGACGCGGCATCGGCACCGAGCTGGCGTGCGCCAGCGCCATCGAATGCGTCGAGGCGCTCGGCGCCGACGGCATGCTACGATCCTGAAGACGATGCCGGTGCCGCCCAAAGAGTTCCTCGGCCTCCTGTCGGAGGTCATCCCGTTCAACAAGCTGCTCGGCATCACCGTCGACGACGCGCGTGAAGGCTATGCGCGCCTGTTGTTGCCGTATCGCAGCGACTACATCGGCGACGCCTCGCGCCCCGCCCTGCACGGCGGCGTCATCTCGACGCTGATCGACACCTGCGGCGGCTTTGCGGTGTGGACCCAGCTGCGCATCGAGGACCGCGTGTCTACGATCGATCTGCGCGTCGACTACCTGGCGCCGGGCGCGCCCGAGCCGCTCTACGCCGAGGGCACCGTGGTGCGCGTTGGCAACCGCGTCGGCGTGGTCGACGTGCGCTGCTGGCAGCCGTCGGCGCCCTCGCGCACCGTGGCCACCGGCAAGGCGGTGTACAACATCAAGCGGATGGAGGATTCGCCGTGAGCGGGAGCGTCTATGCGTCGCGCCGTCAGCAGCTGATGGAGCGCATCGGGCCGCGCGCCGTCGCCATCATCGGCGGCAAGAAGCTGTCGGTGCGCAACAGCGACGTCGAGCATCGGTTCCGTCAGACCAGCGATCTCTGGTACCTCACCGGCTTCACCGAGCCCGAGGCGCTGGCGGTGATCGCGCCCGGCCGGGCCGAGAAGCTGACGCTGTTCGTGCGCCCGCGCGATCCCGAGCGCGAGACCTGGACCGGGCGCCGCGCCGGCGTCGAGGGCGCCAAGGCCCGCTTCGGCGCCGATCAGGCGTTCCCCGTCGAGTCGCTGGGCGCCGAGCTGCCGCGCCTGCTCGACGGCGCCGAGGAGATCCTCTACGTCCCCGGCGAGGACGGCGAGCTCGATCGCGTCGTCCTGACGGCGCTGGCGCAGCTGCGCCAGGGCGAGCGGCGCGGCATGCGCTCGCCGCGCCGCATCGGCGATCTGCGCTGGACGCTGCACGAGCTGCGCCTCATCAAGGACGCCGACGGCCTGGGCAAGATGCGGCGCGCGGCCGAGGTCACGCGGCAGGCGCACACCGCGGCCATGCGCGCCGCGCGCGACGGCGTCATGGAATACGAGGTCGAAGCGCTCATCGACTACACCTTCCGCAAGAGCGGCGGACACCCAGGTTACGGCACCATCGTCGGCGGCGGCGTCAACGCGACCATCCTGCATTACGTCGACAACGCCGAGCCGCTGCACGAGGGCGAGCTCCTGCTCGTCGACGCCGGCTGCGAAGTAGACGGCTTCACGGCCGACGTCACGCGCACCTATCCGATCGGCGCCCGCTTCTCGCCGGCGCAGCGGCGCTGCTACGAGCTGGTCCTCGCCGTCGAGAAGGCGTGCGTGGCCGCGGTCAAGCCGGGCAACAGCATCGACGCCATCCACGGGCAGGCGGTGGAGCTGCTCACGCGCGGCATGGTCGAGCTGGGCCTGTTGCAGGGCGAGGTGCCGGCGCTCATCGAGCAGGCGGCCTACAAGCGCTTCTACATGCACCGCACCTCGCACTGGCTCGGCATGGACGTGCACGACGTCGGCATCTACGCGCCCGACGGCAAGTCGCGCCCGCTCGAGCCCGGTATGGTGCTCACGGTCGAGCCCGGGCTCTACATCGCCGCGGACGCGAGCGATGTCGCCGCCGAGTATCGCGGCATCGGCATCCGCGTCGAGGACGACATCCTCGTCACCGCCGAGGGCCACGAAAACCTGACCATCTCGATCCCGAAGGAGGTCTCCGACCTCGAGGCGCTGACCGCGAGCTGAGCGAACGGCCGGTGCCCCCTGCCAGCGGGCGGGGCGAGCTCACACTCGAGGAGGCGGGTCAGCAGACCAGCAGGGAGACCTCGCCGATCTCCTGGATGGCGGCGGCGACCTCTTGCGGCGTCGACTCCTCTTCGATCACCTCGTCTTCGAAGTAGCCGTGCGACAGGATGACGAGGTCGTAGGCGCCGGCCGCGGCCTCGTCGGCGATCGCCTGGGCGCCGCCCGCGTGCTCGGCCTCGTCGGCGAACAGGTAGTCGATCTGGCCGTCGCCGACGCCGCGTTGATAGAGCAGCTGGCGCGCCTCCTCCAGAGCCGCGATGTGCGCCTGGCGCCAGCTCTCGAGATCCTTGCCGTCGAAGTCGCCGGCGTTGGTGGAGACGTCGAGCTCGCCCGGTCGGCCGTCGGGATCGTCGTTGTAGACGTCGGCCGGCGGACGCACACGGCAGAAGGCGAAGGTGATGAGGCCGCCCTCCTGCGCCACGATGTCCGCGGCGCGGATGCACGCGTCGTAGAACCACTCGCTCGGGAACACCGGGACCAGGATCTTCTTCGGCATGCGCGTTCACCCCGTCGGCGGAGGCTCACGGCGCCGCGCGGCGTGGGGGATGGCGAGCGACACCACCGCCGCCACCAGCAGGCCGGCCACGATGTAGAGCCATCCATAATGCGCGAGCATCGAGCCCTCCAAGGACTCGGTGAAGCAAGGATGGCGCCGGATCAGCGGGTCTTGGTGAACGCTTGCGTGATTTTGTGGATCGCCTTGCCGTTGGGGTCGCTGTGCGTGCGATCGGCGACGGCCAGGAGGGTTCGACCGTTACCGAGAACGGCGGCGGTGGTGGCGCTGGCGGCCCACTGCTCGCCCGCTTTCTTGCCGAGCGCCAGCGCCTCCGGCGAGCCGTACTCGCAGACGACGGTGTCGATGCCGTCGACGAGGCCGGCCAGGCACTTGGTCGCGTCGAAGCGGGAGGGATCGGTGGGCTGGAAGTTGTCGGCCTTCAGCCCGGCTGCGTTGAAGGCGTCGGAGATCTGCTCCAGGCGCACGCCGCCCGGAGTCGCCTTCTTGGTGCAGCCGACGGCGGCGAGCGCGAGCGTGAAGATTATCGCGGGGCGCACTAGTGGTGTCCCCGGCCACCGCCGTGGCCGTGCTCACCGCCGCCCCAGCCTTCGTGGCGGCCGTTGTCGTGGTGCTCCCAGTGCTCTTCGTGATGCCCTTCGCGGCGCCCACCGACGAACACTGGACCGGGCGCCCCGACCACCATCGGCCCCGGCGCGCCCACGACCACACGCGGGCCGCCGACGACGAAGCGGGGCGCCGGCGGCGCGATGATGACGCCGGGCGCGCTCACCTCGACCGCGACCCGCGGCGGGGGCGGCACGAACACGCCGGGCCCGCGTACTTCCACGCCGGGCGCGCGCACCTCCACGCCGGGGGCACGCACCTCCACGGACGGGCCGGCGATGTAGACCTCGCCGTGCCACTCGGGCGGCGGCGCCACCTCCACCGTCGGCCGGAACGAGACGTAGGGCCGGTACTCGGCGTTGACCACGCGCACGCGCGCGGGGCGGATGTAGGGGGCGGGGATCGGCGCCACATAGAAGGCGACGCCATCCTTGACGCGATAGTCCGGCGTCGACGGCGCCGCGTAGGCGTGGAAATGCGGCCCGTCGATCAGGCAGTAGACCGGCTCGGGCGAGCCGTCGACGATGACGGGGTGGTGCCCGTAGAACGGGTGGCGCTCGCCGTCGTAGCCAAAGGGCGTCGGATCGCCGGTGAACACGTACTCGTCGCCGACCTGCTGGTAGAGCGCCGGGCGATCGGGTCCGTAGATGTGCATGTGCGGCGCTTCGATGTAGCAGTAGCCGCCGCCGTACTTGGCCGCGATCGGATGCGGCCCGAGGAAGCGGACGTGCCTCGCCTCGGCGCGTGACGCCACCGCCGCGACCACCAGCAGGGCGAGAAGAATGGTTCGAATGCGCATGCTGCCTCCTGGGTCTCCCTCGGGAGCACTGGGCGTGCCAGCGCCAACTCGCCGATTTTATCACGACTTCCGCGCCGTCGACGGAGCGGATTCGCGCCGCGGCGCAGATTTGCGCCGACCCGACGTGCTACGATGTGGCCGCCGTGAGCTCGGTCAATCTCTACACCAAGGAGATCTCGCTCAAGATCGTCTATTACGGGCCGGGCCTGGGCGGCAAGACGTCGTCGCTGCAATACATCCATCGCGCCATCAAGCCCGATGCGCGCGGACAGCTGGTGTCGCTGTCGACCGGCGTCGATCGCACGCTCTACTTCGACTTTCTGCCGGTCAAGCTGCCCAAGCTGCGCGGCTACACCGTGCGCGTGCAGCTCTACACGGTGCCGGGGCAGGTGCACTACAACTCGACGCGCAAGCTGGTGCTCACCGGCGCCGACGGCATCGTCTTCGTCGCCGACTCGCAGCGGCCGCGGCGCGAGGCCAACATCGAGAGCTTTCAGAACCTCGGCGACAACCTGCGCGAGCAGGGCCTGTCGCTGGAGCGCATGCCGCACCTTCTGCAATACAACAAGCGCGACATGCCGGACCTGTTGCCGGTGCCGGAGCTCGAGGCGCTGCTCAATCCGCACCGGGCGCCCACCTTCGAGACGTCGGCGACCAAGGGCGTGGGCGTGTTCGAGGCGCTCAAGTCGATCACGACGCTGGTGCTGTCCGATTTGCGGCGGCGCGGCGTCTGGCGCACCGAGGGCAAGGAGGCGCCCGGCGCGGGCGGGCCGGTGCCGGCCGGGTCGCCGTCGAGCGCGCCGTCGATCGCCGGCGAAGCCGTGCCGCCGTCGGAGCTGCGCGACGAGCCGTCACAGCCGCACAAGACGCCCACCACCGACCCGTCGAGCTCGATCGCCACGTCGCTGCAGGCGCTGGCCGAGCGCGAGCCGGCGGAGCTGCCGCTGACGCTGTCGCCGCTCGAGCCCGAAGAGCCGGTGGTCGACGGCGGTGTGCTGGCGCGCGGCGCGACGCTGTCGGAGATCCTGCCGCCCGGCGCGATGCGCGACGGCGTCGTCGCCGTCGAGTACCTGGTGCATCGCGGCGACTACGCCGGCGCCGTCATCGCGGCGGCGCGCTCGTTCAACGAGCTGGCGCAGGCCGGCTCCGCCGTCGGTGGCGCGGGTGCGCAGGAGGGGCCGGCGCTGTACGCGCTGATGCTCGGCCTGCCCGGCGAGCGCTACCTGCGCTTTCGCGAGACCGCCGCCCGTGCGGCCTCGGGCGGCGCGTCGTCGGCCGACGCGCTCTTCGCCATCTTCTTCCTGGTGGACGTGGCGCTGCGGACGAAGTAGCGGCTAGAAGGCGAAGCGCGCGCCGAGGCCGAAGTCCCAGTTGCCGTAGAACAGCGTGCCGGCGTTGCCGCCGTAGAAGCCGGGACCGAAGGTGAAGTTGGTCTCGACGCCGAGGCCGAGCCACTTCAAGAGGTAGTAGTAGGCGCCGCCGCCGAAGCGCAGCACGAAGGCGCCGGCGGTGTTGCCGTAGAACAGGACGTCGCCGCCGATGCCGGCGCGCGCGAACGGCACCAGGGGGATCGGCAGCAGCTTCTCGAACGAGAGCATCACGAACGCCCAAGCTGCAGATCGCCGCCGCAGTTGCTGGCGACGCCGTTGTACACGTAGCAGGAGTACAGGCCGACGGCGTAGTTCATTCCGCCGCCCAGCCACAGCGACAGCTTGCCCGGGCTGGCGATGAGCCCGGCCACATCCGCCATGAGCTTGTAGCCGGACGGAGTCTGGTTGACGAAGCCGGTCTGGAAGCCGATCGGATTGAAGCCGACCTGCAGCTTGCCGGAGAAGACCTGCGGGCCGTGAGTCTGAATCTGTGCATGCGCGGGCGCAGCGGCAAGGAGCGCTGCAGCCATGGTCAAGACCGCGATTGATCGAATCACGTGTCCCTCCTAGAGGACGAACTCGGCGCCGATCTTGGAAGTCGAAGTAGCCGTAGAAGTCCGTGTAAGACGTGTTCTGGCAAATGATCGAGCCGGCGCCGTGAAAGCCGGGCCCGAAGGCGAGGCCGATCTTGGCGCCGACGCCGATCCGCTTGGTCAGGAAGTACTTGACGCCGCCGCCGGTCTTGATGACGGGGACCGCGGCGCCGTTGTCGCCGCAGTCGCGGTTGTACAGCACCGCGACGCCGACCAGGGCCGGCGCTTCGATGACGAGCGGAATGCGGGTCATGAACTTGAGCTTGATGCCGGCCATGAGCTCGAGCGCCCAGCCGCCGCGATAACAGCTGGCGCCCCCGACGCTGTTGGTGCAGAAGCCGTCGGCCGAGCCGAAGCCGAAGACGTTGGAGACGCCGGCGTCGAACCAGATGAGCGGATGGAACTTGTAGGCGTAGTCCGCGTCGAGCTTGAAGCCGGAGGTCGAGCCGAACTTGCCGCCGAAGCCGGCCTGGAAGCCCATGTTGGCCGAGATCTCGTGCTTGGACGGATAGACTTCGGGGACGCCCGACTGGATCTGGGCGCGCGCTGCCCGCGGGGCGGCGGACAGAGCGAGCAGCGCGGCGGCCAACGTCAGGAACCGGGACATGGCTCGGATTCTAGGCTCTGCGAGCGCGCGCGAGCAACTTTCGGATAGACTGCGCGGTGAGCTTGGAGACGCTACGGCGATGACCTCAGACAAGCCTGCCACGACCGTGCTGTCCGTCGGCAATCGCGCCGTGGCGGTGGAGGTGCGCGGCTTTCGCGTGGAGGTGGTAGCCGGACCCGACGCGGGCAAGTCCGCGCCCGCCAAGGGGCGCTCGCTGGAGGTGGGCACGCACTCGTCGTGCGATCTGATGCTCACCGATGAGCACGTGTCGCGCCGTCACCTGCGCATCGATGTCGAGAGGCACGACTGTGTCCTCTTCGATCTCGGCTCGACCAACGGCACGCGCGTCGGCGGGGTGCGCGTGCGTGTGGCGCCGCTCGAGGACGGGGCGGTCATCGAGTGCGGCCAGACACGGCTGCGCTTCTCCTTCAGCGGCGCACCGGTGCGCGTGCCGCTCGCCGAGCGCGACGACTTCGAGGGGCTGCTCGGTCGCTCGGTGGCGATGCGCGAGCTGTTCGCGCTGCTCGATCGGGTGGCGCCGACCGATGCGCCGGTGCTCATCGAGGGCGAGACCGGCACCGGCAAGGAGCGGGTGGCGCGCGCGCTGCACGCGCGCTCGCGGCGCGCCGGCCGGCCGTTCGCCGTGTTCGACTGCGCGGCGGTGCCGCCTACACTAATCGAGGCGGAGCTGTTCGGGCACGAGAAGGGCGCGTTCACCGGCGCCACCGAGCGGCGCGCCGGGGTGTTCGAGCGCGCCGACGGCGGCACCGTCTTCCTCGACGAGATGGGCGAGCTGGCGCTCGAGCTGCAGCCGAAGCTCTTGCGCGTGCTCGAGTCGAACGAGGTCTTCCGCGTGGGCGCGTCGAAGCCGACGCCGATCGACGCGCGCATCGTCGCCGCCACCAACCGCGATCTGGGCGCACGCATCGCCGAAGGGCAGTTTCGCGAGGACCTCTACTACCGGCTCGCCGTGGTCACCGTCGCCATTCCGCCGCTGCGCGAGCGCCGCGACGACATTCCGCTGTTGGCGTCGCACTTCGCGCGCGAGCACGTCTTCGCCGGTGACAGGGCGTCGGCCCCGGCGCCCGGTTGGGAGGCGATCTTCGACTTCATGACCGGCTATGACTGGCCTGGCAACGTACGCGAGCTGCGCAACGTGGTCGAGCGCGCGGTCATCATGTCGGACCCGAAGCTGCTGCACGGCGATCCGCTCGACGCCGTCGCCGAGCTGCGCCGGCGGGCCGAGCCGGCGATGCACCATCGCGTCTCTTTGCGCGCGGCGCGCGACGCCACCGAGCGCGAGTATCTCGAAGATCTGGTGCGCGCCACCGACTGGGACCTCGATCAGGCGGCGGCCATCGCCGAGGTGCATCGAAAGTCGCTCGAGCGCCTCCTGCGCGAGCACCGCATCAAGCGGGGAGGCTGAGCCGGGCTAGAGGTGCAGGTCGGTGAGGCGTTTTCGCGTCAGGTCGAGATACGCGCGATCGACGTCGATGCCGACGTAGCGCCGCCCGGCCGCCAGCGCCGCCACGCCGGTGGTGCCGGAGCCGTTGAACGGATCGAGCACCAGATCGCCCGGGCTCGAGCCGGCGCGCACGATGCGGTCGAGCAGCTGCAGCGGCTTCTGCGTCGGATGGCGCCCGGAGCGCTTCTCGCTCTTGGGCGGCGTCGGCAGCGACCAGACCACCTGCTCGCCGTCGGGCTCGGGGATCTGCCACAGGTCGCGCATCTGCTTGCCGCCGTTCTCCGCCTTCATGTCGCGGTAGTTGAAGGTGTGCGGCAGGGGCGTGCGCCGCGCCGGAGACGCCCAGAGCACGATCTCGGTCGAGTGCGTGAACATGCGGCAGGCGAGGTTGGGGCTGGCGTTGGGCTTGAACCAGGTGATCGTGTTGAGCAGGTGGAAGCCGAGCGACTGCATGGCGAAGCCGATCGAGAAGATCACGTGGTGCGTGCCCGACACCCAGATCGTCCCCGACGGCTTGAGCACGCGCTGGCAGGCGCGCAGCCAGCGCTCGTTCCACGCGTGATCCGACTTCAGCCCGGTCGACGCGTCCCACTTGCCCTTGTCGACGGAGACCCGCTTGCCCGACGCGCAGGTGGTGCCGCCGTTGGACAGAAGGTAGGGCGGATCCGCGAACACCAGATCGATCGATTGTGCGGGGAGCTGGTCGAGTAGCGCCAGGCAGTCGCCCTGGAGCAGGCGGCAGCCGCCCTTGGCCCAGTGTGCCTGCATGCGCGCGTCGACGAACGCGAACGGATCTTCGCTACGCGCTGTCGAGCGCTGCGGCCGGGCCATGATCGGATCGTCGGTCCGCCGGGCGCCCGCCGCAAGTTTTTGTCAGCCGCTGGGCTGCGCTTTCAGCGCGCGCAGGCGCGAGCGCACGAACCACAAGGCGCCGACGACGATCAGGAGGCCGATCACCGCATCGAAGCGGTGGAACCAGGGGCGCAGGTAGTTCCAGTTCGCCCCGGCGCGGGCACCTAGATAGGCCAGCCCCAGGCACCACGGCAAGGAGCCGAGGAACGTGTAGAGGTGAAAGCGCACCTGGTTCATGCGCGCGATGCCCGCCGGCAGCGCGATGAACGTCCGCACCACCGGCAGGAGGCGAGCGATGAACACCATGATCGCGCCGCGCCGCGCGAACCAACTGTCGACACGCTCCAGCTCGTGCGGCGTCACGAAGAAGCGCACCCAGCGCGTGCGCTCGAGGAATGGGCGGCCGAGCTTGGCGCCGACGAAGTAGGCGAGCACCGAGCCGACGTTGCAGCCGATGGCGCCCGCCAGGCCCACCAGCCACAGGTTCAGGTGCGCGTCGCCGGCGACCGACGCCAGCGTGACCGCGCCCGCGAACGGCATGATGATCTCCGACGGCAGCGGCACGCAGGCCGACTCGATCGCCATGAGCAGCACGACGCCGAGATATCCCATCGCCTGGATCACGTGCGTGATCCACAGGCCCAGCTGCTCCAGGATGTTCGCGATCACAAAGCCTCCGTCCGCGTAGGGATAGCAGCCTCTCGCAGGCTTTTCAACGCCGCCGGGCCGGCGAAGTGCGCGCGCGCCCAGGCAAAGTAGTAGACGGCCAGGAGGAACAGCACCCCGGCGAAGGTGTAGCCGGTGAGCTGGTTGGGCGGCAGCATGAACAGCACGCTGATGAACGCGACCCACACGATTGCGACCACGTTCACCGTCGCCGACCAGCGTCCGACGTGCCACGGGCCGCGCGCCAGCCGACCCGCGCGCCGCACCCGCACGGCCAGAACGATCGGTAGCCCATAGGAGACGTAGAGGCCGATGGTGCTGATCGACACGATCACATGGTACGCACGGCTCCACACCGCCAGCGCGAACGCCGTCGCCACGCAGGCCCAGATGGCCACCGCCGGCGTACGGTGGCGCGCACTGACCTTCGCCAGCGACGACGAGAGCGGCGCGCCGCCATCGCGAGCGAAGGCAAAGAGCATGCGCGAGTTCGATGTTACCGACGACAGGCCGCAGAACCACATGGCGCCGATCACCATCCACACCAGTGCTGCCCCGAGCCGCCCGCCGAGCGCCGTGCGCACGACATAGACGAACGGGTTGGCCGACTTCGCTGCCGCGTCGAGGTCGCCGATGGCGAGCGTGATCACGGCCAGCATCACGAAGCCGACCACGCCCGAGACCCAGACCGCGTTGACGATACCGCGCGGCGCCGCCTGTTGCGCGCCCTTGGTCTCCTCCGCCACGTGCGCCGACGCGTCGTAGCCGGTGAAGGTCCACTGCGCTTGCAACAGGCCCACCAGGCAGGCGTAGGCGAACGGATAGAGGACGCCCTGATCGGTCGGCGCCACGAAGCGCCGCAACAGGAACGATGCCGGCTGCAGGGGCGCCCACAGCAGCAGCGCACCGACGAGGAGCGCCGTCCCGACGAGGTGGTACCACGCGGACAGCTCGTTGAGCGCGGTCACCAGGCGAATGCCGACGTGGTTGAGCAGCCCGTGGCTGACCAGCACCACCGCGTAGAGCCCGAGCACGTGCAGGTGCAGCGGATCGTCGGCGAGCCCGAGCGCCTCGCGGAGAAAGTCGGCGAACGCGTAGTCGACGCCGGCGAGCACCGCCACCTGGCCGATGAGGTTGAGCCACGCCGTCCACCAGCCGATGCGTGGACCGCCGAGGATCGTCGACCAGTGGTAGAGCGCGCCAGCGGTCGGATAGGTCGAAGCGAGCTCCGCCAGGCTGATGGCCACGAACAGCGTCATTACGCTGACCAGCGGCCAGCCCACCGCCATCTCGATCGGTCCACCCAACCCCAGGCCGTAGCCGTACAGCGACACGCGCGCCGGTCAGGATCGAGATGACCGAGAACGACAACGCGAAGTTGCCGAATCCGCTCATTCCGCGGCGCAGCTGCTGGGCGTATCCGAGCCGGCGGAGCTCCGCCTCGTCGTCGAGCACGGCGCATCTTACTCGATCACCCCCACGGCCACCCACGCCTCGTGCACCGCATTTTCAGCGCCGGTGCCGAGATCGCGCGCCGCCGAGGTCGTCGCGTCGGCGGCGTCGGCGAAGTTGGCCGCGGAGTACAGGTAGCGGCTGAGCGCGCGATACCAGATCTGCTCCACGGCGGCGATGCGGCAGCTTCTTCGACATGAGGTAGGCCGCGTGCGAGACGATGGTGCTGTTGAGGTGGACACCGCCGTTGTCGGCCGTCGTCTGCACGTACTCGGACATCGAGGCCGGGTTGTCCGACGCGTGCGGATTGGCGAGGTCGCGCAGCGGGCGCGACCGCCCCGCCGGGTGGTAGACGGCTTCGCCCATCTGCCAGTTGCCCTCGATGAGGCAGCCGAAGATGTCCGACAGCGCTTCGTTGAGCGCGCCGTTCTCGCCCTCCATGCCGAGCCGCGCCGTGTGGTAGGTGACGCCGTGGGTGAACTCGTGCGCGACCACGTCGAGCCCGCCCGACAGCGCCGAGAAGTCGCTGCCGTCGCCGTCGCCGAAGACGAGCTGATTGCCGTCGAAGAAGGCGTTGTCGAAGCGCGAGCCGAAGTGCACCGTCGCGTGCACGCCCTTGTTCTTGCCGTCCCAACCGAGGCGGCCGTGGACCTTGGCGAAGTAGTCCCACGCCGCCGCGACGTAGGCGTGGGCGTCGACCGCGGCACCGGGGGCGGTGCCCGCCGTGTCCCAGCTCTGGGGATCCCGGCTGCGCACGGCCGTTCCCGGCCGCCGCGTCGACCCGCCGGCAGTGTAGGTCCGCGCCGCCGGCGAGCCGCGCGTCGCATCCTCGAGGATGTAGCTGGCGCCGTTCTCGGCGACGACCAGCGGCTGTCGATCGCCGAGCACACCGACGCCGCTGCCCTCCAGGTACGCGGTCGTCTCGACCGAATGCAGGATGCTGCCGTCGGTGGCATCGACGAAGCTCTGGAGCGTCATCACCTGCGTGACGTCGTCGACGTCGATCTCGACGCGCCAGGCGAGCTTCGCCGTCGCGGCGTTGATCGGGTACACGTAGAGCTTCGGCGTCGATGTGGTGAACGCGTCGGGGCTCAGCGTCGGATGGCTGGCGCGCGCGTCGGCGACCGCGAGCACGCGCGCTTCGTCGGCGCTGGTCACCTGCGCCGGTAGTGGCCACGGGATCGGAACGTAGCGCCCGTTGACGCGGATGAGCGCGCCGTCGGTGTCGAAGTGCGCGAGCAGCTCGCCGCCCCACACCGGTACGCCGCCGACCCGCTCCTCGAAGCGCGCGTGCGTCATGCCGAGCTCGTCGGTGCCGCTGTCGTCGGCGACGAGATCATCCTGCTCGCTCATCGCGAAGAGCGCGCCGTAGCGGCGGAGAAAGTCGCGGCCGGCGCGTTCGGCGTCGCTGCCGGTGGTGGCCAACGGCGCGGTGCGCCCCTCGAGCAGCGCCGGCGTATGGAGATCGGCGCGCCATCGGACGGTCCAATCGTGTCCGGTGTCGGCTTCGAGCTGCTGCAACGGATCGACGGCGCCGTCGGGGCTGCCGGGATCTCGGGGCGCGCCGCTGCCACAGCCGGCGGCGAGCGCGAGAACGACGAGCGAGAACCTACGATTCATGACCCCCTCCTTTGTCGCGAGCGCATCGCGACGCGGCCCGCGCAAAGCACGCGTCATGCCGAAACGCGACGCGAGCGATTCCCGACAGATGCGATGCGAACGCGCGCGGCAACGAACGAGGTGGCAACCGGATTACGGATCTCGTCCGGCAGGCGGACCGTGGGCTCTCGAATCCCTCGTTGCCTCGATGTGGCGCCTTCGATCGGCTACTGGCCGTCGCCCGCGTGCGGAATCGCAATTCGGCCGGAAAAAGGACCGCTGGCAGTCCGTCGCCGTCGCCGTTGCCGGCCGCCTGGATGCCTTTCGACGCTCTTCGGCAACTCCATCTACAAAAAGAGATGTCGGCAGCGAGGCCGCTCTGTAATGCTTGGTCACGACCGACTACGAGTTCAGACAACGATGAACCAGCGTTTTGAGAGGGTTGGATGACAGTCGCGAGCGTGCCACTGATCGACATCGGCAAGAATCCCGACGGCTCGATAGAGCTATCGCTGAACATGAAGGGGCTCAAGGTACTGGCAAGCCTTCTCGTCGAACACGACGTTCCCCACTTTCGTCTTCGCCTGCACGAAGGCAAGGACTTCGAATTGAAGTGGCCGCAAGAAACGGAGATGCAAAGGGACGTCCGCGAGGGGACGATCGAGACGTCGTATGGAACCCGCATCGTCGCGATCGGACACGTGAAGCGACAAACCGCCGGCAGGATGCGCAACGTCGTAAACGTGTTCATCGACCATCAGCCAATCGTGCAATTCCTCGCATCGGATGATGGCCACAAGATGGTGAGCGTGATCCGCGAGCCGAATTCGAAGCGTCACGTCTTCGATCTGAGCGAGCTACCGACCGTGTACCAGCACGCAATGAACCTGACGATCGAATCGTACCGGCTCTATGTCGGGGGAACGAAGTCAACGACGGGCCTCGCCGTCGTCTGCGATCCAGAGGACTACGAGACGATGGTTCGGCACGCGCTGCTGCGCCTCGGCGTCGACGTTCGCCAGCGACGAGCGTCGGTCGCCCGCTTCCGTCACGAGCCGCGCAAGTGAACCGCGTGTGCGAAGGACGCTGAGTGTTCGCAAGTCGGGACTCTCGATCTCCATCAGATCTCCCATGCTTTCGCGCGTCGACGGGAAGAGGGCCTCTCGGGTTGGCCAACCGGCGGTCGTGCTACCCTCACTCCGCATGCGCCGGCGTTCGATCTCTGCTGCGTGTCTTGCCTTTGCCCTCTTGTCGTGCGCCAGGCGAACGCAGACCCAGTCGAGCCACGCATCAGTAGACGCCAGCGTCTCGCCGCAATTGGCAGCGTTCGCGGAATCAATGCGCCGATGCGACAAGGACGACTTTCAAGGCTGCTACGAAGCCGCACATGCCCTGCAAGAGGCAAACGGCGTACCGCGCAACGACATGCTTGCCGTCCAGCTCCTGACCAGGGCGTGCGCGCACCTCCCCGCAGCTTGCAACGACCTCGGCGAGCTGTATCGCCTTGGCCATGGCGCCGACAAGGATGAGGCGAAAGCAGCCCACAACTATCAACTGGCGTGTGATGGCGGCGATCAGTTCGGCTGCGCGAACCTTGCCCAAGCGCTAGTGACTGGCGCTGGTATTCCAAAGGATGAGGCAAGGGGCGTGCAGTTGTTCCAGAGGGCTTGCGACGCAAAGGATGTGTCGTCGTGCTTCAACGCAGGCGTCGCTCTGGACAACGGAATCGGTGGCCGCGCAAACCGTCGTCAGGCTGCGTCGGACTATCGGCACGCGTGCGACGGGGGGATTGCAATGGCGTGCTCCAACCTCGGCGTACTTCTCGCAAAGGGGGATGGCGTCGCGAAATCCGAGGTCGCAGCACTCGAGAACTTTGAGAAAGGATGCGTAGGCGAGATCGCGCAGAGCTGCCGCAATGCCGGTGTCCTTCTGAAGAAATCGAAGCTGCCGCGTGAGGGACGGACGCCGAGTGCCTTCTTCGGGCGCGCGTGCAAGCTTGGTGACCGTGCGTCATGCGACGAGTTGGCGAAAGCCGGAACCTTGTAGTTTTAGGTGGTTAGCAGCGACGCGGCCTCGCGGCCATGGTCGAGCAACATATTGTAGAGGTGCCGTGAACATGCGCTCAAACCTGTGCGTTCTGCTCGCGCTCGGACTACTCGCGGTAGGCTGTGGAAGCAACAACGCAGGCGGCGGGGGAGGGGGCGGGGGCGGTAACGGCGGGACGGGGGGCGGCGGCGGAACTGGCGGATCTGCAGGCGGGGGCGGGGGGTCGGGATCGGGCGGCGACATGGCGTTGCCTGCCGGCACGACAATGACTCGCCTGATCGAGACGCACTTCTCGGTCGACCCGGGCCAGGAATACTATTGGTGCAAGGAGATCGCGGTTCCGAGCGATCTCGCGATCGTCGAGGTCATCCCCGTCTCGCCGCTCGGCGTGCACCACGAGGTGTTCGCGATCGATCCGAGTGGCATGGACGGCGAATACAAGTGTCAGCCGATTGGCACCAATTGGACGCCCTTGTTTGCCTCGGGCGTCGGCTCACCTTCGCTGACCATGCCGAGCAACGTGGCGCTCAAGATCGCGTCGGGCCAACATGCGGTCCTCAATCTGCACCTCTTCAACGCGACGCAAAACACGCTCACCGGCGACGCCGCCATCGACGTCGTGACCGCAAACGACTCGACCGGCTATCAGTTCGCGGGCGTGCCGTTCGTCGGCAACGTCACCTTCACGGTCCCCGCGGCGCCTTATCAGGTGAACGGGCAGTGCACGGTCAATGTCGACACGAACTACTTCGCCGTATTTCCGCACATGCACACGACCGGCACGCACATGAAGATTTGGACGCAGTCGGGTAGCACCTCGACGGTGGTTTGGGACAGCGACTTTCTATTCAGCGAGCAGAAGTTCGGCGAGTATCCGAACTGGATGGGGCCGCAAACCGTGCCGCTCAAGGCTGGCGACAAGATCATGAACACCTGCACGTTTAGCGCCGCCGGCGTGGGCAAGAAGTTCGGCGATAGCACGAACGACGAGATGTGCTTCGCGATCTCCTACGTCGTACCTGCGATCGCGACCACGCTCGGTACGCCCTTCTGCATCAACTGATCACGCGTTAGTGAAAGTGCGTAATCGTTCCTCCCGACCCGACAGCATAAACATTCGTCTGCGCCGGATCCCCAAATCGCAACTAGGTCTGGCGTGACATTGCTCGTCTGCTGTACCCACTTTCCGTCGCCGGTCGAGTGCAGGATCGTGCCCATCTTTCCGACAACGTAGACGTCGGCGGAGCCGCTACCCCAGACACCGCGAAGGTCCACCGCTGTTCCGCTCGACTGCGCGTTCCATTGACCGTTGCCTGTCGAGAAGAGGATCGTCCCTGTGTCTCCGATCGCATAGATGTGGCTCGCGTCGGCGCCCCAGACGCCGTAAAGCGGCTTCGTACTGCCGTTCGTGAACTGCTGGGGCGATCCCCACGTGCCGTTGCCTGTCGTGTGAAGGATCCGTCCGTCGTCGGTCACTGCGTAGACGTCCTGATCGCCGCTGCCCCACACGCCGCGGAACGTGACCTGCCCCGTAATCCCGGACGCCTCGTCGGCCCATCCGCCGTTGCTGTGTCGTCGGACGCGCGCTGTCGGGGTCGTGCTCGTATTGCCGCCAACAACCCAGACATCGTTGAAAATGCCACTGCCCCACACGCCGTAGAACGAGTCATAGATACTCGTGTTCTGAGTTTCCGTGAACGTTTGGGCGCCGCTCGAATAGTAGATCTTGCCAAGGATGCTGGTCGCGTAGATGTCCGTCGAGCTGTCACCCCAGATTGCCCATACACCGAGACAGCCAGCCGGCATCGCGGGTGCGGCCGTCCACGTCCCGTCGGACTTGATGTGGAGCATGACCGGCTTTGAATTGGTCGTATCGTATCCGCCGACGAAAACGTCGACCGAGGAGCTGCCCCACACTGAGTACAGGTCTGCGCCGGTGCCGCTCGACTCGGGATTGAAGACGGCGCCGCAACCCGCTCCGAGCTTGGTGTAGGGCGAGTTGCACGTGTACCCGCACTGGTCGCTGTTGCAGATCGCAGTACCGTTCGCCGGCGTCGGGCACGGGCTCGACATGGTGCCGCCTGTCGGAACGCATGAACCCGATCCATCGCACGTAGCCGAGTACGTGATCGTCGGAGGCGTGCCGCCACACGTCTGCGCTCCGCAGCTCATGCTCGCGTCGGGGAACGTGCACGTCAGGGCAGAGCCATTGCACGTGGCTGCGCAAGATCCGGTACCGCTGCAAGCCGTGCGGGCACCGTGGGGGGCGCCGGTCACCGGGACGCACTTCCCGACTGGGCTCGCGTCGCATGCCTGGCATTGGCCCGTGCACGCGCTGTCGCAGCAGACGCCGTCGACGCAGTGCCCGGTATCGCAATCGCCGTCGGTGCTGCACGTGTCGCCTTGATGGTTCAACGCCACGGCCATGTCTCCAACGGACGAAGGCGCGGCTCCGTTCTTCCAGCACGTGCTGTCCGCCGCACAGTAGTAGCCGGCCGGACATTGCCGTTTGGAATCGGTCGCGCACTTCAGCACGCCACTGTCGACGGTCGTGCGCAGACACCCGGAGATGGCGAACCCGAAGCTGATGACCAAGGTGATACGCACGTCCTGACTCCTAGAAATTGAAATTGAGGCTCGCACCGATTCGGTTGACGCTGGCCGCTGGCGTAATTGTCATTCGATGACGCTGACGCCATCCGAAAAGCGCAACGGCTGCGCCAGTCGCGACCGCGACGCCGCCGACGATGAAGGCTGCAATATCGAGCGACTGGTAGGTATCGCGCCCGTCTTCCGCCGACTGGGAATAGACGCCGTTCGACGGATGATTCAACTGATTGTTCGCAGAGCTGGCGACCGCAAAGAAACCGCCTCCGGCGCCAATCGCTGCGATGCCGAACGCGGCGATCGCGATGCCAGCGATCATCTTTGTGCGCCCGGCACGTTCGTCAGATGGCCTTACCGACATGGCGACGGCGGGGATTGCGGCCGGCGGTTGTTGTATGGCTGGCGGCGCAGGGACTTCGGCCCGCGGAGGTGTTCCCGCTGATGCTTGGTTGGCGCGCGCATCTGCCATCGCCTGGTCCATCTCGCCGATGAGCTTCTGGACCTGGTCCCGGGTCGCTTGCGGGAGGTCGGACGTCTCGCGCAGGTAAGCTCGGTAGGAGCGCTGTGCGTCGTCGTAGCGGCGCAGCTGCCGCTGGCACTGCGCGATGTTGAAGAGGAAAGCTGCGTCGTGCCGAACCCGATACGCCTTCTCGAATGCGGCAAGCGCTTCACCGTAATGGCCCAGGTTGTAGTTCGTTACGCCGTCGTCATAGAGCTGTCTGGCCTTCTCGGTGTTCGCGTCCGCGTACGCGACTCGCGCGGCGGTCGCCATCGCGAGCACGACCGTAACGCAGCTGATCAGGTGCTTCAGTCGAGAGAATCGTGATCGCATCGGTTCACCGTCGATTTGTGATTTCGCGAATCGATATTCCAAACCGCCGCTGTCGACGCTGCGCGAAATTAGAGACACTGTTATTCACCGATCCGTGCGGATAAGCGGAATCTCGAGCCAATGAAGGAGCTCTGAAGTCGTCGCCTTGTCTGCGTCGATCGAGGCAAGAGGAGCGAAGAGGCGCAATCGGCGCGTAATGCGGTCATACAGTGTACTGATCACGAGCCACAGGAATAGCGGAACGATGAAGAACGCGACATATGCGCGCGCTGCGCCGAGCTGGATGGTCCCACCTGGTTTCAGGTCATAAACGCCGCGCCAGAGTAGAACGCCGTTGACCAGTACGGCTGTCACGAACGACGACACCAACACGAACCGCATCCGTCGACCCTCTGCGTTCTTCTTCTTCGACGCAGCACGCCGCCGGAGCTCCGCGACGATCTCAGCGTCGACAATCGCCTGCATCGGCACCGAGCACCGCGGGCAGACTTCGGCCGTTTTGGCAGTCTGGCCGTAGCAGACGATGCAGATGTAGCGCGGCTCGTCGCTGTCTTCACGATACGGTGCCGTCATCGTGCTAGCTCCATACGCTTGGTAGGCCGGCTCGTTTCATGAGCCCGTCCATGATGGCACGCTTTACCTTCATGTCATCTCCACCGAAGCGACGCAGCAGTTCCTCAGCGATCGCAGGCGCCGTTACGCCGTAGCTACCTGCGGTTAGACTGCCGTCTCGCAACCCAAGCTTGACCGCTTCTTTCTGCTCCTCCGTCACTGCTCCAGCGCGTCCGCCGTCCGCATTCTTCCCTTCGAGGAAGCCGTCGGCGAAGGCGCGAGCGTACATGCGAATACGGCTCTTCTCGTCGCCCTTCTCGTGAGCCTCTGCGATCAGCTCCAGTCCCTCATACGTCCAGTCTCCGAGCGCGAACAGAACGTCCGCTTCTGCGCCGAATTCGACGAGCCACTTCAAGACGGGACGCCCGATCTCAATGCCAAGCTTCTCCGTCGCGTAAAGGATGCCTTCGAAGTATTCGCTCGGGCTGAACTGCTTGGCCAACATGATCGCCGCGGCGCTGTACTTGCCTTGCCCGATCAGATCGAGTATCGCGGGCGCCATCGCAGCCTTGAGCCAGGGGACATCTTTGCCCTCGCCACCGTCGATGGCCTCGCCAGCCTTGTTCACTTCGTTGACCTTATGTGCCGCCTCGCCAGCTCCCGCGAGTGCTTCCTGCTTGCTGTCGTTCTCGGTCTTGCCGAGATGCCCCGCGCCGTCGAGGATGTTGTCCATCAGCACAGGATTCTCGAGGACCTCTCCGCCGATCGACGTGTCGTTGTCGCCTTCGACCGTCAATCCTTCGTCCTCGCCGAAAGCAATGGTCTTCACTCTTGCACCGTGGCCGCCCTTGTTGGCGCGCGACGGGTGGCCAGCCTGGGCGTCTTCTCTTCCGTCGTCTCTTGCGGTTCCACTGCCGTCGGCGGCGCCCTCGCCGTCGGCCTTGTCTGGCCGTTGTTCGCCGTCTCCCTTTTCAGAGCGCGCTGCCTTCAGCGTCCCGGGACCAATCTTGCCGTCGCCGCGTTGACCGTGCGCAAGCTGCCATGACCGCACCGCACGAAAGTTGGCGGGATCGATTCCGGTGAGCTCTGTGAACTCGGAAGCCTTCTCGGGATGTTGGCGGTTGTAGACGCGTGCCGCCTGCACGAGTTGCTGGACCTGCACCATACGCGGGTCACTTTGGGCCGCCTGCGCCTCATCGCCACCCGGCGGCTGGTGCCCACGCGATCCGGAATCGTGTTCACGGCTCATCGGTAACTGCTCCTCATTGTCTACCAGTCACTCGTGCGACCCGGGGGGAAAGCTTCACTAACTGCCCGCCTGGTTCGCAGCATCGACCTGAGACAAACTGCCGCACCCCAACGCCGAATCGAACTCCTTGCTGAGCCGGATTTCCACGTCTTGTTAACACGTTGCGCAGACCTCTTCAGCGGCACCGCGTCCTGCGGCCGTGGCTGCGACCGGAGGCCTGACAGCGCGGACCCCGCGCACTGGCTACTGCCACGTGTCAGAGCGCACAAATGCCTTGGGTCGCCAACGAGCATCCGTCCTGTTATCGGCAAACCGCGGGAAAAGTTTCTGGGTGAAACCAGCTAGTCTCGTCGATTGACTCGTCTGTCCAGAAGACCTCCTCGGCACGATGGGAACCGGGCTCTAACACAAGCGCTCGATCATTGCTTGGGCGCTCCTGCCTGAATCCTCGTGAGCCACTTCACGTAGGTCGGGTCGCTGGTTGACGCGAATGGGGTTGTGCCAGCATGCCCGGAGCGGGACCCGCCAAGGGGAAGCGCAGAAATAATTTCGACTGCTCGGGCACAGCGAGGTCTACCTCGGTCATCACCGACGTGTAGTTGGCATCGATGTCCGCCTGTACTGGTTGCCGTTCTGTCGCTTGGTGCAGCTGAGGAGCGACGCAGCCACGACGACTAGATGAGCGCAGCCAAGTCGGATCGCGCCCATGTATAGATGACGCGCCCCAACTGGGACAACGATCTCATCGAGGGCGACTCCAACGGTTTGTTAGGTACAATCTTGCTCCATGAAGCACCATCCCCGACGGAGGCGCGCGGCACAAGCACGCGAGCTCACCCTTGCCTATCTTCGGCGCAACGAACGCCGCTGACGTCAACGCACAGCGTGCGATCGACCACCACATTGCGCGCGTGCTTGAGGCTGCCGACGGCAACCTGTCGCGAGCGGACGACCTGCTTGGCCTGCACCGCCGCTAGCTGCAGCGGTACGCGCAGCGCAAGCGGCCAGCGCGACGTCGAAGGAAGCCCCTCGTCACTAGCGAGGGAGAGGGAACAGATCTAACGTGATTCTGGCGGCAAGCTCTCGCGCCCGTGGAGGGCCACGACGGCAGTGTCGCCAATGACCATGGCTGAAAATCATCAAATAACCTGCACAGCGACGGACGCTGACGCGACGGCGGCAGGCGGGCCGGCTCGGACGCGCAAAAGCCCGAGATATCTCCTGCGGCGCGCAACACCAATGAAGCCGCAACCGTAGAGTCAGTGTCTACCGTTGTCGATCCGTCCGGCTGGCGAACCGTTGGCAGGTAGATCAGGCGGGTCCGGCGCCGATCCCCCTCCAGGATAAACAGGGCGTCCAAGGCTTCCTCCGGTATCTCGCTGACGCCGTCGGCCTCGACCTCGAAGTGGTCCCGGTGCGCGCGGAGTCGGAGGCCACACGTCGGTCATCTTGATTTCGGCATGACCGTCGTTCTCGACGAGCTCGGCTGCCAGGAGCACGGGGGCGACCAGAGCACGTAGGCTTCGTGGTTTGCATCAACCATGGCTGGGCTGCCGTCGACGGTGATGGCGCTCATCGCCCCGCACTCAGGCAGCGGCCGAGGACTGCTTGCATGGGGTCCGTGATTGAGTGCTTTCCCCGGTTTCGGGATCGTCAAACTGAACGGCACGACCAACGGTTTCGCCGTGGTGGTAAAATGCAATCGTGCGGTTCGTCGTCTTGGTTGCCACGCTCGTCAGCGGCTGTGCCAGCCGCTCGCTCGACCTCGAGTCGAACGTTGTCGTCGGCCCGCGCGATCTCTCCGTCGTCGAAATGCCGGACCTCGCCACGCCGCCGCCCGATCTGGGCGGCCCCACGGAGCCCGCGTCCTGCGGCGTCGGCGCGGGCGCGACCGCCGTGACGACCCCGATCTTCGACCAAGCGACGCTCGGCGCCGGCTCCTTCGTCGAGAGCATCGCCGTCGGCGACCTCGACGGTGACCACTTCGTCGACCTGGTGACCGCCAACCGCAACGACTTCGTCGACAACGCCGAGACGATCAGCGTCCTCCTGTCGAGCGGGCCCGGCAGCTTTCAGCCGCAAGTGAAATACTTCGAGCCGCTCTACCCGACCACCGTCGTGCTCGGCGACTTCAACCACGACGCGCGGCTCGACGTCGCCACCGACACCGGCTCGTCGTTGCAGGTGCGACTCAACGCCGGTGGCGGCATGCTCGGTCCGTCGACGAGCTACGTCGACAACACGCGCGGCGCATGGGCCTGCGCTGCGATCGACGTCGACAACGATGGCAACCTCGACCTCGTGACCGAGTCGTTGCCGTCGAGCCCTGGGGGCTCGCACGCCATCGACGTTCGTCTCGGGCGCGGCGACGGCACCTTCCGCGATGCGTGGACGCTCCCCGGCGCCGGCGGCGAATACATGGCCGGCGGCGACTTCAATGAGGACGGCTACGCCGACGTCGTCTACGCGTCGCAGGAAGCACGCACCATCGGGATTGCGCTCGGCCAGCCCGACGGCACGATGTTGGTGCGCGGCCCGTGGGCGCTGCCGAACGCCGGCTACCCGCAGGGACTCGCCGTCGGCGACGTCGACGGCGATCACCACGTCGACATCGTCGTGGCGAGCTACAACTACAACGGTCCGTCGACGGTGGTGGTCGCGCGCGGCGACGGCCGCGGCGGTGTCGAGTGCGTGACCTCGCTGCCCGCGACCCGCCTTCCTGGAGCGATCGCGGTCGGCGACTTCAATCGCGACGGCCGGGTCGATCTGATCGTGACCGACTACGGGAACGACGCGCTCGACTTCTACGGCGGGCTCGGTCAGGGCGGATTTGCCACTCCCGTGCCGGTCGTGACGGGGCTGGGGAATCCGGAGGCGCTCTCCGTCGGCGACTTCGATCAGGACCTGGTCGTCGACGTGGCGGTCGGCTCGTCAATGACGGCCAACGTCACGCTTCTGCTCAACCGCTCCCCGTAGCCAGCACACGCCTCCAAGCCCGCCCCGGAATCGTAAGCTTGGACGGGACAGCCCACCTGCCCACGGTTCGGCAGCCGTCCGGCGTGGGCTCGATCAGATTCACACAGGTGATGAATCATGGGAGCGAGCGCGAGCGGAAGAGCGCGCGCCACGGGTTCGCGGCTCCCCGTCTACTTGCCCTTGGCCTCCAGCGCGCGCTTGAGGTCCTCCAGCTCCTGTTCCACCTTGCGCGTACGCGCGACGACCGAAGCGACGAACACCACCACCGACGCGAAGATGAAGCCGTAGGCTCCCGCCACCAGGCGGCTGGCCGGGATCGACTCCCCCTTCTGCAGCATGTCGCCGTTCACCTGCTGCCAGCCCTCGGAGTCGGGCTTCTTCTCCTGCGCCGCGGCCCCACCGACGAGCAGGAGCACGAACGCCAGGCTGACGAGGATCTTCTTCATGGTCATTCGCCCAGGTGGTCTTCGGCGGCCAGCTGCAGCTCGTCCAGGCGCGTGCGCGCGCGCTCGAGCGAGAGCCGCAGCTCCAGCAGCACGAAGAACAACACGGTAAAGGTGAGGAACGCCGCCCAGAAGGGTCCGCGCATGCCCGCCGGCAGCGTCTGGACGACGCTGGTCTTGGGATGGATGCTGCGCCAGATGCTGACCGAGAAGTAGATGAGCGGGACGTCGGCGGCGCCGAAGATGGCCAGGCCGGCGGCCAGCTTCTTCGCGCCCGGGCCGCCGTAGCGACGGGCGAACAGGTAGGAGATGAAGATCATCCACAGGAGCAGCGTGGTGGTCACGCGCACGTCCCACTGCCACCAGGAGCCCCAGGCATTGCGCGACCACAAGGGCCCGGTCACCAGCGTGCACAGCCCGAACAGCACCGTCAGCTCCGCCGCCGCCACCGCCACCCGATCGCCCCGCTCCGATCCCTTGAAGAGGTACGCGATCGAGCCTGCGCCGGTGACCATGGCACCGAGCAGGGCGAGCCAGGATACGGGCACGTGGTAGAAGAAGATCTTGTACACGAGGCCCATGGTGGTCTCGCGCGGCGCGGCGACGATGAGCTGCGGCACGAGCCCGAGCCCGAGCGCGCTCACTGCGACACACGCGAGGAACCAGGGCGGCAAGCGCTTCATGCTTCACCCGGCATGATGGGCCCCAGGGCCCCGAATCCGATCGGAATGAAGATCACGGCGAGCACTCCCACGTCTGCGACGGGCCAACGGTACGAGCATAGAACAAAAGCGGCGCCGAGTCTTGTCAGGGAGGCGGCACACCACCGGCCCGGTCCGACGGCAAACCTGGCTCCACGACGATCTCCCGCCCGTCCTGAACGCGCGACCCGCGCGGCTGCTCTCGTGGAGAGATAGTGGGGACCACCGATTCGATTCGCAAACGGCAGTGCGCAGTCGCGACGGCCATCTCTGCATTTCTCCGTCGCCGAAACTCTGGCACAGTGCGTGCTGGGTCTTCCGCCGTGCATCCATCGCGAAACCGCTCCGCGCTCCTGGCGTCCCTCCTCGCCGCAGCAATGCTGCCTGCGTGCCACGGCATCCACGGCGCATCCAACGATGGCGACGCCAGCATCGACGGCAGTCCGATCGACGCCGCCGGTGCCGCCGACGACGCCGCGACCGGCGGCGACCTCGGCAGCGCGGGCGGCGTCGGCAACGCCAGCGCCGACCTCGGCGCGCCGTGCACCACGCGCATCACCTATGGCGACGCCTGGATCCATGGCGCGCAGCACCCCGCGTCCTTCGACGTCGCCGCCGGCGCGGTCACCTGGGACGGCGCTTGCCACGACGACGGCGCCAACTCGTACGCGCTGCTGTCGAACGGCTGGAAGCCGTACTTCAGCGGCCACGGCGCCTGCGTCATGGCGCTCGATCAAGCGAGCTGCGCGAGCGCACCGAAGGCGTGCGCGACGCGCGTGACCTACGGCGCCGCCTGGCTGCCGCCCGCCGGCCATCCCGCGCAATACGACGACGTCGCCGGCCGCGTCACCTGGGACCGCGCCTGCACCGCCAGCGGCGCGCAGTCCTACGCCAGTCTGTCGAACGGCTGGGCGCCGCACTTCGACGGTAGCGCCGCGTGCAACCTCTCGCTCGCCTACACGCAGTGTGGCGGCCTCTACGAGAACGCCGTTCTGCCCGCAGGCTGCGCCGATCCCGGCGTCGTGCGCGACGGCAGCCGCTACGTCCTATCGTGCACGTCGGGCAACGCCGCCGACGCCTTCCCCATCCGCGTCTCGACCGATCTGGTGCACTGGACCGCGCAAGGTCACATCTTCCCTTCGGGCAAGAAGCCGGCCTGGGCGGCGAGCGACTTCTGGGCGCCGGAGATCCATCGTGTCGGCAGCGGCTGGGTCGCCTACTTCACCGCCCGCCACACCGACGGCAAGCTGTGCATCGGCGCCGCCACCGCGGCGAGCGCGCTCGGCCCTTTCGTGGACCTCGGCCAGCCGCTCTTGCACGACACGTCCATGGGCCTCATCGACGCCACGGAGCTCGAGACCGCCGACGGCAAGCGCTACCTCTATTGGAAGGAGGACGGCAACGCCGTCGGCAAGCCGACTCCGATTCACGGACAGCAGCTCGCCGCCGACGGCCTGTCGCTGGTGGGCGCGCGCGCCGACATCATCACCAACGATCGCGCCTGGGAGGGCGCCGTCGTCGAGGGGCCGTGGCTGGTCGCGCACGGCGGCAGCTACTATCTGTTCTACAGCGGTAACTCCTACGCCAACGCCACCTACGCCGTCGGGGTCGCCCGCGCCGCCGCGCCGTTCGGGCCGTTCACCAAGGCTGCCGCGCCGATCGTGACCAGCAACAGCGCGTGGGTCGGCCCCGGCCACTGCTCGGTCGTCGACGGGCCCGGCGGCGATCCCTACATGGTCTATCACGCGTGGGTCGCCGGCCACGTCAACCAGCCCGGCGACGTCCGCGTCATGCTGGTGGATCGCCTGGTGTGGGGCGCCGACGGCTGGCCGTCGCTACCTGGTGGCCCCTCGACGTCGTCGCGCCCGATGCCATAGCGGGCGCGCCAGATGCGGTGCGCCGGTCAGTCCTGCAGGCAGATCAGATGCGCTGCGCCACCCATGTTCTGGGCGCAGTCCTCCGGGTAGGCATAGCCGAAGTTGAAATAGGTGTTGGTGTCCGTGTAGACGCCGGCCGACGAGGTCGAGGCGTCCGTCGCCCAGCTGTTGCAGGTGTTGGCCGCCGTCCCCGGATTCGAAAGGTCGCCCGCGCCTCCCACCCAGACGTTGGTGCCTCCCGAGTAGCTCTTGTCGGCGTACTCGTTGATGGACGCCTGGATATAGGTGAAGCCCTTGAACAGGTCGGCGTAGTTGACGGTCGCCGCGATGCCGTCGGGACGGACCCAGCCGCCGCTGCCATAGTTCGCCAGGTTGAAACGCGAAGCGGCCGACGCGGTCGCCGTGTCGAGCATCGCCTTGTACGTTCCGATGGTGAGGCCGTTCGCCTGCGCCTCCTGGTTGCATAGCGCGTCGGCGCCGGTGATGCCGAGCTTGGCGTCGAACACGCCCTTGGTCTCGAAGGCAATCGCGCCGGAGATCGGGGTGATCGTCAGCGGCGTGTTGTAGTCGACCTCGAAGCAGTAGAGGCGGACCAGCACGTTGCATGACACGGCAGACTCGAACTCCCAGCTCACCGATCCCGTCATCGCATCGCCGCTCTCACCATAGCCGTTGGTCGAGGTCCAATCGGCGCAGGTGTAGTTGGGGTAGGCGTTGCCGCTGCCGTCCGTCCCCGTGTAGATCGCGATGTCTTCGAGGATGTTGACGCCGAGCTCGTTCGTCGCCGGCGGATAGAACACCTGGTGGTTGGTGAACAGCGACGTCGTCGAATCGGCGAACGGCAGCCCGTCGGTGCGTAGCCAGCCGCGCGCGCCGTTGAGGCGGGAGGCGGCCGACGCGGTCGACGTGGCGAGGAATGCGCGGTAGGTCCCCGGCAGACCCGCCGCCGTGGCCCGGACTGCGCAGAGCTGGTCGGCACCGGCCAGACCGCCGAAGTTGGCGTTCTGCTTCGTCGAGGTGACGAACACATAGTTGAGGTTCGGCTTGAAGATGGCGGTGACGTTGTGCGCCTGGGTCATCGTGAGCGTGCAGGTAGTGGTGTTGCCGTTGCAGTCGCCGCTCCAGCCCTGGAAGACGTTCGGCGAGGTCGGCGCTGCCGTCAGCGTGACCGACGTGCCGTACTGATAGGTCGCGCCGCAGGTGCCGCCGCAGCTGATGCCCGAGGGCGAGGAGGTGACGCTGCCCCCGGCCCCGTAGACGAAGTGATTGGTCACGTTGAGCTGGAACGACTGGAGCGTGAAGGTCGCGGTCACGGTCTTGTTGGCGTCCATGGTGACGCTGCACGGGCTCGTCGAGCCGGTACAACCGCCGCCCGACCAGCTCAGGGTCGAGCTCGCCGCCGGCGTGGCCGTGACCGACACCGCCGGAGCGACGCCGGTGCGGGCATAGGTGCCGGTGCACGTCGTGCCGGAGCAGGTCAGCCCCGACGCGCTCACGGTTCCAGATCCGTTGCCGGCGAGGTTGACCGTCAGCGTGTAATTCTGCCGGCCGGTGCCGGTCAGCGACGTCGCGGCGCCGCCGCCGGGGCTCGCCTGCGCGGCGACGTTGAGCCCCCACGACCCGTAGCTCAGCGGGCTGAAGGTCACCGCGATCACGCAGCTGCCGCCGCCGGGCAGCGAGATGCCCTTGCAGCCGTCGGAGACGACGGTGAATTGGCTCGTGTCGCCGGTGATCGTCGTGGCGATGGTGCCGGTCGCGCCGCCGCCGCTGTTCGACAGCGTGAAGGAGACCGGGCCTTTGGTGCTGCTCGCATCGACGGTGCCGTAGTCGTAGGACCCGGGCGAGAAGGAGAGCGCTCCTGGCGTCAGGCCGTTGCCGGTGAGCGTCGCATTGACGGTGCCGCCAGGCGTGCCGCTCACCTGCAGCGTCGTTCCGAGCGGTCCGGTCGTCGTGGGGCTGAAGTGGATCTTGATGGTGCACAGCCCGCTGCCGCCGAGCGTGGTCGTCGAGCAGCCGTCTGTCGTGATGGCGAACTGCCCGCTGTCGCCGCCGACGAGAGCCGCGGTCAAGGTGCCGCTGGTGCCGCCACCGCTGTTCGACACCTGAAAGGTGAAGTCGCCGCTCGACTGCCCTTTGACGATGCTGCCGAAGTCGCGCATCGTCGGTGTCACGCTCAGCGCCGCGGGGCTGAGCCCGTTGCCGCCCAGCGACGCCGCGGTATTGCCGCCCGGCGTCCCCGAGACCGCGAGCGAGGCCGATCGCAGGCCCGTCGCCGTGGGCGCAAAGCGCGCCTGGAGCGTGCAGGTCGCGCCGGACGCCAGCGGCGCGCCGCTGCAGCCGTCGGAGCTGACGACGAACATGGCCGCGTCCGATCCGCTCAGCGCCGCGGTCAGATTGCCCGTCGGGCCGCCGCCCGTGTTCTTGACGGTGAACGTGACGTCGCTGCCCGCCTGCCCGACGACGACCGGGCCGAAGTCCTTCGACGTCGGCGAGATGGTGAGCGCGCCTGGAGTGAGCCCGCTGCCGGTCAGCGTCACGACGGCGCTCCCGCCCGGGTTTCCCGACACCGTCAGCGTCGCCGATTTGGCGCCTGTCGACGCCGGCGAGAAGTGCACGTTGACCGTGCAGCTTCCGCTCGCTGCCACCATCGTGCCGTCGCAGCTGTCGCTGGTGACGGCGAAGGATCCAGCGTCGATGCCGCCGAGCGTGGTGGCCAGCGTCCCGGTGGCGCTGCCCCCCGTGTTCGACACCTGCAGCGTCACGTCGCTGCTGCTGGTGCCGACGACGACCGCGCCGAAGTCCTTGCTCGTCGGCGAGAAGACCAGTGCCCCGGGAGTCGCGCCGCGGCCCGTGAGCAGCGAGATCGCCGCACCGCCGGTCGTCGCCTGCACGGTCATGGATGCGGCCTTGGCGCCGCTGGTCTGTGGCGCGAAGTGGACCTGCAGCGTGCAGTTGCCGCCCGCCGGCAGCGTCGCGCCGGAGCAGCTGTCGCTGGTGATGGCGAACTCACCGACGTCGTTGCCGGTGAGCGTCGTCGCCAGCGTGCTGGTCACATCGGTGCCGGTATTCGTCACGGTGAAGGTCACGTCGCTCGACGTCGCCCCGTCGACGACGGTGCCGAAGTCCAGCAGCGGCGGGGCACTCGACAGGGCGCCCGGCGCAAGCCCGGCCCCGGCCAGCGGAACGGCGATGCTCCCCCCCGGCATCCCACCGATGGTCAAGGTGCCGCTCTCGGCGCCCACGGTCGTGGGACCAAATTCGACCGTGATGGTGCAGCTCGCCGACGCCTCCAACATGTGGCCCACGCAATCGTTGGCGCTGACGGTGAAATCGCCGCTGCCGGAGAGGTCGGTCGCCAGCGGGCCCGAGGTCGCGGTGCCGCCGTTCGTCACGGTCAGAACCAGCGGGGTGCTCGTCGTGCCGGTGAGCGCGTTTCCGAAGTCGTAGCTCGTGTGGTCGGCCGTCAGCATCGCCGCGGCGCCGAGTCCGGGCGGGAGCTGAGTCCCCAGAGGTACCGTCACCTTGACGAACGGCGGCTTGAGCGCAACCGAGCCGGTGCCATACGCGATCGGGGTCTGGTTGGCATCACGCGCCGTCACCGCGACCTGGAGCGAACCCCTCGTCGCCGAGGTGGTGTAGATGATGCGCTCGCTGCCCCCCTTGGCGAATGGCGTCGTCAGGGTCCGGGAGGTGTGTGCCGTGTCGGCGCCGCTGATGTCGAACTCGAGCGTGCGGATGGTCGCCGCGGTGGCGCCAGCCAGGGACGAATCCGGCGTGACGCTGATATCGACGCCGACACTGTTGCAGCCAGCGAGGGCGAGCGCGGCCGTGACGAACACGACGCCGCGCATCAGAAGCGCGCCGTCAGGCCGGAATGGCTGAAGCCGGCCAGGGTGGTGTCGAAGCTGTTGCGGTAGGTCAGCCCGACGCCGACCCCGACGGCGACGGCTGCTGCGGCCACCCCGACCGCCGTCCACACCCACCAGCGCTTGTAGAGCGGCGCTCGTGCCGCCGGCCGGGGCGGCGCGGACGCCGTCAGCTGCTGCGCCGCCGGCGTGGTCGCGTCGACCGACGTCGTCGGGCGCTTGGGCTCGGGCGCCGGCTTGATGGTCCCTTCGGGCGGCGCCCGCAGCGCATGCTGTTCCTCGGCGAGCGCCTTCTCCAGCGAGGAGATGATGCGCTCGACCTCATCGCGGTTGGTGGCGGCGGGCTGCTTGCGCAGGTAGCTCTTGTACATCTTGAGGGCTTCGCGCTTGTCGTCGAGCTGCCGGTAGCACTGCGCCATGTTGAACAGGAAGGTCGGCTCCTCGTAGTTGAGGTACGCCTTCTTGAACATCTCGAGCGCGGCCTTGAATTCGCCGACGTCGTACAGACGCGTTCCTTCGCCGTAGGCGTCGCGGGCGATCGCCTTGTTCTCGGCATAGGCTCGCCCCGGGCCCATGGCGAGGAGCAGCACAATGGCGAGCAGACCTCTCATGACGCTTTCCCCCTGACCCTCGGGGCTAACTAACCACTGGCGGGTCCCTCGCGTCAGCGATCGGAGTCACCGGTTTCGTGAATGATGGCCGTTCGATGGCTCGAAGGTTCGCGGTCACACAGGGAGGAATGGATGGAGCGGTGGAGTTTCGGCGGCAGCAGCGTGGAGTAACGAAATATCCCAGGGAATGACCCTACGGGGCCCCGCGGCCCTCCTCCGCGCCCTGGATATCGAGGCTGCGCGCCCGGTCGATTCTCGGCCGAGCGCACGACTACCGATCGGCCTGGCGGCGACTATCACCGCGGCGGAGGTGCCGCGATGAAACGCTCCCTGCCCCTGTGCGTGGCGCTCGGGCTCCTGGCGGCCGGCTGTGCCACCGACGAGACGACCCTCGTCCCGACCCGGGTCGCCCGCGGCGTCGAGCTGTCCAATCGCGAGCCGGGCGCCTGCTGCCGCCCGGTCGAGAGCGTCGAGGTGCGCTCGGGCCCGGGCGACGCGCCTACGTCGGAGGCGCTCGGCCAGTATGCGCTGGCACGCGGCGCCAACTACGTGGTGTACGACACCTTCACCGTCCTCGAGGCGCCCGCCGAGCTGGTGCTGACGCGGGCTCGGCTGTTCAGCTGCCCCGCGCCGGCGCTACCCGCGGCCGATTGAGCCGGCGTGGCCCCTGCCCGATCGGCGCTCAGCAGGCCGGCTCGCTACCGGGTGGCACCTGGCTGCCGGGGCGCTCGCCGCCTCCGACGCAGACGAACAGGGTGCTGCCGTCGGGCGACGTGGTGTGCGCCGTCGACGGTCCGGCAGTGTAGGCCGGCGCCGACGAAATCGTCGGTTTGTTCGCCGCGCCGTAGTCCGCCACCGGTACCATACGCGTCTCCGGGAACCCACAGGCGCCAGCGAGCGCCGCGAACAGGGCGATACTTGTGATCCTCCATCTCATGAGCGCTCCGATAGTGCGCGGCGGGCCGCCGACTAGAACGAACTAGCGTGCGACGGCGAGCAGGGGCTCAGTCGTCGGAGGAGCCGACGCGCCGCAGCCCGTCGAGATCGAGGATCTCGATGGTGCCGTAAGAGAGGCGCACCAGCCCCTTGGCTTCGAGATCCTTGAGCAGCTGATTGGCGGTTTGCCGTGAGATCGACAGCATCATCGCCAGCTGCTCCTGGCTCACCTCGACCGTGCGTTGGCGGTGCTCGCGCTCGCCGTAGCCCTCGGCCATGAGGGCCAGGCGCTCCGCCAGTCGGACGGCGATCGGGCTCAGCGCCACGCCCTCCATCGCCGCGAAGGCCAGGCGCAGCTTGCTCGTGACCAGAAGCCCGAGATCGCGCCAGTAGCCCGGCTGCTGCTCGAGGATCGAATCGAGCGTCGTCTTGGGCACGTGGACGACCAGCGCCTCGCTCTCGGCGACGGCGTCGTGGGTGCGCGGCTGTCCGTCGAAGAGCGAGATCTCGCCGAACCAGCCGGGCGGCTCGAGCAGCGTGAGCAGCGCCTCGCGGCCACTGCCGGAGCTGCCGCTGACGCGAATGGTGCCGGCCAGGAGCGCGTAGAGCCCGTCGGCGGCGTCACCGCGGGAGAACAGCCGCTGGCGCGCCAGCAGCGGGCGCAGCACGCCCCCGTCGAGGAGGCGCTCCTGCAGCTCGGCCGGGAGGCCGGCGAACCAACGCCCCGACCGCAAAAACTCCCGGTAGTCCCGCGGGCTTCGACGCTCCACGCCTCCAGCTTCCGGCCATTTTCGCGGATGTGTCAAGCCGCCGACAATCCGGGCGCGCGGCGTGAGCCATCTTCAGGGGTAGCAGGAGGGCCATCATGAAAACCGTGGCGCAACAGCTTTCGCAGTACGCTGCCTATCACCGCGACCGGCGCAACATCGTTACGCACTTCGTCGGGATCCCGATGATCGTTTGCGGCGTCGCCGCGCTGCTGTCACGCCCCGCGGTGGTGCTGGCGGGCGTGTCGCTGTCACCGGCGCTGCTCGTGACGCTGGGAGCGATCGTCTTCTACCTGGCGCTCGATCTGCGCTACGGCATCGCCATGACCGCCTTCATGGGCGCGGCGCTGTGGACGGGGGCGCAGACCGCTGCGCGCTCGACGGGGTCGTGGCTGGCGATCGCGCTCGGGCTGTTCGTGGTCGGCTGGGCGATTCAGTTCGTCGGCCACGCCTTCGAGGGCAAGAAGCCGGCGTTCGTCGACGACATGGTGGGGCTGCTCGTCGGTCCGCTCTTCATCGTCGCCGAGGCCGGCTTCGCGCTCGGGCTGCGCAACGGGCTGCGCGAGTCGATCGAGAAGGAGGTCGGCCCGACGCTCATTCGCCGCGCCGAGCCGGGCGTGTCGACGCGATAGACCGGCCCTGCCCTCGGGGCGGCACTCGACGTCGCCTTCGCCAACTGTTCACAGACTTCGCCCGCTCATCGCCCCACCGTTGTGGTCTTAGTCCACGCTCGCAAACGACGTTCATCGGACCCTACCGACCATGCGGCTTCGCGCCCAACGGAGGACGACCATGACGACCGACTCATCCAAGCCCACACAGAATGCGGCAGCAGCGACGATCACGGAGCACGAAGCGCAGCAGGTCGAGCGGGCAAACGCGACCGGTCGGCAGCCGGTGGTGTTCGTCCACGGCCTCTGGCTCCTACCGAGCAGCTGGGATCGTTGGGCGGCGCTGTTCGAGGAGGCGGGCTACACGGCGCTGACTCCGGGCTGGCCGGACGATCCCGAGACCGTCGCCGAAGCGAAGGCGAAGCCCGAAGTCTTCGCGCACAAGACGGTGGGACAGGTGGCCGACCACTTCGATGTCATCGTTCGGGGCCTGCACAAGAAGCCCGCGATCATCGGCCACTCGTTCGGCGGCCTGCTCGCGCAGATCCTCGCCGGCCGCGGCCTCGCAACCGTGACGGTGGCGATCGATCCGGCTCCCTTCCGCGGCGTGCTTCCGCTTCCGTTGTCGGCGCTCAAGTCCGCCTGGCCGGTCCTGCACAACCCGGCAAACCGCAACCGCGCCATTCCGCTCACCTTCGAGCAGTTCCGGTTCGGCTTCGCCAATGCCGTCACCGAGGAGGAGGCCAAGGAGCTCTACGAGACCTTCGCCGTCCCCGCGTCGGGCAAGCCGCTCTTCCAGGCCGCGACCGCCAACCTGAATCCGTGGACCGAGGCGAAGGTCGACATCGAGAACCCGAAGCGTGGGCCGCTGCTCCTCATCTCGGGCGAGAAGGACAACACGGTCCCGTGGGCGATCACGAACGCTGCGTTCAAGCAGCAGCAGCACAACCCCGGCGTGACCGAGATCGTGGAGATGCCCAACCGCGGGCATGCGCTCACGATCGACAGCGGCTGGCGGGAGGTGGCCGACAAGTCGCTCGCCTTCGTCAAGCGTTTCGCTTAAAGACGCGACGAGCCCCCGCGCGCTACTGACCGTTTCCGAGCACCGTGCCGTCTGCAGCCACGTCGACGGTGCGGCCGGTGGCCACGATCTTGGCGCTGTATGTCACATGCCCGCGCGCATCGACGACGCGCCGGATGTGCTCGATCCCCTTGTCGCTCGCCTGGCGTGCGAACGCCGCCTCTACGCTCGACGGCAGCTCGGCCCGTCCGAGGACCTCGAAGCGATCTGCCTCGGCTGCCCAGGAGGCGAGCGGCGCGAGGAGCGCGATGATTGCAATCGATCTACGCATGCCCTCGATCCGTGCATGCGCCAGGCCGACCCGGCCGCTCGGACCGTCGGCGCCGCCGCGACGGTCGCCCTACTGCGCGCCCCGACGCAGCCGGCGCACCGCCGCGACCCAGGTCGTCGTTGTGACCGCGCCGAACACCAGCACCAGGGCGGCCAGCCAGAACAGTGACAGGGGCGCCTTCCACGGCCACGGCTTGAGCTGGCTGGCGCGATCGAGCAGCGTCGTCGCGTCGACCACGCACAGGCGACCGAGCTCGCGCCACAGGACGACGACCAGCCGGCCGGCGAAGAGCAGCAGCACCGCGAGCCAGGCCCACGCCGCCACGTCGACGAAGCGCGCCCATCGGCGGCGCTCAGTTGCCATAGTGATACCTCGCGATGGTGGCGAGCGCGCCGAGGTTGAGCATCACCGCGCAGCTGACCAGCGTCGCTGCTACGGCGGTACGCAGCCGCGCCGGGCAGAGCGCGCAAAAGGCGATCGCCGCCACGATCGCCACCGCCGGTAGGACGAAGAAGTAGTTGCGGCCCTGTGTCACGAAGGCGACGCCGAGGTCGGCGCGCGCGTGGTACTCCGTGTAGAGGAGAAAGCCGCTGGCGGTGATCGCGGTGCCGGCGCTGAAGGCGAGGCCGCGCCAGCTCCACCAGCGCTCGGCGAGACCGGCCAGGCGGGCGCCGATCGCCAGCAGCAGGCCGATCGCGCCCAGCGCGATCCCCTGGTGCAGCCAGTCGAACCAGGAGGGGTGCATGCGGCACTCCATCCACGCGAATCGGCCCCAATAGCTCGAGAAGAGATGATCGCGCAGTCGCGGATCGAGGTGCGCGACCCAGCCGACGAAGCCGTGGTGGAGCGCCGGCGCCGCCCCCCGCTGGGCGCGGTTGAGCACGGCGAAGGCGCGCAGGCTGGCGCGCAGCTCGAGGGCCGCCGGCACGGCGAGGAGCACGAACGCCGCGAGCGCGGCGCCGAGCCGCACCCAGGTCTGCCGCTCGCGGCGCGCCCGGTAGAACGCGACGGCCAGGACCACCGCGCAGCCGGGCAGCAGCGCCACCGCCTGCGGCTTGGTCATGAGCGCCAGCCCGGCGACGGCGCCGAGGGCCGCACACAGCCGCGCGCTCGGCGGCGCCGGCCACGCGGCGAGCACGCGCATCTGCAGGTAGAAGAGCAGGGCGCCGACGCCGATCACGGCCGCGTCGTTGTTCACGGCCGCCGTCTGCTGCGACGCGACCGGCTGCAGCGCCACGCACACCGCGGCGGCAAACGCCATCCACGGATCGGCGAGCACCAGGCGCGCCGCGGCGAAGGTGCACAACACCGCCAGAAGCCCGAAGCCGAGCGACAGGACGCGTACGGCGAAGACGCGCGCCACGATCGATGCGTGGCGCAGCGCGAAATAGGGCAGGGTCCCGAGGTCGTAGTACAGCGACGGGTAGCTCATCGCCGGCATCTGCCCGTCGGTGAGGCGGGCTGCGCGCGACTGCGCCAGCTGGCGCAGCTCGGCCTCCTCGGGCACCTGCCGCGTGTTGGCCAGGTAGCGGGTCCGCCAGTAGTGCTGCGTCACCTCCCACGACCGGAGCATCTCGGCGGAGACGCCCTTGCCCATGACGGCATCGACGGGCGCGCCGGTCGGGCGCGGCGCCGAGAGGCGCTCGGCCCGATACTGAATGTCGTCGAAGTGCGCCGGCTCGTCGGCCACCTTCCACACGGGCGCGATGCCGATGAAGACGAAGCCCTTGGCCAGCGTCAGCACCACCAGGGCCGCGCGCAGGCGGCGATCGAGGCGCCCGCCGCCGTCGCCGGTCGGCTCCGTCGCGAGAGTCATCGTCGCCTTGCATAGCGGAGCCGGTGGTGCCGGTCAACGCTGGCCTGGGGGGCGCCGCCGCAGTATGACTGGGGCATGGCGGCGGCGGTCATCCATCCGAGCGCGGTCGTCGAGGGCGAGGTCGTCCTCGGCGAGGACGCCAGCGTGGGGCCGTTCGCCTACCTGCGCGGCCCGCTCGTCGTCGGAGCGCGCACCCGCATCTACCCGCACGTGGTCATCGGCACCGAGGGCGAGCACAAGTCGCGCGGGCCGGCGGGGGTCATCCGCATCGGCAGCGACGTCCTGCTGCGCGAGCTGTCGGTGGTGCAGCGGGGCACCGGCGATCGGGACACCGAGATCGGCGACGGCTGCTTCATCATGGAGCACTGCCACGTCGCGCACGACGTGCTCATCGAGCCCGGCGCCACCCTCTCCCCCAACGTCACCCTCGGCGGTCACACCCACGTCCTACGCGACGCCACCATCGGAATCGGCGCCATGACCCACCAGTTCTCGACGGTGGGCGCCTACGCGATGGTCGGCATGGGCGCGGTCGTGACCCGCGACGTGCCGCCCTTCTGCCTGGTCGCCGGCAATCCGGCCCGCTTTCGCCGCTTCAATAGCCACGCCTTTGGCGCCGCCGGCTTCGATGCCGCGATGCTGCGTGTCGAGGGGGGCGTGCTGATCACCTCCGATCCGCGCATGCAGGCCTGTCTCGACGCGTTCGGCGCGCACACGCGCCGGCCGCCGCTGCCGCTCGTCCCCTAGCGCACTGCCGCCCTGGGTCTCCGCAGGAGCTGCCTGATGTCACTTGCTGGAGGTTCCCAAGCGCCCACAGAGCGGGCGGTCGTCGGAGCCGTCTTCGCGGGCGTCGAGGAGCGCTCGTCGCAAAGCGACGATGCTAGCGACGAGCTCGAGGGCCCGGACGCGCCGCCGGCCTGTAAGGCCGCCGGCGTAGCGGGCCCGTCCCGCGAAGACGGCTCCGACGACCGCCCGCGAACCCCTCGGCGCCTACGGACTGAACACTGCCCCTACCGCCCGTGGCGGTCGAGGCGCTCGCGGGTGACCTCGGTCAGCTCCACCGCGGTCACGGCGTCGGCGGGTGGCACCGGCAGCGGCTCCCCGCTCGCCACCGCGCGCCAGAACGCCAGCAGCTCCTCGCGCAGCGGCTCGCGCCGCTCGATGCCGAGCTCGACCCGATCGGGCGCGGCGAACGACGATAGGTAGCTGTCGAAGTAGGAGGTCGAGTCGGGATTGATCGTGCTCGCGGACAGCAGCGGATTCTGCCGGTACAGGACCACCTGCTGGGTGATGAGGTTGATCTCGGCGTAGCCGCTGGTGCCGGTCAGCTCGATGCGCCGGATCTTGACCGGCGTGCGCCAGTTGACCTGCAGCTGCATCGACGGGCCGTCGGCGAGTCGCCCGAGCACCAGCGCCCCCTCGAGCCGCCCCTGGTCGCGATAACCGAGGGCGTCGACGATCTCCAGCCGCCGGCCGGTGAGGAACTGCGCCAGGTCGAAGTCGTGCACGGCCAGGTCGACCAGCACGTCCTGCAGCGCGGTCTCGGGGGTGGGCGGCGATCCGCCGACGCGCCGAAAACAGAGCTGGATGGTGTCGCCGATGATCCGGTCGGCGATGATGCGGCGGGCGGCCACGGCGCCGGGGTTGAAGCGTTCGACGTGCCCCACCGTGAAGACCACAGCGCGCTCGGCGGCGCGCTCGACCAGGCTGCGCCCCTGCGCCGCCGTGGCGGCGATCGGCTTCTCCACCAGGGTCGCGATGCCCGCGGCGAGCAGCGGCATCACCAGCTCGTAGTGCAGCGGCGTCGAGGCGGCCACGGTGGCGCAGGCGGGGCGCTCGCCGAGCGCCAGCACCTCGGCGAGCGAGGCGAAAGTGCGGCAGCCGCCGTTGTCGAGCTCGGCGCGCTGCCGTCGTGCCGGCGACGGATCGACCACGCCCCAGATCGCTTGCGCGCCCGCCGTCTCGCGCAGGACGCGGGCGTGTTTGGTGCCCATGTTGCCGTAGCCGACGATGAGCGTGGGAACGGGCTGCACAGCGATGGAATACCAGCGCGCGCCGGCCGCTGGCAACTGTGGCAGGCGCCGCGCCGTCGTGTTACGTGCTACCTGCGGCAGATGCGTATCGGCTTCGTCATGCCCGCCTTCAACGAGGAGGAGCTCCTCGGCGCCTCGGTCGCGGGCTGCCTGCCGCTCGTCGAGCGGCTGGTGATCATCGACGACGGCTCGACCGATGCCACCGGCCGCCTCGCCGACCAGTGGCGCGTGCGCCACCCCGACACCATCGACGTCATCCACCAGCGCAACAAAGGCATCGGCGGCGCCGTCGTGGCCGGCATTCGCCGCCTCCTCGAGCGTGACGACCTCGACGCCATCGGCATCATCGCCTCCGACGACCAGTGCGACCCGGCGCTGATCCCCGCCTTCCGCCGCCTGCTCGAGACGCGCACCGACCTCGACGTGGTCAAGGGCTCGCGCTTCCTCCACCCGGCCACGCTGCACCGCATGCCGCGCTTTCGCTACTGGGGCAACTCCGGGGTCTCGGCGGTGATGCAGCTCGTCCTCGGCTACCGCGGCATGAGCGACGTGCTGCACGGCTACCTGCTCGCGCGCACGAGCGTGTTTCGCGCCATGCAGCTGCACCGCATCGCCGACGGCTACGACCTCGAGAACACGATGATGGCCGAGTGCCGCCGGCTGCGCTGCCGCTTCGCGATCCTGCCCAGCCCGTCGCGCTATGGCAAAGAGCAGTCGAAGATCGTGTATCGCACGCAGATCCCGCTGACGCTGCGCAAGATGGCCCACGTGCTCGGCGCGCGGCTGTCGAGCGGGCCGTGGAGCGATCGGCTCGCGCCGCTGTTCCTCGTCGCCGGCAATCTGCCGGCCGCCTGGCTGGCAATGTGCCTGACCAGCCCCAAGGTGGAGCGCTACGGAAGCCTGCCGTAGACGATCACCTTGGCCGGCGCCTCCGGGTCGTCCTGCCACGCCGCCAGGTAGACCTTGCCGTTGGCGATGATGGGCGGGCAGAACTTGGCGAAGTTGCCCACCGCGTCCGCGGGCGCGCTCGGGTCGGCGCGGTTGTTCCACAGCTCTACCGACACGTCCTCGGCGTCGAAGGCGCGGAGCACGCCCGGTACCACCTTGGTGATGGCATTGGCGTCGCCGTCCGGATCGGCAGACCAGGGATGGTTGGCCCACACGATGCCGTCGCTGATCCCGTTGGCGCTCAGCGCCAGAAAGCCGCCCGGGAGCCCCTTGGTGCGCGGCACCGTGCCGGTGCTGGCGGGCGTGAGATAGCTGCCGTCGGGGGAGTCGGCGAGCGCGAGCGCCTGCAGGTCGGCCTCCGACGGGTAGACATAGAGCTTGGGGCGGGTGCCGTCGTCGAACCAGACCGGGCCGCCGTCGATGTACTTGGCCGACAGCGTGAGCGTCTGCAAGACCTGGTCACCGTCGGGGTGGTAGCCGCCGAGCCGATCGCGATCGAGCAGGTACAGGAGGCCCTGCTTGTCTCCGGCGGCGAGAAGGTGCCGATCGACGCCGCCGAGCGTGTGGCTGCCGGGGATGAGGATCAGCCCCATGGAGCCGAGATCGAGATCGAGCGCCTGCAGCTCGGCCTGATTGTGGGGCGTGAACCAGTCGGCGATCGTCAGCGCGTTGCCGTCGAGCGCCAGCGCGAGCACGCTGTCTCCGAAGTTGGCGCCGCCGTCGAAGGTGCCGTTGCCGGTCGACAGGTAGATGTGACCGTTTTCGTCGACGGCCGGCGCCTGCCCCGACATCCAGATGCCGCCCTCGTCACCGGTCGGGGTGTCGACGAACGAGGCGCGCGGCGTCAGCGTGGCCGCGTCGTAGGCGAGCACCCAGCCGTGGTACGGCTCATGGTCGGCGTGCGACGCGAACGCGATGTAGATGACGCCGTTCGCCAACAGCAGCCCCGAGCGCTGGAGGTGATCGCTGGTGGTGAAGGGGATGGGCGTGGCCGCGGCCAGCTCGACCGGCGGCATCTTCGGCACCCCCGTCACCAGATCGAGCGCGTACAGGAGGTGGTGGAAGTTGGACGGGGCGCAGCTCGTTGGATCGTCGGTCGTGAAGGCGACGACATACAGCGTGCGCGTGACCGGATCGATGACCGGCGTGCCGGTGATGCCGATCTCCGGCGTCAACAGCTTCTGCGGGAAGCAGGTGACCGGCGCCGCGATGCCGAGCGAGGTCTGCCACAGGGGCGGGCCCGGCTGGTTGGCCTCGAAGGCGTATACCGAGTCGTGCTCGGTCGCGACGTAGAGGACGTCGTGGGCGCCGGAGAGCGGACCGAGCTCGAGATCGGCGACATAGAGCGGCTGCGCGTAGATCAGGCCGTCGACGGGTAGCGAGAACAGGTAGCCGAAGCCGCTGCGCACGACGTCGGGCGTCAGCTCGGTCTCCTGCAGGTTCGCGCCGGTGCGCGCGTTGTCGTAGTGCTGCGTCAGAACGCTGACGCGCGGCGGGTCGGGGCTGGTGCGGGAGACCGACCCGGACGGTGACGACGAGCACCCGGCGATGGCCAGGTCGAGCGCGGCGGTCAGCACGGCCGACCACAGCCCGAAGCTTCTTGTCTGGCGCATTCAATGCCCTCGAGGAGGGGCTACGCACCGCCGATCGGACACGGTTGAACGCCATTGTGACGTCGTAGAAACGAGGCGACTTCGGCGGCGCGATCGTTATCCTCCCCGGGGAGGCTCGCCATGGCGCTCAAGCTGGTCCGGGAGCAGCTGACACTCGTCTATGGAATGCGGCTGTTCGCGGGTCGCGCCGCCGAAGCGGGGACGCACGCCCACGTGCTCGTGCGCGCCCCCGACGGTGGCGAGGTGGACATGGCGCTGCACACGATCTCGGGCACGCGCGACGAGATCCGCGCGCAGCTCCTCCAGTCGGTCGACGCCTTCTTCGAGCTCGTCGACCCGAGCGAAGAGGAAGATCGTCGGTAGGACGCGCGCCTGCCGGCACTGCGCAGGTTTGAGCGGTTGCGCAATTTTCGGACAGCAACGAGCCCATCGTGCGGACGCCAAAGCCCCGTTGCGGCGTGGGGCTCGGCGCTTGCAACGCGCCCGTCGCATACAGAGCGCGACCCGGCACTACCGCCCCGCTCATCCGACAGCGACGCCGGCGCGCCGTTTCACCCAGAGGAGCTTAGCCGACATGACCAACTGCACGCGCCGAATCTTTCTCGAGCTCGGCATCGGCGCCGGCGCCCTGGCGCTGACCCACCTGAGCGCCTGCGGTGGCGCGCCGGTCGATGGCACCGCGACGCCAACCGGCGGCCAGGTCCAGCTCACCTTCGCTCAGTATCCCAAGCTGCAGACCGTGGGCGACGGGGTCGTCGTCGACGCCGGGGGCACGTTGCTCGTCGTCATCCGCACCGGCGACACCTCCGCCGTCGGCCTTTCGGCCGTGTGCACGCACCAGGGCTGCACCGTCGAGTATGTCGGCGGCACGACGCCGATCTTCTGTCCGTGCCACGGCTCCACGTTCAACGCGGCGGGCGCCGTCACCGGCGGTCCGGCGCGCACGTCGCTGCGCAACTATGCTGCCAGCGTCGCCACCGATGGGATTACGGTGACGGTCGGCTGACGAGCGCAGCTGCGCTCACCGTCGCCACGTAGCGATCGATCGCGCCGGGGCGCGGCAGGCAGGTAGAGGTAGGGCTCGATGACCTCGACCTCCATGAGCTCGAAGTCGCCGCCGCGCTCGACGCCGTCGATGCGCGCGTACAGCGCCGGGGCCGGCAGCGCCGCCAGGATCGCCGTCGCGGCGCGTAGCATCGCCGCCGGCGGATCGTCCCGCCGGTAGCGGCCGCCGAACTGCGTCTGCACGCGGAAGTCGCCCGCCGCCGGCGTCTTTCTGACCGCGTGGCTGAACGCGCCGCCGAAGAAGAGCAGCGACCACTCGCCGTCGCGCACGATCTCGTGTAGGAACGGCTGCACCAGCGCGCCGGTCGTGCGCAGGATCTCGTCGAGCTCGCGCTGCACCGCAGGCGCCTCGGCGACGGAGAAGCGGTGGGTGCGATAGGCTCCGCCCGACACCGCGGGCTTGACGATCGCCTCCGTCCAGCCGGCCTGGTCGAGCAGCGCCGGCAGATCGACGGCCACGCCGGGGTCGCAGAAGCGCGTGGGCACGATGCGCACGCCGCGCGCCGCCAGCGCCGCCAGGTAGCGCTTGTCGAGGTTCCAGCGCACCAGCGACACCGGGTTGTGGACCGGCACGCCCTCGTGCTCGATCCGATCCAGCCACGCCACGAACTCGCCGATGCGCTCGAAGTAGTCCCACGTCGAGCGCAGCACCACCGCGTCGTAGCGGGTCCACGCGACGTCGCCGGCGCTCCATACGACCGGCTCGGCGTCCACGCCGGCCGCGGCGAAGCGCGCCGGCAGCGCCTGCTCGTCGCCATACAGCGACGGCAGGGCGGCGCAGGTCACCAGGGCCACACGGGGGCGGATGCTCATGGTCACCCGAGGACGTGGCGTAGCTTGCCGAGGATCAGATCGATCGCGATGTGGTTGTCGCCGCCCTCGGGGACGATCAGATCGGCCCAGCGCTTGGACGGCTCGACGAACTGCAGGTGCATCGGCCGCACCGTCGCGTAGTACTGCTCGCGGACCTGCTGGAAGCTGCGGCCGCGCTGCTCGAGGTCGCGCCGGATGCGGCGAAAGACGCGGATGTCGGCGTCGGTGTCGACGAAGATCTTGACGTCGAGCAGCGCGCGCACCCGCTCCTCGACGAAGACCAGGATGCCCTCGACGATGAGGATGCGCGGCGGCTCGACCCGGCGGCGCTCGCGTCTGGCGCGCGTGGGTCTTGAAGTCGTAGATCGGACACGTCGACCCCCCGCCCGGCGCGCAACGCCTCGCAGGTGCTGCGACGAGCAGGTCGTTGTCGAGCGCGTCCGGGTGATCGTAGTTGAGCCTGGTGCGCGCCTCGTACGAGAGGTCGGAGCGGTCGCGGTAGTAGCTGTCGTGGTCGACGACCGCGACGGAGTCGGACGGCAGGCCGTCGGCGATCTTGCGAGCGACGGTCGACTTGCCCGAGCCGGTGCCGCCGGCGATGCCGATCAGAAGTGGGCGGCTCAAGGACGGGAGCGGAGCTCGCGGCCCACGCGCAGGTGGCGGGCGACACGCTGATAGAAGACGCGGATGCGCTCCCGGCCGTTGTGGCCCAGCGCATCGGCGACCGCGGGGGACAGGTCGAGGATGCCGCGCCAATCGCCCGGCTCGCTCCTGTGGATCTTCACGCCCCAGGCGCCCGACGGCAGGATGGCCCCGAAGGGCCCGCGGTCGAGCACCTCGCACACCGCGAACTGGCCGGTGCGCGGGTTCTCCAGCAACAGCGGCGTGCCGCACGGCAGCGTGCGGTGCGCGCAGACGAGCTGGCCCGGCTGGATGTGCTCGTGGGTGCACGACAAATGCTTGCCGGTCAGGCGGTCGCCGGGATCGCCGAAGCGCGTGGCCAGCCCACGGTCGTAGTGCAGCGTGGTCATTCCGAAGAAGGCGGCCAGCACCACCCGCGCGATCTCCAGCAGCAGCGCCATCATGACGCCACCTTCGTCGCTCGCCGATCGAGCGCGGCGGCCAGGGCGGCGATGCTCGCCGGCGTCGTGCCACAGCAGCCGCCAATGGCGGCGGCGCCGGCGTCGACCAGCAGGAGCGCGTGACGGACGAACTTTTCGGGCGTCTCCGTGCTCCGGCCGGTGGCGCACTTGTCCGAGAGCTTCGCCTGCGGCTTGGCCCAGACCGGCAGGTCGAACCGCTCGCGCAGCAGCGTCACCGTCTGCAGCATGCGCTCGGCCTCGACCGCGCAGTTGGCGCCGACGGCGTCCGGCAGGTTGGCTTCGAGGGCGCGCACCATCTTGTCGATCGGCACGCCGTGCGGCGTTTCCAGTCCGGTGGCTCCCGGCATCAGCGCCATCGACGCGATCAGCGGCAGCGCCGGCGCGCCCCGTCGCGAGCGCCCGCGATCGCCGCTTGCAACTCCGCGGGATGAAACTGGGTCTCGAGGTGGATCGCGTCGGCGCCGGCGGCGGCCAGGGCGCCGGCGGCCTCGGCGAAGGCGTCCCGCAGCGCCGAGACGTCGGCCTTGCCGCCGAGCGCGACGTTCTCGCCGGTCGGACCGAGGCTGCCGATGATCGTGACCGTCGGCGCCGCCTCGCGAGCCAGGCGGACCGCGGCCGTCCCGATCTCGCGCAGCCGATCGGCCAGGCCGAAGCGGGCGAGGCGGGGCGCGGTGGCGCCGAAGGTGTTGGTCTGGATCGCTCCGCGCCGGCCGCGGCGTAGGCGGCGTGGACGGCGCGAACCTCGTCTGGCCGCTCGAGGTTCCACGCTTCGGGCGCTTCCTGACGCGACGCGTAGCCCGCGGGCGATCGAGCTCGGTGCCGATCGCGCCGTCGAGAAGCAACGGCCGGGCTAGGTCTCGTGCCAAATTCATGAAGTAGATCGGATCTCATGGTCGCGCGTTTTGATCAAGTATGCCGGCCACAATCAATGATCACAGCAAGTTGCACGAATCGGTCGCCCGAGCGACGCTGGCGGCGGGGGCCGCGGCGGTGCTCGGGATGTTCCTGCCGGCCTCGCTGGCAGCGGCGCGTCATGGCGCTGGCCGTCGGCGTCGCGGTGGTGCCACCGACGAGCCTGACCGTCGGCGTCGACGGCGATCCTGTGGGCGCTCGCCGCGGCTGCAGGTGGGAGGATGGGGGGCGGGGTAGGTAGCGCGATCGCTGGCAGTGGCCATCGGCGGGAGCGTGGCGCGCGGTCTGCCGGGGCCGTCACGCATGGTGGCGACGCTGGTCGCCACCGCCGGCGCGATGACGGCGGCGCTGATCGGACGCGCCTTCGCGCTCACCGACGTGCTGGCGCGCGTTGCCGAGCGGGGTCGCCACGCTGGTCGCCGGCGCGACCGGCGGCCTCGTCGTCGGCGTTTCGTCGGTCGGACGTCACCTCGGCGCTGCTGCGCGCGCCGCTCGAGCACGAGCTTGGCGGCCATGGCCGACGACAGCGAGCTCGGCCGCCTGCTCGGCCGCGCGGCGTCGGCCTACCGCGACGCGGTCCAGGCGATCGGCGGCGAGGCGCCGGCCGCGCGCGCCGCCGCGGACGATCTGGTCGGCAAGATGACCCGCTTCGGCCGGCGCTGGCGCGAGCTCGAGGCTCGAGGCGTCACGTTCGCCCGAGGATCTGAAGGAGCGGCTGCAGCTGGTCGGTCGCCGGCTCGAGGCGTCGAACGATCCGCTGGCGCGGGCCGAGCTGGCCCGGGCGCGCGAGGCGCTGTCGGCGCAGCTGGCCTACGTCGAGGAGATCGCCAACGGCCGCGAGCGGGCGGTGGCGCGGCTCGAGCACCAGGTGGCGACGCTCGAGCGGCTGCGCTGGGCGGCGCTGCGCCATCGCTCGGCCGACGCCGCGCGGCTCGGCGCCGAGCTGCAGCCGGTCGTCGACGAGCTGGCGCAGGCGGGCGGCGACTTCGACATCGCCGCCGAGGCGCTGACCGAGGCGACCGTCGCCGGCGCGCTGCCGCGCCGCTCGGAACTGACGACTTTACAGCGCGCGGCGCGCTCCCTATGCTGAGGCATGCGTAAATACGCGCTGACCCTCGCGCTCGCTGCTCGCGCTGCCGGGCGTCGCCGGCGCCGACGAAGCCGACGCCCACTACCGCTCCGGCCTCGCCTACAAGCAGCAGAACAAGACGGACGAGGCGATCGCAGGAGTTCCTCGAGGCGATCAAGCTCCGTCCGGACTATGCGGCGGCCGAGTTCTCGCTCGGCGTCACCTATAAGATGAGGAACCAGCTGCAGGACGCCGCGCGAGCACCTCGAGAAGGCGGTCCGGCTGCAGCCCAAGACCGCCGACACCCACGCCAGCCTCGGGATGACCTACTACCGGCTCGGCAAGGTCGACGACGCCGAGCGCGAGCTGGACGCGGGCGGTCGAGCTCAACCCGAACGACGCCACGTGGCAGTCGTCGCTGGGCAAGATCTATCGCGAGAAGAAGGAGTACGGCAAAGCGATCCCGCACCTCGAGCAGGCGGTGATGCTCGATCCCAAGGATGCGATCGCGCTGTCGAACCTCGGCGTCGCCTATCGGCAGACGAACAAGATCGCCGAGGCGGAGAAGTACTTCATGAAGGCGATCGAGCTCAAGCCCGATCAGGCCGACTTCCACTTCAACCTGGCGACGGTCTACCGGCGGCAGCAGAAGACGCAGGAGGCGATCGGCGAGTACCAGAAGGCGATCGGGCTCGACGACCGGCTGGCCGTCGCGCACTACGACCTCGGCGTGCTTTTGGCGCAGCTCAAGCGCAACGACGAGGCGATCGAGCACTGGAACACCTACCTCGATTTGAAGGCGCAGACAGGATCCGAAGGACGCGGACATCGTCCGCAAGCACATCAAAGAGCTGGGCGGGAAGCCTCATTAAATAGGTGGTGAAGTAGATGCGCTGGCTTTTCTTGGCGCTGAGCGGCGCCGTCGATCTGCACCGTGTGCGATCACCTGCATGCGACGCACGGGGTCCTCTACTACGTCCATCCGGTGCTGTGGGAGCAGGCGTGGTGGGTGCCGCTGCTGTTCGCCGGCGCGTCGCTGGCCGCGGTCGTGGGAGCGACGCCGATTCGGCGCATGTATGGCGTCGCGAGCGCGCCGCCACCGACGGTGCGCGAGGTCGCAGGCGACGGGCTGGCGTTCATCGTCGCCTACGCGTACACCTCGTTTGCGCCGGCCGATCGGCCGAACGTCACGCTGGCGCTGCTCGCCGCCTGGTGGCTGGCCCGCGTCGTGCGCGGGCGGGCGACGTGGCTGATCGCCTACTCGCTGGTGATGGCACTGGCCGGCTCGGCGTTCGAGGCGACCTGGTCGGCCCTCGGGTTCTTCTACTATCGACATCCGGATGTGGCCGGCGTGCCGCGCTGGCTGCCGGGGATCTACCTGCACGTCGCGCTGGTCGCGGGGCCACTGGAACGGGTGCTGCGAGGGGCCGATGAGTGAGCTGACGCGGCGACAGTTCTGCGTGGTGACCGGCGCCGGCATCGTGGCCGGCGCCTGTGGCAGCGGCAACGGTGGCGTGGATGGTGGCAGCGGCGTCGATCACGGCGTGCCGATGGACCTGGCGGCGCCGGCGCGCGACCTGGTCAATCCGCAGTGCGCGATCAACGGCAAGCTCTACGCCGGGCCGGCGGCGGCCTTCGCCGTCGGGACCTCGACCTTCTTCGACTGCGCCCGGGTGCTGCTGCAGCGCGACGCGGGCGGCCTGTACGCGATGACGTCGATCTGCCCGCACCAGCAGTGCGACGTGATGTTCGCGCCCGCCACCCACGACTTCCAGTGCCCCTGCCACCAGTCGACCTTCGACTTCAACGGCGCGCTGACGATGGGGCCGGCGACGACTTCACTGGTTCATTATGCCGTGAGCCTCGACGCCAGCGGCAACGTCATCGTCGATCTGCAGACGAACGTCAATCCGGCGACGCGGCTCGCGGTTCCGGATTAACCGAGCAGCGCCTCGAGCGCGGCGCCGACGTCGCGCACGCCGATGAGCTCGAGCTCCGGCTTGCCGTGGAGCTGCGTGCGCGTCAGCTCCGGCAGGACGCAGCGGCGGAAGCCGAGCTTGCTGCGCCTCGCGCCAGCCGCAGCTCGGCGCTGGCCGACCGCGCGCACCTCGCCGGCCAGGCCGACCTCGCCGAAGCAGCAGCGTGTGCGGATCGACCGGGCGGCTGCGCGCCGCTCGAGGCCACCGCCGCGACGCACGCCGAGATCGCGGCCGGCTCGTCGAGGCGCACGCCGCCGGCGACGTTGACGAAGACGTCCTGGCCGAGCACGTCGCATGCCGGCATCTGCTTCTCGAGGACCGCGAGCAGCAGCGCGACGCGGTTGGGGTCGATGCCGAGCGCGGTGCGCCGCGGCGTGCCGAGCGCGCGTCGGCGCCACCAGCGCCTGGATCTCGACGAGGATCGGCCGCGTGCCTTCGACGCCGGCGACCACCACCGAGCCCGGCACGCCCGAGCGGCCGCTCGGCCAGGAACAGCGCCGACGGGTTGGCCACCTCGCCGCAGCCCGCTCGTCCCTCATCTCGAAGACGCCGATCTCGTTGGTCGAGCCGAAGCGGTTCTTGACCGCGCGCAGGATGCGATAGGGGTGGCCGCGCTCGCCCTCGAAGTAGAGCACGCGTGTCGACCATGTGCTCGAGCGTCTCGCGGGCCGGCGAGCGCGCCGTCCTTGGTGACGTGGCCGACGAGGACGACCGGCACGCCGTTGCGTCTTGGCGAAGGTCAACGAGCCGCCCGGCGCTCTCGCGCACCTGGCCGAGCGAGCCCGGCGCCGACTCGAGCGTCGCGCGAGTGCATCGTCTGGATCGAGTCGACCGCCAGCACCGCCGGCGCGCATCGCGTCGGCCTGCGTCGAGGATGCGCTCGAGCTGCGGTCTCGGCGAGCACGTAGCAGCGCCTCGGCGCGCGACGCCGAGCCGGTCGGCGCGCAGCGCTGATCTGCTGCGCCGACTCCTCGCCCGAGACGTAGAGCACCTGCTTGCCCGCGCGCGCCAGCGCCGTCGAGCGCCTGCAGCAGCAGCGTCGACTTGCCGATGCCGGGATCGCCGCCGAGCAGCACCAGCGAGCCCGGCACGAGCGCCGCCGCCGAGCACGCGGTCGAGCTCGCCGATGCCGGTGCGCATGCCGCGGCGCGTGGTCGATCTCGACGTCGCCGATCGGATCGCGGCTTGTCCGCCGAGCGTGACCGCGCCGGCCGGGCTGCGGCGTCGCGCGCCGCCTCTTCGACGAGCGAGTTCCACTCGCCGCACTCGGGACAGCGGCCGAGCCACTTGCTCGACGTGTAGCCGCAGTTCTGGCAGACGAATCGCGTGCTCTGTTTTGCCACGCGGAGATTATCGACGAGCCGGGAAGGAAGTTGCTAGGAACTTGCGGGACGAATCGTCAGAACTTGACGATCAGGCGCGCCTGGAAGGTCTGCGCGATGTCGGGCGAGTCCTTGGCGTACTGCGCGCCGTAGATCTCGGCGGGCAGGCCGAGCGCGGCGAACGGGAAGAGCACGCCGTAGACCAGGCCGGCGTAGAAGCCCTCCTCCTCGTTCTTGTACATGAGCTGCGCGTCGATCTCGAGGCCGAGGTTGTAGCTGTTGCCCGGATAGCCGACGGGGTGGTTGGCCAGCGCGTACATGAGGTCGACGCGCGCGCCGAAGTTGTCGACGATGTCGTAGCTGACGCCCGGCTTGAAGTAGGTGGCGTTGGTGACGGTGCCGAGGATGCGGCGGAACAGGATGAGGTCGACGTGGTAGTCGGGGTCGAACGTGAAGCGGCCGATCTGGTTGTTGACCGGCACCAGGTTGGCCAGCTTGTAGTTGACGTTGGCGTTGGGATCTTCGGAGTCGTCGCCCGAGGCGTAGCCGACCTCGAAATAGATCTTGAGCGCGTCGTGGAGCAGCTTGTAGTCGGCCTTGACCACGAAGCCGCCGGAGAGGATCGACGTCGAGCCCTTCACCGCCGGGAACAGGTCGGTCAGGTTGCCGATGGTGCCGGCGATGATCGCGCCTTCACCCTCGATGTGCAGCTTCTTCCAGTTCAGGCGCAGCCAGATGTCGCCGACGAACGCCTTGGCCTGACGGGGATGGATCGTGGCCTGCAGCGACTGGTCGGTGTTGCCCGACGGCTGCAGCGCGCCCGTCTGATCCCAGTCCTGCTGGCGATAGACGAAGTAGCCGCCGTAGTTGAAGACGATCTTGCCCTGGTCCAGCTTCTCCTTGAGCTCCTCGGGCGTGTCTTGCCGGCCGAGGGCGAGGATCCACTGCGAGACGTCGTCGAGCGTGTCGGCGTTGTAGAAGACGCCCTGTCCCTGCTGCGGGCCGATGAGCTGCGTCGTCGGACCGGTCGAGACCCAGTCCCACATGAACGCGATGAAGTGGCCCCATAGCTTGGTCGCGAACATGACGCGGTCGGCGTTGACGCCGTAGTCGCAGTCGAGGCAGTCGCCGTTGTTGACGAGCATGCCCATGCCCCAGTTCGACGGCATGCGGCCGAAGCGCAGCTCGCCGAACGGTGTGCGCACCTCGGCCCAGGCGCGCTTGGCGCGGACCGAGTCGTAGACCGAGTTGATGCCGGCGGACGGGGCGGCCTGGCTGCGCGAGAAGGCGGAGAGCGGGACGTCACTGCTGCCGGCGGCGCCGCCGAAGCCTCTATTAATGTAGTAGCCGTCGGGCGTCGATCCCATGACCAGGTTGTCGAAGACGTCGAGCTGCGCCTTGACGCGCACCTGCTCGGTCACGTTGATCGTCGGCTCGAGGCGGAGGCGCATGTCGGCGGATGTCAGATTGTCGGTGCGGCAGTTCGGTCTTGTCGCGCTGCGCGCAGCTCGATGGCGGGTTCGTGGCGGTGGCGGCGAGCCCGTTCGACCCGAACTCCGTGTACGGGATGGCGAAGGGGGCCTGCGGCCCCATCGTGCCTTGCCAGATGCCGAGGTTGAGCGCGTGGAACAGGTACGAGCGGAAGCGGATGTAGCCGTGCAGCTCGAAGAACTGCAGCGTCTTTTCACGCTGTTGCGGCCACGCCGGCAGCGGCTGCAGCGCCGGATTCTCGGTCTGCTGCTCGGGGGCGGCCTCGGCCGGGCCCTCCGGCTTCTCCTCGGGACCCATCTGCGAGGGATTGCCTTGCGGCTGACCGCCGGGGCGCATCCCGCCGCCGCCCGGGCCGAACTGCGCAAACGCGGGGGTGGCCACCGCGAGAACGGCAGGGACGAGCAGGAACGACCACCAGCGCATTCGAACCTCCAGACGGCTCGTCATCATCAAGGGCCGCGACTATAGGTATGCTTCCCGAGACCGTCAAGGACGGGCTATGATGTAGCTGGGATGGATCGTCTACGGTCGGCTTTGGTTGCCTGCGTAATCGGCCTCGCTGCCGGTTGCCATGGCCCGGACGCCGTGCTGCTGACGGTCACGGCCGACGCGCCGGTCGAGCAGTACCAGCTCTTCTTGCACGATGACGACGCCGCGATGATCGTCTACTCGAGCGGTTTCATTCCGGTGTCGCCGCCCGGGGGACAGCAGCTCGACCTGACCAGGGACAAGCTCAAGCTCGCGCTCAAGCTGTCGCGCGGGGGGCACTTCACGCTACTGCTCGTCGGCGTCATCGGCGAGGTCGACAACGGCAAGCCGGCCGCGTCGGCGACGGTGCTGTTCTGGGCCGGGAAGCTGAAGGTCGACGGGGCCGATAGCGTCAATGCGCGCCTTTTGACGGTGCCGGCCGGGGACGACGCCGACGGCGACTACTTCCCCGACGCCGGGCCGTTCATGGATCACGTCGCCGAGGCCGCGACGCTGTACGCCGGCCACACCGACGTGCTCGACTGCGACGACAAGGTCGACAACCCGCCGGCGGGCGACGGGACCCAGATCGGCCTCAGCGCGGCGCAGATCAACCCGTTCGCCACCGAGATCTGCGGCGACGGCTACGACGAGAACTGCAACGGTGACGTCGACGAGGCGTGCGTCGACAAGGACGGCGATCACGACGTCCACGGGCACGACTGCGACGACAACGATCCCAAGCGCCACCATCCGACCGACATCGATCCGTTCCCCGATCCGCCCAACTGCTGCGGTTACAGCCTGGGCAAGCTCAACACGCCCGACGAGCACACCAACTTCCTCGGCACCGACCTGTGCCCGACGCAGCGTTGCGGCGACGGCATCGACGAGAGCTGCCGCGGCGTCGCCAACGACGCGAAGAACGACACCACCTGCATCGTCGACGCCGACTGCGACGGCTACCCGGCGACGGTGAACGGGCAGGTGTACGACTGCGACGACAATGATCCGAGCGTGCACCCCGGCGCGGTCGAGCCCTGCGGATCGACCAAGGACCTCAACTGCAACGGCACCATCGGCGAGGGCTGCGTGCCCTGCGATCTCGACGGTGATGGCTACGAGCGCATGGACGCGGCCAACAACTGCCCCGATGCCAACGACAAGCACCCGGGCATGAGCGACTGCAACGACGACGACGCCGGCGTCTTTCCCGGCGCCACCAAGGCGGCCGGCGGCACCGAGGGCGGCACCAACAGCGTGGCCAAGATCGCGGCCGCGCTCCAGGGCTTCTGCCGCGGCATCTACGAGCCCAAAGCGCTCACCGGCACGGCGAAGATCAACCCGTTCGGCGGCGCCGTCGGTGACGCCGACTGCAACGGCAAGGCGTTCGAGGGCTGTCCGGCGCTGATCGACCCCGGCTGCGACCTCGATGGCGACGGCTGGCCGGGCGTGGCCATGTCCAACGGCAAGAACTGCAACCCGGGCAACGTCACGCTCGACTGCGACGACAACGATCCGACGACCTTCCCGTCGGCACCGGTGAACTGCAAGTCGAACCGGCCGACCTACAAGGAGAACTGCACGCCGCAGGGGGCGCCCGACTGCACCGGCGACGCCGATGGCGACGGCTACGCGGCTCCCGCCGACTGCGACGACACGGACCCGACAGTGCACCCGTTCGCCGTCGAGATCTGCGACGGCAAGGACAACGACTGCGACGGGCTCATCGACGAGGGCAACCCCGATCCTTCGGGCAAGCCGCTGGTGACCTCGGGCGCCATCTCCACCTGCACCGACTCGAACACGGGCGAGTGCGCCAAGACGCTCGGTAACTGCGTGTGCTCGATCGCGCAGCCGGTCGTCGATCCCTCGATCGCAGGGCGCGACGCGCACCGTCTGTGTCGGCGAAGGCGCCTCGCCCAAGGCGACCGGCTGCTTCGGCGCCGGCCAGCCCAAGCCGCAGAGCTGCGACCCGGCGAGCCCGAAGGACGACGACTGCGACGGACGCGTCGACGCGCCCGACGGCAAGAACCTGGCGGTCAAGGGCATGACCTGCGGCATCAACGTCGGGCAGTGCAAGGCCGGCATCGTCGTCGGCTGCGACATGAGCCAGACCAACTGCTTCGAGTCGTTCGGGCGCGCGCCGGCGTCGACCGCCTGGTACGTCTGCTCGTCGGCGGCGCCCGATCCGGTGACGGTGTGCCCGATGGCCGAGCTGTGCAACGGGCTCGACGACGACTGCGACGGCACGCTCGCCGGCTCGGTGCTGGCGCCGATCCCCGGCCTGCCGACCAACGACGAGCGCGATCACGACGGCGATCATTACCTCGCGTGTGGCGGCTGCAACGCGAGCTCGCCGCCGGCGTCCTCGGCTGCAACGATTGCAACGACACCGTGTCGACGATCCATCCCGGCGCGACCGAGATCTGCAACGGCATCGACGACGCCTGCGCCGGCAGCGGCTATGCCGACGGCAAGGACGACTGCGGCAAGGGCGGCAACGCCGGCAAGCCGACCTGCTGCGACGGCAACGGCTGCCGCGACACGACGAGCGACTTCGGATTCTGCGGCAGCTGCACGCAGAACACCTGCTCGGCGACGACGGCGGATCGCTGCTACATGTCGAGCTGCTCTTGCGGCATGACCGGCGCGCCGTGCGGCGCGGGGCTGACGTGCCAGGCGGGCCTGTGTGTGGCCGGCAACGGCTCCACCTGCTCGACGGATCCGCAGTGCCAGAGCGGCCACTGCGTCGACGGACACTGCTGCGGCAGCGCCAGCTGCGGCACGTGCGCCGCCTGCACCGGCGTCAATGGCACCTGCGTCGCGCAGGCCGCGGGGATGGCGGGCAACGGCTGCCCCGACGGCGGCGGCAACACCGTGTGCGACGGCGCTTCGTACCCGAACAGCAAGTGCAAGAAGAACATCGGCCAGGCCTGCGGAGGCAACTCCGAGTGCTACAACAACCAGTGCGTCGACGGCTACTGCTGCAGCTCGGCGTGCAACATGAACCAGTGTCAGGCGTGCAACGTCCCCATGAAGGAGGGGACCTGCTCGGACGTCACCGGCCCGCCGGTCGGCGGGCGGACGGCCTGTCTCGGCTCGGGCACGTGCGGCGGCACCTGCGACGGCAACCACCCTACCTGCCAATACCCCGACGCCACGACGACGTGCGGCACGCAGAGCTGCGCGCCGGGCGCCGGTGGCGCGGTGGTGACGCCGGTGGGCGCGTGCGACCACATGGGCGCGTGCAAGCAGACGCCGCTGGCGCCGTGCACCTACACGCAATGCAGCGGCAACGTCTGCGCCTCGAGCTGCACGAACGATAACGGCTGCATCAACACCGACTATTGCAGCACGATGAGCGGCGGCACCTGCCAGTCGCGGCACGGCAACGGCACCACCTGTGCCCCCGACGACTGCGAGATGTCGGGGTGCGGCTACTGCCGCGCGGCGACGCCGTGTCGCGGCAGCGGGCAGTGTTGCGCCGCGGCGTGCGCCGGCCCGACCTGCACCGACGTCTCCATGGCGGCGTCGACGTTCGTGGTCAGCAGCTGCAACGCCAGCGGAACCTGCACGCCGACGAATCTGGGCTGCAGCGGCTTTGTGTGCGCCAGCGCCAGCGCCTGCAAGACGGCACCCTGCGCCAGCGACAGCGACTGCGACATGCTGAGCTTCTGCAAGAGCGACGGCACCTGCGCCGCCCGCGTCGGCGCCACCGGCGCGTGCGCGGACACCGACTGTAAGATGGCGCCCTGCCGCGAGTGTTCGGGGGCCCTCATGTGCACGGCCAACACATGTCAATGACGAGACGGCTGGTCGTAGCACTGGCGATCGCCGGCTGTGCGCCGCAGACGGGGCTGATGGTCGAGGTGCAGGGCCCGGCAGGCGGCGCGATCACGTCGACGGCGGCGGGGATCACCAAGCTCGACTTCGTGGTGGCGCATCCGTCGTGGTGCGAGCGCTGGGTCGGCGTTGCGCCCGCCAATCGCACCACCCGCGACGTCACCGGTCGCGATCTGGACAAGCGGCCCTACGAATTTCTCATCACGCCGTCGCACACGACCGATCTTTCGCAGCCGCTCTACGCGGCCGCGCTCGCCTACGCCGCCGACGGCAGCCTCGTCGGCGAAGCCTCCTTCGACGCGCACCCGCTGGCCAACGGCGAGGTGCTCAAGCGCAGCGCGCCGATCTTCCTGTTCGCCGACAGCAAGCCAGGCGCGCCGCAATATGTCGCCACCGACGGCAGCTGCGTCTGCACGCCGGGCGAGCCCTGGATCGGCGACGGCAGCGGCAGCGCATGCGACACGCGCGTCATCACCAGCTTCGACCGCCTCATCGACACGGCCGGCTGCGAGCTCACGCCCAAGGGCGCGCCGCTGCCCGTCCCCGTGTGCGACGGACAGCAGTACATGGACGAGCCCGGCGACCGCGGTCTGCCCTGCTGGAACAGCGACGCGCAGGGCGCCTGCCGGGTCACGACGCGGCACTGCGCCGATCACGACGGCGTCGCCTACACCGAGGAGTGCAACGTCGGCAGCGGCGACACCATGCTGCCGGCCGACACCGCGCTGTGCAATCGCTACCGCGCCTGCGAGCAGACCGCATGCGGGGACGTCATCGGCTGTGTCCGCGGCATGTTCACGCAGAAGGCGGCGATCAAATGCACGCTGCCGATCGATCCGTCGACGACGCCGGACCAGCCGATCCGTCCCTGCCCCAACGGCTCGTGGAGCGCCGCGCTGCCGACGGCGACGACGGGGGGCACGACCTGCCTGGCGGCGATGCTCGACGGCGTCGAACAGCCGCCCTATGTGCTCGGCTTGGGGGTCGCCGGCAAGATGGGCCCCCAGGTCCTGGCGTCGACGTGCCCGAACACGCTCACCGTCGGCAAGATCCTGGCCCCCTATCCCGACGCCGTGCCCAACAAGGAGTTCGATCTCGTGTCGGGCGAGCACCTGGTGCACGTGACCATCACCGTCGTGCGCCAGTGTGTCGACCAGCAGTTGTCGCTGGTATGCTCGGCGGCGTGACCCCCCCCACGACGGCGCGCGGCGGCGAGCTCCTCCTCTTCGGTTTCGAAGGCAAGACGGCGCCGCCCGCGCTGTTGGCGCGCATCGCCGACGGGGGCGCCATGGGCGTCATCTTGTTCGCGCGCAACCTCGGAGGGCCCGACGAGATCGCCGCGCTCACACGCGCGCTCCACGACACGGCGCCCGCCCAGGGCCCGCCGATCGTGGTCAGCGTCGATCAGGAGGGCGGGCGCGTGCAGCGGGTCAAGGCGCCGCTGACGGTGTGGCCGGCGATGGCGCGCGTCGCCGCCGTCGGCGATCTCTCCTACACCGAGGCGGTCGGGCGCGCCATGGGGATCGAGATCGCCGCGCTCGGCTTCAACGTCGACTACGCGCCGGTGCTCGACGTGCACACCAATCCTTCCAACCCGATCATCGGCGACCGCGCGTTCGGCACCGACGCGCGCGCCGCCGCCGCCCAGGCGCTCGCGTTCTGGCGCGGCCTGGAGTCGGCGGGCGTGCGCGGCTGCGGCAAGCACTTCCCCGGCCACGGCGACACCGCTAGCGACTCGCACCTCGAGCTGCCGCGCGTCGACGGCGACGAGCGCCGCTTGCGTCAGGTCGAGCTGGTGCCGTTCGCCGCCGCCGCCGAGGCGCGCGTACCGATGCTCATGACCGCGCACGTCGTCTATCCCGCCGTCGACGCCGAGCCGGCGACGATGTCGCGGCGCTGGCTCGGCGACGTCGCGCGCGGCGAGCTCGGCTTCGCCGGCGTCATCGTCTCCGACGACCTGGACATGAAGGCCGTGCACGAGCGCTGGCCGACCGGCGAGGTGGTGCGCCGTTCACTGGCCGCCGGCTGCGACTGCTTCCTCGCCTGCCGCGACCCCCAGGTGCAGCGCGACGCCGAAGCGGCGCTCGACTCCGCGGCGCACGATCCGGCGCTGGCCGCGCGCTTGAGCGAGAGCGCCGCGCGCGTGCGCGCCTTCCGTTCGACGTTGCGTCGTTTCGACGCAACCAGCGACTGGCGCGCGCTGCCGCTGACAGAGCACGAAGCGCTCGCCGCTCGCGCGCGCTGACCCCCTACTTGCGGCGCAGCAGCAGCGCTTCGCCCAACAGCAGGATGAGGAGCGCGGCGCCGAGCATGTGCCAGAGCTCGACGCGGCGCTTGGGAGCGGCGGCGGCGACCTTGGCCCCGCCACCGACGGCGAGCTGTTGCAGGCGCGTGGCGTCGATGGGCGTCGGATCGGACTCGGCGGCGTCGACGTTGACGACGAAGGTGGCGTCGCGCCGGGGGCGCATGACCCCGTCGCGGCCGGCGACGGCGACGCGGTAGATCCCCGGCTCGTCGGTGGTGTCGAACGCGAGCGCCTTGCGTCCCGCGACCTTGTCGCGATCGAACGTGCGCTGGCGCCCCGATGGTTGCGTGACTTCGACGCGAAGATCGCCGTCGCGCAGCGCGATCTCGTGGTGCTGCCCGATGAGCAGCGGCGCCTCCGGCTCGCGCATCGGCGCCCGCGCCAGGTAGCGGGTGGACTGCTGCACCAGCGGCAGGAAGGCGGGCTGGATGGGCAGGTTGGTCCAGTCGCGATCGATGGTCGACGCCCACAAGAGCACGCGCCCCTCGCCGTAGCGCGACTCGATCAGCGCCGGCGCACCGTCGGTGAAGCGGAGCAGCACCTGGCGCTGCCCCTCGGGCGTGGGGCGGAATAGGGCGTAGCGAGTGAAGCGTGCCGCTTCGAGCGCCTCGGCGGCGTGCTGCTCGGCCAGCGGCGCCAGCAGCGGATGGTTGCGATCGACGTGACCGAGGCGCTGGGCGTCGCCCGTCCCGCCGGCGCGGCGCTCGCCGTCGTCGCGATCGGCGGCGGTGGCGCCGACGGTGCGCAGCGCCTGGAGCCGCTGCGGCAGCAGCGCGCCCAGGGCGTCGTCGTAGGCGTCGGGATCGACGTTGTCACCCAGCGCGATGAACAGGCCGCCGCCGTGCTGCACGTAGTCTCTGAGGGCGCCGCCGTCGGGCGCCTTGACGTTGCACAGAAAGACGACGTCGAAGTCGGCCAGGCGGTGGTTGGCGAGCTCGTCGGGGGCGACGGTGGTGACGTCGAGCTGCGAGTCGTCGCGATCGCCCGGGCGCAGCGCGGTCTCCAGGTAGAAGACCTCGTCGTCGCGGCGCGAAGTCCGCGGATCGCCGTCGACGACGAGCACCCGCAGATCGCGCCGCACCTCGACGCGGGCGAAGCGGCGGTCGTCGGCCGGCAGCGCGTCGGCGGGCAGCTCGCCGGCGACGTCGTGCACGCCGATCTCGCCCTCGTTGGTGGTGAGCGGGAAGACGTGGAAGAAGCGCTTGGTCGCGCGGCCGTGCGCCGGCACGTCCAGGAGCCCCTTGGTCACCGGCTTGCCGTCGACGAGGAGGGTGACCGTCAGGTCCTTCAGCGCGTCGGCGCCGAAGTTGGCCACCTCCACCGAGACGCGCACTCCGCGCGGCCCCAGGTGCACGGCCGGCTCGGTCTTGATGTCGACGATGGCGCGGTTGGCGGCCGGCTTGCCGTCGCTGACGTCGATGGGCACGAGCGCCGGCCCGTGTCCCGCCGCCCACGGCGGTTCGCCGGAGAAGCCGTGCGCGGCCAGATCCGACAGTAGGTAGACGCGCCGCTCCGGGCGAGCTGCGTTCTCCAGGATCTGGGCCGCTCGCTTGAGCGCACCGGTTATGTCAGTTGCACGGTAAGTCGGTCGCACGTCGGTGATGGCGCGCTCGAGCTTGGCGCGATCGGCGGTGAGCTCCGGCACCGGCGCGCCGCCTCCGCGCGACGCCAGGACGATGGCCACGTCGGAGTCCCCGAGTGCCTCGATGATACGACGCGCGCGCGCCCGCGCCGTTTCCACCAGCGACCGGCCTCGCCGCACCGCAGACATCGACATCGAGTCGTCGATGATGATCACCGCGGACTGCGGGCCGCCGACGGCGGTGGCCGGCAGTCCGTCGCTGGCGGTCTCGAAGAACGGCTTGGCCAGGATGAGCGGCACGGCGGCTATGGCCAGCGCGCGCACCAGCAGGAGCAGCCACTGGCGGATCTTGGTGCGGCGCGCGACCCGCTTGTCACCCCGCAGGAGTAGCTCGATGGCGGCGAAGCGGCGCACCTTGGCCCGGCTGCGCCCGATGAGGTGGATCGCGATCGGCACCGCGAACAGTGCCGTCAATAGGACGTAACCAGGAGCGAGGAAGCTCATGTGCGCCCGCTCATCGGTTGCCCCGCGGGCGGGTGCGGTAGGCGCCGGTGAGAAAGCGCACCAGGACGTCGGCAGGCGGCGTCGAGGTGTCGACGAGGTGATACTCGACGTCGCCTTCGCGCAGCGACGTGCGGTAGCCGTCGATGAACTTGCCCAGCTCGGCGAGGTACGCCTTGCGCACGTCCCCCGGATCGGCCAGCAGCTTCTGATCGTCCTCCATCGACTCGAAGATGGTGGTGCCCTCGAACGGCAGCGTCAGCTCGTCCTTGTCGAGCACGTGGAAGACGACGACGTCGTGCTTGCGCGCCCGCAAGCCGCGGAGCAGATGGCGCACTTCGGTGGGGCTGCCCAGCAGATCGCTGAATAGGACGATCAGCGCCCGCCGTTGCACCACTTCCGAGAGATAGGCGAGCGCCCGCGGCAGATCGGTGCGCCCTTCCGCCTGCACGCCGTCGAGCGCGGTGAGCAGATCGTTGAGGTGGCCCGCGCGCGAGCGCGGGGGCAGGTAGCCGCGCAGGCGCTCGCCAAAGGCGACCATCCCGACTTGATCTTGTTGCTGCAACAACAGGTACGCGAGCGACGCTGCCAGCATGCGCGCGTACTCGAGCTTGGTGACGCCGCCGCCGCGGTAGCCCATCGACGCCGAGCAGTCGAGCACCAGGTAGGCGCGCAGCTCGGTCTCTTCCTCGAAGCGCTTGACGTAGTACTTGTCGAACTTGCCGTAGGCCTTCCAGTCGATGTGCCGGATCTCGTCGCCGGGCGCGTACTCCTTGTGCTCGGCGAACTCGACCGACGAGCCGTGGTGCGGCGAGCGGTGCAGGCCCGAGAGCGCTCCCTCGACGACGACGCGCGCGCGCAGCTCGAGGTTCCGAGCCGCGCGAGCATGACCGGGTCGAGATGTTGTGACATGGACAATAACTACGAGGGGCGCACGCTCTCGAGCAGTCGGTCGACGATCGCACGCGGGCGGACGCCCTCGGCCTCGGCGTGGAAGTTGGGGATGACGCGGTGCTGCAGCATCGGCCGCGCCAGCGCGCGCACGTCCTCGATCGCCGGCGGCGAAGCGCCCGTCGAGGATCGCCGCGCGCCTTGGCGCCCAGGATCAGGTACTGCGACGCGCGCGGGCCGGCGCCCCAGGCGACGTACTCGCTTGACGAAGTCGGGCGCGCTCGGCTCCGTCGGGCGCGTGGCGCCGCACCAGCGCCACCGCGTAGCGCACGACGTGATCGGCGACCGGCACGCGCAGCACCAGCTCCTGCAGCGCCGAGGATCCGCTCGGGCGAGAGCACCTTGCTGCGAGCATCGGCCGGTAGGCGCTCGTCTGCTGGCTTGACGATGGCGACCTCCTCCTCGGCCGATCGGGTAGCCGACGTCGACCTGGAACATGAAGCGGTCGAGCTGCGCCTCGGGCAGCGGATAGGTGCCCTCCTGCTCGATCGGGTTCTGCGTGGCGAAGACGAGGAACGGCAGCGGCAGCGCGTACGTCTGCCCGCCGGCGGTGACGCGGTACTCCTGCATCGCCTGCAGCAGCGCCGCCTGCGTCTTGGGCGGCGTGCGGTTGATCTCGTCGGCGAGCACGATGTTGGCGAAGAGCGGCCCGCGGACGAAGCGGAACACGCGCCGGCCGGTGGCGTGATCCTCCTCGAGCACGTCGGTGCCGGTGATGTCGGACGGCATCAGGTCGGGCGTGAACTGGATGCGGTCGAAGCTGCAGGTCGAGCACCTCGGCCAGCGTCGAGATGAGCAGCGTCTTGGCCAGGCCGGGCACGCCGACGAACAGGCAGTGGCCGCGCGCGAACAGCGCGATCAGCAGCTGGTCGATGACCGCGCTGCTGGCCGACGATGCGCTTCTCGATCTCGGCCTTGATGTCGATGCGCGCGCGCGCGATCTCCTCGACGGCGCGCAGATCGGTTGGGGTCTCGGCTACCACGACGTCATCTTAGCATCACTGTTGCCCGGCGCACCCGCCTGCGCTCGCGCCCTCACTTGAGCATCTGGCATGTGCCACTCTCGCCATCGGCCCGCGCGTCCTTGAGGACGCGGTACGCTTGCGCCAGGCCGCAGTGAACTGCGGGATCGAACGGATTGATCGCCAGCGCCGCCTCGAGGTATTGGGCGGCCTTCTTATTGTCACCTCGACGCAACCACGCCTCGCCCAGCGTCGCGTTGGGCGCAGCTTGATCGGGGTAGAGCTCGAGCGCCGGCTCGGCGGCCGCGATCGCCCGGGTCGGATCGCCCAGCTCGAGATAGGTGCGCGCCAGCTTGTTGGCCACCGACGGGTGGCCGGCGCCGACGATCGCCTGCGCCTTCTCGTACTCCGTCGCCGCCGCGGCGAGGCGATGGCGCGCGCGCAGCATGCCGCCCAGGCGGGCGAACTTGCGCGCCCGCTCCTCGCCGATGCGCGCCGAATCGTCCTCGCTCGCCTCGGTCGGCTTGCCCGCGCCCTTCTTGAAGCGCAGCTCGGTCTCGGCGGGCAGGAGGCCCGGGTGCATGCGCAGCTTCTTGCCGCGCAGCCAGCTGCGCCAGGCCGACTCGAAGTCGGGCAGCGGCTTGCCGTCGGCGAAGCGCTGGATGAGCGCCCGCACCCCGGCCCAGCCGCTCTTCTCGTGCAGGTACTCGACCACCGTGTAGACCTCGGCGAAGGCGAGCGCGGTGTCCTCCTGCGACGGCAGCTTGGCCATCGAGGGGTGCATCTGGGCGAAGGTGATGAGGTGCTTGTGCGCCACCCCGGTGGCCAGAAGGTGCTCCATCACCGGCGTCAGCCCCCCGCCCGAGGGGCCGCGCCAGCGGCGCTCCTCGAACTTGGCCAGGCCCTCGTGCAGCCAGATCGGCACCGTGTTGTGCGAGAGGCGCGTCACCACGTAGTGCGTGTACTCGTGGTTGAGCGTGTCGAGCCACGGATAGCCGGCGATGAGCGCCCGCGGCGAGACGATCATCAGGCGGTTGTACTTGCACAGCGCGATCGTCCCCGAGGTCTCGATCTCCTTTTGCGTCAGCGTCGAGACCCGGGCCAGGTCGGCGACCTCGGGGTAGATCTCGACGCGCACCGGCTCGGTCGGGCGCCAACCGAGATCGTCGCCCAGCGCCGCCATCGCCTTCTCCAGCGTGTCGAGCGCATAGGGCGCGAGCAGGGCGTCCTTGCCCGGCTCGTGCCACACCACGAAGTGCTTGCCGCGCAGCGCCACGTAGCCCTTGGTCGTCTCGTCGGTGGCGCGCGCCAGATCGCGCATCTGCCGCGCCTCGTCGCCGACGCGGCCGCGCAGCTTCATCGCCTCGCCGAAGCGCTCGGCGGCGCGCGCGTACTGGCCGCGATGCAGGAGCAGGTCGCCCTCGACGAACGCCACCTCCGGATCGTGCGGACGCGCGCGCACCAGCGCGTCGACCTCCCGGGCCGCCTCGTCGATCCGTTGCTCTTCGACCAACCCGTAGGCGTGCTCGGTCGAGGCCGCGCGCGCGACGCCGCAAAGGAGCAGCAGAGCGAGCAGGGCGCGTGTCATTTCGCCAGCTCCTCGTAGTAGCGCTTGAGCTGCTCTCGGTACTCGGCGGGCGCCCCGCGCTTCATCGCGTCCAACAGGTCCTGGCGAAACTCCTTCGGCGCGCGGAACTCGTCGGCGCCGGGGATGCGCACCGGCTCCTTGTCCATGCGCGCGCCCATCGACTGATCTTTGGGCCGCCGCTGCTGCTGCATCTGCTCCTTGAGCTGATTCAGCTTGTCGAGCGCCTGCGCCTCTTCACCCACCGCCTCGCGCGGCGCCTGCCCGCGCAGATCGTCCTCGGCGCGCTCCATGTGCTGCCCCGCCTCGCGCAGCCCCGGCGCCAGCCCCCCGGGAATCGGCACCGGCTTGCCGTCGGGGCCGAGGCGCGGCTTGCCGAGCTCCTTGGCCATCTCCTGGGCGCGCTGGCGCAGCGCCGCCTGCCGCTTGCCCAGCTCCGACAGCCGCTTGTCATCCTCCCGCGACATCAGCTGCGAGGGCTTGGGCATCGCCTTGTCGAGCTCCTCGGCGATCTCGCGCGCCAGCATCTCGTTCTCGCTCACCTGCTCGCGCGTCTTGTGCAGCTTGGGAGGCGTGCGTGTCCAGCTGCGCATCTCCTCGTCGTGCAGATCCATCGCCATCTGCCGCAGCCCCTCGTGCGCCTGCCGCGCCATGCCGCGCGCCTCGTCGATGTCGCTCTCGCCCAGCGCGCGCTCGGTGTCCTCCACGCGCTTCTTGATGCGCCCCAGCTCCTCCTGGTCGTATCCCGACAGCGACATCGGATCGAGCTCGTCGAGCTGCTTCTTCAGCTTCTGCACCTTCTCCCGCGTGCGCTTCTGCAGGGCGCCGATCTTGCCCTTCATGAGGCGCTGCGCCGCGTCGCGCGCGTGCTGCCGCACCTCCGCCGTCTCGTCGCGCAGCCGCCGCTGCTCCTCGGTCAGGTCGGCGAGCTTGTTCTCCGCCTCCGCCATCGCCTTCTCTTCGGCGCTGAACCGCTCCTCGCGGAAGCCCTTCAGGTTCTCCTCCATCGACGACATCATGCGATCGAGCGACTGCGACAGCTTGTCGAGCTCGGCCATGGCGCGATCGATGTCGCCTTGGCCATCAGCTCCCGCATCTGGTCGAGCCGCTTCTGCAGGTCGTTGTCGCCCATGGCCTCTTTGTTGAGGAACTGATCGGGCAGCTCCGATGCCAGGCGCTGCGCCTTTTGTGCCAGCTCGGCCAGCTTGCGCTCGAGCTGGCGCAGCTCGCGCTCGATCTCCTTCTTCGTCTCCTCCGAGTGCGTCTGCTTGTACGCGGCCATCAGCTGCTTCAAGCGGTCGCGCGTCGCCGCCATCTCGTCGGCCACCGCGAGCAGCTCCTCGAGCCGCTGCTTGCCCAGGAGGTCGTCGAGCACGATGACGTCGCGCTCGAGCTCGGCCACGTGGGCGACGTTGCCGCGCTCGAGCGGCCGGGCCGCGCCGCCGTGCAGCGGCTCCTTGGCCTTGCGCCGCTTGTCGCGCAGCTCGCCCAGCGTCTGCTCCTCGTCGCGGACGAGCTTGCCCAGCCGCGCCTGGATCTCGCCGAGCGCCCCCTTGACGTCGCGGGCGCCGATCGCCCTCTTCGGCTGCGCCTCGCCGGCCGACTGCTCCGCGCGCGACAGCGACAGCAGCAGCGCATCGGCTTTGGAGTGGATGCGCGTGAACGCCTCGACCAGCTGCTCGTCGTTGTCGCGCTTGACCTCCAGTCGATCGCCGAGGAGCTGCACCGCCTGCTCGACCAGCTCCTGCTCGTCGTTCAGCGCCCGCTCCTGCTTCTCGCGCGGGCTGAACAGCGAAAGCGTCAACGTCTTCGAGCGCCCGACATTGGGCCCGGGCTCGGTGTCGTTGTCCTTGGCCTCGAGGTGGTAGGCGACGCGCACGCCCGGCTTGAGGTCGAGCTCGCCGAGGTCCCATTCGATCTTCCCCGACAGCGCGCGCGATCCGGCCGCCGGCTTCGCCTCGATGGTGCGCCGCTTCTCCGGCTCGTCGCCCGCCTTCCACACGAGATCGATGGCGCCGAGCCCGTAGTCGTCGTCGACACTCCAGGCCAGCTCGACGCGGCGCGGGCCGGCGACCTCGAGCGGATCGCCCGGCGCGTACAGATCGACGCGCGGCGGCCGATCGGGCTCGATGGCGATGCGGTGCGCCTCCGGCTCGGCGACGCGGTGCGCGCCGCCGCCGAGGATGAAGCGCCACGAGCCGCGGGCGCGCACGTCGATCGTGACCGACAGGTGGCCGTCGTGCACCTCGACCGGCAGCTCGCGCGCCTCTTTGCCCTCCGCCTCGAGGAGCAGCGAGGCCTCTCGCGTGCGCGGCAAGAGCGCGCGCGCCGCGATCGACACGCGGGTGCCGGGCAGCGCCAGGATGTGACCCGAGCTGGCCGGGATCACCCGCGGCGGCAGCTCGGTGTACGCCGGATACTGCAGCGTCAGATCGATGTCGCCGACGATCGGCTCCACCGAGGTCGACGGCGGCGGCTTGGCCGACGTCAGCGCCGCCCATCCCCGCTTGATGCCCGCCGGCCACACGAGCGCCAGCGTCGCCAGCAGCGCCGACGCGGCGAAGAGCGGCCAGCCGTTGGCGAGCCGCCGCACCCGCACCAGCGACCGCGGCTCGAGCGTCCGCAGCTGCTCCGCCACGCGCTCGCGGTGCGCGCGCACCAGCGCCGGGGACAGCAGCGGCTCGGCATCGAGCCGCGGCAGCTCGCGCTCGAGCTCGATCGCCGACCACAGGTCGTCGCCCAGGCCGGGCACCTGCTCGCCGAGATGGCGCGCCACGGCATCGTCGCGCCGCCAGCGCGCGGCGGCACGGATCGTCAGCACGCCGGCGACCCCGATCCCGCCGCCGGCCAAAAGGAGCGCCAGCGGGCGCCAGCCGGCGCCGGGCAGGAGGGCCGCCCCGCACGACAGGAGCGTGAAGAGACCGAGCGCGATCCCGCCGCCGACACCGGCCCCGCGCCAGCGCTGCTCGGCACGCAGCCGCCGGCGCACGGCTCGGACGAAAGCAACAATCTCTACGCCGGGATCGGGCACGCGTCTCATCTTGTCACGAAAAAAGAGTGAAAATCAGGTTGCAGTGGCACCAAAAAAATACATAATAGCTGTTGGGCGGCCGAGCTTCCGACCTACTCCCCCCAAGGCCGGAGGCTCTGGCCGCCTTCTTTTTCCGTCTCGTTTTTCCCTGGTCATCCACTCGTCTTCCTCTGAATAATCGGGCCGGAACGCCGTCGATCAACACGAGAGCGGACGAAACGGAGCCTGGCTTGGAGCCGGATGACAGGAAGCTCGTGGAGGATGCCCGTCGCGGAAGCGCGGCCGCCTTTCGCGAGTTGGTTACCCGGCACCAGCGCCGCGCCTTCGCCGTCGCGCTCGGGATGGTCCATGACCCCGACGACGCTCGCGACATCTGCCAGGAAGCCTTCCTCAAGGTCCACAAGAGCCTTGCAACGTTCGAGGGCGATGCACAGTTCTTCACGTGGCTCTATCGCATCGTCGTCAACCTGGCGATCGACCACCTGCGCAAGCGGCGCGGGCAGAAGGTCGAGTTCGATGACACCCAGGCAAACGACGATCCCGACGAGGGCGGCATCGCGCCCCACCGGACCGGCTTCGATCCGGCGCGCGCGCTGTCGGACAAAGAATTGCGGAACCAGATCGTCGCTGCGCTCGACAAACTGTCGCCGGCGCATCGCGCGGTGCTGGTCATGCGGGAGGTCGAGGGGCTCTCGTATCAGGAAATGGCCGAGACCATGAAGTGCTCGATCGGCACGATCATGTCGCGCCTGTTCCACGCGCGAAAGAAGATGCAGGCGATGTTGATCGCGTATCGCAAGGCGGCGACTCCCGCCGCTTGAAGAAGGGACGAACGAAGATGGGCAAGGCAGAAGACGAACGGTTGCAGCGCTACTTCGACGGCGAGCTGTCGTCACAGGAGCGCGCCGACGTCGAGGCGGCGCTCAGTGAGGACGACCGGCTCAAGCTGGCCGCGCTCGACGAGGTGCGCGGCCTGGTCGCCAACGCGCTGCTGGCTTCGGCGGCCGACGTCGACCTGTGGCCGGCGCTGGAAAAGGAGCTCGCCGGCGGCGGCAAGGCGGCGGCCAAGGCGCGCCGTCGCTGGGGGCTGCGTGCGCATCCGGCGAGCTGGTCGGCGGCGCTGGTGTCGGCGGCGGCGGCCGCGGCGTTGCTCTTCTTCGTGCCGCCGTGGCATTCTGCGCATCCGCAGAACGGATGCGAGATCGAGAGCCTCGAGACCACGGGGGCGGTGGCGACCGTGATTCAGGTGGACGACGAACCGCATCGCGGTGACGAGCCGACTACGATCATCTGGACCACGGAGGACGACTGATGCGCCTGGCGCGCGGAGCGGCGGCAGTGGTCCTCGGGGCGGCGATGCTCGCCGGCGGCGCCGCGCGGGCCGATACCGCAACCTGCGAGATTCCGATCATCCACGCCTTGCCGGGCACCGGGGCGACGCAGATCGATCCGAAGATCGATCTGCTCAAGCCGTATCTGTCGAAGGCGCCGTTCACCGCGTGGCACGACTTCCGGCTGCTCGATCGCAAGATCCTGACGATCTCGGAGGGGGGCTCGGCGCAGATCATGCTGCCCGAGAACCGGCCGGCGACGCTGACCTTCCTCAACCACATGGGCGGCCCGGGCGAGCACCGTATGCGCCTGAGGCTGGTCATCGACCATCCCGCGAAGCACCATCGTGTCCTCGACACGACGTTCGTGCTCGACGAAGGCGGCGTGGTGCTGCACGTGGGCACGCGGCACGACGGCGGCGTCCTCATCCTGGCCGTCTCCTGCAGGACCAAGGACTGAGCCCGCGTCGCAGCGGCGCCTCGTTGTAGGGTCCTGTTCCGACGACGACCACAGCGACCCCGCGCGATCTGCCCAAACGCCATCCTTGGCGGCAGGGTCGCCGGTTGGCGCCGCGGGGCCGCGGGCGTTCGTCGGAGCCGTCTTGCCGGGACGGGCCCGCTACGCCGGCGGCCTTACCGGCCGGCGGCACGTCCGGGCCCTCGGCTCGTCGCTGGCGTCCGCCCTTGGGGCGGAGCGCTCCTCGACGCCTGGCAAGACGGCTCCGACGACCGCCGCTCTATGGGCTCATGGGAAACGGCGTCCGGGAACAGCGGACGAAGCTGCGGCGGCGGGTCGCTGCCGGTTTTTGGACGAGCACGGAGGCCCCACGCGCACTGCCCCGCGGGGCGAGCTCCGCAGCACAGGCAAGGGGCAGAATCGAGCACCTGCGGTTCGGTGGCGAGGACTGTTTGCGCCCTGCGGGGCAGTGTGCGTGGGGCCGGAGGTGGCGCTTTGGCGCGCTCTCGATGCGACGCGGTTCAGGAACCTGTCGAGAGCTCGAATCGAGATGTGGTGAATCATGAGGTTTGAGCCGGATGTGTTCTTTCTTCGCGTTCTCGATGAGATCCTCTCTAGTCTGCTAGACTGATTGGCCGATGCTGCGTCGGCCGCTGGTTTGGGTGCCGTTGGTGGCGACGGCGATCCTCGCCGGCGTGCCGCTCGTGGGCGGGCACCTGGTGCGGGCGGTCGTGCTGCCTGGGGTGTCGGCCCGACTGGGGCGGGCGGTCACGGTCAACGACGTCCGGGTGGGCTTTCGCACCCTGGAGCTGCGCGGGCTGGTGGTCGACGGCGCCGGCGCCGCGCCGCCGGTGGTGATCCCGGGGCTGCGGGCCACGGTGGCGCTGTCGTCGCTGCTGTCGGGCGGGGTGCGGGTCGAGCTCCTGGAGCTCGACCATCCGCGCGTCGACATCGTGCGCAGCGAGTCGGGCGACGACAACGTCTCCTCGATCCTGGCCAAGCTGCGCGAGAAGCATCCGGGCGCCGCGGCGTCGTCGGGCCGGCGCGTCCACGTCGAGCTCGTGCGCATCCATCAGGGCAACCTGCGTCTCACCGACGACGTGCTCGGGCAGGCCGAGGTCAAGGCGCTCGACGGCGACCTGCGGCCCGACGGGCCGGCGACGCTGCACGTGCGCGACGCGCGGCTGGAAGCGTTCGGCGCCCGCGCCGGCGCCCGCGAGGCCACGGTCGACGTCACGCTCGCGCACGGCAAGCCGGTCGGGCTGCCGGCCGTCGACGTCGAGGACGGCACGCTCACCCCCGTGCGTGGGCTCGAGCTCACCGGCATCCACGCGGTGATGCGCCCCGACGCCGACGGCGAGCGGCACACCATCGACGTGCACGGCAGCTACGGCGGCGCGACCACCGAGCTGTGGAACGCCGCCGGTTGGCTGTCGTCCGACGCGCGCCAGGGCAAGCTGTCGTTGCGCTGCGATCGCTTCCGCCTGTCGCAGCTCGACTCGGTGCTGCGCAACAAGGACGGCTCGCCCGAGATCCTCAACGCGTCCAAGGGCGAGATGGACGCGCACCTCGACCTCGGGTTCCGTGACGATCGGCTCGCCTTCATCGGCGGCGCGCACCTGGCCGGGCTCACGGTCGCCCATCCGATGCTGGCGGCGCAGCCGGTGCCGCGGCTCGGCTTCGACGCGCACCTAAAGGGCGTGGTCGACACCAAGCAGCACCTGCTCAAGCTGTCGGAGGCGTCGGTGGACTTCCGCAACCTGCACGCGGTCATCGCCGCCGACGTGGCGAACCTGGGGCGCAAGCCGCGCTTCGCCGCGACGCTGCAGGTGCGGCCGCTGCCCTGCCAGGTGGCGTTGCAGGCGCTGCCGGTGGAGCTGGTGCCGTACCTGCAGGGGTTCAAGCTGGCGGGCACGTTCTCGACGGATCTGCACGTCGGCGTCGACTTCGAGGATCTGGAGACGCCGGTCGATCTCGGCGGCCACGTCGGCATCGAAGGCTGCCGCGTCCTGCAGGCGCCGGAGTGGGCGTCGTCGGATCGCCTGTCGGCGACGTTCGAGCAGACGGTGGAGTACGAGCCGGGCAAGTGGATGACCTTCGTGGTCGGACCCGAATCGCCCGATTGGGTGCCGTTCAGCGAGATCTCGCCCTACCTCATCAACTCCATCATGACCACCGAGGACTCGGGCTTCTTCAAGCACCACGGGTTCATCTCGTCGGAGTTCCGCTCGGCGCTACAACAGAACCTGCAGCGCGGCTACTTCCGGCTGGGCGCCTCGTCGATCACCATGCAGATGGTGAAGAACGTGCTGCTCTCGCGCGAGAAGACGCTGTCGCGCAAGCTGCAGGAGCTGTTCCTCGTCTGGTACCTCGAGCAGCACCTGACCAAGGAGCGGATCCTCGAGATCTACTTCAACGTGATCGAGTTCGGGCCGCGCATCTACGGCATCGGGCGCGCCGCGCGCCACTACTTCGGCAAGAGCGCCAAGGAGCTGGAGCCGCAGGAGGCGGCGTTCTTCTCGTCGATCCTGCCCAGCCCCAAGCGGCGCTACGTGCAGTACTGCCACGCGAGCGGCATGCTCGACGCCAAGTGGGACGCCTACGTCAAGCGCATCATGCGGCGCATGCACGAGCGCGGCCGGCTCACCGACGAGGAGTACGAGCGGGCGCTGGCGACGCCGCTGCGCTTCTCGCGCGCCGAGGCGATGCCGGAGCGCGAGTGCATGGCGCTGGTCAAGCGCATCACGACGCCGCCGCAGCAGCTGGCACAGTCGGGGCGCTGACGCCGCGTGGATGCGGCCCGTTTTCCAAGTGCCCATCTGATAGGGCCTCGCCGAGCGCGGCGGGCCAGACCGCCAGCCCGTGCCAGCGCGACCGCCGCGGACGCTCCCCGGTTCCACCTCCAAAGAGGCCCCGTGCGCTCTGCCCCGCTGGGCGAGTTCCGCAGCACGCACAGAGGGTGAGTCGAGCACGGCGGTGCGGTGGCGAGGACTGTTTGAGCCCAGCGGGGCAGAGCGCGCGGGGCCGGACGTGGCGCTTTGGCGCGCTCTCGACGCAGCTCGCTCTGCGCCAACCGCGGGCGCGGAGCTGCCAGGGTCAGCGGGCGGGGCGGGGCATCCACCAGAACCAGAGCCGCTGCTCGCGCGAGCTGCGCTTGTAGTCGGCGCCGATCCAGGAGTCGCCGCGCCCGCGGCTCACGTCGACGATGCGGCGGCGTACGGTGATCAGGCGATCGGCGCTGGCGAAGAAGGTGACGCCGCCGTCGCGCTCTTCGAGCCGCCAGACTGCGCGCCCCGCCTCGTGGCAGAACGTCAGGTGCGAAGCTGCGCGCGTCTGGGCGCGACGGTTGTGCGGAACGGCCAGGATCGCCGGCGTCGGTGGCCGCGTCGGCAGCGTGATCGAGCCGCCGGGGGCGAGCTGGTCGAGCGCCACGAGGAGCGCCTGGCAGCCCGCGCCGTCGGCGGTGAGGTGCCAGCCGGGGAAGCTCGCGCTCTGCTCGAGATAGGTCCACAGATAGACGGCGCCGGGGGCGGCGGTGGAGGGTGTGTCGCTCACCGGCGGGCCGCTTCGCCGCGGAGCTTGTCGAGCACCACGTCGACGATGGTGTCGTCGAGCGGGGTGACGACCGGGCCGCCCGTGCCGTTGGGACAGGCGTTGCACAGCGTGCACGGATCGGGGGCGCGCGGGATGCCGAGCTTGATGGCGAGTGACTGCAGTTTGTCGACCTCGTGCGGCGGCAGCGGCGCGACAGGCCCGAGCACGCGCGCGGCGTGGGTGATCTTGGCGGCGTGCTCCATCGCCTCCAAGCGGTTGTAGGCCTCGTCGAGGTCGCGGCCGAGCGTGATGGCGCCGTGGCGATCCATGACGATGGCGTTGGTCTGCCGCATGTACGGCTTGAGCACGCGCGGCACCTCGTCGGTGGTCGGCGTCGAGTAGGGCGCGATCAGGATGGCCCCGAGCACCAGGCAGGTCTCGGACAGGATGCACTGAGCGAGGCTGACGCCGGCGAGCGCGAGCGCGACCGTCATGGGCGGATGCGAATGCACGACCGCGCCCACGTCGGGGCGCTCGGCGTAGGCCAGCTCGTGCATCAGGAACTCCGACGACGGCCTCCTCGTCCCGCGCAGGAGCTTGCCGCGCAGGTCGACGATGACGAGCTCGTCCTCCTTGATGAACCCTTTGTGGAAGCCGGTGGGCGTGACCAGCACGCGCTCGCCGTCGTCGAGCCGGGCGGAGACGTTGCCGTCACCGGCCGCGATGTATCCCTGCCGGTACATGCGGTGGCAGATCTCGGCCAGAAGCTGGCGTAGCTCGGGCTCTCTCACGCGCGGGACTTATAGCACGGCTTGCTCCGGGAGCCGGTCTCACGTGGTAGATCGTCCGGGTGGATGCACGGTTGGTGATCGACGCGCTCGGGCCGCACCTGGGCGATGAACGGCGGGACAAGATCGATCGCGTGGCCGCCTCCCGCCTGGGCGGGCTGGTGGTGGTGCTGGAGAACCTGCACGATCCGCACAACGGCGGCGCGGCCCTGCGCAGCTGCGAGGCGATCGGCGTGCGCGAGCTGCGCATCGTGGGGGCGTCGTTCGGCTTCTCCGAGCGGGTGACGCAGGGCTGCGACAAGTGGCTCGACATCGTGCGCGACGAGTCGATCGAGCGTTGCGCCGCCGACCTCGAGCAGCGCGGCTTTCAGCTGTACGCCGCGGTGCCCGGCGCCGCCACCGCGCTCGAGGAGCTCGACCCGCTGGCGCCGGCGGCGTTCCTCATCGGCAACGAGCGCGACGGGCTGACGGCGGCGGCGCGCGCCGCGTGCGATGTCGAGTTCACGATTCCAATGCGTGGGTTCTCGCAGAGCGTGAACCTGTCGGTGGCCACGGCGCTGTGCGTGTACACGCACGCCGAGCGGCGGCGGCGCGCGCTGGGCCGCACCGGCGATCTCGACGGCGACGCGCTCGACGCCCTGCGCGCCGACTACTACCGGCGCGATCTGCGCGGCGCCGACGCCATCATCGCCCGCGCGCTGGCGAGTAGATCCGGCCCAGGCTGACCACCGCGACGAGGATGGCGCCCCCGGCGGCGAGCACCAGCGGCGCCCGCGGGTTGGCGGCGGCGGCGTGGATGAACCAAGACGCGCCGGCGAAGACGCCGATGAACGCGAGCGCCACCCGCCAATCGCGCCGGCGATCGGGCGCCGCCAGCAGCGACGGGCCGTCGCGATCGGGCTCGGGCACGATCACCGGTCCGCCGAGATCGGTGGGGCGCCACTCGGGCGGCGCCAGCCAGGCGTAGAGCTTGTCGCGCAGGCGGCGCGTGCGCCGCGCCATGGACCCGATCTCGACCCAGCGGTGCAGGTTGGCCCACAGCGGGTCGAAGCTGCCGAGCGGCTTGACCAGGCCGTAGATGGGCTCGGCGCCCTCGGGCTCGAAGGTGCCGAACAGCCGATCCCACACGATGAGGACGCCGGCGTAGTTGCGATCGACGTAGCGCGGGTTGACGCCGTGGTGCACCCGGTGGTGCGACGGCGTGTTCATGAACCACTCCAGCGGGCCGAGCCGCCCCACCAGGCGGGTGTGGATGAAGAACTGGTAGAGCGTGTTGAGCGTGGTCATGACGAGGAACATCGCGGGCGGAAAGCCGGCGATGGCCAGTGGCACGTAGAAGATCCACTGCGTGAGCTGGCCGAACCAGCTCTGCCGCAGCGCCACCGAGAAGTTGTACTCCTCGGACTGGTGGTGGACGACGTGGCCGGCCCAGAAGAAGTTCACGCGGTGGGCGGCACGATGGAACGTGTAGTAGCAGAGGTCGACGGCGAAGAAGAGCACGATCCACGCGGTCACCGAGCGTGGCGACTGCGTGGCGACGCGCGCGTGGGCCCAGATCGCCGCGTAGACGCCGACCGTGAGCGGGATGGCGAAGGCGGCCAGGACCTGCTCGCCGATGCCGTTGCCCAGGTTGGCGATCGAGTCGGCGAAGCGGTAGAAGCGGCGGCCGCGGCGGTGCGCGAGCCACAGCTCGCCGCCCATGAAGGCGAGGAAGATCGGGATGGCCAGGACGATGAGCGTCGATTCCATGGTGCGGCTCCTACAGTTATCGACTCATTAGTCGATAATTCCGTGCAAGACGAACGACTGCGCTTCGGCGCACCACTGCCGCAGGTTCGGGCGGCTGCCGTCGCGGGCGACGAGCTCGCGCGCCAGGCGGTCGTAGGCGCCGGCGATCATGACCGCCACCTGGTGGGCGTGGAAGTCGCGCCGGTAGACCCCGTGCTCCTTGCCCCAGTTGAGGCTCTCGAAGATGACGTCGTAGGTGCGCTGGGCGAACGCGTCCATGAGATCGGCGAAGGCGGCGGAGAAGCCGCCGCTCAGCACCAGGCGCACCAGATCGCGGTTGGCCCAGATGAACTCGAAGATGGCTTCGTCGCGGAGCCGCCAGAGCTGCAAGAAGCGCTCGCGCGACGGTGGGTTGCGCTCGTCGGTGACGAGGGGCTGCGCCACCAGGGTCCCGAGGCGCGCCAGCAGGCCCTCCACGAGGTGGCGGAACAGGTCTTCCTTGGACGTGAAGTATTGGTAGAAGGCGCCCTTGCTGCGGCCGGCGCGGGCCACGATGTCGTCGATGCGCGTGGCCGCGACGCCGTTGCGCGCGAACTCGGCCTCGGCCGCGGCGAGCAGCTCGATGCGCAAATTTGGATCGATCGGACGCGCCATTATCGACTCGCCAGTCGATAATTAGTCAGTTTCGCGTCCGCTGTCAAGAGACGCGCTTGTAGCGACGCGGGGATGTGCGCGCTAGACTGCGCGTACAAGATCGTGGCCGAAAAGCGTGTCAAGACCCGGAAGCTTCCTGCCGTCGGAGGGCGGCGCCGCTGGCTGCGCTGGACGCTCTTCGTCGTCCTGTCCGGCGCGGTGCTGGCCGGCGTCGGCGTGGTCGGGATGTTCCTCATCCTCTCCGCCGATCCCGACCTGCCCAAGATCGACGCCGTCTCCGACTACCGGCCCAAGGTGGTCTCCAAGGTGCTGTCGGCCGATGGCGAGCTGATCGGCGAGATCTACGAAGAGCGCCGCACCGTGGTGCCGCGCGACAAGATCCCGCCGGTGATGATCCACGCCATCGTCGACGCCGAGGACGCGCAGTTCTACGAGCACGGCGGCATCAGCTACTACGGCATCTTTCGCGCGCTCGTCGACGACTTGAAGCCGGGGGCGCGCGTACGCGGCGCCTCGACGCTGACGCAGCAGCTGGTGCGCAACTTGATCCTGAAGAACTTCCAGCGCTCGGGGTTCGCGGGCATCAAGCGCAAGGTGCAGGAGATGATCCTGGCCAAGCGGCTCGAGACCAAGCTGTCCAAGGACGAGATCCTCTATTTGTATTTGAATCAGATCGAGTTTCCCTATCAGCGTTACGGCGTGGAGGAGGCGGCGCAGTTCTACTTCGGCAAGTCGATCAGCGAGGTCGACGCGGGCGAGGCGGCGCTGTTGGCTGTCGCTGCCCAAGGGGCCGAGCGAGATCGATCCGTGGAAGCATCCGCAGCGGGCCAAGGAGCGGCAGCTCTATGTGCTGTCGCAGATGGCGCGCTATCACCACCTGACGCCCGAGCAGGCGGAGCGGTTCGGGCGCATGCCGATCCGCCTGGTGAAGCTGTCGACGCCGGCCGAAGGGACGGCGCCCGAGTTCGTCGACGAGGTGAAAAAGGTGCTCGTCGAGAGGTACGGCGCCAAGAAGCTGGCCACCCTCGGGATCACCGTGGTGACCACCTGCGACGCGCGCATCCAGAAGCTGACGCGGGAGGCGGTCGAGAAGGGGCTCATCGATCTGGACGTGCGGCAGGGGTATCGCAAGCCGCTCATGCACCTCAAGACGCCGCAGCAGATCGCCGCGCACGAAAAGAAGCTGGCCAAGGCGTATCCGTCGGGGCCGTCGCGCGACAAGATCGTCGACGGCGTGATCACGCAGCTCGTGGTCGACGGCGGGACGGCGGGCGGGCCGGCGAACAGCGAGGCGGCGCCGCTCGGGCAGCAGCGGGCCAAGGGGCGCACGCCGCCGCCGAAGCGGCCGGGCAGGGCGGACGCGCCGCCGGCGGCGCTGGCGCTGGCCGCGGTCGATACGCACGCCCATGACAGCGACGGCGCGACCGTATCGCTCGGCGCTACGCAAGGGTGGCTGCCGCTGCCGGCGTCGATCGATCGCTACAACCCTAAGGGGCTGACGGCGGACAAGCGGTTTGCCGTCGGTGACGTCATCCGCGTGCGGGTCATCGACTACCCGAAGGACAAGCCGGCCATCCTGGCGCTCGAGCTCGGGCCGCAGGCGGCGGTGGTGGTGATGGACCCGAACACGCGCGAGGTCAAGGCGCTGGTGGGTGGCTATGGCTATCGGCCGGGCGGGTTCGATCGGGCGCTGCAGGCCAAGCGACAGCCGGGGTCGTCGTTCAAGCCGTTCGTCTACACGGCGGCGTTCGCGACCGAGAAGTGGACGCCGGCGTCGGTGCTGATCGACGGACCGCAGACCTACGTGTCGCCCGGGCTGGCGCCGTGGAAGCCGCAGAACGCCGAGAAAGAGGTGTTCCTGGGGCCGGTGCGGCTGCGCGTGGCGCTGGCGCGATCGCTCAACACGGTGGCGTCGCAGCTCGTCGACACGTCGCGCGGCGGGGTCGATCCGGCGGTGGTGGCGTCGCTGGCGCACGACGTCGGGATCGAGTCGACCCTGGAGGCCACTCCCAGCCTCGCGCTCGGCACGTCTGTGGTGTCGCCGTTCGAGATGACCAACGCCTATGCGACCTTCGCGGCGGGCGGCAAGCGGATGGTGCCGCAGCTGATCAAGAAGATCGGCGGCGAGGAGCTGCCGCCACCGTCGGCGCAAGCGGTGCAGGCGATCAAGCCGGAGCTGGCCTACCTCATCACGGACGTCATGAGGTCGGTGATCGAGGAGGGCACGGCGGCCTCGGCGCGGGGCAAGCTGGGGCGGCCCGCGGCGGGCAAGACCGGCACCACCAACCTCGACAAGAAGCGGCCCGACGCCTGGTTCATGGGCTTTACGCCCAACCTGGTGACCGGCGTGTGGGTCGGGTTCGACGACATGCACGACCTCGGGCGCGGCGAGCAGGGCGCGCGGGCGGCGCTGCCGATGTGGGTGGAAATCATGCAAGGGGCGCTCAAGGGGCTGCCGCCGCAGCCGTTCGCGCAGCCGCCGGGCGTGGTGGTGCAGAAGATCGATCCGAGGACGGGCCTGTTGGCACCGCCGGGAGCGCCGTCGATGGACGAGGTGTTCCTCGAAGGGACGGCGCCCACCGAGATGGCACCGGCGGCGGGCGAGGCGAATCCGGACACGTTCATCACCGACCAGGCGCAGTAGCGCGGGAACTTTCGTCGCACGCCGCTGTCCATCGTGACATGGCGGCGTTGTTGGCTCCGTGGCCCTTTGTCGACGGCGGTGCGACGGCGGTGGCGGTGGCGACGATCTTCGACGGCGCGACCGTCGAGGAGGAGCTGCTGTGGCGCGGCGGGCGCGCCGTCGTCCGGCTCGCCGGCGGCGACCTCGAGGTGCGCCGCGGCGCCGGCGGCTTCGAGCTGGTGCTTGGGCGCGCGTTCGCGGGCGAGATCGCGGTCGGCAGGCGCGCGGTCGAGCTCAGCGAGCTGTCGCTGTGCGGGGTAACGGTGCTGCCGCTGGGGCCGCGTACGCGCGTGACGGTTCGGGCGGGGCTAATCGCCTATGTCATCACGGGGACGACGCCGCCGCGGCGGCTGCCGCTCGGGCCGTCGGGCTCGTGGCGGGAGCGCGCGGGTCTGGCGGGGGCGGCGCTCGCTGCGGCGCTCTTCGTAATCGCGCTGCGCGTGACGACGCCGCGGACGCCGTCGTGGAACATCCCGGACGGCGTGCGGGTCAAGGTGGCGCTGCTGTTGCCGTCGCTGCACGGTGGGCGCGCGGCGACGGTGGTGCGCGAGTCGGACGCGGCGCGGGCGACCATGCGCTCGCCCGCGGGGGCGACGACGTCAGCGGCGCGCGCGCTGTCGCGGCGAAACCGCGCGCAGCGCGCCGAGCAGGGGGCGCGGGCGGCGCAGACCGCGCAGGCGGCGCAGACGGCGCAGGCGGCGCAGGCGGCGCAGACGGCGCAGGCGGCGCAGACGGCGCAGACGGCGCAGACGGCGCAGACGGCGCAGACGGCGCAGACGGCGCAGACGGCGCAGACGGCGCAGGCGGCGCAGACGGCGCAATCAGCGGCGACCGCCCAAGCGCTGGAGCCGCTGCGATCAACGGCGATGCGACAGGCGTCGGCGGCTGCGCAGGCGCTGCAGCTGGCGGAGCTCGACCGGCAGTTGGCGCAGACGGCGCGCGAAGACGACGCTCGCCGGGCTGCCGCCGCGCAAGCACGCGCCGCCGGCGCCGTCGGCGCACTGGCTCAGCTTCGCGCTGCCTTCCTCGGCGACAGCCACGTCAGCGCCTCCGACGTGGCCGATAGCGGCTCCCTCGCCGTCGGTGGCGGCGCCGCGTCGTCCACGGGCGGGATGGCCTCGGGCGCCGACCGCGGCGGCGCGTCCGGCGGCAGCGGCGGCGGCGATGCGCTCGGCACTCCCAACGGCGGCGGCGCCGCCGGCAGCCTCGCCGGCGGCAGCGGCGCCGGTAGCCTCGCCGGCGGCAGCCTCGCCGGGAGCGGGAGCGCCGGCGAGCTGACCGGCGATCAGGTCGGCGACGCCTATGGCGACGGGGGCTTCGGCCTGGCCGGCGTCGGCGAAGGCGGGGGCGGCGCCGGTGACGGCACCATCGGCCTCGGCGACATCGGCACCATCGGCTACGGCACCGGCACCGGCACCGGCGTCGGCTATGGTCGCGGCGCGGGCCTCCTCGGCGGCCGCCACGGCGTCATCGTCGACGTCTTCGGCGACGCCGCCGCCGTGCGCGGCAGCTGCGACAAGGAGCTCATCCGCCGCGTCGTGCGCGCGCACCTCAACGAAGTGCGCTTCTGCTACGAGCGCGCGCTGCAATCACGCCCGTCCTTGACCGGCCGCGTGCTCACCCGCTTCGTCATCGAGCGCGACGGCAGCGTCTCCTCGTCGGCCGTCGGCGCCTCGACGCTGCCCGATGCCGCCGTCGGCCAGTGCGTCGCGTCCGCGATCGCCCGCTGGCAGTTCTCCCGCTGCGAAGGTGTGGTCGGCTACCCGTTCACCTTCGTACCGCTGCCTACTGGTAGCGCTCCTTGACGAAGTGGCTCTTGAGCTCGCCGCGCAGCCGCTTCTGCCAGTCGCCGGCGTCCTTTGCGTGCCGCCCCGACGGGAAGGTGACGGCGTAGCGCTCGAGCTTGGCGCAGCCCGCCCCTACGTCGGGCGTGGCGCGCGCCGCGCCGAGCAGCGCCGAGAAGTAGGCGTCGTCGAGCATGTCGTCGTCGAGCACCGAGGTCTTGGCATCGACCTGCTTGGCGCGCTCGAAGTCGGCGACCGCCTCGTCGTAGCGCTCGAGCGAGGCCAGCGCGGTGGCGCGGTCCCACCAGTGCTCCGAGTTCTCCTGCTCGCGCGCGATCTCTTCCGTCGCCGCCTGCAGCGACGCCTCGAACTCGCCGGCGTCGTGAAGCACCGACGCCCGTGACATTCCGTATTGGCTCATGGTCTCGCTATTCCCTGAAGTTGATGTACTGCAGATCGAGCCCGAGCTCGTCGGCGTTGGCGCGCAAGATGCGGATCGCCGCCTGCAGATCGTCGCGATTCTTGCCGGTGACGCGCACCTGCTCGTCCTGAATCTGCCCCTGCACCTTGAGCTTGGCGTCCTTGATGAGCTTGACGATCTCCTTGCCCTTCTCCGTCGAGATCCCCTGCTTGAGCTTGATGAGCTGGCGCATCGAGTTCTTGGCCGCCGGCTCGGGCTCCTGCGGATCGAGCGACTTGAGCGACACGTTGCGCTTGACCATGCGCTCCATCAAGACCTTGTAGGCCGCTGCCACGTGCTCTTTGTCGGCCGAGCGCACCACGATGCCCTCGGGCGTCTGCTCGATCTCGCTCTGTGTTCCACGAAAGTCGTAGCGCGTCCCGAGCTCCTTCTTGGTCTGGTTGACCGCGTTGTCGACCTCCTGCATGTCGAGCTTGGAGACGACGTCGAAGGACGGCACGGCGCTACCGCTCCTTGGGCGCGGCGGTGCGCAGCGTCTCGGCGATCTCGGCCGCCGCCTGGCGCGCGCGCGGCAGCTCGTTGGTCGCCAGCGACACCGCGCCGACCACGGGATGGCCGCCTCCGCCGTAGCGCTCGCACAGCTCGGCGATGTTGACCGTGCGCCGCGCCGACTGCCACGGGTTGGACCCCACCGACACCTTGGCCCGCGTCGCCGACAGCGACACGCCGACGACGTAGTGGCAGTCGGGGAACAGGAAGTAGGGGATGAACTTGTTGTAGGCGTCGAGCCCGTCGTCGGCGACGTCGAAGCTGACCACGCCGCGCTCGAAGTGGGCGCGCGCGCGCACGATGTCGATGCCGCGCTTGTGCGCCTCGAGCACCGGCAAAAGCGCGCTGGTGACGTAAGGCTCGGCCGCGATCTCGGCCAGCGATCGCGTGGTCAGGTCCTCGATGAAGCGCAGCTTGAGCTTGGGGTCGTGGTTGTTCTCGACCCAGGTCATCAGTCGTAGCGCCGGCTCGGCCAGCTCGACGGCGGCCTTGGGCGACTCGAACTGCGCGCCGTCGATGATGTCGGCCCACTGCACCAGCTCGCCGTAGCGGCTCCAGTCCCAGCCGAAGGCCTCGGCGCAGCGCTCGACCAGGTACTTGGTGCAGCTGCGCGCCTTGGGATCGAAGAACTTGTGCGGGCTCGGGTGCGTGCGAAAGTGCTGCTCGTCGGCGGGCGTGGGGAACGCCGAGACGTGATGATCGAACCACCACTCGAGCCGCGGATCCGCCGAGTAGCGGAAGTCGACCACGACGTTGACGTCGCCGTCGAAGCTGTCGGCCGAGTAGACGTTGCCGGTGCCGTGCGCCTTGCCGGCGAACTCGAAGGTGGCGCTGGGGTCGATCCGGGCCGCGTAGAAGCGCGAGAACAGCGAAGCGGAGGCCGCGCCGTCGAAGCAATTGTCGTGAAAGAGCACCTTGACGCGGGCCATCAGGCGTTCGTCGCACATCGCCCGGCATCGCGCAAGGTGATCTCGCGTGTTAACGTCGCTGCATGGCGCGCGGCTGGCTGCTCGGGTTCCACCTCATCGGCGTGGTCTTGTGGATGGGCGGGCTGCTCGCCTTCTCGCGCATCCTCGGCTACCACTCCAAGGAGCTGCCGTCGGCGCGTCCGCGCCTGACCTTCATCGAAGGGCGGCTCAACTGGCTCGTCGCCGTGCCGGGCGCGGTTCTGACCATCGTGTTCGGCGTGTGGCTGGCGTACCAGCACGGCATGGCCTGGTTCGCCGTGGCGTCGTGGATGCACTACAAGCTCGCGCTGGTGGTGGCGGTGGTGGTGATTCACACGGTCCTGACCATCAAGCACCATCAGATCCGGCGCGCGCACCCGTCGGCGCCGATGAGCCGCGGGCTGTACGCGGCGCTGCACGGCACCGTGGGCCTGCTTGCTCATCGCCATCGTGCTGCTGGCCACCAATCAGCCGATGTCGCAGCGATGACGTCGCCGCGCCGCGCCGGCGCTATACTGACCGCGTGATCCTGCACGTCGACCTCGACGCGTTCTACGCCTCCGTCGAGCAGCGCGACCGGCCGGAGCTGCGCGGAAGGCCGGTGCTGGTCGGCTCGGCGTCGCGCCGCGGCGTCGTGCTGGCGGCGTCGTACGAGGCGCGGCCCTTCGGCTGCAAGAGCGCCATGCCGATGGCCGAGGCGCGCCGCCTCTGCCCGCGGGCGCTGGTGGTGCCGCCGCGCATGGAGGCCTACGCCGCGGTGTCCGAGCGTTTTCGCGAGCTCCTCGACGCGTTCACGCCGCTGGTCGAGCCCATCTCGATCGACGAGGCGTTCCTCGACGTGGCCGGCACCGAGCGGCTGCACGGGCCGGCGCCCGAGGTGGCGCGGGCCATCAAGCGGCGCGTGCGCGATGAGCTCGAGCTCACCGCCTCGGTCGGCGTCGCCGCCGTGAAGTTCGTGGCCAAGATCGCCAGCGACCTCCGCAAGCCCGACGGCCTGGTGGTCGTGCCCGCCGGCGAGACGCGCGCCTTTTTGGCCCCACTGCCGATCGAGCGCCTGTTCGGCGTCGGGCCCAAGACGGCCAAGCTCCTGCGCGGGCTTGGCCTGGAGACCCTGGGGCAGGTGGCGCGCCATCCGATCGAGGCGCTGACGGCGCGGCTCGGCGCCGCCCACGCCGCGGAGCTCGCCGCCCTGGCCCGCGGCGAGGACGCCCGCCACGTCGAGCCCGATCGCGCGGCGGTGTCGATCGGCGCCGAGGACACCTTCGAGCACGATCTCGCCGACGGGCCGCTCTTGCGGCGCCGCATCACGGCCCAGGCGGAGCGGGTGGCCGAGCGGCTGCGCCGGAGCGCGCAGCTGTGCGGCTGCGTCGTGCTCAAGCTCAAGGATCCCGAGTTTCACGTGACCACGCGGCGGCGCACGCTGCCGGCGCCGACGTCGGACGGGCGGCTCATCGGCAAGGTGGCGCTCGAGCTGCTCGACGCGGCCAAGGTGCGGGCGCCGGGCGTGCGGCTGTCGGGCGTGGCGGCCACGTCGATCTCGCCCGCCGATGCGCCGCGCCAGCTCACCCTCGACGAGCCGGAGCGCGCGCGCGGCGAGCGCCTGGGCGAGACCCTCGACAAGATCCGCGATCGCTTCGGGCGCGACGCTGTCGCGCGCGCGGCCCTATTGTCCGACGAAGACTGAGAGCGAGCATGGCAGACGAAAAGACGGTGACGAAGGACGAGGCCACCAAGCAGGCAGCGGAGAAAGGCGAGGGCAACGAGACCACGCCCGCCGAGGAGACGTCGAAGCTCGGCCGCTTCATCATGAAGTACCACACGTTCCTGTCGAGCTTCGTCATCGGCGTGGCGGGGCTCATCGCCACGTCGATCTGGCAGTACCGCCAGTCGGAGACGGCGCGGCGCGCGGCCGAGTCGCAGCAGAAGGTGGCCGAGACGCAGGCGGACAACCAGTGGCGCATCGAGCGCGCCGAGATCCTGGCCAAGAACCTGGCGGTGCTGTCGGCGCAGGGGCCGGGCTCGGTCGAGCAGCGCTACGGCGTGCTCTTGTCGCTGACGCGCGGCAACATCCTCGATCCGGAGCTGGCGGTGTCGTACGCGCTCGAGCTCGGCAAGGACAACCCCGACTACATGGAGTCGGTGCTGGCCAACACGGGGGGCAAGGACTACCAACGCCTGTCGCGCGCCTATGTGCTGTCGTGCGAGGAGAAGTACGGCATCGCGCGCAACGTGCCCATCTGCTCCAACGACAAGCTGGCGGCGCGCTCGGAGGCGATCGCGCGCCTCATCAGCGATGAGACGCAGGCGGCGCAATCGCAGGGGCAGCCGGGCCCGCTGGTGATGCTCAGGGACGAACGCGGCGTGCAACAGAACGTGCAGCGCTTCGCCGGCCTCTTCGAGCTCACGCTCAACGATCTCTACGAGCGGCGGCTGTGGGACGAGATCGGCAAGCTGCAGAGCTACTCGCCGGGCGCCCACGTCGTCGGCGCGCTGGTGTTGGCGGCTGCGCGCACCGGCGAGTTCGTGACCACCGAGGAGGCGAAGAAGCTCGACGACTTTCACAACCAGCAGGCGCAGTGGATGTCGAAGTACCTGATGGGCACCGGGTGCGACGCCGAGTGCAAGGGCAAGATCCTCGAGGTGATGGTGTCGCACTACGACGAGTCGCAGGGCGACTACGACGCGGCGGTGACGCGGCTGCTCGAGAGCCCGCACGCGCAGTCGGGCAGCGCCATCTCGCGGCTGCACGCGCGCCTTTTGTGGTGCCAGGTCGATCCCAGCGACTACGTGCCGCTGCGCGATCACGTGCTGGTGCCGGCGATGGTGGAGATGATGAAGAAGCCGCAGCAGGACCCGGCGGTCGTCGACGATCTGGTGGGCCTGTTGGCGCTGGTGCCGGAGCCGGGGCCGAGCGAGAAGGAGGCCGCGGCGGCGTGGAAGAGCGCCCTGGTGCTGCTCGACAAGCCGGGCACGCGCTACGCCAGGATCTTCCGCGATCGCAAGGCGACGGCGCAGCGCGAGCGGACGACGCCGCCGCCGGCGATGAAGAAGCTCAGCTTTTGCGGAATCGCCGAGTCGGCACCGCCGGCGGCAGCCCCGGCGGCGGAGTGATCAGAAGTCCGATGACGCGATCTTGACGTCGGCGGCGCGCCAGGCGGTCGCCAGCTTGGCCTCGACGGCGGCGGTCGGCTTTCGGCGCGCCTGAAGCGCCGCGCGCAGCCCGGTCAGCGACCAGCCGTTGTCGGGGTTCTTGCGCAGATCCTCCTCGAACACCTGCTGCGCCTCTCCCGGCTTCCTGGTGCGCAAGAGCCAGGCGCCGAGCGTCTGCCGCGGTGGGTAGTACCAATCGGGCGGCTCGTCGTACGGGATGGTGTCGCCCGCCGCTACCGCCTTGCGCAACAGCGCCAGCCCCTCGGCGACCTTGCCCCGCCGGCAGGCGACGTCGCCGCGCGCCAGATCGATCGCCACGCCGACGTAGACGTCGGCCGGCCCCATGCCCGCCATCGCCCCCTTGGGCAGCGCCGCGGCGAGCTGTTGCATCGCCGCCACCTCCGCGTCGGCGTCCGCCAGCTTGCCGAGCGCGGCCAGCGCGCGCGCGCGGGCGTAGTGGTGCAGGAGCGCCGGCAGCGGCAGCTCCGCCGGGGGCGCGGGCTCCTTGAGCGCCTCGTCCCAGCGGCCGAAGCGCACCAGCGACAGCACCGGCGCCGCGACGTTGAACGACATCTCCGGCATCGCCTTCCACATCTCCGGCGGCACCATCTGCACCATCTGCCGCGCCGCCCCCAGCGACTCCTCGCCCCGTCCCGCCATCAGCGCCGCCGCCCACAGGAACTGGAAGTTGTGCGCGACGTACATGGCGTAGAAGCCGGGATCGCCGATCGATCCCATGTACTGCTTGTCGGCGGCGATGGCCTTGCGGTTGGCCTCGGCGGCGTCGTTGTAGCGCCCGACGCGCTGGTACACGTGCGATGGCATGTGCACGACGTGCCCGGCGCCCGGCATCATGGTGCCGATGCGGTCGGCGGCCGCCAGCGCCCGCTCCGGATGCGGCGACGCCTCGACCGCGTGGATGTAGTAGTGGTTGGCGCCCGGATGCTGCGGCGCGCGCGCCAGCACCGTCTCGAGCGTACGCACGATCTCCTCGGTGCCCGGGGCCGGCTTGCCGTCCGGATCCCAGAGCTTCCACGGCCGCAGATCCATCATCGACTCGGCGAACAGCACCTGCACGTCGTTGTCGTCGGGATACTGCCGGGCGACCTCGCGCATCGCGTTGGCGTACGCCTCGTCGAGCGCCGCCTGCCCCTTGGCGTCGTCGGCCGCCGGCGGCGGATCGCTGTAGCGCTTTTGCAGGGCGGCGATGAGCGCGCGCTCGACGGGCGACGCGTTCGCCGCCGCCTTCGCCTTCGCCAGAAGCGGCAGCGCCATCTTCGCCCGATCGGCGCCCGCCGGCTGGTTGATGTTGGGGCCGAGCACCAGCGCCGCGCCCCAGTAGCAGATGGCGCACGACGGATCGCGCGCCGCCGCCGCTTCGAACGAGCGCTGCGCCTCTTCGTGGTTGAAGGCGAACGTCAGCCGCAGGCCCTGATCGAAGTAGCGCTGCGCCTCGGGCACCCGGGTCGAGATCGCGCGATGGTGGTCGCCGAGGTTGTCGAACAGCTTCTCCGGCTGCGCCGCCGCCTGGGCCGCCGGCGCCGGCGCCGCGGGCGGTTGCGCCTTCGCCTCCGCCGCCGGCGCCGCAGCCGGGTTCGTCTTCGCCTGCTCGTGCGCGCACCCGGCGACGAGCGCCAACGCCAACACCAGCTTGTTCATGTTCCCCCTTCTCGTCTGAAGACCCAGTACCGATTGCCCGGATAGTTCCACGACAAATAGACCACCACCTGCGACGCGATGAATGCCAGCACCGGCTCCACGTGCAGCCGATACGACAGGAACGACGGGATCGCCGTGTTGAGCGCCAGGCTGCCGCCGAAGATCACCAACTGCTTGATGTACTGCGCGCGGGCGCGCCCGATGTGCGCGGCGTCGAAGGCCCAATATTTGTAGAGCAGGAAGCTGATGGCGTTGCAATAGAACTGCACCGCCCAGAACGCGATCCAGCGGGGCACGTGCAGCGGATGGACCAGCAGCCACAGAAGGCCGATCTCGGTCACCGTCGCGATGCCCGAGGCGATGGTGGCGCGCGACAGCGTGCGGACGTGAGAGGGCGCGGGCGGGTGCGGGTCCGCCATCATGCCCGGCGCGACGCGAAGGCGTCCATCGCCTCCTCGAGAATGTCGACGCCCTCGCGCGCTTCGGCCTCGCTGATGACCAGCGGCGGGTTGATGCGCACCCGCGGCGAGTAGGCCATCGTCAAAAGGCCCCGCTCGAGGCAGGCGTGGAACAGCGCGGTGCAGTCGGGCTTGCCCAGCGGCGCCCGCGTCTCGGGATCGACGAGATCGATCGCGCACATCAGGCCCTGGCCGCGCACCTCGCCCACGAAGGGGAAGCGGCGCAGCCGCTGCAGCTCGCCGAGCAGCACCTCGCCGACGCGCGCGGCGTGGCGATCGAGCTGCTCGTCGACGATCACGCGGGTGACCGCGTCGCACGCCGCCGCCGCCAGCGGCGAGCCGCCATACGACGACGAGGAGAACGACGGGCGCGACCAGGGATCGGCGTCGGCGAGGATGGCGTCGGTGGTGACCAGGCCGGCGACGGGGAAGCCGGCGGCGACGCCCTTGCCGAAGGTCATGATGTCGGCTTCCACGCCGTAGAGCTCTTGCGCGAACATGCGCCCGGTGCGGCCCCAGCCGGTGATCATCTCGTCGGCGATGAACAGCGCGCCGTGCGCGTGCGCCAGCGCCCGGACGCCGGCGAGGAAGCCGGGGGGCGGCATGAGGTTGCCGGCGGTGCCCTGGATCGGCTCGGCGATGATCGCGGCCAGCCGGCCGGTCGTCGATAGCTTGATGGTGCGCTCGAGCATCTCGAGGTCGCCCCACGGCGTCAGGTAGTTTCCCGGCGGCAGCGGGCCCAGGCCGTGCTTGAAGTCCGAGCCCATGAGCGCGAGCGCGCCGGTGGTCTTGCCGTGAAAGCCGCCCCAGAAGGCGATGGCCTCGTGCTTGCCGGTGTGCGCGCGCGCCAGGCGCAGCGCCGACTCCACCGCCTCGGCGCCGCCCGAGTAGAGCATCGTGCGCCGGAGCTTGCCCGAGCCGATCTGCGTGGTCTGCGCCGCGATGCGCTCGAGCAGCGAGGCGCGCGCCTCCGAGGCGTAGCTGCCCGAGGTGAGCTTGAGCGCCTGCGCGTGCAGCGCCGTGGCCAGCGCCGGATGGCCGTGGCCGATGGAGGCCACGCCGATGCCGGCGTTGAAGTCGAGGAAGCGATTGCCGTCGGCGTCGACGACCACGGCGCCCTGCCCGCCCTCGAGCGCGAGCCCCGCCAAAAGCGAGATCTGCTGAATGCCCGGCGCCAGGAGCGGCTGCTCGCGGGCGGTGATGGCGCGCGACTTCGGCCCCGGCAGCGTCGTCGACACCTTGGCGAACTGGCGTGTCATCGGCTCAGGCGCCCCGCTTGTGCAGGCCCGCGAGCACGAAGCGCGCCCGCCAGACCGCGGTGACGTTGGCGGTGACCGCCATGAGCGCGAGGGCGAAGACGACCAGGTAGTAGTGCGGGTGCACCGCGTCCCGCTCGGTGAACCAGGCGACGACCGGCGCCATCGCGGTGGCGAAGCCGAGGTAGACGCCGCGCTCGTGGCGCTGCATCCAGCCGACGTTGGGATCGACGCCGACCGCTTCACCCTTGGCGCGCGTGTACGAGGTCAGCGTCGAGCCGACCATGGCCAGCGTCGCCAGGAGCAGCGGCACCGGATCGTCGCGGTAGTAGTACATGAGGCCGAGGAAGGCGAACAGGTCGTTGTAGCGGTCGATGGTGGCGTCGTAGAACTCGCCTGCCGTCGACGAGGTGCCGGTCTTGCGGGCGACGATGCCGTCCCACGCGTCGCAGATGAAGCCGATCACGAGCGCCCAGCCGCCGGCGGCGATGTGGCCGGTGCCGAAGAGCACGGCGGCGGTGAGGGTGAACAGGAGCGAGAGGGTGGTGATCGTGTTGGGCCTGACGCCGAGGCGGACCAGGGCGTTGGCCGGGGCGTCCATCATCCAGTAGCCGAACTCCATGAAGACGCGCGGCAGGTAGGGCGAGCGGGCGATGCGATCGATGCGCGCAGTGTGGGGCACGCCGCGCACCGCGGTGATGCCGAGAAACACGAAGAACATCAAGACCCAGAATGCGACGGGCAGGCCCCAGTACAACATTGGTCGGATGATATGCGGCCCGAGGGTGAGGGCAAGCGTGAAATCCGCGCCGGGCGTTGTATACAAGGCCCATGAACACGATGGCGACATTGCTACTGCTCGGCTTTCTGAGCACGACGGGCGCCGCCAAGCCGGAGACCCGGAGTGTCGACGGGCGGCCGTTGACGCTGGTGGGGCAGGGCGCACGCGTCAAGGACGGCGAGAAGCTCTACGACATGCAGATGTGGATCGACGAGGAGGACGGACGGCGCGCGTTCCCCGCCCTGGCGATGCGCGCGGGTGGACGCGACAAGTCCCGCCTGGTGCGCGGCGATCACGCGCCCGGCTTTCTCGTGTGGGGCCGCTTCACCAAGCAGGCGGTCTTCAAGTTCGCCCGCGCGGTGCCGGCGGCGACGATGCGGGCCGACATCGAGAGCGCGCTCGACCAGGAGGTCAAGGGCGCGAGCGAGCTGGCGGCCATGTTCGCCGAGGACGCCGCGGCCGGCGAGGAGTGGGTGCTGACGACCCGCGACAACGGGGAGATGGAGCTGCGCACCGGCAGCGGCAAGGACGATCGCAAGCAGGCGCCGCAGAGCCCCAAGCTCGAGCGGGCGCTGTGGGACGTGTGGCTCGGAGCCAAGCCGCTGTCGCCGGAGCTGCGGCGACAGCTCATCGAGAGGATCGATCTGCTCGGCCGTTAGCCGCAACCCGTTCACTTTGGCCGAGTCGTAGCGGGCCGGCGTGGGCCGCGGAGGTGGCAAGGGGCGCTGCCGGCGTCGGAAGCCGGCGCAGTCGCCGCCGCTGCGCGGCGGCGTGCACCTCCATCGGGCGCGTTCATGTCGCGCTCCGCGCGACCGCGCCCTCTACGCCGCCGGCATCGCCCCTTGCTACCTCCGCTCGACGCCTGGTGCGTTGTACAGGCGCAACTTCGACGTAGAATCAGGCGCCCATGAGCGGAGGTCGTGAGGCGCCATCCCGGCGGCGTAGAGGGCCGCGTCGCGCGCAAACGCGACATCAAGCGGCCCGATGGAGGCGCACGCCGCGAAGCGGCGACTGCGCCGGCTTCCGACGCCGGGATGGCGCCTCACGGCCTCCGCGGCCCAAAGCCGGCCCGCTACGACTCGGCAAGCGTGAACGGCATTGCCGTTAGCGGCGCGGCGGGGGGGGGGGAGGCACGTCGGGGCTCCGTGCTGCGTGGGATGGTGCGGCCGCGCGGACCCTCGGCGCCAAGCGGCCGGGATCGGCGTTAGCGGATTTGCAGATCGATCGGCGCTGGGGTGGAGGGCTTGGTCGCGGTGACCGGGACGGAGGCCACGCCCTCGAGCGTGGTCGTGCCCTGCGCGTCGAGCGCGTCGAGGACGACGAAGTTGGTGCCTGTCGGCAGACCGTCGTACTCCCAGCCGAGGCCGCGGAGGCACGGGATGGGCTCGATCTCGAGGGCGCCGCTGGCGGTGTCCATCGTCAAGGTCAAGTGATCGATGCCCTTGCAGCTCGTATCGGAGACCAGCTGGCCGCGGACGGTCCAGGAGATCCACAGGACGCCGTCGTTCGACGGCTTCGACGGCGAGCCGCCGCAGCCGGTCGCGGCGCCGACGACGATGCCGAACAGAAGAGGAGCGCAGCCGCGCATGGTACGCTTGAATCCTGGCTCCACCTCGTAGCCGATGCCAACCGTTTTCCTCATCCTCGCCGCCTTGTGTGATCTGCGGTTGACCGCCGACGTCGTGGGGCTGCGCGTGCAGGCCAAGCTCTCCAACGACGCCGACGATCCGGTCACCGTCGTCGTCGGCGACAGCTGCGCTGGCCCGCTCTTCAAGCTGGTCGTCGACGGTAAGGTACGCCCGCTGGTAGGCACCGGCAAGGGCTGCGCGACGCCGCACCTCTATTCACGCACGGTGCCGGCGCATGGCGACTACGCAATTTTGTCCGACTCGCTCGACGGCCGCCACCACGTCGTGCAGGTCCGTTTCGGCGCGCTGGTCTCGCGGCCGCTGACCATTCCGACGCTGTTGCGCATCCAGCTCGCGCTCGCCGCCACCACGCGCGCGGGCGCGGGCCAGCCGATCGACCTCGAGGTCACCCACGTCAACCGCTCGGCCGAGGATGTGACCGTGCCCAGCTGTGGCGAGGACCGCCTGCTTGTCGACGGTGTCGAGACGCCGCTGCCGGGCGCCGCTCCGTGCACGCCGTCGCCGCGGGTGCTGCCGGTCGGCGGCGCCTTCGTCACGCGCGGTCGCTTGCCGTCGCTGCCCCCGGGCCAGCACCTGCTGCGCGCGCGCTGGCGCCAGACGCAGTCCGACGATGTCCATGTCGACGTCGGCGGGCGGGAGTAGCTGCGGCAAGGCGCCGAGGGGGGCACGTCCGGCCCCACGCGCCCTGCCCCGCTGGTCTCGAACAGCCCTCGCCACCGGGACGCCGTGCTCCATTCGGGCCCTCGCCTGTGCTGCGGAGCTCGCCCAGCGGGGCAGCGCGCGCGGGGGGGCCTCTGTGCTCGGGCTACACCGCAGCGGTCGCCGCGCGGAGCGAGTGGATTTCGGACAAGGAGCGGTTGGTTACTTTTTGGGTGGGGGGAGTAGCAGGGTCATGAGGGCGGGGAGGACGGCGAAGGCGGCCAGGAGGCAGAGGAGCACGGCCAGGGCGCCGGAGAGGCCGAGCAGGCGCAGGCCGTCGAAGCGGGCGGCGGCGAGGCCGGCGAAGCCCGCCATCGTCGACAGCGAGGTGAGGACGATGGCGCGCCCCGTGGTGGCCAGCGCGTGGCCGGCGCCGCTCGCCGGCTCGGCCTCGAAGCGGTGCACGAGAAAGACGTGGTCGTCGATGCCGTAGCCGATCACCAGCGGCACGGCGAGCAGGTTGTACAGGTTGAGCGGCAGATCGAGCGCGCCCAGCGCGGCGGCGAACAGCACCCAGGCCAGCGCCAGCGGCAGCATCACCGCCAGCCACGGGCGCCAGCGTCGATAATAGAGGCCGAGCAGGAGCGCGACCGCGAGCGCGCTGGCGATCGTCACCCGCCAGGTGTCGCGGGTCAAAAGGGCCAGGAGCGAGCCCTCGAGCACCGGCGCCCCGGTGACCACGCCGCCGGCGGGCCCGCGCGCGAACGAGCGTAGCGCCGCGATCACCCGCGCATCGGCGCCGGGCGCCGGGTAGACGTAGGTCGCCACCGTGCGGCCGCGGGCGTCGTCGTGCACGTGCGCGCGCACGAGAAAGCCGAGCTCCCGCGCCGCCGGATCGTCGAGCGTCAGCGGTGGTGCGCCGCCGGCGAGCTGGTGCAGGAACGGCTCGAAGGGCGCCACGTCGAAGCCCACCTGGGCCAGCGCCCGCCGCAGGCGATCGGCGCCGGCCGCCGCGTCGCCCCGCTCGGCAAGGGCGCGCCGCGCCCGCTGCGTCGCCAACGCCGGGAACAGCGCGCTCATCGACGAATAGCTGCGCACCAGCCCCTGCTTGCGCAGCCGCTCGACCTCGCCCAGCCATCGGTCGGCCCGCTCGAGCGCGCGCTTGGGGTCGGCGTCTTCGACGAGCACGATGAGCGCGCGCTCGCGCTCGCCGAAGCGGTGCTCGAGCTCGGCCTGCACCCGCACCGGCGGCATCGACGCCGGCTGCGACAGCAGGCGCCGGTCGAAGTGCGCGCGCCAGGCCAACGGCGCTGCCAGCGCACCCACCACGACCGCCAGCGCCAACACGCGCCGCGGCCGTCGCCCCGCCAGGCGGCCCAGCCGGCCGAGCAGTCCGCCGGTGCGCGAGGCGTGCGCCGGGCGCGCCCACCACGACGCGGGCAGGCGCGCCAGCAGCGCCGGAAACAGCGTCAGCATCGCCAGCCAATTGAGGATGAGCCCGATGCCGGCGAGCACGCCGAGCTCGGCCAGGCCGCGGTAGCTCGACAGCGCGCAGGCGAAGAAGACCGCCGCCGGCGCCAGCGTCGCCGTCAGCGACGGGCCGGCGAGCGTGCGCACCGTCGTCTCCAGCGCGGCCAGCGGCGCCTGGGTCGTCAGCTCCTCGCGCAGGCGGTTGTAGAGCTGGATCGGCACGTCGATGCCGATCGAGACGAGGATGGTGCCGAAGGCCAGCGACACGGCGTTGATGCGGCCGTAGAGCAGCTGCGCGGCGGCGGCGGTCCACACCACGCCCACCACCAACGGCAGCGCCACCAGCGGCAGCGCGCGCACGGCGCGGAAGAAGATGCCGAAGAGCACGAGCACCGCGACGCCGGACAGCACCGTGGAGAGCTGCATGTCGCGGTGCAGCCACGCCTGGTAGTACATCCAAAAAGCGCAGGCGCCGGTGAAGCCGACCTCCGGCTGCGCGCCGCCGTGGAAGCGGCCATCCGCCGACACGCGCCCGCCGAGGCGGACGGCGAGCGCGCTGGCGTCGTCGATGAGCCGGCGATCGGCGCGGTAGTCGCTCGTCGGGGCGTGCGGGCGCACGAAGAGCATGAGCGCCTTGCCGTCGGCGGATTGGAAGTAGCCGGAGCGGGCGTCGATCGGCAGGCCGTGCGACAGCCGCGCCGAGATCAGCGGCAGAAGCTCGAGCGGATCGGTGGTCACGATCGGGGCCAGCGCCGAGCCGCCGGGCGCCGACAGCAGCGAGCGCAGCCTGCGGGCCTGCCGGTCGACAGCGCCGGGGGCCAGGCGCTCCAGCGCCGTGGCGATCTCCTCGTCGGTGAGCAGCGACAGCAGGTGATCGCGCAACAGCACGCCCGTGGCCGACGAGACGCGCCAGCGCACCTCGCGGACGTCGGGCGACGCCTGCAGCTCCTTGGCATATTGGTCGGCGAAGGCGCGCAGCCGCTCGGGATCGTCGCCCTCGAGCAGCACCAGCAGCGTCTGCTCGGCCACGAACGCGCGCGAGAAGCGGGCGAACGCTTGCGCCTCCACGCTGTGCTGCGGGAACAGGTCGACTACGTCGCTGTCGATGCGCAGCTCGAGCACCAGCGGCACCAGCGCCAGCGTCGCCGCCAGCGCGACCAGCAGGACACGCCCGGGACGGGTGATGAGGAGGTTCGCCCAGCGCGAGGACGGCACGACGGCATCATGCAACAAACGGCGTGCCGGAGTAAGCTTGCCGCATGCGCACGATCGTTCTGGCGCTGCTGCTCGCCGCGGGCTGCCGCAGCTCGTCGCTGCCGAACGGCGACGGCGGCGCGCCCGCCGATCTCGCCCGCTCCGACGACGCCGGCGGCCGCCCCTGCGCCATCCTGTGCACGATGGGCTTCGTCTGCTGCGACGGCTCCTGCGTCAACCTGCGCAACGACATCGACAACTGCGGCAAGTGCGGCGTCGTCTGCAGCGCGCCGGACGACTTCTGCGACGGCACCAAGTGCGCCCCACCGCCCTGCTCGCCGGCCTGCGGCCCGGGCACGCTGTGTTGCAACGTGCAGACGGCGGGCCCATCGCGCGGACCGATGTGCACCGCTCCCACCGACGGCGGCACCTGTCCGCTCGGCTGCCCGCTCTGCCTGTGACGGCGTGCTAGCAGGGTGTTGAAGAACTCGGACCGAGCCGCGCGCAGTGGATGTTCGCGAAGCGCTGAGGCGCGACGAGGGAAGCTCCCGTCGGGAGCTGACCGAAGAGCACCGAAGCGATTGGCGAAAAGACCAAGCGCGGCGACGCGAGCGAGTTTCTCAGCACCCTGCTAGGCTCGGGTGCGTGGACGACAAGCTCTCGATCCGCGCCATCCGCGCCGGCGATGACGCCGCCGTCGCCGCCATCATCCGCACCGTGATGCCCGAGTTCGGCGCCCAGGGGCCGGGCTTCGCCATCAACGATCCGGAAGTCGATCACATGAGCGCCGCCTACGCGCGGCCGGGCGCCGCCTACTTCGTCCTGACCGACGGCGATCGCGTCATCGGCGGTGGCGGCGTGGCCCCGCTCGACCAGGGCGACGCGCGCACCTGCGAGCTACGCAAGATGTACTTTTTGGCCGAAGCGCGTGGCCGCGGCGCCGGCCAGGCGCTGCTCGAGCGCTGCCTCGCCGCCGCGCGCGGGTTCGGCTACGCCACCGTGTACCTCGAGACGCTCGCGCGCATGGACGCCGCGCGCAAGCTGTACGCACGCGTCGGCTTTCGGCCGCTGTGCGCGCCCATGGGCAACACCGGCCACTTCAGCTGCGACAGCTACTACGCGCTCGATCTGACCGCCCTCACTGCGGCAGGGTGAACGCGCGGGTGATCGTCCGCTGGAAGCCGCCTTCGGTATACATCCAGGTGCGCCCGTCGGTGGAGAGGCGAAGCGCGAAGGTCGCGGTCGACCAGTCGGCGAGGTTGCGCAGCTCGTAGGGGAGCTGCCAGCGGAAGCGCTCGTTGTTGCCGACGCGGCCGACATCGTCGATCCAGCTGTCGGTCGGCGCCGCGCCGTCCTTGGCCCACTCGACCTGGGCCAGCACGTACTCGGGGTGCGGCGCGCTGCCGTCGGTGACGCCGCCCACCCAGACGTCGACGTCGGCGAACAGGCAGGCGCGCTCGCGCGCGTACTCGTCGATCACGATTGGATCCTCGAGCGTGTCGGCGTGCTGGCAGGCGCGATCGGTGCTACCGCCGACGGCGCTCAGCCAGCCCAGCGCCGCCGTCGGCGCGGCGACCACCGGGAACACGTAGTTGGCGCCATAGTTCGAGTCCCACGCCTCGCACGACGGCGGGCTGGCGTTGCGGAACCAGAGCGCGACCGAGGTGGCGTCGGCGGGCACGTCGGTGACGAAGGGCGTGGCGAAGTCGCTCCCGCCGTTCGACGCCACCACGCTGCCGGACACGATCTGCCCGCCCGGCTGGAACTGCGCGTAGGCATCGAGGGTCCAGAAGCGATAGCCGTTGTGCGTGTCGCGGCAGCTGGTCAGCCGCCCGAGGTCGTACTCGATGGCGAGCTGGGCGCCGGCGACGATGGCGCCGTGCTGCGCCTGCACGTAGCCGCCGGTGAACGACAGCGTCGCCAGCGGGCGCAGGCCCGGGCAGACGGCGGGCGCCTCGCCGATGGCAAAGCCGTTGCTCGCGTCGACGTGGAAGCTGTCGAAGTCGCCGGGCAGGCGGTTGTGATCGAAGAGGCGCACCCCGGTGGTCGTGCTGGCGAAGGCGATGAAGTCGGCCGATTGCGAGGTGAGGAAGCGGGCGACGAAGCGCGCGTAGCCGGCGGGCGCGCCGGCGGACGCTTGCGCCGTGACCTCCTGCCAGCCGCTGCCGTCGGCGCGGAAGAGCACGCCCGGCGTGGCGCCCGGATCGGCGAGCAGCTTGGCGTCGACATCGATGGTGGCGGCGACGCCGACGCCGCGCGCGTCGACGAGCCGGTCGGCGCGGCGCAGGACGACGCGGCACTGCCGGTCGGCGACGTCGGTGGAGCCGGCCTGGCCGGTCAGCGGGGCCAGCGCGGGGCGGGCCTCGTCGACGGTGACACGGCCTCCACAGGCGCAAGCGAACAGGACGAGGATGCAGGCAGCGGCGCGCTTCATGAGCGCCGTAGTCGCTCAGATATGAGTTACTGTCAAGTCGCCGTCGCTGCTACGAGTCGGAGGGGGCCATGGTGCCGCGGTTGCGCGGCGCCCAGATGACCTCGGCGAGGACCGACGCCGAGGTAGCAGAACGTGCCCATGAACAGGCACCAGGGCAGCCACAGCGGCAGCCTCATGACCAGGCCGACGACCCAGAGGGTGAACAGCCCGAGCGACAGCGCGATCGGCCCGGCGAGGCGCAGCCGCGGCCCCACCAGCGGCGCGATCGCGCCGCCGAAGCCCGAGAAGAGCGCGCCCAACCCGACCGCGGCGACCAGCAGCGGCGGCACGGCCGCCAGCTGGGCGGCGACGAACAGCAGCGCCAGCCAGAAGCACAAGACGTAGCTCATCGCGCGGACCATGCGGGACCTCCGAGACGATCGCGTGCATCGCGCGCGCCGGGGCGCTCGCCCGTGGGGGGAGCGAGCGCCGGGCCGACGTCTCGGCTACAGGAAGGTGACGGCGACGACGATGTCGAGCTGTGTGTCGACCTTGCCGAAGTGCGTGAGATCGGGCGGCAGCACGAAGGTCATGCCGGTCGCCGGATCGATCCCGGTCGGCGTCGGTCGCGTGGCTGGATCGTTGTTGAAGTGCAGCGTGAAGTTCGCCTTCATCGAGACGTTCTTGTAGAGCTGCGACGACAGCGACGTGACGCTGTTGACGCGGAACGCCACGGGATGGTTGAACGCCTCGAGCAGCTCGAGCCCTTCGGAGAACCCCGCATAGGCGGTGAACCGGTTCTCGTAATACAGAAGCAGCCGCCCCGAGTGATAGTCGATGTTCTGGGGGTCACCAGCCGGCGGCAGCACGCGATGCTCGTAGGTGTAGTCGTAGCCGAGCTCTCCGCGCAGGATCTGGTGCGCCGACCGGAAGAACAGGCGCGCGTAACCCGCCTGCGGCTCGAGCCGGTAGATGAAGCCGGCGGGGCGATCGCCCGCCGACTGGAACGAGACGTACACGGCGTTCTTCTCCAGGAAGTACCGGTCGTAGCGCCCGCGGATGAGCCAGTTCGCCGCCGAGACCTGGTTGCCGGTGATCGGACCGCCCTTGCCGTAGTCGGACACGCCGCTGATTACGTAGGCGCCGCCGCCGTTGAGCGTGAACTCGTTGTCGCCGCGGCGCGCGCTGATGAGACCCGTGCCCGACAGGCCGAGCGACTGCGCGTTGCCGTCGACGTAGACGAGGCCGAACGTCAGGTTCGCCTTCCAGACCGTCTTCGGGAGCACGAGCGGCGGCGGCGGCTTCGTCACATCTCTGTACTCGTAGGTCGGATCGGCGGCGCGCGCGGGCAGCGCGCTGCACAAAAGGGCGGCAAGAACGATCGAGCGCATGGCGATTCCCCTGGTTGGCAAAGGAGCTTCTTATCGGGGAAACGCCCGCCCGTGGCAAGGGGGTCCTCGGCCCGCGGCGGTGATAGCGCGTTTTCGCGATAAGCTCCGGCCATGAAGAAGCTGTTGGTGGTGTTGTTGGGGTTGGCGGTCGCGGCCATCGTGGCCGGCGCCGTGTACGAATCGAAGATGGAGACCAAGGACGCGCAGGCCTTCCCGGCGACGGGGAAGCTGGTCGACGCGGGCGGACGCAAGCTGAACATCGTGTGCGTGGGCAGCGGCGCGCCGACCGTGATCTTCGAGTCGAGCGGCCTCTCGTCGTCGACGGAGTGGGAGAGGCTCTTGCCCCAGATCGGCGCCAAGCATCGCGCCTGCGCCTACGATCGCGCCGGCATGGGTTGGAGCGATCCGATCGCGGGCGATCGCAGCGCCTCCGACTTCGTCGAGGAGCTGCGCGGCGCGCTCACCGCGGCCGGCGAAAAGCCGCCCTACGTGCTCGTCGGCCACTCGGCCGGGGGCGTGCTGGTGCGCGCCTACCAGGCGGCGCACCCCGACGACGTCGTCGGCCTGGTGCTCGTCGACACCACTACGGCGTCGCTGGTGAGCCGCTGGCCCAAGGTGATCGGCAAGATGCGCTCGTATCTGCAGCGCGGGCGCTGGCTCGCCGCCGTCGCGGCGCTGCGCCTCGCCAATCCGTTGCACCTCGGCGGGCGCGACGCGGCGCTCACCTATCGACCGCGCACCATGGTGGCGGCGGATCAGCTGGTCGCGGCCGCGGCCGCGATCTTGCCGTCGCTGCCGCCGACGACGCCGCTGCCGACGGTGGTGCTGACGCATGGGCACGGCGGCGACTGGGCCGGACCCGGCGTCATCGGCCCCGTCGATGAAGCGGCGATCGAGTACGACTGGCAGGGCGCGCAAAAGGAGCTCGCCAAAGGGGCGAAGTCGTCGCTCGTGGTGGCCGACAAGAGCGGCCATATGATTCCCGCCGAGCAGCCGGAGCTGATCGTACAGGCGGTCGAGACCGTCACGAAGCCCTGACAAAAGGAAGAAAATCACGCTACCGACGGCCCGAAACACATGTCGGGCGATCGGCGCGACGCGCCGCGCGATACATTTTTGCGCACGCGGAAACGGCGTGCCTGCGCAAAGAGTTGTCTGACAAGCGGCAGCTGCTCCGACAGCGCCCGAGATCACCGCTGGTAAGAAATGAAAGGAACCCCCCCGTTCTTACTGGTTCCCGCCTACATCCGGCCTCTGCGAGGGTGGAAAAAACCGCCTGTACTGTGCTCGGCGGTGGCTAGGAGGGACTCATGCTCGTTCGTAGGTTGTTACCTCTGACACTTGTGCTGGCCGCTGGCGCGTGCAGCGGCACCGTGGGGACGTCGGGGGGCGAGTCGACTGCCGAGCTCAAGAAGGTGCCGGCGGGCGGCGCGTTCACGACCTTCGAAACGCTGCAGGTGCGTCCGCTGGCGCTGTCGCCGAGCGGCAAGATGCTGTTCGCGGCCAACACGCCCGACAATCGCCTCGAGATGTTCCGCGTCAGCGGCTCGAGCCTCAAGCCGGCCGGCTCGGTCGTCGTCGGCCTCGAGCCGATCGCGGTCGCGGCGCGCAGCGACAACGAGGTCTGGGTGGTCAACCACCTCTCCGACTCGGTGAGCATCGTGCACATCGACAGCCGGCGTCGCCACCGTGATGCGCACGCTGCTCGTCGGTGACGAGCCGCGCGACATCGTCTTCGGCGGTCGCAATCACTCGCGCGCCTTCATCACCACCGCGCATCGCGGCCAGAACGGCGGCGACGCCTACGATCTACAGACCCCGGGCGTCGGCCGCGCCGACGTCTGGGTGTTCGACGCCAACAACCCGGGCGTCGACGCCGGCGGCGACCGCCTGACCAAGCTCACCCTCTTCGCCGACACGCCGCGCGCGCTGGCGGTCTCGGCCGACGGCGCGACCGTCTACGCCGCCGCGTTCAACTCGGGCAACCAGACGACCGTCGGTGTCGGCGTACGCGGTGCAGACGATGTATCGCCGGCCGGCATGCCCGGCCCGGCGACCATCACGCTGCCCGGCCTGGGCACCATCCCGCAGCCGCCCACCGGCCTGATCGTCAAGTTCAACGGCTCGCACTGGGTCGACGCCTACGGCACCGTCTTCGATCCGTTCGTCAAGGTGAAGCTGCCCGACCTCGACGTCTTCGCCATCGACGCCACCGCCAATCCGCCCGTCGCCAAGGACGGCGGCGCCTACGCGCACGTCGGCACGACGCTGTTCAACATGGCGGTCAACCCGCGCACGGGCCGCGTCTACGTCACCAACACCGACGCGCACAACGACGTGCGCTTCGAGGGCCACACGCCCGGCTTCACGTCGGTGGCGGGCCACCTCAGCGACAGCCGCATCACCGTCATCGATCCGGCTTCCGGCAGCGTCACGCCGCACAACCTGAACACGCACATCGATTACAACGGCCCCGGCAGCGCGGCCGAGCGGGCGCTCAGCGTCGCCTTCCCCGAGGGGGTCGCGGTCTCGAGCGACGGCGCGACGCTCTACACCATCGCCCAGGGCTCGCAGAAGCTGGCCATCTACAACACCGCCGACGTCGAGGCGGGCAACATCACGCCCGACCTACGCCAGCCAGGTCGATGCTCTCGGGCGGCGGGCCGACCGGCCTCGCCGTCGAGCGACACCACGCACCTCGCCTACGTGCTGACGCGCTTCGACAACAGCATCTCGGTCGTCGACCTCAACAAGCGCGCCGAGGTCGGTCAAGGTCGCCATGTACAACCCCGAGCCGGCCAGCGTCACCAACGGCCGCCGCTACCTCTACGACGCCAACTTGACGTCGGCGCACGGCGACACGCGCCTGCGCCAGCTGCCACATCGGCGGCGACAAGGACGAGCTGGCGTGGGACCTCGGCAACCCGGGCGGCATCCCGCTCACCATCACGCACTCGGGCGACGTGTTCACCATCGATCCGGCGGCCATCTCGGCGCTGCTGCCGCAGTTCGCGCCCATCTTCCTCTACAACATGCCGGTCAAGGGGCCGATGACCACGCAGAGCCTCCGCGGCATCGACAACAGCGGCGCCATGCACTGGCGCGGCGATCGCAACGGCGCCTTCAACCAGGACGGCTCGCCGGTGATCGATCCGGCGACGAGCGCGCCGGTCGCGTCGACGCAGCCGAACGCCGGCATCTACGACGAGGTGCGCGCGTTCAAGTCCTTCAACGTCGCCTTCCCGGGCCTGGTCGGCAACGCCACGCCAGCTCAGCGACGCCGACATGACCGACTTCGCCACCTTCATCCTGCAGGTCAGCTATCCGCCGAACCCGATCCGCAACCTCGACAACTCGCTCACCGCGGAGCAGCAGGCCGGCCGCGACTTCTTCTTCAACCACGTGGACACGCCCAACGGGTCGGTGGAGCTGCCTTCGGATCGCTTCCACAACTGCAACGGCTGCCACACGCTCGATCCCAACGGCAACAAGGGCGTGAGCGCGCACCCCGGCTTCTTCGGCACCGACGGCAAGCTCTCGTTCGAGTTCGAGAGCCAGGTCTTCAAGGTGCCGCACCTGCGCAACATGTACACCAAGGTCGGCATGTTCGGCTCGTCGCCGGATACGCTGCAGCCGGGCACGCTCATCCTGCAGCAGGGGCCGGCCACCGACGAGATTCGTGGCTTCGGCTTCCAGCACGACGGCTCGCTCGGCCAGCTCGAGCACTTCTTCACCGGCCTGGTCTTCTTGCAGACCGACAACCCGGTCAACCTCGCCGGCGGCCTCACCGTGCCGCCCAATCCGTACGGCATTCCGTTCGTCGATCCGAACACGCTCAGCTCGCCGACCGGCCCGGTGATTCAGGGTGACGGCGGCTTCGCGCTGCGCCACGCCATCGTCGCCTTCATGATGGCGTTCGACAGCAACCTGATGCCGATCGTCGGCCAGCAGATGACGCTGACCGCCTTCAACGCGGCGACGGCGGGGCCGCGCATCGACCTGCTCGAGGCCCAGGCGGCGACGGGCGCGTGCGATCTCGTGGCCAAGTCGGGGAGCATCGGCGGCGTCGATGCCGGCTTCCTCTACGGCTCGGGCTCGTGGCAGCCGTCGTCGATGCGGCTGCCGGCGATCTCGGATGCGGCGCTGCGCGCGCTGGTCATGCGCCATGCGCTGCCGTCGCTGACGTTCACCTGCGTGCCGCCGGGCGAGGGCGTGCGCGTGGCACTCGATCGCGACGGCGACGGCTACGCCGACGGCGACGAGCTGCTCGCCCGCACCAACCCGGCCGATCCCACCAGCCACCCGTAAGCGGATCGTCGACTGCATCACCGAGGGGCCCCGCGGCGGCGCGGGGCCCTTCTTCTTTTGCGCGCTATACTCGATCGAGTGGGTCGTCTCGGCGCTTCTGCACTCGGCATGGCGCTCCTGGTCGCGGGCTGCGCGCGCGACGGCGATCGTGCCTGGCGGCGCGCCGACGAGCTGTGGCAGCGGCGCGATCCGGCGGCGTTCGCCGCCTGGCAGCGGCTCGATCCGTCGACGCCCGCAGGCGCGAGCGCCCACCACCGGCTGGCGCGCGCCGCCGACGAGTATCGTCGCGGCATCGCCCTGCTCTCCGACGGCGACGCGCGCGCCCGCCAGCTCCTGGCCGAGGCGGCCAACCGGGCGCCGCTCGATCCCGTGCTCTACCTGCCGCTGGCGCGCGCCTGCCATCAGCGCGGCCTCGACGAGCGTGCGGCGGAGATGTACCGCAAGTTCCTGGCGCAGGCGCCGGCCGGGCCCGACGCCGATGCGGCTCGCCGCGAGCTCGACGCGCTCAGCGAAGACATCGGCGCGTCGTTCGAGGCGCCGCGGGTGGCCACGCCGGCGGCGCGCGGGTGGCTCTTGTGGCCGGGCGCGCTCGGGCTGGCCCTGACGGTGCTGGGGGCGTGGCTGTGGGCGCGGGCCCGGCGGCGCACCTCGCTCGGGACGCTGGCGGCCGACAACCCCGAGCTGCAGCCGGCGATCGCGTTCCTCGTGGGCTGCCTGCGGCACGAGCTGCTCAAGCACCGCATCATCGCCATCGGCGACGCCGTGCGCGCCGTCGCCGACGGCAGTCTCGGCGAGAGCGAGCGGCGCTTCCTCCTGTTGCGCCTCTACGGCGGCGAGCCGCTGGCGGTGGCCTGGGCCGGCCATCTGGGCGCGTTCATGCGCGCGCTCGGTCCGCGCTTCGACCTGGTGCGCCGCGACCCCGCGTTCGCCGACGCCGGCCGGGCCATCAACGGCATCGCCGGCGCCGAGGCGGCGCTGACGCGTGGGGACGGTGAGGCCGCGCGCCGCATCCTCGGCGCGCACCAGCGGCTGGTCGCGTTCGACGCCGCGCTTGGCCAGCTCACCGCACGGCTTGCAGCACACGGTTGTCGACGGCGCGCTCCTGTCGGCGTTGGTCGACGACGTCAGGCGCGAGCTGGCGAACGCGCCGGTCGAGGTGACGGTGGCGCCGCCGCCCCCCGGCATCAGCGTCGAGTGCTACCGCTTCGATCTCACGCTGGTCGTGCGCAACGTGGTGCGCAACGCCGTCGCCGCCGCGGCCAGCGGTCCGGCGCCGGCCCGGGTGGCGGTCGACGTCGAGCTGGCGCTGGAGGCGACCGGCGACGAGGTGGTGCGCATCCGCGTGCGCGACACCAATCCCTCGCCGGTGCCGGCGCCGGCGCAGACCATCGAGGCGCGCGGCCTGGTCCTGGTGCGGGCGGCGCTGCAGCGCTGCGACGGCAGCATCTCCGTCGAGCCGGGCGGCGACGGCTTCGCCAAGAGCGTCGTCGTGCGGCTGTTCGGCGCGCTCGAAGCGGCGGCGGAGGCAGCGTGAGCCGCCTTTTGGTCATCGAGGACGGCGACGAGTACGCGGAGTTCGCGCGCGTCTTCCTCGGCGACCTCGACGTGGAGGCGGCGCACTCGGCCGCCGCCGCGCTCGAGGTGCTGCGCACGCGCGGCGCCGACGCGCTGCTTGATCGACCTGCGCTTCGACCGCGCGCCGGCGGCAGCGCTGGTCGGCGACGTGGCGGGCACCGCCGCGCGCCTGTTCGCCGGCGACGCCGCGCGCGCGCTGCGCTACGTCCAGGACGAGCAGGGCACGCTGATCCTGGCCGACCTGCGCGCCGCCGGCTTTGCCCAGCCGGCGCTGTTCGTGCACGACTTTCCGCGGCGCCGTCTGGCCAACCTGCGCCGCCTCTACGGCGACGTCGACGCGGTGCCGGCGCTCGACGCGGCCGCCATCCGCCGCGCGCTCGGGGGCCGCGCATGAGCCGCCGCCAGCTGGCCAGCCTGGTGCACGACGTGGGCAAGTACGTGGCCCGCACCGCGCGCAACCTGCCGGCGCAACCGACGCGGGAGATGATCGACATGCTGGCGCGCGATCTCTACGAGCTGCGGCCGGGGCAGCACGCCTCGGTGGTGTTCGCGTCGCTGGCCGCGTTCGCCGGCGCGCCGCCGCTCGACGACGTGCGCGCGCTCTTCGCCGAGCTCGACGGGTTGGAGGCCGAGGTGCGCGCCGGCGCGCCGGCGGCGGTCTTTCGCGCGGCCGGGATCGCGTGCGACATCGAGGCGCGCCTGCGCGCGCTGGCCGAGAGCGCATGACGCCGCGCCGCCCGAAGCTCCTGCTCGTCGACGACGGTGATCGGTACGCCGAGCTCCTGCACCGCTTCGTCCGTGATTACGACTATGTCACCCGTTGCCAGCTCGACGGACCGTGCTGGCACTGTCCGCAGCGGCAGGGCTGCACGCTGACGCACGCGCACGATCTGGCCGAGGCCGAGGCGGCGCTGGCCGGCGCCGGCGACGTCGACGCCGTCCTGCTCGACGTCGCCTTCGAGCTCCCGGCCGAGCGGCTGGCGCCGTCGAGCGAGCCGGATCTGGAGCGCCGCCGCCGTCTGCAGGGGCTCGACATCCTGCAGGCGCTGCGCCGCCGGCGCGCCAGCCTGCCGGTGGTGTTGATGACCTCGCGCGAGGAGCTGGCGCTCGAGGACGCCGCCGGGCTGGTCGATGGAGACGAGTACGTGACGCTGGCCGGCGCCGACGCCTTCGATGCGCGCGCCATCGGCCTGCTCGTCGAGCGGGTCGTCGGTGCCGGCCGCGAGGCCGCCGACTCGAGCGGCTACTTCTGGGGCCGCTCGACGGAGCTGGCGCGCCTGCGCCGCGATGCGCTGGCGCTGGCGCGCACCTCGCTGCCCATCTTGCTGCTCGGCGAGACCGGCAGCGGCAAGAGCGCGCTCGCCGAGCGCGTCCTCCATCCCGCCACCGGGCGCAAGGGTCCGTTCGTCGCCGTCGACCTGTCGGCCATCCCGCCCACGCTCGTCGCCGCCGAGCTCTTCGGCACCACGCGCGGCGCGTTCTCCGGCGCTGTCGATCGCGCGGGCGTGCTCGAGGCGGCGCACGGCGGCACGCTCTTGCTGGACGAGATCGGCAACCTGCCGCTGGAGGCGCAGCGCATGCTGCTGCTCGCCGTCGAGAACGGCCGCGTCACCCGGCTGGGCGAGGCGGCGCCGCGCGCCGTCGACGTCAAGCTGATCGCTGCGACCAACGCCGAGCTGCCGGCGCTCGTCGCCGCCGGCACGTTTCGCGCCGATCTGTACGCGCGGCTCAACCCGACCGCGCGCCTGGCGCTGCCGCCGCTGCGCAGCCGCGCCGCCGATCTGGAGGAGCTGGTGGCCGCCTTCGTCGAGCGGGCGTTCGCGCGCGGCGCCGATCGCGCGCTGCTCGCCGACTACGCCGCGGCCGCGCGGCTGCCGCCCGGGTCGCGCGTCGCCGTCGCCTTCGGCCGCGGCAAGCCCGACCCGGCGCGCATCACCTTCGTGTTCCCGGCGAGCTCGCTGGCGGCGATGCGCGCGCACCAATGGCCGGGCAACGTGCGCGAGCTCGGGCTGGTGGTCTCCAACGCCCTGGTGTTCGCGCTGTCGGACGCGCTGGCGGCGGCGCGCCGGGGCGCGGGCGCAACCGCGGCAGCTCCGCTGGTGATCCCGGTGCCGGCGCAGTCGATCCGCCGGCTCATGATCGGCGCCGCGCCCGACGCCGGCGGCGGCGCGCTGGTGTCGCTACGGCTGCGCGCCCATCCGGGGCTGGGCCAGGTCGCGCGCGACCTCGAGCGCCAGCTCTACCAAGAGCTGCATCGCGCCAGCGATGGAGACTTCGCCGTGATGGCCGGGCGCCTGCTCGGCGTGGGCACGCCGGCGGCGGCTCGTCGCGTGCGGCTGCGCTTCAACCAGCTCGGGCTGCGCGTGCGCAAGCGCTAGTCTAGCGGCATTGCCGCTCGCTCGCGCTGCCCGCTCGGGCTCAGCGCCGCCCGCTCGCGAGCGCTGCCCGCTCGCGAGCGCTGCCCGCTCGGGAGCGCTGCCCCCTCCGCCTGCCAGTCTGCAAGCGATAGCATCGAATCTACGATTCGTAGAATCGCCCGCGGTGCGCTCCAGCGCTTCTGCGGCCTTGGCGTTGGCCCACGGCGTGCGATCGGAAAGAGCGATGCGACAAGAAAACAGTGTTCTCTTCGCGCTGCGCGACCTGCGCACGCTCGAGTCGGAGCGGGTCGCGGAGCAGCAGCGGGCCGTGGATCAGCAGCGGGCCGCGGAGCAGCAGCGGGCCGCGGAGCAGCAGCGAGCCGAGGAGCGGCGGCGGATCGCCGAAGAGGAGCGGCAGCGGGTCGAGGAGCAGCGGCGGAGCGCCGCCGAGCAGCAGCGGCGCGAGGTCGAGGCGCTGCGACTGCGCGGAGCCGAAGAGCGCGACGCGCTCGCGCGGGCGCTGCGCGAGAGCGCGGGCCGCAACCAGCAGCTCGAGAGTGACGTGCAGGAGCTGCGGGCGCTGGTGTCGGCGGTCCGTCCCGGGCCTGCGCGCGGACACGCACGTTGGCCGATCGTGCTCGGCATCGCCGCGCTCGGCGTCGCGCTGCTGGTGATCTTCGCGGCGTCGCTGCGCCCGTCGGTGCAGGAGCGGGTGGTCTACGTGCCCGCGCCGGCGCCCGGTGCAAGGGCGGCGCCGCCGGCGCCGAGCGTGCGGCCGCCGCCCGCACCGACCGTGGCGCAGGCCTCGGACGACCCGCCGGTGCGCAAACCGGTGCACAAGCCGGCGCGCCCCCGGCCGCACAAGCAGGGTGCGGTGCCGGGCCAGAAGCTTCCCACGGTCCAGGATTGCGGCGGTAAGGACCCGCTCTGCGGCACGCTGCTTTAGCGAGAACCTTTCGGGCGCGATCGGTGTTTTGATGCCCTGATGAACCTTCGATTCTGCTCGCTCGTCGCCTGCGCGCTCGCTGCCGCCTGTACGTCAGATCGCACCAGCCCCGCCGCCGCCCCCGCCGCTGCTCCCGCCGCCGCCCCCGCTGCGCGCCCCGCGCCCGCGGGCATCGACCTCGCCGGCATGGACCGCACGGTCGCGCCCGGGCGACGACTTCTTCGCCTACGCCAACGGCACCTGGCTGAAGACGACCGAGATCCCGCCCGATCGCAGCGCGCTGGGGCACCGGCGCGATCGTCGCCGAGCTGACCGCGCAAGCGCACCGCCGAGCTGATCGCCGAGGCCGCCAAGGGCAGCGCGCCCGCCGGGCTCCGACGCGCGGAAGATCGGCGACTACTACGCCACGCTTCATGGACGAGGCCGCCATCGAGGCCAAGGGCCTCGCGCCGCTGCAGCCGGCGCTCGCGCGCATCGCCGCGATCCACGACGCGCGCCGGCCTCGCGCGCGCGCTCGGCGCGCACGCTGCGCGCCGACGTCGACGTGCTCAACACCACCAACCTCTACACCGACAACCTCTTCGGCCTCTGGGTCGCGCAGGACCTCGACGATCCGACGCCGCTACTCGCCGTTCCTCCTGCAGGGCGGCCTCGGCATGCCCGACCGCGACTACTACCTCGACCCGTCGCCGCGCATGGCCGAGATCCGCGACGAAGTACCAGGCGCACATCGCGGCCGCTGCTGACGCTCGCCGGCATCGCCGACGCCGAGGCGCAAGGCCGCGCGCATCTTCGACGCTCGAGACGCAGCATCGCCCAGGCGCACGCGACCCGCGTCGAGTCGGAGGACGTCGAGAAGGGCAACAACCACTGGACGCGCGCCGACTTCGCGAGCCGCGCGCCCGGCCTCGACTGGAACGCCTTCTTCGCCGCCGCCGGGCTCGACAACCAGGCGCAGCTTCGTCGTCTGGCAGCCGAGGGCGGTCACCGGCATCTCGGCGCTGGTGCACGCGGAGCCGCTCGCGACCTGGAAGGACTACCTGACGCTTCCACGCCGATCGAGCACGTCGCCGGCGTTCCTGCCGAAGGCGTTCGTCGACGAGCGACTTCGCCTTCTACGGCAAGGCGCTCGACGGGCACGCCCGCAGCTGCGCGACGCGCTGGAAGCGCGCCGTCGCCGCCACCGACGCACGCGCTCGGCGAGGCGGTCGGCAAGCTCTACGTCGCGCAGCTACTTCCCGCCCGCCGGAGAAGGCGCGCGCCGAGGCGATGGTGCAGCAACGATCATCGCCGCGTTCGCGCGGCGCATCGACGCGCTCGACGTGGATGGCGCCGGCGACCAAGGCGAAGGCCAAGGCGAAGCTCGCCGCGCTCAAGGTCGGCGTCGGCTATCCCGACAAGTGGCGCGACTACTCGGGGCTCGAGGTCGTGCGCGGCGACGCGCTCGGCAACGCCGAGCGCGCGTCGCTGTTCGAGTACCAGCGGCAACCTGGCGAAGCTCGGCCAGCCGGTCGATCGCGGCGAGTGGGTGATGAACCCGCAGCTCGTCAACGCGGTGAACCTGCCGGCGATGAACGCGCTCAACTTCCCGGCGGCGATCCTGCAGCCGCCGTACTTCGATCCGAGCGCGCCCGGCGGTCATGGACTACGGCGCGGCCGGCGCGGTCATCGGCCACGAGATCAGCCACAGCTTCGACGACCAGGGCGCGCTCTTCGACGCCGACGGGCGGCTGCAGAACTGGTGGACGCACGGAGGACTTCGCGCACTTCCAGGCGTCGTCGGCAGCGCTCGTCGCGCAGTTCGACGCCTACCAGCCGTTCCCCGACCTGCCGTCAACGGCAAGCAGACGCTGAGCGAGAACATCGCCGACGTCGCCGGGCTGGCCGCGGCCTACGACGCCTATCGCATCGTCGCTCGGCGGCAAGGAGGCGCCGCACGGTGCAGGGGCTCACCGGCGACCAGCAGTTCTTCCTCAGCTTCGCGCAGAGCTGGCGCACCAAGATCCGCGAGGCGGCGGCGCGCCAGCGCCTGCTCACCGACGGCCACGCGCCGGCCGAGTACCGCGCCGACACGGTGCGCAACCTCGACGCCTGGTACGCCGCGTTCGCGGTCAAGCCGGGCCAGACGCTCTATCTGGCGCCGGCGGAGCGCGTTCGCATGTGGTGAGGCGCCGGGTTGCGATCGCCCACCGGAGACCTCAGGTGGGGTGTCGAGCCCCGCGGCACAGCGCCACGCTTTGCGTCCGATCGGGGAGGATTGGGACGCTGAAGTATCGCAAAATGGCGTACATGTAACCTGCAAACGAATTGATTATGACGATTTCGTGAAGGCACGGAATCGCCGTCGACATGCACTTCCATGCGCATCGTCAACTTCGTATGCGTTGCGCTTCTCGTCGGGTGCACCGCGGGGCCCGACAATGGAAGCGCGACGCCTGATGCGGGCGGGATGGGCGGCAACCCGGGCGGAACCGGGGGCAGTGGGAATACCGGAGGTACTCCCGATATGGCCATTGGTGGGGGCGGTGGCGGCGGGAGCGGCGGGAGCGGCGGGCTCCTCAAGTTCGCCGTCTTCGGCGACTGCCGCCCGCCCAACGTCGACGACACCTCGGGTTATCCGTCGGCGATCATCTCCGGCATCTTCAAGCTGGCGCAGTCCCGGGGGGCGCAGTTCGTCGTCGGCACCGGGGACTACATGTTCGCGTCGACGGCGAGCGCGGTCAGCGCGCAGGTCGCGCTCTTCCAGCAGGCGATGGCGAGCTACAGCGCCGGCCCCGTCTACCTGACGATGGGCAACCACGAGTGCACGGGCGCGACTGCGTCCAACTGCCCGAACCTGACGGAGACGCCGAACGTGCAGGCGTTCATGAAGATGGTGCCGCCGGGCGTGACCAAGCCGTACTACCGCATCGACGTCGACACGCCGCTCGGCAAGGCCAAGCTCGTGTTCATCGCGGCGAACGCCTGGGACTCGACGCAGCAGGCGTGGCTGCAGACCCAGCTCGCGGACGTGACGACCTACACCTTCGTCATGCGCCACGAGCCGACCACGTCGTCGGGCGTGTCCACGGGCGTCACCGCGTCGGAGAGCGTGGTCGGCGCGCATCCCTACACGATCGAGATGCTCGGCCACACGCACGAGTATCGCCACCAGGACACGCAGCACGTCATCTCCGGCAACGCGGGCGCGCCGCTCGCCGGCAGCGGCGGCTACGGGCTCCTCCTGGTCGAGCAGCAGGCCGACGGCAACATCAGCGTGAGCGAGATCGACGAGTCGACCGGCAACGCCACCGACACCTGGACCGTGAGCCCGACCGGCCAGAAAATGTAGCATCGCCGGCGGCGGCCTGGCACCGGATCCGGGAAGAAGCCATCTTATATTAGGATGCTTCCCCGGAGGACCTCTTGGCCGAGCTGACCCCGAACCGCCTGACCCACCTGAAGCAGCTCGAGGCGGAGAGCATCCACATCATCCGCGAGGTCGCCGCCGAGTTCGAGAACCCGGTGATGCTCTACTCGATCGGCAAGGACTCGTCGGTGATGGTGCGCCTGGCGCATCAAGGCGTTCCATCCGGCGCCGCTGCCGTTCCCGCTCCTGCACATCGACACGACCTGGAAGTTCCGCGAGATGATCGAGTTCCGCGATCGCTTCTGCCGAAGAGAACGGGCTCGAGCTCATCGTCCACACGAACCCGGACGGGCTGCGCGAGGGCATCAACCCGTTCGATCACGGCATCCGAGAAGTACACGCACCGTCATGAAGACGCAGGCGCTGCTGCAGGCGCTCACGCAAGGACGGCTTCGACGCGGCCTTCGGCGGCGCGCGCCGCGACGAGGAGAAGTCGCGCGCCAAGGAGCGCATCTACTCGCTTCCGCGATCGCTACCAGCAGTGGGATCCGAAGAACCAGCGCCCCGAGCTGTGGAACCTGTACAACGCCAAGGTCAACGAAGGGCGAGAGCATCCGCGTCTTTCCCGCTGTCGAACTGGACCGAGCTCGACGTCTGGCAGTACATCTACCTGGAGAACATCCCGATCGTGCCGCTGTACTTCGCCAAGCCGCGGCCGGTGGTCGAGCGCGACGGCGCGCTCATCATGGTCGACGACGAGCGCATGCGCCTGCGCCCGGGCGAGAAGCCGGCGGAGCGGACGATCCGCTTCCGCACGCTCGGCTGCTATCCGCTGTCGGGCGCGATCGAGATCGAGCGCCACCACGCTGCCCGAGATCATCCACGAGATGCTGCTGACGCGGCAGTCGGAGCGGCAGGGCCGGCTCATCGACCACGACGAGGACGCCTCGATGGAGACGAAGAAGCGCGAGGGGTACTTCTAGATGCCCCGATGAGCGAAGCGGCGTGAGCGAAGACGAGCTGATCGAGCGCGACATCCTCGGCTACCTGGCGCGGCACGAGCAGAAGGAGCTGCTGCGCTTCGTCATCGTCGGCTCGGTCGACGACGGCAAGACCACGCTGATCGGCCGCCTGCTGCACGACCTCGACGCGCGTCTACGAGGACCAGCTCGCCGCCGTGCGAAGCGCGCCACGACCATGGCGGGCGAGGCGATCGACTTCTCGCTCTTCACCGACGGCCTCACGGCCGAGCGCGAGCAGGGCATCACCATCGACGTCGCCTATCGCTACTTCGCCACCGAGAAGCGCAAGTTCATCATCGCCGACACGCCGGGGCACGTGCAGTACACGCGCAACATGGTCACCGGCGCCTCGACGGCCGACGTGGGCATCATCCTCATCGACGCGCGCCTCGGCGTGCTCGAGCAGTCGCGGCGGCACGCGTACATCGCCTCGCTGCTGCGGCATTCCGCACCTGCTCGTGGCCGTCAACAAGATGGACCTGCGCGACTACCGCCAGGAGGTGTTCGACGCGATCCGCGCGCGAGCTCCGCGCGTTCTTCGCCGGGCTCGTCGTTCAAGGACGTCACCTTCGTGCCGGTGAGCGCGCTCAAGGGCGACAACGTGGTCGGCGCGCGCCGCCAGCATGCCCTGGTACAGCGGCCCGACGGTGCTCGGCTTCCTCGAGACGGTGCCGATCGCCGACGATCGCAACCTCGACGACCTCCGCTACCCGGTGCAGTACGTGCTGCGCCCGAACCTCGACTACCGCGGCTTCGCCGGCGCAGATCGCCTCGGGCGTGGTCAGGCGGGGCGACACGGTCATGGTGCTGCCGTCGGGCAAGCGCTCGCGCGTCAAGGCCATCGACACCTATCGACGGCGAGCGCGAGGAGGCCGTCGGCGCCCCAGAGCGTGACCCTGCGCCTCGAGGACGAGATCGACTGCTCGCCGCGGCGACATGCTCGTGCACCCGCACAATCGGCCGCGCGTGCAGCGCAGCTTCGACGCGCACGTGGTGTGGATGCACGAGCGTCCGCTCGATCCGCAGAAGACCTACCTCCTCAAGCACACCACGCGCATGGTCCGCATGCAGGTCGACCGCGTGCACTGGAAGGTCGATCTGGCGACGCTGGCGAACCGTCGCCGGCGGAGACGCTCGGGCTCAACGACATCGGGCGGCTGACCATCACCTGCCATCAGCCGCTCTACTTCGACGCCTACGCGCAGCAACCGCGCCACCGGCGTCGTTCGTCATCGTCGACTCGCTGACCAACAACACCGTCGGCGCCGGCATGATCATCGACGACGGGGCGGCGGCGCAGGATCTCGACGCCGCCCTGCGCGAGGTGCAGGCCGGCGCTCAGGCGCCGGCGCGCACGCAGGTGAGCCCGCGCGAGCGCGCGCAGCTCACCGGGCAGGCCGGCGTCACCGTCCTCGTCGGCGGGGCGGCGGCGCGCGCGCGGCTGATCGCGTTCGCGCTGGAGCGCCGGCTGTTCGATCTCGGCCACGCGGCGCACGTGCTGGCGTTCGACGGCGAGCCGGCGGCGGCGATCGCGCTGGCGGCCCGCGCCTGCACCGAGGCGGGGCTGGTGGCCATCTGCGCCGACGCCGATGCGGCCGCGCTGCGCGCGCAGGTGGGCGGCGCCCGGCTGATCGAGGTCGTGCCCGGCGCGGAGCAGAGCGTCGACGATGCCGTGGAGCAGATCGTCGCACGGCTCGATCTCCGCCGCTGATTGACACGCCGGGGCGCCAGGCCCTACCGTGGACTCGTGACGAGCCTCAGGGTCGCCTTCGTCGTGGCGCTCGCCGCGAGCCTGCTCGGCGGAGCGCTCGGATCGCGGAGCGCCCGCGCCGAGTCGCCCGAAGAGGAGGTGGAGCGGCTCGCGAACCAGGCGCTCAGCGCGTACCGGGGGGCCGACTACAACCGCGCCGTCGAGCTCTTGAAGCAGGCCTACGCGATCCGCCAGGTGCCGGCGCTTCAGTACAACCTGGCCAAGGCCTACGACAAGCTGGGCGACCTCGAGCACGCCTACGACGCGTACCGCCAGTACGTCGACTCGGCCGCCGCGGAGCCGAAGCTCAAGGCGCGCGCCGAGGCGCGGCTGACGGTGCTCGAGGAGGCGCGGCGCAAAAAGGCAGCGGGCGCGCGCGCCGCCGAAGCACCGCCGCCGGCCACCGCGACCACGCCGGCGGCGCGCGAGACCGCGCCGACGGCGCCGCCGCGCGAGACCGCGCCGCCGGCGCCGGTCGAGCCGCCCAAGCCGCCGCCGCCGCGCCCCGAGGAGCTGCGCGCGGCAGCCCACGAGGGCTTCGTGCGCGATCGGCACCGCGCGCGGGTGACGACGATCGCGCTCGGCGCGGCGACGGTCGCCCTGGCCGCGGTCGCGGTCGGGTTGTCGGCGGACGCGCTGGCGCTGCAGGGCCAGTTCGACCGCGCGACGCTGCCCGCGACCAAGAGCCAGCTCAAGTCCGACGCGGTGGTGCGCGCGGGGGTCGCCGACGCCTTCTGGGCCGCGACCGCGGTGAGCGCGGCCGTGACCGGCTACTTCGTCTATCGCAGCTTCCGCCACGAGCCGTCATCGCCGCCGCTGGCGCTGGCGCCGCTGCTCGCACCGACGGGCGGCGGGCTGGCCGCGGTGGGGCGCTTCTGATGTGGCGGCCGGTCGCCGTCGCGGCGCTGCTGTCCGCCGGCTGCTCGGCGGTGCTCGACTTCCACGAGTGCAACGTCTCCGCCGACTGCGCCGGGCGCTCGCCCGCCGGCGGCCCGACGCTCTACTGCAACTCCGATCACGAGTGCGTCGACACCTCGCCCTGCCGTATCTCCGTCGAGGCGACTGCGCCGGGCCCGCCGCTGGTGATCGCCGGGCTCTATCTTCTGAGCGAGGCCAGCGACGGCCCGAACGATCACGCCATCCGCCAGGCGGTCGATCTGGCCGCGATCGAGCTCAACACGCTCAATGTTCCGGTGCGCCACGTCGCCTGCGACACCGGCGGTGACAAGACGACGGCGCTGCACGCCCTGGATCTGGCGGTGCAGCAGTTCAAGGCGGTGGCGGTCATCGGGCCCAACACCAGCGACGAGCTCAGCGCGCTGGCGCCCGAAGCGCGCGCGCGCGGCGTCGCCGTGGTGTCGCCGGCGGCGAGCGCGGCCGCGATCACCGACCTCGTCGATGACAACCTGGTTTGGCGCACCTGCGGCAGCGACAACCTGCAGGCCAAGGTGCTGGCCACGCTCGTGCCCGCCACCGACTCACTCGACGTCGTCTGGGTCACCAACGATCTGTACGCCGACGGTCTGGAGAAGGCGTTCATCGCCGCTTCGGGCCGCACCGACGCCACTCCGGTCCAGTTCGACAGCCCGGATGTGGCCGGCGCGGTGTCGCGGATGGATGCGCCCGCCTACGCCACGCTCATCGTCGACTTCGACGCGCCGGCGCTGGTGCAGGCGCTCCAGGGGGCGTCGGGGCAATCGATGACCCAATACCTCATGACCGACTCGGCGCTGACGCCGACGCTGTGGGGCACCGGGCCGTTCGACTTCACGTTCCTGACGCGCATCCGCGGCACGGCGCCGGCGCTGCCCGACTTCGCCGATCCGTCCGGTCCGGTGTACGCAGCCTTCGACGTGAGCTACCGGGGCAAGTTCAGCGAGTCGCCCGCCGACACGGCGTTCGTCGCCAACGCCTATGACGCCGCCTACGCCATCGCCATCGGCGCGGCCGCCGCCGGTCCGGCGCCGAAGGGGAGCGCCATCGCCGCCAACCTGGCCCGCATGTCGGATCACGCGGGCACGTCGGTGGAGATCGGGCCCGGGCAGTACCAGGCCGGGGTCAACGCGCTGTTGGCGGGTGGGACCATCGACCTCGTCGGCACGTCGGGTCCGATCGACTGGGACGCCAACGGCGACGTGCTGACGGCGCCGACGGAGGTCTGGCAGATCGCCCAGGACACCAACGCGATGCCGATGTTCAAGGTCCTGAGCACTGTGACGCCCTGAGGGGGAGCGCTACGGACGGCCCCGCGCGCACTGCCCCGCTGGGCTCAAACAGTCCTCGCCACCGGGGCGTTGTGCTCGATTCGGCCCCTTGCCTGTGCTGCGGAACTCGCCCAGCGGGGCAGTGCGCGCGGGGCCTCGGTGCGACGGGGGGGGGGAAGCGGTTGGGGCCAGGGGGACGGCGACGGGGCGGGAAGCGGTTGGGGCCAGGAGGGGACGGCGTCGGGGAGTGGGGGAGCGGTTGGGGCCAGGGGAACGGCGACGGGTCAGGCCGGGGTGAACTTGGCCAGGTCGTAGATGCCGAGCGACTGCTCGATCTTGCGCCACTTCGTCGACCATCTTCTCGAAGCCGCCGTGCGGCAGCGCCTTCTCCTTGTCCTCGAACAGGTCCATCAGCTTCTTCAGCTCGCGCTCGCTCAAGAGCGCGCGGAAGGCGGGGAACAGCACCGTGTCCTCGCGCGCGGCGTGCGGCTCGTACATGCGGATGAAGGCGCGCAGCTTGTCGGCGAGCTCTTGCGGCTGGCGTCGCCCTTGAGCGCGGCCGGCGTGGCGAGCTTCAGCACGTCGGCGGTGACGCGACGTCCGGCCTGGTGCTGCGCCAGGAGCACGGCGACGAGATCGGTCAGCTTTCCCGCCTTCTGCAGGCGGGGGAAGATGAACTGCTCCTCGTCCCGCTCGTGATAGTCCTCGATGAACTCGCGGATGATGGTGGCCGAGGCCGACACCGCATTCGGGCTTGATCTCCTGTTTGGCGTCGACGCGGCGGATCACCTCGCCGTAGACGAGCAGGATGCGGCGGAGCACGCCGTGCTCGCGCATCAGGTCTTCCGTCGGTGGCACGTCGTCGTCGTCCTTCTCCTTGGCCTCCTTGGCGAGCGCGCCGCCACCCGCCAGGGCGCCGGCCACGCCTAGGCCGCCGGCGAGGACGAACTGCCGACGCGTCGTTTCGATCGTCTTCATGCTGGGCTCCTGTTCGCGAGTCAGTGTGCGCCGCAACGCGGTGGGCGATCCTGGCGCACGATGATCTGTGGTGCGACGCCGAGCTTTTCAAGCGCGCGCGCCGCGTCGTCGAGGCTCTGTAGGGTCGGGCAGTAGGCTTGCGAGTCCTGATCGAGGACGACCTTGGCCAGCTTGCCGCCGGCCTTCTCGACCACGATGCCGCCGGCCGTGCGCACCGCAGCACCGCCGGCCAGGATCGGATGGACGTACTCGTTGTGTGCTGTGTCGGCGGGCAAGGGCGCGATCGCCAGCAGTCCCGTCTGGTCGAGCACGAACTTGTAGCGCTTGCCGCTGTCGAGGCGCAGCAGCTCCCGGGTCGAGCGCGCGCGAATGATGCGCGCCGAATCGCCGCCGCTCGCCTGCAGCTTGGCCACGAGCGGTGGGTAGGGCACGCGCGACGTGAACAGCGACGGCGCCGCGAACGCGGTCGCGGCGGCCAGCATCAGCGATGCGGTGACCGTCTTGGTCATGGACCCTCCTTCACGCCTTGTTGCCACTGTTGTCCGAGCCGTTCGGCCCCTCTCCGCTCTCCAGCGCCTGCAGGCGCGCGTCGACGTCGCCGCTCAGATGGTTGAAGGCCTGGTCGCCGACGGCGCTCTCGTTGTGTGCTTCGATCAGCGCCCGCTTCTCCGCCAGCAGGAGCTCGCGCTGCACGCGGCGGCGCTCGTCCGTCGCCAGCACCGGGTGCTCCCGCCGGATCTCGGCGGACGCCTTCGCGTCGGCCTGCAGGCGCAGCGCGTATTGGTGGCGCAGCTCCTGCGCGTCGGCGCCGTGGATCGCGTGCTGTCGCTCCAGCCGATCGAGGGCGTCGAGCGCCGCGCGCGAGGCGCGCATCGAGGCGTGGCGCCGGTCGTACTCGAGCCGGGCCGCGCTCTCCTCCACCACTCCGAGCCGGCGCAGCAGCCACTTCATCGACGTGCCCTGCAAAAGGATCGAGAGCGTGACCACGCCGTAGGTCATGGTGACGATGATCTGCCGGTGCGGAAAATCGGTCGGCAAGCCGAGCGCGAGCACCATCGACAGGGCGCCGCGCTGTCCGCCCCAGACGAGGATGGGCAGCCAGGAGCGCGGAACCCGCTCGCGCGTCTTGCGCAGCAGAAGGCCCATCGCCGAGACCACCACGGCGCGTCCGGCGGTGACGGCCACCCAGGCCACCACGATCGCCTGCCACGAGGCCAACAGCGCCTCCAGCGGCACCTCGAAGCCGAGCAGCAGGAAGACGAACGAGTTCAGCGCGAACGCCAGGTACTCCCAGAAGGTCTCGACCGCGATGCGGGTGCCGGCGGTCATGCCCTTGTGCGCGCCGTAGTTGCCACACAGCATCCCCGCCGCCACCGTGGCCAAGAGGCCCGACGCGCCCAGCCGCTCGGCGAGCACGAACGAACCGTAGGCGGCGATGGTGGTGGTGGAGATCTCGATCATCGCGTCGTCGACGAGCTGGATCAGCTTCGACGCCAGGTAGCCGAGCCCGAGCCCGACCACGACGCTGACGATGATGACGCGGCCGAAGTCGAAGATGCCGGCCAGGGCGCTGCCGCGACCCACGGCGAGCTCCAGCAGCACCGCGAACAGCACCGCCGCGGTGCCGTCGTTGAGCAGGCTCTCCGCCTCGACGAGCACGTTGAGGCGCTGGGGCGCGCCCAGCGACTTGAACATGGCCACCACGGCGATCGGGTCGGTGGCGGCGATGAGCGCGCCGAACACCAGCCCGTGCCGCAGCGTGAAGCCGACGTCGAAGCCGAACACGCCGGTGAGCGGCACCAAGAGGGCCGCGGTCAGCACCGTGCTCACGACCACGCCGGGCACGGCGAGCGCGCCCACCGCCCACTTGTTCTGCACGAACTTCTTGGCGTCGAGGTGGAACGCCGCTTCGAAGACCAGGCCGGGCAGGAAGATGGCGTAGAGCAGCGTCTTGGTCAGGTGCGGGACGGCGATGAGGTGTCTCGAGCCGAGCAGCAGGCCGGTGGCGACGAGCGCCACCGTGTACGGCACGTTGAGCCAGCGGACGCCGAGCGCGACCGCCGTGGCGACGGCGAACAGCAGGACGAAGGTGACATCCGCGTGCATCGGCCCGCGTATCGTACCCGACTGCCCGGGCGCGGGGCCTACAAACCGCCCTGGAGATCCGCGGCCGCGGCGGGGGTCGCCGGTGCCGGCGCCACGTCAGCGCCGGGCATCGCGACCGGGGCGGGTGCGCGCATGCGGCGCTTCACCAGCGGGAAGCCGATCGCGAATAGCAGGATGGTCGTGAACACCGTGGCGAAGACCATCACCGGCAGCCACTCGGTGTCGGGCACGTGCGCCGACCAGGGCAGCGTCGCCAGGACGCCCGCGGCCATCCCGCGCGGCAGGGCCACCGTCGCCAGCTTCTTCTGATCGGCGTCGAAGGGGCTGCCGAGCACCGAGAGCATGACCGCCGGTGCGCGCACCAGAAGCAGCACGACCCCGAGCAGCACGCCGAGGAAGATGAGCGACCAGGGCGGCCCCAGCATGGCGCCGATGAAGACGAAGAAGAACGACTTGACGATGAAGACCATCTGCCGGTGGAAGCCGCGCACGTCGGTGTTGAGCTCGACCGGCTTGGCCAGGCCGACCGCCCGCGACACCGATGACGCGTTGCCCAGGATGATGGCCACGGTGAGGATGCCGAGCGCGGCGCTGCCGCCGGCGTGGTCGATGAGCACGTAGACGACCAGCAGCACCGACAGCGTGATCGGATAGGCGTGCTCGCTGTCCTGCATGAACCGCAGCAGCAAGAGCCAGATCACGCCCACGCCGGCGCCGATGCCGAGCGCGATGCCGAACGAGCGCAACAGCGCCCACAGCGGCCCGGCGGCGCTGCCGCTGCCGTGCACCAGCACCTCGATGAAGGCGGTGGTGCCGACGACACACAGCGCGTCGGTGAGCGCGGACTCGAGGTTGATGAGGTTGGCCAGGTTTGCGTCGAGCCGCGCCTTCTCGACTGCGGGCATGATGATGATCGAGCTCGAGCCGCCCAGGATGCAGCCGAGCATGAAGCCGTGCTCCCAGGTCCAGCCGGCCGGCACCCAGCCCACCAGCGCCGCCAGCTTGCTCAGGATCGCGATCGCCACCGCCGAGAACAAAAAGCCGAGGAGCGCCAGCAGGCTGGAGCGCGGGGCCGCCGTCGAGACCTCGCTCAGGCGCAGCGAGCTGCCGCCGTTGAACAGGACCACCACCAGGGTCAGGGCGGCGAAGTAGGGCGCGATCTGGTTGAGCTGGGCCTTGGTGACGAGGCCGCCGATGGGGCCGAGCAGGATGCCGGCGAGGATGAGCCAGATGACGTCGGGGATGCTGGTGCGCTGGAAGATCAGCTCGCCGACGGCGCCGATCACGAAGATGCCGGCTACCGCGAGCAGGAAGGTGGCTACCGGGTCCGTGCCCATGGCGCGATCGTAAACCGTTTGCCGGCCGCGGTCACCTCTCCTTCTTCAGTGTGACGACGGCGACGCCGCGGTCCTGGCCGGTTCAGGCCTCCTGGTCACGGGCGTCGGGCTCGACGCCGAGCGCGCGGATCACGGCCATGAGCACCTCCTCGGCCTCACGAAGCTTCTCGGCGGGCACCGTGGCCAGCGCCTGGTCGACTGCGGCTTCGACCGTGCCGGTGCCGGTCTGGTTCAGCTGCCGACCGGTCGCGGTGAGCCCGAACAGCGCGCGGCGTGCGTCGCGCGGATCGGGCCAGCGGGTGATGAGGCGGCGCGCTTCGAGCCGTCCCAGGATGCCGGTCAGCGTCGACGGATGCACGTGCATGACCTTGGCGAGGCGACCGGCGGAGATGCCGGGGAAGCGGCCGATCAGCCGCAGCGCCAGCCGCTGCGGGCCGGTGACGCCGAGCTCCGCCAGCATCTTCTTCGAGGTCGCCTGCAGCCCATGGTCGAGCGCCCACAGAAGGCGCATGAAGTCGAGCACCCCGCCCAGCGGCGGCACGTCGGGACCGACGAGCATGTCGCGGGGCTTCTTCACGAAGCGACCTTCAGCTCACCATCGCGCGCCTCGAGGAACAGCTCGAGGAGGCGGTCGATCTCCCGCTGCTCCTCGAGGTAGTAGGCGGCCTCGCTCTCACGGCTCGGTCCGACGCGGATGGTGACCAGCTGCCCCGGCTCGTCGAGCGCGAAGACGTCCTCGTCGGTGGTGTCGTCGCCGATGTAGACCGCCGTGTCGCAGCCGACCAGCGAGCGCACCTGTTGCAGCGCGATGCCCTTGTGCGGCGCGCCCCGCGGCACGACGTTGACCACCTTCTTGCCCAGTCGCACGCGCGCCTCCGAGAGCGACGAGACCGCTGCGGCGATGGCGGCCACCGCGCGCTTCTTCTCGCGCGAGCGGCGGAAGTGGATGGCCAGCGAGAAGCGCTTGTTTTCGATCACCACCCCGTCGAGCGCCGCCAGCTCGCGGCCCAGCCGCGCGTCCCACTCGCGCACCAGCTCCTCGACGCTGGCGTCATCGAGCGGCGCCCAGCCCCACTCGGCGCCGTGGTTGCCCACGACCCACTCGATGCCGGTGCCGTCGAGCCGGCGGGCGACGTCGTCGCGGGCGCGGCCGGAGATGACGGCGCAGGGATAGCGCAGCGCCAGCTTGCGCAGGAGCGTGCGCGTGCGCGGGCGCATGCAGGCGTCGTCGGGGTTGCGCACGATGGGCGCCAGGGTGCCGTCGAAGTCGAACACCAGCGCCACATTGGCGGCCAGGTGGCGCAACAGCACGGAGCGTTGGGCGCGGGCGAGCACGTACCTCATCCGTTGATTCCCTCCAGGACGGTGAGCGGGCCCGACAGGCGGCCCGACAGGCGCTCGCGCTGGCGCAGCTGCGCGGCGTCGATCAGCATGCGCCCGGCCCAGCGATAGACGTTGAACTCGCGCCAGCAGCGAGCGCATCGCGCGCATGCGCTCGCGCTGCTCGTCTCGCGGCATGGTCGCAGCGCGGCGGCCAGCGCGGCGCTGGCCTCGATCGAGATCGTACGGGTTGACGATCAGCGCCTCGGTCAGCTCGCGCGCCGCGCCGGTGAACTGGCTCAGGACCAGCACGCCCCGCTCGTCGTCGCGCGCGGCGACGAACTCCTTGGCGACCAGGTTCATGCCGTCGTGCAGGCTGCTGACGTAGCAGAGGTCGGCGGCGCGATAGTAGCGGAACACCGTCGGCGGCTCGTGGTGCGTCGCGCAGCAGGACGATCGGACGATAGCCCGTCCGGCCGAAGCGCTCGTTGATGCGCGCCGCCAGCGCTGCTCGACGCGCTCGTTGAGCTCGCGATAGCGGTCGATGACGGTGCGGCTCGGCGCCGCCAGCTGCACGAAGGTGAAGCGGCCGCGCAGCTGCGGAAAGCGCTCGAGCAGCCGCTCGACCGCCAGCAGGCGCTCCTCGATGCCCTTGGTGTAGTCGAGGCGATCGACGCCGACGCCGAGCAGCGGCGTCGGCCGTGCAGGCCGAGCTCGGCGAAGCACGCTCGCGCCGGCACTCCTCGACGGGCGGCGCGGTCGGCGAGCCAGCGGTTCGGCCACTCGATCGAGATCGGGTAGGGGCGCACCAGCGTCGTGCGCCCGTCGCTGCACGACGCCGAACTGCTCGCGGTCGATGCGCGCCTCGAGGAAGCGATCGACGGTGTCGAGGAAGTTGTTGCAGTGGTAGCTGGGTGTGGAAGCCGACGATGCTCGTGCCGAGCAGCCCGTCGAGCAGCTCCTCGCGCCAGGGGCAGATGCCGAAGCGCTCGGCGTTGGGCCAGGGGATGTGCCAGAAGGTGATGATGGTGGCGCGGGGCAGCCGCTCGCGGATCATCCGCGGCGCCAGCGCGAAGTGGTAGTCCTGCACCAGGACGATCGGGTCGTCGCTGTCGGCCTCGTCGCACGACGGCGTCGGCGAAGCGCTGGTTGACGCGCGCGGTAGTGCTCCCAGTCGTCGCTGCGGAACATCGGGCCGCGCGTGCGCGACGTGGCACAGCGGCCACAGCCCCTCGTTGGAGAAGCCGTAGTAGTAGCCCTTCTCCTCCTCGGCGCGTGAGCCAGACGCGGCGGAGCTGGTACGACTTCTCGCTCGGGCGGCACCCGCACGCGGTCCGTCGCGGTCGACGGTCTCGCGATCGGCGTTGCCGCTGCCGTGCGCGACCCAGACGCCGGAGCAGGCGCGCATGACCGGCTCGAGCGCGGTGACCAGGCCGCTGGCCGGGTGCAGCACGCGGATCGCTCCGTCGGCGGCGCGCTCGTGGATGTAGGGCTCGCGGTTGGCGAGGATGACCACCTTCTCGCCGTGCAGGTAGCGGCGCAGCGTCTGCTTGAGGCGGCTGGCGTTCCACGCCGTGGTCTCGCCGCCGTTCTCCTGGTGGTCGTGCGAGATGTGGCCGATGAGCTCGCGCACGTCGGCGAGCAGCGGCTGGAACTCGGGGCGGTGGGCGCCGCCCTGGAGCGTGCGGCGCGCCTCGCCGAGCCAGCTGCGCCAGACGAGCGTCGCCATCAGCCAGGTGAGGAACGACGCGGCGACGGCGAGGATGGCGAACACGAGCCAGGTGAAGCGCAGCGTGAGCGCGCCGCGGCGGTCGGCGAAGCTCATGTCGTGCACCAGCGTGACGAAGCCGACCGGCTCGTTCTTGTCGTCGATGATCGGAATCGCGCTGACGTGCACGCTGCCGCTCGCCAGCGTGCTCACCTCGTTCCAGGTCTGCCAGGCGTCCGCCTTCGACGTCGAGGCGGCGCGCACGCGCGGCCCGAGCACATCGCAGGCGAAGCTGCCGGGGAAGTCTTCGGTGCGCGCGACCATGACGAGATCGGGGTTGCAGGCCGCGGCGGAGAGGATGCGCTCGTCGCGTGTAATCTCGGTCAGGACGCGGCGGATGCGGTCGGCGTCGCCGTCGCGCCAGGCGCGGATGAGACCCCAGCGGGCGCCGTTGACCGCCAGCTGGGCGCGCAGCTGAACATCCTTCTCGAACCAGCGATGCCCGGTCTGGTTGACCAGGTGTGCGGCGCCCCAGGTGACGACGGCGAGGAGCACCATGAGCGGGAACATGAGCTTGACTGCGTTTCGCACGTGCCGAAGGTATGCTCAATTTGATTTGAGGTCAAACCAAATTCGGATATCCAGCGCCAGGAGGGCGGCGATGAGCTTGAAGATCGCGGTGGTGGCCGATGATCCGAAGCTACGGCAGGCGTTGCGCATCCTGCTCGATCGCGAACGGGATCTGATCGTCGTCGGCGAAGGGGCCGCGGCCGACGGCGGGCGCGTGGCGGCGCTGCGCCCGCACGTCGTGGTCGTCGACGGCGATGCGCACGCCGGCAGGGCCGGCGCGATCGCCGGCGCGCGGGCGGGCCGCGGCCGGGCGCGCATCTTGATGCTGACCGGGCGGCCGTCGATCGACGCCCTGGAGGCGGCCTTCGTCGCCGGTGCCAGCGGCGTCGCGGACAAGATGCAGCCGCCGCGCGAGCTGCTCGCCGCCATTCGCATCGTCGGCCGGGGCGGGTCCTATGTCTGCCCGAACCTGGCGACGACCGCGGTCGCGAGCGCCGGGGCGCGAGCCCGGCTGACGGCGCGCGAGCAGGTCGTCTACGAGCAGCTGGTCGACGGCCGCCCGGACGAGGCGGTCGCGCGCGAGCTGCTGGTCTCGCTGCGCGCCGTGCGCGCTTTGCGCAGTCGGATGCTGACGAAGCTGGGTGCGCGCTCGGCCGTCGACCTCGTGCGCCTGGCGGTCGACTCCCCGGTACGCGCGGGCTGAGCACGCCGCCCCCGCGGGCGTCGCCGTGAACGCGAGCGTGCACACATTTTACGCCGCCGTCGACGGCGACGAGGGTGCGGCGGTTGTAGAAAAACGTTCCGTCGAGAATGGCGCTGGCAACTTCCTACACACCGTCGCTGGGCGAGACCCGCTTCCGTCCGCGCCCAGCCCTGGAACAATATGTGCTTCCAGCCGCGCGCAGCTCGGCCATTTGGCCATCAGGAGAAACGATCATGAAGCGAGTTTTGCTGGGTCTTGCCTGCGCGGTGTCACTCGTTGCGCTCTCCACCGCAGTCGTGCGTGCGGATGAAAAGCCGGCCGACGCCGGCGCGACGACGCCGAAGAAGACGCACCACAAGAAGAAGAAGGCCGCGACGGCGACCGACAAGGCGGCGGCGGGATCGACGACCACGAAGTGAGCTGACGGCGGCCGGCGTCGCGGACCCGAACGGCCCGCGGCGCCGGCGTTGCCTTGCACGTGGCGACCGACGCGACCCTCGTCGGTCGGCGCTCGGGTGGATTACGACTTGTGCCCGTGCTCGTGCTTGGTCTTGCCCGCCGCGGCCGGTGCGGCAGCGCTCTTGGTTCCGGCCGGCGTCTTGGCGGCCGCCACCGCCGCGTTGGGCGCCGGCGCCTTGGCCTTGGCCAGCTCGGCCTTGGTGGCATCGAGCTGCTGCTGCAGCGTGCCCACCTGGGCCTTGAGGTTGTCGCGCTCCGTCGTGACGCTGGTGAGCGTCGCCTTGGTCGAATCCAGCTCGGCCTTCGACGAGTCACAGCCAGCGAGCATTGCGAGCACGCCGATACACATCATCAATCTCATCCGGGCTCCTTTCGCGATGGGACGGCCTCTCGCCGCCGCGCGTGCCGCGGCGGAGATCGTCCGCGCGGCTGGAGCAGGATTTGCGCCAATCGCAATCCCGCGTACTTCGCGCCGGTCGCGGGCGGGCGCTGTGAACAAACTGAGCAGGTCCGGCAGGGCGTGGATGATGTCTTACCGCTCGGCGGCGGGCGGCGCCGGGCTCAGGTCGCGACGACCAGCTCGCTGCAGACGCCGAGGGTGCACACGACCTGGTGGTGGACGATGCGCCAGTCGCCCCGGAGATGGTCCTCGAGGCGAAGCGGCCGGCATCCGCCGACGAGCTGCGGTCGCAGCCCGTGGATCCCGGTCCAGACCCGACAGAGCAGGCGCGAGGCGAGCGTCTGGCCGAAGGTCAGCGACGCGAGGCAGAGCCGGCCGCCGGGCCCAAGCAGCCGCCGCGCCTCGCCGAGCGCGGCGCGGATGTCCTCCTCGCCGAGGAGGTCGAGCACGTAGGTCGCCAAGAAGCGATCGCAGGAGCCGTCGGGCGCCGGCAGCGCGAGGGCGCCGTCGGTCTGCACCGCGCGCGCGCGATCGCCGAAGGGCTGCAGCCGCGAACGCGCCAGCGCCACCATGGTCGCGCTGACGTCGACGGCGAGATAGCGGGCGGTGGCGGGCAGCCGCTCACGCAGCAGCCGCTCGGCGAGACGGCCGGTGCCGCATCCGAGCTCGACGACGCTGTGCGCCTGCTCGAAGTCGCCGTGCCCGAGGAGCGCCTCCACCGCTCGGTCCTCGTAGAAGCGCTGCAGATCCTGCTTGGAGCCGAAGCGATCGTAGAACGCCCTGGCCTGATCGTGCGTCAGCACCCGATGGTCGCGCATGGCTCCCTGATACCACCGCGCGCCGCCCGCTGCACCCGTCCCGTCAGCGGACGATCAGCACCGCCTTGGGAAACCGATGGACCACCTCCTCGGCGACGGAGCCGAGCAGCGCCCGCCCCAGCGCCGAGCGGCCGCGCGAGCCCAGGCAGATGACATCGGCGGCGAGGCGGCTGGCGGCGTCGACGATGACCTCGGCCGGCTTGTCGCCTTCGACGATGAGGATGTTGGTGACGATGCGGAGCGCGTCGGCGTCGGCCGGGACGAGGTTGACCAGCCGCAGGCGCAGGTTGCCGCGCTCGGTCGGATCGAGCGGAACCGGCGCTCCGGTCGGCGTGGTGTGGACGTATAGCAGCGTCACCGTGGCGCCGGCGCCGCCGAGCGCATAGGCATCCGCGACGGCGCGGTTGCCCATGTCCGAGAGATCGGTGGCGACGAGGACGTTGCGGAACCGCGGGATCCCTTCGACCGCGGCGGGGCGCGCCCCCAGCGGCACGCCCAGGATCGGCCACACCCGCCGGTGCAGCAGCGAGCGCGCCACCTCGGCGGTGCGCGGGAAATCGAAGCCGGAGCGGGCGTGGATGCCGACGACGACCAGATCGCACGGGTTGGCCTTGAGGAACGCCGCCAGCGAGGAGGGCAGCGATCCCGCATCGGCGAAGATGCGGATGGCGCCGCGCAGATTGGCGAGCCGATCGCGCATGGCGCGCTCGATGAGCAGGGGCAGCGGGCCGCCCAGGAGCGCGCGCGAGGCGACGTGGACGAAGGTGAGCTCGCACGGGCCGGCGTCGCGCAGCCTGATGGCCACGTCGACCAGCGCCGCCGCCGGATCGGCCGATTCCAGGGCGATCGTCACGCGCAGCGTGCGTGCGCCGTCGGCCCACTCGGTCAGGGCGGGCGCTGCCTCGCCGACCACCAGCACCGGCACTGCGCTCGACTGCAGCGTGCGCTCCGCGACGCTGCCGAGCAGCCAGCGCAGCGGACGGGGCCGTCCGTGCGTGCCGATCACCACCAGCGAGGCATCGAGGCGCTGTGCCGCGGCGGCCAGCTCGTCCTCGGCGTAGCCCTCGACCAGCAGCGGCTCGACGGCGAGGCCGCGCGCGCGAAGCGCGTTCGCGAGCTGATTCAGCCGGCGCCCGCCCTCTTCCCAGAGCGCGGGGACCCGCTGATTGGTCGGATCGGGCTCGACCGAGTGGACCAGGACCAGCTCGGCGCCCATGCGACGCGCCAGCGCGACCGCCGCTTCGCACGCACGCGCCGCGGGCTCGGAGAAATCTGTGGCCACGGTGATCCGCATGACGCCTGCACGCCTCGGAGAGATTCGGCACCGATCGCGGAGGGTCAAGCGGAGGGGGGGCCTGGAAGTGGGCTACGATTGCCCTTACGGCATGAGCGATCGGCGGCGCGGCTTACAGCCCGGCGGCTGGGTGGGAGGCTCGCGCTCGGGGAGGGCAGCGATGGGGCGCTCGATCGGCTCCAGGCCGTGCAGATGGAGCCGCTCGCCGTGATGCTCGATCTCGAGCGTGGTCGCGTCCGTCAGCAATTGATAGCTCGCCGCCTGCGGGGTGACGATCACGCGCAGCCGCTGCCCCCGCCGGACGAGGCGGAATGACAGCCGGGTGATCCCCTCGGGCAGGCGCGGGGCGAAGCTGAGCACGCTCGCCGTGGTCGCGCATGCCGCCGAAGCCGGCGACGAGGCGCGATCCAGGTCCCCGCCAGCGACGCGATGTGCAGCCCGTCGCGCGCGTTGTGCTCGAGGTCGTGCAGGTCCATGAGCGCCGCCTCGGCGAGCGTAGTCGAGCGCCAGGCGCAGGTGGCCGACCTCGGCCGCCAGCACCGCCTGCGTGCAGGCCGACAGCGACGAGTCGCGAACCGTGATCCGCTCGTAGTAGTCGAAGTTGCGCGCCTTGCTGCTCGGGCGTGAACGCGTCGCAGCACAGCTGCATCGCCAGCACCAGGTCGCGGCTGCTTGACCACCTGCTTGCGATAGAGATCGAAGTACGGGAAGTGCAGCAGCAGCGGATACTGATCGTCCCGCGTGGCGGCGAAGTCCCACAGCTCGTGCGTCGGTGAAGCCCTCCGACTGCTGGTGGACGCCGCAGCTGCTCGTCGTAGGGGATGAACATGCGATCGGCGGCCGCGCGCCAGTCGGCCATCTCCTCGGGCGTGACGCCGAGCTCGCGCGCGCGATCTTCGGTGCCGCTCGCACGCGGCCGCGGCGCCGACCAGGTTCCGCCGCGCCATCAGGTTCGTGTAGACGTTGTTGTCGGCGATCGCGCTGTACTCGTCGGGGCCGGTGACGCCGTCGATGCGGAAGCGACCGTCGAGGTCGTGGTGGCCGAGCGAGCGCCACAGGCGCGCCGTCTCGACCAGGAGCTCGACGCCGACGTCGCGCTCGAAGGCGATCGTCGCCGGTGGCGTCGACGTAGCGAATCACCGCGTCGGCGATGTCGGCGTTGACGTGGAAGGCGGCGGTGCCCGCCGGCCAGTAGCCCGAGCACTCCTCGCCGTGGATGGTGCGCCAGGGGAACGCCGCGCCCGCCAGGCCGAGCTCCGTGCGCGCGCCGCTGCGCGATCGTCGAGCGTCGAGTGTCGCCAGCGCAGCGCGTCGGCGGCGGCGCTCGGCACCGTGTAGGTGAGCACGGGCAACGACGAAGATCTCGGTGTCCCAGAAGGAGTGACCGTCGTAGCCGGTGCCGGTCAGGCCCTTGGCCGGAATCGCCCGCCGCTCGGCGCGCGCGCCCGGCTGACAGCACGTGAAAGAGCGCGAAGCGGACCGCCTGCTGCAGCTCGGCGTCGCCTTCGAGCTCGACGTCGGCGCGCGCCCAGAAGTCGTCCAGGTACTGCGCGCTGCTCGGCGAGCAGCTGCTCCCAGCCGGTGAGCTGCGCCGCCACCAGCGCGGCCGACGACCTGATCGCGCAGCGCCGGCAGCGTCCGCTCGCGCGACCAGCCGTAGGCCACCAGCTTCACCAGGCGCAGCCGCTGCCCCGGCTCGAGCACGTCGGTCACGACGACGCGCGCCAGGTCGGGCAGCGCCTCGGACGACACGTGCACGCGCTGCGACGCCGCTGATGACGTGGTCCATCGCCGCCGCCACGCGCAGGCCGCTGCGCTTGGTCCGGTGAATCAGCACCGCGCGGGCGGCGCGGGCGCCGTGCTCTTCGGCGGCGAGCGGCGAGTCGGAGGGCGGCCGCGACGCGCGGGTCGCCGTTCGCCGCCGGCAGCTGCTCGTTGGCCACCAGCTCCGACTGCACGACGACGTTCGCGGGTCCGTCGAGCGGCTCGACCTCGTAGGCGATGGCGACGATGGCGCGGTGAGTGAACGACACCAGCCGCGTCGAGGTGACGCGCACGGTGCGGCCCGCCGGTGAGCGTCCACTCCGCGGTCCGCTGCAACGTGCCGGCGCGAAAGTCGAGGATGCGGTCGTGCGCGCGCAGCTCGCCGTAGCGCACGTCGAACGGCTCGTCGTCGACCAGCAGCCGGATGAGCTTGCCGTTGGTGACGTTGATGAGCGTCTGGCTCGGACTCGGGGGAGCCGTAGCCGGCTCTCGGCGTAGGGCAGCGGGCGCAGCTCGTAGACGCCGTTGAGATAGGTGCCGGGCAGGCCGTGCGGCTCGCCTTCGTCGAGGTTGCCGCGCAGGCCGATGTGGCCGTTGGAGAGCGCGAACAGCGACTCGGTCTGCGCCAGCACGTCGAGGTGCAGCTCGGTCTCGTGCAGCGACCACGGCTCGACGCGAAAGGCGCTGTGCTGGATCACGGCGCCTCCAGCAGCGTCGCCGAGGTCGGCCACCACGACGTCGGCGCCGTGGCGGCGTAGCTCGCTCGGCCTGGCCGACGCGATCGACGCCGACGACGTAGCCGAAGTCCGCCGGCGCGGCCGGCCTCGACGCCGGCGAGCGCGTCTTCGAACACGGCGCATCTGTGCGGCGCCGACGCCGAGGGCGCGCGCCGCCGCCAGGTAGGTGTCGGGCGCCGGCTTGCCGGCCAGCGCTTGCTCCGCGGCGACGACGCCGTCGACGACGGCGTCGAAGAGCTCGAGCGATGCCGGCCGAGCGCGAGCACGGCGCGGCAGTTGCGGCTCGACGACACCACCGCGCTGCGCAGCCCGGCGTCGCGCACCGCTTGCAGGTAGCGCATCGAGCCCTCGTAGGTGGCGACGCCGTCGTCGTGCATCAGGCGGAGCACCAGCTCGTTCTTGCGGTTGCCGAGGCCGTGGATCGTCGGCGTACCCGGAGGATCGTCGGGGCTACCCTCGGCAAGGTCGATGGAGCGCGAGGCGAGAAACGAGCGCGTCCCGTCGTCGCGCGGCTTGCCGTCCACGTACAGGTCGTAGTCGCGCACGAGATCGAAGGGCACGAACGAGCCGCCGGGCGAGCGCGCGCGCAGGAAGTCGTCGAACATCTGCTTCCAGGCCTTGGCGTGCAGCGCCGCGGTCTTGGTCAGCACGCCGTCGAGATCGAAGAGACAGGCGGCTATCTGAGGGGGCAGTCCGAGCTTCTGCGGGGGCGTGGCCATGAGCAAATATAGTGCCGCCGGCGCTTCGTTGCCCGTGCCGCCGGCGTTCTGGTGCTTATCCTGGAGGTTTCAAGCCTGGGAGTCGCTCGATGGCACACGTGACCGCTGGCAGCCTGGGCAAGATCAAGGGAGGCGCATCGCGCTCCAAGGTGGGGGCCCGCCCACCCGGCGCGCCGCCCAAGGCGGTCACGCGCCCCGATCCGGACGTCGGGCTGACCGACGCCGAGGTGGCGGAGCGGCGCGCGACCTTCGGGGCCAACGCGCTCGTCGAGGAGCGCCGCGGCCTGGCCAAGCGGCTCCTGGTGTTCTTCTGGGGCCCGATCCCGTGGATGATCGAGGTGGCCGCGATCCTCTCGGCCGTGGTTCGGCACTGGGAGGATCTGGCGATCATCGGCACCATGCTGATCCTCAACGCGGTCGTCGGATTCTGGCAGGAGTACAAGGCCGACACGACGATCGAGGCGCTCAAGCAGCGGCTGGCGCTGCGTGCGCGCGTGTTGCGGGCCGGCCGCTGGACCGAGGTCGAAGCCAGCGAGCTGGTGCCCGGCGACGTGGTGATGGTGCGTCTGGGCAAGATCGTGCCCGCCGACATCGCCCTCGAGGGCGACGGCTTTCTCAGCGTCGACCAGTCGGCGCTCACCGGCGAGTCGCTGCCGGTGACGCGCAAGGGGGGCGACACCATCTACTCGGGGTCGGTCGTGCGGATGGGCGAGATGCGCGGCTTCGTCGTCGCCATCGGCATGGAGACCTACTTCGGACGCACCGCCCGGCTGGTCGAGACCGCCGAGACGCGCTCTCACTTCCAGAAGGCGGTGATCAAGATCGGTAATTTTCTCATCTTCGTCACGCTCGCGCTCGTCGCCGTCATCGTCACCGTGGCGCTGTTCCGGCACGAGCATCTGGTCGACACGCTCATGTTCGCGCTGATCCTGACGGTGGCGGCGATCCCCGTCGCCCTGCCGGCGGTGCTCTCGGTGACCATGGCCGCGGGCGCCAGCAAGCTGGCGCGCATGAAGGCGATCGTGTCGCGGCTGGTGTCGATCGAAGAGCTGGCGGGCATGGACATCCTCTGCTCCGACAAGACCGGCACGCTGACCAAGAACGAGCTCACGCTCGGCGATCCGATTGTCGTCGGCGCCCGCGACGCGGAGGAGCTGCTGCTCGTGGCCGCGCTGGCGTCGCGGAACGACGGTGACGCCATCGACGCCGCGGTACGGAGCCGGGTCGCGCTCGCACGGCTCGAGGAGTTCCAGGTGGCGCGGTTCGAGCCGTTCGATCCGGTGCGCAAGCGCACCGAGGCCGAGGTCACCTCCGGCGGCGCCACCTGGACGATCACCAAGGGGGCGCCGCAGGTGATCCTCGGCCTCGCCCAGCTGGACGACGAGGCCCGCCGGAGCGCCACCGACAAGGTGGACGAGCTGGCGCAAGGCGGATATCGGACGCTCGGCGTCGCGCGCAAGGTGGCCGGTGGCCCCTGGCAGCTCCTCGGCCTGTTGTCGCTGTTCGATCCGCCGCGCGACGACGCCGCCGAGACCATCGCGACCTGCCGGCGCCTCGGCCTTCAGGTCCGGATGGTCACCGGCGACAACGTGGCCATCGCGCGCGAGATCGGCCGCAAGCTCGGCCTCGCCGGCGACATCGTCGCCGCCGGCACGCTGTTCGCCAGCGACGCCCCGGCCGACGCCAAGGCGCAGGTCGATCGCGTCGGTGGCTTCGCCGAGGTCTTTCCCCAGCACAAGTTCGCCATCGTCGAGGAGCTCAAGGCGCGCGGGCACATCGTCGGCATGACCGGCGACGGCGTCAACGACGCGCCCGCGCTCAAGGAGGCGGACGCCGGCATCGCCGTCAGCGGCGCCACCGACGCGGCCCGCGCTGCCGCCGATCTCGTGCTCACCGCACCCGGCCTCACCGTGATCGCGCGCGCCGTCGAGGAGGCGCGCCGGATCTTCGAGCGCATGACCAGCTACGCCGAGTATCGCATCGCCGAGACCGTCCGCCTGCTGCTGTTCATGACCCTGTCGATCCTCATCTTCGGCTTCTACCCGGTCACGCCGGTGATGATCGTGCTGCTCGCGATCCTGAACGACTTTCCAATCATGATGATCGCCTACGACAACGCCCGCGTTTCGTCACGGCCGGTGCGCTGGGCGATGCCGCGCGTGCTGACGCTGAGCGGGGTGCTCGGCGTGCTGGGCGTGATCGCCTCGTTCACCGTGTTCTGGATCGGGCGCGACGTGCTGCATATCCCGCCCGAGACGCTGCGCACGGTGATCTTCTTGAAGCTGCTCGTGGCCGGGCACCTGACGATCTATTTGACGCGCAACGCTGGCGCGATCTGGGATCGTCCGTGGCCGAGCTGGCGCCTCGTCGTATTCACCGAGACGACGCAGGCGTTGGGCACGCTCGCCGCGGTCTATGGCTGGTTCGTGGCGCCGATCGGTTGGCGCTACGCGCTGATGGTGTGGGGCTACGCGCTCGCCTGGTTCCTCATCAACAGCGGCGTCAAGATCGCGACCTATCGACTGCTCGACCGTGGTCTCGGCAGCCATCGACGCCATCTGCAGCGTGTGACCCGGCCGCTCCACCCGGGCGCTGCCGCCCAGCGCTGATCGGGGGCCGCGGCTAGCGGTCCGCTAAGGGTCCCCTTAGCGGCGGGCGTGCTTGGGGCGAAGCACCTTCGCGGCGGCGTGATGTGCCGATTTGGCACGTGCTAGGCGATGCGTGGGAGCGGCGACCGCGGCTCCCGTGGCGAGCAGCGGGCGGGCCGGCGCGGGCAGCGGCGCCGCGGGGGTCGCGGCCACCGTGGCGGCCGTCGCCGTCGCCGTCACCGTCTGCGCCGCGGGCACGGGCAACGCTGTCGTAGGCAGCGTCTCCGCGGGTCGCGGGCGCGTTGCGGCGATGAGCGCCAACAGCGCCACCGCCGCCGCCACCGCCAGCCCCACCACCAGGAGGCGCAGCCGCCCGCGCTCCGCCGCCGGCACCATCGCCGCCGCCTCCTCGTCGAGGATGTACCAGGCGTCGGTGCTCTTGGGGACCTCGCGCCACGGCGCGTCTCCGAGCTCGGCGCGCGCGGCCTCGTAGGTCCGGCCGCGCGACCGGGCGCTGTGCGCCTCCCAGAATCCGGCCACTCGCGAAGCGGACCGGCGGATCACGTCGCCAATCGAAGTCATGCGCGGTTGGCTGAGCAAGATCACGGCCAGTATCGCCCGGCACCGCGCCGGCGCGGCGGCGGCGCCCGCGGGCGCGGGCTTGCGCCCGCGGGCTGTCCGTCGAGGTGTGCCGATCGGCCACCGGCACACCGTTCGATGATTGCGCACCGTACGAGGCCTGCACTCTCCGGGTGGAGGTCGGCGCCGCGCCCAGCGCGTGGCGGCCCACGGGATGCAACCTCGCTTCACGGGGGAGGATGCCCTCATGCGCACCTGGTCCTTCGTCATACTGGCCGCGCTCGTCACCTCGTGCGCCTCGTCGCCGCGCTACACCTATCACCCCACGGCGCAGACGGCGCGCGAGGACGCGCCCGCCAAGGTCGGCGGCTACGTCGCGGCGGACTATCACGTGCCGCGTGGCGAGGTGCGCGTGGCCGCGCTCGGCTTGACGCGGGTGAACCTTCCCGACCGGGCGCGCCTGCGCTCGGTGCGCGCGTTCCAGGTGCGCATGGTGGTGCACAACGGCGACGAGCAGCCGTGGGTGGTCAACGCGAACCGCCAGCAGGCGGTCATCGAGGGGTCGCACCACGAAGGTCCGGTGTCGTCTACTTGCGACGGCCAGGTCATGGGAATCGCCGTGCTCATGCCGGGCGAAACGCGCACCGTCAATCTCTACTACGAGCTGGCGGCGCGCGCGCCGGCGCTCCCGTCGGTGCGCGTGGAATGGAGCGTGGCGACGCCGGCGCGCGTGATCGCCCGGCGGAGCACCGCCTTCGAGCCGCACGCGATCCCCCGGCCCCGCCTCCCCGTGCCGCGCCCCGACCCGAAGGCGGCGGCGCGGCAGCTCGAACGATCGCGCACCGAACCGATGCCGCTGCCGGGCCGCGCCGAGGCCACGGGCTGGCCGAGCTGGCGCGACTGACGTCACCGCCATACGGCCACGGTACGAGCGAGCGCCCGGCCGCCGTGGCTCCCGCGGCCGGGACGGTCATACTTTCGGCCGATGAAAGCGCTCGCCCTGCTCCTCTTCGTCGCTCCGCTCACCGCCTGCGTCTCGGTCAAGCCCTACGAGCGAGAGCTCCTCGCCCAACCGGGCATGAGCTTCGACTCGGCCTCGGCCGACGCCAATCAGCACGCGCTCGAATCGCGCGAAGCCTCGTTCGGCGGCTACGGCGCCAACGGCGGCGGCTGCGGCTGCAACTGAGCCGCATCGGTCAGAAGCGTCCGGTGGCGGAGAGGCCGATCAAGATCGCGCTCGCCCAGCCTTGCGTGCGCGCCACGTTCGGCGGGTCGGGCGTGAGCGCGAAGATGCGCACCCAGTTGAGCAGCATGCTCGCCTCCATGTCGCTGAAGGCGCGCCAGTAGCGGGTCGGTTTGCTGCCGGCCCAGGTGGCGCGCGCGCCGAGCAGCAGATCGGCCAGCGGCGCCAGCGCCTGGTCGGCGGTGAAGTAGCTCCCCACCGGACCGCTGCGATCGTACGAGTCGGTCGCGGTGGTGTCGCGGAAGAAGACCGCGCCCGACTGCACGTAGCCGCGCGCGCGCACGCCGAAGCGCCAGGCCGGCTTGGCCTGGACGAACGGCTGCTCGTAGCTCGCCTCCGCCGTCAGCGACTGGATGCCCCAGCTGTCGCGATAGAGGCGCAGGTCGAAGCCGAGCGTGCCGCGCACCTTCTCGATCGCGTAGCGCACGCGCGCGGTGACCGCGCCGCGATCGCGCACCTGCGGGTGCGACTCCTGCGCCAGGAACGCGCCGGCCGAGAGCCGCACCGTGCGATACGGGTTCGACTGAAAGCCGGACAGGTGCTGATAGCTGGCCAGGAGCGTGCCGACCCAGCGCTGCGTGAGGGTCTGCACCCAGGAGACCTCGATGTTGTCGATGCCCAGGCTCTCGTCGGTGAGCTGGGGGATTCCCGAGAAGCAGCCGGTCGAGCGATCGAGCGGCTGCCGCAGCGTCACCGGCGTATTGGGCTGATTGAGGTCGCAGATGGAGTCGAAGCTGTGGCTGTAGTTGGCCGACAGGATGGTGTTGTGCTGCAACAGATCGGCCTTCAGCCCCAACCGCAGCAGGTGCGACCGATAGTCGTTCTCGGTGCCGTACGAGTAGCCGCCGATGAACGTCAGCATGCGCCAGGTGGCCTGCGCCGCGATGCCGAGGACGTTGCGCGTCTCGGTGAACTGCGTGGCGGCGCTGATGACGTCGGCGGGGCCGTAGGTGCGCGGCGTGGCGCCGCTGACGACGTCGGCGAGCCAGTCGGCGTCGAAGGCGAGCCAGCGCGTGGCGTTGACGTGCGCCGCGGCGGAGGGGGTGACCACGAAGAGCGCGTCGCCGGGCGCCGGCTGGACGTAGAGCTGCACGCCGGCGCGCGCGTCGCCGCGTTCGTCGGCCAGGGCGACGGCGCTCGTGAGCAGGCACGCCAGCACGAGCAGCCTCATGGCAGCGTGACCCAGGTCTGCAGCAGCGACGCCGCCGTCGTGCGGTCGAGCACGACCGGTCCCGGCGGATGCAGGTTGCCCTGGCCCTCGGGCACCATCAGCAGGCGACTCTGCAGCGGCGCGTCGCAGCGGACGAGGTGGATCGTCGAGAGATAGTTTTCGCGCCAGGCCAGCGGCCACCCGTCGAGCGGCTGCCCCGGCGTCGGCCCGGGCGTCTCAGGCGTGCGCAGCCGCAGCACTCCGTGTCCGCCGTCGAACGCGTGGCAGCCGGAGCTCCCGCAGCGGTTGGGCGCGAGATAGCGGGGATAGACGTCGGAGACGAAGAAGTCGGGCGACGCCAGGCAAGCAGCCGCGTCGGGAGGCGCACCCGGGTCGATGGTGCAGGCGCCGGCGGTGCACAAAAGGAGGGCCAGCCATCGCATCGTCTCTACCCCATCTAGGCACCGGGCCGTAGGTGTCTATGAATGGACTGATGCGTTCGTGCTCACGTCGTGAGTTTCACGCGCTTGCGCTGGCCGGCGCCGGCTGGGCGCTGCTCGGGTGCACGACGGGCGTGGCGCCGGATGGAATGGTCGCGGCCGAGATGGGGCGGGTCACGCTTCCGTTCGCGATGTTCCCCAAGCTGGGGGCGGCCGGCGGCAGCGTCGTCGTCGGCATCGCGGGGCAGTTCCCGCTGGTCGTGGTGCGCGTCAGCGACAGCGAGGCGACGGCGCTGAGCGCCACGTGCACGCACGCTGCGTGCCTGGTGGGCTACGCGCCGGCTGCGAACGATCTGCACTGTCCGTGTCACAACGCGAACTTCGCGCTCGACGGGAGCGTCAAGAACGGACCGACGATGATCCCGCTTCCGGTCTACCCGGCGACGGTCGGCGCCGACGCCATCGTCGTCGACGTGACCTGAGAAGCATCTCCGACGGTATCTCCGAATCGCTGCGGCGGCGTCGCGCGCGCGCCACAGCGCCCCGGCCGGCTCCGCGCGCGCTGCCCCGCCGGGCTCAAACCTCATGATTCATCACATCTCGGTTCGAGCTCTCGACAGGTCCCTCGATCGCGTCGCATCGAGAGCGCGCCAAAGCGCCACGTCCGGCCCCACGCACACTGCCCCGCTGGGCTCAAACAGTCCTCGCCACCGGACCGCTGTGCTCGATTCTGCCCCTTGCTTGTGCTGCGGAACTCGCCCAGCGGGGCAGTGTGCGTGGGGCCTCTGTGCTGAGATATAGCCGGAAGTTGTGGATTGGGGTGGTTTGAACAAGTGGCGCTCGAAGTCGAAGTTGAGGAGTATCTCGCGCGCCATCGCGGCGAACGCGACGTCGACGGGTGCGCGCTGGTGGTACGCAACGGCCGCGCTCGAGCACGCAAGGTTACGGTCGGCAGCGGCACGATGAGCATCGAGGCGCCGCGAGTCAACGACAAGCGGGTCGTCGACGGTGAACGGCAGTGCTTCACGAGCAAGATCCTGCCGCCATATCTGCGCAAATCGCCGAAGGTCGCCGAGGTTCTGCCGCTCTTGTATCTCCACGGCCTGTCGACGGGCGATTTCCGTCAGGCGCTGCCCACTTTGCTTGGCGACGACGCTGCAGGGCTTTCGCCGAGCGCGGTGACACGCCTCCTGGGCGCTTGGCAGGAAGAGTACCGCCGCTGGCGCACACGAACGCTCGCCGATCGCGACTACGTGTACGTGTGGGCCGATGGCGTGCACTTTAACGTGCGGCTCGAAGACGAGCGCCTGGCCGCGCTCGTGCTCGTTGGTGCCCGGCCCGACGGCACCAAGGAGGTGATAGCAATCGAGGACGGCTACCGTGAGTCGACTGAGAGCTGGGCGACGGTGCTACGCGATTTGAATCGCCGTGGGATGCAGGCGCCGGTGCTGGCAATCGGCGACGGCGCGCTCGGCTTCTGGGCGGCGTTGCGCGACGTGTGGCCCGAAACGAAGGACCAGCTTTGCTGGGTGCACAAGATCGCCAAGGTCCTGGATAAGCTTCCCAAGAGCATCCAGCCGCGCGCGAAGCGAGCACTGCAAGCGATGATGTACGCTGAGTCGAAGGCCGTCTGCTCGAGCGGAGATTGACAAGTTCGTCGACGAATACGGCGCGAAGTATCCCAAGGCAGTCTCCTCGCTCGTCGACAATCGCGATAGGCTGCTCACCTTCTTCGACTTCCCCGCCGATCATTGGAAGCATCTGCGCACCACCAATCCAATCGAGTCGACGTTCGCGACGGTGAGGCTGCGCCAGCGCGTCACCAAAGGCGCCGGCTCGCGCTCCGCCGGGCTGGCGATGGCGTTCAAGCTCATGCAAGCGGCCGAGAAGACCTGGCGCAAGCTTGACAGCCAGGAGCTGCTGCCGCTGGTCCGCGCCGGCGTCCGATTCGTCGACGGCAAACGCAGCGAGCGAGCTATACAATCAAAGGGCGCGCAGCGAAAGGCTGCTGCATGACGAGCGACCACTTCAAACAGCCACATGAGCCACCAATCACCCTGGAAGCTCTGGTCGAGCGGTTGCATCGGCGGACTGCCGCTGAAGCACAAATCGTGCTGGTCGAGGATCGATACAAGCTTCCCAATTTAGACCGCTGGGTCATCGGCGCGGCCACTGAGGAATTCTCGCCAATCGAGGTCTGGCTTCCTGGCGAGGAGCACGATCGGGTCTTTCCAACCCTCAGTCGATTCTGGAAGCCCGTCTGGGGCGCCGGCGACACCGGTCGAGCCGTACCTGCAGCGCAGGTTTCCTGGTCGATAGTCTGGACGCTCGGGCCCCTGCCTCTTCGCGTGTGGACTCGTCGGGCACTGGTGCTTTCGATCGACGACAGCACTGTGCGCGGCTCGGCGATGCGCGGGCGTACTTACAACACAAGTGAGATCGTCAAGGCCGACTCGGAACGCAGATTCGGCAGACTCCGCGTTGCGTGTGTTCTCCAACTTGGCGACGGCACGAGACTCACAATCGCGGCAGGCTGGTTTCCTTCGATTTGGTCATTGTACGACGACGATGACTATGAATTCGATGTTCTCTCCCCGCTCTCGCAGCGTATCAACGAGGCACTTGCGCAGGCACGAGAAGCAGGCCGGAAATAGGTCGCCACTTGATCAGGCCTGTTCCACAACTTTTGACAATATCTCCTCTGTGCTCGTCCAAGGACCCAGAGCGACCCGCCGCCGCAGCTTCGCCCGCTGTTACTGGACGCCGTTTTCCCATAAGCCCATAGAGCGCCCGCGGCCCCGCGGCGCCAACCGACCCTGCCCCTGAGGATGGCGTTTGGGCACGCTCTCGATGCGATCGCCAACGGTGTGTAGCGGTCAGGGCAGGGTGATGCGGCCGGGGGCGCCGTTGGCGCCGTTCTGCGTGTGGCAGGAGTTGCAGTCGCCGCTGGTCTGCGCCGCCGACATTGCGCGCGTGAGCCCGTTGGCCACCACCTTGGCGTTGTAGGGCAACGACAGCAGCGCATTCGACGAGAAGTTGCCGGCGGAGTTGGGCGTCAGCGTCAGCGTCTTGCCAGCGGCGTCGGTGATGATCACCTGCGCGGCGCTGGTGCCGTAGCACTGGTCGGGCTCGTGGCCGGTGGGGTAGACGGTGCCGGCGAGGCTGAAGCGCGGACCTTCGCCTTGCGAGTGGCAGCTGATGCACGCCTGGCCCGGGTTCATGCGCGAGGAGCCGTCGTTGCCGCCGTTCCAGGTCTGGCCGCTGGTGCAGGTGGGCGCGGCACCGAGCGGATCGACCCCGCTCACGCAGCTCCCCGTGGGCATGCCGCCCTGCACCCACGCCGTGAACGTGGCGACGTCGGCCGCGGACAGCGTCGCCGGCGCCGGCGGCATCGGCGCGCTGGTGCTCGTGATTCGCGTGACCGACAGCGCGGCCACCGTCTGGGAGGGGACGGTCTTGGCCGGCGCCGTCAGGTCGGCGTAGGTGACGAGCGACATCGGCGCGCCACCCGCGGGGGTCGCGCCGTGACACGACTGGCAGTTGGCGACCAGGATCGAATCGACGTCGCACGGCAGGTCGGTCGCGACCTGGCCGCCGCTCGATCCGCCGCCCGAAGCGCCGCCGCCGGCGCCGGGCAGCTCGCGCGCCATCTGCAGCGAGGTGCAGCCGGCGAGCAACAGGCATGACAAGAGCGCATGACGCATCGTTCACCCCACCTGGATCGTGATGGTCTGTCCGTCGAACGTGACCGGATAGGATTTGAGCGGCAGCGCCGCCGGCCCCTGCTTGACCGCGCCGTCGAGTCCGAAGATCGAGCCGTGGCACGGGCACTGGAAGTCGCCGGCGCCGGGCGCGTAGGCGACGTCGCAGGCGGCGTGCGTGCAGACGGCGCTGAGCGCGACCACGGTGCTGGCGTCGGTGCGCGCCACCACCAGCACGTCGCCGAGGCCGGGTGGCTGGCCGCTCAGGCTGCCGCCGACGCCGGCGAGGGCGGGGAAGCTGGCGAGCGGGAGCACCACCTGTCCGTTGACGACGGCGGGGATGGTGCTGCCGACCTGGCTGTTGAGATCGATGTAGACCGTGTCGCCCTGGACGGCGGCGCTCCACACGGTCAGGTCGGCGCGCGCCGGCGGATGTACCACCTGCCCGGCGCGCGTCGACGGATCGGCGGGGTCGGCGGCGGCGAGGAAGCGCGAGCCGTGGCACGGGCACTCGATGAGCTGCTCCTGCGCCGAATAGCCGAGCGGGCAGGCGGCATGCGGGCAGAGCGACTGCGTGGCGACGAACTCGTCGCTGGCGCCGGCGGGGCCGCGGTGCACGAGCAAGAGGCCGCCGCTCGGGATGAGGAACGGGTGCGCGCTTGACGACGGCGCGGAGAGCTCGAGGGTGATCGCGCCGCCCAGCGGCATGAGGTCGGGATAGCGGGTCCAGGGGACGGCGATCTTGCCGTAGGTCGCCGACGACGGGTTCTCGTCGACGGCGGCCATGGTAAACGGTGCCGGCGACACGGGGTTGCCGCAGCCGCCGAGCGCGCCGCTGCAGGCCACCGCGGCCCCGCCGGCCACGGCGCCGCAAAAGCTCCGCCGGGTCAGGCGCACGGTCATTTGTGGAACACCAGGTCGGCGTCGACCTTCATGGCGTCGTCGATCTTGACGAACATGAGGCTGGGCCGTTCGATCTTGAAGCTGTCGAGGCTGACGGTGAAGCTCGATTCGGCGTGCACGCGGTCGGCCGACTCGAAGATGATCTTGACCGGCAGCTCGAGCAGCTGCTGTACGCCGTGGAACGTGATCTGCGCCTTCATCCGCCGCTCGACGGTGGCGGGGAAGGTGGCGGGCATGGAGATGCCGTCGCCGAGCGCCTTGAGCTCGACGTCGGGGAAGCGCGCCGCCTCTACCGTCTCCTTCATGTGCTCGTCGCGGTTGACGTTCTTCGAGTCGAAGGACTGGACGGGGATGCGCACCATCACCTGGGCGCCGCCGCCGGGGAGCAGGCGCGCGCGGCCGTCGAGCTGGTGCGAGGTGGCGTCGAAGCGGTGCAGCTTGTGGACGAGGTGATAGGTGACCGAGCTGTGCTGACTGTCGACGGCGAGCTCGGTCACCGGGGCGTCGGCGCGGGCGGCGGCCGGCGCGCCGAGCGCGAGAGCGGCGGCGAGGACGTTGGCAGCGACGAGGGGCGAGCGCATGCGATCTCCTTCAGAACACGTAGGCGACCACGCCCGTGGCCATGAAGCCGAACGTGGAGTAGCCGGTGACCAGGTGCGCGAGCGCCCAATCCTTCTGATCGAGCTTGCCCTCGCGCGCGGCGACGATGGGACCGAGGACGACCTGCGCCACCATGCCGGCGGTGGCCAGCGCCATCGACAGCTTGTGCACCAGCGCGGTGTCGAAGCGCACCGGCTTGGGATACGGGTTGGGCGCCAGCAGCGCCAGCATGCCGGCGGTGGCGAACAGCGCGGTGGTGCCGACGCCGAGGCCGAGGTGGGCGCTGTAGTAGCGACCGTCGTCGGGGCCGCGGCCGTACTTGTCCTGGTAGTTGAGCTGGCCGATGACGCAGGTGGCGGCGAGGGCGACGAGCGTGGCGAGGCCGAGGCCCTGGTGCCACTGCAGCATCTGGCGGCGGCGATGCACCTTGGCTTCGAAGGCGCGGTCACGCGCCGCGGCGGCGGGGGCCTTGGGCGGCGTGTCGCCGAGCAGGTTGAAGTCGAGACCGCTCGCCGACGACGGCGCGGGCGACTCGCGCGGGGCGGTGGGATTGGCGGAGGCGGCGGTCGCGGACGAGAGCGCGGCGAGCGCAAGAATTGCGGGAGCTTTTCGCGGCATCCGCCGGCGCCGTGGTGCACGCCGCGAGCCATCCGGTGCGACGCGGAGTTAGGCGCGCTCGAGCGCGCCGGCGACTGTCCGTTCCTTGCACAACCGACGCACGGTTGCGCACCGCCGCCGGATCGCGCTCCAGGCTAGGAGCGGGAGGCGTGCCCGGTCAGCATCCGCACCGCGAGCTCGGCGTGCACCTCGCCGAGCTGGTCGGGCGACAGCTCGAAGTCGGCGCGATACCAGCTCGACACGCGCATGCCCATGCCGCCGATGGCGGCGACGGTCACCCAGGCGTGCGGCGGCTTGAAGACCTCGAGCTCGATGCCGCGCTGCACGACCTCGTGGAACATCGCCTCCGACTGCAAGCGCAGCACGCGCGCCGGCGCCGCCAGCTCGCCGGAGAGCACGTGCATCTCCGCGTTGGCCACGGTGGCGAGCATGGCGTACTCGGCGTGCGAGCGCACGTGCGCGTGCACCAGCGAACGCACCTGATCGATCGGGCCCGAAGGGCTGTTGATGAGCGCCATGCGCAGCTGGCCGTGGTGCTCCTCGTGCCCGACGCGCACCAGCTCCGCCAACAGGTGCTCCTTCGACTTGAAGTAGGCGTAGAGGTTCGCCGGCTTGAGCTCGAGCGCCTCGCCGATGTCGCGGATCGACGTGCCGTGATAGCCCTTTTGCGCGAACAGCGCCAGCCCGGCGGCCAGGATGCGCCCGGCGGTGCCGTCGCGCATCGCCGCCGGCGGGAGCTTGGGCAGCTCGGAGAGGATGCGGGGCACGGGACGAGATAGGGCCATCGGTCGGTAGTCTTCTCTATCGAAGGGTCGATTTCAAGGGACATCCACGTCGCTGCACGGGGTCAGCGCCGGGCAGATCGATCGATCAATGGCTGCTCGGCGAGGAAGTCGAGCAGCGCGGCGTTGACCACCTGGGCCCGCTCGAGGTTCACGAAGTGGCCCGCGCCCGGGACCATCAGGAGGCGCCCGTGGGGGAGCCGGCGCACGCCCTGCTCCGCGATGGCGCGCGTGCTGCCGCCGTGCACGAGCGGATTCGGAATCAGCCGGTCGTCGGTTCCGAAGATCACCAGCACCGGGACCTGGATGTTGGGCAGCCGATCGAAGACCGGGCCGTGCGCCATGGCCGCGATCGAGCGCGTCACCGCGTAGCAGAAGCCGTCGAAGTCGGGCCCGGCGATGATCTGCACGCGGTCGCGGAAGAAGAACTCCGCCGCCTTGGGCACGTTTCCGGCGACGGTGGTGGCCACCCCTTCCCAGATCGACTCCGGCGGCCGGTACTCGCACATCTCCTTGCTCAGGTGATCGAGCAGAAAAGCGATCTCCCCCGGCGAGAAGGTCTCCAGGCCCGCCGGCGCCACCAGCACCAGCGACTCGGCCCGGTTGGGGAACATCAGCGCGTGCGTGAGCGCGATCTGCCCGCCCATCGAGTGGCCGACCAGCGTCACGTGCCGCAGATCGAGCCGCTCGATGACGCGCTCGACGACGCGCGCGAAGAACGCCATCGAGTAGCGGTAGTTCGCCTTGCTGCTGCGCCCGTATCCCGGCAGATCGATCGCTACCACGCGGGCGTGCTTGGCCAGCTCGGGGATGTTCGCCGTCCACTCGGGGATGTAGCTGTTGAGCCCGTGTATGAGCACGAGCGTGCGCTCGCCGCTGCCGCTGTCGCTGTAGGCGATGTCGATGCCGTCGATGACCAGGTCGCGCGTCGGCACCGGATAGTGAAGCTGGCGGAACGAGAGCCCGATGCGCATGGGCGGCGTGCAGCCGGCGGCGAGCAGCGCCGCCAAGACGGCCAGGATCGCGGTTCTCATGGCGGGCCTCCTTCGGCCGTTCACAGCACCACCAGCCACTTGAGCGCCAGCATCGTCATCCACGGGTCGCGCGGCCGCGGCGTGCCGGTGATGACGACCGCCGGGCTGTCGTAGAAGTCGCCCAGCTTGAGGTAGGCGCCGTGCGCCTCGAGCGTGAAGCCGGCGCGCAGGCGATAGACGAGGCTGGCATTGGTCTCGAAGCCGATGAAGTGCCCGCCCGACGCCGGCGCCAGGTTGGAGAAGCCGGCGGCGACGCCGATCTTGCCGGTGAAGACGTTGGGGATGAAGTCGTAGCTGGCGTTGAGCGTCGCCGAGGTGAGACCGAGGCCGAGGTTGGAGATGTCGAACACCGCCGAGGAGACGCGGTTGATGACGTTGGGGTGCGGCAGCAACAGGTAGGCGCCGGAGCTGAGGTACAGGCCGGCCGGCACGCCCCAGGTGTTGCCGGTGATGACGCCGGTGTAGATCTTGTCCTGGATGCCGTTGCCGTCGCCGGTGGTGTACATGACCTCGCCGTCGACGCGGTCGGTCTTGGTGGAGCCGTAGCGGTAGCCGAGGCGCGCGTTGATGGCCGCGCCGGCGATGTTCGCGGCGTGCGCGAGCGGGCCCGCCTGCGCGGCGGTGCTCGCCAGCTGCACGGTCGGTGCGGTGAGGAGCTCGCCCAGGTTGGCCACGACGAACGCCGAGGCGCCCCAGCGTCCGGCGAGGAACTCCGGGTTGTACGAGAGGTCGAGGGTGAGCCAGACGATGTGCGCGTTGTAGATCTGGCTGCCCACCGGGAAGCGGAATCCGCCCAGGTACTCCGGCAGGGCGCTGCCCGGCCCCTGCCCGATGACGGCGATGCCCCCGGCGCCGCTCGAGGTGTCGCGCACATAGCGCGCCTGGGCGCCCAGGTGCAGCGTGCGGCCGAAGTCGTGGTCGGTCATGAGCTCGAACAGGTAGACGTTGTCGTCCTTGCTGATGTTGTTCTCGTAGAGCGTGAACGCCCCCGCCTTGAAGAGCTGATTCGGGATCCGCCCATAGACGGTGACGCCGACGGCGTCGGAGCCCCAGAAGGCCAGCCGCGAGCCGGTGTAGGCGAGCGTCTGAAACGGCGTGCGGTAGGGATCGCGAACGTTGTCCACCAGGCGCTGCAGCCCGACGGTGACGTACCAGCCGGGCCAGGGCAGGTTGAACTCGACGTGCAGGTTCGAGGTCTCCAGGTTGATCTGGCGGGCGCCGATCGCGCCGCCGAAGTTGCCGCCGGTGCCGAAGGCCGAGTCGCCCCAGGTGAAGTCGATCTGGAAGCTGGCCCGCAGACGCGCCCAGTGGTTGAGGATCTTCGGCTCGAGCTGGAAGAAGGGGACGAAGCGCTGCTCGGCGAAGAACGAGGTGGACGGCTCCGTGGTGACGGTGTTGCTGCCGAACATGCGGCCGCCGACGCGCCCGGCGAGCAGGTCACTCTGCGCGGCGTAGTCGGAGACTTCCGTCCGGGTGAAGAAGAACCCGAGAAACTTGAGCTGCGCGTCACTGGCTTCCGATACCTGCTCCGGCGTCGTCTCGCCGAGGTACTCGGGATCGAGAAGCCGGGGATTGGCCGCGGCGGACTGCGCCCGCGCCGCCGGGCCGAGGATCGCCAGCAGGGCGAAGACGAAGCAAACCGCGCGCAGCCTCACTGGCGGACGTACTTCTGGACCCAGTCCGACGTCTTGGTCCCGTTGACGACTGTCGAGCCGAACCCGCCTTCGGCCGTCGGAGGAGTCGCCCCGACCGAGGGCATGGTCTGCACGCCTTCGAGGGTCAGAAGCGGCGGGGTGACGGTGGCGTCGATCTGGAAGATGCCCTGCGCGGTGGCGGCCGACGGCTGCGTCTGGCTCTGCGTCAGGTTGAAGATGCCCGACACCGAGGAGGGCACCGCGGTCCAGGTGCCGGAGCTGACGCTCATCTTGCCGGTGTTGTCGGTCGCGGTCACCGAGTAGGTCGCGTCAGACTTGAAGACGCCGACGATCGACGTGACGTTGAAGGGCGCGCTGGCGAAGCCCTTGGCGACGTTGGTGCCGGAGCTCAGCCATGAGCCCACGACCGTGACGGGGATCGCGGCGGCCATGTCGCCGCCTGCGGCGCCGCCTCCGCCTCCACCACCGCCACCCGCGGAGCCGCCACCGCCGCCGCCACCACCACCGCCGCTCTGCGCCATGTCCGGCAGCACGTACTGCGCGGTTCCGCAGCCACCAGCCGACACCGCCACGATCCCGATCAGCGACACGCCCAGAAGCACGATCCAGAACGACGTTCTCATTGGTCCCTCCCATTGCGACGAACGAACGATGGCGCTCGCCGGTGGATCGCAACCTAGGCCGGACGGCGAAGGCCTGTCAACAGAAAATTGATTGATTGGTTAATCAAAAACGATGCGACGTCCGGGTGGTTCAATTTCCGGTGTCACCGATATAGATGAGAGGTTCATCGGCGAGTCGTCGAGGATCTTTGTTGACTTGGATTGATCGTTCGATCAATAACGAAGATGTGCGCATCTCGCGAACGCCCCTGCGCCCTTGCCGATCAGCCGAAGGGTCCGCCCCAGGGCCTGCGCGACCGCACCTGCGAGGTGGCGGCACCGCCGCTCCTGCCCGCGGCGGCCGGCCTCGCGCTCGCTCCGAATCAAGGCTCTTCACCGTGGAGACGACGACATGCACAGCACCATGCAAGACGTTCCGTTGACCATCCCCAGCCTCTTTCGCCACGGCGCCACCGTGTACGCCGGCAGCCAGGTGACCACGCTCGAGGAGGGCCCCCCGCGCCGCGCCCGCTTCGGCGAGGTCGCGGCGCGCGTGCGCCGGCTCGCGTCGTCGCTGCGCCGGCTCGGTATCGCCGTCGGCGATCGCGTGGGCACCTTTTCGTGGAACACGCAGGAGCACCTCGAAGCCTACCTGGCGGTACCCGGGCTCGGCGCGGTGCTGCACACCATCAACCTCCGGCTCTTTGCCGAGGAGGTGGCCTATCTCATCGAGCACGCGGGCGACCGCCTCGTCATCGTCGACGCGTGCCTGGTGCCGGTGCTGGCGCGCTCGGCGCACCAGCTCGATCGGGTCGAGCACTTCATCGTCGTCGGCGACGGAGACTGCGCCGGGCTGCCGCGCGCGCTGCGCTACGAAGAGCTGCTCGCCGGCGCGGACGAGCGCTTCGACTGGCCCGATCTCGACGAGCGGCAGCCGGCGGCGATGTGCTACACGAGCGGCACCACCGGCCGGCCCAAGGGCGTCGTCTACAGCCACCGCTCGACCTACCTGCATTCACTCGCGCTCGCGTCGGGCGAAGCGCTCGGCCTGTCGGAGCGTGATCGGGTGCTGCCGATCGTCCCCATGTTCCACGCCAACGCGTGGGGGCTGCCGTACGCCGCGTGGATGGTGGGCGCGGATCTGATCCTGCCCAATCGCTTCGCCCAGCCAGCCGGGCTGGCGCGACTGTTCGCCGAGGAGCAACCTACCGTCGCCGCCGCGGTGCCGACGGTGTTCCGCGATCTGCTCCACCACGGCGAGGAGCAACCCGCTCGACCTGGGAAGCCTGCGCACGATCTTGTGTGGCGGCGCCGCGGTGCCGCGCTCGTTGATGGAGGAGCTGCAGGTGCGCCACGGCGTCGCGGTCCTGCAGGCGTGGGGGCTGACCGAGACCAGCCCGCTGGCGGCGCTGGCCACTCCGCCCAGGGATCGCCGCGGCGCCTCGGAGACCACGTATCGCTGCAAGACCGGGCGCGTCGTCGCCGGCGTCGAGCTGCGCCTGATCGACGAGCAGGATCGCGTGCTGCCCTGGGACGGCAAGCACGAGGGCGAGATCGAAGTGCGCGGCCCCTGGGTCACCGCCAGCTACTACGGCGACGACGCGCCGGAGAAGTTCCACGACGGCTGGCTGCGCACCGGCGACGTCGGCACCGTCGACGAACAGGGCTTCATCCAGATCACCGACCGGCGCAAGGACGTCATCAAGTCCGGCGGCGAATGGATCTCGTCGGTGGCGCTGGAGAACGCGCTGATGGCGCATCCGGGCGTGCGCGAGGCGGCGGTCATCGGCGTCCCCGACGAGCGCTGGCAGGAGCGGCCGCTGGCGTGCGTGGTGCCGCGGCAGGGGCAGGCGGTCACCGTCGACGATCTGTGGCAGCACCTGGCGGGGCAGGTCGCGCGCTGGTGGGTCCCCGAACGCTGGACCTTCATCGCCGAGGTCCCCAAGACCAGCGTCGGCAAGTTCGACAAGAAGGCGCTGCGCGCGCAGTACCTCGACGGCGCGCTCGACGTCGTTCAGGCGGGGTGACCACCATGGCCCATCCACTGGCAGTCTCCGATCCACCGCTGCGGCTCGCCGACCGCGCCGTCCTCACCGCGCTGGGTACCAGCCCGCTGGCCGCGATGGACCGCGTGCAGCTCCTGGCGGCGGCCGCGCGGGTCGGCGGACGCGCGCTCGCTCATCCGCGCGCGCTGGCGCGCCGATCGCTCGGCGTCGCGCGCGAGCTCGGGGCAATCGCGCGCCGGCCGATCGCAGCGCGAGCCGCCTGCCGCCGAGCGCCGCTTCACCGACGCGGCCTTTCGCGAGCAGCCGATCTATCGCCGCTGCATGCAGAGCTACCTCTCGTGGCGCGAGGCGCTGTTCGGCCTGATCGACGAGCTCGATCTCGACGCGAAGAGTCGCGCGCGCGGCCGGTTCGCCTTGTCGCTGCTCCTCGAGGCGCTGGCTCCGACCAACACGCTGATCGGCAACCCCGCGGCCCTCAAGCGCGCCTTCGAGACCGCAGGCGGCAGCGTCTACCGGGGCGCGCGCAACCTCGTCCGCGACTGGCGGGACAACGGCGGCTTGCCGTCGCAGGTCGACCGGCGCCCGTTTCGCGTCGGCGGGAACCTCGCCGTCACGCCCGGACAGGTCGTGCTGCGCAACGAGCGTCCTGGAGCTCATCCAGTACGCGCCGACGACCACGACGGTGCGCGAGCGGCCGCTCCTGGTGATCCCGCCGCAGATCAACAAGTACTACATCCTCGACCTCGCGCCCGGGCGCAGCCTGGTCGAGTTCGCGGTCGCCCAGGGCTTCCAGCTCTTCGCGGTGAGCTGGCGCAACCCGACGCCGGCGCAGCGCGACTGGGGGCTGGCGGACATACGTGGGCGCGCTGGTCGAGGCGAGCGACGCGGCGCGCGAGATCATCGGCAGCCGGCAGCTCAACGTGCTCGGCGCCTGCGCCGGCGGCATCACCACCGCGATCCTGCTCGGCCACCTCGCCGCGCGCGGCGACGATCGCGTCGCCTCCGCGACCTTCCCGGTGACCGTGCTCGACACGTCGGTCGAGTCGACGATGGGCCTGCTCGCCTCGGAGCGGACGGTCGCCGCCGCGCTGGCGCGCTCACAGCGACGCGGCATCCTGTCCGGGCGCGAGATGGCGCGCGCCTTCGCCTGGCTGCGCCCCAACGATCTGGTCTGGAACTACTGGGTCAACAACTACCTGCTCGGCGCCGATCCGCCCGCCTTCGACATCCTCTACTGGAACAACGACTACACCAACCTGCCGGCGACGCTGCACGCCGAGTTCCTCGAGCTCTTCCTCGAGAACTCGCTGTGCCACCCGGGCGCGCTCGAGGTGCTCGGCACGCCGATCGACCTCGGCCGCGTGCGCGCCGACGTCTACGCCATCGGCGCCTTCACCGATCACATCACGCCGTGGGAGGCGTGCTATCGCACGCCGCGCCTGTTCGGCGGGGCGCGCACCTTCGTCGAGAGCACCAGCGGCCACATCCAGGCGCTCGTCAATCCCGTCGGCAACGCGAAGTCGGCGCTACTTCGACCAGCGAATGCTACGAGCTCGACGCGAAGCAGTGGCTGGCGGCGCGCCGCAGCGAGCACAAGGGCAGCTGGTGGACCCACTGGGCGAGTGGCTCGGCGCGCATGCGGGCGCGCGAGCGGCGCGGCACCGGCGCAGCTGGGCAGCGAGGCCCATCCGCCCATCACGCCCGCGCCGGGTCGCTACGTCCACCAGCATGCGTGAGGCCGTATTCGTCGACGTCGGCGGGGTTCGCCTGCGCGTCTCGGTGCGGGGGCGCGGGCGGCCGCTGCTGCTCTTCAACGGGATCGGCGCGTCGCTCGAGCTGCTCGATCCGCTGCGGCGGGCGCTGCCGGCGGTGCGAGACGATCGCGGTCGACATGCCGGGCAGCGGCGGCTCGGCGACCACGGCCACTGCCGCGCTGCTTTGGCGGCCTGGCGCGGCTGGCCGCGTCGCTCCTCGACGTGCTCGGCTTACCGTCAGGTCGACGTGCTCGGGGTCTCGTGGGGCGGGGCGCTGGCGCAGGAGTTCGCGCTGCAGCAGCCCGCGCGCGTGCGCCGGCTGGTGCTGGCGGCGACGAGCACCGGTTGGCTGGGCGTGCCCGGCCGCCCGTCGGCGCTGTGGGTGCTGGCGACGCCGCGCCGCTACTACTCGCCGCGCTACTTCGAAGCGCGTCGCGCCCACGCTCTACGGCGGCGCAGTGCGCGACAACCCGCGCCTGCTGCACCAGCAGGGCCACCTGCGCTTCATCCACCCGCCGTCGCTGCGCGGCTACCTGTGGCAGCTCGCGGCGGCATGCGGCTGGACCAGCATGTTTCGGCTGCACTACCTCCGCTGCCCGACGCTGGTGCTCGGCGCCGACGACGATCCGATCGTCCCGCTGGCCAACGCGCGGCTGATCGCCTGGCGCGTGCCCAACGCGCGGCTGCACGTCGTCCCGGCGGCGGGCACCTGTTCCTGGTCACGCACGCCGCCGAAGTGGCACCCCTCATCGAACGCTTCCTCGCGGAGCCGGACGGCGAGCGGCGATGAGCGCGTCGCTGCCGCCGGCGATCCCGATCGGGTTCGGCTTTTTGGTGCTGGCGAGCTCGCTCGCCTTTCAGGCCATGCCGGGCCGGCCGGTGCAGTATCCGTTCGCCTTCGGCGCCTTCGCGCTCTTCCTCGTCGTCGGTCCCGACGCGATCTGGATCGTCGTGGCCGCCACCGGCGTGGGCATGCTGCTGCATCGCAGCGGGCGCAGCGGCGCGACCGGTCCGGCGCTGGTGGGCGGCGCGGTCAGCCTCGGCCTGCTGGTGGGCGCCGCGCTCGGCCGCCTGCTCCACGTCGACTATCCGCTGCCGGTCGACGGCGCCCAGACGTTGCTGCGGTTCGGCGTCGTCCAGGGCAGCGCCTACGTCACCTTCGTGCTGGCCAAGGAGCTGGGCAACTCGTTCCTCGCCCGCCCGCAGGCGACGAGCGGCGCACCGGCGGGGGACACTCTCGCGCTGTACGTGGCCGGCTTCGTCCTCGGGGCGCCGATCCAGCTGGCGGCGCACACGCTCTACCGGCGAGCTCACCCGCTGCCCTGGACGTTCGCGCTCTTTTGGGCGCTGCTGGTCAACCGCGTGCTCGGGCGGCAGTTCGCGCGCATGCGCTGGCAGAACGAGCTGGGCGAGAAGCTGCGGCGCAAGGAGCGGCTGGTCGCCATCGGCGAGATGACCGCGCGCGTCCTGCACCACACGCGTCACCAGATGGGGCTGGTGGGCATGATCGCGCACCAGATCGGGCGTCACCTCGACGGGGTTGCCGAGGCGGCGGCGACTCCGATCCGGCAGGAGCTCACCAAGCTGGCGGCAGTGCGCGAGGATCTGCAGCATGCGCTGACGGTGGACCTGGGAGACGCGACACCGCTCTCCACCGAGGCGCAGCCGGCGCACCCGTCGTATGAGACCTTGATTCGGGCGCAGTCGGCGCTCCTGCAGCCGCTGGCGAGCGAGCGCGCGGTCGAGGTCTCCGTGGTCGTCGCCGGCGATCTGTTCCCGCTCATCGGCCCCAACAATCCAGTCAAGCTCGCGCAGGCGTTTCTCAACGTGCTGGAGAACGCCATCTCGGCGGCGCGCAGCCGCGTCACCGTTCGGCTCGAGCGCGACGGGAGCTCCCTCGTCATCGGCGTGTACGACGACGGTCCGGGCATGGATCCCGCGCTGCTCATGCGGGCGACCGATCCGTTCGTCAGCACCAAGCCCGGCAGCAGCGGCATGGGCCTGGCCATCACCCGCGCGGTCGTCGAGGAGGAGGAGGGCGAGCTCGAGATCGCCAACCGGTCCGGCGGCGGCCTGGCGGTGATGATGCGCCTGCCGGCGCTCAGCACTCGATCCCGTAGCGCGCCACCAGGATCGCCAGCCGGGTCCGGTCCCGCACGCCGAGCGCCTGCAAGATCTGCGTCACGTGGTTCTTGATGGTGCCCTCGCTGACGAAGAGCGCGCCGCCCACCTCGCGGTTGGAGCGCCCCTCGGAGAGCAGCGACAGCACCTGGCGCTGCCGTGAGGTCAGCGCGCGCACGCGCCGCTCGAACTCGATGCGATCGGGCTCGGCGCGCAGCGACTCGGCGAGCTTGAGCGCGAGGTCGGCCGCGAGCACGGTGCGCCCGGCGGCGGCGTCGCGAATCGACTTCAGCAGCACGCGCGGCGACGCGTCTTTGCGCACGAACCCTTGCGCGCCCGCTTTGAGCGCGCGCTTGACCAAGCTGGGATCGTCGAAGGCCGACAGGATGAGCACGCGCCGCCCGAGCAGCTGGTCGATGACGTCGACACCGCTGGCATCCGGCAGCTGAATGTCGAGGACGATCAGGTCGACCGGCGTCTTCTCCAGCGAGGCGAGCAGCTCCGCCGACGAGCCGGCTTCGACCACCACCCGCAGCTCGGGCTGGTCGCGCAGCAGGCCCACCAGCCCGCCGCGGAACACCGGATGGTCGTCACAGAGCGCGACGTCGAGCGGCTTGCGCATCGCGCCTGCTCACCTCGTCGAGAAAGAGGAGGAGCTGTTGGTTGAACTCGTCCGGCCGATCCATGGGCGTCGCATGCCCGGAGTCGGTGATGACGACCAACTTGCAGTCGCGCAGCTTCTGTACGTACTCCTGCTTTCGCGACACCGGCGTGTAGTCGCGATCGCCGGCGACCACCAGGACCGGGCAGGCGATCTCCGACAGCCTCGCGGCGACGCTCCAGCCGAAGATTGCGCGCGTGGTCGCCAGGTAGGCGTGGCGATCATTCGCCGCCATCTGCGTGATGAACTCGTGGCGCAGCGGCTCCTGCTCCGGCTTGGGGAACAGGGTTCGCACCAAAAGCGACGCGAGCCGCCGCGGACCGAGCGCCCAGGTCAGCAGCAGCCGCGTGGCCAGCTTGCGCTTCTCGCGCGGCGTGCGCCCGACGACCTCGGGCCCGCTGTTGACGATGGTGAGGCTGCGAACCAGCTGCGGGCTGTCGATGGCGAGCTGAAGGCCGATCATCCCGCCCAAAGAGAGCCCGACGACGTGCGCGGAGCCGAGGCCGAGATCGCGGATCAGCGTCGCCGCGTCGGCGGCGAGCGTGGGCAGGCGATAGCCTCGCCGCGGCTTGTCGCTGTCGCCGTGACCGCGGATGTCGTAGCGCACGACGCGGTAGCGGGCCGTGAGGGCCTCGAGCTGCGGCTGCCAGTTGGCGCGCGAGCCGCCGAGGCCGTGGAGGAGGAGCACCGGTTCGCCGGCACCGTCGATCTCACAGGCGAGGGCGACGCCGTCGCCCACCGTGATTCGTTGATCGTTCATTCAATCAGGCTACCACGGGTTCGAACGCGAGTGCACGGAAAAGTGATCAGAAAACTCTAAATACCGTCGACGATGAGACGTGAGGCTCTTTCTGCGGAGCGATCGCTGGCAGGATATCGCACTGGAACGTCGTTTGATCGTTCGATCAATTCAGTGCGAGTCGAACCAGGTGGCGATCGCGTCTGGGGACTCCGGAATCCAGCCGTGCGGGAGGCTGGCATCGACCATCGCCTTGGTGTCGCAGCCCAGCGTGATGAGCGCGTCGTAGTAGGCGTACATCTGCGCGACGGGCACGAAGGGGTCGCTGCCGCCGTGCAAGAACAGCGTCGGCGGATGATCGGTCGGCAGCGTCGGCACCACGCACGGAAGATCGCCGCCGCAGGTGGCATAGGAGCCCGCGGCGATCGCCAGCGCCCGGAAGCGTCCCGGGTAGGAGACCGCCATCCGGCTCGTCATGTAGCCGCCGCTCGAGACCCCGGAGGCGTACCAGCGGCTCGCGCTCAACGGCCCCAGCTGCCCCGCCTCGATGGCGGCGAAGAGCGACCCGAGGAACTGGTTGTCGGGCGCCGGCAGCCAGTCGTACAGCCACGGCGGCAGGTTGGTGTCCCAGGCGAAGCCGCTGTTGTCCGCGGTCGGGGTGACGACCGCGTAGCCGCCGTCGAGGAGGCGCTTGAGCACCATCGTCTCGGTGGTCAGCTGCGTGAGCACGTAGTTGGCGAAGATGCCGTCGGCGGCGGCGTCGGTGGCGGTGACCATCCACATCCCGTGCGGGGCGAGCACCGTCTGCCCGTCGGGCGACAGCAGCGAGCCCTGGTAGATGATGACCAGCGGCCAGCCGCCGGGCGGCGCCGTGCCGAGCGGCGTCTCCCAGAGCACGGTCCGGCCGGCGATCGTGGACGTCTCGTGCTCGCAGCTGACATCGTTGATCGTCGGCCCGACGATGCAGCGCGACCCCAGCACCGGGGGCGTCGTCGGCGGAGCGCCGGGGCCCGGATCACCGCCGGCCGTGGGGTCACCGCCGGCTGCAGGGTCACCGCCGGCCGTCGGGGCGCCGGGACCGCTCCCCGGCCCGATGGCGCCGCCGGCTTGGACGGGACCGCAGCCCAGCAGGAAGCAACCCGCCAGGACCACCAGTGCGCCAGCCGCGCCGAGCCGAAGCAATGTGCCAGGGAGTCTCATCGTCCACCTCCAGGTTCGTTCCGGAGGCGACAATAGGAGTTTGTCGAACGCGTTTCCAGATGACGAAGGTCATGTTTCGACGTGACCTTCTGGCGACTGTGGTTTGCGTCGAGTCGTGCGCAAACCATGCGTCGGCGACGAGCCCTCGCGCAGAGTCTGCGTCCGATCAGGCGGCCCGCCGCGTCACACCTTCACCGCCCCGCGGAAAAGGGCCTCCTGGTCGCGCAGGCGGCCCGGCACGGTTTAGGCATGGTAGGCCTACATGATTGCCCAACGAATCCTCGCCTGCACCGACTTCTCCGCCGGTGGGAACGCCGCCGCCGCCTATGCGGTAGAGCTCGCGGCGGAGCTCCACGCCGAGGTCGTGCTGGCACATCTGTTCAACGGCGGTGCCATGGTGCAGCGCGAGCTTTTGCGCGCGCCGGACGCGCGCGAGCTCGAGTCGCGCCGCGAGGTCGGGCTCGCGCGGCTGCAGGAGCTGGCGCACCAGCTGGCGCGGCCCGGCACGGCCATCCGCAGCGCCTGCGTGCACGGCGATCCCCATCGCGACATCCCGCGGCTGGCGCAGCAGGAGGGCGCCGATCTGGTCGTCGTCGGCAGGTATGGACGCAGCGGACTGGCGCGGCTGTTTCTCGGCTCGGTCGCCGATGCCGTGCTGCGCAATTGCAGCATTCCAGTGCTCGCGATCAGCGATGCGATCGTGCGCGATCGGCCGGTGCGGCCCGACGCGGCGGAGACGGGGCCACGCGCATGATCATCCCGCCGGCGATACAGGACGAGCGCAGCTTCGACCCGTCGAAGACTTCGTGGAGCCCGGTCGTCGTGGTGATCGGCGTGCTGCTGGCCATGGGCTGGTGGCTGATCCGCTCGCGACCTTCGGAGCTGCACCCGCGCGCGCCCGCCGCCGTGACCGTCGTCGCCACACTGCCTCCCCAAGTGCGCGCCCAGCTGCGACCGCGCATGCGCCGCCACGCCGCGGCGATGACCGAGATGACCGACGCGGTCATGGCGTTCGACGACCGGCGCGCGGCACGGGCCGCCGCGGCGGTGCTCGAAGATCCGCAGCTCGTGCAACCGCTGTCGTCGGAGGCGGCGGCGCTGGAGACCGAGCTGCCGCCGATCTTTCGCGACTATGAAGCCTCGCTGCGGATCAGGGCCGAGGCGCTGCTCGCCGCCGCACAGTCCCACGACGGCGAGCGCCTGACCAAGGCGAACGCCGAGCTCGCCTGGACCTGCGCGCAGTGCCACGCGGCCTTCGCGGGGCCGTGACGACCCCGCTCGTTGGTACGCAACATGCTCCGAGGTTCTGCATGAAGACCCCACACGCTCGCGAGTCCGTCTCCTTCGATGCCGCCCGCCAGGCGCTGATCGCCAAGCGCGAGCGACTCCTGCGCCGGCACGTCGACAACGTCGCGGCCGAGGACGAGCTGTTGACCGGACGCGAGCCCGACCTGCCCGACGTCGCCGCCGATCGCACCGCTGCCGCCGTGCTCGAGCGGCTCGACGACGGCGATCAGCTCCAGCTCATGCGCATCGCCCGCGCGCTCGAGCGGCTCGACGACGGCACTTACGGAGTCTGCGTCGTCTGCGGCGCGCCCATCCCCGGCCCCCGGCTGGCGCTGGTCCCCGAGGCCGATCGCTGCGCCGGCTGCAGCAACTCGCACTGAGATGCCGCCGCTGCCGAGATCACCGTGAGCCCGATCGCGCCATCCGCGTGGCTGTTGCCGCTGGTGGTCGCCGGCGGCTTCACGCACGTCGGCGGCGCCGCCGGCGTCGACGTCTATCGCCGCCTGGCTTCGCCGGTGATCGACCTTCGCGCCGAAGGCGACATCGACGCGCCGCCGAGCCGCGTCCGCCAGGTGCTGCTCGACTATGCGAACGCGTCGCGGCTCACCAGCCACGTCGCCGAGAGTCGCGTGCTGTCGGCGGGCGCCCGCGAGCTGCGCGTCTACCAGCGGCTGCGCCTGCCGGTGATCGCAGACCGCGACGTCGTGCTGCACGCGACCTGGGGCCAGCGCGGCGAGCTCTCGTGGATCCGCTTTTGCGTCGACGACTCCGGCGCGCCGGCCGCACCAAAGGGCGTGGTGCGGCTGGCCACGCTCAGCGGCGGCTGGGACCTGCGGCCCATCGACGGCGGACGCGCCACGCGCGCCGTCTATCGCCTACAGATCGACCTCGGCGGGGCGGTGCCGCGCTGGATGGTCAGCGGCGGCGCCGCCAAGGATCTGCCGAAGCTGTTCGAGGGTGTCCGCCGGCAGGTGGCCAGGCGGCCGCGCTGAAGCCGGGCTCGCGGCGACCGGCCCCGGCCGGCCTACTGGGCCACGTAGCCGCCGTCGACGTGCAGCGCCTGCCCGGTGACGAACGAGGCCGCGTCCGAGCAGAGCCACAAGACGGCGGCGGCGATCTCCTCGGAGCGCCCCAGGCGCTTCATGGGATGCAGCGCTTCGATGGTCTTGCGCATCTCGGGGTTCGTGGTGAGGCCGGCCCGCGCGAGCATCGGCGTCTCGATGAAGCCGGGGCAGACCGCGTTGACGCGCGCGCCGTGCTCGGCCTGCTCGAGCGCCGCGGTCTGGGTGAGGCCGATGACGCCGTGCTTGGCGGCGACGTAGGCGCCGGCGTTGACGAACCCGACGGTGCCGAGGATCGACGCGTTGTTGACGATCGCGCCCCGCCGCCCTTGCATGGCGCCAAGCTCGTGCTTCATGCATTGCCACACGCCCGTCAGGTTGACCGCCAGGACCCGGTTCCACATCTCCTCGGGGTACTCGGTCAGCGGTGCCATCACGCCTTCGATGCCGGCGTTGTTGAACGCGCAGTCGAGCCCGCCGTAGGTCTCGACGGTGGCGCGAACCAGCCGCTCGACCTCGGCGCCGTTGGCCACGTCGCAGCGGACGAACCGCGCCTCACCGCCGTCGCGGTGCGCGAGCGCCACGGTCTGCTCGCCGCCGCCGGCGTCGGTGTCGCTGACGATGGTCCGGGCGCCCGCGCGCGCAAACGCCAGCGCTGTCGCCCGGCCGATTCCCGAGGCGGCGCCAGTCACGAGCGCTACCTTGCCCTGCAAGCTCTTGTTGTCCATGTCGCAGGCCAGAAGCAACAAGCGGACCGACGAGCCGCCGGCCCTCGGGCGGCGCCTCGGCGCAATCGCTTCGCCGGCGCCGCGGCGGCACGCAAATCGTTCGCGAACCGCCGGCGGTCCGCGCGAACGGGGGGCGGCCCGGGGCTTGCTCGCGCGATGGACATGGAACCCACGACGCTCGAAAAAACGGTAGGGGCGCGCGCGCCCGTCGCGCAGGAGATCCTGCGTCAGATCGCAGGCGTTCTGCAGAACACGGCGAACGTCCAGACGGTCTTCGGCGCGCCGCTCGAGCTCGACGGCCACACGATCATCCCGGTGGCGGCGCTCTTCGTCTCGTTCGGCGGCGGTGCCGGTGCCGGCGGCGTGCTCGCCAAGGTGCTGGAGGGCGCAGCGTCGCTGGCCGGCAGAGTCCTGCCGCGCGTGCTCGCCGGCGGTGCCGGCGGCGGGCTCAATGTGTCGGTGCGCCCGGTCGGCTTCATCCACGACGACAAGGGTGGCGTCGCCTTCACGCCCATCGTCACGCATCACCCGGCGCAGTGAGCGCGCCCCTCAGCTGGACGCGCGCTGGCTCGCCGACGAAGCTGGCGGCGAGCGCCAGCGGACGCAGGAGCGAGCGCTTCTTGCGCTGATGGCCCTCCATGCGTCCCAGGATGTCGTCGAGCGTGCGCACCGCGTCGACGCAGTGCGGTCCCTTGTTGAGCATCACGCACTCCGCGCGCTCGCCCATGGCCGCGTCGGTGATCTCGGCGCGCGAAGGCTGCCCGTCACGCGCCAGGCTCTCCAGCACCTGGGTCGCCCAGATGACCGGCACGTGCGCCGCCTCGGCGACCCACAGGATCTCCTCCTGCACCTCGGCCAGCCGCTGCCAGCCGCACTCGATCGCCAGATCGCCGCGCGCGATCATGACGCCGCACGCGCGATAGCGCATCGCCGCCAGCAGCAGGCGCGGCAGCTCGGCGAAGGCGCGCTGCGTCTCGATCTTGAGCACGACGCCGACCTCGTGGCCTCCGAGCGCGTCGAGCGTGCGATGGAGCTCGAGGACGTCTTCGGCGCTCTGCACGAAGGAGAAGCCGACCAGATCGGCGCTGCGCGCGACGAAGGCGAGATCGGCACGGTCCTTGGCGGTCAGGGCGCCGATGGGCAGGCGCGTGTCGGGCAGGTTGATTCCCTTGTCCGCGCCGAGCTTGCCGCCGCGCCGTGGGGTCACGGTGATCTCGACGTCGAGCCGCTCGCCGTCGGCGGCGCGCACGACGCCGCCGATCTTGCCGTCGTCGAACCAGATGGTGGCGCCGGCGCGGACCGAGCCGAACAGCTCCGGCAGGGTGCAGCCGATGCGCGCCGGGCCGTCCGGGCCGGCGCCGCAGCCGAGCGTGGGCGCGCGCAGCAGCAGGAGCCGGTCGCCGACCGCGAGCCGGATCGGCACCGTCGCGTGCGGGAGCGCGCCGACGACTCCGTCGGGACCGCCGGCGCGCGACAGCCGTGTCTGCGGTAGCAGGTATGCGGTCGCGTCCGACTCGGCCCAGCGGCTGCTGCCGACGGCTTCGACGATCTGCAGCTCGCGCTGCTTCTCGCGCGCGTCGACCAGGGTCAGCTGCTCGCCCGCCGCGATGGCCGCCAGCCACGCGCCGTCGATCGGCAGCGTGGCGGCGGCCGGCGACGGTGGCGGCTCGGGCGCCTCGGCGGGCGTCAGCCAGACGCGCGCCGGCGCCACCACGCGCCCGACGACGTCGCGCACCGGCTTCCACTTGACGACCGCCGGCCCCGGCTGCAGCGGCCCGGTTCGTAGCTTGGGTCCCGCGATGTCCATGAGCACGCGGCAGTGGCGCCCGCCGCCCGCTTCGGCGGCGCGCAGATGCGCGATCATCTTCGCCCAGGCGGCCTCGTCGTCGTGCGCGCAGTTGATGCGCATGCAGTCCATGCCCGCCTCGACGAGCGCGCGCACGAGCCCGGGATCGCGCGCCGCCTCCGACGGCATCGTGACCATGATGCGCACCCGGCGGCCTGGCGGTCGTGGCCCGAGCAGCGCGTCGGTGTTGTGCTCGAGCGCCGCCTTGCCCGACAGCGGCTGGGCCTCGGTGCCCGCCGGCGCCGCGCCGAGGCGGGCCAGGATCGCGTCGAGCGTGGCGACCACCGCGCCCTCGGCGCGGCCGAGCGACGACAGGCCCTGTGCGGCCAGCCGATCCTGAAGATCGCGCAGGTCATGCCGCCGGAGGCCGAGATAGTGCAGAAGGTTGCGCGCGCTGGCTGCATGCTCGGGCGCGACCGCCGGCGACCGCGCCGCCTGCTCGTCGGCGAAGCGCAGGACCTCGGAGCGCAGCGCCGTGATTGCTCCAGACAGATCGTCCATGGGCCCGAAGACTACAACTCGCGTACCCGAACGTTTCGCGACGCCTGGGCAACCTCGGCGACGCCTCGGGCGCGGGCTGGCCGCGGCGCGAGAGCAGCCACTCGCCCCGGTGCACGGGCAGCGCTCAACCCGCGCTGAGTCGGTCGCGGGCGAACAGCTCGAGCTCGTCGTAGGCCGACCAGAGGTGCGCGAGCGCGCGGGTGAGCGTGCGATCCTCCGGCACGATCGCCGTCGAGGACTGGACCCGCTCGATCGACTCCCTCACCGCTCGCATCAGCTCCGCCGTCATCTTGTGGCCCATTGGCGCCTCCGTGGCGGCGGACCTCTGCGAAGACGATGCCAACCGTCACCCCTGACCACCCCAGCCGTGTTCGCGAAAAAGCTTCGTGCCGGCCCCAGTCAGGCGCAAATCATGCGCGCGCCGCCCGCGGCGGAACGATGGACGGGCCGCTGCGCTCAGCAGTGCTCGTGGACCGACTGAATCAGCATGTGCGAGTCGACGGGCTTGACCAGGGCGCCGGCCACGCCCATGCGGCGCGCGCTCTCCTTGACGTCGGCGGCGCCCGACAGCAAGAGGACCGACACTCCCTTGAGCTGGTCGTCGCCGCGGATGGCGTCCCAGAGCTGCCACCCGTTCATGCCGGGCATCATGAGGTCGAGGAAGATCAGGCAGGGCAGGGGTCCTGCCCGCAGGTGGGCGAGGGCTTCGGTACCATCCGCAGCGGTCACCACCTGGCAGCCGGCCTGGCGCAGCACGAGCGCGACCATGTCGCGGATGTCCTCGTCATCGTCGACCACCATCACCACGCTCACTGGCATGCCCACTCTCCCGATGGAGGAAGTAGATTGTAATTCAGTTGGGGAAAGAGGAGAGGGTGGCGATGGCGTGGAGGCAGTCGGAGCTGAGGCCCCTTTTGGCCGCGATGGTGGCCACCGTGGCCGCGTTTGGCGCCTCGCTGTGGCTCTCGCAGTACCGCCTGCTGCCGGTCGAGCAGCGGACCATGGCGCTGTCGACCAACGCCCTGCCGAGCGCTCGCATCCTGGCGGCGTCGCGGCGGGACGCCTGGCAGCTCTCCTCGATCATCGACGAGGCGCTTCTGGCCTGGTCCCCCGGCGCCGACGCGCCCGCGCAGCTGTGGCAGCAGGCGCGCCGCAGCCGCGTGGCGCTCGGCAAGGGGTTGGCGATGTATCAGCAGCTGCCGGCCTACAGCGGCGAGGGCGTGTACTACGCGCGGGTCACCGCGGCGCTCGCCGAGCTCGACCGCGTGTTGCAGGGCCTCTATGCGAGCGGCGGAGCCGCGCCGGCGGAGCGCATCGGTCGGGCGAGAGAGACGCTGATCAGGATCGACGCGCTCGACGGCGCGTTGGCGCAGCTCACCACGTTCAACGTCGAGCGCGCCGGGCAGGAGGCGCGAGCCATCACGCTGGTGCGGCGTCGCGCCGTGCGGACGGCGTGGTGGCTCGGCGGAGCCAGCTTCGTGCTGTCGGTCGTGGCCACCGCGCTGGCCTTCCTGGCGTTGCGCCAGCAGACGGTTCGCGAGCGCGAGCTCGAGCTCGAGCGAGAGAAGGCCAGCCGCAGGGCCGCGGAGGAGTCGATGCGGGTGCGCGACGAGTTTTTGGCGGTCGTCTCGCACGAGCTGCGCGGCCCGCTGACCTCGCTGCAGCTCGCGCTCGGCAACCTCCTGCCCGCGCCTCAGGCGGGCGACGGCCGCGACAAGCTCCTGGCGGTCGCGACCCGGCAGTCGCGCCGCATGGGGGTGCTCGTCGATCAGCTGGTCGACCTCGCCCGGGTCGAGACCGGCCGCATGATCCTGCAGCTCACCGAAGTCGATCTGGCGGCGCTGCTGCGCGAGCTGGTGGGCGGCCTCGAGCTCGATCGGGCCCGTTCCGGCAGCGCCATCGAGCTACGGGCGCCGGCGCCGGTGATCGGGCGCTGGGACCGCTCGGCGATCGAGCAGGTGGCCGTCCATCTGCTGTCGAACGCGATCAAGTTCGGACGGGGCAACCCGATCGAGATCGAGGTCGAGCGGCGCGGCGGCCGGGCTCGCCTGGCCATCCGCGATCACGGCATCGGCATCCCGCCCGACGAATGCGGTCGTGTGTTCGATCGCTATCGGCGCGCGGTCTCGGCGCGCCACTTCGGCGGGCTGGGGGTCGGGCTGTTCGTCACGCGCGAGCTCGTGCAGGCGCACCATGGCAGCATCGGGGTCGAGAGCGTCGAGGGCGAGGGCACGACGTTCACCGTCGAGCTGCCGCTCGAGCCGGTGGCGCGCAGCGCCCAAGACAGCTGACGGACGCTCGCCGCGTCCAGCGCCAGAGCGCATCTGATGCGCTCTGGTCAGCCGTCGAGGTCCGGCCGCACGCCCGGCTTTACCGCGTCTCTGGCCGGCATCGCGCACTGCGCCTCGCAGAAGCGCTGGACCTGGCGGCGGATCTGATCGCGCACCAGGCGCACCTGGGCGAGTCGTTCGTCGCGGCTGCCCACGAAGGTCGCCGGGTCGGCGAAGCTCCACGCCACGCGCTTGCAGACGCCGGGGAAGATCGGGCAGCGCTCGGCCGCTTCGTCACACACGGAGATGACGAACGCGAACAGGTCCCCCCGTTTGGCCAGCGTCCACACGTCCTGGGTCTTCTTCGCCGCCAGATTGACGCCGACCTCCAGCATCGCCTCGACGACGAGCGGGTTGATCGCCGACGGCTCCAGTCCCGCGCTCTGGGCTTCGAACTCTTCGGGGCAGAGCTGGTTGAGGAACGCCTCGGCCATCTGGCTTCGCGCGCTGTTGTGGATGCAGACGAACAGCACTCGTTTGCGCATCATCGGGGCCTCCTCGCCAGCTCGGCCGGCGAATCCATCCACGGCAGAACGACGCAACGGCTCGTCGCTCGCCGCACCTCCTCGATGAAGGGCAGCTCGCGCGCGGCGCGCGCCGACAGCACCGGATCGCGCGTCGCGCAGGCGGCGAAGCTCTGGTTCACGATCCAGGCGAAGGGTCGGATGTCGGCCCGGCGCAGATCGGCATCGAGCCGCATCGCCTCGTGGACGGGCGTCGCATCGGGGAGCGTCAAAATGAGGACCCGTGTGAAATCGGGATCGCGCAGCCGCGGCAACAGGAGGCGCACGGCGTCCGGCGCGTCGCCCAGGCCGCGCGAGACCTCGCGATGGTAGGTCGCGGTGGCGTCGATGAGCAAAAGGGTGTGTCCCGTCGGTGCCGTGTCGACGACGACGAGCTCGTCGTCGCCGGTGGCGATGGTGCGGGCGAAGGCGCGGAAGACCGCGATCTCCTCGGTGCATGGCGATCGCAGATCTTCGTCGAGCAGCGCGCGGCCGGCCGCGTCGAGATCGGCGGCGGTGAGCGCGCGGACCTCGTTCATGTAGGCGATCGTTTCCGCCGCGGGATCGATCCGGCTGATGCGCAGGTTCGGCGGCGGCGACGCCACGGCAGCGGCGACGTGCGCCGCCGGATCGGTCGTCGTCAGATGCACGCGACGGCCCCGACGGGCCAGCTCCAGCGCCAGCGCGGCCGCGATGGTCGTCTTGCCCACCCCGCCCTTGCCCATCGTCATGATGACGCCCTTGCCCGGCCGCTCCAGCTCGGCGATGAGCCCGGGCAGCGCCGACGGATCGACGCCGGCGGTCAGCGACGCGCTGGGCCGCTCGGCCTCGCCGTACAACAGCTGGCGCAGCGCCGCGACGCCGACCAGGCTGCGTGACGAGAGCGGGACGCGGATCTGCTCCAGCGCGGTCAGCCCGGCCGGCAGCGCGGAGAGCGCCGCCTGTCCGCCCGCCTCCAGCGCGCGCGCGATCCGATCGTCGCGGTCGCCGGCGACGAAGACGCCGTTGACGACGAGGCTCTGCCGAGCGACGCCGAGCGCGGCCAGCTCGGCGCGCGTGCGCTCCGCCTCGGCGAGCGCGGCCGGCTCGGGGCGGGTCACCAGCACCAGCGTGGTCGCGCCGCCGTCGGCGAGCGCGCGGACCGTCCCTTCGTAGAGGGAGCGCTGCCCCTGCAGGCCGCCGAGCGGACCGAGGCAGGAGGCCGCGCCCGGGTTCGCCTGCAGGTAGCCGGTCCAGGCCGCGGGCAGCGAAAGCAGCCGCAGCGTGTGGCCGGTGGGCGCGGTGTCGAACACCACGTGATCGAAGCGCGCGGTCGCCTCGGCATCGCCGAGCAGCTGGGCGAACTCGTCGAACGCGGCGATCTCGACGGTGCACGCACCCGAGAGCTGCTCCTCGATGCTGCTGACCGCGGCGTCTGGCAGCTTGCCGCGGTAGGGGCCGACGATGCGCTCGCGATAGAGCGCGCGCCGCCTCCTCCGGGTCGATGTTGAGCGCCTCGAGGCCGGGCACGCGACGGAATCGGCGTCGGCTCCGCGCCCAGGCCGACACCGAGCACCTCGTCGAGGTTCGAGGCGGGGTCGGTGCTGACGAGCAGCACGCGCTTGCCGAGGTCGGCGAGCGCGATGGCCGTCGCGCACGCGAGCGAGGTCTTGCCGACGCCGCCCTTGCCGGTGAAGAACAGGTGGCGGGTCGGCGCGCGCAAGAGCTCGGTGAGCGTGCCCGCCGTCAATCAGGCCTCGAGCGACACGCCCACCAGCGACGCGAGCGCGGCGCGCGTCGGGTAGGTCTTCTCGGCGACGATGCGGCCGTCGACGAGGATGAGCGGCAGGCACTCGCCCTTTTCGCGCATCGCGGTGGCGACCGTCTCGTTGTCGAGGAAGGCGCCAGGCTGCTGCGACAGGTTGTAGCGGGTGACGCTGGCGCCGGCACGCTTGAGCGCCTCCAGATCGGAGGCGAAGCGGGCCAGGTTCGGATCCACCTTCGGACCGCACACGCCGGTGGAGCAGCACATCGCAGGGTCGAATACCTCGATCTTCGGCATCAGCTTCGCTCCTGGAGTTGCATCACGGAATTTGAATATGATAATAGCACCAGAGCGTCAAGGAGGAATCGCTTGGGCTACGCCGCTGCGGTCGTAGAAGTCACACCGATGTCACGGATGTTCAAGGCGCTGGGCGACGACGTGCGCCTGCGCATCGTCGCGCTGTTGGCGCACGGAGAGCTGTGCGTCTGCCATATCGAGGAGGCGCTCGGTTTGACGCAGCCCAACGCGTCGCGCCACCTCGGCATCTTGCGCGCCGCCGGCGTCGTGTCGCACCGCAGGCGTGACAAGTGGGTCTACTATCGCCTGGCGGCGCAGCCGAACCAGGACTGCAAGCGGCACCTCGAGGCGCTGGTCTCGGCCTTCGCCAAGAAGGCCGTGCTCGGCAAGGACATCGAGCGCCTGCTCAAGGTCAAAGGGCCCGGCGCGTGCAAGTGAACCTGGCCCGCAAGCTGGTCGCCGAGGCGCTCGGCACGGCGCTCCTGCTCGCCACCGTCGTCGGCTCGGGCATCATGGGCGAGACGCTCGCCGGCGGCAACGTCGCCATCGCGCTGCTCGCCAACACGCTGGCCACCGGCGCCGGGCTCGTCGGTCTCATCCTGACGTTCGGCCCCATCTCGGGCGCGCACTTCAACCCCGCCGTCACGCTGGCGGACGCGTCGCAAGGGGGGCTGCCCTGGCGCGAGGTGCCGGGCTACCTGGCGGCGCAGATCGCCGGCGCTTTCGCCGGCGTGGCGGTCGCGCACGTCATGTTCGAAAAGCCGCTCTTCTTCGCGTCGCAGCACGCGCGCGCGGGCGGCGCGCAGCTCTTCAGCGAGTTCGTCGCCACCTTCGGCCTGCTCGCGGTCATCTGGGGCGTGGTGCGCCGCCGCCCGGGCGCGGTGCCGTTCGCCGTCGGGGCGTACATCACCGCCGCCTACTGGTTCACCGCCTCGACGTCGTTCGCCAACCCGGCGGTGACGCTGGCGCGCGCCGCGACCAATACGTTCGCCGGCATTCGCCCCGCGGACGCGCCCGGGTTCATCGTGGCGCAGCTCGGCGGCGCCATGGCGGCCACGGTGCTCTTCCGCTGGCTCGTGCCCGGGCTGCCGGCCGCCGCCCGGGATGTCGTCGTTCCGCACCCGCAAGCGCCCGAGGAGGTCGCATGACCACCGTCATCTTCGCCTGCGTTCACAATGCCGGCCGCTCGCAGATGGCGGCGGCGCTGTTCAATCGCCACGCCGACCAGTCGAAGGCGCGCGCGCTGTCCGCGGGCACGGCGCCCGGCGAGCGGGTGCATCCGGAGGTCGTCGAGGTGATGCGCGACGAGGGCATCGACCTCGCCGCGGTCCAGCCGCAGCGGCTCACCGACGAGCTCGCGGCGCAGGCGCAGTGGCTGGTCACGATGGGCTGCGGCGATCAGTGCCCGGTCGTCCCCGGCGCCCGGCGCGACGACTGGCCGCTGGAGGATCCCAAAGGCAAGCCGCGCGAGCGCGTGCGCGAGATCCGCGACGACATCGAGGCGCGCGTGCGTAGCTTCATTCAGACCAACGGCTGGGCCTGAGCCGCGAAATCGAGCCGACCGCCGACGCACGCCCGAGCCTGAGCCGACGCCGAGCGGGGGCGCGCTACTACTCGGCCAAAGTGAACGGCATAGAAGCTAGCTTGGCGGCTGCCCGGCCGAGGCGCGCGCGGCGGCGACCCGCTGGCGCTCCTCGCCCTCCGCCAGCGTCTCGGCCCACGCGAGCAGCGCCTCGGCGCGGTCGGACGCCGCCGAATGAATCGCGGTCGCCGCACCGGCGAGGAGCGCGTCGACCGCGCGCTCCCGCACGCCGGCGCCCAACCAGTGCTTGGCGATGATCTCGGTCGACGCCCGCGGCCAGCGCTGGAGCGCCTCGGCGATGCGGCGATGATGGGAGCGGACTGCAGGCAACAACAGAAGCGTGCGCGCCGCCCGGCGAACCTGGTCGTGGGCGATCTCGACCAGATCGGTGCGGCGCAGCCCGACGGTGGTCGCGAGCTGGGCGGCGCGCAGGTGAGCGATCGCGCTCTCGGCCTCGCTCCACGGAAGGCCGCTAATCTCGGCCACCATCTCCTGCGGCAGCGCCACCTCCGCCACCGCGAGCACCTCGAGCAGCGCGCGCGCCGCCGGCGGGAGCGGCTCGATGCGCGAGCGCAGCGCGTCCTCGAGGCGGAAGTGGTCGCTCGACGGCGACAAGCACATCTCGCGCGCGAACAGCGGGTGCCCGGCGGCCTGCTGCACGACCCGGCGCATCTGGCTCTCGTCGGCGTCGCTGGTGAGGGCGTCGACCAGATCGATGGTCTCGATCTCGGTGAGCGGATCGAGGTGCAGGGTGCCGACGCGCGCCGGCTCGAATCCGTCCAGGAAGCCCGCCGGCGCGAACAGATACGCTTGATCGCTGCGCATCGTGCCGACGAAGGCGATGGCGGCATCGAAGGGCGGGCCCAGGATCTCGCGCAGAAGGGCGAGCCCGTCCTCGTCGGCCCACTGCAGGTCCTCGACGATGAGCGCCAGCGGTCGGTGCGTCGCGATCCGCCGGAACAGCTCGCGCACCGCCGCGAACAGGATCCGGCGCCGCTCGGGCAGCTCGACTCCTTCGTAATCGGCCGCCGGCTGCGCCGCCAGCGCCGGCACGCGCTGGAACATCGAGAAGGTGCGGGCGATCATCTCCATGTCGGCGGGGAGGAATTGCGCCGCCTCGTCGAGCGGAATGCGCGCGAGGAAGCGCGCGGCGTCGTCCATGAGCATGTCGACTGCCTTGAACGGGATCGTCTCCCGCTCGTGGCAACGACTCGACCAGACGAGCGGACGGCGCTCGTCGACCATCAGCTGTCGCGCCAGCTCGCGTACCAGCGCCGTCTTGCCGATGCCCCACGCACCGCTGACCAAAGACAGCTGCAGCTCGCCGAGCGCGGCCTGAGCGAAGCGACCGTGGAGCGCGGATAGCGCGTCCTGCCGGCCGACGAACCGCTCCGCCTTCGGGTGCCGCGGCAGCGTCAGATAGGTCCGGTCGTCGCGGCGAAGCTCGACGTACAGCCGCGTCAGGATCTCCGCCTCGCTCGGGCGATCGGCAGGATCGCGGCGCAACAGCGCCATGCACAGCGAGTCGAGATCCGAGGAGACGTGCGGATTGCGCGCACCCGGAGGCGGCGGATCGAACCGCTGCTTGTCGACCATGACGCGCACCGGGGTGCCGGTGAACGGGGGCGTCCCGGTGAGCGCCTCGTAGAGCAGCGCCCCGACGGCGTACCAGTCGGCAGCGGGCGTGAGGTCGGAGGCGAGCGCCTGCTCGGGCGCCATGTACTCGGGCGTGCCCGCCACCATTCCGGGCGACGAGTCGTTCGCAGCGGCGGCGTCGCGGATGAGGCCGAAGTCGAGCAGCACGACGCGATTCTCGGTGGTCACCATCACGTTCGTCGGCTTGATGTCGCGGTGGATGTGTCCGGCCCGATGCAGCGCCGCCACGGCGAGGCCGAGCTGATGAAAGCTCGCCCGCAGGCGCGCCTCGTCGAACCCCGGCCGCTTCTGCTCCGGATCGGGCACGTCGTCGCGCAAGTGGGTGAGCAGCTCGACCCCGCGAATCAGCTCCATCGTGAAGAACCACGAGTCGCCCTGCGAGAAGAGCTCGCCGAGCGCCACCAGGTTCGGATGGTGGACGCTCTGCAGCGAGCGAAACTCGCGCTTGAAGCGCATCACGCCGTCGGCCTCGTTCGAGGAGAGGATCTTGAGCGCCACCGGCATGTGGCGCTCGCGGTCGAAGACCTCGAAGACCGCTCCCATGCCGCCGGCGCCGAGCCGGCGCAGGATCTGGAATCGTGGGGTCCCTTCGAACAATGGATTGGCCCGGCAACAGAGCTGCCATCCCCATCATAGCAGAATCACGCCGGAACCTCCGCAAGCGGTGCCTCGCGCGACGCAGCGCCGCAAAATCTGCGCGTTCTTGGCCCCCGCCAACGGGCTAGCGTTGGCGCGTCGATTGCTCCCTGTCGCTTCGCGGCATTATCTGGTTTCGGAGAATCGCATGAGTGTCCTGCTTCGCCCGCTTCACGACTACATGGCCGCGCCGGTGCGCACCATCAGCATCGACGCCGGCGCCGTCGACGCCGACCGGCTGCTGCGGCGGCACGACATCTCCTGCCTGGCGGTGGTCGATCGCGCCGGGCGCCCGGCCGGCGTCATCACGCGCACCGACCTGTTGCGGGCCGCGCGCGCGGTGGTGCGTCGGTTCGGGCAGCCGGCCGTGTTGGAGCTGCCGGCGCTGGCGGTGCGGGATCTCATGACCGCCCACGTGGTCACGCTCGGCGCCGACGCCAGCATCGCGGCCGCGGCGGACGAGCTGGTCGAGCGCCACATCCATCGCCTCTTCGTGCGCGACCAGGAGCGGCTGGTGGGCGTCGTCAGCACCAAGGAGATCATCCGCGCCGTGCTCGACGCGCGGCTGGCGCCGCCGCTGTTCGAGTACATGTCGCGGCCGGTGGTCAGCGTCGACGTGCGCGATCCGATCGCGCTCGCCGTCGAGCGGCTGGGGCAATCGGCGCTGTCGGGGTTGGTGGTCCTCGAGGGCGCGCTCCCCGTGGGGCTGTTCACGCAGCGCGAGGTGCTGGAGTCGCGCGGGCAGCCCACCTCGACGGCGGTGGAGGAGGCGATGAGCCAGGCGATGCTGGCGCTGCCGCAGGAGACGCCGCTGTTTCGCGCCGCCGGCTTTACCGTCTCGACGCGCGCGCGGCGCGTGCTGGCGGTCGAGCACCATCACGTCAAGGGCATCCTGACCGGGCTCGACTTCGCGCGCGCGGTCGTCGACGCGTCGGGGCCGGAGGGGGCGGCGGCGATCGCCTGAAGTGAGTGGCTGCCCGTACACAGAGCGCACGGGGTCTCTGCGCGGGGGGTGCGTTTACGAGGCAACGAACGCTCGATCACGGCGAAGGCGGTCGGAGGGAGCGGTGCGGGTCAGCTGGAGCCGAAGGGGGCGGGGTTGAGCGGGGTGTCGAGGCGGTAGCTGCGGGAGTAGATGTGGGGGGCTTCGGGATCGCTGGTGTGGGCGGCGCACCACCACTGCGCGCCTTCCGATTTCTCGCGCGCGGCGATGCAGGCCACGCAGGCTGGCTCCATCGCCGGCAGCCCCTGCATGCCGTGCGTGTCTTTGGGTCGGACGACCAGCACCGGGCACGGCGCCAGTCGCACCGTCTTCTCGGCCACCGATCCCATCACCAGTCGCTGCATGCCGCGCCGGCCGTGCGTGCCCACCACCACCAGGTCGGCGCCGATCTCCACCGCCAACGCGGTCAGCTGCTCGGCGGTGTGGCCGACGCGCACGTGGGCGATGGCGCGCAGCGTGACGCCGTCGCCCGATCGGGCCTGAAACGCGCGCAGCGCCGCCCCCGCCTCGCGGTCCAGGCGCGTGCGTACGTGATCGGTGATCTGGACGAATGACTGATGGCGATCGGCGCTGGGGATGAACTCGCCGTGGGCGCTCTCGACCACCGCCACCACGTGCAGCTCGCCCTGCCGGCGCTGCGCCAGCTCCATGGCCTCCTCGAGCGCGCGGGTGGCGAGCTCCGAGAAGTCGATTCCGACGACGATGCGATATGGGGTTGCAGCCATGGTCTTCTCCTCGATGGGCGCACCCATCAGCGATCGGTCGAATAGGCACGGAGCGGCCGGGCTGCGACCGCGCGCAGCCAGGCCAGGAGCGCACCGGCGTCGTCCTCGGTGAGGAACGACAGCGCCGGCATCATCAGGCCGCGCTCGCCCTTGTTCGAGGCGCGGTAGTGCACGTGGTAGTAGAGGTTCTTGCTGGTCTTGCGATATTCCGAGATCGGCAGCGGCTCCACGAAGTCCCAGCCGAACGCGGCGCCGACGTGGCGCGCGCCGTGGCAGAAGCGGCAGCTCTGCGCGTAGAGCGAAAAGCCGGGCTCGGCCTTCGGATCGACGTCGAACTGGGCGAGATAGGCGGCGCCGCGGACCAGCTCGATGCCCGCCAGCGAGTCGGCGTACAGCCACGGCGAGAAGCTGGCCTGGGCGTTGTCGCTGACGTCGGGGTGCCAGCGATCGGCGACCACCAGCTTGTTGCCGTCGAACTCGATGGGCCGGGCGTCGACGGCGACGTCCTTCTTCATGATGATGGGGAAGCGATTGCTCCACTTGCCGTCGATCCAGATGGCGCGCGCCACCGCCGGGCGCAGCCGCTCCATCGCCGCGCGATCGCGGAAGGGCAGCGGGATGGCCATGCCGTTGTCGAAGTGCAACAGCGCCACGTCAGTCTCGGGCGGGGGGCCGTACTTGCGCAGCAGCTCCTCGATGGTGACGAGGCGGTAGCTCTGGCTCGCGCCTTCGTATTGCACGTCGGCGCGCGCGCTTGGGCGCAGGCCGGCGCTGTCGAGATCGATGGTGACGACGCGGACCCGCGCCGGCGCGGGCGTGGCGGCGTACTGGCCGGGCGCCCGACTCCAGATCTCGATCTGACCCGGGCGCTGTGCCGCCGCCACCAGCGGCCAGCCGAAGCAGCACGCCAGTGAAACCAGCGCGGCGAAGTGCGATGAGCGGGTCATTCATTCCCGCGCGGTTACAACAAGCGTGCCACGCGACACCGTCGGCGCTGCGCGGGGCTCGTCCGACGCTTCACGCAAGTTGCGCCCGCGGGTGCGGGCGCGGCGCAATCCTTGCGCGTTTGGTTCGACGACGCGTCAGCCGGTCGAGCCGGCGCGAGCGGCGTAGCGCTCGAGCACGCGGCGGCAGGCGACGAAGATGCGCAGCCCGACGAGGGCCAACAGGGGAACGGCCGGCAGCGCCGCGGCGGGCCCGACCACCGCCCGTCCCGCGTAGGTGAACGCGAAGATCGCGAACAGCGTCCACATCCCCGTCGTGTGCAGCGCGCGCCAGGCGCGGCGTCCGACCAGCGCCGCCGTCCGGTCGAACGACGTCGCTGTCATCAGGGCCAGCAGCACGTAGCCGATGCTGCCACCGATCAGCGTCGTCGGCGCCACGCTGCGCGTGAACGAGAGCGGATGGGCGCGCGCGAGCGCGATCACGAACGCCAGGTGCCCCGCGTGCGAGACGGCCATGGAGACGCCGAGGTAGCGCCGGTTGCGCAGGAGCCACTTGGTGCCGCGCGCGCGCCACACGGCGTTGAGCGGCGCCGCGGCGAACAGCAGCACGAACAGCGCGTACGACTCGCGCGCGCTGAGGCGAATGGCGAGCCGCAGGCCCGGCTCTCCGGTGCCGGCGACCGCGAGCGCGCCCGCGCCGAGGGCGACCGAGGCCAGCGCCGCCCACGCCACCAGCGGCCAGCGCTCGACGGGGCCCGACCTCATGGCCGCGAAACGTTGGCCTGCAGCCAGCCGAGGACGAAGTCGGCCACCTCTTGCCAGCCCTGCTGCTCGAGCGTGAAGTGCATGCGCCCGGGGAACTCACGGAACTCGGTGGTCCCCTTGGAAGCGTCGTACTTCTTGTAGTTCGACCAGTTCAAGCTGGCGGGGATGATGTGGTCGGCGCCGCCGGCGATGAACAACAGCGGCGCGTGCGCGGCGGCAAAGTCGATGCGCCCCGCTGCGCTGGTGGGGCCATTGCCGACGAGGCGCGACTCGGGCACGACCTCGCGATCGTAGATCGCGCGCACCGCCTCCGGCGACAGCAGGTGCGCGAACGCGTAGCGGAACTGCTCGACCGAGGGCAAGAAGGGTTGGTCCTTCTTGGCGAAGGGGCTGACGACGGGCCAGTTGCTCTTGAGGAAGGACCACTTGAGGCTCAAGACGCCTTTGGGCGGGGCGGAGTCGATGGCCACCGCCGCGGCGGCCAGGCCGCGCTGGAGCAGCAGCTGCACCACGAGCCCGCCCATCGAGTGGCCGATCAAGATCGGCTTCTCGTCGAGCGTCGCGATCAGCTTGGCGTAGCTGTCCACCACCTCTGCCAGCGTCAGGCGGCCCAGCGCGGCGTCGGGATGGCGGGCGCGCAGCGCCGCCGGCTCCCCGTCGTGCAGCGGCCACGCCGGGGCGAGGACCTTGAACCCTTGCTGCTCGAAGCGCTGCTTCCACGCGTCCCAGCAGCGGGGCGTCATGAACATGCCGTGAATGAAGACGACGGTCGGGACCTTCATCATCGCAACTCCTCGAGCTGGGGTGGTCGACGCGCGGCGGGCGGTCAGCGGATGCGCGCAACCTGCCAGGCTCGCCGACAGCAGCAGGAGCGATGCGAGCAGCGGCGCTGCTCCGGGGGGGCTCGGCGGTCGGGCGATCATGCGTTCCTCGTCAGGGCGTCGTGGGTGGGGCGAGGTCGCGCAGCGCCTCGCCGTCGTGAGCGGGGATGATCAGGAGCTGGGGCTCGTGCGCCTGCAGATGGTGCAGACGCCAGACGGTGTCGCTGGCGACGTTCGCGTCGGCGTCGACGACCCGGCTCAGCGGGCGTGGGCGGTGGCTCGGGATGCGGATCCCGTCGCGCGACCAGACCGCGTCGCCGACGAAGAAGACGCGCCGTCCGCCGCAGTTGTTGACGAACAGGCCGAGCGAGCCCGGCGTGTGGCCCGGCAGCGGCACCAGGATCACCGCGCCGTCGCCGAAGAGATCGTGGCTGCGGGGAAAGTTTTCGTAGGCCGGGCCATCCCAGGAGATCGGCTCCAGCGTGGCGTGCGCGAAGTGCGCGGGCACGATCGTCGGCTCCCCCGTCGGCTCGCCGCGCCCGGGATCGTGGACCAGCGCGATGTCCTCGGCGCTCGCCAGCACCTTGACGCCGGGAAGATCGACGAGCCCACCGGTGTGATCCCAATGCGCGTGGGTGAGGATCACGAAGTCGATAGGGGGATTGCCGGCCTTGGCCAACACGTCGGCCAGGCCATGGTGAGTGTCGTACGCGAACGCCAGGCGCGTGGTGAGCGAGAAGCGGCGCAGATCGGCGCGCGTGCGCCGGGAGACGCCGGCGTCGATGAGGAACGTGGCGCGCGGGTGGCGCACCAGATAGGACGCGTGCACCATCTCGATGCGGCGAAAGCAGGTCGCCTCGCCGGCCAGCCCGCAGCGCGGCTGCTTGCCGCTGGCGATCAGCAGCGGCGTCACCGTCACCGGCGGCGCGGCGCGCGCGCCGGCGACGAAGCGCCCCAGCTCGCCGCGGTCGGGCCCGAGCCGCAACCGCAGGCAGGCGGGCAACAGCAGGGTCGCGCCGATGAGCGCCACGAGGCCGCACGCGGAGACGACCTTCAAAGATCGGCGCAACGCGGGCATGAGGTAAAGACTCCCGAGCGCTGCGAACGTTACAGCCGTTGCCGCTCGGATCTGACGAATATCAGAAGTGGTAAGAGACCTTCGAGAAGAAGTTGAAGCCAGGGGCGGGTGTTGGCTGCATCTCGATGGTCGGCGTCAGATCGCTGAAGACGTCGGGGTAATAGAAATGCTGGTTGAGCACGTTGTAGAACTGCCCCGAGACCTGGAGCCGATCCTTCCAGAAGCGCAGGCGGAAGCCGAGCTGCAGGTTGGCCACGGGCGTCAGCCGGTCGAACCCGAGGTCGCTGGTCGCCGCGGTCGTAGTGCCGATGAACTGGGTGCCGCCGACGGTGCTGCCGGCCGAGCCCGTCGGCACGCGGTTGACGTCTTCGTAGGCGCCGAAGATCGCCAGGTTGATGTTCAGGTCGAAGAGGTTCTTGACGATGTTGAACGAGCCGCCCAGCACGATCCAGTGGTTCGGAACCGTGCGGAGGATGCCGGTGTCGGTCGTCGTCGAGTAGAGATAGGTGTACGAGGCCTGCAGGAAGTGATCGCCGTTCAAGTAGAGCTTGGCGTAGCCCTCGACCGAGTGGATGGCGCGCTTGCCGGTGTTGCCGTACAAGCCGCCGCGGATCTGGATGAGGTCCGACAACACCGAGTACGAGTAGTCGGCGCGCAGCTCGAGCTCGCGAACCTTGCGAATGTTGCGCAAGAGGCGGGCGTTGAGCTCGCCCTGGAACGACTGCGACGCCTCGGTCTGGAGCTTCGGGTTCGCGCCGAAGGCGACGCCGCCCGCCAGGACCGAGGTGTTCTGGAACACCGGCGCGCGGAAGCCGGTCGCGTAGTTGAGCTTGACGTGAAAGTCGGGCAGAAAGTTGTAGACGATGGCGGCCGAGCCGAGCGGCACGAGGTCGTAGGCCAGGTCGCCGAAGCCCTTCTGGATACGAACACCGCCGTCCAGGGTCAGCTTCTGGAACGGCTGCCACTGGGCGTCGACGTAGCCGGCGGCGACGTAGCGGCCGGTGTCGAGCGCATATTGGCGCGGGCACAGCGGGATGCGCGAAGAGCCGCCCATGCCGTTGTCCTGAACCGGGCAGACGATCGGCAGGTTGATGGGGTCCACGGGATCGGCGAAGTCCTCGCGCGAGCCGCGAATGCCCTCGTAGAAGAACTCGCCGCCGGCGAGCAGGCGGATGTGGAGCGGCAGGTTGAAGTCGAGGTCGGCGGTGCCGCCGAGGCGGAAGATCTGCATGTCCTTGATGTGGAAGTGCAGACCGCCCGGGTCGTTCAGCACCGACGGGTCTTGCGGCAAGAAGGCGTTCGACGGAAAGAGCTGGCTGTCGACGTCGCTCGCGAACTGCGTGCCGTAGCCTTTGACGGTGACCCCGATGCGGTCCTTGGCGAAGCGATCCTTGTACTCGAGCACCCCGTAGCGGTCGAAGATGTTGAAGCCGTTGTTCTGCGCCACGTTGTTGCCGAACGTGAGGTTCTGCTGCTGCTGGCCGAACGGCAGCATGTAGTAGAGCGAGAGCGGCCCGTACGAGTACTTGCCGTCGACGATCACCAGCCAGCTGCGGCCGGGATCGCGGGGCGCGTTGGCGCCGAAGTAGGCGAGGCCACCCGGCTGCGGCGCCGGCGACGAGACCAGCAGCTGCGGAATGTCGAAGACGCTGCCGATGTAGTTCTCGTACGACAGGTGCTGAAAGAACTTGAGCTTGCCGTCGAAGAAGGTCTTGCCGAACAGCGCGTAGCCCTTGAAGTCCTGCTTGTTGCCGGGGCCGTCGCCGTAGCCGGCGGAGACCTCGAGGCCGTTGACGTCCTCGGCGTCCTTGGTGATGAGGTTGGCGACGCCGAGGAAGGCGTTGGCGCCCCAGAGCACGCCGCCAGGGCCGGTGACCACTTCGATACGCTTGACGGTCTCGATCGGCTGCGTTTGGCCCCACCAGGCATTGTTGCTCCACGGGTCGAACAGCGACAGGCCGTCGCGCATGAGCAGCGGCGCCTGGGTGACGCCGCGCACCAGCGGGAGCTCGACCTGATTGCCGACGCCGGTCACCTGCTGCCAGCCGGGGACGGTGCCGAGGGCCTCGAGGATCTGCTTGAAGCCGCGGGCCTTGATGTCGTCGGCGGTGATGATGGTGATGATCGCCGGCGCCTGCTGGACGGTGGTGACGGCCTTGGCGGCCGAGGTGACGATGTTGGCCAGATCGATCTCGCGGTCGACGTCGAGCGCGATCTCGGGCTCGCCCTCTTCGCTGCTGCTCTTCTGCGCCGGCTGGGTGACCGGCTCGGGGAGCGCCACGTCCTGCGCCAGCGCGGTGGCCCCCGACAAGAGCGCGGCGGCGACGACGAAGCCATGCACAATTCGCCGTTTCATCGTCACTGCTCCACGATGATGAACTCGACGCGGCGATTCTTCGCGCGAGCATCAGCCGTCTTGCGTTTGTCGAGCGGGCGCGTGTCGCCGTAGCCGACCGCCTGCAGCCGCTCGGGCTCGACCCCCTTCTTGATGAGGTAGTTGCGCACCGACTCGGCGCGGGCCTGCGACAGCTCCTGGTTCTTCTTGGCGCCGCCGACGTCGTCGGTGTGACCCTCGATGCGGATGCGCTTGACCTGCGGGTTCGACTTGATCTTCTCGGCGATGCGCTCCATCAGCGCCTCCGAGCGCCCGGCGATCTTGTCCGACCCGGTGTCGAAGTTGATGTTCTCCGGCAGCTCGATCTTGCCGCCGGCGATGGTGACCTGACCGCCCGAATCGGGGCAGCCGTCGTCGTCGTCGACGCCGTTGAACGTCTCGGGCTCGTTCGGGCACTTGTCCATGGCGTCGGGGATGCCGTCGCCGTCGTTGTCGAGATCCGGGCAGCCGTCGTCGTCCTGGAAGCCGTCCTTGTCCTCCGGATCGTTCGGGCACTTGTCCTGCGCGTCGGGGATGCCGTCGCCGTCGTTGTCGATCTCGGGGCAGCCGTCCTCGTCCTGGAAGCCGTCCTTGTCCTCCGGCTCGTTCGGGCACTTGTCGAGCGTGTCGGGGATGCCGTCCCGTCGTTGTCCGGGTCGGGGCAGCCGTCCTCGTCGTCGAAGCCGTCCTTGTCCTCGGGCTCGTTGGGGCACAGGTCCTGCGCGTCGGGGATGCCGTCGCCGTCGGTGTCGATGCCGCCGGTGGCGACGGCGCCCTTGCCCTCGGCCGGGCGCCCAGGTGATGCCGCCGAAGACGCGGAAGTCTTCGTGGCGCATCGCCGAGCTGATGATGCCGGCGCCGGCGCCGATGCCGATGGAGATGTCCTTGACCGGGAAGAGCTGGAAGCCGCCGGCGACGTCGGCGGTGAAGTCCTTGCCGGCGTCGAAGGGGTTGTTGGTGGTCGACGAGGTCACTAGCGGCACCAGGCCGTAGAGCTCGGCGGCGACGCCGACCCAGCGGATGAAGCGGTAGGCGAAGCCGGCCGACCAGGTCAGCTCGTGGCTCACGTCGATGAGCGTGCGCGGCGCCGCCGTCATCACGCCCGTGGGCGGCTGGTCGTTGGGCGCCAGCACGATCGTCTCCGGGCGGATGATGGCGCCGACGTTGATGGCGGCGGTCACCGGGCCCTTGGTGACGTCGGCGATCACGGTGGGGCGGAAGGTGAAGCCCTGGTCGCCGAGGAAGGCCGAGTCGTCGCCGAAGGGGAGGGTGACGACGGCGGAGGCGGCCAGGGCGAAGATGCCGGCGCGGAAGAGGCGCGCCTTGAAGCCGATGCGCCAGTCGAGCGGCGCGGCGTTGGGCGGCCCCACGTTGGTGTAGGGGGAGTTGGCGTAGAAGCCGGTGCGCAGCGGGCCGGAGCCGTTGGGCGGGACGGCGCCGGCCGACCCGTAGTCGCCGTAGGCGGCGGTGTAGCCCTCGGCGGAGATTGGCAGGTCGGCGACGAGCTCGAGCCAGTTGGTGAGGCCGAGGTGGAAGCCGAAGTGCATGACCGCCTGCCAGCCCATGACCGGGATGAGGCCGGGCTTCTTGGGCGTGGCGGTGTCGCAGGCGCCCATGGCCGGGCAGATGTTCAGGCGCAGCGGATTCTGCGCGTAGTCGACGAAGAGCTTGAAGCCCCAATCCCACTGGTGCGAGGTCTGGGCGCGGTCGACGGTGAAGATGCCGTAGCTGTCGAGGGCCGGGCGGAAGATCTCGGCGTCGACGCCGCGCTGGGCGCGGGCCTGGCCGGCGGTGGCGACGACGGCGGCCAGGCCGACGGCGGCGAGAAATGGCGCGCTCGGTTTACGCATTATCTAGGAGGCCCCCTGTCGCGTTCGCCATCAGTCGTCGCGTCACATGCTCGGGTGGAAACGCGTGATCAGGACCAGGCCCGGCGCCGAGCCGCCGGGCAACGCCTCCCAGGTGATCGGCATCGCTGTCGGGCCCGATCCGCTGAACGTCGGGAACGAGCCGCCGCCGGTGAGCGGCGACGAGACGATGGCCACGCCCGAGTTGCCGGTGGCGGTCAGCGCGCCGTCGACCGCGGTCAATGTGTCGTTGAAGTAGCCGGCGCCCGCCGCCGTCATCATGTCCTTGGTCAGCGTCACGCCGGCGACCGGCATCGTCTCGTTGGCGATGATGTTGGTCGGCAGCGGCTTGGGGTCTTTGTAGAACTTGGCGATCTGCGCGCCGCCCGTCGTGATGTCGAAGCCCCACTGGTCGGAGTCGGCCTTGGGGATCGAGTAGGTGTCGAGCTTGTACTGATTGCCGCTGGCGATGCCCTGGGCGGCGGAGCCGGCGACGATGAAGCCCGCCGTCCCCTTGCCGGTGGTGACGACGATGATGCCGAGGCTGGGCACCTGGAAGTCCTGGAAGACGTAGCTGCCGCCGTCGGCCGAGTCATACATGGCGATGGGCGTCGCGCCCGGCGTCAGCACCGCGATGGGGTCGTAGAGCTCGACGTGAATCGGCGTCGAGGACTTCATGTTGGTCTTGAAGTCGATGATCGAGCCGGAGACGCAGGCCTTGCCCGGAGCCGGCGTGCGGCAAGTCGCCCCGCTGTTCCCGATGCCGACGCAGACGCCGTTGATTTCGATGGTCGAGGCGGGATCGCACTGCACCGCCGACACGCACTTGCCGCCGACGATCATCACGTTGCCGCCGTCGACTTCACACGGCGTCATCGAGTTCAAGTCGTCCGTCTGGACGCACTTGAGCGTGCCGTCCTTTTGCTGCTGCTGCACCGTACCCGGGCCGCAGCTCGGCTGGTTGCAGCCCGACTGCACCGCGGCGAGCGCGCCGACAGCGACAAGAGCGATCAGAATCGACGACCTGCGGTTCATAGAGCTCCTCCTGAGACCGGCTCCGAGCGCGCGCTCAGAACTGGACCGGGTCCTGGTCGAGATCGACGAGCAAGGCCGCGGTGCCCGACGCCGTTCCCGCCGGGTCCGCGTGGATCAGATTGAAATGGACGACGTCGTTGCCGCCCTGGGTGAGCTGCGACGTCATGAACAGCGGTCCGCGATTCTTCGGGTCGACCGTGTCGTTCTCCGCGGTCAAGAAGAGCTCCTGCACGCCCTTCAAGTTCAGCGGCGTGTCGATGCGGAAGCCGTCGTAGTTGGTGGGCGGTGTCGTCGAGATGAACCGGACGAAGCCGTAGACGACGCCGTGCAGCGGCGCCGTGATCTGAAAGGGGTTCGGGATATAGGCCAGCGGATCGTTATCGATGTAGGCGTCGCACGCCGTCCGCCGCTCTTCGGAGGTGGCCGTCGCTGGCACTGCCGGTGGCTGGTTGGGATCGTAGGGCATGACGGCCAACAGCGGACCGCCGGTCTGGATGCTCGGATTTCCCGCGAGCTGGTTGATGCGGTCGATGACCTGCTGCGCTTGCTGCTCGGGCGTCTGCGTCACGCCGCCGGCCGAGGTCGACGACGGGAAGGCCGCCGGTGTGGTGAGCAGGTTGCCCGCCGTCCTGGGGGCGTTGGGGAGGTAGTAGCCGTCGATCATGCACGGATCGTCGAGGCTGATCGCCTGGCGGACCATGAGGCCGTTGGCGGTCACGCCGTTGGCGAGGTCGGTGTAGCCGTCGACGCGCACGATGTCGTCGTATTGCGTACGCGCCCACAGCTCGAGGTGCTGATTGGCCGGGATCGACTGCGCCGTGACGCTGGAGAACGTGAACTGCATGACGGTGCCGGCGAACGAACGCACCGTGAGCGCGTCGCATCCGAGCGATGCGAAGAGAGGCAGGAAGGCTGAAACTCCCAGAACCCGCGCCCAAGCCCGACTCATCAGGAGCCTCCGAATGCTGCACGCGAGAGCATGCGCGTGAACATCATAAATCATTTATCGCCTTATAAGTCAATCGTGAGAATCGAGTTTCTGGTTATCGATATACTGCAGCCGGAAGTAAAACCGACCGTTCTGGGCGACGGGAAGCGTGGCGGTGACGCTTCGACGTTCGCGTGGCGAGGCGATGGAATTGGATATGAAGGCATTCTAACCCCAGGGTTCGCTTCGGTTGAGCCAGCGAGGGCGAGCCGCGTGAGGCGGATCGTGGATGCGACCGGAGTGACCGACCGAGGAATACCCGTCGGTATTTCGACCGAGAGAGCGAGGACGTAGTCCGCGAGGCGACCGCGCGGATCGTCCGCAGCGGGTCAATCGAGGCGAACCATGGGGTTAGTGGTGGCGTTTGATGCTGGACAGGAAGGCGGCAGTAACCTCGCCGCGGGTCAGCTGCTCGATCTTGATCGCCAGCGCCAGCGACGGCCGCCGGTCCTCGCGAGCGAGGTTGTCGAGGTGACGTCTGCTGATTTCCAGCTCCTCGGCAACCGCGTAGCGGTCAGCTCCGGCCTTGAGGAGCCATTCACCGAAGCGGCCCTGTCGCGCGACCGGGCGTCCCCTGCGACGACGCGGGGGCGGCCCTTGGGGCGCCGAGTCATCGCGCCTCGCCGCTTCCTCTGTCGTACGTGAGGTGGCGCGGCCTGGTTCGGGGCGCCGGCGCGCTTCGACGCGAGTCTCGCTCGAGGCCGTCTCCGACGCGGAGCTCGAGCGATCGTACGCGATGGCGGGGGCGAGCTTCACCGTCTCCTCCTGGACTGAGGGGTCGACGTCGCCGGCGCAACTGCGTCTGCGACGACTCGAAGGCGCTGCCCCCAACCGCTTTCTGCGGTCTATCAGCGCCTTCGATGTCGACCGGTTTTGGCGCGCACGAGCTCACCGAGCTCGTGCAACGCACCGTATCGCGTAGTAAGAAGGAGCGCCGCGGTTCGTGTCAACGAATAAGTCTGATATCGAAAATAAAAACCTCGATGAGTTCACTTCTGCAGGAAGTGAATGTGGCGCAGGTCGTCGCACTGTGACGATGGACGCGACAGGTAGGTACACGGTGCGCCCAGCGCGGGCACTTCTTCCGGCGTGCAGCCGGCAGCAGCTCCGGAACCTCGTGCGTGATTGCGCAGCGTGTCAGTCGGCGCGGCGCCGCGCGCCCAGGCCGCAGCGGTGAGCAGGCGATGGAAGGTGGTGCGATCGACGCCCGCCGCGCGTGCCGCCGCCGAGACGTTGTCGCCGTGCTCGCGCAAGAGCTCGCTCGCATATCGGCGCTCGAACGCGCGCAGCCAGCGACCGCGCGCGGCGGACAGCGTGAGGCTGGCGTCGAGCGCCGGCTGCGGCCCCTGCGCGTCGTCCTCGAAGGGCTGGCTCACTTCGAGGGTCAAACAGCGCTCGAGGTGATTGCGCGGCTCGCGCAGGTTGCCCGGCCAGGTGTGGCGTGTGAGCTCGGCGACAAACTCCTCGGTGCGCAGCTGGCCGGCCCGCGCGTGATGATCCGCGCCCATCGCGGACAGGACGGCGTTGACGAGCAGCGGCATGTCCTCCAGCCGCTCGCGCAGCGGCGGCTAGACGGTCGGGCCCGACCATCCCGACGTGGCGCGCTGCTTGAACAACCTCGGAGAAGTGCTGACCAAGCTGCACCGGTACGCCGAGGCCGAGGCGCAGTACGAGCGCGCGCTGGCGCTGTTCGAGCGGGAGGATGAGCCGCACAGCCGCTATGTCGAGATCGTGGAGAACAACCTGGGCGAGCTGGCGCTGCTTGAGCGGCATCCGGACGTTGCGCTCGCGCCCTGCCGACGGGCGCTCGACATCGCGACCGCCGCCTCTCCGGGCGCGCCGTGCCAGCTGTTGGCCTTCCATCGCACCTGCATCGGCAAGGCGCTCGTCGACAGCGGCCAGATGAGCGCGGCCGTCGCGCCGCTGGAGCTCGCGCGGACCGACCGTGAAGCGTCGCCCGGCGGATCCGACCGAGCTCGCCGACACCCGCTTCGCGCTCGCCCGTGCGTTGTGGGACCGGCCTCGCGATCGCGCGCGGACATCAACCCCAAGTAGCCGTGCGAAAAGGCGTGACGATGGGCGCGCTCTTCCGTGGTATGCGCTCCCTATGAAGGAGCCCGTCTTCGAGCCGCTCCGCTTTCATAGACTCGATGCCGAAGAGCAGCGGCAGCGCGCGCGCGCCTACTACGCGGAGCTCGACGCGCGCCGCACGACGCGCCATTTCTCGTCGGAGCCGGTGCCGCGCGAGCTCATCGAGCTGGCCATCGCCAGCGCCGGCACCGCGCCGTCGGGCGCACACCGGCAGCCCTGGCACTTCGTGGCGGTCGACGATCCGTCGCTCAAGGAGCGCATCCGCGCCGCCGCCGAAGCGGAGGAGCACGAGAACTATCACGGCCGGATGCCGCCCGAGTGGCTCGAGGCGCTGGCGCCGCTCGGCACCGACGAGCACAAGACGCACCTCACCGACGCGCCCTGGGTGGTGGTGGCGTTCAAGCAGAGCTTCGAAGCGCTGCCCGATGGGCGGCGCCTCAAGAACTACTATGTCGACGAGAGCGTCGGCATCGCTTGCGGCCTGTTCATCGCCGCCGTCCATCACATGGGCCTGTGCACGTTGACGCACACGCCGAGCCCGATGGGCTTTCTCTCTCAGCTGCTGGTCCGTCCGGCGAACGAGAAGGCCTATCTGGTCATGCCGGTCGGCTTCCCCGCGCCCGGGGCGCAGGTCCCGGCGTTGCGCCGCAAACCGCTGGCCGAGATCGTGCAGTGGAACGCGCCCGCCGAGGCCGGGACGAAATCGCGGTGACTCGGACTCCTTCATCGCGCTGAACGAGAAGAAAGGAGAAACGGTTCGTACCGCTGCGGCGTAACGCTTGGCATGGATCGCATCATCCGTCTCACGCAGATCTGGAGCTGGCTGCCGGCGTTTCGCGCGGTGGCCGAGACCGAGCACCTGCATCGCGCTGCAGCGCTGGTTCACCTGACCCCGTCGACCCTGTCGCGGGCGGTGCGCCTGCTCGAGGACGATCTCGGGTGCGCGCTCTTCCGCCGCGTCGGGCGATCGATGGAGCTCACCGACGACGGGCAGGAGCTGCTCCTCGCCTTGCGAGACGCGATGCGCCGACTCGACGATGCCGTGGTCGCCGTGACCGGAGCCCCGACCGCACCGCTGCGCATCGCCGCCGACGACGCGGTGGCGCTCGCGACCCTGATCCGAGTCGGCACGGCAGCGGAGACGCCGGCGCCGGAGCTGTCGCCCGCCGGCGATGACGCCGTCGCGCGCCTCTTGCGCGGCAGCGTCGACCTCGCCCTGGTGACCGCGGCCGCGCCACGCGCGCACGTGGTCGTCACCTGCATCGGCGATTTGCGCTACTCCGTCCACTGCGCGCCGACGCATCCGTTCGCTGGCCTGGCGGGAACGCGCGAGGCTCTCGAGACGCAGCCGTTCATCGACGCGCCGGGGCTGCCGTGGCCGCCCGAGCGTCCGCGCACGGTCGCGCTGCGCGTCGGCGGAGCGGCGCTTGCCGTCGCCGCCTGTCGCGCCGGCGCCGGCTTGGCAATGCTGCCTGACGCTGCCGGCGCCGGGCTCGTCCGTCTGCGCGACAGCGCCGGCGTGCCGCTCGCCTCGCTGACCGAGCCTGTATTCGCGTTGTGCCGGCGGCCGCTCGAGCCGGGCAGCGCCGTCGACGTGGTGATCGCGATGGTGCGGGCGCAGCTCGAACAGTCTGTTCGCGAATTGGCGATGGACCGCGCGGCAGCGGGCGCGTAGCTCCTCGAGCAGGAGGTACTCATGCGAACGATGTTGGTGATCCTTGGCGCGCTGGCGCTCCCCGCTGCAGCGCAGGCTCGCGGTCGCGTCTATACCGAGTCCAACGCAGCGGACGGCAACGAGCTGCTCGCCTTCGATCAGGCCGCCGACGGTCGACTGACGCTGGCGGCGCGCGTGGCCACGGGCGGGCGCGGCAGCGGCGGCGGACTGGGGTCGCAGGCGGCGCTGGCGATGTCCGACGACGGCCGCTGGCTGTTCGCGGTCAACGCCGGCTCCGACGACGTCACCGTCCTCGCCGTCGGGCGCAACGGGGCCAGGCCGGTGGCCCGCGCGTCGACGGGGGGCAGCATGCCGGTCAGCGTCGCCGTTCGCGGCGACCTGGTCTACGTGCTCGATGCCGGGGGCGATGGCGACGTCGCTGGATTTCGCCTCGGCGGCGCCGGACAGCTGACGCCGATCGGCCGGGCGCCGCTGGCGAACCGCGGGCCGGGACCGGCGCAGGTGGCCTTCGCACCGACCGGTGACCTGCTCGTCGTGACCGAAAAGGCGACCAACTGCATCGACACCCTGCCGCTCGACGACGCCGGTCGTGCCGGCGTCGCCACCTGCCATGTCTCGGCGGGGCAGACGCCGTTCGGCTTCGCCTTCGCGCCGCCCGAGTGGGACTGGTTCGGCAACCGTTACGATCGGTTGATCGTGTCCGAAGCGTTCGGTGGCGCCGCCAACGCGGCGACGGTGTCGAGCTATCTCGTCGTCGGCGACGCGGTCGACGCGCTGGCCCCGGCGGTGCGTACCGAGCAGACCGCCGCCTGTTGGATCGCCCTGGGGCACGGCGGTCGCTACGTCTATGCCACCGACACCGGCACCGGCGCCGTGACCGGCTTTCGGCTGCACGCCGACGGCGCGCTGCGCCTGCTCGACTCCAACGGCAAGAGCGGGGACACGGGTGACGGCTCGAAGCCCATCGACGCCGCCGTCGCCGGCGGCTTCCTCGACGTTCTCGATGCGGGCACCCACGCCATCAGCATCTTCCGCGTGCGCGGCGATGGCAGCCTGGCGCCGGTCGCCACGACGACCGGCCTTCCATCCGCCGCCGCCGGTCTCGTCGCGCGCTGAGCGGTTGGGCGCCTATGTATTGCACAGCAGCACGAGCTTGCCCGTGACCGCCGCATCGTCGAGCAGGCGGTGCGCCCTGGCCGCCTCGGCGAGCGGGAGGCGCTCGGCGATCTGCGGTCGCAGCTTCTTTTGCGCGAGCAGCACCAGCAGCGACGACAGATCTTCGCGGTACCAGTCCGGCCGCGCCTCCTTGAGGTAGTTGACGTTGAACCCGGCGACGGCGCGGTTGTCGGTCATCATCTGCAGCAATTGAAAGCGCGGCATCCCGATCCAATTGGACGCCGCCTTGGTCAGGCTCCGTCGTCCCTTGACGGTGGCGGCGGAGAAGCCGTAGCCGATCAGCATCCCGCCCGCGCGCAGGCATTGGTACGAGCGCTTCCACTGCGTGCCGCCGACGGCGTCGAACACCGCATCCACGCCGCTGCCGGTGAGCTCGCGAACCCGCGCGACGAAGTCCTCGTTCCGGTAGTCGATGGCCGTGGCGCCGAACCGGGCGATCGCGGCGTGCTTGGCGCGCGAGGCGGTGCCGTACATCTCCAGCCCGGCCAGCTGCCCCAGCTGCAACAGCGCATCGCCGACGCCGCCGGCGGCGCCGTGGACGAGCACGCGCTCGCCCGCGCGCACCCGCTTGAAGCGATGCAGCATCTGCTGCGCGGTGAGAAAGTTGAGCACCAACGCCACCGCCTCCGCCGCGTCGACGCCGTCGGGGACCGGCACCAGCGACGCCGCGGGCACACACAGATGGTCGGAATATCCGCCCACCATGGTCAGCGCCGCGACCCGCTCGCCCGCCCGCAGCCCGCTCACGTCCGGCCCCAGCGCGTCGACGGTGCCGACGATGTCGTAGCCGGGCGCGAACGGCGGCGGCGGCACGTTGGGATACAGCCCTTCGCGCATCAGCACGTCGGCGAACGCGACGCCGGTCGCCGCGACCTTGACGCGTGCCTCCCCCGTCTTCGGCTCTGGCAGCGGCGCCTCGACGAGCTTCAGCACTTCGGGCCCGCCACGCCTCGTGATCACCACCCGGCGATTGATCGACATGACGGGGCACTATAGGGCGACCTGGCCCAGGTGCCACCGCCGGCAGCGCTCGACCCCTCGCGCGCTTCTCACCGAAACCCCCGCGGTTGGTATAAAATGTTGGCGCCGGCTGCCCTGTGAAACAGCGATCTTCAGCGGAGTTTACCGGGACGCGCCGGTTCGAGGTCCTGCGCTGCCTGGGCGCAGGCGGCATGGGCACGGTCTACGAGGCGGTCGACAAGGAGCGCAACGTGCGCGTGGCGCTCAAGACGCTGCGCGCGATGAACGCCGAGTCGCTGCTCCGCTTCAAGCACGAGTTTCGCGACTTCCAGGATCTGCAGCATCCGAACCTGGTGTCGGTCGGCGAGCTCTTCTCCGACGAGGGCGAGTGGTTCTTCACCATGGAGCTCATCGAGGGGGTGAACTTCCTCGAGTACGTGCGACCGGGCACCTTCGCCACGGGCACAATGGGCTCGGAGGACGACGCGCCGACCGTCCAGAACGTGCAGAACCTCCTGGCGAGCCCGCGCACCTTGCACGCCGCCTCGTCGGGATCGCTGCTCAACGAGGCGCGGCTGCGCATCGCGCTCAAGCAGCTCGCGCTCGGGCTGCACGCCCTGCACGAGGCGGGCAAGGTGCACCGCGACATCAAGCCCTCGAACGTGCTGGTGACGCACCACGGGCGGGTCGTGGTGCTCGACTTCGGCCTGGCGGCGGAGATCGCGCGCAGCGAGCAGCTGAGCGAGGTGGACATCGTCGGCACGGTCGAGTACATGGCGCCGGAGCAGGCGGCGGCGCGCCAGGTCGGGCCGGCGGCGGACTGGTACGCGGTCGGGGTGGTGCTGTACGAGGCGCTCACCGGGCAGCTGCCGCTGTCGGGGCCTCCGATCGAGGTGCTGATGAACAAACAGCGCCTCGATGCCCCGTCGCCCAAGGCGATCAACCCGCTGGCGCCGGACGATCTGGCGACGCTGTGCTCGGAGCTGCTCCGGTTCAACCCCGGTGCCCGCCCCACGGGCAAGACCGTGCTCGACCGGCTGGGCGCGCACGAGAGCGCGTCGCGCAGCTCGGGCTCGCTCAGCTCGTTCTCCACCAGCTCGAGCTTCATCGGACGCGCAGCGCCAGCTCGAGCAGCTCAAGGAGCGCTTCGATCGCTCGCGACAGTGCGCGCAGACGGTGCTGGTGCACGGCGAGTCGGGGCTGGGCAAGAGCGCGCTGGTGCGGCACTTCGTGGAGAAGCTCCGGTCGCGCGAGTCGGCCGTAGTGACCCTGGCCGGCACCTGCTACGAGCGCGAGTCGGTGCCGTTCAAGGCCGTCGACGGGCTCGTCGACGCGCTCAGCCAGTACATGCGCCGCCTGCCGAAGGCGGAGGCCGCCGCGCACCTGCCGCGCCGCGCCGCGCTGTTGGCGCAGGTCTTCCCGGTGCTCGGCCGCGTCGAAGCGCTCGCCGAGGCGCCGCGCACGCCGAAGAGGTGCTCGATCCGCAAGAGCTGCGCAGCCGGCTGTTCGCGGCGTTGCGCGAGCTGCTGTCGCGGCTGTCGGATCGGCATCCGCTGGTGCTGGTGATCGACGATCTGCAGTGGGCCGACGTCGATTCGCTGGCGCTATTGGGCGAGGTGATGCGCCCGCCGGATGCGCCCTGCCTGCTGCTCATCGCCACGGTGCGCAGCGAAGAGAGCGAGTCGGGTCCGGCGCGGCTGCACGCGCTGGCCGAGCACCTGCGGGGCGAGCTCCTGGATCTCCACCTCGAGCGCATGTCGGCCGACGAGGCGCGCGAGCTGGCCGAGACGCTGGTGCGCCGCGCGCCCGGGCAGACGCCGCTCAATCCGGTGGCCATCGCGCAGGAGGCGGGCGGGCACCCGCTGTTCATCGACGAGCTCATCCGCCACGCGGTCGCCGTGGGCTCCACGACGCAGGCGCCGTTGCAGCTCGAGGACGCGCTGTGGGCGCGCATCTCGCAGCTCGACGGCGACGCGCGCCGGATCCTCGAGCTGGTGGCGCTGGCCAGCGGACGGCTGGTGCAGCAGACGGCGGCGCAGGCGGCCGCGATCTCGTTCGGCGATCTGACCAAGCACATCGCGCTGCTGCGGGTCTCGCACCTTTTGCGCACCACCGGCATGCGCGGCAGCGACTTCATCGAGCCCTACCACGATCGCGTTCGCAAGTCGGTGCTGGCGCGCCTCGACGGGGCGACCCTGCGCCACCATCATCGCCGGCTCGCGGTCGCGCTCGAGACCAGCGGTCAGGCCGACCCGGAGGCGCTCGCCGTCCATTGGCGCGACGCCGGCGAGCCGGCCAAGGCGGCGCACTTCGCGCAGAACGCGGCGGAGAAGGCGGCCAAGGCCCTCGCGTTCGACCGCGCCGCTTCGTTCTATCAGCTCGCCATCGAGCTGCGCGGCGAAGCGGCCACCTACGCGCTGCACGCCAAGCTGGCAGACGCGCTCGCCTACGCCGGCCGCGGCGACAAGGCGGGCGATCGCTACCTCATCGCCGCCCAGATGGCGCCGACGGCCGACGACGCCATCGAGCTCAATCGCAAGGCCGCCGAGCAGCTCTTGCGCAGCGGCCACATCGACCGCGGCCTGGAGACCATCGAGCGCGTGCTGGCGGCGGTGGGAATGAAGATGCCGGCCACCCCCCGCAGCGCGCTGGCGTCGCTGGCGTGGTACCGCGCGCGGCTGGCGCTGCGAGGGCTCAAGTTCAAGGAGCGGAGCGAGCGCGAGCTGCCGGCGAGCGCGCTGCAACGGATCGACATCTGCTGGTCGATCGCGGCCGGGCTGTCGATGGTCGACAACTTCCGCGCCCTCGACTATCAGACCCGGCAGCTGCTGCTCGCGCTCGGCGCCGGCGAGCCCTCCCGCGTCGCGCGCGCGCTGGCGCTCGAGGCGCCGTTCATCGCCAGCCCGGGAGAGCCGGCCAAGGAGAAGGCCGACCGGCTGTTGGCCCGCGCCGTGGCCCTGAGCGAGCGCATCGGGACTCCGGAGCTGGTCGGCTTCGTCACCATGACCTCGGGCGTGGTCCGCTTCCTCCAGGGCCGGTTCGCCGAGGGTTGCGCCTTGAGCGACGCGGCGGAGACGATGCTGCGCGAGCGCTGCAGCGGCCTCACGTGGGAGTACGAGACCTCGCGCTTCATCTCGCTGTGGAGCCGTTTCTATCGCGGAGACGTGCGCGAGCTGATGCGACGCCTGCCGCCCCTTCTGCGCGAGGCGAAGACGCGCGGCAACCTCTACGCGCTGACGAACCTGCGCACGGCGTTTACCCCGTTCGCCTTCCTCGTCGAGGACAAGCTGGCGGCCGCCGAGCGCGAGGCGGACGACGCCATGTCCGCCTGGTCACGCTCCGGCTTTCACATCCAGCACTGCAACGCGCTGCTGTCGAACGTGCAGACGGCGCTCTATGCGGGCGACGGCGAGCGGGCGCGCGCGCTGCTGACGTCGCAGTGGCAGGAGCTCGAGCGCTCGATGGTGCTGCGCGTGCAGCAGATTCGCGTGCGCGCGGTTCACTTTCGCAGCTGCGTGGCGGCCGCGTCAGGGGCGGCGCCGTCCGTGGTGGAGCGCGATGCGGTGCTGCTGCAGAAGGAGAAGGCGCCCTGGGCGCACGCGCTCGGCACGCTGATGCGCGCGACCGCGCGACGGCTCGACGACGATGCAGACGCTGCCCTCGAGCTGCTCGCGCGCGCCGTCGAGGAGCTGACGGCCGCGGACATCAGCCTCTACGCGACCGCCGCGCGCCGCCGACTCGGAGTGGCCATGGGGAACAGCGCCGGTGCGGCCGAGGTCGCCGCCGCCGAGGCGTGGTTTGCCGAGCAGGGCATACGCAACGGGGAGCGGATGGCCGCGATGCTAGTACCCGCGTGGTAGGCGTTGCAACTACCCGTCGCACATGGCGACTTCAGTCCCGGCGGTGCAGCCTGCAGGCCCCTCGCGACGGACATTACGGTAGCGACCGTCGCCAATTCTTCGCTCCCAGCGATGAAAGTGTATGCGTCAGCACCCCGTGCACATCGTTCACGCGTGGCACACCGACTGCAATTCCGCGACGGACAATGGCGACCGACCTCTTGACCCCAAAAAATTTCAGCGACGTTCTGACCCTTCGCGCCGAAGCACAACCGGATCGCAACGCCTTCGCGATGTGGAGCGACCGCGGCGTCGGCGAATGGATGACCTACGCCGAGCTGCACGAGCGCGCGCAGGCGATCGCGATCGCGCTGCGCTCGAGCGCCAAGCCGGGAGATCGGGCGCTGCTGCTCTATCCGCCCGGCTGCGAATACATCGCCGCCTTTTTCGGCTGCCTTCACGCCGGCGTCATCGCCGTGCCGGCCTATCCGCCGGAGCCGGCGCGGCTCGACCGCACGCTGCCGCGCTTGATGGCGATGATCGCCGACGCGGGCGCGACCGTCGTGCTCACCACCGGCGATCTGCTGGCGATGGCGCAGCCGATCATCGCGTTCGCTCCCGAGCTGGGCGCGCTGCGCTGGATCGGCACCGACCAACTCCAGGACCCGAGCGGTTGGGCGCGACCCGCGACGCCGCCGGGCGAGGTGGCGTTCCTGCAATACACCTCGGGCTCGACGGGGACGCCCAAGGGAGTGCGCCTCACCCACGCCAACCTGCTCCATAACTCCGACGCCATCCGGCGCGCCGAGGGGAACACGCCCGACTCGCGCATGGTGACCTGGCTGCCGCCCTACCACGACATGGGCCTCATCGGCTGCCTCCTGCAGTCGGTCTTCACCGGCTTTCCCTGCGTGCTGATGTCGCCGGTGCAGTTCCTCCTGCGCCCGCTGCGCTGGTTGCAGGCGATGTCGGAGGTTCGCGCCACCATCACGGGTGGACCCAACTTCGCCTTCGATCTGTGCGCGCGGAAGATTCGCCCCGAGCAGAAGCGGGGGCTGGATCTGTCGGCGTGGGAGTGCGCGGTCATCGCCGCCGAGCCGGTCCAACAGGCGACGATGCGTCGCTTCATCGATTCCTTCTCCGAGTGCGGCTTTCGCCCCTCGACCTTCTATCCCTGCTACGGCCTGGCCGAGTCGACGCTGATCGCCACGGGCGTCGAGTTCTCGAGCGGGTTCTCGGTCTCCGATCGTGGCGTGCGGCTCGGCCCCGATGTCCTCGGCGGCAAGCTCGCCATCGTCGACGCCGCGCGCGGCCGGCGTGTCGCCGACGGTGACGTCGGCGAGATCTGGCTGGCGAGCGAGAGCGTCGCCGACGGGTATTGGAATCGCCCGGCAGAGACGCAGGAGACCTTCGGCGCCACGGTCGAAGGAGAAGCGGACACGTTCCTGCGCACCGGCGACCTCGGCTGCATCCGCGACGGCGAGCTGGTCGTCACCGGTCGTCTCAAAGAGCTGCTCATCATTCGTGGACGCAAACACTCTCCGAGCGATCTCGAGACCACGGTCGAGGAGGTGCACTGGGACTCGAGCCACTTCCGGGCCGGCGGATCGGCGGCCGTCTCCCGGATCGTCGACGGCGAAGAGCGGCTGTACCTGGTGGTGGAGATCGAGCGCCGCCAGCGCGCTCGCCGCACCGGCAGCTCCAGCGCCGACGAGCGGCGCAGCGGCTCCGACCGGCGCCGGCGGCAGTTCGAGTATCGAGAGCAGGTGACCCCCTTCACCCTCGACGACGTGGTGCGCTCGATTCGCAACGCAGTGGCCAGCCACCATGGCGTCGAGGTCAGCGGCGTGGTCCTGGTCCGACCGGGCAGCATCCCCAAGACCTCGTCCGGCAAGAAGCAGCGTCTGCTGGCGCGCGACCTGTTCGTTCTCGGCGAGCGCCGCAGCGACGTGCTCCTCTGCTGGTTCAGCGATCCGGTTGGCGAGAAGCCCGCGATCAAGCGCAGCGTGGGCTGACCCCGGATGATGGAGATCGTGACCAACGCCATCACCGAGCTGGCGGCACGCGGGGTGTTACCACGCGACCTCGCCGCCCGCAGCTTCGACGCCGCCACGAAGATCGACGAGCTGGGCCTCGATTCGCTGGGAAAATTGGAGCTGCTGTCCGAGCTCGAGGAGCGCGCAGACGTGACGCTGAGTGAGTCGATGTTGCCGGGACTGCGGACCCTCGGAGATCTCGCCTCCGTGCTCGCAGGCCTGCGACCATGAGCGCTTCGCGGGCAGTGGCGATCAGCGGGATTGGCCCCGTCTCGGCCATCGGCACCGGCGCCGAGCCGTTCTGGAAGGCGCTCCTCGCCGGAACGAGCGGCACGCGTCCGCTCACGCGGTTCCCGCCGCCACGACGTGGTTGCGCGGTCGCCGCCGAAGTCGCGGACCCGCCGGCGCAGGTGATCGATCCCGCCCGACCGGCGGCGCGCGCCGTGCAACTGGCGCTCGCTGCGGGTCGCCTGGCGCTGACCGACGGCGCCTTCGACGGCGCTGGGGACGAGGTGGGCGTGGTGGTCGGAACCGGGGTGGGGAATCTCGACTTGATCGAGGCGGCGCTGGCGGGCGTCGCCCGGGGGGAGCGGCTGCCGCCGGCGGCGGCCTTTCGCGGCTTCGCGCATGCGGCCGCCTGCGAGCTGGTTCGCGAGTTCGACCTGCGCGGTCCGGTGGCCACGGTCTCCAGCGGCTGCAACTCGGGCGCCGACGCGCTCGGCCTGGCGCTCGACTGGCTCCGCCTCGGGCGCGCGCAGGCGGTGCTCGTGGGCGGAGTGGAGGCGGAGCTGACGCCGGGCTTCTTCGCGCTGATGACCGCGGCCCGGGCACTGGCCGTCCGCTACAACGGCGCTGCGGCGGCGCAGGCGAGCCGACCGTTCGACACGCAGCGCGATGGCAACGTCCCCGGAGAGGGGGCCGGTTTTCTGCTGCTGGAGACGATCGAGCATGCACGGGCGCGAAAGGTGCGCGTGCGGGCCACGCTCGCGGGCTACGGTTCGCGCGCCGTCGGCCGGCGCGACCACTACGATCCGTTCAACCCGGTCTTCAACCCCGAGCCGATGGTGCGCACGATCCGCGCCGCGCTGGCCGACGCCGGCCTGCCAGCGCAGCGCATGTCGGCGGTAAGCGCGAACGGATCGAGCAGCGTCTTCTACGATGCCGTCGAGGCGGCGGCGCTGCAGTCGGTCTTCGCGGCCCAGCTGCCCGAGATCCCCGTTCACTCGGTCAAGTCGATGCTCGGCCAGACGGGCGCCGTGACGCCGGCGCTGCAGACCATCGCCGCCGCGCTGTCGCTCGAGCACGGCGTCATCCCTCCCACCATCAACGTCGACGAGCTCGACCCACGCTGCCCGCTCGATGTGGTGCGCGGCGAGCCACGGCGGCGGCGCCTCGACTTCGTGCTGGCCAACGCCACCGGCTTCGGCGGCTTCTATTACAGCGCCTGGATCCTGGGCCGAGCCCCGGACGCCTAACCTTAGAGAGCTCGCCTCACGCCGAGGTCTTCGGCGCCACCGGCGCGCCATGGTTCGCGAGCCCTGCTTCAACCGGCGCGACGGCCCAGATGGCGGAGGCGACGGAGGTCGGCGTGGAAGAAGACGCGCTGGATCTTGCCGTCGGCGACCGCGAGCAGAAGGGCCGCGAATGGGCGCTCGCCGGTCCAAAAAACGATCGCCGGCTGCCCATTGAGCTCGTGCTCTTCGACGCGCAGAAGGCCCGCGGTGCGCGCCGTGGTCGCGGCGACGAACGTGGCGATGCGCGCCGCCCCGTGCAGCGGCCGCGGGAGATTGCGCTGGCTCCCGATACGGCGGCCGTCGCTGCCGCCGTCGCTCACCATGATCGCATCATCGGCCAGGAGCTGCACGAGCGCCTGGACGTCACCCGCCGAGGCCGCACGCATGAAGGCCTGGAGCAGACGGCGATGATCCTCCGCCGAGGCCATCAGCATGCGCCGCTCGGTGGCCAGGCTCTGACGCGCCCGCTCGAGCAGCTTGCGGCATGCCGGTGCGTTGCAGCCGACGAGGTCGGCGATCTCCTGATGGCCGAAGTCGAACACGTCGTGCAGCAGCAGGACCGCGCGCTCTTCGGGCGTCAACCGCTGGAGCACGACCAGGAACGCCATCGAGATCCGCTCCAGCCGCTCGACCTGCGCCATGCCGCCGGCGTCGAGATCGATCGGCTCCGGCAAGCGGTCGGTGCGACTCTCCTCGCGGCGCGCCCGGGCCGACCCCAGCTCGTTCAGGCACAGCCGGGTGACGATGGTGACGAGGAACGCCTGGGGCGACTCCACTTCACCGTCGTGCTTCTGCCAGCGCAGCCACGCCTCCTGCACCATGTCCTCGGCGCGGCCGAGGTCACCGAGCATGCGGTAGGCGAGCGCGACGAGCTCGCGCCGACAGGCTTGGAACGCGGTCAGGCGTCGCGTCGCGGCCGAGGCGGTGGCCATCACGAGGGTTTGACCTGCATGAGCACGGTGAGCAACGCAATCTTCGCGGCCGACGCGACGCGCGGGCTCACGCGCCACCGCGCGGGCGGGCCAGGCCGACGATCTCGCGCACGTGCGTGCCGCGCTCGACGCAATCGAGCAGGAACGCCGCCACTGCGCGGAACGACATGGAGAAGGTGCCGGCGGGGAGCGCATCGCGCTCGCTTCGGTAGGCTTCGTCGGACGCGGCCACCAGCCTCCCCGGCCGCGCGATGGTGAAGTCGAACGCGGTGGCCCGGACCACCGACTCCATGGCGAGCAGATCGCGGGCGTGGTGTCGCAAGAACCAGCGGAAGAAGGCGAAGCGCAGGCCCGGCAGGGGAAACAGGACCGCAGCCGAGACGATGGCGAGCCGATTCACGCGCGCCGTCTTCATCGCCGCCACCGTGCTGGCCGCGAACTCCGCCATCCGCGTGCTCGGTCGGAGCGCTTCGCGAGCCGGCAAGCCGAGCGCCGACAGGACGGCATCGTGACCGGACAGCGCCCGCGCCAGCTCGTCTGCCCGCAGCGGATCGCCCTGGATGATCGCGAGCGCCTTGTCCTGGCGCGTGATCTTGCCGGGCGAGCGCACGAACGCGGTCACCTGATGCCCGCGCGCGAGCGCCAGATCCAGAATGTGCGCGCCAATGTGGCCGGTCGCGCCGAGTACGAAGAGTCGCATGGCCATGACTAGAAGACCGGACAGCCCATCAAAGTGTGACCGGGCCGATCATAGAGCGGGCGACCGCAGCGGAAAGGGGGTCTCGAGCCTCGGGGCCGAACGCGCGGCCCTTGGATGCGCGGTTGGGGAGTGTGTTATTTTTTTACGAAGGTGGACCATGCGCGTCTCCGGCGCGTGCTGTGGCTGCTCGCGCTCGTCGTCAGCTTCTGTATCGCCGGGCTGGCCACCTTCTACTCGGGCCGCTAGCTCGCCGCCGCTACCCGGTGGGCGCGGCGCTACCGCATCGCCGCCGTCGACAACCCTGCATGCTAGGATTCAGTCGAATGCGGCTCGGAGTTCGCGGCCCGGCTTCGAGAGCGCTGATGATCCTGTCGGCTCTCGCGGGTGGCTGCAGCCCCGCGGCCCGGGATCAGCCCGCACGCGACGTCGCCGCTTGCGCACGAGCGTCCGACGGTCTCGACTGCGCGGCGTGGACGGCCGGGCGCTTCAGCGGATTGGCGCGCTGGTCGACCGCGTTCGGATTCGGCGAGCCCTGGAAGGCGGGGCTGTCATTCGGTTCCGGCCTGCGCAGCCCGGATCTCGACGGCGACGGGCGCGCCGACGCCTGCTTGCACGACGGCGCCGGCTTGCAGTGCGCGCTGCGGACCGCGTCGGAGTCGTTCGGCCCGGTGCGGCGCTCGTTCGTCTTCACCGATGACCAGGAGGGCGGCTACTCGTCACACGCTTCCAGCCTCGACTTTGCCGATGTCGACGGCGATGGGCTCCCCGACGCCTGCGCGCGTGGCGCGAGCGGACTGTCTTGTGCGCACGGCCGGGGGGACGGCACGTTCGAGGGCGGCGTCCTGTGGAGCGCAGCGCCTTTCGCCACGGCAAACGGAGGAGATCTGCGCGGGCGCGAGCGAAGGCTGCGGTTCGCGGATGTCGACGGCGACGGCCGCGCCGACGTCTGCGTACCGAGCGCCGACGGCGTGCTCTGTGCGTTGTCCCAGAGCGTGGGCTTCGCAGCACCGCGCCTGTGGACGACGTCGTTCGGCGACAGCGACGGCGCGAGCGGCGCCACCGAGCTCGAGTTGGTGGACGTCGACGGCGACGGCCGCGCGGATATCTGCGGCCACGTGGGCGACGAGGTGCGCTGCGCCCTGTCCGACGGCAGGCGCTTCGTCGACTCGGCGTCGCTGGCGGACGCGGCCCCCGGGGCGGCGGTCCGATTCGCCGACGTCGACGGCGACCGGCGCAGCGATGTGTGCGTGATCGACGACGCGGCGGTTCGCTGCGCTCGCTCGTTCGGCAATGGCTTCACGGCGCTGGCTCCCTGGCACCGCGCCCTGCCCGGCACCGTCGACTCGCTCACTCTGGTCGACGTCAATGCCGATGGCAGGTCCGATCTCTGCCAGCGCGGAGCACAAGGGCTTTCGTGCGCCCTGTCCGACGGCGCGCGGTTTGCCGACGCCGGTGGGACGGTTGGAGGTCTCGGGCTGGGCTCGATCCCGGCTCGCGACATCCCGGGCGAGACGCTCACGATCGGTAGCCACGTGGCAGCCGATGACGCCGCCACCCTCAACCGGACCGCGGTCGAGAATCAGCAGACCGGCGCCGAGGACTGGTGGATTCCCTATCCCCAGTGGTCGATCAACCACGAGATCGAGGCCTACACCGACCAGCTCTCCTACGCGGCCGGCGCCGTCGTGAACGTGCGGTTGTCGACGGCCACCTCCGGCGACGGGGTGAGCTGGAGGTTGTTACGCACCGGTTGGTACGGCGGACGCGGCGCGCGCGACATCGCCTCCGGTCGCGCGGTCGGCTACCCGCAGCCGCTGCCGCTGCCGGGTGCCAGCGACGTGGTGCGCGCCGCCTGGAACACGACCTTCTCCTTCACCCTCCCGACCGACGCGGTCTCCGGGATCTATGTGCTGCGCCTCGATTCGCGGACCACGAACAAGAGCTTCTTCGTCACCTTCGTGGTTCGCGAGGACGATCGGGTTGCCGACCTCATCTTCGACCGGGCCGACTTCACCGACGAGGCCTACAACTCCTGGGACGGCGGCCCCAACTCCTCCAGCGCCTACCAGGGAGCGCTATGGGTCTCGTTCGATCGACCGCTGCGCAGCGTCGGCGCGCTCGGTGTCTACTCCTACTCCTCCGGTTATTTCGTCTACGAGTATCCGATGGTCCGCTGGCTGGAGGCGCAAGGCTACGACGTCACCTACGTCTCGGACGTCGACGTGCACGCCTCCGCCGCCGTCTTGGCGCACGGCCGCGCCTTTCTTTCCGTCGGGCACGACGAGTATTGGTCGGCCGCGATGCGCGACCACGTCGAGGCGGCGCGCGATCGCGGGCTCCACCTCGGCTTCTTCGGCTCCGACATGGTCGACGGGCTGATCCGCTTCAAGCGCGGCGACGCGCGCACCTTTTCTCGCACGATTTCGAATCGTGACACGCGCAAGAACCAATTCGCGACCAAGCCGCTCGACCTGTCGCGTCCTGCCCACGACAACCCGTCGGACGAGCTCACCGGGACGCACTACGTCAGCTGGTGCGCTGCCGTCCACCCCAGCTGCCGCTCCGTGCCGCAGGGAAAACTGCTCGTCGCCGACGACTACGAGATCGCCGAGAGCAGCCACCCGATCTTCCGCGGCATCGACGCCACGCGAATGCAAGAGGTGCTGGGCTACGAGTACGAAGCGCTGTTCGCCGATCCCGAGCAGCTGCCCTTCGCGCTGCACGTGCTCGGACGAGCGGTCAACCTGCAGGTGGGCGGCCAAGCGCCGGTGATGGTCGCCTATCAAGCGCAGAGCGGGTCGCGCGTCGTCAACCTGGGCTCGATGCACTGGGCGCACGCGCTCGATCCCTGGACCGGCCGGGCGGCCTTCCGCACGTCGGGCGGCGAACGGGACTGCGCTCCGGCGGAAGACGACTGCTTCGTGCGCAGCGCCAGCCCCGCCGCGCAGGTCACGGCCAACATCCTGGCCGACTTCGGCGCCACGCCGTCGACGCCTTCGCCGGGCCTGCTGCAAACTGCCGGCGAGACCTGGCCGTAACCTTTCCGCCGCACAGATGCGCGCCAGATGTGACGGCGTTGTCATGGTCTGGTCCAACCAGTCGCTTCGCTACTGCAAACAGCAGGGGGCAGTCGCGATCCTTTGAAGGAAAGCGCCGGCCGTCGACAACCATGTAGTGGGAGGACGCATGGGTCGGCTAGGAATCGTCTTCGGGCTTTGCGTGGCACTGGCGGCCGGCTGCGGCGCCACCGGCATCAACCACGGCAAAGGCGGCGGCGGCGCCGACCTCGGTGGCGGCACCGGCGGCAACGCGGGCGGCACCGGGACCGGTGGCGGCGGTGGCGGTGGCGGTTGGATCCCGCCCGACGGCGGCACCACGTACACCGTCTACGCGCACAGCAACACCACGCTCTACACCATCGATGTCATGGCCAAGACCATCACCACGGTCGGCCCCTTCAACGCGCCCACGGTCGGCAGCGCCGCAGACGTCATTCAGGACCTGGCGGTCGCGCCGGACAACACGATCTACGTCATCTCGAAGACCACGCTGTACACCGCCGATCCGAACGATGGGCACGTCACCTCCGTCGGCAGCGTCGCGGACTGCGGCACCGACAACGTGGCGCTGACGACGACCAAGGACGGCAAGCTCTTCTCCGCGGACTACAAGGGCGCGTTCTGCGAGATCGACATCACCACCAGCCCGCCCACGGTCAAGCAGATCGGCACCGTCGGCGGCAACATGGCCATCTCGGGCGACATCGTCGGTATCGGCGACGGCAGCGTCTACGGCACGGCCTACAACCTGGCGGACTCGTCGACGACCGGAACGTCGATCAACAACGTGCTCGTGAAGATCGATCCGGCGACCGGGACGATGCAGACGATGATCGGCGCCACCGGCTTCCCCAAGCTGTTCGGCGTGGCGTACGCCAACGGCGTGGTGTTCGGGTTCACGCACGATGGATCGGGCGACGTCATCACGATCGATCCGATGACCGGCAAGGGGACGCTGTTCAACACCTTCATGGATCCGGCGACCGGCAAGGGCATTTCGTTTGCCGGAGCGGGGGTGAACTCGATGGTGCCGCCGACACCGATCGGATAACGCGCGTCGCCCCAGGCCCGGCCCGCAGTGGTCGCGTCCGAACGCTCACGAATCTCGACCGGGATCCGACGTGGCAAAAGGGAGGCATCATGCGCACGATCCAGTGGCTGGCCATGGGGCTGTTGGTCGCGTCGACGACGACGGCGCTCGCCAGGAAGCCGCCCGACGTCAAGCTGACGATGGAGAGGGCGCGGACGATTGCGCTGGCGAAGGTCCCCGGCACCATCGTTCATGGCGAGCTGGAGAAAGAGAAGGGTCGGTGGATCTATTCGATCGAAGTGCGTCCGACCGGGGAGACCGGAAAGCGCGTGAAAGAGGTCAACCTCGACGCCAACACCGGCGAGATCGTGGAGATCAGCGTCGAGAACGACTGACCGGGTAGCTCGACGTGCGCCACTGGCCCCAGCCACCGCGACAGCGCGGGATCCCGCAATTGGAGCGGTCGGCGATTCTTGGTAGGGTTCGCGACAGATGCCGGACTGAGGAGAGACCAATGAGAGCTTCGCACCTGTCGCCACTCATCATGACCCTCGGCATTGTCGCCGGATGCGCGGGGCAGCCGGATACGGCCGTCGGAGAAGCGACCGCGGCGGTATCGGCGCTGCCGCGGCCGGACCACATCGTCATCGTGATCATGGAGAACACCGGCTACTCGAGCATCATCGGAAGCTCGTCGGCGCCGTACATCAACTCGATG
>CAWFMP010000006.1:0-26500 GCA_963816965.1 uncultured delta proteobacterium
ATGGGCACCATACTTTATCGCGATCTGGCGCCGTTCACACCTGGATCGGTCACTTGTGGGTTGTCCCCTCCCCGTAGAGCACGGCACTTACCGGGGCACACTCGTTGCTGTAGAGGCCCGCATGCGCACGCAACTCGCTGGAATCACGATCGCCCTGGTGGGGCTCGCCGCCCCAGCCGCAAACGCGGCTCCTACGATCCACTACGGTCCCATCATTTCGCGCGGCGCCACGCCGGACAAGATGATCGTTCACTGGGGCACGGCCAGCAACACCGACAGCGCGACGGTGACGTACCGCGTGAAGGGCTCGGCGACCTCGCAGACCGCGACCGCCGTGCACTCGTGCACCAACAGCTCCAGCAATTGCGACTATGAAGCGACCCTGCCGTCGCTGACCGAAGGAACCGAGTACGAGTACTCCATCGCCGGCAACGCCATCGACGGCTCGCTGCACTTCGGCACGTGCCCGGCGGCCGGCTCGCCGCTCGACGTGGTGTTTTATGGCGACAGCCGCTCCGGCGGCTCCGTACACCAGATGGTCGCCGCCAACGTGCTGGCCGCGGGCGCCGATATCGTCCTCGAGAGCGGGGACATCCAGCTCGACGGCCTCTACTCCAACTATTGGAGCGCCACCGACACGAACAACCAGCCCGGATTCTTCGTCGGCGCAAAGAACCTGGTCTCGGTGATTCCGTTCATGGCTGTACCGGGGAATCACGAGCATGGCTCGGTCTTGCCGACGACCGACGTTACGAAGAACTACGAGCTCCTCTTCCCGAATCCGAATTATGCGCTCAATCAGACGGGGCGGGTCGACTACTACTCGTTCACTTGCGCCGGCGTCATGTTCATCGGTCTCGACGGCAATTCGCCCGGCGGGGCGCAGGACACGTGGCTGAGCGCTCAGCTCACTGCGGCCAAGGCCGATGCAACCATCTCGCACGTCTTCGTCTGGTTCCATCAGTCGCCGTACTCGCTCGGTAGCCACGGCGACTCTTCGGCGACACAGGCGTGGGCGCCGTCGTTCGAGGATCCGGCGAACAAGGTGCGCGCCGTCTTCACCGGGCACGATCACAACTATCAGCGCCTCCAGCACGGCGGCCTCACGTACATCGTCGCGGGCGGCGCCGGCGCGGACCTCTACGACATGAGCGCGACCGACGCAGCGGGCGCGACGGTGCTGGGCAAAAAGAAGTCGTACAACTTCGTGAAGCTTCACATCACGAAGGACTTCATCTCCGGCGCGGCGTTCGACGGCACCTCCGGCGCTCCGCTGCAGAGCGATGTGACCAACGCCGCCGAGACGTTCACGCTCTACGGCTCGCCCTCGGACATGGGCGGCGGCGGGACCGGCGGCACGGGTGGCGGGGGCGGCGGCGGGACCGGTGGCTCGGGCGGCGGCGGTGATACTGGCGGTGGGGGAGCTGGCGGCTCGGGCGGCGGTAGTGGCTCCGGCGGCAACGGCAACAACAGCAGCACGGGCGGCTGCAGCATCGCCGGCGCCGGCAGCGTCGGCGCGCCGCTCTTCTTCACGCTCGCGCTCCTCGGCCTCGCGCTCCGTCGCCGGCGTCGCGCCTAACGCTTCGTCTCCGCTTCGTCTCCGCTTCGCTCGATGAGCTGACTTAGGCGACGAGCGCGCCGGCGCTCGCCGTCTCGCGCTCGAGGTCCTCGAACGGATCGGCCCACGACTCGAACTGCAGGATGCCGAGGCTCTCGAAGCGCTTGCGCTGGCGCTCGCCAGAGCAGGCCCATCCGCTTCACCGCCGGCACGATCTTCGAGAACAGCATCTGGCGGAACATCTGCTGCGGCTAGCTGACTGGAGCGCGATCTGCTTGCACTCCTCGACGGGCATCCCCATCTTCTCCCACACCTGCTGGATACAGGAAGCGGTCGCGCATCAGCACGGCCGCCTCGTAGATGAAGTCCTCGCGCTCCAGGCGCTCCGACTCCTTCATGTCGTCGTAGTGGTTCTTGAGCGACAGCACGCCGTAGGCGACGTGGCGCGCCTCGTCGAGCATCACGTAGTGCGTGAGCTTCTTGAGCAGCGGCTCCGACGTCTGCGCGCGGATCATGCCGAACGCGGCCAGCGCCAGGCCCTCGACCATGATCTGCATGCCGAGCAGCTTCATGTCCCAGCGCGAGTCGGTCAGGATGAGGTCGAGCAGCTTCTTGAGGTACGGGCGAGATCGGGTACGAGAAGCCGATCTTCTCGTGCAGGTAGCGATCGTAGACCTCGACGTGGCGCCCCTCGTCGATCACCTGCGTCGACGACGTAGTACTTCGAGTCCATGTCCGGCACGGTCGTCACCAGCTGCGCCGCGGCGAGCAGCGCGCCCTGCTCGCCGTGCAGGAACTGCGACAGCACCCAGCTGAACATCTCGACGCCGAGCTGCTTCTGCTGCTTGTCCGACATCTTCTTGTAGATGTCGCTGCCGTAGAGCGGAAACATCTGCTCGGGATAGTGCGGATGCTCGAGGTCGACCGACGTCTGCCACGGCAGCGTCGCGTCCGGCTGCCACTGGGTGCGCTGCGCCTTCTTGTACAGGTCGCGCAGGTCCTGGCGCGTCTTTTCGTAGCCCCAGTTGTAGGTGAGGTCGAGCCTGGTCTCGAGGTGCTCGATGGTCACCTCGCGGCCGATGGGCATCTCGATGATGTCGGCGTTCAGACCGGAATGCGTCCTCGTCTCATCGCTCATCAGCCGGGCCCTCCGTGACTAAAAGTGAAGCCTGTTTCATTTTTAGCGAGCGAGCCAAAAATGTCAACGGTAAAAATGAAACCCGCTTCACTTTTTGCGGGAAACCTGCTACATCTCTCCCCGGGCACCCAGATGCTGGCGACACGCGAATTCAAGCAGCGACGCTCCCAGGCGACCTACGAGGCGCTGTTGCTGGCGGCCGCGCGGGTGTTCGCGCGCCGCGGCTTCGACGCAGCCCAAACACCTGAAATCGCATCAGAAGCTGGCGTGTCTACGGGCGCCTTCTACCGCTACTTCAGCGACAAGCGCGCGGTCTTCGTGGAGGTCGTGGCCAACCACCTGCGGCAGTCGCAGGAGGAGGTGATGGCCCGGCTGACCCCCGAGCGCTTCCTCGGCGATGGCAAGTCGGTGCCCGACAAGCGGCGGGCGATCGAGATGGTGCTCGACGTGCTCTTCGATCGCATCCGTCGCGACGCCGAGCTCGAGCGCGTCTACCTGTCGATCTCGTACTCCGATCCGGACGTGCGGCGGCTGCGCGCGCAGTACGAAGACGAAGGCTGCCAGGCGCTCACCCGGCTGCTCGAGATCGTGGTGCCGCGCGAGGTGATTCCCGACGCGGCGGCGGCGGCGCGGGTCATCGGCATCACCTGTATCGAGATCGCGGCCGATCGCGCCGGGCTGCGGCCGCGCATCGGCACCGGTGGCGGCGGCGACGCGGCCATCAAGGCGGCGCTGCGCGAGATGCTGTTTCGCTTTCTGTTCCCCGGCGACGTCAGCGCGCCGGCGCCAGCGGCTCCACGCGAGCGCCGTAAGCGTTGAGCATGCGGATGGCGTCGACGAGCGGCGCCACCAGCTGGACCGGTCGCCCGTCGAGCTCGCGGCGCTCCGGATAGCGCTCGCGGTACTGGCGGAAGCCGGTACCGTCGTCGCCGCGGTCGACGAGCGCACGCAGGGCGGCGTCGTCGGCGCGCGGGTCGTAGCCGGCGGCGACGGCCTGCAGCGCGGCGAGCACGCCGTCGTCGCGGCGGTCGACGACGACGGCGCCGGGCGGCGGCGGCAGCGATTGGCGCGGCGTCCACGTCGGCGCGACGCCGGCAAAGGCGCAGGCGGCGTCGTAGATCATCTTGGTGCCGTTCGCCTTGCCGTCGAGCGAGTGGCCGGCGATGTGCGGCGTGGCGATCGTCGCCCGCGCGACCAGGCGCGGGTCGGGAGTCGGCTCGCCTGCGAAGACGTCGAGCAAGAGCGGGTTGTCGACGGCGAGCGCGCTGTCGGTGTCGAGCACCTCACCGCGGCAGGCGTTGACCAGCACGGCGCCCGGCCGCAGGCGGCGCGCGTCGACGAGCCGGAACGTCACGTCCTGCCCGTCGCGCGTGAGCGGCACGTGCAGCGTGACGAGGTCGCAGCGCGCGAAGATCTCGTCGAGGGCGATGAAGTCGCCGCCCTCCCGTCGCTGGCGCGGCGGATCACAGCGCAGCGGCGGCGCCACGTCGAGCGCGCGCCACAGGCGCTCGATGCGCCCGCCGACGTTGCCCACGCCGACGATGCCGAGCTGCCGGCGCGCGAGGTCGGGCACGCGCGCCATGGCGGCGGCGAACCACTGCACGACCGAATCGGCGTTCGACCCCGGCGCCGACGCCCAGCGGATGCCGGCGCCGTCGAGGTATGCGCTGTCGAGGTGATCGACGCCGATGGTCGCCGTCGCCACGAAGCGCACCCGGCTGCCATCGAGGAGCGCCCGGTTCACCTGCACCGTCGAGCGCACCAGGAGCAGATCGGCGTCGCGCACCGCCGCCCGGGTCAGCTCGCGCGCCGGCAGCGTCACCACGTCGCCCAAATGGGCGAACGCGTCGTGCAGGTAGGGAATGTTGGCGTCGGCGACGATCCGCATCATCGGTCAGTATGATAGAAGGAGCCCATGCCGACGTTGCAAGAAGTTCGCGCCATCCACGACCTGCCGCTGCCGGAGCTGCTCTTCCGCGCGCAGAGCGTGCACCGCGAGCACCACGCCGCCGACGAGGTGCAGCTCTGCACGCTGCTCTCGGTCAAGACCGGCGGCTGCCCCGAGGACTGCGCCTACTGCCCGCAGAGCGCGCACTACGAGACCGCGGTCGCCGCCGAGAAGTCGCTGGCGGTCGACGAGGTCCTGGAGGCGGCGAAGCGGCGCGCGCGTCGGGCGCGACGCGCTTCTGCATGGGCGCGGCCTGGCGCGAGGTGAAGGACGGCCCGGCGTTCGACCACGTGCTGGAGATGGTGCGCGGCGTGCGCGCGCTCGGCATGGAGGCGTGCGTGCACGCTCGGCATGCTCACCGACGAGCAGGCCAACCGCCTCAAGGAGGCCGGCCTGACCGCCTACAACCACAACCTCGACACCTCGCGCGAGCACTACAAGTCGATCATCTCGACGCGCACCTACGACGATCGGCTGCGCACGCTCGAGCACGTGCGCCAGGCCGGCATCACCGTCTGCTCGGGCGGCATCATCGGCATGGGCGAGTCGATCGACGATCGCTGCGAGATGCTGCGCACGCTGGCGAAGCTCGATCCGCAGCCGGAGAGCGTGCCGATCAACGCGCTGGTCGCCGCCGAGGCACGCCGCTCGCGGCGATGGCGCCCGTCGAGCCGCTCGAGCTGGTGCGCATGATCGCCACCGCGCGCATCCTCATGCCGCGGTCGCGGGTGCGCCTGTCGGCGGGGCGACTGTCGCTGACGAACGAGGCGCAGCTGCTGTGCTTCTTCGCCGGCGCCAACTCGATCTTCTACGGCGAGAAGCTGCTGACGACCGGCAACCCGGACGTATCGGAAGATCAGGCGTTGTTGGCTGCAGCCGGGCTGCGCGCGGCGCCGGTCGAGGTGGAGCTATGAAACGAATCCTGGTCGCGCTGATGATCGCCTCGCTGCCGGCGGCTCCCGCGCTGGCGAAGAAGAGGAAGAAGCCGCCGGCGTCGGCCACGGCCAAAAAGGGCAAGGACGCGGACAAGCCGCCGCCGCCGAACGACAAGCGCACCAACGAAGGCGCGCAGGGTCGCATCAACGCGACCGAGGACGCGGCCCAGAGCGCCGACTCGCCGCAGTTCCAGCATCGGCCCTGACCGCGCTATACTGACGTCGTGCGGATCCTGCCGTATCAGCCGACGCGCCGCTTGATGCTGCGCACGCTGCTCACCGCCGTCGTCGGCGCGCCGGTGATCGCGCGCCTCGGCCGCGTGCTCGACCGGCAGCCGCGCCTGGTACGCCCCGAGGATCTGCCGCCGATCCCGTGGATCGGTCACTACTAGAAGTCGTCGCGCTCGGGCCCGGCGACGAGCCGGAGCTAGCCGCGGCAGCCGTACGCGGCGAGCAGCGTGAGCAGCACGAGCGCGAGCAGGCCCACTCCGCCGACGATCGCGATCGCGGCCATGAACGTGCCGCGCAGCTGCCGCGCCGTCGATGGCGGTGTCGACGACGGTCGATGTCGCAGCGGCGCCGCCTCGTGCTCGGCGATCTGTGCGCTCATCTGGCAGCGCCAGCACCAGTGGCCGCCGCGGGGCGACAGCTCCATGCGCGTGAGCGCCTGTTCGACGCCGCACGACACGCACGGCACGCGCAAGCTCGTGTGTCGGTACATGATCATTAGACGCGCGCGACGCGCCGCCTATTCCTACGCCGTGACGCGGATCGCGTTCTCGGGGCAGGCGTCGATGCACTTCATGCACGCGGTGCAGGCGGCCTCGTTGACCACGACCGCCTGGCGCCCTCCGTGCACGAAGACCTTCACCAGCACCAGCACCGGCAGCGACGTCGGCGCCTTCTCCAAGCGGAAGACGCCCTCGGGGCAGACCTGCGCGCACGTCTTCTTGCCCTCGCAGCGCAACGGATCGACGTTGACCTTGGCCATGGGCCCAATCCTCGCGTCCCCAGGTCAAGCTCCCGTGTTGCCCGCGTAAAGATTTCGTAAACGAAAATTTGCGCCGCGCGCCCGGCTGCCGCCTCCTGGAACGAGGAGGAGGCTGCGGATGCGCATGATCTCGCTCGTCCTCGCGCTCGGGATGGCTGTTCCGACCAAGGCGCGTGCGCGCAGCCGCAGCGACGCGCCGCCGCCGCCGCATACGCCGCCGCCGTCGAAGCAGTCGCGCCGCGCCCGGGCGCGCACCGGCCTGCTCTCGGTGCCGCCGTCGCGATCGCCCTGTGGGCGCCACCTCGTCGAAGTCGACGGCGGCGCCGTCTACGTCGATGGGCGGCGCGTGCACCCTGCCAGCGGCAACGTCGTGGTCCTGGCGACGCCGTCGTGGCGCGCCGACGGCGACGCGGTCGCCTGGCTCGAGCGCGTCGCCGGCGAGACGCGCCTGGTCGTGCTGCCGGCGCTGTCGAGCTTCGCCGAGCCACTGGCCTGGCCGCTGCCGCGCGCCCTCGGCCACGAGCAGGTCCACTGGGCCGGCGATCGCCGCGTCGTCGTCGGCCCGGCGCCGCTCGAGCCGCGCGCCGTCGCCAGCTGGACCGACGGCTGACCGCGATCACCACGCGGCGCGCCGCCTTTTCACCGGCCTGGTCATCCCGGTGCCGATGTCGATCCGCTACACCGGGCTCTTCTTCATTCACTGAGCCTGGTGCTGGCGCTGGTGCTGGCGGGCGCGCCGCTCCAGCTGCTGATACTTGAGCGCGGCCGCCAGGCCGATGGCGGCGAGCGCGGCGACGATCGCGATGATGGCGATGATTCGGGAGCCGCGCATCAGCGTAGCCTCGCCCGTGCGAAGTCGGTCAGCGTGGCCAGGAACTTGTCGCGTTCGTCCCAGAAGATCCAGTGCATCGAGTCGTCGAAGCGGGTGACCGACAGGCCGTGCGGGTCGCTGTATCCGACGGCAGCAAGCTCTTCTGCCAGCGGCTTCTTGTTCGGCAGGGTCAGCTTCGACGCCATCAACAGCGTCGGCTGCGCCAACCGGGGGTTCGCCGGCTGCTTCGCCAGCATCGTGATGTAGCCGAGGATGGTGCTGCCCGAGAGCTTGCCCAGCCCCACCAGGAGTCTCTCCAGCTGCGCCGGCCTGCTGATGGCGCCGAACCACCCGCGCAACGTGGCTTCGCGATCCTTGGCCAACGATGCCTGGAGCTCGGCGACCTCCTTTTCGCTGAACAGCCGCCCGATCCCAATGTCGACCAGCACCAACCCCTTGACCGCGGGCTGCCTGCGAAGGTGCGCGGCGATGAAGCCGCCGAGCGAGTGGCCGACGATGATCGCCGGCGACAACTTCTCTTGCCTCACGGTCGCCACGATCTGCTCCGCGATGCGATCGGCGTCGAAGTTCGCCGGCTCCGGCGCCTCGCCATGTCCCGGCAGGTCGACCGCCACGACCGTGAACGACTTCGCCAGCTCGGGCGCCACCTCGTCCCAGGTGTGGCGGTCACCGCCGAACCCGTGCACCAGCACGATCGCCGGCCCGTGGCCCGTGCGCGTATGCGGCAGCGGCGTCACCGCGGTCGCCACCGCGAGCAGCACCCCGGCCGCGATCACTTCTTGTCCTTGTCGTCGGGATAGCCGTTGGCCAGGTCTTCGAGGTCGAGCTTCTTGCCGGCGTCTCCGAACATCACGTCCTCGTCGTCGGTGAAGCCCTCGGTGGCGTCGGCGTCGTCCTTGATGTTCGACGGCGCCGCTTTGCCCTCGAACGCGCTCTCGCCGGCGATGTCCTTGGAGGTGGCGCGCGCGCCGCGTAGCTTGTCGTGCAGCCAGACGATGAAGGTGATCGGATGGTAGTTCCACACCAGCTTGTCCGACGGCAGCCCGGCGGCGTCGGCCAAGTCGTCGGTCCACCACAGCACGGGCTCGATCTGATCGCGGTACAGGCGCCCCTTCTGCGCGCGGGGCAGCTCGGCGAAGTCGCGCGTCTTGTTGAGCGCCACCTGCCAGTCGTTGTTGTCGGTCCACTCGCTGATGTGGTGCACGGCCAGCTTGCGAAACTTCTCGCGTTGCGGATCGGCCTTGAAGAAGTTGAGCAGCTCGGCGCGCGACAACAGGCCGTCCTTGCGGCCGTTGGACGACGGCTTGTCGATCGGCCCCACGATCTCCGCCGCCTCGCAGAAGCGGCCCATGCCCGCGCCGTCGACGAGCGTCCAGAAGCCGGGCTCGATCTTCTCGCCGATCTCGTCGGCGCTCATGATCTCGACGTGGAGCTGCCCTTCGACCCGCCCGGGCAGGCCCGCCTCGCCGACGTGCCCCACCAGGTCGCCGGCGTTGACGTCGATCGAAAGCGGCACCGGATCGTCGGCCAGCTGCGACGCCGCCTTGCCGTACCACGCCGGCACGTCGCTGCCGGTGGTCGCCAGCTCCTGGTCGAGATGGAACAGCAGCGTCCAGAAACGGATCTGCGCCGAGCCCACCGGCAGGTCGGTGCGAATGAGCACGAAGTTGCGCGAGCCGACCGGCCCGTCATCGGTCATGCGCGCGGCCACGATCTTGCCGGAGAAGGGCGCGTACACCGGCGTGCCCTTGTCCGCGCGCAGGTGCACGCCGCCGTGCCACAGGCGCGACTGGCCGATAGGGACCGACCGGAAAATAGCCGCCTTCACCCTCGGTCTCGTTATTGTCGAAGAAGGAGGTCGCGAGCTCCTCGGCCTTCTCCGGCTCGTCGGGAACGTCCGGCTTGTTCGCGCCGATGGCCACGGGAAAGACCATCCGCCCCCGGATCTTGCTGGCGAAGAACTTGAAGTCGAAGGGTCCCGGATCCCATTTCTGATCGGTGACGTGATAATGGCCGAGATATCCGGTGTACTCGCGTACGTCGCCACGCAGGGTGGCCCACATCGGCTCGGCGTCGCCGCCGCCGTTGCTCGGATAGACCTGCGGCAGGTTGGGGAACAGCCGCGCCAGCGCCTTGCCGACCGAGATCATCGACGCCATCTGCGCCTGCGTGTACGCGTAGGCGAGGAACTGATGGCCGTTGATGCGGCAGGTCACCTTGTCGCGCTTGCCGTGATAGTCGTTGGGAAAGCGCAGCGCGTCGCCGCGGTTGGCCAGCTCGACGCCGACGGAGATCTCGTTGACGCCCGCCGCCTGAAACGCGCAGTCGACGAGGTCGAGCGTCTGGAAGATGGTGCCGTCGTTGTCGATGAGGAAGTGCACCGACAGGCCGCGCTCGTTGTGCAGCACCTGGAAGCACATGCGCGAGTTCTGGCAGCCGTCGTGGTGCACGACGAACTGCCGCACCACCTGGCGCAGGCGCTCGATCGAGCGATCGCCGCCGATGAGGCGGCGCGGCCGCCAGCGATCGCGGATGCCGGCCATGCCCTTGGCCGGGGCGAAGGGCGGCACCTCCGACGGCTTGTCGGTGCGGTGTGGCGTGTAGGCGTTGATGCTCGGGTCGTCCTCGAAGGTGATGACCCTCTGGCCGACGTCGTAGCGCTGCCCGCAGATGATGATCGAGGAGCCAGCCATTATTCGGTCCTGAATTTCAGTTGCGTGTTGCCGAAACGCAAGAGATCGCCGTCACTGAGGCGCGTCGGCTGCGCGATACGCTGGTTGTTGACGAAGGTGCCGTTGGTCGAGCCGAGGTCGGTCACCACGAACGCGCCGCCGCGGAGCGCCACCTCGGCGTGACGCGTCGACACCGTCGGGTCGTCGGCGATCTGCAGCGTCGCCGGTCCCTTGCCGACGGTGATCGGCTGCGCCCCGACGTCGAGGCGGTGGCCGGCGAGCGCGCCGGAGACCACGATCAGGACGCCGCGCGTCGGCGCGCGCACGACCGCCGGCGGCGGCGCCGCCGGAGCCGCTGGCGCCGCCGCGGTGCTGTTCTTGTACGGCGAGAACTTCATCTTCTTCTTGGGCGCCCGCGGCTGCCGCGCGATCAGGATCGCGGCCGCGCCGCCGAACAGGATGACACCCGCCAGCGCCCACAGCCACCACGGCAAGAGCGGTCGCGTCGCCGGCACGTATCCGAACGAGCCGCCCGACGAGTCGTAGGTGAGCGTGTTGGACGACAGGTCCTCGCACACGAGCTGGAACTTGCGCCCCTCGAGGGAGTGGACATCGATCTTGTAGGTGAGCACGTACTGCTTGTTGAGCTCGTCGGTGAGCGTGTCGATCTGCGCCCGCAGATCGTCCGCGGTTCGGGCCCAGCGGAAGGTGCCGTTCGATCGCTTCGACACCTCGCCGAGGTTGAGCAGCGGCCCGCGTTCGTCGGTCGGCGAGAAGGCGATGGTGTGGATCGGCACGTGCGCCTTGGCCGCAGCGTCGCCCAGCGTCCTGAAGGTCCTGCGATCCATCTGCGAGTTCAGCCCGTCGCTGATGACGACGATCAGCCGCCGCGCCTGTTGGCCGTCGGGGCGAGGCTTGTTGAGCTCGACCAGCGCGGCGCTGAGCGCGCGCGACAGCGCCAGGTCGCCGGCCTCCCCGTCCGGCATCAGGTCGTCGAGATCGGGCTCGACCGCGGTGGCCGGACGAAACGGCGGGTGCTCGCTCATGTCGGCGCCGTAGTCGATGAGCAGGACGCGCACGCGCGGCGTCAGCTCCTCCAGCAGCTCGTGCACCGCGTCCTTCACCTTGTCGAGAGGCTCGTCGCCCGCCGGAACCGCCTGCTTGAGCACGTCGCGGGAGATCTTGTTGCCCTTGCCGCGCGGCGCCCCCTTGCCGTGTGGCGTCTTGCCGCGGGCGCCCTTGGGCGGAGGCGGCAGGGGCGGCGGTACGATGATCTTCTTCGGCCCGTATAGCGCCGACGACTCGACCACGAGCACGAGGTCGAGCGCGGCGGCTGCGCCCTGAAACTGCTGCGCTTTCTCCGGTGGTCCGACCGTCTTGCCGTCCATCTTCAGGACGAAGGCGCGGCTGGCGCGCCCGTCGTCGACGTTGCCCTCGAGCTCGACCACCGACGCGAACACGCGCACCGTCGAGTCCGACGCGAAGGAGCTGGCGTCGATGCGCTCCAGGCGCAGTCGTGGCTTCGAGGCGTCCGCCGGCAGGGCGAGCGCGAGCGCGACCAGCAGGATCACAAAGCGCAATGGACGACGCACGGGCAGCGCAAAACGGTAACGCATCGGCTACGAGGCGTCGAGCCCTGCGACGCCGGCGCTACCAGGCGTGCGGCTCATCGACAGGCAGCGGACACACATCTACTCTTCCTCCTACTGCGCGGTACAGGAGCACGCAATACGCTACTAGATAAAAAGGTGTTAGCTGGCACACGTCTTACATGTTGACGCCTACATCTCTTCAGCGCGAGCTTATCGTCGGACCCTTCGCTTTTTCGCGGGGCTGAGAAGGAGGCTTTGATGCGCAGAGCAAGTTGGATAGCAGTTGTCGCGATCACAGCGGCGGCGGGGTGCGCCGGGCAGGCCGGCACCGACGACAGCTCGTCGTCGACAACGTCGGCTGCCCTGAGCGTCGACGAGCAGGCTGGCCACGACACGTGGTTCAAGTCGACCTTCGGCGGCCAGCATTTCTTCAGCCAGATCCTCCCTGGCCCGCCGTTCAACCTGGCGCTGGGGTTCGATACGATTCTGACCTCGGATCGCAACACCCGCTTCAACACCTATGGCGTGGTCAACGATCCGGACTGCGTGCAGGGCGACGCTTCGTCGGGTTATCTCGACAAGTGCGCCGATGACGCCAACATGTTCGCCCCCGACGACATCAACGGCGCCTCCGCCGGCATCGTCGGCGTGCGCAAGTTCTACGACCGCGCGTCGGGCAAGGTGCTCGTCGGCGTGTCGTGCGCGGGCTGCCACGCCGGCCTCGACGCGCAGAACCCCCCGGCCAACCCGAACCACCCGGCATGGGCGAACATCAACGCGACCACGGGCAATCAGTACCTGGCCGTGGGCGCGATCTTCGGCGCCCACCTGTCGCCGAACGATCCGCGCTACCAGGTCTTCCACACCTGGGCCCCGGGCACGGTCGACACCACCGCGATCGAGAGCGACGGCGTCAACAACCCGGGCATCATCACGCAGTTCTTCAACCTGAACCAGCGCCCGTACTTCGCCGATACGGAGAATGGCGCGCCGATCGATCCCAACGGCGTGCACCGCGCTGGCCAGGGCGGCGAGGATGACGCCGGCTGCCAGGCGGCAGCCCTGCGCGTCTACTTCAACATCGGTATGTGCGCCGGCGAGTGCATGGTCGGCCACCTGGCCAACGGCCCCGGCGGCACGCAGACCCCGATCGACCAGGCGCAGTGCGCGCAGATCTGCCCCGACTTCGTCGCGGCGCAGGCGGCGGTCACCAACATGTGCAAGTTCATGGCGACGACGACTCCGCCGTCGCTGGCGGCGGCGCCGGGCGGCAGCTCGTACATCACCAGCGACAAGCACGTGCTCGCCCGCGGCGCGCAGGTCTTCAAGCAGAACTGCGCCTCCTGCCACTCAGGCGCGGTCCTCTCGGACGACAACATCCACCCGGCCGGCGACATCGGCACCAACAGCTGCCGCAGCAAGACGACCAACTGGATGACGGGCCACATCTGGGAGCAGTTCTCGTCGGATCAGTACAAGGCGCGCCCGACGGGCGGCCCCGGCTACTATCGTGACGTCCCGCTCATCGGCGTGTGGGCGACGGCGCCGTTCTTCCACAACAACCGTCTCGGTATCTACAATGGGGATCCGAGCGTCGCCGGCCGTGTCGCCGCGTACGAAGAGGCGATGGGCGAGCTCCTGAGCCCGCTGTCGCGCAACATCCTCGGCTCGGTGCAGACGACGACGGCGCCGATCCAGATTCCGACGCCGCTCGGCAACCTCACGCTGCCGGCCGGCACGCCGGTGGCGGCGTTCGCCAACCTCGACCCGACCAACCCGCTCCACAACCTGTGCCCCGACTTCGCCGAGAACCAGGGCCACTACTACGGCGCCTTCTTGCTGCCCTCGGACAAGCACGCGCTCACCGAGTGGCTCAAGACCCAGTAACTCCCACCTAGCTGCCCATGCGCGGATCGGCTACGGTCCGCGCATGGGCATGCAAGATCACTTCGACCAGATTGCCGACGCCGAGCTGCGCTTCCTCGAGGGGAAGCTCGGCGACTTCGATCCCGACGAGATCGAGGTCGAGCTGTCGCAAGGCGTCTTGACGCTCACCCTCGCCGACGACGCCAAGATCATCATCAACAGCCACCACGCGGCCGGGGAGATCTGGATGGCCGCCTACCGCCAGGCCTGGCACTTCGGGCCCAGGGAGGAGGGCGGACGTGTCGAGTGGCGCACCGCGAAGGAGGAGCTTCGCGGCACGCTGTCGAGGATTCTGTCGGAGCAGTTGAAGCGGGAGGTACGGCTCTAGGCGCGGCGAGCTACCAGACGTCGCACTCGGCCTTGCGGACCATCTTGTCGCCCGCCTTGCACGAGAACGCCTCGGCGAACTCCGGCAGGTTCGACAGCGGCCCGTTGACGCGGTACTGCGGCGGCGAGTGCGGATCGGTGGTCACGCGCATGCGCGCCATCTCCGGCCGCGCGCTTGGCGCACCACGCCTGCGCCGAAGCCGAGGAAGAACTGCTGCTCGTCGGTGAACTTGCCGATCTTCGCCGGCGTCGCGCTGCCGCGCGCCTTCTCGTACGCGCGCGTACGCGAGCTTGAGGCCGCCGAGGTCGGCGATGTTCTCGCCCAGGGTCAGCTTGCCGTTGACGTGCAGGTCGTCGACGGCGACGTAGCCGTCGAACTGGTCGACCACGCAGGCGGCGCGCTTGTCGAACTCCTTGCCCACCGGCGGCGTCCACCAGTCGCGCAGGTTGCCCTTGGCGTCGAACTGCCGGCCCTCGTCGTCGAAGCCGTGCGTGAGCTCGTGGCCCATGACCATGCCGATGGCGCCGAAGTTGACCGGCGCGGCCGCCGTGCGGCTGAAGAACGGCGGCTGCAGGATGCCGGCCGGGAAGACCATCTCGTTCATCGACGGGTCGTAGTAGGCGTTCACCGTCGGCGGCGTCATCTCCCACTCGGTGCGGTCGACCGGCTTGCCGATCTTGGCGAGCTCGCGCTGGGTCTCGAACTCGCTCGGCGCGCATCGGCGTTGGCCAGGTACGAGTCGCGCTCGATCTCGAGCGCGTCGTAGTTGCGCCACTTGTCCGGGATAGCCGATCTTGTTGGCGATCGCCGCCAGCTTCTCGTGCGCCTGCTTGCGCGTGGCGTCGTCCATCCACTCGAGCCGCGTCGAGGTCGCTGTTCATCGCCGCCTCGATGTCGTGCACCATCGCCTGCGTGCGCTGCCTTGCCCTCGGCGCCGAAGGTCTTCTCGACGAACGGCCTGCCCAGCGCCTCGCCCATCAGCGGCGTCGACCGACTCGACGCAGCGCTTCCAGCGCGGCTCGAGCTCGGCGGTGCCGGTGAGCGTCTTGCCGTAGAAGGCGAAGTTCTCGTCGACGAACGCCTTGGACAGCGCCGGCGCGGCGTCGCGCACGAGGTGCCAGCGCAGGTACGCGCGTCCAGTCGGCCAGCGGCGTCGTCTTCAGCATCTTGTCGAGCGCGGTGAAGAACTCGGGCGACGTCACGTTGATCTGCGGTGACCTCGGGGACGCCCATCGTCTTCAGGTACGCCTTCCAGTGCCACTTCGGCGCCGCCTTCTCGAGGCCCGCGAGGTCGAGGCGGTGGTAGACCTTCTTCGGATCGCGGCGGTCGACGCGCGACATCGACGCCTGCGCCAGCGCCGTCTCGATCTTCATCACCGATCGCCGCGTCCTTGGTCGCCTGCGCCGCCGGCTCGCCGGCCAGCGTCAGCATCTCGCGACGTGCGCCTCGTACTGCCTTGCGAATCTCCGGCATCTTGCCCGTCGTCGCCAGGTAGTAGTCGCGATCGGGCAGGCCGAGGCCGCCCTGATCGAGCACCGCCGATCACGTCGGTCGCGTTCTTGAAGTCCTGCTGCTGCGACGAACTCGAACATCGGGTTGCCGACGCCGAGCGTGCAGGCGGGCCACCTCCTGCTGCAGGGCCGGCAGGTCGCTGGACGATGTCGACGCGCTTGAGCTGCTGCTTGAGTCGCCGTGCGCGCGCTCGCCTCGATGGCCGCCTCGTCCATGCAGGTCGCGTAGAGGTCGCCGATCTTGTCGCCGTACTGCGTCGTGCACCTGGCCCTTGGCGGCCGCCTCGAGGATGCCGTGCAGCTCGTCCTCGTTGTGCTCGTCGATGACGGAGAAGCCGCGCGCCCACGCCGCCTTGTCGGCGGGGATCTCGGTGTCGCTTGAGCCAGTTGCCGCAGGCGTACTGGTAGAAGTCGTCGCACGGGTTGACGCTGGAATCGATGGCGCTGTCGTCGAGGCCAGTCTCGACGGGCGGCGCCGGCGCCACCGGGGGGGCGGCGTTGGCGACAGGTGCCGCGGGTTTCGCGGCCTCCTGGTGGCATCCGGCAAAAACGAAGACAGCGAGGAGCAGGCGACGCATGGGACCTCCGTCGGGAAGTAGTGGCCGCCCGCTAATAACCTATATTGGGGAGGATGGCCAGACGCGGGCGGCTGATCCCGGAGGCGGGCGACGCGATCGTCGAGGTCGGCGGCAACAAGGTGAGGCTGACCAACCTCGACAAGCCCTTTTGGCCCGACGTCACCAAGGGCGACCTGATCCAATATTACGTCGACGTCGCCGAGTGGCTGCTGCCCCACCTGCGCGACCGCGCCATGGTCATGAAGCGCTACCCGCACGGCGCCGCCGGCGAGTTCTTCTTCATGAAGCGCGCGCCCACGCCGCGGCCGGACTTCGTCGAGACGGTGGCCATCACCCACGACTCCGGCAACGTCATCGACTTCCCGATCATCGGTGACCTGCCGTCGCTGATGTGGTGCATCAACCTCGGCTGCATCGACCTCAACCAGTGGTACGCGCGCCGCGACGACGTCAACCGGCCCGACTACGTGCACTTCGACCTCGATCCGGGCGAAGCGCCCTTCTCGTCGGTGCGGAAGACGGCGCTGCTGCTCGACGAGACGCTGCGCGGGCTCGGCATGCCGACCTTCGTCAAGACCTCGGGCAGCAAGGGCGTGCACGTCTACGTGCCGATCCGGCGCGGCCCCCTGCAGAAGCAGGTCTGGACCTTCGCCAAGACCGTGAGCGTCGAGCTGGCCAAGCGGCACCCGGCGCTGATGACGGCGGTCTACGTGCGCGCCAAGCGGCCGCCCGGGCGCGTGCTCGTCGACTACAACCAGAACCGCTGGGGATCGACGCTGGCGTCGATCTATTCGGTGCGCCCCACGCCGCTGGCGACGGTCTCGACGCCGGTCCGCTGGGAGGAGCTGCCGGCGGTGGAGATCGCCGACTTCACGGTCCACAACGTGCCGGCGCGGCTGCGCCAGCTGGGCGACCTGTGGGCCCCGGTCGCGGCGCCACAAGACGATCCCGCCCGCTACGACCTGGGCCGCTTCATCAAGCCGGTCAAGGTCTCCAAGCTGCGGAGCGGGGGCTAGCAGCGGAGCCTAGCAGGGTGTTGAAGAACTCGCTCCGCGTCGCCGCGCTAGGTCTTTTCGCCAATCGCTTCGTTGCTCCTCGGTCAGTTCCCGGCGGGGAGCTTCCCTCGTCGCGCCTCGCGCTTCGCGAAAATCCACTGCGCGCGGCTCGGTCCGGAGTTCTTCAACACCCTGCTAGTAGGTGACCGCCACCGCGGCCTTCGTCGGATCGAACACGTTGTCGAGCTCGCCGTTGACGCCGCGCATCGGCTCGTAGTTGCGCTCGCCCCACGGCTCGTCGATGCGCATCGCGTCCAGCACCTGCGCCCACGACTTGTTGCTGCCGTCGAGCAGCGCGATCAGATACTTCGCCGTCGATTCGCCCATGCCGTTCCAGTAGGCGGGCAGCCCGTTCATCACCACCTCGAGGTTTCGCGATCCCTCGGGGTGCATGGCCAGAAAGTCGAGGTCGTAGTAGTTGTACGACAGGCACGAGTTCACCAGCATCACCTGGTAGCGATCGGGGAAGTTGCCCGCCACGTAGTTGGTCGGCTCGAGCGGTCCGTGGCCGAAGTGGCTGTGGCCCGCGTAGGCGAACACGTCGCCGTACCAGAACGCCTCCAGGTAGCGCCACACCGCCCGCTGCTTGGTGTCGGCGGTGCCGTCGTCCTCGAGGCCCCAGAAGCTGCGGATCTCGACGGTCATCGAGCGCGTCTGACCGCCGCCCAGGGTCACCGTCGCCGGCATGTCCCAGTAGATCCAGCGCTCGCTGAAGCGATCGATCACCTGCTGGCGCAGCGCCTCGATCTTCTGCGCGTCGCTGCCGACGGCGGCGGGATAGCCGCTGTCGTCGATCATCCAGCTTTCGACTTCGTCCCAGGTCACGCCGTCGAGCTTCTGGCCGTCGACGTAGAAGTCGAGCAGCATCGCCTGCGGGTTGGTGTAGGTCACCTGCAGCGACGGAAACTTCGCCCGCAGCGTGCGCAGCAGCCGCTGATACTCGATGGCGCCGAGATCGTGCGAGTTGCGCTCGTCCGCCTCCACGCCCACGAAGGCGTAGACCACGAGCTTGTCGCGATCCGAGCCGAAGCCCCACAGCCGGTCGTATTCGGGATACTCCGTCGGCGCTGCCGTCAGCGCCGTCAGCTTGCCGCGCACGCCGACGAAGCGGCGGTTCGCGTCCGACGCGGGGATGGCGGGCGACGACGAGGCCGGCAGCTTCGACAGGTCGCCGTTGATCGCCTTCGTCTCGGCGTTGATGAGCGCGCGGCAGCCCGACTGCCCGGGCGAGAAGTGGTACCAGATCGAGTCGGCGTCGGTGGCTTCGTCGACGCAGGCGGGCTGGAGCGCCGCCGACCCGGCGACGTAGTCGCCGAACAGCATCGTGAAGCTGAAGGCCGCGCCCGGGTCGTGCCCGTTCTGCACCAGCGCGGTGTCACTGTAGTGGTAGCGCACCCGCTGCACGCTGCCGGTGGTGTTGCCGCTGGTGTCGACGACTGCGAGGGTGTCGCGGGTCCAGCCCGCGGGATCGATGTTGTGCAGCGCGTCGCGGTCGGCGATGCCGATGCCGATCTCGCGCAAGGCGCCGAGCGACGACTTCACCTGCGTGGCGATGGCCGCCTGGATCGTGGGCACGTCGGCGTCGCCGCCGACGTAGACGAAGCTGTCCCAGTCGAGCTGCTTGGTGGTGCCGCCGACCGAGGTGAGGTCATCGCCCTGCCCCGCGCTGCCGTCGCCGTGGACCGCCACGCCGGAGCAACCGGCGACCACCAGGACCCCCAGCAACCAACCGCTCGCCACTGCTCGCATCGTGCAGACTCCTTTTGCGCCCGCCGCTCAGCAAGCGATACGCCAAGGAACAATCAAACGATGTCAATCAGTTGGGCGCGTCGCGGTGTGCGGATTTGGCACAGCCGGCGACCGGTATAGTCACTCATGCATGAGTTACGCTATGCTGGAGCTCGTAGACGAGGCCCCAGCGGATGCCGCGATCGCTGACCACGCAGGCGTCGGCGCCGGCGCGCGCCATCACGCGCGCCAGGATGACGGCACCGGCGTAGATGACGTCGGCGCGCTTGGGGTCGAGGCCCGGCGTGCGTCGCTTGTCGGCCAGCGGCGTCGCGCCGAGCATGGCGACCAGCCCATCGACCTCGGCGCGCGACAGGCGCGAGCCGTGCACGCGCGCGGCGTCGTAGCTGTCCAGGCGCTGCGCCATCGCTGCCAGCGTCGTCACCGTGCCGGCGATACCCACGAGCGTGCCCCGCGGCGCCGGCGCCCGGGCCAGCGCCTCGTCGATGGTGGCGACCAGGCGCGCGGCTTCGTCGGCGGTGGGTGGATCGTGCGCGACCAGGCGCTCGGTCAGCCGCACCGAGCCGATGGGCAGCGAGATGATGCCGTCGACGTCGCGCTCGCCGACGATGAGCTCGGTCGAGCCGCCGCCGATGTCGAGCACGGTGCGCGGCCCCACCAGCGACGGGAACGACGACGCCACTGCGAGCCACGAGAGCCGCGCCTCGCGCTCGCCGTCGATCACCTCCATGCGCCCGCCGACGCGCGCCAGCGCCGCCGAGGCGCGGGCTACGAAGTCTGCGCCGTTGGTGGCCTTGCGCACCGCCTCCGTGGTCACCGCCGCCACGCGCTCGCAGCCGTGGCCGGCGATGGCGTCGGCGAACTGGGCCACCACGTCGACGGTGCGTGCGATCGCGGCGTCGGTCAGGCGTCCCGTGCGATCGAGCCCCTCGCCCAGGCGGACAATCTCGGCCCGCTCCTCGATCGCGCGAGCACCGTCGGCGATGGTCAGAAGCGCCGTGTTGGTGCCGACGTCGATCGCGGCGACGCGCATCGCTACTTCTTCAGGAACGACGGCGACCACTGCGGCGCCAGCGCGTTGCCGCGATAGACCTGGCGCTCCGTGCGCCCGTCCGCCGTCGAGATCCAGACGCCGCCGCGCTGAAACGCGATGGCGCGCCCGTTGGGCGACCAGGTCGGCCGCACGCTCGAGCCGTGCCCTTCGGTGACGCGGGTGTACTGCTCGGTGTCGGGGTTGATGGTGAAGATGTCAGTCGCCATGTGCTCGTCGCGCGCGGAGAACGCGATCATCGGCGTGTCGGTGCGTGGGCACCACGACGGCTCCTGATTGTAGTTCCCGCGCCGCGTCAGCCTGTGTTGCCCCGAGCCGTCGGCTCCCATGACCCAGATCTGCGGGTTGCCGTGGCGGTCGCTGACGAAGGCGATGTGCCCGCCGTCGGGCGACCAGGAGGGCGAGGTGTCGATGCTGCGATCGTTGGTCAGCCGCCTGAGGATCTGGCCGCTCGTCGACAGCAGGTAGATCTCGCTGTTGCCGTCCTGCGACAGCGTCACCGCGATCTTGCTGCCGTCGGGCGACCAGGCCGCGCCCATGTTGAGCCCGGAGCGGGCCGACAAGACGCGCGGCCGCCCGCCCGATGCCGGCACGATGTACAGATCGGGCTTGCCGGTGACGAACGAGGTGAAGGCGATCTCGGCGCCCGACGGCGACCAGGTGGGCAGGATGTTCTGCGAGCGCGACGTCAGCGCGTGCGCGCCGTAGCCGTCCCAGTCCATGACGAAGATGTCGCGCCGCTTGGCTCCGGTGTCGCCGGCGAAGGTGATCTTGGAGACGAAGAAGCCGTCCTCGCCCGTGTAGTACTTGACGACGTCGTTGGCGAACTGGTGCACCAGCTGGCGCGCCTGCGCCATCGGGCCCCGGTAGTCCTTGGAGAGCACGGGCGCGTCGCCCTTGGCGACCTCGAACAGCCGGAACTCGAGCCTCACGTCGCTGCCGTAGGCGGTGGCGCGCGCCTTGACCACGCCCTCGGCCCCCACGTTGCGCCAATCGGGCGGGTTGATCACGAGCTGCTCGGCCGGCAGGTTGGCGAGGAACGAGGCCGGGTCGAGGACCTTGAAGTAGCCCGACAGCGCCAGATCGTTCGACAGCACCGTCTGCGCCGTCGTGGCGTTGGTCTTGTCGCCGAGCGGCAGCGGGATCGCCATCTTGTACAGATCGCGCCCGCCCGAGGTGATCTTGAAGCGCACGGCGTCGTCGGCCGACTGCGCGCGCGTCGGCCGCTGCGCGGCGGCGAGCACCAGCAGCGTCACGCAGGCGCTGCCGGCGGTGATCACGATTCTCTTCTTCTGATTTGTCGTCATTGTTTGGCAAAAGACGGGCACAGCCGCCCGCGCGAGGCCGCGCTGCGCCAGCGATCGGGCGGCGGCGGCAGCTTCTTGATCGTCGACAGCGTCGCGTCCAGCGAGCTGTCGAACTGCGAGTTGCCGCTCTTGCGTACGAACGTGTAGCTCGTGAGCGCGCCCGAATCGGCGATGGTCAAGCAGACATCGGCGCTCAGGTTGGCCAGCTCGGTGTCCTTGAGGGTCGTGGGCACCGACCAGGCGGTGCCGATCTGATCGATGAGCGACAGGATGTACGGATCGCCCTTGGCCTCGGTGGCGGTGCCGGCGCGGGAGCCGGTGAGCGAGCCCTCGTTGGTCGGCTCGACGCCTTCGGTGTCGTCCTGCATCTGCTTGAAGACCTCGGCGTGCGTCTTCTTCAGCGGATCGATGTCCTTCGGATCCTTCTTTTCGTCGAGCCGCGGCAGCGCGTTCATGTCCTTGGCCACCTTGATCTCGGGCGGCTTGTCTTTGACGTGCCCCTGCTTGTGCGGCAGGAACGACAGATCGCGCGGCTTGCCGAAGCGCACCAACTGCGCGTCGACGAAGTTGTCCTTCGACAGGATCGTATGGTGGTTGGACATGGCGCGCGCGATCCAGGCGCCGCCGAAGACGGCCGCGTGCAGCGCCACGGTGATGATGATGGCGATGGTACGCAGCGGATCGCGACGTTCGGCGGCGACGGGTTGCATCTCTATTTCAACGGATCGGTCACGAGACCGATCTTCTCGCCGCCGTTGCGTGACAGCGCCGCCATCACCTTGACGACGTCGCCGTAGGGAAGGGCCTGGTCGGCGTGGACGTAGACCTCGCGCTCCTGCTGCAGCTTGAGGTTGCCCTTGAGCGCCTTTTCGAAGTCGTCGCCGAACTTGAACGGCGTCTTGACGATGTAGACCATGCCGTTCTTGTCGAACTCTTTGGGCACCGTGATGATCAGCTTGCCCGAGTCGTCGGGGATCGCCTGCGCGTCGGCCTTGGGCAGGGTCACCGGCACGCCGACCTGGAGCATCGGCGCCGCCACCATGAAGATGATGAGCAGCACCAGCATGACGTCGACCATCGGGGTGACGTTGATCTCCGCCAACATGCTGCCGCCGCCACCGCTGCCCGTCGACATCGCCATCGTCGTTACCTCAGGAAGTGGCGCTTCACGATGTTGAGGAAGTCATTGCTGAAGGCGTCCATCTCCGCCGACAGCACCTTGATCTTGCGCAAGAACCAATTGTACGCCATGACCGCCGGCACCGCCGCGATCAGGCCGACCGCGGTGGTGCCGAGCGCCTCGGCGATGCCCGGCGCCACGGTGGCGAGGTTGGCCGAGCCCTGGTTGGCGATCTGGTGGAACGCGTCGATGATGCCGATGACCGTGCCGAACAGGCCGATGAACGGCGCCGCCGAGCCGACGGTGGCGAGGAACGGCACCATCGACTCCAGCACGGTCGACTCGTGGGTCATGGCCCGCCGGAGCGCACGCTCGATGTTCTCCAGGTCGCCTTCGCCGTGCCACACCTCGCCGGAGGAGGGCGAGGCGCCCTGCGCCTTGGCGTTCTGCAGCTTCGACAGCTCGACGTAGCCCGCCTTGAACATGTGGGCGATGGGCGAGCGCCGCTTGTGCTCCGCCTCCTGATAGACCGCGTCCAGCCGCTTGGCTTGCCAGAACGCCTCCAAGAAGCGCATCGATTCGCCCTGGGCGCGGTTGAGGTAGAGCGCCTTGTAACCGATCACGTACCAACCGATGATCGAAAGGCACACGAGCAGGAACAGGACGCCGCGCACGACACCCGACGCGCCGAGCAGGAGCTGCAGAAGATCGAAGCTGCCATTGCCCTGCGCGGCCACGGGTGCGGCGAGAAGGAGTGTGACCATCGCAATCTGGGGTACCACGCTGATCGCCATGCGTCAAACGTGCTACCGTCGAGAAACCGGCGAACGATGATGCTCCGTTCTTGCATGCTCGGGTTCCTGGCGCTGGCGCTGGCCGCTTGCAGCGGCAACGGCGGCGCGGTCAGCGTGCGCTGGCGCATCTCCAACCTGTCGACGGGCCAGACCTTCGACCCGATGAGCGTCGGCTCCAACGACCACTCGTGCTGCAGCGATCGCGATTTGGCCGGCCAGTGCAGCGCCATCAGCATCTGGGTGGTGCGCTCGGTGAGCGTGACCCTGCGCGATCCGTCGACCGACGTGCCGATCGCCGGCGTGGCGCCGCGCACCTTCCCGTGCGACAAGCGCGAGTCGACCACCGCGTTCGATCTGCCGCCCGGCACCTATGCCATCGGCCTGACCGCGGACGTCTTCGATGGCATGGGGCAGCCGGCGGTGGGCGTCGTGCCGCCGCCGGCGGTGCACACCATCGTGCGCGGCGAGGTGGTGAACCTGCAGGACATCGAGATCGGGGTGCAGCCGCTGCCGACGAGGCCAGCGGCGGTTCCCTTGCCGGGGGCTCCCGGTATGGTTACCTTCTAGGTATGGCCCGTGGACCTTCTCAATGGCAGACAATGGGCCTCAAGCCGGACCGGGGCGTCATCGGCGCGATGGTGGCGCTGACGCTCATCTGGCTCGTGTTCGCCGCCAGCGGCAGCGCGGTGAGGCTCTTCTACATCGAACACCTGGTCTTGAAGCCGCGCCTCGCGTTCGGCCCCGAGCCGTGGCAGCTGTTGACCAGCGGCTTCGTCAACCTGCAGCTGCGCGATGTCTTCTTCGTCGCCGTCTCGCTCATCTTCTTCGGCAACCCGATCGAGCAGCAGCTGGGAGCGCGCACGTTCTGGAAGGTCTTCATCGGCGGAGCCATCGGCGGGGCCATCTTTGCCGCCGGGTTCGGACGGCTGATCGCGCCCGACACGCACGTGACCGGATCGCAGCCGGCGGTGACCGCGCTGTTGATGGCGTTCGGCGGCGCTGTGGGGCGGCCAGCAGGTCAGCGCCTACGGCGTCATGCAGATGAGCGCGCGCACCATGGCCTGGATCTTCGTCGGCATCACCGCCGCCACCTACCTGTTCGCGCTCGGTGACGATTGGCGGCAGGCGCTGCTCGGACTGGCCGCCATGAGCGGGGCGGCGCTCGCCGGTTGGCTGCTCACGCGGCGCGGCGGCATTCGTCTCGGTGGCTCGCTCGATCGCATGCGCATGTGGCGGCTCAAGCGCCGTTATCGGGTCCTGAGCGGAGGTCGCGACTCGCGCTCGGACAAGCACTGGTTGAATTAGCTCCCGCGAAACGTTCCCTGATAAGATAGCGACGTGCCACCGAATCCCCGGGATCCGGGTCTTTATGAAGAAAGCCCCGCGCTGACCACCGTCTTCGACGGGGCGCGGGCGACGATGCGCCACCTGCGCAAGTCCAAGGTGGTGGTGGTGTCCGGCACCGAGCAGGGGCGCGAGGTCGAGGTCGGCAAGCCGCGCGTCACCGGCGGGCGCAGCATCATCAACGACCTGGTCCTGTCCGACAAAGCGATCTCGGGCTCGCACTTCGAGATCCTGGCGCGAGACGACGGCTACCGCCTGCGCGACCTCGACTCGACCAACGGCACGTTCATCGGCGATCTGCGCGTCCGCGAGGTGTGGCTCAAGCCGGGGCAGGAGTTCCGCGTCGGCCACACCACGCTGCGCTTCGTGCCGACGCAGGACATCGTCGAGATCCCGCTGTCCAAGCGGGACACCTTCGAGAGCGTCACCGGCGCGTCGGTGCGCATGCGCGAGATCTTCGCGACGCTCGAGAAGGTGGCGCCGTCGGAGCTGACGGTGCTGGTCACCGGCGAGACCGGCACCGGCAAGGAGATGATCGCGCGCGGGATCCACCAGGCGTCGACGCGCAAGGGCAAGCCGTTCGTGGTGCTCGATTGCGGGGCGATCCCGAGGGATCTGATCGAGTCGACGCTGTTCGGGCACGAGAAGGGCTCGTTCACCGGCGCGGTCGCGCAGCACCAGGGCTGCTTCGAGCAGGCGCACGGCGGCACCATCTTCCTCGACGAGATCGGCGAGCTCGACGTCAACCTGCAGCCGAAGCTCCTGCGCGTGCTCGAGAACCGCGAGCTCAAGCGGGTCGGCGGCGATCGCGTCATCAAGATCGACGTGCGCGTGGTCGCGGCGACCAATCGCGATCTGCGGCAGATGGTCAACGCCAGCACGTTCCGCGAGGATCTCTACTTCCGGCTGTCCGTGATCCACGTCGAGCTGCCGCCGCTGCGCGAGCGCAAGGAGGACATCCCGGCGCTCGCCGACGTGTTCCTGCGCGAGATCGCCGCCCGGCGCAACATGTCGATGGCCTTTGCGTCGGACGCGGTGGCGTCGCTGCAAGGGCACAGCTGGCCGGGCAACGTGCGCGAGCTGAAGAACGTCGTGGAGCGCGCGGCGTCGCTGACCGAGGGCTCGCTGGTGCAGCGCTCGGACCTCATGTTCAACCGCGATACCAGCTCGCGCTCGACGTCGCCGTCGTCGAACGGTGGCGCCGGTCGCAGCGGGGGCGGCATGGCGCTGCCGGCGCCCGAGATCGTCCCGGGCATCGACTTCAAGGAGGCCAAGCAGCGTGTCGTCGATGCCTTCGAGCTGGCGTATCTGAAGCAACTGCTCGAGCGCCACGACGGCAACATCACGCGGTCGGCGCAGGAGGCGGGGCTCACGCGCTATCACCTGCGCGAGCTACTCAAGCGTCACGGGCTGACGAACGTAAAAGACTAGCGGCTACTTCTTCTTCTCGTTCCGGGCGGGCGGCGGCGCGGGGTGGACCGGCGCAGGATGATGGTACGCCGGCGGCGGCGCCGGACGCGGCGCAGGCGCCGGATGGTACGGCTGGGGCGCGGGCGCCGGATGGTACGGCTGGGGCGCGGGCGCCGGATGGTACGGCTGCGGCGCAGGCGCCGGATGGTACGGCTGCGGCGCAGGCGCCGGATGGTACGGCTGCGGCGCGGGCGCCGGATGGTACGGCTGCGGCGCAGGCGCCGGATGGTACGGCTGCGGCGCAGGCGCCGGATGGTACGGCTGCGGCGCAGGCGCCGGATGGTACGGCTGCGGCGCGGGCGCCGGATGGTACGGCTGCGGCGCAGGCGCCGGATGGTACGGCTGGGGCGCGGGCGTCGGGGCCGGGTGATACGGCTGGGGAGCCGGCGCGGGCGTCGGATGGTACGGCTGCGTGCCGACGCCGGGCCGAGGAGTCGGACGTACGGGCTCGGGCGCAGGAGCGGGCGCGGGATGATAGGGCTGCGTGCCGACGCCAGGGCGGGGAGTCGGATGCACCGGCTGGGGCGCCGGCGTGGGCGCGGGATGGTAGGGCTGCGTGCCGACGCCGGGCCGGGGCGGCGTACCCGGACGCGGGGACCC
>CAWFMP010000007.1:0-259787 GCA_963816965.1 uncultured delta proteobacterium
GGCCGCGCAAGGCGCCAGCTTCACCGACTCCCACGGCGTCACGCATCCGAGTCAGCCCAATTACCTGGCGCTGTTTTCCGGCGGGTTGAACGGGGTCTCGGATGACACGTGCCCGGTGGGTCCGTTCACCGGCATTCCCAACCTCGGCAGCCAGCTCATCGCAGCCGGCTTCACGTTCACGGGATACTCCGAGGATCTGCCGTCGGCGGGCAGCACTGCCTGCACCAACAGCAATTACGCCCGCAAACACGACCCGTGGACCGACTTCCCCAACGTGCCTGCCGCCGACCAGCAGCCGTGGAAGGTGACGCCGCCGGTGACGACGGGAGGGTGGCCGACGGACTATTCCACGCTACCGACGGTGTCGTTCGTGGTGCCGAACCTGTGCGACGACATGCACAGCTGCTCCATCACCACCGGCGATACCTGGCTCAAGGACAACCTCGATGGCTACGCCCAGTGGGCGCAGACGCACAACAGCCTCTACATCATCGATTGGGACGAGGACAACATGACGTCGCCCAATCAGATCGCCACGATCTTCGTGGGCCCGATGGTCAAGCAGGGCACGTACTCGGAGCACATCGATCACTACAGCGTGTTGCGAACGATCGAGGACATGTACGGACTGACGCCCCTGCAGAACGCCGCGACGGCCACGCCGATTACCGACGTCTGGATGGGCGGAACGGGCGGCAACGGCGGCGGCGGCGGTGGTGGCACCGGCGGCAGCGGGGGAGGCGGTAGCGGTGGTGGCGGCGGCGGCGGTGCCGGTGGCGGCGGCGGCGGCGCCGGCGGAGCGGGCGGCTCCGGCGGCGGTGGCGGCACCGGCGGCAACGGTGGCGGCGGCGGATCGGGCGGTGGTGTCGGCACCGGCACCGGCGGCAACGGGAACATGGGCAGCTCGCACGGCTGCAGCGTCGCTGGTGCTTCGAATTTCGGCACCAGCGTGCTCGTCGCCCTGGCGCTCGTCGCGCTGGCCATTCGGCGCCGTCAACGCAGCCTCAGGATGCAGCCCCCAGTCCGACGGTGATGGCCTCGGCGCCACCGTCGACCAGTGTCATCGATCGTTGGAACCCAAGAAGGTTGGTCAGCCGGCCGTCACGAAAGTCCAACAGCGGCGGAGGCATTGCGTGCCGAACGCCGACGCTCGGCGCGTCCCTCGAGCTCGAGCGAGAACCGCTCGCCGAGGTGAGCGACCACGAGCGCCTCGACGTCGTCAGGGCTGCTCAGGAGGAGCGCCTCTTTCACGAATTGCTCGGCGAGCACGAGCTCGGTCTTGAGCAGCACCGATTTCACGAACGGAAGCTCCCGCGTCGTCATCGAGAACGACCGCAAACCCAGGCCGAGTAGCGCCCAAGCATGAGCCGGATCGCCGGCCATGTCTCCGCACACGGACACGGAGCAGCTCGTCTTCGCCGCCGCCGCGAACACCTGTTGAAGCGCACGCAGGATCGACGGATGCAGCGGCTGGTACAGATACGCCATCTCCTCGTTCTGACGGTCGGCGGCGAACGCGTACTGGATCAGGTCATTCGTCCCTACGCTCAGAAAGTCGCACGCTGCCGCAATGTGATCCGCCGTGAGCACCGCGCTCGGCGTCTCGATCATCGCGCCCATCGGCGCCCGCGGATCGTGAGGCGTGCCCTCGGCCGCCAGCTCCGCACACACTTCGAGGCAGACGCGCCGTGCTTCGCGAATCTCCGTCACGCTGGACACGAGCGGGAACATGATCCGCAGCGGGCCCACCGCGGCCGCCCGATAGAGCGCGCGCAGCTGCGTTCGAAAGAGGTCGCGTCGGCGGAGCGAGAACCTGATCCCGCGGAGACCCAGCGCGGGATTGGGGCCGACCGCGATCCGCACTCCGATGGGCAGCTTGTCGCCGCCGATGTCGAGGGTGCGGAACGTGACCGGGCGCCCGCCAGCGGCACCGACGATGTCGAGGGCGTCCTGAAGCTGCTCTTCCTCGCTCGGCAGCGTGGCACGATCGAGGTAGAGGAGCTCGGTGCGTACCAGGCCGATGTGATCTGCACCGGCCGCGATTGCCAGTGAGACCTCGCTCGCCAACTCGATGTTGGCGCCGATCGACACGGCGGTGCCGTCGAGCGTGACCGCGGGGGCGCGCCCGGTGGCCTCGACCGCGCGCCAGCGATCCGCCTCGTGCAAGCGGCGCCGCTCGAACGTGCGGAGCGCCGCCTCGTCCGGGCTCACGATCACCTCGCCGCGCACGCCGTCGACGCAAACGGTCTCGCCCGAATGCACCAGCCCGACCAGCCCCTTGACGCCGAAGACGTAGGGGATGCCGAGGGCGCGCGCGAGGATCGCGCCATGCGACGTCGGCCCGCCGCGCTCCGTGGCGAAGCCGGCGATTCCGAGGCGGTGTAGCTGGAGCGCATCGAGCGGCGAGAGCTCGAAGCCGATGCCGATCGCGCCGGCCAGGCGCTCATCGAGCCGGACCTCGGGAAGGTCGAGGAGGCTACGCAGCAGGCGATCGGCGACCGCCTCGACGTCCTCGAATCGCGCGCGAAACCGCTCGTCCTTCATCCGGGCGAACACGGGCCGCATCTCGTCGAGGACCACGCGCACGGCCCACTCCGCCCCGAGGCTGCGCTCCCGAATCAGCCTTCTTGCTTCGTCAGCGATCTCGTCGCTCTTCAGGATCGCGCGGTGGGTGTCGACGAGCTCCGTGCCCACGTCGTGCCGGACGCCCGAATCGCGCCCGATCTCGGCCATCGCAGCGTCCGTGGTTGCAACCGCCGCTTCGAATCGCTTCAGCTCCGCGACGATGCGATCGGTCGCCACGCGCCGCTCCTCGATCTCGAGCCGCGGCGGAAGCAGTCGAGCGGGACCGATTGCGGTATCGCTGCCCGCTCCGGTTCCGCTGAGGTGGCGCATGAGGGACCTCTCTACATAGCTTGGACGTAGAGAGCTGCCGACGCCACACTTCTACGATGCGGATGGCTGGCGGCGAACGCTTGCCGCTGTACTAGAGTGCAGCCGCCCTGGTGCTCAGCGACCGGAATCGCCGCCAGCAGCGAGGAGGCTGGGAAGCTTTCGGCGCATATGCATCTCGGATGCGAATTGAGCGAAGCTGAGGCGGCCGTGGAGCGCCCGTCGCGCCTCCACGTAGCTCACCGAGCGTCGCCCCGCGTGGTGCTCGGTGTCGTCGACCTCACCGACGACGCTCCAGTAGCTCCGGTCCTCGTCGAGCCGGCAGACCAGGCCGCGTCTGCCAGCTTGTGGTGGTCCATACACGTTGGAAAACTCGTACGAGAAGCGGCCCGATGAATCGCGGAACTCATGCGTCGGCTGAGACTTGAACCCGGCCGGTAGCGACGGCGCCGTGAGGCTCTGCATGGCCATGACCACTTCCTCCTGCGTAAGGTTCATCGGGCGCAGCCTCGGCCGCCGCCCACCGCGCCTCCCCCAGAACGGGGATGCAGGAACCAGTCCTGCCTGCTTGCGGGGTCAAAAGGCGGTTTCGCGCGTCACGATCACTCCAATTCCCCCACCGCGCGCTTGCGCGACCGCTGCGTGTACATGGGAATGCTGTAGCCGTCCTGTCGTCCGACCCAGCGCAGCAGGTCGAGTGCCGAAAGCACGCCCACGACTCGCTGCTCCGCGTCGACGATCGGGAGTCGGTGCACTCCTTCGAATGCCATCAGCGCCGCGGCCTTGGTCAGTGGCGCAGACGCCTCGAGGCAGATCGCCGAGCGGCTCATGATCTCGGCGACGGTCCGCACCGGCTGCAGGTGAAAGCCCCGGCCGAGCGCGTAGCTTCCGCCTTCGCGCAGCCCAACCCGCAGCGGGACTTGTTCGGCCTCACCGCGACCACGCTGCAGATCGCCCAGGGAAACGAATCCCGTCAAGAGCGAGCCTTCACCGACGACCGGCGCTTCGTGGAGACCGTGCGCCAGAAAGAACGTGAGCAACTCCTCCTCGCTCATGTCCTCTTGCACGCACGCCACGTCGGTCTCCATGATCGCGGAAACAGGCGCGTGCATCGCTGCAGGCGAGAAGGGAAGCGCCGGCTTTGCTCGCTCCTGCCTCCGTCCCTTCGATTCACTCTCTGTCCGAATGCATGTCGACATCGTCCTGCTCCATTCTCCGATTCGCTCGTTGTTGCCGAAGGAATCAGGGTGCTGCTGGCCATCTTCTCCTGGCGCCGGTCGCCGTCTCTTCCGCTCGCGCGATTCGGGCGGCTGCCAGGGTCGCTTCAGTCGCGTAGATGGGCGAAACGCCGCCCGAGACGCGATCTCGCGAGTAGTAGCCCACCTGGCCGTCGCGATAGACGACGACCGTTCGTGTCCTTGCCAGGGTGCGCTTCTTTCTTTGTGCCATGCGTCAGCTCCTCTCTCGAAGTCCTACTGCGGTTGCGACGGCGCGGTCGCCGCCGGTGCGGTCCAGAGCACGTGGCCCTTGTCGTCCATGAACTCGAGGCCGAGCTCGAGCGGCGTCGTCACCTCGGTCGCATCCGCGTCGCTCACCCGGTTTTCGTTCGAATCGACGAAGCGAACGCGGCTCACGCCGCCGAGGCCGCGCCAGCGCCAGCGCAGCTTGATCGATCTCGGATACTGGTCCTCGATCACCCGCTCGAGGCTTTGCGGCATGTCGGGCAGGCGCCAGCCACAGGTCGTCTCGTTCACCCCGGCCCAGCACTTGAATCGCGGCGATCTCCCAGCGGTGATCTGGAGCCGTGCGTTCCCCGCTTCGGCGCAGCTGGGCGCCACGGTCGCGCTGGCCAAACGATCCGCGCCGCGTGAGCGGGCGCCGAGGATCAATCGAAATTCGCCATCCGCGTACACGACCGACCGGCGGCACATTCCGCCCTCATCGCCGTCGGTGTAGAGCACCATCGTTCGAATTCGCCGGCGCTGCTCGTCGAACGCGGCGCGCAGAGGCTTGTTTTGCTTGATGGCAGCCTCGATTTGCTGCATCTGGTAGCCCTTGCCGCGCGCCTCTTCGATTCGACCACCGATTCCGGGATCAATCCGGGCTGCGTAGGCCACGAGGTCGTCGTCGACCAGCGCCGTGTAGAGCTTCCAATCCGCGACGTGATGCTCGGCGGCGATGCCGGGAAAGCCGGCAGCAAAGGCCGCCGCGAAGTCGACCGACTGCCGCGCCGGAACCGGAGCGCTCTCCGCCAGCGCCAGGGGCACGGCGATCGGCGTGGCGAGGACGATCAAGGCAATCAGGTCGCGCGCGCTCATCCGCTGGCCGCGGTCATCTTGGTCCAGCAAAAGCCGCACCGCGTCGCCGCCGCCATGATGGTCTTGCCGCACGCCGGGCACTCGCACATCGCCGGGCTGGGCTCGGTCAGGTCGTTGAACAGCTCGCCCAGCTGGACGAGCCCGCGCGCTGCCTTGCGCACGTTTTCGCGCGCGCCAGCGAGCGCGTCGACGGGCTGTCGGATCTCATCGAGCTCCCGTTCGACGAGCGCCACCTGTTGCGTCGTCACCCTGAGCTTCATCTGAAAGAGCGTGCGATCCATGGGTCACATCCAATCTTGGGTTCTGGTCATGCCTCGAGGTGCGGACGAAGCCGTCCGGCGATGCGCCTACGTCGCAGCTTCGCCAGCGCCTTCTCCTCGATCTGTCGGATGCGCTCGCGCGTGAGGCCGAAGACGCGGCCGATCTCTTCGAGGGTGTGGCCGTTCGACTTGCCGATGCCGAAGCGCATCCGCACTACCGTGGCCTCGCGATCGGTCAGCGCCGACAGGGCGGATTGCACTGACGTAACCAGCTCGGTCGCATACAGCGACTGCGCCGGCGAGGCCGCGTGCCGATCTTCGAGGAAGTCCTGCAGCGTCGCGTTCTCGTCGAACGCGACGGGCGTATCGAGGGAGAGCGGCTCGCTCGGCACGTCCCCGACCAGACGCACCCGCTCGAGCGAGAGGCCGAGGCGCTGCGCAATCTCCTCGTCGCCCGGCGGCCGCCCCAGCGTGCGCGTCAGCTCGCTGGTCGCGCGCGTCACCCGGTTTATCTCGCCGCGCATGCTCGCCGGGACGCGGATGGTGCGCGGTTGATCGCTGACCGCGCGCGACACGGCGACGCGGATCCACCAGGTGGCGTAGGTCGCGAGGCGAAAGCCGCGGCGATGATCGAACTTGTCGATCGCCTTCATCAGGCCGAGGTTGCCCTCCTGCACCAGATCGAGCAGCTCGACGCCGCAGTTGCGATACCTCTTCGTCACCGAGACCACGAGCCGCAGGTTGGCGCGCAGCATGTCCGCGCGCGCCTCCTCGGCCAGCCGGACACCCTTCATCGCCTGGCGGTAGGTCTGCCTCCCGCCGGCGCTCGCGCCTACCTTCGCCACGACGCGGGCGAGGACTCGCGCGCGGAACCACTGCAGCGAGAGCCGCTCGAGGAGCTTCTCGCGCGCAGAGCGATGCTCCTGCGCGTCGCGGTACCACTGCAGCGCCACGAGCACGTCCGCCAGCTCGCGCTTCCTGGCGGCCTCGTCGAAGCCGGCGTGGCGCGGGTCGACGTCGACGAGCACCTCACAGGCCAGCGCGCGCGTCGTCGTGCCCTCTTCTGCCGCCCGCACCAGCTCGTCGACGGCGACGCGGCTGTCGAGCAGACCGACGAGGACCTGACGGTCACCCTCTTCGATGCGCTTGGCGAGCGCGAGCTCGGCCGCGGGCGTGAGCAGCGGCACCGCGCCCATTTGCGCGAAGTAGGCGCTCGTCGAATCGACGAACGCCATGCGCCTCGCCCGAGCTGCTACGCCCATTGGAGCGATCCTCTCTTTGGTGGTGAGGCGCCTCTCCAAAGAAGAGGTGTCGTGACGAAGCCCGACGGAGGAGAACCAAACGCTGCACCGGACAACGTGACCATCATTGCGCAGCGTCGCAAGGGCGCCGGCGTCGATTCCGTGGTCTACGGTTAAGATGCGGTGCCGTGCTCGTCGAGCCAGCGCAAGCAGCTGGCGAATGCTGCCGGTCGCGAGCGCGATGCTGCGTGTCGGCGCGCGCCGTAGTACAGGTTGATCGTGTCGCCGTCGGCGCCGATGGTGTAGCCGCACGGAAACGCGACGTTGCCGACGTCGCCCTCGCGCTCGTAGGGCGCCTCGGGACCGAAGATCCACGAGTCGCCGCGCAGCAGACAGTGCTCCGGCTTGTCGAGCGCGAAGAGCGCGAGCCCGAGGCGATAGAGGCTGCCCGACGCCGTGTGGCGCACGCCGTGATAGAGCATCAGCCACCCGCGCGTCGTCTCGATGAGCGGCGGCGACAGGCCGACCTTGTTGGCGTCCCACCACGCGCCCTTGCGCGCCGGCAGGATCAGCTTGTGGCCGCCCCAGTTGCGGAGGTCCGGCGAGTACGAGATCCAGATGTGCGCGCCCGAGTCGGTCATCGGGCGATGGATGAGCGCGAAGCTGCCGTCGATGCGGCGCGGCAGCAGCGCCGCGTCCTTGTCGTCGGGCTGCATGACGAGGCCGAGCGCTCGAAGCGGCGGAAGTCCTCGGTCAGCGCGAGCGCGACGCCCGGGCCGCCCTTGCTGAAGGCGGTGTACGCGATCACGTACTTGCCGAGCTCGTCGACGAAGGTGATGCGCGGATCCTCGATGCCCCACAGCTCCTCCGGATAGTGCTCGGGATCGGGCCGCAGCGTCGGCTCTCGTCGATCGATCCAGCCGTCGACGCCGTTCTGCGAGCGCGCCGCGCACAGGTGCGAGTGGCCGCGGCGATCCTCGACGCGGCAGAGCAGCAGCGTCGTGCCGTCGGCGAGGCGCGTGGCGCCGGCGTTGAAGACGCGTGTGCGCCGGGATAGGGCCAGTCGGCCGCGGTCAGGATCGGATTGGCGGCGTGGCGCTGAAACAGCGTCTCGTATCCGCGCGTCTTGCCCATATGGCTCATGTCGTGGTCTCCCTGCCGATGTTCGTGGCGCGTCGGCGCGATCCGCCGAGCGCATCTCGGTGAGCGCGAGCAGAAACGACAGCGTCGATTCCGCGCCCTGGTTCTCGTTGACGCGATCGGCGTGCAGCCCGTCGCGGCAGCCGCCGCGTCGAGGCGTCGTAGAGCGGCTGCTGCAGCTGGTTCTGCGCCGAGGAACCAGTTGAAGGCGCGCCGCGCGTCGCTCGACCCAGCGTCCGTCGCCGGTGAGCCGATGCGCTTCGAGACACGCCGAGACCATCGCGCACGCCTCGACCGGCTGCTGATCGAAGCGCGCCGGTCGCGCGCCGCGCCCGTAGAAACCGTTCGATCCGATCGGCGCGAAGTAGCCGTCGCTCGGCGAGCTGCTGGACCGAGGCGAGCCAGTCGAGCGATCGCAGGCCGGCAGCGCGTCATCTCCTCGTGCTCCATCCGCGCGCCGCGACACGAGGAGCGCCTGCGACAGGCGGGCGTTGCAGTAGGTGACGCGGTCCTCGAACCACGGCCAGTCGGGCGCGCTCGTGCGCTGGTACAGGTCGAAGAGGCGCTCGGCGAGCGAGCTTGCGCGCCGCCTGGACGCCGCTGTCGCCGCTGGAACGCGCGCAGGTACTCGTCGATGCCGAGCAGCGCGAAGGCCCACGCGCGCGGGCTCGTGAACGTCGACGATCGCCGGCAGCGCGGCGTGGAACAGGTGGCCGCCGAGGCTCTGCCGGCCCGGATCGCTGCGAGCGGCCGACGACGGTGCCGAGCGCCCACAGCGCGCGGCCGTGGCTGTCCTCCGAGCCGCACTCCTCGGTCCAGCGCCGCGAGTACGACATGAAGTTGCGGAAGCGGCCGCGCGCGCGCGTCGAAGGCGTGGCTGACGAACGCCAGATAGCGCGACGCGAGCGCGCGGACGACCGCCGCGTCCTCGGTGCCGGCGTCCTCGAGCAGCGTCATCAGCAGCAGCGCGCGCGCGTTGTCGTCGAGGCAGTAGCCGTCGTCGTAGCGCGGAACGGTGAAGACGGCGTGCTGCAGGATGCCGGTGTCGTCGGTCATGCGCGCGCAGGTGATCGAGGTTGAGCTCGGGCAGCTCGGCCGGCCGACTGCGCCAGCGTCTGCGCCTGGAACGCCGTGCGCAGCCGGTCGCGCGTGCTCGGCGCGCGCGCGCTCGAAGCTGTCGACGTAGCGCGCGCGCCACCGCCGGCCAGCGTCATGTCGCGCCCGTAGGCGGCGGCGCGCTCGCCGCAGCGCGAGCCGCTCGCTCGTCGTCGCCGAGGAGCTCGATGACCTCGCGCGCGATCGCTGCGGAGTCGCGCCACGGCACCAGGATGCCGCGCCCGTCGGCGAGCAGCTCGCTGCGCGTACCAGTAGGGCGTCGAGATCACCGCCTTGCCCGCGCCGACCGCGTAGGCCAGGGTGCCGGAGGTGATCTGCTCGGGCTTGAGGTACGGCGTGATGTAGATGTCGGCCGCCGCGAGGAACTCGGTGAGCTCGTCCTGGCTGACGAAGCGGTTGTGGAAGATCATGCTGGCGTCGACGCCGAGCCGCTGCGCGCGCGCCTCCAGCATCAGCCGATAGGTCTCGCCGTGGTGCTCCTTGACGTGCGGATGCGTGGCGCCGAGCACGATGTAGACCGTCTCGGGATGGCGCGCCAGGATCGCCGGCAGCGCGTCGATGACGTGCTCGATGCCCTTGTCCGGCGAGAGCAGTCCGAAGGTGAGGATCACCGTCTTGCCCTCGACGCCGAGCTGGTCCTTGCTGCGGCCGGTCGAGCGGACGCATCGGAGATGCCGTGCGGGATGCAGGTCGATCTTGTCGCGCGGCACGCCGTGAACGGTCGCGGAGCAGCGTCGCGCCCGTGCGCGCTCATGACGACCAGCCGCTCCGAGAGCTGCGTCAGCTCGTCCATGGCTGCGCGCTGCGGCGGGTTCGGCTCGCGCGAGAATCGTGTGCAGCGTCGTCACGATCGGCATGCGCAGCTCGCGCAGGAGCGCCAGCACGTGGCTGCCGGCCTTGCCGCCGAAGATCCCGTACTCGTGCTGCACGCAGAGCACGTCGACGCTGTTGACGTTCAGGAAATCGGCCGCGCGGCGATACGAGGCGAGGTCGGTCTCGGCGATCTCGAAGCGCACGCGCGCGGGATAGGCGTGGCGCCGGCCCGGCATCGTTCATCGCCAGGACGAAGCAGTCGATGCCGGGAACTCGGCGGCGATCGCGTCGCTCAGATGCGGTCGTGAACGTGGCGATGCCGCACTGGCGCGGCAGGTGATTGCCGAGCATGGCGACGGTGCGGATGACACCGGTGGCGTCGATGCGGTCGATGGCTCCTCCGATCGAGCGCGCGATGATGAAGCTGTGCGCACCGACCGCCACGCCCGGCGATCGACCGACTCTGCGAAGCGGAGTGTACGCGGCTTCGGCGGATACGCCAATGCAATGCGGAGGATTCGTCATTGGCCCTTGCGCTTGGGCAAAGCATCCCCATCCTGCCCATGCACCTCTTCGCCGCAGCGCACTCCAGCGCGCAGGCCGCGTCTACAAGCAAGAGAGCGAGGCTACATGTTGTTCACGCTAGCGATCGTGCTGTTGATCTTGTGGGGGCTCGGCCTCGTCACGTCGTTCACGATGGGCGGGCTGATTCACATCCTGCTCGCGGTGGCGCTCGTGGTGGTCATGGTGCGTCTGGTTCAGGGTCGGAGGCCGACCGGATAGGCGACAACCTCGATATTTGCCGGTAGCGATCTTCATCGCCATTACGCACCTTCAGGAGAGAGAAAAATGAGCAACAAGATCGACAAGCGCATCGACAAGGCCACGGACAAGGCGCACCACATGGCGGACAAGGCCACCGACAAGGCGCGAGAGGTCGCGCACGCGGTCACCGGCAAGGCGCGAGACGTCGCGGAAAAGGCCGGCAGCGCCGTCAAGAACGCCGGCGAGAAGATCAAGAAGCTGGTGCACTGAGCCTCAGAGGGTTGGCTCTTCAGAACAGCCAGCCGGTCAGGCGGGCGTCGATCTCGATGCCGAAGATGAGGCGGGCCGACGTCTGCGGGAAGGAGCCGTAGCCGACGAAGCCGCGCACCCACGGCAGCACCGACGGCGTGTAGCCGAGGGCGCCCATGCCGCCGATGCGATCGGGGCGATCGGGCGACGGATCGACGAACAGCGTGCCGTCGAGGTTGATGCCGCCCGCCCAGCGCCACACCAGCTCTACTCGCAGTGTGCTGCGCAGGTATCCGAGCTGCCAGCCGCGCGGATCGCCGGCGGTGGCGTCGAAGCCTACGCCCGCAGTCCAGACGATGCGACCGGTCTCGAGCGGATAATGGCGATCGATCGATCCCCGCGCGACACCAGCCACGACGTCGAGGTCGGTGCGCGAGTCGCCCGAGAACAGCGCCGCCGCGCCGAGCACGGGGAACCACTCGCGGCGCGCGCCGTAGATGAGCGTGCCCGGGGCAAACAGGCCGGGAATGCGGCGGCGCAGCGCCGGGTCACGCGCGGCCGCCGGCTCGAAGGGGAGCGCGGCCAGGAACTCGTCGAGGACGCGCGCCACCTCTGCCGGCGCCTCCAGCGCCGCCAGATGCCCGACGTCGTGCAGAATGACGACCTTGGCCGGGCCGCCGATCGTGCGCGCGATCGGCTCCGCCAGCGCCGGCGACGTGATGCGATCGTGGTCGCCCCACAGGATGAGCGTCGGCTGGTGCAGCCGTGGCAACGCCGCCTGCTCCGCCGCCAGCGACCGGTTGTCGATGATGCTGTCGTGATAGTGCTGCATCGCCACGCGCCGCCGACTGTCGGTGGTCTGCTCGACGGTGAGCGCCACCGTCAGCGGATCGGGCGCGTGGCCGGCCAGCGCGGTGCGCGGGAGCGCGAGCCGTTCCGCGAAGAAGGGCCCGGCCAGACGAATCAGCGGTCCGAGCGCCACCGGGTGCAGCGCCGTCCGCTCCGAGGAGCTCAGCGGAAAGGGCACGAGCGGCCCGTCGACCAACACCAGCGCCGCCACTGTGCCGGGCGCGCGCAGCGCCAGCCAGCCCGAGAGGATTCCGCCGACCGAGTTACCTACCAGCACCACCGGCCGCCCACCGCTCTCGGCGTGGATGACGGTCGCGATCGCCGCCACTACCTCGTCGCGCGCGAGCGCCTTTGCCTCTGCGCTCTCGCCGATTCCCGGCAGGTCGACGAGCACGCGGGCGCGGCAGGCGTGCAGCAGCGACGTCATCCGGCTCCACGACTGCCCGGTGAAGCCGAGCGCCGGCAGGAACACGATCGGCGGCGCCACCGCCGCGCAGCTTCGAGGCGGCGGCAAGACGCGATAGGCGGCCCGTAGCGGAGAGGTCGTGCGGGCCGGCTCGTAGAGCGGTTCCCGGTAGTACGCGCCGGCGCGAACCGCCGGGATGCAGCCCGTGCCAGCGACGACGCCGAGGGCCACGACACTCGTGAGCGCGACCAGGCGCACCAGGCCAACGTCGGCGCCGGGGCGGCCTGCGCAAGCCCGCGACGATCAGGTCCCCGGCCGGCGGATCGCTCGATGGGGCATCGCCCCACACGATCCGCCGCGAAGATTCTAACCCCAGGGTTCGCTTCGATTGACCTGCTGCGGACGATCCGCGCGGTCGCCTCGAGGACTACGTCCTCGCTCCCTCGGTCGAAATACCGACGGGTATTCCTCGGTCGGTTGCTCCGGTCGCATCCACGATCCGCCTCACGCGGCTGGCCCTCGCCAGCTCAACCGAAGCGAACCCAGGGGTTAGTACCTCGCCACAGTGATTTCGACCGGTCTGCGCCGGTCCTCGACGCCCATGGCTTCGTTGCTCCTCCTCGAAATACAGACAGTATTCCCTCGTCGTCGCGCCTCGCCCTGGGCGCCGAATCCTCGGCGGATACCAATCAAAATCACTGTGGCGAGGTACTAGTCGGCCCGCAGGGGCAACAAGACGGTCACCAGCGCACCGCCACCGGGACGATTGACTCGCGTCAGGGAGCCCCCATTGGCGCGGAGAAGTCTGTCCGACGTGTAGAGCCCCAAGCCCGTGCCATGTGGCTTGGCGGTGGCGAAGGCTTGAATCCCCGTGGCGAAGTGCTCGACGGGAAATCCCGGGCCGTCATCAGCGACGACGATCCGGACCCGACCACCGGACTCGTCCTTGCTTACGCTCACGTCGACCTGGCTGGCGCCGCATTTCCCGTCGCCTTCGCAGGCGTTGATGAGCAGGTTCTCTACGATTCGGCGCAGCGTCATGGCGCCGCCCCGCAGGCTGACATGGAAGGTCGCCTGTGGATCGAGCGTCAGTGACCAGCGGACATTCGGGAAGCGTGCATGGGCGCTCTTGCAGACCTCCGCCAGCACATCCTCGAAGATCACCGGTTCGCGATCGAGCGCCGTGTTTCCCTTGGCGCCCTGGGTCACGTCGATGGCGAGCGCCTTGACTCGGAACAGCGCTTTGAGGAGGTTGCGAAGCAGGCTGGACATGGCTTCACGGTCTGCGTCGTGGTCCAACTCCATCTGCAGCTGGTCGGCGTTCAGCTGGATCGCCATGACCGAGTTGTTCAGGTCGTGATTGCGGCCGAGCACGTCGGAGAGCGTTTCGGAGAGTCGATTCAGCTCCAGTTGCTGATCGTTGAGGACCTGCGCGTGCACGGCGGCGCTCAGCTGCTCGGACCGCCTCCGCGTCTGATCCCAGCGCGCGGCGACGCTGCCGACGATCAATTGAAATCCGACAGCGGCGACGGTCATGACACTGAGGACCGCAATGCGGTCTGGAGTTGGGTTCAGCGCTGCGGCGGCGATTGCGGCCAGCATCGTGCCGATCGCCAAGAACGGGCCCTGAAGCGTGACCCGGTAGGTATGCCCGTGGAAGACGGCGGCGATCAGGAAGAACAGCGAGATCGATCCGGCGGCGCGAGCGTCGCTCCACGCCACGAGGCTGGCACAAAAGAATTGAACGTACGCGGTGCCCGTCAAGATCGCCAGCCATGCGCCGCGCCCGAATTCAGTCCGGTTCCGATGCCACACGGAGAAGGCGATCGCCGCCAGCAGCGCCGGGGCGAACGTGATCAGGGCCGGCCCGGCACGCAGGGCGAAATGCGCCCTGAGGCTCGGGATCCAGGTGCCGGCGGCTACCAGGAGAAGGACGAACAGCGAGGTCAGAATCCAGCTTCGGACCGACGTCAGCTCTTGCGCCACGCTCTGATCAAGTCGCGCGACCCACTGATCGAACGCGCGCGTGACGAGCGATGGTCGCCGCACGAAAGGTGGCCGAGCTACGCTGAGATGGTGACGTAGTAACCAGCGGCGGCGTTGATCTTGTTCGCCTCGGCGATTCCGTCTTGAAGATATTGGTTGAGCTCGCCGTACTTCGTCGGGTCGCCGGGCTGGGTCACGTGCACCGTCGCCGCTCCGCCCGCGAGCACGTGGTTCATCGCATCGATGAGCGGCTTCAACGAGGGATTGATGTCCATCTGCCCCAGCGCCCCGACGAAGGCACCGAGGTCGATGGCATCCGAAATGTATTCCGCGAGTTGGGAGGAAACCTGATACCCGACGGTGCTTGGCCCCGGATAGCTCATGGCTGACCCTTTCTGCGGCGATGTTCGCCGTCAATACGACGCGAGCATGTATCATACACGAACAGTCAGGCGATTCACGTGCGACCTTTTGTCGCAGCGCGGGACTCGAGTCGGCGCGGTTATGATGTGCGCGCAAGGTGGTTCGGCGAAGGGAGGCGTCCGAGGTTGAGCGCTGGCGCGATCTTTCAGGAAGCCCTGAGAACGTTGATTCGGCTGCGAATGCCGGATGCGGCCCAGCGGGACGTGCTCGCGGCCCTGGAAGCGGGGCGTCCCGGACCGCTGACGATGTTCTACGTGATGGGCGAGGACGCCGGCTTGGCGCCCGAGCCGCTTCTGGCCCGCGCAGCGGCCCTCTACATCGGGTTCTGCTGCGGCAACCTCACCGATGACCTCGTCGACGGCGACTGTACGTACCTCGCCTCGCCGGCGACGATGGGGCCCTGGCTGCAGCAGCTGCTCCACGACGCATTCTTCGCAGCGGTGGCAGCGGCCGGCATCCCGCCGGCGACCATCGCGAGCGCGGCCCGCGACCTGGCCTTCGCCGCCGGTGCGCACCAGAGCGAAGTGAGAACGACGGCGTGGAACGCACAAATCTATCGCCAGATCGGTAGCGGAATCGCTGGCCGACAATATGCCGGCTATCTGCGCATCCTCTGGCACGACTCCAAGCTTGCGTCGCTCGCAGAGCCTCTCGGGCTGGCGCTCGGCGAGGTCGCACACATCGCCGAGGACGTCCGGTCGGGCGATCGACGCTTCTGGAGCATGGTCGCAGCCGAGCGCTCGGCGGTGGTGCGGTGGGCGGTCGAGACGCTCTCGAGCGTGCGCGCGAGCGGTCTCCGCTCGGTCGAGGTCTTGGCGAGGAGCCTCGCGCCCATCCTCACCACACCCGTCGACACATGATCGGCGCGCTCGTCTCTGAAGAGGCTCGCGGGATCCGGAATGCCTCGTGGAGGGGCGCATGAGCGGTGCGTTGGTCTTTGAAGCGGCGTTGCGTGCGGTCCGAGTGCTGAACGTAACCGAGCCCGCGTATGGCGACATCGTCGCGGTGCTCGATGCGGGCCGCCCTGGGCCCCTGAGCCTGTTCTACGAAGCGGGGATCGACGCAAATCTGCCTCGCGAGACCCTGCTCGGGCGAGCCGCCGCGCTCTTCCTCTCATTCTGCGCGGGCAACCTGGCCGACGATCTCGTCACCGGAGATTGTGACTACCTGGCGGAACCCGTTCGGCACGGTCCAGGCACCCAATACCTCCTACAAAACGCCTTTGTTGCCACAGCGCTCGAGGCTGGCGTCAAGCCTTCGGAGCTGCAATCAGCGCTCACCGAGCTGGCCGCTTCGTCCGCCCATCATCAATCCCAGGTCCGCGTCTCGACGTGGACCGCAGGCACCTACAAATCGATCGCCGAGGGCATCGCGACAAGGCAATACGTTGGCTACCTTTCGCTTCTTTGGGCGGGGACGGCGCTGGCCGAGCGGGCTCGAGAGGTCGGCCTCTTGCTGGCGATCCCGTCGATGGTGGTCGCTGCCACGCAATCGAGGGACTCTCGGCTGTTTTCGATGACCGCCGCGGAACGCCGGGAGATCCTGGACTGGGCTCGAGAACATCTCGGCCGCGCTCGCTCTGCCGGGCTTCGCTTCGTGTCCCTGACGACTCCTGCTCTCGAGTTGGCGCTCAAGAGCGATCCGTAGGTGACGTCAGCGCCCGAGCTCCGGTAACGGTCGATGCCGTCGTGAGTGGCGGCAAGACTGGATGGCTGCTGGCGATCCCCGCACTACCTTGAGTGCGACGGAGGATCGATGGCGGCAGATTCGGCTGGGCCCAAGCGAATCCTGGTGGTCGACGACAGCGAAGAGATCCGTGAGTTCTACCGAACCGTCTTCGAGTCAGCGGGCTACACCGTCGAGAGCGCCTCCAATGGCCGAGAAGGGCTCCGCGCCGTGCGGATCTCTCGTCCCGATCTCCTGATCGTCGACGTCTCGATGCCTGTGATGGATGGGTTCGAGCTCTTGCTCCAGCTGCGGAGCGATGTTGCCCCTCCGTTGCCGCCCGTCATCCTCAGCTCCGGATTCCAGATCACCGAGCAAGAGGCGCTGCAGCGGGGTGCGTATGCGTTCCTGCCCAAACCGGTCGAGGTCGATGATCTCCTGCTGTTGGTCGGAGAGGCGTTGTCCAATCAGCCGCCGAGCCCACAGGTCCTGGAGCGAGAGCGCAAGCACTCGGCGACCGCACGAGAGGTCGCGGGCCGAGCCGCCGAGGCGGCGCTGGGCTCGACGTCGACCGGGGACCTGGCGCGGAAGCTGAGCGGCGCGCTCGGCTGGGGGCGAGGATACTTCGACGTCGACGAGGTGTTTGCCGCCGTGATTCGAAGCGGCCGGCTGCTGGCGATCACCCACCGCGAGGCCGACTCCAAGCTGTACGCGGATCATCCGCTGCCGTTGTCGATTACCGATATCATCACTACCGGCTCCGCGCTGGTGCTTGCCGATGCCGCCAATCATCCCTGCGTCGCGTCGGATCTCGAGGGCCTGCGGGGGGCGCGCTCGTTCGTGGGGGTGCCGGTCGTGGGCCCCACGAAGGTCGTGACCGGTGCGATCTGCCTCGCACGCCGACGAATCGAGCCGTTCCCCGCCGAGGACGTGCTCGTGCTCGAGTACCTGGGCCAGCGCCTCGGACAGCTGCTACACGGCATCGAAGCGGGGCAGCCCGATCCGTTTCGCGGCTTCGGCATGGGCTTCGACCTGCCAGCCGGTGATCCAGCGACCTTCGAGATCATGGTCGAGATGGAGTTGCGGCTCGCGCTTCGCCAGCACGCGGCCATCGAGCTCGCGATCGCGGACCTCGCGGGAGACTTTCAGCGGGGCGCCGCGAAGGTGATCAACGGCGTTGTCGAGCCTGCGCGGATGGTCGTCTTCTCCCTCTCGCCACGCCGGGTCGCGCTGCTCAAGCGCGGGGAGACTCCCGAGGCCGTGTCGCAGCAGATCGACGCCGCCATTGATGTGCTCAGGCGGGTGGTGCGGATCGATAGCGTCGGCTCCATGCTGGTCGCCGCTGCCGTCGCTGGTTTCCTCGACTCGCAAACGCTGATCCACCTCGCGGATCGGCAGCGGTCTCGGTGCGCTGGGACCGGTCGCCTCGAGCGCGCAGAATTCAAATCCGATTCCCGCTCGCTGGGCTTGATGCCGTAGACAGCGGCTACGGGTGGAGCACGCAGCCGCCGATAACGTCGCCGTTCCATTTTGCCCGCAGGGCCGCCTTGAACTCAGCGAGCGGAAAGACGTGCGACACGTGCGGGCGGATCTGGCCACCCTCCGCCCACGCCAGCACCTGCGCCAGGCGCGGGGCGCGGCTCTCGGGGTCGTTGGCGGTGGAGATCGCCGTCGGGCAACCGAGCACGTCGAGGCCCTTCATCATGATGAGGTTGGTCGGCAGTTGGTTCGCGTTCGGCGCACCACGCTGACCCTTGCCGTTCGCCACGAATGGCGTCGCCGCCCAGCCGACGATCAGGAAGCGCGCGCCGAAGCGCACGCAGCGCAAGCTCTCGATCGAGACCTCGCCGCCGACGGCGTCGTAGACCACGTCGACGCCGCGGCCCGCGGTGAGCCGCTTCACCTCGTCGCGGAACGAGCTCCCGGAATCGAGCACATGGTCGGCGCCTTGCGCCGCGACCACCGCGAGCTTGGGCTGGGAGCGGCCGGTGGCGATCACGGTGGCACCGAGCAGCTTGGCCACCTGTACGGCGGCCAGCCCCGTCGCCCCCGAGGCACCGTGGATCAGCACCGTCTCGCCGGCTCGCAGGCGGCCGCGGGTGACGAGGCAGTGGTAGGCGGTCTCGTAGCTGCCGAGCAGCGCCGCCGCCTGATCGAAGGAGAGCCCGCCGGGGATCTCGATCGCGCCTTCGACCGGCGCCACTACGTACGACGCGAAGCCGCCCCACTCCTGGTACGCCCCGAGCGATCGCGGACCGGCGAGCAGGCCGTCGACGATCACCGCGGCACCGAGCGCAATCCGTTCGCGCGCCTCGGGGCCGACCCAGACGACCACACCGGCACACTCCAGCCCCGGCGTATAGGGCGGCTTGGGCATGTGCTGGTACTGGCCGCTCGTCATGAGCAGGTCCACCCAGCCCACGGCGGCGCTGCGAACCTCGACCACCACGTCACGCGCGGCGAGCCGTGCCGTGTCCGGCGGCGGCATCGGCTCGAGCGACAATAGGGTCTCGATCGCCTCGGGCGGCGACTCGGCGAACCGTCCGACGACCACGCGATGGCCAGGTCTCAGGGCAGAGCCACTCATCTCGGCGCCCGATACTACACGCGTCAGCCGGCGAGCGGCAGCGTGCGTACGCGAGGCGGCTCCGCGCGCGGCTCGGCGAGCGCGGCGACCGCGCGCGGACGCACCGGTAGCGCCAGCGTCAAATAGCGCCGATCCTCGACGATGGCCAGCCCGAGCGCGACCAGCTGTCGCAACAGATCCTCGAGCTCGCTCGCCGCCGGCGGTGCCAGGCCGGCGCCGGCGATCGCCTGGGCGACGCCCTCCACCGTCGCTCCGTCGCTACAGGCCTCGAACGCGACCGCAGCCTCGCCCTCGAGGTAGACGTCGTTTGGCGGGCGGCCGACGCGGCGATCGTGAACCACGACGAACCCCGGCCCGCGCCGCCAGGTGAGTGAGCTGCCGGCGCCATGCTCGCGCCACGCCTTGACCGCTGCGCGCAGCGGCGCGCTGTAGACGTCGACGCATCGGCCGTCGCTGTGACGATACTCGAACGTATATGCGAGATCGCCAAGGATATCGGATTCGACATCATACAAATATTTGAAGTGCGCTCGCGGCCCCAGGAGCTCGAGGCCATATCGAGCCGGATCCTTGTGATATGGACTGAATCGATCGACGCGTAGCGTGCCGATCTCCGGGGCGTCGAGGTGCGTGAGCAACGGAACCAGCTCCGCCATGCGCGCGTATTCCGCCTCCGGCTCACGGGGAAATCCGCAGATGATGTTCCAATAGATTCCCACGCCATATTCGGCGCCCCATTTCAACAAACGGATATTTTGAAACGCGGTAACCCCCTTCTTCATGAGCTTCAAGATGGGCGTGCTCAGGCTCTCGATACCGGGCTGGATGCGATCGACGCCGGCCTCGGCGAGGAGCTTGACGTGCTCGCGACGCAGGTTCGACTTGGTCTCGTAGAAGAGCGTCAGGTCGAAGCCGGCGTCGCGCAGCTTCGGCAGGACACTGTGCACGTAGTCCATGTCCATGATGTTGTCGACCAGCTGGAAATCGAGCCGTTGATGGCGGCGCGCCAGCGCTTCGATCTCGCGCACGACGACCTCCGGATCCTTGCTGCGGAACTTCATCGTCGCGCCGTTCAGCCCGCAGAAGGTGCAGTGCGACTTCTCGCCCCACCAGCAGCCGCGCGACGACTCGTACATGAGCCGCACGTCGCCGCTCAGCTGCTCTCGCGCCAGCGACGAGCCGAACGATTCGAAGTATTCGTCGAACCGCGGCGGCGGAACCTCGGACATCGGCACGATCTCGCCGCCTTCGGGCTCGACGACGCTGCGCCCGTCGACGCGGCGGCAGAGCCCCGGCTGCGGCGTGACCGGTGCGCCGTCGAGGAGGTCGCGCACGAGGCGCGGCAAGACGCGCTCGCCTTCGCCGCGCACGATGAAGTCGAGGAACGGGAAGGCGCGGTGGATGGCCGCGCCCATGGGACCGTCGAAGTTGCTGCCGCCGAGGATGACCGCGACGTGCGGCGCGCGTCGCTTGAGGCACTGCGCGGCCAGGAGCGAAGGGATGTTCTGCGAGAAGGTGCTCGAGAAGCCAACGACGCGCGCGCCCGACGCGATCAGGTCCTCGACGCACTCGTCTACGAAGGGGGCGACGTGGGCGCGGAAGCGTCGCGCCAGCGCGATCAGCTCGTCGGTGGCGCCGAGTTCCTGGCGCAGGATCGAGAAGTAGGCGGCGTCGCGCTGATCGTCGACGGCGGCGTAGGGAGGCACGGCGAAGATCCAGTCGCCGATGGCGGTCTCGCAGCGGTTGGCGACGCGGAGGTAGTCGGCCGCGCTCAGTCGTTCGCTCTCGGGCAGCGCCGCGGTCGCGGCGATGCAGCGATCGATAAAATCGAACTTATAGGCGCGCGTGGCGACCGAAATGCCGGCGCGACGCAGAACGGCGTCGAGGGTGCCAATCTGAATGGACGGGATCTCCAGCATGTCCCACGGCATGGAGGCGAGGATGACGTCGGCGCGCGACTCGGTACGAGACCTCATGGGAGCTCTCCGTGTTCGACAGCGTGAGTGGGTGCACGTCGCCCGCCCTGCGATCGGGCGGGCGACGCGCGCCCGGCGTTGCTAGACGATGACGATGATGGGACGCGGTGCGGTCGTGACGCGACGGCTCCCGCGACTGCCGGACGCCGCCGGTGCGCTTGCGCGCGTCGGCGTCTCCGGCACCTTGACCGGCTCGATGCGAATCTTCATGGTCTCCTCCTTTCCGGGGTCGTGAGCTGGCCCGGCAGGCCAGACCTCCGTCCCGTTGACGCCGGCGGCGCCGCTTTGTCGCAAACAAATCGGCGCGGGCTCATGTCAGATGGCAGGCAACGGAAATCGCGGCGGAAATCGACCGCCGCGCGACCCTGGGGAGATCCTCCCAGGGCGCGGTCGCGCTTGGGGTTCGTGCGTGACCGGTGCGAGGCGAACGCGCGGTGCGACGCGTCCCGGCGCGTGCCGGTGCGAGGCGAACGCGCGGTGCGGGCGCGTGCGGGCGCGTGGGCGCGCGCGGTGCGGCACGTGCCGGTGCGAGGCGAACGCGCGGTGCGGCGCGTGCCGGCGCGTCGGGCTACCGGGGCGCTGCTTCAGTGGTTCGTCGCGAGCGTGCCGGGGCGCTGCATCTCGGCCCCACCGCGGTCGGGCGAGACGAGGTGGCCGATCTCCGCGGCTAGGTCAGCGTCGACGGACTTGCGGTTTCACCAGTTCTGATACGAGAGGTATCCCCAGTTCGAACCGACGTACACGGTCATATTGCAATATCCGACTCTGAGATACGGGTTCGGTGACCCCGGGTTGGGGTAGTACGTCCACGTTGGCGTGACGTGAGCTCCGCTGGAGAGCCCGACCGAGATGTTGGTCCACTCCACGTAGGAGGTCCCGGGCAGCTCCCAGCAGCCGAAGTTGGAATCGCCGCCGTAGTTTCCGGCACCGGGTTTGTAGTGCACTTCGATCACTCCTCCCAGCGCCATGTTCAGTCCTGCCTGTGCATACCCGGTCAGCGAGGCGGAGGAATAGCCTCCGTTGATGGTCATCCATTGCGTCCATTGACCGCCGGCGCCCCAGGAGGCGTTTCCGCCGATGGTGTTCCCGTAATGCACGATGGTCGCAGCGCTATGGTAGACGTTGCTCGGAGTCCAGTACCAGGCCGCAATCGCCCACTGCCACGCCACACCCGAACCGAGCGTGGAGACGGCGTTGTAGGCGAGAACGGGTTGTACCAGCTCGCCCGAATAGGTCGATTGCAATCCGTTCCAGATATAGAGGATCTCCTCCGCCGAGGGCGAGGAGGGAGTGCCGGGCACCGTCCAGGTCCCGGACGTGGAGCGAATCGCATCATTGGGGCCGTATTGGAACCATCCCCACCAGTCGCTTCCGTATCCCGAAGACCCGCCGCATCCGCCGCCGGGGTGGATGTTGCAGGCAAACGTCTTCAACGAGCCAACCTGCGGATCCACGTCGAGCTGGACGCCATTGCTGTCAAACCGCGGCTGTGTGCACGGAGCGATGGCGCGAATCGAGCCGTCGGCGCGAGAGATGTCGCCGTTCTGAAGGATCGTTTCGCCTTGCTCGACCTGGATCAGACAGGATCGGTGGATGTAGATTCCGCCCGGGGCGAGAACATAATCCTTGGGAACCGTCGCGCTGGGTTTGCTCGGCGCAGGCACCGCTGGAGCGCTCTGCGTGGCCCCATCAATCTGCACACCTCCGTTGCACGCTGCGAGAACGATGAACAAGGTGACCACGTGCGTCTTCATGGCGATCCCTCCCTTGCGATTCGCCGGCGACGCTAGCACTCGACTCGTGGGGGTTGAATATCGATAGTGGAAACCTGGTGCCGCGGATCACCGACGATCTTGCGGTATCGGGTCTACCGCTAAATTAGATCTTGAACGAGCGCCATCTGCAGCGAGTGCTCGACGAGTACCGTGCCTATTTCAACGCGAGCCGGCCGCATCAGGGCATCGACCAACGACGTCCGTCGACCTTGGATCTGCCGGCGCTCGGAGGGAAACCGCCAGCAGGCGCTCGAATCGTCGCACGACCAGTCCTCGGCGGACTTCACCACACCTACCAAATCGCGGCATAACCGCAGATTTCCCCAGGATGAGCTCACGGATGACCCAATCGGGCATCACAACTCCAGTGGCACGGTCTTCACAGGTTATAAACTGCTTTATAAGTTGCGAATCACAGCTGCAAAGACTACTTTGAAGCTGTGCAAGCTACGCTCAGCCAGGAGGCCGCGACAGTCGTACGCGACCTGAACCCCTGGTGGTTGACGGGCCGAGTGCGTCCGACGCCGCCGCCGTACCGGCGCCCTTGTGTGCTGGATCTCGAGCAGCGGATCCAGGCCCGTCGTGCCCTGATCGAAGTGGTTCGCGGACCCCGACAGGTCGGCAAGACGACCGCCATCGCGCAGATCATCGAAACGCTGCTCGCCAATCAGGTCTCAGCGAACGACATCCTCTTCGTCCGCTTCGACTTGGAGCTATTGCGCGACGAACCTTCGGCCCTGCGGCGAATCATCGACTGGTTCGTCGCCGACGTGCGCAAGCGACCGCTCGCCGACGGAGCTCACGCTTACGTGTTTCTCGACGAGATTCACAAGCTGCGGCGGTGGAGCGACGAGGTGAAACACCTCGGCGACACGTTCCCGGTGCGGATCCTGTTGACCGGGTCGTCCAGTGTCCTGGTGGCACGCGGCGGCCGGGAAAGCCTCGCTGGCCGGATCTTCACCACCGACATGCCGCCGTTCTCATTCCGCGAGGTGCTCGAGTGTTGGAAGCCCGAGCTGGCTCGTATTCTCCCGCGGCGGGTTCGATTCATTGACGCCTTCGAAGGCGCGCTGGTCGATTGGGCGGCTGCGTTCGACCGATTGAAGCCGCAGCAGAAGCTCGCGCTCCGGCGTCAGCTCGAGCGTTACTACGCGAGAGGAGGCTATCCTCGACTTCACAGCGGCGAAGTCGACGACGACCGTTGGGCCGACTATGTCGTGCAAACCATCTTCGAGAACGTGCTCGGTGCGGATATCCCCGATCTGTTCCCCGTCGAGCAGCCGCGCCTTCTGCGAGCGGTGTACCTTGAGATCGCGAAGCACACGGGCCAGGAGGTGGCGCAGAACGCGTTGACGCAATGGCTGAACGCGGCTGGTTTCGCTACCAATCAACCGACCGTGGGGAAGTACATTCACTACCTTACGGACGCGCTTCTGATTCGCGAGTTCCGCCGGTATCCGATCGCAAAGAAGTCTTCTTCGCGCGCGCCCGCGAAGATCACGCTGACCGACCTCGGCGTACGCAACGCGATCCTTCGTAGCGCGCCTTCCCTATGGGAGAGCGATCCAACCTCGATCGGGCCGCTGGTAGAAACGTTGGTCCAAGCGTGCCTGCGCGATCACAACCTGCAAGTTCATTTCTTCCGCGACTACGAGAATCCGAAAGACCGTCGCTCGCCGATCCGCGAAGTCGACTTCGTCGCCGAACGAACGGACGGCGCGGTTCTGCCGATCGAGGTGAAGTTCCGGCGACGAATCGAATCCAGCGATCTGGTCGGGCTTCGTCTGTTCCGAGAGCGCTTCAAGAGCAAGCCGCCCATCGTAGTTACGCGCGAGACCTACCGCTTCGACGATCGTGCCCAGCAGTCGCTCGGCCTGGACGGGATCCCTCACCAACTACTTCTGCCGCTGGCGAGCTTCTTGCTGGCTTTTTGAGCGCCTTCGCGGCCTGGGAGCATCATCCATCTCGATTCCGAAGATCTCAGACAAGCTGCCGGGAGCGATCGTCGTACCGCGCCGCGTGCGGGTCTTCCGCGATAAGCCACGCGCGGTCGATGCGATGCTGACGAGCTCGGTCTGGTCCACTTGACGCAGCGTGAAGAAGATCTCGGGCTCGCGATCCAACCTGGCGCCGACGCCGTACATTGCGGCCGCGACGTGCTTGCACATCGTTGCCCAATCCGGGCAGGTACACGAGAGCTGGATCTCTTTGGGCGACGGAAACAGCCCGGTCTTGGGCCGCGCCATGATCTGCATGACGTCATGCGAGAGATGGCCTTGGAGAAGCTCGATCATCGATCCAATCTGCCCCGCGCACTGTCGCACCAGGGCTCTCCATACCCTCTTGTCCAGCGGGGCCAGCTCAATCTCGACCTGGTAGACGTCAGTCCCACTGACGATTGCATCGACACGACCGGCGGCGATTTGCAGATCCACCACCGAGCCATTGCGCACGTAGGTGCGCCCGCGTGGCATGCGGTTCGCGTAGTCGCTGTAGCTCTCGAGGTTGTCGCACCACGCCTTGCCCCAAAAAGAGCTCGCGATCGTGCGGCCCTCTATTTGCACGGGGCGAACCGGACGACCCTTTTGGGCCAACTTCGCGGCAAGACGTGCCGCCTTTTTTCGACGCTGCGCGACCGGAACGTATGGGTGCCACTCGTAGAACATGCGTCAGCCTTCTTCGAGCGCGCGATGGATGTCAAGGGCGACGAGGCGCAAGATCTCCTCGTCGGCCATCTCCGTGACCAACTTCTCGCCGCCTCCGTCCAGGATTTCTCTCTCGAGTCCTTTTTTCGCCTCGATCAATTCGTCGATGTGCTCTTCGATCGTTCCGCGACAGACCAGCTTGTGAACCAGCACGTTTTTCTTCTGCCCGATGCGAAATGCGCGATCGGTGGCCTGGTTCTCGACGGCAGGGTTCCACCAGCGATCGAAATGGATGACGTGGGACGCGGCGGTCAGGTTTAGCCCGGTGCCTCCGGCCTTCACCGACAGCACGAAGAATGGGAGCTTGTCATCCGATTGAAAGCGATCGACAAGCTCTTGCCGCCGATTGATCGGTGTGTCGCCGGCAAGTACCAGCCCCTCGCGGCCGAACACTCCCTTCAGGAATGAGGCGAGCGGCTCTGTGACCTCGCGGAACTGGCTGAACACGAGCACCTTTTCCTGCCTGGCCGCGATCGATTCGCAAATCTCGGCGAGCCGGGCGAGCTTTCCGCTGGACTCGGGAGCCCAGGATCCGTCGCGAAGCCACTGTGACGGGTGGTTACAGATCTGCTTCAGCCGCATCAGCGAGGCGAGGATCATCCCGCGTCGTCGCATGCTGTCCGATCGCACGGTAGTCAGTTGCTCCCTTAACGCATCGACGCTGTCTTGATACAGCGCCGCCTGAATCTTCGTCAACGAGCAATAGGCAATGAGCTCGGTCTTGTCCGGAAGATCGGAGATGACTCGCTTGTCGGTCTTGAGGCGGCGCAGGATGTAGGGACGAACCAGATTGCGCAACGGCGCGTAGTTACCGTGGGCGGCGAGCCTCTTCGTGAGGCCGGTGAACGCTTTCGCCGATCCGAGCAAGCCCGGATTGAGGAAGTCGAAGATCGACCACAGATCTCCGAGCCGATTCTCGACGGGAGTGCCGGTGAGCGCAATCTTCACCCGGCCCTTGAGCGCCTTGCACGCGCGGGTCTGCTTGGCAGCCGGATTCTTGATCGCTTGCGCCTCGTCCAGGATCACGGTGTCCCACTCGTTGTCGCGCAGCCATTGGAGACGCCCCACCGTGCCGTATGTGGTGATCACGAGATCCGACGCCGAGTCTGTCGACGCACCTGCAGACGAGTGGGCAATCGCCACCGAAAGGTCCGGTGCGAAACGCTCGATCTCCGCCATCCAGTTCCCGATGAGGGACGCGGGGACGACGAGCAGGTGCGGTCGCCCCTTTAGATGCAAAAGCAGCCCGAGCACCTGAATCGTCTTTCCGAGACCCATGTCGTCCGCCAGACAAGCGCCAAGACCGACCGACGACAGCAGCCGGAGCCAATTCACCCCGACTTGTTGATATGGACGCAGCGTCGCCTTGAGGCCATAACGCGCCGCGCTTGCCAACGAATCGGGATCGCGGAGGCTCTGCAGTGTTTCGCGGAGCCAATCGCCGGCCACGACCGTAGACCACTCGGGCGTAGCCTCCCCGAGAGAACCCGCTCCGTCTTCGACGTCCACGCCGGCCAGGAGACGCATCCCGTCGAGGAAGGTCAAACCGTCGCGTCCGGCTCGGCGCTGCACGGTCCTCCAGTGCGCGAGCACCTGTTCGAGCTTTTCGCGATCGACCTCGACCCAACGACCACGCACGAGCGCAAGACCGTCGGTGCTCGAGCGGATCGTCTGCCACTCCTCCTCGGTGAGCGGCTCACCGTCGAGCGTCAGGTCCACGGAGAAGTCGAGCACTGCGTCGAGGCCGAGCTTGGATGGCGCCTTCCCGCCCACGCGTACCGAAACCTGTGGGCGGGCCGGGCGACTTTTCCACCAATCGGGAACGCGCACGATCACGCCGCTCGACTCGAATGCAGGGACCTCCTTCAGGAAGCGATGCGCCTCTCGAGGAGTCCACGCGAGTGGATGAAAGAGATCGCCGGATTCGAGCAGCTCGCGAAGGAACGCGCTCCGTTTCGCCGCTCTCTCGATGGGCAACAACAAAGACAGAAGCGCCGCCTTGTCACGCGCCGAGCCCGACTTGTCGACGGCCCGCCCAAGCGGAAGGTGTTGCGCCTTCGAATTCGCCGCCAGCCTGGTCGTGTAGGTCGCGAGGAAGGCGAACGGGTACTCCTCGTTCTTGTTATTCTCGGCGAGGTGGAGGCACACGCGTCCGACCAGGTTCCACGCCGGGCCATGCGCGTGCAGATACGACTGTACGGTCCCCTTCCAGTCGCGCAGCTGGGCGCGAAAGGCTTCTTCCAGCTCAGCCCACAACCCGTCGAGGAGCGCGACGTCGACGTACTCGGCGCCTGGCATCGGCGGCACGCGGGCGGCGAGTTCCTCGAGCTTCTTGCGTGACGGAGGGACACGAATCTCTGCGCGTGTTGTTTCAGGATCCGAGTTCGCGCACACCGAAGTGAGGAAGTGCGACGCTAGCTCTCTGAAGTACGCCAGGTCCGGCGGCAGCTTAGTCGTAAGCTCAGCGAGAGCGAGGTCGAGGATCCCGCGCCCTACACCGCGATCGAACGCCTCTCGAATTCGCGTTGCCGACGCAGAAGTCAGACCCTCCGAATCGACGGCGACGAAGTGTAGGCGTCGTTGGGGCGAGAGCTCGAGCGCCATGAGCTCACCGGCGGTCGCCGGACCTCGACGCCGTGTTCACGGCGAACAGCGTGCATCGACGGCCAGCGAGCAGCAACAACATTTCCCGGCGACCGTTACGCCACAGGATGTTTCACGCCGATTCGCGCTGTTCCGTCGAGAATCGAGAGGCACAGGTTGCCTCGGCCGCTCGACATGCCCGAGAAACGTCGGCGTAACAAGGAGTTGCGAAGTGCGCGCTACAGGATTCGAACCTGTGGCCTTTGGCTCCGGAGGCCAACGCTCTATCCAGCTGAGCTAAGCGCGCGTACGGCGGACGCTTGTGTACCGCGTCGCCCGCCGAAGTGCAACCCCATCGGCGCCCGTGTTAGGTTCCGCCGATGCGGAAGCGACTTGGCCTCTTCGTCTTCGCGCTCGCCCTGGCGTGCGGCAACCTGGGCACGGGCGGTGACAACAACGGCGGTAGCGGTGGGACCGGCGGTGGCGGCAGCGGCGGGACCGGTGGGGCTGGAGGCGGCGGCGCTGGCGGGACCGGCGGCAGCGGCGGCGGCGCCGGCGGCGTTCCCGACTACGTGTCCGGCACGCGCATCAAGGCGCGCGTGCAGTCGACCCCCGACGGCGCCAAGGCCTTCGCCGGCTTCTATGACAGCACGCTCGCGACGCCGTGCACGTTCAACCGCGCCGCCGACGACGCCGTGCGCTGCCTGCCGGCCAATGTCGCCTACACCGGCACCTACTGGGGCGACTCCGGCTGCACCACGCTCATCGCCTATTCGACCACCGGCTGCGCGGCGACCTGGGCGAGCAAGTACGAGACGACCGCCAGCTGCGTCGACACCGGCGTCTACACGTCGAGCGCGCGCACCCACGTCTACTCCATCGCTGGCGCCTATTCAGGCTCGATGGTCTGGGTCGGCTCGCCCGCCTCGTGCACGATGACCACTCCGCCGGCCGGGTGGGCGTTCTTCACGCTCGGCAGCGAAGTGCCCGCGTCGACCTTCTCCGCCGGCTCCGTCGACATCGCCCCCTAAAAGCCTTACCTTTCGGGTATGGCGCTGTTGGGCGACGAAGACAGCAAGTATCTCCGCGAGAGCTTCGCCGAGCTGCGCACCGACGTCAGCGTCACCGTCGTGACGCGCGAGCGCTCGCGCCTGGTCCTTCCCGGCGCCGACGCCGCCGCCGACGCCGGGGACGCCTCGGCCGAGGTCAAGCAAATCGTCGACGAAGTGGCCGCGACCTCGCCGCGCATCAAGGTCACGCACGTCGACGCCGGCGCCGACGCCGACCGCGCCTCCACGCTCGCCGGCGCGCACCTGCCCGCGATCGTGTTCGGCGGCGCGGCGTCCAAGGGCACGCTGCGCTACTTCGGCCTGCCGGCCGGCTACGAGATGTCGACGCTGGTAGCGACGCTCATGGATCTCGGCTCGGGCGAGCCGATGGTCCCGTCCGAGGTCGCCGTCGAGCTCGACAAGCTGACCGCACCGGTGCACATCCAGGTGTTCGTCACTCCTGGTTGACCGCACTGCCCGGCGATGGCCCGTGCGGCCTTCCAGCTCGCGATGTCCTCCGACAAGATCACGGCCGACGTCTTCGAAGCGCAGGAGTTCCCCGAATTGGCCCAGCGCTATCAGGTGCGCGGCGTGCCGATGACGCTGGTCAACGAAGGGGCGCCGATCATGGGCAACGTGGGCGGCGCCAAGCTCCTGCAAGCAGTGCTGGCGACCGCGCTCTCAAGCGGCGCATAGCGTCCCCTCCCACGCCACCACGCGACCGCGCCGCCGCGCCACCAAGAGCGGCACGCCACGGTCTACATAATAGATGGCGAGCTGCTGAAACGCTTCGCCGAGGCGCCACGCCTCGTCGCGATCGAGGCCGAGCACGGCGAAGCTCTGCTCGGCGAAGCGCGTGCCGGGCGCGTTGGTCGCCGGCCAGCGCTCGACCATGCGCGCGTCGAGGTGCGCGGCCAGCCGCTCGTTGGCGCGACGATTGAGCTGCTCGTTCGGGCGCGCCTCGCCGCCGGGGTTCCACGCCGTGATCACCGCGAACGTCGACGCGGGAAAGGTCGGTGGTGGGCCCTTGGGCCCCTCGATGCGAAAGCGCACCGGCGGCGCGGCCGGCGGCGACACCTCGATCATCGAGCGTCGGTAGGCCATCCACGTCTGCCAGCGCTTGCCGAAGTCGTCGGCCGCGGCGGCGAGGCCGGCGTCGTCGTCGCGCGGGATCGGCTCGTCCGGCCCCACGCCGAGCGCGAAGCGCAGCCAGCGCGATGCGCCGACGTAGGTGAACAGGGCGTCGCGATCCGGAGAGTCGGGCATCGTTCGCCCGTCGAGATAGAGCAGGTTGGTGAGCGCGACGGTCAGCGCTGCGGGAGCGGGCACGGACCGAATCGTAACATGGTGCGTCGTTGCCGCCGCGCTTTTGCGTGGCGCCTCGTCGGCTGCCGTAGTAAGCCGGACCATCGGAGGAGCATCATGCGCACGCTTGCTCTCGCTGCACTCGGTGTTCTGGCGCTCGCGCCCTTCGCGCGCGCCGACGAAGGCATGTGGACCTACAACAACTTTCCCAAGCAGGCGGTGAAGCAGAAGTACCATGTCGACATCACCGACCCGTGGCTCGATCACGTGCGGCTGTCGTCGGTGCGCTTCAACAACGGCGGCTCGGGGTCGTTCGTCTCGGGCGACGGGCCTGGTGATGACCAATCATCACGTCGGCGCCGACTGCATCCACAAGCTCGGCAAGTCGGACAAGGATCTGCATCACCGACCGGCTTCTACGCCAAGACGCACGACGAAGAGATCAAGTGTCCCGATCTCGAGCTCAACGTGCTCGTCGACATCAGCGACGTGACCAAGGACGTGCAGTCGGTGGCCAAGCCGGGCATGGACGACGCCGCCATCAACAAGGCGCAGAAGCAGAAGATGTCGGCGCTCGAGAAGGCGTGCGCCGATCGCACCCACGAGCGCTGCGACGTGGTGACGCTCTATCACGGCGGCGTCTACAACCTCTACACGTACAAGAAGTACACCGACGTGCGGCTGGTGTTCGCGCCCGAGTTCGCAGATCGCGTTCTTCGGCGGCGATCCGGACAACTTCGAGTTCCCGCGCTACGACCTCGACGTCGCCTTCTTCCGCGTCTACGAGAACGGCCGGGCGCTGGCGCCAGAGAATTACCTCAAGTGGTCGCCCGCGGGCGCGCGCGACGGCGAGCTGGTCTTCGTGTCGGGCAATCCGGGCGGCACCGCGCGCCTCGACACCGTCGCCGAGCTGACCTTCGTGCGCGACGTCGCGCAGCCGTACGCGCTCGAGCGGCTCGGCGTGGCGCGCAAGGTGCTGCGAGGACTACAGCAAGCGCGGGCCGGAGCAGGCGCGGCAGGCGGCGACGCGGCTGTTCGGCGTCGATGAACAGCCTGAAGGCGATCACCGGACGCGAGGAGGGCCTCAAGGATCCGAAGGTGATGGCGAAGAAGCAGGGCGAAGAGGCCAAGCTGAAGGCCAAGCTGGCGAGCGACCCCGAGTACGCCAAGGTGTGGGACAACATCGCCAGCCACCGAGCAGGAGTTCGCGTCCGCATGTTCGTGCGCTACGCAGCAGACCGAGCGCTCGAACCTGGGCACGCAGCTCTACGGCATCGCCAGCGAGCTCGTGCGGCTCGTCGCCGAGAAGGACAAGCCGAACGGGCAGCGGCTGCGTGAGTACCGCGAGTCGGCGCTGCCGTCGCTCGAGCTGCGGCTGTTCTCGCCGGCGCCGATCTACGACGAGCATGGAAGAGGCGACCATGACCGCGTCGCTCGAGTGGCTGCAGAAGGAGCTGGGCGCCAACGATCCCTACGTGCAGAAGGTGCTGGCGGGCAAGACGCCGGCGGCGCGCGCCCACGAGCTCATCACCGGCACCAAGCTCAAGGACGCCGGCGTTCCGCAAGCAGCTGGCGGGCAACAAGCAGCTCGTCGCCACGTCGACCGATCCGATGATCGTGCTGGCGCGCACGCTCGATCCCGAGCGCGCGGGCGCTGCGCAAGCGCTACGAGGACACGATCGAGGGCCCGCTCAAGCACAACCACGAGGTGCTGGCGCGAGGCGCAGTTCGCCGTCAAGGGCACGGCGCAGCTACCCGGACGCGACGTTCACGCTGCGGCTGTCGTACGGCAAGGTCGCCGGCTACAAGCAGGGCGGCAAGAAGATCCCGCCATGACGACGATCGCGGGGCTGTATCAGCGCTCGGCCAAGGCGGACGGCAAGGCGCCGTGGAATCTGCCCCAGCGCTGGATCGAGAAGAAGGCCAAGCTCAACGGCAAGGTGCCGCTCGACTTCGTCTCCACCAACGACATCATCGGCGGCAACTCGGGCTCGCCGGTGGTCAACGCGCGACGGCGAGGTCGTCGGGCTCATCTTCGACGGCAACATCCAGTCGCTGGTCGGGCGACTTCGTGTACGACGAGGCGCAGAACCGCGCCGTCAGCGTGCACTCGGCGGCCCTGATCGAGGCGCTGCGGCAGGTGTACGACGCGGGGGCGCTGGCGGACGAGCTGCAGGCCCCGGTGGGAAGAAAGCACGCCGCGCGCTAGAATTCGGCGCGGGGGCAGTGCGTCCCAGACGAAGGAGGAGGGCGGGTGATGGCTCATGCAACCAAGGTGAAGATGTGGAAGCTCACGGTCGCGGCTCTCGGCGTCGTCCTCGTCGTCATGACCTTCTTCGTCGGGCGGGCGAGCGCGGTGCCGCAGCCGAACATGGAGGCGGCGCTCGGCCATCTGGAGCAGGCCAAGGCGGCGCTGGAGCGCGCCGAGCACAACAAGGGCGGGTTCCGCGTCGCGGCGTTGGGGCACACCAATCAAGCGATCGCGGCGGTGCGCCAGGCCATCGCCATGGGAAACAAGTAATCGGCGTGCTGCGCGCGCTCGTCGTCGCGACGCTGGTGGCGGGCTGCGGCTCGCGGCCGGCCGTCGACTACGGGCGCGCGCTGTTCAGCGATGCCACCGTCTCGTCGGCGGCGTCGAACCCCTTCAAGTGCTCCACCTGCCACGAGGTGACGGCGACGCCCACCAAGCAGCTGCCGGGCTACGTGCTCTATGATTCGGCGGTGCGCGCCGCCTGGTGGGGCGGCAGCGTGCAGACGCTGCTCGACGCCACCAACCAGTGCATCTACAACTTCATGCGCGGCAACCCGCTCGCGGCCGATGACGACAAGGGGCGCGCGCTCTTCGTGTACCTGACCAGCCTGTCGCCCGACGCCTCGGCGCCGACGCTGCCGCTGACCGTGGTGCAGAACATCGTCGACGTGCCGAGCGGCGACGCCGCGAACGGCGAGCAGATCTGGAACCATTCGTGCGGCAACTGCCACGGCGCGCCGCACACGGGGCAGGGGCGCCTGAGCGACGTGGTGTCGCTCGTGCCCGACGACTCGATCGCGGCCCACGGCACCGATCCGAAGACCGGCGCGCGCCCGGTGGTGATCGAGAAGGTGCGCCACGGCAAGTTCTTCAACGTCGGTGGCAACATGCCGCTGTTCAGCCTCGAGGCGCTGTCCGACGCGCAGCTCGGCGACATCCTGGCCTACCTCGAAGGCTTCGGCCTGCCGACGTCGCAATAGTCGATGCGCGCGCTGGCCGCCGGGATCGTCGTCGTGGTGGCGCTGGTGGTCGCGCTCGCGGTCAGCTGCGCCGATCACGTCGACGAGCAGCGGCTGCCGATCGGCAGCCCGTGCAACACGTCGGGCCAGTGCGGCCTGGGCAGGTTCTTCTGCGACACCGCCCACTCGAACGGCTATTGCAAGGCGAGCTGCGCCCGGGACGCCGACTGCCCCGCGGGCTCGGTCTGCGTCGGTGCCGGCATGATCCTGGCGGGCGCCTGCGCAAAGACGTGCCCGGACGGCGTCACCGACTGCCGCGCCGGCGACGTCTGCACGCCCGCGGGCGACCAGGCGTCGGCGCCCACCTGCGACGCCCCCGCCATCGTCGACGGCGGCGGCAGCGACTAGTCATCGTCGACGGCCGCGGCAGCGACTAGCCGTCGTCGCCGGCGTCCGGGGCGCCGCCCGAGCGCGCCAGATCTTGCGGCTTGATGGTCTCCGCCTTCATCCCGCGCACGCGCTTGGTCATCGTGGCCAGCAGCTCGTCGAACGACGGCGCCGGCCCCTTGATGAAGCGCAGCGGATTGACGCGCGCGACCACGAACGCCTTCAGGTACGGGCTGGTCAACCCGCGCGCCTTGAGCTTCTCGACCGCCTCGCCGACGGCGTCGTCGAACGCCAGCAGCACCTGGGCGCGCCGCTCACGCTCGCGCATCGCTTGGGCGAGCGGCGCCTTCAGGAAGAAGTCGACCTTCTTGAGGAACGGCTGGTACGCGCCGCCCGACAGCCGCCCCCGCTCCGCGTAGGCGAATCCGAGCGTGCACAGCTGCGGCTCCTCGAACTCGAGCGCGCACTCCTCCTCGCGCGCGTCGGGTCGCTCGCGCGCCAGCTCGCCGTACATGCGAAACACCTCGAGCGACTTCTCGCGCAGGTTGTGCGCCTTCTCGATGTTGAGCGCGAGGATCTGGAAGGCCACCTCGGGCTCGGGGATGAGCAGCGCCAGGATGGTCTTGGCGCCCAGCTCCTTCATCGCCGTCAGCCGATGGTTGCCGTTGGGCGTGAGGTACTTGCCGCCGCTGTGCACGGCGATCACCGGATCGAGATAGCGGCGCGTGCGATCCATCGCCAGCGTCAGGCGTCGCACGTGAGCGTCGGAGACGTCGCGCTGGTAGGGCGTCGGCTCGACGAGGTCGATGGGCAGCGCCGCGAACAGCTGCACGTGTCCGCCGAGCGGCTCTCTGTATGCGGCCAGGACGCGCCCGCCGTCGGCTGCCACCCGGGCGGCCAGCGTGCGCGCGCCTTCGGGCAGCTCGTCGACGCCGAGCTCGGTCGCACCCAGCTCCGTCGGCTTGTGCTTCACGCCCTTGCGCGCGCGCGGGCGTCCGCTCTTGGTCTTGGGTCGCGGTCCCTTGCGCCTGGTCGTCGCCATGTCGATCGCTTATCACGCGACCGTCATGTTAGGTAAGCAGCTAGGTGAACCCGTACAGCCACGTGCGCCCCGGCGGCTACGCCTGGTGGTATTTCGACGCCCTCTCCGACGACGGCGAGCGCGCGCTCACCGCCATCTTCTTCATCGGCAGCGTCTTCTCGCCCGACTGGGCGGCGCGGCTGCGCCGCGGCGAGCCGGCGCGCGCGCAAGAGCATCTCGGCGTCAACCTCGCCCTCTACGAGCGCGGCAAGAAGCGCGCGTGGGTCATGAGCGAGCATGGCGCCGCCGCGCTCGGCGGCGTCGGCGACGGCGGTCCGCGCATCGCCGACAGTGGAATCGAGCGCACCAGCACGGGCGGGCTGCACCTTGCGATCCACGAGCGCACCGCGCCGTTCCTCGTCACCCTCGCCGGCATCGGCGCACGCGTCGACGGGACGATCGACTTCGAGCCGATCGGTCCGGCGCTCGATCCCGTCGAGCTCTCCCAGAGCGGCGGCGAGCGCCACCTGTGGCACGTGATGATGCGCCGGGCGCGGGTGCGCGTCCGCTTCAGCCGCCCCGACTTCGCCTTCGACGGCGTCGGCTACCACGACGTCAACGCCGGCGACGGTCGCCTCGAGCGCGCGTTCGCCTCGTGGTCCTGGGCGCGCTTCCACGACGCCGACCGCACCACCATCGTCTACGCGACGCACGAGCGCGCCGGCGCCGCGCGCGCCTGGGTCGTCGACGCGCGCGACGAGGAGCGCGCCGTCGCGCGCACCGCCGCGCTGTTGCCCGAGGGCGAGCGGCGGCGTGCGCCCTGGGGCTTGATGGTGCCGCGCTGGTTCGCGGTCGACGACAACGGGCGCATGCTGCGCTGCACGCCGACGCGCATCCTCGAAGCGACGCCGTTCTACGCCCGCTACGCGGCCACCCTCGGCGGCGTGCGGTCGGTCACCGACGTCGGCGGCGGCGTCGGCGAATTTCTCGACCTCGATCGCTTCCGCGACAGAGGTGTGCAGTTCCTGCTACGATTCAAGATGCGCCGCATATGACCTTCTCCTTCGTTGTCTGCTCCTGGGCGCTGCTGGCGCTCGCCTTCACCGTCGTCGCCATCGCCTCGACGCGGCAGCTGTTCGAACGGGCGCGTCGGGCCGAACGCGCCCGGCCCGCGTGGCCGCACATCGCGCTGGTGCGGCCGTGCGAGGGGCTCGACCCCTCATTGGCCGAGACCTTGCGCTCGTCGGCGATCGCGCGCTACGAGGGCGCGCGCACCATCTTCTTCTGCGTGCCGTCAGCGGCCGATCCGGCGTACGCGGTCATCGAGCGGGTGCGCGGTGAGCTCACCGCCGCCGGCGCCGACGTGCGGGTCGTAATTTCGGCGATCGAGACGCGCGCCAACCGCAAGGCGGCGCAGCTCGCGGTCCTCGACGCGCAGCTGCCGCCGGCGGAAGAGGCGCCGCTCTTGGTCATCGCCGACTCGGACGTGCAGCTCGACGACGAGTCGCTGCCGTCGCTGGTGTCGGCGCTGCTCGCCGATCGCGGCGCCGGCGCCGCGTCGGCGCCGCCGATCGACGTCAGCGCGGCGACCGCGGGCGATCGCTGGTCGGCGGCGCTGCTTTCGTCGACGCCGCACGCGCTCCTGGCGCTGGCCGCGCTGTCGGAGCGCTCGGGCGGTGTGCCGCTGCTCGCCGGCGCGCTGCTCGCGGTCCGGCGCGACGCGCTCGCCGCCGTCGGCGGCTTCCATTCGCTGGAGCCGTACCTGGGCGAGGACTTCGAGCTCGCGCGCCGCCTGCATGACGCGGGGATGACGATGGCGACCTCGGCGGCGCCGGCGCGCTTCACCGACTCGGGTCGCAGCCTGCGCGGGATCGTGCGCCGCTACGCGCGTTGGTCGCTCGTGGTGCGGCGTCAGCGGCCGGCGCTCTTCTTCACCTACGCGCTCCTGCTCGGCTGTACGCCCCTGGTCGCTGCCGCCGCGCTGCTCGGCGCCGCTGCGCGGGTAGACGGCTGGCCGCTGGCGCTCGGCGCCGCGCTTGCGCTCGTGGTCGCGCGCACGCTGTTGGCGCTGACGCTGCGCCGCTGCTACGGCGTCCCCGGCGGCTGGGCGCGCGCGCTCGCCGCCATGCTCGCGGGCGAGCTGCTCGTCTGCGCCGGCGCGACGCAGGCCGGCGCCTCGGCGGAGGTCGAGTGGCGAGGCCGCCGCTTCTATGTCGGCGAGCGCGGCGCCCTGCAGCCGCTGGCACCCGAGTCGCCCTGACCTTGGACTCAGTCGGCGTGGCAGCCTAGCTTCTCGAGCTCGGCGACGAGCGCGGCGAGCTGCGTGTCCGAGAGCGTGCCCTCGCCGGAGAACAGCACCCGGCCGTCGGCGCCGGTGAGCACCAGGGTGCTCGTGTGCGGCTTGAGCCCCCACGCCTTGCGCACCGCGCCCGTCCAGTCGGCGAAGAGCGGCGTGTTGTCGCGCGCCGCGATCTTCTTCAGATCGGCCAGCACGTACCGCTTGGCCGGCCACCAGTTCCACGCCGCCACGTCGGCCACGGCCACGAACTCGAAGCGCGCGCGGTTCTCCGCCCGGTCGGTGATCCGCCCCAACACCTGGCGCGCCTTTTCGTTCTGCGCCTGCGCCTCCTTGTCCTCGTACATCACCAGGAGCGGACGCGCGTCCGGCAGTGGCCGCATGGCCCGCAGCGCCACATTCTCCACCTCGACGCGCGGCGCCGGCTGGCCGACGAGCGGCAGCGCCCACGCCGCCGTCGCGGCGGCGACAATCGCGATCCCAGCGAGTGCCCGGTATGGCATGCTTTCGAGAGTCTAGTGGATCGCGCGCCCGACATCACGGTCGTCATCGCCGCGCACAACGAGGAGGGTCGCCTCGGGCGCTGCCTCCAGTCGGTGCAGGCGTCGGCGGCGGCGCTCGGCGACCGTCCGGTCGAGCTCATCGTCGTGGACAACTGCTCCACCGACGGCACCGCCGCCGTCGCGCGCGCCGGCAACGCTCGCGTCGTCATCGAGCGTGCGCTCGGCGCGGTCAACGCCAAGGCCGCCGGCGTCACCGTCGCGCGGGCGCCGCTGTGCGCGGTCATCGACGCCGACAGCGTCTGCCCGCCCGACTGGCTGCCCAAGATCGCGCGCGCCTTTGCCGCCGACACGAGCCTGGTCGGTCTGAGCGGCCCGGCGCGCTACCTGGGCGCGCGCCGCTGGGTCTACGCCGTCATGTGGCTGTGGTACGGCTTCTGGAAGCTGCTGCAGGCGCTCGCCGGCACCGCCTACTACGCCGTCGGCACCAACGTCGCCTTCCGCCGCGACGCCTACCAGCGCGCCGGCGGCTTCGACACCAAGGTCCTGGTCGGCGGCGACGAGGTGGCGCTGTTCCATCGCCTGCGCCGCGTCGGCCGGACGCGCTACACCGACGAGCTGTGGGTGGAGACCGATCCGCGCCGCACCGAGGTCGGGTTCTTCCGCTTCTTCTTCGGCACGGTGTTGCTCCGTTACGTCTTGAATTATTCGATCTACCGCATTACCGGGCGCTCGATAGTGAAGCGATATCCGCCCGGATCGACGCTAGTGCCGCGCCAATAGGTCGGTCATCACCCGATCGATCACGAGGTTGTGATCGAACCGCGGATCGACCTCGATCCGGTGCGCCCCCGCCGGCCCCACGTCGCGCCGCGACGGCGTCGTGCCCCAGTGCGGCTGCATCACCGGATCGGCGGGATAGGCGGTGACATATTCGATGACCTCGACGCCCGCCGGCGGCGGCGGGTATCGATGATAGACCGCTGCCACCGAGAGCATGAGCGGCGCGTGCAGGACGTCGACCTCGCTCCAGGGGCAGATGTGCATCCCCGCGAAGGGTGCGCCGATGGTCACCAGCGTCAGCTTGCGCGGCGGCGGCGGCAGCTGCCCGACCGCGTGCGCGGCCACCAGGCCGCCGGCCGAGTGCGCGACGACGACGATCTCGCGCACCGACGGCGGCGCCGTGGTCAGAGCGCGCCACAAGACCGCGTCGAGCTCGGCCGCCGCGCGATCGACCGAGCCCCACGGCTCCCAGGAGAAGACGACGAAGTCGACCTTCGGCGTCGCCCGCAGCCGCGCCACCGGCGCGTCCCACTCCCAGCCGTAGCCGAGCAGCCCCGGGACGAGCACGAACAGGCGCTCGGTGCCCGGCTTGAGCCGTGGCAGGCGCGGACGCGCCGCATCGACCACGGCGCAGGTCGGGCACTCGGTGTGCACCTGCGTGATGCAGCCGGCGAACAGCAGCGCGAATATCGACAGTGCGCGCATCAGAATTCGCTGCGCACGCCGAACGAGGGAATGATCGGCAAGCCGGTCAGCGCCACCCGTCGGGTACGGATATCCCGAGATGTAACGGAATCGCGCGCCCACCTCGGACCCTTTGGGCAGGTAGACATGGGCGGCGATGATGAGGACATGCGTTTGATCGAAATCGAACAGGCGCCATTCGCAGCTCGCGCAATCCTTTCGCTCCGACCGCATGAGCGTATAGCTGATCCAGCCGAAAAACCATTTCGACACCGATTGCCGCAATGACAATTCACCGCCGTAGATGCGCCGCGGCCGTCGTTCGAGTTGCGCTCGGGCACCGCCTGCCCGTCGCGCGAGACGAAGTTGTTGCTCACGGCGACGAGGTCGTACGGCTCCTTGTAGAAGCCGGTGACCTCGGCCATGAGCCCGGGCCAGATGCCCTGCTCGAGGGTGAGCGCGTCGTGGAGCGCCGATTCGGGGCGCAGCTGGGGATTGCCGAAAGTGGCCGGCCGCCTGCTTGACGACGACGGGGCCGACGGCGCCGTTTTCGTCGACGTCGAGCTCGAGCACGACGGTGCCCGACAGTCCGGCGGCGAGCGTTGCGGGCGGGTAGGGCGCCGCGACCCGCGACTCCAACACCGGCGGCGCGAGCTTCGGCACGCCCGCGGTCACGGGCGCCGCTTCCTGCGTCGTCTGCGCGCGCGCCGCCGGGGCGCAGGCGATGAGCAGGAGGGCGACCACGAGCTTCCTTTTCGTTCTCCGTCGAAGGCGCTATGATGCGGTACGACATGCGATTGGGGACGGCAATCGCGATTGGCCTACTGTGCGGCGGCGTGGCGCGAGCGCGCGGCACCTGCGTCATCGTGACCAAGAAGGCACCCCCGCTCGTCGTCGAGGTGGCGCCGAAGGAGGCGTCGCCGTTCAAGCTGCGCATCCAGGGCATGCCGATCGCCATCGAGCCGGGCGGGCTCGAGACCCCGGCGACGGTGCGCGTCAAGGGCGCGTTCGTGTTCGATGCGCAGATCGCCGCCGGCGACGTGCCCGCGCGCCTCAAGCACAGTGTCGACGACCTGAGCGGCATGCTGCACCTGGCGCAGGCCCGCGAGAAGCTGACGCTGCACGCCAACGTGCGCTCCCGGCTCGTCGACGCTACGATCAAGCTCAGCGGCATCGAGGTGCGCGGGCTGACGCTGCCGTGCGACGCGCTCACGCTCGACGACGTCGCCGAGCCCAAGCTCTCGGTCGGCGACGACAGCGGGGCGCACTTCGTGCCGGCGGGCACGACCGTTCACTTCCACAGCGCGGCCGGCGGCAAGGGCGCGACGATCGAAGTCGCCGTCGACGATCCGAGCGCGCTCGAGCTGCGGCGCGTGGAGGAGGAGGGGGGCTGGATGCGCGTGACCACGCGCTGGCCCGACGGCACCACGCTGCAGGGGTGGGTCAAGCGCGAAGAGCTGGTCCCGGAGGGCATGCGGCACGAGCGCGTCGGCGATCTGGTGGCGCCGCCGAGCGGCGACGGGCCGGCGTGCGAGCCGCCGCGCGTCGCCGCCAACGAACGCATCGTGAGCGCGCCGGTCGCGGTGGGAACGCAGGTGTACGCGGCGCGCTACCTCGGTCCGTGGGCCAAGGTCGTCGACGGGAGCAAGCTCAAGGTGCGCTTCCGCGCCAAGGACGACTGGGTCGAGATCGTCTCGGTGCCCGGGGTGGCCTGTACCGTCGAGGACGCCTGGATCCCGCGCGCCGCGGCGAAGCTGCCGCCCGACACTGCGCCCGGGTCGCCCGCCAAGTGACGTACGGGCGCTCGCTCTGCGAGCCGCCGCCCCGTCGCTGACGAGGCGCGCTCCGGGTTGCGGGGGCGGCGGGCGCTGCGTGGACGAAGCCACAGCGCGCCTGGCGGCTGTGGCCGCAGCGCTACAGGTTTTCGCTCCCTATGTGCCGAAGTTGCCGGCCGTGTGCAATGGCGCGTCGCTTGCTGAAGGGCCGACGCCATGAACCTTTCTCTCTCGACTAGCCGCAACTTCATCCTCGCCGCCTGCGCGGCAATCGTCACCGTCGGCTGCAGCGGTGGTGGCGGCGCCGACCCGGCGGCGTCCTCGACCGCCGGCGGCGCCACCACCGACCCCGGCGCGAGCGCCACCGGCGCCACCGGCGCCGGCACGTCGGCGAGCGGCAGCCCGGCGGCGCCCGCCGGCGCTCCGCACTCGAAGCACCAGCGCTGCGGCTGGATCGGCGCCGACACGTTCGACGCCGGCAAGGCCTCGTTCCTCGCCAACCCCGACTACTTCGACGCCATCCACCCCAAGTGGGAGACGCTCAACGCCGACGGCTCGATCAAGGTGCTGGCGATGGCCGACGACGCCGAGATCATGTCGACCGCGAAGTCGCACTCGGTGAAGGTCATCCCGCTCATCGACTCCGACGATGGCAACTACGTCCGCAACGTCATGTCGTCGCCGGCGGCGATCGCCGCGCACGCCGCCGCCATCACCGATCTGGTCGTCAAGCACGGCTACGACGGCATGGAGCTCGACTACGAGCACCTGTGGACGGCCGCCGATCAGGCGCCCTATGTCGCGCTCGTCCACGCGGTCGCCGACGCGCTGCACGCGCAGCACAAGCTGTTGACGCTGGCGCTGCCGGCGATGGACGCCGACCACAAGGACGCCGCCTACGACTACGCGCAGATCCAGGACGTCGTCGACGTCATGCACCTCATGGCCTACGACTATCACTACCTGGGCGGCGATCACCTGGGACCGATCGCGCCCAAGGGCTGGGTGAACGACGTGGTCACCCGCGTGCAGTCGCTCGGCCACCCCGAGAAGTACTCGCTCGGGCTCGCCAACTACGGCATCGGCAGCGGCTGGTACACCTCGGCCAAGGACGCCGCGGCGCGCTGCAACGGCGGCACCCACACGTCGACGACCGATCACATGCAGACCTGCTCGTACGGCCACCAGGAGGCCGGTCTGTCGCCGCACTGCACCACCGCACAGGGCGACGTGTGGTTCGAGGATGCGGCGTCGATGGGCGAGAAGGCGGCGCTGGCCAAGGCGCACGGCCTGGGCGGCGTCGGCTACTGGACGATGGGCGACGAGCCCGACGGCTTCTTCGCCGCCATGCAGGCGCAGTTCCCCAACTAGCATGGTGTTGAAGAACTCCGGACCGAGCTGCGCGACGTGGATTTTCGCGAAGCGCGAGGCGCGACGAGGGAAGCTCCCCGTCGGGAACCCTGCTAGGGTATCTGGGGCACTCTAGCTGCTCGGTTCGTCGCCGTGGCCGCCGTCGCCCGCCGCGGGCGGCGGCGCCAGCGGCGGCGGCGCCCTCAGCTCCGCGACCTCGCTTCGCACCCGCGCCAACGCCTCTTCCAACTCGTGAATCCGTCGCTGCGCGCTGCCCGCGATGCGCTCGCGGTCGGCGCGCGCGATCTCCGCCTCGGCCAACGCCGTCTTCAGATCGGTGCGCACCGCATTCAGCTCCGCGCGCAGGTTGTCGCGCGCCGACGCCGACGACAGCCGGTTGTCCTCGATCTCCCGGTGCGCGGCGGTCATGGCGTGCCCCAGGCGCGACAGCTCGGTGCGCGCCTCGGTCAGCTCCTCCATCGCCTCGCGCAGCCGCTCTTCGCTGTCGTCGGTGACGAGCTTGGGCGGCATGCGCTGGGGCTGGACGCGCGGGCGCGCCGGCGCCGCTCGGTTCGCTTTCGGTTTCGCTTTCGGTTTCGCCTTGGTCTTCCCGCGGGACTTGAGCTCGAGCAGTTTGCCGCGAGGCGGCGCCTTCTTTGGCATGGCGCTATCGTATCACGCACGCTACTCGAGCGCGGCTGTTGTATATGAGGTCAATCGGCGATTTCGCGATCTGGCGATCGCGCGGTTCAAGCGCCACCCCGTCCGCACGCTCGTGCTGCTGCCCCTGGTGAGGCTCTATCACCTCTTCGCGCCCGTGCCTCAGTATGAAATGCCGATGCAGATCAGGTGGCTTGGACTGCCGCGTCTCCGTCGCCTCTTCGGCGTGGTGGACATCGCGGTCTATCTCCTGGCCATCTTCGGGATCGCGGCGATCTGGAGGTCGCCGCGTGCTCGCTGGTTGCCGATGCTGCTGCTGCCAATCCTGCTTCGCTGTGGCCTGTATGCGTTCGCCATCCCGCAGGTGACGACGCAGCGCTATCTGGTCGAGGCCTTTCCCCTGTTCGCGCTCCTGGCCACCTTCGGCGTGCTGGCGCTCAGCGGCGCACGTACTCGAACTCGAACGGCTGCCCGTTGATGCCGCGCGTCGGCGGCGCGATCCAGTTGGCGATCTTGCCCGGCTCGTGCACCGGCTGCATCAGCGACTCGATGTACGCGATGTCGCTCGCGTCGGCAGCCACTCGCTGCTTGCGGCGCTCGAACTCCTCCGCGCTCACCAGGTTGCCGTCGACGTCGAAGAGCAGGCCCGCGTAGATGCCCTGCTGGCGGTGGAAGCGCCGGCTGGGCAGGCGGAAGCGCAGCTCGCCGGCGACGCCGCCGCGCTCCAGCGTGCGGTTCCACTTGTCGACGCCGCGCTGGCAGTCCTCGACGTAGTCGTCGCGCAGGACCTCGTTCATCGCGTTGCGCAGCGGCACGTCCTTGTCGCACGAGCCTGCCGTCCTCGACCACGGTCATGCGGTAGTTGCCGTCGAGCGCCTGGTGGTCCTCGTACTTGTCCTCCTTGTCGCGGCCCTTGAGGCCGGCGGCGAAGAAGTCGGCCGCGTTCGACGAGATCTCGCCGCCGAACAGATCGAGCGAGAGCGAGAACCAGAGGTTCAGGTACTTCTGCAGGGTCGGCGAGATCGATGCCGCCCAGCTTGCGCACGTCGCCGTCGCCCTGCTTCATCAGCTCGGCCGTGCGCTGCCACGATGCGCTCGACGCCGGTCTCGCCGACGAACATGTGGTGCGCTTCCTCGGTGAGCATGAAGCGGTCGTGCGCGCCAGCGGATCGAAGCCCGACTCCGGCGAGCGCGGAGAGCTGGTACTTGCCGTCGCGGTCGGTGAACATCGTGAACATGAAGAAGTCGAGCCAGTTCTCGATCGGCTCGTTGAACGCGCCGAGGATGCGCGGCTTGTCGGCGTCGCCCGAGCGGCGCTCGAGCAAGCTCCTCGGCCTCTTCGCGGCCGTCGCGGCCGAAGTAGCGTGTGCAGCAGGTAGACCATCGCCCACAGGTGGCGGCCCTCTTCGACGTTCACCTGGAAGAGGTTGCGCAGGTCGTAGAGCGACGGCGCGGTGTGGCCGAGCAGGCGCTGCTGCTCGACGCTCGCCGGCTCGGTGTCGCCCTGCGTGACGATGATGCGGCGCAGCATGTTGCGGAACTCGCCCGGCACCTCCTGCCACACCGGCTCGCCCATGTGAGTCGCCGAAGCCGATCGTCTGTCGGCCTCGGGCGGGGTCGAGGAAGATGCCCCAGCGGTAGTCGGGCATCTTCACGTAGTCGAAGTGCGCCCAGCCGTCGGTGTCGACCGCTGATCGCGGTGCGCAGGTAGACGTCCTTCTCCTGGAAGCCCTCCGGGCCCCATCTCCTTCCACCAGTCGAGGTAGTTCGGCTGCCACTGCTCGAGCGCGCGCTGCAGGCGCTTGTCCGGCGAGAGGTCGACGTTGTTCGGGATCTTGTCGTTCGACAGCACGGCCGTCATCTACGTCCTCCTCCAGTCGAAGCTGGGGCGCTCGGGCTTGCCGTAGAGCGACGAGCGCGCCGCGCTCGCCGACCGCGTTCGGCCGCTGGAAGATCCAGTTCTGCCACGCCGAGAGGCGGCCGAAGATCTTGGTCTCCATCGTCTCCGGCCCGGCGAAGCGGAGCGACGCCTCCATGCCGGTGAGCGCGTCGGGCGAGAGCGACGCGCGCTCCTCGATCGCGAGGCGCAGCTCGTCGTCCCAGTCGATGTCGTCGGCGAGCACGGTGACGAGGCCCGCCTCGTCGGCCTGGCCGGCGTCGAGCGCGCCTGCTCGCAGATGCCCGGCAGCTCCTCTTCGATGCCGCAGCATGCGCCGAGGCGCGACAGGCCGTTCGCCATCGGCAGGAGCCCGCCGTTGAGCTCGGACGCCTGCACGTGCACCGGCCGCTTGGCGTCGTCGAGCATGTAGCGGCGGTCGGCGGCGAGCGCGAGCTCGAGCAGGGAGCCGGCGAAGCACGACTCGGGCTCGACGACGGCGAAGAGGCTGCGCGCGGTCATGTCGAGGCGCTGCAGCACCCGCGCCATGTGCAGCACGATCTCGCGCACGAACCAGTCGTCGCGGCGCGCGTCGAGCGCGGCGTCGCACGGCGAGCACCGCGCTCGCGATCGCCGCGCGTCTTGACCAGCACGAGGCCGATCTCCTCGTGGTTGAAGCGCAGGCGCAGGAGCGCGTCGTCGAGCTCGCGGAAGGCGCGCAGCGGCCACCAGCTCGCTGCCGCGCGGCGACGATGGCGTCGATGCCGGCGACGTCGGCGTCGGGGCCGCGCACGGTGAGCGTCGCCGTGCGCCGCGCGCGATCGATGGCCAGCTCGACGTAGCTGGTAGCGGGCGCCGCCGGTCGACACGTCGGGCTCGAGCGGCCGCAGCTCCACGCCCGCGCCCGCTTGCGCCGTCGACGCGGCCGCCAGCCGCTGGCGCGCGCTCGCGCACCGGCGTCGGCGAACTTCGAGCGCGGCGCCACGCCGTCGACGAGCCTCCACTCGACGGCGCGCTTGCCCTTGACGCCCTCGGCGAGCGTCGAGAACACGTCGGCGCAGATCGCGGCGCACCTTGCGCTTGTCGACGACGCGCGTGAGCCCGCCGGTGCCGGGCAGCACGCCGAGCAGCGGCACCTCGGGCAGCGACACCGCCGACGATGCCGTCGTCGACGAGGAGGATCTCGTCGCAGGCGAGCGCGAGCTCGTAGCCGCCGCCCGCGGCGGGCCCGTTGCAGCGCGGCGAGGGAGCGGAGGCCCGAGTTGCGCGCGACGCGTCCTCGAGCGAGAGGCGCGTCTCGTTCGTGAACTTGCAGAAGTTGACCTTGAACGGGTGCGTCGACGACGCGAGCATGTAGATGTTCGCGCCGGCGCAGAAGATGCGCTCCTTGCCCGCGCGTGACGACGAGCGCGCGCACCTCGGGGTGCTCGAAGCGGAGGCGCTGGATCGCGTCGGCGAGCTCGATGTCGACGCCGAGGTCGTAGGAGTTGAGCTTGAGCTCGTAGCCGGGGCGGAGCGGGGCATGCTCGTCGACCGCCATGAGCAGGGTGGCGACGCCGCTCCCGTCGCTGGGCAGCTCCAGCTTCCAGTGCCGGTAGCGCGACGGGTGGGTCTCGAAAACGATCGGCTCCATCCACGATCAGTTATAGGATCCACTGACCCGGATCAAGCGCTATACTGCAACAACCCCGAGATAGTGGAAATATACTACCGATCACGACAAAGGGCCAGTCTCCCCGCCGCTTTGTGGCTGCAGCTTCCCGTCGCGCTGCTCCGCGGGACGCTCTCGCCCGCGAAGTCTTCGTCAGGCGCTCGGCGTTCGCGAAAAAGAGTCGCCCTGGTCCAACTCTGCTGACTGTCACAGTATGATGGGGCGCCATGGCCCGCCGTCCCCCGCGCTCCGCGCTGCTCGCCGCCGTCGGCGCCCGCGTCCGGGCGCTGCGCGAGTCGCAGGGCCTGACGCAGCGGACGCTCGCGGAGAAATCGGGCGTCAGCTCGCGCTTCCTGGCGCAGCTCGAAGCCGGCGACGGCAACATCTCGCTCGAGCGCTTCGACGCGGTCGCCCGCGCGCTGGCCACCTCGCCGGCGGCGCTGCTCGATCCGCGCGCGGCCATCGCCGGCGACGACGAGCGCGGAAAGCTGCGCGCCGCCGTGGTCGAGCTGCTCGATCGCAGGAGCTCGATCGAGCTCGGCGAGGTCCGCCGCTGGCTCGAGGCGCGCTTCGCCCGCCGCACCGCGCCGACCATCGCGCTCATCGGCCTGCGCGGCGCCGGCAAGAGCACGATCGGCCCCAAGCTGGCCGCGCGCCTCGGCCTGCGCTTCGTCGAGCTCGACGCCAGCATCGAGCGCGTCGCCGGCCTGACGCTCTCGGAGATCTTCCAGATCCACGGCGAGAGCTACTATCGCCGCCTCGAGCGCGAGACGCTGATGGGCCTGCTCGCCGACGGTGACGGCATGGTCGTCGCCACCGGGGGCTCGATCGTCAACGACAAGGAGACCTACAAGCTCCTGCGCCGGCGCGCCGTCACGGTGTGGCTCAAGGCGCGCCCCGAGGATCACTGGAACCGCGTCATCCAGCAGGGCGATCAGCGACCGATGGCGCAGCATCCGCACGCGATGAGCGAGCTGCGGGCGCTGCTGGTCGCGCGCGAGCGGCTCTACGCCGAAGCCGAGCACGTCGTCGACACCGCGCGCCTCGACGTCGACGCCGCCGTCGACAAATTGGCGCGCGAGCTGGGACCCGCCCGATGCTGAGCCCGGCGGCCTGGATCGTGCTCACCATCATCGGTGTCGGGCCGCTCGGCGCCGTCGCCTGGGTCAAGTGGCGCTTCCGTCCGGCGCGCATGAACGCCAACGCCGACAAGCTGCTGGCCGACGCCGAGTCCAAGATGCGCGCGCTGGACGACGACGCGCTGGTCGCGCTGTTCGCCGCGCCGCTCGGTCAGTCGCGCGAGTCTCGGCGGGTGCGCGGCTTGATCGACGAGCGCCGCTTCGCCGTGCTGGCGAAGCAATGGCACGAGCTGTGGCCAGTGCTGGTGAACGACGACAAGCTGTCGCTCGATCGCGCCCTCGATCTCGGCGCCGCCATCAAGGTGCTCGCCGAGCGGCACCCTTGAGGAGCGCGCGGGCGACGGCGTCGGCGACCGCGGCGTCGCCTGGGGGCGCGCGAAACAGCTCGGCCGATCCGGAGATCACGCAGCTTGCGCGACTGATCGGCGTCGCGCACGCCGGCGACGAACAGGTGCACCGGCCTGTCCGAGGCGTCGACCTTCGTCGCCAGCGCCAGGCCCTCGATCGGGTTCCGCCCGATGTCGACGATGAGCGCCCTGGTCCTGCCCAGCTTGACCAGGTCCGCCGTCGCCACCACGTCGACGCCCACGCCGCGCCGGCCCAGCTCCGCGACGGCGCGGGCGGCGCGGAGCCGGTCGGCGCATACGAGCAGGGCGCGCGCCGACGTCCGCGGCGCCGGGCGCGGAGCGGCCTTTGCCCGCGGCGCCGGGCGGGGGGCGGCCTTTGCTCGCGGCGCCGGGCGGGGGGCGGCCTTGGCCGGCGCCGCACCGACGAGCTTCTTCGGCGCCACCGCGACGAAGCTCTCGTCGAATCCAGCCCCGCAGCTCGGCCACGGTCACCTCCTCGACCGCGGCGAGCTTGAGCGTCACCCAGCCGTGCTTGCCCATGCCGTAGTGCGTCGGCTCGGCGTAGGCGCGCTCGAGCACGCTGCGCCCCGACTTCGGCAGCTTCACCGTCGCGTACAGCGTTCCCTCGCGCACGCCACAGAAGAAGAAGATCTTGCCGCGCACCTTGACCACGCGGTCGCCCCACGGCTGCTCCTCGTACGTCTCCGGATAGCCGAGCGCGACCTTGCGCAGCTCCGCCGCCAGCTTCTCCAGACGCGCGGCCCCCGCGCTCATACCCACTGCGTGTGAAAGGTGCCCTCGCGATCGACGCGCTGGTAGGTGTGCGCGCCGAAGAAGTCGCGCTGCGCCTGCGTCAGCGACGCGGGCAGCCGCTCGCGCCGGTACGAGTCGTAGTACGCCAGCGACGCCATCATCGTCGGCATCGGCAGCCCGTGCTGCACCGCCAGCCCGATCGCCCGCCGCCAGCCCGCCTGCCGGTCCGACATCTCGCGCGCGAACTCACTGTCGACGAGCAGGTTGGGCAGCTCGCTGTTGCGATCGTACGCCTCCTTGATGCGCCCGAGGAACTGCGCCCGGATGATGCAGCCGCCCTTCCAGATGCGCGCGATGCGTCCGAGCTGCAGCCCCCACTCGTGCGTCTTGCCGGCGACGCGCAAAAGGTTCATCCCCTGCGCGTACGAGCAGATCTTCGACGCGTAGAGCGCGTGGCGCACATCGTCGACGAGCTGCTTCTTGTCGATGAACGAGGGCGCCGGCCGCGGGCCCTGCAGCACCTTGGCCGCCGCCATGCGCTCCGACTTCAGCGACGAGACGATGCGCGCGTCGACCGCGGCGGCGATGGTCGGCACCGGCGCCGCCAGCTCGGCCGCCTGCTGCACCGTCCACTTGCCGGTGCCCTTCATGCCGGTGGCGTCGAGGATGACGTCGACCATCGGCTGCCCGGTCTGGTCGTCGCGCTTGGTCAGGATCTGCGACGGTGATCTCGATCAGGAACGACTGCAGCTCGCCCTTGTTCCACTGCGCGAAGACTGTCGGCGAGCTCCGGCGGCTGCAGGCCGCCGACGGTGCGCAACAGGTCGTACGCCTCGGCGATGAGCTGCATGTCGCCGTACTCGATCCCGTTGTGCACCATCTTGACGTAGTGGCCGGCGCCGCCCGGTCCCATGTAGTCGACGCACGGTCCGTCGTCGACCTGGGCCGCGATCTTGGTCAGGATCGGCGCCAGCGCGTCGTAGGCGAAGCGGTGCCCGCCCGGCATCATCGACGGACCGCGGCGCGCGCCCTCTTCGCCGCCCGACACGCCCATGCCGACGTAGTTGAGCCCCTCGGCCTCGAGCGCGCGCGCGCGCCGCTCGGTGTTCTCGAAGAACTCGTTGCCGCCGTCGACGAGCATGTCGTCCTTCTCGAGAAACGGCCGCAGCCGCGGCGATGGTGTCGTCGACCGGCTTGCCCGCCTTGACCATCATGACGATCCGCCGCGGCCGCTCCAGGGCGCCCACCAGCTCCTTGGGCGACGTGCAGCCGAGGATCTTCTTGCCGGCGTTCTTCTGCACGAAGTCGTCGACCTTCTCGATCGTCCGGTTGTAGACGGCGATGGGGAAGCCCTTCTCCTCGATGTTGAGGGCCAGGTTCTCGCCCATCACCGCCAGGCCGATGAGCCCGATCTTCTGCTTTTCCATCATGCCCTCCCATACGTCGCGGTGAACGGCGAGCTCCCCTCGCTGCGTACGACGCCGTGGTCGGGGTTGGCCGCGACGTGCTCGAGGATCTTGTAGACGTGCTCGACGTCGTCGGCGGCGCCGATCTTCTGCGCGATCTCGTCGACCGAAAAGCGCTTGCCCCGGTTGTCGCCGAGGAGCGTCGAGGATCTTCTTCTGCAGCGCCAGCACCGCCGCCGCCGCCTTCTTGCCCGCCTCGACGCCGGGCTGGTGGTAGGCGTTGATGTTGACGAGCGAGGCGTAGAGGCCGACCGCGCGCTCGTAGAGCGCGATGAGCACGCCGACCGTGCGCGGCGTCGACCTCGGTCGACGGTGATGGTGATCGACTCGCGGCCGCTCTCGTAGAGCGCCGCGCGCGTGCCGAGCAGGAAGCCGGCGAGGTAGTCGCCCGCGGTGACGCCCGGCTCGACCTCGAGCGCCATCGACTCGCCGTCGCGGTCCTCGCAGCACCTCGATGAAGGTGACGAAGAAGTTGTTCACGCCCTCGCGGAGCTGCTGCACGTAGGCGTGCTGGTCGGTCGAGCCCTTGTTGCCGTAGACGGCGATGCCCTGGTGCACGACCTTGCCGTCGAGGTCGCTGCTCCTTGCCGAGCGACTCCATCACGAGCTGCTGCAGGTAGCGCGAGAAGAGCACGAGGCGGTCCTTGTAGGGCAGGACGACCATGTCCTTCTCGCCCCGGCCGTCGGCCGGCGCAGTACCACATGAGCGCGAGCAGCGCCGCCGGGTTCTTGCGCGGTGTCGTGCGCGCGCGTGACCTCGTCCATGGCGCGCGCGCCGGCGAGCATGCGCGTCGATGTCGATGCCCTGCAGCGCCGCGGGCAGGAGGCCGACCGCGCGACAGCTCGCGAGGTGCGGCCGCCGACCCAGTCCCACATCGGGAAGCGCGCGAGCCAGCCCTTGTGCCACGGCGACGCTGGTCGAGCTCGCTGCCGTCGCCGGTGACGGCGACGGCGTGCTTGCCGAAGTCGAGCCCGGCGCGCTCGTACGGCCGCCTGCGCCTCGAGCATGCCGTTGCGCGTCTCCTTGGTGCCGCCCGATCTTCGAGATGACGACGGTGAGCGTCTCGTCGAGGTCGTCCGCCGAGGCGCGTCGAGCACGCGGTCGATGCCGTCGGGATCGGTGTTGTCGAAGAAGAATACGGCTGCATGCGGTCGGCCGGCGTGCCGAGCGCCTCGGCGCACGAACTGCGGGCCCGAGCGCCGAGCCGCCGATGCCGATGACGAGCAGGTTCGCGAAACGTGGCCCGCGCTGCGCCGCGCACCCGCGCCGTCGTGCACGTCGGCGGCGAAGCGCTTGATGCCGCGCGAGCGTCGTCGTCGATCGCCTGCGCGCAGCTCCGGCGTCGGGCGCGAGCGTCGGCGTCGCGCAGCCAGTAGTGGCCGACCATGCGCTTCTCGTCGGGGTTGGCGATGGCGCCCGCCTTCGAGCGCGTCCATCGCGGCGAACGCCTGCTGCATCGCCGGCTCCATCTTCGCCGAGGAAGTCGTCGCGGAACTTCATGCGGCTCGGATCGAAGCGGAGGTGGATCGTCGGATGAACCGTCAGATACTCACGATAGCGATCCCACAACGCCTTCTCATCCCGCTCGTTCGGCTCGTTCATGCGCGGCAGCGTAGCAGGGATCGAGCGCGGTCAACAGCGCGTCGGGGCGCAGCGGCTTCTCGAGGAAGAGCTCGGCGCCGGCGGCGAGCGCGGCCCGGCGCAGCGACGACGCGGAGTGGGCGGTCAGGAGGATGACGCGCACGTGTCGCGTCCCCGGCGCGTGCTTGATCGCGCGCAGCGCCTCGAGCCCGCTCGGGCCCGGAAGTGTCCAATCCATCACGACAACCTCGGCATGCTCGTGGCGGATCAGCGTGAGCAAGCCCTGCGCGCTCGCCCGCTCGATCACGCGCCAGCCGGCGCCGCGCAACGCCGTGGCATAGAGCTGGCGCACCGGCGCGTGGTCCTCGACGACGATGATGGTGCGCGCCATATCCAGAGGGTCTTAAGCGCGCCGGGAGGCTCGGCAAGATGTGCTACCTTGATCATGCAGTGGTGGGACCGACAACGTGGGCGTGAGGCAACAGAAGATGGGGCGGCCGCTGGTCCTCGTCGTCGACGACGATCGAGACGTGCAAGACGCGGTGCGCGAGGAGCTGGCGAACCGCGAATACGAAGTCGTCATCGCGTCCGACGGTGAGGCGGCGATTCGCCTGCTCGATGCGCTGTCCCCCGACGTGCTGGTGCTCGACCTGCAGCTGCCGCGTGTGTCGGGGCCGATGGTGGCGGCCAAGCTGAACATGCTGCCGTCGCGGCCGCGGGTGCTGATCTGCTCGGCCGTTCCCTACGCGCCGGAGATCGCGACCGATGTCGGCGCCGACGGCGTGCTGCTCAAGCCGTTCGTGCGCGCCGATCTGCGCAGCGAGATCGAGCGCCTGCTCGCCGACATTCGCTGACGCTCAGTGGAGCTGCTGCCGCGCCATCGGCGTGGTGAGGTCGAACGGCAGCGGCACCAGGCCGGTGACGTGCACCCGCACCTGCGGGCGCAGGGCGTGCAGCTTGCGCCGCAGCTGCGCGGCGCCGGTCGCCATCGCCACCACGACCGTGGTGACGTGGCGGTTGCGCGCGAGCCGGAGCCCTTCGCGCCCGCCGGCCGCGGTGCGCACGTCGTAGCCGCGCATCACGAACAGCTCGCCGTAGACCTGCCGCGCGACGGCGTCATCCGCGATGATCAAGAGCACCGCGTGAGCCGACCGTACCCGTGGGAATCGCCGCGCTGCCACTCCCTGTGCGTAGGCACCGGCACCGTCGAGCACAAGGCCGGGCCCCCAACTCCCCCTTGAACATCTGCGCAGTATTGGTATTAATGATGCCGTGCTCGAGCAGTTCCATCCGGCGGTCGCCACCTGGTTTGCCGAGCGCTTCGGCGCGCCTACCGAGGCGCAGACGCGCGGCTGGGCGGAGATCGCCTCGGGGCGCGACACGCTCATCATGGCGCCGACCGGCTCGGGCAAGACGCTCGCCGCGTTCCTGGCCGGGATCGACGCGCCTGGTGCGCCGCGCGGTCGGCGGCGAGCTCGACGACGTCACCCGCATCGTCTACGTCTCGCCGCTCAAGGCGCTCGGCGCCGACGTCGAGCGCAACCTCGAGGCGCCGCTGCGCGGGATCGAGGCCACCGCCATGCGGCTGGGCACACTGGTGCCGCCGATTCGCACGGCGCTGCGCACCGGTGACACGTCGCAGACCGATCGCGCGCGCATCGTGCGCCGGCCGCCGCACGTGCTCATCACCACGCCCGAGTCGCTCTATCTGCTGCTCACCTCGGACAAGGGGCGCGGCGTCCTCTGCGGCGCCGAGACCGTCATCGTCGACGAGATCCACGCGCTCGTCGGCAACAAACGCGGCGCGCACCTGGCGCTGTCGCTCGAGCGGCTCGACGCGCTCTGTGCAGCGCAGCCGGGCGCGCGGGCCGGCGCAAGCCGACGCGCATCGGCCTGTCGGCGACGGTGCACGCGGTCGACGAGGTCGCCCGCTTCCTCGTCGGCGCCGACACCGGTGGCGCGGCGGGGCGGGCGCGCCCTTGTCGCATCGTCGACGCCGGACGCAAGCAGCCGCTCGACATTACCGTCGAGGTGCCGAAGGAGCCGCTCTCCGCGGTGGCCTCGCGCGAGGCGTGGAAGGACGTCCACGAGCGCGTGGGCGCGCTCATCGCGGAGCACAAGACGACGCTGATCTTCGTGCCCAGCCGGCGCATGTGCGAGCGCGTGGCGCACGATCTCGAGGCGCTGCTCGGCAAAGGCATCGTCGCCGCGCACCACGGCGCGCTGGCCAAGCGCACCCGGCTGTCGGTCGAGCGCAAGCTGCAGTCGGGCCAGCTGCGCGCGGTGGTGGCGACGGCCTCGCTCGAGCTCGGCATCGACATCGGCGACGTCGAGCTCGTCTGTCAGCTCGGCTCGCCGCGATCGATCGCGGTCCTGCGGCAGCGCATCGGCCGCGCGCACCACGCCGTCGGCGGCACCCCCAAGGGGCGTATCTTCGCCATGACCCGCGACGAGCTGTGCGAGTGCGCGGCGGCGGCGCGCGCCATGGTGCGCGGACAGATCGATCGGCACGTCGATCGTCCGGCGCCGCTCGACGTGTTGGCGCAGCAGCTCGTCGCCACCTGCGCGACCGCCGACTTTGGCGACGACGCGCTCTACGCGCTGGTGCGCGGCGCCGCGCCCTACGCGGCCCTGTCGCGGGCCGAGTTCGACGACGTGCTCGCCATGCTCGGCGACGGCATCGCCACGCGGCGCGGGCGCTCGGGCGCCCACCTGCACCTCGATCGGGTCAACCGGCGCGTGCGCGGCCGGCGCGGCGCGCGCATCGCGGCGCTGACCTCGGGCGGCGCCATCCCCGACAAGGCGGACTACGTCGTCGTCGAGGATCCGACCGAAGCGGTGGTCGGCACGCTCGACGAGGACTTCGCCATCGAGTCGATGGCCGGCGACATCTTTCTCCTCGGCTCGCACTCCTGGCGCATCCGCCGCGTCGAGGCCGGCGTGGTGCGCGTCGAGGACGCCGCCGGCCTGCCGCCGACGGTGCCGTTCTGGAACGGCGAGGGGCTGGCGCGCACCGCCGAGCTGTCGCGGGAGGTGGCGCGAGCTGCGCCAGGAGCTGTTGGCGCTGCCGGTCGAGCGCGCGCTCGCGCTCCTCGTCGACGACTGCAAGCTCGAGCGCGGCGCCGCCGCCCAGGCGCTGCAGTACGTGGTCGAAGGCGCGCAGGCGCTCGGCGCCGTGCCGACGCAGATCGTGCGTGGTCGCCGAGCGCTTCTTCGACGAGGCCGGCGGCATGCAGCTGGTCATCCACGCGCCGTTCGGCGCGCGCGTCAACCGCGCCTGGGGCCTGGCGCTGCGCAAGAAGTTCTGCCGCACCTTCGACTTCGAGCTGCAGGCCGCCGCGTCGGACGACGCGATCCTGCTGTCGATCGGCCCGCAGCACAGCTTCCCGCTCGACGCGATCTTCGGCTTCGTCACGCCCGGCCACCGTCGAGGAGACGCTGGTGCAGGCGGCGCTGCAGTCGCCGATGTGGGAGACGCGCTGGCGCTGGAACGCGGTGCGCTCGCTGGCGGTGCTGCGCTTCACCGGCGGCAAGCGCACGCCGCCGCCGCTTCTGCGCATGCGCGCGGCGGACCTGATGGCCGCGGTGTTCCCGGAGGCGGCGGGCTGCCAGGACAACCACGGCGGCGCCATGCGCGAGGACATGGCGCTCCCCGATCACCCGCTGGTGACCGAGACCGTGCGCGACTGCCTGCAGGAGGCGATGGACGCCGACGGGCTGCGCCGGCTGCTCGAGCGCGTCGCCGCCGGCGAGATCGCCTGTGCTGGCGCGCGACACGGTGGCGCCGTCGCCGTGGGCGCACGCCATCCTGAACGCGATGCCCTACACCTTCCTCGACGACGCGCCGCTCGAGGAGCGCCGCTCGCGCGCGGTCAAGACCGGGCGCACCCAGGGCGACCTCGGCATCGTCGACGGCGCGGCGATCCGCGCCGTGATCGCGGAGGCCGATCCCGATCCGCGCGACGCCGACGAGCTGCACGATCTGATGTGCACCGCGATCGCGCTGCAGCCGCGCGGCGCGTGGCGCGCCTGGTACGACGAGCTGGTGGCGGCGGGGCGCGCCTCGTCGCTGCGCGCCGGCGACCAGGAGCGCTGGGTCGCCACCGAGCGCCGCACCGTCGCCGCCGGCGCCTATGGCGACGACGACGTCGCCACCACCGCCCTGGTCGGCGGCTTCCTCTTGACGGCCGGCCCGATGACCGCGGCGGCGGTCGCGGCCGCGCTGTCGCTGCCGCAGGAGCGCGTCGACATCGCGCTCGCCCGCCTCGAAGCCGACGGCCGCGTGCTGCAGGGGCGCTTCAGCGGCGCCGAGGCGGTCGAGTGGTGCGAGCGCGGCCTCTTGCAGCGCATCCACCGGCGCACCATCGGCAGCCTGCGCGAGCGGGTCAGGCCGGTCGCGCCGTCCGAGTTCGTGCGCTTCCTTTTGCGCTGGCAGCACGTCATGCCCGGCACGCGCCTGCACGGCGTCGACGGGGTGGCCAAGGTGATCGAGCAGCTCGAGGGGCTGGAGCTGCCCGCCGCCGCCTGGGAGCGCGAGATCCTGCCCGCGCGCGTCCACGACTACGCGCCGGCGATGCTCGACGAGCTGTGCCTCTCGGGCGAGGTCGCGTGGGCGCGGCTGCGGGTGACGCCGCCCGAAGGCGAGCTCAACCCGCGCGCGCGCGCCGGCGCCATCGGCCTGTTCGCGCGCACGCACGCGGGCTGGCTCATCGATCCCTACGCCCGCACCGACGAGCCGCCGTCCAGGTGGGCGCACCTGTCGCCGCTGGCGCGCGAGGTGGCCGCCGTGCTCGAGCGGCGCGGCGCGGCCTTCGTCGCCGATCTGGCGGCGGCGTTGCAATGCGGCGGCGTCCCCGAGCCCAGACGAAGATCGAAGATGCGCTGTGGGAGCTGGTACGCACCGGCGCCGCCACCAGCGATGGCTTCGCCGGGCTGCGCGCGCTTGGTGACACCGCGGGCGGAGCGCCAGCGCCGCGGGGTGGCCGGCCGCTGGTCGCTGCTCCATCGCGACGCACCGCGCCGCGCCGAAGACGCGGGCCCGTTCGGCGACGGCAGCCCCGTCGAGCTGGCCTGGGCCTACCTCCGGCGCTGGGGCGTGGTGATGCGCCAGCTTCTGGCGCGCGAGTCGGCGGCGCCTCCGTGGCGCGATCTGGTCGCCGTCTACCGGCGGCTCGAGGCGCGCGGCGAGATCCGCGGCGGGCGCTTCGTCAGCGGTATGTCCGGCGAGCAGTTCGCGCTCGGCGAAGCGGTCGAGGCGCTGCGCGCCCTCAAAGCGGCGCCGCTCGGACCCGAGGAGGTGCGCGTCGCCGCCACCGATCCGCTCAACCTCGTCGGCATCTTGACGCCGGGCCCGCGCGTCGCCAGCAGTCACCGGACATGTCGTCGTCTATCGCAACGGGATCCCCGAGCTTCCGGCCGACGCCCGCGGCGTGGCGTGACCCATCTCACGTCGATCCGGGATACCGCGGACGCCGTACCTCCGATATAATCTACCCCTTGGGGGCAGCTTGACTGATCGCCTAAAGTTGGCGTGGACGCAGTCCGCGCCTGAACAACTGCTCGTTCGCGCACAGGCCTTCGTCGAGGAGTGGCTGCTACGCGCGCTTCCGACTCGCGACGCGCCGCCCGCCCGTCTGCACGGCGCCATGCACGACGCGGTCTTCCCCGGTGGCCGCCGCGCGCGCCCGCTGCTCTGCCGCCTCGTCGCCGACAGGTACGGCGGCGGCGACGACGAGATGGTCGGCCGGCTCGCCGCCGCCATCGAGCTCGTCCACTGCGCCTCGCTGGTGCAGGACGATCTGCCCTGCTTCGACGACGCCAAGATGCGCCGCGGCCAGCCCGCCTGTCACGTCGTCTACGGTGAGGCGACCGCCATCCTCGTCGGCGACGCGCTGCTCACGCTGGCATTCGAGACGCTGGCCAACGCGCCGGCGCGCCGCGCGCCCGTTGCCTTCCGCTTGATCAGCCTGCTCACCGCCGCCAGCGGCAGCTCGCACGGCGTCATCGGCGGGCAGGCGCTCGAGCTCGAGCCGCACCCCGTCGAGCTCGAGATCTACCATCGCCACAAGACGGCGGCGCTCTTTCGCGCCGCCACCGCCGGCGGCGCCATCTGCTGCGGCGCCGACGCCGACGTTTCGCGCTGGTCGCGCGTGGGCGAGCTCATCGGCTGCGCGCTGCAGCTGCGCGACGACATGGAAGACGTCGGCGCCGCCGCCGACGACATCGGCAAGCCAACCGGGCGCGACGCCGCGCTCGGTCGCCCCAACGCGGCGCTGCAGGCGGGCCTCGAGAACTGTCAGCACAAGCGCACCGAGGTCATCGCCGCCGTACGCGAGCTGCTCGGCCCGCCGACGGCCGAGAACGAGGCGCTGCACCGGTTGGTCGAAGAGGTGACGCGGCCGGCGGGGTTCGCTCAGGCGCGGTAGGCGGCGGGTCCTGCCAGCACATTCGTTTTTTCGGGTGTGCTCGGCTGCGCTCGGCGCTGACGGTGCCCTGGGTGCGGCGCTCCGCCTGCGCGCACGCGAAAAAACGAATGTGCTGTCACCCGCCGCAACCCCAGCTTCGCTCGGGGGGATCGGCGCGATCGCGTGATGACCGCGGCGCTTTCGGCCGCGTGAACCGACTTGGCGCCCGGCTCGTACGGCGCCGTCTCCGCGCCTTCATCCGCAAAGCGAGGGTTCAGTGTCGGGCGGGTGGCGCCACATGTCTTTTTTCGCGTGCGCGCAGGCGGAGCGCCCCACGCAGCGCGCCCTCGGATCGAGCGCAGCCGAGCACACCCGAAAAAAGACATGTGGCGACAGGACCCGCCCGCGCCACCGAACCCGAGCGCCCCGTCACCCGCTCGACCATTTCGCCAGCGCCAGCCTGCCCAGCTGCAGCGTCCAGCGCGCGATCTCGGACCGCGAGAGCTGTGCGAACACTTCGTCGTAGATCGTGGGCCGCCTCTTCGCCGTCGCGCGCATGAAGCGCATGAAGTCGGCGAAGCCGATCTGATCGCGCACGAACGCGCCATAGATCTCGTCGCCGAGCTCGGCCAGCGACGCGAACGCCGCGTCGAGCAGGCGGTTGACGTCGGCGGGGTCGCCGCTCGGCCGCCGGCCCGGCACCATCATCAGCGTCAGGCCGCCCATCACCGCCAGGCCGGGCGGCTCGCGCCACACCGACGCCAGCGCGCGCGCGTCGAGGCGATCGTCGGCGAGCCGCTGGCGCAGCGCATCGGCGACCGGCAGGAACGAGCGGATCATCGAGCCGAAGCCGCAGAACGTCAGCGGCGAGTGGCGCCCGGCCGCATCGCCGACGAGCAGCACGCGATCGCGCGCCGCCGGCATCGGCCGCAGCCGCGAGTAGGCGGGGATGAAGCCGTAGGTCGGCTTGAGCAGCCTCGCCGCGCCGCGCTTGTACCGCGGGCGCGTGGCGAAGAAGCGCTCGTAGAGCGCGCGCAGCGGCTGCGCAGGCAGCCGCGACGGCTCGGTGTAGTAGAAGAGGTAGGTGGTGAAGCGCCCGCCAGGGCCAGGGAAGCCCTCCCAGATGTGCTGGCGATCGTCCTCGATGCCTTCGGTGGTGACGAGGATCTCGCCGACGCGCGGATCGACGGCGAGCGCGTCGTCGCCGGTTTCGAGACCGCCGAGCACGCCGCCCACCGTCGGGCAGACCAGATCGAACGCGGCGTGCGGGCTGGAGGCGCCCATGCCGTCGATGAGGACGCGCGCGCTCAAGCGGCGCGCCGGCGCCAGCGTGACCTCGACGCCGCCGGGGCCCACGCGATAGCCGGTGAGCGCGTGATGATCGAGCAGGGTGGCGCCCGCCGCTTCGGCGCGCCCGCGCAGCCCTTCGAGCAGCCGCTCGGCGTCGACGACGCAGTCGAGCACCCGCCGCACCGGATAGGTGCCGCCGCCGTGCCAGCGGCAGATGCCGTGGTCGTACTCGAGCTGCACGAGCGCGTCCACCTCCGCGGCGGTGAACAGCGACGAATCGACCAGCGGGTGCAGCTCGGCCCGGCTGATGTTCCACTCGCGATGGCCGCAGCCGATACGCCGGCGATCGAAGACCGCGACGCGCAAGCCGCGCTGGGCGAGGTAGGCGCCGTAGACCAGCGAGAGCCCGCCGCCGGCGAGGACGACGTCGAAGTCGACGTGGGCGCCGCGATCGGGCCCGCCGTCGGCGATGTCGCACGCGGCGCGCTCGACGAAGCCGCGCTCGAGCGCTTCGACGTGCTCCAGCGTCTCCGGCGACAGGTTCACGCCGGCAATCCTACCGCACGGACGCAGCGGGCGCAGCGCCGTGTCGGCGGGCCCGGGCGCGCCGGCGTCGCGCGCCGAGCGGAAGGGGGCGGGCAGCGCGCGCGCGACCAGCACCAGCTTGCGCGGCAGCGACACGTAGGCGCGCTGGGAGACCGAGTCGTAGCCGTTGCGTGCCACCTCGGCGCCGATCGCCGAGTAGATGTTGCGCGCCGAGGCGATGGCGAAGCGGCAGTCGCGCGGCAAGAGCGGTACCCCGCGATCGGCGGACCGATAGTGCGCCTCGGCGCGCTCGAGGAGCGCGCGCACGGCGCGGCGTCGATCGCCGCCGGCGCCGTCGAGCAGCGCCGCGGGCAGGTAGACCCGCCCGCGCCGCTCGTCCTCGCCCACGTCGCGCGCGATGTTGGTCAGCTGCATGGCGACGCCGAGATCGGCGGCGCGCAGGTAGGCGACCTCGGCGCTGGCGCCCATCACGCGCGTCATCATGAGCCCGACGGTGGCGGCGACGCGAAAGCAGTAGACGACCAGCTCCTCGTCGCTGGCGTAGCGCGTCCCGCGCGCGTCCATCTCCATGCCGTCGAGCAGCGCCTCGGGCAGCGCGCGCGGGATGGCGTGCCGCTCGACCACGGCGCCAAAGGCGCGATCGATGGGATCGTCGTCGGCGCGCCCGGCGTACACGTGGTCGAGCCGCCGCCGCAGCGACTCCACGCGCCCGAGCCCGCCCGCCTGCTCGACGTCGACGGCGTCATCGGCGCGCCGGCAGAAGGCGTAGAGCGCCCACGAGGCCTGCCGCACCCGCGCCGGCAGCAGCAGCGACGAGAGGAAGAACGACTTCGAGTGCCGCTGGATCCAGGCGCGGCAGGCCAGCCGATCATCGCGGCGAAGGACGAGCGCGGTCACGTCGCCCTGGGCTCGTGCATGGTGTTCAACGGGCGTGGGTGCCGGCGATGGGGTCGCGCGCGTTGCCGGTGCCGCCGACGTCGGCGATGAGGCGGTCGACCACCTTGGCCGACGACAGCACGCCCGGCAGGCCGGCGCCCGGGTGGGTGCCGGCGCCGACCAGGTAGAGCCCCTCGACCTCCTCCGACTTGTTGTGAAAACGGAAGTAGGCCGACTGCGTGAGCACGGGCTGAATCGAGAACGCCGCACCCTTCTCCGACGCCAGCTCGCCGGCAAAGGTGTCTGGCGTGATGAACCGCGAGGTCACCAGGTTCTCGCGCAATCCAGGAATGCCGTTGTCTTCTAGATGTTTGAATATCGTTTCTTGATATTCGTCGCCGCGCGCCGACCAGTCGTCGCCCGATTCGAGGTGCGGCACCGGCGACAGCACATAGAAGTTCTCGCAGCCGGGCGGCGCCAGCGACGGGTCGGTCCGCGTCGGTGCGTGCAGGTACAAGCTGAAGTCGGGCGCCAGCACCTTGCGATCGAAGATGTCGGTGAGCAGCTCGCGATAGCGCGGTCCGAGCAGGATCGTGTGGTGCGCCATGTCCGGATACGTTTTCTTGGTTCCGAAATAGGAAACGAAAAGGCTCATCGAATAGCGCATTCGATCGATCTTTTCGTCGCTGTACTTGCGGCGTGCGGTCGCCGGCAAGAGGCGCTTGTAGGTCGCGGGCGCGTCGGCGTTCGACACCACGATCGAAGCCGGCAAGGTGCGCCCGCCGGCCAGCCGCACGCCGGAGACGCGCCCCTCGTCGACGAGGATCTCCTCGGCGGCGGCGCCGAGCTCGAGCGTGCCGCCGAGCGAGGTGAACAGGTCGATCAGCGCCTGCACGATGGCGCCGGTGCCGCCCTTGGCGAACCACACGCCCCACTTGCGCTCGAGATAGGCGATGAGCGTGTAGATCGACGTGGTGGTGAACGGGTTGCCGCCGACCAGCAGCGGATGGAACGACATGACCACGCGCAGCGCGTCGTCCTTGATGTACTTGCACACCAGCCGCCACACCGACAGGTGCGAGCGCAGCCGGATCATCTGCGGCACGATCTTGAGCATGTCGCGCGCGCGCGAGAACGGCACGTCGCCGAGTTGCTCGAAGCCGACGGCGAAGATCTTCTGCGACTCGACGACGAAGCGGGCGTAGCCGTCGACATCGCCGGGCGAGAACTTGCGCACCTCGGCCGCCATACGCTCGGCGTCGCCGGTGTAGTCGAAGACGCGGCCGTCGGCAAAGCGGATGCGATAGAATGGATCGACCGGCACCAGCGTCAGGTGCTCGTCCATCTTCCTGCCGGCGAGCGCGAACAGCTCCTCGAGCAGAAAGGGCGCCGTGACCACCGTCGGCCCGCCGTCGAAGGCGAAGCCCTGGTCGCGATAGACGTAGGCGCGCCCGCCCGGTGCGTCGCGCTTGTCGATCAGCGTCACGGCAAACCCGCGCGCCTGCAGGCGAATGGCCGCCGCCAGCCCGCCGAAGCCGGCGCCGATGACCACCACTTTGGGGCTCGCGCTCACGCCGATGGATGTAGCACGATTTTGGGGAACCTTTTTCGCGCCCGCGGGTGAAAGTAGCTGTGAGGCTGGCACACGTGGCCGCGACCGTACCGACGGCAGGTCCTGCGGAATTGGACGAGCTGACCCTGCAGCGGGCGCGGCGCGGCGAGCCGGCCGCGTGCGCGGCCCTGGTCAAGCGGTACGAGCGCCCCGTCTTCGCGGTGGTGTCGCGCATGTTGGCGCCGAGTGGGCGGCGCGCGGCGGTCGAAGATGTGGCGCAGGAGACGTTCCTGCGCGTGTTTCGCGCGCTGCCCAGCTGGGACCCGCGCGGCGGGGCCAAGCTGTCGACGTGGATCCTGACGATCGCCACGCGCGTGGCGCTGAACGAGCTGCGCCGCCGGCCGGCGATGGGCGAGGCGTTCGCGGTGGGCGCCGCCGTGGTCACGCCGCCGTCGCCCGTGGAGCTGCGCTCGCTCGGGCGCGCCATCGAGCGCGCGGTGGGCGCGCTTTCGCCCGAGTATCGCGCCGCCTTCGTGCTGCGCGAGTTTCACGAGCTGTCGTACGACGAGATCGCGCGTGCGCTCGACGTCGACGTCGGGACCGTCAAGTCGCGCCTGTCGCGCGCGCGCATGGCGCTGCAGGCGGCGCTGGCCGAGGTTCACCATGGCGAATGAAGAGGACGAGAAGCTGCTGTCGCCGGCCGAGCGCGCGGCCTTCGTGGCCGACGAACCGCCGGTGGGGTTCGCCGAGCGCGTCGCCGGGGCGTGGCAGGGGGAGCGTGGTGCGGCGCCGGCGCTGCCGCGGCGGCGGCGCCGGCTGGCGCTCGCAGTCGGCGCGCTGACCCTGGCGGCGGCGGCGGCGATGATGCTGTGGCTGCGGCTGCCGCCGGCGTCGTCGGTCGGCGGCGGCGAGCGCGTCGGCGACCATCAGGTCGCCGAGCGCACCACGTTCAACGTCGGCGGCCGCGCTACCGCGGTGGCGGAGGCGGGCGCGACCCTGTCGTGGAAGGTGGTTCCGGGCGGCGCGGCGCGTGTGCAGCAGCGGGCGGGCGACGTGTTCTACCGGGTGGAGAAGGGCGGGCCGTTCGTGGTGTCGACGGCGGCCGGCGACGTGACGGTGCTCGGCACCTGCTTCCGAGTGGAGGTTCAACCGATGGACAGAAGGGCAGCGCTGGCGGCGGGCATCGGCGCGCTGGCGGCGACGACGATCCTGGTGAGCGTGTACGAAGGGCGCGTGCTGCTCGCCAACGAGCGGGGGCGCACCGAGCTGACGGCCGGTGAGCGCGGCACGGCGCAAGGCGCCGCCGTCCCGTCGCGCGTCGTGGCGGAGGCGTCCAAGAGGCTGGCTGCCATCGCGTCGCCGCTGCCGCCGCCGGCGGCAGGCGCGACGCGTGAGGAGCTGCTCCGGCGCGACGCCCAGCAGCGCGAGGAGCTGGCCAAGCTGCGCGCCCGGCTCGGGCAGCTCGAGAGCCACTCGATCGAGCCGTTCGATCGCAAAGCGGGCGACGCGTTCTTCAATCCGTCCCAGGACGAGCTGGCGCAGATGGCCAAGGAGTGCAAGCTCCAGTGGGACTCGCCCTCGCTGTCGCTGTCGCCGGAGACGATGGACGACAAGACGGCGCAGGAGATGGGCATGAACGACGAAGAGCGGCGCCAGTTCGACCACGTGAGCGCGGACTTCGACGGCAAGATGATCGCCCAGCTGCGCGCCCTGTACATCGAGGTCACCGGCGACAAGGCCGGCGCCGACACGCTGACGCCGCAGGCGATGGAGACCGAGATTCGATCGAAGGTGCCGGACGCGGTGGCGAAGGAGGCCTACTGGCGCCTCTCGCACGAGCGCGCCGGCCTGATTGCGCCGCCGACCGACCCGCGCGGCGCCTCCCCGATCGAGCGCTTCCTACGCCTGGAAACGACCGCGGGCGACGAGTTCGAGCGTCAGCTCGGCGCCGCCATCGGCCCCGACCGCGCCCGCGCCCTGCGCGCCGAGCACGGCGGCTGGGGCTCTCGCTCCATCAGCTCCAGCGACTGCCCGCCGGGGCGCTAGCTCAGCTCAGAACCAGTGGTAGACGCACATCCCGTCGCTGTCGCTGCCGACGACATATACGTCGTTGGCGCTGGTGCCCCATACCCCCACGGCCGAGAGCGCCTTCGGTTGATATGGCGCGCCCCAGGTCGACCCATTGCCCTGGACGATGCCGAACGACCCGACGAAGTAGACGTTGGTGGCGCTGCTGCCCCAAATTCCCAAGGGGCCCACCGGTGCCGAAGGATCAACTGCGACCCACGCAGAGCCGTTGTAGTGGAGCGGTCGCGTCTTCGAGTCAGCGTAGTAGATACTCGATGCGCTGCTCCCCCAGATCGTCACCAGCGGTGCCGACAACGTGGAGCTGCCGATTGAATCGGGAATCGACCACGTTCCTGTTGCATCGCGGTGGCCAATGCCCCAGAACCGCACGCACGAAGTGGGACAATTCATCCCCTGGTACGCGCAATACAGGTCCGATTCGCTGGCGCCCCACATCGCACGGCATCCTTGCAACGCAGTTTCAGAGGTCGTGCCGCTCTGCGCATAGCGCCAGGCCGTGGTTGTCTCCGTGAAGTTAGAGCCGACGCCCGAATCGGTTGTCGTTGTGATCCACACGTCGTTGGCTGTGAACGGAAAGATGCCCCCGACGGTGGTGCCCGAAGAGTAGACCGACGCGTGCCAGGTGCCGTCGCCGGTCGAACGATAATAGCCGCTGCTGTCCATGGCCCATAGATTGGTGGGCCCGGTGCCCGTGATGAACGTGTAGTTGGGCACGCTACCATAGTTCGTCGCCTGCGACGTCCAACTGCCGTTCGCCCCCCGGCCGAAGATCGCCTGATTGTCGCCGACCGCCCATGCGTGGCTCGTGTCCGATGCCCACACACCGCGTAGCGAGCCGCTGACGGCGCTCGACGACAGCTCGCGCACCCAAATCGGGGTCCCCGTTCCAGTCATCGTCTGGCTACCGAGGACCGTCATCCCGACTTGGACATTCAGGGTGGCGCTGAGGGGCCCGGATGTCTGTGGCGTGAAGTTGGCGGTGATCGTGCAAGCCATCCCCGCGGCGATGACCTTGCCACCGCACCCGTCGGTAGGGCTGAAGGATTCGCCGCCGCCGCTGAACGTGGATGCGGACAGCATCGGCGAACTGACGTCGCCCTGATTGGTCGCCGTCACTGTGATTGGTGCGCCGGTGCTGTTGCGCGGCACCGATCCGAAGTCGAAGCCAGTCGGCGACGAGAAGGTGAACGACGCCGGGTTGAGGCCGACGCCGGTCACCGATGCGCTCTGCGTTCCACCCGGCGTCGCGCTGGCCGAAACCGTCGCGGTCTGCGTTCCGTGGTGCTTGGCCGTGAACTGCACGGAGACCGAGCAGGTCGCGTTCGGCGCCAGCATGGGCACGGCGCAGCCGCTGGCGACGAACTGCGAGGCATCACTCGTGCTCACCGTCGGCATGCCCGTGGGCGACGTGCCGACATTCTTGACCGTGTAGGTCGCCACCGTGGCGGAGGTGGCGCCGATGACCGCCGATCCGCAGTTGCCGTTTGCCGGCGGATCGGCGCTGATCGACAGCGTGCCCGGCGCCGTCCCCGTGCCGCTCAAGCTCGCCGAGCCAAGCGTGGCGCTCGCCGAGCGGACGTTGAGCTTCGCCGACAGCGAGCCCTGGGCCTGTGGCGTGAAGCTGACGCTGATGTTGCAGGAGCCGCCCGCCGCGACGGTCGTCGAATTGCAGCCGTCGGCGGTGATCGCGAAGGACGTTGGGTTGCTCCCCGTGAGGTTCGTTGCGATCAGCCCCGGGGAGCTCACGTCGCCCTGGTTCGTCGCGGTCAGCATCAGGGTCGAGCCGGTGGTCCCCGTCGCTGCCGATCCGAAATCGAAGCCTGAGGTCGATGCGATGGCGAAGCTGGCCGGGTTCTGGCCGAAGCCCGTGACCGACGCGCTCGCCGTCCCGCCGATCGTTGCGTTGACCGACACGGACGATGTCTGCGTGCCGTGATTCTTTGCCGTGAACTGCACCGTGACGGTACAGGTCGCATTGGGCTGCAGGCTGCTGACCGCGCAGCCCGAAGCGGCGAATTGGGTTGTATCGCCCGTCGTCACCGACGGCGCGCTTGTCGCGCTCGTGCCGACGTTCTTCACGGTGTAGGTCGCCGTCGTCGGGCTCGTGGTGCCGATTAGCGTGGCGCCGCAATTGCCGTTCACCGGCGCGTCGGCGGAGATCGACAGTGTGCCCGGGGCTGTGCCGGTGCCGGTCAGCGTTGCCATCCCGAGGGTCGACGACGTCGTGCGAACGTTCAGCGTCGCCGAGAGCGTGCTCTGCGCTTGCGGCGTGAAGCGTACCGTGACGCTGCATGAGGCGCCCGCAGCCACCGACGCCGTATTGCAGGTGTCGGTAACGATCGAGAACGAGGTCGGATTGGTACCGGTCAAGCTCGACGCGATGAGCGCCGGTGAAGCGACGTCGCCTTGATTGGTCGCGGTCAGCATCAGGGTGCTCCCGTTCGTACCGACGGCAGCCGAGCCGAAGTCGAATCCCGAGGTCGATGTCACGTTAAAGCTTGCCGGGTTCTGGCCGAAGCCCGACGCGGCTGCGTTCGCGGTCCCGCCCGGTGTCGCCATCACCGACACCGACGCCGTCTGCTGTCCGTGATGCGTAGGCTTGAACTGGATCGACACCGTGCACGTGTCGTTGGGCTGAAGCGCACTCACCGCGCATCCGCTGGCGACGAACTGCGTCGGGTCACTCGTCGTCACCGATGGCATTCCGGTCGCGCTCGTGCCGACGTTCTTGACGGTATAGGTCGCAACCGTCGTGCTCGTCGAGCCGAGGAGCGCGGCGCCGCAGTCGCCGTTGGCAGGCCCGTCCGCAGTGATCGACAGAGTTCCCGGGGGGGTGCCGGTACCGGACAAATCCGCGCCGACCATCCCGCCCGCTGTGGCCGAGACGTCGATCCGAGCGACCTTGTCGCCGGCTGTCGTCGGCTTGAACGTCGCATTGACGTGGCAGCTCTGGCCGGGCAACAGGATGGCGCCGCAATCGGAGTTCAGTACGAACTGGTCGAGGTTGGCGCCGGACGGGGTGAAGGTGATCGCGCTCGAGGGCTGTCCACCGTTGTTCTTGACGGCGATAGCGACCGCAGCGCTCGACTGGTTGACCGTGACCTTGCCGAAGGTCTGGCTGGTGCGATCGATGGCGAGCACCGGGCCGTCCGACGACGGTCCCATGTCGCTGCCGCCGTCGGTGCCCATGTCGTCGGTCGCGGGCGGACCGCCGTTGAGGAGGAGCTTCAGCGGTAGATCGACGCGGGAGCCCGCTTTGATCGTCGTGTCTCCGTCACCCGCCGCCAGGGTCGATGCGCTGGCATCGACCGCATCGACGTGGACGTGAAGTGGTCCGCTGATTCCCTTCGGCAGATCGATTCCGAAGCTCTGGCCCGCCGCGCCGAGGTCGAAGGTCGCCGCGCCGCCGGGCGGCGTGATGCGGAAGCTCGCCGTCTTCGAATTGGCCGTGACGGCAACGGCGAACGCCGCGACACCATCGACTGGCGCATCGGACGTCACCTGAACGACGACGAGCGAATCCACAGAGTTGCTACATCCGACGAGGCCGGCGACGAGAATCCAAGCGAAAGCAGTGCGCATCGTTGGCCTCAGAACGACGGGTGTGCGGTGCCGAGCGAGGTCGTCGCCGTCGGCGCGTTGGGGCGCGTCAGCACGACGGCCAATCCGGCAGCGGCACCGCCGGCGACGACGCCTCCGACGATCGTCCAGACCCACCACTTCTTGTACGCTGGTTTGCGTTCGACGAGCGGCGGCGCGCTCGCGGTCAGCTCCAATGCTGCCGACGGTGCGCTCGCCGATGGTGGTGGCGGAATCGTCGTCGCGACGACTGGAGGCGACGCTTGCTTTTCCGCCTGCGACGCTGCCGCCGCCGCGCGCTGGTCGTCGGCCGCGATTTCGCGCTCGAGCTGGACGATGATTTGCCTTACGGATTCGCGATTGTCCGCGTTCTCGCTGTTGTTCAGATATGCGCGATACTCGCGCACCGCATCGCGCTTGTGGCCGAGCTGCCGCTCGCACTGCGCGATGTTGAACAAGAACGACGGGTCTTCGTAGTGGCGATAGGCCTCTTTGAACGCATCGAGCGCCTGCTTGAACTCGCTGAGGTTGTAGTGCTGGCTACCGGCGCGGAACGCGGCCCGCGCCCGCGCGCGCTCATCGGCCGATGCGACGCGGACCGATGAGAAGAGCAGTGCGAGCGCGAGGACTAAAAGAGCAATTTTGTTCACGACTGTACGACCCCCGACGGAGAACGGTTTTATACGTTATCGAGGGTTCGTTTGAAAAGTTGCTTCGACAGGAAAGAACTATGGGACTTGCTACGACCGTGATTCGCGCTACAGGAGCGTGATCCGTATCACGCGCGACGACGGCGCAGCGCGAGCCCGAGAAGGAGGAGCCCCGCCAGCGCCCAGCTCCCGACGATGTTGCCGCCGCCCATCGAGCAGCCGGTATCACCACCGCCGCCATTGTTGCCGTTGCCGCCGCTTCCGCCATTGCCGCCGGTGCCCGTGCCGCCACCGCTGCCGCCGCTGCCGCCGCCGCCCGTGCCGCCCGAGCCACCGGTGTTCACCGGCTGCGCCATGTCAGGCGCCATCGCCATGTCCGGCGGCGCGGTGATCATGACCTGCACGTCGAGCGTGTGGCTCAGCTTCGTCCCGGCGGCGTTGATGGTGAACTTCACCGTGCTGCCGGCCATCGCGGTGGGCGCGGCGCTGATGGTCAGTGTCGACTTGCCGTTGTCGGAAGTAGCCGAGGTCGGCGCGAACGCGACCGTCAGACCCGTCGGCGCTGTGGCCGTGAGCTTCACGGTGTCGGCCATGCCGCTGACCTTGGTGAAGGTCAGCATCGCGGTCGTCATACCGCCCGCGGGCACCGTCACCATCATCGGCGCGAGCGCTAGGGAGAAGTCGTTGACGACGACGTTCGGGTCGGTCGCGATACAGTTGTTGTTCTTGTTCGACCACTCTTTTTGGATGGTGTAGCTGCCCACCGTGCCTTGCATCGCATTGCAGATGTCGCCGATCTCGCCGTTCGTGTCGTCGTACCAGGCGAGGTTGTTCTGGGCGACGTCGGCGTCGGTGGTGGCTTCGACGAGCTCGTGCGAGGCCACCGAGGTGGTGTTGTTGAAGGTCGACGGATCGTTGCCGCAGCCACCGGCGCAGCTCCCGCCCTGGTCGGGGACGATCGAATAGTACACGTTGGTACCGTTCTTCGAGTACGAGCCGTGGTAGGCGCAGAAGACCTGGCACGACTTGGAGCCGTCCGAGCCGGTGATGTTGATGCCCGGTGCGAAGTGCACCGCGTAGAGCGTGTTGCCGTCCGGCATGGGCACCATGCCGCCATCGATGAGGCTGCTCAGCGCGGTGTGGACGTTGGCGTCCGTGACGGTTCCGGTCTTGCCGGCCGTGTACGCATACGTGCCGCCGAACGTGCCGCGGCCGATGGTCTGGGCCGGCGACGCCGTGTTGTACTCACTCAGCCAATCGTAATACGCGCTCTGGACCACCGCGGTGTAGAAGGCATCGAGGCTCTGCGTGCCGGTGCCGCTGAACTGCACGTTGTTGCCCCAATACACCGTCACGACCTTGACATTCTGCAGCACGGGGCCGCCGCGATAGGTCAGCTTGGCGCTGGTAGCGTCGGGCAGCGGACTGTGACTGACGAGCTGGCTGCCGAGGGGCGCGGCCGCGGCAGACGCCGAGAGGGCGGCGATTCCGATCAACGTCATGGCGGTTCTCAACATGGCTTGGCTCCTGTCCGACCGCTCGCAGTGCAATGGCTGCGCCGTTGTGCGTCCGCTCACTACCATCGACCAGAGTCACGAAAGTAGCGGGTTTATCAGCGAGACTGACGACTGAACATTGCAGTTTGCGAGGGGCGGGGTGGGGGTCCCCGGGTCAGCTCGACGCAACAGCCGGGGCGGCGCGCCGCGGCAAGCTCAAGAGTCAGTGGGTGCGGGGTCCTCGAATGACGCGGAAAGACAGATGACTGCAGTTGGCGGTCTAGGCGCGACGACGACGTAAAGCGAGTCCAAGGAGGAGCATCGCAGCGACGGCCCAGGTGCCGGCGATGCTGCCGCCGCCGAGCGAGCAGCCACCACCGCCGCCGCCGTTGTTGCCGTTGCCGCCGGTGCCGGTGCCGCCGCCGCTCCCGCCCGAGCCGCCGCCCCCAGTGCCGCCCGAGCCACCCGTCGCGGGCGGCTGTGCCATGTCGGGCGCGTCGACCACAACTACGTTGACGTCGACCGTCTGCATCGCGGACATTCCGGTCGCCTTGACGGTGACCTTGTCCATGGCGCCCACCATCGCCGTCGTAGCGGCGCTGATGGTCAGCGTCGACGAACCGTTGTCCGAGGTGACGGAGGCCGGTGAGAACGAGGCCGTCAGATCCGTGGGTCCCGTCGCGGTAAGCGCGGCGTTCTCGGCCATGCCCGCGGTCTTGGTCAGCTTGATCGTGGTGGTCGCGCTCCCGCCGACGGGAACGTTCACCGTCGCGGGCGATGCCGCCACCGTGAAGTCGTTCACGACGACGTTTGGATCGGTCGCGATGCAGTCGTTGTTCTTGTTCGACCACTCCTTCTGCACTGCATAGCCGGCGACCATCGCCGTCTCGCCCTGGCCGATCGCGCAGATGTCGCCAATTTCGCCGCAGTTGTTGTCGACGTGTCGTACCAACCGGTGCCGTTGTCGGGGTCGGTCATCGCCTCGATCAGTTCGTGTGACGCGACGTCCGTCAGATCGGGAACCCGGTCCAGGGCCGCAGCCGGTCGAGCAGCCACCAGGCGTCTGTCCGGCATGACGCCGTAGCGGACCTTCTGGCCGTTGTGCGTGTACGAGCGAGTGATAGGCGCAGAAGCCATTCGCGACGCACGAGCCCGATCCCTGCAACGTGATGCTGACTGGCGACGGAAAGTAGATCATGTAAATCGTGTTGTCGTCGGGGGCCGGCACCTTGGCGCCGTCGATGAGGCCCGACAGATACGTCTGGACTTGACTGTCTTCATCGTCTTGGACGCCGTTGCCGAGTTGGAGTCCTCGTACACGCCGAGGTAGCTACCGCGCGTGATCTTGTAGTTGGTCACGTTGTACTCGCTGAGCCAGTCGAAGTAGGCGCTCTGGGTGATCGCGGTGAAGTAGCTCGTCAGCATGTCGCGGAGGGTGTTGCCCTGGTTGTAGAAGACGTCGAACACCTTGACGCTCTGGATGAGCGGCCCCTTGCTGGTGCTGTACGTCAGCTTCGGCGTGTTGCAGCCCTGGACGACGGTGGCCTGGGGCGTTGCGTCCGGGGCCGGCGCGCGCAGGGCCTGAGCGCCGAGCGGGGCGGCAGCGGCAGGTGCGGCGACAGCGGCGAGAGCGGCGAGGACGAGGGCGCGTCGAGTCATGGGGGCTCCTTCGGGTTGCGACCTACTGCAACTGGCGCGCCCAACCGTGCGAAACGTCACTCGCTTCGCATGTATGCGAAAGTGCGCGCGCTGATTGCGGAACTGTTGTTTGCTGATTGCAGTTTGCGGCCGTCGGGGTGGGGGGCCCCAGGTCAGTTGGACGCAGATCCTGGGGCGCGGCGCCGCGGCGACCGCAGTTGCCGATCGCGTACAATGCCGCGGGATGTCGAACGGTTCTTCCCCGGTCCTGTACGTCTCGCCGCACGCCGATGACGTGGGGTTTTCCGCCGCGGGGCAGCTCGCCGGCGACGTCGCCGCCGGGGCGCGCCCGACGCTGCTGACGCTGTTCGAGCCGCCCGAGCCGGGGCGCCGCGGCGAGGACGCGGCGTTCGCGCGCGTGTTCGGCGTCGCGCTCGAGCGGGGCGACTGGCCCGACGCGATCGCGCGCCGCCGGCGCTACCGGTCGCCGGCGCAGCTGTTCGCGCCGCTGCGCGCCGACGAGGCGTCGCTCGTCGAAGCGATCCGCGTGGCGCTGCAGGCGCGCGTCGACGCTGGCGCCCGCCGCGTCGTGGCGCCGCTCGGCGTTGGCGGCCATGTCGATCATCAGGTTGCGCATGCGGCCTGCCGCGCGCTCACCGGCGCGGACGTGCGGTACTACGAGGACACGCCGTATGTCTTGACGCCCTTTCAGCTGCCGCGTCGCCTGGCCCGCCTCGGCGCCGTGGCCGACGGCGCGCGCGACGCGACCCTGGCGCGCGGCAGCGTGCGCGCCGAGCTGCGGGCGGCGGCGAACAGCTGGCTTTTGGCGCCGCTCATCCAGGATCGCGTGGGGCCGCGGCTACGCAAGCTGGCCGTCGCCGCCATCCTGACGCCGGAGTGGACCCGCTGGCCACGGCGCTCGCGCACCGGGCCGCACCGGTTCGCGCCCTCGCTGGTGGCCGGCGCCGAGCTCGGGCGCCTCAAGCTCGAGGCCGTCGCCGCCTACGCCACCCAGTGGCGGCTGTTCTACCGCGAGCTGGAGGACTGGCGCCTGGCGCTCGAGCGCTACGCGCGGGCGATGGGGCAGCCTTCCGTGGTCGAGCGCGTGTGGCGCCAGGTCACGCCAGCGGTCCCTTGAGCGCCACCGTCGGGATCGACATCAGGCGCAGCCCCTCGCGGTCGAGGACGGCGTTGGCGGCGAGCCGCCCGGACATCGCCGCTGCCTCCATTAACGATGCGGGGGCCGGCAGGCGGACGTGGTCGCCGGCGAGCATGAGGTTGGCGAGCGGCGTCGTCGTGCCGGGGCGGCGGGCGTGGTCGCCCGGGGCCCAGCGGGTGAAGTTCGATTGCTGCTGGAACTCGTCGTGGAGCAGGCGCGCCCCGGCGAGCTCGGGCAGCAGCGAGACCAGCTCGCGCCACATGGCGGCGCGGATCTCGGCGGCGGGGACCATCGCCTCGGGGGCGATGGCGTAGGCGTGCACCTCGACGACGCTGCCGCCGGTGCGCCGGGCCCAGGAGACGAACGGCTCCTGGAACGCCGAGTAGATGGCGAGCGAGTCGGTGAAGCGGAAGCGCGCCGTGGTGTAGAAGGGCAGCCGGTCGCGCGCGGTCGGCTTGTCGAGCCATAGGCGCCAGACGACGTAGGGATCGGCTTCACCCAGGCCAGCGACGTGCCGGGCGAGCGCGGGATCGCTGGCCGCCATGAGCGCCTGCAGGCCGCGCACCTCACAGGCGACGACGCAGTAGTCACACTCGAGCGCCTCCCCGGCGCCGGCGACGACGGCGTCACCGACGAGGACGCGATCGCCGTTGCGGGTCGCTCCCAGGGCGGCGAGCGGGGCGCGGGGCGGGCCGCCGGCGGGGCGGCCGTCGGCGTCGAAGCGGCCGCCGTGGCACGGGCAGCGGAAGCCGCCGGCGCCGTCGAGCGCGACGGGACAGCCCATGTGCGTGCAGCGGCCGTCGAGCGCGTCGACGACGTCGCCGCGGCGGCGTACGAAGATGCTGGAGCCGTCCGGCTGCGGCAGCGCGCGCCAACGATCGGGGACGTCGGCCAGCGCCAGCGTCAAGCGCGGCTCCGGTGCCGGACGCGCGTCGACGATGACGCGCGTAACGCGGCCGCCCTCGACGGCGAGGCGGCGCACGCTCTTTCCGACGACGACGCGGCCCCCGAGCGATTCGAGGCGGCGGCGCAGCGGGTCGACGACGGCGGTCACCGAGTCGCGCTTGAGGAACGAGAAGCCGAGACCCTCCGGGTTGCCCATGAAGTAGAAGTGGAAGAAGCGGATGGCCTCGGCCGCGGAGAGGCGCTCGATGCGGTTGAGCGTGGTCTTGCCGAACGGCTCGAGCACCGTCTCCACCATCGGGCGGTTGATGCGGCCGTCGATGGCGAAGCGGGCGAAGTCGACGCCGTCGAAGCGGTCGAAGGTACGCTCGCCGTCGAAGCGCATGAGCTCGGTGAGGCCGTCGCCGTCGTGGCGGAAGTCGGCCAGGCGCAGCGCGTGCGACTGGTGCACCACCGACAGCATGTTGAACGGGAAGAGGCGGGTGGTGCGACCGAAGGTCTCGGCGGGGCGATCGGCGAACAGGACCGGGTAGCCGGGCGAGGGTACCAGGTCGGAGCGCACGCCGGCGGCGTCGAACAGCTGGCGCAGGTTGTAGTACTGCGCGAAGAAGCCGTGGAAGCCGTGCTCGACCGGGAACTCCTCGCCCAGCGCGCGCACCGGCCAGGCGGTCAGCTTGCCGCCGAGCTGGGCGGCGCGCTCGACCAATGTGACGTCGAAGCGACGCGCGGCCAGCTCGGTGGCGGCGACGAGGCCGCCGAGGCCGCCGCCGACGACGACCACGCGCTTGCCCGTCACCGACGGGAATTCGGGGCGGGCGCCGTTGCCTTCGGGGAGCGGGAGTGATTGGCGGCGCGGCTGGACCGCCCACACTCCGGCGCCGAGACCGAGCGCGCCGGCGCCGAGGGCGTAGCCGCTCGCTTTGAGGAATCGACGCCGATTCATTTTTTCCTTCGTTTTTTACTGCGATCTCCGCGCGAGTGGGTAAATTGTTCCTCGATGAACGGAGGAAGACTGGAGAGATGGCCGCGACTGTAGGGATCCCACGCCGCTGGACGGTGGCCGACTCGGCAGAGATGTACGCCGTCCGCGCCTGGGGCGGCGGCTACTTCTGCATCAACGACGCCGGCAACGTCTCGGTCACCCCGACGGCCCCGACGGCGCCGCCGATCGACCTGAAGGAGCTGGTCGACGAGGTGCGGCGGCGCGGCATCGGCCTGCCGCTGCTGATCCGCTTCTCCGACATCCTCAAGAGCCGCATCGTCGAGCTGAACGAGGCCTTCCGCCGCGCCATCGCCGAGTACGGCTACAAGGGCGCGTACCGGGCGTCTACCCGATCAAGGTCAACCAGCACCGCTACGTGGTCGAGGAGATCGTCGCAGTTCGGGCGGCCCTACCACTACGGCCTCGAGGCCGGCTCGAAGCCCGAGCTGCTGGCGGTCATGGCGCATGCTCGACGACGAAGAGGCGCTCATCGTCTGCAACGGCTACAAGGACGAGGAGTACATCGAGACGGCGCTGCATCGCGCTCGAAGCTGGGCCGCACGGTCATCATCGTGGTCGAGAAGCTCTCCGAGCTGCCGCTCATCGCCGAGATCGCCGAAGCAGCATCGGCGTGCGCGCCGCGCATCGGCATCCGCGTCAAGCTGTCGTCCGCGGCTCGGGGCGCTGGGAGGCCTCGGGCGGCGACCGCTCGAAGTTCGGCCTGTCGACGCGCGAGCTGGTCGAGGCGATCGACTTCCTGCGCGAGAACGACCTGCTCGACTGCTTCGAGCTGCTGCACTTCCACCTCGGCAGCCAGATCTCGCGCCATCCGCGCGGTCAAGAACGCGCTGCGCGAGGCGGGCCGCTTCTACGTCGAGCTGTGCAAGCTGGGCGCGCCGCTCAAGTACCTCGACGTCGGGCGGCGGCCTGGGCGTCGACTACGACGGCTCGCAGACCAACTTCGCGTCGTCGATGAACTACACGATGCAGGAGTACGCCAACGACATCGTGTTCGCGCTGCAGGAGCTCTGCGACGCGGCCGGCGTGCCGCACCCGACGCATCGTCACCGAGTCGGGCCGCGCGGTCGTCGCCCACCACTCGGTGCTGGTGATCGACATCCTGGGCGTCGGCGAGTTCGACGTCGGCAAGGCGCCCGAGAAGCTGCCGCGACGACGCGCCGCCGCGTGGTGCAGAACCTGTTCGACACCTACCGCGACGTCTCGCGCAAGAACCTGCTCGAGGCCTACCACGACGCGCTCGAGTACAAGGACGAGTGCCTGACGCTGTTCACGCTCGGCCACCTGTCGCTCGACCGAGCGCGTGCGTCGCCGAGGACATCTTCTGGGCGCATCTGCCAGAAGATCCTGCGCATCGCGCGCGAGCTGCGACGAGGTGCCCGAGGAGCTCGAGGGCCTCGAGCGCGCGCTCGTCGGACACCTACTTCTGCAACTTCTCGATGTTCCAGTCGCTGCCCGACTCCTGGGCGATCGACCAGCTGTTCCCGATCATGCCGATCCACCGCCTGAACGAGGAGCCGACGCGGCGCGCGGTGCTGGCCGACATCACCTGCGACTCCGACGGCAAGATCGACCACTTCATCGACCGCCGCGACGTGAAGAACGTGCTCGAGCTGCACCCGCTCAACGGACGAGGACTACTACCTCGGCATCTTCCTGATCGGCGCCTACCAGGAGATCCTCGGCGACCTGCACAACCTGTTCGGCGACACCAACACGGTGCACGTGTCGCTCGGCGCCGGGCGGCGGCTACCAGATCGACCACGTCGTCACCGGCGACACCGTGACCGACGTGCTCAAGTACGTCAGCTACGCGCGCGAGGACCTGGTGGCGCGCGTGCGCCGCTCGCCGAGCAGGCGCTGCGCGCCAAGCGCATGACCCTGGAGGAGACGCGCACGCTGCTGCGCATGTACGAGGAGGGCCTGGCCGGCTACACGTACCTCGAGCGCGACTAAGGTTAAGGTTAGTTGAGCGGGCCCCGGGGCTCGGTCGGGTTCGGGGCGCGGCGGCCACGATAGACGTAGTCCAGGTTGGATTGCTCCTCGAGCTCGACGGGGACGACGATCTCGGCCACGTTCTTCATGCGCGCGTGCATGCGCTGCAACAGCGCCGGCTCGCGCGCCGCCGACCACAGCGCCAGCACGCCGCCCGGGCGCAGCGCCGTCTCCAGCCGCTCCAGCCCCTCGTCGTCGTAGAAGCCCTCGTTGCCGGGGCGCGACACCAGCGCCGGGCCTTCGTCCATGTCGAGCACCAGCGCCAGCCAGCCGCCGCTCGGCTCGGGCGCCGGCGGCGCCAGATCGCGCAGGCGCAGCGCCTTCAAGAACGTCGCCAGATCGATCGGGTGCAGCTTGACGCGCGGATCCTTGAGGGCGTCGCCGTTGAGCCCGGCGAAGTGGCGCGCCTCCCACTCGACCACCGCGCGCGACGACTCGACGACGTCGACGCGCACCACGCCCGGCGCATCGAGCAGCGCGCGCAGCGTGAAGCCCATGCCGAGCCCGGCGAGCACGACCGTGATGTCGTCGCGCTGGCCGAGCGGCGCCAGCGCCAGCTCGACCAGCTGCTTCTCCGCGCGCCGCGCGTCCGAGCGCATCACCAGCCGCCCGTCGACGAGCACGTCGAACGCTTCGCCCCGCTGCACCAGCTCGATGGTCACGCCGTCTTCGACGCGACGATCGATCACCGCCGCCGCCGTCATCGACCGTCGTTCCTGGCGATCCGCGCGCTCACCCTGCGGGCGAGCGCCTGCCCGAGCAGGCGCACCGCCGCCAGCTGGCCGCGGGCCGCGCGCCCGAGCTGCCCGCGCGCCAACGCCGTCGCCGCGTCGAGCTGCACTACCGCCAGCGAGGCCAGCGTCGGCGGCGTCTCCTCGAGCTCACGCCCCGAGAATCCTTGATGCAAATCGATCATCGTCTCATCTGTAACATGCCCAAAACCGTGGCGCGACATCTGCATCTTGCCGTCGCTGAGGAGGCTCTCGTGCACGAACCTTCCCTGCCCGAGGCAATGTCCAGCGCCGACCTGGTCAAGGAGCTGACCTCGAACAGCTCCTTGCTGGTCAAGCGCCAGGTCAAGCTGGTCAAGCTCGAGGCGGCGCTGGAGCTGGCCAAGGGCAAGAGGATGGCCGGCTTGCTCGGCGTCGCCGGCCTGTGCGCCTACGCCGGCGTGATCCTGTGCCTGGGCGCTGCGGCGCTGGCGATCGGCGCCGCCCTCGGCAGTCGCTACTGGGCGGGGGCGCTCATCGTCGCCGCCGGCCTGCTCGTCCCGGCAGCCATCACCGGCCTGGCCGGCTACGCCAAGCGGCCGTCGAACCCGCTGCCGCACACGCGCGCCGAGCTGTCCAAGGAGATCAGATGGGCCAAGCACCGGACGACGTGAACCACGAGATCCCGGCCCTCGCGGCCGAGGTCGATGCGCTGCGCGAGCGCACCCAGCAGATCGTGGCCGAGCTGGAGCGGCGCGTGCGCGCGCGCACGACGCAGGCCCGGCGCACGATCGCGCGGGTCAGGCGCGCCACCGACATCCGGGCGCAGCTGGAGGCGCATCCCGTCATCGGCGTCGGGGTCGCGGCGGCGGCGGCGATCGCGATCGGGCTCGGCGTCTACGTGGCGGTGGTGCGCCGGCGCGAGCTGCGCCGACCGATGAACCGGCTCAAGGGCCGTCTGTACGCGTACCGGGCGCTGCTGGCGGCGCCGGAGCGCGCGCTGCGCAAGCGCGAGCCGGTCGGCAAGCAGCTGCTCGCCGCCGTGCTCATCGCCGGCGCCACCACGATCGTCAAGGGGCTGAGCGCGCTGTTGGTCAAGCGCACGCTCGAGCCGCGCATGCTGCCGCCGGCGCGCCCCGCGCACTGACGCCGCCGACGCTGTGCTAGCGTCGCGGGATGAACCAGCATCCCAGGGCGCGCTGATGGATCTCGAGCTCCGCGGCAAGGTCGCCATCGTCACCGGCTCCTCGCGCGGCATCGGTCGCGCCATCGCCCTGGCGCTGGCCGGCGAGGGTTGCCAGGTCGTCCTGTGCGCGCGCACCGCCGCCCCGCTCGACGCCGCCGTCGCCGACGCCGGGCGCCGCGCCCAGCCGGCGGGCGGCGCCGCCATCGGCGTAGTGTGCGACGTGACCACCGAAGCCGGCGTGGCGGCGCTGGTCGCCGGTGCCCGCGCCGCGTTCGGCGGGGTCGACCTCCTGGTCAACAACGTCGGCGGCTCCGGCGCCCGCGACTTCCACGACGCCGACGACGCCGACCTGGCCGCCGCGCTCGATCGCAACCTGTGGCCCGCGTTCCGCTGCGCACGCGCGGTCTTGCCCGAGCTGCGCGCGCGCGGCGGCGGCACCATCGTCATGGTGACCTCGATCTGGGGCAAAGAGGGCGGCGGCGCGCCCAGCTACAACGTCGCCAAGGCGGCCGAGATGTCGCTGGCCAAGGCGATGGCGCACGATCTGGCGCGCGACAACATTCGCGTCAACGCCGTCGCCCCCGGCTCGATCCTGTTCCCCGGCGGCGGCTGGGAGCGGCGGCAGAAGGCCGACCCCGACGGCATCGCCGCCTTCGTCGCGCGCGAGCTGCCGTTCGGCCGCTTCGGCGCGCCCGAGGAGGTCGCCGACGTGGTCGCCTTTCTCTGCTCGCCGCGTGCCCGCTGGGTGCACGGCGCCACCGTCGTCGTCGACGGTGGGCAGAGCCGCGCCTTTTGACGCGTGCTAGACTCCCGACCGTGCGTGCGACGTCGCTCGTAGCCCTCTGCGCGCTCGCCGGCTGCAACTTCACCATCGCCGCGCTGGGCGGGGGCGGCAGCGATGGCTCGATCGCCATTGGCGATGGCGGCACGCCGGTGGGTGCCGTCGATCTCGGCGACGATCTCGCGCACCGGGGTCCGTTCCTCGAGATCGCCGCGGTTCCCGCTTCCGCCGCCGTCGATCTCACTGCCGACGGCAACGCCGACTGGGCGCACTGGGGCTACTCCAGCGCCAGCGACTTCGACCACAAGGCGACCGGCGGCGGCCAGATCTCGAACTTCCAGCAGGTCGGCGTCAACGCACCCACGCAGTACGGCGACAACCTGGTCATCTATCGCTGGAGCGACGGCCAGCCCGGCGGCGGCCACCACCCGATGACCGACGCCAACGGCACCACCACCGGCGTCTACATCCTGACCGGCGGCCTGAAGATCACCGCGCCGGCCGACGGCACGGTGCGCCGCCTCAAGCTTTATGTCGGCGAGCTCAACGCCGAGGGACAGCTCGACGCCTCGCTCAGCGACAACTCTGCGCCGTCGGTGAGCGACCATTCGTACACGTCGACCAACAGCACGCGGCTCAATGTCGCATACATCCTCACCTACGCCGCCTCTTCGCCGGGCCAGCTCATCAACGTCTCGTGGACGGTGCTCAACAGCTCGGTCGGCAACATCACGCTCCAGTCCGCGTCGCTCCAAGCCCCGGTCTTCTGACCCACCCGCGACGCCCTTCCAGCTCCAACGCCCCGCACCGCCGAGGCCAACCCGCGCCCCAACGCCCCGCACCGCCGAGGCCAACCCGCGCCCCAACGCCCCGCACCGCCGAGCCCAACCCGCGTCCAGACGCCCCGCCCCCGCGAGCCAACCCGCGCCCCGAGGCCCCGCGCGCACTGCCCCGCCGGGCGAGTTCCGCAGCACCGGCAAGGGCCCGAATCGAGCACAGCGGTGCGGTGGCGAGGACTCTTGAGCCCGGCGGGGCAGTGCGCGCGGGGCCGGACGTAGCGCCTCAGCGCGAAAGCCGATCGCCATCTCGCCGTCCGTCAGGCACCGAGCGCGTGCAGCAGATCCGACGCCAGCCGCCCCACGGCGACCTCCTGCGCGAAGCCGAGCTGCTCGAGCTGCCAATCCTCGCCCACGAACACCTCGAGCGTGCCGCCGGGCATGACCACTTGAACCCGGCGATCGGTCAGCCCCGCGCGCACACACGCCGCTGCCACCGCGCAGCTCGACGTGCCCGAGGCCTGCGTCCAGCCGGCGCCGCGCTCCCAGATGAGCGCGCGCACCGTCGCGCGGTCGACCGGCTGGATCAGCTGCACGTTGGTGCGCCGGGGAAACTGCGCGTGGTTCTCCACCAGCGGGCCGTACTTCCTCGCCGCCGCCTCGTCGAAGGGCGCGTCGAAGAGCACCGCGTGCGGATTGCCCACCGACACGCAGGTCGCCGTGATCTCGCGATCGCCGACGGTGAGCTTCTTGCCCACCCACTCGTCCTGGCCGAGCCCGTCCATCGGCAGGTCGGCGCAGCGGAAGCTGGCGCGCCCCATCGACATCCGCAGCACCGTCCGATCGGCCTGCCTCGCCACCAGCTCGGCCGTCACCGGACCGCCCAGGGTGTGCATGCGCAGCGGCTTGTCCGCCGTCGCGTAGCCGTGGTCGAAGCAGAACTTGGCGAAGATGCGCGTGCCGTTGCCGCTCTTCTCCGCCTCCGAGCCGTCGGGGTTGTAGATGCGCACCGCGGCGTCGAACCCCGCCGGCGCCGGCACGCGCTCGAGGATGCCGTCCGAGCCGACGCCCGTGTGACGGTCGCAGATGGCGACGATGCGCGCCGGCGTCAGCTCCAGGCCGAAGCGCTCGCCATCGACGACGAGGTAGTCGTTGCCGAGACCATGCCCGCGAACGAACTCGTGTTTGCCCAGCATGCGGCGCATACTAGTACACGGATGACGGTCGCGGCGGCGATCCTGGCCGGCGGGCGCGGCAAACGCATGGGCGGTGCCGACAAGGGCCTCGTGTGCGTGGGCGGCGCCCCCATCGTGGCCCGCCAACTGCGGGTGCTGGCGCCGCTGTTCGCCGAGCGCATCGTCGTCGCCGGCGATCCGGCCCCCTACCGGGACTTCGGCGCGCGCCTGGTCACCGATCTGCACCCGGGCGCCGGGCCGCTCGCCGGGCTCGAGTCGGCGCTGGCGGCGACGACCGCCGACGCGCTGCTGGTGTTTGCCTGCGACCTGCCGTTTCTCGATGAGGCGCTGGTGACCGCGCTGCGCGACGCGCCCGCCGCCGAGGCGGTGGTGGCCCGGCTCGGCGGCAAGGCGCAGCCGCTCGCCGCCCGCTACGCGCGATCGATCTTGCCGCGGGTGCAGCGGCGCCTGTCGCGCGACAAGCTGCGCATGCTCGACCTCGTGGCCGAGCTCGACCCGCAGTGGCTCGACTTCCCCGCCGGCACGCGCGCGCTGTTCAACGTCAACACGCCCGAAGATCTGGCGCGCGCCGAGGAGCTCGCTACTTGTTCTTGAAGCCGATGCGCGGGCGAGCGAGCGGGACGGTCTTTTCGAGCGACGGCGCGTCCTTGTCGACCACGTAGACGCGCTCGTTGCGGTCGAGCTTGCGCGGCGTGGGCGCGTTCTTCGCGGCGTCCGCGAACACGGTCGCGGAGACCAGCAGCAGCCCACCGATTAATAGAACCCTCACGCGGCGCAGACTACACCCTCCCACCCCGGCGCCGCAAGTTTCGAAAATCGGCCCCCGCGGCTGACGCCGGCACTCCCCGCATGCCTCTGGCCGACCGCAGGCTACAGCTGCCTACATCGATGTAACTAGTTGAAACAATGAGAAGCCTACATTGGTCCGCCGCTTGCGATGGTGCCCGGCCATGCGGACCTTAGGGGGCCTCGTTCTCATCCTCTCCATCGCCGGCGGCTGCGGCGGCGCCGATCCATACGGCCCGCCGCTCGACAACAACGGCGGCAAGCCCGACGGCACCAGCGGCAGCGGCGGCAACGGCGCCACCCAGTGCACGGGCGGCGGCCCGACGCTGACGCCGATGGATCCGTCGACGCTGCCGTCGTGCGGCGCCGCGGTCTGCGCCGACTCGCCGAACGCGCACTGCGTGCCCACCGACAAGGTGCCGGCCAACGTCGCCGCGCAGCTCGCCCAGTGCTCCGACGGCGCCAGCTACTGCGTGCCCGACTCGTTCATCAAGTCCGGTGGCGCCGCCCCGCCCACGTGCAAGTCGCTCAACGGCGCCGACGGCGTCTGCCTCAGCGTGTGCGTGCCGCAGGTCAAGCAGTACGAGTCGCTGCTGCCCGAGGACGTGTGCGCCGCCGACGAACGCTGCGCACCGTGCATCAACCCGCTCAACAACATGTCGTCGGGCGCCTGCGACATCGGCAAGCCGACCGACTGCACCAGCGGCGGCACGGGCGGCACGCCGACGGGCGGCAACACGCCGCCGGCGCCGCCGATGTGCCCCTACTCGGGACCGCCGCTGGTCGACGTCTCGACGCTGACCGGGTGCGGCGACGGCGCACACTGCGTGCAGACGGCGCTGGTGCCGGCGGCGATGGCCTCCCAGCTGGCGCCGTGCGCCGCGCCGGCCGGCACGCTGTGCGCGCCCGACGTCTTCATCCAGTCGGCGGGCAACTACATCCCGAAGACGTGCGCGTCGCTCGACGCCGCCGAGGGGCGCTGCCTCAACGTCGTCATCCCGCAGGTCAAGGCGCAGGTGGCGCAGCTGACCCAGGACGTCTGCCAGCCCTACGAGAAGTGCGTGCCCTGCTACTCGCCCATCGATGGCAGCGACACCGGCGCCTGCAAGCTATCGTGCGATCCCGGCCCGCAGAAGCCCAAGGTGCTGTTCCAGGACTGCTGCAAGATGAACAACGTCGAGTACGGCAAGTGCGTGCCCAAGACGGTCATCCCGATGTCGCTGCAGTCGAACCTCGGCGCCGACGTCTGCACCAACACGACGGCGGACCTGTGCGTGCCATCGGAGAACCTCGATCCCAACTTCAAGCCGATGGCCTGCACCGGCCAGGGGCTGATCGGCGGCGCCTACACCGGCGTCTGCCTGTCGAAGTGCCTCAAGTTCGGCTTCTTCCAGCAGCTCGGCATCTCGCAAGGCTCGTGCGACAACGTCCACAACTGCGCCCCGTGCACCAACCCGCTCACCGGCCAGCCGACAGGCGCGCCGGGGTGCCCCGCGCAGTAGCGGCCCATGAAGAGGGGAGTCGTCATCGCCGCGATGCTGGTCGCGGCGGCGCCAGTCGTGTATGCGGGCGGGCTCGAGCTCCCGGACAACGGGACCGAGGCGCTCGGTCGCGGCGGCGCCTTCACCGCCAAGGCGGATGACGCCACGGCGATGCAGTACAACGTCGCCGGGCTGGCGCGGCAGCGGGGCACGCGGCTGCTCGCCGACGGCAACCTGATCCTGTCGACGCTCGACTTCCAGCGCGCCGGCGTCTATCCCGATGCTCCGTCGGCGGCGACGCCGTGGGGCGGGCAGCCGTTTCCCAAGGTGAGCAATACCGGCGGGCCGTTCTTCGCGCCGTTCATCGGCTTGTCGTCGGACTTCGGGCTCGATCGCTGGACCTTCGCGGTCGGCGTCTTCGGCCCGTCGTCGGTGGGCAATCGCACCTACCCCTTGTCGGTGGGCGGGGTGCCGAGCCCGGCGCGCTACGACCTGGTGCAGGCGCTGCCGCTGGTGGTGCTGCCGACGGCATCGGTGGCGGTGCGGGCGACGCGCTGGCTCGACGTCGGCCTGGCGCTGCACGTCGCGGTGGCCAAGTTCGACCTGACCAGCGTTTCGTTCACCGACATCAGTAGGGGGCTGTGCCCGAACGCGGAGTACCAGCCGTGCGACTCGACCAACAAGCTGTCGACCACCGGCGCCACGGCGACGGCGGCGGTCGGGGTGATGGTGCACCCGCTGCGCTGGTGGGCGATCGGCGCCAACGTGCGCGGGCCGATCTACCTCAACACCTCGGGCACCGTGGAGGCGACGGCGCCGTCGGCGGTGCCGATGCAGATCGCGCCGGCGCCGGCGACCTTCTCGACCAACCTGCCGTGGGTGGTGCGCGTCGGCACCCGGATCATCAAGCTGCGCAGCGACGACTTCGAGGTGGCCGATCTGGAGTTCGACGCCACCTGGGAGAACTGGAGCGCGGCCCAGGGCGACGGCCCGCACGTGAACATCCCGAACCTGTCGCTGTTCCAGGACATCCACCCGACGATCGTGCACCACTACCACGACACCTTCTCGCTACGGCTCGGCGCCTCGTACAACGCGGCGCTGCCGGCCGGGGTGCTCTCGTTTCGCGTCGGCGGCTACTACGACTCATCGGCGACCGCGCCCGCGGACACGCGGCTCGACTTCGACACCCTGCCCAAGCTGGCGGCGACCCTCGGGGTGGGCTACTCGGTGCGCGGCTTCACCATCAACCTGGCGTACGCCTATGTGCACGAGATCGATCGCACCGTCACCAACGGCGACATCGCCCCGGTCAATGGCGCCGCGAACGGCACCTCCGTCGACGACGCGGGCAATCCGCTGCCGGCGGTCAACAACGGGCGCTACCACGGCGAGACCCACATCATCTCGTTCGGCGTGACGCTGCGCTTCGACGAGCTGGCCGGGCGCACGCATCGGCCCCGCTGGCCCGACGAGGAGTCGGCGCAGGCGCCGGCGCCTCCGCGCCCGCGGATCGCGCGCGCCGCGACGCCGGATGCGCGCGCCGCGACGCCGGATGCGCGCGCCTCCATGCCGGACGAGCGTAGCGACGCCGCGGGGGCCGAGGACGGCGCCGCCACGCCGCCAGACGCGCCCGCCGCGAGCGCGGCCCAGGCGCCGGCCATGACGTTCGCGCCCGAGCACGTCGGCCACCGCCGCGCGCCCGCCAGGCGGCGGCACCTCAAGCATCAAGGGCGTCGTTCGCGCTAAGCTCGGCGCGTGCTTCTGCGCTCGCGCTTTCCGCTGCTTCTATGGTTGGCCACGCGCCTGGCGATCGTCGGGGTCGCCGGGCTGAGCGTGTTTCTGTGGCCGCACCTGTATACCGGACATGGCTCGGTGCCGGCCGATCTCTCGCTCACCGACGGGCTGTGCGCGTGGGACTGTCGTGCCTACGCGCAGATCGCCGCGCGCGGCTACGACGCGCCGATCATGACCAACTTCTGGCCCATGCTGCCGCTGTACGCGCGGCCGCTCGTGTGGCTGCACCTGTCGCAGGAAGCTGCTGCCGTCGTGGTGGCCAACGCCGCGTCGCTGGTCGCCTACCTCGCGGTCTATCACGTCTTCGAGCTCCTCGACGGTGAAGCAGCCGCGCGCTGGGGGCTGGCGCTGTTCGCCGCCTACCCGTTCGCCTTCTTCTTCGGCGTCGGCTATACCGAGCCGCTCATGGTCGCCGCCGGCGCTGGCGCCATGTGGCTGGCGCTGCGCGGGCGCCCGGTGTGGGCGGGCGTCGCGTTCGCCGCGGGCGTGCTTGTCGCGCGCGCCCGCCACGCTCGGTTGGCTCGGCCTCGCCGCCGTGCAGCTGCGCGACAAGACGCGCTGGCGCACCCGCGCCGCGCTGCTCATCCCCGTCGCCGTGGGGGCGTTGTGGCCGCTGTACACCTGGGTTCACTTCGGCGATCCGCTGCTGTGGATGCGCGAGCGCAAGCTGTGGGGCTGGCACGGCCACGTCAGCGTCATCGGCGGCTTTCGCCATTGGCGCGACGCCCGCATGCTCGTCATCTACCCGTTCTTCGCGCTCCTGCCCGCGGCCGGCGTGGTGGGCCTGCTCCGCGAGCCGCGCTGGCGGCCGCTGGCGGCGATCGCGCTGCCGACCTTCGCGCTCTTCTGCGTCATCGGCGCCTATGGCTTCGGGCGCTACACGGCGAGCGTCTGGCCGGCGTTCCTGCCGCTCGGCGTGTGGCTGTCGCGGCGCCCGACGCTGCAGACGCCGCTGCTGGTCGCGCTCGCCATCTTTCAGGGGCTCTTCCTACACCTGTTCGCGCACGCCTACGAGCTGCAGTAGCGCGCGGCCGAAGGCGAGCCCGCGGGCGTCGAGCGCGTCGTCGCCGGCGAGCGCGCTCGCGTCGACACCGGCGGCGCGAAGCTCGGCGGCGCCGCGGCGGGCCCAGTCGAGGCGCATGGCGCGATCGCACTCGGGGTGGAACTGCACGCCGTAGCTGCGCGCGCCCATGCGGAACGCCTGATGCGGATAGCGCGCCGACGACGCCAGCAGCACGGCGCCGGCCGGCAGCTCGAAGCCGTCCGAGTGCCACTGGAAGGCGGCGGCGCCGTCGAGCCCGGCGAGCAGCGGCTCGCTCTGGCCGGCGCCCGTGAGCGCCAGCGGCACCAGGCCGAGCTCGGGCGCCGCGCCCCGGTAGACGCGCGCGCCGAGCCCGCGGGCCAGGAGCTGCGCGCCCAGGCAGATGCCGACGGTCGGTCGGCCCGCGCGCGTCGACGCCGCCAACAGCGCGGCCTCGGCATCGAGCGCCCGGTCGGTCGCCGACATCGGCCCGCCGAGCACGAGGACCAGATCGTAGCCATCGGGCGCGGGCAGCGGATCGCCGGCCCAGCGGCGCACGACGTCGAGCCGCACGCCGCCGGATGCCAGCGCCGCGCCCACCAGCCCCGCGCCCTCGTGCTCCGCGTGCTCGACGACCAGGGCCCGCATGTCCGCGTTTTACCACGGGCCCGTGCCCCGGCAGATCGGTCCGCCGCTGGCGTAAAATAGAGGTGATGGACGCCCTGATCACGCTCCTGACGTTCGCCTTCGTGATGCTGCTGGCGGCGGCGCTGCCCTACGTCTTCGTCGAGAGCCGCTGGCGCTGGCGCTGGCGCGAGATCGTGGTCGGCCGGCTCCCCGCCGACGGCGCCGGCGGCGGCCTCTATCGCGCCGGGGGCGACGTGCCGCGCTACCTGCAGGAAGCGCCGCGCCTGATCCGCTGGACCGCGTTCAGCTGCTTTCTGTTCGGCCAGATGTTCATACCCGGGCTGGTGGTCGGCCTGTTCGGCCTGATGGTGGCGGGCGTCGGCCTGTTGTCGATCCCCGGACTCATCACCGCCGCGAAGATCTACCGGGTCGGCTTCGCTCTTCTGCGCCGCGAGCCGCGGCGGGCGTTCTTCCGCGCGCGCGAGGCGGCGGCGTGGGCGCTGTGGCTCAACGGCATCATCATGGCGGGCTCGCTCCTGTTCGTGCCGCGCGCGCTCGGCCACCCGGGCACGGGCGGCCTCATCGCCTTCGTCGACGGGTATGGCCTCTTGTCGATGGCGCAGGCGCTGCTCATGCTGCACGCCGTGCGCGTCTGGGAAGACGCCCTGTTCACCGACTCGACCGCCACCTGACCGGCGCCCGCGGTTATGCTATAGACACGCCCTCATGCGCGTCGGAAATCTGACCATCGAGCCGGATGTGCTGCTCGCGCCGATGGCGGCGGTCACCGATCTGCCGTTTCGCACGGTGGCGAGGAGCTCGGCGTCGGCCTCACCATCACCGAGTTCCTCTCGGCGCACGCGCTCGCCGAGGGCGCGACAGAAGACGATCGACAAGATGACGCCGTCGCTCGACGGCCGCCGCTTCGGCGTGCAGATCTTCGGCCGCGAAGCCGAGCCGCTGGCGCGCGCCGCGCAAGATGGCGGTCGACGATCGGCGCCTCGCTGGTCGACATCAACATGGGCTGCCCGGCCAAGCGCGTGGTCGCCGGCGCGTGCGGCTCGGCGCTGATGCGCGAGCCGGAGCTCGCGCAGGAGCTGGTGCGCGCGGTGCGCGCGCGCGGTGCCGGCGCGACGTGCCGGTCACGGTCAAGCACCGCGCCGGCTGGGACGAGCGCCACCTGCAACGCGCCCGAGTTCGCGTGCGCGATGGTCGAGGCCGGCGCGGCGATGATCACCGTGCACGGCCGCACGCGCACGCAGGGCTTCTCCGGCAAGCGCGATCGCGCGCATCATCCGGCAAGGTGCGCGCCGCGGTGCCGCGCGCACGTCCCGGTCGTCGGCAACGGCGACGTCGTCGACGTCGACGACTACTTGCGCATGCGCGAGGAGACCGGCTGCGACGCGGTGATGATCGGCCGCGGCGCGCTCGGCAACCCGTGGCTGTTCCGCGGCATCCGCGAGCGCCTGCGCGGGCGACCGGATCCCGGCGCGCCGACGCTCGCCGAGCGGCTCGCGCGTGTTTCGCCGCCACGTCGATCTGATCGCGCAGCACACGCCGCAAAAGCGCTCGTGCACGAGCTGCGCAAGGCCGTCGCCTGGTACACCAAGGGCCTGCGTGACTCTTCACACGTGCGTGAGCGCGCGTTCAACATCATGGATCCGATGCAAGTGCGCGAGATCGCGATTGCGTACTTCTCGTCGCTGGATCAAGAAAAAAGCGCCCCGCGCGAGATCGTTTCTCTCGTTGACAAGTTTGGGCGACAAGTCGCGTAATACGCCGCGGTCATGGCTCTCGTGTTGCGCGAACAGTTGCTCGGCTCGTCCGCTCCCATGGTCGAGCTCCGCGAGCAGGTGAAGGAGGCGGCGGCGGAAGAGTCGCCCGTGCTCATCGAAGGCGAGCGCGGCACCGGCCGCGAGCGCGTCGCGCGCCTCTTGCACGAAATCGGGCCGCGCAAGCACCACGACTTCGTGCGCGTCGATCCGGACGAGGACGACGAGCCGCCACGCGTGGAGGCCGAGCTCGAGCGCGCCAACGGCGGCACGCTGCTGGTGAAGGAAATTGCGCACGTCGGTCGCGGACCGCAGCGCAAGCTCTTGCGCGCGATCAAGCGCGGCCCCGGACGCGAGCGCGAAAAGGGCGGCACCAGCGAGTTCTGCGACGTGCGCGTGATCGCCGCCACCGGTGTCGACTTGTCGCGCGCGGTGGCGGACGAGCTGTTCGATCCCGAGCTCTACGAGCGGCTGGGCGCGCTGCGCATCGTCGCTGCCGCCCTTGCGCCGGCGTCCGGAGGACGTGCCGCTCCTGCTCGAGCACTTCGGGCGCACCGAGGCGCGCGAGATCGGCGGCGACAAGCTCAGCTTCAACACGCGCGCGCTCGACAAGCTGACCGCGTACTCGTGGCCGGGCAACGTGGCCGAGCTGCGCGACGTGGTGCGCCGGCTGTGCTTGCGCCGGCACAAGAGTCATGTCGAGCTGGCCGACGTGGAGGCGGTGCTGCCGCCGGTCGAGGAGCGCGTGCCGGTCGAGCAGCTCTCGTTCGAAGAGATGGTGCGCGCCAAGATCCGTGCGCTGTTGCAGCGCATGGAAGGCTATCCGATCGAGGATCTGTACGAAGAGGTCATCTCGCGCGTCGAGCGGCCGCTGATCGAGCTGGTGCTCGAGCGCACCGGTAACAACCAGTTGAAAGCTGCCGAGATTTTGGGTCTCAATCGCAACACGCTGCGCAAGAAGATCGCCGAGCGCAACGTCGCCGTCGCCGAGGCTGCGCCGTCCCGAAAAAAGTGACCGGCGCCACGGGCGCCAAGCAGGCGTACGTGCTACACTAGTGCATGTCCAAAACGCGCTCCGCAAAGCCGCGGCCGAAGAAACCAGCGGCCAAAGCGGCGAAGCTTGCAGCAGCCCCCGCGCGCAAGGTGGCCCCGCCGGTCAAGCGCGCGCCGCGTGCGGTCGCAGCGGTGCCTGAAGAAGACGAGGACGAGATGGCGGCCGGCAGTGGCGTGATGTGCCGCAGCTGCGGCAAGCGTCCAGGCCGTCCGACCGCGATCCTGGGTCAGATGACGCAGGCCGAGCTCTGCGCGCAGTGCACCGCGCTGCGCAAGGAGCGTATCCGCCTCAACCGCGCCGCCGCGCGCGGTCTTCGCTCCTCGCGACTGTTCTAAGCAAGAGCGCCAGCAACAGCGCCGCGAACGCCACGCCGCCGGCAGCGCTGCCGACGCCGCCGAGGGTGCATCCGCAGCCGCCCTTGGACATCATCATGCCGGCGTCATTGCCGCCGACGCCGCCGTCGAAGCTGATGCCGAGCTGCGCGCCGTACATGTACCAGTAGGACGGGCACAGATCCCCGACCGGCGTGCCGGCGGGGCAGTCGACGGGGCCGAGCGTGTCGACGTAGTTGAGCACCGACGAGAACGTCTGCGCGTTGTCGGTCGACTCGGCGATCGCGGCGTTGTCGGGCGGGAACTGCGACGAGCAGACGTAGACGCCGCCGCCGTGGACGTCGACGCACTGGGTTTGCGCCAGCGTTCCCGACGCCGCCAGCGACGGCACCGTGGTGTTGCCGGCGTCGCTGCCGGCGAGCAGGCCGGTGCGCGTGGCGACGTAGACCTTCTGCTGCGCGACGTCGAAGGCGACGCCGTCGATGCCGCGCGTCTGGCCCGACGACTCGGTGACGGCGTCGAGCTTGTAGGTCTCGCTCCAGGTGGCGCCGCCGTCGCTGGAGCGGAGCAGGGCGTGGCGCGTGACGGAGGTGGCGCCGGTGGGCACTTCGGCGGTGGCGCGCGCCCACACGACATCGCTGTTGCGCGGATCGACGGCGAGGATCTCGAGCGCGTGCGGGTCGACCCCGTCGAGGACGTAGGTGAGCGCGGTGGTGCTGAAGGTGGCGCCCGCGTCGGGCGAGCGGTGCAGCGCCGGCGCGAACGGGGCCATCTGCGCGGCCGAGGTGACGTAGAGGATCTGGCCCGAGGACGGCGCCACGTGCACGCTCTGGAACAGGCGGCTCGACTGCGATGCCAGGCCGGGCAGCGCCATCCAGGTGGCGCCGTGATCGTGCGTGACGTAGACCGCGTTCGAGGCGGCGACGATGCCGCCGTCGGGGAGCACGGTGCCGCCGTCGCCCGTCGACGCGTAGGCGGTAGCGCCGTCGACCGGATCGACGTCGATGTCGGTGGTGTGCAGGTTGGCGATGTCGCCGGTGGCCGCGGTCCAGGTGCAGCCGTGATCGGTCGAGAGCGTCAGGCCCTTGACGTCGGTGGTGTAGAAGGCGCCGTCGGTGGAGAGGCCAAACTTGCGGAAGCGGTTCTGGTTGATCATCTCCTCGCAGATCCACTTCCAGCGGCCGTCGGGCTGGCTGACCCACAGGCCCCAGAAGACGACCGGCACGAACATCTGGTCGCCGCCGTTCTGCCGCAGGATGTGCTGCGAGACCGGGAGGCCGCCGTGCGCCCGCGCCAGCGACGAGGCGAAGAGCACGGCCGTGGCTGCCAGCGCGCGTCTCACGGGATGAACCCCTTTTTCTTGGCGCCGCCGAGCGTCGGCGCGGCCATCGCGGCCCGGAGGATGATGTACAGGCCCATGCCGACGGAGAGCGCGGGCCACACCGGCAGCGCGAGCTCGGGATGGTGCGCGAACGCCAGGATGCCGGTGACGGTGGTAGCGGCGCCGGCTGCGAACGCGAAGTAGAGCGACGCGCGCGTGCGCGTGAACAGCAGTACGCCGGCGACCACCAGCATGGCCGCCAGCGTCCACTGCAAGACGCCGAGTGGGCGGTGGCCGCCGATCCCGCTGACCGCAAGCCCGCCGAAGACGATCAAGAGGACGCTGAGCGACCAGGACGAACGCATCGGGTGCAGTATACTCCCGACATGCGCATGTGCTCGTTCTTGCTCATCGGGCTGTTGGCCGCGGCGCCGGCGTGCAACGACGCCGATGACGACATTCGCGCCAACGTGACGCTCCTGTGCAATCACGAGGGCGTGCTGGCGACGGCGGCGGCCGATCACCTCGCCCGCTACGGGCGGCGCGCGATCCCGACGATCGAGGCGGCGATGCACACCGCCTCGCCGACGGGGAAGAAGAACCTGATCCTGGCGCTGCGCAAGATCGGCGACGTCGAGGCGGTGCCGCTGCTCGCACACATCGCGCAGTTCGAAGAGAGCGCCGACGTGCGGCGCGAGGCCGAGTGGACGCTGCGCCAGTGGGCCGCCGACGCCAAGGCCAAGCAGCTGGCGGCGCGCGCCCGGCAGGCGTTGCGCACGCTCGAAGAGGCGCGCAACGTCCAGGACGCGGGCTGATGCGCGGCTGGTGGCTGGGCGCGCTCGGGGTGGCGGCGGCGCTCCTGACGGCCGGCTGCAGCGGCGATTGCGCCAGCAGCTGCGGGCCGCCCATCTTCGATCTGTCGATGATGCGGATGAGCGACCTGGCGGTCACGCGCGACCTGGCGATCACGTCGGCGGGCGTGGTCATGGTGGGCGCCGGCGCCGCCAACTCGTTCTCGCCGGCCTCGGTGACGATCCAGGCCGGCCAGGGCGTGACCTGGAACTGGGTGAGCGGCTTTCACAGCGTCGTCTCCGACTCGACGCCCAAGGCGTTCGCCGATTCGCCGGCGCAGGCGTCGGGGCAGTTCACCGCCATGTTCGCGACGGCCGGGAGCTATCCCTATCACTGCGGCATCCACGGCGCGATGATGTCCGGCACCATCGTCGTGCAGTAGCGCGCCGGCCGCCCCCGATCGGGGGCGTTTTCGCCGCCACTTCCACGAAGGGTGGGCGAGCAGCTTGACAAGGACGGCTCATAACCGTAATTGTTCGCGCACTTCGATGCCGCTCTCGTTCACTGCCGAGGCCCAACAGAAGATCGCCGCCATCCGGGCTCGCTATCCCAACGCTCAGGCCGCCTGCCTGCCCGTCCTGCACCTGGCGCAGGACGAGTTCGGCTACCTCTCCGACGAGGCGATCGACGCCGTGGCCGGCGCGCTCGGGCTGCCGCCGGCGCACGTCTGCGGCGTGGTCACCTTCTACACGATGTATCACCGCCACCCGACGGGGAAGCACGTCCTCATGATGTGCACCAACGTCTCGTGCATGCTGCGCGGCGGCTACGACATGCTGCACGCGCTCGAGAAGAAGCTCGGCTGCAAGGCCGGCGAGACCACCGCCGACGGCGAGTTCACGCTCGTCGAGGAGGAGTGCCTGGCCGCCTGCGCCGACGCGCCCTGCATGATCTGCCGGCGAGAACTACTTCCTGCGACCTGACGCCGGAGACGGTCGATCGCGGCGCTCGACGAGATCAAGAAGATGCCGCCCGACCACGCACAGCGCACGTCCGGGGAGCCACTGATGCCGCCGGTCACGCTCGACAACATGCCGAAGCTGGTGATCGCGCTTCGTCGGCATCGAAGGCGCCAACCACATCGACGAGGCCACGCAGCCGGGGCGTCTACGGCTCGCTACAAGAAGGCGCTCGCGCATGGCGCCGGCCGCCATCGTCGACGAGGTCAAGAAGTCGAACCTGCGCGGCCGCGGCGGCGCCGGCTTCCCGACCGGGCATGAAGTGGCGCTTCATCCCCAAGGACGCCAAGACCGGTCTACCTGGTCGTCAACGCCGACGAGTCCGAGCCCGGCACCTGCAAGGACCGCGAGCTCCTGGCGCTACGATCCGCACCTGCTGATCGAGGGGATGCTCATCGCCTCGTACGCGCTCGGCTGCAAGCACGCGTACATCTACATCCGCGGCGAGATGATCCGCGAGGCCAAGGTCGTCCAGCGCGCCGTCGACGAGGCCTACGCGGCGGGCTACCTCGGCAAGGCGCACAGCACCGCCGGCGCGGCCCGGCTGCAAGCTCGACGTCACCGTGCACCGCGGCGCCGGCGCCTACATCTGCGGCGAGGAGACCGCGCTGCTCAACTCGCTCGAGGGCAAGCGCGGCTGGCCGCGCCTCAAGCCGCCGTTCCCGGCGGTCAAGGGCCTGTTCGGCGCAGCCGACCATCGTCAACAACGTCGAGACGCATCATGAACATCCCCGACATCATCGACAAGGGCGGCGAGTGGTTCGCCAAGCTCGGCATCGCGCAAGTCGGGCGGCACGCGCATCCTCTGCGTGTCGGGCCACGTCAACAAGCCCGGCGTCTACGAGCTGCCGATGGGCATCCCGCTCCGCGAGCTCATCTACGACGTCTGCGGCGGCATCCCCGGCGGGCGCAGGCTCAAGGGCGGTCATCCCGGGCGGCAGCTCGATGCCGCCGCTCGACGCCAGCGAGCTCGACGTCCCGATGCGAGTTCGACGCGCTCATGACCGACGCGCGCATCAAGGACGTCGAGGTCAAGCCCGGCGTGCCGTTCGACATGGGCGGCGGCAAGCAAGCTCAAGACCATGGCCGGCTCGGGCGGCGTCGTCGTATTCGACGAGAGCACCGACGTGGTCGCGCGTCTGCGCGCGCATCATGCGCTTCTACGCGCACGAGTCGTGCGGCCAGTGCACGCCCTGCCGCGAGGGCACCGGCTGGCTGGCGCGCGTCTGCACGCGCCTGGCGAAGGGCGAGGGCGCGCCGGGCGACGTCGACCTGCTGCGCGAACGATCGCCGAACGGCATCGCCGGCAACACCATCTGCCCGCTCGGCGACGCGGCGGCCTGGCCGATGCTCGGCTTCCTCACCAAGTTCCGCGCCGAGTTCGAGGCCAAGCTGCAGTCGCCAGCCGGCCAAGCCGCGCTGGCGGCACCGCGCTGCGCCAGTCGCGCATCCCGAGCGGCACGGCGTGCCGCGCTGCCGCCGCGCCGACGGCGCGCAGGTCGCGCGTGACGCCGACGCTGCGCCGCCGACTCGGCGCCGCTGGTCGTCTTCTGGATCCTCGCCGCGCTGATCGTGGTCGGTCGCGCGTCTTCACCATCACCCGCACGCAACCCGGTCACGCGCGGTCATGTCGCTGGTCGCCACCTTCTTCGGGCTGGCCGGCGATCTACGCCATGCTGTCGGCGCACTTCCTGGCCGCCATGCAGGTGCTGGTCTACGCCGGCGCCATCATGGTGCTCTTCATCTTCGTGGTCATGATGCTGAACCGCGAGGAGGTCGGCGCCGTGGGCCTGGTCGGTGCGTGCTCACTGCGCGTCGCTCGGCGTCGCTGGCGGTCGTCTACCTGCTCGATCAAGTTCGGCGACGTCGCCTGTGCGGCGGTGGCGCCGGCGCACGCGCCGCCGGCCCGCCGGACGACTTCGGCACCGTCGGCGCCAGGTCGGCGAGCTCCTGTTCACGCGACTTCCTGTTCCGCTTCGAGGCGATCTCGGTGCTGCTGCTGGTCGCCATCGTCGGCGGCGTCGTGATCGCGCTCGCACCAGCAAGAGGTCGCCGCGAACGCGCCGCCGAGTACCGCAAGCAGTCGACGAGCTGGCCAGCCACGACTACCCGGGCGCCGACGACGCCACCGCCGCAGGAGGTCACCACTAGCACGATGCCGACCATCCACTACTTCCTCGATCCTCGCCGTTCGTGCTGTTCGTGATCGGCACGCTCGGCGTGCATCCTGCGCCGCAACGCGCTCATCGTGCTCATGGGCGATCGAGCTGCAGCTCAACGCCGGCAACCTGACGCTGCTCGCCTTCGCGCGCGCGCACCACGACGCGCAGCGCGCACGCGTTCGCCTTCCTCGTCATCGCCTGGCCGCGGCCGAGGCGGCGGTCGGCCTGGCCATCGTGGTCGGCATCTTCCGCAACCGGCAGACCGTCAACCTCGACGAAGTCGACGCTGATGAAGCACTGAGCGTGCAACGATGACCGCCGAATTCCCACCTTCGCCTGATCCCGCTGCTGCCGTTCCTCGGCGCCGCGCTCGCTCATGCTCTTCGGGCGCACGCCTGGGCAACGCGACACCGTCACGCTGCTGTCGCTGCGGCGCGATCGGCGGCGCGTGCCTGGTCGCCGTCGACGCGCTTCTTCACGCTCTGCCACGATGCTGGCGCCGACCGGCGTCGCTGATCGGACGCTTCTTCGAGGCGCCGTGGATCGACGGCCGGCGATCTGCACGATCGATCGCCGGCCTTCCGCATGGACCGCCTGTCGGCGCGTGCTGTGCCTGGTCGTCACCGTTCATCGGCTTCCTCATCCACGTCTACTCGACGGGCTACATGGAGCACGACGAGCGACTACACGCGCTTCTTCGCCTACCTGAACCTGTTCTGCGGCTCGATGCTGGTGCTGGTGCTGGGCGACCGCCTGCCGGTGATGTTCGTCGGCTGGGAGGGCGTCGGCCTCTGCTCGCTACCTGCTCATCGGCTTCTGGTACGACAAGGACGCCAACGCGCTGCGCCGGCAAGAAGGCCTTCATCGTCAACCGCATCGGCGACTTCGGCTTCCTGCTCGGCGATGTTCCTGCTCTTCCAGTACGACCGGCACGCTCAAGTACTCCGAGCATCGCCGCGGCGCGCAGCCGAGCTGCGCGCTGATGCAGCCGCTCTGGCTCGGGCCAGCCGGTCGCGCTTCTGGGCGGCGCTGTTCCTCTTCGTCGGCGCCACCGGCAAGTCGGCGCAGATCCCGCTCTACGTCTGGCTGCCCGACGCCATGGCCGGCCCGACGCCGGTCTCGGCGCTCATCCACGCCGCGACCATGGTGACCGCCGGCGTCTACATGGTCGCGCGCATGCACGTCGGTCTTCGTGCTGTCGCCGGCGGCGCTGGCCGATCGTCGCCGTCGTCGGCGCGCTGACCGCGCTGTTCGCGGCCATCATCGGCTTCGCGCAGAACGACTTCAAGAAGGTGCTGGCCTACTCGACCGATCAGCCAGCTCGGCTTCATGTTCGTCGGCGTCGGCACCGGCGCAACTTCGACCGGCCGGCATCTTCCACCTCTTCACGCACGCCTTCTTCAAGGCCGGCCTGTTCCTCGGCGCCGGCTCGGTGATGCACGCGCATGAGCGGCGAGGGCGACATCAGCAGCATGGGCGGCCTGCGCAAGAAGCTGCCGCAGCACGCACGCTGGACCTTCCTCGATCTACTGCCTGGCGATCGCCGGCGTCTTCCCGTTCTCCGGCTTCTTCTCGAAGGACGCGATCCTCGGCGGCGCGCATCGACGCCGCTGGCCACGTCGGGCCGCCGACGCCGGTCGAGCGCTGGCTTCGCGCTGGCAACGGCGATCTTCGTCACCTGGCATCCTCTACCGGTGCTGCTGCTCGCCGCCGGCTGCACGGCGTTCTACATGTTCCGCCTCTACTTCCTGGTCTTCGACGGGCGAGTTCCGCGGCGACCGCACGAGCATCGAGCACCACATCGCACGAGTCGCCGCCGGCGATGACCGTGGTGCTGCTGGATCCTGCGCCGCTCGGCTCGCTGCTCGTCGGCTTCATCGGCATCCCCGACGCGCTGTTCGGCCGGCCGACGATCTGCTTCGGCGAGTGGCTATCGCCGGTGCTGCCGCCGCTGGCGCGCGAGGAGCAGCTCGGCGAGCTTCGTGACCTTCGCCATGATCGCGCTCGGCGTGTCGCTGGCCGGCATCGGCGCTCGCCTGGCTGCTCTACGGCGACGGCGTCTCGCGAGCGCGTCACGCAGCTTCGTCGCCACCTTCCCGCGGCTCTACAAGCTGGTCTTCAACAAGTACTACGTCGACGAGATCTACGACTTCCTCATCGTCCGCCCGCTGCGCTACACCGCCTTCGTCCTGTGGAAGGCGTTCGACGCCTTCTTCATCGACCTGCTGCTGGTCAACGGCGTCGGCTTCATCGTCGCCGGCTTCGGCAAGCTCTCGCAAGTACCTGCAGAACGGCGACGTGCAGCGCTACATCGTCGCCGTCATCGTCGGCGGCGCGGTCATCATCGGCGTCGGCACGCACTACGACGCCTGGGCGCGGCGCCAAGTTCGACGCCGAGGTCCAGGGGCGGCAGGTCGCAGGTCGACGCGCGCACGGCGCCGGCGCCACGGCCAAGCGCGCTCGCAGTACCGCGTCGACTGGAACGACGACGGCAAGTTCACGGCGACCCAGATGCAGCCGCCGTTCAAGCACACCTACGACACGCCCGGCCAGCACAAGATCTCGCGTCGAGGCGATCGATCCGCGCTGGGGCACCGTGTCGCGTCGAATCGCACACGGTGAAGGTTCAGTAGATGCTCCTCACGCTCGATCACGTTCCTGCCGCTGTTCGGCGCGCTGCTTGTGCCTGCTGGTGCCGCGCGAGGAGGAGGGGCTGCTCCGCGGCCTCGGCCTTCACCATCGCGCTCGTCACCTTCGTGCTCGTCGCTGTTCATGCTCGGCGACTTCGACGCCGACGCAGCTGGATCCAGCGTCGGTCGACAAGGAGTGGATCGCGGCGCTCGGCATCCACTTCCACCTCGGCGTCGACGGCATCTCGCTCTGGCTGGTGCTGCTGACGACCTTCCTGATGCCGCTCGTCGCTGCTGCTCGCCGCGGGCGATCGATCCGCAAGAAGGTGCGCGAGTTCGTCGTCGCCATGCTGATCCTCGAGACCGGGCATGATCGGCGCCTTTCTCGCCGCTCGACCTGTTCGTCTTCTACGTCTTCTGGGAGCTGATGCTGATCCCGATGTACTTCATCATCGGGATCTGGGGCGGCGAGCGGCGGCTCTACGCCGTCGATCAAGTTCGTCCTCTACACGCTGGTCGGCTCGCTGCTGATGCTGGTGGCGATCCTCTACCTCTACGTCCAGCGACCACGACGGCCACCGGCACCTGGACGCTTCGACTACGACGCAGCTGCTCGCAGCTGATGCTGCCGCGCGACGGCGCAGCTGCTCTGCTTCGGCGCCTTCGCGCTGGCCTTCTGCATCAAGGTGCCGCTCTTCCCGCTGCACACCTGGCTGCCCGACGCGCACGTCGAGGCGCCGACGGGCGGCTCGGTGATCCTGGCCGGCGTCCTGCTGAAGTTCGGCACCTACGGCTTCCTGCGCTTCGCGCATCCCGTTCTTCCCGCTGCGCCGTCGCGCAGGCTGCGCGCCGCTGCATCGCCACGCTGGCGGTCATCGGCATCGTCTACGGCGCGCTCGTGGCCTACGTGCAGGACGACGTCAAGAAGCTGGTCGCCTACTCGTCGGTGTCGCACCTCGGCTTCGTGGTGCTCGGGCTCGTGCATGTGGAACGTCAAGGCCATCGACGGCGCCGATCTACCAGATGCTGGCGCACGGCATCTCGACGGGCGGGCTCTTCCTCTGCGTCGGCGTCCTCTACGAGCGCCGCCACACGCGCAAGCTCGACGACTTCGGCGGCCTGTGGACGATGATGCCGCGTCTTCGCGCGTGCTTCCTGGTGATCGACGCTGGCCTCGGTCGGCCTGCCCGGCTCTGTCGGGCTTCGTCGGCGAGTTCCTGATCCTGATCGGCACCTTCAACGCCTACAAGACCTGGGCGGAGCTCGGCCGATCGCTCTTCCCGCATCCCAAGCTGCTGGCCGCGCGTCGGCCACGCTCGGCGTCATCCTGTCGGCGGTGTACATGCTCTACCTGTTCCAGAAGATGATGTTCGGGCCCGCTCGACCAACCCGCGCAACCGCGACCTCAAGGATCTGACCGGCCGCGAGATGTGCGTCTTCGCGCCGATGATCGCTGATGGCGCTGTGGCTCGGCATCTACCCGAACACCGTTCCTGTCGGACATCGACCCGGCGGTGCAGAAGACCGTGTCGGCGCTGGCCGTCAAGCGCGCGATCCTGGTCGCCGACGGCGACGCGCCCAAGATCGTCGGCGCCCAGCCGGCGCCGGAGCCGCGCGCGCCGCCGCCGGGACAGCCGATGCCGCCGCTGCCGCCCAGCCATCCGGCGCTGCCGGGCGCCCCCGGCGGCGCGCCGAACCCCGGAGCCCTGCACTAATGGACTTCGACCTCACGCAGTTCACCTCCATCGCGCCACTGACCGCGCTCACCGTCGCCGGCTGCGTGCTCCTGCTGCTCGAGACCTTCGGCTCGGGCAGGCACCGCGCGTATCTCATGCCGCTGACGCTGGCGTCGCTCGGCGTCGCGCTGCGTGCTCGAGCTGTTGCAGTGGAGCGACGCGGCGCTCGGCTACACGACGTTCCACGGGCTGCTGGCCGTCGATCGCTTCAGCATCGTGTTCGGCTGCATCTTCCTCGTCGCCGCCGGTGCTGACCGCGCTGCTCGCGCCGCCGTTCCTGCGCGAGCACGACTTCGAGTTCGGCGAGTTCTACGCGCTGGTGCTGTTCGCCACCGCCGGCATGATGATGCTGGCGCACGGCGACCGACCTGGTGTCGCTGCTTCATCGGCATCGAGACGATGTCGCTCGCCGTCTACGTGCTCACCGGCTCCTGCGCGCCACTCGCCCAGAGCGCCGGAGGCGGCGATGAAGTACTTCCTGATCGGCGCCTTCGCCACCGGCGTTCCTGCTCTACGGCATCGCGCTCGTCTACGGCGCCGTCGGCTCGACGCTCGCTACGCGGGGATCGCCGCGCCAGGCGCCGCACGTCGCGCAGGCGCCGCTCTTCATCGTCGGCTCCTACTTCATCCTGGTCGCGCTCGGCTTCAAGGTCGCCGCCGTGCCGTTCCACATGTGGGCGCCCGACGCCTACGAGGGCGCGCCCACGCCGGTGACCGGGTTCATGGCGACGGCGGTGAAGGCCGCCGCCTTCGGCGCGCTCATCCGCCTGGTTTCGACCGCCTTCGCGCGCACCGATGCTGGCCTTCGGCTCGACCGGCTGGGCCTCGATCTGCTCGCTGGCTGGCGGTGCTGACCATGACGCTCGGCAACCTGGCGGCGCTGCGCCAGGACAACGTCAAGCGCATGCTGGCCTACTCGTCGATCGCGCACGCCGGCTACCTGCTCATCGGTGTCGTGGCCATCGGCCGTGGTCGGCGCCGAGGCGCGCGGCCCGCGTGCTCTATCTACCTCGTCGCCTACACCTTCACGACCCTCGGCGCGTTCGGCGTGGTCGCCTGGATCGGCATCCGCAACGACGAGCGGCTGTACGATCGACGACTGGGCCGGCCTCGCCGCGCGCGCACCCCGGCGTGGCGCTGGCGATGACGATCTTCCTGCTCTCGCTCGGCGGCGTCCCGCCGACGGGCGGCTTCTTCGGCAAGTTCTACCTGTTCCGCGCCGCGCTCGAGAAGCCGACGCTGATCTGGCTGGTCGTCATCGCCGTCCTCAACAGCGTCGTCTCGCGTCTACTACTACCTGCGCGTCGTCATCGCGATGTACTTCCGCGAGGCCGGCCGCGAGGCGCGTCCGCTGCGCGCGACCAGCGTCTCGGCGGCGCTGCTGCTGGCTGCGGTCGGCGTGCTCGTCATCGGCATCCTGCCCACCTGGCTCGTCGACGTCGCCAACTCGGCGCTGCTCGCGCAGTAGGCGAGCGCGCGGCTACGCCGCCAGCGTCAGCTCGTAGTCCTTGTGGATGGAGTCGCACTCGTACTCGTGCATCCACAGCATCTCGACCATCGCCAGCCCATCGACCGACACCCAGCACTCGCAAAATGGGCAGCGGACGGCACGAATCGGCGCGATCACCTCATCCTCAGCCGTGAAGCGCATGCTCAAAAGAGGTTCAAGGGCCGCGCCAGGGCGTGGGCGGGCGAGCGAGCGCCCGCTCAGTAGTAGAACGCGACGAGGCCGGCGTTACGCGCGGAGCACGCCTCGAGCCAGCCGCGCACGTCGCCGATGACGGCGATGATCTCGCGGTCGAACTTGGGCAGCGCCCCGCGGCGCATGATCTCGAGCGCGCGCGTCAGGTCAGCGGCGTCGATGCCGCCGCCGCGCGGCGACTCGGCGTGCGGAATCTTGATCGGCCAGGTGCCGTAGACGAGCCGCTTGAGCCTGACGAAGTCGCCCACGCGCCAGGCGTCGAACACCGGATCGACGACGCGCATGAGCCACTCGTCGTCGGCAGTGGCCACCGCCGCGTTGGGCAGCTTCTGGCCGAAGTGCGCGCACAGGATCTCGAGCGCCCAGACGTAGGGCGTACCGTCGCCGGTGGCGGCCTCGCCCATGCAGATGCGTCGCAGCGCGCCGTCGCTGCCGGGCTCGTCGGCGAGCTCGCGCTTGAACAGCGTCTCGATCTTCATGCAGGCGTTGGGATCGCGCGAGCCGGCGAACGCGCGCAGCTGCTCGAACGGCACCAGGTAGGGAACGAGTCCGGGCATCCACCGATTGTATCAGGGGAGCGGGCCGCCACGGTGGGTTCGACAATGAAGCGGGGGCGCCAGGAGCGCGGTCGGCCGTCAGAGCGGTTTCGGCCGACGCGGCGGTTACGCGGCGCCGGTATGGCGACGCGTAAGGCGCACGTCCGCCGGAATGCGCTCTGCCGGCCGGCCGCGATCCGGGAGCACCTTTCCGGTCAGTTACACGACGTGAGCGACGTAATCCAGGCGTCGATGAGCGACGTGCCCGTCGGGTCGACGACGTGCGAGCCCAAAGGGGGCATGCGGTTGGCGTCGAGGGCGTGCATGCGCAGCGAGGTGATCGATTGGGCCGGTGCGCCCGGCGCGATGAGGAACGCGGCGATGACGCCGAAGTCACCGTCTTGCGCTACGGCGTTGCACGCGCCGGTCTGCGCCAGCGTCAACGAGGCGCGCCAATCGGGCGGCACGCGCCCCGGTCCGCCCATGCGGTGGCAGAAGCTGCAGTTGGTGTGCAGGTAGGCGCGCGCGCGATCGCCGACCGGCGCGCTCGCGTCGTCGGGGCGCGGGAACGGCGTCAGCGTCGCCGGCAGCGGCGCGTCGAAGAGCCCGGCGGCGTCGAACGCGGCCAGCTGGTTGCCGCCGCCGTCGGCGAAGTCACGGTCGAGCTGCGCCGTCTCCAGCCCGAGCGAGCGGCCGGCGGCGATGGTGTGGCACTGCAGGCAGTCGTTGCGGCTCGGGAAGTACCAGCTCTGCCCGTTGCCCAGATCCTTGGTCTTGCTCGACGGCAGGAGCACCGCGTCCGACTGATCGTCCAGCCACTCGTAGCTGTAGCCGCCCCATTCGCCGTCGTCGTGGTGTACGAACAGCCGGGTCTCGACGCGCCGGCCGGCGATGGCGAACTCCTTCATGAGAACGGTGCCGACGGGCAGATCCCAATCACCGTCGGCGTTGACGTGGATCTGCGCCCCGGCGGGCAGGGAGAGCCAGCGCCGCTTGGCGGCGCCGTCGGACCACAAGGGCACGTTGACGTCGTAGGCCATCACGTTCGCCGCCGGCTGCGACGGATCGGTCGGGTCGACGCAGCCGGTAGCCGAAAGCCGCTCGGGGAAGTTGGTGCCCGGCTGTGTCGGCCCGGTGACCAGCTTGTAGATGATTCCATCTTCGTAGCTGACGGCGTAGAGCTCGCCGTCGGCGCCCTCGCCGAACGACGAGAGGTTCAGGCCGCTCTCGACGAGCAACTCCTTTTGCCCCTGTCCCATGGCGTCGTAGGTCAGGCGCCAGATTCGGCCCGAGACGAAGTCGGCGAAGATATAGCTGCCGACCAGGCTGGGGATGCCCTTGCCGCGATAGACGTAGCCGCCGGTGATGCTCGCGCCGCCATCGGTCTGCCCGGTCGCCGGGTGGCCGTATTCGAGCTCGGGCGGGCGCTGGCCCGGCAGCGAGCAGGTCGCGGCGTTGTAGCAGTGGGTCCCTTCGTACACGTGCCAGCCGTAGTTGCCGCCCAGCTCGATCTTGTCGACCTCTTCCCACAGCGCCTGGCCGACGTCGCCGGCCCACAGATCGCCGGTGTCGCGGTCGAAGCTCCAGCGCCACGGGTTGCGCACGCCGTAGGCGTAGATCAGCGGCGTGAACGTGCCGCTGCTCGAAGCGAACGGATTGGTCGGCGGCACGGCATAGGTCGCCTGCCCCTCGACGTCGAGACGCAGGATCTTGCCGAAGGGCAGCGTCAGATCCTGTGCGCGGTTGCCCGGATCGCCGCCGGAGCCGCCGTCGCCGAAGCCGACGTAGAGGTAGCCGTCGTGACCGAACAGGATGTTGCCGCCGTTGTGGTTCGTGAACGGCTGCCCGAACTGGAGAATCACCTGCTCGGTCGCCAGGTCGAATGTGTCGCCGCCGTCGCTCGACTCGATGCGCGAGACGACCGAGTCGAAGCCGGCGGCGGCGGCCGACGGGGTGTCGTAGGACAGATACGCCGTGTGGCTGGTGCTCCAGCTCGGCGAGTAGGTCAGGCCCAGAAGGCCGTTCTCGCCCGAGCCGTAGCTGAGCTTGTTGCTGGTCGCCGCGAGGTCGATCACCGTGGCGGCCGTGGTCGCATCGGCGCCGTCGATGTGGAGCACCTGGCCGGTCTGCTGCCAGACGTAGAAGCGATCGGGCTGGCCCGGCGGCTGCGAGATGCCGACCGGGGTGGTGAACGCAGGCAGGTTGGGGAACGCCGGCACGAGTGCCACCGCGGCGGCGCTCGACGGCCGGGCCGGCGCGACGCAGAACGCCAGCGCCGTCGTGGCGGGAGGCAGGTGGCCGCCGAGATCGGGCGCTCCCGTTTGTGCGTTCCCGCAGCCCGCCGTGGCGACGAGCATCACGAGCGCCGCGTGTCGACGGAGCAGGCGCATTTCGCGATTGTATCACGGGCACGGCAGTTGCTCTCTCGGGGCCAGGAGGACGCCATGGACGACAAGCACAAGAAGACCGAAGAGGTCGAGCACGACGAAGCGAACGAGGGCGAAGGCTCCAAGAGCGCCGATCGCGCCTACCGCCGCGACGTCGACGAGTTCCTGGCGGAGAACGATCCGTCGAAGCTGGCGCGCAACGCCGAGCGCGACCTCGAGCGCGACCCGGGCACCTACGAAGCGGCCGAGCAGGAGGGCAAGCGCCGCTCGGCGGGCGACCTCGAACGCGACAAGGACCTGATCTGACGCTGGGGTCGGCGGGGAGCCGAGATGCGGAGGCAGGGGCGCTAGGACGCGGCCGGTCGGCAGAGCGCATTCCGGCGGACGTGCGCCTTACACGTCGCCGTACCGGCGGCGCACGGGGCGCACTCAGCTCGGCGTTGGCATCGCGCTCCGCGCGAGCGCGCCTCGATGCCGCCTCCATGCGCTCTGCCGACCGGCCGCTCGACGCTTCAGTCGACCGCGAACCGCTGCGACAATCGACCGCACAGCCAAGCACCCCTCCGACGTCAGCGCACGACGTAAGCGACCTGGATGCCCAGCGCCAGTGCGCTCGCTAGGCGGTCGCTCAGGCGGTCGCTCAGGCGGTCGCTAGGCGTCCATGCCCGCGAACTGGCCGATGCCGAGCTTCTTCTCGTTCGCCTTGCGCACGTTGTGGTCGAGGATGCGCTTGCGCAGGCGGATCGCCTTGCGGCGTGACCTCGACGAGCTCGTCGTCGTTGATGAACTCGAGCGCCTCCTCGAGCGTGAGCTGACGCGGCGGCGCGAGGACGAGCTTCTCGTCGGCGGCGGTGGTGCGGATGTTGGTCAGCTTCTTGGCCTTGGACGGGTTGACGACGAGGTCGTTGTCGCGCGCGTGGATGCCGACGATCTGGCCGCCGTAGACCTTGACTGCTCGGGCCGATGAAGAACTGCCCGCGCTCCTGCAGGTAGAACAGGCCGTAGGCGTTGGTCTCGCCCTGCTCCTGCGCGATGAGCACGCCGTTCTGGCGCGGCCGCTGTCATCGGCCCCGCGTAGGCGCCGTAGCTCGGCGAACTGTGTGGTACAGGATGCCGGTGCCGCGCGTGTCGGTCAGGAACTGCGAGCGGTAGCCGATGAGGCCGCGCGCCGGGCAGAGGTACTCGAGGCGCATGCGGCCCGTGCCCGCCGGCGCCCATCTCCGTGCATGCGGCCGCCGCGGCGGCCGAGCTCCTCGATGACCGCGCCGGCGTAGGCCTCGTCGAGTCGATGACCACCTCCTCGTACGGCTCGTGCTTCTCGCCGTCGCTCGTCGTCTTGAAGATGACCTGCGGCTGCGAGACGCACAGCTCGTAGCCCTCGCGGCGCATCGTCTCGATCAGCACCGAGAGGTGCAGCTCGCCGCGGCCCGAGACCTCGAAGATGTCGGGCGGCGTCGGTCTCCTCGACGCGCAGCGCGACGTTGCGACTTGAGCTCCTTGTAGAGCCGCTCGCGCAGGTTGCGCGAGGTGACGTACTTGCCTTCCTGTGCCGGCGAACGGGCCGTCGTTGACGATGAACTGCATCGTGATCGTCGGCTCGTCGATCGTCGAGCAGCGGCAGGATCGTCGGGCTGCGCGATCGTCGGTGATCGTCTCGCCGACGTTGAGCTCCTGCCATGCCGGTGACGGCGACGATGTCGCCGGCGCGCGGCCTCGGCGAGCTCGAAGCGCTTGAGCGCCCTGGAAGCCGAGCACCTTCTGGACGCGGAACTCTTCGCGCTTGCCGTCGCGGTGCGCGAGCAGCACGCGGTCGCCGACCTTGCTCTTGCCGGCCGCGCATGCGGCCGATCGCCGACGTAGCCGAGGTAGTCGTCGTAGTCGAGCGTCGCCACCTGCATGCACAGCGGCGCGTCGAGGTCGCCGTCGGGCGGCGGCACCTTCTCGACGATCAGGTCGAGCAGCGGCGCCGAGATCGCTCGCGCTCGTCGCCGAGCTCGCGGACCGCGTAGCCCTCGCGGCCCGAGGCGTAGATGACCGGGAAGTCGAGCTGCTCGTCGGTGGCGCCGAGCGCGACGAAGAGATCGAAGACCTGGTCCATCGACGCCGTGCGGGTCGCAGCCCGCGCGATCGATCTTGTTGACGACGACGATCGGGCGCAGGCCCAGCTCGAGCGCCTTCTGGGTGACGAAGCGCGTCTGCGGCATCGGCGCCTTCGTAGGCGTCGACGAGCAGCAGCACCGAGTCGACCATGCCGAGCACGCGCTCGACCTCGCCGCCGAAGTCGGCGTGGCCGGGCGTGTCGACGATGTTGATGCGCACGCCCTTCCAGGTGATCGCCGTGCACTTGGCGAGGATGGTGATGCCGCGCTCGCGCTCGAGGTCGTTCGAGTCCATCGCGCACTCGGCGACGACCTCGCCGCGGCGGAACGCGCCGGCCTGCTTGAGCAGGCCGTCGACCAGCGTGGTCTTGCCGTGGTCGACGTGCGCGATGATGGCGATGTTTCTTACGTCACTGCGCTGCATGAGAACGGGTGGTTCTAGCAGAAAGCGGCTATCGCGACCAGTAGATATAGATGGCCAGCTGCTCCGCCGGGTCCAGCGACGGGACGCCGAACACCCCGGCGGGGGCGGCCTGGGTGGCGGGAGTGACGTAGGTGAGCGCCGTGCCTGCCAGATCCGTGACGACCGCGTCGCGATCGCGCAACGAGACCTTGGCCAGCGGGGCCGAGGCCGGGCTGTAGATCATGGCGCCCCGGGTCGTCTGCGGCACGACCGAGCCCAGCGGCACGCCGTCGCCGCGCAGGACGCGCAGCTCGCGGTCGTCGCGGTAGAGGCGCAGGTGCGGGCCCTCCTGATCGCGCCCCTGGGCGACGTTCGCCGATTCGCGCGCCAGCTCGAGCCGCAGCTTGCCGCTGGCGTCGCGCAGCGTCACCGTGTCCTTCTTGGCCTCGAGCGTGCCGACGGTCTGGAGCTGGCCGTCGCACAGCGCTTCGCCTTTCCAGGCGAGCATCAGCGCGCCCGAGCCGTTGCGCACCTCCAGCTTCGAGGGCGTGCCCGGCGCGCAGCGCGAGGGGTGATGGCAGCCGGCGGCGGCCAGAGCGAGGGCGACGGCGAAAAGGGGCTTCATTCGCGTTTCCGTCCCAGCGCGTAGGCGCCTAACAGTAGGATAGCGCAAAGGCCCTCCAGGTTCGCCGAGCGCGATGACAGCTGGTGCAGCGCGGCGAAGGCGGGCTCGAGCGTTCGACCCTGCCGGAACATGCGCTCGATTCCGGGGTGCACGTAGCCGACGTCGAGGGCGCCGAGCACCACCAGGGCCGAGGCGGCGACGAGCGCGATGCGGTCGGCCCGGCCGCGTACGCCGACGGCGATGAGGCGCGCCCCGGTGGCGACGGCGACGAGGACGACGCAGGCGACCACCACGCCGTCGAACGAGCGGAAGATCGTGCTCATCGTCGGCGCGGCGAGGGCGCGCGGCAGGTCGCGGAAGACGATGCGGGCGGTGAAGGCGCCCAGGGCGAAGATCCCGCCCACCCAGGCGGCGACGGCGATGGCGGTCAGGGTCTCCGCGAGCGCTGCCACCGTCGTGCGCTTCATTGCCGCACCGCGGGCGCGCTCATTTTCCCGCCACCGCGCGGAACAGGTTCTTGCCGTCGGCCTGGCCGGCGGGGATGAGCGTGAGGACGTCGAGCGACAGGCGGATGAGCCGCTGGTTGCGCAGCCGCGCGGTGACGAACTCCTGGTCGCCGTCGACGCGCTCGACCGCGCAGCGGCCGAACTTCGGATGATCGATGAAGTCGCCCGGCCGCACGTTGACCGGCTCCGAGGAGGTCGGCTCCGCCTCGTCTTCGACGGCCGGCGTGGCCGGCGGCTTCGGCGCGGAGTCGGTGCGGCGCCCGCTGGCGGAGATGACGTCGCTCCACGAGGTGCGCGCCGGCAGGTCGAAGGTCGGCTGCTTCTTCTCGGGCTCGGCGCCGGCGGTGTGCCACAACGGCACGCCGGTGGCGGCGTCGATCGAGCGCGCCAGGGTCAGATCGTCGAAGGCGTCGATGACGAACTCGAGCGCGAACACCCGGGCGGAGACGAGGCGGCCGCCCACGAGCTCGATGGCGCCGTCGCGCTGGCGGCTCAGCGACACCGACGCTTGCAGCGACGGGGCGCCGTCGCGGTCGGCGATGGTGGCGCTGAGCGCGAGGATCTCGGAGGCGCCCGGCAGGTGGCGCGGCGGCCCCAGCGCGCGGCTCACCTGATCCCACTCACCGACGGTGGCGTCCTCGACCGCGCCGGTGGCGCGCAGCTCGCCCGCGTGGACGCGGTGGCTGCGGCAAAGCTCGGCGAGGCGGACGAGGAGGTCGGCGCCGCGGTCGAGGCGGCCGATGAGGCGACGGGTGCGAGTCGATTCGGCGACGATCACGGCCAGCTGTATAACGTCTCGCAGGCAGCGTTACAATGAGGAGATGCTGCAGCGGTGCGATGGGCCCGCCTGCCGGCTCCGGGCCGCCGACTGCGGGCTCGGTGCCGGCGACGGGGAGGCAGGCGCCTGCCTGGGCCGCTGCGACGCTCCGGTGGCGGCGGTCGCCGGCGGGCGGGCGCTGACGATCGTCGCCCGCGGGCGGGTCGAGCCGTGGACGGCGCCCCCCTTGCCGCCGCAGCCCGGTCCGCCGGTGCTGCTGCGCGACGCCGGCCTGCGCGACCAGGCCCTGTTTACGGCGGCGCGGCGGCGCGGCGCGTACGCCGCGCTCGGCAAGCTCGACGCCACCGGCGCCGCCGCGCTGGTCGCGGCGGTGGGGGGCGGACGTCCGGGGGGCGCGGGCGCCTTCGCCGGACGCGTGCTGTGCGAGCGCGATCCGCACCTGGTCATCGAGGGGCTGGCGATCGCCGCCCGCGCGCGCGGCGGCAAGCTGGCGCTGCCGGCGGCGCTGGCCGCGGCCGCCCGGGAGGCGCGCGAGCTGGTGGGCGAATTTCGCGTTGCCGACGGCGGTGACGCGGTGGAGGCGGCGCGCCTGGCGCGGGCGGCGTCGCTCGGCCTGCCGTCGTGGGAGCGCCACGCGACCAGCCTGTGCGCGGTGGCCGGCGACGTCCTGCGCCCGGGCCTGTACGAGCTGTCCGCGGGCGCCACCATCGCCGAGGCGCTGGCGGCCGCCGGCGGGGTGGTGGAGGGCGTGCGCGTGTCGGCGGCGAGCGCCGTCCTCGCCGACGGCGTCGCGACCACAGATCTGGCCGCGCCGGCACCGGCGGCGCTCGTCGCATGTCACGCGCGCCGCGATCCCATCTGCTAGACTGCGCGCGGTAAATAGATGTCACCCTTTCGTCGCTTCTGGCGCTGGCTGCAGCGCATCGTTCCCTTCGGCCTGCTCGTCGCCACCAAGCCGCGGCACTACCGCGAGATGCTGCGCGTCCTGTGGCGCAACCGCGGCCGCTGGCGCTACGCGATGCGCATCCTGCGCCACGGCGTCTGCGACGGCTGCTCGCTCGGCCCGCGCGGCCTGCGTGACGACGTCATCCCCGGCGTGCACCTGTGCCTGACGCGCCTGGGCCTGCTCGAGCTCAACACCATGCGCCCCATCCCCGACGCGGCGCTGGGCGACATCCGCCGCCTGCGCGCGATGTCGAACGAGGCGCTGCACCGCCTGGGCCGCGTGCCCTATCCGCTGTTGCGCCGTCCCGGCGATCCGGGCTTCCGCCGCATCAGCTGGGAAGAGGCGACGCGCATCGTCGCCGAGTCGATGGTGCGCACCTCCGGCGACCGCATGGCCTTCTTCGTCAGCTCGCGCGGCCTCACCAACGAGGCCTACTACTCGATCCAGAAGCTGGCGCGGATCGCCGGCAGCGCCAACGTCGACAGCTGCGCCCGGCTGTGCCACGCGGCGTCGGCGTCGGGCCTCAAGCTGACCATCGGCTGGGGCGCGCCGACCTGCTCGCTCAGCGACATGATCGGCACCGATCTGCTGGTGCTCATCGGCACCGACCTGGCGAACAACCAGCCGGTGACCACCAAGTACATGCACTTCGCCAAGCAGCAGGGGACGCGCATCGTCGTCGTCAATCCGTTCCGCGAGCCGGCCCTCGATCGTTACTGGGTGCCGTCGGTGGCGAAGTCGGCGCTGTGGGGCACGCCGCTGATGGACGACTTCTTCGCCGTGCGCCCCGGCGGCGACATCGCCTTCATGACCGGCGTCTTGAAGGCGCTCGACGCACGCGGGCTCTTCGACGAGAAGTTCATCAAGGAGCGCACCGTCGGCTTCGAGGCGCTACGGGAAGAGGTGCGCGCGCGCTCGTGGGAGGAGATCGGCGACGCGGCCGGCCTGCCGCGGGCGGAGCTCGAGCGCTTCGCCGAGCTCTACGGCAAGGCCGAGCGCGCCGTGCTGCTCTACTCGATGGGGCTGACGCAGTACACGTTCGGCGTCGACAACGTGAAGATGGTGGTCAACCTGGCGCTGTCGCGCGCCAACATCGGGCGCGAGAAGACCGGCATCATCCCCATCCGCGGCCACTCCGGGGTCCAGGGTACCGCCGAGTGCGGCGTCGACGCCGACAAGCTGCCCGGCGGCATCGACATCACGGAGGAGAGCTGCGCCAAGCTCGAGGCGGCGTGGGGCCACGCCATCCCGCACAAAAAGGGCCTCAAGGCGGCGCACGCGCTCGACGCCGCTGCCCGCGGCGAGATCGATCTCATGTACCTCGTGGGCGGCAACTTCCTCGACACCATGCCCGACCCCGACAACGCGCGCCGTGGCCTTTGTCGTCCGCGGGTGCGCATCCACCAGGACATCGTGCTCAACAGCTCGACGCTGGTCGACGCCGAGGAGCTGGTGCTGGTGCTGCCCGCGCAGACCCGCTACGAATCGGGCGGCACGTCGACCTCGACCGAGCGGCGCATCCGCTACTCGCCGGCGATCGAGGATCCCGACGGGGTCAGCGTCGCCGAGGCGCGGGCCGAGTGGCTGATCCCGGCGCTCATCGGCCGCGCGCTCGCGCCCGGGCACAAGCAGCTGTTCGCCTGGCAGTCGCCCGCCGACGTGCGCGCCGAGATGGGGCGGCTGATGCCGCTGTACGCCGGCATCGAGGGGCTGGCGCAGGAGGGGCAGTGGGTGCAGTGGGGCGGCGCGCGGCTGGGGCAGAACGGCTTCCCCAACATGCCCGACGGGCGCGCCCGCTTCTCGACGGTGACGATCCCGACGCCGGCCCTGCCCGCGGGCAAGATCATGCTGACCACGCGGCGGGGCAAGCAGTTCAACTCGATCACCTACGGGCAGAAAGATCCGATCACCGCTTCGGCGCGCCGCGACGTCGTCCTGTTTCATCGCGACGATCTCGCGCAGCTCGACATCCGCGACGGCGATCGCGTGGTCCTGCGCTCGGACGCGGGCGTGATGGAGGCGACGGCGCGCTCGGGCCCGTGCCGGCGCCGGCACGCGCAGGCCTTCTGGCCCGAGGCCAACGTGCTCCTGTCGCGCGCCTACGATCCGGTGTCGGGCGAGCCCGACTACAACGCTGTGGTCTCCGTCGAGAAGCTGGGCGCGGCCGGCGCCGAGCCGGCGGCTAGAGCTCGAACTTCAGCTGCTGCGTCGTAATCGCGCGCTTGACCGCTTCGCGCTGTAGCAGCGCCTTGGCCGCGTGGCGCATCCGGTCACCGATCTTCAGCCCGAACAGCGCCGCCCAGCCGGTGAACACCAGCGTGTAGGCGTCGGCAGCGCTGAACTGCTCGCCGAGGACGAAGGTGCCGCCCAGCCAGTCGTTGAACAGCTCGAGGTTCGTCTGCACGAGCTTGCGCTGCGCCTCGTCCTCGCGGTTGCGGAACAGCGGGCCAAACGAGATGTGCACGGTCGAGGAGCACCAGGCCAGCCACTCCTGCGCCTTGGCGCGCGCCAGCTCGCCCGGCGGAGCCAGGAGGTTCGCCTGCGGGTGCGTGTCGGCGATGTAGCTGATGATCGCCGGGTTCTCGGTGAGCACGACGCCGCCGTCGAGGACCAGCGCGGGCACCTTGCCCTTCGGGTTGACCTTCAGATACTCGGGCTTCTTCTGCTCGCCCTCGCGCAGGTTGATGCGCTGGGTCTCGAACTTCGCCCCCGCCTCTTCGAGCATGATGTGCGACGCGAGCGAGCAGCTGCCATTGGAGAAATAGAGCTTCATCCCGCCCATGTAAGGCGTGCGCGGGAGGCAGGCAACAGGGAGCTGCTCGATTGTCAGAGCGGCGTCGGGTTCGCGAAGTAGGCGGTGACCGCGTTCTTGAATTGGTCGCCGTCGCTGTCGATGTAGGTCTGGTTGCCGGCGCCGGTGCCGAAGGCGGCGCCGAACAGGCCGGCGGCCACCAGCTCGTCGGGGTGGGCGAACAGGTAGTGCACGCGGTTGTCGCGGTAGTGGCCGGCGCTGCCGCCCGGGGTCGCCGACGGTACGCCGAACGGAATCTGCCACCACAGCATCGGCAGCCCGACGCCGTCGTGCAGGGTCTTGGTGTAGGCGAGGAACTCGTGGAAGTTGGGGCTGGTCGTGTTCGACTCGTCCCAGTACCAGCCGGTGGTGCCGCCGCGCATGCAGTTGGGATCGGTGTGCGCCTCGAAGCAGCCGGCGTCGCGATCGAGCAGATCGGTGGCGAGGAAGTCGCCGTCGCCGGCGCCGACGGCGGTCATGAAGGCGGCCACGTCGGCGGCGGCGGGCGCGCCCCACTCGGAGGCGTGCAGCCCGACGACCGCCTTGGGCGCGTACATGCGCGCGAGCCGGAAGATGCAGTGGGCCATGCCGGCGACGTCCTGGGTGAGGTCGCTGCACTCGCTGGCCGAGACCTTGACCGGCAGCATCGACGGCGTGCCTTGGGACTGCATTTCGGCGTAGCCCCAGAAGTCGGGCTCGACGTGCACGACCGCGGGCTTGTCGAACAGCGCGATGCGCTGGAACAACAGGCGCGTCTGGTCCCAGTACGAGGTCATGAAGGTGTCGTCGCCCAACCCGCTCAAGTTGCCGTCGCCGTTGGCGGCCATCTGGTAGAGCGTGAACATGGGCGTGACGCCCTTGGCGTCGGCCGAGTCGGTCATGACGTTGACGAACGAGCCGCCCGTGTTCCAGGTGGGCCAGGCGCCGGCGCCGATGCCGACGAGGTAGGTGTAGTGGAGGTCGAGCGTCGGGCCGAGCGTGTAGGCGCCGTCCTGGGTGTGATCGCTGGCCAGGTCGTTGCCCATGCCGATGAGCAGGTTCGCCTTGCCGCGCAGCGTGGTCGCCAGCTCGGCGGCGGTCGACGGGGTGTGCGTGCCGCCGCCGCCGGTGCCGCTGCCACCGCCGCCCTGGCTGCCGCCACCGCCGCCGCCACCGCCGCCGCCACCGCCGCCGCTGCCACCGCCATCGCCGTTCATCGCCATGTTGGAGCCGCAGCCGGCCACGACGAGGAGCGCCATGCACAAAATGCGCATGACCTGATTGTATCAGGTCACGCGCTCGCCGTGGCTGTAGACGTTCATACCGCCGTCGCGGAGAAAGCCGACGAGCGTCACCGCGAACTCTTCGGCGAGATCGATCGCCAGCGTCGACGGCGCGCCCACGGCAGCGATGAGCGGGAGGCCGGCGGCGATGGCCTTCTGCACGATGTCGTAGCTGACGCGGCCGGAGACCACGAGCAGGCGGTCGGCGAGCGGCAGCCGTCCGGCGGCGAGCGCCCAGCCGATCAGCTTGTCGAGCGCGTTGTGGCGCCCCACGTCTTCGCGGGCCAGCTCGAGCGTGCCATCGGCCGAGAAGAGGCCCGAGGCGTGGACGCCGCCGGTGCGGGCGAACAGCGGCTGCGCGGCGCGCAGGCGATCGGGCAGCGCCGATAACGTCGCCGCGGCCACACGCAGCGACGAGGAGCCGAGCGGCGCGCGGACGCGCAGGGCGCTGATGGCGTTCTTGCCGCAGACGCCGCACGACGACGAGGCGTAGAAGAGCCGCTCGCCGGCGGGGGTGCGCGCGCCCGGACGCAGCGTGACGTCGACGACGTTGCCGCGCTCGTCGCCGGTGAGCGCGACCGGGCGGGTGATGGCCACGATGTCGGCGGCGCCCTCGACGAGGCTCTCGGCGTAGAGGAAGCCGCGCGCGAGCTCCTCGTCTTCGCCGTCGGGACCGGGGGTGCGCATGACCACCGTGAGCGCCTTGCCGCCGACGCGGATCTCGAGCGGCGCCTCGACCGCGACCTCGTCCTCGGCGGCGGCGCGCGTGCCGTCGCCGACGACCGAGAGGCGCTCGATCTTCACGTCTGCACGGCCACTTCGTCGTCGACGAGCGGCTGCAGGGCCAGCGACGGCGGCGCGGGCAGCGACGCGAGCCGGCGGTAGCTCGGCTCGTCGATGGTCACGAGCGCGTGGCCCGTCTCCGTCGGCACCGTGACCAGGAACAGGGGCGTCGGATCTTGTGCGCGGGCGTCGAGCACCAGCGACGGCGCGTCGTCGCACAGGGCGACCGCGGGCATGAGGCCCACCTCGAACAGGTACTGCTCGGCCTGCTGCAGCGCCGCCAGCGCACCTTGGGTCGTCGCGATCGGCACCACGCCCGGCGCGCGGTGCACCCGGCCGTCGGCGCGCGGCGGCTTCATGCGCCGCGCCTCGACGAGCGCGCGCTCGATGGGCGAAGCGGCATCGCCGAGAAAGTCGGCATAGGCGAGCGCCAGCGGCCGGCAGGACGCGATCGCCTCGGCAAACGGGCGCGAGCGGAAGAACTCGTCGAGCGCCGACAGCTTCTTGGCGCCCGCCAGATACAGCGTGGTCGACGCCTTGTACTCGTCGAAGAGCGTGCGCAGCGTGCGCTGGCGCAGCAGGCGATCGAGCTTGAGCGCGCGCGGATCGACCGCCGCCAGCTGCGCCCGCAGCGTCGACGGCACGTCGGGCAGCGCCGCTACCGGATCGCGGCGCACCCGGGCGGCGAACTCGTCGTCGAAGAGCATGCGCACCAGCGCCTGCTGCGCCAAAAGGTGCGGCTTCACGAGGGAAACATCCGGTTCAGGCGGTGGAAGTTGCCGAGCACGTCGTCGACGGGGTTCTTCTCGCACTCGTAGACGATGGCGCGCAGCCCGGTGGCGCGTGGCAGCACCGCCTCGACGATCTGCCAGGTGTCGGGCAGCGGCTCGGCGCCGTGCGCATCCTCGACCACCGTCAGCCCCTCGATGTCGATCGGGTTGCCGCCGGCGACGTGCAGCTCGACGACCCGATCGAGCGGAAAGCCGTCGAGCCCCGCCGTGGGCGGCAGGCCGCGCAGCCGTTGGAACATCGCCAGGTGCGCGCAGTCGAGCAGCAGGCCGCAGCCGGAGCGATCGCTGACCCGCGCGAAGTAGTCGAGGATGTGCAGCTCGCCCACGTAGAAGGCGCCGGGCGGGTTCTCCGGCAGAAGGCACATCCCCGTCGCCGCCTCGATGCGCGCGATCGATTCGGCGCAAGCGTCGGCGGAGTCGCGCGTCAAGATCGGCGGCAGGAGCAGCTCGTGGCCGCGATCACGGGCGCCGAAGTGCCACAGCCCGGCGTCGCCGCACAGCCAGGCGGCGCCGATGGCGCGGGCGGCGGCGGCGGTGGCGCGCAGCCATTCGTCGTCCGCATCGGTGGGGTCCTCGAGGTTGAGATCGAGGAAGTGGTAGGTGGTGGCGCGGCCGGCGGCGGCCCAGCGGCGCACGTGGTCGTCGAGGCCGCGCGCCAGATCGCTGCCGTACTCGAGGAAGTGCACGAGGCCCGGGTGGTCGGCGGCGAAGGCGACGGCGTCGATGCCGGCGGCGGCGGAGCCGGGCTCGGCGGAGATGCCGACGCCGAGGCGCGGGAGCTGGGCGAGCGCTGTCGTCACGCCACAATTCTGGTACGCTCGCGCGCTCGATGGCAAGGCGAGAGCGTGGAGGTCGTCGCGGAGCTGCGCGGCACGGACGGAATCCGTCCGCCGACAGCCGCCCGCCGGCGGCCCGGAAGAAGCCGAAGCCGCAGGCGAAGTCGCCGCCGCGGGCCCACGTCAAGCTGCCGGAGGTGGTGCTGGGAGCGCCCGGGCTGCCGCGAGCGGGCGAGTGGCTGTTCACGACCCGTCCGGGCGCCGAGCAGGACCTGATGGAGGAGCTGTTCTACGCCGACGCCAAGACGCAGCCGCGGCCGGTGGGGCCGTCGCTGGTGGCGGCGCGCGCGCGCAAGGGCGAGCAGGCGTTCGCGCGGCAGGCCTTCCCGGTGTATGCGGTGGTGGAGAACGCGCTCATTTCGCGCACCGTCGGCGAGGCGCTGGCCGCCACCGGGAGGCCGCAGCCGTGGGCCTTCGATCTTTGGGTTCCCGACAGTGACGAGGGCAACCCGCTGGCGCAGCGCGCGGCGGAGCTCGCGTCGTCGGTGCGGGTGGCGCCGGCCTGGGCCGAGAAGCGCGCCGCCGATGCGCGCGCCGCGCTGGCCGACAACGGGCTCTACGCGCAGGCGTGCCTGCTGCCACCGGGCGATCGGGTCGCGGTCGGCGTCGTACCGGCGCGCGACGCGCCGTCGCTGGCGCCGGGCGGCCGGCTGCGCGTGCACGTGCCCGACGCGGCGCCGTCGCGCGCGGCGATGAAGCTGCTCGAAGCGTTCGCCTGGCTCGATCGCGCGCCCGACGCGGGCGATGTCTGTGTCGACCTCGGGGCCGCTCCCGGCGGTTGGACCTGGGTGCTGCTCGAGCGGCGCGCGCGCGTCATCGCCGTCGACCCGGCGTTCCTCGCCCGCTCGCTGCAGGGCAAGCGCGGGCTCGAGCAGCTGCGCCGCGACGCCTTCAAGTACGAGCCGAAGGAGCCGGTCGACTGGCTCTTCTCCGACATGGCGTGGCGCCCGCTCGAGTCGGCGGCGCTGCTCGCCAAGTGGGCGCGGCGCGGCTGGGCCCGCCTGGTCATCGCCAACATCAAGCTGCCGATGCGCAAGAAGGCGGAGATGCTGGTGCGGGTGCGCGAGATCCTCACCGAGGGCGGCTGGACGAACCTGCGCGTGCGCCAGCTCTATCACGATCGCGAAGAGGTCACAGTGGCCGCGGTGCGGATCTGAGGCTGAGGGCGGCCGCGCTCGGCTAGAGGACGGCTTTCATGATTCATCACATCTCGGTGCGAGCTCTCGAAAGGTTCCGCTTTCAAACCCGCGCCGCATGAAGAGCGCGCCAGAGCGCCACGTCCGGCTCCGCGCGCACTGCCCCGCTGGGCTCAAACAGTCCTCGCCACCGCACCGCCGTGCTCGATTAGACCCCTTGCCTGTGCTGCGGAGCTTGCCCAGCGGGGCAGTGCGCGCGGAGCCTCTGTGCTCGTCCCCAAACCCAGAGCGGTCGTAGCGAGTGCAACGGCTGCTCTCGACGACCCACGAGCTTCGGCAATCGTGCTTGGCTGAAGGTTCCCACGAGCCCGCGGCCCCGCGGCGCCAACCGGCCACACTGACGCTGCTTGCTCAATCAAACGCGGAGATGTGATGAATCATGAGAGAGCACGGCTAGAGCAGGTCGCCACCGAACGGCATCGCCATGTCCATCGGCGGCGGCGACATCATGTCGAGCGGCAGCGGCGGCTGGCAGCTGCCGGCGCTGCAGGTGTCGGGGACCATGCACTGCGGCGTCTGGTTGCAGCAGAGCTCGCCAGTGCCGCCGCAGAGCACGCAGGTCGAGCCGTTGCATACGGTGTTGGTCGGCGTGCACATGCCCATGCCGCCCGTGCCTCCGGCGTTGGTACGGTTGGGCGGCGGCGCCGTCGGGCCGAAGCAGCAGGGCTGGCTCAGGCCGCCACACGGCTGACACTGTCCGGCGACGCACTGCTCGCCCATGTCGCAGGTGACGCCGCCGCAGCCGGCCAGGTCGAGCGTGGTGGTGAGATCGGCCGGCGTCCTGGAGAGATCGGCGCCGGCGAGGTCGACCATCGTCATGTCGGCAGGCAGCTGCACCGACATGTCCTCGGGCCCCCGGGGCAGGGCGAGATCGAGCGGGCCGTTGGTCTGCCCGGGCTTGAGGTCGATGCAGGTGTCGAGTGGGCCGCACGCCTGATCGCGCTTGGCGCACTCGACGTTGCCCAGGCAGTTGCCGTAGAGCACGAAGTCGAGCCGCAGGCTCTGCTGGTCGGCGAAGGTGAACAGCGCCGCGTCGGCGATGACCGTGCCGCCGGCGCCGATGGCGTCGACCTGCACGCGCACCGAGTCGCCGCTGCGCGACCTGCCCGGGTAGAGCACGGCGGTGACCGGGATGTCGTAGCAGCCGGTGGAGAGCTGCGGGTTGCACAGCTCGACGTCCTGATCGTACACCGTGTCGTCGAGCGAGGGCTGGCGATCGGCGACGGTGAGGTGGACCTTGTGCACGTCGTCGGGGATGCGCACGCCCTCGGTGGTGATGACGAGGATCATCTCGGTCTGGTGCTTGGTGCAGCCCGATCCGAGCGCGACGAGCGCGGCGGCGGCGAGCGCGGCGACGGTCAGGGCGCGACGCTGCATCAGCGGGTCCCCGGATGCGGACCGAGCTCGGTCATGGTGAACGGCGCGGTCGAGCTCTGCGTCAGCGCCAGCGCCAGCGCCACCGCACCGCCTACGAGCACTACGCCGCCGATGCCGAGCGACCAGGCCAGCACCTTGCGCCGGTGCTTGCGGTCGGCCGCGGCCGTGTCGTTGGCGTGCGCGGCGAGGGTGTTCCCCTCGGTCGGCGTCGGCGTCGGCGTCAGTGTCAGCGCCGGCGCGCTCTTCTTGCGTTCGGCCTCGGCCTTGGCGGCGGCGTCGGCGCGCTCGGTGTCGATCATGCGCTGCTCTTCTTCGAGCGTGGCGACGCGCTGCTCGATCTTGGGACGGTCGGGATCGTTGGGCTGCAGGCGCAGAAAGCTGCGCAGCGACTCGGCCGCCTCGTGCGGGCGCTTCAGCCCTTGCAGCGCCGAGGCGATGTTGTAGAGCAGCGCCGGCTCGTGCGAGAGCTGGAACGACTCCTTGAACTTGTCGTAGGCGAGCTGATAGTCACCGCCCTCGTAGGCGGCGCGGCCGATCTTGAAGGCGTCCCGCGCCGCCTGGTCCTGCCGCGCGTCGGCGCCGGCAATGGCGCACCACAGGAGGATGGGGAGGGCCGCCCGGAGTCGCATGGCCGTCCAATCATACTACGCGGGCGCGGGAAAAACCTACTCCCCGTGCGGGCAATCGACCGCCTCCGGCCGCGGGCCGGCGCTCATCGCGCCAAGAAGTCCTTGATGCTGACGACTCCGTCGGCGAGCTGTACCGGACGGCCCGAGTCGTCGGTGGCGAGGTGGACGATGGTGGCGTCGGCAAAGCCCAGGCGGTAGCCGTTGACGTGGGTCGGCTCGTTGTCGAACACGGCGACGACGCGGCCGAGCTGCGCCAGGCGCGCGTAGGCTTCGAGCTTCCAGTCGTCGTCCGACAGCTCGAACTGCGGCTTCATGAGCAGCTGCACGCGCGGGCCGGGCACGGGAAAGCCGAGCCGCACGAAGCTCTCGATGCTGCCGGCGCGCATCTGCTCGTGGCGCCCGGTGCAGTAGGCGATGAAGGCGCCGGCGTCGGCGACGGCGGCCAGGTAGTCGCGCGCGCCCGGGATGGCTTCGTCGTCGCGGCAGTATTCGGACGTGAAGAAGCGCTCGCGCCAGAACTGCTTGGCGTCCTCGGCCAGCCGCGCCACCTCGTCGGCGCCGAGACCGGCGTTGCTCATGGCCCGCTGAATGCTCCAGTCGACCCAGTGCTCCGAGCGCGCGGCGGCCAGTAGCGGGATGCCGTGCGCCGCGCCGAACTCGCGCAGGATGCGCGCCTGGCGGGGCTTGTTGTCGAGCAGCGTCGAGTCGAGATCGAAGACGACGACGGCGTCAGGCAGGGCGCGCACGCGCGCCAGCACGCGTGCCAGCACCGTCGGATCGTAGGTCAGGGGGTTCCGGGCCGAAGCGATCATTCTCCCCACGCTACCATAGTTGTAGCGGCCGACGGCTTGACATGCCGGGGCGCGCAGACTACGCCATCGGCACGATGCGCCTCTGGCTCGCCATCAAATGTTTCTTCCTGATCCTGTTCGCCCGACGCCTGCCGCCCGACGCGGTGCGGCTGTTGCCGGCCCCCTCGCTCGAGCCCGCGCTGGACGCGACGCAGCCCATGGCCGCCCCGGAGCCGGCGCCCGCGCCCCCGCCCCCGCCCAGGCCGGCGGACGGCAACGGCGCGGCCGTGCAGCTCTTGGCCATCCTGCAGCGCGAGGGGCGCCTGCTCGACTTCCTGCAAGAGGACGTCGACGGCTACTCGGACGCGCAGATCGGCGCCGCCGTGCGCGACATCCATCGCGGCTGCAGAAAGGCGCTCGCCGAGCACATGCCGCTCGAGCCGGTCCTGCGCGAGAAGGAGAACGCGCAGGTGCGCGTCGACATAGGCTTCGACCCGTCGCGCATCCGCCTCGTCGGCAACGTCGTCGGCGAGCCGCCCTTCACCGGCGCGCTCAAGCACCACGGCTGGCGCATCGCCAAGGTGACGCTGCCGTCGCTGGCGCGGGGGACCGACCCGACCGTGGTGGCGCCCGCCGAGGTGGAGCTGGCTGAGCCCCGAGACGCGGAAGGCCCGCTACGTCGTCGGCATCGATCTCGGCACCACCAACTCGGCGGTCGCGTTCGTCGATACCGCGGCGCCGGCGCCGGCGATCGAGATGCTCGCCGATCGCGCAGCTGGTGGCGCCGGGCGATCGGTCGAGGCGCGGCCGACGCTGCCCTCGTTCCTCTATCTGCCCTCCGACGCCGAGTTCAAGGCCGAGCAGCTGGCGCTGCCGTGGGGCGCCGAGCGCGGCGCTCCGGCGATCGTCGGCGAGCTCGCGCGCAACCACGGCTGGCAGGTGCCGACGCGGCTGGTCTCGTCGGCCAAGTCGTGGCTGTCCCACGCCGGCGTCGATCGGCTGAGCGCCATCCTGCCCTGGCAGGCGCCGGCCGAGGTGCCGCAGCGATCTCGCCCGTCGAGGCCTCCGCGCGCTACCTGGCGCACATGCGCGCCGCCTGGGATCACGCGCACCCCGACGCGCCGCTCGCCGAGCAGGAGGTGCTGCTCACGGTGCCGGCGTCGTTCGACGCCGTCGCGCGCGAGCTGACCGTGCGCGCGGCGCACCGACGCCGGGCTGCCGCACGTGACGCTGCTCGAGGAGCCGCAGGCCGCGTTCTACTCCTGGCTCGGCGCAGGCGGGCGACGGCTGGCGCAAGCGAGCTCGACGTCGGCGACGTGGTGCTGGTGTGCGACGTCGGCGGCGGCACCACCGACTTCTCGCTCATCGCCGTCGGCGACGACGGACGGCAACCTCGCGCTCGAGCGCGTCGCGGTCGGCGACCACATCCTGCTCGGCGGCGACAACATGGATCTGGCGCTGGCGCACACCGTGCAGGCGCGGCTCGAGGCCGAAGGCAACACGCTCGACAACTGGCAGTTCACGCTCGCTGGTCCACGCCTGCCGCACGCGCCAAGGAGACGCTGCTCGTCGGTCGGCGATCGCGACACGGCGCCGGTGGTCGTGCTCGGCCGCGGCTCGCAAGGTCGATCGGCGGCTCCGTGCGCACCGAGCTCAAGCGCGGCGACGTCGAGCGCGTGCTCGTCGACGGCTTCTTCCCCGAGATCGCGCTCGGCGACAAGCCGCGCCGCGCCGCGCGCGCGCCGGCCTGCGCGAGCTGGGCCTGCCCTTCGCCGCCGACGCCGCGATCACCCGCCACCTGTCGGCCTTCCTCGGCGCGCGCCGTGGCTCGCGGCGCGCCACGCGGCGACGGCGGTGCTGTTCAACGGCGGCGTGATGAAGGGGCGCGCCCTGCGCCAGCGGATCGCCGCAGACGCTCGACTCGTGGGCCGACTCGCCCGAGGACGACCTGAAGGTGCTGTCCGGCACCGATCTCGATCTCGCCGTCGCCCACGGCGCCGCCTACTACGGCCTGGTCCGTCGCGGCAAGGGCGTGCGCATCCGCGGCGGCACGGCGCGCGCCTACTACATCGGCATCGAGATCGTCGATGCCGGCGGTGCCGGGGATCGAGCCGCCGATGCAAGGCGCTGTGCGTGGCGCCGTTCGGCATGGAGGAGGGCACCGAGGCCGAGGTCGCCGATCAGGAGTTCGGCCTGGTGGTCGGCGAGCCGGCCGAGTTCCGCTTCCTGGCGTCGTCGACGCGGCCCGAGGATCACGTGGGCACCATGGTCGAGGACGCCCGCCGCGCCGATCTGAAGGAGCTGACGCCCGTGGCCACGGCGCTCGAGGCCGACGCCGCGCACGCAGGGCGAGCTGGTGCCGGTGACCCTGAAGTCGCGCGTGACCGAGATCGGCACGCTCGAGCTGTGGTGCGTCGAGCGCGAGGGCGACGCGCCGCTGGAAGCTCGAGTACAACGTGCGCGAGGCGGTGAGCGGGCGAGAAATGATCGTCGGCATCGATCTCGGCACCACCAACTCCGCGCTGGCGCACGTCGATCCGGACCGACCGGCGCGCCTCGTCAGTCGACGAGATCGCCCAGCTGGTCGGGCCGGGCGAGGTCATGCCGCGGCCGACCTTGCCGTCGTTCCTCTATCTGGCGGGCGAGCACGAGCTGCCGCCCGAGGCGCTGGCGCTGCCGTGGAGCGGCGCCGAGGCGGCGACGCTCGAGCGCAGCATCGTCGGCGAGCTGGCGCGCACGCAAGGGACGCAACGTGCCGGCGCGGCTGGTGTCGTCGGCCAAGTCGTGGCTGTGCCACCCGCGGGTCGATCGGCTGGCGCCGATCCTGCCGTGGGGCGAGAGCGCGAGCGGCGCCACGGCCGACACGCGCCGCATCTCGCCGGTCGACGCCTCGGCGGCCTACCTGCGCCACCTGGCCGGCGCCTGGCGCCACGCCACCGGACGCGCGCTCGCCGACGAGGACGTGGTCCTGTGCGTGCCCGCGTCGTTCGACGAGGTGGCACGCGAGCTGACGGTGCGCGCAGCGCACGAGGCCGGGCTGGGCAAGGTGACGCTGCTCGAGGAGCCGCAGGCGGCGTTCTACGCCTGGCTCGCCGATCACGCCGCCGGCGAGCCGCTGCGCCGTCGGCGACACCGTGCTGGTCTGCGACATCGGCGGCGGCACCACCGACTTCTCGCTGATCACGGTGAACGCTCGAAGCCGGGAGGCGACGATCGGCGGCGGCGTCTACGAGCGCATGGCGGTCGGCGATCACCTGCTGCTCGGCGGCGACAACATGGATCTGGCGCTCGCCCGCCGCGTCGAGAGCGCGCCTGACCCGAGGCGGCAAGCTCGAGCATCACGCGTTCCAGCAGCTGACCCAGGCCTGCCGCATCGCCAAGGAGCGCCTCCTGGGCGACGAGGCGCGCGGCGTCGCTGGACCATCACCATCGCCGGGCGCGGCAGCAAGCTGATCGGCGGCGCGCATGCACGACGAGCTGGCGCGCGCCGAGGTCGGAGGAGCTGGTGCTCGACGGCTTCTTCCCGCGCGTCGCCGCCGACGGAGCGCGGCGCCGGAGCAGCGGCGCCTGGGCATCCAGGAGTTCGGCCTGCCCTACGCCGCCGATCCGGCGATCACGCGCCACCTGGCCGCGTTCCTGCGGCGGCACGGCGCGCCGACCGACGGCGATCTTGTGGAACGGCGGCGTGCTCAAGTCGGCGGCCATCCGCGCGCGCATCCTCGAGGTGCTGACCTCGTGGCTGGGCGAGACGCCGCGCGTGCTCGAGAACGCCGCGCCCGATCTGGCGGTCGCGCGCGGCGCCGCCTACTACGGGCTGGCCCGCCGCGGCGCCGGCGTGCGCATCACCGGCGGCGCGGCGCGCGCCTTCTACCTCGGCGTCGACACCGCGCAGGTCACGCCGGGGCAGCTGACCGTGCTGTGCCTGACACCGCGCGGCTTCGAGGAGGGCGCCGACGTGACCCTGAGCGAGCACGCGCTCGAGCTGCTCACCAACCGGCCGGTGCGCTTCCGCCTGTTCTCGTCGTCGGATCGCGTCGGCGATCGCGCCGGGCAGCTGTTGACCCTGGCCCGCCGACGCGCTCGCCGAGCTGCCGCCGATGTACACGGTGCTGCGCTTCGTCCGCTCGTCGCACGAAGCGGCGTTGAGCGTGAACCTGCACGCCCGGCTCACCGAGATCGGCACCCTCGAGCTCGAGTGCGTGGCCCGCGCCACCGGCAACGAGCAGGAGGATCGCTGGAAGCTGGCCTTCGATCTGCGCGGCGGCGAAGAGCGCCCGGAGCAGGCGGGGAGCGCGGCGGAGACTTCGCCCGTCGAAGTCGACGCGCACCAGCTCGACCGCGCCGTCGGCGTCCTGCGCGCGCTCTACGGCAAGGAGGCGGGCGGCGCGGCCGTCGATCCGCCGAGCGTCATGCGGGAGCTGCAGGCGATCCTCGGCCCCCGCGACGGCTGGTCGTTCACCGTGCTGCGCGCGCTGTGGGAGCCGCTCAAGGATCTGCGCGGCGGGCGCGGCAAGTCGGCGGCGCACGAAGCGCGCTGGTACAACCTGGTCGGCTACACGCTGCGCCCGGGGCTCGGCTATCCGCTCGACGACTGGCGCGTCAAGGAGACCTGGCGCCTGTTCAACGCCGGCCTCGTCCACGACAAGGACGATCCGTGCAAGCTCGAGTGGTGGATCCTGTGGCGGCGCGTGTCGGGAGGCCTGACGCGCACGCAGCAGGACGAGATCTTCAAGCGCATCGCGCCGCACTTTGTGCCCACCTTCGCCAAGAAGGCGGAGCGCAAGCCGCCGGGTGCCCAGGAGGCGGCGGAGATGTGGCGCTGCGTGGCGTCGATGGAGCGCATCTTCGCCAAGCAGAAGGCGGAGCTCGGCGACGCGCTCCTCATCGCCATCGACAAGCAGAAGGTCGGCGAGCAGTCGCTGTGGGCGCTCGGCCGGCTGGGCGCGCGCGTACCGCTCTACGGCCCCGTCGAGGGGGTGGTGAGCAAGGCGCGCGCCGAGAAGTGGCTCGAGCGCGTGATGGCGATGACCTGGAAGGGCGAAGCGCAGGCGCTGGCGGCGGCGGAGATCGCGCGCGCCTCGGGCGACCGCGCGCGCGACCTCGACGAGGGGTTGCGGCGGCGCCTGAGCGAGCGGCTCAAGACCGCGGTGGCCGACGGCGAGCGGCTGGCGCGGCTGGTGCTCGAGCCGACCGCCCGCGAGGCGCGCGAGGAGCGGCTGGCGTTCGGCGATTCGCTGCCCTCGGGCTTGCGGCTGGTCGCCGATTCGCCGGAAGCGGCGCCGACCGGCTCCTCGGGCAGCGGCGGATGAGCCCGGGCGAGCTCGCCGCCGCCGCTTCGCCGCGCGCCCCCGGCGTGCGCGCGATCGTGATCTACAAGCTCGTCAAGGCCGTCGCCGAGCTGCTGCTGGGCACCACCATCCTGCTGCTGGCCCTCAGCGGCTACGTCGAGCGTGCGCACGATCTGGCCATGGCGCTGCGCGATCACCTCGTGCACCACTGGTCGATCAAGCTCGCCGAGCTGATGATGCGCTCTCTGACCACGACCCGCTTGTGGTGGGTCGTCGCTGCCCTCTACGGCGACTCGGTGGTGAGCGCCATCGAAGGGTGGGGGCTGGCCCGCGGGTACCGCTGGGCGCCGTGGCTGGTGGTGGCGGCGACGTCGCTGCTGTTGCCCGTCGAGATCATCGAGGCCGCGCACCACACGACGATGGGGCGGGTCCTGCTGTTCTTCATCAACGCCGGGATCGTGCTCTATCTACTGAAGCGCGCCATGCAAGAGCATCACGCCCGCCACCCGTACCACGGACGCTGAGCGCGCCCCGCCGGCGACGCTACGCCGTCTTGGGCGCGGCCAACGCCTTGCCGAGGTCGGCCAGCGTCGCCCCTTCGCCACCGATGAGCAGCGCCGGCCGCAGCTCGTCGAGCCCCCACGGCTGCGGCTTGCCCGAGGTCACCGCGAACGCGCCGCCGTCGATCCGGCCGACCACCGCCATCGAGCCGTTGGTCTCCGCCCGCGCCCGCTCCACCACGCGCGGCACCTGCGCCACGTCCACCTCGCACAGCCCGTGCTCGCACGACAGCACCAGCCGATCGTTCATCACCCGCCGCTCCAACAGCAGCAGGTTCCCGAGCGGCGACTCGAACACCGGCGCCCAGCCCTCCAGCCGCCCCGTCGATGCCAACAGCGCGAACGGCAGGAAGAACAGGCGATGGTCCATCACCCGGCGCGCGAACAGCCCCGTCGCCACTGGCACCACCTCGACGTACCCCTGCTCGTGCAGCGGCACCACGGTGCGCCCGGCCTCGCCGAGCCAGCTGCCCGATTGGTGCGGGGTGCAGCCGAACAGTACGTTGCGCGCGCTGCCGCCCTTGAGGAACGACGCCACCAGCCGCGCCACCTCGGTCGCGTCACCGGGATCCTTGAGCCGCCGATCGCCGTTCCACAGCACGAAGTCGCCGGGCAGGCGATGGATCGCGTCGAAGTGGAAGAACCGTCCCTCGACCGGCCAGGCCAGCGACAGCTTCTCGCCGACCTTGATCGAGGTGATCATCTCCGCGTCGGTGGGGATGCCGAGGTGGATCGCCCCGTCCGGCGAGAGCGCCAGGAATAGCAGGCCGCGCGGGGTCAGCCCCTCGGCGCGCAAATCTTTCAGCCCGCGCAACAGCGACGTTGGCTCGCCGAACCGCTCCACCCGCACGCCCTTCTGCCGAATCGTCTCGCTCACGTCCTCGCATTCTTATCACTTTTTGGCGTCGCGCGTCACGGCTGATGCCTGGATACCCCAGCGTCTGACGCACCGCGCTGATGACAACTGTCCCCAATGTGTGTAGACTTGTTTGCAATGGGTCGGTGGTGTTACGGCCTCGCACTTGCGGCGGCATTTGCTGCCGGCTGCGCCGCAGCGGCGACGCCGGAGGAGGTGTCGCAGCATTCGACCGGCGATGGCGCCAATCTCGCCGGGACCAACGGTACGGTCGTCGACAATTGTGTCGATGGCGGCTCGTGCACCACCGGCAACCCCGGCGACTGCGCGATGGGTCACTCGGTCTGCTCGGGCGACGTGCAGAGCTGTGTACCCGACGTCACCACGCAGAGCTGCTACGACGGTCCCGCGGGTACGGTCGGCGTCGGCGCCTGCAAGGCGGGCGCGCAGACCTGCATCGGCTCGCTCTCCAGCTGCGACGGCCAGGTGAAGCCGGCCGCGCAGGAGGACTGCTTCAACGACATCGATGACGATTGCGACGGCGTGGTCAACAACGGCTGCCCCGATCACCTGACCACCGGCACGCCGCGCGCGCTCACCGCCCGTGGCAACACCGCCGGCGGCTCGCCGTTCTCGTTGCGCTGCCCGGCCAACTCGTACGTCACCAAGACGGTCGTGTACGGCGACAGCACCGATCAGTTCATCGCCGGCATCGACATCGCGTGCGCGACGCCGACGCTGACGCGCGGCACCTCGAGCTACACCGTGAGCGCCACCGCGGTGACGGTCAATCCGAACACCGTGCGTGCGGCGCACATCTCGACCGGCTCGAGCTTCACGTTCGATTGCGGTGCGACCGGCTTCACGCCCGGCTGGTGGAGCGCCGGCCAGCACGAGACCGGCGCCGGCGGCGGCATCGACGCGCTGGGGATGCTGTGCGCCACCGGCTCGCTGGCGCTGTCGTCGACCAATCAGCTGACCGCGACGATGAGCAAGACGGGCACGATCGACTACTACGGCTACTTGAACTTCGGCACGCAGTTCGAGGACGACTGCGCCGCCAACGAAGTCCTCATCGGCTACGACGGCCGCGACGGCAACTACTTCGACTCGATCCAGGCCGTCTGCGCGCCGCTGCAGACCGTCTACAAGTAGCGCGCGTCCGTCAGTCTTCGGCCGCCGCCAGTGTGATGCGGTTCTTGCCGTTCGCCTTGGACTCGTACATCGCGGAGTCGGCCAGGCGCAGCAGCGCGTTCTGCCGGCGGTCGAGCGAGCCGAACGGGCCCACGTGCTCGTGGTACGACGCCACGCCCACCGACGCGGTCACATGGAGCCCGGCGGGCCCGGGTCCGATCTCGCCGGCTTCGAGCAGAAACGCGGTGGCACCGATCGACTTGCGCAGCGCCTCGGCGACCGCCTGCGCCGTGGCCGAATCGGCGCCGGGCAGGATGATGACGAACTCGTCGCCGCCGTAACGCGCCGCCACCGCGCCGGGCGGGATCGCGGTGCCGATGAGCTGGCCGACCTCGCGCAGCGTGCGGCTGCCCGCCAGATGCCCCCAGGTGTCGTTGACCACCTTGAACTCGTCGAGATCGAGGAACAGCACCGACACGGTGGTGCCGTCGCGCTCGGCGCGCGCGATCTCCTCGGTCATGCGGCGATAGAGGAAGCGATCGTTGTACAGCCCGGTCAGATCGTCGCGCCGGGCCAGCTCGCGTGCGCGGATGGCGTCGAGGGCGTTCTGGATCGAGGAGGAGATGTAGGCGGCGAAGATGCGCAGCAGCTCCAGGTCGCGCGCCTCGTAGCGCAGCCGCTCCTCGCCGTCGGGATCGTCGCCGGCGTGCGGGTGGTTGGGATCGATGCGCCGGCCGCGCAGCTCGAGCACGCCGCACACCGACTCGCCGAGCACGACGGGCACGCCGATGATGTCGTCGAGCTTGAGCGGCTGCCCGCGCTGATAGATGGTGCCGACGCCGCCTTGATCGGCGGGTACGCGGGTGCCGAGCTGGAAGCCCTCGCCGAAGCAGGCGATGACGGTGAGCCGGCCGACGTCCTTGCCCTGCAGCTTGGCGCGCGGGTCATCGAGCAGGATGGCGCCCGCCGTCGACGGCACGAAGTCGTCGGCGCGCGCCAGCACCTCGCGCAGGTGCTCGTCGAGCCGTACCTCGAAGCGCTCGAGGTCGCGGTCGCGCCGCGTGCGCATGAGGAAGCGCGAGATCTCCTCGGGCGCCAGCGTGAGGATGCTGTGCTCTCCGGCTTCGGCCAAGTGAATCGACGGGGCGCTAGGCGGCGCCGAGCTTCATCTTCAGGTAGCTCACCACCGACACGGTCATCGCCTCGGCCTCGTCGGCGGTGCCGGCGTGCACGGGCTTCATCTTCTTGCACTGGATGTCGAGCTCGCGCTTCATGTCCTGGCGCGCGCGCTCGTCGCCCAAGATATGATCGACGGTGCGGCCGCGGACCTCCTTGTCGGCGAGATCGCTGACGTAGCGGCGCAGCTTGGCGTAGAGCCCGTCGCCGAGGAACTCGCGCAGCTGATCTTCCTGCCGCGTCATGTGCGCGATGAGCGCGGCGTCCTTCGTCGACGTCTTGGCGGCGTGCTCGGCGGCGAGGCCGAAGGCGATGCGCAAGACGAAGGCGTCGTCGATCGACCCCGTGCGCTCGTGATCTGGAATGAGATCGAGCTGGGTCAGCGTGTACGAGAGCGCGGCCGCCAGCCAGCGCCGCCCCGGTGGTGCCACCGATTCGTTCGTCAACATCTCCCAGGTCGCCTGCACGTCGGCCGGCAGCGACGTCGTCCACTCCTCGAAGCGGCGCGTCCACTCGCTCGCGTTGACCATCCGAGTCCTCCCGTGGACCCGCATCTTATCTCATTTGGGGCGTAACGGGATCTCGACGGTGAAGTTGGCACCCGCGCCCGGCGTCGAGGTCACGTGCAGGCTGCCGCCGTGGCGGCGCACGATCTCGCGCGTGATGTAGAGGCCGAGGCCCAGGCCGCCCTTGTGCCGTGTGGCCGCCGGGCCCCGATAGAAGGGCGTGAACAGCTTCTCGCAGAGATCGGGGCCGATGCCGGGGCCCTGGTCGATGACCTCGACGGTCGCCCGCTCGCCGCCGACGGCGCGCGCGCGCACGGTGATCTCCGATTGTGGCGGCGAATAGCGGGAGGCGTTGCTCAGGAGGTTCGTCAGCACCTGCTCGATGCGGGCCGGATCCCAACAGCCCGCGATCGGCGCCGGTGCGTCGATCATGTAGCGGTGCTCGCGATCGGTCAACCGCGCGTGCTCGGCGGCGTCCCGACACAAGGCGGTGAGGTCGCCATCGGCGTAGTCGAGCGGCAACTCGCCGGCGTTGAGGCGCGTGGTGTCGAGCAGGCGCTCGACCAGCGTCGACAGGCGGTCGATCTGCCGCTGGATGCGCGCCAGCAGGACGGTGCGGCGGGCCTCATCGGTGAGCGCGCTGGGATCGAGCTGCAACAGCGACGTGGTGGCGCGCAGGCTGGTGATGGGCGAGCGCAGCTCGTGCGAGGCGATGCTGAGGAAGCGATCCTTGGCATCGGCCAGCTCGCGCAGCTCGGTCACTTCCTGGAACGACGACAGCACCGCCTCGACGCTGCCGTCGGGGGCGCGCAGCGGTATCGCGACGGCGAGCACGTGCAGGCGTTCGCCCAGGCGGGTCACCAGGGTCAGCTCGCCCGCCCACTCCTCGCCGGCGAACGCCCGCATCACGCCGCTCCGCTCGGGCGGCACGATGCGCCCTTCGCGATCGATCACCTGCAGCGACGCCAGCGCCTCGCGCAGGTCGAGCTGCCGCGCGCCCATGCGCTGCGCGAACGCGCGGCCGGCGGCGTTGACATGCACCACCTCGCCCAGGTTGTTCAAGACGGCGACCACGATCGGCAGGTGCTCGAGGATGGCGGCGATGCGCGCGCTCTCGGCGCGCTCCTCGGCCCGGCGCTGCGCCTGCGCCAGTGCCTGCGCCGCCATGCTCGACAGGAGCTGCACCGCTTCGATCTCCGCATCGGCGTAGGTGCGCGGCTCCTGCGACTTGACGAAGAGCTGTCCGATGGGCCGATCGCCCTGACGGATGGTGACGAGGATGAACGCCTGCGTGCCCTGCTGGCGCACGACCCGTCCCATGATGCTCTGGGGATCGAGGGTCGCGATGTCCTCGACGACCCTGGGGGCCAGCTGCGCCAGCGACTCCTTCAGGAAAGGCTCCGTCGTCGGCAGGGTGGTGCCGATGAGCGGGACGTCATCGCCGATCGCGTGCTCGATGCGCGAGAACGTGGCGCCGCCGCGGTCGAACACTCCCGAAAGCAGCGCGCCATGTCCGCGGGTGATCGAGCAGGCCGCCTCGAGGATCAGCCGGGGCACATCGGCGTCGGGGTGGAGCAGCCGCTCGGCGCAGTCGTTGAGCGTGCGCGCGACCCGCGCGCGCAGCTCGACCTGCTGGTGCACGCGCGCGCTCTGGAGCGCCACCGCCTCGAAGGCGGCGATGGCCTCGAGCGTGCGCATGGTCGACTCGGCCAGGACCGGCTTGGCGGCGAAGAGCAGCCCGAGGAAGCCGACCCGCTGCTGGTCGACGAGCAGCAAGAGCACCAGGCCGTGCGTGAAGCCGGCCGCGCGCGCCTTGATCGACAGGGGCTCGATCTTGTCCAGCTCGCTCAGATCGTGGAGCTTGTGATCGCCCTTGAGCCGCTCCTCGATCTCCAGCCGCGCCGGCGTGAGATCGGGCGAGGTGTTGCGGGAGGCGGCCAGCCGGTAGTTGCTGCGCTTGGCATCGCGCAGGTAGATGGTGCCCGCGTCGGCGCGGGCCACTGCCAGCGCCTGCTCGAGGCAGCGGTCGAGGACGACGTCGAGCTCGAGCGCGCGGGCGCCGGAGTCGATGACGCGCTGGAGCGCCTGCAGCTCGAACGCCGACTGATCGCGCTCGCTCACCCTCGTCCCACGAGCGCGCCCATCATGGACAGCGATCGAAGGGCACCTTGCCCGGGCGGTGCGCCCGCGGACCCATGCGCACCCTGTCGGGGTGGTGGTGCCCATCGACGTAGAGGTCGAAGCGCGCGCAGCCACCGGCGACGCGCACGTCGAAGCCGTCACGCGCGTCGGCCGAAGCCGCCGCCGGCGACTCCACGTCGAACTGCACGGCGTCGCCGGCGAGCGCGATGGCGTCCCTGAGCTCCGGGCGCGTCAGGGTCAAATCGCGCACGCCGCCGTGCAGGGCGGCGACCGAGCCCTGGAAGCGGTGCGCGCCGTTGCCCTGCAGGCGCACGTGCCACAGGTTGTTGTCCTCGACCCAGACGTAGATCGCCGGCCCGTCCTGGAAGTCGGACGGCTTGCCGACGAGCGGATGCTTGGGGTCGAACGTCTGGCATCCGGCGGTCAGGAGCGCCAACCCAACGAGCCATCGCGCCGCATCCATCGGCCCGCACGCTACCACGGACGCCCCCTGTCAGGGCAGACAGATCTTACCCAGGATCGCGGCGCGCCTGGCGCCCGTCACCGACGGTAGGCTGGCGGGATCGGCGTGGATCGCCTGCACGGCGAAGAGGGCGAAGGCGACGGCCTCCTTGGCGTCGGCGTCGACGCCGTTGGCGGCGAAGGGCTTGACGGGAATCGGCGCCAGCTGCGCGGCGAGCTCGGCCATGAGGGTGGCGTTGTGCGCGCCGCCGCCGGAGACGAGCACCTCGTCGATGGCGCCGCGGGGCAAAAGGAAGCGGCGGTAGCTGTCGGCGATGGCGCGCGCGGCGAAGGCGACCACGGTCCGCAGCAGATCCAGCGGTGCGCGATCGGCGTGGCGCGCGGCCCACGCGAGCGTGGAGGGCGCGCCGTAGCGCTCGCGTCCGGTCGATTTCGGCGGCGGCAGGGCCAGGTAGTCGTCGCGCATCAGCTCGCTGACCAGATCCTCCTGCACCTGGCCGCGCGCCGACCAGGCGCCGTCGCGATCGATGGCTTCGGCCCCGTTCGACGCGGCAGGCATGAGCGCGTCGATCATGACGTTGCCGGGGCCGTTGTCGAAGGCGAGCGTCGCCTCGCGATCGTCCGAGATCAGCGCGACGTTGGCGATGCCGCCGATGTTCTGCAGCGCGCGCGTGCGGCCGGGGGCGCGAAACAGGAGCCAGTCGGCGAAGGGCAGAAGGGGGGCCCCCTCGCCGCCGGCGGCCACGTCGGCGACGCGGAAGTCGCCGACGGTGATGACGCCCGTGCGCGCCGCGATCACCGCCGGCTCGCCGAGCTGCAGGGTCGAGGCGACGCCGCCGGCGGAGGGCGGCTGGTGCCAAACGGTCTGCCCGTGGCTGCCGACCAGATCGACGGCGTGCGCGCCGGCGACGGCGCGCACCGCGTCGGCGAACCAGCCGCCGAGCGCGAAGTTGCCCTGACACAGGGCCGCCGCGTCGCCGGAGAAGAGCGCGTGGATGGCGGCGCGCTGCGCCGGCGAATAGGGCGTAGTGGCGAAGTCGACGAGCGAGACGCGCGCGTCGGCGCCGAAGCCGTCGATGTCGACGAGCGCGGCGTCGATGCCGTCGACCGACGTGCCGGACATGAGGCCGACCACGCGCTTGGTTCGCTTTTGCAGCAGCGCGACGATCGGGTGTTGGCTCATCGAGGGTCCGCCGCGCTCGCTACGGCCGGTGCGCGCGGATGAGGTCGCACAGCTCGCGCACCGCGCCGTCGCCGCCCGGCCGCCGCGTCACGTAGTGCGCTACGGCTTTGACCTCGTCGACGGCGTCCGGCACCGTGGCCGCGAAGCCGACCGCACGGAGCAGCGGCACGTCGACCAGCTCGTCGCCGATGAACGCCGCCTCCTCGGCGGCGATGCCGAGGGCGCCGGCGACGTCGGCAAAGGCGGCCACCTTGTCGACGACGCCGAAGTGCGCGCGCTCGATGCCGAGCGACGCGCAGCGGTCGCGCCCGGAGCGCACGTCGCCTCCCGAGAGCACCGCGATCTCGATGCCGGCCTCCTGCAACAGCTTGATGCCGTAGCCGTCGCGCACGCAGAAGCGCTGCGACCACAACCCCTCGCCGGACCAGTAGAGCTTGCCATCGGTGAGCACGCCGTCGACGTCGAGACAGACGAGGCGCACCCTGGCGAGGCGAGCGGCGAGCTCGGTGGCAGAGGGAGCGTTCACGGCTCTACGATGTCATGCGTGCGCGTGGTGCGCAATTGCGCACGGTCGGTTGGCGCGTGCGCTGCATACCGGGTGGGGCGGAGGTGACCATGAACAGGATGCTACGCATCACGCTGCTCGCGCTACCGCTCGCCGGGGGGGCGGCCTGGGCGCAGGGCTCGGGCACGAGCGGCTCGGCGGGCGCGCCGGGCGACAGCGCGTCCTCGCCGGCGACGAACGATACGCGCACGCCGCTGCAGCAGAAGGCGGGTCGCATGGACGATACGACACCGGCCATGCCCGGCGACGCGACCAAGCCGGCCGACGTCCCCAACACCGTGCCGGAGTCGAACCGCACCGGCATCCCGGAGGCGCCGCCGCCGCCGCCGGACAAGGCGAACCCAGACAAGCCGGAGGTCGACCACGACACGACCAAGATGCAGAACAAGCTCGACAGCGACGTGAACAAGGATCAGCTCGACAGCGACAAGTAGCCGCGCTGTGCCGGCTGCTATAGTGACCCCGACGAAACGAGCGCGGCGCGCGCCGCGTCGGAGTTGAATGGGCGAAGCGACAACGATGCGCGTGGCGATTCTCGGCGGCGGTGCCTGCGGGACGACCGCGGCGTGGCACCTCGCCCGCGCCGGCGCCGAGGTCACCGTCATCGAGCGCGAGCCACGCGTCGGCGGGCTGTGCGGCACCGAGGAGCGCGACGGTTTCCGCTTCGACTTCGGCGGCCACCGCTTCTTGTCGCGGTCACGGGCGCTCGAGGGCCTGGTGCAAGGGTTGGTGGGCGAAGACCTCCTCCTGCGTACGCGCTCGTCGGCCGTGCTGCACGGCGGGCGCCGCTATCGTTACCCTCTGGAGCTCGACGACGTGGTGCGCAACGCCGGCGTCGTCGGCGGCAGCCGGGCGCTTCTGAGCTACGGGCGCCAGCGGCTGCGCCGTCGCGGCGCCGACGTCTCCTTCGAAGACTGGGTGGTGCAGCGGTTCGGCCGTCGCCTCTACGATACGTTCTTCGGCCCCTACACGCACAAGCTATGGGGCATCCCGCCCACCGAGATCTCTTCCGATTGGGCAGCGCAGCGGATCTCGTTGCCGTCGCTCGGCGACGTCGCGCTGCGCCTGGCCGGCTTGCGCCACGGCGGCGCGCGCACCTACGCGCGTCGCTACTGGTACCCGCGCCTCGGCATCGGCCAGATCTTCGAGCGCATGGCCGCCGCCGCCGAGCGGCACGGGGCCCGCTTCCGCCTGGGCGCGCGCGTCACCGGCCTGGAGCGCGCGGGCGACGGCCGGGTGCGCGCCGTGCGCCTGTCTTCGGCGCGCGGCGACGAGGAGGTGCGCTGCGACGCGGTCATCTCGACGCTGTCACTGCCGCTGCTGGCGCGCATGCTCGCCGGCGCCTCGCTGCCCGCCGAGATCGCGCGTGCTGCCGACCACCTGCGCTTCCGCGCCATTCGCCTGGTGCACCTGCTGCTCGATCGTCCCGAGTTCTCGCCGTACACCTGGCTCTACGTGTCGGAGCCGCGCTATCGCATCGCCCGCATCCAGGAGCCGCGCCGCCGCAGCCCCGATATGGCGCCACCCGGCCGCACCTCGCTCATGCTCGAGCTGCCGTGCGACGTTGGCGACGATCTGTGGAGCGCCGGCGAAGACGAAGTCACCGGCCGCTGCCTCGACGAGCTGCGCGCGCTCGGCTTTGCCGGCGTGGCGCGGGATCTGCGGGGCCACTTCTCCTCGTTCGTGGAGGAGGGCTATCCGATCTACCACCTCGACTACCGCCAGGAGCGCGCCCGCGTGCTCGCCTATTGCGGCGCGACGCCCAACCTCGTCAGCGTCGGCCGTCAGGGCTCCTTCCGCTACGTCTTCATGGACACCGCAATGGAGATGGGCGTGGCTGCCGCCGAGCAGCTGCTGGGGCGCGCCGGCGCCACGCCGCCGTCGGAGCTCGGCGGCCACGGCGGGCTCATCGAAGCGCGAGCGCTGACCGCGTGAAGCGTCGCCTCGCGCTCGTCGCCGCCGCCCTCGCCGTCGGCGTCTTGCACTTTGCCACCCGCGCGCGCGTCGCCGACTCCTGGGACGCGGTCGGCTTTCTGCGCGCGGTCCACGACTTCGACCTCGGCGCCTTCCAACCGCATTTCCCCGGCTATCCCGTCTATGTGGCGCTCTGCAAGCTGGTGCGCTCGCCCGAGCTGGTCTCCGCGATGGCCTCGGCGGCCACGGCGGTCGCGTTGTGGCGCCTGGCCGCGGCCCGCGCCGGCAGCCGTGCCGGCTGGCTGGCGCTGGCGCTGTGGGCGGGCGCCCTGCAACCGTGGCTCTGCGGCGGCGCCGCCCTCGCCGACGCCACCGCCACCGCGTTCGCCGCCGCCGCCTTCGCGGCGCTCACCTGTGCCGGCGCGCGGGCCGCGCTCCTCGCCGCCGCCGCGATGGCGTTGGCGCTGGGCACGCGCATCTCGTACTGGCCGCTCGGGCTCTCGTTCGCCGTCGTCGTCGTGCGCTGGCGCCCCGAGCAGCGTCGCGCTGCGCTCGTCGGCGGCGCGGTGGCGACGCTCGGCTGGCTGGCTCCGTTCGTCGCCGTCGTCGGCGTGCGCCCGCTCGTCACGCTCGGCCGCGTGCAGGTCGCCGGCCACTTCGCCGACTGGGGCGGCTCCGTCGCCACCAGGCCCGATCTGATGGCGCGCACCGGCGCCTTCGCGCGCGACCTTTTTTACGACGGCATCTGGCCCAACCGCCTCGCCCTCGCCGCCGCCCTCGCCGGCTGCGCCTGGCTGTGGCGCCGCCCATCGGCCACGGCGCGCGCCGTCGCCGCCGTCGTGGTCGTGCCCTACGCGCTGTGGGTGCTGCTGGCGCAGAACGTCCTTGGGCAGCCGCGCCACCTGTTGCCGCTGGTGGCCGCGGCCATCGTCGCCATCGCCATCGCTGCTGCCCGCCGCCCGCTGGTCGGGGTGGCGCTGGCCATCCTCGCCTTCGCCGCCTCGGCGCCGCTCATGCTGCGCCGCCCGCCGCCCGCCGCCGTCGTCGTCGCCGAGCGGGTGGCGGCGAAGTATCCCGCGCGCGACGAGGTCATCGTCTTCGCCCGCCGCAGCGCGCGCCTGATGCAGGCGGCCGTGCCGTCGCTGCCCGTGCGCGCCGTCGATCGCGTCTCCGACATCCTCGGCACCCTCGAGCGCCTCTATGTGCTGCCGCGCCACGTCCTCTACGTCGCCGAGGAGCTCGAGGACGACGACCCCGCACACAGCGCGCCTGCGGACGATAGTTTGCACTTTTGCCGCGACGCCCGGCTCGATCGACAGTCGCCCTGCGTGACGCTCCGGAGCTATAACTTGCTCCGGTAGTCATGTCGCTCAGGTACCTCGTCTTGGTCCTCGTCGCCGCCGGCTGCGGCCGCACCGCCGGCCCCAGCGTCACCGCCGTCTCGTCGACGATCGCGCTCACCAGCGACGACAGCACGCTGTGGGTCGTCAATCCCGACGCCGACTCGGTGACCGTGATCGATCCGGCGGCGCGCACTGCGCTCGCCGAGATCGCGCTCGGCCCCACGCCCACCGTCGACGACAGCGGCCGCTACGATCCGCCGGTCGAGCCGCGCGCGCTCGCCATCCTCCCCGGCGATCGCAAGGTCTACGTCGCCGGCCAGGCGGCCAACGCCGTCTTCGTCCTCGATGTCGCGACCCGCCGCGTGCTCACCTCGATCCCCGTGGGCGCCGCGCCGGTCGGGATCGTCGCTGCGCCCGACGGCTCGGCGGTCTACGTCGTCAGCCACGAAGCCGCCGTCGTCACCAAGATCGATCCGAGGAAGGACGCCGTCGTCGCCACGCTCGACGTCAGCGAGCATCCGTGGGGCGCCAGCATCAGCGCCGACAGCAAGTCGCTGTTCGTCTCGCACCTGCTGGTCGGCGCCGGCGTCACCACCGTCGACCTCGCCAGCTTCACCGTCAGGTCGCAGGTCGCGCTGGCGGAGCAGGCTCCGAACGACACCAAGACGCTTCCCCAAGGCGTCGTGCGCGGCGTCTACGCGGTCGTGCCGCACCCGACGACGGGCGAGCTGTGGGCGCCGCACCTGCTGCTCGCGATCCACACGCCCGAGCCCGCGCTCGACTTCCAGTCGACCGTGTTCCCGGCGGTGTCGACGCTCGACCCCACCGGCGCCACCGAAGGCGCGCGCCTCAACTTCACGCCCATCGACGACCCGAGCGGCACCGGCGCGTTCAACGACGTCGTCTCCGGCCCGCGCGCGCTCGCATTCTCGCCCGACGGTCGCCTGGCGCTGGTCGCCGACGGGCAGAGCGAAGACGTGCTGGTCTTCGATGCCAACAAGAAGGTCGAGGTGGGCCTGGTGCGACCGCTGCCGGCCGCGTTCCTCGAAGGCATCGCCGTCGACCACGCCGGCCGCCATGCCTACGTGCACGGCCGCAACACCCAGAACGTCGTGGTGCTCGCGCTCGACGCCGGCAACGCGCTCGCCCCCGCCGCCGTCGACGGCGATCCCATCGCCACCGTCGCCGCCGATCCGATGCCGCCCGACCTGCGCTACGGCCAGCGGCTGTTCTACACCGCGAACTCGGCCGACTTTCCGATCACGCGCAACTTCTGGGTCGCCTGCGCGAGCTGCCACCTCGAAGGCGCGACCGACGCGGTCACCTGGCGCTTCCTGGTCGGCCCGCGCGACACGCCGTCGAACGCGGGCGGCCCCATCAACACCGGCTTCCTTTTGCGCCAGGCGCTGCGCAACTCGATCCTCGACTACGACACGACCATTCAGCTCGAGCAGGGCGGCTCCTATCATCGCACCGACCCCGGCCACGCCGCCGACCTCAAGACCCTCTCGGACTTCGTGAACTTCGCGATCCCCTTCCCGCAGAACCCCAACCTCGCCGCCGACGGCTCGCTCACCGCGACGCAGCTCCACGGCAAGGACCTGTTCCTGCAGTACTGCCAGACCTGCCACTCCGGCTACTACCTCACCGATTCGGGTAGCGGCAACCCGACCCTCGATCTCGCCGGACCCATCCTGCTCCACGACATCGGCACCTGCGTGACCAGCGGCGATTTCCCCGATCAGCCGGCGCCCGACGAGGTCGTGGGCAAGATGCACTCGGCCTGCGACTTCGATACGCCGACCTTGCGCGGCATCTTCGCCACGGCGCCCTACTTCCACGACGGCAGCGCGCAGACGCTGCGCGACGTCGTCGATCGCGTGCCCGCCTCGCAGGCGCTCAGCTCCGACGACAAGGACGCGCTGGTCGCCTACGTCAAGACGCTGTAGCAGGTGCGCTGGCGTACCGATCTTACCGCAAGTGCCCGAAATCGCGCCCGCCGTGGTATGCTTCGTCCATGTCTTCGGAAATCACCGGCGAGCAGACGCCGGCCGTCCCGGAAACCCGCATCGCGAGCTTCCGCGAGTTCTGGCCCTATTACGTGGGCGAGCATCGCAAGCCGATCACCCGCGGCCTGCACTTCGTCGGCTCGACGCTGGTGCTGGCGATCGCCGCCGCCGCGGTGGTGACCGGGCGCCCCTGGCTCCTTCTGGCGACCCCGATCATCGGCTACGGCTTCGCCTGGGTGGGCCACTTCGGCTTCGAGAAGAACCGGCCCGCGACCTTCAAGTATCCGGTCTACTCGTTCATCGCCGACTGGGTGATGTACGGCAAGATCCTCTCCGGCACCATGCGCTCCGAAGTCGAACGCGTCCTCGCCAAGTAGCTCCGCCTTCGCTATCATCGCCGCGCTCTGAGCGGGGGGCTCGCCATGCATCCGATCGAAGTCGTCGTCGACATTCCCAGCACCATCGCCGTGATCGCCGCGCTCGTCGCCGCGCTGATCGCGTTCTACTTCGCCCGGAAGTTTTCGATGACCGTGGGGGGCGATATGGGCGCCGCCTTCAAGTTCGTCGAATTCGGGGTCGGCATCTTCGCCATCACGCGCATCGACGACGTGATGAAGGTCTCCGGCGCCTACGCCAAGATGGGCATCGACTACAAGCACGTCATGTGGGTTCCCCACAGCCTGGTCATCCTGCTCTCGTGGGGGCTCATCGCCTACGGCTTCTATCGCATGGCCAAGGCGTTCACCGTCTGAGCCCTATTTGACCTGGCCGCCGCCGAGCCAGTCCCGCGGGGTGAGCCAGCGGGCGAGATCGGCCTCTGGGGAGCCGGGCTCGAAGCGGGCGTCGTACTCCCAGCGCACCAGCGGCGGCAGCGACATCAGGATCGACTCGGTGCGGCCGTCGGTCTTGAGGCCGAAGACGGTGCCGCGGTCGTAGAGCAGGTTGAACTCGACGTAGCGCCCGCGCCGCAGCAGCTGGAACTGTCGCTCGCGCTCGCCCCAGGCGTCGCGCTTGCGGCGGCGCACGATCGGCAGGTAGGCCTCGAGGAAGGCGTCGCCGGCGTCGCGCACGAAGGCGAAGTTCTGCGCGCCGTCGCGCTTGCAGCTAATCGAAGAAGATGCCGCCGACGCCGCGCGTCTCGCCGCGGTGCGGGAGGTAGAAGTAGTCGTCGCACCACTTCTTGAAGCGCGGGTAGAAGGCGGCGTCGTGGCGATCGCAGGCCGCCTTCCAGGTGCGATGGAAGTGCACGACGTCCTCGCGCACGGGGTAGTACGGCGTCAGGTCGGCGCCGCCGCCGAACCAGAGCGCGCCGCCGCGTTGCAGGTAGCGGAAGTTGGCGTGCACCGTCGGCACGCGCGGGCTCCGCGGGTGCAGCACCAGCGAGACGCCGGTGGCGAAGAAGGCGAGCCCGTCGCCGGGCAGCGGTCGCCGCGAAGTCGGGCTCAGCTCGCCGTGGACCTCCGAGAAGTTGACGCCCGCCTTCTCGAAGACGCCGCCGTCGACGAGCACGCGGGTCAGGCCGCCGCCGCCGCCCGGGCGCTGCCAGCGGTCGCTGAGGAACTTGCCGCCGCCGTCCTCGGCCTCGAGCCCGTCACAGATGCGCGTCTGCAGCGCCTCGAAGAACGCCTGCGCCTCGGCGGCCAGCTCCATGTCGGCAGTATGCCACGCACGGTTGTCAGACAGGCGCGCTTCTGGCATCGTCCGGTCGTGGCGGAGACGGTGGTGGTGGTGGATGACGACGACGCAGTGCGGGAGGCCATGGCCGAGGTGCTGGCGCTCGACGGTTACGAGGTTCTGACCGCGAGCGACGGTGACGAGGCGCTGCAGCTGCTCGGCCGCGCGCCGCGACCGTGCATCGCGCTCGTCGATCTGGTCATGCCGCGCGTCGACGGCTGGGAGCTGTTGCGTGCCCTCGATGCCGCGCCGGCGCTGCGTGACATCCCGGTGGTGTGCACTACCGCAGGGCGCGACGCCGTTCCGCCGGGATGCTTCGCCGTCTTGCACAAGCCCTTCGACGATCGCGCTCTGGCCGCCGTCGTGCGCGGCGCCTTCGCCCTGGTCCAGCGCCCTACCGATCAGCCGCGCGGCTAACCCCAGGGTTCGCTTCGATTGACCTGCTGCGGACGATCCGCGCGGTCGCCTCGCGGACTACGTCCTCGCTCCCTCGGTCGAAATACCGACGGGTATTCCTCGGTCGGTCGCTCCGGTCGCATCCACGATCCGCCTCACGCGGCTCGCCCTCGCTGGCTCAACCGAAGCGAACCCTGGGGTTAGACCAGGGTCAATGCCGTTCACTTTGGCCGAGTCGTAGCGGGCCGGCTTGGGCCGCTGAAGTAGTAAGGGGCGCTGCCGGCGTCGGCATCCGGCGCAGTCGCCGCTTCGCGGCCGTGCGCCTCCATCGGGCGCGTTCAGGTGGCGCTGCGCGCGACCGCGCCCTCTACGCCGCCGGCATCGCCCCTTACAACATCCCCTCGACGCCTGGTAACTTCGACCTGGCACCAGGCGCCTCACGACCTCCGCGGCCCCAGCCGGCCGGTTGACCCGCCGAAACTGACCGGCAGTGCGGCTACGGAGCGAGCGAGAGGCCGCCGGCGCGCCAGCCGACGCCGCCGCGGTCGTCGCGGATGACCGCCCAGAGGTCGACCAGGCCGTCGGCGCCGACGACGTCCGACGCCTGCGCCGCCGTCGGCGCGAACCAGAGGGTGTCGGCACCGGTCTCGGGGAGCTCGGTGGCGCACGACGACGGCGTCGTGCAGCCGGGCGGCAGGTAGAGCGAGCGGCCGCCGTCGAGGTGCCCGGCGGTGGTGAACCACGAGACGGTGAGCGCCTCGTAGGTGCCGTCCGCTTTGAGCTCGGCGGCGTCGTCGCTGCGGTGGGCGATGATGTCCCACTCCGCCTTGTCCTCGCCGGGCGCGTACAGCCAGATGCCGTTGCCGTCGTCGAGCGGTTCGGTGTAGCCGCTGGGCGTGGTGGCGTAGAAGTCGGCGAGCGTCGGGTTCCGGTTGGCCGGTATCGTGCGCTGCGCCGGATCGGAGACGACCAGGCGCTTGAGCGAGACCACGCAGTGGTCGGGATCGGTGGGCAGCCCGTTGTTGTTGGCGATGTCGAGGAGACACGCGGCGGCGCCGGCGTCGGTGTCGGCGACGGCGACGGTGATGAGCAGCTCGGTCGACGCCGCGCCCGCGAGCAGGTCGGCGGCGGGCGCGTAGCTGGCCGCGAGGTCGCTGCCGATGATGCACAGCGGCGCCGACGGCTCGATCCTTGCAGAACGGGGGCATCGTGCTCGCCGTCATGCCGCTGCCGACGCCGCACGGCGCCACCGTCAGCGTGCCCGACGGCAGCGCGCAGGCCAGCCACACCGCCGACAGCAGGGTCGGCGCGGCGCCATCGAGCTGCTGCACCGCCGGCTCGACGGCCAACAGGTCGAGCGCGGTCGTCGCGCCCGGCGCCACCTCGGGCGGCTCGGCGCGCACCGCCAACACGCGCAGCTTGTCGATGAAGCTGGCCGCCGGCAGGTCGTTCGAGCACGCCGTCGCCGCCATCAGCGACGCCGCGGCGGCGACGGTGAGCAGCGCGCGCATCGGCGACGAAGTATACATTCAGAAGCTCGCCCGCACGCCCAGCGACGGCAGGATGGGCAGGCTGGTGACCGCCTGCCGCTGCTCGTAGTCGTAGGAGTAGGCGTAGCCCTCGACGTTGGCGTTGTTGGTGACGTTCGAGACGTCGATGTAGACCGACAGGATCCAACTCTTGAAGGTGAAGCGCTTGTCGATGCGCAGGTCGAGCTGGGTGAACGCCGGCAGCCGCTCGGCGTAGGGCGCGCCGGGGATGGGGATCGTCACCCCCTGGTCGGCGTCGTACACGCCGGGGCCGAGCGCCGTCGTCGGGTTGCCGGTCACGTAGCGGAAGCGCGCGCCGACGTCGATCTCCCACGGCAGGTGATAGCCGACGATGAGCGTCAGGATGTGCGTCTGGTCGTACTCGAACGGCCGCCACGCGTCGCCCGGATGGTCGCGCCGCTCGCTCTTGAGCAGCGTGTAGGAGATCCAGCCGTAGAGCTTGTGGCCGTCGTCGACCTTGAGCAGCAGATCGCCGCCGTAGACGCGCCCGATGCCTTCGTCGCTGTAGCGCTCGGGGACGATCTTGCCGTCGCGCTGCGTGTTCGCGTCCGAGGTGACCGCGATGTTCTGCAGGTCCTTGTAGAACAGGTTGAGCTCGAGCCGGAGCGGGCGATAAAACGGCAGCGGCCGCCCCTCGACGCCGACGGTGAAGTGCCACGCCTGCTCGGCCCGCAGCTTGGGATTGCCGAGCACCGCGTCGGAGTAGGGCGCCTGCTGATACATGTGGAAGAGGCCGACGCCGCCCTTGAGCCACCAGTCGCCGGTCAGGCGCAGGCGCGACATCAGGCGCGGCTGCATGTAGATGCCCTCGTAGCCGGTGAGGTAGTCGGCGCGCACGCCCGGCGTGACCAGCAGGCGACCGGGGATCGCCCACAGATCGCCCTGCACGTAGAGCGCCGGCGATCCCTCGAAGCCCTGGTTGCGCAAGGTCAGGTGCGGCCGCTCGCCGAGCGGGCCCAGTGGCACCTCCTCGGTCGTCTGCTGCGGCGCATCGACCGAGACCCAGAAGTAGTCGGTGACCACGTCGAGGCCGTAGGTGAGCTTGAAGCGCGGGGTCAGCCGCTGCCGCGCCTCGAAGCGCAGATCCATCTCGACCAGATCGAGGTTGAAGCGCGCCGCCGCGCCCACGGCGCCGTCGAAGTGCTGCGGCCCGACGGCGAGCGTGGTCTCGGTCTCCCAGCGCCCCACGGACTTTCTGTAGCTGGCGAACAGCGTGTGGAACCACTGGCGGGTGCCGAAGGTGCCGGCCAATGACGGGTCGGAGTCGGGCGGCGTGGTGTTGACGAAGGCCAGCTCGTCGTCGCTGCCGAAGACCAGGAGCTTGAGCTTGCCGCCGGCCACGGGATAGTCGAGCTGCGCCTGGTAGTCGTAGTAGCGCGGCGCCACGGTGAAGGTGCCCGAGGAGAAGAACAGGCCCAGGAAGGCGTCGACATAGCTGCGCCGCGCCGACAGCGCGAACGAGCCCTTGCCGATCGGACCCTCGACGAGCACGTGCGCGTCGTAGAGGTCCATCTTGAGATCGCCGTGGATGCGATCGCGCCTGCCTTCGCGCGGTACGATGTCGACGATGCCGCCGGTGAGGCGCCCATAGCGGACGCTGAAGTTCGACGGGATGAGGTCGAAGCGCTCGAGCAGGTACGAGTTGAACGTCGACGTCAGCCCGCCGAAGTGGAAGGCGTTGGGGATGGCCATACCCATGAGGAAGGCGCCCGATTCGCCCGGCGCCGAGCCGCGGATGACCAGCTGGCCGAGGTCGAACGGCGAGCGCGCCACCGACGGCAGGTTCAAAACGGCGGCGAGCGCGTCGCCGCGCGTTCCCGGGATGCGGCGCACCTCGTCTCCGGAGAGCGAGACGCGCGCCACCTCCTCGCGCACGGGCGCGGCCCGCACGGTCGTCTCGTAGAGCGCGTAGCCGGTGCGCGACAGGATGTAGCGCACGGTGAGCGCCTCGCGCGCGCCGAGCGTCTCGCGGACGCGCAGCGTCTTGTGGTCGACCGCTGCCACGACCACGGTGATCGCGCCCGCGCGCGCCAGCGGCAGCGCGAACGAGCCGTCCGCGCTCGTCTCGGTCTGCCCCAGCGTCGCGCCGTGCGCGTCGATCGCGATCACCGCCGCGTTCTCGATGGGGGTGCGCGTTCCGCGCTCGACCACCTTGCCGCGCAGGCGTACTGGCGCCGATGGCGGCGCGGTCGTCGTCACCGGCCTCGGCGCCGCCTTGAGGGTGAACGCGTAGCGGTAGGTGACCTTGACCGGCACCGGCTTGCCGTCGGCGCGGCCGGGGGCGAAGCGGAACTGTCGGACCGCCGCCAGCGCCGCCTCGTCGAAACCGTGCCCCGCCGGCGCCAGCACTGTCGCCTCCGCCACGCGCCCCTGGGCGTCGACGATGAGCTCGAGCGTGACCGCTCCTGTGATCGCGGCGCGCGCCGCCTCGGCCGGATAGCGTGCCTCGACGCGCTCGATCAGCTTGGGCGGCTCGAATTCCTGCGCGCGCGCGACCAGTCCAACTACGAGCACGAAGGCGAATGACAGGCGGTGCAAGCGCCCGCGATACTAGCGCGGAATCTCGAAATTGAACGTGTAGGACGGGATGACGTACGCGACGGGCTTGCCGTCGGTTCCGACAGCCGCTGTGAACTTGCACGCGGCCTTGTGCGTGAGCGCGTAGACGGCGGCCTGGTCGAGTCCGTGACCGAGGCCGCTCAGCACCTTGACGTTGTGCACGTGCCCCTTGTCGTCGAGCTCGACGCGCAGCTTCACCGAGCCCTCGACACCCAGCTGCTTCCGCTTCGGCGGGATACGGGACCGAACGGCCGCACGCATCCCCGTCGATGTCCGGCATCTTCTTGATGTACAGCTCGCTCACCGGCTTGTACTGGGGCTTGGCGGGCGGCGGCGGCGCCGCCGGCAGCGGCACCGCCGGCCCGTGGCCCGACTTCGCCGGGTCGATCATCGTCGTGTTGCCGACCGGCACCGCCATGCTCGAGTCGCCGTCGGTCGTCGACGACATGGTCACGCCGAACACCGGCTTGGGCGGCTCTTTGGGCGGCTCCTTGGGCGGCTCGGCGTTGGGCGGCGGCGCCACCGGAGGCGGAATATGCACCTTCTTGGGAATCACCCTCGGCTTGGGCGGCTCGGGCGGCGGCAGATCGACCTTGGGCGGCGGCGGCGGCACCCGATGGCGCACCTCCATCTCGACCCACTCGGGCCGGTGCGGCGGCCGCTCCGGCACGTGCGCCAAGCCGTAGGCGATGCCGGCATGGGCGGCAAGCGCGGCGACGACGGCGACGAGATCGGTCTTCGACAGCGGCATCTTCCCTAGTGAGACGGCCGCGCTATGGATTTGGATCCGTGTTCAGCGCGAACTTGTGTACACCCAACGATTTTACCAGATCGACGATGTGAACCACGTCGCCGTACGAGATGCCGCGATCGGCGGCGATGATCGCCTGCAACTCCTTGTTCTTCACCAGCATGGCGGGAATCATCGCCTTCACCGCCGGTTCGTCGGTCTTCTCGCCGTTGGCGTAGAGCAAGACGCCGCCGCCGGCCGGGTCGCGCGACAGGGTCAGCGCCAGCGTCGACTTGAGCGTCTCGTCGCCGGTGGCCGCCTTGGGCAGCTCGACCTTGATCGACGGGTTGTTCACGATCATCGGCGCCGTCACCATGAAGATGATGAGGAGCACGAGCGTGATGTCGACCAGCGGCGTGACGTTGATGTCGGTGATCGCGCCCTGCCCGCCCTCTTCGTCGTCGTAGTGGGTCGCGCCGCCGGCCACCTACTTGGCCTCCAGCTTCGCCGACGCCACCGGCGCGTCGCCGACGCCCTTGAGCTGCGCCAGCACCACGTGGGCCAGCGCGTCGACGTTGGCCAGCGTCTGCGCGCACCCGGCCGGTTGAAGTAGTTGAAGGCGACGACGGCCGGGATCGCGACCAGCAGGCCGACCGCGGTGGCGACGAGCGCCTCGGAGATGCCGGCCATGACCACGGCCACGCCGCCGGCCTGGTTGCTCGACGAGCTCGTGGAAGGCGCGGATGATGCCGAGCACGGTGCCGAACAGGCCGATGAACGGCGCGTTGTTGCCGAGCGTGCCGAGGAAGGCCAGGTTGCGCTCCAGGCGCATGCGCTCGCGCGCCTTCTGCCCCACCATCGCTTCGGCGACGGCGTCGACGCCGCGCTCGACCTCGCCCAGCCCCGCGGCCACGACCGTCATCTCGGCCGCGTCGGAGGCTTTGACCCGCGAGCGGGCGTCGGCGACGCTGCCCTTGGCGAGCAGCCGGCGCAGGTCGCCCGCGAGCGAGTCGACGTCGACGCCGTGCGTGAGGAAGTAGTAGGCGCGCTCGATCATGATGGCGAAGCTGATGACCGACAGCCCGATGAGCAGCCACAGCACCCATTCGGCGCCGAGGAGCGTGAAGGCGAGGAATCGTTCCGTAATGTGCATGAAGGCCCCGTCCTATGTGCGCAAAGAGATACGAAGCGCAAGTGTATGCTGCGACAATGAGACGCGCAACGACGGGGTTGCGTTGCACGCGCGAGCGTCACACGTCCGTCAGGAGGGGGGCAAGAGCTGCGGCGCCGGCCCGTCGTGGCGGGGCGGCAGCCCGACGGGGCGCGAGCTCACCGTCTTGACGTAGTTGATGGTGTTCATGACCAGCAGCGCCGGGCCGATCAGGATCGAGTAGTAGCTGGTCCAGCCGACGGTCACCAGGATCGCGAACTTCTTCCAGTACTCGCGGTGGACGCAGGCCTTGCAGATCTGCCCCTCGAAGATGCTGCGCTGGTGCGCGGCGATGAGGCCGATGTTCTGGTGCAACCTGATGGGCCAGGTCGGGGCGGGGGCACCGCACTTCATGCAGTGGGTCAGGGTCGGGTCGGCGAAGGCCATGGTGGGTGCTACGAGGCGGATGCGAAGGTCTTCCGCTTGGCACCGGGGGGCGGAAGGCGCGCGGGGCCTCTGTGCTCAGTTGCGCGACGGCCGCTGCGAGCGGCTGGGTGCGCGCGCCGGCCCGACATTGGGCGGGTGGTTATTTCGTGATTTCGGCGAGCAGGACGGTGGCGTAGGTGCCGGGGGGGAGGGTGAGCTCGAGGACGAGGGCGTCGGGGGAGTCGCCGGGTCGGACCGCGGCGGCGGCGACGGGGACCAGGAGCGGACGGCGGGTGCCCTCGGCCAGCTTGCCCAGGACCTTGAAAGCGGCGGTGTCGATTCCTTCGGCGGCGAGGAGCGCGTCTTCGCGGGCGCGCGACGGCGTTCCAGGCGGGGGGGACATCATCTTGTGGCCGAACATCGGGCCAGTGACCACCACCGCGCGCGCGCTCAGCCGCGCGGTCGCGTCTTTTAGTGACTCGGGCGTGTCGTCGACGGTGAACATGCCGCCGGTGTCGGTCTTCTTGAGCACGTCCCCGGCGAGCGGGCGATCGACCACGGCGTCGAGGATGCGGGCGTCGAGGTAGCGATTGAAGAGCTCGGACTGATAGGCGCTGACCAGCATGCGCCGCTCGTTGGGGCTGATGCGCGGGCCGCTCGGCGCCGACAAGAGCTGCTTGCCGCGGCTGGCGTTGTCGCCGCGCGCGCCGAAGCGCTGCTGTCCGAAGTAGTTGGCCAGGCCGTTTGCCACCAGCCGGTCGAGGATGGCGCGGGCGCGCGCAATCCCATCTGGAACCACGCCGCGCAGCGTGAGGACGAAGCGGTTGCCGGCCAGGTGGCCGGTGCGCAGCTTGTGGCCGTGGCGCGCCGCTTCGAGGACGCGCACGCCGTCGGCGACGGCGGCGAGGGCGCGCTCGGGATCGACGCCGGGCAGCGAGATCCATTGCCGCGTCAGCGCCTGGCGATCCTTCTGACCGGCGGCGCCAGCCTCCTTTTGCGGCACGTCGAGCGCGCGGCAGAGGCGGGCGATCGCCTCCGCCGTGGTGAGCGCGCGCTTCTCGATGCGCACAAAGGTGTGGCCGCCTTCGCCCGACGGTGCGTAGGCGGGCAGCTCGTCGACGAGGAAGTCCTCCGGCGTCGCTTTGTGCAAGCCGCCGGTGCCGGGCAGATCGGAGGTCAGAAGCTGCATCGCGCGCAGTATACTCGGGCGATGCGAATCGTCCTGGTTGCTGTATTCGCCGCCGCCGGCTGCGCGCATGCGCCGGCCGCTTCGCCGTCGGCACCCCAGGCCACACAGGAGGCGCCGCCTCATGAGCACGGGATGAAGGGCGCGCACGAGCCGATCCCCTTGCCCCACCGCGTCGTCGACAGCGACTCGGGCGACGAGCTCGCCGAGCGCAACCTCGATGACAAGCTGCGCGCGGCCAAGGTCATCTACGTCGGTGAGGAGCATCCCAACCCGCACGACCACGCGGCCGAGGTGGAGGTGCTCGAGCGGGCCTACGCCGCCGATCCGTCGCTCGGGCTCGGCATGGAGATGCTGCCGCACAGTTACCAGGGGTCGCTCGACGCCTACGTCGCCGGCACCCTCGACGAGGCCGGCTTTCTGGCCGCGGTGGCGTGGGACAAGACCTGGGGCTACGACTTTGGCCTCTACAAGCCGCTGCTCGATTTCTGCCGGGCGCACAAGCTGCCGGCCTATGCGCTGAACGCGCCGCGCGAGCTGGCGCACGCGGTGGCCAAGCTCGGCCTCGACGGGTTGACGGCGGCGCAGAAGGCGGAGCTGCCGGAGATGAAGCCGGGGCCCGAGATGCATCGCGAGCTGGTGCGCGAGGCGTTCGCGCAGCATCCGCACGGCAAGTTCGACGAGGCGCAGTTCGAGCGCTTCTACGCGGCGCAGCTGGTGTGGGACGAGACGATGGCCGATCACGTGGCGGCGGCACTGAAGGCGCCGGGGGCGCCGGCGCGGATCGTCGTCGTGGCAGGGGAGGGGCACACGCGCAGCTTCGCGGTGCCCGATCGGGCGGCGCGGCGCGGGGCGGCGCCGTATCTGACGGTGCTGCCGGTGCTCGACGAGGACGAAGCGGACGCACGGCGCGATCGCGTGGCCGACGTGCTGTGGGTCCTGCAGACCCGGTGAGCCGCTCGCCTTGAATAGCGAGGCCCGGCAACACGTCCGAGGCCATGGGACAAGGGGGATTCCGATGCGCGTTTCGTTCTCGTCACTGCTGATAGTATGTTTGCCTGCCGCCGTGCTCGTCGGCGCGACCGCGGAGGCTCAGCCGTACCGCCCGCCGCCGCCGCGCCTGCCGTTCAGGGGAGAGGCGCCGCCGGCCGGTCCGGGCCGCTTGCGCAACCGCGCCCAGAACATGTGCCTCGACGTCCGGGGCTGGAGCGCGCAAGGAGACGGCAACGTGCTGTTGTGGGATTGCAACGGCGATCCCGACCAGGTCTGGTCGTTCACGCCTGGGGGCGAGCTGATCGACGCCGTCGGTGAGGTGTGCCTCGATGCCGCCGGCTACGACGGCCGGGCGGGCGCCAACGTCGACGTCTACCGCTGCGAGCACAAGAACGACCAGCGCTGGGCGCTGGTGCCGCGCGGCCGGGGCACGTTCGAGCTGCACAACCGCCAGCAGGGCATGTGTCTCGACGTGCAGGGCAACGCCGGGGCGCGAGGCGACAACGTGCTGCTGTGGAGCTGCGACGGCGGCGCCGATCAGCTGTGGAGCTTCGAGCCGTGGAGCGGCCCATCGCCGCGCCGGGTGACCGCGCCGCCGCGACGGATCGTCGACCCGCCGCCGGTGGTCGATCCGATGCAGGATCCACCGCCCCCGGGACCGCCGCCGGTCGCCATGCGTCCGCTCGGCGGCGAGGAGCAGCGCGCGCTGCTCAAGGCGATCGCCGACCAGGGCTTCTCGAAGGACAAGCTGCTGGTCATCGAGCAGGCGGCGGCGACGCGCTGGTTCCGCGTGGCGCAGCTGCGGGAGATCATCGAGCAGCTGTCCTTCTCGGCCGACAAGCTGCGCGCGCTCGAGCTGGTCGCGCCCCGGCTCGTCGACGGGCGCAACAGCTTCGCGCTCTACGACGCCTTTTCCTTCAGCGCCGACAAGCAGAAGGCGCGCGAGATCCTGCGGCGCAACGGCTACTGACCGCAGGGTTTGCCCCGGTTGATCCAGCCGGGGCGAGCCGTGGGTCGCGAGGCGACCGCGCGGAGGGGCCGTCGCCGGTCAACCGGGGTGAACCCTGCGGTCGGACCGCATCGCCACCATCCGCGACGACGCCCTTGCCGGCGCCACCGGTCCCGCGGGAAGATGGCCCCGGTCGCTCGACCCGGGGCACTCAGGAAGTATGTTAAGTAAAAATTTACTTTACACGACGATCGCCGGGCTGGCGTCGCTGAGCGCGGCGGGGTGCACCAGGTCTGCGACCAGCGGGGCAGACGGCGGTGGCGTCGGCGGAAGCGCAGGCCAGGATCTGGCAGTCGCGGGCGGTGGTGGCGGTGGTGGCGGTGGTGGTGGCGGCGTCTCGGCCGACCTCGCCGTCTCCGGCCTGCTCTACGACAGCGATGGGCCCGAGTCGTACACCCAGCTCCAGCTGACGGCCACGGGCAGCGGCAAGTCGATCCCCATCGTCGTCTACCTGCCCGCGACCGCCGGTCCGCGTCCAGCGGTGATGCTGTCGCCCGGGCTGCAGCAGCCAGGCTCGGCGTACGCGCCCTACGCCCGCCGCCTGGCGTCGTGGGGCATCGCCGCGGTGCTGCGCGACGATCCCGGTGTGCTCTCGCAGTCGCAAGCGGTCGCCGACGACATCACCTTCATCGTCGGCTGGCTGCCGACGGCCACCGAGCTCGCCGGCCGCATCGACAGCGCGCACGTCGGTCTGGCCGGCCACTCGCGCGGCGGCATGGCGTCGCTGCTGGCGATCGAGGGCGGCGCCGTCCACGTCAAAGGCTTCTTCGGGATCGATCCCGTCGACAACGCCGGCGCGGCCGCCGCCGGCCTCGCGACCATCGGCATCCCCTCGCTGTTCCTGGGCGAGACCACCGACGGCAGCGGCAGCTCGGCCTGCGCGCCCGCGGACCAGAACTACGATGTCCTGTGGAAGGCGGCACCGTCGCCGTCGCTGGAGGTGACCGCGGTCGGCGCCGACCACACCGAGTTCGAGGATCCGGCGACCTGCGCCTTCTGCACCCTGTGCACCAAGGGCAGCGCCGACGGCGCCACGGTGCTGCGCTACTCCACGCGCTACCTCATGGCCTTCTTCGCCCGCGAGCTTTTGGGCGACGCGCGCATCGACGCCACGCTCGGTGCGGCCGGCCTTCCCGCCGACGTTGCCGCGGGCCTGGTGCAGTCCCAGTCGAAGTAGCCGTCAGCCCTTCAAGATGTCGAGGTACATCCGGCAGCTCTTGTTGGCCGGATCTTCGGAGAGCACCGACTCCCACTCGTGCTTGGCCTCGTCGCGCCGCCCGAGGGAGTAGAGGGTGACGCCGAGGTTCACCCGCGCCGGCACGAACTTCGGCGCCTGCTGCTTGACCAGCTGATACTCCTGCACCGCCGCTTCCTTGTCGCCCATGTCGCGCAACGTCGAGGCCAGCTTGGTGCGGATGTCGACGAACGTCGGGCACAGGTCGAGCGCCTTGCGATACTCGCGCGCGGCCTCCTCGTTCAGGCCCACGCCCGCATAGGCGTCGGCGACGCGGGCGTGCATGTTGGCGATCTTGCCCCGGGCGAACGGATCGAGCTGGCGCGGCTGCGCCCGCGAGCGCGCGATCGCCTGCGCGTACACCTCTTTGGCCTGCGCGTACTTGCCGAGGTCGTTGTAGGTGACGGCGAGGTTGAGCGCGGCCTCGGTGTAGCTCTCGTTGATCTTGAGCGCATGCTCGAACATCTCTTGCGCCTGCGTGAAGCGCCCCTGCCCGTGATGGATGACGCCCAGCATGTTGAACATGTCGGCGAATCCCTGATGCTCGCGCACGATCTGCATGAGGATCGGCTCCGCCTCGGCGTACTCGCGATTCTCGTAGTGCTCGCGCGCCAGATGCATGAGGTTGCGCAGCCGATCGTCCATTGTCCCTCTCAGCGAGCGTACCGCTTGTCTATGAACTGAATATACAGCTTCGCCTTCTCCGCGCGAAAATCCTCCGGGTGCTGCGTCGACAGCTTGACGAACGTCGCCCGCGCCTCGGTGGGCTTCTCCATTTTCAAGTAAGTTTTTCCCAACAGCAACATGATTTCCGGCTCGCGCTGCGACGCCGGAAAGTCCTTGATGATGCCCTCGAGCCGGCCGATCGCCGAGTAGGGCTTGTTGTTGTCGAGGTAGAAGCGGGCCACGTAGAGCTCGTGGTCGGTCAGCCGCTTGACGCAGTCGCCGATGAGCTTGCGCGACTCGGGCGCGTAGGGGCTGTCGCCGTATTGATCGGCGAACGCGGTCAGCTCGCGCAGGGCGTCGAGGACGGGCCCCTGGTCCTTCTCGTACGACGGCGGCATGATGAAGAAGTCGCTCGGGATCTCCTTGTAGTAGCTGAGACCGATGCGATACGCGGCGTAGCCGTCCTGCACGCGCTCGTTGCCCGGGTGCGCCTTGATGAACCCCTTGTAGCCGTCGATCGCCTCGGTGAACTTGTCCTGCCCGAACTGCGAGTCGGCCAGGCCGAGCTCGCTCAGCGTCGCCCAGCGCGAGAAGCCGAAGGTCGAGTGCACATGAAGGAAGTAGGCCTGCGCGTTGAGCCAGTTGCCCGACTTCAGCTCCTTGATGCCCCGCTCGTAGTTCTGCTGCGCCGTCGGATAAAACGTCGGCGCCGAGCGAAAGAAGTTGGAGGCGGTCTCGCTGGCGCAGGCGAACGAGAGCAGAGCGACGACGGTTGCGGCAATGATGGTGCGGGCTTGCATGGACGGGTCATCCTCCTCGGCGACGTCCCTCGTGTCAATCGACGAGTCGACAAATGGTGTACGATGCGCCGATGAAGCGAGGGGTTGCCTCGTTAATGATGGTGCTCGTCGCGGGCTGTGCCTCGGGCGGGCACGGCAAGAGCGAGCTCGCCAGCTTGCCGCCGCCGAAGTCATCGGGGCCGCTGGTCACCGCCGGGCCGCGCTGCGCCGGGGCGACGTGCACCTGCCGCGAGGTCGACGACTACGGGCGGCCGACGGGGGACAGCTCGCGCAACGAGGGCGAGGTCGCCCCGGGGCTGAAGCGCTTCGAGTTCCGCACCGGGCGCGGCTTCGATCCGATGACCGTCACCATCGACGCCAAGGGCACGCTGACGAAGGACACCGCCAACGCCGGGCCGACCTGCGGCTACGTCGAGCTGACGCCCGGGCGCCACGCGGTGCGGCTGCGCATCGAGGCCAAGGACGCGGCGCAGGGGATCCATCCCCGCCTGCTGGTCAACGAGTACGGGCGGAGCCAGAACGACTGGTACTCGACCTTCTCGTTCGCCTGCGGCTCGGGCTCGCCCTGCCTCAAGGACGACATGAAGCAGTGGTTCGACCAGGCGCGCCGCGCCGACCGCGGCATCTTCGACAAGTGCGGCTCGACGCGCGTCGAGGGCATCCGCTGGTCGGTGGAGCACTCGCCCGACCAGACGCTCGAGGACCTGACGCTCGACTTCGTGCTGCACGTCTACAAGTTCGAGCCGCGCTTCGTCCACGGCACGCCGACCTGCAAGGGCATCAGCGGCGGGCGCGGGGCCGAGGAGGAGAACATGCAAGGCGGCGCGCAGTCCGAATGACCGGCCGGCTGACAGTGGTCGTCTGCCAACTGTCGGCGTTCCTGCTGCTCCTGCTCGCCTCCTCGCAGGCGCACGCGCAGGTGGCGTGGTTGCGCGATCGGCTCGACGTGGAGTGGGTGGTGGCGACCGGGGGCTGGCGCAGCGCGATGGGGGCCAGCGACGGCCGCTCGCCCGGCTTCGACGCGCTCGCCGGCGGCGGCGAGTTCGTCCTCGGGCTCGACGTCGGATCGGGCCTCGCAATCGTCGGCGACGGCCGCGTGCTGGCCGGCGAGGCGGGGGGCGCCTACACCTTCTTCGAGGCGCTGGGCGGGCTCGCCTTGCAGCTCCGCCTCGGCCGCGTGCGGCTGCGCGCGGGCCCGGCGGCCGGGCAGGCGCGCTGGCGCGGCGACCAGGCGACGCTGTTGGGCGGCTTCGTCGCCGCCAGCATCGACGTCTTCCCGCTCGGCGGCGGCCGCCTGTCGACGACCGTGTCGCTGCGCTTCGACCTCGACGACGACATCGGCGCCACCACCTACCTGCCCGATGGGTCGGCGGCGCTCGCGCTCGGGCTCGGAGTTCGCTACTGATGCGCGCCCTGGTGGTCGCCGCGCTCCTGGTCGCCACCGGTTGCCCGCATGCCGGCTCCGACGTGACCGGCGCCGGCTACGACGATGCCGGCTGCAAGCTCACGTGCGATCATTGTCCGCCGCTGGCGCTGTGCGTCGGCCTGCCGTACGTGCCGGCCTGCCTCGTTCAGTGCCAGAGCAGCGCCGACTGCGACCTCGGTCTGAAGTGCGCCGTCATCGGTGCCGACAGCGGCCCCGGCGTCTGCGTCGGCCCTGCCTCGCTGACCGCCTGCCACCCGACCGACTGCCAGATCGTGGCCGAGTGCCGCAACGCCAAGACCGCGTTGATCCCGCTACCCAAAGGATTCTCGGCCTGCGGCTGGGAAATAATGAATTGCGATTCAGGTTGCGACCCAGCGACGGGAAGTTGTAAGTAATGTCGATGCCGGCCCACCCCGATGCTTACGACGTCATCGTCGTCGGCGCCGGCCACGCCGGCTGCGAGGCGGCGCTCGCCGCGGCGCGCCTGGGCCGGCGCACGCTGCTGCTCACCGGCAACCTCGACACGGTCGCGCAGATGTCGTGCAACCCGGCGATCGGCGGCGTCGCCAAGGGCCACCTGGTCAAGGAGATCGACGCGCTCGGCGGCGAGATGGCGCGCGTCATCGACGCGACCGGCATCCAGTTCCGCCGGCTCAACGCGTCGCAAGGGGCCGGCGGTGCGCGTCGACGCGCGCGCAGGCCGACAAGCGCGCGCTACCGCGACGCGATGCGCGCGCGCGCTCGAGGCGCAGGCCGGGCTCGACGCTGCGCAGGACGAGGTCGGCGCGCCTCGCTCGTCGAGGACGCGGCGCGCGATCGCCGGCGTCGACGACGACGCTCGGGCGTGCGCTTCCGCGCGCGCGCCGTGGTCATCACGACCGGCACGTTCCTGCGCGGGCGCGATCCACGTCGGCGACGCGCAGCAGCGACGGCGGCCGCGCGGGCGAGGCGCCGGCGCGCGGGCTGTCGGCGTCGCTCGCGGCGCTCGGCTTTCCGCTCGCGCGCCTCAAGACCGGCACGCCCTGCCGGCTCGACGGGCGCACGATCGACTGGCGCGGCGCTCGAGCGCGCAGCCCGGCGACGACGCCGCTGCCGCTGTTCTCGCCGACGACGGGCCGGCGCCGCCGCTGCCGCAGCGCGCCTGCTGCATCACCTACACCGACCGACGCGCACGCACGCGCTCATCCGCGCCAACCTGCACCGCTCGCCGCTCTACGCCGGCGCGCATCGACGGGCGTCGGGCCGCGCTACTGCCCGTCGATCGAGGACAAGGTCGTGCGCTTCGCCGACAAGGCGCGCCACCAGATCTTCCTCGAGCCCGAGGGGCTCGACACGCACGAGGTCTACCCGAACGGCATCTCGACCTCGCTGCCCGTCGACGTGCAGCTCGCGCTCGTGCGCACGATCCCCGGCCTCGAGCGCGCCGAGATGATGCGCCCCGGCTACGCGGTCGAGTACGACTTCGTCGATCCGCGCGAGCTCGACCCGACGCTCGAGACCAAGCGCGTGCGCGGGCCTCTACCTCGCCGGCCAGATCAACGGCACCTCGGGCTACGAGGAGGCGGCGGTCGCAGGGCCTGCTCGCCGGCATCAACGCCGCGCTGGCGCGGCGCGGCGAGCGCCGGCTGGTGCTCGGCCGCGACGAGGCGTACGTCGGCGTGCTGGTCGACGACCTGACCACCCGCGGCACCGACGAGCCGTACCGCATGTTGACCTCGCGCGCCGAGCACCGGCTGCTGCTGCGCGAGGACAACGCCGACGAGCGCCTGACGCCGCTCGGGCGCGCGCTCGGGCTCGTCGACGACGCGCGCTGGCGCGCGTTCTCGCGCGCGCAAGGCGCTCGCCGATGCCGAGCTGCAGCGCCTCGTCGGCGACGACGCTGGCGCCGTCGGCGGCGACCAACGATCGGCTGGCCGCGCTCGGCACCGTCGCCGCTGCGCAAGCCGGTGACGCTGCTCGAGCTGTTGCGCCGGCCCGAGGTCGACCTACGCCGGCTCTGCGCGCGGCGTTCGGCGGCGTCGACGATGCCCGCGGTCGCCGAGCGCGTCGAGATTCGCGTCAAGTACGAAGGGCTACTGCGCGCGCCAGATCGGAGGAGGCCGCGCGGCTGCGCGCGCTCGAGGAGCAGGCGCTGCCCGCCGACGCTCGACTACGAGCGGCTCGCGGGCCTGTCGCGCGAGGTGCAAGGAGAAGCTCGGCCGGGTGCGGCCGCGCTCGATCGGGCAGGCCAGCCGCATCGCCGGCGTGACGCCGGCGGCGGTCTCGATTTTGATGGTCCATTTGCGAAGAGCTCGTAGCGCATGAGCAACGGAGCGATCATGAAGCGCATCGCGATTGTCCTGGCAGTGCTTGGCTTGCCGACGGTGGCTTGGGCCGGCGGCTTCGAATTCCCCGACAACGGCACCGAGGCGCTCGGCCGCGGCGGCACCTTCACGGCCAAGGCCGACAGCCCGCTGGCCCTCCAGTACAACATCGCCGGGCTGGCCAAGCAGCGCGGCACCAAGCTGCTGTTCGACTCGAACTTGTCGTTCCAGACGTTCGAGTTCACCCGCGCCGGCAACTACCCCGTCGAGAACGGGGCGAACGGGTCGCCGCTGCCGTGGAGCGGACAGCCCTTCCCCAAGGTGTCGAACCAGGCGGGTCCCTTCTACGCGCCGTTCCTCGGCCTCACCACCGACTTCAACTACTTCAATCGCTGGACCTTCGGGTTCGCCGTCTACGGCCCCTCGGCGTTCGGCAACAAGGTGTGGGGCACGACGGTGCACACGGCGCAGGGCGACTTCCCGTCGCCGCAGCGCTACGACGTCGTGCAGGCCAACCTGCTCACCTTCTTCCCCACCTTCGCCGCGGCGGTGCGGGTGACCAAGTGGCTCGACGTCGGCCTGGCGCTCCATCTCGTCGTCGGCATCTTCGACCTGTCGAACATCTCGCTGACCGACCTCGGTGCGGTGCTCTGCCCCAACCTCGAGTCGAGCAACTGCGACTCGCAGACCAAGCTGCACACCACCGGCTTCTCCGCGACCGGCGGCCTGGGAATGATGTTCCATCCGCACCGCAGCTTCGACATCGGCGTCAACGCGCGCCTGCCGATCGTGCTCGACACCTCGGGCACTGTCGACGCTACGCCGCCGACGGCGGCGATGATCCCGATCCCGCAGGACAAGGCCGAGTTCCACACCCGCCTGCCGCCGGTGGTGCGGCTCGGCCTGCGCTACAAGTTCCTCGGCAGCGACAACTTCGAGCACGGCGACGTCGAGGTCGACGGCGACTGGGAAGGCTGGAGCTGGGCGGAGGGCGACGGCGACAAGATCGTGATCCCGAACCTCGGCCCCTTCTCCGACATCCACCCGACGCTGACGCACCACTACCAGGACACCTACAGCGTGCGTCTGGGCGGCGCCTACAACATCCGCCTACCGGCGGGCGTCTTTACGCTGCGTATCGGCGGCTACTTCGATTCGGCGGCGACGAAGTACAAGGACACCCGCGTCGACTTCGACACGATGGCGCGCTACGGCGGCACGGCCGGCCTCGGCTACAGCGTGCGCGGCGTGACGCTCAACCTCGCCTACGCCTACATCTACGAGCCCGATCGCAACGTCACCAACGGCGACATCCAGTCGATCAACGGCGTCGCCAACGGCTCGACGATGACCACCGAGGGCCCGACGCCGGTGGTGAACAACGGCCTCTACCACGCGAGCAACATGGTGCTGTCGTTCGGCCTGCAGATCGCCTGGGACGAGCTGCTCAAGAAGCGCAAGACGCACGACTGGCAGTAGGGCCCACCGGGGAGCCCTGGCCGCTACGCGGCCGGCAGCCACACCGTAAACTTCGTTCCTCGCCCTTCGGTCGACTCGACGCGGATGGCGCCGCCGTGCTGCTCGACGATGCGGCGCGCGATCGGCAGCCCCAGCCCACCCCCTTGCCGCGTCGAGAAGCTCTCGTCGAAGATTCGCGGCAGATCCGCGGGCGGAATGCCGCAGCCGGTGTCGGTCACCTGGAGCGACACGCCGCCGGCGTCGGGCCAGGCCGCGAGCGAGATGGTGCCGCCGGCATCGGTCGCCTTGACGGCGTTGAGCACGAGGTTCAGCACCACCTGCTTGAGCCGCGCGCCGTCGCCGCGCACCGTCGGCAACCCGGCGTCGGCCTCGACGGTGATGCGGGCGCGCGCCGGCGAGGTCAAGAGGTTGACCTCGACGACCTCGGTGAGCAGCGACGGCACGTCGACGCTCGAGACCGTGGTGCGCGTCTCCCGCCGCTCGACGTACTCTTGCACCAGGCCGGCCACGCGATCGGCCTCGCTCACCACCGCGCGCGCCAGCCGGATGCGCTGCGAATTCTCGCAGTCGTCGCGCGTGATCACCTGCGCCGCCGCGCCGATCGCGGCCAGCGGATTGCGCACCTCGTGCGCGAAGCTGCGCGCCGACGACGCCAGCTCCTCCCGCCGCGCGCGCTCCTCCTGCTCGCGCCGCGCCGCCTCGACCTCCGACAGCTCGCGAAAAACCGCCAGCGCGCCGGTGCCGCCGTTGACCTCGACGGCCGCGTTGGTAAAGCCGAGGTTGCGCTCGCCCTCCGCCGTCTTGATGGTCACGCGCCGCTGCGCTGCGTCCCCCGAGACGAGGAACAGCGGTTCGGCGCCGGGCAGGGCGTCGGCGATGGTGCGCCCGACGAGCGACTCGGGCGCGCGCGACAGCACCACGCACGCGGCGTGGTTGGCCTTGACGATCACGCCACCGCTGTCGACGACGATGAGCCCCGACGACAGGTGGTCGACGACGTTCTCGAGGAACGCCTGCCGTAGGCGCACCTCGTCGGCCAGCTTCTGCATCTTGAGAAAGACCTTGAGCTTGGCATCGAGCAGGTCGACGTTGAACGGCTTGGCCACGAAGTCGACGACGCCGAGCCCATAGGCGCGCTTGACCGTGCCCGCGTCGGCGATCGCCGAGATGACGAGGATCGGCATGTCGTCGAGCTCGCGCCGCTGGCGGACGCGCTCGAGCACGGCGAAGCCGTCGAGGTTGGGCAGCACCAGGTCGAGCGTCATCAGCGCCGGGCGCCGCGCCGCCAGGTGCGCCAGCGCCGTGGCGCCGTCGCGGGCGGCGACGAGATCGACGCCCAGCGGCTCGGTGAGCGCGCGCAGGAGCTCGACGATGCGCTCCTCGTCCTCGCAGGCCAGCAGGACCGGGCGGCGCTCCATTTATGGTTGCTCCGCGTGCTCACTACGCCGGCGCGCGACGAGTCGTCTCGCTGCACTCGACTCCGGGTCGCGAAGATCCGCCGGCTGCGTTCGCGCGCTCATGCCTCGTCGTGATCCATCGTCGAGGTGAGCGAGGCGAAGTACTCGTTGAGCGCCATCAGCTGCTCGACATCGAGCCCGGCGAACTTGACGCCCATGCCGTGCTCGCCCTCGGGCTCGTCGTGCTTGCCGTCGACGATCCAGCGCACCTCGCCGCGCACCTCGATGGGGCGTGACGCCGCCGGCACCTGCAGCGCGATCTGCAGCGAGCTGCCGGGCGGCGACGGATCGGGCGTGATGATGAACGCGCCGCCGACGCCGATGTTCTTGGTGTACGCGCGCTGCTCTTCGGAGAGCTGCCCGTGCTCGATGACGCGGTACCGAACTTCCACGCGGCGGCCCGGACGCGCCTTGCCGCGGAAGTGGCCGCGCCGTTCGCGTTTGGACTCCGCCACGGCCCTATGGTCCCGTGCTTACGCGATGGCTGTCAACTCCAACCACCAATTGACACACTGCTCCGCCCTTGGCATCGTCTCCCTCCCGTGAAGATCCACCTCATCGGCATCTGCGGCACCGGCATGGGACCGCTCGCCGGCCTGCTCAAGGCCGCCGGCCACGACGTCCGCGGCAGCGACAGCGACGTCTATCCCGCCGATGTCGACTCAGCTCGCCGAGCAGGGGATCCCGGTGATGAACGGCTACGGCCCGCAAAACCTCGACTGGTCGCCCGACGTCGTGGTGGTCGGCAACGTGCAGACCCGCGATCAGGTCGAGGTCAAGGCCGCCCAGGAGCGCAAGCTTCCGCTCACCTCGTTCCCGGCGCTGCTCGAGGAGCTGTTCCTGGCGCGCCTGCACTCGTTCGTCGTCGCCGGCACCCACGGCAAGACCACGACCTCGTCGCTGGCGGGGTTCGTGCTCACCGACGCCGGCCGCGATCCCAGCTTCCTGGTCGGCGGCGTGCCGGTCAACTTCGGCCGCTCGTGGCGCCTGGGCAAGGGCGACCTCTTCGTCGTCGAGGGCGACGAGTACGACACCGCCTTCTTCGACAAGGAGTCGAAGTTCCTGCACTACCGGCCCAAGACCGCGATCATCACCAGCGTCGAGCTCGACCACGTCGACATCTTCGCCTCGCTCGACGCCATCAAGGACGCCTTCCGAAAGTTCGTGGCGCTCATCCCCGCCGACGGGCTGTGCGTCGTCGCCGCCGATTCGCCGGGCGCGCTCGACGTCGTCGGCGCCGCCAGGTGCAAGGTCGAGACCTACGTGGTACGCGACGCCGAGCATCCGGACGCGCAGGCCGATTGGATCGCGCGCGCCATTGCCACGCGCCCCGGCGGGCGCACGCTGTTCGAGGTGACCCGCGGTGGCAAGCCGTTCGGCGTCTTCGACACCGCGCTGCCCGGCGGCTACAACCTGGCCAATGCGCTCTCGGTGATCGCGGCGTGTGCCTCGTTGGGCCTGACGCCCGAGCTCATCGGCCGCGGTCTGCGCCGCTTCGCCGGCGTGCGCCGCCGCCAGGAGGTGCGCGGCGTCGCCCAGGGCGTCACCGTCGTCGACGACTTCGCCCATCACCCGACCGCGGTGCGGCGAGACGCTGCGCGCCTTGCGCCGTCGCCACGGCGGGGGGCGGCTCATCGCCATCTTCGAGCCGCGCTCGGCCACCTCGCGGCGCGCGCTGTTCCAGAAGGAGTTCGCCGACGCCTTCGCCGAGGCCGACGAGATCATCGTCGGCGCCGTCAGCCATCCCGAGAAGGCGCCGCCCGGCGATCGCTTCGACGCCGAGCGTCTCGCTGCCGACCTGCGCGGCAAGGGCGTGGCCGCGCGGCACGTCCCGTCGGTGGAGCAGATCGTCGAGCAGGTGGCGGAGAACGCCGCCGCCGGCGACACGGTGGTCATCATGACCTCGGGCGGGTTCGAGGGCATCCACGACAAGCTGCTGGCGCGCCTGGGCGACGCGGTGGTGCCGGCGCGGATCGAGGATCTGCCGAGCGTGCGCAAGCTGCTCGAGCTCACCGAGCTCCAGTACGCGGAGCTCGACGTGCACGTGGACGACCTGCTCGTGGTGCGCGATCCCACGGGCGCGGTGGTCGGCTGCGTCTCGCTGGAGCTGTACGACGAAGCGGGCCTGCTGCGCGCCCTGGCGACGGCGCCCGAGCGGCGCGGCGAAGGGCTCGGCTGGATGCTCGCCGACGCCGCGCTCGGGCGCGCCCGCAGCCGCGGCTGCCGGCGGGTCTACCTCATCACCGAGAGCGCCAGCGACTTCTTCGCCGAGAAGTTCGGCTTCCGCGCGGTGCAGCTGTCGATGGTCGACGCCGCGGTCGTCGAGTCGACGCAGTTCCGCTCGGCCTCGCCGAACGCGACGGCGATGGTGCTCGACCTTCCGATCGATGCCGGCGGCTGAGGGCGCGCCCGAGCTCGTCGTCGCCCGGCGCGTCGCCAGCGAAGCCGCAGCCATCTTGCGCGCCGGCGCCGGGCGCGGGCACGCCTCCCTTCACAAACGCACGCCGGTCGATCTGGTCACCGAATACGATCGCCGCTCCGAGGCGCACATCGTGGCCGCGCTCCGTGCCGCCTTCCCCGACGACGAGGTGGTGGCGGAGGAGGGCGGCGGCCAACCGGGCACGTCGGGCCGGCGCTGGCTCGTCGACCCGCTCGACGGCACCACCAACTTCGCGCACGGGCTGCCCTTCTTCTGCGTCTCGGTCGCCGTCGAGGACGGGCGCGGTCCGCTCGCCGGCGTCGTCGACGCGCCGGCGCTCGGCTGGCAGTTCTTCGCCGCGCGCGGCGGCGGCGCCTTCCTGGTCGAGCGCGCGCACGGCGCCGCCGAGCGCCGGCTCGCCGTCAGCGACACCGACACGCTCGCGGCCTCGCTTCTGGCCACCGGCTTCCCCTATGACACCGCGTCGAGCCCGCGCAACAACCTCGCCGAGTGGGCGTACGTCTATCCGCTGACGCAGGGCCTGCGCCGCGTCGGCGCCGCCGCGCTCGATCTCTGCTTCGTCGCCGCCGGCTGGATGGACGGCTATTGGGAGCTCAAGATCAAGCCGTGGGACGTCGCCGCCGGCGCGCTCTTCGTGGCCGAGGCGGGCGGGCGTGTCACCGACTATCGCGGCGGCGCCTTCGCCAGCGACGGCGGCGAGATCCTCGCCAGCAACGGGCGCCTGCACGACGCGCTCGCCGCCGCGCTCGCCGCCGCGCAAACGTAGTACGCTCGCCCGCATGCGGCGCGCCGCGCGGGTCGCGATGGTGGTGTCGACCGTCGTCTTTGGGAGGGCGGCCGCCTGGGCGCACCCGCCCGTCGGCATCGCGCCGCGCGCACCGTCGACGACGCCGATCGCGCCGCCGACCACGCTGGTGACCTCGTGGCTCGACGACGCGCGTGCCCGCCTCGCCGCCGACAAGCTCGACGGCTGGCTCCTCGCCGATTGGCAGGGCGAAAACTCCGTCGCTCTCGACGTCGTCGAGCCGCGCGGCCCGCAGCATCGCTGGTTCTACCTCATCACCGCTGCCGGCGAGCCGCGGCTGCTCTGCCACGCCGCCGACGTCGACGCCTTCGACGCGCGCAAGCCGCTCGTCTACCGCACCTGGCGCGAGCTCGACGCGCAGCTCCGGGTGCTCTTGCGCGGCAAGCGGCGGGTGGCGATGGAGTGGTCGCCGCGGCTGCCGTCGCTGTCACGGGTCGACGGCGGCACCATCGAGCTGGTCCGCGCCACCGGCGTGCAGATCGCGTCGTCGGGCGACCTGGTCACGACGATGCGGGCCCGCTGGACCTTAGCGCAGCTGGCCTCGCACCAGGCGGCGGCCGCCGCCCTCGTCGCCGTCAAGGACGAGGCGTTCGCCGCCATCGCCCGCGGCCTCGGCCGCGTCACCGAGTACGACGTGCAGCAGCGCGCCCAACAGGCGCTCGCCGACCGCGGCCTCGAGGCGGCCGACCCACCCGTGGTCGCTGCCGGCGTGCACAGCGCCGATCCCGACTATCTGCCCACCCCCGAGCACTCGGAGCGCATCGCCGCCGGCGACCTCGTCCTCTTTGCGGTCGCCGCCCGCCAACGCGGCGTGCGCGACGCCGTCTACGCCGATCTGACGTGGGTCGGCTTCGTGGGCGATCGCGTGCCCGACGAGGCGGCGCACCTGTTCGCCATCGCCCGCGACGCGCGCAGCGCCGTCGTGGCGCTGGTTGCCGCGCGCGCCGCCAAGAAGCTGCCGGTGCGCGGCTTCGAGCTCGACGACCTCGCGCGCGCAGTCGCCGTCAAGGCCGGCTTCGGCGATCGCGTGCTCCGCCCCGCCGGGCACAGCCTCGGCACCCGCCGCTTCGGCGACGGCCCCAACCTCGATGACGCCGCCACCCGCGACGACCGCCAGCTCCTCGTGCGCACCGGCTACGTCGTCGAGCCCGCTCTCTACGTCGCCGGCGCCTTCGGCGTGCGCGCCGCCGTCGACCTCTTCCTCGCCCCCGACGGCGTGCACACCACGCCCGCGTCGCCCGAGGGCGAAATCGAGCTCATCCGTCGCTGAACGTCGCCACCACCGGCGCGTGGTCCGACGGCTTTTGTCCCTTGCGCGCGTCGCGGTCGATCCAGCAGCCGTCGCAGCGACGGGCCAGCGGCTCGGTGGCGAAGATGTGGTCGATGCGCAGCCCCCGGTTCTTGGGGAACGCCAGCATCTGGTAGTCCCACCACGAGTAGTAGCCGGCCTCCCAATGGTGCAGGCGAAACAGATCGACCAGGCCCCAGGCGCGGATCTTCTCCAGCGCCCGGCGCGCGTCGACGTGAAACAGCGTCTCCTGCGCCCAGGCCACCGGGTCGTGCACGTCCTTCTCCTCGGGCGCGACGTTGAAGTCGCCGCAGATGGCCAGCGGCTGCGCGCGGTCGTAGTGCGCCTCGAGGTCGCGCACCAGCCGATCCATCCACTGCAGCTTGTACTCGAACTTGTCGCTGCCGACCGCCTGGCCGTTGGGCACGTAGACGCTCATGATGCGCACGCCGGCGACGACGGCGCTGATCAGGCGCGCCTGCGGATCCTCGACGCCGTCGTCGAGCCCCATGCGCACGTCGGTGATGGGCGAGCGGGCGGCGATGGCCACGCCGTTGTAGCTCTTCTGCGCCGCGACGACGATCTCGTAGCCGAGCGCGCGGAACGCGTCGAACGGGAACTTGTCCTCCTCGACCTTGAGCTCCTGCATGCACAGGACGTCGGGCTGGTTGGCCTCGAGCCACGGGAGCACCCGCTCCGTGCGGGCCCGAATCGAATTCACGTTCCAGGTGACGAGCTTCATCGCCGGCGAAGACTAGATCGATCGCCGTCGAGGGCGGGTAGAAAAGAGGGAGCTCGTCGGAGAGAGCGGTAAGCCGGGTCCTGTTCCGCTTTCGCGGTGGCGGTCATTCATCTAGGCGCCGCATTGCTGCGGTGCTCGAGCAACCAACCCGGAGGCGGCGAGGCGGGCCGCCTCGTCCGCTTGCGCGGAGCCCCCTGCTTGGTCTTGCTCCAGGTGGGGTTTGCCATGCCGTCGCTGTTACCAGCGGCGCGGTGCGCTCTTACCGCACCATTTCACCCTTACCTCTTTCGAGGCGGTTTGTTTTCTGTGGCACTTTCCTTCGGGTCGCCCCGACCGGCCGTTAGCCGGCACCCTGCCCTATGGAGCCCGGACTTTCCTCTCGCGGCCTAAGCCGCCAGCGACCACCTCGCCCTCTCCGACGAACTCCCAATCGCGAAATCCTATGCTTCTGGCTTCTCCTTCGGCTCGGCCGGCGTGCCGTCAGGGTTCTCCAGCAGCTTGTCCCAGTAGATGATGCGGTTGCAGTTGCCGCACAGCTCGATCGAATCGCCGCGCTGAAGCTGATTGAACACCTGCGGCGGGATGTTCATGTTGCACCCCTGGCAGGTGCCGTTCTTCACCGGCGCCATCGCCAACCCGCGCCGCATGCGAATCGCCGAGTACTTCTTGAGGACGTCGGGCCGCACCCGCTTGGCCGCCACCTCGCGAAGCTTGCGCTCCTCGCCGATCTGCCCGTCGAACTCGGCGATCTTCTCGGAGGCCGCCTTCTCCTCGCCGGCTACGTGCTCCTTGAGCGCGACAAAGTCGGCCTCGTGCTGCGCGATCGACTTGCGCGCCGTCTCCACCGCCTCGACGAGCTTCGCCACTTCCTCCTGGCGCTCTTGCGCGCTCTTGCGCGTCGCCTGCAGCTCGCGCTCGCTCGCCATGTATTCCTTGGCGTTTTTCACCGCGGAGGAGCGCTGCTTGGCCGCCAGCGCGCGCTCCTCCTCCGACTTCATCTCGTCTTCCTGGCGCTTGCGCCAGGACTCGGTCTCGGTGAGTTGGTTGCGCTCGCGCTCCAGCATCAGCTCGACGCGCTTCAGATCCGCGTTCATCACCTCGAGCTTGGCGGGGAACGACTTCTTCATTTGCTCCAGCTCTTGGATGCGCGCGTCGTGTCGCTGGAGCTCGGTCAGTAGCAGCAGTTGATCTTTCAAACCCGTTTTCTCCTTCGTGGGCCCACCTGGACTTGAACCAGGGACCAGCCGGTTATGAGCCGGCCGCTCTAACCAACTGAGCTATGGGCCCTTGTTCACCGTCGGTGGACAGAGAAATGTAGCACTTCCCGGCGCCGACGCTCGGGGACCTTAGATCGACGCGGCGCGCTTGGCAAGCGGCCGCTCGCTAAAGTAGCGAGAGGTCGGCTTCGCCGAGGACGATCTCGCGACCGTTGATGAGCTGCACGATGCGCAGGCGGTAGCTATGTCCGGGGCGAAAGCCGTCGTCCGGCGACAGCGAGAGCCGCGCCGCCAGCTTCGGCCCGGCCTTGAGCGGCGCCTGGTAGAGGGCGGTGAACTGGCGATTCTCGATCGAGGTCGGGTCCTCGAGGTCGAAGAAGAGGAAGAGCGCGTTGCCCGCCCACGCCGGCCGCTTGAACAGGCCGCTGAGCTCCACCGTCCAGGGCGCGCTTTCGGACGGCGTCGTCGCCGCCGCGGCCTCCGCCGCGCCTTCCGACGCCGACGCCACCGAGGCCGCGCGCGAGAACCGTGGCACCGCGATCGCCGCCTTCGACTGCTTGTCGGCGGGGCCCGCGGCTGCGGCGGCCGAGCTCGACGCCACCGTGATGGTCGAGCGCGCGCCGGCGAAGATGCAGATGCCCGGCTTTTGTGCGCAGGGCGTCGCCGTGGCGGGGTCGAGGATGGTCAGCGGCGCCTCGGGAGCGTGCAACGGGTCGGGCAGATCTTCCGGGCTCGCTGCCGCCGCACCGGTGAGCGCCACCAACACCCCCCATCCCACAAATGCCCGCATCCCCATGCTGGATATACCGCCTACCGGGTTGGTGAGCAAGCTTTGGGCCGACGTTCACGATCCGGCGATTCCGCGTCCGGCGCGGGTTTGCGCGGCCGCGGGGGCGGTCCACGAGGTCACCAGTCGCCAGCGACCCGCGAAATCCCGCAAAGAATTCACAGCGCCGATGTGGGCCTGGCGACTACCGGATCCGCTGCCCGAGCCGGCGCCAGCGGACGCCGCCGGGGCCCGAGGACCACCAGATCGTCCGTGCGGTTCCTCGAATCAGGCTGCCGGGGACCGGACCGAAGAAGCGCGAGTCGTGCGAGTTGTCGCGATTATCGCCCAGCACGTAGACCGCGCCCGGCGGCACGGTCACCGGCGAAAAGGAGCGCGGCACGTGTTCGCGGTCGAAGATGACGCGGTAGCTGCGTCCGTCGAGCGTCTCGTCCCACGCGTCGCAGCGCCGCTTCTGCAGCGTGCCTTCGTAGTCGTCTTCGTACTCGCACGGCCCGTCGAGGTGCTGGCGCGCGACCGGCTTGCCGTTGATGACGAGCTGTTGATCGCGCAGCTCGACGGTGTCGCCGCCGACGGCCACGGCGCGTTTGATGAAGTCCTTGTCCGGCTCCTTCGGGTAGGCAAAGACGATGACGTCGCCGCGCGCCGGCGTGCGCGCCGTCTTCGCGACCCAGATGTGATCGCCGACCTCCAAGGTCGGGATCATCGAGCCAGCCGGAATCCTGAACGCTTCGACCCAGACGGTGCGAAGGGTGATCTGCACCAGCATGCCGACGCAGATCGCGATCAACATGGCGATGGCGTAGCCGCCCGTCGAACGCGCGCGGACCGGCTTGATGACCACGGCGTCGACGATCTGCGCCACCAGGATCGTGCCCAGCAGCCACACCGGCACGTAGACGACGAGCAGCAACGTCGCCAGCAGCAGCGCGTCCCAGAGGAGCGCGCGGCGCCAGCGACCGGCGGCCCAGTGCACGCTCGTAAAGCCGAGCCAGGCGAACAGGGCGCGAAGGATGCGCGGCGGCGCTTTCATGGCCCCATCATACGCGCACTACGCCGAGCTCCTGGTGAGCAGCAGCAACGCCGCGCGCTGCCCCGGCGTGGCGCGCTCCCACGCCGCGGCCAGCTCGGGACCGAGCGCAGTCCAGATCTGCTCGAAGTGCCCGTGCGCGAAGCGGCGGCGCACGCGCGCGAAGCGGAGGCGGCGGACGACCCGCGTCGCCAGGGGAAAGATCGCGCAGAAGGCGACGGCGGCGCCGAAGGATCGCTGGGCCACGGGCCAGCCGACGCTCGCGCCGACGAGCAGTAGGCCCGCCGCCATCGCCCCAGCGAAGAGCGCGCCGACGACGGCGTCGTTGCGCGCGCGGCCGGCGAGCGTCACCACCGCGACGGCGACGCCGATCGCATGACGCTTCTGGTCGTCGCTGGCTGCCTTCGATAGCGCAGCCAGCTCGGGCGGAAGCTCGATCATCAGCGGGGAGGGCTAGTTTTCGACGAAGGACTTGAGGCGCTTGGACCGGCTCGGGTGGCGCAGCTTGCGCAGCGCCTTCGCCTCGATCTGGCGGATGCGCTCGCGCGTGACCTCGAAGTCCTGACCGACCTCTTCGAGCGTGTGGTCGCTCTTCTCGCCGATGCCGAAGCGCATGCGCAGCACCTTCTCCTCGCGCGGCGTCAGCGTCGCCAGCACCTTGCGCGTCTGCTCGGCGAGGTTCATGTTGATGACCGCGTCGGCCGGCGAGACGACGCTCTTGTCCTCGATGAAGTCGCCGAGGTGCGAGTCTTCCTCCTCGCCGATCGGCGTCTCGAGCGAGATCGGCTCCTTGGCGATCTTGAGGACCTTGCGGACCTTGTCGAGCGGCAGCTCCATCTTCTCGGCGATCTCTTCCGGCGTCGGCTCGCGGCCGAGCTCCTGCACGAGGTAGCGGCGAGGTGCGGATGAGCTTGTTGATCGTCTCGATCATGTGCACCGGGATGCGGATGGTGCGCGCCTGATCGGCGATGGCGCGGGTGATGGCCTGGCGGATCCACCACGTGGCGTAGGTCGAGAACTTGTAGCCGCGCTTGTACTCGAACTTGTCGACGGCCTTCATGAGGCCGATGTTGCCCTCCTGGATGAGGTCGAGGAACTGCAGGCCGCGGTTCGTGTACTTCTTGGCGATCGAGACGACGAGGCGCAGGTTGGCCTCGACGAGCTCGGCCTTGGCCGCTCGGCCATGCCGCTCGCCGTCGCGGATCTCGTCGTACGGTGTCGCGCAGGACGTCCTCGGTCGAGCTTGGCCTCCTCCTCGACCTTCTTGATCTTCTTCTGCGCGTTCTGCGATGACCTCGCGACGTCTCCTCGAGCTCGTCGGGGCGGACGCCGAGCTTCTTGGCGACGGCGCGCTGCCGCCGCGGCGTCGTCCGTGATCTCGCGCAGCGTCTTGCGCAGCTCGCTTGCTGCGACAGCCCGATGCTTGCTGCTCGCAGCTCGCCGATCTCGCGCTCGGCCTGCTCGATGCGCGACGACCAGCTCCTTGAGCTTCTGGACGATCTTGTCGATCTGCTTCTTGTTGAGGCGCATCTCCTGCGAGCGCGTCGAGCCATCTCCTGCTTGTTCTCGTCGATCTCGTCGTCGCAGCTTCTTCTTCTTGGTCTCCGGCGACCTTGCCGGCGAGCTGCTCGTCGACAGCTCGTTCTTGCTCGTGCAGGCGCCGCACCTTGTCGATGAGCCTTGCAGGACGCGCTCGGTCGTGCCTCCTCCTCGTCGAACTCGGCGTCCTCCTCGTCGGCGTCGCGGACGACGTCCTTGACGCGGATCTTGCTGCTTGCGGAGCTTGTCGCCGAGCTCGAGGATCTCCTCGACGGCGACCGGCGAGTTGAGCACGACCTGCGAGCACGCGCGCGCTCGCCCTCCTCGATGCGCTTGGCGATCTCGACCTCGCCCTCGCGCGTGAGCAGCGAGACCGAGCCCCATCTTGCGCAGGTACATGCGCACCGGGTCGTTGGTCTTCGAGTAGCCGTCGTCGTCCTCCTCTTCCTCGGCCTCTTCCTTCGTCGCGGCGTCGGCCTCGGCCTCCGCCTCTTCCTCGGCCTCGCGCCTCGGCCGCGCGCGGCGTCTTGCCCGTCGACCTTGACCTGCGTCGCCGCGTCGACGATCTCGATGTCCTCGTCGCCGAAGCGCCGACAGCCAGTCGTCGATCTGGTCGGACGACACGATGTTCTCGGGCAGTGCGTCGTTGACCTCGTCGTAGGTCAGGAAGCCCTTGGCCTTGCCCATCGCGATGAGCTTCTGCTTGGAACGCTCGGTGTCGCGATCACGGTTCATCGAGAGCTTCTCCTTACAGCAATGATTCGTGCGTTCAACTTCTCGGTAAGTTCACGATCTCCACGCTCAATCGCCGCGGAGCGCTCTTGCATGAGCGAGGAAAGGTCGGACGGAAAGCGGATCGAGGTGACGATCGACTCGAACGTGCGGTTCGAGTCCTCGTCGCCGGCAAACTCGTCGGAGCCGAGCGCCTTGGCCACGGCGTCGCGAATCTCGGCGGCGCAGGCGTTGAGCAGCCAGGGCGCGTCGAAGCTGCCGCTCTGTTGCGCCGAGGCAACCAACGCGCGCACGGCGTCGTCCTTCAAAGAGGAGGCCTCTACGCGGGGCCAGAACTCGGAGTGCTGGGCGAGGAACGCCAGGAGCGAGTAGTGCGTCAGCGAAATCCGTCGCTGCGCGGTCTCTCGCACCGGCTCCGGCTGGGGCGCGGGCTGCACGTCGCGCGGCCTCGGCTGGTGCGCCGGCGTCGCCCGCAGCGCCCGCTGCACCAGGGCCGTGTCGACCTCGAGCAGCATCGCCAGCTTGTCGCAGTACAGATCGCGCGCCAGCGGATCGCGGAGCGTGCGCAACAAGGGCGCCACCTCCTCGATCGCCGCCACCCGCCCCGGCACCGACGGCGCCGAGGTCGACGCCACCTGCTCGAAGTAGAACTCGACCGCGTCCTGCGCCTCGTCGATGAGCGCCTGCAGCTTGGGCAGATCCTTGCGCGCCAGCTCGTCGGGATCCTGCTTCTTGCCGCCTTGCGCGCGCAGCTGCGCGATGCGGCAGGGCAGCTCCGCCTCGACGAACAGGTGCACCACCTTCATGGTCGCCGCGCGCCCCGCCGGATCGGCGTCGAGCATGAGCACGACCTCGCGGCCGAAGCGCTTGAGCAGCTTGACCTGCTCGGCCGTCATCGCCGTGCCCTGCGGCGCCACCGCGTAGTCGATGCCGACCTGGTGCAAGGTCATGACGTCGAAGTTGCCCTCGACGACGAGCGCCCGCCCGGTGCGGCGGATGGCGTGCTTGGCCAGGTGGAGGCCGAACAGGTTCTCGCCCTTCTTGAAGATGGCGGTCTCGGGCGAGTTCTTGTACTTCGGCTGGTCGACCTTCGCAGCGGCGCCGTTGGCGCCGTCGGCGTCGATGACGCGCCCGCCGAAACCGATGACCTCGCCCATCGGCGAGGTCAGGGCGTAGACCACGCGGTGCACGAAGGTGTCGAAGTGCGAGCCGTTCTCGCGGCGGCGGATCAGCCCGGCGCGCTCGGCGAGCTCGACCGGAACCTTCTTCGCCTCCAGGTGGCGCGCCAGCGCCTCCCAGCCGGCCGGCGCGTAGCCGACGTGAAACTTCTCGCAGGTCGCCTCGTCGAGCCCGCGCGACTCGACGTAGGCGCGCGCGGCCTGCCCGGCGGGCGAGGCCAGCTGCTCGCGATAGAACTTGGCGACCAGGTCGTGCAGCCGCACCAGCTTGGCGCGCTCGCTCTCGGCCGCCCGCGCCCGCTCTTCGTCGCGGGGGGTGCGCCGCTCCTCGGGGAGCTCGACCCCGCCGCGCCTGGCCAGCTCGCGCAGGGTCTCCATGAACGACTTGCCCTCGAGCTCGGAGACGAAGCTGATGACGTCGCCCGACTTGCCGCAGCCGAAGCAGTGAAAGAACTGCTTCTGCGCGTTGACGTTGAACGACGGGGACTTCTCTTGGTGGAACGGGCACAACCCCTTGTGGTTGACGCCGGTTCGCTTGAGCGTGACGTATTCGCCGATGACCGACACGATGTCCGTGCGGTCCCGGATTTCGGCGATCTTGTCGTCCGGGATCAAGCCCAAGAAAAAACTCTCATGGAATGCTCGGAAACGCGCGATCCTATGGGCCAAACGAGCCCAGTCAAGGGAAAAGCGCCTGCTTGCCGCCCAAGCACGCACTACTATGTTCGGCACCTGTCGGGGTGTCAAATCCGGTTTGCGTTTTTCTGGAATAAAATCGCCAGCTGCCGCGTTTCCCCAAAAATTTTGACATGACCGTAATCCGGGCCGAAGCTGAGACATGCTGCCCGAACGCCGCTCGACGCCACGGAGACGCTCGCGGGACCGGATCGCCAACCGTGAAACCACCAACCCCGCGCTTTCACAGCGTTTCGAGCTGAGGAACCTGCTCCTGTTCCTCGACGACGACGGGCGCGAGTCGGCCAAGGCGCTGTCGCGGGTGGAGGGGTACCTCGGCCGCGCGCTCTCGCTGCTGGACGACGACGAGGTCACCGCCGAGCAGCTCGACGCGCTGGCGGACGAGCAGGCCATCTTCGATGACCTCCACACCCTCGTCGACACCCTCGGCAGCCTGCGGGCCCGCATGGGCAAAGTGGCCTCCACGCTCCGTCAGCGCTAGCGCGGTGGTGTAGCAGCCTCTTGCACCGACGCCAGTCTTTGTACCACCCTGGAGTCCTCATGAAAGTTTGGTGGCTCGTGATGGTGGGTGCCGCGGCGTGCGGCTCGGGGACGATGCAGGTGGCCGGTCAGCCGGCCGCGTTCGTGCAGCCGACACCGACGGACCCGGTGATGGCGGCGTCGCTCGGTTGCCTGGGCGGGCACGCCGACCCGGCGGCGCCGACGGCGGCGACGCCGGTCGACGTGGTGGTCAAGGACTTCGAGAAGTCGACCCCGGTCATGGGCGCCACCGTCGAGGTCTACCTGTCGGCGGCGAACCTCGACGCCATGGCGCCCGACGCGACCTCGACACCCACCGACGCCGACGGCAAGACGACGCTGACGGTGCCGCCGGGCTCGTATCGCGTCATCTTCCGCACCTCCGGCGCGCCCAACACCATCGAGACCATCGAGTTCAACCGCGCCTTCGACGACGGCGCGCGGGTCAGCGTCTCGGAGGCGACCAAGAGCGAGATTCCGGCGCTGCTCAACCTCGCGCCCGACGACACCAAGGGCGTGGTCGCCGGCAGCCAGCGCGACTGCGCCGAGAAGGAGCTGGGCGGCATCACCGTCGCCCTCTCCTCCGACGGCGGCTCCTACGACGGCAGCCAGAACATCTTCTACTTCGAGGACGCGGGGACGTCGCGGGTGCCGGCGCGGGCACAGCTGTGGACGTCGGGCGACGGCGCGTTCGCCGGGCTCAACGTGCCGCCCGGCAACGCCACGGTGACGGCGGACGGCCGCGCCAGCGCCGACGGCCCGCTCCTCAAGCTGGGCTCGTCGGTGGTGCCGGTGCGCGCCGGGTCGATCACGATCGTGCAGCTCGAACCGCTCGGCGCGCAGTAAGCTTGAGCGTGGTCCCGCAAGGCGGCGCGACGCTCCCGAGGCACGACGATAGGGGGCGCACGCTCGTCGAGGTGGTGCTGGTGTTCGCGCTGGCGACGGGCGCGGCGTCGGCGCTGTACAACGTCGGACAGTCGGTCGGCTTCGTGCACCGCAACCTGCACGCGCTGGTGGCGCTGGTGTTCCTGGGGCTGCCGCAGATCATGTTGCGGCGGCGCGGCAACATCGAGCGCTACGGCTTCACGACGCATCCGCTGCGGCTCGGGCTGACCATCGCCGCCGTGGCGATCGCGGTGGTGCTGCCGCTGTTCGTGGGCGGCTTCATCGTGACGGTGCGGGCGGCCTGCGCGCACGCGCCGGCGCTGGTGCCGGGGTCGTGCTTTCGCGCGGCGCATCCGCTGTGGCGGCTGCCGGGCGACTTCCCGCTGCAGGTGGCGGCGCAGCTGGTGGTCATCGCGCTGCCCGAGGAGCTGTTCTTTCGCGGCTACGTGCAGGGGCGTCTGGAGGAGGCGCTGCCGCCGACGCGGACGCTGTTCGGCGCGCGCGTCGGCTGGGCCTGGATCTTGGGCGCGGCGCTGTTCGCCCTGGGCCACTTCCTGGTGACGTTCGAGCCGCAGATGCTGACCCGCTTCTTCCCCGGGCTGGTCTTCGGCTGGATGTTCGCGCGCACGCGCTCGATTTTGCCCGGCACGATCTTTCACGCCGCTTGCAACTTGATCATGGCGGTGTTGAGCGCCAGCCTATTGTCGTGAGGCCCGCCGCCTTCTTCGACATGGACCGCACGTTGCTCCGCTGCAACACGGGCACGCTGTGGATCCGGTGGCAGCGCGAGCGCGGCGAGATTTCGCTGTACCAGACCATGCGCGGGCTGGGCTGGATCGCGCAGTACAAGCTGTCGCTGCTCGACATGGAGGCGGTGTTGACCAAGCTGGTCGCGTCGATGCGCGGGCAGTCGGAGGGCGAGCTCATCGACAAGGCCCGGCTGTTCTTCGACGGGCTGGTCGCGTCGCAGGTGGCGCCCAAGGCGCTCCAGGCGATCGAGCGCCATCGCGCCGAGGGGCACCTGGTCGCCATCCTGTCGACGTCGACCCCGTACGTGGTCGAGCCGCTGGCGACCCACCTGGGCATCGAGCACGCCATCTGTACGCGCATGAACATCGCCGACGGGCGCTTCGACGGTACCCACAAGAAGCCCGCGTGCTACGGCGCGGGCAAGGTGTATTGGGCGGAGGCGTTCGCGCGCGAGCATGGCGTCGATCTCGCCAGCAGCTTCTTCTACACCGACAGCTACAGCGACCTGCCGATGTTGGAGCGGGTGGGCGGGGCGCGCGTCGTCAATCCCGACCTGCGGCTGCGCCGGCATGCCCGGCGCGTCGGCTGGGCGGTCGACGAGTGGTGACGCGGCCGTGATACAACGCGGGGATGTTGACTCCCGCGGTTGAGGCGCTGGTGGCGCTGGCGCTCGAGGAGGATCTCGGGCGCGGCGACGTGACCTCCGAGGCGATCTTCGCGGCCAGCGAGCTGTCGTCGGGGCAGATCGTGGCCAAGGAGGCGCTCACCGTCGCCGGCCTGGCGGTGGCGGCGGCGGTGTTCGCGCGCGTCGATCGCGAGACGCGCTTCATCGCGCGGGTCGAGGACGGCAAGCGGCTCGAGCCGGGGGAGATCGTCGCCGTCGTCGAGGGGCGGACGCGGGCGCTGCTGTCGGCGGAGCGCACGGCGCTGAATTTCCTGCAGCGGCTGTCGGGGGTGGCGACGCTGACGCGGCGCTTCGTCGACGCGGTGGCGGGGACGCGGGCGAAGATCGTGGACACGCGCAAGACGACGCCCGGCTGGCGCGCGCTCGACAAGCAGGCGGTGCGCGCCGGCGGTGGCGGCAATCACCGCGTCGATCTGGCGGCGGGGGTGCTGATCAAGGACAACCACGTCGCCGCCTGCGGTAGCGTCAAGGCGGCGGTGGAACGGGCACGGGCGCACGCGCCGCACTCGCTGCGCGTGGAGGTCGAGGTCACCGAGTTGGCGCAGATCGACGAGGCGCTGGCGGCCGGCGCCGACATCATCCTTCTCGACAACTTCGATCCGCCGAAGGTGAAGCTGGCGGTGCAGCGGATCGCGGGGCGTGCGCTCATCGAGGTGTCGGGCGGCATCACGCTCGACACCGTGCGGCCGTTCGCCGAAGCGGGCCCCGATCTCATCTCCGTCGGCGCGCTGACTCATTCGGCGCGCGCCGTCGATCTGTCGCTCGAGCTCTAGGACCGGGCCGCGTGGACTCGGACGAGCGGCTGCTGTCGCTGCTGACGTCGGGCGAGTTCGTCTCCGGCGAGCAGATCGCCGGGACGCTCGGGGTCTCGCGCGCGGCGGTGGCCAAGCGGGTCGCCGAGCTGCGACGCCGAGGGTTCGCGATCGCGGCGGCGCCTCGGCGCGGCTATCGGCTCGACGCCGTGCCCGACGCGCTCACCGCCGATGTGGTCGCGCCCAGGTTGACGACGGCGTGGCTCGGCCGCGCCTGGCGCCATCACGCGATCGTCGGCTCGACCAACGACGAAGCGGCGGCATGGGCGCGGGCGACGCCGGGCGCGCCGGCGGGAGCGGTGGTGGTGGCCGACGCGCAGGATCACGGGCGGGGCCGGCTGGGGAGGCGCTGGCACTCGCCGCCGGGGGAGAGCTTGTACCTGTCGGTGGTCCTGCGGCCGCCGCTGCCGCCGCATCGCGTGCCGCCGTTGACGCTGGCGGCGGGCGTTGCCGTGGCCGAGGCGCTGCTGGCATTCGACGTCACCCCGGCGCTCAAGTGGCCCAACGACGTGCAGCTCGACGGGCGGAAGGTGGCCGGCATCCTGACGGAGATGAGCGCCGACCTCGATCGCGTGCACCACCTGGTCGTCGGCATCGGCGTCAACCTGAACACGAGCGCGTTTCCCGACGAGCTGGCGGGGATCGCCACGTCGGTGGCGCTGGCGCGCGGCGGTGGCGAGCCTGCGCGGGTGGCGCGCGCCGAGTTCGCGGCGCTGTTGTGCGGGCGGCTCGAAAATTGGTTTAACCAATTTGTCGCCGAGGGCGCCGCGCCGGTGGTGGCCGCGTGGAAGCAGCACGCGCGCTTCTTCGGCAGGCGCGTGCACGTCACCGCCGGGCGCGATCAGCTCGATGGGGTCGCCGAGGATCTGGAAGACGATGGTGCTCTTCGCCTGCGCCTCGACGACGGACGCGCCGTCCGCGTGGTCGCCGGCGAGGTGACCATAGCGTGAGCCGGAGTGAGGCTGGCGGCGGGCGCGCGGCCGCTACTTGAACGCGTCGGCCGGCAGCTTGACGTTGCGCTGCAGCTTGGCGAAGTCGATCTCTTTTTCGTCGCCGTTCTTCTCGACGAGCAGGATCGACCTCATCAGCCAGCTCTTGCCGTCGAGCCGCAGCTCGATGCGCGCGAACACCTTGCTGATGGCGCTCGCCGGTTTCGGCGTCAGCGTCAGCACCGGCGCCGCCGCCGATCCCGCCGTGGCCAGCTCGTAGTCGTCGCGCGCCGCCGCCAGCGAGCCCGGCCCCAGCCAGGTCAGGAGCTGGTCGAAGATGGCGCGCATGGTCGCGTCCTTGGTGAGGTCGAACAGCTGCGGCGCGGCGCCCGGTGTCGTCAGCGTCGCCCTTTCGCCGTCGAGCGTCATCACCGACGGATCCGGCGACGTATACTCCCAGCGGATCTGTCGCGGCTTCCGGAAGTAGAGGCGTCCCTTCGACGTCAGCACCTGCTTGAACAGCTTGACGCGGTTGTGCTGGGTGAACTCGCCCGCCAGGGTCTCCACCCCCGCCTTGGCCGCGTCGACCTTCGTCAGGACGTCGGTGAGCGGCGGCGCCTCGGCCGCTGCCAGCGACGGCAACGAGAGCGTCACTGCCAGCAGCCCGAAGAGTCGCGTCAAGCCGGTGGCCGGTTCTCGCTGACGTATTGCGCCAGCGCGCTCACCGACGAGAAGACCTTCTTGCCCACCGCCTCGTCGGGGATGGTCACGCGATACTTGCGCTCGATCGCCACCGCCAGCTCCAGCGCGTCGATGCTGTCGAGACCGAGGCCTTCTTGGAACAGCGGCGCGTCGTCCACGATCTGCTCCGGCGTCACGTCGCCCAGGTTCAAGCTGGAGATGATGAGCTCCTTGAGGTCTTGCTTTAGTTCGTTCATTCGCCCCTTCTTAGGTTTGCTACGTCAAGCCGCCGTCGACTCCAAGCACCGTCCCGGTGATATAGCTCGCCGCATCGCTGCACAGCCACTCCGCGGCCGCCGCGATCTCGTCGGCGCGCCCTGCGCGGCCGAGCGGGATGGCGCCGACGAGCTCGGCGCGCGTCTTGTCCGGCAGGGCCGCGGTCATCGCCGTTTCGACGTAGCCGGCACATACGCAATTCACGGTGATGCGGAAGCGCGCGACCTCGCGCGCCAACGACCGGGTCAGCCCGATCAGCCCCGCCTTGGCCGCGCCATAGTTCGTTTGACCAATCCGCCCCAAGAGGGCGGTCGGTGAGACGATGAACACCACGCGCCCCCACTTGCCCGCGATCATCGCCTTGAGGGCCTGTTTGCCCACGAGAAAGCCGCCCTTCAGGTGCGCGGCGACGACGTCGTCAAAGTCGCGCTCGGGCATCATCAACATCAGCTTGTCGCGGGTGAAGCCGGCGGCGTGCACGAACAGCTCGAAGCCGCGCGCGCCTTCGGCGGCGAACAGCGCGTCGACCGCCGTCGCCGAAGCGACGTCACAGCGCAGCGCCCGGTACTCCAGCTGCTCCGCGCGCAGGGCGGCCTCGGCCGCGCGGGCTGCCTCGTCGTCGCTGGCGTAGAGCGCGACCACCTCGTCTCCTCGTTGTGCGAGCGTGCGGGCGATCGCCAGGCCGATCCCCTTGGTCCCGCCGCTCACGAGCGCGCGCCGCATCGCGCATGTATACGTGAACGCACCGCTTGCTTCAATGGTTCAACCATTTCGGATATCGTTGGTGCCGATGATTCGTGGTTGGCCCTGGGCGCGCGTGCTGTTCGCGGCCGCTGTGACGGCGGCGTTCGGCGCCGTCGTCGCCACGATCGCCGGGGGCGACGTTCCCTGGTGGCTGCTCGCCGCCGACGCGCTGGCGCTGGCGCTGGCGCTCGGGGCCGGCGTGTTCCTACCCGGCAGCGGCCTGTTCGCGCGCCCCATCCTCGGCGTCAGCCCGGCGCGCGCAGGCGATCGCATCGCCATCACCTTCGACGATGGCCCCGACGCGCAGCACACGAGACCCCTGCTCGATCTGCTCGAGCGCGGCGGCCACCGCGCCACATTCTTCGTCATCGGAAAGCGCGCGGCCGAGTCGCCGGCGCTGCTCGACGAGATCGTCCGCCGCGGCCATGGGCTCGGCAATCACTCGTACGACCACGCCTACACCACGCCTTTCCAACATCCGCGCCGGCTCGCTGCCGACCTGGCGCGGGCGCAGGAGGTGATGGCGCGCGCCGGCGCCCGGGTGCGCTTCTTTCGCCCGCCGATAGGGCTGTTGTCACCGCGCGTCGCCGAGGCGGCGCGGCGAATTGGTTTAACCATTGTAGGCTGGAGCGCCACTGCGCGCGATGGCCGGGCGACGACGACGGCGCAGGCAGCGGCGTCGCGGCTGATCGCCGCGGTGCAGCCGGGCGCGATCCTGGTGCTGCACGATGCGGTCGAACGCGGGGCGCGGGCGCCGGTGGCCGCTGCTGCGCTGGCGCCCCTATTGGATGCGCTGGCTTCGCGCGGTCTACGCAGCGTGACGCTCGACGAGCTGATTGGCGACGAGGAGAAGAGCTGATGCCCGTACGTGTGGAAAAAGGGGGACAGGTCACCACCATCATCCTGCACCGGCCCGAGGTGCGCAACGCCGTCGACCGAGCGCACGCCGAAGCCCTTGCCGACGCGTTCCGCGCCTTCGAAAGCGACGACGACGCGCACGTGGCCGTGCTCTTCGGCGAGGGCGGAACCTTTTGTGCCGGCGCCGATCTGAAGTCACTCGCCGCCGGTGCGCCCAACCGTGTGGAGCCGTCGGGCGATGCACCGATGGGCCCGACGCGCTTTCTCCTGCGCAAACCGGTGATTGCCGCCGTCGCGGGATTCGCCGTCGCGGGTGGCCTCGAGCTGGCCTGTTGGTGCGATCTGCGCGTCGCCGAGGAGGACGCGACCTTCGGCGTCTTCTGCCGTCGCTGGGGTGTGCCACTCATCGACGGCGGTACCGTGCGACTGCCGCGGCTCGTCGGACTGTCGCGCGCGCTCGATCTGATCCTCACCGGGCGCGCGGTCCGCGCCGACGAGGCTCTGGCGATCGGCCTGGCCAACCGCGTCGTCCCGCACGGGCAGGCGCGCGCTGCCGCTGAAGCGCTGGCGCGGGAGCTGGCGGCGCTGCCGCAGCTCTGTCTGCGCAACGATCGCCTGTCGGCGTACGAGCAGTTCGGCATGACCCTGCCCGAGGCGCTCGACAACGAGTTCAAGCACGGCTGGACCTCGCTCGCGCACGCCGCGGAAGGCGTCGACCGCTTCGCCGGCGGCGCCGGCCGCCATGGAAAGCCGTCGTAGCATTGGTTGAACCAATGGCGCCAGTGGTTAAACCAATCCAAGGCGCGTGAGTAGCGCGTCGACCCGGGCGCGGGCGTTGTCGAGGATCGGCGCGCCGTGCCCGGGCAACAGATGGCGCAGCGGCAGCCCGCGCAGCGCCGTCAGCGCCGCTTGCGCCCGCGGCGGATCGTGCGACAGCGACGACGACGGTAGCGCCGGCTCTCCCCCTTCGACGACGAGCGCGTCGCCCGAGAGCAGGGCGGCGTCCTCTTCGTGCCAGAAGCAGACGTGGCCCGGCGTGTGGCCCGGCGTCGGCAGGACGCGTAGCCCCGAGATGGTCTGGTCGAGCGGCAGCGTGTCGAGGCGATAGACCGCGGGACACAGCTCGACGACACGGCCCAGCGCCGCCATCAGCTGGCCGCGACGGCCGCTCGGCAATAGTGGTTCGTGCGTGCCGTCGAGAAACGGCGCGTCGTCGGAATGGACGAAGACGCGCACGCCGGTGCCGCGCATGACGCGCGCGGCCGAGCCCGCGTGCGCCGGGTGCGCGTGCGTGAGCAGCACGCGCGCGAGGCGGAATTCACCGCGGCGATCGAGCGCGAGCAAAGGCGGCGCGGTGCCTACGGGGCCGGGATCGATCAGCGTGTCGCCGTCGCTGCCGCGCACGAGGTAGATGTTCGTGCGCGTGGCGTTCATCAGCTCTACGCGCGCGATGTGCGGCGTGAGCTGCGTGACGTCGGCCATCAGCTCGCCACGACCACCGCGGCGGCGCCGGCACCACCGTCATCGCCGGCGCACACCAACGCCAGCGCGTCGTGGTCGCCCGCGGCCAACCAGCGGGCGAGCGCAACCAGCGGCGCGGCGCCCAGCGCCCCGGGCGCGTCGTCGCTGCTGTCGGCGATTATGCCTACGGCACGGGCGCTGCTGGCGTCCGCAGCCGACGCAAGCAGCCGTCGCATCGCGCCCGGCGCCACGTCGGCGTCGGCGAGCGCGCCTTCGATCGCGCGGCGCACCGCCGTCCCCCGTGCTCTGGCGTCGAATGCCGCCGCTGCGCCGAGCAGCCGCGCGCGCGGCGTCGCTCCGCGTGCGCTCGCGTCGGCCGTGCGCTCGACGAGCAACGCCGCGGCTGCATCGGTCGGGGGCGCGCCCTCATGCGGCGACGCACCACCGGCGAGGAGGGTGGCCAGAAGCGGTGTCGCTACCTCGGCCGCGCACACCAGCGCCCGATCCGCGCGCCCTCCGCCCACCAGCGCCACACCTTCCGCCAGCGCGTCGACGCCACTGGTCAAACCATTGGTCAGCACGATCGCGGGCCCACGAATGCCGTAGTGGATCGATACCTCTCCAACCGGCGACGACGGCAGCGTGTAGGCGAACAGCCGCGGGCTCGCCCCCAGCGTTCCTTCACGCACCAGCCTCCGGTAGTAGTCTTCGTTGGTGGCGTGGCAGCCGTACGCCGTGCCGAGCACAATCGCGGTGCGTTCGCCATTCCACTCCGTGGCTGTCGGCAATAGGGCGGCGTCGGCGAGCGCGCCGTCGCACGCAACCAGCACCAGCGCGCACAAGCGATCCATGCGCGACAGCCGCGCCTCTTTGCCGGCCCAGCGCGAGGGCGTGATGGCCGCGCCCGGCGCGACGGTGAGCGCGGCCGCGCCGGTAACGACGACGTCGCTTGCCCGTATCCGTCCCATTACGAAGGTTGTAAAGTCTACGTGATGGTGCGATCGGCGTCGATTCAGAAATGGTTCAACCCAGTTCTCCTCGTCGCATTCGTTTTCGTCGGCGGATATGCCTGCTCCGGTCCGTCCGGCCCGGAAGCGGTGATGGAGTCCAACGGCGACGTGCGCTCCGTGCCGTGGCCGTCGGACGCGCTCCTCGGCGCTGACGGCAAGCTGCACGTCGCCGTTCCGCTGCCATTCGACTCCAACGTCGAAGACAACCTCACCCAGCTCGCCGCCGCGCTTTCGACGGCCGATGGCTTCTCGACGACGCGCTCGATCTTCTTCCCCGTCAGCGACGATCTGGTCGTCGACCCGGGCGCCGTCGCGACGGTGGTCGATCTCAGAGGACACCAGCAAGACCCTGTCGTATCCGCTGTTCTATCGCGCCGAGACCAAGCAACTCGTCGCCATCTCACCCGTCGGCACGGCGCTCCTCGAGCACCATGCCTACGGCTGTTGGATCACCGCCGGCGTGCACGACGCGGCCGGCCACGCGCTGCACCCGTCGTCGCTGATGAGCGACGCCATCGCCGGCCGCGGCGATCTCGGCGCGCGCGCTGCCTATCAGAAGCTGTCCAAGGCGATCAGCGCGGCAATGGTCAAACCAATGGCAGCGACTGCGTTCACCACGCAGACGCTGAGCGCGTGGGCGCAAAAGGCGCAAGCGGATCTGACGGCGATGCCGCCCAAGGCGACGGTCGATCTGACGTTCACCTCCCAGACCGAGCTCGACGACCTATTCGGTGGTGTGGCGACGACCCTGAAGCCGGGCCACCCGCCGTCGGGCGGCGTGCGCCACGACTCCGTCGCCGCCGTCGTCGTGGGACACTTCGATTCGCCGCACTATCTGTCGCCGACACCGGGCACGCTCGGCCTGTTCGACGACGCGATGACGGTCAAGGCGACCGATCACATCCCTTATCTCCTCGTCTTGCCGGTGCGTTCGAGCTACGCATCGACGCCTCTCGTCATCTTTCAGCACGGCATCAATAGCGATCGCTCGGCGGTGCTGCTCGTCGCCAACAGCTATGCAGCGCGCGGTTATGCGACCCTCGGCATCGACGAGCTGTGGCATGGATCGCGCCTGCCGGGTTCGGTCGATGAGAAGTTCAACCTCTCGGGCCTGCCCGGGCACGATGGCATCGGCGATCCGACGCCAAGCGGCGCCGTACAATTCTTCTTCGATTTCAACGGGGACGCCAACGCTGGCGTGCTCCCCGTCGATCCGCGCTACATCCGCGACAACTTTCGGCAGGCGACCATCGATCTGATGCAGGAGGTGCGGCTCGCCCGCGGCGGTGATCTCAGCGCCGTGGCCGCGGCGCTGCCGACGCTGTCCGGTCTGAGCTTCGACGGCGACAAGCTCGTCTACACCAGCGAGTCGTTCGGCTCGATCATGGGCGCCGCGCTGCTCGCGGTCGATCCGCTGCTCGAAGCCGCCGTGCTCGATGTCGGCGGCGCCGGCATCTTGGTCGATCTCGTGGCCAATTCGCCGCAGTTCGCGTCCCTGTTGCAGCCGTTCGTCGCCAGCGCGTTCGACACGCTCGTGGACATCAGCCACCCCGATGTGCTCCCGACTCGTGCGCAGATGTCGCTCAACTTGTTGCAGGAAGTGATCGAGCCCGGCGACGGGTTGGCGCTGGCGGCGGGCGCCGATCCGAGCAAGAGCGTGCTGTTTCTGTTCGCATACCTCGACGAGACGGTACCCAATCAGTCGAACCAGAGCCTCGCGCGCGGCTGGGGGGCGACCGAGGTGCAGCTCTCGGCCGGCTCGCACGCGCTCGAGTACGTTTCACTGCCGACGGTGAAGGCGCCCTATCAGGCCGTGCCGATGCGTGCGGTCGTGCAGCTCGATCCGGCGAGCCATGGCATGTTCACCAACCAGTCGGGAGAGCATCAGTTCATGCCGCCGTTTCCACCGTTTTCCCGCTACGACCAGCCAATCGCCATTACGATGCCGATCGTGCAGGCGCACGCGCTGGCACTCGACTTCATCGACGGCGTCCGCAGCGGCGCGCCCACCGTGAGCGACGCACCGACCGCGAATTGAATTGGTTCAACCATCTCGCGAAATGGTTGAACCAATCATGCGGCGCTGAGGACGACGGCGGCGTTGGTGCCGCCGAAGCCAGAGGCCGTCGACAGCACGGCGCCCGGCGCGACGGCACGCGCCGAGTCGCGCACCACGTCGAGCCGGATCTCGGGATCGAGCTCCTGCAGCCCCGCTGTCGGCGGCACCAGCCCGGTCTCGAGTGTGCGTACGCAGGCCAGCGCCTCCAGCGCGGCGGCGGCCCCGAGGGTATGGCCGAGCGCGCCCTTTACCGAGTTGACCGGAGTCGATGACGCGCGCGCTCCGAGCAGCAGCGCCAGCGCCTTGGCCTCCATCAGATCGTTGAACTGTGTGGCCGTTCCGTGCGCGCTGACGTAACCGATGGCGTCGGCGCCACGGCCCGCGTCGACGAGGGCTGCCTGCATCGCGCGCGCGGCTCCGCGGCCTTCACGATCGGGGCCGGTCATGTGGACCGCGTCGGCGGCGACGCCGTAGCCGTCGAGAAAGGCGCGGATGCGCGCGCCACGCCCGCGGGCGTGCGCCTCTGATTCGACGACGACGAAGGCGGCCGCTTCGCCAAGGTTGAGGCCGCGCCGGTTGCGATCGAACGGGCGGCATGGCGCGGGATCGACGGCCTTGAGCGAGCCAAAGCCGGCGAGGACGAAGTCGTGAAGCGCGTCTACGCCGCCGGCGAGCACCACGTCACAGCGGCCGCTACGCACCAGGTCGAGGGCGGCGCCGAGCGCGACGTTGCCGGACGCGCAAGCCACCGACGGCACGATCAGCGGACCACGCGCACCGACGGCGGTCGCCAGCGCCTGCGCTGGGCCCGCGTAACCCCAGCGAGCCGGCGTCGGCAATGGTTCAACCATTTTGTTGATTGGTTCAACCAATTCATCTGCACGCACGAGCGGAAGCCAGTCGCCAATGCCGCCGAGCGTCGTGCCGCAGGCGAGCGCGAGGCGCACGCCGGGCGCTGGCGAGCCGGCGTCGGCAAGCGCCTCGACGGCAGCCCAGGTTGCCATCTGCGCGGCGCGCGACGGCGACGACAGGGGCAGCTCGTCGACGAGCGCGACGGGTCCGATCGACAGTCCGGCGGCGGCGAGCGCCGGCTGCTCGCGTGGGGCCCGCCGCCCGGCGACGAGCGCCGACCACAAGACATCGGCGCCTCGGCCGAAGCCGGTGACGGCGCCGAGGCCGGTGATGGCGGCGCGTACGGTCACGGGAGCTGCGACGGGTTCATGGGCGGCGCTGCACGGCGCGCCGTCGGCGGATTCCAGAAGTCGAAGAAGTTGAACCACTGCTCCGGGTACCTGCGCACGTAGCGTTCGTAGACGGCGACGACGCGCTCGGTCGCTTCGTGCACGTCGGCCTCGCGGTCGCGCGTGCGCGCAACCTCGATCGGTGCCTCGACGTGGAAGGTACAGTTGGTGCGATCGGGATCGGCGATGATGAAGGTGGGCAACAGCGGCGTGCCGGTAGCGCGCGCCAGCGTCGCCGGTCCGAGCGGAAACGGCGCCGACTTGCCGCAGAACGGCAGCATCACGTGAGGTCCGCCGGCGAAACGATCCATCTGCATACCTACGAGCTCGCCCTTGCGCAGTACGCTGGCCAGCTCGAGCGTGGCGAACGGCGAGCGAGTCGTGTAGACGATCTTGAACTTCTCGCGGAACTGGCGCTCCCACTCACCGGTACCCTGATTCGGCTCTTCCGCCATCGCCATCGTCAGCGGTGGATAGGACTTGCGCTGCATCAGGATGGGTGCGATCTGCCAGAAGCCGAGGTGGCCGGTGACGACGACCGCGCCCCGTTTGGACTGCTGCAGAGCGTAGATGTGCTCCTGCCCGAGCGTGGTCGCTTCGACGGGCACCGGCTGGCCGTGGTGCAGGCAGTACATGTTGGTGATCGATTGCGCGTAGTTGACGAAGAGGCGGAAGCTGCGCGCCTTGATCTCGACCGGCGACGTAGGGCCGAGCACGCGCTGGAGATTGCTCTCGATGGCGCGACGCGCGCGCGGCACCAGCACGTAGAAGATGCCGGCCCAGAAGGGCATGGTGGCGCGCTGCATCGGGTGCGAGAAGTTCTTCACGCCGAACATCATGATCCGGCGGTAGAACGGCCCTTCGAAACGATGCCGGAAAGCCTGTCCGGCCGATTGCTTGTAACTGCGCATGACGGGAGGGCAGTATCCTCTAAAGTCGAGGAGACGTCACGTCGCGCACCAAGAACAGGTGATCGAGCTCGACCGCGGCGCCTTCACGGTGGACCTCCAGGGAAATTGGTTTAACCATTGCTGCGATTGGTTGAACCAATCGCACGCGCTGCTCGCGAAAGCGGGGGCCGAGCTCTAGCGGTGGCAGCGGCGTACCGTCGATGATGACGGTCAGGCGCGCGCTGCCGGCGACGGCGCGCGCGCGCACGAGCAGGAGATCGGCCCCGGCGAGGGCGCGGCCGCGATAGGTAGCGCGGGCTGCCTCGAGCCGCTCGGGGTGATCCCCGCCGCTGAAGTCGATGCCGCCGATGTCGTCGCCGTCGCCCGCGAGGGCGAGCGCGGACACCAGATCGGCGCGCGCATCGGCGCGGTCTTCGACAGCGAGCCGCTCGCGCAGGCGGGCGGCGGCAGGAGCGTCGTGGAGGCGGCCCGCGATGCGGCCGATGGCGATGTAGGCGCTGCCGCGCACCCGTGGGTCGGCGGCGGCCGCGAACAGCGCGTCCACGGCAGCGGCGTCGCCGACGAAGCCGAGGTAGTGCGCGGCCTCGCGGCGTAGCGTCGCCTGGCGCCGATTGCCCTCGGCCGGTGGGCGGCGGCACAGGGCGCTCAGGTGCGCGGCGGCGGCCGGATCGCGCAGGCGCCCCAGCATGACCGCCGCGCGGTCGGCAAGTGCGTCTTCGGGACGCTCGTCGCCGCGCTCGTCGAGGCGCGGATCAGGAGGCTCGTCGCCGCGCCGATCCAGGCGGGCGTCGGGACGCTGGTCGCGCCGGCCGCCGGCGAGCAGGGCCCGGAGCGGCGTGCGGGCGCGACTGTCGGTGAGCTGCCCGAGCGCCAGCGCCGCTTCGGCGCGCACGGTCGCGTCACCGTCATCGAGCGCGGCGCGCAGCGCATCACGGCCGGCATAGGCCTCGCGCGCGCCGAGCTCGCGGGCGGCGGAGGCGCGCGCCGAGGGCGGCCGCGCCCGGTCGACGACGGTGGCGGCGAGCTGCTCGACGCTCGATAGGTTCAAGCCTCGTTCGAGCGTCGCGCGCAGCGTCGCCGCCAGTCCGGAGCGCACGTCGGCCAGGTTGTGCTGCTCGCGCGGATCGGTGGCCAGATCGTAGAGCTCGTCGACGTCGCGGCGGGTGTCGCGGATCAGCTTCCAGGAGCCGTGCAGGAGCATACGGTGCGTGTCGACGGCGGCATAGACGTCGCCGGAACCGAGCGGAGTCGCTTCGGCGAAGACGGGCGCTTCGAGCAGCGACGCCAGCGTCGGTGCCAGCTCGACGAGCGATACGGGCGCGTCGACCCGCTCGGGCTCGAGGTGGCGGCCCAGCAACGCGACGACCAGTGGGACGCGCACCTGCTCGTCGTAGAGCGACGAGCCGTGGTAGGCGCCCCCGTGCTCGCCGAACTCCTCCCCGTGATCGGCGGTTACGACCAGGAGGGTCGGCCGCGCCAGCTGGGCCAGCCCGTCGACGAGCCGGGCGAGCGCGCGGTCGATGGCGCGCACCTCGGCGTCGTAGCGGTCGACGGCGGGCGCGTCCCTCGGCAGATCCTGAGGCTCGTAGGGCTCGTGCGCGTCGAAGTAATGGAGCCAGAAGAACGAACGCGGCTCGCCGTGCGCGGCGACGAACCCGATGCGCTCGAGCGCCGCGTCGGTGAGCGCTCCGGCGCGCAGCGTGCGCGTGTCCGCCCAGGCGACGCCGAAGCGCGTGTCGGCATACGGTTGCAGCGGGCCCCCACCGTCGAAGAAGAGGCCGGCCGGGTAGAAGGCGGCGGTGTTCCAGCCGGCAGCGCGCAGCCGCTCGATGAGCGTGCGCGGGCGATCCTCGAGGCGCCAGGGATGCCGCGCGGTCATGAGCGAGGTAATCGACGCCGCGGTGCTGGGAGCGGTGGCGTAGGCGTGCGTGAAGGTGACGCCGCGGGCGGCCAGCGCCGAGAGCGCCGGCATGCGGTCGGGGCGCAGGCGATCGGCGCGTAACGCGTCGACCGTGACGAGGACGAGGTGGGCGTCGGCGAGCGAGTCGGCGTGGGCGAAGCGCGCGCGGGCGCCGGCTTCGCCTTCCGGGAGCCCGGCTTCGGCGCTGGGCAGCATGTCCGCACCGGTGCGCGCGCGGGCGCCGCTAGGGGAGGGGGGCCAAATTGGTTTCACCAATTCGACGGCGTCGAGCACGAGCGACGCGGCCGGCGCCTGCGCGTGCGTGACGAAGCGGGTATTGGCATCGAGGCCGGCGAGGGTGCGGCCGACCAGGAGGAGCGCGAGCGCGAGCGCCGTCGCCGCCACGAGGCTGCGCGCGCTCGCTCGGCGGGGCGGAGCCGCGGGGTCAGGCGGGCGGCGCAGCGCGCACGCGATCGCGGCGAAGGCGATCAGCAAGAGGGTCACGCGCACCGAAGGGTAGAGGCGGCGCGGCAGCGCCAGCGCCAGCGCGAAATTGGTTAAACCAATTCCGGCGGCGAGCGCGCGCGGCGCGCGAGCCGCAGCGGCGAGGGCGAGCGCGACGGCGATCGGAAGCACCAGCCGCGCCGCCAGGCCGAGCCCGCGCTGCGCTGTCGGCGTCGCGGCGAGTGGCAGACCGAGCAGAACGCCCGCAACGGCGGCGGCGGCGAGCGCCCGCGCCGGGCGGCGGTCGGCGAGCGCGTGCAGCCACGGCGCCAGCGCCAACGCCGCGCCGGCGATCAGTGTGCCGACCGCAAGCGCGATGGCCAGGCGGTCGCCGATGCCGCCCCACGCGCGCCGCAGCGCCCAGGCGTCGCCGAGCGCCACCAGCGCACCTGCCTGCAGCGCCATCCGCCGCGTTGGCCCCATGCCTCTACTCTACCTGCTATAACGACGGCGTGAGCGGCGGCGTCGATCATCTCAACCCCGCGCAGCGCGAGGCGGTCCTACATCCCGGCGGGCCGCTTCTGATCCTCGCCGGCGCCGGCTCGGGCAAGACGCGCGTCATCACCTTCCGCATCGCCGAGCTGCTCGCGCGCGGCGTGCTGGCCCGATCGCATCCTCGCCGTCACCTTCACCAACAAGGCGGCGGGCGAGATGCGCGAGCGCATCGAGCAGCTCATCGGCGGCCGACGCGCGCGGCATGTGGGTCGGCACCTTCCACGCCACCTGCGCGCGCCTGCTGCGCATGTACGCCGAGCGCGTCGGGCTCGGCCGCGACTTCGTCATCTTCGACGACGACGATCAGCGCACGCTGGTCGCGCGCGTCCTCAAGGATCTCGGGATCGCCGACCGCTTCGCCACGCCGCGCGCCGATGCTCTCGGCCATCGACGGCGCCAAGAACCGCGGCGAAGGGCCCGACGCGCTTCCACGGCCACGACTACTTCAGCGACCTGGTGCGCGCGCGTCTATCCCGTCTACCAGCAGCGGCTCGAGCGCGGCCAACGGCGTCGACTTCGGCGACCTGCTCCTCAAGACGCTCAAGCTGTGCGCGCGACGCCGACGTCGGGCCAGCGCCTCGCCGAGCGCTTCGACCACGTGCTGGTCGACGAGTTCCAGGACACCAACCGCGTGCAGTACGATCTCGTGCAACCACCTGTCGGCGCGCGCACGGCAACCTCTGCGTCGTCGGCGACGACGACCAGTCGATCTACAGCTGGCGCGGCGCCGACGTGCGCAACATCCTCGACTTCGAGCGCGACCACCCGGGCGCGCACATCGTCAAGCTGGAGCAGAACTACCGCTCGACGCAGCTCATCCTCGACGCCGCCAACGCCGTCATCGCGCGCAACCTCGAGCGCAAGCAGAAGCGCCTGTTCACCGAGGAGGGCGAGCGGCGAGCTGCTGCTCTACCACACCGCCGAGGACGAGCGCGCCGAGGCGCAGTTCGTCGTCCGCGCCATCAGCAAGCTCGCGCTCGACGACGGGCGCGTGCCCGCCGACTTCGCCGTCTTCTACCGCACCCACGCGCAGTCGCGCGCGCTCGAAGAGGCGCTGCTCGCCGCCGACCTGCCGTACGCCGTCGTCGGCGGCATCCGCTTCTACGATCGCGCCGAGGTCAAGGACCTGCTCGCCTACCTGCGCGTGCTCGCCAACCCCGCCGACGAGGTGTCGCTCGAGCGCATCATCAACAAGCCGACGCGCGGCATCGGCGAGTCGACCTACGAGCGCGTCGTCGCCCGCGCCCGCGCCGAGAACGTGCACCGTGTGGGAGGCGATGGAGCTGCGTATTTCGGAATGGAGATTCCGATCTTGGGCCGGCGCCGCGCAAGAAGCTGGGCGCGTTCGTCGAGATGATGAACGACCTGCGCAACGAGTTCGTCACCCACGAAGGCTCGCTCGGTGCGCTCGCCGACGCGGTGCTCGAGCGCACGCAGTACATCGAGCGCCTCTCGGCCGACGGCTCGCACGAGTCGCAGGAGCGCATCGAGAACCTGCTCGAGCTCACCGGCTCGATCAAGGACTACGAAGGCGACGTCACGGCGCGCGAGGGCACGCCGCCGACGATCCACGACTACCTCGAGCAGGTGTCGCTGGTGGCGCCCGCCGACGCCGCGCAGAAGGGCGTCACGCTCATGACGGTGCACGCCGCCAAGGGGCTCGAGTTCCCGGTGGTCTTCGTCACCGGGCTCGAGGACGGCGTCTTTCCGTCGCTGCGCAACGGCGAAGACGAAGCCGCGCTCGCCGAGGAGCGGCGGCTCGCCTACGTCGCCATCACGCGCGCCGAGGAGCGGCTGTTCCTGACCAACGCGCGCCACCGGCGCCTGTTCGGCCAGGACGCGCGGCCGTTCGTCGAGAGCCGCTTTCTCGGCGACATCCCCGATCACTGCATCGCGCGGCCGGTCAACCAGCCGAAGCCGCGGCCGTCCTGGATGGACCGATCGTCGCGCTGGGGCTCGAGCCGGGACGCGACAGGCGCCGAAATTGCGGAATCAGGATTCCGAAATTCCGGCATGCGCAACGATCGAGCGCGACAGCGGGATCTCGGTCGAGTACGAGGCGGACGCGGCTGGCTTCGACGACGTCGAGAGCACCTTCCGACTGGGACAGCGCGTGCGCCATCCCAAGTTCGGCGAGGGCGAGGTGCGCGGCTTCACCGGCACCGGCAGCGACCTCAAGCTCACGGTCTACTTCCCGTCGGTGGGACCGAAGACCATCGTCGCCCGCTTCGTGGAGCTGATTTGAAGGGGCTGCGCGCCCGCGTCCGTGAGCTGTTCGCCGCCCTGCTCCACGAGCACACGGCGCCCGGCCGCTTGGCGGCGGCGGTGCTGGTCGGCTGCATCGTCGGCTGCACGCCGCTGTTCGGGCTTCACATCGTGGTCTGCATCGCGCTCGCGTACGCGCTCGGGCTCAACAAGCTGGTGGTCTACGGCGCGGCCAACCTGTCGATTCCGCCGCTGGTGCCGTTCATCGGGTTCGCCTCGGTGCAGCTGGGCGAGCGCCTCCTGCACGGCGGCTGGCTGGGGCTGCGGCGCGCCGACTTTGCGCTCGCCCACGTCCGCACGCTGGCCAAGGCCTTCTTCGTCGACTGGATGGTCGGCGGCGTCACGCTCGGCGCCGCCATCGGCCTCGTCGCCGGCGCGCTCACCTGGCTGGCGCTGGCCCGCCGCCGCGCGCACAGGCGGCGCACGGCCGACGCGATCGGCGCCGCCATCGAGGTCGCGCGCCGCCGCTACGACGGGCTGCACCCGCGCTTCAAGTGGTACGCGCGCATGAAGTACGTGATGGATCCGTGCTATCGCGCCATCGCGCCGCTGGTGCCCGCCGGGCGCCTTCGCGGTCGATCTCGGCAGCGGCCTCGGCATGCTGCCGGTGCTGCTCGGCGTGCTCGGCGACGGGCGGCGCGCGCTCGGCATCGAGTGGGACCGCAGCAAGGTCGACTGCGGCGCGCACGCCGCGCGCGACCTGCCCGGCTCGACGTCGTCGCCATCGTCGAGGGCGACGCGCGCAGCGGCCGAGATTCCGCCCTGCGACGTCATCACGCTCGTCGACATGCTGCACTACTGGGACGCCGACGTGCAGCGCGCGCTGCTTGTCACGCTGTCGCGCGGCGCTGCGCCCCGGCGGACGCCTGCTGGTGCGCGAAGGCGATCCGGCGCGTCGCGGCGGCGCGCGCTTTACCCGCGCCGTCGAGGCGCTGGTGACCCGCCTCGGCTGGAACCGCGGCCCGTCGGTGCGCTTCCGCCCCGTCGCCGACCTGCGCGCCGATCTCGAGGCGCTCGGCTTTCGTCGTGCGCATCGACGAGGTCGCCGCGCGCACGCATCCCGGCAACGTGCTTCTCGTTTGCGACGCAGTCGGAGCGGCGACGACGGCCGCTACTTGAGCAGCGGCGTCGGATCCACGGGCCAGAAGGCGCGCGCCGCCGGGTAGACGCCGAAGTGCAGGTGCGGCGACGTCGTCCGCGCGTTGCCGGTGTTGCCGACGCGGCCGAGGACCTCGCCCGCCTCGACATGCTCGCCGACGCGCAGGCCACGGCGGAAGCCGTCGAGGTGCGCGTAGTAATAGAGCGTCGACGGCTTGCCCGCGACCCACACGGTGTTGCCGCCCAGGCGGTCGGTGGTGCCGACGCGAACGACCATCCCTTCGGCAGCGGCGACGACCGGCGTGCCCCGGCGCGCGAAGATGTCGATGCCCTGGTGGCGTCGATGGCCCGAGCGCGGCTCGCCGAACGACGAACGCAGCGACAGACGCTTGACGTCGTGCACCGGCACCGCCAGCGCCCCCGGTGAGCCCGAGTAGCGCACCAGCGCCCAGGCCACCCGGTGCGTCATGAGCACGCCCACGACGAAGCCCACGACGCCGACGATCGCCGCCCGCTTCAGCCACCGCATCATGCCACTTGATACGGCGCCGACGCGGCGCGAGCTTCCTCAGTCGGGCTGCGCCTCGGTGGTCAGCGACACGTCGGCTTCGCGGTTGCCGCGCCGCAGGTGCAGGGTCACCTTCTTGCCGACGCCGGCGTTGGCCGACAGCCAACGCAGCCGCTCCGCGTCATCGATGGCGACGCCGTCGAACTTGAGCACGACGTCGCCGCGCACGATCCCGGCGTGCGCCGCCGGCGATCCTGGCACCACCAGGCCCACCAGCGCGCCCGTCGGGAGATCGACGCCGACGCGCGACGGATCGATCGGCCGGATCCCCAGCCAGCCGCGCTGCACCTTGCCGTACTTCTTGAAGTCGCCGACGTCGCGCTTGGCCATGTCGATGGGCACGGCGAACGCCAGGCCTTGCGCGCGCGCGTTGATCGCCGTGTTGATGCCGACGACCTCGCCGCGCATGTTGTAGAGCGGGCCGCCCGAGTTGCCGGGGTTGATGGCGGCGTCGGTCTGGATGAAGTCCCAGTAGCCGTTGTTGAAGCCGCCGAGCTGATCGCCGCGCCGCCCCTTGGCGCTGACGATGCCCGCCGTCACCGTCGACGACAGGCCGTACGGCTCGCCGATGGCGACCACCCATTCGCCGACCTCGAGCTTGTCCGAGTCGCCGAGCACGGCGGCGGTCAGGCCCTTGGCGTCGATGTGCAACAGCGCGACGTCGGTCGGCGGATCGCGGGCGATCACGCGGGCGCGGAACTGGCGCTTGTCGTCGAGCTGGACGTCGATCTGATCGGCGACGCGCCCGCCCAGCTCCTCGGGCGCGATGACGTGGTTGTTGGTCAGGACGTCGCCGTCGGCGGAGATGATGATGCCCGAGCCGAGCGACTGCGCGCCTGCTCGTCGGGCGGCTGCACCAGCCGATAGAACGGCGAGTCCTCGCCGAACGGGAACACGGCGACGGGTCGCTGCTTGATGAGCGCGATCGAGTGGATGTTCACCACCGACGGCGTGCGCGTGCTTGACCAGGTCGACGAACGACGTCGGCGCGCCGGCGATCGGCACCACCGGCGCGGGACGCCGGCTCGTCGGCTGCTGCGCCTCGGCCCGCGACGGCTCCTTCTTGGAGAACACCATCAGGCCGATGAGCGAGCCCGACGGCCGCGGCGGCGACGAGGCTAACGCTTTTTCGCATCCACATACTTCATGCGCAGGTCGTAAAGGAGGTTGTCGAGCAGCTGCGACTCTTCCTGCGTCAGGTTGCCGCGCGTCTTTTCGCGCAGCATGCCCAGGATGTCGACGGTCTGCTTGGCCAGCGGCAGATTGGCCGTGCGCTCGCGCGAGTCGGGGTGCTCGATCTCGCCCAGGTGCACCAGCACCGACGACGCCAGCGACATGACGAACAGGCCGAAGTCGACGTCCGGCAGGGACTGCGGATCCTCTTGCTCTTGCGTGTCCTCGCTCATGGCATCCTCGGGATCTCGACGGTGAGTACGCCCCCTGCGAAGCGAACGCGGCGCTTTTCGGCGTCGGCGTCGTCGGGCAGCGCGATGGCGCAGCGGAACTCGCCGTAGCTGCGCTCGAGGCGGTGGTAGGCGGCGCCTTCGCCGCCGGCGAAGTGGCGGCGGCCGCGCACGGCGAGCTCGCGCCCGCGGACCTCGACGGCCACGTCGGCGTCGTCGACGCCGGGCAGCTCGACGGCCACGAAGACGGTGTCGTCCGTCGAGTAGACGTCGGTGGCCGGCGCAAACGCGCCCTCGACGGCGTAGGCGCCGCGTGCCTGACGCTCGTCGAACAGCCGATTCATGCGCTCGCGCAACAGCGCCAGCGCGCGGGTGCCGTCCCAGTCATTGACGCCCATCGCTGGGAGTCTACTTCGACGTCGCGGTCGCGGCTAGTCGGAGTGGACGCCGTTGGCGCCCCGGTCCGGTCCGTCGTCCTCGTCGTCGTCGCTGAGCTCGATGGGAGCCTGCTTGTCGGCGACGTCGGGGATCGACTTGAGGTGCTTCTCGTAATCCTTCTTGGTGATCTGACCCTTGCGCAATCTCCGCTCGAGGGTCCGGACGTCCCAGAAACGAGGATCATCCCGCGTAATCGTCATGGCGGGAGCGTGTGTAGCAGCGACGACGCCCAGTGTCAATCGCCGTGAGGGGGCGCATCCCTAGTTGCGGCGGATCGCGATGTAGCTGGAATCGACGGTGCGCAGGTCGTGCACCACGCCGGTGGCGCAGCCGCGCGCCTCGTAGAGCCAGATGGCGCCGAACGGGTCGGAGCCGCTGTCGAAGAGCGCGATGTGCCCCGAGGTGGCGTCGCGGTGCACCAGCGCGTCGGCGGGCTGGATCGTCGAGCGCGGGATCTGCGTCCAGTAGATCTGGTCGTTGTAGAAGTTCGCCGTCGAGAACGGGTGGGCGTCGAGCGTGATCGGGCTGGCCGACGGGACCTGCCACACCTTGGCGACGAAGCCGCTGCAATCGGCGCCGTACTGGCCCGAGTGGGTGCACGATGGGCAGCTGCCGCTGCAGGATCCGGGCGTGGCGCCGTCGTCGCGCCAGCTGCCGTGGCCCCAATAGTAGGAGTAGCCGACGGCGAGCTTGGCGCGGCCGAAGATGTCGTCGCTCGAGGTGCCGCCGTCAGGGCTGGTGCCGCCGCCGCACATCGACGGCAGGAACGCGGCTTCGGCAACGAGGTAGGTGCCCGACGCCCAGCCGGTCAGGCTGCCGAAGCTGACGTTCCACCAGCCGGCGGCGGGCGTCGTCGAGGGGCCGTCGAGCAGCGCCACCGTGGTGCCGCACGGCATCGACGCCTCGATGGCGGCCGAGGTGCCGACACCGCTGCGCAGGTTCAGCGAGGTGGCGGTGACGCGCGCGTTGCCGCCGGGGGCGAGCGTGGCGCTGCCCAGGCCGAGGTCGTCGGCGCTGGGATCGCCGTCGTCGCCCAGGAGCTTGGCGGCACAGCCCGTGCACGCGATGCACGCGGCCAGGGCGGCCGCGGGAGTGATCCGGATCATCGCCCGACATGATAGCATCCGTCTTGGAGCTCGTTACATGCGGTACATACTTTCGTTAGCCCTATTATTGTCTGCCTGCACGCGCGCCAACCCGGACGCCCTCGGCGGCAACGGCGGAAATGGCGGCAGCGGCGGGAGCGGCGGCGCGGCCGGCAGCGGGGGGGGTGGCGGCGGCACCGGCGGCTCGGCAGGCGGCGGCGGCGGCGCGGGCGGCGTCAATCTCGCGATGTCGATTCCGCGCGACATGGCCCGGTCGCTGCCCGACATGGCCACGCACGACGGTGTCGCCTGCGGCCCGGTCTCGTGCATGAACGGCGAGGACTGCTGCATCAACAACAGCGGCCAGCACTGCACGTCGCAGAACAGCTGCTCGGGCGGCTCGCACCCGGTGCTGTTCGGGTGCGACGGGCCGGAAGACTGCCCCGGCGCTGCGGCCGGCTTACACGACGAATGCTGCGCCAATACGTCGGGGTCGGCGTGCGACCAGACCTGCGCGGACGTGCCCGGCACGACGCCGATGTGCCATACGCTGGCGGACTGCCCGCAGGGCGCCGGTTATGCCGGCTGCTGCCCGATCATGCAGCTGCCGGAATATCGCCTTTGCGCCAAGCAAGCCTGCTAGCGCTCTTCGTGGTCGCCGGCTGCGGCGCCCGCGGCACGACGGCGCCCGACCTCGGCTCGACGACGGGCGTCCCCTGCGCGGCGGTCGAGTGCGCGCCGTGTGCCGATCAGTTCTGCGACACCGCCGACTTCGGCAAGACGGGCCAGTGCCTCGCGCACGTGGCGCCGACCCATCAGTCGTTCGGCTGTGACGGGCCGGAGGATTGTGTGGCGCAGGGCGTGTTCGGCGCCTGCTGTCTGCTCGACGGGATCGGTGCGGCGTGCTCGACGGCAGGGTGCGGGGCGAGTGGGCGCTTCATGTGCCACCACGACGCCGACTGCGCGGCTGGCGAGCGCTGCTGTCCGCTGGCGTCGGGGACGAGCTACAGCGCGTGCAGCTCGGGCTGCTGACGCCCGCTACTGCACCTTGAGGCGCGGCGTGACCAGGTAGCCCTCCGACGGCAGGTTCGAGTAGCCGCCGGCGCCCGCGACGCTGATGCGGTAGGTGCCCGGGTAGACGACGCCGCTCCAGGCGAAGTTCGCCGCCGAGCAGGCGACCGGCACCGCGAAGGCATAGCCCGAGGTGGCGTCGACGAACTCCACGTTGGCCTTGGTCGCCGTCGGGTTGGGATTGCACGCCGTTGTCGTCGACGGCGCGGCGCTGTTGAGCGTCAGCGAGCCGCCGACGGCCACGGTCTTGACGTCGAGCGCCTGGCCGCTGACGTCGCTGGCCACGGCGAGCGCGCTGTTGGCGAGGAAGGCCTGATTGGGCAGGTTCGAGTAGTTGCCGCCCGAGACGGTGACCGCGTAGGTGCCGGGGAAGACCTCGCCGCTCCAGGCGAAGGTCGAAGACGAGCAGGGCACGGTGAGATCGAAGGAGTAGCCGAGCTTGGCGTTGGTCAGGCGCACGATCGCCTTGGTCGCGGTCGGGCTGTTCGTGCAGGCCGGGTCGCTCGTGGGCGCCGCGGCGTTGAGCGTGATGGTGCCGGCGACGTTGGCGGTCTTGACGTCGAGGGCGTTGTTGGCGCTGTTGCCGCTGATGGCCAGGCCGTCCTTGGCGACGAACGCCGAGGTGGGCAGCGTCGAGTAGCTGGGATCGCCGGTCACCGCGACCTTGTAGGTTCCGGAAAAGACGGTGCCGGTCCAGGCCAGCGTCGTCGAGCTGCAGGGGGCGCTGAAGCTGAACGCATAGCCGCGGGTGGCGTCGGTGAGGGAGATCGTGGCCTGCGTGGCGCTCGGGTTGCTGGTGCAGTACTGCGACGGCGTCGGGGCGGCGCCGTTGAGCGTGACGGTGCCGCCGACCGTGAAGGTCTGTACGTCGAGCGCCTGACCGCTGACGTTGTTGGTGACGGCCAGCGCGCTGTTGGCCACGTAGGCGGTGTAGGGCAGGTTCGAGTAGCCGTCGCCGCCGTCGACGGTGACGACGTAGGTGCCGGGGTACACCGCGCCCGACCAGGCGTAGTCGGTCTGCGTGCAAGGGATGGGGAAGTCGAAGCGGTAGCCGTGCTTGGCGTCGCTCAGGTGTACGGCGGCCTTCGAGTAGGTCGAGCTCGACGGGCAGGTCGACGTGGGCACGAGGCCGTTGAGCGTGACGGTGCCCGAGGCCTGCACGGTCTTGATGTCGAGCGCCTGGTTGCTGGCGCTGCCCGAGACCTGGAGCGCGGCGTTGGCCACGAAGGGCGAGGGCGGCACGTTGCTGTAGGTCGGGTCGCCGTCGACGGTGACGACGTAGGTGCCGGGGAAGACGACGCCGCCCCACTGGAACGTCGAGGACGAGCAGGGCACGTCGAGATCGAAGCGGTAGCCGTCGGTGGTGTCGACGAGGTGCACCGTCGCCTTGGCGGCGCTGGCGTTGCTCGTGCACGCCGCGGTGGTCGTCGGCGCGGCGCCGTTGAGCGTGACCGTGCCGCCGACCGAGGCGGTCTTGACGTCGAGCGCGACGTTCTGCGCGTCGGCGCTGACCTCGAGCGCGGCGTTGGCGACGAACGCCTGCGTCGGCAGGCTCGAGTAGTTGCTGTCACCGGTGACGGTCACCTGGTAGTTGCCGGGGAAGACCACGCCCGACCAGCTGAAGGTCGACGCCGAGCAGGGCACGGGCAGATCGAACTGGTAGCCGCGCGCGGCGTCGACGAGGTGCACGCTCGCCTTCGACGTCGCCGGCGACGGGTTGCACGAGGGCAGCGTGGTCGGCGCGGCGCCGTTGAGGGTGACGGTGCCGGCGACGTTGACGGTCTTGACGTCGATGCCGATGGCCATGCCGTCGCCGCCGACGCAGACACCGCTGCCGTCGCAGCTGTAGCCGGTCGGGCAGACGCAGGGTACGCCGGTGACGCACTTGCCACCGGTGCCGTCGCCCGGGTCCATGCAGATCTGGGCGGACGAGCAGGCCGACTTGACCCATTGCAGGCAGCCGTTCTGCTGCATGCAGGTCTGCTGGTCGCCGACGTCGGCACACTGCGTGGCGCCCGCGGTGGTGCAGGCGGCCGCCGGGTCGCAGCCGCCCGCGCCGCCGCCGCCCATGTCCTGGTCGCCGTTGTTGTTCGAGTTGGAGCCGCAGCCCGCGACGAGCGCCGCGAACGCGAGGGTCAAAAGCTTGTTCGTCATGCGCCATGTGTACGGAGGCTTCGTGCGAGGCTTCCCGAGGTGTGCTATCGAAAGAACCCAAATGGGCTATGACGTCAAAGTCATCAACGAGCTGGTGCAGCGCGAGTCGCGCGTTCACCGAGAGGCTGCTCGGCGAGGTGCAGCAAGGTCATCGTCGGCCAGCGGTACATGGTCGAGCGCATCCTGATCGGCCTGCTCACCGGCGGCCACGTGCTGCTCGAGGGCGTGCCCGGCCTGGCCAAGACGCTGACCGTCAAGACGCTGGCCGACTGCGCTGCACGCCAAGTTCCAGCGCATCCAGTTCACGCCCGACCTGCTGCCCGCCGACATCATCGGCACCACCATCTACAACCCGCGCGACGCAGGAGTTCACGCGCCAAGCGCGGCCCGATCTTCGCCAACCTCGTGCTCGCCGACGAGATCAACCGCGCGCCGGCCAAGGTGCAGTCGGCGCTGCTCGAGGCGATGCAGGAGCGGCAGGTCACGATCGGCGACGAGACCCACCCGCTGCCCGAGCCCGTTCCTCGTCCTGGCGACGCAGAACCCGATCGAGCAGGAGGGCACCTACCCGCTGCCCGAGGCGCAGCTCGACCGCTTCATGCTGATGATCAAGGTCGGCTACCCGGCGCAAGCAGGAAGAGCGCGAGATCATGGATCGCATGACCTCGCGGATCGCCCACGGCGACGCGGGTCGAGCCGGTGGCGACGATCGGAGGAGCTGCTCAGCGCGCGCAGCGTCGTCAACCAGGTCTACATCGACGACAAGATCCGCGACTACATCGTCAACGTCGTGCACGCCACGCGCGAGCCGGCCGCGTACGGGCTCAAGGAGCTGGCGGTGCTCATCGCAGTACGGCGCCTCGCCGCGCGCGTCGATCTTCCTGAACCTGGCGGCGCGCGCGCACGCGTTCCTGCGGCGGCGCGGCTACGTCACGCCCGAGGACATCAAGGCGATCGGCGCTCGACGTCCTGCGCCACCGCGTCATCCTGACCTACGAGGCCGAGGCGGAGAACGTCACCAGCGAGGACATCGTCCGCCGACTCTTCGAGCACGTCGAAGTCCCGTAGCTGAGCGAGCTCGATGCTGCCCGCGCGAGCTGATCAAGAAGATCCGGCGCATCGAGATCGTCACCGCGCGGCAGGCGCAGAATCAGCTCGCCGGCGCGTACCACTCGGTGTTCAAGGGCCGCGGCATGGCGTTCTCCGAGGTGCGCCAGTACCAGCCGGGCGACGACGTGCGCGCGATCGACTGGAACGTCACCGCGCGCATGCGCGACGCCGTACGTCAAGCTGTTCGTCGAGGAGCGCGAGCTGACGGTGATGCTGCTCGTCGACGCCATCGCGGCTCGGGCGCGTTCGGCTCGCGCGAGCAGACCAAGCGCGAGGTCGCCGCCGAGCTCGCGGCGCTGCTCGCGTTCTCGGCGATCAAGAACAACGACCGCGATCGGGCTCATCATCTTCACCGATCAGGTCGAGCGCTTCGTGCCGCCGAAGAAGGGCAAGAAGCACGTGCTGCGCGTGATCAGCGAGATCCTGACGTTCCAGCCGACGTCGCGGCGCACCGATCTGCGCGTCGGCGCTCGAGTTTCTGGGCACGGTCGCGCGCCGCCGCTCGGTCGCCTTCCTGGTCTCGGACTTCATCGTCGACGGCGGCACGGCGCGCGCTACGAGAAGGCGCTGCGCATCGCCAAGCGCAAGCACGACCTCGTGCCGGTCACCATCACCGATCCGATGGAGGAGGAGCTGCCCGACGCTCGGTCATGTCTACTTCGAGGATGTCGAGACCGGCGAGGTGGTCGCCTTCGACACGGCGGGGCCGGGGCGGGCGCGCTACGCGGCGCGGTGCGGCGCGGTCGCGACGAGCGCGAGCAGCTGTTCCGGCGGCACAACATGGACTTCGTCAACGTGCGCACCGACCGGCCCTACGTCGCGCGCGCTGATCGCCTTCTTCCGCGCGCGCGAGCGGAGGCTGCGCCATTGATGCGGCGTCCGCGGATCGACGGCCCTCCTGATTCTGGGGCTGACCCTGCGCGGCCCACGGGCGGGCCCTGGCGGCCGATCTCGGCGGCGTCGGACGACGCCGACGCGCCGACCGTGGGCGTGTCGATCGACAAGTCCGAGGCGCACGTCGGCGATCGCCTGACGCTCACGGTGAGCGCGGTGGCGCAAGGCAGGCATCGCGGTGATGCTGCCGGCCAAGCTCGACACTCGGCAAGCTCGAGATCCTCGATCGCAACGACGGCGACAAGAGCGGCCGCGATCTCGGCGACGGCCGGCGCTCGCACCGCTTCGTCCTCGGCGTGGCCGCCTACGAGACCGGGCGAGCTCGAGGTGCCGCCGCTCGAGGTCACGTACCTGTCGCCGTCGGGGCGAGGTGCGCAGCGTCGAGACCGAGCCGCTGACCGTCAACATCCGGCCGCTGGTCGCGCCGGACGAGCAGCAGCCCGAGCTGCAGCCGGAGCGCCCGCCGCGCTCGGCGTTGGTCGAGGACCAGCGCATGGTGCGCGCGCTCAAATGGGGCGGCATCGGCCTCGGCGGCGCGATCGTGCTCCTGGTCGCCGGCCTGCTCATCGCGGCGCGCGCTGCGCGGCGGCGGGCGCCGGCGGCCGCGCTCGCGGCCGCTGCCGTGCCCGGCGCGCCGCCCGACGAGGTCGCGCATCGAGAAGCTGACGGCGCTGCGCGCGGCGCGGCAACTTCGCCGCTGACGGCTACCGGCCCTTCTACTTCGCGCTCGCCGAGATGGTGCGCGCGTATCTCGGCGCGCGCTACGGCTTCGACTCGCTCGAGCTGACGACCACCGAGCTGCTCGACGAGCTGCGACAGCGCGCGCCGCACCTCGTGCGCCGAGGGCGCGGAGGTGCCGCGCTTCCTCGCCGACCTGCGATCTGGTCAAGTTCGCCAAGGCCGGATCGACCGACGCCGCGGCGCTGAGCGCGCTCGACGCGGCGCAGGCGATCGTCCTGTCGATCGGCAGCGCCGCTCGAGACCGCCGGCGACAGTCGATCTCGGGTCCGGTGCGCCTGCCCGTGGGCCCGACCGGCGACCGCCGACGTCGAGCGCCGGGACGAGCAAGGGCGCGAGCGGTCGATAAGCGGCGGGTCTGGCGCGCGCGTCGCGCCCTACTTGTTGACGCTGGCGATCGCGCTGCCGTTCGCCGTCTACTGACTTGCGTCCAGCTGCGCGGGCCCGACATCCACTGGCGCAACGAGCGGCGCGTTCGTGCTGCTGGCCGCGGTGCCGCTCGGCGCCTGGGTCGGCTTCTACCTGCGAGCGCCGCCGCGTCGGCACGCTGCGCGTTCTCGCGCACGCACGATCTGCTGCGCCACGTCGCAGGGCGCGTTCGGCTATCTGATGCACCTGCCGCGCGCGCTGCGCTTCTGGTCGGGCATCGGCCTGGTCGCCGTGGCGCTGGCGCGGCCGCAGCGGCTGTCGACCGATCCGGCCGAGGTCGAGGGCATCGACATCGTGGTCGCGCTCGACGTCTCGAACTCGATGCGCGAGACCGATCTGCGTGCCCGATCGCATCACCGCCGCCAAGCGGGTCATCGACCGCTTCATCGCGCAGCGTCGCTCCGATCGCATCGGCCTCGTGATCTTCGGCAAGCGAGGCCTTCACGCAGTGCCCGCTCACGCTCGACACCGCGCGCTCGCGGCGGCCTGCTCGACGGACGTGCGCATCGGGCTCGTCGACGGGCAGGGGACCGCCATCGGCAACGCGCTCGGCACCGCCATCAACCGGCTGCGCAAGTCGACGGCGAAGTCCAAGGTGATCGTGCTGGTCACCGACGGTGACGACAACGCCTCCAGGCTCGATCCGCGCAAGGCGGCCAAGTTCGCCCAGACCTTCGGCGTCAAGGTCTTCACCATCCTCATCGGACGCGACACGCTGGCCGCCGAGGCGCCGCCGGGGCAGCGACCGCTTCGGCAACTGCGTGCGCCCGCAGCCGCGCTATCCGGTCAACCCGAAGCTGCTCGAGGAGATCGCCGAGACCACCGGCGGCATGCCCTATCTCGGCCACCGACACCGAGGCGCTCGAGCAGCGCTTCCAGGCGATCCTCGAGGATCTCGACCGCTCGCAAGCTCAAGGCGCAGACGCCGCACTACGCCGAGCTCTACCCGATGCTTGGTGGCGCCGGCGCTGCGCGCTGATGCTGCTCGAGATCTTGCTCGTCGCTGACGCGCTTTCGGAGGTTCCCGTGACCTGCGGCGACATCCAGGCTGCTCTGGCTCCTGGCGCTCGTGCCGCTCCTCGTGGTCGCCTACGCCCTCGATGGGCAGCGGCGCCGACGCGCTGCTCGAGCGCATCGGGCACCTGCCGATGATCGCGCGCATGACGGCCAGCTTCTCGCCGGCGCGCCGGCGCTGGCGCGCGGTGCTGCTGGTCGCCGGCGTGGCGCTGTTGGTGGTGGCGCTGGCGCGGCCCGCAGGTGCCGGGGCGCGCCAAGCTCACCGAGAGCCGCGGGCTCGACCTGGTGGTGGCGCTCGACTTCTCGCAAGTCGATGCTGGCGCGCGACATCTACCCGACGCGCCTCGAGCGCGCCAAGGCGGAGCTGGCGCGCTTCATCGATACGCTGAAGGGCGATCGCGTCGGCCTGGTCGCCTTCGCCGGCGAGACGATGTCGCTATCCGCTCACCATCGACTACGAGGCGGCCAAGCTGTTCTGGCGCGACCTCGCGGCCCGACGACATGCCGGTCGGCGGCACCGATCTCGGGCGCGCCATCACCGCGTCGACCGAGCGGCTCGACGCACGTGCGCGCGCGCGAGGGCAAGAGCGGCCGGCGCAGGTCATCCTCCTCATCACCGACGGCGAGGACACCGAAGGGCAGGGCATCGCCGCGGCGCAAGAAGGCGGCGGCGCTGGGCATCAAGATCTACACGCTCGGCATCGGCAGCAACGACAAGCCGCCGGTGCCGCTGTTCGACGAGGACGGCAAGCAGCACGGCTACGTCACGGACGAGACCGGCGAGCCGGTGCGCGTCGGCCTCGACGAGGTGGCGCTCAAGCAGATCGCGGCGCTCACCGGCGGCGAGTACGTGCCGCTCGATCCGCAGCGCTTCGGCGTCGATCGCGTGCAGGCGGCGATCGCCGGGCTCGAGCGCACCGAGGAGGAGGCGCGCTTCGAGCGCGAGCCCGACGACGTCGGGCGCTGGTTCCTCGTGCCGGCCTTCCTGCTTCCTGGCGGCAGCGGCGTGCGTGCGCGAGCGCCGGCGGCGGCGGCACGAGCTGGTGCGCGCGCCGTCGGTGGAAGCGGCGGCGGCGGCGCGAGCGAGCCGTCGCAGCGCGATGCCTGGCGGCGATGGTCTTGATCTTCGTGCTGCCGCTGCTTGACCGGCTTCGATCTGCTTGAAGCGCAAGCGATCCGAACATCGAGGCGGGCAACCGGCTGCTCGCCGCGGGCAAGGCGGACGAGGCGCTCAAGGCGTACGATCGCGCGGTCGCAGGCGCTGCCCGAGGAGCCGGTGGTGCACTTCGACCGCGGCGTGGCGCTCTATCACGCTCGGCAAGTTTCCCGAGGCGCAGAAGGAGTTCCAGCGCGCGTCCGAGGGGCACGATCCGTCGCTCAAGGCCGACGCCTACTACAACATGGGCAACGCGCTGGCTCAAGCAGGAGCGCTACAAGGAGGCGCTCGACGCGTACAAGCACACGCTCGGGCTGCGGCCCGAGGATCGGCGCGCCAAGTGGAACCTCGAGCTGGCGCTGCGCAAGCTGCAGGAGCAGAAGCAGCAGCAAGAAGCAGCAGCAGCAACAGATCAGCAGAAGCAGGACGACAGAAGCAGCAACAACAGCAGCAACAGCAGGCGCAACAGGATCAGCAGAAGCAGGAGCAGACCAGCAACAGCAACAGCAACAGCAGCAGCAGCAACAGCAGCAACAGCAGCAACAGCAAGCGCAGGGCGACCAGCCGCAAGCAAGAGCCGCAGCCGCAGCCGGGCGACAAAGAGAAGCAGGAGCGCGACAAGCTCGCGCAGGCACACGCCAAGAAAGAGCAGCCGCGCGAGATCGACAAGCAGGACGCCGAGGCGGTGCTCGATGCGCTCGAGCGCGTCGAGCCGACGGTGCAGAAGGACCTGGCGCGGCGCCGCGCGGGCACCCGTCGTCCGGCGAAGGATTGGTGATGAGGAAGCGGTCAGCCATCGGCCTTCAGCTCGCGACTGATCGCGCTCGCCTCGGTCGCCGCGCGCGGCGACGCGGGCGGCGTGCGCTTCGAGGCGCTTCGGTGGCGTCGGAGAACATCACGCTCGATCAGCAGCTCGAGCTGACGGTGACGCTCGATCGCGTCGGGCACGCAGCCGTTCGAGTCGTATCGCGCGCCGGCGGCACCCGACTTCGAGTCTCTGCACACCGGCTCCAACGAGCAGACGCAGTTCTCGATGGTCAACGGACGCACGTCGGTGCGCGTGATCGAGCAGCACGTCTACATCTTGAAACCCAAGAAGCGCGGCGCGCTCAAGATCGGACCGGCGGTGGTGCGCATCGGCGGCAGCGACTTGAAGACGCGCGAGATCGTCGTGCACGTCGGCGCGCCCTTGAAGAACGCGCTGTCGTCGGTGGGCGGCCAGTCGGCCCAGCCGGGCATCGTGCTGCCGCCGCCGCCCGATTCGTTGCGCGGCGACGAGGATCTGTTCGTCGACGCCGCCGTCGACAAGACGAAGGTGTACGTCGGACAGCAGGTGACCGCGTCGTGGCACCTGTACACGCAGAGCGAGATCTTGAAGTATCGCCCGCTGGCCGAGCCGAAGTACGAGGACTTCTGGAGCGAGGATCTGTTCGTGCCCACGTCGCACCTGGCGTGGGATCGCGCCGATCGTCAAGGGGCACGAGTACGAGGTCGCGCTGCTGCTCAAGAAGGCGCTGTTTCCGCTCAAGGCGGGCAAGCTGGCCATCACGCCGCTCGAGGCCGAGGCGACGACGATGCAGACCGCGTTCATGGCGGGCGCCTCCGACACGCGCCGGTCGAAGGCGCTCACCGTCGAGGTCATGCCGCTTCCCGTCGAGGGGCGGCCGGAGGGCTTCGAGTCGGCCAACGTCGGGCACTACGAGCTGTCCTCGTCGGTCGATCGCTCCGTGGTCAAGGCGGGCGAGGCGGTGACGTGGAAGGTGACGGTGCGCGGCACCGGCAACATCCGCAACGTGCGGCTGCCCAAGCTCGACAAGCTCGACGGCTTCCGCGTCTACGAGCCGACGACCAAGGAGACGATCGAGCCGGGCGACGAGATCCACGGCGAGAAGGTCTATACCTACCTGCTCCTGCCGCAGAAGGGGGGCACGCTGTCGGTGCCGTCGATGGAGCTGGCCTACTTCGATCCGACGACGGCGAAGTACGCGGTGGCGAAGTCGCCGCGGGTGGCGCTGACCATCGAGGGCGATCCCACCAAGGTGGAGTCGACCTCACCGGTGTCGACGACGGAGAACGTGCTCGGACAGCAGGTGCGGCCCATTCGCAACCGCACCAGCGTGCGCTCGAGCGTCGGCGATCGGCTGTTTCGCGGGCGCATCGCGATCGTGATGATGGCGGTGCCGCCCGGCGCCTGGCTGCTGGTGCTCATCGGCGATGCGCTGCGCCGGCGGCTCGAGCGCGAGACCGCAGGATCGAAGCGGCGGCGCGCCCGGCGCGGCGCGCGGCGGCGCCTGCGCGTGGCCGAGTATCACATCAAGGCGCAGCGGCCGTCGGCGTTCTTCGGCGAGTGCGCGCGCGTCCTGTACGAGCATCTCGAGTATCGGCTCGGCGCCAAGGTCGAGGCGCTCACGCTCGGTGAGTTGCGCGAGCACCTGACGGCCCGCGGCTTCGATCGCGAGACCGTCGAGGGGACGGTCAAGGAGCTCGAGAACTGCGACTTCGCGCGCTTCGCGCCGTCGGCCTCGGGGCCGGGCGAGATGCGTGCGGCGATGCGTCGTGTGCGCACGCTGCTTGGGCTCATCGAGAAGCAGAAGCCGGTCGACAAGGAGGCGGCAGCATGAAGACGCTCGCGCTCATGATCGCGCTCGTCGCCGTCGGCGGCGGCGGCGTCGCGCGCGCGGCCGACACCGAGATCGGCGCGTCGAAAGACGCCACCTTCCGGCGCGGCAACGATGCCTACTTCCACGGCCGCTATCAGGAGGCGGTCGACGCCTACGAGCAGGTGGTCGCGCTCGGCGTGGTGTCGGCCGACCTCTTCTACAACCTCGGCAACGCCTACTTGAAGATCGATCAGCTCGGGCCCGCCATCTACAACTACGAGCGCGCGCTCGAGCTCGACCCGTCGCAGGACGACGCCCGCTTCAACCTCGGCGTCGCGCGCGAGGCGGCGCGCAAGAAGGGCGAGGACCGCCTCACTGGCGCCGAGGCGCAGCCGTTCTGGATGCGCGTCGCCGGACAGGTCACCGTCAATTGGGCGAGCTGGCTCTTCCTCGCGCTCTGGGTTTCGCTGTTCGCGCTCTTGATCGTGCTGCACTTCGTGCAGCCGGGCTTTCTGCGCGTCGGCATGTGGGCGGGCTTCGCCTTCCTCGGCCTGGGAACGCTGGTCGCCGGCGCGCTGCTGGGCGCGCGCCTGTACCTCGCCGATCGCGTGGCGCAGGCGATCGTGCTTCCCGACGTGGTCCAGGTCAAAGAGGGGCCGGACCCGAACTATCAGTCGGTGTTCGGCGTGCACGCCGGCCTGCTCGTGCGGGTGACCGAGAAGGAGCAGGACTGGGTGCGCATCCGCCTGGCCAACGGGCTCGAGGGGTGGGTGCGCGAGCGCGATCTCGGTCGGCTGTGATGGAGCTCCGGCCCGCGCGCCGCGGCGACGTGGCCGCGATCGTCGCGCTCCTCGCCGACGACGTACACGGCGCCGCGCGCGAGACGCCTGCGCAGCTCGACGGCTACTATGCGGCCTTCGACCAGATCGCGGGCGACGCCAATCAGGAGCTGGTCGTCGCCGAGCGGGACGGCGTCGTGGTCGGCACCTTCCAACTGTCGTTCATCCCCCAGCTCGGCCACGGCGGCCGCAGGGTCGCGCAGATCGAGGCGGTCCGCGTCGCCGCCCCGCTGCGCGGGCGCGGGCTCGGCGCCGAGATGATGCGCTGGGCGGTCGAGCGGGCGCGCGCCGCCGGCTGCGTGCGCGTGCAGCTCACCTCGAACAAGGAGCGCGCCGACGCGCACCGCTTCTACGAGCGGCTCGGCTTTCGCCGCTCGCACGAGGGCTTCAAGCTCTACCTTTGAGCTGGGCGCCACCGCCCGCTCCGGTGCCCGCGCCACTCGACCCAGCGCGTGGCGTCGCTACGCGCGGCTCCAGCGGCCGTCGGCGTGCCGGCGCGCGCGGCCCTCGTGGACGAGCTTGTGCAGGTGCGCCAGGAGCGACCGCGCCGCCAGCGGGTAGAGCGCCGGCGCCAGGTCCGGATAGGCCGGCGGCACCAGCGCCTCCACCGTCGCCGGCGCGACGCCCAGCGCCGCCGCCACGCGCGCCTCGCGCTCGAGCCGGTGGGCGACGTAGAAGTCGAGACGCGCGCCGCCGTCGACGATCGGCGGCCCGTGCGCGGGCAGAAGGCAGGCCGCGCCCGCGTCGACCTCGCGCCGCATGCGCCCCAGCGACTCGAGGTACTCCCGCATGTCGCCCGCGTCGTCCGGCTCGATGATGATCGTCCCCACCGACGCCACCATGTCACCGGCGACGATGGCGCCGGCCGCCTCGTCGACGAAGCACAGATGCCCCGGCGCGTGCCCGGGCGTGAACAGCGCGCGCAGCCCGCGCGGGCCGTAGTCGATCCGCTCGCCGTCGTCGATCGGGCGCGACACCTGCACCCGTCCCGCCACGCGTGCCGCCGTCTCGCCGTGCGCAGCGACGGGGATGCCGTGCTTGGCCGCGAGGCGCGCCGCATCGCCGACGTGATCGACGTGATGATGGGTGAGCACGATCGCCTCCAGCCGGATGCCCTCGGCCTCGAGGTACGCGTCGAGCCGCGCCTGCTCGTCGGGGTACGGCGTCGCCGGATCGATCGCCACCGCGCGCGCGGCGTCGCCGATGATGTAGCAGTTGGTGCGCGTCGCCGGCGGCAGCGTCGGGGTGCGCAGGGGAACCACGCGAATCCACGGCGCTCCGTCGACGACGAACGGTTCAGCAGACTCGTTGACGGATTGCGTCACGCTGCGCGCCATCCTCCAAATTTACCGTGACGACGCCATTTCGCGCGCGTAGAATTAACGTGTGCCTCGGCTGAGAATGCCGATCGAACGGACATGACCAACGTCACCGCGCGTAAGATCCGCGACCACGGGCGGGAGCGCCCCGCAGTAGGCGTCGGCCGCGTGTACAACGGGTTCCTGGTCAGCTATCCCGTAGTTGGCCGCGGCATGGTCATCTTCCGCGACCCCAACGGGCATCGCATGATCACGACCCCGGTCAAGCGCGTGCTCGCCGATCCCGATGGCGAGTCGGTCTACGTCGAGACCGAGAACAGCGTCTACCGGCTGACCTTCCATCGTCCGATTCCCGCCGCGCCGCAAGCGGCCTGAAGCCCTTCGCCGTCACGCTCACGCTCGCTGGCGCCGCCGCGATCGGGCTCGTCGGTCGCGACCCGCGCCGCACCCACTCGGACACCCCCTGGACGTCCGCTCGCTAGACGATCCGGCAGAGCAGGAACTTCAGGTAGCGCCCCTCGGGGAACGCCGGCGGCACCGGGTGGTCGGGCCCCTGCGAGGCCGTCTGCAGCAGCTGCACGCGCCGCCCCGCGTCCTTGGCCGCGCCCGCGACCATGCGCTCGAACGACTCCTCGTCGACGAGCTGCGAGCAGCTGCAGGTCGCCAACAACGCGCCTTCGCTGCACGCCGTCATGCCGAGCGTATTGAGGCGCTGGTAGCCCTTGAGCGCCGCGTCGAGGTCCTTGCGCGCGCGGGCGAACTTCGGCGGATCGAGCACCACGATGTCGTAGCTGCGCGGCTTGACCGTCTCCAGGTAGCGGAAGGCGTCGGCCTCGACGGTCTCGACATTGCCGAGGTGGTTGAGCTCGGCGTGCGCGCGCACGCGCTCGAGCGCGCGACCGGAGGCGTCGACACAGGTGGCCTCGCGCGCGCCCGCGGCCAGGGCGTTGAGCGCGAAGCCGCCGGCGTAGGTGTAGACGTCGAGCACGCGCGCGTCCCGGGCCAGCGTGGCCAGCCGGTGCCGGTTCTCGCGCTGATCGAGGAACATGCCGGTCTTCTGACCGTGCAGCGGATCGACCTCGAGGGTGAGGCCGTTCTCGCGGCAGGTGACCAGCCGCGTGGCCGCCTCGTCGCCGCGCACCGCGCGCGTCGCCGAGGCGAAGCCTTCGACCTGCGCGAAGCCGCCGGCGGCCACCTCCACGATCGCCTTGGGCGCGAGCTGCTGCTCGAGCGCGTCGTAGAGCTCCACCTCGCGCTTCTTCATGCCGAGCGCGGTGAACTGGACGGCGCACACCTCGCCGTACACGTCGACGATCACGCCAGGCAGGGCGTCGCCCTCCGAGTTGACCAGGCGGTAGGCGTTGGTCGCCTCGGACGGGAAGCCGAGCCGCGCGCGCAGCCCGGCCGCCTCCTTGACGCGCCGGGCGATGAGCGCCGCATCGATGGCTTCGTCCTTCGACGTCATCATGCGCACGCGAATCTGCGAGCGCGGATTGACGAAGCCGCGCCCGATGAAGCGCCCCTCGGCATCGGCGACCTCGACGACGTCGCCCGGCTGATAGGTGCCGTCCTCGCGCGCGATCGCGCCGGAATAGACCCACGGATGGCCCTGCCACAAAGGGTTGGCCCGTCCGCGTTTGAGGAACAGCGTCGCCATGGCCGCGCAACCTAGCATGGAACCGTACGCCCGCACGCAGGATCGGGGGAGCCGCCGAAGTGCGCGCCCGCGAGCAACAATGATAAGGTCGCGCCCGTGCGCGCATTCGTCTTCGTCTTATTGATGCCGGCGCTCGCCTGGGCGCAGGCCGAGCCGGCGCCCCCCGGCTACATCCCGCCGGGGAAGCACGAGCCCGAGGCGCCGCCGCCGTCGCCGTACAAGTGGCACATCGCGGTCGACGCACGCCTGGCGGTGCCGCTCGGCGCCGTCCCGCCGAACCTCGCCCCCGTCGGCTATGGCGGTGGCGTCCAGATCACCCGCGCGCTCATCGACGTCGGCCGCATGCGCCTCGGCGTCGGCACCGACTTCGCCTACCAGCGCATCCCCCAGTCCACCGACGAGTTCCTCTCGCAGATGACCTTCGCCGCGCTCGCCGTCCTCGATGGCATCTTCGGTCGCGTGCGCCCGTGGATCGCCGCCGGCGCCGGCCTCAGCGTCGCCGAGTACAGAAAGCCGGCGACGGAGGTGATGCCCGTCGCCATCGACTCCAACGCCGTCGTGCCGCTGGTCGAAGCCGGCCTCGGCCTCGACATCGAGCTGGCGCGCAACGTCGATCTCGGTATCGGCGGCGAGCTCGACCTCACCTTCTCGTCGCTGACCGTGGGCGCCCCGCCGGTGAAGGCGTTCGAGCCCGGCCTCTTCTCGGTGCGCCTGGGGCTCGGCTTTCGCTTTTGAGCGCCCTCACGTTGACACACCGCGGTGGGGTCGTTACTTTCCGTCGGTGGTATTGCGCATCGCCGCCGCGGCGCTCGGGCTCCTCCTCGCCGCCTGCGTCTTCTACATCGTCACCAGCTACACGCACGCGTTCTGGCACCGCCGCCTCAAGACGCCGGTCGGCAACCTGGTGCGAGCGGCGTTCGTCGAGTTCGGCGCCTGCCTGCTGCTGCTGCCGTTCTGGCCCCTGTGGCTACTCATCGGCGCCTCCTACGAAGCCGCCCACGAGGGCGAAGGGGCCGCCGCCCGCGGCGCGCGCCACCCGGTCGTGCTCCTGCACGGGTTCGCCATGAACCGCACCAACTGGCTCTGGCTCGGCAGGCGCCTCGCCAAGCGCGGCATCGGCCCGCTCTACGCCACCAGCTACTTCTCGCCGCAGTCGGTGCGCCGCTCCGCCGTCGAGCTCGGCCGCTTCATTGCCCGCGTCCGCGCGCGCACCAACGCGGAGCGCGTCGACATCGTCGCCCACTCGCTCGGCGGCGTCGTCGCCCGCTACTACATCGAGCGGCTCGGGGGGGCCCAGAACGTCGGCCGCCTGGTCACCATCGGCTCGCCGCACAACGGCACCGTCATCGCCCGCCTGGGCGCGCTGTTCCCCTCGGCGCGCGAGACCTTGAGCAACAGCTCCTTCTACGCCGAGCTCGGCCCGGTCACTGCGCGCGCCGGCATCGCCTTCACGTCGGTCTGGTCACGCGCCGACGCCATCATCGAGCCGCCCGAGTCGTCGTCGATCGCCCCGGTGGGCGAAGACTGCATCTTCGAGGATCTGGGCCACCTCTCGCTGCTGTTGTCCCCGCGCGTCCTCGATACCGTCGCCCAACGCCTCAAGGCATGAGCCTCTTCGACAAACAGCTCGTCATCATCGCCGGCAAGGGCGGCGTCGGCCGTACCACGGTGGCCGCGGCGATGGCGCTGGCCTCGGCGCACAGGGGCAAGCGCGTGCTGTTGGCGCAGACCAAGTCGAAGGAGCGACTGTCGACGCTGTTCGGCGTGCCGCCGGTGGGCACGGAGCTGGCGCGGGTGAGCGAGCGCGTCTGGGCGGTCAACATGACCCCGGCCGCGGCGCTGCGCGAGTACGGGGCGATGGTCCTGCGCTCGGAGTTCATCGCCCGTCAGGTGCTCGAGAACAAGGTCTCGCGGGCGTTCCTGCACGCCATCCCCGGCCTCGAGGACTACTCGATGCTGGGCAAGGTCTGGTTCCACACCACCGAGGAGCACGACGGCAAGCCCAAGTGGGATCAGGTGATCCTCGACGGGCCGGCCACCGGCCACCTGGTCACCATGCTGCAGATTCCGCAGGCGATCCTCGACGCCGTACCCGAGGGCCCGCTGACCCGTCCGGCCCAGGCGGCGGTGGCGCTGTTGCGCGATCCCAAGCGCACGGCCATGACCATCGTGACGCTGGCCGAGGATCTGCCCTCGAACGAAGCCATCGAGCTGTCGCGCCGCGCCACCGAGACGCTCGGCGTCACCCTGGGGCCGCTGGTGGTCAACGCGCTCTATCCGCCGCGCTTCGTCACCGGGGTCTCGGCGCGCGCCCTGGCCGCCCTGCCCGAGGACGTGGGCGACCCCGGCCTGCAGCCGCTGGTGACCTCGGCGCGCACCGCCGAGCGGCGGCGCGAGCTCAACGACAAGTACCTCGAGCGCCTGCGCCGCGAGGTGCCGGTGCCGCAGGCCCACCTGCCGTACCTGTTCACGTCCGAGTTCGGCCCGAAGTCGATCGCAGATCTGGCGGCGCGCCTCGAGCCACAATTGGCGGCTCTGCCGTAACGCTGTATGATGGCGGGCGAATGCGTCCGCTTGTCGTGGCGTTGCTGCTGCTCGCCAGCATCGCTGCGCGCGCCACGGAGACGTACGCGCTGTTCCGCCTCGATCCGCTCGGCATCGAGCCGCAGATCGTAGACCAGCTGCACCGCATCCTCCGGGTCGAGCTGCAGCGCGTCGTCGGCCGCGAGCTGCCGTCGGAGCGCGCGGTCGCCGACGCGGTCGCCGCCAACCCCAGGCTGGCCAACTGCACCGCCGAGCCGGCGTGTCTGGCGCCGCTGGCCAAGGCGCTCCACGTCACCCGCGTCGTCGCCGGCAACGTCGGCGGCCTCGCCGACAGCTACGTCGTGAACCTCAAGCTCGTCGACGACAACGGGCGCGAGCTGCGCCGCGTCACCGCGACGCTGTCCGGCTCGCCCGCCGAGCTCATCGACGAGATCCGCGTCGCCGCCTTCCGCCTGGTCGCGCCCGAGCGCCTGGTGGGCAACATCGCCATCTTGAGCGACGTGCCCGACGCCACCGTCACGCTCGACGGCATCGACGTGGGCAAGACGCCGCTGGCGGGCCCGCTCGCCAACCTGCCCACCGGCGTGCACAAGCTGGCGGTCATGCGTGCCGGCTTCAGCTCGTTCGCCGAGGACGTGCCGGTGCGCTTCGAGAAGACCACGCAGGTGGTGGTGCACCAGAGCGCGATGAGCGCCGCCGCGCTCAAGGCCGAGCGCCGCCGCCGCGCCGCCGGCGAGACGCCGATCTACGCCAAGTGGTGGTTCTGGGCGGCGATGGCCGGCTCGGCGATCGCCACCGGCATCGCCGTCGGCTACGGCGTGCCCAAGCAGCACGTCATCGATTGCGCCCAGGGCGGCTGCCCGTGAGGAGGCTGGCGGCGCTGGTGGCGCTGATCGCTCCTTCGGTCGCGCTGGCGGCGCCGGTGCGCCTGGCGATCTGCCCACCGCGCGACAGCTCCATCGGCCCCGCGATCGCGCGCATCGACGCCGCGCTCGCCGACGCCGCGCGGGGCGCTGCCCGGATTCGCCGTCGCCAACCTGGCGGGTGGCAAGCTGTCGGGCCCGCGCCGCGCCGACGCGCGCCTGGAGACGCAGCCGGCCGCGCGCGCCCTGGCCCTCGGCAAGGAGCTCGGCGCCGGCCGCACCGTCGTCGTCGAGGTCACGCCGCTCGGCGACGGCCTCATCGTCTACCTCCAGGCGCTGGAGGTGCCGGCGGGCCGCGCCATCGGCTCGACCACCGTCTCGCTCGGCGGCGGCGCCGCGCACGCCGCCGGCGATCGCGAGGTCATGCGCGCCGCGCTCATGCGCATCCTCGATCCCGGGCGCTACACCGGCCGCCTGCAGGTGCACCTCGACGTCCAGGGTGCCGTGGTCCAGATCGACGGTCGCCCCACGTCGACTGAGGTCATCGAGCTGCCGGTCGGCACGCATGCGCTGCGGGTCACGCACCCGGCGTATCACGACTTTCTGCGCTTCGTGGACATCGAGTTCGACAAGACGCTCGCCCTCGACGTCAACATGGCCGCCTATCCGCTCGCCGAAGGCGAGATGACCGAGCGCCAGCGACGCGGGCAGCCCATCGCACACCGCGTGCTGCCCTGGTGGCGCACCTGGTGGGCGTTGACGCTCGCGGGCGTGGCGCTGACCGGGGTCAGCGTCGGCGTCGTGTGGCTGGCGCGCCCGTGGCTCGACCACGGCGACTCCTCCACCGGCTACAACCCGATGCCGCAGCCCTGACCCGCTCGGTCCGCTCGCGAAGCGGTTCGACGCCCGCCGATGTTGTAATTTGTCAGACAAAATCGTGTGCAAAAACGATATGTTGACGGCTTTTGTCGGTGCTTTATCGTAGGCGGATTCGAGGGCGCTCGCCGCCCTGGCTCAACCCCGGGGGTGTGTGAGTCGAATGGCCGGAAAATCGAAGGATCCCAAAGGAACGCGAATCACCGTCCGCATCTCCGACAAGGACATGCGCGACCTCCAGAGTGAAGCCAAGCGTCGCGCCATCTCGGTGGGCGGAGTGATCCGCACGCTGATTCGCGAAGGCATCCGTCTGCTCGAGCCGGCCAAGCGTTGAGAGATTTGGGAAGCAGCCTCTCGGCTGTTCCAGTCAATGATGGCTGAGCCCGTTCGCAGTCCGATGCGCTGACGCTGAGGTTTCCTTCTCCGTCGAGATGTGATTCGATCATCCCGGAGGGTCCATGGTCGAGCGGCTCGGGGCGGGCGATCGCATCGCGGTCTTGACCTCCGGCGGCGACGCCCCGGGCATGAACGCGGCCATCCGGGCCGTGGCCCGGGTCGGCGGCGCGCTCGGCTTCGAGGTCGTCGGCGTCGAGGACGGCTACGAGGGGCTGATCGCCGGCCGCGTGGCGCCGCTCGACCTGCGCGCGCTCGACGACGCGGCGCGCCGCGGCGGCACCGTGCTCGGCACCGCCCGCTCGGCGGCCTTCCGCACCGACGAGGGGCGCGCCCGCGCCCAAAAGACCATCGAGCGCGAGCGGCTGCGCGCCCTGGTGGTCGTCGGCGGCAACGGCTCGCTCACCGGCGCCCGACTGCTCGACGGCGCGCTGCGCGTCGGCGGCGTGCCGGCGTCGATCGACAACGATCTCGGCGCCACGTCGATGTGCATCGGCGTCGACACCGCGCTCAACACCATCGTCGAGGCGTGCGACCGCATCTGCGATACGGCGACCGCCCACCGGCGCACCTTCGTGGTCGAGGTCATGGGGCGCGACTGCGGCTACCTGGCGATGACCGCGGCCATCGCCGCCGGCGCCGACGCCGTCCTTCTGCGCGAGGTCGGCCGCTCCGAGAGCGAGATCGTCGAGCAGGTGGTGCGCGCGATGGAGCTGGCCTACGCGCGCGACTCGGGCAAGCGACGCGTGCTCGTCGTCAAGTCCGAGGGCGTGAAGATCGATCCGGCGCACCTCAAGGCCGCCGTCGACGAGCGGGTGCGCGCGGGGCTGCCCGACGTCGACACGCGGGTCACCGTGCTCGGTCACGTCGTACGCGGCGGCGCGCCCACGGCGTTCGACCGGCTGCTGGCGGCGCGCCTGGCCAACGCCGCCGTGCGCGCGCTGGCCGACGGGCGCTCCGGCTTCATGGCCGGCTGGGGCGGTCCCGGCGTCCCCGGCGAGGCGTGCGCCTACGATCCCTACGTGGTGCTGACGCCGATCATAGAAGTTTTGCGCGAAACCGAGTTGCTGATGTGCGGGGAATCACCGTTGGCCAAGTGGCGTCGGCGTACCTTCGAAGAGGCGGAATCGATCCTGCTGAAGTAGGGAAACATGGACGCGATCATCCACGACAGCGACGATCGGCTGGCTGTCCCTCGCCCGTGCTGCGGAGCTCGCCCAGCGGGGCAGTGTGCGTAGGGCCTCTGTGAGTGAACGCCCAGACCCGCGGCTTCCGCGTCGTCCCTGTCCCTGGACGCCGTTTTCCTAAAAGCCAATAGAGCGGGCTCCGACGACCGCCCGCGGCCCCTCGGCGCCAACCGGCGACACTGCTGCCACCCTAGCCGCCGACGATGACGTCGTCGGAGCCCTGGATGAGCTTGCCCTGGCCGCCGCAGTGCTTGGTGGCGTCGCCGTTGCGGTGCGCCGCCTTGCCGTTGATGAACACCGTGCCCGAGCCGGCGTTGGCCTGCCACATGTTGGGACCGCAGCAGACGGCGTGGATGCCGAGGTCGTCCTTGCGCAAGGCCGGGCGACCGTTGACGAAGACGTCCGGCGATCCGGCGATCGACGGGCCCACGCCCGGATGCGGGCAGCCCGGACAGCCGTGGGCGTCCTGCTGAATCTGCGCTTGATCGCCGAGCCTTCCCTGTCCGGCCATGGATCTCTCTTCTCCCCCCTGTTATCGGCGAGCGGCGCGAAAAGTTGCTATCCGGCCTTCAAGAGCGCGAAGAGCCGGTTGATCTTGGCGTTGGCCTGCGGGAACTTGCCGTCGCCGTAGTTGGCGGTCGCCTCCTGGAACAGATCCTCGACGGTCTTCTTGTCGTTGCCGGCCAGCTTCTTGCCCCGCATGGCCGCCGACAGCCGCGCCATCTTCGCCGAGATGAACGATCGATCGATCTTGATCTCCTCCACGGTGGCGAGCAGCTGATCGGCGCCGTACTTGGCGCGCACGAAGTCGGCCTTCTTCATCGCCTCCCGCGTGTCCTCGACGAGCTTCGACGTCCCCGGCGGCAGGTCCGAGGTCAACAGGCCCTTCTCCTGCATGAGCTTGAGCGCCTTGCGATAGGTAGGCTCGACGTCCTTGGCGGTGTAGTGCAGCCCCTTGGGCACTTCGATCTTGGTCGGGATCGCCACCGCGCCGCAGGTGTCGCGCTCGCGCTTGGCCAGCGTCGCCTCGCGCGCCGCCAGCGTTGTCTCCCGCGCCGCCACGTCGCGCTCGCGCTCTGCCACTTCCTTCTCGCGCGAAGCCACCGACTGCTCGCGTTTGGCCGCGCGCTCCAGCGGATCGGCGCCCGGCGCCGTCGCCACCACCTGGGTCGCGCGCTTGACCAGGTCGCCGCGCATGCGCAAGAGCTCGTCGAGCTTGTCGTTGACCTGCGACTCTTGCGACGACAGGTCGGTCTCCTGGTTCTGGAGCTTCTTCTCCTCCTCGTCGAGCGCGGCCTGGCCCGCCGAGTCGTGCCCGAGCTGCGAGCGGCGCTCCACGATCTCGGCGCGCGCGTCGGCCAGCTTCTTGCGCTCGCGCTGCAGCGCGCCACGCTGGGTGATGAGGTCGGTCTCGTTCTTGTGGAGGCTCTCGTCCTCGGCGGTGATGGGCGCGAGGTCGGCCGGTTTGCTGCGGTGGCAGGCGACAGCGACGAGGAGGGCGGCGAAGGCGAGGCGGCGCACCAGCGGATGATACTACGGCTACTCGAGCGTGACGAGGCTCTGGCCGGCCTCCACCGCCTGGCCCTCCCTGGCGGCGACGGCCTTGACCTTGCCGTCTTTGGGCGACTTGAGCTCGTTCTCCATCTTCATCGCCTCGACGACGACGACGCCCTGGCCGGCCTTGACCTCGTCACCGACGGCGACCAGCACCTTGACCACCTTGCCCGGCATCGGCGACAGCACCGACGACGGCCCCACCTTGGGGGGCGGCGCGGCGCGCCCGGCGACCTTGGCCCGCGCCGAGGTGACCTTGATCGGCACGCTGCGGTTGTCGACGGTGACGGTGAGGTCGGGCGCGGCGCCGTCGACGTCGACGAGCGCCTGGCGCCCGCCGCCCTCGGGCAGGAGCGACCAGGTCGAGGCGCGCGCCCCGCCCGAGACCCGCACCGCCTCGTAGACGCGGGCGCGGCCGGCGTGGGTTACGCGCACGCGGCTGCCGTCGAGCTTCTCGATGGAGACGTCGCGCTCGGTGCCAGCGACGTCGATGCTGTAGCGGTGGATCATCGCGCCGACGTCGGCAGGGGCAGCTCGAGCCCGACGAGCTCGGCCCACTCCTTGGCCGCCCACACCACGCCGACCAACAGGTTGACCGGGTCGCCGAAGAACTTGGGATCGTTCTTCTCGAACACGTAGTGGCCGATGAACTGCAGGATCCAGCCGCCGACGAACAGCCCACCGGCGATGAGGGGGTTGAGCGGGAACAGCGGCAAAGACGCCACGATCATCGGGATGCCGAACATGTGCGTCAGGCGCGTCCCGAAGTGGCGATGCCCTTCGCCATATTCGTCCAGGTACTCGCGGAGCGACTTGGTTGCCATGCGCGATTTATACTACAACTGACGGTCGGCATGACACTCGAGCCTCTGGTAGCAGCAAAGCGCATCCTCGTCTGCGTGGGGTCGGGCGGCGTCGGCAAGACCACGACCGCCGCGGCCCTCGGGCTGGCGGGCGCGCGCGCCGGACGCAAGACGCTGGTGCTGACGATCGATCCCGCCAAGCGGTTGGCCAACGCGCTCGGCCTGGCGACCCTGGGACACGACGTACAGGCCGTGCCCGATGACAAGGTGTCGCTCGGAGGCGCGCCGGTCGCGGGATCGCTCGATGCCATGATGCTCGACCAGAAGCGGGCGTTCGACGAGATCGTCGAGCGCTACGCCAAGGACAAGGAGTCGCAGCGGCGCATCTTCGGCAACCGCATCTACCAGCAGATCTCGTCCACGCTGGCGGGGTCGCACGAGTATGCGGCCATGGCCAAGCTCTACGACATCTCGGGCAGCAAGAAGTACGACCTCATCATCCTCGACACGCCGCCGACGGCGAACGCGCTCGACTTCCTCGACGCGCCGGAGCGGCTGACCTCGGCCATCGATTCGCCGGCGATCGAGTGGCTCACCAAGCCGTACATGGCGGCGGGGCGCTTCTCGCTCAAGGCGGTCGGCATGGGGGCGGCCTTCGTGCTCAAGCGGCTGGCGCGCTTCGTCGGCTCCGAGTTCCTCGAGGACATGGCGCAGTTCTTCGTCGAGTTCAACGCCATCCTCGGCGGCTTCAAGGAGCGCGCGCGCGAGGTGTTCGAGCTGTTGCGCCGGCCCGACGTCGCCTTCGTGCTGGTGTCGTCGGCGGAGCCGCCGTCGGTCGACGAGGCGATCTACTTCTACGATCGGCTGGTGCAGTCGCACATGCCGTTCGGCGCGTTCGTGGTCAACCGCGTGCACCACGCCGCGCCGTCGACGCTGGAGCGGCAGGAGGTGATCGCGCGGCTGACGGCGCGCCCCGAGTTGCGCGGCTACTCGCCCGACGATCTGGTGCAGGTGGCGAGCGACTTCGAGCGCACGCACAGGGAGTTCCAGGCGCTGGCAGAGATCGACGCCCGCGAGGTGGGACGGCTGGGCGCGCGCTCGTCGCAAAAGGCGCCCATCGTCACGGTTCCGTTCTTCGATCAGGACATCTACGACGTCAGTGGGCTGTCGCAGATGGTTCGCTACCTGACGGGCTGACCTTCCAGCTCTCGAGCACCTCGGCGGCGACCTTTTGGCCGGTGCCCCTGGGCGCGCCGAACAGCATGACCAGCTTGTCGCCTTGCCGGGAGACGAGCCAGTCATCGTGGCCGCTGTCGGCCTTGGCGAGCTTCGCAAGGAGGCGCTGCGCCACCAGCTCGGCCTCCTTGGCGTCGCCTTCGGTGTCCCACGTCGACAGGTCGATGACGGTGACCGGGCTGGCGCTGTCGCTGGGGTCGGCGTAGGCGACCTCGCGATCGCCACCCCAGCCGGCGGCGGCCGTCTCCGCCAGCGCGTTGACGTCGACGTCGAGCGTGGCGCCGGAGCCGCCCTTCTTCGACACCGCGGTCGCCGGCGGCGGCGGCGCGGTGGCGAACAGGATCTGCATCACCAGCTCGCCGAAGACGTCGCGCCGGATCTCCTTGCGCGCGCCCAGCGCCGCCAGCGGCGCCGGCGTGATCTTGATGGGGTGCTCGTGGGCCGCGTACTTCTCGGGGTGCATGACCTGCTCGGTCGACTCCGGGGGCGACTTGAACATCACGTCGACGTTGGCCCAGGGCGAGGTGCGCCGCGTCGCCTCGATGAAGAGCAGCCCCGTCAGGTACGGGAACATCAGCGTCTCCCGGACGAACTGCGGCGCCTTGTCGAACTGCGGCGTCTTGTTGCCGAGGCTGCCCGAGACCAGCTGCTTGCCCATCTGCGCGATCAGCTCGGGCAGCTGACCGGGCGGCAGCCCCATCGACTGCGCCTGAAACTCGAGCATGACCGCCGTCGCGTCGCCCTCGACCAGCGCGGAGTGGGCGAGCTGGCGATCGCCGTCGTCCTTGATCGGGGCGGCGAACTTCTTCAGATCGAAGTGCTGATCCTGCAGCGCGTGCTCGATCTCGTGCGCCATGCGCCGGGCGCTGCATCTCGAGCGGCAGCCAGTCGGCGATGTAGAGCTTGGCGGCGAACGGATCGTAGAAGCCGGCCACCTGCTCCATCAACAGATCGAGGAGCATCTTCTCGTAGTCGACGTCGGCGGGGAGCAGGCCGATCCGCTTGAGCGCGCGCGCCTCCCGCTGCACCTCGTCGGGCGTGTACTCCTTGCCGATGCGATCTTTGAGCTTGGCGCCGATCTCCTCTTTGGTGAGCACGCCGCGCTGCAGCGGTGCCTTCAGGGCGAGGCCGCGCAGGCCGGCGACCTGGCGCGCGATCTCGTCGGCGGCGGCGAGCAGCGCGTCCTTGGGCGCCTTGGGGAGCGTCTTGGTCTTGAGCGCCGTCCGCGGCGCCGGCTTGGCGGCGATGGTCTTCTTCTTGGCGACGGCCGGCGACGACGACGCGACCAGGCAGAGCAGGGCGACCGCGAATCTCATGCCGGGCATCCTAGCAGAGTACGGCGCCTACGCTGCCTTGGAGACGGCCACGCGGTTGCGACCGTCGCGTTGCGCGGTGTAGAGCGCCTGGTCGGCGCGCGCCACCAGCGCCGAGAGCGTCTGCTGCGCCCCCACCGGCAGCGCCGCCACGCCCACCGACGAGGTCACCTTGAGCGGCTCGGTGCCGACGACGAAGGTGCTGGCCTCGATGGTGGCGCGGATGCGCTCGCCCACCACCCGGGCGCCGGCGGCGCCGACGTCGGGCAGAAGGATGCAGAACTGCTCGCCGGCATAGCGCGTGAGCACGTCGCTCTGGCGCAGGCAGCCGCGCACCAGCTCGGCGAAGCGCACCAGCACCGCGTCGCCGCCGAGGTGCCCGTGCTTGTCGTTGATGCGCTTGAAGTGATCGACGTCGAGGATGATCACCGACAGCGACGCGCCGGTGCGCCGCGACCGCGACAGCTCCTTGTCGCCCAGCTCGAACAGGGTGCGCCGGTTGTAGACGCCGGTGAGCGAGTCGGTCATGGCCAGCCGCTCGCTCTCGAGCTCCTGCCGCTCGCGCTGCATGAGGAGGAAGCCGAGCGACGTGCCCAGGGTGATGGCGTGCGCGGCCCAGCGCGTCAGCGACGGCACGAGGCCACCGGGCCCGGCGCCGGCCCGGCCCGGCCACAGCGCCGTGGCGAGGGCGGCCAGGGCCAGAAGGCCGCCCCCGGCGATCGACGTATAGGCGAGCAGGCGGTTGCCGCGCCCGCGCTCGCCGCCGTGCAGCCGCCGGGCGACCAGGCCGATGACGATCGTCGCCGCCGCGTAGACCAGGCCGAGGCCGGCGAGGCGCAGGCCGGGATGCGTCGCCAGCGCCCCGCCGGCCAGGGCGCAGCCGAGGGCGGGGCCAAGATGCCAGGAGCGCGCGAACGGGCGCCGGTAGAGCGCGCACAGCGACGAGAGCTGCAGCGTGAGGCCGAAGGCGGTGCAGCCGTTGACGGCGACCGCCCAGGCCGCCAGCGCCGCGCCGTCGCCGGCGTGCACACCGACGAGCGCCAGCGCCAGCGCCTGCAACAGCAGCGACGCGCTCCAGCCGGCGACGCCGCGCCGCTCCCGCCCGGGGATGGCGAGCCACAGCGCCGCGGCCAGGACCAGGTCGTCCAGGACGAGCGCGAAGATGAGCGTCGGGGCGTCGAGCATGCGGCCGCGCGCCGATCGTACCAGGTCTTGCGCGCGCCTAGAAGCCGCCATAGGTTTGTCGGCCCCCGATGGAAGACGCTGCCGAATCGCCGCTGTCGGGCCTGAGCGCGCGCGCCGGGCTGGCCGCGGTCGCGCGCCTGCTGGAGGGGCCGACGCGGGTGGTGCGGGTGCACGGCACGGCCGGGGCGTTCCAGGCGCTCCTGTGCGCCCGCCTGGCCGCGCTGCCGGGGCACGCCCGGCCGCTGGTCGCCGTCACCGCCGACGAGCCGGCGGCGCAGGCGCTGGCGCGCGATCTGCGCTTCTTCCTGCAGGCGCAGCAGGCGGCCCCGGAGGACGACCCGACGGCGCCGCTGCGCGTGCTGCATCTGCCGTGGCTGGAGACGGCGCCCTGGGCCGACGTGTCGCCCGATCGGCGCGCCATCGTGCAGCGCATGTCGACGCTGTTCCGTCTGTCGCAGGGGATGGCGGCGGAGGTGCTGGTGGCGTCGGCGCCGGCGCTGGCGCGGCGCGTGGTGCCGCGCGCCGCCTACGCCGATCTGGTCGACGTGGTGCAGAAGGGCGAGGAGCTCGATCGCGACGCGCTCGATCGGAAAGCTGGTGCGCGGCGGCTACGCGCGCCTGCCGGTGGTCGAGGATCCGGGCACCTTCGCCGTGCGCGGCGGCGTCATCGACGTCTTCGTGCCGCTCTATCGCTTCCCGGTGCGCATCGAGCTGTTCGGCGACCAGGTCGAGTCGATCCGCTTCTTCGATCCGGAGACGCAGCGGACCATGCGCGCCGTCGACGAGATCTACGTGCACCCGGTGCGCGAGACGGTGCGCACGCGCGGCCACCGGCTGCGCGACCGCATCCTGGAGGCGGCCGATCTCGCCGAGCACCCGTCGTCGAAGACGCGGGCCATGCTCGAGCAGATCGACAAGGGCGAGGACTTCTTCGGCATCGAGGCGCTGACGCCGGCGTTCCACGAGCGCATGGCGTCGATCTTCGAGTACCTGCCCGCCGGCGCGCTCGTGTTCGTCGACGAGCCCGACGCCTGCATCGAGGCGCTCGAGGCGAGCTCGACGAGGGCGCGCGAGTCGTATCGGACGCGCCTCGGCGAGCACCGGCTGGCGTTCCCGCCCGAGGACTTCTACCTCTCGACCGACGAGCTGCGCGCGCTGTTCGACCGCGGCCAGCGCGTCGAGGCGCACCGCTCGAGGTCGTCGAGCGCGGGCGAGGGCAAGCGCGGCGTCGGTCCGCTTCGCCGTCGAGCAGCACCGCGACCTGGCGCATCGAGCTGCAGCGGGCGCGCGCCGAGAAGCACGAGGAGCTGCTGCGGCCGCTGGCGACGCGGCTGCGCGACTGGCTCGACGAAGGGCGTGCGCGCGCTCATCGCCGTGCCCAGCCTGCAGCACGCCGAGCGGCTGCGAGTCGCTGCTCAAGGGCTACCAGCTCGTGCCCGCACGCTGCACCGCGCGCCGCACGGCGCATCGACCTGCTCGACGCGCGCGCGCAGCGGGTGAACGTCGAGATCGTGCTCGGGGCGCTCGGCCACGGCTTCGCGCTGCCGCTCGACGGCGCGGCGCTCATCTCGGAGGAGGAGATCTTCGGCGAGAAGGCGGCGCGGCGCGCGCCGCAAGAAGCGCGCAAGCGCGCCTTCGTCGAGTCGCGACTTCAAGCACCTGCGAGCCGGGCGACTTCGTCGTCCACCAGCAGCACGGCGTCGGCCTCTACCAGGGGCTGACCAAGCTGCCGCTGCGCTCGGGGACCAAGGAGGTGGCGGTCGACTTCCTGCACCTCGAGTACGACGGCGGCGCGCTCTACCTGCCGGTCTACCGCCTCGGCGAGGTCCAGCGCTACGCCGGCGCCGAGGGCGATCGCGCCCAAGCTCGACAAGCTCGGCGGCAAGACCTGGCAGAGAAGACGCGCGGCAAGGTCTCGCGCGGAGGTCGCGCAAGATCGCCGAGGAGCTGCTGCAGCTCTACGCGCAGCGCGCGGCGCTGCCCGGCCACGCCTTCCCGGCGCCCGACGCGATGTTCCGCGAGTTCGAGGCGACCTTCCCGTTCGAGGAGACGCCCGACCAGGAGCAAGGCCATCGACGACGGTGCTCGCCGACATGCGAGCACGGCGCGCCCGATGGATCGCCTGGTCTGCGGCGACGTCGGCTACGGCAAGACCGAGGTCGCGCTGCGCGCGGCGCTGCAGGCGGTGCTGGGCGGCAAGCAGGTGGCGGTGCTGGCGCCGACCACGGTGCTCGCCGAGCAGCACTTCGGCACCTTCTCGCGAGCGCTTCGCGCGACTTCCCGGTCCGCGTCGCGGTCGCTGTCGCGCTTCCGCAGCCAAGGCCGAGCAGCAGGAGACCGTCGGCGGCGCTCGCCGACGGGCAAGATCGACGTCGTCATCGGCACGCACCGGCTGCTGTCGCGCGACGTGCGCTTCAAGGACCTCGGCCTGCTCGTCGTCGACGAGGAGCAGCGCTTCGGCGTCACCCACAAGGAGCGGCTCAAGAAGCTGCGCACGCAGGTCGACGTGCTGACGCTGACCGCGACGCCGATCCCGCGCACGCTGCAGATGGCGCATGGCCGGGCTGCGCGAGATCGTCGATCATCGCCACGCCGCCGGCCGACCGCCTCGCCATCCGCACCTTCGTCTGCCGGTTCGACGACGCAGCTGCTCGGCGAGGCGATCGCGACGCGAGCTGGCGCGCGGCGGGCAGGTCTTCTTCGTGCACAACCGCGTCGAGGACATCTGCCGAGTGGGCGCGCGAAGCTCGCGCGAGCTCGTGCCCGAGGCGCGCGCATCGCCGTCGGCCACGGCCAGATGCCCGAGCGACGAGCTGGAGAAGGTGATGGTCGACTTCGTCGACGGGCAGCTACGACATCCTCGTGCTGCACGACCATCATCGAGAGCGGCCTCGACATCCCGCGCGCCAACACGATGATCGTCAACCGCGCCGACACGCTTCGGCCTGGCGCAGCTCTACCAGCTGCGCGGGCGCATCGGCCGCGCGCGCGAGCGCGCCTTCTGCTACCTGCTCGTGCCCGCCGAGGAGCGCGCTGACCGCCGAGGCCAAGCAGCGGCTCGCGGTGCTGCAGCGGTTCACCGAGCTCGGCGCCGGCTTCCAGATCGCCATCGCACGATCTCGAGATCCGCGGCGCCGGCGAGCTGCTCGGCGCCAAGCAGTCGGGCGCGATCGCGGCGGTCGGCTTCGAGACCTACGCGCGCATGCTCGAGGAGGCGGTCGCCGAGCTGCGGGGCGAGCCGATCCAGCGCGGAGCTCGATCCCGAGCTCACCGTCGACGTGCCCGGCTTCATCCCCGACGACTACGTGCCCGACACCGGCCAGCGGCTCGAGTTCTACCGGCGGCTGTCGCCAGGCGCGCGACGAGGACGAGGTGCGCGCGATCGCTCGCCGAGCTCGCCGATCGCTACGGCCCGCTGCCCGACGAGGTGCGACTGCTCGGCGAGGTCATGATCGACAAGGCGCTGGTGCGGCGCCTCGGCGCGCGCGCGATCGAGCTCGACCGAGGTCCGCCTCGTGCTGTCGCTCGCCGACGACACGCCGCTGGAGCCGGCGGCGGTGATGAAGCTGGTGAACGCCAAGAACTCGCCGTGGAAGCTGACCCCCGACATGCGCCTGCAGCGCACCTTCGTCGCCGGCGAGCGCGACCAGCGCGTCCAGGTGGCCAAGAAGCTGCTCGCGGACCTCCTGGCGACCGCGAAAAAGTAGGTCCCGACCGCAGTTAAGTAGATTCTTAACCCGCGCCTCGCGGCTGCGGTATCGTGCCTTTGTGCGCCCCGCGCTGCTCCTCGTCCTCGCCTGCGCCGCCGCCTGCTCCGCCCCGCCCGTCGAGACCCCGCTCGGCGACGTGGTGGTCCGCGTCGAGCCGGCCGACGGTCGCCTGCAGATCCGCCGCAGCGACGGCACCGTGCTGCTCGACGGCGTCGCCGGCGGCACCCAGTTCCGCCACGCCGACCCCGAGTGGCACGAGGAGTACGGCAGCTTCCAGGTCGACGAGCACGCCGGCGACTGGCAGCCCGTGCGTGGCTTCTCCGCCGTCGGCCGCACCGCCGACGGCGGCGTGCGCTTCGATCTCGACGGTGGCGGCCACGGCAGCGTCGAGCGCGTCGGCGACGGCACGCTCCAGATCTCCTTTACGCGGGACGGCCTCAACCGCGCCACCACCGCCTTCCGCTGCACGCCCGACGAGCGCTTCCTCGGCTTCGGCGCCATGCCCGAGGACGTCGAGCACCGCGGCTCCACCGTCCCCATCTGGGTCAGCGAGCAGGGCATCGGGCGCGTCGACACCGACGAGCAGACCGGCGACTGGTTCTTCCGCGGCACGCGCCATCAGAGCTACTTCCCGGTGCCGTTCTTCCTCTCCAGCCGCAACTACGCGGTGCGCGGTGACACCAGCTATCGCTCGAGCTACGCCATGTGCGACGGCAACGACGACTGGAGCGTCGAAGCCTGGGAGGGCACCGTCTCGTTCCACCTGTTCTACGCCAGCTCGCCGCTCGAGGTGCTGCAGCTGCACGCCGCCCTCGACGGCGCGCCGCCGCTGCCGCCCGCGTTCACCTTCGCGCCGTGGAACGACGCCATCGGCGGCTCCGCCGTGGTGCGCCAGGTCGCCGCCGAGCTGCGCGCCGACCAGATCCCGTCGTCGGTGATCTGGACCGAGGACTGGGCCGGCGCCGACACCAGCGCCGGCATACTGCGCCTCACCGAGGACTGGGCGGTCGACCGCACGCTCTACCCCGACTTCGAGGCGGTCGCCGGCGAGCTGCACCAGAGCGGCTTCAAGTGGCTCGGCTACTTCAACACCTTCGCGCCCACCGAGAGCGACCACTTCGATCCGCAGTACCTCATCCACACCGCCGACGGCTCGCCCTACGTCTTCGACAGCGTGCAGCTGGGCAAGCAGAGCTCGCTCGTCGACCTGTCGAGCCCGGCGGGCGCCGGCGCCATGGAGCAGGCGATGAACGCCGCCCTCGACCTCGGCTTCGACGGCTGGATGGCCGACTACGGCGAGTGGCTGCCGATCGACGCCGTGCTCGCGTCAGGCGAATCGGCGGAGGCGGCGCACAACCTCTACCCGGTGCGCTGGCAGGAGCTCAACGCGCGCGTCCTCGACGAGCGCGCCGGCGACGGGGTGGAGCGGCTGTCGTTCGTGCGCTCCGGCTTCACCGGCAGCCAGGCCATCGCGCACCAGGTCGTGTGGGGCGGCGACCAGACCACCGACTTCGACCACGGCGACGGCTTGCCGTCGGTGCTGCCGATCGCGCTCGGCCTCGGCGTGGCCGGCTTGCCCTTCTTCGGCAGCGACATCGCCGGCTACATCAGCACCACGGGCCATCCGCCGGCGACCGAGGAGCTGTTCTACCGTTGGGCCACGCTGGGCGCGCTGTCGCCGATCATGCGCACGCACCACGGCTCGAACCCGGCGGACAACTGGCACTTCGACAGCGACGCCGCGACCCTGGCGCACTGGAAGCGCTGGGCCGTCGTCCACACGCGCCTCTATCCGTACCTCATGAGCAGCGCCGCCGTCGCGTCGGCGACGGGCGCGCCGATGATGCGGCAGCTCGCGCTCGGCTATCCCGACGACCCCACCGCGTGGACGACCAAGGACCAGTACCTCCTCGGCCCGTCGCTGTTGGTGGCGCCGGTCGTCACCGCCGGCGACACCTCGCGCAGCGTCTACTTCCCCGGCGGCCATTGGGTGCGCCTCTTCGGCTCGCCGGCTGCGGTCGATGGCCCGGCGACGGCGGCCGTCGACGTCCCGGTCACCGAGCTGCCGGTCTACGCCGCCGCCGGCGCGATCATTCCCCTTTTGCCCGACGGGGTCGAGACGCTCGTGGGCGCCGTCCCCGATGCGCGCGAGCTGCAGGTCATCCTCGGCGCCGACGGTGCGCTGGTCGAGGCCAACGGCTTCGCCTACACGCTCAGCTCTTCCATGCCCGCCCCGCCGACGGCGTTGACGTGGAACGGTGCCGCCGTCACCGCCACGATCGACAGCGCCGCGCGCACGGCCACCGTGGCCGTGACCGGCCCGGGGACGCTCGCGTCGAGCGACGCCACGCTCTCGCTCACCCTCGCCGGCGGCGCCGCCGACCGCCCCACCACGATCGTCCTGTACTGGTAATCGCCGCGACGATCTCGGATCGGGGCCGAGACGAGGTAGCGCTCAACGGCTAATCGAGATTCGACGTACAGGCTCGCGTCCGGTCGGTCGCGCGGTACGCGCGCGCAAGGTGACCAGGATTCGACAAGCAGGCTGCGACTCGTTGATTCTCCAGTTGGAGAGGAACTCATAGTCGTCGCCTGGGTGCGTGCGTGCCAGCGCCTTGAACGGTCCAAATGCATCCTGCATCGTCGAGAACGGCAGCTTGACGCTCGGTCCCACCTCGAGGTCGATCCCGCTCAAGGTGTCGGTGCGCCACTTTCTGACAGCGACGCCGCTGGAAAAGCTTCGGTCCCGCGGCGTGAACGTTACAGCCATCTGTTTGTCGTCGACAACGTGCATTCCGAACCGCTGAGCAGCCTCTACGACGCCGACGGGATCCGCGGTGAACAGGCGACAATAGCCCTCAATGGTATCGGTCATCGTTTGCTCGCTCCGCGTGTTTGCCCGCTCGCCGTCGTTTGCGGCGCGCGCCGGCTGAGTCGTCGATAGAGCGGTGAGCCAGAGCAACGCTACTCCGGCGCGACACCGAGCTTCGCGTCGACTGCATGTTCCGCCGAGAAAGCGTCCGCCTCGCTCGCCAGCTTCACGTACTCGTGCCATGCGTGCATCACCGGTTGTTTGACCTGCAGAAGCGCCGCGTGCGCGGCTTCGATCTCTTCTGGATTCTTGGAAGCCATGGCTGCTTCATAGCGTTCCCGCAGCGGCGCATAGATCGCCATTTCTCGTTCGACCTGCTCGAGCGTGTGACGGTTGTGCGCGGCGCCTTGGCCCTGTCGGTCGTCGAACATCTTCTGCCCGAACGCCGCGGCTGGATCGCTGGGAAGGATCTTCGACTGCATTGCTGCAGCCGCCACCTCGGGCGGGATCTCAATCTGCGCAGCGACTTCCTCGGCCGTCGCTTTCTCATTTCGTCCGGCCAGCATCTGCGCCATCCGGAAGTACTGCTCCGCGTGGCGCGCTTCGTGATAGACCGTCGCTGCCATATGCGGCGCATCCTCCGCTCTGAACTTTGTCCTCGAGAACAGCTCCTTGTTGAGTCGAATCTTCCAAGTCGCATTGTGAAAACTGCCTGCAACCTTGCCCTTGACGCTGGAATCGAGAAAACCGTCGACGGGGAAGACGCCCGCGTTCACCAGTTGCTCGTTCGCCAGGCCAACCAGATTGGCTCCACGGGAGGTCGGATTCATGTCGTTCCACTGTGCCTGGAGCGCAGTGACCGCATTGCCGAAGGCGTCGACCGACATCTTGCTGTTCAAGCCCGAGGTCTCGGGACGTGCGCCGTCAGGCGCCGGGTTGGTGTTGCTCTTCTGATCCTTACCAGCACCTTGCGAAAGAGCGAGCGTCTTCAGGTGCTGAATTGCCTGCTGGATCGTCGCGAGATCGAGCCAGGATAGGATGTCGTCGACGGCGCCTTGTTTTTTCTCGGGCTTGTCGGGCTTGTCGGTCTTGGGTTGGTCGACCTTGTCGGCGTCTTTGGGTTCGGCATCCTTGCCGCCCGCCGCGGCGAGGGTCTTGGGGCCGACCTTGCCGTCTGGCGCGACGTCGTGTTCGCGCTGCCACTGCTTGACGGCTTCGGGGTCGAGCTTGCCGTCTTCGCCGAGGCAGGCGTCCTTCGTCAGCTGATTGAACTCGGCGACCTCGGTGCCGTGGCGCTGGTTGAATGCCTCCGCCTCGGCGTCGCCCGCGCCCTCGCGCCGCTTGTGCGCGCGCGCCAGCCGCGCCGTCTGCTGCCGGTCTCCGGCGCCACCGTCGTCGCTCGCGACGTCAGCATCGGCGCCCGCGGGCTGCGGCGCCTCCGCGTCACCCTGAGCACCCGGACGGCGCGCCTCTTCACGCATGAGATGATTATCGTCGAATCGCGACGGAAGTTGCGTCGCGTCCCGCGCGGCTACTCTTCTTCGCCGTGGAGCTCGTCCTCTTCGTCCTCGCCACCGACGGCGGTGGGCAGCTCTTCGTCGTCGTCATCGGCGGCGGCGTGCTCGCCGTTGCCGCCGAAGCTCTCGCGCTCGCCGACGAAGCCGCCGCCGGCGAAGCCGCCGGTGGGGCGCGCCTCCTCCTTGCGCTCGGGCGCGTGCTCGCCGAAGCCGACGTTGGCGACCTTGTCGACGATCGTATCCGCCGCCGTCGCCCAACCGGCGTCGAGCTCCTGCTGATCGCCGTTCGAGCCCTCGTCGTGCAGCTCGGGCAGACGCGGCGGGGCCGCCGTGCGCACCTCGGCCTTCTTGACCGGCGCGCGCTTGGGCGTCGCCGCCTTGGCGTGCTGCGGGCGCCGCGCGGCGGCCTTCTTGGCCGAGCCCGCCTTCACCTTCGCCTTCGCCTTCGCCTTCACCTTCGCCTTGGGCTTCGCCTTCGGCGCGCTCTTCTTCTTCTTGCCGGCCTTGGCCGATGCGCCAGCCGACTTTGCCTTCTTGGCCGCCTTTCCGCTCGCTTTGGTCGGCGCGCTCTTCTTCTTGCCCGATTGCTTCGCCTTCCCCTTGCTGCTCTTCTTGGACTTTGGCTTGGCCATGACGCCGCATTATAGGGCCGCGCGAAAAAGGTCTAGACACGAATTTAATTTCGGTATATCGTGTAACTAATAATACTAAAACAATAGATTAAAAGAGCCACTCCCCGAGGACGACCCGGTTCCACCTACGGAGGAGAGTGATGCCTGCACCATTGCGTTCGCCTTCAGTTTCACAGGGTTTGTCCGAGATCGCCGAGGAGTTCAAGGAGCTGGATCGCCACCGCCGGATGCGCGGGCTGTCCCTGACCGAAGCCGGTCGCTACCACGCCCTGTTCGAGCGCCTGAGCGACACCCTGGCGCTCGGCGAGCGCAGCCGGCGGGTCGACGCGCGCCAGTTCCTACGCGTGCCGTTCGCCATGACGCTGACGATCCGGCGGGCGCAGGGGCTCATGACGGCCACCTGTCACGACTTCGGTGGCGGCGGTTGCGCCATCGGCAGCGACGAGAGATTCGATCTCGACGATGACGTCTGGCTCGATGGCGCCGAGATCGAAGGCGTCGCGCACCCGCTGCACGGGCGCGCCACCGTCGTGTGGACGCGGCTGCCGACGGGCGGCGAGCCGTCGCGCTACGGCCTGCGCTTCTGCATCGACGCGCCCGAGGAGCGCGATCAGATCGATCGACTCCTGTATCGCGTGCTCGACCGCTTCCTGGCGCGGTGACGCTCGCTTGCCGTCGTCGGCGGCACATGCTACCTCCACGTCATGCCAAAGCAGCAGCTGACGTGGTGGCGCAAGGCGAGCTTCATCATCGTCTCCGGCGCGTTCATGGCCGCGGGCGCGGTGATGCACGCCGCCTGCGAAGACGTCAAAGGCGCCAAGGCCTCCTCGCAGAAGCCCGAGGACCTGGCGGAGGTGCTGGCCAAGGTCGACGACGTCACCATCACCGTCGGTGAGTTCCAGGATCGCATCAACCAGCAGTCGCCCTACGTGCGCGCGCGCTACACGTCGATGGAGCGCAAGAAGGAGTTCCTCGACAACCTGGTGCGCTTCGAGGTGCTGGCCAAGGAGGCGCAGCGGCGCGGGCTCGACAAGGATCCCGAGGTCGTCCGCACCATGAAGCAGGTGATGATCCAGAAGCTGCTCAAGGACCAGTTCGACAAGCAGCGCATGGAGGACATCACCGACGACGAGTGCAAGAAGTTCTACGACGCGCACCCGGAGCAGTACAACAAGCCCGAGGAGGTGCGCGTCTCGTCGATCCTGGTCAAGGACTCGGCGATGGCGAAGAAGGTGATGAACGACCCGCGCATCAAGGGCGTCGACAACCAGCAGTTCCGCAACCTGGTCGCCGAGTATTCGCAGGATCTGGCGACCAAGGATCGCGGCGGCGACCTGCGCTACTTCGACGCCAAGACCAAGGACGTGCCCAAGGCCATCGTCGACGCCGCGTTCGCGCTGCAGAACATCGGTGACGTCTCGCCGCCGGTCAAGACGCAGCAGGGCGTGGTCATCTTGAAGCTGACCGGGCGGCGCAAGGCGCTGGTGCGCACCTTCGACGAGGTCAAGCAGCAGATCCGCAATCAGCTCTATCGCGACAAGCGGCAGGAGTCGATGGAGTCGTTCGTCAAGAGGCTGCGCGACAAGGCGAACGTGAAGGTCGACGAGGGCAAGCTGGCCAAGGTGCAGATCGAGGGCATCGGTCCGGGGCAGTATCCGGGGCCGGGCCTGCCGCCGCCGGGGCCGGGCCAGTTCCATCCGGGCGCGCCGGGCACGCCGCAAGCGACCCCGGTACGGCCGGGCAACCCGGCGGGCGCGCAAGGTATCTCACTTCCGCCGGCCGGTTCGCCCAAGGCTCCCGAGCCGTCGAAGTAACCGATGAAGCTTGCCCTCGCCGTCGCCGCCGCGTGCTCGCTCGCGGCCGTCCCCATCGCTCGCGCCGCGAGCGTGGTCGACCGCGTCGTCGCCGTGGTCAACGAGGACATCGTGCTCGCAGACCGAGGTCGAGCAGGCCGCGGCGTCGCAGTATCGCGGGCCCGATCCGAAGACGGCCGAGGGCAAAAAGCAGTGGGAAGAGACCAAGCGCAAGGCGCTCGATCAGATGATCGACGGCAAGCTGGTCGCAGCAGCAGGCGACCGAGCTCAAGCTGTCGGTGACGCCGGAAGAGGTCGATCGCGCGGTCCAGCAGGTCAAAGAGCAGAACAAGCTCGACGACGCGACCTTCCGGCAGGCGCTCGAGCAGCAGGGCTTCACCGTCGAGGCGTATCGCAAGACACTGAAGAAGCAGATCCTCCAGCTCAAGGTGGTCAACACCGCGGTGCGCTCGCGCGTCACCGTCAGCGACGACGAGGTCAAGACCTACTATCGGCAGAACGAGCGCCTGGCCGAAGGTGATCGCCAGGCGCATCTGCGGCAGATCCTGGTCGCGGTGCCCGATCGCAGCAGCGACGCGGACGTCGAGACCAAGAAGCGGGTCGCGGCCAAGGTGGTGGAGCTGGCGCGCGGCGGCACCAACTTCGCCGAGCTGGCCAAGCAGTACTCAGCGACGACGACAGCACCAAGACGTCGGGCGGCGATCTCGGCTGGGTCGGCAAGGGCGTGCTGGTCGACGCGCTCGACGAGGCGATGGCCGCGATGGAGCCGGGCGACGTGCGCGGGCCGATCCGCACCGATCGCGGCTGGGTGGTGCTGCAGCTGGTCGAGCGCAAGGCGGGCGACCTGAAGCCGTACGAGGAGATCAAGGAGCAGCTGCGCAAGCAGCTCTACGACAGCAGGTCGAGAAGGCGCAGCAGTCATGGTTGCGCGAGCTGCGCAAGAAAGCGCACGTCGACGTCCGCTACTGAGGCGCGTCGGCGGGGAGTCAGCCCGGCGGCCAGCCGAGGGCGCGGCCGCCGAGGACGTGCAGATGAATGTGCAAGACGCTCTGTCCCGCGTGCGTGCCCACGTTGAACACCGTGCGCCAGCCGTGCGCCAGCCCCTCGTCCTTGGCGATCTGCCGGGCGAGCACGTGCAGGTGGCCGACGAGGGCGGCGTCGGCGTCGTCGAGCACGTCGAGCGACGCGATGTGCTTCTTCGGAACGATCAGCACGTGCGTCGGCGCTTGCGGGTTGAGATCGCGGAAGGCGACGGCGCGATCGTCCTGCTTGACGATCTTGGCGGGGATGGTGCCGTCGACGATCTTGCAAAACAGGCAGTCGCTCATGCCCGGCGAAGCTAGCACATGAGGCGGCTGCGCGTCGTGACGTGGAATGTGGGGCGGCTCTATTCGCCGCGGCACAACAACCGGCTCGACGACGCCGACGTGCCGCGCGTGGCCCACGTGCTCGACGAGCTCGATCCCGACGTCGCGCTCTTGCAGGAGCTGGTCGACGTGCGGCAGCTCGACGCCATCGTGACGCACCTGTCGCGCGCGCGGGCGCCGTTCGCCGGGGTCCTGGCCGAGAGCTGCGCCTACGATCGCCGCGCCGCCGTGGTGGTGCGCGCGGAGCGGGCGCCGCGCTTCGAGGAGCACGCGCTCGGGCCGTCCAATCGCAACGTGGTCGTGGCCAGCTTCGACGCTGCCGACGGCGTGCGCGCGGCGGCCATCTCCGCGCACTTCGACGTCTTCTCCGGCGACCGCCGGGCCGAGCAGGCGCACGCCCTGGCCGCCCTCGCCGAAGAGCGCGGCGAGGCGCTGGTCGTCGCCGGGGGCGACTTCAACCTGGATCCCGCCTGGGCGGCGGGGACGGCCAACGCGCTCGATGCGGGGTTGGTCAAACGTCGGCAGCAAGGCACGACGGTCTATTATTCGATTGCGGATGAGATGGTCTTCGAGTTGTGCGAGATGATTTGTTCGCGGCTGCACGATCGGCTCGAAGCGCAGGTTGGCGCACTCAAGACGCGGAGGCGAGGTTGACGCTGATGATGCCAACGACCCAGGAATCGCTCGACGACCGAGTCCGACCGTTGGCGCCGATGAGTTGGCGCGACGAGTTCGGTTCGGCAAATACCGCGAACGTCAGCCTACGCCTCGCATTTCCGATCATTGCGTGCGCATCGCTGCTGCCGTTCGTTTCGCCCGGGATCGCCTTGATGGCGGGGATCGCACTGGCACTTACGGTCGGTAATCCATATCCGCTGACGACGGCCCGCGTGATTACACCACTGCTGCAAATTTCAGTGGTCGGGCTCGGCGCCGGAATGAACCTGGTCGAAGTCGGGCGCGCGGGCGTTCACGGTTTCTTTTACACGGTAATCGGAATCACAGTTACGATGAGCATCGGTCTGACGATGGGTTGGTTGCTGGGCACCGAGCGGGACACCTCGCTGCTGGTGACAGTAGGCACCGCGATTTGCGGCGGAAGTGCGATCGCCGCGGTTGCCCCGGCGATCCGCGCCAAGAATCATGATGTATCGGTGGCGCTTGCAACGGTGTTTTTTCTGAACGCGGTCGCACTGTTCATTTTTCCGCCACTGGGCCATCACTTCGGGCTCGGCCAGATGCAGTTCGGGGTATGGAGCGCGCTTGCGATTCACGACACGAGTTCGGTGGTTGGCGCGGCGATGCAATATGGCGCTCGCGCGCTGGAAATCGCCACCACGATCAAGCTGACGCGAGCGCTCTGGATCGTGCCGGTCACTTTGGTCATCGGGATGCTTCTGGAACCGCGGCAGTGAGGCGAAAGGTACGGGCAAGGCCAAGCGTCCGTGGTTCATCCTGGGATTCCTCGCCGCCGCGGCGATCGTCACCTGGATTCCAGCGCTCAAGCCGATCGGCCCACGATGTGTTCGTCGGCGCGCAGCGTTCATTGGTGGTTACGCTGTTTCTGATCGGATCGGGACTGAGCCGTCGAGGCTCTGCAGGTAGTTGGCCGCCGCCCATTGATCCAGGGCTTTTTGCTCTGGGTGATTATGGGCAGCGGGACGCTCGGCGCGATTCTGCTCGGCTGGATCGGCTAATCCGGGCTACGCCGCGATCCATCGAGGAAAATACGATGAAGCCATTACCCCATGTCTTACGTGCGCGACTCTCCGGCGGCGCCGAAGGCTACGCCATAGTCGCCGCCTCCGGCGTACCCGAACTGCGTACGGCTCGCACCGGCGGACTTCGACGGGCCCGGCGACGCATGGAGCCCCGAACAATTTCTGATGGCCGCCGTCGAGAGCTGCTTCCTATTTACGCTGCGCGCCGTGGCGCAAGCTTCCAAAGTTGAGTTCACCTCCCTCGAGCTAACAGGCGAAGGCACCGTTGATCGCAAAGATGGTGCGACCCGCTTTACGGAAATTGTTCTGCATCCACGGCTCACGCTTGCCGCCTGGTGCGGATCGGGAGAAGGCGCTACGGGTGCTCGAAAAGAGCGAAAAGGCGTGCCTGATTTCGGCCTCTCTGTCGACGCCGGTCCGCCTTGAGCCGGAAATCGTGTCCGACTAATCGTGCGAGATTTCTTGAATTTGGCCACTTCACGGAGGTAGTGAGCGAAGCCCCGCTCTTAAGCAACGTTGCTCATTCAAACCTTTCGCTTTTTTACCTGGCCGGCTCGCTGATGATTTCGCTGCAACCGCTTTCGGTTTGACTGTGAGCACCGGACACGGAAGCCTCCCGAACGACATGTTCAGCGACGCTTCCGAGAATGAGACGACGGAGTCCCCTCCGGCCGTGGGTCGCCATTACGATCAGGTCGGCGCCCAGTCGTTTCGCTGCTTGCAGAACTTCGACGCCCGGCTCGCCCATCATCACTTCGACTTCGTACTGGGCTTTGCCGTCGACGTTATGGCGTGCTAACCGCTCGAGCCGGGTTCGCGCAGCGGTCCATCCACGAGAGGTAGCGCCACTTCAGCCCCGGGGGGTATCGCAACTACGTGAACCAGATAAAGAATTGCCTTGCGTTCTTGCGCGAGTTCGGACGCAAGCCGAAGCGCATGAAGCGAGCTCCGCTCGAAGTCGAGAGGACATAAAATTTTCTTGAATTGAGGCATCTGGTCTCTATACAAGCGCGACCAAGCGAATTTGGGGGGAAATCAGACGCACTGGCGCTTCTGTTAAACTTTACGACTTATACATCAGACGCCGCAAAATTGGGACCTTCAGAAAGTCCAACGCAACCAGGTAGAGGACACATGCCGCAATCACTGACGCCACCACAGCGTCCGGAAGAGCCGCCATCAGAATTCCACGAATCGACAAAAGGCAGACTACGCTCACATCCACAATGGAACTAAGGATCATCCATCGGCTCGGACGGAATTGCCAAAAGTGACCGCGCTCGCGCACCAGGTAGACCATCCCCTGACCGGTGAACACGAGCGTCACGAAGACCAGCGTCTGCAGTTGAGGAAGCGACAGGCCGCAGAAAATCGCGCCCATAGAAAAACAGCCCGAAGGACAGAAGCAGGATGAGACTACCGAGGACTCATTCCGGCCAGCATCAAGGTCCGGATGTGCCAGCGATCTGGCATTGGTGAAGCGGATACATGATCGGTCGCAATCGACATGGTCACGAAATCGTTGGTGAACAACAGCATTACGATCAGCAGCGGCGTGATGATGAAAGTGCGTGTAAGAATCACACCGATGCTGAGGAATAGTCCGACCTCTACGGTCTTGATGATCTTGTTCAGCGTATAGGTCAGCATGCGCTGATAGATTCGCCGGCTGGTTTCGACTGCGGCCAGCGTGTCGGTCAGCCCGGGATTGGTGAGCACCAGGCTGGCCGAGGCCTTCGCCACGTCAGTCGCGTTGGCCACTGCGATTCCGACTTCCGCCTGTTTCAACGCTGGAGCATCGTTGACGCCGTCTCCGGTCATGCCGACGATGTGGCCAGCCTGCTGCAGGGCCCGAACCAGATGAAACTTATCTTCCGGAAAGACGCCGGCGAAGACCGCGCAGTCGAGGGTCGATTGATGTTCTCTCGCAGTTCCTGCGCGGAGCAGGCACGCCCCACGATTCCGACCTGTGCTGCTACTGCCTGAGCAGTTGCGACCCCGTCTCCGGTAACCATTGCGACGCGCACACCCAATTTGTTGAGGCTGGCCACCAGAGACTTGGAGTCCTCGCGCGGCGGATCCTGGAGCGCCAGCAGTCCAATCAGACGGATCGCGCCTTCAGGTCCGCCCGCTACGGCCAGCACGCGGTAACCTCCGGCAGAAAGTCGCTCGACATCGGCGTCCAACTCGCGGTCTCGACCAACGCGGGCCGCGATTGCCTGAGGTGCACCCTTCAGGGCGCGAAATTGCTTGCCGTCTTGAATAACTGTCGCTTCGGCAAGTTTGGTCGCTGGTTCGAACGGAACAAACTTGACACGTTCAGCTCGGTCCCGAGAGCGCGCCTGCGGTCTTCGCGCGAGAAAGTACCGCGAGATCGATCGGATCTTGGCCCGCTTCGTCGCTCGCATACGCTGCAAAGCGCAACAGATCCTGCTCGCTAAAAGGTGGGTAGGGATGCAAGGCCGCCAGCGATAGCTGATTTTGAGTTATCGTTCCCGGTCTTGTCGCTGCACAGCATATCCATCGCCGCCGCTTCCTCGATCGCCGACAGGCGCGTGACCAGCACGCCGCGCTTGGCCAATTCCACCGCGCCGAGGGCGGTTGCCAAGGTGAAGGTGGCCGGCAGCGCGACCGGAACCGAAGCCACCAGCAGAATCAGTACGAAGGAAGCGTCTCGGCGAGAGGCATCCCTACCAACACGGCGTATAGGAACACCGCGACCGCCAGCGCGGTGTCCATCGCCACGAGGTACTTCACGATCGCGAAGATGATGCTCTCCAGATGGCTGGCCGTCTTGGCCGAACGCACCAGTTCGGCGGTCTTTCCAAAATAGGTTCGCTGGCCGGTCGCGGTGACTTCGCCGCTGGCCTCGCCGCGCTTAACCAATGAACCGGCATAGGCTGTCTTGCCCTGACCCGCCTCGATCGGTACCGACTCACCTGTAAGCGCAGATTGATCGATCAAGACCTCTCCCTCGCGGATGCCAATGTCTGCTGGCACGAGGTCGCCCATCTGCAAGTGGACGAAATCACCCGGCACCAGCTCCTCCGCGGAAATCACGTCCCATACGTCGTCACGCAGAACCCTCGCCCGCACGGCAAGCCGCTTCTGCAACAGCTCCACAGCGCTGCGCGCGCGGGTTTCCTGGAACAGACTCAGCGAGGCATTGGACACCAGCAGCACCGCAATGACGATACCCTCCAGGAACTTGCCAAGCGCAAGTTCGAGAACGATCGTCGCTTCGAGCATCCACGGCACCGGCGCCCAGAACTTGCCGAGCAGCGCGAGGATCAGATGTGGCTTCTTCTCGACTACGGCGTTGGGGCCGGACTCAGAAGACGCTGGCGAGCTTCCTCGCTAGTGAGGCCACGCGACGGAGTCGTTCACCGGCGACTGGCTGACAGAATCGCCCATTCAGAGACCCCCGGGGGATTGACTAGTCTTTGCTTTCGGTACTCGAACGTCCTCGACCAGGCTCGGGACCTTGAACATGGCGGTAGCCAGAGTCCGGAGGTTCGACGCTTGATGGCGGCCAAGAGACGCGGACCGCATTCATCACGCCTGTCCAGATTCCCGCCGGGAAAACGGGAGAAGCGCGGAGATCCACAACAGGCCGAGGAGATAGGCGACCCACAAGTCGCTTGGCCAGTGAGCGCCCAAAACGATCCGCGCATCTGCCCCGATCAGAAGAGCCAATACCGCTACCAGCGGGATGAGAACTCGCAAAGTGCCGCGACATTGCGTTCCGGCCAATAGTCCGAGATATCCAAACGTCGCTACATAGACCAAGCCGAATATCGATGGAAAAGCGTATCCCTTCGGATGACCAACAACGCGAATGAGTTCGGGAGAGGGCCGGGGTTGCGCAATCCGGGGACTCAACCAGATACCGAAAAGCCAGAGTCCGAAAAAAACCGGAAGGGCGACCAAGGCTGCCCGCCATCCGCAAAGCAGCCATGCAACCACCACGACCAGGAGCGAGTAGGGCGAAGCACCACGGCTTATCAGCAGTCGCCGTTATCGAACTAGCCCAGCTCAATGGAAGAAACGCCAGAGACTGCAGTGCGCGAGCGACTAACAGATCGGTTGGGAAATAGGCCATTCGCGCGGCGGCGACAATCAGCAGGACGTTCACAAATCCGAGTGCAAGAAGGCCTCCTATCAGTCGCGAGCTATATACGAGAAGGCGTGTCTCCTGGGGTGCGGCTTTGTCATCCAGTTCGGGTTTCATACCAACGCCACTATGCTTGCGCGCGCAGTCTTTTCTTCTAATCAATCTCTTTTTCGCTCACGCGCTGCAACATGGAAGCTTACAACGATTGGGTTCCACCGGTTCCGGTGAGTGTCGGACTCTTCGCGCTCGCGAATGTCTGATCTTGCTCGATGCAACCACGGCCATCGGGCCCGCATGGAGCTAGATGCCAGCGAAGGTCGGAGATCTCAATAGAACCCTTGCCGTCGAACTCGGCGCGGCCCTATCTTTGATCAGCAGCCCCACGACAAGTTGCGATTATCCTGCGCGGAGGATTCCTCATGGAAAAGAACCAGCACGATCCGCACCACCATGGCGGACATCGCCACGGAGCACATGGCGATGACGATCGGCATGGCGCCCGTCAGCCCGAGCGCTTCGACCCGGCCCGGGCGGCGCTGCTCGACGACCCGTCGCGCTTCGGGCACCTACCGCCGGAAGAGGTCTTCGAGATGCTGGCGGCGCCGGCCGGCGGCCGTGTCGTGGATTTCGGCACGGGCACCGGGACCTACGCGATCGAGCTCGCACGAGTCGCGGCCCGACCTGGAGGTGATTGCACTCGACGAACAGCAGGAGATGCTCGATCTGCTGCAGGCGAAGCCTGCGGCACGAAAGCTCTCAAATCTCCGACGCGGTTCATACCGATGAACTCACGAAGCTCAATGGAACGGCCGATCGCGTCCTCGCGCTCAATGTCCTGCATGAGGTTGGCGATGAGGCGCTACGTGCAATGGCTGCCCTGCTCAAGCCGAGCGGAACCGTGCTTGTAGTTGACTGGAACGCCGGTGTCGAACGGCCGGTGGGGCCTCCACGGGACCATGTTTACACCGCTGCCGAAGCGCGTGAGCGAATGGAGCGGATGGGTTTGCGGATCGATGGTGAGCGTATGTTCAAATATCACTACTCTTTCGTTGCGCGCGCCGCATGATAGTCGACATGCAGATCAACCTCTGTCCGTTGCCGCAGAAACGGCCCAGCCCATCTATCGCTGCCGTTCGAGTGGCGAAGTCCGGTTCATTTGTTATCACGCTGATGGCGGTCCTTTTGCTTGCGCACGCCCCACAGGCCCAGGAGCACGCGCCAACGGCGCACCATGGCTTTGGCGACGTGGCGCATTGGGCGGCGTATTCGAATCGGCGGATCGCGCCAAATGGCAAAGGCCCGACGAGGTAGTGCGGGCGCTCGACCTGAAACCCGGCCAGACGGTGATCGATATAGGCGCCGGGACCGGATATTTTACGCGCCGGTTCGCCAAGGCCGTCGGCCCCTCAGGCGCTGTTATCGGACTCGATGTCGAACCGGGGATGGTCGACTACATGAAGGCAGACGCCAAGAAACTCGGCCTTGAAAACTATCATGCGCGGGTGGTTAAGGCGGACGACCCGGAACTTTCTCCGAACTCGGCCGATGTCATCTTTTTCTGCGACACACTTCATCATGTCGATGATCGGCTCGCCTATCTGCGCAAGCTTGCTCTGGCGCTCAAGCCCGGAGGCCGCATCGCAGTAGTCGATTTCAAGAAGGACGCGCCGGAGGGCCCCCCGAAGCGGATGAACATTTCGCGCGAACAAATGATGGAACAATTCAGCAAAGCCGGCTACGACATGGTGCGTGAACACAAATTTCTCCCGTATCAATACTTTCTCGAATTCGAACCCGTCGCGCATGGGTAAAGTTTCCCGGTGTAGACATGAACTCCCAACGAATCGAAGATTAGTCTCCATCGTCGGTTCCTGTTTGTGCACGCGGAGAGCAGGTTCAAGTATTGAGCGGTCCTAAATTCCATGCGAGGAACCCATGCGGAGTCGGAGTTCGCTTATCTGGAGTGGCACGGGATGCAGGAACTATCCGGCTCGCCGATGAAGATCAAGGAAGCGAAACCGCTGCCATCGTCGGACTGAATTTGATGCCGACTGAGATTCCAGAGCTCCCGATCCCCGACCAAGAGGTGGCCTTTGGCGATTCAGTCCTCGAGGTGGATCGCCTAACCGTCCGTTTCGACCACACGGTGATCCTCGCGGACCTCAGTTTCACCGTCGCCCGTGGGGCTTCTCTTGCGGTCATTGGTCCGAACGGCTGCGGCAAAACGGTGCTGTTCCGCGCGCTCATCGGCGCGATACCGTACGAAGGAACGATTCGCTGGGCGCCGGGAACACGGTTCGGCTACGTGCCGCAGAAACTCGATATCGAGCGGGATCTCCCGATAACCGGAAGAGACCTGCTGCGCGCCAAGCTGACGATCGCACGCGCGCGAAAGGAAGACGCACTTCACGCCCTGGAGCGCGTGGATCTGCGGGAAGAGATGTTGGTTCAACCGATCGGAAGCATGTCAGGAGGGCAGTTTCAGCGCCTCCTGGTCGCGTTTGCCTTGATCGGCAGGCCCAATGTGCTTCTTCTCGACGAGCCGGCCGCAGGCGTTGATGCTCCCGGCCAACAAGCGCTCAGTGAAGCCATCCGCCGACTCCAGCAAGACGAGGGTGTTACGACCTTTCTCATCTCACATGACCTGAGCGTCGTGTACCGTTACGCCTCCAGCGTTTTGTGCCTCGCTCGAGAACGCAGCTGTCTAGGGCCGCCGCACGTGGTCCTCACGCCCGAGCGGTTATTGGAAATCTACGGTAGGCCCATCAGTTTCCACCTTCACGACGACCATGGACGTTAAGGCGCTAATCGTGTGCGGCGCAATGGCGATTGCGGCCGGGCTGGTGGGCTGCTTCGCGGTGATGCGGAGGATGACGCTGGCCGCCGATGCCTTCTCGCACGTCGCTTTGCCGGGAATCGGTCTCGCTCTCATGTTCAGACTCAACCCGTTGATCGGTGCGCTGGTCGCGCTGCTGGCGGGCAGCGTGCTGATTTGGGCAATCGAGGGCAAGACAAAACTGTCGACCGAAGCGATCACGGGAGTCGTGTTTTCCGTTGCGCTTGCGATCGGCAGCCTCACTGCCACGGGCGAAGAACTTATCGACGCCTTGTTCGGGGCGCCGGGCAGCATGACGACCGCGGAAACGGTATTCGCGCTGGGCGCCGCCCTTTCGGTGATCGCGTTTATTCTCCAGGCGCGAGATCGCCTGCTCGTATCGCTGGTCTCGACTGAGGTCGCGATCGCTTCGGGCATCGGCGTCAAGAGCCTGCAATTATCGTTTCTGGTCGCCTTCGCGGTGACTGTTGCGCTAGGAATGCGTTATCTCGGGGTGCTGCTCATGGGTTCGCTCATCATCATCCCGGCGACAGTTGCGAAGCGTCTGGCCCGAAGTATCGACGGCATGTTCGCGATTGCGATCGGAACTGCGCTCGCCTCCACACTCTTGGGCAGTTGGATAGCTGCTTTGACGCACCGTCCTTCCGGCCCCGATTATAGTAGCCATCGCCGGCGGCCTGTTCTTCCTGAGCCTGCTCAAATCATGACGGCTTTCCGGCTCTCTGTGGATGAGCCCGATACATGAAGAATATGCCTCAGAATCATCGTCCGCCGGGCCTTCGTGGCACGAATCAGTCCTCCGCTCGAAGGCCTACTCGACAAGGAGACTCCAATCCATGACAACAAGCGCACAAATCAGTGTCTATCCGCTGCGACAAGAGCACCTTGGGCCGGCGGTCGAGTCGGTGCGTAGTGCCCTTGAGGAACATGGATTGACTCCGCAAGTCGGGCCGATGAGCACCACTGTAACAGGGGCAAGCGGCATCATGTTCGCCGCACTAGCCGAGGCGTTCGCCAAGGCTGCAACTACTGGCCAAGTGGTCATGACCATTACGATTTCCAACGCCTGCCCGGTCTCGAGCTGATCCCTCAGTGGCAGCAAACGCCTTGGCCAAAACGCGTACCTCGAATAGAGCCGGCGAAGTTGGTCCCGACATCTATGCCGAGTGGCGCGCGTCCACACTCGGCGCGATCACCGAGTCACTGGAACAAGAACTGGTTCTTGATCTGGCCGGGTCTCTATTCGGCAAGTCCGTGCTGGATGTCGGTTGCGGGGACGGGACGCTCGCGGCCGAATTCCACCGCAAGGGTGCATCATTCGTCGTTGGCTGCGACCCTGACCCGGACATGATCGCGAAGGCGACCGCGCGGACAATAGCCGAGCGGGATGCGAATGAGCTATTTACTCAGCCGCGCCGAGCATCTTCCGTTCCGCGATCAAAGCTTTGATGTGGTGACGGCGGTAACGGTTCTTTGCTTCGTGGAACAGAGATCCCGTGCCGTGGAGGAAATGGCCCGCGTGCTCAAACCCGGCGGCCGCCTTGTCATAGGCGGGCTGGGTAGATGGAGCACGTGGGCGGCTTCCCGGCGGATTCGCGCTTGGTTGGGCAACGAGTTCTGGAGACACGCGCGTTTCACGACCGCGTACGAACTGCGCACGGCCGCGATCGTCGCTGGCTTCCACGTAGATCGGCTCCGTGGGTCGGTCTATTACCCGCACTGCGCATCTGGCCGCACGCGCAATGAAGCCACTCGACCCACTCTTGGGCGGTGTCACGACCTTCGGGGCGGCGTTTATCGCGATGCAGGCCACTAAGAAAGCGTAATCTCGTAGACCAGTGGCGTCATGGTTGTAGCCGGTAACCTACCTCAGGCGCGAAGACACAAGAGCATCCGAAAGGTTCTCATTGTCGTCCTTATGCTGGACCTGCTGATGGCCCTCGCAAAAGGGGGCTATGGGTACTTTACCGGCAGCATCGGAATGATTTCTGATGGACTTCATTCCACTCTTCACGCCGCTGGCGGAATTGTCGGATTGGCCGGTATCCATCTCGCGGCTCGACCCGCTGATGCATCACATCCTTACGGTTATGAGCGATATGAACTGCTTGCGGCGATGGGCATCGCCGTTCTTATGCTGGCAGCGGTGTGGGGAATCTTGGATGATGCGTGGACGCGTTTCCACTCTCACGAGGTGCCCCGGGTCACCGGGCTTAGCTTCGCGATAGTAGTTACCTCTATCCTTGTTACGGTCGGGCTGGCTATCTGGGAAGGCCGGTCCGCCCGGGCACTGGCCAGCACCGTGCTGCAAGCCGACGCAGCGCGAATCCGCAGCGATACACTCGTTTCGGGTGCGGTGCTCGGCCGGCTTGGTGGGCGTGCGATTGGGATTTCCCGTCGTCGACCCGGTGGTTTCGGTGATCGTCGCGGCAATCATTGCTTGGACAGCGTCGCGGATTGTCCGGGGCGCTTCGCGCGTTCTCGCGGATGCCGCGGTCGGGGACATAGAAGAAATCGCCAAAGTGGCGTGTAGCGTGGCCGGAGTGAACGGTTGCCACCAGGTACGTAGTCGGGGGATCGGAGGAATGGTGAGGGTCGACCTCCATATCACCGTCGATCCCGACATGACGGTCGCTCAAAGCCACCGGCTTGCCGAAGAAGTCGAGCGTCGGATTCGCGATCAAGTCGGAGGCGTTACCGAGGTCCTCATCCACGTAGGAGCTGCCACGCTCCACAGATGAAGGGACCATCCACTGCGGCAACAATTACCAGCCTTGGCGGTGGCTGAATCAGAAAGACCTGCAGCAACTCGATTCCGAATGCAAAGTGAGCGCCGCTCAGGTTTGAAGGTATTCCCCTTCTCCTTCGATTCAGATCACGTCAAGCGGGGCTAGGCGCCGTCCTTGGTTGACGCTTTTGGCAAAACTTGTTAGTGGTCGACCGCTCACAGCGGCATCCTTGCACCGATAACCGGGACCGAGTGAGCCGCGACCCTCGATGGCGGCGATTTATCGCCACCATGCCAATCGGCGGGCAGAAATCCGCCGGTCTGAGTCACGGGAGTCAACGAACATATAGGCTGGTTCAAATTCGCCGGGCCGCCGTCGTATGGATCGCGGCGGCCGGGCGCAGTCTGAGGCGATTAAATTCGCGGGAGAAGCTAAACCGAATGCGCGTGATTAAGTACGGAGAGGGATGGACCAGGCGTCACTTTATGAGGCAGCTCGCCAGAGGCGTGGCGGCAGCGGGACTGCTCGCGCCATTGTTCGACGTCATTGGTCGCAACGGCGACTGCGCGGCAGCTTACCCGCCGGAGTTGCTTTCGATCGAGGCTTACACCAAGGGCAAGCTCAAGGCGGGCGACGTACTCAATGCGGATAATGTGGATCTGGTCAAAGATATACTCGACGAGGTTGCCTACTGGCAGGTCAAATACGACAAGCGGACTATCGACCTGATCGCGACCGAGACCGACGTGACCAAGACTTTGTGCGCCCTCGTACGTGGAAGCGACTGCTGCGCAACAAGGGGGTTCATCAGATCGGCCGCGACGGCAACGTCTGGACCAAGGAAGGCAAACCATGGATCGGCGGCAATCCCTTTCCGGAGGCAAAGACGGCGCAAGAATTGCTGCTTCAGAACGCGCTCACCTCATCCACATTGTATTATGACAGTGCGGCGTATGCCTCCCGGGAGTGGGAAACCAACGCGGACGGCGACGTCAACTATACTTACGACTACATCTTCGTCGGATATCGAACGGTCGGGCGCACAACGCTGGACCCGAAGCCCTATCTGCCAGGCCACGAGACCGAGCTGCGAATAAATAGCCTATTTATGACTTCTCCGCAGGACATGAACGGAAGCGCGTCGCTCGAAATCTGGGCCTACGACCAACATAAGCTACCGACCGCGCACGCGTATTCGCCAGAAACCAAGCGAATTAGATCGGTTCCCGATAGCTCACGCTTCGAGACCGCCATGCCGGGCGCCGCGTGGTTCGCCAGTGACTCCGCTGGCGCAGGCGATCCCGTTTATACCTGGGGCGACTTCAAAATCATTGGTCAAGGACCATTTTTGGCCGCCACGCACGGCAACTGTCATTTCGGATACCCGAACTGGGAGGTGCCCCTGGTCGGCGGAAAGAATGGCAAGAAGTACTTTCGAACCTTTATGGAATTGGTACCCGAGGGTTATGTGGTCGAGATGAAGCCGGTGGGCTATCCGAACTGCCCCTATAGCAAGAAGCGCAGCTGGTTCGATGCACGCACGGGCATCGTGCCGCTGATTGTCACGTATGACCAGGAGGGCAAGCCGTTCCACCAGTCCGAGTGGTTTTATGATTACGCGGTGAAGAAGCCCGGAATGCAGTGGCCCGCGGGAATGCCAGACAGCTTCTGGGCCAGTTATCTGAACATGCATATGTATGACATGAAAAGCGGACGGATGTCGCGCATGGGAATAGTCCCGGAAATCTCCGGCGGTTTGGTATCCAGCATCGACAACCCGAAATTATACGACCAGTTCTGCACCCTAGACGCGATTCGGCGTCAGGGACGATAGGGAACCTGGATAATCCGACGATCGCAGGTACTGTTGTGATTGACGTATCTGGCGACACCCTTTAGTCCGTTCATTCACAATGGACATTCTTGAAAAGAAACCCGGCACCAAGCGGCCGGTCATCGTACGGGCTGCAACTTTACTCTTTGCCGAGAAAGGAATCGATGCGGCCAGCATGCGGGAGATAGCTCAGGCGGCTGGGGTACGAGAAGCGGCCATATACCGTCACTTTGCGGGCAAGGATGATCTCGCCCGCGAAATTTTTGCGAGTTGGTATGGCTGGCACTGCCGGGAGCTTCAGCAAATCGTCAGCGGACCGGGTGAGACTCTGGACAAGCTACGTCGGATTGTTCGTCACGAGTTCGCGGCCGTGACGGATCACGGCGAGGCTTTTGTGTATTTCTGCAAGAACGAAGTGCGATTCATGCAGACCCTTCCACCGGAGATCGTGAGCGCCCGGCGTGTGCTTACCATGTTCGTCAAGGCAGGGCAGGCTCAGGGAGAGATACGGGCCGGAAGTCCCGATCTGCTGGCGGACATGCTAAACGGCGCATTATGCGCGGTCGGAGTGACGTGGCTTCGATCGGGGCGGCGGAAAAAGCTGAGTGCGCAATTTGCCGAAGTAGTGAAAACTTGTTGGCACATGCTCGCGTCATAGTGAAACGCTGCTTCGTTCGCGTTCATTCACGAGAAGAGACTTTGATGGATAGTCTGGCGCTGATTGACAAGATCGAGATTCAGGTCGTGGTCGATAACGCGACCGATAGCCTCTCGACCATCCCCGCCCACGCCGAGTCGGAGTTCGCCTATCTGGAGCGGCACGGAATGCGGGAACTATCCGGTGACTCGCTTTGCTGCGCCTGTCACGGCCTTTCCCTCCTTATAACGGCTACCCGGGGAGCGCGCCGGCACACGGTTCTTTTCGACAGCGGGCCGGAGGAATATGCGTTCGAGCGCAATGCCGGGCGGCTCGGCGTCGATCTGAGCATCGTCGAGAGCGTTGTGCTGTCCCACGGACACTGGGATCATGCCGGAGGAATGCTGAAAGCGCTCGACCTCGTGCGGAGCCGCAATGGAGGCCGGTCGATTCCGTACTATGCACATCCTGGGATGTTCCGCTCACGGGCCCGTCGTCTACCTAACGGTGATTTGATGCCAATGAAGGATGTTCCAGGTATTGAAGCTTTGACGGCGCATGGTGCACAGGTCACCTGCACCGGGGAACCCCAGGTCTTCCTCGACGACATGTTCTATCTTAGTGGCGAAATTCCGCGGGTGACGCCGTTCGAACGCGGCCTGCCGGCGCATTATCAAAAGAACGCGGACGGGAATTGGATGCCCGACCCGTTGCTGATGGACGAGCGGTTTTTGATGGTGCGAGTCGAAGGAAAAGGCCTGATAGTGTTTACGGCATGCTCGCACGCCGGGGTGGTTAATGTATTGAAGCACGCTCGCGAGTGCGTTGCCGATACGCCGATCCACGTGGTGATGGGCGGATTCCATCTTGCCGGCGCGAACGAGGAAATCATACCTGAGACGGTTGCGGCCCTGTCGGAATTAAAGCCACGCACTATCGCCGCCGGACACTGCACCGGCTGGCGAGCGGTCAAGGCTCTTGCCAACGCCTTCGGAGACAGCGCGTTGGACCCCCTGGCCGTCGGCAAACGCTATACGTTCTGACTGAACAAGCGGCCTCGCGGAGAAGCACGCTTGGCGTCGATTAGGAGTAGGAACATGCCAGAAGAAACTATCGCATACCACGATCCCGGTGCGCTGGTGCAGACCGACTGGCTCGAGGCGCATCGCGGCGATACCAACTTGCGCATCTTCGATTGCACGACGCATTTGCAGCCTGCCGAACCCGGCACCGATATTCCTTATCGCATCGTCAGCGGGAAGGCGGACTATGACGCAGGGCATATCCCGGGCGCGGGGTTTCTCGACATCCAGGGGGAGCTGTCGGACAACACCACGAAGTTGCGGTTCATGCTGCCATCCGCCGACCAGTTCGCCGCAATCATGTCGCGGCATGGCGTCGGTGAAGGCGCCAGGGTCGTTCTGTACAGTGCGGGCAATATCATGTGGGCGACGCGTGTCTGGTGGATGCTGCGGGCGTTCGGGTTCGACAACGCGGCGGTCCTGGATGGTGGTTGGGAAAAGTGGCGGGCGGAAGGTCGCCCGGTTTCGACCGAGCCTTGCGCGTATCCTGCGGCTAAATTCATTGCACGCCCTCGTGCCGACTTGTTCGTCGGCAAAGAGCAGGTGCGGGCGGCGCTCGGGGATTCACGCACGGTCATCGTCAATGCGTTATCGCCTGATTTGCATAGCGGTAAGAGCCCCAGCCGCTACGGTCGTCCGGGCCGGGTTCCGGGCAGTGTGAATGTGCCGGCGGCAACCTTGCTCGATTCCAAGACCAAAGCGTTCGTGCCATTGGCCGACGCGCGCACAAAGTTCGATGCGACCGGCGTTGAGAAATCGAAGAACGTAATCTGCTACTGCGGAGGAGGGATTTCAGCCACAGTCGATTTGTTCATGTTGTACCAGCTCGGATACCAGAATCTCACCCTGTATGACGGCTCGATGGGCGAGTGGGCGAGGGATGATTCGCTGCCTATCGAAACGGACTGAGCGTTTGCTACTTGACTGTTACGTTCCGCATCGGCGGCTCAAAGCGCGAGGTTATCGGGACAGAACAGCGACTTTGGGTCGAGGCTCCGCTTGAGTGTGCGCAGCGTCCGGTAGTAACTGCCAAATCGATCCATCAGGGGCGCCCACATCTTGCCGCTCTTGTAAGGTACGCAGCCGATCGCCAGCAACTCGGCGCAGGTGGCGGATGCGGCGGCCTGCGCGGCGGGCCATTGATGCTGTTCGTCGTAGAACATTATCACCGCGCCATGAACGCCACGCCGGCAGAGCACGGTCCCGCCGGCCCAGACGAAATCGGAATGCAGGGCACGCATGCGATCGACCAGCGCGAAAAAGCGCGGCGAGGTCTCGGTCGGCATCGAGGTCATCAGCAGGGCGCACATCGAGCGCGAGAAATAACCCGCGTAGCCGTACCAGAAGCTGAAATCGCGCCTGAGCTTGCTGAAAAAGATTTCGTCGAAGGGCGCGAATTCGCCGCCCGCGAAACGGCTGGCCTGGTCGATAAGGCGCAGGCGATCGGCAGCAACCTCCCTTGGATCGCCCCGTAGGTCGAGCCCGAGACAAAACCCTGGCATCGAGTTCCCGTCGAGATCGGGACGTGCCGTGCTGACTCGCGCGGCCACCGCCTTGTCCTCATAGCCGGCGCCGTACCAGACGTTGCGAAACATTTCGTGCAGTTGCGCGTGGGCGGTGAAGCGCGCGCCCGCCGCGTAATCGGAAAAGCCCAGCGTCAGGGTTTCCTGATGGGGCGGCAGCGGATGGACCCACAGCGCCAGTTTCGTAATGACGCCCAGCGTGCCGTTGGCGCCCAGGAAAAGCCCGGTCAGGTCGGGGCCTATCGCATAGCGATGAAAGAAGCCCGCGCCGGCCAGTGCCGCGCTGCCGGTCCTGAGCAGTTCGCCGTCGGGTAAAATGACTTCGAGGCCTGCGACCTCGTCACCCGTGCTCTGATATTTCGGCGACCCGGTTCCAAGTCCATGCGAAGCGATGGCACCACCGATAGTCCCCGACGCTCCCGTAAGTGGCACGATACCGACCGTCAGACCGTCGCGCCCCAGCACCGCGAGTAGTTCGCCGTAGGTCACGCCCGGCTCGACGATCACCAGGCCGCGGCCGCGGTCGATCTCGACAATCCGGTTCATCGGCGAAACGTCGATCACGACGCCGCCGCGGGTCGGGTTGGCACCACCGGCGTACGTCGATCCGGCGCCCCGGAGATAGATCGGCTGATCGGCTTCGCGGGCCGCCTTGACGACTCGCACGATCTCGTCCGCGCTGCTGACCAGGACCGCGGCGGCCGGGTCGCCAGCCGCACAGACCGAGGCGTCGCGCCGATAGTTGAGCAGATCGATCTGATCTTCGAGCACCACCGCAGAAGTGCCCGCGAGTTCGTTGGCGAGTGAACGCTTCTCCATGATTCGATTTACCCGCGCGCTTCGAAATGGGCCATTATGAACTCGCACAGGCCGTACACCGGGGTTGTGCCGCCGTCGCGCGACCGTTCGAGGTGACTCGCACAGAGCGGACTCGCCGAGACGATCGCGCCGGCTCCCAGCTCGCGCAACGATTCGAGTTTCCCCAACGCCATCCGCCGCGCCGAGTCCGGATGGATCTGCGCCATGCCGCCCGCTGCGCCGCAACAAAGCGCAAAGCGCGCGGCCGACTCATCCGGCACGACTCGGCATCCGAGCGCGGCGAGAATCGTGCGAGCGAGCCGTGGGTATCCGGTCTCAGCCAGGCCGCCGTGTCCCTTCTTGCTGAGATGGCAGCTATCCAGCATCGCAACCGCGGCCGGCGGTGGCGAATCCTTGCGCGCGACTAATTTCAGGCGATGGGTTGAAATTCGATCGGCGAGCAGCTCCAGCGGATGCATCGCAGCAACCGCTTCGCCCGCTTGCAGATGTTGCGAATAGTGGTGACGGAGGCTCTCGAGACATTCCGCGCCCGAGGTCAGCACTGCCGACAAGCCCGAGTCGCGGATCGCTTCGAGCAGCTCGATTCCCTGCCGACGGCCCGCGGCGAGCTGGCCGGTTTCGAACAGCGGCGCGCCGCAGCATCGATCGCGATCGGCCGCGAGCATCGCGACGCGCACCCCGGCGGCGGTCAGCAGGGCCACCGTGGCGCGCGCTTCAGCCGGTTTGCCGTAGCAAGCGGCGCAGCCGGGCAAATATAGAAATTCCGGTGCGGAGCCGGAGACAGTCTGAAGCTCGCCGGCCCATGCGCAACGCTCAGCGGCGGGCAGGCCATCCGGATTGCCAGTGCTGGCGATGTTGCTGCGATCTCGAGGGCGCTGTCCGGGGCAAGGCCGTGATCGACGAGGTCGGCGCGCATCGCCTTGACCAGTTGCGCGGGCCGCAGCCCGATCGGACAGGCTTCCTCGCAATTGCCGCAGGTGGTGCAGGCAAAGACCCGATCCGCCACAGTGGCCGCGGACAGTTCTTCGCCGTCGGCTAGCGCGCGCGCCGTCGCGAGATAACCTTTACCCGAGTAGCTGAGCGCCGGGCTATGATAGAGCAAGGTGGGGCATACATGGCGCAGCCCCTTTTCTTCCCATGACGCCTCGACGCAGTAGTTGCAACGCGAGCAGTGGTAAAGATTCTCGGTGAACTGCCGCGCCGCCGCGAGGAAGGAGCCCTTTACGGTTGCGGTCGCCATCTCATACTAGCCTTTGCGCTGATGTTAGGACCCGTTCGTGCGGGGATGCTCTTGCCGAGTCGCAGGATGAGAGCTTGGACCACCACAAAGACCAGGCATCACTCAAGCTCCTAGCACATCAGGCATCGCGCCGCGACGGTCGCGCGACTGTCCGCGTTTTTGCGACGGCTGCTATTTCTTTGCCTTGAGCGGGTCCGCGAACTCGGTGGTGAAGCCGCACGTCTTGAGCGCCTCGACACAGCAGGCGATGTCTTCCTCTATGGTGCCGCCGCTGGCGCCCACGGCTCCCAAAAATTCTCCCTTCTCCACGATCGGCAGGCCGCCCGACACGATACAGATGCGCGAGTCGGTATGCTGCAGGCCGTACGCAATAGCGTCGGGCATCATGATCGCCCGTACCATCTCGGTGGGCCGCTTGAATGCGATCGCGGTCCAAGCCTTCTTGATTGCAATATCGACGTTGGCGATTCGCCCGCCCTCGGGCCGCTCCAAGCCGCGCAGATGGCCGCCGAAATCGACGATAGCGATCGTGCTCGGCTTGCCCACCTCGTTCGCCTTGCGATTCGCCGCCTGTAACATCTTGCGGATTTCTTCGAGCGTCAGTTCGCGCATTTGCTTACTCAATCTCCTCGATGATTGCGTCTTACGTTAACCGTGAACCGTCGCCCCTAGCGAGCCTGGCTGTGGTACTCGGGGTTGGGCATCATGTCCGTCGCCACCGCCATCCTGTTGGACATATTGAAGAATGAGGTCACCGCGGCGATGTCCCAGATATCGGCATCGCTAAAGCCAGCGTCGCGCAGAGCCTGGCGATCGGTCTCGACGATTCTGTCTGGAGTCTCGGTGAGCTTGGCGGCGAAGTCCAACATCGCGCGCTGTCGCGTTGCAAGCTCGGCGGCACGATAGTTCATCACCATCAACTCGCCTAGTTTGGGATCGCCCGAAAGCTGGCGCACGGCGGCGCCATGGGCGGTCAGGCAGTAGAAACAATGGTTGATGGATGAGGCCACAACCGCGATCATTTCACGCTCGAGCTTGCTCAATCCCGACGGCCCAAGCATCAGCTCGTTATACATCGTCATGAAATTGGCCAGCTTGTCCGAGTTGAAGCTGTAAGCGCGCAGCACGTTGGGTACGAAGCCCAGCTTCTCTTCGCACTTGGCGAAATATTTTTGGATGTCGGGCTTGAGATTTTCCCGTCGAAGCTCAGGCAAGTGGAGAGCACAGATATGCTGGGGTTGGGACAATTTCTTTACCTCGCAATTAAATCGGAATTTTCATTTCGCTCTCGGATTTCAATCCGCCTTGTAAACCAAGCGGCCTTCCTCTGCAAGGTTTAACCGAGCAGCAGAAGCCAGTTAACTCGCCGAGGTGAAAAGGGGTTCCTCAGAGAACTGAAACAGGAGCCCTTCAGGGGGATTTGGGCGATGTCGAAACCAGAAGTGGTTGAGTGCCGTTTGAAGTCGGCGATGGGTACGGCTTACAATCAGATGCAGAGTAAGGTGAAGTTGTAGCTCTCTTCCAGATGGTGCGGTAGTCCGATCGAATATGCAAAAGCGCGAAAATATAGGTCGCAAGAACGTAGTCCTGTTAGCCAGCTGCTTTTGCCTCTTTACGCTCGCGCAGACTGCTCGCCCACTCGAGTCGATAGCCTTCTTTTCGCACCCTGGGGTTGCTGCCAAGTACCAGCAACTTACGCGCCATACGCTGGAGGAAATCGGCGGTAGAGTCGCGGACCTCTCGGCCGGCGCGACGCTCGAATTCGGAATCCTGACAGCGAAGGCTCCGGTGCGGAGCTCGCGCGTGAACCAGGTCAACGTACCGGTCTGGCCGGTCGACGAGGTGGTTCGTCGCCGAATCCTGCCATCCGCGCCCGACGGCGCCCGCTAGCGTACTTCCCACACCGAGCTGCGCGCGCGAGCGGAACCCCGGATGGATCCGGCGGATCCGTTTCGCTCGAAGGGCCCCGCTGCCTGTGAGGCGGCCGGGCACATCAGCTTTCCCCTTGTGAAAATGGGGCCGTGAAGAGACCAGGGTAGAGACATGCTTAGGAAATATATAAGCGCAGGCCAAAAGGTCTTCGGGCTGAAATTCCATGAACGGCTGTTTCGCAAGCGCACGCAAATTCCTTTGGCGAGCCGCACCAGGATTTTGCGAAGCATGTTGTTGCAGTTGCGAGACCAGGAACTCCGCAGACTAAAGGAGCTCGTCCGCAATGAGGCGCGGCAGAAGGATCCGTACCCGGCGACGAGTCGGATCATGCCCGCTTGCACGAGGATATGGAGTTAAATGTCAGCCTGATTGACCTCACCGAACGCCGTCTGTCCGCGATTCTGGCTGCGCTCGAGCGGCTCGAAGAGGGCCGCTACGGTATATGTGGACAGTGTGGCGACGATCCTAATCGAGCGGCTGCGGGCTATGCCGGAGGCCGTTTACTGTGTCGACTGCCAGGCGGATTCGGAGGCTGCCGACGGCGGCAGAGGCTCCGCCGGATCGGCTATGGAGAACACCTTCATGATCTCCGGTATCGCCAACTCCGGCGCTCCGCGTGAACGCTAAAGCAATCCCGTACAGACCGACGACCTGGGATTAAAGGCTCGCGCCCAGTCGGCGCAGGCGCGAAACGCACTAGGTAGACACCCGGACGCGACCGTATCACATTCCCGGCCGGCTGTGCGCTGCGGCAGCCGGCCGGAGGAACGGCAGCCGGCGGAGGAACGACCCAGGCGATCAACAGGAGTAGACGTGCCAGATTCCGTAATATCCTGTGTCCGATAGATTTCGAGAAGAATTCGATCGCCGCGCTCGAGATCGCGTGCGAACTTGCCGAGGAGCGGGGCGCGACCATCCACCTTCTTCACGTGGCAAGGGTAACCATCGCAGGACATGGACGTACCGCTGCCGTTCGACGCAGACCCCAGATGGGAGCGAGCGGCAAGAGCGAGGCTCGAGCAGGTCGCCCGCGAACAGCTGCAAGGGAGGGTGCGCTGCAAGGTTCACGTAATCAGCGGCACGCCGGATGATGACGTGGTGCGCATGGCCCATGACTTAAACGCCGAACTGGTCGTGATGGCGACGCATGGGCGCAAGGGGCTGAGCCATTTCGTGCTCGGCAGCGTGGCGGAGCGCGGTTGATGCGCGAGGTCGATTGCCCGGTTCTTACTGTGCGGACGAAAGCCAAGTCTGCCTAAGCTCGTGGAGTAGACGATGGGCCCCGCAACACTATCTTAAGCAATCTGTCAGCCAGACAGCTCCCTGTGTTGCTGGGCGACCAGCGGTCGATATGGCAGGGCGCACCTGATTCAATTCCATGGCAGGCGATCTCCACGCATGAACCACAGGCTGGCGCTAATTACGGACAGTCACTCGACGTTTTGACCCAACAGCATGATTGTCGCCTTACGAATTGCTGGCTGTAGTGTTCGATAAGCTGTTCTTTGCGCTGCAATCTGCCGGAGGCACAGTGACCAAACAAAGCTGAAGGAGAAAATGGCTGGTTTTGAATGCTAATCGCGAGCGAGGTCCATAAGACGGGGATCGGACACGCGCAGGAGCTCCTATCGCGGGTGCGAGCGACAAGCCGGAACGGGGACAGCTAGCGCGCATAGTCATCCTCAACACGCCGACTATTGCCGGTGAATGTGGTGCGCACCGGTCTGGAGCGACCGCAGATAACGATCAAGCAGCAATGATTGCGCGGATGTCGCGCCGAGGACCTCGGCACGCTACTGAGCGAAAACTATAAGGAGCGCGAGAGTAGGTCCACCGGTACATCAATACGATCACATCTCTCCGGCACCGGCATCCGCCGCTACACGAAAAGAAAAAGCGCCATAACACCATCATCGATGAGGTCATTAACTGAGCATCACGCACCGACACTTGTCCGAGCCGCTTGGAAAGTTCACCCGCGATGTTTTAGCTCGCAGTAGAGCGCCTGATGTTTATTCAGGAGGTCGCGCGTTCGATCCGCGTCAGCTCCACCAATAAAATCAAGATATTTTCGGTTCTCGAACATTAGCCGTTAGGCGGATTGCCGGCATCCTGTCCGCATTTGTCAAGCTCGCGTTCTCAACGGATCAAATCCCTGAGAGCAGCATCGCTTTGGATTGGCAGGGAGGTGGGTGCGGAGCAGCTGAGCCCTCGCGGGTCCCGGCTGAGTCTTTTTGTCGGCCCATCTGGCCGCTGAGTTCTTCGGACTGGATCGCTTGATCCCGAGGAGCATGGATACCACGGAGCGTTTGCCGTTGATCTCGTAGTCGGGCGACAGCCTCTTCGCTAGGTCTTCGAACGTGAGCTTTTCCCTCGCGCGGCCCAGTCAGATGCCCACGACTCATCTCACCTAGCCGTTATGTGAGCAGCTTCCCGGCCTTGTCCTCGTTCTCCGATTCCGAAGTTTCCCGATACTCCCCGCCACGGTGATAGTGAGCTTATCCAGTAGACCGAGCGCGCTTTAAAATTCGGCCCATCCCTCTCATGGATTCGCTTCCTTGCCTTTCGCAAAGGCCCGCCCCGGATGCATGCTTTCCCTGGCCGACCTCTCGGCTAGGTACATCAACGACAGAACTTGCGCTCACCCGCATCGATGAATCGATCGTTATGTAGTAGCCTTTGCCAAGGTGCAGACGAGAAGCTCCGCCCTGCTGATGCGCTTGGCCTTGGTGCGCTCCTTTTTCATCGAGCCACCTCTTAAGCCCTCGGTCATCGGCCCTCCGCTCGTGAGCCTTGGCGAGGACGGGCAGCTTGATAAACCCTCGTGGCGTCACCTCAAGGGCTTGAAGATTATTGACGCCGCTCTGATGTTCATGGGATGAGGCTAAAGCCTGACAGCGAGGGTGGCCATGGACCTCATCCTGAAGAACGCGCGAGTCGACAAGCGCGGAGCCTGCGATATTGGCATCGTGGCGGGCAAGATCGCGGCGATAGCACCGCGAACTCGAGGACGCGAGCAAGACGATCGACCTGAACGGCCGTCTCGTCTCCAGCGGCTTCGTCGAGACCCACCTGCATCTCGATAAGTCCTGCATCCTCGACCGCTGTAGCTCCGAGCACGGCGATCTATTGGAGGCGATCGGCGAAGCCGCCAAGGCCAAGAGCGCCTTCACGGTCGAGGACGTTTACGCGCGTGCGAGCCGCACCTTGGAAAAGTCAATCCTCCAGGGTACGACCCATATGCGCACTCATCTCGAGGTCGATCCCGGGGTCGGTTTACGCGGCCTCGAGGGTGTATTGCCGCTGGTCAGCCAATATGCGTGGGCGATCGATCTGCAGGTCTGCGTGTTTCCCCAAGAGGGTCTTCTAAACAATCCGGGTACCGATCAACTGATGGTCGAGGCGCTGAGGCGCGGTGGGCGCGCGGTTGGCGCTGCGCCCTATACGGATTCGGATCCTCGCGGTCAGATCGACCGAGTCTTCGAGCTCGCGCGCGAGTTTGACGTCGACATTGACATGCATCTCGATTTCGGACCGACGTCCGACGACATGGATGTCTGGCACGTCTGTGAGCGAACCGATGAACACAAATACGGGGGACGGGTCACCATCGGTCACGTCACCAAGGCGACCAGTCTGGGGCTCGCAGATTTCGAACGGATGGCGCGGCGGCTCTCGGATTCGGGAGTGGCGCTCACGGCGCTGCCCGCGACCGACCTCTACCTCATGGGACGTAATCATGTACACGATCACAACCAGCCGCGCGCGGTAGTACCGGTCCACAAGCTGCTGTATCACGGTGTGAACTGCTCGTTGTCGAGCAATAACGTGCTCAATCCGTTCACGCCGTTTGGGGATTGCTCGCCGATTCGCATGGCGAATCTTTACGCCAACATCTGTCACGTTGGCAGCAAGACGGACCTGCGGGAATGCTTCGCGATGATCAC
>CAWFMP010000008.1:0-13696 GCA_963816965.1 uncultured delta proteobacterium
CGACGTGGCCACCTTCACCCGCTTGACGCGCAGCTTCGCCGATGCCGGCCGCGACGCCGGGGCAACCCTCATCGGCCTTCTGCGCGTCGATCATCTGCTGATTCGCGGGGCGCCGCGCTGGCTGGCGCGAGTGTCACCGCGACGGCTGCCGCTCGGCGATCATCACCCGCTCGTGCTGGACGTCGACCTGGATCCTGACGTAGCATCGGCCCTCTGAAGGAGGCCCCACGGTGGAGCACCGCAGGTCCGACCGACGCTACGACCGACGCGTCCCCATCGACTTCACGCACGAAGGCAGCTCGTACTCGTCGCACACGCGCAACATCTCGCTCGGCGGCGTGTTCATCGAGACCGAGCAGACGTTGCCGTTCGGCGCCAAGGTCGTGTTGCGCTTCCGGGTGCCGACGCAGGCCGAGGTGATCGAGGTCGAGGGGCAGGTGCGCTGGCTCGAGATGGACGACGGCCGGCTGCGCGGGCTGGGCGTGCGGTTCGAGGGTCTGCGCGCGCGCGACGTGTGGGCGCTCAACAAGTTTTTCGAGCAGCCTCTCGAGGAAAAATGAAACGTACTGCTCTGGTCGGCGCCGCGTTCGCGGCGAGCATGCTCGCGGCAGGGCCGGCATTGGCCGTCGATCGCGTCCCTGTCGCCGTGGTGTGGATGGGTGACGCCGCCAGCCTGGAGGCCGGCGGCGCTCAGCGCACCGTCGAGGACGTGAACCAACAGCTGACGCGCACGCCCACGGCCCGGCCCATCGACGGCGTCGAGGATCGGCGCACGCTCGTCGCGGGTGGGCCGGCGACGCACGTGCAGCTCCTGCTCGCGCGCGCCGAGCAGAGCTTCGTCAAGCTCAAGTACACCGAGGCCGCGCGCGACTACGAAGCGGCCGAGCAGCTCCTGCTCACCGAGGTGCCGTTCGACTTCTTGCGCGCCACGCTAGGCGACGTCGAGCGCAACCTGCTCGCCTGCTACAATCAGTTGGGCCGTTCCGCCGACGCCGCGCGCGCCGCCGAGCGGCTGAGCTGGACCGCCGGCAGCAACGAGGACATGAAGCGCCTCGTCGATCGCTACTACGTGCCGCGCGACTGGGAGCCGGCGCGCCCGCCCGTCACCGTCGACACCGAGCCACCCCATGCCACCGTCTACCGCAACCTGCGCGAGATGGGCCCGGCGCCGCAGACCGTGGCGGGCGGCGATCCCGCGCTCGACGTGCTCGATGTCGAGGCGCCCGGTTTTCGCCGCGCGCACCGCGAGCTGCGCTCGGGCGAGTCGATCAAGGTCACACTCGTGAAAGAGGATCGCCTCGGCGTGCTTGTCGACGCGATTCGCGCGCAGGCGCCCGATGCCAAGCCCAAGGACATCGCCGCCGTCGGGCGGCGCGTCGGCGCGGCGCGCGTGCTGGTGCTCCTACCCGATGGGCCGAAGAAGCTGCTCGGCCGCTGGCTCGATGTCGACAAGGCGGCGTGGGCGCCCGATTCGGTGCGCGTCGACGCCGGTGGCCCGGCGGCGATGGAGCGGCTGGCGATGTACGTAGCGCCCAAGGAGCCGTCCGGTCCCCCCGTCGCGGCGCTGACCGCGGCCGCGCCGGCGCCCGAGAAGAAGCGGTCGCGCCTGGGTGCGTGGGGCAAGTGGTACACCTGGGTCGCGGCCGGAGCGGTGGTCGCGCTCGTCGTCGGCGTGCTGGTCGCGTCCAAGGTCGGCGACGACTCGCTAACCGTCACCGCGACGCACTAAGACAGCTCCCGCATCCTCATTCGATCGGGCACGAGCCCGCGTAGTTCGACGTCGAACGCGGCGGCGATCGCGCTCGGATCGGGCACCAGCCGCTCGTCGGAGGCCACGCCCACCTGCACGTGGCCGGCGTAGCTCAAGATGCTGAGCGTGACCGCCATCTGGCCCGACGCGGGCGCCCACACGATGAGCGACTTGAGCGGCCGGCCCGCGAAACGCAGCGGCGCCGTCGGGCCGGGGACGCTGGTGACCATCGCCGAGGCCTTCTTGGTGAAGAGCTCGACGCCGAAGCGCTCGACGGTGACGCTGGCCAGGCCCATGGCGCCGAGCACGCCGAAGGACATCACCGCCTCGGGCGAGGCCTTGATCTCGTCCATGCGCCGCCGCACCGCCGCCAGTCGATCGGCGGGCGTCGGCTGGGTCAGCGGCAGCGTCAGGTAGACCAGGCCGAAGCGGTTGCCGGCCTCACCGCCGCCGACGACGTGGCGCAGGTTCACCGGCACCAGCGCGCGCACCTCCAGGTTGGGCGTCTCGCCGGTGCGCGCGGTCACGTACGTGCGCAGCGCGCCGGCGATCGCGGCCATGAGCACGTCGTTGACCGTGCCGCCGGCCGCGTGCGCCGCCGCCATGACCGGCGCCAGCGCCACCGGCGTCGACCAGGCGACGCGCTTGCGCACGCCGAGCGGCCCCTGCAGCGGCGTCGCCGGATCGGGGGACAGCGTCAGGTCGTGCACCAGCGCGCGCACGCCGCTGACCAGGCGGCGCAGCGGCCCGGTTGGCGCCGGCGGCTGCTGGCCGGCGTCGGGCGCGCCGACGGTGGGATCGTGATCGGTGAGCGACAGCAGGAGTCGGATGAGCGCGATGCCGTCGGCGATGCAGTGGTGGATGCGCACCACGATCGCGGTGTCGCCCCCATAGCCGTCGACGAGGTGCGCGGTCCACAGCGGCCGGCCCCGATCGAGCGGCGCGCTCAGGAGATCGGCCACCAGCGCGCGCAGCGCCGCGTCGTCTCCGGGCGCGGGCAGCGCCACGTGGTGCAGGTGCGAGTCGAGCGCAAAGTACGGATCGTCGGCCCAGCGCGGCCGACCGAGCACGCCCGAGACCACGTGCTGGCGGAAGCGCTCGTGCGGCAGCAGGCGATCGCGGACGACCGCTTCGAGCGCCGCCGGATCGAGGCGCCCGTCGACCACGATGAGCGAGGTGATCATCATGTGATTGGTCGGTCGTTCCATCCGCAGCCAGGCGGCGTCGACGGCGGAGAGCGGCTCGCCGGTCATGACGCCTGCCCCAACAGGAAGCGGCGGCCCTCGCCCAGCCGATCGAGCATTGCTTGCATGGTCCCCTCGACGTCTAGGTAGCAGCGCTCGACCGTCGCCGGATCGTTCGCGGCGTTGGGGCCGAGCCCGGGCCAGCTCATCGGTGCGCCGAACGAGATCGACATCTGCGCCGGCAGCGGCAGGTAGGGCACGAAGCCGAGCGTCACACCCCACGGGACCGAGAGCACGATGGGGAAGACGTCGGTGCGCGCCCACGCGTGCGCGCGTACCAGCCTGGCCAGCCGCTCGCCCCGCGTCAGCACCACGAGCTGCTCGTGCGAGCCGGCGCAGGCGATCGGCACGATCGGCACCCGTTCGCGCAGCGCCAGCTGGATGAAGCCCTTGCGCCCGTCGAGGTCGACGCGGCCGCGCTGCTTGAACGGCCGGAACGCCTCCCAATCGCCGCCGGGGTAGACGAGCACGAGGTCGCCGCGGGCAAAGGCGTGGCGCGCCGAGTCGCCGCCGGCGCGCAGCATGCCCAGACGCAGCGCGTAGCGGCGCAGCACGTCATCGTCGAACATGAAGTCGTGCACCAGCGAATACATCGCGCGGGCGCCAGCGAAGCGCTCGTAGAGGGCGAGGCCGATGAAGAAGCCGTCGATCGGGACCAGCCCGCCCGAGTGATTGGCGACGAGCAGCGCCGGCCCCGTCGCCGGCACGTTCTCGACGCCGTCGATGCGCACGCGGAAGTAGCGGCGGCCGCAGGCGGCGAAGAAGTCCATGAACAGCGACACCAGATCCGGATCGCGTGCGGCCACATCGTCCGCCGCGTGCTCCTTGCCACCGCCGAGCTGGCGATGCAGGGCAAAGCGCATGAAGCGCCCCACCAGGCGCGGCGGCGACAGCAGGACCCGGCGATCGTCCTTGGGGATCAGCCTTCGCGCCCGCGCCAGCATGTCCATCGCTTCAGCCCACACACACGTTGTGTAGGTCCGGTCCGACGTCAGGCCAGGGGCAATCTGGGAGACGACGAGTGGGCTGGTCGTTCCCCCGTCCGACGGAGGTGCCCGGCCGGGGCGGAGCCCGGTGGGCGGGGCGAGGCCTGCCGGCTACCGGCGGTGCTTCGGCGGCGTCGCGCCCAGGTCCGACCACGGCGCCGGCAGCACCGGCGGCCGCTCGGCCGCCTTCTGCGTGCGCTGCAGCTCGATCTCGGACATGAGCAGCGCCGGCGCCACCGTCGACACCGGCACGAAGCCGCTCTCGGCGCCGCAGTAGCCGTTGAACACCCCCTCGGTGTCCGAGGTGGCGATGATGCGCGACATCGTCGTCAGCGGCGTGCCCACCATCTCGACCCCGCGCACCAGCGTCTCGGCGCCGGTCTTGGCGTCGACGCGATAGACCAGCCGCGGCTCACCCTTGAACGCCTGGTAGCCGAAGTTCGAGGTGTTGGTGGAGCCGCCGGTGATGTCGCGGATGATGAGCCCGAACGGCTTGCCCTGGCGCCGCACCTCGTCGAGCAGCATCTGCTTGAGCTTGCCGACCGACACCTTCTTCGTCGACCGCAGGAACAGGTTCGCCATGCGCCCCATGGGATCGGCCGTGCCCTCGGCGCGCCCGTGCCCGTTGGAGCGCAGCGAGCCGGTGATGGGCGTGCGCGACTTCAAGTAGTCCTTGAGCACGCCGTGATCGATGAGCGTCACCTTGCGCCCCGCCACGCCTTCGTCGTCGTAGGTGTACCAGCCGTTGAGCGAGACCGGCTTGTGGACGATCGCCGGTCCGTCGCCGGTCGCCGGGGCATCCAATCCGCCGGCGGCGCGCACCGTCGGATCGTCGATGACGCTGAGGAAGTCGGGCAGGACATGGCGGCCGACCTGCCCCTTGAAGGTGCGGCCCTCCTTCTCGTCGTTCTGCCGCTCGCCCTCGAGCCGGTGTCCGACGGTCTCGTGGAAGAAGACGCCGGCCGCCTCCTCCATCAGGATCGCCGGCCCGGTGTAGGGATCGATCATCGGCGCCGCGCGCAGCGCGCGCAGCTCGCGGGCGAGCACGGCCACGGTGTCGGCCAGCTCCTTATCGTCGGGCAGCTCGCCGAGCGTGCGTCCGTAGAAGTCCTTCTCGTGCTGGAGCAGCATGCCGTCCTTGGCGCGGGTGGTCGCCGCCAGGTGCACGCCGTAGATGGTCCGCTCGGTCTGCACCGCGGTGCCTTCGGAGTTGACGAACCAGCGCGTCACCCGGTCGCCCGAGATCTTGACGGAGCCTTCGAACAGATCCGGATACTGCGTGAACAGCGCCGACGCCCGGGTCGCGCGCACGCGCAGCGAGTCATCGTCCCACACGAACGGCGTCGTCGCGTCGATGTGGTGCGCCGCCGGCTCGCGGGAGAAGCTGGGCAGGTTCTCGTCTTCGCTGATGGTGGTCGCGCGCTTGCCGCGCTTCTTGGCGTAGGCGCCGAGCGCCTTCTTGTACTTGGCGTCGGTGAGCAGCCACAGCGTGCCGCGCAGCGCTTCGGCGTTGTCGTCGAGCGGCGCCTCGGTCGGCGGATCCCACGCGTCGGCGTCTCCCATGTCGAACTGCAGCTCGCGATCCGACGACGTGTTGTCGAACTGATAGTCGCCGACGCGCACTTCGGCCCAGGCCTGGCGCGAGTGGTTGCTGCTGTCGTCGATGGGCGCGCCGAAGCGGCTGCCCACCGAGCGCTGCTGGTAGTCGCGTACGGCGTAGGCGATGAAGTAGGGCGCCTCGTAGCCCTTGAGGCGCAGGCGCGCGATCGAGCGCGACAGCTCGGCCTGCATCGCCGACAAGATGGGTGTCAGCTGCTCCGCCGCCCGTGACGACTGCTGTGGCGCGACCAGGGAGAGCAGCACTGCGAATGGGAGTAGTTTCTTCATGAATTGAATAGCGCGATCAGCGCGCGGCGGCTGTCGGCGAACGAGGGGCGCTCGTCGCGGCCCTGCCGCAAGAAGGCCTCGACGGCGGGGAGCCGGGCGAGGGCGTCGTCGGTGGCCTTGTCGGCACCCTGCCGATAGGCGCCGAGCAGCACCAGATCGCGCTGCCGCTCGTAGGTGGCCAGCACTTCGCGCAGCCGCCCGGCGGCGCGGCGGTGCTCGTCGTCGACCAGCTCGTCCATCACCCGCGACAGCGTGCGCACCGGGTCGATCGCCGGCCACTGGTTGCGCGCCGCGCGCTCGGCCGACAAGGCGATGTGCCCATCGAGGATGGCGCGCACCTCCTGGGCGATCGGATCGTCGCCCTCGTCGCCCGAGGTGAGCACCGCGTAGACGGCAGTGATCGACCCCTTGTCCGATTGGCCCGAGCGCTCGAGCAGGCGCGGCAGCATCGCGAACACCGACGGCGGATAGCCCTGGCGCGCCGGCGGCTCGCCGGCCGCCAGGCCGACCTCGCGCTGCGCCCGCGCCACGCGGGTCAGCGAATCGACGAGGAGCAGGACCCGCTTGCCCTGCTCGCGGAAGTACTCGGCGACGGCGGTGGCGGCCAGCGCCGACTTGAGGCGCAATAGCGGCGGCGCGTCCGAGGTGGCGCACACGCACACGGCGCGGCGGCGGCTCTCGTCGTCGAGCTGGGTCTCGAGGAAGTCGCGCACTTCGCGCCCGCGCTCGCCCACGAGGCCGATGACGATGACGTCGGCTTGGCTGTGGCGGGCGATCTGTCCCAGCAGGGTCGACTTGCCCAGGCCGGGGCCGGCGAACAGGCCGATGCGCTGCCCCTCGCCGACGGTGGCGATGGCGTCGATCGCGCGCACGCCCAGAGGCAGTGGCTCGGTGACGCGGCGGCGGCGCAGCGGATCGGGCGCCGCGCGCTCGACCGGCCACCAGGCCATCGCCGCGCCGGAGGCGTCGTCGAGCGGCCCCTTGCCGTCGATCGGATCGCCCAGCCCGTCGATGACGCGGCCGAGCAGCGACGGGCCGCAACGGATCGAGAACGGCCGCCCCGTCGGACGCACGACGCTGTCGGGCCCCACGCCCTCCGCCGTCCCGAGCGGCAGCAGGATCACCTGCTCGCCGTGGAAGCCGACCACCTCGGCGCCAAGCGGGTTGCCGCGCGCGCGCTCGACGATGACCAGCTCGCCCGCGCGCGCCCCCGGCGCGGTGGCGCGCAGCACCAGCCCGACCAGCTCGGTGACGCGGCCGGCCACGCGCGGGGCGGTCACGCCGTCGACGATCGAGAGCGCGGCGTCGAGACGGATCTTGTCGGAGCTCATCGCCTACTCATTGGACACCGGAAGGTCTACTCCGGTTCCCCGCGCAGCGCCCGTTCGATGGCGTCGAGCTGGGTCGATAGCCGGGCGTCGACGACGCCGAGCTCGGTCTCGATGATGCATCCGCCGCGGGCTACCCGGTCGTCGGCGACGAAGCGCACCGCTTGCGCGGCGCGGCAGCGCTCGACCAGGCGCGGCTTGCCGCGCTCGAGCGCCTCCAGATCTTCGGTCGCGCAGCGCACGACCAGCTCCCGCGGCTCGCCCGCGTGCCGCATCGCCTCGGCGGCCACATCGACGACGGCGGCCGGGTGCAGCGTCAGCTCGCGCCCGAGGATCTTCTCGGCGATGCGCACCGCCAGCACCCGCAGCTCCGCTTCGGCCCCAGCGCGGGCGCGCGCCGCCACCGCGCGGGCGCCGACCAGGAGCTCGGTGACCGCGCCCAGGCCGCGCTCGCGCCCCTCGACCTCGGCCTTGCGCCGCAGCCGCTCGACCTCGTCCCGCGCCGCGGCCAGCTCGCGCTCGGCCTCGGCGCGCGCGTCCGCCAGGAGCCTGTCGCCCTCGAGCTTGGCGTCGAACACGTCGGCGTCGACGATGGCGCGCCGCACGTTGCCCCCCGACCCCGATTTGATGACCTTGCTCAAGCGGGGTTCATTATCTCACGTCTCGTCGGTCGTGATCTCGTTGTCGATCTCGTTCACGTCGTCGACCTTCCGCGGGAACTTCTTGGCCATGTGCTGGCCGACCGACTGGATGGCGCCGGCGATGCCCTCGCCGAACGCGCCCCGGGCAAAGGCCACGCGCATGCGCTGCACCGCGTCGGCCCAGAACGCCGAGCCGACCTCCTCGTGGATCCCGTGGTCGCCCAGGATGCTGAACTTGCGATCGCGCGTCGCCACGTAGATGAGGACCGCGTTACGATCCTTGGTCTTGGTGAGGCCGAGCCGCTGAAACAGGTCGACCGCGCGCTTGTAGGGATCGCCGCCCGGGCAGCGCAGCTCCACGTGCACCTTGACCTCGCCCGAGGTCACGCGCTCGGCGCTGCGGATCGCGTCCACGATCTTCTGTTGGTCGGTCGGATGGATCACCTTGTCGAGCGGGCCTGCCATCGTGCCTCCGTGGGTTACCAGCTACCGCCCGAACCGCCGCCACCGAACGAACCGCCGCCGCCCGACCATCCGCCGCCGCCGCCGCCCGACGACCATCCGCCCGAGCCGCCCGACCAGCCGCCGCCGCCGCCGCCGAGGAACAGGCCGGTCCAGAAGCCCAAGCCGCTGCCGCCGCCCCGGCCGCCGCCGCCGCGACGCGCGATGGCGAGGACGATGACGAAGATGACCAGGATGATGAGCCCGATGGGAAGGCCGCTGCCGCCGCCCGATGGCTGCTGCGCCGGCAGCTTGCCCTCGGGGTGCTGGTGCCCGCCGGTCGCGGTGTCGATGGCGGCGAGCGCGGCGCGCAGCCCGCCCTCGAAGTCGCCGGCCTTGAAGCGCGGCTCCATGAGCTCGTGGCGGATGCGCGCCGTCATCACGTCGGTGAGCTGGCCCTCGAGCCCGTAGCCGACGAGGATCTGATCCTGGTGCTCTTTGATGAACACGGTAATGAGCACGCCGTCGTTGTTCTTCTTGCCGCCGATCTTCCACGCTTCGGCGAGACGCATCGAGAAGTCGAAGCGCTCCTCGTCATCCAGCGACGGGAAGATGGCCACGGCGATCTGGCGCGTCGAGCCGGGCTCGTACGACAGCGCCTGCTGATTGAGCCGCCCGAGCGCGTCCGCCGACAGCACGTGCGCGTAGTCGTTCACCGGCTGGGTCGGCGCCGGCGGGATGGACAGCGCCAGCGCTGGCGTCGTCGCCGCGACGAGGAGCACGAGCGCGGCGACGAGCGGTTTCAGAACTTCACCTCGGGCGCCTGCTCGGCGTTGGCCGTCGTCGCCTTGAACGGCTCCTTGGGCTTGAAGTGCCAGATCTTGGCCGCGATCAGCGTCGGGAACGAGCGGCACTTGACGTTGTAGTCGCGCACCGCGTCGTTGTAACGCTTGCGCTCGACGGCGATGCGGTTCTCGGTGCCTTCGAGCTGCGACATGAGGTCGCGGAACGCGGCGTTGGCCTTGAGGTCGGGATAGCTCTCGGCGGTGGCGATGAGCCGACCGAGCGACGACGACAGCTTGGCCTGCGCGTCCTCGAACTGCTTGACCTTGTCCGGGTTCGACAGGTCGTCGACGCTGAGCTTGATCTGCGTCGCCGAAGCGCGGGCGGCGGTCACCTCGGTCAGCACCTTCTCCTCGTGCTGCGCCGAGCCCTTGACGGTGTTGACCAGGTTGGGGACCAGATCGGCACGTCGCTGGTAGACGTTCTCGACCTGCGCCCACGCCGCCTTGACGGTCTCGTCGGCCGACACGAGCGAGTTGTAGCCGCAGCCGGAGGCGAGCGGTGCCAGGAGGCCTATTAATAGGAGGGCGCGTCGAGTCATGCCGAGATTATAGGGTCGCGAGCGCGCCGTTGGCCAGCAGCGAGAGCGCGGCGGCCCGCTCCCCGTCCGAGCTGACCGCATCGGCCTCGTCGAGCAGGAGCTGGCCGAGCGCCCGCGGCAGGCGCTGCGCCGCACGCATCAGCTCGTCGCCGTCGCGGGCCAGCGCCGGCGCCAGCCAGGCCGCGCCGACGCGAAAGAAGAGGCCGCGGCCGGCGTCGATCCCGTCGCCCGAGCCGAACAGCGCCCGCTGCGCGGCTTTGACCTGCGCCGGCGCCGGCGCCGCCTGCTGGAGCGCGCGCACCTCCTCGACCAGCTGGGAGGCGTGCGGCTCGCCGAGGCGCGCGCACAGCTGCGCCAGCCCCGCGCGCGGGGCGCTCACGAAGGCGAGCGCCACCCGACGGCGCCCGAGCGCGAGCAGCACGCGCTCGATCTCGCCGGGCGTGCGGCTCGAGAGCACGCCGGCGCCGGCGTCGTCCATCGAGACCAGGTGTCCGTACGCGGCGCGCCGCAGGTGCGCCGCCGCGTCGTCGCGCGGCGCCGGCGGTGGCGCCACGTACCAGGAGCGATCGACGCGATCGAGGCCCGACGGCTGCGGCCGGCCCAGCGCCTCCGCCTCCCGCCGCTGCGGCGCCGTGCCGCCGAGCGCCGCGGCGTTGCGCGCCAGCTCGTCGCCGGGCGCCATCGTCTGCTGGGCGCAGAACTTCGCCGCGTCGCGGCCGAGCGCGCGCGCGGCCGCCAGGGCAAACGCGCGTTGGCGCGTCGAGAGCGTCATCGGCCGCTCGCCCGCGGACGCGCGCTCACACCGCGCCGCGCAGCTTCCAGCGCTGCACCTTGCCGTCGGGAGCGCGGGGCAGCGCGTCCACGAACGAGACCTGCCGCGGGTACTTGTAGGGCGCGATCTCGTCCTTGACGAAGCGCATGAGCTCGTGCGCCAGCTGGTCCGACGGAGCGTGGCCGATGTTGGCGACGATGAACGCGTGCGGCTGCGGCAGCCCGTCGTCGTCGCGATCCTCGACGACCGCGCACTCCCACACCGCCGGATGCAAGAGCAGCGCGCGCTCGACCTCGGCCGGCGCGACCCAGCGGCCCGACACCTTGAACAGATCGTCGGCGCGCCCGCAGAAGAAGTAGTAGCCGTCGTCGTCGACGAGGAAGCGGTCCCCCGTCTTGAGCGCGCCGGTGAAGGTCGGCCCGCGCACCTCGAGCGCGCCGATCTCCTTGGGCGCCGCGGGGTTGCCCTCTTCGTCGAGGACGCGAGCGTCGATCCCCGGCAGCGGCCGGCCGACCGAGAGCGAGCGCCGCTCCTGCAACGTGTTCGACAGGATGAACGAGAGCGCGTCGGTGATGCCGAACCCGTGGAGGAGCTCGGCGCCGAACAGCTCGTGCACCCGCTTCTCGACGGCGAGCGGCAGCGTCTCGCCGCCCGACACCGCGTGGCGCACCGACGCCATCAGCTTGGGCCGCGGCGCCGGGAGCTCGGCGTAGTCGTGCGCCAGCTGCGCATACAGCGAGGGCGTGGCGGCGAACACCGTCGGCGCGAACGCCGCCATGACGTCGAACAGCGTCCGCGGTCGCGCTCGGGTGGGCAAGAGGAACGTGGCCGCGCCGGCCATGAGCGGAAAGAGCAGGCCGAGCCCGAGGCCATAGGCCGTCGAGAGCTTGGCCGTCGACAGCACGCGATCTTTGTCGCCCAACGCCAGCACGTGCTGGGCGTAGGACGCGAACGCCAACGTCGGGGCGCGATGATCGTGCACGGTCGCGCGCGGATCTTCGCCGGGCGCTCCCGAGTACAAGATGAACGCCGGCGCGTCGTCGCGCGGATCGTGCGCCGGGGTCCACGGCTCGACATCGCGGCAGCGCGCCGAGAAGTCGAGCTGTCCGGGATGCGCGCCGCCGACGGAGCAGAGGTGGCGCAGCGCCGGCAGCTCGCCGCGCACCTGCTCGACATTGTCGGCGAGATCGCCGGCCGCGATCACCTCGACCGCGCCGCAGTGATTGAGCAGCGTACGCAGCTCGAGCGGGCGCAGCAGCACGTTGAGCGGCACCGGCACCGCCCCGATGCGCACCGCGCCCAAGAAGACCGCCGCCAGCTCGGCCGAGTCGTGCATGATGAGCGCGATGCGATCACCGGGCGCCACCCCGAGCTCGCGCAGCGCGCCGGCGGCCCGCACCATCTCGTCCGCCAGGCGCGCGTAGGTCCACACCCGCTTCGGCTCGCGGATCGCCGCCTGATCCCCCCGCCCCGCTTCCAAGCAGTTGTCGACGAGGGCGCATGACAGATTCCGCTGCGCCATCGAAGCAGTATTCTACACGAATCGGTCGGTTTGGCGTGCTATAAGCCGACCATGCGCATCATCGGCGGCCGCGTTGGAGGGCGGACGCTCAAGGCCCCCAAGGGCGCGAGCACGCGCCCGACGTCGGACAAGGTGCGCCAGGCGATCTTCAACATCCTGGTGGCGCGCGGCGAGCCGCCGCCACGGGTGCTCGACCTCTACGCCGGCTCGGGTGCGCTCGGCCTCGAGGCGCTCTCCCGCGGCGCCGGCGCGGCGCTGTTCGTCGACGCCGACGGTGACGCCTGCGACCTGGTGCGCGCCAACGCGACGGCGCTCGGGCTCTCCGGGGAGGTCAAGTGCATGCCGGTCGTGCGCTGGCTCGCCAAGGAGGGCGGCGGCGCCTTCGGCTGGATCTTTCTCGATCCGCCGTACGACTCGCACCAGACCGGCGAGCTGGACAAGGCGCTGGGGCTGATTGCCGACAAGGGGCTTCTCGATGGCGACGGCGTGCTCGTCGCCGAGCACGAGTGGCGCCACGCGCCCGAAGATTGCTACGGACCCCTGGCGCTTTTCGACCGACGACGTTACGGTCAGACGGCTGTGTCGTTCTATCGTCGCAAGGAGGCCCATGCCGGCTGACCCGCGCATCGCCGTCTACCCGGGATCGTTCGATCCGATCACCAACGGTCACGTCGACATCGTGCATCGCGCGCTCGCCATGTTCGACAAGGTGGTGGTGGCGATCGCCGAGAACGTGCGCAAGTCGGCGCTGTTCACCGTCGAGGAGCGCAAGCAGCACATCCTGACCGCCATCGGCACCAGCTACAAGAGCCGCATCGAGGTCGACGCCTTCCACGGTCTGCTCGTCGACTACGTGCACGAGCGCGGCGCCAACATCGTGGTGCGCGGGCTGCGCGCGCTCGCCGACTTCGAGTACGAGTTCCAGCTCGCCCACATGAATCGGCGGCTCGGCAAGGGGATCGACACTATCTTCCTCATGACCAGCGAGAAGGACTTCTACGTCAGCTCCTCGCTGGTCAAAGAAGTGGCGCAGTTCGGCGGCAAGGTCACCGGCCTGGTGCCGCCGATGGTCGAGAAGGCGCTGTATGAACGTCTCGGGAGAAAACATGAAGATCGCGTCGCGGGTCACCAAGATGCAACCGTCGCTCACCCTCGCCGTCAGCGCGAAGGCGAACAAACTGAAGGCGCAGGGCGTCGACGTCATCGCGTTCGGCGTCGGTGAGCCGGACTTCGATACGCCCGACCACATCAAGGAAGCCGCCATCGCGGCGATGAAGAAGGGCTGTGGCAAGTACACCGCGGTGTCGGGCACGGCCGAGCTGCGCGCCGCCGCCGCCGCCGAGCTCAACGCCGCGCACGGCACCAAGCACACCGCGGAGAACATCATCGTCTCCGTCGGCGCCAAGCACTCCCTGTTCAACCTGTTCATGGCGCTGCTCGACGACGGCGACGAGGTGATCGTGCCCTCGCCGTGCTGGGTCAGCTATCCCGAGATCGTGGCCATGGCCGGCGGCAAGCCGGTCCTCGTCGACACCGTCCCCGACGACGGCTACCAGCTGCACTACGAGTCGCTGGCGCGCGCGGTGACGCCCAAGACGCGCGTCATCGTGCTCAACTCGCCCTGCAACCCCACCGGCGCCGTCTACAACAAGGAGTCGATGGAGGCAGTGGCGCGCCTCCTGCGCGAGAACAAGGAGCTGTTCGTCGTCACCGACGACATCTATCGCCGGCTCGTCTACGG
>CAWFMP010000009.1:0-3530 GCA_963816965.1 uncultured delta proteobacterium
TGTCGATCGGCAGCGACCAGCGCACCGACGACGACGCCTGGCTCCTGCTCATGCGGGCGGTCGACATCCAGGACGCGCCGGTCGGCCGCCTGTTCGATTCGTCGTCGGGGCCGCGCTCGTACGCGATGGCGGTGCCGCTGTTCGACGCGGCGGCGCTGGAGCTGCCGCCGCGCCACCCGGCCCGCCACCCGACCGCGATCATGGGGATGCGCCGCGACGCCGGGCTACATCGACGCCGAGGTGGCCGCCACGGCGCGCCGCATCTACCCGCTGTTCCTGCTGGTGGTGATCGGCGTGGCGATCGGCGTCCGCCTGGCGATCGAGCAGATCGTCGTCCGGCCGCTGCGCCGCCTGCTCGAGGGGATCGACGCCGTCGGCAAGGGGGATCTGTCGCGCGTCATCCTGGCCGAGCGCGACGACGAGATCGGCACCATCGCCGGGCGGTTCAACGCGATGACCGGCTCGCTGCGCGAGGCGCGCGAGGAGACGGAGCGCGCGGCGGCGGCGCGCCTCGGCCTCGAGGCGCGGCTGCGCCAGTCGGAGAAGCTGGCCACCATCGGCCAGATGGCGGCCGAGATCGCGCACGAGCTCGGCACCCCGCTCAACGTGATCGGCGGCCGCGCCCGGGCGATGGCCCGCAGAGGCCGCAGAAGGCGGCGGAGAGCGGCGCCCGGCCGACCGGGGCGCCGATCCCGGCGAGGTGGTCAAGAACGCCACCATCATCGGCGACGAGGTCGCGCGCATCACCAAGATCATCCGCCAGGTGCTGGACTTCTCGCGCCCGCGCGGGCCGACGGTCACGCGCGTGCACCTGGGGGCGGTGGTGGCCGAGGCGCTGGAGTTCCTGCGCGAGACGATCCGCCGCCAGGGGATCGAGGTCGACGTGCAGACGATGCCGGCGCCCCCCGAGGTCCCCGGCGATCCCGATCAGATCCAGCAGGTCTGCCTCAACCTGATCATGAACGCGATCCACGCCATGCCGAACGGCGGCAAGCTGCGGGTGGCCACCGACGCGGATGGTGCGCCGCAAGGGGGGCCTCGATCTGGCGCCGCCCGCCGAGTACGCGGCGCTGATCGTCGCCGACAGCGGCCCCGGCATCCCGGCGGCCGACCGCGAGAAGATCTTCGAGCCGTTCTTCACCACCAAGGACGAGGGCCAGGGGACCGGGCTCGGCCTGGCGGTCAGCCACGGCATCGTCAAGGACCACGACGGCTGGATCGAGGTCGACAGCCCGCCCGCGGGCGGCGCCGAGTTCCGCGTCTATTTGCCGTGCGCCTCCGACGAGCGCCGAGGAGACGCTCCCCGCTTCCGACCTTGCCGAAATGAGATCGATCGGCAAGGATTGAATTTGAGACGCCCGCGCATCGCATGGCTGAACCCGCGACCACCGCCTCCTCCAAGGCCGAGCCGCTCGCGACGGGCGGGGCCGGCCGGGCGACCATCCTGATCGTCGAGGACGACGCCGCGATGCGCGACCTTCCTGCGCGAGGTGCTGGAAGAGGACGGCTACACGGTCGAGGTCGCCGCCGGCGGCCGCGCCGGCGTCGAGCGCGTGCGCCAGGGGGGCATCGATCTGGTCGTCTCCGACGTCAAGATGCCCGACCTCGACGGGCTCGACATGCTGCGCGAGATCAAGGCGGTCACGCCGTCGCCGCACGTCATCACCATCACGGCGTTCGGCTCGATCGACACCGCCATCCGCGCGGTCAAGCTGGGCGCGTTCGACTACATCACCAAGCCGTTCGACGTCGACCAGCTGATCCTCTCGGTCGACAAGGCGCTGGCCGAGCGCGCGCTGCGCTCCGAGGTCGCGCGCCTGCGCGACGAGGTGCAGAAGAGCTACCGCTGGGGAAACATCATCGGCCGCTCGGCGGCGATGCAGGAGATGTTCGGCGTCATCCGGCGGCTGTCGGGCTCGTCGATCGCGGTGCTCATCACCGGCGACTCGGGGACCGGCAAGGAGCTGGTCGCCAAGGCGATCCACTTCAACAGCCCGCGGCGCGAGCGGCCGTTCGTGGCGGTCAACTGCGCCGCCATCCCCGACACGCTGCTCGAGAGCGAGCTCTTCGGCTACAAGCGCGGCGCCTTCACCGACGCGCGCGGCGACAAGTCGGGCCTCTTCGTCGAGGCCGACGGCGGCACGCTCTTCCTCGACGAGATCGCCGAGCTGTCGCCGGCGCTGCAGGCCAAGCTGCTGCGCGTGCTGCAGGAGGGCGAGATCCGGCCGCTCGGCGCGGCGCGCAGCGAGAAGATCGACGTGCGCGTCGTCGCGGCGACCAACAAGGACCTGGAGACGCGGCTCGGCAACGGGACCTTCCGCGAGGATCTCTACTACCGGCTCAACGTCATCCACATCCACCTGCCGGCGCTGCGCGATCGCCCGGAGGACATCCTCGCCTGGCCGAGCACTTCCTCGCGCGCAACGCGGCCAAGGCGGGCGAAGGAGGTCCGCGGGTTTCACGAGACGGCGCGCAAGGCGCTGCTCGCCTACGGCTGGCCGGGCAACGTGCGCGAGCTGGAGAACGTCGTCGAGCGCGCGGTCGCGCTGACCGAGAGCGCGCTGGTGCAGTCGGAGGACCTGCCGCCGTCGTGCGCGAGCGGCGGGCCACCAGCGAGGACGACCTCGGCGCGGCGGTGGCGCGCGGGCTGACGCTCGACGAGCTCGAGCGCGAGTACATCAAGCGCGTGCTCGCGCGCCGAGGGCGGCAACAAGACGCGCGCCGCGCAGCGGCTGGGGCTCGACCGCAAGACGCTCTACCGCAAGCTCGAGGAGTACGCGGCCGGCGGCACGCCGCCGCCGGCGACGCGGAGAACGGAGGAGTCGACGATGATCGACGGTGCGTCGCTGGTCAGCCTGGAGGCGCTCGCGGAGCCGCGGCAGGAGCTGCTGCGCGCGCCCGCCTCCGGACAGCCGTGCGTTCACTGGCGGCTGCGCGTCGTCGAGCACCTGACCGCGCACACCGAGCTGGTCCACGATCTCGCCTCGCCCGAGACGTTCGAGCTCGCCTGGGGCGGCGCGCCCGAGACGGGGCGCCCCGCCGTCCGCATCCAGCTCGATCCCGAGACGGCGCGCATCGAGGCGACGCCGACCCTGCACCGCGCGGGGACGCCGGGCGCCGCTGGCGGTGGCGCGCGCGTTCGGCTTCCGCGGCGCCGTCACCGTCGAGGAGGTCATCATCCGCGCGGGCGACGCCGTCACGGCGGACGGGCTCCTGCAGGATCTGCAGCTTCGGGGCCGGCCCCTTCCGCGCCCCCAGCAACGAGCTCGCGCTCTACGAGGCGACCGTGCGACTGCCGTCGCGGGGCCTCGCGCCCGCGGCGCTCATCCCCTGGGCTTTCGGCACGGCGGCGGCGCTGCTGGGCGGGATGGGCCTCGCCACCTGGGCGGCCTGGCGCTACCACCTGGCGCACCTTTCGCCCGGGGCGAGCGCCTGGCGCGTCGGCGCGCCCATCCGAACGGCGCCGTTGCCGCTCGCCCCGCGGATGTCACCGCCCGATTACCCGCGCCCGCAATTTCCTTAGCGGGGAC